>NZ_BAAHYD010000002.1:0-4114651 GCF_054657735.1 Dysgonomonas termitidis | reverse complement strand
GCCTGTTATACCCGTGGAGCTTAGCCGTCCTGCGGAGCGTGCCGGCTACCTCATTGCCCATTACTGGGATAACTTTGATTTCAGCGATACGGCGTATGTGCATTTGCCGGCGATCACCGAACAGGCCTTTGCCGATTACCTGGACGTCTTTTCCCATGCGGACCGGGCGGCGGTGGAGGCATCGGTCCCGGCCATGCTGGACAGGACGGTCAAAGAGGATACTACCGGCACGGTGTACCGCCATTTCCTGAAACTGTACAAAAATTACCTGTATGACCCGAATTCCCCGGTGCGCAATGAGGACTCCTATATACCGGTTATCCGTTATATCCTGGCCGACAGCCTTAGCACGGAAGCGGACAGGCAGCGGGCGGCCTTCGAGCTGGAGATGCTGCTCAAGAACCGTGTCGGCGACAAGGCAACGGATATCACCTATACCCTTGCGGGTGGGCAAACGGGCAGGCTGTACAGCCTGCCTAAAGAGTACACGCTCCTGTTTTTCTACAACCCGGATTGCCCCGCCTGTAAGGAGACGACCGCTTCGCTGGCCTCGTCGGAGGTCATCAACAGCCTGCTGCTATCCGGGCGGCTGGACATACTGGCCGTCTATCCCGATTCCGACCTGGACTTATGGAAGAAGCACGCCGGGGAGATGCCTCCCTCGTGGATTATTAGCTATGACAAGGGGCAGGCCCTGTTCGGCAAGAAGCTATACGACCTGAAAGCCCTGCCGGCCCTCTACCTGCTGGATGCCTTTAAGCATGTACTGCTCAAGGATGCCTCGGCGCAGGCCGTCGAGCAGTACCTGGCGCCGCAGTTGCCGCCCCGGAGCCGGTAACAGCCGGGTTCAGGCTCCGGCCTCCGGTTCATTACACACACTAAAAGAAGGACAACGATGTATGCACTACGATTAAAAAAGGATATGGCGGACGAATCGTCCGTACCCGGCCTGGAAGCGATACTTGCCCGTGAAGCCGGAAACACAGGCATGGTTTACCTGTACCGCCTGGGCGGTACGTTGATGTGCTTTGAGCGCTCGGCCTGCATCGTGCTGAGCCTGTGTAATATGGAGACGGCTTTCCGCGTCAGCGAGGAGGGCTATGCCGATTACCTTGCCTGCGTAGTGAGCGATGTGGAGGGCCTGCGTAAAGCGGGTCTGAAGCTGTCCGGTGTCGGCGCGAATGAGATATCGCTGGAGACGGGTATCGTGTGCGGGGGATATGACCTGCTGCTGCGCAGCCTGAACCCCCTGGATAAGGACAGCCGTTATCTGGAGCTGTTGCGCGGCCTGCGTAGCGGTTCACCCGGCCAGGATGAAGAAACACAAAAATGGAATAAAGCGATGGAACTGTACGGAAAGAAAAAAAAACGGGAGCAGCCGGTAGCCGGCGACCCGAGCCTGCTGTCGTCGGGGGCTGTTCTCAGCGGCGACCTGCACCTGAGTGAAGACCTGCACATCGACGGGCGTGTGGAAGGCAGCATTTACAGTGAGAAGGCTGTTACGGTGGGCCCCGGGGGGAATGTAGACGGCAATATCATCGCCGCGACAGTGGATATCCATGGCTGCGTGCTGGGTACTGTCACGGCCGGCGGGAGCGCCTGCCTGCGCAAAGGCTGTATGCTGAAGGGCGACCTGATAGCGGGATCTGTGGAGATCGAACCCGGCGCCCGCTTCGAGGGCCAGTGCCGGATGGGCAGCGGGCTGGAATGCAGCCCGGTGGTTTACAGGGATCAAAATTTATTGACCTGAACGGCGAGTCCGCCTGTAAATTGAGTATGCGTCACCCTCCCGTTTCACTGCCGGACTGCCCGCGTAAAGAAAAAGAAAATGCACTGGTAAACAAATAACGGATATATGCAGAACAAAAGAAATTATAAGGACAAAATATTTGCGGCGGTGCTGCCTATCCTGCTTTGCATCCCGGCCACAGGTACCGTACAGGCCCAGGACATACCGGATACCGTCCGTGTACCGTCGGCTGTCCTTAAGACGAACCTGCTGTACGACGCTACCGGCAGCCTGAACCTCGCCGGCGAGTTCCGCCTGGACAGGAAACTAACCCTGGATCTTCCCCTGACCTACAATCCCTGGACTTTTACAGGCGGTAAAAAGTTGAAGCTGCTGCTCTTCCAGCCTGAATTACGCTACTGGACGAAAGAGTCGTTCCGGGGCTTCTTTGCCGGCCTGCACGTTCATGGCGCCCAGTTCAATACCGCCGGGATCATCGACGATTACCGTTACCAGGGCTGGCTTACCGGAGCAGGCCTCTCTGTCGGGTACCGTTGGAACCTCTCCCGGCGTTGGGCGCTGGAGGCTACCCTCGGCGCCGGATACGCGTATGTGGACTATACAAAATACACCGCCGGTGGAACAGGCCCGGAGGGTTGCCGCACCTGCGGACAGAAACTGGAATCCGGTCAGAAGCATTACCGGGGCCCGACCAGGGCCGGCCTGTCGGTTTCCTACACCCTGGGCAGTACAACCAGGCGGCACGGTACGCCTGAGACATACCCTGTTCCGGCTGTACCCCCAATAATAAACCCTCCTGTCATACAGTACGATACCGTAACCGTTCCATGCCCCGAAATCGAGTACCGGCATGAAATCGGCAGCGCCTGCATCCTGTTTCCCCTCGACCGCTATGTGGTCTATCCGGAATACGGGGATAACCGGCAGGAGCTGGCCAAAATAGCGCGTTCGGTCGGGACCGTCCTGGACATACCGGGCTCCAGGATAGAAAGCATCACCCTGGAGGCCTATGCCTCCCCCGAGGGAGCGTTAAACCATAACATAAGCTTGTCCGAACAACGCGCGGCAGCCCTGCGTGACTATATGGTTGCGGCCTATGGCTTCGATGCCGGCTGCTTCAGCGTGCGCTCGAAAGGAGAGAACTGGGAAGGGCTGCGCGCCGCGGTAACAGACAGCGACGCCCTGGGCGAAGAAGAGAAAGCCGGTGTCCTGCAGATACTCGACCTTACGGACATATCCGCCCGTAAAGCCCGGCTGAAAGCCTATAACGGTGGCAAGCCCTACGCTTACCTGCTGCGGGAGGTTTACCCGTCCCTGCGCGTGTGTGCGTACCGGATCAGCTATACGGTGCCTGCGGTGGCAGGGGATAAAGCAAAGAGATAAGCAGAGATAAATAATATATATACGAACAATTAACCCTTAAAATTATGAAACGGAAGCTATGGAGTTTTTTAACAGCGCTGTTCCTGCTGACAGGATTCACGGCCTGCAGTTCGGATGAAGAAAGCACAAAAGAAGAAACCGTCCCCCGCGGTACGACCTATATGGGTCTGTCGTTGTCGCTGCCGCAGAGCCGGTCGACCAAGGCGGCCGATGACCCGGACTACAATGCCGTAGGGCAGTATTCCGGAGTAACGGAGCTCGCCACGCTGGACCTGTACCTGATCTCTTCCGACGGGGCCACGCTGCTGGATGCGCGGCGTTTCGGGCAAAGTGACTTCCTGTTCGGAGGCAATGCCGACGGGAGTGACGCGATAAAGCTTACCACACCTTTTAAGACGATTCCCGGCGATAAGCGTCTGGTTGTTATCCTGAACAGTCCCGGGCCCCTGCTGACGGCAATCCCCGGTGACGATTACCTCTATACACTGTCATCCGGCCTGCCGCTGTCTTCCCTGGCGCGGATAGACCGGAGTACCAGTGTGACCACCCCCGAAGGGCTGACCATCTATGCCGACCTGCTGACCCTGAGCGGAAAAAGTAATACCTTTACCATACAGGACGGCATCAGCGCGGAGGAGGTTACCGCCAGCGGCAAAAATATGATCGCCCTGGACGTTACCCGCATCCCATCGCGTGCGATTATTACCACATCGGCGTCAGCGGATGTCATAAATACGGACGGGATCAAACTCGGTACGGTATCCAATATCACCTATTCGGTTGCCCAGGGGGCCAAAGCGGTCTACCTGTTCCCGCAGGCCAATGCCGACGGCAGCACCAGGACATGGGGATCTGATTATATGCCCGGGGTGGGAGTCGATTATACGTCCACCGCGGCCAATTACTACGATTACACCGACCTGCAGAACCTGACGGATATCGTACCTGTAAAGCCGGCGGACGGTAGCCATATCACCTTCCCGGGCAAGTTCCTGCTGGAGAATACCCATCAGCGCGGCACCGACGAATCGAGCAGCCAGTACCGGAAAGGCAATACGGCCTATATACTGGTGCGGGCTACCTTTACGCCCGACCCGTCCCAGATCAGGGATGGAGGCGCACTGACAGGCGGCACCTTCTATGTTGGCGGCTCCGACGGACGGATTTATTCCAGCATCCAAAAAGCGCAGGATTACACGACCGGCATACAGAACCAGCCTGTTTCCACCTATACGGGCGGAAAAGTGCTGTATTACATCTGGCTGAACCCGGATAACATCACCCGTCCGGTCAACTCGCCTGTGATAAGGAATAATATCTACCATGTCAATATCAATTCGTTCAAACGCATCGGTGTGAACTGGAACCCGCTGATCCCGTCCGGACCGGATGTCCCGTATAACCCGGATCCGAAACCGACCGGCCCGGAACCGGAAAACCCGGTCGACCCGACCGAGCCGCTCAGTTCGACCGACACCTATATGTCCGTCGATATCAGGGTGCTGATGTGGACGATACATACCTATGACGTAGACCTGTAATTAACCATACAAACAGCAAAGGCATGCGCAAAACGATGGCAAAGCAAGGGTCGGCAGGCAGGAGGAAACGAAGATACCTCCTGCTGGGCGCCTTTATACTGTCCGGTATCAGCGGTTGTGTTTATGAGCAGACGGACGACTGCCCGCAGGGGATCGATGTGCGGCTGTACAGCAAAACCCCGTGCCATACCGATACGGTATATCCGCGCTTATCCTCTCTGGAATTACGCGTCTTCGACCGCCAGGGCAAGCCGGTATCAGACCGCCAGAGGGGCGATAGCGTCCTGACGGCAGACTATACCGTCAGGCTGGAGGCGGAAAACGGGCTGTACAGCGTGACGGCCTGGGCCGGGCTCGACGCGGATGCATTCGAACGCAGCCCGGCGGATGAAAAAAGCGGCCTGCTGTTCCGCCTCAAGCGTTCCGGCGGGCTGGCCGCCAGCCTGGAGGGCAAACGCATCTATTACGGGGAAAGCCCCGTGGTCTTCCTGCCCGACCCGGCTGAATACGGGTCTGTCTTTGAATCCGTAGCAATCAATATGCAGGAAATCACCAACCGGCTGACCGTACAGGCCGAAGGCCTTCCTCCTACCGGCGATTATGAAGTATTTATAGAATCGGCCAACGGGGCGATGCATACCGACGGCAGCATAGCCCCCGATGACCTGATAACCTACGGTTCACAGGCGGCCTTTACCGGCAGCCTGCTGGAAGCACGGCTGACCATACTGAAACTGGCCACAGGCTGCAACACTTCGCTGGTCATACGCAACAGGGCGGATAACAGCGAACTGTACCGCGGCGACCTGCTGGGAACGCTGCTGCTGAAAAACCCGGAAGTGAACCTGGCCTGCGACCATGATTTCACGATCCGTTTCACGGCCAAAGACCAGTGCCGGTGCGGGACCTATATGATTACGGAAATTTGGGTGAATAACTGGCTGGTACACAGCTATACGACCGACTTATGAAAACGATGGAATCCAGGACGCTCCTATATATCCGGCTTTGCGTATGGCTACTGCTGCTAACGGGCTGCCGTGAAGAAGACCCGCAGAACCCCGATGCGGGCCAGTCTTATATCTACCTGTCGGTAAAAGCCTCTTCGGGGAGCATCAATGAAGACGCGGGCGGGGAAGACCGGGTGAGCGAAGTACGGATGATGGTTTTCGATGCAGGCGGCAATACCGTTTACAATGGCCTGCCGGATTTTCCCGCCGGTTTCGCAAGCCGGAGCCGCGGGATAAAGTTCAGGCCGGGAACCTACGATTTTTATTTCTTTGCCAACGAATCGGCCTATGCAGGCTTCAGCCAGGCGCTGGCCTCGGTGACCAGTGTGTCGCAGTTGCAGCGTGATCCGCGTTTCAGCCGGTTGACCTATGATCCGGGTTTTAAGCCGGACAATTCTTCCGCCCCGGGACGCTTCCTGATGTCGGCATATTACAAAGCGGTCAGCGTATTGCAGGGCGGTAGCGAAGCTTCCCCCGAACCCCTGGCCTTACCGACACCTGAAGTAGAGCTGGTACGGTCTTTAGCCAAAGTGGAGGTCGTATTCTATAAGAAAGAGCCGGGCAGCGACCTGCCGGCTGCCAGCAGGATCTCCTCGGTACAATTGCAAAACGTGGCGCTGGCTTTTTCGGTTCCCGCGGCAGACACGTATTACAGCGGGCAGGCGGGGACTTCCCCTGCCGGGGACCTGGCAGGCCTGGATTATACCGGGGACTCGATCGGGGCTGTGGGGCCTTTCTATATCCCCGAGCTGCTGAACAAAAGCGGGAATGCCGGCTTCACCGGGCTGCATATCAACAACCGGGCCTTTCCCATCCTCACGGACAAGGCCAGGGCCGGGCTGGCCGCCCAGCGGCGTACCGTGCCTTCCCTGTCGGACAGCTGTGTCATACGCAATTACCACTACCGGATAAACGCCTATATCAGCCCCGGGGGAAGCATCACCTTAAAGACCTGTGTGGAGCCGTGGAAGAAAGACGATTACGTGTATATCTTCCAGGACGGGCAGGGCATCGCCATCCCGCCGGTGATACCGACCGATTCGAGTGTGATCGTGCCTACCTCCTGCGGGAAGATAGAGATACGCTCGGCCAATGAATTCCTGCAACAGGGATTAATGGGCGCTTACGGCGACCAGGTCAACTGGTGGGACCCCAATGTACAGGGCCCGAATATCATCAGGGGGCAGCCTGCGTATTACTGTGAGAAAAAATACGGCCCCGGCTGGCGGCTGATCAATTCCTGCGAGATGATGTCGTTCCTTGCGCTGTTCGACCAGACTTACAGGATATGGCAATCCAATACCTGGCTCGGCATTAATTCCGGCCTGCCCTTTTATTCCGTGCCTTTGCGCAGGCAGGCACAGGACCTGCTGGGAAAATTAACCGGGACGGATATGTCCAAATACGTGTTGACCGCTACGCAGGGAGGGGATAGTTTCGGAAGCGAAAAGCTGGGGATCATCGATGACTTTTTCACCCCCGGCGACATTGTCGTTACACGCCGGCAGTTTCCGGGCGGATGGCCTTATCCGGCGCCGCCGTTCCAGGGCATCGAAGACTGGTACCCGATGGAAGTGGTACACCAGGTCAAAGGCTACTGGTATAGCGGTTACCTGGATTACGCCGATCCGGCCAATTATGATAAGGTGCTCTACCAGCGCTTCGAGCGCTATAGCTTCTCATCGACCGTCTCGCGCTGTGTCAGAAATGTAGAATAACAAAACCAAGAACAATGAAAACCGGTAACATATACATGGCATTCACCCTGGCGCTTTTCCTGCTGACCGCCTGCCACAACGACGGGGAGCCCTTTCAGGAAACTCCCCGGGAGGCCTCCCTTGTACTGAGGCCTGCGCCGGGCCTGAAGGCGGCGGCCGACCCGGACGACCTGCCTGCGGAATACGCGGTAAAAGACCTGAGCGTCTTCCTGGCGGCCCCCGGGGGTAACACCGTGTTAAACCGCTTTATCCATACGGGATTCACGCCTTCCGGCGCTGACTGCACGCTGGTCAGCCTGCCGCTGGATCCCGCTACGGTTGCGTTCCGGGATATCTATGTGGTGGCCAACTGCAATGATATAGCCTCTTTGAACGCGATACTTTCTGTAAATGATATAAAGGCGCTGGCCACCCCGCAGGGGCCGCTGACCACTGCTGTGATGCTCAGCTCCGGGCTGCCCATGTACGGGCAGGCGGCAAATATCAACCTGGGCGGTACATCCGCCGCCAGCCCGGCCGGTATCACCCTGACACGGGCCTGCGCCAAGCTGCGCATCACCCTGGAGAATCCGGCAGCCGGCGCGGACAATGCCTTTATTGTGGAAAATACCGCGCCCTGTACGCTCTACGCACCGGGCAACCCTTTAACATTCGGTACTCCGGAGCTGATCGCTTATCCGCAGGCAGCCTTGGACCCTGTGACGGCAGGAACCTACCAGGGCATCACCTATGTCTATGAATCCGCACAGCCCCCGCGTCTGCGGATACTGACCTCGATAGACGGAACCGACAGGGAATATGTCGCAGGCCCGAATTTCCCGCTGCCGGTACGCGGATACCTCTATGGCATATCGGTCCGGGTATTACCCTCCGGGCTGCCGGCTACACTGGAATTACGTGCCCGGGGTACGGATGGAAGCCGGAGTGTCTTAACATATAAGATGACGGAACGGTAAATAAGGACATAAAAGAACGTGAAATGTAAGGAGATGGAAAAAGGGATGGAAAAAGAAAAAACGAAAGACAGCATCGTCTGCAAATCCTTCCGGCTGCACCTGCCGCAGGGCCGTACCGCGGATATAACCGTGGAAGGCAGCACGCCTAACGACTGCTATATGGCTGCCTTGCGGCGGGCGGCAGCGCAGTATCCGGGCTGGAGGAGTATAGAGGTCATGCCCCCTGACCGTGAAGCGGTCAGCCTTCCGGGATTTGCTGGCGGAGAAGGTAGCTTTATATGATTATTAAAAAATAGTAAAATGAAAAATAGTGAAATGAAAATGATGAAACATTTTATGCAATTAGTTGCATTGTGTGTGTTAACCGTTGGTTTGTCTTCCTGTCAGAAAGACGAAGAGATCTATGACGAATTGATGGGCAGTGAATGGGTGGGAGATCTGGGCTTCAGTTTCGACGACCGGCCCGTGACCAGCGAACTGTATTTCATAGACAACGGTACAGGCTCCGACAAGCAATATTATGCCGGTTCCGCTTCAAATGCTAAACCCGCCTGTAACCTGACTTTCCAGTGGACGATCAAAAACGGGACGCTGACATTGATTTACGACCTCCGTCCGCCGCTGATCCTTGAGATAGGCGGAATGTATATCAAGGGAAACCTCTTAAGAGGCACCCTGCATATGGCTGGAGAAGAGGATATGCCGGTAACGCTGACAAGGAAGAAATGATAATGAAACAGATATTTCTGGCTGCCTTATTTATTTATACGACCGGGATAAGCGCGCAAGTACCTGTTCAGACGGTCTATAAAAAGGGTGGGATCGTATTATCCGCAGTCCGGGACGATGCCGACAGCCGCTTTACTTTATCCTCCGGTAAAAATAAAAACAGCGGTTCGTCCGGAAGTAATATGACCATAGCTGAAAGTGACGCGCCCGGCCTGTTCAGGCTCCTGTCCGCTTTACGGGATTTCGTCCTGTTAAAGGAAGACAGGCCGATGACCCTGCGCCTGAGTGACTCGGTCTATGTCGAAAAACGTAGCTGGCATACGGAAAGTATATGGATATCGGTTCAGGGTTCTGCCGGGCATATGCGTCTTAGCAAGAAGGAACTGGAGGAGCTATTTGGAAAATTTACTGCCTGGTGCGATAAAAATGATATTGATTATTACCGGAATACGCCTGCTGTGGGTTTATCCACCCGCGAATAAGTAAAACGCGGCTGGAAGGCAAAACCATGAACAGTAAATGAATTGTTGTGCGGCCCGGGCATGTAAACCGTAATTGATTAAATAAAAAAACTAAAAAACGGAATAAAAGATGGGAACAGTTGTGAAAAAGATAAAGAACAGGGGAAGGAATGTGAGGACCGGGCCGCAGGCTCAGGCTCCGAGCATAGTGGCTAACGGTACTGTTTTCACCGGTGAGGTAAAACTCAGTGAAGACCTGCGCATCGACGGGGCCGTCCTCGGGGATATCTGCAGCACAAAGGCCGTGGTCATCGGCCCCGGCGGAGAGGTACGCGGGAATATCTCGGCTGCCTTCCTGGATATATACGGTTTACTGGACGGCAATGCCGGTATCACCGGGCATACCTTCCTGCGCAAAGGCGGGATTTTGCTCGGCGACCTGGAGACCGCAGAACTGGAGATCGAGGACGGCGCACGCTTTGAGGGTCAGCGCGTGATGACCCGCAAAGGACCGCGTGGCGCCGGACGGTTAAAAGGATGGCCCTACCGTAGCGGATAAGCGCGTTACGGTACCGGCAACAGGATAAAGATAGCGCAGGGAAAACGGAAGACCGGATAAAACAAGAAGCAGGATATCCATAATAATGAAACGATACGATTAGTTGTCTTTCCCTCCTTAAAACCGGAGGGATATATTATTGTAATAGTTCGGGTAACCGCGTCTTGCAAAGCCGTACGCGAGTTCTTACCTTTGAGGAAAAAACCTATGGAAACGAACGATTATGTGCGAGGAGTGGCGTTGAGCGAAGCCGAAGGCTTTGCCTTGATAGAAAGTTTTTATACAAGTAGACGGGGAGCCGAAGCGTGGTATAGAGGCTTGGGCATGTCCAAGCACACATTCTATAAGTGGAAGCACCGCTACGACGCCATTCACGCAGAGGGAGCACCGTCGGAGCCGGCAGCAGAACCGGAGCCCTGCCGCCTGGTCCCTGTCAGGATAGTAGATACGCCCTCCGGCGAAGTTGTCCGGGGTATAGAGGTGCGCTACCCGAACGGGGTGGTACTGGCCCTTCCGGCTGAGCCGGGCATCGGAATGGGCCAGCTGGCCGAACTGCTAAAACTCAAAGTCTGATGTTCAGCCTGGGAGAAACGGATAAGTATTACTTATATTCGAGTGCCTGCGACATGCGCAAAGGCTTTGACACGCTGTCGGGAATCGTCGCCTCTGTTATGCGGCATGACCCGGCCAGCGGCGAAGTTTTTATCTTTCTTAGTCGCAGCCGGCGAACGCTGAAATTGCTACATTGGGAAAGCGGGGGTTACGTTATCTATCACAAGAGGCTGGAGAAAGGACAGTTCAGCCGCCCTCATTATGATGAAAAGACAGGTTGTTACCGCTTAAAGTGGGTTGAACTGGTGATGATGACCGACGGTATCAGCCTGGAAAAAGTAGTGTACAAAAAAAGATACGAAAAACCCGTCGAAACCTTATAAATAAAAGGATTAACGCTTGTATATCCGGTAAAAAATGTGTATCTTTCATACATGGAAAAGATACGGGAACTGGAAGAATTATTAGCCGAATCCAAGCTTGTTATACAGGAGTTGGAGTCGAGGAACATTTCCCTGGAATCCAAACTAAGCAAACTTACCGACGAACTCCTTTATCTTCGCCGGGCCATGTTCGGACGTTCGTCTGAACGCTATGTAAAGGAAGATCCCAACCAGCTGAGCCTGGCCTTCGAGGGTGTTGACAGCCTGCCGGAAGAAGAAAAGGCGCTGGTTGAAGAGTTGCGTCAAACCATTACTTACGAACGTGAGGCCAGAAAGGAAAATTCCTCTAAACCGGTACGCCAGGAACTGCCAGCCGGATTGGAACGTAAAGAAGAAATCATAGAACCCGATCCGATACCCGCAGGAAGTACCTGCATCGGTCAGGAAGTGACAGAGATACTGGAATATACACCGGGAACATTGTATGTGCGCAGGATTATCCGCAAGAAATATGCCTTGGCCGGCCATCAGGGCGTGGTTATAGCGGAACTTCCGTCCCTGCCGCTGCCAAAGAGTAACGCAGGAGCGTCGCTGCTGGCACACCTGCAGGTAAGCAAATACCAGGATCACCTTCCCTATTACCGTCAGATCGACATCTTCAGCCGGCAAGGCATAAAACTGGCCGCTTCTACCGTTAACGGCTGGAATGCCGGTTCAGCCTGCCTGCTGGAACTCTTATACCTCGAACTCAGGAAACAGGTGCTGGCATCGGATTACATCCAGATGGATGAAACCTTCATACCGGTAGTGGACAGGGACAAGCCCGGTGCAACCCGTAAAGGCTACCACTGGATCGTCAAGGCGCCGGAAGAGCGGAAGCTTTTCTTCCATTACGACCACGGCTCGAGAGGGCAGAAAGTGGTGATAGAACTGCTGAAAAACTTTAAGGGAGCCGTCCAAAGCGACGCATACGCCGCCTACGGGATATATGAGAACAAGAAGGATGTCTTGTTGCTGGGCTGCTGGGACCATGCCCGCAGACGATTTGAGCAAGCCCTCAAAAATGACCCCGCCCGGTCATCCTTTGCCATGGATCAAATACAGTTGCTTTACCGGTTGGAGAGGCAGTTCAGGGAAACCTGTCATGTTCCCGATCAAATTGCTGTGGAGCGTAAGGCCAAAGCCTATCCCATCCTCAAGGCTTTCGAGCGCTGGCTGCTGGATGAGTATCCGAAGGTATTGCCGCAGTCCCTCATTGGAAAGGCAATCGCTTATACCTACAATATTTATCCCCGCCTGGTGCGCTATGTCATCGACGGAAGATATCAGATATCCAATATCGGTGCCGAGAATGGCCTTAGAGGCCTGGCCGTAGGCAGGAAAAACTATATGTTCTGCGGCAGCCATCAGGCTGCTTACCATGCCGCTATCATTTACTCCCTGCTGGGTACATGCAGGCTGCATGGCGTGAATCCCGAAGCCTGGCTTACGGATGTCCTGAACCGGTTACCTGATACCAAAACGGAAGACCTGCATCTGTTGCTGCCCGGAGCCTGGCTGCCGACGGGCCAACATTAATATAAATCCCTCAAGGGCGGCGATGTTCGCCGTCTGCCACACGAATAAAGTAGAGCCGGACGGTCATGTGACCGGACGGCTCTGTCTATTTTGTATGGATAAGCCCGAGGCTGCTGGCACCTGGATCTATGGACGCAATTCCCCGAACTATTACATATTATTTGTCTTCATGACGGGTTGTCCACGCTTGTGAGAAGTCCGGACAACCCACTTTTTTATAACAATAACCAATCGAAACAGAATGAAAATAAAACATGGCTTTCGGCCTGCACTGAAAATGATGAAATACGTAAATAAAACAGTCACGTCCGGTTGTACTATCCGGCCCGGTGTACTGCCTGTAAGGAACATGGAAGAACCGTAAGTGTCACCTGAAAAGCAAACCGATGAATAACCTGACAGAAATCGATATACAAACCTGCCGAATAGAAAAGGTCTGGGGTACGGATAAACGCCTGTATGGTAATAGTTCGGGTAACCGCGTCTTGCAAAGCCGTACGCGAGTTCTTACCTTTGAGGAAAAAACCTATGGAAACGAACGATTATGTGCGAGGAGTGGCGTTGAGCGAAGCCGAAGGCTTTGCCTTGATAGAAAGTTTTTATACAAGTAGACGGGGAGCCGAAGCGTGGTATAGAGGCTTGGGCATGTCCAAGCACACATTCTATAAGTGGAAGCACCGCTACGACGCCATTCACGCAGAGGGAGCACCGTCGGAGCCGGCAGCAGAACCGGAGCCCTGCCGCCTGGTCCCTGTCTGGATAGTAGATACGCCCTCCAGCGAAGTTGTCCGGGGTATAGAGGTTCGCTACCCGAACGGGGTGGTACTGGCCCTTCCGGCTGAGCCGGGCATCGGAATAGGCCAGCTGGCCGAACTGCTAAAACTTAAAGTCTGATGTTCAGCCTGGGAGAAACGGATAAGTATTACTTATATTCGAGTGCCTGCGACATGCGCAAAGGCTTTGACACGCTGTCGGGAATCGTCGCCTCTGTTATGCGGCATGACCCGGCCAGCGGCGAAGTTTTTATCTTTCTTAGTCGCAGCCGGCGAACGCTGAAATTGCTACATTGGGAAAGCGGGGGTTACGTTATCTATCACAAGAGGCTGGAGAAAGGACAGTTCAGCCGCCCTCATTATGATGAAAAGACAGGTTGTTACCGCTTAAAGTGGGTTGAACTGGTGATGATGACCGACGGCATCAGCCTGGAAAAAGTAGTGTACAAAAAAAGATACGAAAAACCCGTCGAAACCTTATAAATAAAAGGATTAACGCTTGTATATCCGGTAAAAAATGTGTATCTTTCATACATGGAATCAAAAGAAGATTTGGAAGAACAATTACGTCAGGTACTGAAACTCAACCATCAGCTGATGGAAGAACAGAGGGCGTTGGAAATGGAAAGAGAACATCTACTGTCCAAACTAAGCAAACTTACCGACGAACTCCTTTATCTTCGCCGGGCCATGTTCGGACGTTCGTCTGAACGCTATGTAAAGGAAGATCCCAACCAGCTGAGCCTGGCCTTCGAGGGTGTTGACAGCCTGCCGGAAGAAGAAAAGGCGCTGGTTGAAGAGTTGCGTCAAACCATTACTTACGAACGTGAGGCCAGAAAGGAAAATTCCTCTAAACCGGTACGCCAGGAACTGCCAGCCGGATTGGAACGTAAAGAAGAAATCATAGAACCCGATCCGATACCCGCAGGAAGTACCTGCATCGGTCAGGAAGTGACAGAGATACTGGAATATACACCGGGAACATTGTATGTGCGCAGGATTATCCGCAAGAAATATGCCTTGGCCGGCCATCAGGGCGTGGTTATAGCGGAACTTCCGTCCCTGCCGCTGCCAAAGAGTAACGCAGGAGCGTCGCTGCTGGCACACCTGCAGGTAAGCAAATACCAGGATCACCTTCCCTATTACCGTCAGATCGACATCTTCAGCCGGCAAGGCATAAAACTGGCCGCTTCTACCGTTAACGGCTGGAATGCCGGTTCAGCCTGCCTGCTGGAACTCTTATACCTCGAACTCAGGAAACAGGTGCTGGCATCGGATTACATCCAGATGGATGAAACCTTCATACCGGTAGTGGACAGGGACAAGCCCGGTGCAACCCGTAAAGGCTACCACTGGATCGTCAAGGCGCCGGAAGAGCGGAAGCTTTTCTTCCATTACGACCACGGCTCGAGAGGGCAGAAAGTGGTGATAGAACTGCTGAGAAATTTTAAGGGAGCCGTCCAAAGCGACGCATACGCCGCCTACGGGATATATGAGAACAAGAAGGATGTCTTGTTGCTGGGCTGCTGGGACCATGCCCGCAGACGGTTTGAGTCGGCATTAAAGAATGACCCTGTGCGTGCATCCTTTGCCATGGATCAAATACAGCTGCTTTACCGGCTGGAGAGGCAGTTCAGGGAAACCTGTCTTGTTCCCGGACAAATTGCTGTGGAGCGTAAGGCCAAAGCCTATCCCATCCTCAAGGCTTTCGAGCGCTGGCTGCTGGATGAGTATCCGAAGGTATTGCCGCAGTCCCTCATTGGAAAGGCAATCGCTTATACCTACAATATTTATCCCCGCCTGGTGCGCTATGTCATCGACGGAAGATATCAGATATCCAATATCGGTGCCGAGAATGGCCTTAGAGGCCTGGCCGTAGGCAGGAAAAACTATATGTTCTGCGGCAGCCATCAGGCTGCTTACCATGCCGCTATCATTTACTCCCTGCTGGGTACATGCAGGCTGCATGGCGTGAATCCCGAAGCCTGGCTTACGGATGTCCTGAACCGGTTACCTGATACCAAAACGGAAGACCTGCATCTGTTGCTGCCCGGAGCCTGGCTGCCGACGGGCCAACATTAATATAAATCCCTCAAGGGCGGCGATGTTCGCCGTCTGCCACACGAATAAAGTAGAGCCGGACGGTCATGTGACCGGACGGCTCTGTCTATTTTGTATGGATAAGCCCGAGGCTGCTGGCACCTGGATCTATGGACGCAATTCCCCGAACTATTACCCTGTATGAACTGATCGCTCCTTTTGTGATGAACCCGGAAGTTATCCGCCTGAACGGAGGCTACCCTTTCAAAAACACGGAAGACCACCTTTGGTATATTTCCGTCAAAGGGAAGAATATGGTTACCGGATTCATTTCCATTGTCAACGACCGTTTGTGCAACGACTTTACCTGGCAGGATAAGGACTTGTTACGGATATTGATCGAACGGGCCTTGATGGATGTAGAGAAAGGGACGCCCGTTACTTTCGTTGCCGACAATTCCGACCGGCCTATCCTTGAAGAAATGGGCTTCTCTGTAGATAAGGAATGGACGAAGTATTTTAAAATGGCAAAGATCATATGAGCGGCTGTGAAAAGAATGTTTATGAGGTCACCCTGGAGCGTACCGGATATATATTCTCGGAATTTGAGAATATATACCTGGCTTTCTCGGGAGGCAAAGACAGCGGGGTGATGTTCCATATTGTCCTCGACTATATGCGCCGGCACGGGATAAAGCGTAAAATCGGTGTGCTGTATATGGATGTGGAGGCTTCCTATAAAAGAACCGCCCGTTTTATAGAGCGGATGTACCTCGATAACCTTGACCTTATCGAACCCTATTGGGTGTGCCTTCCGATGACGACTACCAATGCGGTTTCCATGTACGAGCCATTCTGGATCTTCTGGGACCCTGCCAAAAAAGATAAATGGGTACGCCCGATGCCGGAACATGGCTTCATTATCAATAAGGATAATCATCCCTTTGATTTTTACAGGGAGAATATGACTTTCGAAGAGTTCACTCCTCTGTTCGGCGATTGGTATGCCCGGCAGCACGGGGATAAAAAGACCGCCTGCCTGATAGGTATCCGGGCCGACGAAAGCCTGAACCGTTATCATGCCGTCTCCCGGAAGGATAAGCTTTCCTATAAGGATAAAAGCTACTCAACCCGGATATCGGACAATACCTATAACTTTTACCCTATCTGTGACTGGCGCACGGAGGATATCTGGACATACAACGGCAGGTACCGCAAGCCCTATAACAGTATCTACGATTTGTTTTATATGGCGGGAGTACCTTTGTCCGGGATGCGGATATGCGAGCCTTACGGGGATGAGCAAAAGGCGGGGCTAAACCTTTTCAACGTATTGGAGCCCGAAACATGGGTAAGAGTAGTAGACCGTGTCAGCGGAGCCAACTTCGGGAATATCTATTGCGGGACCAAAGCAACGGGAGCCGGGAGGATAAGCCTTCCTCAGGGACATACATGGAAAAGCTACTGTAAGTTCCTGCTGAGAACACTTCCCGGAGAAACCCGCAGGATATATACGGCCAAATTCATAAAGTTTACCCGTTACTGGAACAGTACCGGTTCTCCTGTTAGCGAGGAAGACATCTTCGAACTGGACCCGGATATGATCGTCAATACCCGGCAGTATAGCAAACGGGGAAAGGGCGACAAATATGTCGTGCGTTTCAAAACCATACCGGATGCATTGCTCGGCCTGGATAACAAAACGGATTTCCTCTCCTGGAAACGTATGTGCATGGCTATCCTTAAAAATGATATTACGTGCAGGACCCTGTCTTTCTCGATGACAAAGAAGCAGATATTAAGGCAACAGGAATTGATCCGGAAATACGAAGAAATGCTATGAAAAATCAAAACGAAGAAAATCATGTTTTTCAACAAATGACTGCATCTGTATGCCGGTATATAAAAGACATGAAAGATACGGATGAAAAAATAGACACCCTTAATTATGTCCGCTCGATGTTACATGAGGTGAGCCCGATGAAACACCATCCGGTAGACTTCGTCGCATGGGAAAGGTCGGAAAACATAGAAGGCAACGACTATAACCCGAACAGTGTTGCCCCGCCGGAAATGGCCCTGCTGGTTACCTCCATCGAGGAAGACGGCTATACCATGCCTGTTGTCGGCAGTCCGGAAAAGGATATCATCCGGATCGTGGACGGGTTTCACCGCAGGAAGGCTGAGCGCAAATCACGTAAGATATCCCAAAGTACACAGGGCAGGCTTCCTGTGACTTATATACGTGAGTCCAGGCGGGAATTAAGTGAAAGGATGGCTTCAACCGTACGCCATAACCGGGCCAGGGGCACCCATGACATAAGCCTGATGTCGGAAATCGTAAGGGAACTGATCTCCATAGGAAAATCCGGCACATGGATATCGAAACATATCGGGATGGACATGGATGAAATACTGCGCTTAAAGCAACTCACCGGGCTGGCCGCTTTATTTGCAGACCGGGAGTTTTCAATAAGGGATCTGGAAAAAAGATGAAAAAAGGATGAAAAAAGAGATGAAAAAAGAGATGAAAAAAGAAAAGTATGAAAAGAAAGATTAGATTTTTATCCCCGTATGTAACGGGATTGTTTTTAACCGGATTGCTGGTGCTGACCGGTTGTTCGCAGGATGAGTCCCAGGACTCCCCCGGGGGTTCCGGCCGTGCTATCTCCTTCCGTGCCCAGGGCGGTACCGGAGGCCTTAAGGCGACCACAACGGGCGGTGACTACATCCATAGTTTTGTGGTCAATGCCATCCGTGACGACGGAACCCCGGGTGTTGACAAGCAACTGTTGACGGGTACCACCGTTTACCGTAACGAGGGCGTTACCGGCTGGACCTATGCGCCGGAGGTGTTCTATCCGACGGTTACAGGCAATAATTATGTAGAATTTTTTGCTTACTCGCCCTCCGGCAGCCGGCATGTCAACCCGGGCCTGGGTGCCGCCGGGGATGATCCGACCAGCCAGGTCATCGGTTATAGCGTACCTGTACCTGCTTCCACAGGAGCCACTGCGCAGGAGGACCTGCTGGTAGCCTACGGCAAGGTTTTGAAGGCAGGCTACGAAAGCCCTGTGAAGCTGCAGTTCCGCCACGCCTTGTCGCGTATACTGGTTGCGGCCAAGAGCGAGGTGTCCGCTGCTGTGACGATCACCGGCCTGGAGTTGAAGAATGTGTATTCCACAGGAGAGCTGAACCTGAAAGGTAATGGCCCGTCGAATACAGGCGCGAGCGACGGTATACCTGTCAGTGAAACCACAGGGACGGAGCTGACCGACTGGTCTTACAACGCTCCGGCTTCAATTACTGCTACCACTGATTATGTCACCTTGTGGGAGAATCCCGGCGACCTGATTGATTACCCTTATGTCCTGCCCGCATCGGGCGTATCTGTCGCCGCCACCAGCCAGCTTGTCACCAGTGCCGAGCAGGGTATGTTTGTGCTGCCGCAGACTACGGAGGGAGACCTGTCCGATACTGACCCTACCGGTGAATTTGCCCTGCTGGTCAACTATACATTGAACGGCGCGCCGCAAACGCCTGTCACCGTCCAGTTTGCGGACTTAAACGGGATCGGAACCCTGGGCGTCACCTTTGAGATAGGCCGCCAGTATGTGCTGAACCTGGAGTTCAAATCTGACGGCAATGTGAAGATAGGCGCGGCCGTTAGCTTCGGGGATATAGATGCCGACCTGTACGGAACGAATATCAATGTTCCTATAAAGACTGTGTGGGCAAGGTCTAATGTCTACTTCAAGCCGGACACTCCGGGAGGCGTTGTGGGCGCGCTGACCTTTGAGGAATCGGGAACGGACAAGCAGAAATACCAGGGATTATATTTCAAATGGGGCTCTCTGATTGGCATAGCTGGTGGTGCAGTTGGAGCTTTCGACAATGACACTTACCTGTATATACCAGACCTTACAACCGGTAAGTATTACAAAGTGAAATCGGGAGAAATCACTAACACCTATAGCGCTGGCACCGGAGAAATGAATGCGGCTGTGACGGCCTATGCTACAATGTATACTGACGGCTCCTACACCTCGATCCCGTTTACCACGTCTACCCAAATTGATAACTCAGCCAGCGGAGAAGGCGACCGTCGCCTGACGCTCCAATCGAATACACTCAAAGCCAGTTATTTGGGGGACGTTTGCAAATTCATTTCAGATCATCCAGCGACAGCCGGCTTGCTCTTGGCCCGCGACTGGGTCTTACCATACATAAACCCGGTTGGATCCATCTCCACATGGACCCTGTATAATGACCCAGGCGCGAGCTTTACGGATGCTAATGGTACGGATGACATCCAATACTGGAACAACACCGCCACCACGGACTTAACCCGCAATTTTTGGCCTAACGCATACTATCGCGATGGCTCCTCCGGTGAACTGATAAAACAGGCAAGTAGCTACTACTCTGGAGGAGTCTGGGCAGCCCCAGCGGGGACCTCCCCTGACCAGGCAACAAACATCACACAGGACACAGACTCACGGCGGGTTACTTGGGGCGCCGGCGGTTGGGACCGACCATTCGGCCTGAGCGTCAGGTGCGTGTCTTATTGATGGATTAAAGACGGAGCTCTTCCGCTCGAATTGATACCTTTGCCGTCCCCATATAAAGGGGGCCGGTTTGGCGGGGAGTGCCCTGCCACCCTTAGGGTAGCGGCGGCACACCCTTGGTAGCAGGAAAGTAATAGTTCGGGTAACCGCGTCTTGCAAAGCCGTACGCGAGTTCTTACCTTTGAGGAAAAAACCTATGGAAACGAACGATTATGTGCGAGGAGTGGCGTTGAGCGAAGCCGAAGGCTTTGCCTTGATAGAAAGTTTTTATACAAGTAGACGGGGAGCCGAAGCGTGGTATAGAGGCTTGGGCATGTCCAAGCACACATTCTATAAGTGGAAGCACCGCTACGACGCCATTCACGCAGAGGGAGCACCGTCGGAGCCGGCAGCAGAACCGGAGCCCTGCCGCCTGGTCCCTGTCAGGATAGTAGATACGCCCTCCGGCGAAGTTGTCCGGGGTATAGAGGTGCGCTACCCGAACGGGGTGGTACTGGCCCTTCCGGCTGAGCCGGGCATCGGAATGGGCCAGCTGGCCGAACTGCTAAAACTCAAAGTCTGATGTTCAGCCTGGGAGAAACGGATAAGTATTACTTATATTCGAGTGCCTGCGACATGCGCAAAGGCTTTGACACGCTGTCGGGAATCGTCGCCTCTGTTATGCGGCATGACCCGGCCAGCGGCGAAGTTTTTATCTTTCTTAGTCGCAGCCGGCGAACGCTGAAATTGCTACATTGGGAAAGCGGGGGTTACGTTATCTATCACAAGAGGCTGGAGAAAGGACAGTTCAGCCGCCCTCATTATGATGAAAAGACAGGTTGTTACCGCTTAAAGTGGGTTGAACTGGTGATGATGACCGACGGTATCAGCCTGGAAAAAGTAGTGTACAAAAAAAGATACGAAAAACCCGTCGAAACCTTATAAATAAAAGGATTAACGCTTGTATATCCGGTAAAAAATGTGTATCTTTCATACATGGAAAAGATACGGGAACTGGAAGAATTATTAGCCGAATCCAAGCTTGTTATACAGGAGTTGGAGTCGAGGAACATTTCCCTGGAATCCAAACTAAGCAAACTTACCGACGAACTCCTTTATCTTCGCCGGGCCATGTTCGGACGTTCGTCTGAACGCTATGTAAAGGAAGATCCCAACCAGCTGAGCCTGGCCTTCGAGGGTGTTGACAGCCTGCCGGAAGAAGAAAAGGCGCTGGTTGAAGAGTTGCGTCAAACCATTACTTACGAACGTGAGGCCAGAAAGGAAAATTCCTCTAAACCGGTACGCCAGGAACTGCCAGCCGGATTGGAACGTAAAGAAGAAATCATAGAACCCGATCCGATACCCGCAGGAAGTACCTGCATCGGTCAGGAAGTGACAGAGATACTGGAATATACACCGGGAACATTGTATGTGCGCAGGATTATCCGCAAGAAATATGCCTTGGCCGGCCATCAGGGCGTGGTTATAGCGGAACTTCCGTCCCTGCCGCTGCCAAAGAGTAACGCAGGAGCGTCGCTGCTGGCACACCTGCAGGTAAGCAAATACCAGGATCACCTTCCCTATTACCGTCAGATCGACATCTTCAGCCGGCAAGGCATAAAACTGGCCGCTTCTACCGTTAACGGCTGGAATGCCGGTTCAGCCTGCCTGCTGGAACTCTTATACCTCGAACTCAGGAAACAGGTGCTGGCATCGGATTACATCCAGATGGATGAAACCTTCATACCGGTAGTGGACAGGGACAAGCCCGGTGCAACCCGTAAAGGCTACCACTGGATCGTCAAGGCGCCGGAAGAGCGGAAGCTTTTCTTCCATTACGACCACGGCTCGAGAGGGCAGAAAGTGGTGATAGAACTGCTGAAAAACTTTAAGGGAGCCGTCCAAAGCGACGCATACGCCGCCTACGGGATATATGAGAACAAGAAGGATGTCTTGTTGCTGGGCTGCTGGGACCATGCCCGCAGACGATTTGAGCAAGCCCTCAAAAATGACCCCGCCCGGTCATCCTTTGCCATGGATCAAATACAGTTGCTTTACCGGTTGGAGAGGCAGTTCAGGGAAACCTGTCATGTTCCCGATCAAATTGCTGTGGAGCGTAAGGCCAAAGCCTATCCCATCCTCAAGGCTTTCGAGCGCTGGCTGCTGGATGAGTATCCGAAGGTATTGCCGCAGTCCCTCATTGGAAAGGCAATCGCTTATACCTACAATATTTATCCCCGCCTGGTGCGCTATGTCATCGACGGAAGATATCAGATATCCAATATCGGTGCCGAGAATGGCCTTAGAGGCCTGGCCGTAGGCAGGAAAAACTATATGTTCTGCGGCAGCCATCAGGCTGCTTACCATGCCGCTATCATTTACTCCCTGCTGGGTACATGCAGGCTGCATGGCGTGAATCCCGAAGCCTGGCTTACGGATGTCCTGAACCGGTTACCTGATACCAAAACGGAAGACCTGCATCTGTTGCTGCCCGGAGCCTGGCTGCCGACGGGCCAACATTAATATAAATCCCTCAAGGGCGGCGATGTTCGCCGTCTGCCACACGAATAAAGTAGAGCCGGACGGTCATGTGACCGGACGGCTCTGTCTATTTTGTATGGATAAGCCCGAGGCTGCTGGCACCTGGATCTATGGACGCAATTCCCCGAACTATTACGTAATACTTATCCGTTTCTCCCAGGCTGAACATCAGACTTTAAGTTTTAGCAGTTCGGCCAGCTGGCCTATTCCGATGCCCGGCTCAGCCGGAAGGGCCAGTACCACCCCGTTCGGGTAGCGCACCTCTATACCCCGGACAACTTCGCCGGAGGGCGTATCTACTATCCTGACAGGTACCAGGCGGCAGGGCTCCGGTTCTGCTGCCGGCTCCGACGGTGCTCCCTCTGCGTGAATGGCGTCGTAGCGGTGCTTCCACTTATAGAATGTGTGCTTGGACATGCCCAAGCCTCTATACCACGCTTCGGCTCCCCGTCTACTTGTATAAAAACTTTCTATCAAGGCAAAGCCTTCGGCTTCGCTCAACGCCACTCCTCGCACATAATCGTTCGTTTCCATAGGTTTTTTCCTCAAAGGTAAGAACTCGCGTACGGCTTTGCAAGACGCGGTTACCCGAACTATTACGGCACAAACTAACCTGCAAATATAATATCAATAATTGCAAATTATTAGTTTGATAACAATTCCATCAAGCTATACCTTTACATTACAGGAATACACAAGAAAACGCCCCCGATACTCCTGTGAAATCCGGTAGAAAATAAAACAACCGGAAACAACTAATTAAGCAATAATCGAAACACCCCGGAATTGGTTTTGCTTATTTACAAAACACCGAAAATCTCATGTAATAATTTACATGAAAGGCACATCTATTATTCTAATTCTAAAAACTAAGAATCAACAGGGTATTACAGCTGAATTACAATAAATAATAAGAATTTATGAGCAAATTGAACGGAAAGGTCGCAATCGTAACCGGAGGTGGCGGCGTCTTAGGTGGAAATATATCTAAAAGCTTGGTGGAAGATGGTGTTAAAGTCATAGTGCTTGACATCCGCCAGGAAAATATAGACAAACGTGTAGATGAATTGAAGAGTTTGGGCGATATCTCGGGATACACCTGCAACGTATTGGATATTGAAAGTCTTAATGGGGTAAAAGACAAGATAATGAAAAAATGGGGTAAAATAGATATTCTGGTCAATGCCGCCGGCGGAAATTTACCGGGAGCTACGCTGGATGAAGAACAGAGTATCTTTGATATGAAGATTTCCGATCTCAACCGGGTTATAGACCTTAATATGTATGGTTCGGTCTATCCTTGTCTGGTGTTTGGCAAGGCTATGGCCGAACAGGAATACGGAAGTATCATCAATATTTCATCGATGGCCACCTACTCGGCCATCACCCGTGTACCTGGATACTCTATGGCTAAAACAGCGATAAATATTTTCACCCAATGGATGGCTATGGAAATGTCGCTGAAATATAGTGATAAAATAAGGGTAAATGCCATTGCTCCCGGGTTCTTCATCGGAGACCAAAACCGGGGAGTATTAATAAATCCCGACGGATCGTACACTGGGCGTAGCCTGCGGGTATTGGCCCATACGCCGATGAAACGATTTGGTGATATTACGGAGCTGAACGGCATTGTAAAATTCCTATGTTCTGACGAAGCCAGCTTTATTACAGGTGCGGTGATTCCTGTCGACGGAGGCTTCAGTTCTTTTAGTGGTGTATAGTTTTCCAAGTGGTAAATAACTTATAGAATATAATAAATCAACACTTTTAATCTAAAATCTTATGTTAGACACACGGCTATTTATAAAAAATATCATATCTAACCTGAAGGTTAAATGTATATTAGTACTTAGTATGCTGCTCTTTGCGGGAGCAAGTTTTATGTATTCCCAACAATCGGCAGGATTAGCAACGGGAAGTGTAAGTGATAACAGTGGTACTCCTATCGCTGGAGCTATCGTTACTATAAAGGGGACAACCAAAGGTACGATGACTGATATTGACGGAAACTTCAAAATACAAATGAGCGAATCCGAGACGATTCTTACATTCAGATTTTTGGGATATCAGAACGAAGAAGTTACGGTAACCGATAAATCTAAACCGTTAAGCGTAGTATTGTTCGAAACATCCGAACAGCTCGAAGAGGTTGTAGTAGTAGGATATGGTACTGTAAAGAAGAAAGACCTCACAGGCTCTGTTTCGCATATAGGCAAGGAAGTGATGGAGACAAAAGTAGCGACCAACTTCGTAGACTATCTCAAAGGTAGTATTGCCGGTCTCAGGGTCACAGTAGACAATACCGCTGCAGGAGGAGGTTCCATGCAGATCAGGGGACCGGCATCTCTCAAGGCATCTACTTCCCCTCTTGTTGTCTTGGATGGGAATATTTTCTATGGAAACATATCCGATATCAATCCTAATGATATAGAAAGTATAGATGTATTGAAGGATGCCAGTTCCGCTGCTATTTTCGGATCAAAAGCTTCGGCAGGGGCTATAATGATTACCACCAAAAGAGGAGCCAGTGAAAAACCGATAATAAATATAAGTACAAAGTTTGGTACTACCACTTCGCGCTCAATGCCGGATATGCCGACTCCGGAACAATATCTGAATCGCCGAGCCGACTATTTCAAAACGAACGACTATTTCGCTCCCGATAAAGATAAGAAGCCACTGGGCTACTATGACAGTCCCTATAATTTACCATCAGGTGTAACCATGGAGGAATGGGCTGCTTACGAAGGCGGATTTTCAGGTGACTATACCGAAACATGGCTTACCCGCCTAAGTTTCATCCCTGACGAAATTGCTAACTATAAGGCAGGCCGCACTACCGACTGGAGAGATGTTGTATACCGCACCGGATTCCGTCAGGACTATAATGCTTCCATATCGGGCAGTACAACCAGGAGTAATTATTATGTTTCGGTAGGCAGGACTGATAACGAAGGCTTTAAGGAAGGCGAAGAATTTCAGGCTACCAGGGCACGTGTCAATCTCGATACGGAAATTCAGAAATGGCTCAAGTTAGGTGTAAATGCACAGTTTTCCGACAGGGCAAATAAAGGCATAGTCGCCGACACCGGTCAAGCCGATACAATGAGTCCTTACCTGATGGCATATAATGATGACGGTACTCTGAATAATTTCCCTTACAATGACGGGCGGTCATCCAATCCTTTACTGGCAACTTATAATAATGATAAACTCCATAGGTCCCATACGCTGAATGCGACTGTGTATGGATTGCTTACATTACCATATGGTATCACATTCAGAACCAATTTTACAAACCGTTATGGCTGGAGAAAAAGCTATGATTACACTTCCGAGATTATACCTTCCACACCAAAAGGAGGAAAAACAACAAGGGAAGAATACTCCGACTATGAATGGCTGATTGATAATATATTGAAATGGAATTATACTTTTAATAAAATACATAATATCGACCTTACTTTTGTGGCAGGTTCGGAGAAGTATGAGTTCTGGACAACAACAGCGTCAAACCAGGAATTCAAACCGAATGGAAATCTGGGTTACCATAATCTTGATGGAGGTGTACTGCCAAATACGGGGGCAAATGACCAGGTACAGACAGGAACAACTCTACTGGGGAGGGTCAACTACGGGCTGATGGACAAATATCTCTTTACGGCATCGGTACGTCGCGACGGATTCTCGGCATTCGGGGTGAGGAATCCACATGGTACATATCCTGCTTTTGCCGCAGCCTGGAGGTTATCGGAAGAGAGTTTTATCAAGAACAGGGTGTTGGACAATCTGAAACTCCGCTTCTCGTGGGGTGAAAACGGGAACAGGGATATCGGACGTTATGCGGCTCTTTCGAAATTGAATCTCACCGACCAGATCATTGGAGGACAGACCGTATCGGGTCTCTGGACAGACAACATGGCAAATAAGACCCTGAAGTGGGAGAGAACGCAGGCTTTCAACTTAGGTCTCGATTTCGGATTGTTCAATGGCCGCCTTAGTGGGACTGTAGATCTTTATTCCAACAAAACGACAGACCTCGTTTTGGACAGGGCATTACCTGACATAACAGGATATAAAACCGTAATATCCAATCTTGGACAGGTAAACAATAAAGGGATAGAACTAACCTTAAATAGCGTAAACCTGAACATGCCTAAAAAAGTATATTGGACGACAACGTTCATCTACAGTGCCAACGATAATGAAATAAAACACTTGTATGGTGATATGATAGATGTGCTTGACAATAACGGGAATGTAACAGGCCGGCGTGAAAGTGACGACCTGACAAATGGCTGGTATATAGGGCATGGCATATACACGCTGAGGGATTACAAGATGATCGGCATGTGGCAGCTCGGCGAGGAAGAAGAGGCGAGGAAATACGGAAAACAGCCCGGCGACCCGAGGATTCTGGATGTAAATGAAGATGGTATACTGGATGAGAGAGACAAGCTATTCATGGGCTCGCGGATACCACGTTACAATATGTCGCTGCGAAACGATTTCACTTTCCTCAATTGTATCAACCTCTCATTTGTGCTAAGGGGCGAATTCAACTACTGGGGTGAAGACAGCATGCCCCGTAACTTTGACGGGCGCTATTATGACCGGTTCAATTCTATATGGACCGAATACTGGACACCGGACAATCCTTCGAACGAATATGCGCGCCTTGGATCGAACAGTTCCAACCCTAGTGTGAGGATATGGAAAAAAAGAGACTATGTCCGTTTGCAAAATGCGTCTTTAGGATATATTTTCCCGAAAAAACTTCTTAAGAAATTCTCGATCGAAAATCTGAAAGTAAGCGTCAATGTAGATAATGCTTTCGTTGTAACAGACTGGAAGTATTATGATCCCGAAAATATAGGAACTTCTCCGCGCATATTTACTCTTGGTATAGACATCACATTATAAAAAGAACAATTATTAAACAAGTAAGCAAAATGAATACTTTAAATATAGTAAAGAGTTCTATCATAGCGATCGGTCTTATCACTATGGTATCATGTGTAGACCTCGAACCGCATCCATTGTCTTTCTATGCTCCCGAAAATACATATAATACAAAAGAAGGATTGGAAGCCGGCCTCAACACATGCCGTAAACAGATAAAATGGGAATGGTTCGGTGATGCTTTCAGCAACTTGAATCCACTGGTATTTGAATATGCATATTCGGATATGTCTGTAATGGGTTCGCCCGAAACAAAAGAAATACACAATCTGGAAATACAGTTGACTCCCGAAAGCGATATTTCGGCATATATGCGCTACTGGGAGTACTGCTGGAACGGTATCAAATACGCCAATACCATTGTCAGCAGGGTAGAGACGGTAGAAGGTATATCCGAGCAGGATAAGAATGCCCTTCTGTCCGAAGCGTATTTTCACAGGGCATACTGGTACTATCTGCTGACACATCAGTGGGGCGATGTTCCGCTGATTATTGAAGAGGTTGCCGAACCCAAGATAGACTTTAACTCCGTATCGCGGGCGAAAATACTCCACCAGATGAAAGCGGATATGGAATTTGCCGTAAAATGGCTGCCAAAAGATGTTACACGGGGAGCCGTTAACAGGGCGGCCGGCGAACACTTGCTCACGAAGCTATACCTGTCGGTAGGTGAATTCCAGAATGCAGTCGATGCTGCTACGCGTTGTATAAACGATAATGGTTTATCACTGATGAAAACACGGTTCGGCAAAAATGCAAGCAATGCAAGCCTCGATGTATTCAACGACCTTTTCGGCGAAGTGAATATCAGTGATGCTGCAAACAAAGAGGCAATCTTTGTATTGCAGGAACGATACGGCCTGCTTGGGAATGTACAGGGTAACGGTTCGCAACGCATGCGCAATTATGTACCATACTGGAGTAACGGCGCAGCGGTAAAAACACCGGACGGCAAGCAGGGGACAACCTTCGATACGGGGCCATATGACGGATATGAACAAGTGGCTGAACTAGGACGTGGAATTTCAAAAATACGTCCCAGCAATTATCACCAGTACGAAATATGGAAAAACTATGGAAATGATATGCGCCGCAACAATAATAACTGGTACGATATCAATACGTTGAAGTACAACAGGCCTCCGTCCAAGAGCGGTAGCGCCACATGGTTCGGAAAACCGGTACAGAGAGCATTTGTTACCGACACCATGCGATGCTATTACTCTTTCCCAAGAGTCAAAGTGCTGATATATAAAGATGACATCAACAAAGGTAAGACCCCTTCGGGCGGATTCACCGACCAGTATGTATTCCGCCTGGCCGAAACCTATCTGATGAGAGCCGAAGCCTATTATTGGCTGAACAATATACCATTGGCAACAAAAGATGTGAACGAGATCCGGTCGAGAGCCAAAGCACCTACTTTGACGTCAGTCACTCTGGATGATATATTGGATGAGCGTGCGCGTGAATTATTTATTGAGGAACACCGGAAAACTGAGCTTACACGTATAGCTTTCATCATGGCGCAGTTGGGTAAGGACGGGTATAACCTGAAAGATTTCAGTACAAAAAACTGGTATTATGACAGAATAATGGAAAAGAATAATTTTTACAGGGAACAATATTTTTATTCAACCAATGCATTTGTCATGAAGCCCTATCATGTCCTCTGGCCTGTTCCGCACAAAGCTATTACAGCCAACACTATGGGGCGTATCAACCAGAATATCGGATATCCGGGTGCAGAAAATAATATTCCTGTAGAATAACAATTAATGAGCTAAGTATTAGGCGAGGCTATTTGAAAGGCCGTTATCAGGTCCCTGGTCATCCTGAAGGCAGTAAAATATTCCGAATATTCGGAGAAAATTATTGTACTTCAGGGTGATAAGGTGAAATGGAATAAGATTCCTTTTACTATTTTCATTCGTTATCATAACAACCGGTTCGGATATGGCATGCTGAATGCACTGGGCGAAGCATTAGGCAAAGAAAACCTGCATAATATGCATCAGAAATAAAATTCATACAGACAATAAATATTAGTTAGGAAAATGGCATTAGAAAAGACATGGCGCTGGTTTGGAGCAAACGATTCGGTAACGCTATCCGACCTGAAACAGATAGGAATAGAAGGCATAGTGACCTCACTTCATCACATTCCAAATGGTGAAATCTGGACAAAAGAGGAAATTATGAAAGTCAAAAATGAGATCGAATCGTACGGTATGCGTTGGAGCGTGGTAGAAAGCCTTCCTGTTTTGGAGGGAATAAAGACATGCTCGGCCGGCAGGGGCAGGTTGATAGATAATTATAAAGAATCTCTTCGCAATCTGGGCGAATGTGGTATCGACACTGTTTGCTACAACTTTATGCCGGTATTGGACTGGGCACGTACCGATCTCCATTACAAAGATAAAAACGGTGCCGAATCTATGCTGTTCGACTATTGTGTTTTTGCCGCCTTCGATATATATGTGCTCAGGCGCCCGATGGCTGCCAAAGACTATCCGGAGGACGTAAGAGAAAAGGCGGGGGCACTGGCTGCAAATATGAGCGATGAAGAAAAAGAAACGCTGGCTCATAATATAATTGTTGTTACACAAGGATTTATCAACGGTACAGTAAGTGATGTTGAAGATTACAAGCAATTGTTTCTAAGTTATCTGGAGCAATATAAATATATAAGCCCTGAGCAGCTACGGAAAAACCTGTCTGCATTCTTATCTGATATTATGCCAATTGCCGAGGAATACGGGGTCAACATGTGTATTCATCCTGACGATCCGCCGTTTCCATTGTTGGGTTTGCCCCGCATAGCCAGTACACTGGAAGATTTCAAATGGATAACAGGACAATATGATTCCGTAATGAATGGTATCACATTCTGTACAGGCTCACTGTCTGCGAGAGAAGACAACGACATGCTGAAATTCATAAAAGAGTTAGGCTCCAGAATACATTTTGTACATCTGAGAAATACCCGGAGACTTGGAAACAAAAGTTTTTACGAATCCGGACATCTCGAAGGTTCTATAGATATGTACGAAGTTGTAAAAGCACTGCTTGAGGAACAAAAAAGAAGAATACAAGAAGGACGCAAAGATATACGGATGCCATTCCGCCCCGACCATGGGTTAAGGATACTGGATGACTTTAGCCGCAAGGCAAATCCGGGATATCCGCTTGTGGGAAGGATGAAAGGTCTGGCCGAAATATGTGGTTTAGAAATGGGGATTGAGAAAAGTAAGCAGGTTCCTTAGATTCCTTGTTAATAACATCATTGTCGCTGCAAACTGATGATGCTTATTAAGTAGATCCCTCTTCCTGTGTTTGAATCAGGAAGAGGGATTTGATATTATTTGTGTTCCGGTTACTCTTCAATAATTACCGGACGCATATCTCTCTTAAACTCTTCTATATACTCAGATGGTGTAAAGCCCGTAATTTTTTTGAAGTGCCTGTTAAAATTCGAAATATTATTATATCCGCATTCATAGCATATCTGCGAAATAGACATATCACCGCCCAATAGCAGATTACAGGCATATTTTATACGCAGTTCATTTATATACAGCATCATCGACTTTCCCGTTTTCTCTTTGAAGTAGCGACAGAATGCGCTCTTATTCATACCGGATACATCGGAGATTTCCGATAAGATTATAGGTTTGTGATAATCCCTGTTCAACTTGCTTAATACTTTTGTTATACGGGACTCTGCCACCAGAATAGGATCGGGATCTATACTATCGCTGCTAAGTTCACGTTTATATGTCGTTCTGCTCATAAGGGACAGTATCTTTACACATTCGAGTAGTCTCTCCAGTCCTGACATATTCAGCAATCTTTTAATCCGTTTACGGATCATATCATTTTCTCTCTTTTCGAAATAAATGCCTTTCTTAGCCATATCCAGCATCCCCTTTATTTTCTGGAATTCAGGGTAATACCGGATAGCATGATCGAAGAAATCCTTTGAGAATTGTATGGTAATTGCATGAACCCGCAATTCGGGATTCCCATCATAATATTTTTCATCGTTCCGGTACATATGTGGCAGGTGACTACCGTAAAGAACCAGATCGCCGTCTGAGAAAGATTCTATATTGTTCCCTACAAAGCGGGTTCCTGTGCTTTTAATGACATATACTATTTCGTATTCGCTATGGAAGTGCCAGGGATACTTGAAATAGTCATAATCACACCATTTTATTTTAACTGGTGAACCGGAAACGAACCCGAGTTGTTCGTGCATTATTTTAACTGTACTTTTCATGATCATTAAAGTATTTAAGATTCTTAGCTTAAAAATCAGGAATTCTTTATCCCTTTGTGGGAAGTTCTATATTAGCTTCGTTTGTCAGAGAAAAATTAAGATAAATATTTTGCTAGTAGCAAGTGTCCTCTGTAGATTTATAAAATATCAGTAATATGTAGGTTTGTTATTGTAAATATAAGAATACTTTGAGTGTTTGCAAAAAAATTAAATATTTTTTGGTAACTCGCATTATATCTGTTAATTTAAGGTCGGAATTCCCATCTTTTAAACTTATTTACGATTAGTCTATATTGTCATTCTGCACTATTGTTAATGCAATTATCGTACAAGCATTTGCGAATTTAGTATTTGAACGGATTTATTTTAATTTAGATATTTGTTATTGTAAATAAGATTATATTAACCGCAAAATTTTGATACTCTCCAATTATGAAAAAACTGATTATTATCGCTTCCTTTTTCCTCTTCTCTATTAATTATATAAGCGGGAAAGAAATAGCAACAATCGTAGTGGACGCCGGCTCCTCAGACAGATTAGAAACTCCTGTTAATATATGCCTCGATGCAATAACGTTGGAGGCCGACTCCAATCTGGTAGTCTACGAGTTGATAAATAAGGACAAAACTCCTGTCAGGTTCCAGATCGAACAGTCACAAAACGGCAGGATATTATCATGGATAATGTCGTCGCATACCAAAGCGAAAAGTAAACGCAAGTATGTAATTGAAAACGGCAAAGCTGCAAATTTTGACAAAGCAATAAACATTAAGAATACGGAAGACGCCATACTGATATCTTCCGGCAATGATAAAGTGATGGAATACCATTATGGGGTAAAATTACCGCCAAAAGGGGCGAAATACGAATTCCGCCGAAGCGGTTTCATCCACCCCCTTTGGTCGCCTACAGGCGAGGTGCTGACCAATATCCAGCCTCGTGACCATTACCACCACTATGGCATATGGAACCCGTGGACACGCGTGACATTCGAAGGGAAATCCGTGGATTTCTGGAATCTGGCCGACGGGCAGGGAACTGTCAGGTTCAAGGCATTCAATTCACTGAATGAAGGTGCCGTATATGGTGGACTCAAAGGAATACAGGAACATGTCGTATTCAAACCCGGATATGAAAAAGTAGCTATGAACGAAACATTCTCTATTAAACTATGGGATGTAAAAGACGAGCAAAGCCGGAAAGTATGGCTATGGGATTTCAGTTCTACAATGAATTGCGCCTCTGATTCTCCTTTTATTATCAATGCGTACCGTTATGCAGGCTTCAGCATACGTGCCACTCCGGAATGGAATACTTCTACAAGTACCATCCTTACATCGGAGGGAAAAACCAGAAAAGACGCCGACAATACTATTGCCCGCTGGATGTTTTGCAATGGTAAAGCCGGAGGAAACCAATCGGGAATACTATTCCTGAGTTATCCTACCAACTTCAATTTTCCCGAGCCTATCCGCGTATGGCCAGAGAGGGATAAGGATGTATACATGAACTTCAATCCGGCCAAGAACAAAGACTGGTCGCTGATGCCGGGAAAAGACTACACATTACAATACAGGATTGTAGTATACAGCGGTGAAATGACAGCACAAAAGGCTGAACAATACTGGCAGGACTTCGCGAATCCTCCACGCATATCAATAACGATGAGCAAGTAAAAACAACTATAAACAAACACGATATGACAACATCCAGACGAGACTTTATAAAGAGAGCGGCTGCCCTGGGGGCAAGTTCTTTCATCATACCCACCATCATTCCTGCAAGCGTATTGGGTAAAGATGCACCGAGCAATAAAATAAATGTGGGTGCCATAGGCATAGGGCGTATATCACGCGGACACGATCTGCCCGGCATCTGGAAATATGATTTCGCTAAAGTAATGGCGGCTTGTGATGTCGACAGTGTGAGGCTGGAACAGGGCAAAACATTGATAAATAATTATTATTCGAAAAAGACAGGTAAGACATACGACGGTGTGGCCACCTACGAGAATTACCTGGATATGCTCAACAATAAGGATATTGATGCAGTCGTAATCAGTACCCCCGACCACTGGCATGCCAAACAGGCTATAGATGCCGTATATGCAGGCAAAGATGTATATCTGCAAAAACCGGCATCCCTTACTATAGAGGAAGGCCGTCTGATGAGCGACGCAGTAAACAGAACAGGGCGTATCTTTCAGATAGGAAGCCAGCAGCGTTCATGGAAGCAATTCCGTGATGCCGTAGAATTTGTACGCAACGGAAGAATCGGGGATCTGGTTTCGTGCGAAGTCCGTTTACCGGGAGATCCTGCAGGTGGCAAGATAATCGAAATGCCCGTGCCGAAGCAGCTGAATTACGATCTGTGGATAGGACCTACGCCATATGTATATTATACAGAAGACCGAGTTCACCCGTCGTCAGGTTATGGAAGGCCAGGCTGGCTGCGATGCGAACAATTCGGCGCAGGAATGATTACAGGCTGGGGTACGCATCATTTCGATATCGTACACTGGGCAATGAACCTGGAACATTCGGGGCCGGTGGAGATAAGCGGAAAGGCCACATTCCCTACTTCAGGACTTTGGGATGTACACGGGAATTTCGAAACAGAACTTTTGTATCCAAACGGAGTCAAAGTTTACGGCCTTACCGAGAACAATACCGACAAGCCTAATGGTATTCTGTTTAAAGGAACAAAAGGCTGGATATTCGTCAGCCGCGGCGAACAGCAGATCACATCGAGTGATCCTACTTCACCGACCCAAAAAGCTAAAACAATAGATGCAAGTGACCCTAAAATATTGTCGCCTCTCGGTGTTGGAGACTGGAGGGCGCCTGAAAGTAAAGATCACCATGGCAATTGGCTCGAAGCTGTAAAAAACAGGACACAACCGATAGCTCCGGCAGAAGTGGCGCACCGCTCCTGTACAGCGTGCCTGCTTCAGCATATAGCTATGAAACTGCAACGCAAACTTTACTGGGACCCTATCAGAGAACGTTTCAGAAACGATGACAAAGCCAATAGTATGATAGCCCGGTCTCAGCGTGCAGGATTCGAAATCAGATAAAATTCACTTATAAAACATATATCTATGAAAAGATATTATATCATACTGCTAATCGGTCTTTTGTTTGCCGCATGCGCAAAAGATGCAGGGAAATCCGATAAGGTGACGCTTATCATACTGGCTCCGGGGCACTTCCATGCCGCCTTGCTGCAAAAGACTGATAATCCGCAAATCAATAACGATTTTTTTGTATTCGCTCCCGAGGGGGATGAAGTAAACGAATACCTGTCTAAAATAGAAGGATTCAATACACGGGGCGAAGAACCTACCCATTGGAAAAAGAATGTATATCTGGGTAATGATTTTCTTGAAAAAATGCTGGAACAAAAACCGGGGAATGTAGTTGTGCTTGCAGGCAATAACAAGAAAAAAACAGAATATATATTCAGATCTGTTGAATCAGGATTGAATGTTCTGGCTGACAAGCCAATGGCAATCAATGTCGGTAATTTCAAAATATTGGAAGATGCATTTAAATTGGCAGAGCAGAAAGGGGTATTGCTCTACGATGTGATGACCGAGCGTTTTGAAATAACGACTATCCTGCAAAAAGAATTTTCAATGGTGCCGGACGTATTCGGGACTATTCAGAAAGGTTCGGCAGAAGAGCCGGCCATAGTAAAAGAGAGCGTACATCATTTTTACAAGGATGTAGCAGGAAGCGTACTGAAGAGGCCGGCATGGTTTTTCGACGTGGAGCAGGAAGGCAACGGGATTGTGGATGTTACGACACATCTCGTCGACCTTGTGCAATGGGAATGTTTCCCCGACCAGATTATAGACCGGGGCAAGGTAAATATTTACCAGTCGAGGCAATGGCCTACCGTACTTTCCCGGGAACAGTTCAAAAAGGCTACTGCACTGGATGAGTATCCGGCATACCTGCAAAAAGATGTAAAGGGAGATTCTTTATATGTATTATCGAACGGGGCATTTAATTATACGATAAATGATATCCATGCCAAAATCAGTGTGATTTGGAATTTTCAGGCGCCTGACGGAACCGGAGATACGCATTATTCCATTATGAGAGGAACGCTCTGCAACCTTATTATACTGCAAGGTCAGGAACAAGGTTACAAACCGACTTTGTATATTGAACCTGCCAAAGATAAGGAATATTCAGAACTTAAGGCAGCATTGGATAAATACCTCCCTGCCTTGCAGCAGAAGTATCCGGGGATAAGCTTTAAGCATAGCGATGACAAATCTGAAGTCATCATCCCAGACTCTTATAAAGTCGGACACGAGGCGCATTTCGGACAAGTTGCCGCCAACTATCTGAAATACCTGGAAGAAGGCAAACTACCGGAGTGGGAAGTACCGAATATGCTGACAAAATATTATATCACGACCAAAGCACTCGAAATAGCTAAAACCACGAATTGATCTAAGTTGCTAAGAATTATTAGAGTACATAATAACTTTTTAGCTAAAATTTAAGCAGGTTCTATGATAAGAACCTGCTTAAATTTTGTTCAAAAATAACTTTTTTATTTTCAAAATATTAAAACTCCGGATTTTATATGCCAAAAACCGGCAGATTTATGCCTGCCGGTTTATAATATGTTGGATGTCAAAATTGTAATGTGGTAATGTAAAAGGTTATTCACTGGTTGTTATAACCAGTTCTTTTCCTTGTTTCAGCAGGTCGTGCGGAATGAAGTAATTATCTATGCTTTTATTTCCGTAAACAATCTGTTTAATCTTATCTCCTTTACCTTTTTTGATTATTGTAAAATTATTTCCATTCAGATTAAATACAACTTTATTAAATAAAGGGACTGTTATAATATATTCCGGATCGGCAGGGGAATAAGTATATAAACCTATAGCATTAAGCACATACCAGGATGACATTTCTCCGGCGTCATCCATTCCTGCATAAGCTAATCTTTCAGGTCCCATGCGATAAAATTCATTCAATATCTTATTTAGGATTTTTTGAGCTTTTTCTTGCTTGTTGATAAAATAGTATAAGTATGGAGAACTATGGTCCGGCTGGTTGCCATGACAATACTGTCCGATAAATACAGTCATGTTATGAGCTTCATAGTTTTTCCACGGAATAGAGAACAGGGAATCTAGTTTTTTTTCAAAAGCATCTTCGTTCGGATATAAAGCAATAAAACCTTTGGGATCATGAGGTGCAAAAAAAGTCGATTGCCAACCATTTGCTTCACGATACATATATTCGTAAAAAGGCCGTTCCGGGTCGAATGGTGTCAGCCATTCCCCGTTGTCTAGCCGTCCACGCATCAATTGTGTCGATGGATCGAACAAATGCTTATAACTCTCTGCTCTTTTTATCAAATTCCGGTAGTTTTCCTGATCGCCCAGCTCTTTGGCTAACAAAGCCGTTGCATAATCATCATATGAGTATTCCTGAGTTTTAGTTACCGCAGCTTTGGCTACAGTTTCCAATTTAGGATCTTTTATGTCTTGTTCAGATATCCAGCCTCTCTCTATGTATTCTTTTATATGAGGCCTTCCGCCATTTCCTTCCAGATAGGCATTATTCAATAATAATTTATATGCTTTCTGTACATCAAAATCACGAAGTCCCCTCAGATAACTGCCTGTAATAAACGTAGAGGCATGATCTCCATGAAAGAATGTAGGCATAAATCCTTTTATTTCGCCACGGTCCGTTATTGATTTAATAACATCCGTAGCTACGTCAGGGGATATCATGCCTAGCAAGATTAGTTTATTCCGGTAATCATCCCAAAAAGACGGGTCGCTGTAGTAGCGGAACCCTTTGTTCACTCTTTTCCCGTTGGCATCAATAAATTCCCCATTTACATCGCTCAGTAATATAGGCCATAAGAATGCTCTGTAAAAAGTTGAATAAAAGGTCTCTTTTTGGTCCTCAGTTCCTCCTGAGACCTGAATTTTGGTTAGTAGATTTTCCCACGTATTTGTAGCTTCGTTTCGTACTTGCTGAAAATCTTTTGCCAACATTTCCGACTCAAGATTCATCTTTGCGTTTTCAATACTCACATAGGAAAAACCTACTTTCATTTCCAAAGGAGTATCAATATTCTTATTATTTATAAAATTTATAAGATTGACTTCAGCATCGTCCTCTTTTATAGATTCTATATTCTTGATATTATGATTTGTGACCGCATAAAAATAGAAGGTAGGCCCTGTCTTCTGATAACCGGAAAAAGCATTATCTCCGACCTGCTCTATTTTCCAGTCTCTCACACGTTCGTTCGACCGGGATAAATCGGCTAATATTTTTTTATCTCCTCCATCTTTATATGTATATTTATGATATGCGCATCGCAGAGTAGATGTTACTTCGGCATTTATATCATATTTTTCGAGATATACCTGATAGTATCCGGGACTGGCGGATTCATTTTTATGGCTATATGAAGAAGCATAATTTTTAGGAGAGATTTCGCCTCTTACGCCAATAAACGGAACATAACATAAATTCCAATGTCCTTTACTCGTATGAGTAAAAGCATGAATTACAGAGTCTTCATACTGATAACCCGAACCGCTTCTCCACATGGTTACAGGTGTAACTTGTACCATAGAGTTTGGTACGGATGCTCCGGGATACGCTTCTGCTCCCCAGGCTCTGCGGGTAGGTGTATATCCAAGATCGATACTATCCCATAAGGTTGTTGTTCCGATAAAAGGGTTAACATAGTTCGTCAGATATTTAGGACTTGTTTCCGAGCAGGCAATAAAGAGGATTGATAAGCAGAATAGAATAAATTGATTTAGGTTCTTCATGTTTTAAAGTGGATATTAAAGAGTAAAGACAGAGAATTTGCTTTTAAGACAAACTCTCTGTCATAGGTTATTTTCAGAACGTTATTGTTTTTGAGAAGTTTCCCATCTCTCATACGCTGCTTTTGCTTCTATCATCATACATCCGCTAGCCTGCGATGTAAGCTGGGTTATCCCTACAGGAGCAGTATCCCAGGCCGGCCCAAATAGTAAGTCTTCTTTGTAAACACCGGAGGACCAAAGCACATTTGCATTATTATTGAAAAACGTGATATATTTATTGCGGTATGAATCGGGTAATTCATTTACTTTGATCAATTCCAAAAAGTAACGGATAAATATACCTTTGAAGAGACCGTTATCTCCATTGCCTTCATCTCTCAATATATTATTACTTGTGTTTATAAGACTGGAAATGGTATAATTAGTAACTTTTTGAGCTTCATTGAGGTATGTTCTATCTCCTGTAATGCCGAACAATTCTACAGCAGCTCCGACATAAGTGCCTTGATTATATGTCAATGCGACACCTTTTACTTCATTTGTTTCACATACAATATGATCGCTAATTGCACCTGTAGCTCTGTTCACCAATGTATTTTTCTCCCATTCATATATTTTTTTTGCCCATTCCAAATCAGACTGGTCATTTGTTATATTGTACATTCTCGCACCAATAATTGCTGCGGGACCATTAGAACAGGCATTTTTCGTAAACAGCACGTTGGGGTTGGTGCACCAGGTTATGCCTCCCCCGGCATCTTCGGTCCACGCGTCTTTTATCCAGCCCCAAAGTTCTTTAGCCGTATCAAGATATTTTACATCCTTAGTAATATCATATATTCTTAACATTGTCAATGCATTCCATTCCATATCATCGACATAATCATTCTTATATGTATTACCATTTTTCACTTTAATGCCGGCATGCCATTTATCAAAATATGCACTATATTTTGTATCATTAGTCCTTTGATAAGCATCGATCAGAACATCCATTGCATGGGCATTGGGCCAATAATGAAAATCTATGGTGGTTCCATCATTTCCATAATTGAAATAATTACCGGATGTATTCCAGAACCTGTCTATTAAGGAATTTGTAGTACTGTCGGCTACCGCAGACCAGTTTACTTCTGTCCACTCTTCGTATGTATACTCATCATCTATGTCTCCACACGATTGCAGAAAGAACAAACCGAATGACAGAATTGTATATATTATTTTTTTCATAGATATTTTACATTGTTAAGATTATCCCAAAAACTTATATCTTATAAAATTAGAAATTTTTGGGATAATCTATTAATTCTTATTTCGAAACTTCGTGTGTATATTGTTCTCCGGACATTTTAACCGTAAGGTTTACATTGGCTCCGTCAAACTCACTTGCAAATTTCCATTTAGGATTCCATTGAGGATCGTTCAATGATGAAGTTATATACGTCTTAATTTCATAGTAGCTAGCTGCCCCCGATGGAGTGCCGTCTTCATTCATGTTTTTAGGACCCCAGTCTTCCATGATTGTAGTTCCTGAAGAGTCTTTTGTGGTAACTCTAAATTTATAGCGTTGATCGCGTCCCCATGACTCTTGCTTAAAGTTAACAGGCCCGGAGCCTTTCCATATACCCTCTCCTGCGTATGCCAGATTCCATTCACTTTTATTACTTGGACAGAACCAGAATCCAACATTTGTAATTTCAATAGGTGAGGCTGGCGATGCAGTATTAAAGTCGAGAGAAATTCGAAATACTCCATTTAAAGTATTTGAAGTACTTTCGGCTCCTTCTTTTATCATATTGTTTTCTATATAGAACTCACGAGGTGTTCCCGCTTTTGCATCCACAAACTTATATGTTCCTCCCGGAATAAGTTTTATATATATTTCATATTCACCTTGCGCTGTTCTTGTCATTTGCATCGCATTTGCAATATCATCCCCCGCTTCAGAACCGCTACCCGTAATAAATACCTGATCGGGCAATTCTGCAAACCCTACAAAACGGGTGAGAGTCAATTCCCGGGAAGCAGGAGAAACCGCCTGATTAATTCCACGGGAAGATCTTACAGTCCATTTTACAGTTGCTGTTTCACCCGGTTCAGCACCTGCATATCCGGCGACTTTACTGAGTATTTTATGTGTAACGGATGCTCCATTAGAATATCCATTCTGATCAGAGGTTGCCACATATATCGGATTAGAGAAATTTCCGTCTACTTTGTCAAATAATACTTCGTATAGGGGTGAACCTCCATCTTCAACAGCAGCAGGTTCCCATGAAAAATATAAAGATCCGGTAGGAGTTAAATTTATCGCTTTGTCATCAGATGGTTCATATAAAGTATTAACAGCAGTCACTTTTGCATCTGAAAAATTCATATCATCACTTTTGCAGGCAGTGAAGCCAATCACAAATAGGATCAGAATTAATATCTTATTTAGTATTGTTTTCATAATTATTTTCTTTGTATTTGATTTATGATTTTTAGTTAGCATATCCCGGATTGTTTGGCTTTAAGTTCGGATTCAGCTGAATTTGCGAACGGGGCACAGACCACAGATAATCTTTGTTTTCATTAAACTTACGCGTATCGAGAGTGATATAGGCTGTATTATTATTTGCAAATTTTGCACCGCGAACAACCCCGTTCAAATATTTTGTCCCTTCTTTCCAACGGACAATATCATAATATCTAAGTCCTTCGAGAGCTAACTCACAGCGACGTTCGCGATGAATCAATTCTCTCATTTCATCAGTAGAGAGAGCTGACGGGTAGTTTAACGCATCGCCGGAAAATCCTGCACGGGTACGGATCGGTTTAATTGTTTCGTTCCAAACAGTCTGACTCATTTTGTTTTGTTCAAACATTGCTTCCGCATACATTAATAATACATCGGCATAACGGAACATAATAATGTTATTATGTTGATTATAGCTTGATTCGGAGTTGGTTGATTCCGGATCGAAATATTTGCGAATATAATATCCTGTAATAGAGCGGTTCGAGTTGGTTCCTTGCCAGGCATCCGCTGAATTTGCTCCTGATTTTGTTTCTATTGTAACAACGGTTCCATCAGGTTTTGTCCATTTATATCCGTCATATACAATAGTATAGGTCAGCCGGGGATCACGATCTTTGTAAGGCTCATTTTCCTTGTAACTCGCATCCTTATCAATTGATAATCCTTTTACAGTAAGATAATCGTCTACCAATTCCTGAGTTGGTGCGCAACTATTAAGAAAAGCCCCTACCGACATTGGTACTCTTGAATACATTTCGCTCCAAATACGATAAGATGTTGTATATCCATAGTCAAGAATAACCTCTTCATTATATTTATTTTCAGTATGGAACAGATTCTCGTAGTTTTTGAACAAGCCGTATGTACCATAGGTTGCTTGTTCATTGATTAGCTTGTTTGTACATTCTTCCACTTTCGCCCAATTGCTTTCATATAGATACGCCCGAGCCTGAAATGCTAAAGCAGCTCCTTTTGTGATGCGTCCATTGTTTTCTGCCGAAAAACTTGAATTACGGGCTGGGAGATATTGTACTATATCGTCTAATTCGTCATGGATGAACTTTAATACAGTAGCTTTAGATGTACGGCTTATTGTACTTGCATCTGATAATGAGATATCCGATGTAAAGAAAGGAACGTCGCCATAAAAATTCACTAACCGGAAATATATAAAAGCCCGGATAAAACGTATTTCAGCTTTCCTCTGTTCTTTTAAGGATGCACTCATTTTGGGAACCTTATCTACATTTTCCAGATATTTATGAGAGGTTTTAATCCCTTCATAAGCCCATTTCCACTCACTTGCGAAGCGGCCTAACGATGGATCAGCCAAACCATTACGGATCATGCGGCCATCATTATTATCCCGCCCTTCAATCACATTATCAGAAAGGCCTTCATCATTCCATAATTTGCCTGCGCCATACATCTGGCTGTAAGCCATATTGACAATTGATTCAGCATTCTCGGCCGATTGCCAGAATGTTGCATCTGTGTATTTATCTGTAGGCTCTTGATCCAGACTGTTGCATGAAAACAGGAGAAATGAACCAATACAAGATAAAATTATATATTTGAATTTATTTACTTTCATATATTATCTGTTTGTTTAAAATTCTATGTCAAAACCAAAACCGTAATATCTCAGAGTCGGATAATTCCGGGCACTATTGGCCGAACCAGACATGTTAGAGTTAAATTCCGATGATTCCGGATCGATCCATGAATTTTTGCTAAAGGTTAATAGGTTCTGTCCATTGATATATGTACGCACTTTTTCCAAACCTATCTTACGAGTTAAGCTTTTAGGCAAAGTATATCCTATCTGAATATTTTTCAAACGCAAGTATTTTCCGTCTGCCAGATTGATTTCAGAACCCATGCCATAGTTATTTTTATTAGAAGTAGAGCCTATAGCTGCCAAACGAGGCCAGTCGGCGCTGGTGTTGGTCGGAGACCAATAATTTAGCTGATGTTGGTATATTGTATAAGAATAATTGCTGTGAAAAGGTTCCACTAACTCACCACGCACCATCATATCCCGTTTGCCTACTCCTTGCCAGAACATACTGAAATCAAAATCTTTCCATGTTAGGTCATAAGTGAATCCAAATGTATAACGAGGAAAGGCATTACCTAAGACATAACGGTCTTTTGCATCAATGACGCCATCTCCGTTACGATCGATATACTTGGCATCTCCCGGGCGCAGGTCAGAAGCCGAGACTCCTACGGGAAGGGCTGAAGATGAAATTTCATCCATCGACTTGAAGTATCCGTCGACTTTATATCCATAATAGACATTGAACGGAAGACCGATCCTGATCAAACGTGAAATTTCATCGGATGTACTGATCTGCTCATTTCCAATGAATTTAGTGACCTTATTCCATGAATCTCCGATATTACCAGAAAAAGAGTGTTTAAAATCCTTAGTATCTAAACGATAGTTGAGAACAAGTTCCCATCCCTGATTTTTCATTTCACCCATGTTGTAATTTTTCAGACCACCGCCAAATACAGTAGGAATTTCAGGATTTAGCAAAATATCTTTTGTGGTTTTGTGAAAATAATCAAATGTTGCATTTAAAGCTCCTTGGAAGAAGCCGGCATCGAAACCAATATTGAAATTATGAGATGTTTCCCATTGCATATCCACATTCCCATAATTGAATCCGGCTCCTACGACAGGTTTGCCATTAAACACATATGTATTCTGATAATTATCATAAGTAGTGATTGTCTGATACGAAGAAACACGCTGGTTACCTAGTATCCCGTATGAAGAACGGATTTTCAGGTCTCCGACTTCTTTTTTATAAGAATCCATAAACTTTTCTTCCGAAATTCTCCATCCTAACGAGCCTGAGGGAAAGAATCCCCAGCGATTATCCTTTGCAAACATGGAAGAACCATCTTCCCTGAAGCTGAATTCAGCATAATATTTATCCATGAAATTGTAAGATAAACGGCCTAAGATGGACGTAATACTTCTCTTCTCCCTGCCTAAAGATGTGCTTCCTGTTATTTTTTCAGGATCGATGCTTACTCCGAGATCATTTGTTTTCTGATGTTTGATCTCATTACTTTTGAACGTATAAGATTCATTGGAAGCTCCGAATAAAACCGAAAGGTTGTGATTTTGATTAAAGGTTTTCTGATAATCGGCTAACAGCTGATAATTCATCAAACGTTTATTTTCATTGTAATCTTCTGTACCTCCATCCGGATTCATATATGCTATTGGTTCATCAGCGCCGCTCATATACATCGGAACAGCTTTTCTTCTGATAAATCTGTGATAATCGAAAATATCAGCTCCTAAAATACCTTTGAGTTTAAGACCATCGATTATCTTTACTTCTAATCCAAGATTAACATTGATATAGTCAGTATTTCCTTTTTCATATCCGCTTTCTTTCAGACCGGCCAAAGGATTTTGATCGGTAAGCAGATCATTTACCAAATATCTTCCATTTTCATCTTGTAGTCTATTCCAATAGTAGGTAGGTATACGAGATGAATTAATGATAGCATTGCCATCTACACTTTTTTTACCATCATCACGGGTATAGCCCAGAATAGAAGTCAATTTGAACCGGCCATATTCTGTTATGATGCTGGAACGTAAATTATAACGTGCCACACCATAGCCGGGACCTTTGTAGTTGCTTTCCTGATCAAAATATCCGCCGGAAAACATGTAAGTGGTATTATCATTACCTCCCGATACACTAACATTATAAGATTGTTGAAGTGCCGTTTGTATAATCTTATCATAATACCAATATTCCTCATTCTGGTGAGCATATAGATCCTGAATCTGTTGAGGTGAATATTGCGGAGCCTGGCCGGTATTAGTCAAAGATAAGTTTTTCAATGTTGCATTCTGATAGCCGGAAACAGGCCTGAATAGGATTTTAGGATCTTGAGCCCCTACCTGCCCATTTAACCGGACTAACGGGCGTTGATTCTTCTTTCCCGTTTTAGTTGTTATCAGGATAACTCCATTGGAAGACCGGGAGCCATATATTGCCGCGGTTCCGGCATCTTTCAATACAGATACACTTTCTATATCATTTGGATTAAGTTTGTTTAAACTGGCGTCGTCCGAGACCAGCCCATCGATAACAATAAGAGGGGCATTGTCATTCATTGTAGAAAGTCCTCTTATGTTTATATTCATACTATTGTTGTTTGGATCCATACTTTTCTGCTGTATAATCAAACTGGGAGAAGCTCCCTGAAGCGCCTGAGCCATATTGGATGTAGGCCTGTCTTCCAGCATTTTCGACTTTACTTGATCTACGGCTCCGACAACGCTCTTCCGGGTAGTTGTTCCATATCCGATTACAATAATTTCGTCTAAAACTTTAGAGTCTTCCAATAATACAACAGATATATTGGTCTTATTCCCGACAAGAACTTCCTGTGCTACGAATCCCATATAAGAAATTACCAGGTAGTCTTTATCAGAACATGTAATGGTATAATTCCCGTCAATATCGGTCGTAACTCCTTTTGTAGTTCCTTTAACAACTATAGTTGCTCCAATCAATGGCTCTCCACCTTGATCTTTCACGGTCCCGGAAACAGTCTTTGTAACAGACTGCTGAGTCTCATTCAAATTGTTTTCTCCTGCATATATGTGTAGAGACGAATTCATTAGTAAGAATCCGCTCAAAATGCAAGTAAAAATTGTTTTGTGCTGCTTTTTAATCATAGAATGGTTCTTAGATTTGTTTTTTATTTTTTTTGACTAAGAGTTAGGGATCTTCGTATTTGTAAAATGTTTTATCTTCCGCTATTTTTTTATTTAATCGGAAGTAAGAATGATTGCAATGCGATCAACATTTATTATTAGAAAATCTCTTTTTCTTTTTTCTTATTAAAATTTCTCATGATTATTTTACATAGACTAAATTTTAAATGGTTAGTTAATTGAGGTTTAATTAAAAAAAGAAGGCCCCTTATACCTGACAATCAAGCATAAGAGACCCTCTCTTTATAGGTGTAAGAAAATAGTAAATATTTTTTACTAAATCCCTTTTTTTTATTATATTTAATCTCTCTCTCTCTCTCTCTCTCTCTCTCTCTCTCTCTCTCTCTCTCTCTCTCTCTCTCTCTCTCTCTCTCTCTCTCTCTCTCTCTCTCTCTCTCTCTCTCTCTCTCTCTAATAAAACAGAGATAACTTCCAAATTATTAGAAGGAAAAACCGCATTTATTATTGTAATAATTTTAGCTGTCGGGATTCTAAATCCTATTCTGTTTTTCGATAACATATTAAATAAAGATATAGAGATATTTTTTAGGGTATTAATTTATCAAAGGCAAATATACAGACCTTAAGTATCTCTCATATAATTCTAATCATTGAATCCATTGCGAAGTCTTATTTCATTACAATATTGTCGCATAATTATACTTTTTAACTTTTTTATTTCATACTGTGTATATTGTTGTTCGGAGTCTATTTGCTTATATTTGTCACAAATAAATACATATTTGATAATGTCTGAGACAAGAGAAATAAGCATGAGAAATATTTGTTTTATTATTAGCCTTTGGGTATGTATATCGGGATTATCAGCTAATAATATACAACAAATAACAAACAGGGATGGTTTGTCGAATAGTGCAATACTTTCTATGCAACAAGATAAAGACGGCTATATGTGGCTCGGAACTTGCGATGGTTTAAACTTATACAATGGAAAAAATGTGCAGGTATATAAACCTACTGGAGATAAAATTAATTTGTCGGGTAATCTGATTGAAAGTATTCTCGAAACAGAAGATAATATTTTATGGATACATACAAATTATGGACTGAACAAACTCAATAAAAGAAATTGGCAGCTATCGGCATACAACCAATTCAAAGGTCTTTATTTTATCGAAAAGGATAAGCATAATATTGTATATATTATCAATGAGAATAGTTGCATTTATTATTATCATCAGGATTCTGACTCATTTAAGAAAATTACGGTATCAGGGTTAGTATACAATCAAATTATCGGATTCACTATTACTTCAGAAGACATCATGCATATTTTTATGCGGGATGGTAAGAATATAAGTCTGACAATCAATAGAAAAAACACCGGGGAGGTTTTGTTGATAAAACAGGACCCATTTGAACATGCCCCCGGGTTAATCTATTGCTTCCATGAAAAGGAAACCCCGGATATTATTTATTTCGTAGATGAAACATATACTTTGTATGAATATAACTTTGTCTCTAAGAAAAAATATTATATATCGAAGCTGGAAAAAGAAATAAAAAGCAGGGGTATTATTTCTTCCATCATAAAGTTGCACGATGATTTTTTCATTGGGTTTAAAACAAACGGTGTCTTGAAATTAGAAAACATCAGCGATAGTGTAAATAAATATAAAATAGAAGATATCGGGATAAAGTCCGGGATCTTTTGCTTGGTAAAAGGCAGGTATCAGGATGTTATATGGATTGGAACAGACGGGCATGGTGTATATATGCTGTCAAATAATATATATATAATGCGTTCCTATCCTCTTTCGAATTTTATTCCCAGAATAGATAAGCCTGTACGTGCACTTTTTATGGATTATAACAGGGATCTGTGGATTGGAACCAAAGGCGATGGAATAGCCAAAATAAACAAGTTTGAAGTTGATAAAGATTTCTCCTCTCACAAAACGGAATATATCACAACTTCAAATAGCCGGCTGACAGATAATTCAATTTATGCTTTTGAAAAAAGTAGACATAATATTCTGTGGATAGGAACTGAACTCGGGCTAAATTATTACTCATATGACCGTGATGAAATAAAGAGACTGGATTTTATCGCCGACGGAGAGGATGTGAAATTCATACACGGAATATGCGAACTGAATGATTCTACCTTGTGGATTGCTACGGTCGGTACCGGTATTGTCAAAGCACGACTAAAATGGGCAGGGAATACCCCTTATGTTGAATCGGCAAACAGAATAATGATAAATGACGGTACTAGTTTCTGTAATTATTTTTTTACAATTTATAATGATTCTGTAAATTCTACATTATGGTTTGGGAATAGGGGATACGGAGCTTTTTACTTCGAACCCGAAAATCTTCAATTGAACAATGAGAATTTTTATGATTTGTGCGAAAATCAAACTATAAATGATATCTATGCTATCAATTCCGACCTAAACAATAATCTTTGGTTTGGAACCAGTTATGGTTTACTGAGAGAAACAGCCAGTGGAGAACGTAAGCTTTTTAATCAGAAAGATGGACTGCCTAATAATACCATTCATACAATATTAACTGACGCCCGGGACAACCTGTGGTTAAGTACGAATCAAGGTATTGTACGTTTTAATATCAACAAAGAGACCTTCCACTTGTATAATAAACATAATGGAATACAGATCGTAGAATTTAGTGATGGCGCAGCATTCAAAGACAGTAAGACCAATAATCTGTATTTTGGGGGAATCAATGGCTTTGTGGTTGTATCCGAAACAAATATTCAACAGCAGGATTTTCTACCTCCTATTTATTTTGGGGACTTAATGATATATGGTAGTAAAGGGAATCTGTACGACTATATTATGGACGAAGAGGGTTCAAATGTATTAAGGCTCTCTCATAATCAGAATTTCTTTTCCTTGTCATTTACTGCATTAGATTATATCAACGGATATGACTATAATTATTACTACCAACTAGAAGGGTTGAGTAAACAGTGGATAGATAACGGAGCATCTAATTATGCTTCTTTTACGAGTATACCTCCCGGTGAGTATATATTACATGTGAAATATAAAAATAAACTTACGGGAATAGAAAGTCCCGAATATTCCCTGATTATCAAAATTTCTCCTCCCTGGTATATGTCCTGGTGGGCCTATCTGGCATATACTGTCCTAATCTTGATCTGTATTATATACATAATAAAAGAAATATATGTACGTAACGAGAGAAAGAAGAAAAATGCTATAAGAAAGCTTCAGCAACAACACCAGGAAGAAGTTTATGAATCTAAACTACGCTTTTTTACAAATATAGCGCATGAGTTTTGTACGCCACTGACCCTTATTTATGGGCCATGTAATAATATTTTAACTTATCTGGGAACGGATAATTATATTAAGAAAAATATATTACTGATTCAGCGAAATGCAGAACGGATGAACGACCTCATTCAGAATCTGATAGAATTCCGTCGGATAGAAACAGATAATAGTTCTCCCGTCATCGAAAATATAGATGTATCTACTCTCATAAAAGACCTGAGCGAGTCTTTTTGTAACTTCTCCGAATCCAAAAAGATTATTTTCAAACGTAATATACCTCGCAGCCTTTATTGGAACTCGGATAAGAACTTTTTATATACAATTGTTACAAATCTGATTTCCAATGCATTCAAATATACTAATCAAAACGGGACTATATCTTTAGATATATTTGAAGAAAATGAAGAACTATGTATTGTTATCACCAATACCGGAAAAGGAATCAAAGACCAGGATTTAAGCCGTGTTTTTGACCGGTACATGATATTGGATAATTTTGAGAACCAGGACAAAATAAAAGGCAGTTCCAGAAATGGATTAGGATTGGCTATCTCCTATAATATGGTAAAATTACTTGATGGTACTATTGATGTTGAAAGCACTGTAAATGAAAATACCCGTTTTACTGTACGGATTCCTCAAAAAGAGATAACCCAGCATGCGGAAACAAGTAAGATTGGAAATATTTTACATGAAATGAAGCCTGTCATAGAATATGACGCTATAATACACCCTGATCAAAATCAATTAGATCAAACTAAAATGACAATCCTTGTAATTGATGACGATTCTGAAATATTATGGTTGATATGCGAAATTTTTAAAAATGAATACAATGTTATTCCTGTCAATAATTCTACAATAGTCGAGGGCTTATTGCTTGAAGTATCTCCTGATATTATTATCAGCGACATAATGATGCCTCAGATAGATGGTATTTCCTTAACTGAAAAAATAAAAGCCAATAAGAGGACGGCACACATCCCGATGATACTTATTTCAGCCAAACATTCTACCGAAGAGCAGATAAGAGGATTATCTACAGGGGCTCAGATGTATATAGCCAAGCCATTTGATCCAAATTATCTGAAAACATCTGTAAAATCTTTACTTTCGCAGGACGAAGCCCTAAAAGATTATCTGGACTCGCCAATGAGCGCATTTGTGTTAAATAAAGGGAAACTAACGCATAAAGGGAATATCGAATTTATACAGAATATATTAAGTGTTATAAATCAAAATATTCATAACCCAAAGTTATCGAGCCAATTCATAGCTGCCGAGTTGAACATAAGTCCTCGGCATATGTATCGAAAATTAGGCGAAATAGATTGTGACAGTCCTTCCGAAATGATAAAAGAATCCCGAATGCATATAGCCCACAAGTATCTTCTAAATAGTCAAATGACAATAGATGAGATCGTCTATAAATCCGGATTTACAAACAGGGCGACTTTCTTTAGGCTATTTTCTCAAAAATATGGTTGTACACCAAAAGAGTATAGGGATAAGAATATAAGCAAATATAAATCCGGTAAAAAAAGATTTGAATAATGTTACCGGTAAAATAACGAATATGGAATAAGGAAGCAAAGTGCTATAGAACAATGTCGTTATAGAATGAGCCTTATAGGCAGATTGAAATACAATGCTTTACTCCTTTTTCTGATGCTTTATAGATGAAGCCCGGACGGATAGAATACAGGGAATTGTGATCTGTTCAACTTTATTATTCCCTTTTATGTGTTTCAGTAGTAATTTGCAAGCGGTTTCGCCCATTTTGTAGGTTTGATGCGTAACAGCTGTGAGTGGAGGTTCTACATAATTAGAATGGACCTCGTCTGTATAACCAATCAGAGAGATATCTTCAGGAATGCGTAAATTATGTTCCCTGATGGCTTTCATGGCTCCAAAAGCCAGGCTGTCTGTCATTCCTAGTATTGCATCAGGAGGCTCAGGCAATGATAATAAAGCATGTGCCCCATCATATCCCGATTCGTAGCCGATTTTTTTACAATAGACAAGTTCCTTTTCTATTGGTATTCTGTAATTCCTAAGGGCTTGCAGATAACCATGCTTCCGTTGCTTTACAATTTCCAGATGATTGGCTCCTCCAATAAAACCTATGCGTTTCGAACCCGTTTCGATAAGGTGGCTGACGGCATGAAATGCCGAATCTTCGTTATCTGTTATAACTGAAGAAAACTTTCTGATCAGGCAAACCCGGTCAAAAAACACAAGGGGTATATTCTGGTCATATAGGGCCTCGAAATGAGAGTAGTCTGTAGTTTCCTGAGAGAGACATACTATAATACCTTCTACCCTTATATTAATGAGATCTTCGAGACATTGCATTTCGAGTTTATAATTTTCGTAGGAAGAAGTAATGATTATTGAATACTCATTTTTTCTGGCAACATCATTTATGCCGCTAATGATGGATGAATAGTAATGGGTTACTATATCGGGAACTATTATACCGATTATGCGCGGTGCATTCTTTAGTAAGCTCATAGCAAAGGGATTAGGCCGGTAGTTCCTTTTCTTTGCGAGTTTTTTTATTTTCTCTTTCATTTCCATGCTGATTTCAGGGCTATTTTTAAGTGCTCTCGAAACCGTGGAAATAGAAACTCCTAGTTCTGAAGCCAGATCTCTTAATGATATAGGGCGTTTTTTATCCATGCGAAACAATTAATTCCTGAAAATACAAAATAGCTTCGAGTTACGCAAAGGTTTGCGTTCTGTTTTCACTATAAATTGATTAAATGAAATTTACAAAGCTATATTTTTGGGTACATAAACCTTAAATAAATCCGTATCGTGGAATATAGAGAAATTGGTAAAACAGGAATGAAAGTGTCCAATTTGAGTTTTGGCGCTTCCTCATTGGGGGGAGTCTTTCATCCTGTAAAGGAAAAAGAGGGGATTGAAGCCGTATATACAGCAATAGAAAACGGTATTAATTTTATTGATGCGTCTCCTTATTATGGCCATTTAAAAGCTGAGATTATACTGGGAAAAGCCTTAAAAAATATAGACAGAAGCGAATATTATCTTTCTACAAAAGTAGGAAGATATGGAAAAGACGGGCTAAACTATTGGGACTATTCGGCTAAGAAAGCAAGATTAAGTGTATACGAAAGTATGGAACGCCTCCATGTCGATTATGTGGATCTTATTAATATTCATGATATCGAATTCTCCGATCTGGAAATGATCTGTGCAGAAACTCTTCCTGCATTGGTAGAAATGAGAGAGGAAGGCATTGTAAAGAATGTAGGATTAACCAATCTTACCCTTAAGCATCTGAAATATGTAATTGACAATGTGCCTCTTGGAACAGTAGATAGTGTATTGTCATTCTGTCATTATTGTCTCAATGATGATGAACTGCTTGATTATCTCGACTTCTTTGAAGAAAAAGGAATCGGTGTAATCAACGCGTCCCCTTTTTCTATGGGGCTGCTCACCGAAAGAGGCGCCCCGGAATGGCACCCTGCACCAAATCCCTTGAAAGATTTATGCAATAAGGCTATGGAATATTGTAAGGGGAAAGATACCTCTATAGAGCAGTTAGCCATTAGTTATTCGGTTTCCAATCCCCGGATTGCAACTACCTTGTTCAGTACATCCCGTTCCGAAGCAATACTTCAAAATATCAGGTGGGCTGAACTGTCATTGAATGAAGAGTTACTGAAAGAAGTACGCTCCATACTAAAGTCCCGTTTCCGGGATACTTGGCTGAACAGTTGATGTTTACCTGGTTGAAAAATATAAAATCTGAAATAATCGTAATAAAATCTAATAGCCAAAAGGTAAAAATGAAAGCAGTTACTATAATAGAAAGTCAAAAGGTTGCTGTATTGGAAAAAGACAAACCTGAATTAAAACAAGGGGAAGTCCTTGTCAAAATCAAATATGTAGGCTTTTGTGGTTCTGACCTCAATACTTATCTGGGGAAGAATCCAATGGTGAGGTTACCTGTGATTCCCGGTCATGAGATAGGCGCTGTTGTGGAAGATATATCGGTTAATGTGCCTGAATCTATTAAAAAAGGTATGTCTTGTACGGTAAATCCTTATACCAATTGTGGATATTGTCCTTCTTGCCGAAATGGCTGTCCTAATGCCTGCCAGCATAATGAGACTTTTGGTGTACAGCGCGACGGGGCCATGTGTGAATATATAGCTGTACCCTGGCAGAAGGTGATAGTAGATAAAGATATGAATCCCCGTGATTTCGCTTTGGTTGAGCCTATGAGTGTCGGCTTTCATGCTGTTGCCCGTGCAGCAATAACAGACATAGATAATGTATTGGTTATAGGGTGCGGTATGATTGGGGTAGGAGCGATTGTCCGTGCCGTTTTGAGGGGAGCAAGAGTTATCGCGATGGATATGGATGACGAGAAACTGGCCTTGGCTAAACGCTTAGGGGCAGTTAATACAATAAATTCAAAGACTGAAGATGTCCATTCCCGTTTATATGAGATTACCAACGGCTCGGGCCCAGATGTTGTTATAGAGGCTGTTGGCGCTCCGGTGACTTATCAGACTGCCATAAATGAGGTCGCTTTCACAGGGCGGGTTGTCTGTATAGGATACGCTAAAACTGAAATAGCTTTTGAAACAAAATATTTTGTGCAAAAGGAACTGGATATCAGAGGTTCAAGGAATGCTATGCCTGAAGATTTTCGGGCAGTGATTGAATATATGAAACGCGGCACATGTCCGAAAGATGAGCTTATAACAGCAATATATAGACCGGAAGAGGCACAGAAAGCACTGGCTGGATGGGCTGAAAATCCGGGTAAGGTATTCAGAATACTCATTGAATTTTAAAAAAGAAGATCTATGGATTTCAAGATAATAGATGCTCATGCGCACCTTTGGTTAAGTCAGGATACGGAAGTAAATGGGCAGAAGATAAAGGCATTGGAAGGTGGACAGTCTATTTTTATGGGAGAGATTCGTCAGATGATTCCCCCGTTTATGGTAGATGGAAGGAACACGGCAGAAATATTTCTTGCGAATATGAATTACGCACAGGTCTCTGCCGCCGTTATTACTCAGGAATATATAGATGGCCTGCAAAACGCTTATCTGTCGGAGGTAGGAGAGAAATATCCCGATAGATTTATGTGTTGCGGGATGTTTGATGTAAGGCGGCCTAATTATATAAAGCATGCGAAAAAACTGATAGGACACGGTTTTAAAGCCCTCAAAGTTCCGGCTCACCGCTTTTTCTTACCCGAAGGCAGGCTTTATTTAACATCAGACCCGATGATGGAGATATTCAGGCTAATGGAAAAGAACGATATCCTCCTGTCTATTGATCTGGCAGACGGAGCGGAACAGGTCGGGGAAATGAAGGAAGTAATAGCAGCATGTCCTGATCTGAGAATAGCAATTGGCCATTTTGGGATGGTGACCCGTGAAGGGTGGCAGGAACAGATAAAGCTGGCGCGGAATAAGAACGTAATGATAGAATCGGGAGGGATCACCTGGTTGTTTAATGATGAGTTTTATCCCTTTACCGGTGCCATAAAAGCCATACAGGAAGCAGCCGGGCTGGTAGGAATGGACAAACTGATGTGGGGCTCGGATTATCCACGCACTATAACGGCTATTACCTACCGTATGTCCTATGACTTTGTATTAAAGTCAAAGAGTCTGGCCGATGAAGAAAAGGCCATGTTTTTAGGAGAAAACGCAGAGAGATTCTATCGCTTTAAAAGCCTGATAGACCTTCCTTATATCAAAAACATGTCCGAATAGATATATTATCCGGAACAAACCAGGAAAACGTCATATAACAGCCATGAACAACAATAAGAAGAATACCTATACAATAGCACTTGCGCTTATCTTCAGCCTTTTCTTTATCTGGGCTATCAGCAGTAATCTTTTGCCGACAATGATACGTCAGTTGATGAAGACCTGCGAACTCAATACTTTTGAAGCATCATTTACAGAGACAGCCTATTGGCTGGCTTATTTCATATTCCCAATCCCTATAGCAATGTTTATGAAGAAATACAGCTACAAGGCCGGCATTATATTCGGCTTGTGTCTGGCCGCAATGGGTGGGCTTCTGTTCTTCCCTGCTTCGATCATCAGGGAGTATTGGGCATACTTAGGTATATTCTTTATTATCGCTACGGGAATGTGTTTCCTTGAGACGGCGGCTAATCCTTATGTTACGGTTTTGGGGGACCCGAAGACGGCGCCCAGGAGGCTGAACCTTGCCCAGTCCTTCAACGGATTAGGTGCTTTTATTGCGGCTATGTTCCTGAGTAAACTTGTACTTAGCGGACAAGAATACAGCCGTGAGACTATTCCTGCCGATTATACCGGCGGGTGGGAAGGTTATATTCAGTTCGAGACGGATGCGATGAAGCTTCCCTATCTCATTCTGGCCGGTGTACTGATCGTGATAGCTGTTGTATTTGTCTTTTCCCATCTTCCTAAAATCAAAGAAGGAGATCATGAAGAAGGACAAAAGAATGATGATAAGCTTATCGACTTTAAAGTGCTGAAACGATCTCATCTCCGTTGGGGAGTAATTGCCCAATTCTTTTATAATGGAGGACAGACGGCTATCAATAGTCTGTTCCTGGTCTATTGCTGTACTTATGCAGGAATGGCCGAAGGTACAGCAACAACATTCTTCGGGCTTTATATGCTGGCTTTCCTGCTTGGGCGCTGGGTAGGGACCATGCTGATGGTAAAGTTCAAACCGCAGAATATGCTTGTGGTATATGCGCTGACCAATATTGCCTTATGCGCGGTGATTATGATATTTGGCGGAATGGCCGGCCTATACGCTATGCTTGGCGTTTCGTTCTTCATGTCGATTATGTATCCTACCCAGTTTTCGCTGGCTCTCGAAGGCCTGGGGAAGAATACGAAGAGCGGCTCGGCCTTCCTTGTAATGGCCATAGTAGGAAATGCCTGCCTGCCACAACTTACGGCTTATATCATGCACCATAATGAACAGATCTATCAGATAGCTTATATCATTCCGCTTATCTGCTTTGTTTTCTGTGCATATTACGGATGGAAAGGATATAAGGTCGTGGATTGATTTGGTTACGAGTTACAAGTCGTTTTACGCTCTCAGTGCGTCAATCTACTTGTAACTCGTAACTGCCTTAGGGATTGTAACTACCTAACAGCTCTTAACCACACCGACATATCGTAATTTCCCCGGTTGTTCCACGCATAATACGGAATAAGGCTTATATCAACATCTTTGGCCGAATTATTAACCTTACGATACAATTTGCCATCCCATTTGTTGTCAGTGAGCATACGGGCTTTTCCTGTCAGCGTTACTACCTTACTGTTATCTATACTGATAACTTTTGGCGTTAATCTTATATTCGTAGGAATGAGGATGTCATGTATTGATACCCCTTCCGGCAGGTCGTTCCCTTCCATACAGTAAACCAGCGGGCCATACATTACAGCTATTTGGTTGCGGTTCTCCTCAACCATCGGATTCGATTCTACCAATCTGGCTTCGAATGGCATATCCAGTTCTATAATGTCACCATTCTTCCATGTGCCGTTTACCTCTGCATAGCTTCCCGGAATCACTAGTATATCCGTAGCTTTACCATTTACCTTTATGGAAGCATTCTCGCACCATTCAGGGATACGCAGGAATATGGAGTAAGGTTTTTCCGGAGCCTTTTCTATTTTCATGCTAATATTTCCATCCCACGGGTAATCCGTCGTTTGCGTAATATGAATGTCAGAACCATCGGCTCCCTTGGTTCTTAAAATATTGCTACCATAAAGATTACAATAAACACCTTTACCGGAAGTCGTGTATGCATAGCTGTTAGCTTCCGCTATGGTGCGCACAGTGTTAGGCGGGCAGCAGAAACAGCTGATATATTCCTGTCTGAAATTACCCCAGCGCATTTGGTAAGGAAATTCATGAGTGCGGCTTAATGCGTTTGTATAGAAATACTTCTTACCATCAAGGCTGATGCCTGACAGGATACTATTGTAGTATGTCTGCTCCATAATATCGGCATACTTGGAATCGGCAGAAAGTTGGAGCATCCTGAAATTCCACAGCATATTGCCTATATTGGCACAGGTCTCATTGTGCGCTGTCTCTTGCGGCAACTGATACGCCCGTCCATACGATTGATGTACTTTCTGTATGCTGTCCGGCTCGTAAGCTGTTCCGTCGGGAGAGGTACCATCATATAAAGCACCGCAGCCGCCTGTTATATACATCTTCCGGTAAGTAACATCGTCCCAGATCGGGTGCAGGCAATCCAAAAGCGTTTTATCTCCGGTTTCAAGATATACATCGGCTACACCTGCATACAGGTAGTTGGCGCGGACGGCATGTCCCATAGCTACTCTTTGCTCGCGGAAGGGAATCCTGTCCTGATTATCATCTGTTCCGTTTTCTACCATCCCCCGAATGTCTATAAGGCTTTTTGATAATTCCAGATACTTCGGGTTTCCGGTTGTCCGGTACATCTCTACTACTCCCATGTAATGAGACGGGCAGATGGCGCTTCTTGCCAGTTCGTTAGTTGCTGTTTTATAGAAACTATAAAGGAATTCTGTAGTCTTTACAGCCAAATCCAATAGCGATCTTTTGCCTGTAGCCCTGTAATGTACACAACCGGCTGTCATCAGATGTCCCATATTATATGTTTCGAAATGAAGCCTTTCCTCAAATCCTTTTTTTACTCCGGGATTATTTTTGTGAGCGACGATCGTGGCAGTATGGATGTATCCGTCTTCACGCTGTGAGAGCCGGATTGTTTCGATAAAACGATCCATCAACTCATCCAGCTTCGGGTCTTTGGTAATGGCGTAAACGGCGGCGGCGCCCTCAAGCCATTTATACATATCGCCATCGAAAAAAGGAGGGTCTTTGTGTTCACCTTCTTTCAGGCCGGCGGCAACTTCAAAATTGCGGTAAGCATGACTGAGTTCGGGGTTGTCGAATATACGCCACATATTGTAAAGCATGGTGTCTTTACATACATCGAACCGTTCGGCCCAGAAGCCTTTTGTCCAAACTACATCGCTCAGATCTACGCTATGCATCTTTGCATAGGGGCTTTTGGTCGTGTTAGTAAGTCCTTTTGTCTGACCTGATGTTGTTGCTGCGAAAAAAAGGGATAGAAAAAATAAGGATAAACTTTTAAATTTCATTCTGTATTGTATTTTTACATATATTGACTTTAAAAAGTAACAGAAGTAACAGTTTTTTAGCTATTAGCTGATAGCTTTTAGCCGTTAGCTTTTTGAGAACCTTCATATTCTGTCATGTTGAGCGGAACGAAGCATCTCTTCCTTAAAAAGTTTCTCTCGCAAAGATGCAAAGTCTAACTCATCACTTATCGCCTTGTTCACGTTTATTAACTACGTTTAGTTAAAACCTGACATATCTGACACTTTTTTTACTGTTTTTGTCTTATGTTTTTTATATTTATTAACTATATATTGTTAAAAGGTAACAAAGGTAACAGATATATCAGTGAACAGTTAGCAGTTAGCAGTCATCAGTTAACAACTCGTATCTCGTATCTTGTCTACTCGTAACTTGTAACTACCCGTAGGGCGAAGTAACTCGTAACTGTTAAAAGGTAACACCTTTTTAGCTATTAGCTAATAGCTGTTAGCCAATAGCTTATGTATAAAACTTGACAAACTTGACACATTTCCTACTATTTTTTATCTGTTACTTTTTTCCCTCTCTGTAAGTCCCCCTTCGGGCAAGGCTGTTAAGTTCTGCATTCTTATACCCTCTGTGTCATGTTGAACGAAGTGAAACATCTCCTAAATCGAAAAAGATCCTTCGTTTCACTCAGGATGATAGCAGAGAATAACAGAATAAAACGTAGAACTTAACAGCCCTGCCTTTTGGGGATTGAAAGGGCTCGTTCATTCTTTCAAAGAACTATCAGCTAATAACATAGATAAAGTTTTCAATTTCTGATTAACATAACTTATATGCTGCAATCAAATTTATATTCGCCCGAACCTACCGATTGTGTCTTTCCGTCGGGTAAAACTACGGTAGCCCTGGTATTTACAGGAACGAGCACAGTCAGGTAAAACTTACTGTCCTTCCGTTGCCATTCCACTTTAATATCGCCATAAAGGGTTTTATGCCCTGCTTTTACCCATGTCAGATCGCCGACAGGCTGAGGTTGTACGGTAAATTCCTGAAAGCCCGGTGCTGCCGGTTCTATCCCTGCCAGACTGCGGAAAAACCATTCATCTATCTGTCCCATCATAAAGTGGTTCCATGACGCGCCTTTGCGTGGGTCCCATTGTTCGGTCAGTGTGGTCACTCCGTATTTTATCTGGAAGCCATATCCGGGAGCATCATAATGATTGTTCATAAGGTACATCAGTTCGTTTTCACCATTCAGAGCCAAAGCCTGAAACAGGTAACGATTACCTACATCACCCGTAGTCAGGCGGTTTCCTCTTTGAGCAATATCTTTTTTCAGATTGTCCATTACAGCCTGCTTATGTGCCGGCTCTACCAGATCCATAAATATGGCTACGGCATTACAAAACTGGCTGCCCGAACCATATTGTTTAGTATCCTTGTTGAAGAATCTGTTATTGAAAGCATTTCTTATCTCATTTGCCAGGGAACCGTATCTCTTTTCATCAGAGCTGTTTCCTGTTAGCTTTGCTATTTCAGTAAACAAATGAGTGACATAGAAATAATGTGCTGTCGCGGAAACCTCTACAGGGCTGTTTTTAGAGAATCCTGCGCGGTGCTCGCCATAATCGTACCAGTCGCCAAGTCCGTGGGAAACAATCTGATTTGCCGACATGGACGTCAGATAATCCACGTAACGTTTCATCACATTATAATACTTGCTAAGTATGCTTTTGTCCCCGTAAAATCGATAATACATCCACGGCATGATAACAGAAGCGCCTCCCCATTCTGGAGAATCGCGGAATACTTCCAGGCCGTCGCCGAATACTACATACTCGGGTACAATATTTGGTATCAGCCCGTTCGGTTGCTGCCCGTCTTCCATATCCTGCATCACCTTGTTGAACATTTGGGTGAGGTTCCAGTTGTAAAGCAGTCCGGGGCCGTTTAGATGGGTTTCTTCCAGCCAGCCTAGTTTTTCACGATGCGGACAGTCAGTGAACACAGCCTGCATATTACTCTTTACCGCGTTTTTTATCAGAACATGAGCCTTGTTGAATATCTCATTCGATGATTGGAAATAGCCGTTTTCTTCGACCGAATTGTAAATAAAATGGGACTTTATGTCGGTGACGGTCGGTTTATCGTTACTGTAAGACAGTATATTTGCCCCGTCTACCTGTATATATTGGTATCCATAGTAGGAGAACTCAGGATGCCAGCTTTCTTCACCATCTCCTTTCAGCGTGTAGTAATAGGTATAGGGACCACCCGATTGCTTTTGGGAAACAAGGCCTGTTTCTTCATTCAATAGTTCGCCGACTGTTAATTTTACCGTTTGTCCGGCCTTTCCTTTTACTTTGATCGACGGATAACCCGAAAGATTTTGCCCCATATCCAGTACATAGCTTGAATCTATTCTGGTCATTTTTACCGCACTATATTCTTTCATACTGCGGACATTGGTGACTTGTTGCGCTCTTAATGTGCCTTTAGGAGCTTCCTGCAAAACCACCGGTTTCCATGTCCTGTCATCGAATCCCGGTTTGTTCCACCCTTTTTGTTCCACCCGGGCATCATAGTCCTCACCGCCATATATATCGTTGAAAGTGATGGGGCTTAACGAATATTTCCATGTTTCGTCAGATAAAATTATATCTTCCGAACCGTCACTGTAATATACATGCATTTTCAGGAACAGGGTAGGAGGACCGAACGATATCCACAATTTACGGTAGCGGTTGCCTACCGCATTATAAAAACCATTGCCTAGTGTGACGCCGATAGCATTTTCACCGGAAAGCAAAAGTGAATCTACCTGATAGGTATTATAATAAACCGTTCTGTCATAATCGCTCCATACAGGGGTGAATATATCTTTGCTCACACGTTTACCATTCAGATAAAGATTGTAATGTCCAAGCCCTGATACATGAACGATGGCTCTTTCTACTTTTTTATATGAATTGAAAGTCTTCCGCAGACTGATACTTCGTAAAGCCAACGTATCTATCTTGTCATACACTTCCTTGTATTCAGGCTTTTTGAAAGAAGGCCCGTGAAGATCGCGGCGGCCGATCGGTAAGTTTGCTTTGGCTCGGCTGATAGCGCCTATCCATTGTATTTCAGATGAAGAAAATGCAGGGGCTGTTTCGAAAAATGAAGATTCACTTTCTGTCATCTTCCCGTTCTTATCCCACACTTTTACATTCCATATATAGCGGGTATTGCTTTCCGGTTTTTTGCCTTTATAGGGAACCAGTTGGCTCTGGTTCGATTTCACCCTTCCCGAATCCCATACTTTATTACTGCCGTTCATTACTGTAATCTGATATGCAGTCTGGCAGTCACCCTTTTCATCTGATGTCAGCAGCCACCCGAACCGCGGGCTATCGGTATCTATAGCCAAAGGTGCCTGCTGCATCTCTACGGTGAGGTTTGAAATGCCGATTGAAAAAATATTTAAACAAATGAGTAAGGCTACTATGTTTACAGTCAGTCTTTTCATATATATGATATTTCAATATTTCAAAATTTCAGGTCTCAAGATTTCAAAAGTACAAGCCTTCATGGAGTTATTTGTGTGCCATAAAAATCTTGAAATCTTGAGACCTGAAATCTTGAAATCCTTATTATTGCATTTTATAAGTCAGTTTCGTAAGATTATCCGCTCTGGCAACGACCTTTCCGTTTACCATTACATAAAATCCTTTTCCACGCTTATATTTTTCTCCTGTTTTGTCCCAGACAATCGTGATGGTCTTGCCATGATAAGGCACATTGTCCAGACAAAACCAATCCCATTTGCCATCAGGGAGGAGCGGATTGACTTCCAGCATCTGGTCTGCCCGCGGGCGTAACCCTACAAGTCCCGATATAATAAGGTCATTAAATGTAGAATGGTTGTAATAACGGCTGCGCTCCTGGTCCCCTTTCAACCAGTAACCTGTCACTTCATCCTGATATTCGCCGATATATGGACGGCCTCTGTGATGCTGGCTTTCTACATATAGTTCCATATGGCGGAAGTAGATGCTGTCGTTTACCACATCTTGCTTATAGTTGTTCAAAACATTGGCCATAGCTGTTAGGGTTTGGGAAGTGGCAAAAGGCCAGATGGCTCCATCCCACTCGCAGTTGCAACATCCGTGAGTACGGAAGAGAGGGTGGCGGCGCTCGGCAGTTGTCAGCCCGTAAGGAGCAAGGAATCCTTTCGGTTCGGTTACTTGCTTCCAGGCCTGGGCATATCCATTTTTCTCGTCCGGCAAATTGAAATACCATGGTATGTAACCGATTGCTTCACGTGCCTGGGCAAATTCTCCGGGGGCCCTTAATGTTTCAAAGAAAACACTATCCGTATTCCACAACTGAGTTTGAATAAGATTCTTTATTTCAGCAGCTTTTTCTTCATATTTTTTTACAGCAGCTTCATCTCCTTTCATTTTTGCTATTTCGGCCAATGCAATGGCATTGCCATACATATAAGAGTTGATGGTAGGGCGGGCATATTGTTTACGGCGGCCGCCACTGATTGTTTCTTCCATGCCATCCTGTACATCACCCTGCCAGTATAGCCCGCTGGGTAACCTGTGGTCGCCTTCCCACTGCGAATATTCATTCTCAAGGTCGGGATACATATCCAGCAAATAGTTTTTGTCGCCATCTACCAGATACTTGTTGTATAAAGCATTGGCTGTCCAGCTACTGAACTTACGGAGTTTATTCATCGGCTTTCCTTCGTTGCCTCTGAACCAGACATGGATATATTGGTTGGTATATTTCTGGTCATGGAGCCAGCGGCTTTCATATACATGATGACCTATCGCGCATGCAATCAGGTTGTACTTATCAGCGTAAGACCTGTTTACCAAAAATTCAGTTATTCCGTACCCAACAGGGGTTTCTTTGATATGTTTTCGGAACGACCACCATCTGTAATAATACATCTCTTCAAAATTCTTTTGCGGACATTCGAATAATGGAATATTAGCTTTCATCCAGTCCCACGACTGAGAATTAGGAATAGCCTGTACGATATTTTCATCTTCCATCGTATTGAAGTAATCTACATAGGATTTGAAGTTACCAGCGTCTAATATTACAGCCGTTTTAGTCGGGTTCGACGTTTTCAGATAAGAGATGTAATACGCTGCTTCCGGCTCATCTTCACCGGAGTTCGGCAGATCGGTAAACCTGTCGGCAGGTGTGTTCGGTGTAGGGTCTAACGGCAGATCTCCGGTGCGGAATACAACTCTTGTTATTGATTTGACAGGGTTGAAGAATAAGCGGGCCGGAATATTCTTGTCGTTGATTTTCATCGTCAGGCTGCGGGTTGTTGTATTCAGTGATACCTGTATATTATATACCTGATTGGCTTCATACGGAGTCAATGTATTGTATCTGGCTCCTGTTTTCAGTTTCATCAGGCCGTCATTGTCGAAGATTATACGTGTACAGGCTTCTCCTTTCGCATTCTGAAATTCTATTTGAAGATTTCCTCTATCGTTTTGCATTGGCAGTACAGCAAAAGAAGCATCTAATGTCTGTGATTCGGGGACTACTCTCTCTGCTTTTGCATAATCGAATAAATCCCGATCCTTAAGAGAAAGCCAGCGTTTACCATCATTACGCTTTTCTATTTTTACAGGTGCCCATAGCGGACTGTATATGTTCCATACATCGAGTTCTTTTCCTTCAGGCATGTTGTCGAATACCTCGTCGGCGTGGCTTGTCGCCATATTGGTAACAGGCACAGGTACTTTGGCAACCCACATATCTTCTTTATTCATGCTGTAGGTAACCCACATATTACCATCCGGAGGAGTGCCGTTGTTCTCCTGTATGCCCCTTACGTATTGAGGGCCTCTCGATTTATAATTTCCTCCGTATCGCATAGGAGTGATGTCTCCGTGTACAAGATACAGATCGGTATATTCCAATCCGTCCATACTTGTAGAAACAGCCAGTGGCCAACGGAATTCGGACGGATTATAAACTGTCGCGAATTTCTGATCCGAAGTTCTTTGCCCCCAGATTTTTGCATTACTGTTAACAAAGCCCGGAGCACGTTGTGCCGGTTCGGGCCATGTCTTCCCTCCATCATTACTGATGGTTGTAAGCGCGTGTTTCCATAATCCGACGATGCGCCCGTCATCCAGCCTGTAATAACTGAATGCCTTATATGCCTGTATTTTAGGTATAATAGGGTCGTTCCTGTCGGCCTCTTCTATCCATTGTATCATGTACAGGGGATTGGAAAGAAGTTCGTCGCATGCCTCGACAAATCCTTTATCTTTACTCTTCTTATAAAATGGAAAATCTGTATTCTTTTCATTGAATGCGTGATTGTAACGGATAAAGTGGATAGGTCCGAATGACCCGTCTTTCTTTATTTCGCGGATAACACGCCCGATACCATTTCCATCGTTGGGGTCATCCTTCATATCCAGCGCAACACCATAATAGCTGATGGTCAAAAGACGTCCGTTTTTTGCCGTGAAAAAACCTACACGCTGATGTGTGATCGCATACAGGTCTTTTGCTACGCCCGGGTAATCGGGTTTAGTATATCCATCAGGCACTTTATACTCAGGGAAAAGAGTTACAGGGGTAGTCCAGTTATAACCATCCTTCGATGTTTGTATCATTGTTCTTGTCGGGGGCACATGCTCACCTACCGGAGCGTTCAGATACTCCAGATAAAATGTACCGTTCCAATAGGCGAGCATAGGAGCATGGTTGTATGTCCAGCCCAGTCCTTCCGCTTTTTGGGGATATTCTCTGTTGGCACGGAATGTTTGTATGTTATGTGTCCCTACTGCGGGGCTTAGTTGTCCGTGATGGTAATCTACATTAGACAATGTTTTCCCTGTATAATGCACACCGTCTTGTGCTGACGCGGCCAGGGTTATTGCAACTAAGGCTAATGCGACTTTGAATCTTTTAATCATCTTAATAAATTATATTATAGGTGTTTATTTTTTATATGGATCGGGAATCAGGCTATTGATATAGTTCTCTATATTGGTATAGCCATTTTGAAAAACGAGAGACGCGTCTTTCGCGTTATGCGGGTTTAATCCCTGTGCTATTTCCCATTCATCGGGCATGCCGTCCCCGTCCGAATCTTTTAATATGGTTCCGGTTTTTAAGATCGGATATCCCCCCACTTGTTCTATATTATCTACAATTCCGTCTTTGGTATAGAGATACTTTCCGGTTTCTATTTGCTTTATGATTCTTTCTTCCTGACTATCCCTGTTTGTACAGCCGGCATTTGCTAATACAGACTTATAGGCTTCGGTAGCAGACTGGGTTGTCACGCCAGCTACCTTAAACGCTTCAGCCTGCCTGTTTTTTTCTATCGAAGTATTAGCTTCGAAATCAATCCCTCCGTCCCAATTATTGGCGGAAATATCAGGATAGCCTTCCACATAATTCCCTTCGATATGCCACAAACTACCGAATCCCATATGATCGGTCCTGTCTATACGGGCAATGCGTCGCTTTACATCGTCTTTTGTTGCCGGCCCCGGTTTATAGTAATTATTTATAATGTTTACGGATAATGGTTTCCCGTCACATGAACGGTGCCCCCAATTAGATATTACACAGTTGCGGATATCCAGCAGTACAGTATGGTGGCTGTCATTCCCTCCAATGCTGGGGTTGCGGGCAACAGCATTAGCCAGTATGTTATGATGGAAGGACGATTTATATCCACCGAGGGTGGAAGCAAATCCATGCGCTCCCTTTTCGTGTACAGACCGGTTGAGCGGCTCGCTCATAATACACCATTGGAATGTGATGTGACCACTTTTGTGCCAATTGTTTATCCCTTCGTCATTCGACCAGCTGAAAGAACTGTGGTCGACTATAATATTTTCGGATTCCCTGATTTCGATAGCATCAATTTCGGAACCGATTAATCCTGATTCGATTCCCGGGCGGACCCTGATACTTCTGATAATGATGTTATGAGTATTCTGAATCCGCAGAGGGAAATTCTTCAGGCAGATACCATCACCGGGAGCTGTTTGCCCGGCAATTGTCAGGAATGGATCTTTTATTATAAGTTCCGATTTTAATCCGATGGTTCCGGATATTTTGAATATGACAATCCGGGGATTCGGATTCATTACAGCCTCACGGAAACTGCCTTCGCCGGAGTCGTTCAGATTGGTTACAGTTAAGACGATACCGCCTCTTCCTCCTGTAGCATACATTCCCCAGCCTTCAGCTCCCGGAAATGCAGGTAGCTGCGCGTTTATAAGTAAGGAGAATATTAAAAACAATAATATGACTGGAATTCTTTTCATATTTATTTATCCAATAGGGCTTTTAATACTCTTTCCGGCGCTTTGAATATAGTGCCGTGTTTATGGCCTGTGGGTACGGATATTTTACCATTGATATCTGTAAATGTTTTAAAGTCTTTTGTGGAGACAGCGTCATATGATTTTTTCCTGTAAGCATCGAAATAAATCAGCCATTCGTCTCCGGCCTTGACAACAGAAGGCCCTTCCGTAAAGTTCTCCGTGAATTTCTCCGATTGGTTGCCGTAAGGTCCAATGGCTGTTTTTCCAAAAGCTACACGCATATTTCTTTCAGGACGTGTGTTATCTTTGAATACCAATACATAATCGGCTGAATCACGTTTTACTATTACCGCATCGATTGAACTATATCCAGGGTCATAGAGTATCTCAGCTTTTGAGAAATCCTTAAAGTCTTTTGTACGGGTATAGTACAAGCGGTGGTTGTTATCTTCGTCTTCTATTCCTTTTTCAAATTTGAATGGAATGGTGGAAGCCCAGACAATAATGAAGTCATTGTTTACGTCATCGTAAAATAGTTCGGGCGCCCATACATTTACAGTGGTCGTATCGAATGCCATAATGGGGATATGTCGCTGTTCCGACCAGTTTATCAGGTCTTTTGATGAAGCATAGCCAAATGCCGGATCGCCTTTCCAACTGCAAGTCCATACCAGATGAAATGTACCGTCTGGCCCTGTGGCAATGCTTGGGTCACGCATCAATTTCTGAACTCTGGCTTCCGGTTTGAGGAATATGCCGGGTATGCTGTCCCATTTATATCCGTTGTAACTGTATAATAATTTTAATCCGTCAGTAGCAGGTTCGCGGAAAGAAGTGAACATATATACCTCTGCTTCCTTTTGTTCTTTATTTTTGTTTGTATCACAGGATATAAATGCTATTAATGCGAACAAGAATAAGATACTTTTCTTCATAATAGGGTGATTTATTTTTTTACAAGCCAAAGCACTGTCTCTTTCTTCTGAATACTGACTGCACTTCCGCCTTTTATTTGTTGTCTGTCCTTACTTATTTCTCCTGTTTTGGCATCGATCTGATAAAGGTCATAACTGTTCTTAGTGCCGCTCAGGTCGATAGAGATGGTTTTATTATCGGAATATATGATATATCCTACTGCTGGATTTCCCAGTACATATTGTCCTTCTGTATTCATTTCGGGAATAATGCTCATAGCCGATGCGTCTTTGAGGAATCTGCCGTCGCTTATCTTAGGCAGGCAGGCCAGAGAGCCTTGAGCCATAAATACCGCCCATGCTTGTTGCGGATAAGTGCTGGAATAAAAGGTAACCGCTTTGTCCGGAAATTTTTGCCTATATTCGCTGATGGCCCGATATGCCGAGTTAAAATCGCTACCTCCCGGTTTCACCAGTCTTGCATGCTGACGGGGTGCAAGATTCAGACCGCCTTCGGGTGCATATGTAGAGCCGTCGTTACGGTAAAACCAGTAACGTATGTCTATGATGTCTACGATTTTGGAACGTACAGGGTCGGCAAGGATGGCATCCTGTACATCTTTTGTTGTACTAAGGGCAATCAGTTGCTTTTCTCCTGTTTCGGCTTCCCACCCGGCAATGACATCGAGCCAGAACTGGACGAAATGGAGAGGTCCTGTGTACTCTTCGCTTATCAACTGTATTATGCTGTTTGTCCCTCTGAAATTGTTGAGGCATTGCCGTATATATGCGCGATGAAGTTCACGTCTTACAGGATGGCTGATATCGTAAAACTGCTCAGCCAGAAAAATACGTTTATCTCCCGCATATGGCGCAGGTTCGGGAAAGCCTGTATTGTTAATATTATTGGCAGGACGCCATGGGCTGTCAACCCAGTGGGCTCCGGCTTCGATAATATTATGCTGGAAATAATTCTGATGCATGAGTATCAATCCGTCATTATCGGCGATCTGAGCAAAGCGATGCAGCCGCGACCAATACCAGTCATTATATTTTGTGATGTCATATTTGCTCAGCCCGTCATAAGCCATGCCTTGTCCGCTGCGGGCAAAAGGCTGCTCATAGAATGGCGGCCATACCTCCCCGTTTATACGGCGTACCCGCTCATGATCGTCGCGACGGCGGTCGTACCATAAACCATAATTATGGTCGATAGCGATAATATTGTTCTTTTGCATCCATGAAGCGACGGAATCAAGGTTGTCGGTCAGCCCTGTACCTGTTCGCCCGGGCACAAAGCGTGTAATATGGGGACTGGCCGATTTGGCCAGATATGCCGGTTGGACTGTTCCGTTCCACCACTGGATATTATGCTTGTATCCGGTTTGGACACTATTATTTCTCGTTAACCAGCCATTTGTAATGGCCAGAGGGTAAACCGGTAGTTTTTTTTCTGAAATATTTTCTTTGAAAGTAAATATTACGGCTTTATCATCCGCCGGAAATTTCTGTTTTGCTACTACGCTATCGATCCATTCGCTTAGTGTGACAGGAGCCTGATAAGCCTGTTTGGTAAGCTCTGTCGCTACTGCCACAGATGGAGAACTCGAAGCTTCCGAGCTTACAGGTAGAAGATTGGCCCTGTCCTGATACGACTCGCCGAGTCTTTCTTCCAACTGTTTGTAATACAGGCTACGGGGATTTATATGATTATTGCTTTCATTCCAGTATCCATCACCGGAAAATTCAGCCCAGGTGCCAAATGCCCAGTTTTGAGCAGTCGGTGGTGCAAAGCACTCAACAAGGGATGCCGAGCATTGCCAGAATACGCTGTTTGCCGCGTTCCATCCGGTTCCCTGTGCTTCATGCATCCTGTTTTTGTAACTCAGTGCGTTGCCGTTTACATTCACTATATCGAATAATACGCCGGAGGCCCAACTGTCCACAGGGCCACTGAAACTGTATGGTAATTCCGATTCGCACTGCACAAAAGCATTGGGTCCCGGAGCACAGAATCCTACAGCAAAGTCATGGTATCCCTGCTCCGAATACAATCGTTGGAAAAGACACTGCTGGCCGGAAGTAAAGAATGTATAACGACGTTGCCCTCCGATTTCGGAAACAGGGACAAACGATTTGCAATTTTCAACTGTTATTCTTTTTGCTGTTTCCTGCACGGTAACGGCAGAACCTGCAAAATGGCGGAATGTAATATTTCGTATCCATGCATCGCATATATTTTCCATCGAAATAGCTACCCATGAATGAGCTTCATCTTTCATGTTATTCTTATCATATTCGGATATGCATGATAGGTTTTCTATTCCGACATTATTTATACGTCCGTTCCATGTATAAGGTATTACAAAGCCGCCTCCGTATTTTTTGTCTAAAGCAGTGGTGAGCGGGGCATCTATCGTTATTCTATTGCCTGCGACGGAAATAATAGTCCTGTCCCAATATAAGTCCTGTTCTCCTGCTTTCCATCCGAGGGCGGTTATTCCCCCTCCGAAGTGGTTTGTTCCTAATTTGTTTATCCATTCGGTAGTAGATGGGCGATGGATAAATATTTTATCTCCTGTTTTCAGGTTATGTCCTGTTGCGATGTTTAGTGTCAATGAATTTACCGGTACATAATTGTCCGTTATTTCTATTGCAGCGTCTTTTATCAGGTCTTTTTGCCCTTCGATTTGAATGAGGGTTCTCCGGTCTTTTCCGGTGGCTATGAGGCTTGTTCCTTTATCGCCCATTCCGGCTCCGCGGAGAATTGTTCCTGAACGCGAGATATTCAGGTTTCCTGATATATGGTATGCTCCGGGTTGGAGGAGAATTACCCCTCTGATCCCGGTCTTGTCTGTTTCTTTATTTCCAATGTAATCAATGGCATTTTGTATAATCTTTGTGGCATCTCCATCCGTATGAGGAATGATTATAGTAGCCGCAGGGCAGGGGATAGGTATTTCTCCGGCCATATATCCGGCATAGGAGAAATCAGGAATCCTGTTTCCTAAGCTGTCAGGAGTGTAAGAAAGCCTGCCATCTTTCAGTTCTAAAGGAGGAACAGGTTTTTCCGCTTTCTTATTCTGAGCGGAAGTATATCCGCCCAAAATAAGAAGAAGTATTATGAAATATGATTTTTTCATGTTTTAAGATATTCGATATAGTTTAATGACTGAATATCATTTGTTTTTCTGCTCTTCAATACGTTTGTTCCAGTTTTCGCGTTCTTTTTGGATGTTATATCCTCTTTGTGATAAATAATTATTGAATCGGCCTTTATATTTACCAAACCATTCATGTTTTTTGTTGGAAGAAGAGGCGCTCATTGCATACTCTCTTGCTTCAACCAGCCATGTGTACAATTGATCTTTTTCCTCTTGCTTGAGGCTTGGAATCATATCGAGATACGAATCGTAGGTGACCTTTACAACTCCGTATGTCATACCGTCTTTAACCTTTTCGATCTGGTCATTGGTCAGATAAGTCGATAATGCCCCTATGTATGCGCAATGCTGTTTATACAACTTGGCGTCGGTTTCATTTTCTATGTTTTTGATGGTAGTCTCACGTTGTTCTTTATCTGAAATGTCGCTTTTTGCGGTTTTTATCAGTGCCTCGGAATTATCGTGGATAGCTCCCAATCCTTTGTATTGATTAGTAATAATATCCGTAACCTTGTCGTAAATTTCCTGATTTCGTATGCCCAGGGTTTTTACGATTTTATCAGCTCTTTGTTGCAGAACTTTGTTGTATTCTTCTTCCTTATTCTGAGAAAACAGAGATATGGCGATGAACAGAAATAGCAGAATAGAAAATGTCTGTTTCATAAAAGTATTTTGAGTATTGAAAAGATTGACGGTACATAAATATATCTGTAATTTATTATGTACCATCAATCCGGTGTCTTAAATTATAATAAACTTTTTCTCTTTGCGAGCGTATCGTAATTATTTTCAGGTTTGGTCCAATCTGTTTTTTTTGCAGGATCAATTCCGTTGATAAATTTTTCAATATTAGTATATCCGTCTCCGTTCATATCCTTTACGGCATCGCTTGGGTCATTCGGATTCAGGCCGTATTTCTTTTCCCACTCGTCAGGGATACCGTCGCCGTCACTGTCTTTGTATGGATTGCCTTTATATTCGGGATAACCTCCGACCTGTTTGATGTCCGTTATAATTCCTTGCTTATATGAATCTTTTGGCAGGCGGCGATGTTCAAACTGATAGAAATCATCCGGATTCAACCCTTCTGCGTAATATACTTTTCCTGTTTTTACCTGTTCCAGTACACGCTGGTCGATGATATCACGTTTAGGGAATGTCGCTCCTGCATTTTCCAGTACAAAGTTATAGGCCTCCTGTGCAGTCATGATAGGGAATGGATTTTCTATCGGGAATGGTTTGTCCCACCTCATATTTGCAGTATATCCGTCGGTATTTCCCTGCTCCTGAACCTGAATTCCCCCGGCCCAGTTATCCTTTGTTATCTCAGGATAGCCTTCCACAATGTTACCGTTTGCATATACACGGCCGAATACATAGTAACCTAATTTGCTGCGGCCCGATTCGGGTTTAAGTATGCGGTGGCCGACAGGCGAGCTTTTCGGTGTAAGAGGCCCCGGCTTGTAATAGTTGTTTATTACATTGAACAGGGCAGTGTAATCTCCACCGTCCATAGAGCGGTGTACCCAGTTATAAATAACATTGTTGACAAAGTTGAAAATTCCATTCCAGCCTACCGATGGATTCCTTCCGGCATTATTGGCCCACAGGTTACGCATAAATGTGCAGTTTTCACCTCCCAGCGTGCTGCCGAATGCGTGATTGTATGTGTCCAGAGCCTGAGCTGAAATTGTATTCTGTATTGTGACATTTACGGTTGGCAGTTTTAGTTCTTTGGAACCGTCCCCCGGGTTGAACATGTGGCGGTAGAATGAAATATTCTCATCCAGTCCCCAGCTGGTAGAACAGTGGTCGATCATAATATTTCCAACCGGATTTCCTCCGAATGCATCATCACGGCGTCCTACCCATGTTTCACCACGGCGAAAACGCATATGCCGTACGACTACATCATGAGTATTGACCCACAGGGATTCACCTGCCACGCAAATGCCGTCGCCCGGAGCTGTTTGTCCGGCAATTGTAATATACGGAGCGCGTACGATCAATGGTGACTTTAAACGGATTATACCGGCCACATTGAAGACAACGATACGGGTACCACCTTGTTCGCAGGCCTCACGAAGGGTCCCGGGACCGCTATCTTCGAGACTGGTTACCACGATCACTTTACCTCCGCGGCCTCCAAAGCTATATGCTCCACCTCCTTCGGCTCCGGGAAACGCAGGTATCTCAGCCTGAGGAAGGTCTGTCGGGCGGGCTGCCCACGGAATATAGGGTTTGCCTTCTTTTGCTTCCTTCTCTATAATAGGCAATGCTTTTTCCCAGGCAGCATTAGAAGCTTCCTCCGCTTTTTTGAGTAATTGGGATGATTGTGCGGCTACTTCCGATGTGATTTTGGGGTATTGGGCAAATACCTGAGCATTAAATGCAAGTAAGCAAAAGGCTGTGCTTGCAAAGACTAATTTTTTTTTCATGATTTTTTTGTTTTAAACTACAGCTTTTCTTTACTGAGAGAACTTAATTGTCTTAAAATATATAAGTTTATATAATCTTTTTTGTTCTTAATGAAAAGCCTTCTGTACGAAATGACAGAAGACTTTTCCGGGTATTAATTATTTTTATTCCGGAGTACAATAGATATAGGTGCCATCTTGGACTAATCCTGGTGATCCATTCGAAATATTCCAACCTGCATTCTGTGTGATCCAAGTATTAGCATTCTCAATAATGTATATATTGTAATGTATCGGATAAATGTAGTACCAGCCTCTAAACATGATACCAGCATTTGGATAGTCGGCTACATAATCCATTCCGTATTTAAGATTTATGTCACCCGATAAATTTACAGTAGAGAGATTATTTTCATAGAACGTTTTTAGTTGTTGTAGTTTGGCAGCTCTGACTGCCTCTGAATCATCTCTCTTAATTGGATTGGCTTCAATAGCGGCTTTTTCTGTGTTACCAGATAATGGATCTCCACTTTGTATTGTGGTGATATCCTTTCCCCAGATTTCGGCAACATGTTTCATCCCACTAATAGGAGTAAGACCTAATTTCGTGCATACATTAGATGCGGACGTATAGCTTGCTCTGCCATTTTTACCGTCATATATTTTCCATCCTTGTCCATGAGCGGCAGCAACACTGGCCGTACCACTGTTCTCAATATGGAATCCAGCTCCTCCTTCATATAACAACCAACGTCTGGTATCCCAAGCCCGCTTGCCTTCGTAGGCCAATTCGATGCGACGCTCATACAAAACAGCTTCTAGTGCCTGATATTTATCGCCGATAGATGGTACGGTTCCGGCTCCGACCCTGTTTCTTATCATATTTAAATAGCTTGTACATGAACCTATGTCTCCTTTTGCTGCATAGCATTCTGCAATATTCAGTAGTAATTCGCCATAACGGTATTCCAGAATATCTGCTCCTCCTAAATCCGGACGATCATTTGATGCTTTAGGGTTAGACATTTTCCATATAAGGGCTTTACTTTTTCCATATATCTGATTGGTAGTTGAGCCATCTGTATAATTATAAGCATCATTTCCTGTTCTGTAACCGTATAACCAAAGTACCTTTGCTCCGGCAGAACTTTCCCACGCACAGCCAGAGAAGATAAATGTGCGATAGAAACGCGGATCCCTGTTCACGTAAAACTCGTTCTGATTATAATTGTTCCCAGTAACAGGACGCTTTCCGTCTGCCATAGGGAATAGATCTATCATCTGTTTTGGAGCAGGAACCCCAATGCCATCACCATCCAGAAATGCCGGCCGAATTTCTTTTTCCCAAACATTTGTCAAAAGTCCACTGGTTCCTGTCAGCTCATTATTCGCAGTAGGAATTACTATAAGTGCCTCTGGATTAAAGGTTCCACCGTTGTATGCATAATACATTTCGTCCCAGCTTTTAATAGAATTTACAGATGTTCCGTAACCAGCTTTGTCTGCCTCCTCTTTGGCCGTTAAAGAAGCCTTTAATGCTTCATCCCAACGCTTGATCCCTGTGTCCCAACTGGCATTGAAAACCGGACTGGCTGCATATAAACGTACCCTGCTTATCATTGCCAAGGCAGCAACACGTGTAAATCTTCCATAATCGGCTGTCCCATTTTCCCATTTGTCAGGTAATAAACTTGCAGCACGATTGAAGTCTGAACAAATCTTTTCAACAGTCTCGTCTACAGTCAGGCGTGGAGATCGGTCGTTGACATCCGCTATTTCAGTTTCTGTGGCATAAAAAGGGACTCCACCCCATAAGCGTAATGCGTCGAAATATAACCAGGCTCGTAAAAAGATAGCCTGACCTTGCAGTCTATTCCAGTAGGTGTCATCGTTATAAGCATTACGCCCCGTAGCATCTATATCTGTTATAAATTGATTTAACTGATAGACTCTTGCATATAAAGTCGATCTCGGTTTATCCCTGTTGCTCAACCCGGCATTCCAATAATGATCGCCGCCAATGAAGTTTCCACGGGATATATCATTAATTGCTGCCTTTATGTTGATCCTTTTATCGTTAAGATCAGGAATTGCTATTTCTTCTGTCAATGCATAATTCTTTCCTCCATCACCATTACCACCAAAGGAAGCTTGGTTATTGTGCCTCATTAATGGGTCGGAACCATACATCGGACTTTTATAGGAACTCAGACATCCTTTGTAAAAGAAAGCGAATATAGCATTGGCCTGCTCCGGATTGTCAAATACAAAATTTGAAGAGAAGTTGTTACTATTATCTTTTTTTGTTAGAAATTCATCACTGCATGCAGATAATAACAGCAGGCATATCAACGTTGTGATTAATATTTTGTTTGTTTTCATAAATGCGAATGTATTTTATTTTTCATTCTTAAATCTGTCGGATTTTTAAAATGTGAGATTCAAGCTTAATGTCCATGTTCGCAAAGTAGGATAAGTTGCTCTAGTTGCGCTATCATACATATTACGGTATTTCTTTGGATAAGGATTATAAAAGTCCCACAAGTTGTTGCCAGTAAGGGCCAGTTGAACTCTGTCAATTCCTGTTGGTTTTAAAATATTTCTTGGCAGAGAGTATGCAAATGACATATTCCTGACATAGCAACGGAAGGTAGAAACTGACCAAAAATCGGAGTGTACATTCCATGCATTATTTACTGCCATGCTTGGATATTTTCCATTCGGATTATCCACAGGATCATACATGTCATTCGCAAATATTGGTTGTGCCCATATCATTCTACTTTCATCTATGATTTGGCTTTCACCGTAATCTATTGCTGCAAATCCACCCCAAGAGGTTGCCAATTGTGCAGACCAACTAAAGTCACCCCATTGAAGACTGAATCTTGTATTTATATTGTGTGTCCTGTTATTAGCAAGCTTTGCGAAATCTTCCCCGTCCGTACTTGAAATAGATCCATTCGGCCCTTCGATAATTCCGGTTTCAGCATTAGCGCTTCCGGCCATATCCTGGTAGGCAAGCATACCTTTGTATATATTTTTAGGAGCGTCTTTACCTATTCCTGTTCCGAAATATGTTGGTTCTGCGTTCGGATCGTTTTTAGAGGTTACTGCCAGATCCTTGAGATATTGCCAGTAACGCTGTACATCTTCGTCTGTACGTAGTATTCCATCTCCAGACGAAGTCCCCCTCCAGACCTTCATTCCATAAGTGTTATCGGGTGATCTGTAACCTGTGGCATTTTGATTATTATTCACTACGGCAGGATGGTTAAAGACAGGATCTGTACCTAGTACCATTTTATACCAAGATATGCCATAATCCACTCCAATACCATATTTGATCGGTCCCCATTTTGGTAGCAAACTTTGATTGATCTTATCATTCCATCTTAGTGTAAATTCCCATCCCCAGCTATCTGATTTTCCATAGTTCACAGGGGGAACACTAGCCCCTATATATATAGGATATGAGCTGGTCATCGGAAGCATAATCAAATCACTTGTCTTATCATAAAAATAATCTGTTGTTAGAGCCAGCCTATTATCGAGAATATTCAGATCGATACCATAGTTTGTTTTAACAGTTTTGTCCCATCTGATATTGCGGTTTGCTGTTCCTGAAGGACCCAGACCACTAACCAGTTCACCCCCTTGAGAACCGAAACCGGTACCGTTTTCAAAGGCGTAGTATGTAAGCCATGACCATGCATTTACATTATCTTTCCCTGTTAGCCCCAGGCTGTAGCGTAATTTGAGATAATCGAAAATATTTGCAACCTTGCTCTTTTTGAAGAAGTTTTCCTCCGAAACAACCCAACCTACAGACCCGGAAGGGAATGTTCCCCAGTAGTTTTCCGGTGCGAATTTAGTGGATGCGTCGCTTCTGATCAGGAATTGGGCCAGATAACGGTTCCCGTATTTGTAGTTGACCCTGCCTATATAAGACAATGTACCGCTTTCATATTTTTTTAAATAAGTAGCGCTTTTATCAGTAAGTAGTTCGCCTGCTGTGATAGAAGTTCCATTATAATTTTTCCATGGATTTTGGTAAGTCAGACTTTCATCAGAACCTTCACTCTCTGCACGCTCTATTACACCGACAGCCGAAACATTATGTTCGCCGAATGTACGGTCGTAATTAATCATAAAGTTCATTTGTTCTCCTCTACTGGTTGCCTTTTTATATACAATCCTGGCCGGGTTGGCACTATTACGATATTCCTTTAGGTCCCAAATAAGGGAACCTTTCGTAGAATTATCTATCAAATGCAGCCCTTCTTTGTTTGTATTCTGAGCGCGTGCGAGTGTATAATATGATTGAATTTCTTCACCGAATGTATTGTTATAGTTTAAGGCATAAGTGCCTTTTACTGAAAGCCCTTTTATAAACGGTATATCGTAAGATAACGAAAAGTTAGCACTATAGCCGTTTTCTTTATTTATTTTTTTAGACCCGGACTCCTGATTTGCAAAATAATTCCATGCACTTAGAGAATTTATATTTGCAGCATTGTTTACAGCATGTGGCCCTATATAAGGTGATATCCAATAGTTTTTTGAAATGCCTGGCTCTGTTTCCAGATTGACAGACATCGGGATGTGTTTTGGCATATGTCGTAGTATTACATAGTCACCGTCCGATCCCGCACGTCTTCCCCATGAGCTATCACTAATACCCGGATTATCGTTGCCGCTTATTTTTTCGTTTGTAAATCCTGCCACACTGGCTGAGATTTTCAATCCGCTGGCAACCTTGATTTCGGTGCCCGTTCTGAAAGTCCATTTGTTATAATCCTGTAAGCTACCAAGGTTCGTACCCTGGTCCTGATAAGAGAGTCCTGCAAAATAAGTGGCCTTTTCTGAACCCCCACTTACATTCAAAGAATGCCGGTGAGAAAATGATGAATCCCAAGCTTCACCCAGCCAGTCATAGTTCATTGACTTCATTTTATTCAGTTCGTCCTCTGAATAAGAAAATCCGGTATAATCTTTTCCTCCATTGGCAAAAGTTTGTCTGAACATTCTATTGGTGAGTATACCCACATCGTAGGCATTCATCATTTTTACGTGACTAACAGCGTCGGAGAAGTCCAGTTTTGCAGAGTAGGATATTTGTGGCGAGCCTATTGCTCCTCTTTTTGTCTTTATAAGGATAACACCATTAGAAGCTCTTGCTCCATATATAGCTGCCGAAGCGTCTTTCAGTACTGTCATACTTTCTATTTCGGAATAGTCCAACGCATAGAACGCTGCCATATCCGGATCTCCCTCATAATTTACCTGTATCACGTCGTCGATTACGATTAGAGGCTGTCCGTTACCGGTACCACCGGAGAGTATAGGAGCAGGCCTCCTTATTGTAACTTTCCCGCTTGTAGATCCCGGGCGTCCATCACTTTTAGTTATATTTAGCCCAACTACTTGTCCGGATAAAGCATCGAGGAGATTGGAACCCGGCAAGTTCTCAATATCCTCCATCTGTACAGGTGTCGCTGCTCCTGTCAGGTCTTTAACTCTTTGTGTTCCGTATCCCACAACTACAACTTCATCCAAAAGCTTCGAATCCTCTTTTAAAACAACATTGATAGTTGTTTTCCCGCTTACAGGAATTTCCTGAGGAGTGAAGCCTATATAAGAGATTTTTAAGGTCACATTTGACGGAACATTCAATGTGAATTTCCCGTCAATATCGGTCAGAGTTCCCGTTGTAGTGTTCAGTATCGTTACACTAGCCCCGATTATAGGCTCTCCGCTTTCATCGCTAACTACCCCCGATACTTTGATCTGTTGCTGGGCATATATTTGTGCTGTGAAAGCGAAACAACATAAAAGCATAAAAATCAGTTTTTTTGCATGCACCTGTTTTTTTGGATTGGCGGTTTTGCATCTAATTAAATACCTAAAAGTGTTTTTCATAAATGTTAAATGTTTAATTTATTTTAACTAAGTTGATGGTATATAGAATATTAAGAGTGTACTAACATATTCTGTCCTATGGTTTTAAGATTTCATTGTTTTTGTCATAAGTCATCATTAAACGTTTTAAATATATTTATTGTACTGTACTGTACTGTTATGATTGTGGCAAAAGTATCAAAAAAATGGTGATACAATAAAAAATAATAAATGTTTAATAACATATTGCTTAAAAATTGGACTATTACAAAAAAATGCTTTTCTTTGTGATATCAGGATAGAACAGGATAGTTATTATCCGGTATAATATTGAACATATTTAACGAAAATTGATTCATGATATTAGAATTTGATCAAAATAAAAGCAAGGTTCGCCAGTTGTCAGATGCTATTCGGACAGCTATTTCGAATGGGGAATTCAAGGAAGGCGATACACTTCCCTCTATAAATAAAATAAGTGCAAAGTATAATCTGGCCCGTGATACTGTATATAAAGCGTTTCAGGATCTGAAGGAAAAAGGGATAATCGAATCTGCCCCGACACGGGGATATTTTGTCTCTAACACAGTGAATAATATTTTTGTGCTGCTTGATATATTTGGTCCTTATAAGGAAAATTTCTATAAAGAGCTGACAGCGAATCTTCCACTGAATTATAGGTTGGATTTGTATTTCCATCATTATAATAAACGTTCGTTCAATAATATAATTCAGGATAGTGTTGGGCGATACGACCTTTATCTTATTACCAATCTTCAGAATGATGTTTATTCGGAAGTCCTTGATCGTTTGGATAATACAAAAGTGTTGCTGGTAGACTTAGGAAAGTTCAAGAAAGATAAGTTCTCATATGTATGCCAGGGCTTTGATACGACTTTATATGATTGTCTGACATCAGGTCTGGATAAATTCAGTAAATATAAAGAGATTTGCCTGGTATTTAATGCCAAGTCTGAGCATCCCAAGAGTTGTATTCCTTATTTTGAACAGTTTTGTATGGATAATAATTTTGCTTATAATATTATTACGCGGGATCTGAATTCATTTGATATTGTTCCCGGTACCGCTTATATTGCCGTTCGCCACATAGATATGATTCAGATTGTTAAAACATGTCGCCTGCAGAATTATGAGTTAGGTAGAGATGTCGGCTTGGTGACAATGAACGATGCTCCTATGCTGGAGGTTATTGAAAATGGAATAAGCGTTATTTCCACAAATTTTAAGCAGATGGGTAAAATTGCGGCTGAATATATAAAAACAAGGCAAAAAGTTCAGGTTTATATTCCTACGCAACTGATATTAAGAGGTTCTTTGTAAGAAGAACCTCCATTGTTTAATCTCAACCTCGATATTAAAGTGTCCTTACCATGATACGTGCATATATCTTAATTTTATTTACCAGTTTAATTTTTAATACGAATATATCAGCGGGAAACTATCAACCGGATTTTTCTGTTGCCGGATTCTATTCATTGGAGAAGTCCGGACGGGAAGTTTATGACTTTAATGTTGGCTGGAGGTTTTTTAGAGGTGAAATATCCGGAGCCGAAAAGGCAGACTTTGATGATAGTCGGTGGGATGTGGTATCCACACCGCATACGGTACAGTTGATGCCTTCCGAGGCCAGTGGAAGCCGTAATTACCAGGGAGCAGCATGGTATCGTAAGCATTTTACAATAGATAATTCCTTGGAGGGGAAACTGATTAATATATACTTTGAGGCTGCAATGGGAAAATCCATAGTTTACCTCAATGGTAAAAAAGTAGAAGAGCATCTGGGTGGATATTTGCCTTTTAGTATCGAACTGACTCAGTATGGCGTAAAGCCGGGCGATAAATGTATTATTGCGGTCTTTGTCGATAATTCTGACGATAAGGATTATCCTCCCGGAAAAAAACAAACAACCCTCGATTTTACATATCATGGAGGTATATACCGCGATGTATGGATGATTGCTACATCTAAAGTGCATATTACAGACCCGAATAAAGCGGATAAAATAGCCGGAGGCGGAGTTTTTGTCCAATATGGTGAGATAACAAAGAAGAGAGCGGAGGTTGTAATTTATACTGATATCGCAAATGCTTTAGCATCCAATCAGTCCGTAACTGTAGAGAATCAACTGATAGACCCTTCCGGTAAAATTATAAAAAAGCTGTCTGCCAAAGTAACATTACGAAAAGGAGAAGGAAAACAGATAACTCAGAAGGTTGTTGTTGACAATCCTGTTCTTTGGTACCCCGACAGTCCTTCACTATATAAAGTTGCCACCCGTGTTTTAGCATCTGACGGTACTTCCCTCGATGGAGGAATAACACGGATTGGCATACGGAAAACCGAATTCAGAGGAAAAGATGGTTTTTGGCTTAACGGTGAGTTATCTGACCGGTTAATCGGTGGAAACCGGCATCAGGATTTTGCTTATGTCGGCAATGCGATGCCTAACAGTCAGCATTGGAAAGATGCGAAAAAACTCAGGGATGCAGGTTGCCGTATAATCAGGGTTGCCCATTATCCACAGGACCCTTCGTTTATGGACGCGTGTGACGAATTGGGAATGTTTGTTATCGTAGCAACTCCCGGTTGGCAGTACTGGAATAAAGACCCCAAATTTGCCGGACTGGTTTATGACGATATACGTAATATGATTCGTCGCGACAGGAATCATACATCCGTCTTGATGTGGGAACCTATCTTAAATGAGACCCGTTTCCCATTGGAGTTTTCTTTGAAAGCAAGGGAGATTACGCAAACTGAATATCCGGGTGCAGCCTGCGTGGCCGACCATCATTCGGCAGGTGTTGCAGATAATTATGAGGTGGTGTATGGCTGGCCAAAAGATGCTGGCAATTTTGAGCAATGCATTTTTACCCGCGAATTTGGAGAGAATGTTGATGATTGGTATGCTCATAATACAAATAACAGAGCATCAAGAAGCTGGGGTGAAGGCCCGCTTCTTACGCAGGCTCTTCAACTGGCAATAGCATATGATGAGATGTATCCCGAAGGCAGGCAGTTTATCGGAGGGGCACTCTGGCATCCTTTCGATCATCAGAGAGGCTATCATCCCGATCCGTATTGGGGTGGTATAATGGATGCTTTCCGCCAGCCGAAATATTCATATTATATGTTTAAGAGCCAGGTAAGCGCTTTGTTAAAGCACCCGTTTTCGGAGACAGGGCCGATGGTCTTTATTGCGCATGAAATATCTCCATTTTCAAGTCCAGATGTTACGGTATTTACTAACTGTGACGAGGTAAGGCTAATAATGTATGGGACAGATACCTTAGTACAAAAGGTGGTACGCCGGCAATATGGTATGCCTAATCCTCCTGTTACATTTAAGAATGTGTATGATTTCAATAAAATGAGGATTTATCCATATGTAGAAAAGCAATGGCAGAAAGTCACGTTTGTTGTAGAAGGCCTGATTGATGGTAAGGTGGTTTGCAGTACAAAGAAAATGCCGTCGAGAAGATCCTCTAAATTGAGGCTTTCCCTTGATAATGAAGGACAGGCTTTAATTGCAAATGCATCGGATTTTATTCCTGTAATTTGTGAAGTCACAGATGATGAGGGAAATGTGAGAAGACTGGCAAAAGAGCAGATATTGTTTACAGTGACAGGAGAGGGTGAAATAATCGGAGATGAAATAATCGGAGCAAATCCGCGAGCCGTAGAGTTTGGCTCTGCTCCCGTCCTTATTCGTTCCACACTGAATCCGGGAAAGATTAAAGTTCATGCCCGTGTCTTATTCGAAGGTGAGCATGCCCCGACTCCCGCCTGGATAGAATTTGAAAGTATTGCTCCTAAGCGCCGGCTGGTATATTCGGAAAAACCGCAGGTAAATCAAAGCTCGATTTATTCCGGTACATATAAACGGCAAATGTCGGAAGACGAAAAACGAAAGACGCTGAATGAGGTTGAATTGCAACAAACCGAATTTGGTGAGAAAAAAAGCGAATAAATTAGCATTTAATATAACTGGAATGGTTCTTCGTGAAAGAAGAACCACGCCTCTTTCTACAGACAAAACAATCCTCAACTTAGTGGATTTAAAAAAATATAATATCATGAAGAATAATGAGTATCCCAAAATTGGCATACGTCCGATTATTGACGGACGCAGGAAAGGTATAAGAGAATCGTTGGAAGAAACAACCATGAATATGGCTAAGAATGTAGCCGGATTCTATGCAGAAAATCTTCGTTATCCCGATGGAAGCCGGGTTGAATGTATTATTGCAGATACCTGTATTGGCGGTGTAAAAGAAGCGGCTAACTGTGCCGAAAAGTTCAAAAGGAATAATGTAGGGCTGACTTTGTCGGTAACTCCATGCTGGTGTTATGGTTCCGAAACTATCGATATGGACCCGCTTATCCCGAAAGCGATCTGGGGATTTAACGGGACAGAACGTCCGGGTGCTGTTTATCTTGCAGCTGCGCTGGCAGCGCATAATCAGAAAGGCTTACCTACGTTTGGTATTTACGGGCATGATGTACAGGATTTAGGCGATATGTCTATTCCGGAAGACGTACAGGAAAAGTTATTACGTTTCGCTAAAGCCGGATTGGCTGTCGCTATTATGCGCGGCAAGTCTTATCTGGCAATCGGAAGTGTATCTATGGGGATAGCGGGTTCTATCGTTAATCCTGAATTTTTACAGGAATATTTAGGCTTGCGTTCCGAGTTTGTAGACTCTTCGGAGATTCTCCGCCGTATACAACTCGAAATATATGACAAAGACGAGTATAAAAAGGCCTTGGAATGGACTATAAAAAATTGTGCTGTAAATGAAGGTGATGATTATAATCCTGAACATTTGAAGCGTTCCCGTCAACAAAAAGATAAGGACTGGGAATTTGTTGTCAAAATGACTCTGATTATGAGAGACCTGATGATAGGTAATGATAAACTTCATAAAACAGGCTATTCCGAAGAAGCGATGGGGCATAATGCCATTGCCGGAGGATTTCAGGGACAGCGTCAGTGGACGGACTTTTTACCGAACGGAGATTTTTCGGAGGCAATCCTTAATTCTTCTTTCGACTGGAATGGAATACGTGAGCCATTCGCTTTTGCTACGGAAGATGACCATTTGAATGGTATAAGTATGTTATTTGGTAAATTACTGACGAATACAGCGCAGATATTTGCCGATGTCAGAACATACTGGAGTCCGGCATCTATCCAACGGGTTACAGGCTGGAAGCCGGAAGGCGTATTGGCTGATGGCGCAATTCACCTAATTAACTCGGGTTCTTGTACCTTGGATGGTACAGGTCGTCAAAGCGAAGATGGAAAGCCTGTAATGAAACCTTTCTGGAAGATAAATCAGGAAGAAGTAGATAAGATGCTGGGTGCTACCAAATGGTATCCTGCTTCGCTCGAATACTTCAGGGGAGGAGGCTATTCTTCTAAATTTCTGACCGAACCCGGAATGCCTGTTACTATGTGCAGGATTAATCTTGTGAAAGGTATCGGGCCTGTATTGCAGATCGCGGAAGGGGTGACAGCTACTTTCCCGCAGGAAGTATTCGACAAAATAGATAAACGCACGGATAAGACATGGCCGAGCACATTCTTTATTCCCCGGCTTACCGGAAAAGGTCATTTTAAAGATGTATATTCAGTAATGAATTATTGGGGTGCTAATCATGGCGCTATAAGCTATGGCCACATTGGTGGCGACCTGATATCATTAGCCTCTATGCTTTCAATTCCTGTATGCATGCATAATGTGGACGAGGATAAAATATTCCGTCCATCATCATGGGCTGCATTCGGCTCGGATGCAGAAGGTTCCGATTACAGAGCCTGTGAAGCATACGGCCCCTTATATAAATAGGATAAACCACAGGAAATATTCTCATGAAAGGCAAAAAGATGTACCCCTGGCTGGTCGTAGCGATGTTATGGTTTGTTGCCCTGCTGAACTATATGGACAGGCAGATGCTTTCTACTATGCGTCCTGCTATGATGGAAGATATTTCGGAATTGGTATCGGCAGCTAATTTTGGGCGTTTAATGGCCATATTCTTATGGATATATGCTTTTATGAGCCCGTTATCGGGCATTATTGCCGACCGTCTGAACCGTAAATGGCTTATTGTAGGGAGTTTATTTACATGGTCAGCCGTTACCTTACTGATGGGATACGCAACTTCGTTTGATCAATTGTATATTTTGCGTGCGGTTATGGGGATAAGCGAAGCCTTTTATATTCCTGCGGGATTATCGCTTATTGCTGATTATCATCAGGGGAAAACCCGTTCGCTTGCTGTTGGTTTCCATACTACGGGAGTTTACTTAGGACAGGCATTGGGCGGCTTTGGTGCTGTTGTGGCCGGTAGTTTCTCGTGGCAGATGACATTCCATACATTCGGATTGGTAGGTATTATATATTGTATTGTACTTATATTATTTTTGAAAGAACATAAGGCATATACAATTGAGACGGAAGAAAAGAAATCTGTTAAGAAAGAATTTTCCGCTATGCTTAAAGGCTTGGGAATACTGTTTGGTAATATCTCTTTCTGGGTTATATTATTCTACTTTTCAGCCCCGAGTTTGCCGGGTTGGGCAACCAAAAACTGGCTGCCGACACTATTCTCCACCAGTCTGAATATTGATATGGAACATGTAGGGCCAATGGCTACGATTACCATTGCTATGGCTTCGTTGGTTGGCGTGCTTATCGGTGGGTATTTATCGGATAAATGGGTACAGCGAAATATAAAAGGGCGCATTTATACGGGAGTTATCGGTTTAGTTCTCACATTACCTGCTCTTTTGTTACTGGCTTTCGGTAATAGCCTGGTTATTATTGTTGCCGGAGCCATTTTCTTTGGCTTTGGTTTTGGTATGTTTGATGTAAACAATATGCCGATCCTTTGTCAGTTTGTCTCCCCTCGTTACAGGGCAACAGGTTATGGATTATTGAATTTAGCCGGAATTTCAGCCGGAGCAGTGATAACGAATGTTCTTGGAAAATCGGCCGATGCCGGAAATATGGGGCGTGACTTTGCCCTTTTAGCCATAGTTGTCCTTATTGCGATTATTTTGCAATTGACGATATTGAAGCCTACAGCTATAAATAAAACAGATGATTAAATATTTATTCTATAAAATAAATTGAAAATATAATGAACTCAAATAATCCAATTTTCCAACTGAAGGGAATTGTCCCTCCCATGATAACTCCGTTAACAGATACCGACACGCTGGATGTGAAAGGTGTAAATAATCTGGTAGAGCATCTTATATCGGGAGGAGTAAGCGGTATCTTTATTTTAGGAACTACCGGCGAGGCCCAGCACCTTAGTATCAATATTAAGAAAGAACTCATCAAACATACTTGCCTGGCTGTGAATGGACGCGTGCCTGTACTTGTCGGCATAACAGATACTTCGGTGTATGAAAGTATAAAACTGGCAGAATTTGCTGCTGAATATAAGGCTGCTGCTCTGGTTGCTGCGCCTCCTTATTATTTTGCCCTGGGACAGCCCGAGTTGATTGAATATTATGAGTTGTTAGCTGATAAATGCCCGCTTCCATTGTATTTGTATAACATGCCTTCGCATACCAAAACGATGATAGATCCCGATACGGTTTTGGCTTTATCTAAACATAAAAATATAATCGGATTGAAAGATAGTTCTGCCAATGGCGTATATTTCTGTAAATTACTGACATTGTTCAGAGACCATCCCGAATTCGGGTTATTCGTAGGCCCTGAAGAAATGATGGCTTCTGTGGTATTGCTCGGTGCACACGGAGGTGTTTCGGGGGGTGCGAATGTTTACCCACGGATATTTGTAGATGTGTATAATTCAGCAGCAGAAAAGAATGTAGATAAGACTATTGAATTGCAGGACAAGATGATGGCTGTCAGCAAGGAGTTATATGGCATAGGCCGTTTCGGGTCGAGCTATATCAAAGGTATCAAGACTGCATTGGCACTGAAAGGTATTTGCAGCGATTTTCTGGCTCAGCCTTTTAATTTATTTAAAGACCCTGAAAAGGAGAAGGTTAAGTCTGCTGTCGCTAAGTTGGATAATCTGTTAAAATAGAGAACATTTACGAATGAAAAAAATATTACTGTTTACCATTGTTTTTATTCTGTCCATAGCCTCCAAAGCTGAAACTATTAATATGCGAAGCTTTGGGGCTAAGGCAGATGGTAAAGTGTCCAACACTGCTGTTATTAGGAAGGCGATAGACAAGCTTTCCCAAAACGGCGGAGGTACATTGTTTTTCCCTGCAGGTATATATCTTACAGGGCCTATTGTATTGAAAAGTAATATAACTATCGACATAGAAGCAGGTGCGACGATTAAGTTCACCGATGATATGTCGGAGTATATTCCTTTTGTAGAAATGCGTTATGAAGGTGTGGTGATGAAGAGTTTCTGCCCTTTGTTTTACGCATACGAACAGGAAAATATTGCTATCAAAGGAGAAGGCACCATCGACGGAAACGGGAAAAAGTGGTGGTACGGAACATTTGCTATCGAAGGCGCGCATAAAGACGAAACCTTTAGGAAAGAACTGGAAGGGTACCGGCAAATGTGGGAGAAAGAAAATCCCGGTTTTACAGTTGAAGAAAATTCGGACTGGAAGCGCACATTGGATAAACGTTTTTTTCGTCCGCCATTGATGCAACCTTATAAATGCAAGGGTTTTAAGGTGGAAGGAGTAACAATTATAAATTCCCCGTTCTGGACTATCAACCCCGAATTTTGCGAAAATGTAAGCGTTCTCGGAGTTACTATAAACAATCCGGACGCGCCGAATACAGACGGTATCAACCCGTCGTCATGCCGGAATGTGATAATCGCCAATTGCCATATAACGGTAGGGGATGATTGCATCACATTAAAGTCGGGACGCGATTTGCAGGGACGCCGGTATGCTACTCCTTGCGAAAATATAACAATAACAAACTGTGTCATGCTTGCAGGACATGGAGGTGTTGTTATAGGGAGCGAAATGTCGGGCGATGTGCGTAAAGTGACTATCTCTAACTGTGTATTCGATGGTACGGATAGGGGTATTCGCATGAAATCAACCAGAGGCCGTGGCGGTATTGTCGAGGAAATACGGGTGAGCAATATTGTAATGAAAAATATTCCGGGGGAGGCTATAACACTGAACCTGTTCTATTCAAATGTTCCGGCTGAACCTTTATCAGAGCGGACGCCGATTTTCCGTAATATCCATATATCGGGTCTTACAGGTTCGGATGTGAACATGGCCTGTACTGTTTTGGGAATAGAAGAAGCCCCTATATCAGGCATTACATTCTCTGATATTAATATAGAAGCCAAAACCGGTTTTGAAATAAACAAGGCGGAGAATATAACGCTGGATAATGTCAGAGTTGAGACTGAAATTGGCGCTGCATTCAAAATAAGCGAGTCTTCCAACCTGCGTATCAATAATATTTACAATCCTAAACCATTGCAGGATAAACCTGTACTGGAAGTAACTGATGTGAGGGATATGTTTATTCAGGGATGTTTTCCTGAAACCGGTAGCCGGTCTTTCATAAAACTGGATGGAGGTCTGACTGATAATATCATTTTGAAGAATAACTATTTGGAGCGATTGGCTATGCCTGTCGATAAGGGTGCAGGACTGAATAAGTCGGCGAATATTGTAATGCAATAGTATTTGGGAGATATGAAAAAAGGGTATTATATACTTATATTATGTATTCTGTCTGTCGTTTGCGCTTATGCTCAAAATACACAAACGGCGGATAGTGCCTATTCGCGGCCGCTGATAGATGTGTTGCATGACATTGAAACCCGGTTCGGCATAAAGATAAAGTACGATGCCAGGATGATAGACGGCAAGATACTCAAATATGCCGACTGGAGAATAAAACCGTGGAGCGCGGAGGAATCCCTCATTGCCGTATTGGCTCCTTTCGATTACAAGTTTGTCATGGATAATGGCAAATATAAGGTAAAGGAGTTTGAATATGCCCGCACAACCGAGGCGGAAGGCAAGAAGTTTCTGGATTATCTCGAAACCCTTTATTCTGACAAAGAATCGTGGGAAAAACGCAAGGCTGAATTAAAGGCTTGTTTACCCAAAGCCTTAAGAGTGTCTCCGATGCCAGTGAAGCCTGAGTCGAAAATTATTCTGACACCGAAAAGAAAATACGATGGCTACACAGTTGAAAACTTTGCCATAGAAACCCTTCCCGGAATTTATGTGTGCGGCTCAATCTATAAACCTGCAAAGATAAAAGGTAAATGTCCGGTGATACTCAACCCCAACGGGCATTTTGGAAACGGCCGCTACCGTGAAGACCAGCAAATGCGTTGTGCTATACAAGCCCGTATGGGTGCCATATCGGTAAGTTGGGATTTGTTTGCGTGGGGAGAAAGCCTTCTTCAGTTCGATGGAACATTGCATCGCCTGAGCGCGGCCAATACGATACAAACCATCAATGCAATCAGAATCCTTGATTACTTATTAGCTCTGAAAGAGGCAGATACTTCCAGAGTGGGTATAACCGGCGGCTCTGGCGGGGGTAGTATGACGATGATGATGTCGGCTATCGACGACCGTATAACAGTCAGTATTCCGGTTGTTATGCTGTCCTCTCATTTTGTTGGCGGATGCCCTTGTGAGAGCGGTATGCCTGCTCATCTTTGCGGGGGACGTACCAATAATGCCGAGATTGCCGCTATGTTCGCTCCGAAACCGCAATTGGCATTGACTGACGGGAAAGACTGGTCGAGTTCTGTTCTCGGACTGGAATTGCCATACCTTAAAAAAATCTATGGATTCTACGGAGCAGAAGATAATATAGAGAATGTGCATTTTCCAACCGAAGGACATGATTATGGCCCTTCGAAACGTACGGCTATGTATCGCTTTATTGCTAAGCATTTAGGCTTAAATCATGATATGGCAGATGAATCTAAGGTAACTATTGAGAAAGAACTGCAGATGCACGCATTTGGTGAAAATGGTGAGAAACTGCCGGCAAATGCAATCAAAGGAAAAGAGGCTCTGCTGGAAGTATTGAAAAACGTTGGTGTAATTGATTAATAAGATATTGATGTTGAAAAGAATAATATTGTCATTGTTTATAAGTCTGGCTCTGGTAGCTAATGCCCAGCAAGGCATGAAGTTCTGGTATGATAAACCGGCTTTAGATTGGAACGAGGCTTTGCCGTTAGGTAACGGCAGGCTGGGAGCTATGGTTTTCGGGAATCCCTCTGTCGAGCAATTGCAGCTTAATGAAGAGACCGTTTGGGCCGGTTCGCCCAATAGTAATGCCCATAAGCTGGAAGACGGAGTCCTGGAGAAAGTCCGTAACCTTATCTTTGAAGGAAAATATGTAGAAGCTCAGGATTTGGCTACGGCCAAAATAATGTCGCCTACAAATCACGGGATGCCTTATCAGACGATGGGTGACCTCTTTATCTCTTTTCCGGGGCATAACCGGTATACCGCTTTCTATCGCGATCTGAATATAAGCGATGCTGTTGCCAGTGTCTCATATAAGGTGGGCGACGTAACTTACAGGCGTGAGATCTTCACGTCTTTCACCGATCAGGCTATAATTGTAAGACTGACAGCTGATAAACCGGCAAGTATCACCTGCAATGCTTTTCTGACCACCCCTCAGGAAAAAGTGGAGAGATTCATCGAAGACAACCAGCTTGTATTGACGGGTATTACCCCTGCACATGAAAAGCAGAGCGGAAAAGTACAGCTTGAAACAAGAGTGAAGCCGAAAGTAGAAGGAGGGAAATATACGGTTTCGGATCATATCATATCTGTGGAGAATGCAGATGAAGTTATTCTTTACGTGACTATTGCTACCAATTTCGTCAACTATAAAGACATAACCGGAGATAAGACAGCCAAATGTAAGAAATATATGGAGACAGCTTTTTCGAATGATTACGAGAAAGCAAAAAGTGAACATACCGCGTTCTTTCAGCAATATATGAACCGTATGTCTCTTGATCTGGGGAAAACTGCAGAATCTCAGAAACCGACGGATATACGTATCAGGGACTTCGCGAAGACATTTGACCCTGAACTGGCGGCTCTCTATTTCCAGTTCGGACGCTATCTGCTGATTTCATCTTCCCTGCCGGGTACGCAACCTGCAAATCTTCAGGGAATATGGAACGACCGTTACCTTCCGTCATGGGACAGTAAATACACTTGTAACATCAATGTGGAAATGAACTATTGGCCGGCGGAAGTTACCAATTTGTCCGAAATGCATGAACCGATGCTGCAAATGGTTCGTGAGGTTGCCGAAACGGGCGCGCATACGGCAAAACTGATGTACAATGCCAGAGGTTGGGTAATTCATCATAATACCGATATATGGCGTATTACCGGGCCTGTCGACAGGGCTGCTTCGGGAATGTGGCCGGCAGGAGGTGCATGGGTAAGCCAGCATTTGTGGTACAGGTACGAATATACGGGCGATCTGGATTATCTGAGGTCGGTATATCCGGTGATGAAAGGTGCCGCTATGTTTTTTAACGATTTCCTGATAGAAGAACCGGAGCATGGCTGGCTGGTTGTTTCGCCATCCAATTCCCCTGAAAATACGCATGCCGGAAGTAATGGGAAAGCAACGATTACGGCGGGGTGCACGATGGACAACCAGTTGGTATTCGATTTATTCTCCAATGTAATCAAAGCATCCGAATTGTTAGGTATAGATAAATCATTTGCGGATACATTGAAAATGAAGCGTGAGAAATTGCCGCCGATGCAGATCGGACGACACAATCAGCTTCAGGAATGGCTGTATGACTGGGATTCACCGGACGATAAGCACCGCCATGTATCTCATCTTTACGGACTTTATCCGGGTAATCAAATATCGCCTATTCATACACCTCAGTTATTTGAGGCGGCCAAAAATTCTTTGACCTATCGGGGAGACCCTTCTACGGGTTGGTCTATGGGTTGGAAAGTTTGTCTATGGGCGCGCTTATTGGATGGAAATCATGCCTATACGCTATTGAGAAACCAGTTAGATCTGGTAACTAATGAGAAGAAAAAAGGAGGTACATACAGCAATATGTTCGATGCTCATCCTCCGTTCCAGATAGATGGCAACTTCGGTTGTACGGCAGGTATCGCGGAAATGCTGATGCAAAGCCACGATGGATTCATATACTTTTTGCCGGCGCTGCCTGATGTATGGAAAGACGGTAGTATAAAAGGATTGGTGGCCAGAGGCGGGTTTGTCATCGACATGGATTGGAAAGACGGCAAAGTGAGCAATCTGAAAATTACGTCCCGTTATGGAGGAAACTGCCGTATCCGTATTGCTTCTGTGCTTAAAGGTACAGGGCTGAAAAAGGCAAAAGGAGAGAATGCCAATATCCTGTTTGAAACTCCCAAAGTGAAACCTGCATTAATCTCTGATGAGGCGACATTACATGCTACTCCATTAGATCTCGATAAGGCAACACGCCTGTATGACCTTTCAACAGAAAAGGGAAAGACGTATACTCTCAAAGGAGCTAAATAGTAACCTAATATATAAACGACAATGAAATATTTTGTTCTCACAATCTTTGCAGTTCTGCTGTTTATTGGTTGTAATCGGGATAAAAAACAAGAACAGGACAACAGATGGTCGGTTAAAATAGCCAAGTCGGAAATGATGCGTTTTCCTGAGGCATGGATGATCGAAAAAGCGAAATCACCACGCTGGGGATATACTCACGGATGTGTAGCTAAAGCCATGCTGGATATGTTCGATTACACACAGGACAGCGCCTATTACAATTATGCCAAAGGTTATGCCGACAGCCTGATCACGCAGGACGGACAAATAAAGACATACAGGATGGATAAATATAATATCGACAATGTCAATCCCGGTAAGATATTATTCCGTCTCTATAAAGCAACCGGAGATGTCCGCTACAAAACAGCGATAGATACATTAGTTGTTCAGATGGAAAAGCAGCCCCGAACATCGGAAGGCGGATTCTGGCACAAACAGATTTATCCGCATCAGATGTGGCTCGATGGTTTATATATGGCTTCTCCGTTTTTAGCGGAATATGCAAGAGATTTCAATCATCCTGAGATATACGACGATATTATGAATCAGATTCGTCTGATGGATAAAAACAGTTACGATCCCGAAACAGGTTTATTCTACCATGGCTGGGATGAAAGTCGCGAACAAAGGTGGGCGGACAAAACCACCGGGCGCTCTCCTAACTTCTGGTCGAGGAGCATAGGTTGGTATGGAATGGCGCTTGTCGATGTCTTGGATTTTCTTCCTCAGGATCATGCAGGTCGCCCGGATGTGATCGCTATTATAGAAAAAATGGCAGAAGGGATTGTGAGGTGGCAGGATGATAAGACCGGAGTATGGTATCAGGTAACCAATATGGGAGACCGCGAGGGAAATTATCTTGAATCATCAGGTTCGGCTATGTTTGTTACTTTCCTCTATTCGGCTATAAATAAGGGATATATCAGTCCTGATTATAAAGTTGCTGCCGATAAAGGTTTTAGCGGATTGATAAAAGAATTCGTGAAGAAAGAAGACGATGGTACTTATTCTATCACCAATTGCTGTGCTGTTGCCGGTCTGGGAGGAGAGAAGACATACCGTGACGGGTCTTTCGAATATTATATCGGTGAACCGGTAATCCTGAATGACCCTAAATCTGTGGCTCCTTTTATATGGGCTGCTATCGAACATGAAAAATCAGAAAACAAAACGAAGAAATAGACCTGTATCATGAAAAAATATACAATACTGATATTCTTATTGTTACTAATCACTTTGTCATCGACAGCCCAGAATAAGTCGAAGAAACCGGATATGCCCTGGGATAACGGTAAGCTGAAAGTAAGCGACAATAAGCGTTACTTACAACATGAGAACGGCACTCCTTTCTTTTGGCTTGGCGAAACGGCCTGGCTTTTGCCATCACGGTCGAATAGGGAAGAGGTGGACTATTTTATGAATGCCACTAAAAATAATGGTTACAATGTGGTGCAAATATCTGTGCTGCATACTGTTTCTGCCATAAATGCATATGGTGACTGGGCTTTACCTGATGGGTTCGACTTCAGGAATATAGATAAGCGAGGCGAATATAACTATTGGCAGCATGTGGACTACATCGTGGAACGTGCCCGGCAGAGCGGTATCTATATCGGGATAGTTTGTGTCTGGGGAACGCCTGTGCAACAGAAGCAGATGACAGTTGAGGATGCCAGGAAGTATGGTAAGTTCTTAGCGGAACGTTATAAAAAATACCCGAATATAGTCTGGCTGATTGGTGGCGATATCCGCGGAGATGTAGAGCCGGAAGTCTGGCAGGCTTTGGCAACAACGATAAGAGGAATGGACCCGGATCATTTGATGACATTCCATCCGCGTGGCAGGACGATATCCAGCACTTGGTTTAACAATGAGCCATGGCTCGATTTCAATATGTTCCAATCAGGCCATCGCAGATATAATCAGCGTAATGGCGATGGAGATTATCCTATCGAAGAGAATACAGAAGAAGACAACTGGCGTTTTGCCGGGCGGAGTCTTGCTGTTTCTCCTTTGAAACCGGTAATCGATGGTGAGCCTTCTTATGAAGATATTCCCCATGGGCTTCACGATGTGAATGAACGTCGCTGGCAGGCAGAAGATGTTCGCCGTTATGCTTATTGGTCTGTATTTGCAGGCTCATTCGGACATACTTACGGGCATAATTCTACGATGCAGATGCTTCGTCCGGGATATCAGCCTTCATTCGGTGCTGAAAAGCCATGGTGGGAAGCTGTAAACGATCCGGGTTGTCGTGAAATGAAGTACCTGAAAAACCTGATACTGGCGTTTCCTTTTTTTGAGAGGATACCCGACCAGTCGGTAATCGTGGGAGCAAACGGATTGCAATACGAAAGGGTGATTGCCACCCGTGGTAACGATTATATTCTTGTCTATAATTATACGAACCGCAAAGTGGAGATAGATATGACAAAAATATCGGGAGCTAAGAAAAAGGCATGGTGGTACAGTCCAGTAAATGGTTCTGTGGAATATATCGGAGAATTCGGTAATGGCAGACAGGTTTTTGCTCACGATTCAGAATACAGGGCCGGTAATGACAGGGTCCTGATTATTACGGATGCCGATACATCTTATGTAGAAGAAAACTTGATGACGGTTAACAGTCAACAATAATCAGTTGACAGCATTCTTGAATTTTCAAATTAAAAAATCCATGAAAAAAACAATACTTATATTCTCCGCCTTATTTTGTTCCCTGCTGGTGTTTTCGGTGGATGTGAAGGAACTCAGGTGCGAAATGCTAAATAATCCTGAAGGAATTGGTACGGCAACACCTCGTCTGGGGTGGATGATAGAATCGAAAGAACGAAATGTAGAGCAAAAGGCGTACCGGATACTTGCTGCCTCTTCATTGGATAAGCTCAATGAAACAGATGCAGATTTATGGAATTCAGGAAAAATTGAAAATGCCGCATCTACTCTTGTCCCTTATACGGGTAAAGGCCTGACAAGCCGTAGCCAGATATATTGGAAAGTAAAAGTTTATACAAATAAAGGTGAAACAGCATGGAGTTCTCCGGCTAAATTCAGTGTGGGTTTATTAACTGATTCCGACTGGTCTGCGAAGTGGATTGGGCTGGACAGGATATTCCCCTGGGATAGTGAGACGGTGCATTCCCGTTTATCTGCACGTTATTTTCGTAAAGAGTTTGCCAGCCAGAAGCAGGTTAAATCAGCGAAGGCATATATTTCAGGATTAGGATTTTATGAGCTATATATCAATGGTGAGAAGATCGGGGATCAGGCTTTAGCACCGGGACAAACAGACTATTTCAAAACTGTTTTGTACAATACCTTTGATGTGACGTCTTATATTAAACAAGGGAAAAATGCGATTGCGACTATCTTGGGTAATGGGCGTTTCTACAATATGCGTCAGAATTATAAACCTCATAAAATAAAGACTTTCGGCTATCCGAAAATGCTTCTCCAGATAGAAATAGAATATAATGACGGAACAAAACAAACCATCATCAGTGACGATACATGGAAGGTTACTTCCGATGGCCCTATCCGTTCAAATAATGATTTTGACGGAGAAGAATATGATGCGAATAAGGAGCTGGGAGCATGGAACACAGCCGGATATAATGACCGCAAATGGCTGAAAGCCGAACTGGTAAAAGCCCCGGGAGGTGTAATTACTGCGCAGATGCAGGAAAATATGAAGGTGATGAAAGTATTGACGCCAAAGGCTGTTATGGTTTTAGCAAAAGATACGTTCGTTATCGATATGGGGCAGAATATGGTAGGCTGGCTTAGTTTGCAGGCAAAAGGGAAGAAAGGAGATAAAATTACCCTGCGTTTTGCCGAAACACTGGAAAACGGCGGCCGCCTGAAAACAGTAAATCTCCGTAGCGCAAGAGCTACCGATGTGTACACAATGAAAGGAGAAGGTACGGAGAAATGGGAACCCCGTTTTGTTACGCACGGGTTCCGTTTCGTAGAAGTGACGGGTTATCCGGGAACTCCGGCAATAAGTGATTTTGAAGGGAAAGTCGTATATGACGATATGGCTGCAGCCGGTTCATTCGAGACATCAAATAATATTCTGAATCAAATATATAACAATGCATGGTGGGGAATCAACAGTAATTACAAGAGTATCCCCCTCGATTGTCCGCAACGCGACGAAAGGCAGCCGTGGCTCGGCGACCATACTATTGGTTGTATCGGGGAAAGTTTCGTTTATGACAACGAACGGTTTTATATAAAATGGCTGGATGATATAAGGGATTCCCAAACGCCGGAAGGAAAGCTGTCGGATATTGCGCCTCCGTACTATATGACGTATTATAGTGATAATATGACATGGCCGGGTACATATCTGTTTGTCGCCGACATGATCCATAAACAATACGGCAACACCGAACCGATAAAGAAGCATTATCCATATATGAAAAAATGGTTTATGCATATGAAGGATAATTACCTGAATGCAGACTATATAATGACCAAAGATAAATACGGAGACTGGTGCGTTCCTCCTGAATCAAAAGAACTAATCCATTCTCTGGACCCTGCCCGTAAGACGGACGGACAGCTGATAGCTACAGCATATACTTATAAGTTGTTGCAATTGTTACAGGAATTTGCAGTTATATCGGGCAATGAAAGTGATGTCGCCGAATATGTAACGCTTGCAGAAAATGTAAGAGCAGGATTCAACCGGAAATTCTATAATGCGGAAACAGGACAATATGGCAATTATACGGTAACATCGAACCTGTTACCTCTGGCTTTCGGTATGGTAGATAAAGATAATGAGGAGAGAGTTTTCCAAAATCTGATAAACCGTATTACAGTTACAGATAAACTGCATATCAGTACAGGTGTTATCGGTACTCAGTGGCTGATGCGTGAACTCACAAAACGGGGATGTGCAGATGTTGCTTATACTATTGCTACTCAGAAAGATTACCCTAGTTGGGGATATATGATAGAACGGGGAGCGACTACGATCTGGGAACTCTGGAACGGTGATACTGCAAGCCCTAAGATGAATTCTCATAATCATGTGATGCTCTTAGGAGACCTTCTGGCATGGATGTATGAAGATTTGGCCGGAATAAAGTCTCACAAGATAAGGGGGGGATTTAAGTGGCTGTGGATGAAGCCAAATCCAACCGAAGACCTTACCTACACAAAAGCGTCTCATAAAACACCATATGGTTGGGTAAATAGTGACTGGACTCTTAAAGATGGAATTTTCACATGGAAGATTTCCATCCCGGCAAACAGCAGGGCGAATATATTATTGCCGGCGACGTCAGTAGAAGATATTGCCGAAAGCGGAAAACCTGTAAAAGAGGTTGAAGGACTTAAATATGTCCGGGTTGAAGAAAATCGCATAAATCTTGAAATCGGATCGGGTGACTATACATTTGTTTGTAAATACGGAGAAGCTCAAAACCGTTTCAGAGAAGGTATTCTTACAGATGAATTTATTTGTGAAAAGCCTTCATTCCCTGAAAGCCATGCCTCTACAATAGCGGAAACCAAAGAAGGTCATCTTATTGCTTCCTGGTTTGGCGGAACAAAAGAGCGTAATCCCGATGTTTGTATCTGGGTAAGCCGCTATATCAATAATAAATGGACAGAACCGCAGAATGTAGCTGATGGGATTATAAATGATACACTCCGTTATGCCACATGGAATCCCGTATTATATCAGGTGCCGGACGGAGAATTACAACTTTATTATAAAGTTGGCCCTAATGTGGCAGGGTGGGTCGGAAAAGTGATCACTTCTGACGACGGAGGCGTTACATGGTCGGCTTCACGTGATCTTCCTAAAGGATTTTTAGGCCCGGTGAAAAATAAACCTGTTTTGCTGAAAGACGGGACATTACTGTGCCCGTCGAGTACCGAGGGGGATGGCTGGAAAGTTCATTTCGAAGCTACAAAAGATTTTGGTAAAACATGGAAGATGATAGGCCCCATCAATGAAGGAAAAGAGCTTCATACGATACAACCGTCCATATTGACTTATAAAGATGGAAGATTACAGATTCTTTGCCGTACGCAGGAAAGAACTATCGGAGAATCATGGTCTTCGGACAATGGAAAAACATGGACGCCTGTTGCCGGAACAATGTTGCCGAATAATAATTCGGGTACAGATGCCGTAACCTTGCGGGACGGCCGCCAGTTATTGGTCTATAATCATGTCTTGCCTCACGATACGCTTAAACGGGGAAAAGGAGCCCGCACCCCTCTTAATGTAGCTATATCGGAAGATGGGAAAACATGGTATGCGGCATTAGTGGTAGAAGATTCGCCGATTAGCCAGTATTCTTATCCTTCTGTTATACAGACTAAAGACGGCTTGGTTCACATCGTTTATACATGGAGGCGGAAAGCTATTAAGCATGTAGTTGTAGATCCGGATAAATTGGTATTATCGAAAATAGAAAACATGAAATGGCCGTCTTTAAAAGAGACGAAAGAAATACAGGTCGTAAATAATCATCGTTACAAGGTTTCTGTTTGTGACTGGATGATGCTCAAGCGTCAGAAAGTCGGAGCGATGGAACTGGCCGAAGAGCTTGGCGCAGACGGACTTGAACTGGATATGGGCGGACTGGGCAAACGTGTGTCATTTGATAATAAATTTACCGATAAACATTTTCAGGAATTATTTATTTCGGAATGCAATCGATTAGGAATAGAACTTAGTTCCATCGCTGTGTCCGCTTTTTACGGGCAATCTTTTGCCAAGCGTGAGAACTATGAAGACCTGATAGACGAATGTATAGCAACTATGAAGGCTCTCGGGGTGAAAGTCGCATTTCTGCCAATGGGTAACCAAAGCGATTTGGTGAAAGAACCCGAACTGTACCCGGTTGTATTGGGACGGCTGAAAGTTGTTGCTAAAAAAGCGGAGGCAGCAGGTGTTGTCATCGGTATAGAAACGACATTGCCGGCTAAGGAAGAAGCGAAATTGATAGATAAAATCAGTTCTCCTTCGATCCGTAGCTATGTCAATTTCTCTTCTATCCTGAAAAGAGGAGGAAATATTATAAGCGACCTGAAAACCTTGGGAAAAGACCGTATTGTTCAGATACATGCCTCTAATACCGATGGTTACTGGATCGAAAATGACCCGGCACTGGATATGAAAGAAGTAAAAGCTACTTTGGACAAAATGGGGTGGAGCGGTTGGCTTGTTGTTGAACGTTCGCGCGATGCAAAGGATGTCCACAATGTAAAGAAAAACTACGGGGCAAATGCACGGTATCTGAAATCTGTATTTCAGGTGAATCAATAGCTCGAAACTTTATCTATGTAATAAGCTATTAGCTGTGAGCCATTAGCTTATAGCTCTTTGAATTGAAAATCGGTGGAGCCAAAAGTTGATTTGCAAATGAGTGAAGATGTTGTAACCTTTGTAACCTTTTTGGGAATAGTTACAAGTAGACAAGATACGAGATACAAGTTGTTGACTGATGACTGTTTACTGCAAATAGTGTTCTTTGTGTAAATCTTTGTGTCCCTTGGGGTAAAGAGTTTTCAACCACTAAGTACACGATGGGAATCACAAAGGGCACAAAGGCTAAAAAGACTGTTACCTTTGTAACCTTTTTGAAAATAGTTACAAGTAAACGGGATACGAGATACGAGTTGATGACTGTTAACTGCTAACTGCTAACTGATTTCATTGTTACTTTTGTTACTTTTTGAAGGAGATGCTTCGCTCCACTCAGCATGACAGGGTATAATAGTTCTCAAAAGCGAACGGCTAAAAGCTATCAGCTAATAGCTAAAAACTGTTACTTCTGTTACCTTTTAACTATATATAGTTAATTAATGTAAATATTAAATCTGGTCAATACACTTCAAAAAATAAAATTCCATGAGATTAATTTATATTGTGATTCTATTCTTTATCTCGTTATCGGTTTTTTCAGTAGAGATATATGTTTCCCCGCAGGGAAACGACCGGAACCCCGGTACACAATCTGAACCGAAAGCCTCTTTGCATGGAGCAATAAGAGAGGCAAGGGAATACCGGAGGTTATTAAAAGCGGGAAACGACGAACCTGTGCGTATCCGTATGGCCGGAGGTACATACAACCTGTACGAACCTGTATTTATTCGTCCTGAAGATTCGGGAACGGAAAGCAGTCCGACCATAATAGAAGCGGCTGAAGGTGATAATGTGGTTCTTAGCGGTGGCATACGGATTGAAAGTTGGAAAAAGCAAGGCAAATACTGGGTAGCTGATGTGCCCACCTTTAATGGAAACAGGCTGATATTCCGCCAGCTATGGATTAATGGAAAGAAGGCTGTAAGAGCGCGGAATGTATCCGATTTTGAACAAATGGACCGGATAAGAAGCAATGATAAAATGAATGAAATTTTCTGGATTCCGGCTTCTGCTGTAAAAGGACTGACTAAATCGGAGAATCTTGAACTCGTTATCCACCAGATGTGGGCAATCGCTAATCTTCGGGTTAAATCCATTATTGTCCAGGGAGATTCGGCAGGAGTCCGTTTTCATAATCCGGAAGCACGTATTCAATTTGAGCATCCGTGGCCGCAACCGATGATTAAAGAAGGCCTGAATTCTGCATTCTATTTTACGAATGCCCTTGAATTGTTGGATGAAGCCGGAGAATGGTATCACGATACGAAGACGGACAAGATATATTATATGCCCCGTCAGGGAGAGAATATGCCGACAGCCGAAGCAATTGTTCCGGTATTGGAATCCCTTATGGAAATAACAGGGACGCCGGATCGTCCGGTGGAGCATATCCGTTTTAAGAATATCGGATTTAACTATACGACCTGGGTACGTCCTTCACAGATGGGACATGTACCGTTGCAGGCCGGAATGTATCTGCTGGACGCTTATAAATTGAGGCCTCCGGGAGTTCCCGGTAACTTTAATAAGGGAATTGAAAATCAGGGTTGGGTAGGTCGCCCTCCGGCAGCAGTAATGGTGCAATCGGCTCTGAATATTGAATTTGACCAGTGCCGCTTCGAACATCTCGGTTCATGCGGAATCGACCTTATCGATAGAGTGCAGAAATCCGGAATAAAAGGCTCGTTATTCAGGGATATTGCCGGAAACGGCATGCAGATCGGCCGTTTTTCGGAAACCGGTATGGAGACGCATCTGCCTTACGACCCTGTTGACCAGCGCGAAATCTGCTCTCATATTTCTGTTTCCAACAATTATATCACGGATGTGACAAACGAAGACTGGGGATGCGTGGGCATTCTGGCAGGTTTTGTACAAGACATTAATATTGAGCATAACGAAATCAGTGAAGTAGCCTACACAGGTATAAGCCTGGGTTGGGGATGGACAAAAACGGTGAACTGTATGCGGAATAATATGGTGCATGCCAATTATATTCATCATTACGGAAAACATATGTATGATGTTGCCGGAATATATACACTGTCGGTACAGCCTAAATCTTTTATTACCGAAAACGTGGTGAAAGATATATATACGCCTTCTTATGTGCATGATCCCAATCATTGGTTCTACCTATATACTGATGAAGGGAGTTCGTTTATCACGGTAAAAGATAACTGGTGCCCTGCCGAAAAGTTCCTGCAAAATGCAAACGGTCCCGGCAATACGTGGGAAAACAATGGCCCGATGGTCTCCGACTCAATCAGACAAAAGGCAGGACTGAAGCCGGAATATACATGGATTAAGAATATAAAGTAATATACTATGAAGAGAATATTAACTGTATTGTTTTTTGTTTTGAGTACGTTTCCTCTATCAGCTCAGGATGCCACATGGATATACTATCCGGGAGATTTTGAAATATGGCTCGGTAATGAAACGCAGAATCGCCGTACGGAAAGGGATGGTTTCTTTCCTCCGTTCTGGAAGATGGATAGCCACTATGTCGCGGTAGAATTTTCTACAAAATTAGTCTTGCCTGTGGCTGAGGAAGTTGAAATATATGCAGAAGGTAAGTATAATATAAAACTGGATGGAAAAATACTTCCTGCCTGTAATAAGATAACCATTCCGGCAGGAAAACATAGCCTGAATATTAAAGTACATAATCAGGCTCATGTTCCGGCCATATATGTGAAAGGACAATCCTTTGGTTCGGATGAGAGTTGGAAAGTAACTTTCGAAGATAAAGAATGGATAGACGAGTCGGGTAAAGCCTCCGATACCTCTTCAGGTACAGCATACCTGCAAGCCGGGCGATGGAATTTCAATTCACCTGATACTCCTCCGTCTGAGTTCAAACTGGCAGTAACACCAATGACTGCTGCCGGAACTGAAAAGAAAGGGGCGGGAGAACTCATTGATTTTGGAAAAGAGACTTTCGGATATGTGAAATTCCATCAGCTGAAGGGAAAAGGCCGTCTGAATATATATTACGGGGAATCACCCGAAGAAGCTTTATCGACAACCCATTGCGAAACATTAGACCGGATCGATATAGATAATCCATCCGCGAATGATTTTACTTTGGAAGATTCAAAAGCTTATCGTTACATATATGTCGAAACAGATGGAGACTTGTCTTACTCTTCCGTGTCGATGTTGTATGAGTATCTGCCTCTGGATTACAGGGGGCAGTTCAGATGTAACGATGAGTTGATAAACCGCATCTGGGATATTTCTGCCTATACGATGCACCTTACCTCGAGGGAGTTTTTTATTGATGGCATTAAACGCGACCGTTGGATATGGAGCGGTGATGCTTATCAGAGTTACCTGATGAATTACTATCTGTTTTTCGATTCCCATTCGGTTACACGTACTATGCTGAACCTTAGAGGGAAAGACCCTGTTACGAGCCATGTAAATACGATAATGGACTATACATTCTACTGGTTTATAGGTGTATATGATTATTTGCAATATACGGGCGACCGGGAGTTTGTAAAGCAATTCTATCCGCGTATGCAATCCCTGATGGATTTCTGTTTATCCCGCCGAAACAGTAACGGTATGATGGAAGGCTTAGCCGGGGACTGGGTATTCATCGACTGGGCAGATTTTAAGATGAGTAAAAGTGGTGAGGTCAGTTTCGAGCAATTACTGTTTTGCCGAAGCCTGGAAACAATGGCGTTGTGTGCAGATATAATGGGAGATACTGAGCATGAAGCACGATATGCATCGTTGGCATCAGACCTAAAATCGAAACTGTTCACTTCCTTTTGGTCGGCAAATAAAAATGCTTTTATCCATAATCGCGAGAATGGGGTAATGAGTGAGCAGGTAACTCCTTTTACCAACATGTTTGCCGTATTATTCGATTATCTGGATGCGGAGAAAACAAAAGCAGTGAAAGACAATGTCCTGTTAAATACTAATGCATTGAAGATAACAACGCCATATATGCGTTTCTATGAGCTGGAAGCCTTATGTAAGCTGGGAGAGTACAACCATGTGCTGAAAGAAATCCGTGACTATTGGGGCGGTATGCTCAACTTGGGCGCGACTTCTTTCTGGGAAAAGTATAATCCCGATGAAACCGGTACAGAGCATTTGGCCATGTATGGGCGTCCGTTTGGAAAAAGCCTTTGTCATGCATGGGGAGCCAGTCCAATATATTTGTTGGGCAAATATTACCTTGGGGTGAAACCAGAAAAAGAAGGCTATAAAGAATTCAGTATCAGCCCGGTATTAGGTGACCTTAAATGGATGGAGGGTTCTGTACCTACACCGAAAGGAGATATAAAAGTATATATGGATAAGAAACAGATTAAGGTTTCTGCTACAGAAGGAGAGGGGTATCTCTATTTTACTTCATCGGGGAAGCCTAAAATAAATATTGGGGATATTGAACAAATCGCAGCTAACAGATATAGAGTAATGATTGATACCGGTGAGGAATATATAATAAACGGAAGGTTTTAAAAGCCTTTGAGCCGACTATTTAGACGGGTTTACAATTGCTGAAAACTGTAAAAAGTACACTTAAAAGTCTTGAACATGTTTTATAGCATGTTCACGGCTTTTTTCATCTCATGTTAAAAATATATCTTTGTCAGCACAGTACAGAATAGTATAGTTTGGGTTTAACATTCCATATTGAATAATTCCAGCGGATTTAAAAACCGAATAAAAATAGCCTGATAAAATGAAAATCAAACATCTGTTAGCTTTATTATCGTTCTTTTTTCTGATAATATCCTGCTCAAAAGAAAAAGTTGTAATTGTTTCTCCACAAGGATCATCGAACAGGATTCTATACGGAGTTGATAAATTAAAATCAACTCTTGAAGCGGAAAATTATGAAGTAATAGTTGCTGCATCCGGAGAAAATAATAAAGCGGAAGATTATACAATTTATGTAGAAGAAAGCGCAGCCGATACATTAGCTAAAGAAGGCTATTCTATAAGTACAGAAGGTAAATCCATTCGTATTATAGGTAATGATGCGTCCGGTGCGATGTATGGTTGCATGGAACTTATAAGCCGGATAAAAGATGTCCGGAAAATTCCTTCGGATATCAATCTGACAGACCAGCCTGAAATGGTATTGCGTGGAGCCTGCATCGGTGTGCAGAAACCATATTATCTGCCGGGCAGGACTGTTTATGAATATCCCTATACAGAAGAGACTTTCCCTTGGTTCTATGATAAAGCCTTGTGGATAGAATATCTGGATATGCTTGCCGCCAATAAGATGAATTCGCTCTATCTCTGGAACGGACATCCGTTTGCTTCGTTGGTAAGGCTGAAGGATTATCCTTATGCTGTAGAAGTAGATGATGTGACATTCAAAAAGAATGAAGAGATGTTCTCTTTTCTGACGGAAGAAGCCGATAAAAGGGGGATTTGGGTTATCCAGATGTTTTACAACATTCTGGTATCGAAACCTTTTGCTGAACACCACGGAATAAAAACACAGGACAGAAGCCGTCCTATTACCCCGCTTGTTTCGGATTATACAAGAAAATCGGTGGCTGCCTTCATTGAAAAATATCCGAATGTAGGATTACTGGTTTGTCTCGGAGAAGCCATGGATACCTATGAAGATGATGTGGAGTGGTTTACAAAAACGATCATACCCGGAGTGCAGGATGGATTGAAAGCATTGAATATTACAAAAGAACCTCCGTTGGTGCTAAGAGCGCATGATACGGATTGTAAAATGGTAATGGATGCTGCTCTACCTTTATACAAGAACCTCTATACAATGCATAAATACAATGGTGAATCTCTTACAACTTATGAGCCCCGAGGTCCCTGGTCGAAGATCCATACCGATTTGAGCAGTCTGGGGTCGGTTCATATATCCAATGTACATATTTTAGCTAATCTGGAGCCATTCCGCTATGGTTCGCCGGACTTTATACAAAAAACAGTTCATGCTATGCATAATATTCATGGTGCAAATGCTCTGCATCTGTATCCGCAGGCATCGTACTGGGACTGGCCTTATACGGCAGATAAAACGGAGCCGCGTTTGCGCGAAATGGATCGAGACTGGATCTGGTACAAAGCGTGGGCTCGTTATGCATGGAATGTAAACCGTGACAGAAATGATGAAATAAAATACTGGACTAAGCAACTTGGCGATATGTACGGTTGTGGAGAAGAAGGGCGAAATATTCTCGAAGCCTATGAGCAAACGGGGGAAATAGCGCCTAAGTTATTACGCAAGTTCGGTATCACGGAAGGTAACAGGCAGACTCTTTTGCTTGGAATGTTCCTTAGCCAGCTTGTAAATCCGGCCAAATGGAAGGTATATCCCGGATTCCATGAGTCTTGCGGGCCGGAGGGTGAATTGCTTATCGAGTATATGAATAAAGAGTGGAACAATCAGCCGCATGTAGGGGAAACCCCTCCGCAGTTGATCGGTGAAGCTGTTGCGCATGGCAATGCTGCTGTGGAAGCGATCGACAAAGCTACGCCTAAGGTATCTGAAAATAAAGATGAATTTAACCGTTTGAAAAATGACGTTTACTGTTATCAGGCGTTTGCGAACTTTTTCTCTGAGAAAGTAAAAGCAGCCATGCTTATTCTCAGATACACCCATTCGGGCGATATTACAGATTTGGATAAAGCGATTCCTCTTGTCGAAAAAAGTCTGGAATATTATCAGCAACTAGTTAATCTTACAAAAGATACCTACCTGTATGCAAACAGCATGCAAACAGCCCAGCGCCGGATTCCAACAGGCGGTGATGATGGAAATAATAAAACATGGGAAGAGTTGTTGCCTCATTATGAAGCGGAACTGGTAAACCTCAAAAGGAATATAGAATTTTTAAAGAAGCACGGAGCCGATAATAAGCAAACGATAGAGATATTAAATCCGGTGAATATTACAGTTGACGGAAATCCGGTGAGCTATCCGATGAAAAAAGGAGAGAAGGTATTCTCCGATAAGGACTTTGTAATAGGTGAATTGTCTGAAGAATTGAAAAATATGCACCCATTCCGTTTCAGCCAGGACAAGCAGGCTGCGGAAGGCACTATCATCTCTTTTGAATGTAAAGAAGGCGTCAATCTTTTGGTGGGCTATCTGAATACCGAACGTAAAGAATATGCAAAGGCCCCGACTCTGGAAACCGATGCCAGTGCAAATGCTTACGGGCAGGGAGATGTGCAGATTGCCAACGCAATAGATATTCCGGGACGGGCAACGGTGAATGTCCACACATATACTTTCCCGGCAGGAAAACATACGTTGAATCTGGGTAAAGGCGCATTAATGGTATTAGGCTTTACCGGAGCGGAACAAAAAATAAATCCCCGCAATGCCGGTTTGGGCGCGAATGATCCTTCGAGCCGGATAGATTGGATATTCTATTAATGGTAGGGTTTGTAAATAGATGAATATGAGTGTATTTCGAGTAATTATAATATTACTTATTTCTTTTGCAGGTTGTCTTTCGGCACAGGTTACTGTGCCGAAAGATATTATGAAGAAGATATATGAGGAAGTAAAGACTCCGTTTAAATACGGATTAGTACTTGCCCCGTCAGATAATAAGCATAAGATAGATTGTCCTACTGTTTTTCGTGAAAACGGGAAATGGTATATGTCTTACCTTATCTATAATGGTAAATCGGGCACAGATGGCCGGGGTTATGAAACATGGCTTGCCGAAAGCGAGGATCTGCTTCATTGGGATATATTGGGACGAATTCTGTCTTTTCCGGAAGCCGGAAGCGGGCGTTGGGACGAAAACCAGCGTGCCGGATATGTGGCTTTGATCGACCATGAGTGGGGCGGAAGCTATAAGGCTCAGAAATTCGGTAATAAATACTGGATGTCATATTTCGGCAGCGATACCAGAGGTTATGAGCGCGGCGTTCTGAAAGAAGGAGTAGCATATACTTCCGGCGATATAACCAAAGCACATGAATGGCAAAGTTTCGATATGCCCAGATTATCACCACTGGATGAAGATAGGGGCTGGTGGGAGAATATTACGCAATATAAATCGTCAGTTATCTGGGATAGGAATAAAACACTGGGCTATCCTTTCATCATGTATTACAATGCTGGAGGGGTAAATCCGGATAATAACGTGAAGGCAGAGCGTATCGGCGTTGCTTTATCCGACAATATGGTCGATTGGAAACGTTATGAGGGTAATCCGATTGTAAACCACGAAGAAGGTATCACTGGTGATGGAGTCATCCAGAAAATCGGAGATATATATGTAATGTTCTATTTCAGCGCTTTCCGCAAAGACAGACCTTATAAAGCGTTTAATACATTCGCATGCTCTTACGATCTGGTGAATTGGACGGATTGGGATGGTGATGATTTGATTATCCCGACGGAAAAATATGACAATCTGTTTGCTCACAAGTCTTATGTTATGAAATGGAATGGTGTCGTATATCACTTCTATTGTGCGGTGAACGAAGACGATCAGCGGGGAATAGCTGTGGCCACGTCCAAAGATATGGGACGAAGTCTTATCCGTTTCCCCAAGCCGGATAAAACGACATTCAGAAAAGAGATTTCACTCAATGATAACTGGCTGACAACGGCAGACGATACGAATAAAGAGGCTCATACCGGGTTCCAGTATATGAGCTACAATGATATTAATTGGGAAAAGGTCGATGTCCCACACAATTGGGACAAATATGAAGGTATTCGCCGTCTGAAACACGGCAACAAGCATGGATTTTCATGGTATCGTAGATTGTTTGGGATTAGTGATGAAGGTGCCGGTAAACGATACTTCCTCTTCTTTGAGGGTGTCGGCACCTATGCAACTGTTTATGTCAATGGGGAGAAGGTCGGGTTTCATTCAGGTGGCCGTACTACTTTTACCATTGATATAACAGATGCAGTAAAGTTCGACCAGCCTAATATTTTAGCTGTGCAGGCCGATCATCCGCCAATGATTTCAGATTCTCCATGGATATGTGGAGGTTGTTCTTCCGAATGGGGATTTTCAGAAGGGTCACAGCCTATGGGAATTTTTCGTCCGGTAACATTGGTTGTAACTAACACGGCGAGGATAGAACCATTTGGTGTGCACATCTGGAATAACGAGCCAAAGGTGGTTGATGGTAAAAATGTATTTACGATGAATGTAAATACGGAGTTGAAGAATTACAGTAATAAAGACCGTGAACTGGAAGTAATACAGAAGCTGGTAAACAAAGATGGCATACAGGTAGAACGTGTTGCGGACAAGATAATATTGAAAGCAAATGAAATAAGAGTTATCAATCAGAAAAGTAAGGACGTTACAGATCCTGTTTTGTGGGATACCGAAAATCCTTATTTGTATAAATTGATAACGATGATAAAGGAAAACGGGAAAGTTATAGACGAGGAGACCACAGATTATGGCTTCCGTTGGATTTCATGGCCGGTATACCGTACCGATGGCGATCACCGTTTCTTCCTGAATGGGAAGCCTGTTTTTCTGAATGGTGTTTGTGAATATGAGCACATGCTGGGGCAGAGCCATGCTTTCAGCGAAGAACAGATATGGTCGCGTGTCAGCCAGATGAAAGCAGCCGGATTCAATGCTTTCCGTGATGCGCATCAGCCTCATAATCTGATTTATCAACAAATGTGGGATAAGTCCGGAACTTTGCTTTGGACGCAATTGTCTGCCCATGTTTGGTACGATACTCCCGAATTCAGGAAAACATTCAAGGCTAATCTGAGGGAATGGGTAAAAGAGCGGCGTTCCTGTCCTTCAGTAGTTCTTTGGGGATTACAGAATGAGAGTACATTGCCGGAAGATTTTGCCCGAGAATGTATGGAGATAATCCGTGAGATGGACCCTACTTCTCCTTCCCAACGTTTGGTTACCACCTGTAACGGAGGCACAGGTACAGACTGGAATGTAGTTCAGAACTGGTCTGGAACGTATGGTGGCAACCCATATATCTATAATCGGGAACTAAGCAAGAAAGACCAGTTGCTTAACGGGGAGTACGGCGCATGGAGAAGTATCGATCTGCATACGGAAGGTGATTATGACCAGAAAGGAGCTATCAGCGAAGACCGTATGTCTTTACTTATGGAGATGAAAATAAGATTGGCCGAGCAGGCAAGGGATAGTGTTTGCGGGCAATTCCAATGGATATACAGTTCACATGATAATCCGGGACGAGTACAAAACGAAGAAGGTTTCCGCGATATAGACCGCATCGGGCCATTCAATTATAAAGGGTTGGTTACTCCCTGGGAAGAACCTTTAGATGTGTATTATATGTATCGCTCTAATTATGTTCCGAAAGAAGAAGCGCCGATGGTTTATCTGGTATCACATACATGGAATCACCGTTGGACTGAACCGGGAAAGAAAGATGGCATCAGGGTTTTCTCCAATTGCGATGAAGTGGAGCTTTTCAATGATGTAAAATCCCTATCATTGGGCAAACGTACAAGAAATGGTATTGGAACTCATTTCCAATGGGATGGAGTGGATATCCGTTACAATGTGCTGTATGCCGTAGGTTATGTAAATGGCAACGCCGTAGCCGAGGACTATATTGTAATGGAAAATTTGCCGGAGTCGCCGTCTTTCGGTAAGTTATACAAAGACGTTAAGAATCAGACTTTACCAGAAAATGATTATACCTATATTTATCGTGTAAATTGCGGAGGCCCTGATTTTACAGACGAAAACGGGAATCTGTGGATGGCAGATGTACACAAGAAAAAAGGTAATTCCTGGGGTTCACTCTCATGGACAGATGATTTTGGTAATCTTCCAAATTTTCTGGCATCGCAACGCCGTACCAAAGACCCCATTGCGGGCACAAAAGACTGGGAGCTATTCCAGACATTCCGCTATGGGCGTGATAAATTAAAATACGAATTCCCTCTGCCCGACGGCGAATATTTAGTCGAACTTTATTTCATAGAGCCATGGTGGGGAACAGACCGCAGCATGGATTGCGAAGGCTACCGCATATTCGATGTCGCAGTAAGTGGTGAAACTGTATTGAAAGACCTTGACATCTGGTGGGAAGCCGGACACGATAAGGTTTTGAAGAAAACAGTGAAAGGTTATGCTAAAAGCGGTATACTGGAAATCTCTTTCCCTCGATTGACGGCTGGGCAAGCTGTAATATCTGCTATTGCCATTGCGTCTAAAGATAATGCAGTGAAGGCCGCACCTCCATCACCGGGACTGATTACAGATGTGAAAGGTGGTAAACATAGTTCATGGCTCGATACAGGTAACGGTTTCACAAGTCTTCCACCTGTTTTATATGGGGCAGAATGGATAAAATCTGATACTAAAGCAAAAAATGTATCATTCAAACTCACAGATGATGCTGATATTTATACCGAAGTAGATACGGGTTTTGTAAAAAAGGCATATAAAAAAGATCAGCAGATAAATATCAAAGGGAACAATTATATTATCGCTGTTCCCCGGATAAATTGGATAGAGGAACCGAATCTCCGCCCCGAAATAACTTATGAAGCTGAAATGTCGGAAGTTAGCGCCGGATGGTCGGCCGTAAATCACCGCCAAAAAGACGGTGTAAAAGCCGAAGGTAAAGGTAGGCATACTATAACATGGACTATTTCACCCGGATTAGCCGGAATATATGCTTTACGTTTTAAATATATGAATACCGGTAAAATTCCGGTTATTGCGAATATCCGGATTCTGGCTTCTGACGACAGGGTGATGCGTGAAGATAAAATACAGTTTCCTTCCGCTCCTGAAAAATGGCGTATGGTTAGCACTACTACCGGAGCTTATATCAATGCGGGACATTACAGGGTGGTTATAAGCGGGGATAATCTGGACGGACTTTGGTTTGATGCTTTAGATATGCAGTAAGATGAAAAATATATTGACCTTATTATTTCTGACGCTATTTGTTCAATCCGCTTTTACCCAATTTGATAAGCCGGACTGGGAAAACTTGTCCGTACTTGAAATAAACCGGGAACCTGCCCGGGCAACATTCATCCCTTATGCAGATAGTAAGCAGGCGTTGTCAGCAGACAGGAAAAAATCCCCTTGGTTCTTATCTCTTAACGGAGACTGGCGGTTTTACTGGGTTCCCCGTCCGGAAGAACGGCCGATAGATTTTTACAAGACGAATTTTAACGATAAATCATGGAAAACTATTCCTGTTCCTTCCAACTGGGAGATGCAGGGATATGGCACACCGATATACGTCAGTGCAGGTTACCCTTTCAAAATAGATCCTCCACGGGTAACCGGTGAGCCGAAAGCAGAATATACATCATTCAGGGAGCGTAATCCGGTAGGTTCGTATCGTCATTCTTTCACGTTACCTTCCAATTGGAAGGATAGGAGAACATTCATTCATTTTGCAGGGGTTCAGAGTGCATTTTATATCTGGATAAATGGGGTGAAAGTAGGATATAGTCAGGGAAGCATGGAGCCGGCGGAGTTCGATATTACCGATTATGTAAAGGCCGGGACGAATCAATTGGCAGTAGAGGTTTATCGCTGGTGTGATGGCAGCTATCTCGAGGATCAGGATATGTGGCGTACCAGTGGCATACATCGCGAAGTATTCCTTTATTCGACTGCCGATGTAAGAATTTCAGATTTTGCAGTTCGCACAATATTAGATAAAGATTATAAAGATTCGAGCTTGCAGATAAAACCGGAAATTAAATCGTACAATGGCGATAAGCTGGAAGGTTGGAATCTTGAAGCACAACTGTACGATGCTGATAATAGTCCGGTGTTTGGCACACAGCTTCAGCAAGATGCCCTTCCTGTACTCAATGCCGATAATAAAGCCGCTGTTTTGAATGACAGGACGCCGCAGAGAGGCCCGGCCAAATTTGCATGGATGGAAGCGGCTGTTTCTAATCCTTTGAAATGGACTGTCGAAACACCAAATCTCTATACATTGGTTCTCAGCCTTGTTGATGATAAAAAGCAGGTTGTAGAGGTAATATCCTGCAAAGTTGGTTTCCGCAGCGTTGAAGTTAAAGATGGGCAGGTGTTGGTTAACGGCAATCCGGTAAGGCTCCGGGGTGTCAACCGCCATGAGCATGATCCGGAAACCGGCCGTTCCATTTCTTACGAAAGGATGGTGCAGGATATTAAGCTGATGAAACAGGCAAATATCAATGCTGTCCGTACAGCACATTATCCCAACAATTCCCAATGGTATGAACTGTGCGACCAATACGGCTTGTATGTAATGGATGAGGCCGATATAGAGGAGCACGGCCTGCGGGGAAAACTGGCCAGTGATCCTGCATGGCACGCAGCTTTTATGGACAGGGCTATACGTATGGCAGAAAGAGATAAAAATCATCCGTCGATAATCTGCTGGTCGATGGGTAATGAATCCGGATACGGCCCTAATTTTGCCGCTATCTCTGCATGGCTGAAAGATTTTGACCCGACACGTTTCATTCATTACGAAGGGGCTCAGGGTAATCTTGACCCTGAGACCGTGGATATTATCAGCCGTTTTTATCCGCGTGTACAGGATGAATATCTGAACCCGAATATCGCAGAAGGAGACGATAAAGAACGGGCTGAAAACGCACGTTGGGAACGTTTGTTAAATATAGCAAGGGATACTATCGACAACCGTCCTGTCCTTACCAGCGAATATGCCCATGCGATGGGCAATGCGCTGGGAAACTTCAAGGAATACTGGGATGAGATATATTCGAACAGGAGGATGCTTGGCGGTTTCATCTGGGATTGGGTAGATCAGGGACTTTATAAGACTGATGAAAATGGGATTCGTTTTATGGCCTATGGGGGAGATTTCGGAGATAAGCCTAATCTGAAAGCATTCTGTTTCAATGGAATTGTATTTGCAGAAAGAGAAGTTACTCCTAAATATTATGAGGTGAAAAAAGTGTATCAGCCGATAAAAGCAGAGTTTTCAAGGGGTGATAAAAATGTTATATCCGTAACAAACCGGAACCACTTCATTAATCTGAACGACTATGAAATACGTTGGAAAATAATTGCTGGTGGAGATACTTTACAGCAAGGAGTTTTTACCGGTATAGATATTCCCGCCGGTATGACCGGAGAGATTTCTGTCCCTTTCAAAAAGATAAGCGTCAAGCCGGATACAGACTATTGGTTGAGAATAAGTTTTCATTTGAAAGAAGGCCGGTTATGGGCTGATAGAGGTTATGAAATCGGATTCGAACAATTAAATTTAGGTCTCAGGCAAGATAAAGCGGAAAATCGTAGTAACGTAGCTTTTAAGTCCATTGTAAAAGAAAACGGTGTGATTGAGATGGATGGAAAAACTTTCTCTATGGTTTTCGATCTGAAAGAGGGAATCCTTTCATCTTTGAAATACGATAATAATGAAATGATCGTATCTCCTCTTATATTCCAGGGCTATCGTGCTCCTGTGGATAATGACAAGGGGTTTGGTAACTGGCTGGCGAAAGATTGGAAGGATCAGGGTCTCGACAGTTTAAAACGAACACTGAAATTTGCCGGTATAACAGGAGAAAGCGAGCAATTTGTAAAGATTAAAACTATTGCAGAAAGCCATGCGAAAGCAGGATGGTTTGTACATGAAGTTATATATACGATATGGGGTGACGGAAGGATAGATGTCAGTAATACATTTACGCCATCGGGCACATTGCCCGAATTGCCCCGTCTTGGAGTGGTAATGTCTTTGAATCAGAATTTGGAAAATATGAAATGGTATGGACACGGGCCATATGAGAATTATTCGGACAGAAAAGAAAGTTGTCCGGTAGGAATCTATGCATCTACTGTAACAGAGCAATATGTACCTTATCCGGTGCCACAGGAAACGGGGAATAAAGAGAATATTAAATGGATACAACTTACAAATAAGGCGGGGAAAGGTATTCGCTTTACCTGTACATCTGAACGTATGTCAGGCTCAGCTTTACATTTCACAGCCGGGGATCTTGATATGGCTTCTCATGCTTACCTTTTGAAACCTCGTAAGGAAGTCGTTTTATCGCTCGATGCTATAATGCTGGGACTGGGTAACAGTAGTTGCGGGCCGGGTGTACTGAAAAAATATACAATAGAAAAAAGGCCTTATACGCTGGATTTCACTATAGAACCATTACGATAAAAAACAATCTCTCTGAATATGAAAAAAGTCTTATACCTATTATTGATTTTGAGTTTCTTAATTTCGCAAAATAGCTTTTCGCAACGAAACAATTCCGGAGCAAATGCTGAAACAGGAATACAATACCTGTCGGGAACGGGCTTTGATGATGCCGTAGATTGGGAGTTCTTTTGTACAGAAGGCAATAACAGCGGGAAGTGGACATCTATTCCGGTTCCCTCGTGCTGGGAGTTGCAGGGATTCGGGACTTATCAATATGGTATGCCGTTTTATGGAAAGGCCAATCCTCCGGGGATAGCAAAAGAGCAGGGGTTGTATAAATACAAGTTTAAACTTCCGAAAGAATGGGAAGGACGGGTTATCCGCATCGTTTTTGATGGAGTAATGACCGATTGCGAAGCAAAGATTAACGACCGTCGTTGCGGGCATTTGCATCAGGGTGCATTTTACCGTTTTAAAAGTGATGTTTCGGATCGCATATTCTTTGGTGATACTGAAAATGTATTGGAAGTGACTGTTAGTAAAGAGTCAGCCAATTCGAGTGTAAATATGGCTGAAAGACGCGGCGATTACTGGAATTTCGGAGGGATTTTCCGTCCGGTTTTTGTAGAAGCTCTTCCGGCTCAGTCTATTGACCGTACAGCAATCGATGCTAAAGCCGACGGCAGTTTCTATGCCGATATTTTTCTTGGTTTGGGAATGGGAAACAATACGAAAGTAGTTGCCGAACTTACAGATGTCAATGGTAAATCTATAGGCCGGCCGCTTGAAACTACTGTGTCGCAAGGAACGGACAAAGCGGTAATAAGAGGGAAATTTGAAAATATTAAAAACTGGACACCCGAAACGCCTGATCTGTATTATGTAAACTTTTCATTAGTGCAGGATGGTAAAGTGTTGCACCGGACAAAAGAGCGTTTTGGCTTCCGTACTATTGAAATACGCGAAAGCGACGGAATATATATAAACGGACAGAAAGTAAATATCCGTGGAGTAAACCGTCACAGTTTCCGTCCTGAAACAGGGCGTACGCTCAGCCGTCAGGCAAACTACGATGACGTGAAAATAATAAAGGAGATGAATATGAATGCCGTCCGGCTTTCGCACTATCCGTCAGATCCTGATTTTCTGGACGCCTGTGATGAACTGGGCTTGTATGTCATGGTCGAACTCGGTGGCTGGCATTATAGCTATGATACGGGCGCAGGTACAAAGCTCGTACATGAGATGATAAAACGTGATGTCAACCATCCGTGCGTAACGTGGTGGTCTAACGGAAATGAGGGGGGGCACAACCATGAACTTGTCAAAGAATATGGCCCTCTCGATCCTCAGAAACGTGTAGTCCTGCATCCCCAGAAGAATTTCAACGGATTCGAAACCATGCATTACCGTTCTTATGGCGAAAGCCAGGAATATATGCGAAAGCCAGAGATATTTATGCCGACTGAATTTCTACATGCACTTTATGACGGAGGCGCAGGAGCAGGCCTTTGGGATTACTGGGAAATGATGCGTAAGCATCCCCGCACAGCCGGAGGTTTTATCTGGATGTTTGCCGATGAAGGGGTTATACGTACCGACCAGAACGAAAGGATTGACAATGCAGGCAATTATGGGGCTGATGGAATACTTGGCCCTCACCACGAAAAGGAAGGTAGCTTCTATACAGTAAAGCAGGTATGGTCGCCTGTGCAGATAATGAATACAAAACCGGGTGAAGATTTCAGCGGTTCGTTTACAGTAGAAAACAGATATGACTTTACTAATCTGAAAGACTGCCGTTTTACATGGATGTTGAAAAGCTTCAAAGACGATAAAGCGTCTGTCGTGAAGTCGGGAGAGGTGAAAGGCTTCGACCTTGCACATCATGCAACAGGGACATTAAATATAGGCCTTCCATCCAATTGGAAAGATGCGGATGTATTGTATCTGACAGCTTACGGCCCGCAGGGAGAAGAGCTCTGGACATGGGACTGGACATGGAAGAAAGCAGAAGATTTTTATTCCTTACCTAAGGGCAATGTGTCTGTTTCAGTTAAGGAAGAAGGTGAAAACCTGCTTGTAACGACCGGAAATATGATTCTTGCTTTCGATAAGAAAAGCGGAACATTAGCTTCTGTGAAGAAGAACAACAAGCTTATTTCATTCGCTAACGGCCCTCGTTTTGTAGCATTCCGGCGTGGCGACCGTTCGATGGATGTATATTACAACCATGATGATAATTCGGCACGTAGTAAAGAGCGTATCTATGAAGATATTTCGGGAGTAAGCAGGTTGACAAACTTCAATTATAAAACTTTAGGAGATAGTATCGAGGTTGTTGCCGACTACTTCGGAAATATGTGTCGGGCCCGCTGGATTATTAAGCCGGATGGAACTATCCGACTCGATTATACTTACCGATATGAAGGCGTTGTAGAATTGATGGGTATCATGTTCGATTATCCGGAAGATCGGGTCGTGTCTAAAAAGTGGCTCGGTAACGGGCCTTATCGTGTATGGCAGAATCGTCTGCATGGTGCTACATTCGGTCTTTGGGAAAATGATTACAACGACCCTATTCCGGGAGAATCGTTCCTGTATCCTGAATTTAAGGGATATTTCAGTAATTGGAAATGGGCAACATTTAATACTTCGGAAGGTATAATTAATCTGAAGAATACTGATGATGATAATTATCTCGGAGTTTATAGTCCGAGAGACGGGCGCGATGTATTATTATATACTTTCCCAAATAGTGGTATTTCTATATTGAAAGTTATCCCGGCTGTACGCAATAAGGTGAATGCCACCGATTTGGTCGGCCCTTCTTCTCAGGCCCAATGGGTAACCGGATTGCAGAAAGGAAGTATTTACCTGTCTTTTGAGACAAAATAAGTATTAAATGAAAAAGATATTCTTATTTATCATCATATCATTTCTATTCTTGGGCGATTGCTTTTCTCAAAACCTGAGGCAATTGTGGGAGAAGCCTTCCGCTGAAACGAAATCGTGGACATTCTGGTACTGGATGAATGGGGCAGTAAACAAAAAGAGCATTACGGCCGATTTGGAAGCGATGAAAGAAATCGGGTTGGAAGGGGCATATCTGATGCCAATCAGAGGAATTCCCGAAAAACCTTATCTGACACCGGTTGTGGAGCAGTTAAGCCCCCTATGGTGGGAGATGGTAGACTTCGCTTTCAAAGAAGCGGACAGGATAGGAATGAAAATAGCCTTCCATATTTGCGATGGATTTGCTTTGGCCGGCGGCCCCTGGATTACACCGGAACTTTCTATGCAAAAAGTCGTTTGGTCGCAACTGGATATACAGGGTGGAAAGCAATTTAATGGAACCTTGCCGCAACCCGAAAGCTATAAAGGATATTATAAAGACATTGCTGTCTATGCATTTCCTACACCTGACGGAGAGGGGATTTCGACAGAAACGGTAAAACCGAGAGTAACAAGCAGCATCGCGGATATAGATCCTCAGTTTTTGGTGAAAAAAGATAATAAGGAGCTTTTACGAAGCGATGATCCTTGCTGGATTCAGCTCGAATTTGAAAGACCGTTTACCTGTCGTACCATACAGCTTACGGGGCCTTCGCGTAGTTTCCAGCCGCAAAGGCTCACCATAGAAGCCAGTAATGACGGGAGAAACTATAGGAAGATCGTTCAATTAGAACCTCCCCGCCAGGGATGGCAGAACGATGATTTCCCTATGACTCATTCTATACCAGGCACCACTGCAAAATATTTCCGCCTGCAATATAATCTGAGTGGAACGGAGCCGGGAGCCGAAGATCTGGATGCGGCTAAATGGAAGCAAAATCTGAAACTTAAAAGCATCTGGATGTCTTCCGAAGCCCGCATACATCAGTACGAAGGTAAAACGGGAGACGCGTGGCGTGTCAGCGCCCGTACTACTGCTTCGCAGATACCGGATAACCAATGTATAGATATGAAAAAAATGACAGATATTTCTTCATATCTAGGCACAGACGGTAAATTGAACTGGAAGGCTCCGGAAGGAAAATGGACAATCCTGCGTTTAGGCCATACGTCGACGGGACACACCAATGCCACCGGAGGAGGTGGAATCGGATTGGAGTGTGATAAATTCAATCCCGAAGCTATCCGCCTGCAATTCAATTCATGGTTTGGAAAGGCTTATGAAGTGGCCGGGCCGGAGATTGCATCCCGTGTATTGAAAGTCTTTCATGTAGATAGTTGGGAATGTGGTAGTCAGAACTGGTCTCCGTTGTTTCGGGATGAGTTTAAGAGTCGCAGGGGATACGATATATATGATTATTTACCGGTAATGGCCGGATTTCCTGTCGGAAGCGCTGATATGTCGGAACGTATTTTGTATGATGTGCGCCAAACTATAGCAGAGTTGGTTGTAGATAAGTTCTATGCCGTACTGAAAGAAGAAGCCAATGCGAAAGGCTGTGAATTCAGCGCCGAGAATGTATCGCCAACTATGGTCAGCGATGGTATGATGCACTATAAAAACACTGATATTCCGATGAATGAATATTGGTTGCAAAGTCCTACCCACGATAAGCCTAATGATGTGTCGGACGCCATTTCAGGCGCGCACATCTACGGGAAAAATATTGTACAGGCAGAGGCATTCACACAGTTAAGGCTGATGTTCGACGAACATCCCGCGATGCTGAAAACCCTGCAAGACAGGCATTATGCTTTGGGAGTAAACCGTCTGAGCTACCATGTGTACGCGCTGAATCCCTGGCAGGATCGTAAGCCGGGTATGACACTCGATGGCATCGGGCTGTATTTTCAGCGCGACCAGACCTGGTGGAAACCTGGCAGGGCATGGGTAGATTATGCACAGCGCTGCCAGGCCTTATTGCAATATGGAAAACCTGTCGCCGATATTGCCGTATTCACAGGGGAGGAATTGCCTAGGCGTTCTATCTTACCGGACAGGCTTGTTCCGTTTTTGCCGGGGCTGTTTGGTGAAAAAAAACTGGAATGGGAGAAAAGGCGCATGGCGAATGTGGGCACGCCTGCCCGGGAAATGCCTGCCGGAGTAAATCATTCCGCAAATATAACAACTTCCGAAGATTGGGTCAACTGCCTCAGAGGCTATCAGTATGACAGCTTTAATGCCGATGTGCTGTTGAACAGAATGAAGGTAGAGGACGGACGGATTGTCCTTCCTGACGGTATGAGTTACGCCGTATTGGTAATCCCCGGTAAACATCCTATGCAGCCGGAATACAGGATGTCGAAGGCTGTGGCCCGGAAATTGAAAGAGTTTTCCGCGCAAGGGGCCAAGATAATGATAGGGGGTTTACCTGTTGAAACGTTAGATTTTAAAGAGGAGGGAGAAAAAATAGAATGGGCTTCGGCCAGTTTTGTAAAGCTGCCTTATGTCAAAGAAACTTTTGAAGATATTGGTGTCGGACGTGATTTTGCAGCGATGGAGAAAGGAATAAAGGGTTATGCCAGGGGTATTGCCTACACTCATCGCCAATCAGATAAGGCTGATGTCTATTTCGTTTCCAACCAGCAGGATAAGAAGCGGGACCTGGAGGTTAGCCTCCGTTCATCGGGGCGTATTCCTGAATTGTGGAATCCTGTCACCGGAAAGACAGATACAAATGCCAGCTGGTCTGTTGTGGACGGAAGAACAAATATAGATTTGGCATTAGAGCCGAACGAATCTTGCTTTATCGTGTTGCAAACGCCAACATCCGCAACAGGCGGAAAAGGAAGTATTCGGAAAATAACCGATACAATTCCGTTAGCAGGTACATGGAGTGTATCATTTGATAAAGAAAAGAGAGGCCCGACAAATCCCGTAATGTTTGAAACGCTGACAGATTGGAGCAGGCATAAAAATGACAGTATCCGCTATTATTCAGGTACGGCTATTTATAGAAGTACCTTTAACCTGAATGTTGCCGACAGAGATAAATTCGATATCGCATTTGATGAAATTGCAAATCTTGCGGAGGTAAAAATCAATGGCAAGTCCTGTGGTATCATCTGGACGAAACCATATAGGCTGGATATTTCCGGTGCTGTAAAAAATGGGGAAAATACAATTGAGATCGAAGTTGTAAATACATGGGCAAACCGTATCTTAGGCGATGAATATTACAATGCGGAACCTGATGACAACAAGAAGATATGGACGAACGGAACCCATCACAGGAGAAGGGATAAAACCCTTGCCGGAAGCGGTCTTATTGGAAATGTTATAATTGAAAAGGGAAACAATTGACATTTAGAGATTATAAATTGATAAATGATGCTCATCAGAAGTTGAAAACTTTATCTATGTTATTAGCGGATAGCCTTTGGCTGTTAGCTGATAGCTCTTTGAAAGGATGAACGAGCCCCCAAGGGGGAACTTACCGAGAGGGAAAAAAGGGACAGATAAAAAATAGTGGAAAAAGTGTAACTTTTGTAACTTTTTTGAAATAGTAACGGGTTATTTCGCCCTTCGGGCAATTACAAGTTACGAGTTGACAAGATACGAGATACAAAATACGAGTTGTTTACTGTTTACTGATTACTGGTATATCTGTTACTTTTGTTACTTTTTAACTATATATAGTTAATTAATATTAATATCAATGTCATTATAAACTAAAAAACTAATATAAATATAAACATGAAAAAACTCTCTTTGCTATTATCTCTGATGTTGATATTAAGCATGTCAGTTCAGGCGCAGTTGAAATTGCCATCCATCTTTGGCGATAACATGTTATTACAACAAAACTCAAATATCAATATGTGGGGCTGGTCGGAAAAAGGGAAGTCGATAGAAGCAGATCCGTCATGGACTGACCGGAAATATTCGGCCAAGACAGATAATGCAGGTAGATGGATTCTGCAAATACCTACTCCAACCGCAGGTAATGATACATATACGATTACTGTTTCGGATGGGAAAGATAAAATTACTCTTGAGAATATATTGATTGGCGAGGTCTGGCTATGCTTAGGCCAGTCTAATATGGAAATGCCGATGAAAGGCTTTAAAAATCAGCCGGTAGAGGGAGGGAATAAAGCTATTTTCAAGTCGAAGAATAAGAATATGCGCATTATTACAGTTAAACGTACATCCGAACTGGAGCCACAGGATAATTTTATCGGAGAATGGCAGGAAGCTACCCCCGAAACAGTAAAGGAATTCAGTGCCACCGCTTATTACTTCGGGCGCCTGATAAACGAAACACTGGATATTCCGGTCGGGCTTATCCTTTCTTCATGGGGAGGGTCGTGGATCGAAAGCTGGATGAGCCGCGATATTCTCAGCCGTGAATTTAAGGAAGTGAAACTGCCGGATAGTATCGATGATGTAAAGGAGAAGAACCGGACTCCTACGACTCTGTACAATGGCATGATACATCCGGTAAAAGGTTATACTATCAAAGGAGCGATAATGTATCAGGGAGAATCTAATTACGACCGGGCAGCGCAATATCCCCTTCTTTTCCAGACTTTTGTAAAGGAAATGCGGAAAATATGGGGGCAGGGAGAATTTCCGTTCTATTATTGCCAGATAGCGCCATATAATAATCCTCCCGAAAAGCACGGGGATTTTAACGCGGCCTTTTTACGCGAAGCTCAATATAAATCTGCTCAGGTAATACCAAATTCGGGGATGGCAGTTCTGATGGATATAGGCGAAGAGAACTGTATCCACCCCCGCAATAAAGAAGCCGGAGGTGAACGCCTGGCAATGATGGCTCTGGCTAAGACTTACGGGATGACAGGTTTTGCATATGAAAGCCCGACATTTAGAGAGATGGTAGTAGAAGAAGGCAAGGCTGTTTTGTCGTTCGACAATGCCCCTATGTGGCTTACAGCCTACGGAAAAGAACTTAAAAACTTTGAGATAGCGGGCGAAGACCGGGTGTTTTATCCGGCAAAGGCAGAGATCAAACGCAGCAAGATAGAAGTTTCGTCAGATAAAGTCGGCAAACCGCTCGCTGTGCGTTATGGCTTTAAGGATTTTGTTATTGGAGATTTATTCAGTACCGAAGGCTTGCCTTTATCTTCATTCAGGACAGATAACTGGGATGATATTAAATAAGTTATATGATGAAAAAGTTAGTTATATCTTTATTATTTGTATTCGTTTTTACATATGTATCTGCTCAGGCGGATACTGAAATTCTAAAGAAATCGACAGATTGGGTTACTTCCTTAGAACTGAACGATAAAGGAAAAGAAGCCCGTCTGGCAGATGTAATATCGACACACCTGACGGCCGTAAAGACTTGGCACGACAGCCATTCTTATACGATGGTTCCGGAAGGCATAAATCCGAAAACCGGAGAGAAGCTGTCAGCCGATGACCGCCAACTGATAGTTGATTCCACAATCCCCAAGACGGTACATGAGGCGTTGATGACAGGGCTCAGGAAAGATCTCACAGAGGAGCAGGTGGAAGCTATTCTGGATAAATACACTATCGGCAAAGTCGATTTTACGATGAAGGCATACCGGGAAATACTGCCTGATATGCCAAAAGAAATGGATGAGTACATACTCAATCATTTGAAGCAGGCAAGGGAAGAGGCTGTGGATTACAAAAGCATGAGGGAGATTTCAGCCATTTTCAAAATACATAAAACCCGGATAGAATTGTATTTATATCAGAATAATTATAATTGGAAGGCTATATACAAAGAATATGTCGACTCCCTGAAAAAGAAGTAAGCTATGTGTACCCGCTCTTTTATATTGCTATTATCTGTCTTGTTTCAGGTCTGTACTGTATCGGGGCAGACAATTTCCGGCTACAGTGTGAAGTGGAATACCCAGAGTGAAAATTCGGCTGAAAGCATGCCCTGTGGCGGTGGCGATATAGGATTGAATGTCTGGGTAGAAAATGGAGACATATTATTTTACATGTCGCGTAGCGGAACATTCGACGAAAATAACACGCTGCTTAAACCCGGACGTGTCCGCTTGAAACTCACACCCAATCCATTTGGTAATGAGTTCAGTCAGGAATTGAATCCGGAAGAAGGATGTGTATATATAAAAGGCAGTGACGGAAATATTACGTCAAAAGTCCATATTTGGGTGGATGTGTTCAATCCGGTTATAAATGTCGATATCTCGAATAATCAGGGCTTGAAAATCGAGGCCTGCTATGAAAACTGGCGTTATCAGGACAGATTGTTACGGAAAGACGAAAGTAACCAGAATTCATATAAATGGGCTGCTCCGAAAGATCTGGTAACGAAAAAGGATGAAGTCAGGTTCGAAGGGAATAAGGTTTTGTTTTACCATCAGAATCAGGGAAAAACCGTATTCGACGTCGCCGTAGCACAGCAGGGATTAAATGAGGTAAAGTCCCTGATAAACAACCCGCTCCATAATCTTGTATTTGGGGGATATATGGAAGCGAAGGGTTTTAAAGCATCCGGTATATCGGAAGGTGTTTATGTAAATACCGATTTCCGGGCATGGAGACTGGAAAGCGAAAAGCTCCTGAAGAATTGCAGTATAAGGATAAAACTTCATACAGCCCAAACGCCGGATATTGCGGCATGGAAGTCCGGATTGGAAAAACCAGTTGTTTCGGACCGGAAAGAGAATAAAAAATGGTGGGCTGATTTCTGGAACCGCAGCTTTATTCATATCGCTTCGGATAATGATGGAAAGGCGAAAGAGATTGCCCGTAACTATCAGTTGTTCCGCTATATGCTGGGATGCAATGCATACGGGGATTATCCTACAAAATTTAACGGTGGATTGTTTACATACGATCCTCAGTACACAGATACCCTTTATCGTTTTACTCCCGATTTCAGGAAGTGGGGTGGGGGAACACATACCGCACAGAATCAGCGTCTGGTCTATTTCCCGATGCTCAGGAGCGGTGATTTTGATATGATGAGATCCCAGTTTGACTTTTATAACCGGCTATTGCCTGCCGCAGAGTTGAGGAGTAAGGTCTATTGGGGGCATGAAGGAGCTTGCTTTACCGAGCAGATAGAGAACTTCGGTTTACCAAATCCGAGTGAGTACGGGTGGAAACGCCCTGACGATTATGATAAGGGGATGGAATATAATGCATGGCTTGAGTATCAGTGGGATACAGCTTTGGAATTCTGCTATATGATACTGGAACATGAGCAATATACAGGCGGGGATATCAAAGAATATCTTCCATTAATTGAAAGCACCCTCCGTTTTTTTAATGAACATTATCAATATCTGGCCCGGCAAAGAGGGCGAAAGGTCTTTGATGAACAGGATAAGCTCGTTTTATATCCAGGGTCGGCATGCGAAACTTATAAAATGGCTTATAATGCGTCATCTACCATTGCAGCGTTGAAAGTCGTCACTAGGGATTTATTAAAGTCCGGATCGTTTGGGGCAGACAGTATCAAACGGGAATATTTCACGGCTTTCCTGTCGAGGATACCTGAAATAAAGACACGGCATACGGGCGGGCATGAAACAATCGCTCCGGCCTGGCTTTGGGAGCGGGTAAATAATACGGAAACTCCCCAGTTGTATCCTGTGTTCCCCTGGGGAATATATGGCGTTGGCAAAGAGAATCTGGAGATAGCCCGCAATACATGGAGATATGATCCTGATGTTCAGAAATTCAGAAGTCATGTGGGTTGGAAACAAGATGCTATCTGGGCCGCGCGTCTTGGCCTGGTTGCCGAGTCGAAAGATCTGGTCGTAAAGAAATTGCGAAGTGCCGGGACCCGTTTTCCTGTTTTCTGGGGGCCGGGGTTTGACTGGACTCCCGACCATAACTGGGGTGGTTCGGGTATGATCGCTTTACAGGAAATGCTTTTGCAGACCGATAGGGAAAAAATCTATCTGTTGCCTGCATGGCCTAAGGAATGGGATGTCCATTTCAAATTGCATGCTCCATATAATACTACTGTAGAATGTAAAGTTGAGAAGGGGACAATTCGATTATTAAAGGTAATTCCGGAAGAAAGATCCGGCGATATTATCGTTAATTTGTAATCATAGCCTTTGATTATAAGGATATGGTCCACTAAAAAATGATGATATTTATGGTATTAAAGATTTGTGTAATTAAAAAAAAGAGACTAATTTTGAATCCGGAAAGAAAAGCAGGTTGGCGGCGGACATCTGTTAGGTAATTAGAGATGAAGGAAAGACACAGAATCAGTCTTCATTCTTTGAATTTATTTGTAAGGTGTTTATTGCCAGTGATATAGTAACTAGTGGTTTGGGCTTCGTCTTTCGCTCGAGTGTGACAAAGGTCACATTTTTTGTTTAGGATATTCATACACACGTGGTGGAATTGGTAGACATGCTACTTTGAGGGGGTAGTGTCCGCAAGGACGTGTGAGTTCGAATCTCATCGTGTGTACGTGTAAGGGTTGGCTATAACGGCCAGCCTTTTTTGTTTACGGCTTACAGCTTTGCCCTGATTGAAAAAAAACATCAATTATTTTGAAATAACAGTCAAAGCTTTGATTAATTCTAAAAAAATATATTAATTTTACACCACCAATTGCGAAAGTAGCTCAGTTGGTAGAGCACAACCTTCCCAAGGTTGGGGTCGCGGGTTCGAGCCCCGTTTTTCGCTCGGATAAAGGCGCATGTGGCGTAATTGGTAGCCGCGCTGTCTTCAGGTGGCAGTGACCTACGGTCGTGGGGGTTCGAGTCCCTTCATGCGCACGGATAACAAATCTCTCCGATTAACTTTGGAGAGATTTATTATTTAAGTCGTATTCTATTTATCGTTTAGTTCAGTTTCAGGCTTCCAACCATATCCTCCGGACGAACCCATTTGTCAAACTCTTCGGCCGTAAGGAATCCTGATTTAATAGCCTCTTCTTTTAATGTTGTTCCGTTTTTATGCGCGGCTTTTGCTATTGCAGCAGCTTTTTCATAACCAATATGTGTATTAAGTGCGGTAACAAGCATCAGAGAATTATCTACCAATTCCTTTATTCGTTTGTGGTTAGGCTCTATGCCTGCAACACAATGGTCATTGAACGATTTACAAGCATCACCTAGTAATTGGGCTGATTGCAGAAAATTAGTTGCGATAACCGGTTTGAAAACATTTAGCTCGTAATTACCCTGTGATCCTGCAATGGAGATTGTTGTATTATTCCCCATAACCTGTACGCAAACCATTGTGATGGCTTCGTTTTGAGTAGGGTTTACTTTTCCCGGCATAATTGACGATCCCGGTTCATTTTCGGGTAATATCAGTTCTCCGATACCAGAACGTGGCCCTGAACCCAGCAGACGAATATCCTGCGCTATTTTGAATAGTGCCACCGCCATTTGATTCAAGGCCCCATGGGTGCCGACAATGGCATCGTGCGAGGCCAGCGCTTCAAACTTATTAGGGGCGGTAATAAAAGGTAAACCTGTAAATTGGGCAATGTATTCTGCTACCTTCACGTCATATCCGTCAGGTGTATTCAAGCCAGTACCTACAGCTGTCCCTCCCAGTGCAAGCTGGGATAAATGCTTCAATGTAGCTTTAGTTGCATCGATAGCATATTGTAATTGAGCTGCATAACCGGAAAACTCCTGTCCTAAGGTTAGTGGTGTTGCATCTTGCAGATGTGTCCGGCCTATTTTTACAATGTCTTTAAAATCATTAGCCTTACTGCTTAAAGCCGTCTGTAGTTCCTGAGCTTTAGGTATCGTTTGCTCTATAATCTTTTTATATGCGGCAATATGTAATGCGGTAGGGTAGGTATCATTTGAAGACTGTGATTTGTTTACATCGTCATTCGGATGGATCGGACTCTTTTCTCCGAGTTTACCGCCACTTAATACCAATGCCCGGTTGGATATAACTTCGTTGACATTCATATTCGATTGTGTACCGGACCCGGTTTGCCATATTACGAGTGGAAACTGGTCATCGAGTTTACCTCCTAATATCTCATCACATACTAGGGCTATCAGGTCCCTTTTCGAAACCTCCAAAACCCCCAGATCGGCGTTGGCATATGCCGCTGCTTTTTTCAGGTAGGCAAATGCATAGATTATCTCTTTGGGCATAGACGCTTCCGGCCCTATTTTGAAGTTATTTCTTGAGCGTTCAGTTTGTGCTCCCCAGTATTTGTCAGCAGGGACTTTTACTTCCCCCATCGTATCTTTTTCTATGCGATATTTCATCTTTGTATCTTAAATTTATTGGTATGAAGTTCGGAATAATTATGATAAAATTCAAGATCTATTGTCCTAAATTTAAATAGAAAGAATTATCCGGAGACGGAATAGAGGAACAGCAGCTTCAAATAACAATGATTGTTACAATGCCTGTCAGCACTGCAACTATTCCCAGGATATTCTGATATTGGAAAAGCTTTTTATCAGAATCCGCGTATTTGCTTATTCTCAAATATCGGTAAATAAGTAATAAACCAATTAGTATTTCTATTACACTGCCGCAGATAAGAGAGAACCAGTAAGCGGCATTGTCCTGGATAACACTGTATCGTATTGTACTTAGTATTACGATGCCTACGACTCCCCAGATAATAATTAGTGGAGCAATGCAGGCCAACCATAAAGCCATTTTTTTTATAACGGGATATTTGTTGAATAAAAAAGATGTTAATCCGAAGATTATTAAAATAATAGCATATATCATGTTGGATTTGTTTAAAGTGAACCCAAATATATCTATACTTTTTCTGAATTTCTATATTTATCTATAAAGAAAGGTGCTGTATCAAAATAATCTATTTGATATAGATAGGTTTTAACGATGTTTTGGTGGAATATTTATCTGATAATTCTTCTCCATACGTAATTCTTCTTTGATCCATGCTTTTTAAATTAAAAGATACATACTAAATACATAATTGCAGAAAAATGCTTGAGTTCTTTTTAACGAAACAGTATAGACCGAAGTAAAAAGTGTTATTTTGGCATTTTTTTATCTAAATTAGTTTGTTTATTCATGAATACTTTTTTCCTTTGTTCATGATTTAATATACTATCTGTTATTTATAGAATTAGTAATGCAAAACACAGTAAAAATTAAGGACGTAAAGGACATAGTCATACGTTTTTCAGGTGATTCGGGGGATGGCATGCAGTTAACCGGAACCATCTTTTCAAACCTTTCGGCAATCTTTGGGAATCAAATCTCCACTTTTCCCGATTTTCCGGCAGAAATCAGAGCCCCTCAAGGTACACTTTCCGGTGTTTCCGGATTTCAGGTACATTTAGGCAATCAGATTTATAATTCCGGAGATAAGGCAGACGTATTAGTTGCGATGAATCCGGCAGCATTGAAAGTAAATGCCAATTTTCTGAAAAGAGATTCTGTTATTATTATTGATACGGATTCTTTCTCGAAAAGAGATATGGAGAAGGCACAGTTTGCTACAGAAGATCCTTTTGTAGAGTTGGGACTTACCACTCAGCAAATAATCTCAGTTCCTGTTACTTCATTGACTAAAAGTAGTCTGGAAGGAATGGAAATGGATATGAAATCGCGTATCCGTAGTAAAAATATGTTTGCCCTGGGTTTGGTTTGCTGGTTGTTTAACCGGCCTCTCGATGTTGCTAACCATATGCTATCGGCTAAATTTGCAAAGAAACCCGTATTGGTGGAAGCAAATCTGAAAGTATTGGCCGATGGATTCAATTATGGACAGAATACCGATACTACCATATCATCATACCGCGTAGAAACCGTAAATGTGGATAAGGGTTATTATCTGGATGTAAATGGTAATACAGCTACTGCTTACGGGCTGATTGCCGCTTCAGAAAATTCAGGTAAGCCGCTTTTCTTAGGCTCATATCCGATTACACCCGCTACTGACATATTGCATGAGCTCGTTAAATTTAAACAGTTAGGAGTTAAGGCCATTCAGGTCGAAGATGAAATAGCAGGAGTGTGTACGGCTATCGGGGCAAGTTTTGCCGGAAGCCTTGCCGCTACCTCAACTTCTGGTCCCGGTCTGGCGCTGAAGGGAGAGGCTATAGGTCTTGCCGTAATGGCAGAATTGCCTCTTGTTGTTGTGGATGTTCAGCGCGGAGGCCCGTCGACAGGTTTGCCGACCAAAACAGAACAAACCGACCTTCGCCAGGCTCTGTATGGACGTAATGGCGAAAGCCCAATTGTTGTTATGGCGGCTGCCAGCCCGACAGACTGTTTCGATATGGCATACTGGGCATCTAAAATTGCATTGGAGCATATAACTCCGGTTATATTACTTACCGACGGTTATATAGCCAATGGTTCATCCGCATGGCGTATACCTGATTTGGATAAGTATCCGTCTATAGTGCCGCATGATGTAAGCCAATATAAGGGCAATGAATGGCGCAGCGCATTACGTGACGATGAAACAATGGTACGTTATTGGGCCGAGGCTGGTCTTGAAGGTTATACACACCGTATAGGAGGGCTCGAAAAAGATTATACCACGGGAGCCATATCTACAGATGCGGCTAATCACCAGAAAATGGTGAACGTGCGTCAGACTAAAGTTAATAAGATTGCTGATTTTATCCCGCAGTTGGAATTAATCGGTGGAGAAGATGCCGACTTGCTCGTTGTGGGCTGGGGCGGTACATACGGACACCTGCGCGAAGCTGTGGAGAAAATGAATGACGCCGGGCAGAAAGTAGCTTTGGCTCATTTCCGTTTTATTAGCCCGTTGCCGAAAAATACAGCTGCAGTACTTAATAAGTTTAAGAAAATTATTGTTGCAGAACAAAATAATGGCCAGTTTGCCGGCTATTTGCAGGAAAAAATAGAGGGATTGCAAATATCCCGTTACAATAAGGTTGAAGGGCAGCCTTTTGCTGTATCCGACCTGATAGAAGCATTCACCAAGAAATTAGGAGAGTAAAACTATGGATGTAAATGTGAAAATGGCCTCATCTCATCAGGCCAAAGATTATAAAAGCGATCAGTATGTACGCTGGTGTCCGGGGTGCGGAGACCATGCTCTTCTCAACTGTTTATATAAAGCAATGGCCGAACTGGATATACTGCCGCATATGACGGCTGTGGTTTCAGGTATCGGTTGTTCTTCACGTCTGCCTTATTATATGAATACATATGGTTTCCATACTATTCATGGACGTGGGGCTGCCGTGGCTACAGGAGTGAAGACTGCAAAACCTGAATTATCTGTATGGCTGGCTACAGGCGACGGCGATTGCCTGGCAATCGGCGGTAACCATTTTATTCACGCGGTTCGCCGTAATGTGGATATAAATATTCTGTTATTGAACAATAAAATATACGGGTTAACGAAAGGGCAATTTTCCCCGACATCCGACAGGGGATTTGTTTCAAAATCTTCTCCGTATGGTACAGTCGAAGATCCGTTCCATCCTGTTGAGCTGGCCTTAGGCGCTCGCGGAACCTTTTTCGCCCGTTGTATCGACGTCGATCTGGCAAATACTACCGAGATTTTGACGCATGCGGCACGGCATAAAGGTACGTCCGTTGTGGAAATCCTCCAGAATTGCGTGATATTTAACGATGCTATCCATGACAATATTGTAGATAAAGCATGGAGGGCCGAACGTACAATATTGCTTAAGCACGGAGAGAAAATGTTGTTCGGAGCCAATAAAGACAAAGGTCTTGTTATGGACGGATGGCAGATAAAAGATGTGATTATAGGACAAAACGGATTTACAATAGATGATGTTCTTGTTCACGACGCTACAATGCTGGATGATACTTTGCATATGAAATTAGGCCTGATGTCTCCTGAAAACGGACTGCCTTTGGCTTTAGGTGTTATCCGCGATGTAGAAGGGCCTACATATGATCAGGGTGTGGCAGATCAGATCAAAGATGTGCAGGCGAAGAACCCTGTGCGCAAGTTAAGGGATTACCTGATGACTAAAGATGTGTGGGAAGTAAAATAATAGTCTGAGATATTCGAGATAATCTTGAAAGCCGGAGAATAATAATACTCCGGCTTTTTTATTTGTAGGGCAAGGCAATTACTTCTATAATCCCGGTTATGAACAAAAAAATAGCAGCAGGAAAAGTCCTGCTGCTTTTTTCATATTTCAAAAGCCTGTTAATGTTTATCTTATCAACAGATTTTTTACATCGGAATTTGTAAGGAATTTAGCGAACTCTATATCGTTAAGAACTTCAGAAGTTGAAAATCCTTTGTCTAATGCTGAGCGCAGGTTACCAACAACACCTGATGTATTATTTGTTCTGGCCGCTACGATAGCCGACAGGTAATATGTTGTAGCATCTTTATTTGCTACAGCATCCAATGTCTGTTGAGCTTTGTTGTAGTTCTTGGTTAATACCTGTGCCAGAGCGGCATTGTTTGTTTTAGCATCGCCGAATGCCTGTACAGCTCTGTTGTAATCACCTTTCTGTATGTATAATAAACCAAGTGCTTCACCCAGTGTATTAGCACCGGAAGCGCTACCCAGCAGTTGTTCTGCTTTAGCGGTGTTACCATCAGCAAGAGAAAGTAAAGCCTGGTTCATATTAGCTTCAGGAGCTTTTGCCGATACCTGTGCCGCTTTGTTGAATGCCTGTACAGCTTTGCTTGTCTGACCGGTTGTATAGTAGTATGCACCTAAGTTATTCCATCCGCGGTAGTCGTTAGGGAATTTCTGAGTAACATAAGTATAGATCTTCTCTTTAGAAGTTCCGTTCAGATTTGCAGCATATAACAGTTCCTCTACTGAAAGGCCTGTAAGGTCGGAATTTGCTGCGTTCTTCAGTTCTTCATCTGTCTTACCGATAACTTCGATATTTGCAATCAGGCGTGAACGACGAAGTTTAGGAAGGATTGTTTCTGCTAATCCGGAATATACTGCCGAGATGTTTTTGATTTCTTTTTCCCTTGTTTCAGTGTCAGGATACATGGAAAGAACTCTCAATACGATATCTTTATCCTGAAGGCTTGATGCCTGAACCAGTTTTTGGAAACCTTCCCAGTCCTGAGCGGTATATTTGGCATTGATTTCTGTATCTATATTCTTCTTTTTGAAATCTTTGGTAAGATAGTCTGTTGTATTTTTCTCACGTTTTTCAGCAAGTTTTTCATTCAGCTCATAACCACCGTCGGGAGAAGCATAAGCAGATACTTCTACATTTATGTTTTTCCGGTCATTAGAATCAGCTTCTTTTACCAGGTCTTTCCATGCGGCAAGATTTGTAGAGTTCAGCTCGCTTGAACGCAATTCAGCTTGTTGGATAAGGAACATGATATCCGCATCATATGCCTCTTTGATGATACGCTGGAAAGCATCGGGTGCTACAGCCGGAGTGGTAGTCGCAGCACTGGCAAGCGCCTGAGTAGAAACTACGCCGTCAGCTATTTTTACATCAGGGAAGCCTGCTACGGTTTTTCCGTTTCTGGAGAAGTCGAATCTTAAGAATAATTCCGATTTCTTCATTGCCGGAGTGTAGTCAAATTCTGACCGCAGGGTGATAGCGCTCCCACTTTCGAAATTAACAACAGTACCGTTTCCTGCAACTTTTTCGCCCTGATAAGAGTAAGAAGTGCCAAGGGCTTCGCCTCCGCTGTATTTCAATACAGGGGTAACAACTACTGATGTGCTTTTTTCGAACCATTTGGCAGGGAAACGTCCGTTGATTGTCACCGGTACTTTTGTGCCCACTAATTCGAGTGGAGAAGGGTTAGTTGTGAACAGAGAATTTGCTAACGGGGTCATTGTCTTTTTGCTACAAGATGTTCCTAAAATCGCAACCAGAGCAATTAATGAAAATAATAGCTTTAATTTTTGCCTTTTCATAGCTTTTTAAAAATTATTGATTTATTATATAATATATAGACATTCCTTACTTGGTACAAAACTACTTTTTTTCTTCTTGAATAGAAAATGTCTATATGCTATTTATAGATATAAAGAGGAGTTTTAATATTTTTTAATCTTTAAGCATTTTGATGCTTGTGACCGCTGGTCCGAAAATATTATTTTCGCGGAATGCCGCGTACACTTTTTCGTTCAGGTCTACGTTTATCGAAGCATAATCTCCACTATCTGCCCATACCCGTATTGTAACATCCAATGTCCCATTGTTCAGCATTGTAACGCCAATGAACGGTTCGGGGGTATCCTTTATAGAAGGATTATTTTTGATAACAGATTGGAGGATAGATTTTACATTATCTACATCTGCACCATAGCCCAGCGTAAATGTAATGTCTATACGCCTTTCCTTTTGGCTCGAATAGTTGGTTATAGTTCCTGTGGATAAAGGGCCGTTCGGTATATATATGGTGCGGTTGTCTCCCGTCAGAAGTATTGTATATAGAATACCGATGGCTTGTACCGAACCATCCATGCCTTGGGTTACAATCCGGTCCCCCAGTTTGAATGGTTTGTTTATCAGAAGCATGACTCCTCCGGCAAAGTTAGATAAGTTGTCTTTCATGGCCATACCCACAGCTAAACCTGCGGCAGCAAGAATAGCGGCAAAAGACGTCATCGAAAGTCCCAGTATATTCACTATCGATAAGAACAGGACGAGCTGTAGCGTAATATTAGCCAGGCTGTCAAGAAAACTTTTTACAGTAGCTTCAATCTGGCGTCTTTCCAGAAAGCGGTCGATGAATTTTCTCAGCCATTTAATCACCCATCGTCCGATGATAAACACAATTGCGGCAGCAATAAGTTTCAAACCTAAAGTCACGGCATGGTCGAAAATCTTGTCAAGGAAATTGTCTATGGCAGATACCGATAATTCTGCATTTTGGAGCGTATCTGCAGGGATAATGTTTAGTAGCATGTTTTTTTAATTTTTGGTTCAAAATTAATTATTATTGGATGAATGAACAGCTTTTTTGAGCGATTATTTTAACTGTATAAGGGTGTAGATTGTTATTTTTTTATTGTTTATGTGAATGAGCATCTGAATACGATTATTTTCAAAAATATGCGATATTTCTGAAAAAACGTATCTTTGCACTCTTGATTTTAATGGAAAGAATAAGTGGAAGATACACATATACTTGATTTAAAAGGGTTCCTGGATAAGAAAGCAGCGCAATACAATACTCCCGGATTTATAGCTAACGACCCTGTTTGCATCCCTCATGGCTTCGCATCGAAACAGGATAAGGAGATTATGGGATTCTTTGCATCCATATTTGCCTGGGGACAACGTAAAACGATCATAAATAAATGCAGGGAGCTGGCTCAGCGAATGGATAACAGCCCCTATGAATTTATTATGCAACATAAAGATTCCGACCTGAAAAAAGTATTGGGGTTTAAGCACCGTACATTCAATGATACCGACCTGTTATATTGTATCCATTTTATGAAGCGGCATTATTCTGTATATAATAGCTTTGAGGATGCATTCTTTCCGGATGAAAATATGACCGTTGAAGCCGCGCTCAACCATTTCGAAACCTATTTTTTCTTACATCCCGATGCTCCCCGGCGTACCCGCAAGCACATACCTTCGCCTGCCCGTAAGTCGGCGTGTAAGCGTCTCAATATGTACCTGCGCTGGATGATCCGCAGCGATAATAATGGGGTAGACTTCGGATTATGGAACAAAGTAAAGCCCAAAGATTTGATTTGCCCGCTCGATCTGCATGTGGAACGCACAGCCCGCAAGCTGGGGTTACTGTATCGTGATAAGCCGGATTGGCAGGCTGCATTGGAGCTGACCGCTAATCTCAGGTTGCTGGACGCTGCCGATCCCGTGAAATATGATTTCGCCCTTTTTGGTATTTCCATTGAGGAAAAATGTATTATCGAAAGTACTTAGAGCCTGTTTCAATTTTATATGAATACTTTATTATAATACTATTTTCGTTCATTTTCAGTCTCTTTTTATCCGATTTTCCCCTTTTTTCAGCTTGAATAGCCCGCTATTCGCACTTCAAAAAAGAAAAAATCATTCTAAAAATAGTTCTGAAAATCTGAACGAATAAAATTTAGACAGGCTCATAACAAATGCACATAATTCACGTTTTATACATGGTAGGTTATTTTTTTCGTATATTTGCAGCGTGTAAGTTTGCATAGAAAGAAAGGAAATGGGAAAGTTATACATCATACCTACGCCCGTAGGTAATCTTGAGGATATGACGTTCAGGGCAGTGCGACTACTGAAGGACGCTGCGCTTATACTGGCTGAAGATACACGTACTACAGGTATCCTCTTAAAGCATTTCGATATACAGAACAAAATGCAGTCTTATCATAAATTCAACGAACATAAAGCTGTTTCACATATAGTCAACAGGCTCAATGCAGGAGAAGATATTGCCTTGGTATCCGATGCGGGCACGCCCGGTATATCCGATCCGGGGTTTCTGGTTGTGAGGGAATGTGTGAAAGCCGGTATTGATGTGGAATGTTTGCCGGGTGCCACGGCTTTTGTTCCTGCACTGGTATCGTCGGGTATCCCGTGCGACAGATTCTGTTTCGAGGGGTTTCTGCCCCAGAAGAAAGGGCGTATGACCCGATTGAAAATCCTGGCAGAGGAAACCCGCACTATCGTGTTTTACGAGTCTCCCCACAGGGTATTAAAAACACTGGCCCAATTGGCCGAATACATGGGAGAAGACAGGTATGCCGCTACTTGCCGCGAGATATCGAAGGTATATGAAGAGACATGCCGTGGAACATTGACGGAACTAATATCTCACTTTTCGGTGAACGAACCACGTGGTGAGTTTGTTATAGTCCTGTCTGGTAAAAATGGATGAATAAATTCGATAATAAAACTAACAAGTTAAATATTTGTATATGAAAAAATTATTTGTAGGATGCTTTTGCTTATTAGCTTTAGCGTCATGTAACGTAAAAAATTCGGATGAATATAAGGCTTTACAAGCCCAACGGGACTCCTTGTTGCAGGTTAGTGCTCAGGGGAATACTGAACTGGCTGAAATGAACAGCCTGATAAACGATGTGGAGGAAAATTTCAGACAGATAAGGGAAGCCGAAAAATATCTGACTATAGAATCCAAATCGAAAGGTGAAATGTCGAACGACACTAAAACCCGTGTCAGGGACAATTTTGAAATGATAAATGAAATCCTGAAAAAGAATAAAGCAGATATAGATAAGTTGAATCAACGTCTGAAGGGTAATTCGGGACAGATGGCCGGCCTGAAGTCTACAATCGAACGTCTGAATGCGGAGCTGACCGAAAGGGCAAATACAATATCCGAGCTGCAGTCGTCCCTTGCTACACGCGATGCCCAGATCGCTTCGTTGCAGACAGATGTGAAGTCATTGACAGAAAATGTGGATAACTTATCTACGCAGACTGCTGAACAGGCCTCTAAGATCAAAGAGCAGGATAAGGAATTAAATACTGCTTATTATATGTTCGGTACATCCAAAGAACTGAAGGAAGCTAAAGTCGTTACAGGTGGATTCCTTGCGTCAAACAAGATACTGAACGAAGGTATCGAGAAAAGCAAATTTATAAAGGTGGATATACGTGATACTCAGAGTATTCCTGTATATGACAAGAAAGCTAAGCTTTTGTCGGACCATCCGAAAGACAGCTATACCCTGGATAAAGATGCAAGCGGTAAAGTGGTTATTAAAGTGACGGATTACAAGAGATTCTGGAGCCTGACCAAATTCCTCGTAGTAGAGGTAGGATAATAACGGATCTCACATTCAATATAACATTAGGCCGGTACTGAATAAAGTACCGGTTTTTTGTTTTTTTGAGGAAAATATTTATCTATGTATTTAGCCGGTAGCCTTTGGCTGACAGTTCTTTGAAGTATTGAAGGAGCCCCCTAAATTGGCTCCGCCGAACGTTGTTTCCCCTCGGGGGACTTACAGAGAGGGAAAAAGGAACAGATAAAAAATAGTGGGAAAAGTGTAACTTTTGTAACTTTTTTGATATAGTTACGAGTTACTGCGCCCTACGGGCAGTTACAAGTTACGAGTAGACAAGTTACGAGTAGACAAGATACGGGTTGTTAACTGCTGACTGTTTACTGTTAACTGAAATAAGTGTTACCTTTGTTACCTTTTAACAGTTACAAGTTACGGGTTGATGACTGTTTACTGTTTACTGTTTACTGCTAACTGCTAACTGTTAACTGATATATCTGTTACCTTTGTTACCTTTTGCGTCTTTGCGAGAGTATATTGTTAACTGATGACTGTTGACTGTTCACTGAAAAAACTCTTACCTTTGTCAGATGAAAACGATTCTCACTACTTTTAATGCTAAGTATATCCATACTTCATTGGCTCTTCGTTGGCTTTATGTGGCTAACAAAGACCGCTTTGACATTTCGTTTAAAGAATATACCATCAAAGAGCAAGTGGAGAAGGTAGCCGGAGAATTACTTGACAGTGGCTGTGATGTGATAGGTATAAGTGTATATATCTGGAATGTAGAACAGACAAGAGAATTGATTTCGCTACTGAAAGCAGGGAAGCCGGACCTAACTATTATTCTTGGAGGGCCGGAGGTGATGTATGAGCCGGACTTTTTTCTCCGCAACTGGAATATCGACTATGTAATAGGAGGTGAGGGAGAGTTTGTTCTGGGTGAATTATTAGCTGTTATTGAGAAAGGATATGCCGTTGAGATAAAGGGGGTGTCATCCCGCGAATATATCAGCAAAGTAATTGTGCAGGCCGATCTGGAAAAACTTGCGTCTTTACCTTCGCCATACATGCTGGAAGAGGACAGGGACGATATGAAAAACCGGCTTGTGTATTTCGAAACCTCCCGCGGATGCCCTTATCAGTGCCAGTATTGCCTGTCATCGCTTGAGAAAGGTGTACGCTATTATCCTAAAGGATATATATTGGAGAATCTGGGGTATATGATAGATAACGGCGCTAAACAAATCAAGTTTCTCGACCGTACTTTCAATCTGAATAAGGAGCATACACATACTGTGTTTGATTTCCTTATTAAGAACTACCGTCCGAATCTTAGTTGCCAGTTTGAGGTATATGCCGATCTACTCAGGGACGAAACGATTGATTATCTGAATACGAACCTGTCAAAAGATTTCTTCCGTTTCGAAATAGGTATCCAGTCCACATATGAGCCTACGAATGTTGCTGTAAGGCGCAGGCAGGATTTTCAGCTGTTGGCTGGCAACGTAAAGAAAATAATGAATGGAGGTAAAATAGACCTGCATCTCGACCTGATAGCCGGACTGCCCTATGAAACATTGGGGCGTTTTATAAAATCGTTCAATGATGTATTTTCATTGGGGGCAAAGGAGGTACAACTCGGCTTTCTGAAAATGCTGCGGGGAACCAACCTGAGGAAACAGGCCGGGCAATATGGCTACAAATACGATGAGCAGGCTCCTTACGAAATAGAGTGCAACGCGGATATCTCCAGTCAGGAACTCGATCGTGTACATGAAGCGGAACACGCATTGGAGAAGTTCTGGAACAGCGGACGGTTTCCCCATACGATGAATGAATTGTTCGGGACTTATTATCCGGGACGTTACTTTGAATTATTCGACGAAATAGGGCAATACTACAAGGCGCGGAATCTGCCTCACCGCGGCTATCAGCTGGAGGACTTATTCCGCTATCTGCACAGTTTCCTGTTATCGAAAGATATTGACTTGCTCGAATGTTTACGGACAGACTACTATAATAATTTTACCCGCAGGCCGCAGGGCTTCTGGACGAATATGATGGATAAGAAACTGCGGAAGCAATTGTTGTATCAGATAGGACAGGATAGAGGCTTCCTGTCGAAGTACAGGCTGAACCGTAAGATTATAGAAAAGCAGACGGCGGTTGACTATATATCGGACAATGAATACCTGCTTACTGTATTTATTGATAATAAGCGTCTGTCGATACCTTATTCTGCGCAGGGTGAGCAATAAAAAAGCAACACCTTTGCGGAATTGCTTTATGTTTATGATATGCAATTTATAATGCTTTGTATATTGGGGTGCTTAAACTAAAAGATAAGATGTAATTGTAGCTGTTTCTCAAATATTTACTAAATTGGCAGACAATTAGATCAGGTAGTTACAGTGACTATTAAGTATGAAACATTTTATATACATATTAATTTTATCTCTTATGGCTGGATGCACAAGTGTTTCCTCTGACAAAGAGGATATTAAAGCTACAATCATAGCTTTGGAAAAACATGCATTAGAACTGTGGAACGATGGAAACCCTGACGGGTTTATTGAGTTATCTTCTGATGATGTTGTTTATTTCGACCCGGCTTTCGAGAATAAACTCGAAGGAAAGAAGGCTCTCGAAGAATATTATAACACCATCAGGGGAAAGATCAAAATCGACTTGTATAAAATGATCGATCCGGTTGTACAGGTATCAGCAAATACTGCCGTCTTGGCATATGATTATGAAGCTCATAGAGACGGCCAGGTGTTCAGGATGCACTGCACGGAGGTCTATAAATCAGATTCATCGGGCCAGTGGGAAATTATACACACTCATTGGTCTTTTGCCCAGCTTTATAAGTAGCGGATCAGCCTTCTTTCAATATCCTGTAATATGCAGGCCAATTATTATATAGAGCCTCCATCGAAGGCAATACTATATTGGCTCCGGCCTCAACCAATACTTTGTCGGGCATTGGCCCCGTATTGACGGCAATCGTGAAAATTCCGGCAGCAACAGCCGCTTCCACGCCGCGGGGTGCATTTTCAATGACTATGGCTTGGTCCGGGGTTAATGCGTCACCTTTTTTCAATCCCATCAGGTAGGGCTCAGGATGAGGCTTACCATGCTTAACGTCGAAGGCAGTTACCATCTTGTCTTTGGCAAATAGTCCGGGAAAGTTGTATTCCAGCTTATTGATAAGTGTAGGCTGCCCCGATCCGGTGACAAGGACAGGTGTAAGTCCGTCTTCGTTTACTTTCTTAACGAAGCCGTAGGCAAAAGGAATAAGAGCGCCATCGTTGTATTTTGTGAAGAGTTCCGTTTTGCGTTTATATATGGTATCTGTTTCCTGTTTAGTGGCATCCCTCCCTTTCTCCCTGTTCATCAGGTGATTGATGGTTTTACTGCCGACCATGCCTTCATACAGATAAAATTCTTCGGGGGTACTGGGGATATCGAATTCATCCATTGTCTCCTTCCACGATTTGGCATGCCATTTCATGGAATCGTAAAGAACCCCGTCCATGTCGAATAGTACGGCTTTGAGATCGAAGCGGATATAGTTGTGTTTGTTGAGATAGTTTTTAAATGGAGTAGTCATTATTATGAAAAATAGAATTAATTATCAGTACAAAGATAAGACAATATTTTTGATAGAGATGTAATGTATAAATGTCACAAAATATCAAAAAAGGAATCTTTTTATTTGTATTTCCGAAAAAATGGAATAACTTTGTCAATCGAAAAATGAAACTTATGTTGATGCATAGTAATATTATTATTAGTTCACTCATTATCCTCTGGAGAAATTTAGGGTGAGCATTGCTATGTAGAAAAAATATAAAGAAAAAACAGGGCCTTTCTCACTCTTCAGTAGATGAGAAAGGCTTTTTTTATGTAAAACAAACAGTATACTAAATCAATTAGAAAAGTTATGGACAAGTTATTTATTTTTGACACCACATTGAGAGATGGAGAGCAAGTACCGGGTTGCCAGTTGAATACTATCGAGAAAATCGAAGTAGCCAGAGCTCTCGAGTCGCTCGGTGTTGATGTTATCGAAGCCGGATTTCCCGTATCCAGCCCAGGTGATTTCAATTCGGTAGTGGAAATATCTAAAGCCGTAACCTGGCCTACTATATGTGCTCTTACACGTGCCGTGGAAAAGGATATTGAAGTAGCAGCCGAAGCATTGAAGTATGCTAAGAAAAAACGGATACATACAGGTATAGGTACATCGGAATACCATATTAAATATAAATTCAACTCTACTCAGGACGATATACTTGAACGTGCAGCAGCATGTGTAAAATATGCGAAACGCTTTGTAGAAGATGTGGAGTTTTATGCCGAAGATGCGGGGCGTACCGATAATGCCTATTTGGCAAGGGTCGTGCAGGCGGTAGTAAATGCCGGGGCGACAGTTGTCAATATTCCTGATACAACAGGTTATTGTCTGCCTACTGAATATGGGGCAAAAATCAAATACCTGATAGATCATGTGGATATGAAAAATGCAATTCTGTCCACACACTGCCATCAGGATTTAGGTATGGCGACAGCCAATTCCATAATGGGGGTGCTTAACGGGGCGCGCCAGGTAGAGGTGACAATCAATGGTATCGGAGAACGTGCCGGAAATACATCACTTGAAGAAGTTGTGATGGCTATCAGAAGCCATAAAGAACTGAACATCGGAACAAATATCAATACACAGAAGATATATCCTGTAAGCCGTCTTATCTCTAATCTGATGAATATGCCTGTGCAGCCGAATAAGGCGATCGTTGGGCGTAATGCTTTTGCCCATTCGTCGGGTATCCATCAGGATGGAGTGTTGAAGCATCTTTCCACATATGAGATTATAGACCCTAAGGATGTCGGTATCGATGATAATGCAATCGTACTGACTGCTCGCAGCGGACGTGCAGCACTGAAAAACAGATTAAATTTGCTGGGTATAGAAGTAGATGATGATCAGTTAGCAGAACTGTACCAGCGCTTCCTGGATCTGGCCGACCGGAAAAAAGATATAACGGATGAGGACCTATTGATTTTGGCCGGAAAAGAGACCGATAAAATGCACCGTATTAAGCTGGACTTCATGCAAACCACATCAGGGAAAGGCGTAAAATGTATCGGTGTGGTCGGACTGGATATCGCCGGAGAAAAATTCCAGGCATCGGCAACAGGAAACGGCCCGGTAGATGCAGCTATCAAAGCGGTAAAAGAAATTATCAAACGCCAGATGGTGATAGAAGAATTCCTTATTCAGGCGATCAATAAAGGTAGTGACGACACGGGCAAAGTGCATATGCAGGTATCGCATGAAGGACAGAATTATTACGGTTTCTCGGCAAATACAGATATTGTGGTAGCCTCTGTAGAAGCCTTTATCAATGCAGTAAACAAGTTCGTAAAATAATCAACATAATAGATTCAATAGAAAATATGAAAACTTTATTCGACAAAATCTGGGATGCGCACGTCGTATCTTCTGTAGACAACGGGCCTACTCAGCTATACATCGACCGCCATTTCTGCCACGAAGTGACAAGTCCTCAGGCTTTCAATGGATTGCGTGCAAGAGGATTGTCTGTGTTTCGTCCAGATAAAACAACTATAACAGCCGACCATAATACGCCGACTATTGATCAGGATAAACCGGTAAAAGATCCTGTATCTAAGAACCAGTTGGATACGCTTTCTAAAAATGCAAAGGAATTCGGTATAGATATGTATTATCCTTTGGGGCACCAGAAAAACGGAGTTGTACACATCATCGGTCCTGAAAACGGATTTACTCAACCGGGTATGACTATCGTTTGTGGAGATAGCCACACATCTACTCACGGCGCTTTCGGTGCTATCGCCTTCGGTATAGGAACCAGCGAAGTGGAAATGGTATTGGCTTCACAGTGTGTATTGCAGACTCGTCCTAAAACAATGCGTATCACATTCAATGGGAAACTGGGCGAAGGCGTTACTGCAAAAGACTTAGCTCTTTACATGATTTCGAAACTGACAACAGGTGGCGCTACAGGCTATTTTGTTGAATATGCAGGTGAAGCTATCCGCAATATGTCGATGGAAGAACGCATGACCCTTTGTAATCTGAGTATAGAGATGGGAGCCCGTGGCGGTCTTGTTGCTCCGGACGAAACAACTTTTGCTTATGTGGAAGGTCGCGAATTTGCGCCGAAAGGTGAGGATTGGGACAAGGCGTTGGCATACTGGAAAACATTGAAGACTGACGAAGGTGCAAAATTTGATAAAGAACTGACTTACGACGCAGCCGATATTAAACCGATGATCACTTACGGAACAAATCCGGGTATGGGAATGGCTATCGACGGTACAATACCTACTCTTGACGAGATCGATGAAGCCGGCCGTATCTCTTTCCAGAAATCAATGGATTATATGGGATTCAAACCGGGAGAGAAGGTGGAAGGCAAGTCTATCGATTACGTATTTCTCGGAAGCTGTACAAATGGACGCATTGAAGATTTCCGTACTTTCGCCAATTTTGTGAAAGGCAAGCAGAAAGCCGGCAATGTTATCGCGTGGCTTGTACCGGGCAGCCATAAAGTTGCCGACCAGATTAAAGCCGAAGGACTGGACAAAATACTTACAGATGCAGGTTTTGTCCTTCGTCAACCGGGCTGTTCTGCGTGTCTTGCTATGAATGATGATAAAGTTCCGGCAGGCAAATATGCCGTATCTACATCGAACCGCAACTTCGAAGGCCGTCAGGGACCGGGTGCACGTACTATCCTTGCAGGGCCATTAGTAGCGGCAGCGGCTGCTATTACTGGTAAAATAACAGATCCTCGTTCAATCTGATTTTACTCTTTTTTGTCATACTGAGTGTAACGAAGTATCTCTTGTTAATTAAAAGAGATTCTTCACTCCGTTCAGAATGACAAGGAGGAAAAAACTTTGTATAACATTCACTTGAATAAAAGAAAAAATGGAAAAATTTCAAACACTTACATCGACATACGTTCCACTACCTATCGAAAATGTGGACACTGACCAGATTATCCCTGCACGCTTTCTGAAAGCGACAGACAAAGAGGGATTCGGAAATAATCTGTTTGCAGACTGGCGTTATAACAAAGACGGAAGTCCGAAAACCGATTTCGTACTTAACAATCCTACTTATAGCGGGCAAATCCTTGTTGCCGGAAAAAACTTCGGTAGTGGTTCCAGCCGTGAACACGCTGCATGGGCAGTCGCCGGATATGGTTTCAGAGCAGTAGTATCGAGCTTTTTTGCCGATATTTTCAGGAATAACTCATTGAATAATGGTGTACTTCCCGTAGTGGTTACACCTGAGTTTCTGGCAGAAATATTCGCGAGTGTAAATACTGATCCAAAAGCCACTTTGACTATTGATCTGGAGAAGCAGGCAATAACAAATAATGCGACCGGAAAATCGGAAAGTTTTGAGATCAATCCTTATAAAAAGGAATGTTTGCTGAAAGGACTGGATGATATAGATTATCTGCTCTCTAAAAAAGAGATGACAGAGGAATATGAGGAACAATCAATGTTCTAATTAAATAATATGCCGATGTGCCAATATTTTCAAAATTCATTGGCACATTGGCACATTATTCACATTGGCATATTACAGTTATGATAGAAATAATGGATACTACCCTGAGAGATGGGGAACAGACGTCTACCGTCTCGTTTTCGGCTCAGGAGAAGATGAGTATAGCACATTTGCTTCTTGTCGATCTGGGGGTTAACCGTATTGAAGTAGCCTCAGCACGGGTTTCGAATGGAGAATTTGAAACTGTAAAGAAGATTGCTTTATGGGCAAAAGCAACCGGGCATATCGATAAGATTGAAATACTCGGCTTTATAGATAAGGGCGCGTCTATCAACTGGATTAAAGACGCAGGTTGCCGGACTATCAATCTCTTGACAAAGGGATCGTACAAACACGTAACCGAGCAATTGAGAAAGACTCCGGAACAACATCTGGAGGATATCAGATACGAAGTCGAGCTTGCAGAGAAGATGGGTATAACCGTAAATGTTTATCTGGAAGACTGGTCGAACGGGATAATGAATTCCGAAGATTATGTGTACTTTATGATGGACGGAATGAAAGATTTACCTATCAGGCGGTTTATGCTTCCCGATACCTTGGGTGTTCTTAATCCCCATAGTGTATGGCGTTGTTGCCGCCGGATGATAAACCGTTATCCGAATCTGCATTTCGATTTTCATGCCCATAACGATTATGACCTTGCGGTAGCTAATACAATGGTAGCGGCCGAAGTGGGAGTAAAAGGTGTGCATGTGACGATGAACGGACTGGGTGAACGTGCGGGAAATGCATCTTTATCCAGTGTGATTGCCGTATTCCATGACCAGTTGAAACTGGAAACTTCTATAAAAGAAGATAAACTGAATAAGGTAAGCCGTGTAGTGGAAAGTTATTCGGGAATAAATATCGCAGCTAACCAGCCGATTGTCGGGGATAATGTGTTTACACAATGTGCCGGGATACATGCCGATGGCGACAATAAGAATAACCTTTATTATAATGACCTGTTTCCGGAACGCTTCGGACGTGTACGGGAGTATGCATTGGGTAAGCTGTCAGGTAAGTCCAATATCCGTAAAAATATTGAGGCTTTGGGTATAGAGCTCGATGAGGAGGATATGATGAAGGTAACCAACCGTGTTATCGAATTGGGTGATAAGAAAGAAATCATAACACAGGACGACTTGCCATACATTATTTCTGATGTATTGAAGAACAATGAGAAGGAAAAACGGATAAAAATCCTTTCCTTTGCATTCCTTCTCACCAAAGGTTTGCGCCCGACTGCTACTGTACGTATCGAAATCGACGGACAGGAGCATGAATGGACTGCACCCGGAGACGGACAGTATCATGCCTTCTCAAAAGCATTGTGGAAGATATATTCACGTCTGAATAAGCCGACTCCTACGTTGACTAACTATGCGGTATATATTCCGCCGGGAGGACGCACCGACGCATTGGTGCAAACTGTAATTACCTGGGAGTTTAACGGGAAGAGTTTCAAGACCAGGGGACTTGACGCCGACCAGACAGAGGCGGCTGTAAAAGCTACAGAGAAGATGTTGAACATGATAGAGGATATGTAAATGAAATAAATATATCTTTGTAAAAAAAAATGTTATGAGACTTATTACAAAAAGAAGATACATTTATCATCCTTCATGGCATATTGTGTATGAATGGGAAGAAGATATATACAATAACTTGCAAATTCCATTGTCTCTTGATGACAAAAATTTGTATTCTAAAATTCCCAAAGGGAAAGGTAAGCTATATGATATATTATGTAAAATAGACAACTTATACTCACGAAAAAGAAAATCTTCCGATAATGCTTTTTTTTTCCTTATGAATATATTTGATTATTTTCCTGTTTATCCATGCGCACGGAATATTTCGATTCCGTATATAATTGATTTTTTCGTAGATGAAGATAAATTAGCATATTTTTATACCAAATTCAAAAAATGTCCCTTAGTTTTAGTCTCCAGCTTTGAGGCCTACAATTTTTTAAAAGAGAGAAAATGTTTGTTAAATGTCAAATGTATTCCTCTCAGTCTTTCAGACAGATATAAAATCAGTTCTGAATATATTGAAAAAAAGTATGATGTTATAGCATTAGGAAGGACAAATCCTATTTTAATGGAATTCTTAGAAACCTATTTAAAGGAAAATCCGAATGTTGAATTTGTTTATCAAAAAAATTCCAATAAGGGAGACTATGCATATTACTCCACAAAAACAGGTAAAATTGGAGAAGCCAATAGCAGAGCCGATTATATGGAGATACTCGGTAAATCGAAAATCGCGCTCTACTCTACCCCCGGCATGGATAATAGCAGGAGTACGAATGGATTTAATCCCGTAACACCGAAGTTTCTGGAACTAATTTCAAAACAATGCCATATAATAGCCAGATATCCTGATACAGAAGAATGCAGATTTTTTGAAATGGGGAAAATTTCCCGCCATATCGATAACTATCAATTATTCAAAGATACAATGAATAAATATCTGGCAACCCCTGTCGATTTAAAGCTTTATGGCGAAGTCTTGGAAAAACATTATACATCAAAAAGAATTATAGAACTTCAGAAAATAATAAAAGAATTTAGTTTATCATGAAAATCGGGATATTAGGAGCCGGAATAAGCGGCTTAAGCATTGCCAGGCTGTTAAATAATCAATATGATGTCGAAATCTTAGAAAAAGCGAGTATACATGGAGGAATTGCTCGAACAAGGGACGTAAACGGTATTGCTTATCACACAATAGGCGGTCATTGCTTCAATTCAAAACATAAAGATGTTTTAGATTTTGTATTTGACAATATCCTTCCGATTACGGAATGGAATAGAATAAAGCGCAAATCCAGAATAAAATTTCATAATTATGAAATAGATTATCCCATTGAATTTTCAATACGGCAGATATTTGAAAATGATAAAGATCTGGCACAAAGAATAACTGTAGATTTTTTTAAAGCAATTGATAATGGAACGTATGATAATCTGAAAGATTGGTTTTTGAAAAAATTTGGGGATACGTTGGCCTATGAATATTTTATACCATACAACAAAAAAATTTGGAATAGGTTGCCTGAAGAAATGGACTATTCCTGGGTTGAAGATAAATTGCCAGTACCAAATCAAGAATCGTTTTTCAGAGGGTTAATAAACAAATCAGAGGATAATATGGCTCACTTTGAATTTTATTATCCAAAATCGAATAATCAAAATACTTTTATTGATGCTTTAGCAAAAGATATTATAATTCATTATAACTACGAAATCGAATCGGTTAACTATAATCAAATCTCAAAAAAGTGGCATATTAACAATGATAAGATATATGATATTATAATAAATACGACTCCAATAAATAGATTTATTGCAACTATATCCAATGTGCCTATAGATGTTCAGGAAGCAGCTAAAAAATTAAAAGTAAATGGAATATCAAACGTCTTATGGAAGACTAAAGATACAGATAAGACTTGGACATATCTCCCTGATAGCAAATACTTATTTCATCGTTATATTCATATTGGCTCGTTTTCAGACCGTCCAACGGGTATGCAATATCTGAAGTTATAGGATCGCATCTTGTAGAAGAAATGATTCAATCAGGGAGGACAGATGATTTTTTAATAGAGCCTCTGGATCATAACAATTCAGATATGGCTTATATTGTTTTTGATGAAAATTATTCCTCATCAATGAATATTATTAGGGAATACTTAGACAAAATTGGGATATATACCCTTGGCCGATTTGGCGAATGGCAATATTACAATATGGATATTTGTATAAAGAAAGCTATTGATATGGCAAATAGTATAAAAAAAGAATATTAATGAAATTAAACATCGCAGTACTTCCCGGCGACGGGATCGGACCCGAAATTATCGGGCAGGCTTTGAGAGTGACAGAAGCCATTTGTGAAAAATTCGGGCATGAGCTTAGTTATGAATATGGGGTAGTGGGTGCAACCGCTATCGATCAGGTTGGCAATCCTTATCCGGATGGAACGCATGAGTTGTGTATGTCGTCCGATGCCGTACTCTTCGGAGCTATAGGCGATCCTAAATATGACAATAACCCATCGGCCAAAGTACGTCCCGAACAAGGGCTACTGGCTATGCGCAAGAAACTGGGATTATATGCAAATATCCGTCCGGTTTCTACTTTTCCGTCTTTGATACACAAATCTCCGTTGCGCGCCGACTTAGTAGACGGAGCTGATTTTATGTGTATCCGCGAACTTACCGGAGGACTTTATTTCGGACGTCCGCAAGGCCGTAGCGAAGATGGGGATACTGCATACGATACATGTGTATATACGCGTGAGGAGGTAGAGCGCATTCTCCACCTTTCTTACAAATATGCCCGTATGCGCCGCAAGAAGGTGACTGTAGTAGACAAGGCGAATGTGCTTTGTACTTCCCGCTTGTGGAGACAGGTTGCGCAAGAGATAGAAAAACAATATCCGGATGTGGAAACCGAATATATGTTTGTGGACAATGCTGCTATGCAGATTATCCAATGGCCGAAACGCTTCGATGTACTTGTAACCGAAAACCTTTTCGGAGATATTCTTACCGACGAGGCTTCTGTTATTACAGGCTCGCTGGGTATGCTGCCATCGGCGTCCATCGGTATCCATACATCTGTATTCGAGCCTATACACGGGTCGTATCCGCAGGCAGCAGGTAAGAATATAGCTAACCCGCTGGCAACGATATTATCGGCGGCGCTGATGTTTGAATATGCTTTCGATTTGCATGAAGAAGGCGCGCTTATCCGTCAGGCTGTGGCCGCTTCGATGGATGCGGGTGTTGTTACTGAGGATATAGCTTCTAAAGACGGAGAAAAACATTCTACATCTGAAGTCGGTGACTGGATTGTGGACTATGTGAAGAAGTAAGTTTTTCATGAAATACAGAAAAGGTATCATTTTTTGATACCTTTTGTCATTGGCTCCGCTTCGCTCTGCCGAACGTTGTTTCTGAACGGAGTGAAGAATCTTGTCAAATAAGACGGCATTCTTCACTCCGTTGAGAATGACAAGTAATTATCCTTTTCTCTTTAAAGGTACGGGTTTAAGCCATGTCAGAATTCTCCATATCCATTCTACCGGACCATAATAGAAACGTTTTATCCACCAGTTGCTATAAAATATCTGGAATGCACAGACTGCTAATCCGGCCAGAGCGCATTGAAGGAAACTGCATGATACGGCCATATTCAGCCCGAAACCGTAGAATATAAAGACTCCCAAGAGAGACTGCATCATGTAATTGGTAACACTCATACGTCCGACAGGAGCCAATCTTTCTAATACATTTTTACCCGCAACCGTTTTATAGTAGAGCAAAGTAAAGCCGCAGATATAAATTGTCATCATACCCAGATTTGCATATGTCGTGAACAGGCCTTTCCCTACAGCCAGAGCATAATCTTTAACTCCGAAAAGCGGCAGGAGCAATATTATAGCATAAAAGAATGCAAACCACAGGAAAGCATAGGGTAGTACCTTTTTGCTATATTTTATCATTTTCTCTTCGCTCTTATGGATTCCGTAACGGCCAATCAGCAGACCGACAATAAACAGCCCTGCAAGTTGGAGATAGCGGTAAACATCTATAAACCACATCATCTTTGCTGTTTGCCCTTCCACTGCATTGAATTTTATCATATCCCGGAAAGAACCATTGATAAACATATCAGCACTTTTTTCGAATAGTCCGTTCATGCGGATATTAAATGCATCGGGAGTATTGGGTACATTATTACTCATCAGAGAAATGAATTGTATAACCTGCGGTATTTGTAGAAACAAGAGGAACGCGATGCCTGCCAGCCACTTTGCAGGTACTTTGTATAGAGGGATGAGTATCAGTCCCAATGTAGCGTATATAACGAAGAATTCGCCCATATATATCAACCCGTTGATATAACCCAGTGCAAATAATATTACCAGCCTCCATGCGAATCTAAGACGGAAGTCATTACCTTTCTCAGCCTGTGAATCCATTTGCATAAAGAAGCTTAAACCGAACAAAAGGGAAAATATAGCGTATGATTTTCCCTGAAACAAAAAATGGATAATACTGTTTACGGCTGTATCTGTCCATTGCCAGAATGGAGAATCAAGTATAGGTGTATATGTGAGGTCGAAATGCTCCATACTGTGCAGCAGCATTATACCCATCAGGGAGAAGCCCCTTAGGGCATCTATGGAACTGATACGTTTCTTTGGTGTGATCGCAATGTCTTGTTTCATGGTGTATTTAGTTTATGTTGCAAATATAGATTCAGCGTGATTCAATTGCCTGTATATTTTGAGCATAAAAGGCAAAAATCCGGTCATTCTTATTTGAGATACATCCTGTAAGTATCCCAAAAGCAGGAATACAGCTAAATACAGGCAGGAAAAGGTGGATTCTTAACACTATCGATTTGAATAAATATTTATTAGTATGACTTATTTTTTATACTTTTGGGATTCAATAATTAAAAAATGAAGTTTGATAAAATATACAATAACCTCCTTGTCTGGAAAGCCAAGAATGTCAAGGAAAAACAATTGGTCATATTCGTAAGCTTCCTTATCGGGATATTTACGGCTTTGGCGGCATATATTCTGAAAAGCCTGATACACCTGATACAACACTTCCTTACATCTCAGTTTCTCACCGAAGGAGCCAATTACATATATCTGATAACTCCTGCTGTAGGTATCCTTATCGCCGGGCTCTTCGTAAAATATATTGTACGGGATGATATTAGTCACGGGGTAACAAAAATATTGTATGCCATCTCGCAACGCAAGAGTTTTATCAAACTTCATAATGTTTACACATCTATTATAGCCAGTTCCATTACTATCGGATTCGGGGGATCGGTAGGAGCGGAGGCTCCTATTGTACTGACCGGGTCGGCTATCGGGTCCAATCTCGGACGAGTATTCAAGGTGGAGCAAAAATATCTGATGCTGCTTATCGGTTGCGGCGCAGCAGGTGCCATCGCGGGTATTTTCAAGGCTCCTATTGCCGGACTGGTGTTTGTAGTCGAGGTTTTATTGCTCGACCTTACTACTTTTACCGTATTGCCGCTTTTGGTAACGTCTGTGACCGCCGCTACACTGTCGTATCTGACGATGGGTACCAAGGCTATGTTCAGCTATGCATATACCGATGTATTTATTCTGGAGCGGATACCTATGGTTATCCTGCTCGGTATTTTTTGTGGTGTGGTGTCTCTCTATTTTACCCGTGCGATGAACTGGATAGAGGATATATTCCGGAAACTTACCTATTGGCAAAAATACGGTCTCGGGGCAACTGTACTGAGTATTCTTATATTTCTGATGCCTCCGCTTTATGGTGAAGGTTATGATACAATAAATGCATTGATCAACGGCAGCAGGGAGTATGGAACGTTGCTCGACAATAGTTTGTTTTTCCAGTTTAAAGATTTCCGCTGGACAGTAATTCTTTTCCTGGGCGGGGTTCTATTGATGAAGGTGTTCGCTTCCAGCGCGACAAATGGTGCCGGAGGTACAGGGGGGATATTCGCTCCGTCATTGTTCCTCGGTTGTATTGCCGGATTTATATTTGCATACGCGGCTAACCACTCTGAATTCAGTCAGTATCTGCCTTTATTGCCGGAAGAAAATTTTGCTTTGATGGGGATGGCCGGGGTGATGGCCGGAGTGATGCATGCGCCATTGACAGGGACATTCCTGATTGCAGAGTTGACCGGTGGATATGAACTGCTCTTACCGCTAATGATAGTATCGATCTGTTCTTATGCTTTTATCAAGATATTCGAGCCTCACAGTATTTATTCGATGCGTCTGGCCAAAAAGGGAGAGCTGCTTACTCACCATAAAGATAAAGCCGTATTGACTCTGATGAATATCAATCGGTTGATAGAGACTAACTTTCAAACTGTAAACCCGGATATGACATTGGGTGAGATGGTAAAAGTGATATCGAGTTCGTCACGTAATGTGTTTCCTGTGGTAGACGACCGAAATCGTTTTTTGGGTATCGTGCTGATAGACAATATAAGGAATATAATGTTCCGTCCCGAACTATATAACCGCTTCAGGATTTCGCGCGTTATGACTTCTCCGCCTGCAATTATTGTAGTGGGTATGACAATGGAAAGGATAATGAAACAATTTGATGAAACCAAGGCATGGAATCTGCCTGTGGTAGATGAAAACGATGTCTATCTCGGATTTATTTCCAAATCGAATATACTGGATGTTTACAGGGAAGTGCTTGTAGATAACTTTGCCGAAGACTAAAATACCGGTCTGTGATCTGTTTGCTTTTTAATCAAAATTATGAAAAGATAAAAAATATCTATTCCATACTTTTCTATCTTTGCGAAAGAATAAACCTTTTAACAGTAAATATTTATGAAAATTTTTATCGGTATATTATCTGCTGTTATAATTCTTACGGGAGCCACCCTTACCGTATTGGCCCTGTGGGATATCCAGCCTATTTCGTTGAGTATAATTTTGCGTTCGGGGGCAACTATCGCCATCGTATGTGTTACTTTTTTTGTGCTTTGGCTTATACGCGTCCTGTTTTTCAAAAAAGATTTATTTAACAGCAATAAAGGGAAATAGGGTCGCGCGCCTATTTGTAACTTTGGTAAGTAGGACTGTCATTATAAGTTATAGCCTGATAATATATTATGCAAATAGGTAGTTGGATTTTAATGTTCAATTCTTTTCCAGCATAATTCCCCTCCTTATTTGTTTTCGAAAGCTTTTAACTTATTGCTGCCACGCCCTGTCGGACTTGTCCTTCCTTTTGGCATTGCCCAAAAGGAACACAGGCAATCTTTGATTGCGCGTAGTTGAAAAGAATTGAACGTTAAAATTACATATACCTCATTCCTGTGAATTTTATTTCAGCCAGTGATTTGATTTATAATTGATTTTCTGTTACTTTCGTTACATTTTAACGGTATATAGTCAATAAATGTAAAGCCTTCTATTTAATATTTATTTATATTTTCATCGTTGTTTAATTTGTTTTTTGTTAAACGAATACACAATTATATTATCTTTGCATTATTATCATTCATATTAGAATATGGACATTTTCATATCGATTTTAATTACTCTTTTATTCGTATTTCTTAATGGTTTTTTTGTTGCGGCGGAATTCGCAATCGTAAAAGTTAGGTCTTCTCAACTTGAATTGAAAGCTCAGGCAGGCAGTCGTGCAGCCGCTCTTTCAAAAAAAATAGTAACACATCTCGATTCCTATCTGGCTGCTACCCAGTTTGGTATTACCATTGCCAGCCTTGCTTTAGGTTGGATAGGCGAGCCTGTGGTATCCAAGATAATCAAAGAAATAATCGGACTGTTCAATATTGAACTTGCCCCGTCTGTGTTGTCTACAGTATCGCTGATTACAGCATTTATTATAATCACTATATTGCATATCGTATTAGGAGAGTTAGCTCCTAAATCATTGGCTATCCAGCGTTCAGAACAGACAACGCTTGCCGTTGCATATCCTCTGCATGGTTTCTATTGGATTTGCCGTCCGTTCATCTGGTTACTGAATGGCATTGCCAATCTTGTACTCAAGATGGTTGGACTGCATACCGTTTCGGAACAGGAAGTGTATAGCAGCGACGAGTTGCGCTATCTGGTAGATCAGGCAAAGGAAAGCGGGAAGGTAGACAGTACAGAATTTGATATTATCCAGAATGCATTTGATTTCTCGGAACGTACCGCGCGCCAGATAATGGTTCCGCGTACGCAGGTGGTATCTATAGACGTGAACGATTACGATGAAAAGACATTGGAATTTGTAATAGAGGAAGGATATTCCCGTATTCCGTGTTACGAGGATAATATAGACAACACTATCGGGGTAGTCCATCTGAAAGATATATTGAAAAAGATGCGCATTAGCAGCGGGAATGTGAATATCCGTTCTATCATACGCCCTGTTTCATTTACTCCCGAGACAAAACGTATCGGCCAGCTTTTGAAAGAGTTTCAGGTAAAGCATCAGCAAATTGCGATGGTACTGAACGAATATGGCGGAGTAGAGGGCGTTATCACTATGGAGGATATACTCGAGGAACTTGTCGGTGAAATACAGGATGAATACGATAACGAAATTCCGTTTGTAGAACAAACAGGAAAAAATATCTATTCGGTAATAGCTACGGCTGCCATATCCGACATCAACGATGAGTTGCCGCACCCGATAGACAGAGATAAGCAGTACGATACCCTTGCCGGATATCTCATCGATAAATTCGGCCGTATTCCTAATACGCACGATAAACTGGAAGCAGAGGATTATCAGTTTACGGTGATAAAGAAAAATAAGACATCGATTGTTGTGGTTCAGCTAAAAGACCTGGTAGCAAAAGGGGACGCAGATGATGCTGAACAATCAAGGACCACTCAAATCTGATGTCAATTTGAGAATTCGAAAATTAGCAAATTTGGAAATGAAGCAAGTCCGGTTTGCATGGTCTGTATAGACTCTGTAACTTGTAACTAAAATAAATGGATTTTAAACTTCAATATACTGACGGGCAAACCAAAGCCAGAGCAGGACTTATAACAACCGATCACGGACAGATAGAGACCCCTGTTTTTATGCCGGTGGGTACTCAGGGAGCGGTGAAAGCCGTACATATGACCGAACTGAAGAATGATATCGAAGCGCAGATAATTCTGGGGAATACGTATCATCTGTATCTGCGTCCGGGATTGGAAATACTTAAACAAGCGGGCGGTTTGCATAAATTCAATAGCTGGGACAAGCCGATACTGACCGACAGTGGAGGATTTCAGGTGTTTTCTTTAGCCGAAAACAGGAAATTGACCGAAGAAGGCGCTATATTCCGGTCTCATATAGATGGTTCGAAGCACTTTTTTACACCGGAATCCGTTATGGATATTCAGAGGGTGATAGGCGCGGATATCATTATGGCTTTCGATGAATGTACGCCGGGAGATGCCGATTATACATATGCAAAGAAATCCCTTGATTTGACCGAACGATGGCTCGATAGATGCTTTACTCAGTTTAACGGCACAGAATGCGAATACGGGTATAAGCAGGCCTTATTTCCTATTGTGCAGGGGTGTGTTTATCCTGACTTACGCCGCAGAGCCGCAGAGAATGTAGCATCGAAAGGTGCGGACGGGAATGCGATCGGAGGACTGGCTGTAGGTGAACCTACCGAAAAAATGTATGAGATGATTGAGGTGGTAAACGAAATACTTCCGGCCGGTAAACCCCGTTACCTGATGGGAGTAGGCACGCCGGCCAATATTCTGGAAGCCATAGAGCGGGGTGTGGATATGTTCGATTGTATCATGCCTACCCGTAACGGACGCAACGGGCAACTGTTTACCCGTAATGGTATAATGAATATGCGTAACAGGAAGTGGGCAAACGATTTTTCTCCGATCGAAGAAAATGGGGCATCATTTGTTGATACTTTATATACAAAAGCATATCTTCGTCATCTGTTTATTACGAATGAAATATTAGGATTACAGATAGCTTCTATACACAATCTGGCTTTCTATCTGCAACTGGTTAAAGAAGCCCGTGAGCATATTATAGCAGGGGATTTCTCCGGATGGAAGAAAGAAATGGTAGAAAAAGTGAGCAGGAAAATTTAAAGAATTAAGAATAACTTGTCTGGTTGTAACTTGTAACTGCCCGGAGGGCGAAGTAGCTGAAAATGAAAATACTTTCGATACTCGACAAATATATTATTAAGAAGTTCCTGGGGACTTATATATTCTCCATTGTTCTTATTATATCCATTGCTGTCGTATTCGATATAAATGAGAAACTGGATAAATTTCTGGATAAAAAGGCTCCGTTGACAGCGATAATATTTGATTACTACGTCAACTTTGTGCCCTATTATACGAACCTCTTCAGTGCCCTGTTTGTATTTATAGCCGTTATATTTTTCACATCCAAACTGGCGGATAATTCCGAGATTATCGCCATGTTATCGAATGGGATGAGTTTTAAACGGCTGATGAAGCCATATATGATATCGGCGGGAATAATTGCGGTCTTTTCATTTGTTCTCAGTAGTTTTATAATCCCTCCTGCCAATGTAACCCGTATCAAGTTTCAGAACAAGTACGTCAGGGATAAGAGTGTGGAATACGCTTCAGGGATTCAGCTTCAGGTGGATAAAGGTGTTATTTTATATATAGAGCGGTTCGATAATAAGACGAAGGAAGGATATAACCTGTCTCTCGACAAAATTGAAGATAAGGAACTTAAATCACGTCTGACAGCCCAACGTATAAAATACGACAGCGCGTATCACTGGGAACTGTATAATTATAAGATACGGGAACTGGAAGGCATGAAAGAGATAATCAGCAACGGGGATAAAATAGATACGACCTTGAATGTTGTGCCCAGCGATTTTCTGATATCTGTAAACGATTTCGAGCAAATGACCACTCCCGCGTTATATAAATATATACAGCGGCAAAAAGATAAAGGTATTGCGACGGTGGGCGAGGTGAGTATCACTCAGTTCGAGATTGAATTTCACAAACGTTTTGCTTCTGTATTTTCCGCGTTTATCCTCACTATTATCGGGGCTTCTTTGTCGGCCCGTAAAGTGAAAGGTGGTATGGGGCTTAATATCGGTATCGGGTTGGGGCTTAGTGTATCATACATTATGTTCCAGACGGTCAGTTCGTCATTTGCCGTATCGGGGACTATGCCTGCGTGGCTTGCTGTGTGGATTCCCAATCTGGTATTTATCGCGATAGCTGCATATCTGTATTCCAGAGCTCCGAATTAAGAGTTAAAAATATATACATATGAGTACTGTAAATTATGACCTTAGTAAGATCAAGGCATTTATATTTGATGTAGACGGGGTTTTATCTCCCGATTCCATTCCCTTGTCTCCTGAGGGTGAGCCGATGCGTATGGTGAACATAAAAGACGGGTATGCCATAAATCTTGCCGTAAAACATGGATATGGCGTAGCGATCATTACAGGAGGCGATACGGAGGCTGTAAGGCTGCGTTTCTCGCGCCTGGGGATAAAATATATCTATATGAAGTCGAAGATTAAAATACATGACTTTAACGACTATATACAGAAGACAGGTTATAAGCCGGAAGAGATTATGTATGCAGGAGACGATATACCAGATTATCATGTAATGCAGTCGGTAGGATTACCTGTTGCCCCGGCAGATGCCGCACATGAAATAAGAAGTATAGCCCGGTATATTTCACATTTCAAAGGAGGGCATGGAGTTGCCCGCGATATAATCGAGCAGGTAATGAAAGTACATGGTAAATGGATGAGTGAGGAAGCTTTCGGCTGGTAGCAATTGTTTGTCTGTCAGTTCATTCTGTGAATGTTTTCGCTTATTAGCCTATATATTTCCTTTATTTTCTTGTCCTCGATCATTTCCATGTGCTTATCAATGATATTCTTGTCGTAACGGATAGCGGGGCCGGTTTGTGCTTCACCGGGAGTTAATGAATGTACCTTCGATGCGGTTTCATCTATCAGAGGCAGAGCTACGTCAAAAGGAAGATTTATTTTTTTCAGGAACAATTCGGACAGAGTGTACATATGATTCGTGAAGTTACAGGCAAATACCCCTGTCAGGTGTATATATTTCCTGTCTTCGGACGATAGTTCTGATACTTTATCGGATAGTTGACTGGCAATAGCTTGCAATGTATTCAGAGTACAGGCATCGGATGCTTCTATGAAAACAGGAATATCAGGCCAGTCTACGATCCTGTCTTTACTGAATGTCTGGAATGGGTAGATTACTCCATAGCTGCCTGTGTATTTGCTGAATATATCTAAAGGTACGCTTCCCGCGGTATGTATCCATATGCCATCGTTTTTTGGTAATTGAGAAGCCATACTGTCCAGTACCGAATCTTTCACCGAAAAGATATACAGGTCGGCATCGTTGATTACCGAAGCTATATCGGAGACAGGAATCGCATTTACTCGCTCAGCTAAAGCAGATGCAGACTCCAGAGTGCGGCTATATACCTGTATAATATCAAAGGATTTTCTATACAGTTCTGTAGCAAGATGGGTAGCTACATTTCCGGCACCTATGAATACAACTTTCATCAGTTCTTCTTTGCGGTCAGTACCATTGCTACTCCTGCAATAATAAGGCCTAATGGGACTATCAGGTTGGAATAATTACTTAGCCAGCCGAAGAACAAGTCGGCATTAAGAAGGATACCTATTCCGAGGAATATCCAGCCAAGGATCTTTTTGGGTTGTGTTATCAGGAATACGATTCCTCCTATAAGGAAGAATACACCGACACTGATAAGTTTTTGTCCGTAAGGTATCTGCCTGAGAAACCCTAATTTGTCCAATAAGAATAATACCCCGAAAATGAGGATGGTTATTCCGTAAGACAGACGGTCGTTGGACGCTTTATTCGAACTTGTTGCCATAATATTATTCGGCTAATTGGTCTATATTAAATTTACCGATATGTATCTTTTCCCATTGCAGCTTTTCTTCATCGAAAGGCGGTCGTTCCTGGGCTTTGTGTCCTATTGCTATTACAGATAAGACCTGGAGTTGCATCGGGATATCGAATAGTTCTCTGATATATTCATCCGATGGGGTATCACTCATCGTGTATCGTTCACGGACCTGTATCCAGCAACTGCCCAAGCCCAAATCTTCGGCCTGTAGCTGTATCATAATGGATGCTATGGACGAATCCTCTATCCAGACATCACTGGTAAGAGGGTCGGCCAGCACCACAATAGCCAAGGCGCATCCGGCAATCAGCCTGCTGCCCGATTTTTTACAGTACGACAATTTATCCAGCATTTCCTTATCTTCCACCAAAAGGAATTGCCAGGGATTAGCACTCTTGGAGGCGGGGGACATCAATGCGGCTTTCATTATTATCTCCACCTGTTCCGGGCTAATCGGTTCTTCCGTGAATTTACGGGTACTGCGCCGGCTTATTATCAGTTGTTGAAAATCAGTCATAAGAATATTTATTCAGCGTCTGGTAAGACGCTCTATTTCGTCACCAAGTTCTTCGACACTCTTAACACCTTCCGTGCTGTTACTGCGGAGTAGTATATTCAATGTCTGCATGATTAGCTTTACATCCAGAGCCAGAGAATAGCCATTGATATACAGCAGGTCATATTTTAGTTTATCCCTTACCGAAGTATTGTATTTACCTTGTACCTGCGCTAATCCTGTCAGCCCGGCTTTTACCCTGTGGCGTAAACCGTATTCTGGCATTTCTTCACAAAACTGTTTAACGAAAAATGGACGTTCGGGACGTGGCCCGACAATACTCATATCTCCAATGAGAATATTGAATATCTGAGGGATCTCATCCAGGCGTGTCGCTCTCAGTATATGTCCCAGTCTGGTGATGCGTTTATCCACATCCTGAGCTAGTACAGGGCCGGAAATGGCTTCGGCATTCTCAACCATTGTCCTGAATTTGTATATTCTAAATACCTTATTGTCACGGGTTATTCTTTCCTGTATATAAAAAGCTGAGCCACCTCCTATTTTTAAGGACAGATAAACAAATACAAACGGAATGAAAAATATAACGAGTGCTATACTCCCTAAAAGAACATCGATGATTCTTTTGGTTGTTTCACTTCCTTGTGAAAGACCGAATTCCCTTACATCTAATACGGGGGAATCGTCTATTTGCAGGAAGTTGGCATTAAACTGGAGTATTTCCAGATTTTTTGGCTGGTATAAGACCGTATGATCGTTTTCGACACAGTAAAGTATTATTTCCTGCTTCAACGATTCTTCGACGTCTTCAGTAATAAACGTAATGTCGCATTCGTCAATAAGTTCATATACTTTAGAATATGTGGGGGAGCAAACATGCTTGATCTGCGACCACATTCCTTTCGATTCCAGTAGCTTGTAAGCCAGAGCCTGAGACTTTTCATAACCGATAACCAGCACCGATTTCCCTTTGTTTACCCGGAAATACATGCGGCTCGCGAATAAATGCCAGAAGGTTATAACTACGAGCTGAAAGATGGTTCCGGCTAGAAGGATACTCCGGGGGAATGCAAATTCCCGGATAAAGAAGCTGATAGCCATTGTTGTAAACAGGAGCGAACCTACAACCAGAACGACCGTGTAGCCAACCCCGAAAAAAGTAAAGTCCTTAGGCTTGTCAAGCTCAAATATATGGCTTAGAATAAGATAACTGACAATGATAAAAGGAATACTTGCTTTAAAAGCATTATAGTTAAGTGTAAAATTATCAAGAGTATCTTTGAAAAGATAAAAAGCTAAGATATATGAGCCGTAAATAACGGCCAAATCTATCAGGGGTATTATAATTCTATATCCTCTGTATCCGAATATCTTTTCTAAAATCTTATTCATTCAATACAATATTATTCAAAATTATTCAAACAATTTGAATAGGATGCAATCTCTTATTTCTTTTTCCCTTTTCCTTTAGTCTTGGCTGCTTTTTCTTCTGTAGAGTTTACTATCTTCATCGATGCTTCAAAATCGAGACTTTCAGGCGCGGTGCCTTTCGGTATTTTGAAGTTATTTTTCTTGTATGCTATATAAGGGCCATAACGACCATTTAATATCTGTAGATCGGCATCTTCGGTAAATGTTTTGATAACCTTTTCTGCATCTTTTTGCCGTTTGTCGGTAATGAGGGGAATAGCCATGTTTATGTCTACGCTAAAAGGATCGTATCCTTTAGGCAGCGATATAAACTTGCCGTCATGCTTAATATACGGTCCGAAGCGGCCTGTGCCCACACTGACATCTTTACCTTCAAACTCACCTATTGAACGGGGTAGTTCGAATAATTTCAAGGCTTCTTCAAGAGTAATGGTGGCAATTGACTGAGTCTTTTGCAGACCTGCAAAAAGAGGTTTGTCCGTATCTTCCTGAACTCCAATCTGCGCCATAGGCCCGAATCTTCCGATCTTTACAGAAACCTGACGGCCTGATTTAGGATCGATACCCAGTATGCGTTCTCCTATTTTATGGTCGGTTTGCATATTGGTTGCCGATTCCACGACCGGATGAAATACCTTGTAAAACTTATCTATCAGCTTAGTCCAGTTTTCTTCTCCTTCGGCTACCTGGTCAAATTCTTTTTCCACATTGGCAGTAAAATTATAATCCAGTATGTCAGGGAAGTATTCTGTTAAGAAGTCATTGACCACCATCCCTGTATCGGTTGGGATCAGTTTTCCTTTATCGGTTCCTGTTATTTCGGTTTTTTCGGAATCTGTTATTTTATTTTTTTTCAGAGACAGTATATTGTACCGGCGTTCTGTACCCTCTATATTTGATTTCTCTACATATTCACGGTTCTGGATTGTGGAAATAGTCGGAGCGTAGGTAGATGGGCGACCTATGCCCAGTTCTTCCAATTTACGGACCAGTGAAGCTTCACTATAACGGCTGGGACGTTGTGTGAAACGTTCCATAGCGATACTTTCCTTCATATCCATTGCCTCTTGTGGTTTTACCGGAGGTAACAGGCTACTTTCGCTGTCAATGTTTTCATCGTCTGTTCCTTCAAGATATACATGCAGGAATCCATCGAATTTGATAACTTCACCGACAGCCGTAAACTTCAGTTCTTTATTGTTGGATATGCCTATTGTTATAGTCGTCTTTTCTAATTCCGCGTCTGCCATTTGAGAAGCGATGGTACGTTTCCAAATAAGATCGTATAGTTTCTTTTCCTGAGCCGTACCGGATACTGTATGCTCTGACATATATGTCGGGCGAATGGCCTCATGGGCCTCTTGCGCTCCTTTGCTCTTGGTAGAGAACTGGCGTACTTTCGAGTATTGTTTTCCGTAAACGGATTCTATTTCATTTCTTGCAGTATTGATAGCCAGTCCCGATAGGTTTACCGAGTCGGTACGCATATAGGTGATCTTTCCCGATTCGTATAGCTTCTGGGCTATCATCATGGTCAGCGATACCGGGAATCCCAGTTTGCGGGAAGCTTCCTGTTGTAATGTGGATGTAGTAAACGGCGCTGCCGGTGATTTTTTCATCGGTTTTGTTTCCACGTCTTCTACTTTAAAACTGGCTTCTTTTAGTTTCTCAAGAAAGTCAAGCGCTTCTTCCTTTGTTTTCAGGCGTTTGCTTAATTCTGTCTTTATTTCAGTTTCAACACCGTTTTCTTTCTTAATGAAAACAGCTGTGACACGGTAAGACGCTTCGGTCTGGAACGCCTGGATCTCACGTTCACGTTCTACGATGAGCCTTACTGCTACAGATTGTACCCGTCCTGCAGATAGGGCAGGTTTAACTTTACGCCAAAGCACGGGCGATAATTCAAAACCGACAATACGGTCGAGTACCCGGCGTGCTTGTTGTGCGTCCACAAGATTAATATCTATCTGGCGGGGATTTTCTATTGCATGGAGTATCGCATCCTTTGTTATTTCGTGAAATGCGATTCTTTTTGTTTTCTTCTCATCAAGTTTCAATGTTTTGAACAGATGCCAGGATATGGCTTCTCCCTCCCGGTCTTCATCGGAAGCCAGCCATACAGTATCGGCTTCTTTGGCAGCCTTTTTTAGCTCGTCTACCACTTTTTTCTTGTCACTCGGAACTTCATACAGTGGTGTATAGCCGTTCTCCAAATCTATTCCCAAGTCCTTCTTTTTCAGGTCTCTGATGTGTCCGTAACTGGACATCACTTTAAAATCTTTGCCCAGAAACTTTTCTATGGTCTTGGCTTTGGCAGGAGACTCAACAATTACTAAATTTTTTTGCATATATTAAGGCTTATCTTGTATTATCAGAATGAATTAAATTATTTTCTATCCAGAAAGTTATTTTTTTCTAATTGAACCGCAAAAGTAATGATTTTGTTTTAAAAAGCAGAATAAAAAATTTTGAACCCGAATAAACGTCTGAATATTTAAGCAGATAAGGCGTATTTTAACTAAAAGATAACAAACTCAACGCTTTTTGTCTTTTCTTATTTTTTATTGTTCTGAAATAATAACCTGGTGCTTTTATAAGTATCGATAATTTAATCCGGTAAAAATGCTTTGAATTATTGGTTGACAGAATACTTTTTTTATTCATTAAATATAACGGGTTCGGCACCGATTGTGAAGTTGGAGAATCCGGCTCCTTCAAGCTTGTGTTTGAATACTATCTCTTTTACTATGGGGATGAAAGTTTCATAATCGTATATGATAAAGTCAATATATGAAAAATGAAAGCCTGTAGCGCCACCCAGACTGTTAGCTATACCACATGGGATAACTGTTGCGGCAATTTTATCTTCTATTTCTCCTCTGAAATTAACAACATTTTCTCTGGGGATGTTTATGTTTTCGAAGAAAAGGAAACCGAAAATGACCCCGTTTTCTTTAGCTTCGTCAAACCGTTTATTTTCTCCGTTATAATAGTCGTCTAACAGGGGTGTGCATGATGTATAACCTGAAAATATATCTTCGCGCAATTTCCATCCTTCATCCTGGTTCGGTTCCATCCTGTATCCGCTGTATATTTCGCATGGATTATCGAACTTTGGCCAGCCGTATTCTGAAATGGCTCTGTCTATAAATGATTTCAGGGCGGCGATAGCCGAAGTCCTTTTCTTTTGTTTTTCCTGTACAAAATGAATATAACCGATATATTCCATCGTATAGAGTTCTCCTATAAACTGGTCGAGATAAATAAAGAACATTGAATAACGGTTGTTCTCATCCAGCTCCATAAGTTTGGGGCTGTACAATTCGATGTTTATTTTACTTTTATCGCTGTCTATCTCCGGATAGACGGTTATATCGTCTTCTCCGATTCTAATATCGAACATTTCTATTATGGCACCCGGTTCTCCATGAGCTGGCTTTGTCGAATAAAAATTCCAGTATTTTAGTAGATGTTGCGGTGCTTGTTGGAGCCAGTAATGTAACAGCATCAGCCGGGTGCGGTCTCCTTCAGGCGTTAATATAAGTTCATATTTACCCTCATTGTTCATCCCCATTTCGAAATAAACTTTATTGAAAGCAATTTGTAAAACACTGTCTACAAAATTAAGGAGAGTCTCTCCCTCAACTTTGTTATCCATCATTTCCCTAATTTGGTATTCTTCTTCCGAAAAAGATTTCCAGAATTTAGTCACCCTGTTTTTAAAAAAATCTTGCATATTTGTGTTTATATAATATTCTGAACCACTGGCCAAAGATAGGTATTATAATTTAAATGTTAAAATATTGTTGATTTTTTATAACCCAATATTGATAACATTTAGTGGTATTTAAGTAGCAGAATGAAACATTGTGTGTATGGCTTGATATTCTATTTCTGGTACCAGAAGTTAAAATGCTGTTAAAACCCATTGTTATGGCTTTTTCTGTTTTCCATCCCCATAACCGTTTATCCACAAACTCATTTTTTTAGAGCAGATGTTACTTTCTAATTTGTTCCTGATTTATGGGAACCAGGCTTCTCTTTCTAAATAAATCACAATTATATATTGTAACATATAACACATAATTTATAACTCATAACTTTTTACTATCTTTGCCCTCAATTTTTTTAATGTATGTTTTATACACACTATGAGTAAGCAGTTTTCAGAATACAATCGGTTTAACTTGTCCGATATCAACAAAGAGATATTGGAAAAGTGGGATAAGGAGAACATATTCCAACAAAGTCTGGATGTACGCGCTGGGGCCCCGTCGTTTGTTTTTTACGAAGGACCTCCATCGGCAAACGGAATGCCCGGTATTCACCATGTAATGGCACGTGCAGTAAAAGATATTTTCTGCAGGTACAAGACTATGAAAGGCTTTCTGGTGAACCGTAAGGCCGGATGGGATACGCATGGCTTACCTGTGGAACTTTCTGTAGAGAAGAAATTAGGGATAACCAAAGAAGATATCGGTAAAAAAATATCGGTAGAAGAGTATAACAACGCTTGCCGCAAGGAAGTGATGAAATACACCGGAGAGTGGGAAAACCTGACTCGTATTATGGGATATTGGGTAGATATGAACGACCCTTATGTAACATACGACAGCCGTTATATAGAAACGCTTTGGTACCTGCTGAACGAATTATATAAGAAAGGATACCTTTATAAAGGATATACTATACAGCCTTATTCTCCCGCTGCGGGTACAGGGCTCAGCACACATGAATTGAACCAGCCCGGAGCATACCGGGATGTAAAGGATACCACTTGTGTAGCTCAGTTTAAGATCAAGTCGCCAAAAGCGGAGATGTCTCAGTTTGGTGATGCTTATTTCCTCGCATGGACTACTACTCCGTGGACATTGCCTTCGAATACGGCTTTGGCAGTAGGACCGGATATCACTTATGTCGCTGTTCAGAGTTACAATCCGTATACGGGCAATAAAATGACTGCTGTGCTTGCAAAATCGCTTATGTTCAGTATGTTCAATGAGAAGGCAAGAGATATCGCTTTGGAAGACTATAAGCAGGGAGATAAACTGATACCGTATAAGATAGCGGGAGAGTGGAAAGGGGCCGGTCTTGTAGGCATGGAGTATGAGCAGTTGATACCGTGGATGAACCCGGGCAATGGTGCATTCCGTGTACTGACCGGAGATTTTGTAACTACAGATGATGGTACCGGTATCGTGCACATAGCCCCTACTTTTGGTGCGGATGACGCCAGGGTTGCCAAAGAAAATGGCGTACCGGCCATGTTGCTGTTGGATAAAGATGGCAACCAGCGACCGATGGTAGACCTTACAGGTAAATACTTCCGTCTTGAAGACATCGATCCTGAATATCTGAAAACGAATGTAAATGTAGATTTATATAAAGAATACGCGGGTCGTTATGTGAAGAATGAATATGACGATACATTGCCTGCCGATGCCAATACGCTCGATATAGACCTTAGTGTAATGCTCAAGCTGGCTAATCAGGCCTTTAAGATAGAGCGCCAGGTGCATAATTATCCGCACTGCTGGCGTACGGACAAACCTGTATTATACTATCCGCTGGATAGCTGGTTTATACGTACTACGGCCAGTCGCGAACGCTTAATGGAGCTGAATGAAACTATCAACTGGAAGCCTCAGTCTACGGGTACAGGCCGTTTTGGTAAGTGGCTGGAAAATCTTCAGGACTGGAATCTGAGCCGCAGCCGTTATTGGGGTACGCCGTTGCCTATATGGAGGACAGAGGATGGCAAAGAGGAGAAATGTATAGGCTCGATAAAGGAACTTTATGCAGAAATGCAAAAGGCTGTCGATGCAGGATTTATGAAAGAAATCCCCTGGAAGGGTTTTGAAATAGGAAATCTGGACAAGGCTAATTATGAGAAGATAGACCTGCACCGTCCATATGTGGATAATATAGTATTGGTTTCGGAGTCAGGCAAACCGATGAAACGTGAGGCTGATCTTATAGACGTATGGTTCGATTCGGGCGCTATGCCCTTTGCACAGGTGTTTTATCCGAATATAAGTGAAGAGGAGTTCTCGAAGGTTTATCCTGCCGACTTCATAGCAGAAGGGGTTGACCAGACTCGTGGATGGTTCTTCACACTGCATGCCATATCTACAATGGTAAAGGACAGCATATCATTCAATAATGTTGTTTCCAATGGGCTTGTACTGGATAAGAATGGTAATAAAATGTCTAAAAGCCGTGGAAACGGAGTCGATCCGTTCTCTACAATCGAAAAATATGGTTCCGATCCGTTACGCTGGTATATGATAACCAATGCTTCGCCTTGGGATAACCTGAAGTTCGATATAGAAGGGGTAGAAGAAGTACGCCGTAAATTTTTCGGAACATTATATAATACTTATTCGTTCTTTGCATTATATGCCAACGTAGATGGTTTCACTTTTAGCGAAAAGCTGATACCTGTAAGCGAAAGACCGGAGATAGACCGTTGGATAATTTCTCTGCTGAACACACTTGTAAAAGATGTGGATGAGTATTACGAAACATATGAGCCAACAAAGGCCGGACGTGCGATCTCTGATTTTGTGAACGATAACCTGAGTAACTGGTATGTTCGTCTGAACAGGAAACGTTTCTGGGGTGGCGAAATGACAAAAGATAAATTGTCCGCTTACCAGACGTTATATACATGTCTTGAAACAGTTTCAAAACTGATGGCTCCTATTTCTCCGTTTTACTCGGATAAACTGTTCTGCGATCTGGTATCAGTGACAGGAAAGGAAAAAGCGCCATCGGTGCATTTGTCGGATTATCCGGCTTATGACGCTTCTGTTGTGGATAAAACCTTGGAAGAACGTATGCAGATAGCGCAGGATATATCATCGGCAGTATTGGCTCTTCGCCGCAAAGAAAGTGTGAAGGTACGCCAGCCGCTTATGCAGATAATGATACCTATCCTCAACGATAAACAGGAACAGGATATAGAAGCCGTGCGCGACCTTATATTGAATGAGGTGAATGTAAAAGAGCTTAAATATGTTGGCGGTTCGGAAGGTATTTTTGTGAAGAAAGTAAGACCGGATTTCAAGAAACTGGGGCCTCGTTATGGTAAGATAATGAAGCAACTGGCTGTTGAGGTACAGAATATGCCGCAGGATGCAATTGCCGCGTTTGAAAAAGAAGGCAGCTATACTTTCGATGTGGAAGGGCAGACAGCAACGATAGAACTGGCTGATGTAGAAATAATATCGGAAGATATACCCGGCTGGCTGGTCGCTGGTGCAGGGAAGTTGACAGTGGCGTTGGACGTAACCGTAACCGAGGATTTACGAAAAGAGGGTATTGCCCGTGAATTGGTAAACCGTATACAAAATATTCGTAAATCGAGCGGTTTTGATATAACAGACCGGATAAACATAATAATATCTGATAATGAGCAGATAAGGAGCACGGTGTCAGAATATAAAGCGTATATTGCGTCGCAGGTACTTGCTGATAGCATAGAGCTTGCTGATGTGAAAAACGGCCAGGAAATAGACATGGATGATTATATTTTACAGGTGTCTGTAGATAAAGTCAGATAAAAGGATTATCTTTAATAAAATTAAAAACAGGATGTTTAACTTTTAAAACGTAAAGTTATGGCAGAAAAAACAAGATACACAGACGAGGAATTAAACGAATTCCGTGATATTATCCTCGAAAAGCTAAATAAAGCTAAGAAAGAATACGATGAATTAAGAGCGGCTATAACTAATGCCGACGGAAATGACGTAACTGATACTTCTCCTACATTTAAAGTGTTGGAAGAAGGAGCATCTACGCTATCGAAGGAAGAAGCCGGACGTTTGGCCCAACGCCAGATGAAGTTTATCCAAAACTTGCAGTCGGCACTTATCCGTATCGAAAATAAAACATACGGTATCTGCCGCGAAACAGGCAAGCTGATACCGAAAGAACGTTTACGTGCTGTACCTCATGCTACTTTAAGCATTGAGGCTAAAAATAGCGGAGTAAAATAATAAGAACAAATAAGTAGTAGATGAAAGGGAAGAAAAAATAGATGTAACGATATTTCTGTTTTTTCTTCGTTTTCTTTACGGAATTAGCATATTAATTGTATGGATAATAAAAACCGGGGACTGATAGCAATATTGGTTATTGTATTGGTTATTGTAATAGACCAGGTGTCCAAAATCTGGGTAAAAACTCATATGTCTCTATACGAGTCTATTGAGATTTCCAGTTGGTTCAAGATTTATTTTGTAGAGAATCCCGGTATGGCTTTTGGCTGGAAACTGGGAGGTAAATTGTTCCTCTCATTATTCCGTATTGTGGCCATTTTCTTTATAGGTTATTATCTGTACAGATTGGTTAAGCAAGGTTACAAAGGCGGTTACATAGCTTGTATCGCCCTTATCCTGGCCGGGGCATTCGGTAATATTATCGACAGCATATTTTATGGAGAAATATTCTCTGCCAGCTATCAGGGACATGTTGCCTCGTTTGTTTCGCTGGGAGAAGGCTATTCCAGCTGGCTTCACGGTAATGTGGTAGATATGCTTTACTTTCCGCTCATAAATGGCACATTCCCATCATGGCTCCCGGTATGGGGCGGTGAGAACTTTATATTTTTCAGCCCAATATTTAATATTGCGGATTCTGCTATTACAGTAGGTATTTTTATCCTTCTTATTTTTTATCGCAAGACATTATCGGTATCTTTGGAGAAAAAAAGATAAAGCCTGATTATGCAACAACGTACAGTCTTTTATTTCATTCTGGCTATAGTGATACTTCTCAGCTCGTGCGGGAGAAGGCCCCGTTATGTGATGCATGAGGATAAAATGACAGATGTTCTTTTCGATATGCAACTGGCGCAGGCCATATATAGGAGTGGTTCGGATTTCAGTGCCGATGAGAAGAAAGATGCCTTATTGAACGGAATACTCCAGAAGCATAATATAACACAGGCAGAACTTGATTCTTCTTTATTATGGTATTCGGATAATATAGAAATTTATAATACGATAAATGACTCGGTCGCTTCCCGCCTTAGAGCTGCAAGTAACGCGATGACATCGGTCCGGATGAATGTTTTAGGACGTAATTATTCAAATTATCTGGTACCGCCCCTCTCTTTCCTGAATGAGCAAACGCCTACCATGTCGTTTGATATAGACTCTAATAAGATAAAAACAATCGATTTACCCAAATTCTTATTAAGATTTGATGTGCAAGGGGTAAGCTCATTGCAAAAAGCAGAAGCCGCAGTCTTCTTTACGTATAAAGATACATTGGTAAAGACAATTGTGCCAATAGCTGAGAACAGACGTTATATATTTGCCAAGCCGCAATTGGCAGATAGTCTTTTAAAGAATATATCCGGTTATGTGCATGTAGAAAATAAAATAAAAGGTATATCGTCGGATGTTATATTATATAATATTTCTTATTTAGATTCAATAACTGACAATAAGCCCGTATCGGAAGAAGTATCTGCTACATCATCTTTGGCAAAACCTGCAGATAAACCGGAAATTGCTACTGCTACAGGTCTGCAAAAATAAGCTGGATATGTCAGGGAGATCAGGTAAGCAGAAATCCGTAAATAGAGAAAGAAATCTTGATTTTTCAAAAAAAGGGAGATAGACATACATGAAACGTTATTATTCTCACTATACATTTATTTATCCGGATATTTATCTTCGAAATCATATCGTAGAGGTAAGTGACGATATGAAGCAGATCAGCTTTTTCCCTTTCGACAGGGAAATAGAACGGACTGAATTTTACTCAGGATTACTGGTGTTCGTTCCGGACGGAAAGGATGAAATAATTACCAAATTGCCGGAAAATCTAAAAGAATTATCTTTTGAAAATAAATATCTTTCAGTAAATAAATGCTTTGAAGGTGTTTACAAAATGTTCCATTATCTTCAGGTAGAAGGTTGAATGGATTGCAAGGTATGAGTGAGTAAAAATAATTTTTAGTTTACTTTTGTCGTTTACTAATTAATCCAAAAAATGAAGATCGCATTTACAGTTTGTTCTAATAATTATCTGTCTCAGGCAAAAGCTTTAGGAGATTCGTTAAAGAAATATAGTCCCGAATATACATTCTTCATCGGCTTGTGTGATAGGCGGAGTAAACAGATTGATTATGACTATTATGCTCCCGCCGAAATATTAGAAGTAGAAAAGCTGGAAATACCAAATTTCAAGTGGATGACGGATAATTATAATATTATTGAGTTGAACACATCTGTTAAGCCATACTATTTTCAATATTTTCTTAATAATTATCCCGATGCAGAGATTGTAATATATTTCGATCCGGATATAAAGGTTTTTGATAATTTGGGATCGATTGAAGAAGAACTGGCCGGAAAAAGTATATTATTAACACCTCATATCCTTAGTCCGATAGCTGACGACGGAAAAGTGCCGGATGAAGCTATTTTCCTAAACTATGGTGTTTATAATCTGGGCTTTTTGGCAGTGTGTCCTACACCTGAGACAATGAAAATGTTAAAGTGGTGGTCGAATAAACTTGCTACCCAGTGTTTTGACCGTACAGAGAAGGGGATATTTGTTGATCAGTTACCAATGACCTATGTGCCTGTTTTTTATGAAGATGTACAGGTTTCTAAGAATCCGGGATATAACTTTGCTTACTGGAATTTTCATGAAAGGACAATTTCGGAGCGAGATGGAAAGTATTATATTAATGAGAAATATCCATTGGTGTTTTTCCATTTTAGTAATTTTAAACCAGTATATCCGATACATATTACTTCTAAACAAAATAGATTTTCGCTGGATAAATTGCCTGTCCTGAAACATCTGTTTTCAGAATATGCCGAAATCCTTTTGCTTAATAAATATAATGAGTTAATAAAAATACCAAATTACTATTCATTTATATATATTCAGGAGATTGTAAAAAAGAAGTCATTCTTCAGTAAAATGAAGAAGAAAAACAAAGACAGAAAGAAGATCGCAGATGAGGGTATCAGTCATTACTATTAATTATAATAATGGTACAGGTTTAGAGAAAACCATACGCAGTGTTATAAAGCAGAGCTATATCGACTATGAATATATCGTTATAGACGGAGGCTCTACCGATAGCAGCAAGCAAATTTTAGAAATTTACTCCGATAAGATAACTTGTTGGGTCAGTGAGCCGGATAAAGGTATTTACGAGGCTATGAATAAGGGTATTATCCGGGCTAAAGGGGAATTTTGCCATTTTCTTAATTCTGGTGACATCTATGCCGACGATGAAGTATTGAGGAAAATTTTCGAAAATAAAGAATACTCTGTCCCTTTATTAAGGGGAGTACAGATATGCGCTGCTGATACGGGAATATTCAGATGGCGTAATCATGGCAACAGGGATGTCACCCTATTCGATCTCTATGTAGATACCATGCAGCATCAGGCCACATTTATAAGGCGGAGCTTGTTTGATAAATACGGGTTGTATGATATAAAATATAAGATTGTGTCTGACTGGAAATTCTTTATGCAAACAATGCTTGGGGACGAAAAATCTGTTTTTCTCGATATGGATATTGTAATATTCGATATGACGGGAATCAGCAACGATCCGAAATATTACGGACTGATGTGTGAAGAACGGAATAAAGTGATCGATGAACTTATTCCTAAGACCATACGTGCAACTTTCGACCATGTAATTGAATTGGAAAAAGAAAAACGAAAATATCGGCGTTATATACGTTTGGGTAAATTCATAAATAAATTGAAAGGTAAAAAACCATAATTGCAGGAGTTATGATGAAATTGTTGATGACAATGCCGGCCATACCTTACCCGATTAATTCAGGAGGGAATAATGTTTTTTTTCAAATGATTGACAGGATAAGGAGTTATGCGGAAATTTCCCTGATAGTTCCTGTTACAGAGAAAGATGCCGAGTCGATGGCGGTTTTGATGTCGAGATGGAATAATGTACGGTTTTATTTTTACCATTCGGATAAAGAATATGATAATGAAAATGGGGGGGCTTTTTCTGTAAGGCTTTTGTCAAAGCTGAAAGCATCTGTGACCCGAAAACTTGATCGCAGGCTTAATAAGTATAAGTCTTCGGAATTGCTTCGTAGATACACTATATTGAATAATAAATCGAAACTAAATGAGGGTTTTATAAATTTTGTGTACAATGTTGTCCATTCCGATAAATTTGATTTGATTCAGATTGATTTCTTTGAATTGATAGATCTGGTGAATATCTTACCGGAGAATTTGAAGAAAGTCTTCATCCATCACGAACTTCGTTTTGTAAGGGCCTTACAGGAACTGAACCTGATGGAAACCCGTATTCCCAAGGATTATTTTTTATATAACACAATAAAGAAATTTGAAATTGCAAACCTGAATGCTTATGATGCAGTAGTGACCTTAACTAATGAGGATAAAGAAAAGCTGAAAACGGAATTGAGGAAAGATATCTTAATTGAATCTTCTCCCGTTATTGTCGATATAGAAAAAACAGAGATGCCGGAATCATATTGTTTTAAGAACAAACTGGTGTTTCTTGGAGGCAGCGACCATTATCCTAATTTTGATGCGGTTTACTGGTTTTTAAATAACTGTTGGGAAAATATAAGAAAAGCCCGGCCGGATATGGAATTTCATATAATTGGTAAATGGAATTCAAAATTGAAAAAAGAATATTCTGCCAAATATGAAAATCTGATGTTTGATGGATTTGTCGAAAATTTATCTTTAGCCTTCGAGGGAGCGGTTATGGTCGTCCCATTACGTATAGGAAGCGGCATTCGTATAAAAATAATGGATGCTGTAAATAAAGGGACGCCATTTATCAGCACTGCTATAGGTGTAGAAGGTATCGGGTTGGAAGATGGTAAAGACTGCCTTATTGCTGATGAAAGTGAGTCTTTTGTTGATGCTGTTCTGAGGTTATCAGGGAGCAATACTCTTTGTAATGAACTTCGCCGGAATGCAAAACGGAAATTAGATGTGCGCCCCGATGCTGCGCAACTGGCTAGAGTGCGATTGGATATTTATAAGAAAATACTTTCTCTCCCGTCTGAATAATCCGGTTGTAATATGGAACATAAAATTCCGAAAGTAAGCGTAATCCTTCCAAACTATAATCATGAATCTTATCTTAAGGTACGCATAGATAGTATAGTTAATCAGACATTTCAGGATTTTGAATTAATTATTCTTGACGATTGTTCGACAGATAATAGTTTAGAGATAATCAGGGCTTACGAAACATTGCCCCAAGTAAGCCATGTTGTAATAAATGAAAAAAATTCAGGTTCAACTTTTAAACAATGGAAAAAAGGCTTTGAATTGGCTCGAGGAAAATATATATGGATTGCAGAGAGTGACGACTATGCCGATTTGACTTTCTTGGAGAAGATGACGCTGTTTTTAGATAAAGATGAACGTTGCACAATTGCTTTTTGTTTGTCACGGCTGGTTGATGAAAAAGGTGTTGTTTTGCCGATACAATGGTCGCGGAAGATGAATGGCAATATTGTCCATAAGTTTGAAGGACAATTTTTTATACAAAATTATATGTCTGTGAAAAACAGTATATATAATGCAAGTATGGCTTTGTTCAGAAAGTCTGCTTTATGCTGTGTGGATAAGCATTTCATGGATTTTAGATATTGTGGTGACTGGTTTTTTTGGAACAAGATTTGTATACAAGGGAATGTTGTGCGATATGAAGAATTTCTTAATAATTTCAGGCAGCATCTTAACAAAGTTACGCCTAAGGCCGATTCTATGGGTTTAAAGTATACAGAGGGGAAATATGTTGTTGCAGATGTTATTGAAATGCTAGATCTGAATTGGGTTCAGCAAATTATAGTTAAAGGCTGTTTCTTAAAAGAGATGTATCGTTTCCCTAATTTTAAAAATAAAGGAGTAAAGAGGGTTACAATAAAAGATGTGAATAAATTCCTTAAATCCAGGAGATTTTATATCTATATATTTAGATTGGACCGGATATTTAATTTCTCGGGATTAGATATCGCAAAAAATAAGAAACTATGAAAAATTATCCAACTTCAACGATAATAGTCTCTACTTATAATTGGCCGGAGGCTTTGGCTATCTGTTTAAAGAGCATAGCCAATCAGGTAGTGTTGCCCAACGAAGTTATTGTCGCGGATGATGGGTCGAAGCAGGATACCACTGATTTAATAAACCGCGTACGCAGAACATTTCCATGCCCGCTTATACATGTTTGGCACGAGGACACCGGTTTCCGGCTTGCTGCAATAAGGAATAAAGCGATAGCGAAGGCTTCGGGAGATTATATTATTCAGATTGACGGGGATATAGTATTGGAAAGACATTTTGTAAAAGATCACCTTAGCTTTTGCCGTAAAGATTGTTTTGTGTCGGGGAGCCGGGTGAGAGTGGAAAAAGAGTTGGGCGCCAAGATGCTGACAGAAAAGAAAATAGATGTTTCACTCTTTTCCGGTGGTATAAGTAATCATTTCAATGGGTTGAGAATAAAATTTTTAAGAAATCATTACCGGTTTCGTTACAGGATGGATGATCCTTATTATGTAAAAGGTTGTAACATGGCCTTTTGGCGTGAGGATCTCTATGCTGTTAACGGTTATAACGAAGATATGACAGGGTGGGGACGCGAAGATAGCGAAGTGGCTGTCCGGTTAATAAATCTGGGAAAAAAACGCCAGTTTATTAAATTCGGAGGTGTTGAATACCATATTGAGCATTCGTTCAGCAGCAGGGACAAAGAACCTGTAAATATTGCAATTTTGGAGGAGGCGATAGCCCAAAAAATCATCTATTGTAAAAACGGACTGAGCAAATATTTATAGGACTAGTGCTTAAGGCTTGGTGATATTTTCAATTACATACTTATATTTGTCTATTATCACTTTCCAGTTATAATTAGCTTCGATATAGGCAATACCATTTTTAGACATTATTGCCTTTTCTTTTTCGGTCATGGTAAATAGCTTGTTCAAAGAATCACAGAATTCTTCTTTATTGAAATAGGCATAGCCGGCATGGCTGAGTTCAATGTGTTTTTTCAGCATATCACAATAGCCATTAACTAATACGGGTTTACCTTCAATCATCGCTTCCAAAGTGACCATCGAAAGGCTCTCGTAAGGAGATGGGATAATGAGTCCTATGCTGTTTTGAAGATAGAATGATTTTTTCTGATCGCTGATGAAGCCTGTATATATAATATCATCTGATGTGTCGACTTCATTCATGAAATTCTTTCCGATAAGAACAAGCTTGACTTTATTGCTTGACTTCTGCTTGAAATGCTTGAAATATTCGATCAATGTCTTACATCCCTTATCTTCATGTATCCGTCCGAAGTAAACAAAATAAGGAGAATCGATATCAGGACGTTCTTCGGGAATTAAAGGCTCGAAATAAGGCTTGTCACACCCGGCACCGGCAATGTCTGATCTTACATTTTGGGAAACAGGGTGCGCCGCTTCCACCCAGTCTTTTTCTGATACTGAGTTGTACATAATGAACGCCGGGGACGAGAATGTCTTGCTGAAACTGTTCAGGTGAAGAGCTGCATCATCATGAGCAATCGGAATAAGAATACTTTTTTCAGCGACGCTTCCGATGCCGGAATAGGTAGTATACTGGTAATACAGAAAAAAGATGAAGGCGTCGTATCGATCTTTATTCTCCTCTATATACTTTACTAAGGCAGGGCTGTAAGTGCCTTGTAATTCAATCCAATTATTGAACGTCTGCTTAATATTCTTATTGTACTACAGTAAGTGTGAGGAAATTGGATAATGTAAGTCCGGCCTTTTTATAATAACTATTCCTATTCAGATAATAAAACCATTTATTCTCGTTTGTCCTGTCTTTTGGTTCAGATTCAAATCTGAAGATATTTACATCGTTAATTAAATCCTCTCCTTTAGGTAATAGGAGCTATTTATGTGGTTGTCATCGTTCTCGCAGGGAGTGAGTACAGTTATATCAAATATTTCATTCAGGTGTTCAGCCAGATAACGGGCATGTAATTCCGCACCGCTATTTATTTCTTTACCATCTCGGGAAATTACAACGGCGACTTTTGATTTTCGTGTTTTCATTCCGGTTATCAGCTCTATTGTGGTTGGGTATATAGCTTTTTGTAAACTTCCATCAATGAGGCTGTACAATTCTTATCCGAGAATCTTTTTACATATTCCAGACCGTCCGCTATCATTTTTTTACAAGCCGGCTCATCATTCAGTAACCTGTTGATTTGATATGCCAACTCGTCTTTATTACAGGGATCTATATATACCGAATGTGGTCCGCCCGCCTCTTCCAGACACGATCCTATGGCACCGATTACAGGTACCCCCGAACTTTGAGCTTCTATTATTGGTATTCCAAAGCCTTCGTATAGAGATGGATATATGAATATCCGGGCCGATTGCAATATCGCCGGAAGGTCTGTTAAAGGCACGTTGCTTATAAGATGCACACGGTCTGATAGTCCATGCTCCGCCGCATAATTCAGAACCGTTTGAGCGTACTCTTTCTGTTTGCCTATAGCAACAAAATGAATATCAGGCACATCTTCTAGCGCTTTTACAATCAATAAAATATTTTTACGTTCCTCTATGCTGCCAATAGAAAGTATGAAGTTGGAAGGAAGATTGTATCTGACTTTCACTTCTTCCTTTTTCATATCGTCGGCATGCTCTTTAAAGACAGGAAAGCAGCCTTGATATACAACTTCTATTTTGGAAGGGTCTATATCATAGAATTTAATAATATCTCTTTTCGTGCATTCGCTGACAGCGACAACCTTTTCAGCCACTTTACATGCGTATTTGGCCTTTACGTTGTAAATTGTTCTGTCGACTAGCGAATAGAACTCTGGGTATCTCAGAAATATGAGATCGTGTATGGTGACAATACTTTTAACTCCGGTTCTGTTTATCCGGAATGGCAGTTCATTGCTTAGCCCGTGATATATATCTATATGTTCTCTCTCAATATCTTTGACAATGCCCATCGTACGCCAGAATGGTTTATGAGTATGCTTTAATGAATAAACAGTTTCATCTTGGTGCGTATCGTTAATTTTACTCTCATCATGTAGTTTAGGTATGAACAGCTTGTAAATATTGTCAGGGTAATATTCCATCAGATTAGAAATTACGAATCTACTGTAATTTCCTAATCCGGTAAAGTTAGAAACCGCTCGCTTGGCGTCGAATCCAATTCTCATAATATCAGGCATTTTTTTTAACCAAGGTATGGTATTGTTCCGGGGTGTTGCCTAGTATAGGTATCCCAAAATTTTTTACGATATTCAAATGTTTTCCTTAAGCAGGTTGCTTCATTAAAGTTTCGGGCTTTGGCGTATTCTTTTACAATGAAGCTTATCATTTCATCACTTCCCCATAGGCGTCTGAAATTGAAGCATGCGGCATCAAGATTTATTGGTTTATCAAATTTCATCCTGTTCAGGTCCACCAAATAGAATGTATAAGTATTTCCATTCTTCTTATAGAGGATATTTCCGGAAGAATAGTCTAAATGTAATACCTGCTTTTCGTGTAATTGGGCTGTATATAAAGCAAATTGTCTTAATAACTCTTCCCGTCCTTTTATATCTCCGTGTTGCAATTCACGCATCATACCATCGAACTCTTCATGTACTGATATATATAAACTGTATTTTAGCAAATTATATTGTTTAAGTTCCATATAAGATACCGGGTCTGGTGTGTGGAATCCTCGCTTTTTTAACATGAATGCATACAAATAGGAGCGCTTTGCCTTTGATTGCCTGATAGTCGAATATGCTATCTGATTTATAAAAAGTGGCTTCTTGAAAGACTTTACGTTCAGTTTCACCCCTTCTACATCAAAAGTCTTGATTATATTACGACCCGAATAAATAACTTCCCCGGATTGCAGGAACGCAAGAGGAAGACCTTCTATAAAATCTTCTAATTGTCTGTACTCTGCATTTATAACCATTTTTATTTTTGTCATATCTTTTAAATAAAAGAAAGTGAGGTTGCAGACCTGTTTATTCTTAAAATTCCGACGTGAAATGGAACTTTATGTCTTTAAAATCCTGCTGGGCCATCATCAGCACATAGTTAGAGTCGGCCAGGAATACATCCCGTCCTTCTTTGTCTACAGCCATGAATTGCGCTTTGCGTTTTTTAAAGTCATCTAATTGCGGTTTGTTTTCACTTTCTATCCAACATGCTTTATATAAGTTGATCGAATCCCAACGACATTGAGCTCCATATTCGTGCAACAGGCGGTATTGAATTACTTCGAATTGAAGTTGTCCGACCGTACCTATGATCTTTCTTCCGTTAAATTGATTGGTAAATAGTTGTGCAACCCCTTCGTCCATCAGCTGATCGATGCCTTTCTGCAATTGTTTTGCTTTCATCGGGTCGGCATTCTCAATGTATTTGAACATTTCAGGAGAGAAACTTGGCAAGCCTTTGAAATGAAGGTCTTCACCCGAAGTGAGTGTGTCGCCGATTTTGAAGTTACCTGTATCGGGGAGCCCTATTATATCTCCTGCATATGCCTCATCCACGGTTTCTTTTTTCTGAGCCATAAAAGCCGTGGGAGAGGAGAATTTCAGCTGCCTGTTCAGCCGGACATGCTTATAGTTTACATTTCTTTCAAACTTACCTGAGCAGATTTTGACGAATGCAATACACGATCGGTGATTTGGGTCCATGTTTGCATGTATCTTGAATATGAATCCGGTGAAAGTATTTTCTTCCGGATTTACCTCGCGCTCAATAGCTTCTACAGGACGGGGAGACGGTGCTATTTTTACAAAGCAATCCAGTAATTCTTTTACCCCGAAATTATTTAAAGCCGAACCGAAAAACACAGGGGCTATCTGACCTTTCAGATATGTATTTATATCCAGTTCGGGATATACACCGTCTATTAATTCTATGTCTTCCCTTAGTTTGGCAGCTAAGGGGTCTCCGATATGCTTTTCCAGGTCTGGACTGTTTATATCTTTGAATCCGATCGATTCGGTTACAGTCTGCTTGCTGGGAGTATACAGGTCTAATTTTTCCTGATAGATATTATAAACACCTTTGAATCGTTGTCCGCTATCTATTGGCCAGCTTAGGGGGCGTACGCCAATTTTCAGTTCTTCCTCCAGTTCATCTAGCAGTTCGAAAGGGTCTCGTCCCTCCCTGTCCATCTTGTTGACAAATATCATTACGGGAGTATGGCGCATACGGCAGACCTCCATAAGTTTACGGGTCTGCGCTTCCACTCCTTTAGCCGAGTCTACCACAATAATAACACTGTCAACCGCAGTAAGGGTGCGATAAGTGTCTTCTGCAAAATCCTGGTGGCCAGGGGTATCCAGGATATTTATTTTATAACCGTCGTATTCAAATCCCATAACTGAGGTAGCAACGGAGATACCACGTTGTTTCTCTATCTCCATCCAGTCCGAAGTGGCGGTTTTCTTTATTTTGTTTGATTTTACGGCACCCGCTACATGGATAGCACCCCCGAATAATAATAATTTTTCGGTAAGGGTTGTCTTTCCTGCATCAGGGTGACTGATAATGGCAAATGTACGTCTTTTATGAATTTCTTTTTCCAGTTCGCTCATCGATTACTTTACTTAATAATATCAAGGTCTCGGACCTGTTTGTTGCCAGTCAAAGCATAATCACGAATGTTGGTTATCATTTTAAATGCAACATTAAATATTTTCTTTTGACTTGTACGGTGCAAAAGTAATAAAAAAAGCGAAGACAATAATCTATTCCCTTTGCATTGGAGTTATTTATTTAGTAATGCGAATCAGTCGTTGGGTTTTAACGTTCAATTTTTTATTGACTACACTTCGTTCCGTCTGAATGTTCATTTTGGCATTGCCCAAAACGAACCAAAAAGCTAGCGCTCCATTCGACCTCACCCCCCGCCCTCTCCAAAGGGAGAGGGAGCCAAAACCTGTTTGCCGGCTGAATCGAACAAACGGGCTACCGCCCCGTTTGATTCTACGCCGTCTGCAACGGATTGGGTACCCCGCCTGCGGAACTAATGCGCAAGGGCTGACGCGATAGTAGGGCAAAGCCCTTAATTCAAATATGCGCCAGCCTTTAAAACGGGCGTCAAAGCATTTTTGGTTCCTTTTTTTGCTTAGGAAAAAAGGAACACAAGCAATCTCTGATTACGCGTAGTAGATAAGAATCGAACTAATTGATTCAACTATTAATTCACATTTAATCCTATCCGGCGACTCAAGGACAAAAGAAAAATATAAATCACTACCGCTAAGATACTAAGCGCAAAGGATAACTTTGTGTTCTCGCACCTTTGGGGGAGATTTGTTTTTTAGCTACTTTTGTTGTGAAGAAATCAAAATCACAGATGAATAAGAAAGACTTACGAATCGTTTTCATGGGTACTCCCGATTTTGCAGTGGAGAGCCTGCGGGCGCTTGTGGAAAACGGATATAATGTAGTGGGTGTAATCACTATGCCCGATAAGCCGGGAGGAAGGGGACACAAGATACAATATTCGGCGGTAAAGAAATATGCCCTTGAGCATAATTTACCTTTGCTTCAGCCTGAAAAACTGAAAGATGAAGTTTTTCTGAACGATCTGAAAGCATGGAACGCCGATCTGCAAATTGTGGTTGCTTTCCGCATGCTACCCGAAGTAGTCTGGGATATGCCGCGTCTGGGCACTTTCAACCTGCATGGCTCGCTACTTCCGCAATACCGGGGTGCCGCGCCTATCAACTGGGCGATTATCAACGGGGAAGAGGAAACCGGTGTTACTACCTTCTTCCTCACCCATGAAATAGATACAGGTAAAATAATCCTTAGCGAAAAACTGGAAATAGGCGAAAAAGACAATGTCGGAAAGATTCATGACGAATTGATGCATATTGGCGCGGAACTTGTTCGCCGTACCGTAGACCTGATACTCGAAGATAAAGCGGATGCAGTGGCACAGGAGCAGTTATTTGTAGACGGAAAGGAACTGAAAGCAGCCCCGAAGATATTCAAAGAGACTTGCCGGATAGATTGGAATAAGCCTGTGGATGAAATATATAACCTTATACGGGGATTATCACCTTATCCTGCCGCATGGACGGAGCTGCACGAGGAAGGAAAAGAAGTGCAGACGGTAAAAATATTTGTATCTGAAAAGGTAAAAAGCGAGGGGCAATCTCCGGCAGGCAATGTTCGGACCGATAATAAGTCATATCTTCATGTTGCTTGTCCCGACGGATACATCAGTATTACAGAAATACAATTCCCAGGTAAGAGGGCTATGAAAACAGATGAATTACTTAGGGGATATAAGTTTGGTGAGAATGCATATTTTATATGATATTTTATCTATATATCAGGATGGAAGAATACTTCCGGATAAGAAAGGTAACAGGATGATAAAGTATCGAAAATGTGTTACATCTGTTACTTTTTAACAGTATATCGTGAATGAAGATTAATTTAATACGGGATTTAGAGAGTCTACTGTTAAATACATAGGGAGAAAGAATATAAATGTGTAACATTTGTTACCTTTTTCAGAAAAATATAAAAGACACAAAATAAGGTCAGATTATGAATAACCAGTTAGAGAGACTTATTTCGGAATACAGGAGTTTACAACCTTTCAATGAAGATTGTAAGAAAAAACTTGAAAAAAAGTTTCGATTGGAGTTTAATTACAATTCCAACCACCTTGAAGGCAATACTCTTACCTATGGGGAAACTGAGTTGTTGTTACTATTCGACCAGACCAAAGGCAATCATGAATTACGTGAGTTGGAAGAAATGAAAGCGCATGATGTTGCCCTGATGATGATAAAATCGGAAGCTGCGGAGAAAGATAAGCCGCTAACAGAGAAGTTTATAAAAGATCTGAACCAAACCATCCTCGTGCGCGACTTCTGGAAAGATGCCGTAACACAGGACGGACAGTCTACACGGAGGGAAATACAGGTAGGCGAATATAAAAAATATCCGAATAGCGTTATTCAGTCGAACGGCGAAATATTTGAATATGCTTCACCACAGGAAACACCAATGCTGATTGGCGATTTGGTAAAATGGTATAATGAAGAAGCGGATAAAAAAGAGTTCAGCACCGTGGAGTTGGCTGCTATACTACATTACCGTTATATCCGTATTCATCCTTTCGATGATGGTAATGGCCGTGTTGCCCGCCTACTGGTTAATTATGTATTGTACAAGAATGATTTACCTCCTATAATTATAAAAACGGCTGAGAAAAAGGAATATTTGCGTGCGTTGCAACAGGCGGATGCAGGTGATTTGCGGGCTTTTGTCAATTATATCATGCAGCAGTCGGCCTGGAGTTTGGACTTATCAGTAAAGGCTGCAAAGGGAGAAGAGATAGAGGATCAAGATGATTGGGAAAAGCAATTGAGTCTGTTGAAGAAGGGATTGGGTAAAAAAGATGATAAGGTTTTAAATAAGTCAGAAGAATCTTTAGAATATATTTATAAAAATGTCATCGAAATATTTTGTAATAATTACGATAAGAAAATATCGAAATATAATAATCTATTTATGTCCTTTTCGTATACAATATCTATAAGCAATGGGACATACAGTGGTAATAATATTTTGAAATGTTTAGATAATATTTATAAGAAAAAAGGAGAGGGTAAATATATAGCGATTGGTGATGTTATTATTATTGAATCAGCCTTTAGAGATTTAATAAAACCATATATGACTACATCATTTAAGTCAGGACAAGTGATTTTTTCTTTTTTAGAGAATACATATATGGTTGATTATATGAAATATAGACGAGTGTATTCTTATGATGAATTACTCACAGAAGAGGAAATGAATTTCATTATTTCAAATATAGGTAAAGAGTTGCTTCAAAAAATAGAAAATATAGTCAATTCCTAAAATTGAAATATTAGAATAAAGCAGAAAAATGTGTAACCTTTGTTACCTTTTAACAATATAAAAACAATGCAGAAAGTTATAAAATCAAACAACCTCAATAAAGATTTATCACATATCCTTAGCCAGCTGGCTTTTGATAAGCTGTTTATCCTGACAGACGAAAACACGGAAAAATTATGCTATCCGCTGGTGAAGGATAATGAGCAGGTAACGCGGGCAGGCAAGATAATAATAAAGGCAGGAGACAATAATAAGAATATCGAGTCCTTGTCGTCGATATGGAAGTATCTTTCGGAGAACGGAGCAACACGCCACTCCCTGCTTATCAATCTGGGAGGAGGTATGCTCACCGATATAGGCGGATTCGCAGCGGCAAGTTTCAAACGCGGGATAAAGTGCATTAATATACCTACCACCCTGCTGGGAGCTGTGGATGCGGCAGTAGGAGGAAAGACCGGAATCAACTTCAACGGATTGAAAAATGAAATAGGAGCTTTTGCCCCGGCCGAGACGGTTTTAATCGACTCCGTGTTTTTCCGTAGCCTCGACCATCAGAATTTCCTGTCTGGTTACGCCGAAATGGTTAAGCACGGGCTTATAGACAGTGATAAAGAGTGGAAGGCAACTTTGTCTTTCGATACCGAAGAAATAGATTATGATAAACTGAAACAATTAGTTGTCGATTCGGTTGCCGTAAAGGAGCGTATTGTTGAAGCAGATCCTTTCGAAAAAGGCATCCGTAAGGCGCTGAATCTGGGACATACCATCGGCCATGCATTCGAAAGCCTTTCATATGAAGTTGGCAGGCCTGCGCAGCACGGTTATGCCGTAGCGTGGGGGGTTGTTTGCGAACTATACTTATCGCAGAAATATTGCGGTTTTCCTAAGGATAAGCTATACAAGACCGTTTACTTTATAAAGGATAACTATGAGGGATTCTTTTTCGACTGCGATCATTATGAGCAGCTATACGAATATATGAAGCACGACAAGAAGAACGAGTCGGACACGGTGAATTTCACTTTCCTGTCGGATGTGGGTAAAATAGAAATCAACCGAACCGCAACTAAAGAGGATATATTCGATTCGATCGATTTCTTAAGGGAAAGCGTGGGACTCTGATCATCAGATGATAACAGGCAATATTTCGATCCAGTAATCATCAGGGTCATTGATGAAGTACAGCCCCATATTATGATTTTCGTAGCAGACGCATCCCATTTCGCGGTGGAATTCCCGCACCTGGTCGTAATCCCCTTCTACGCGGATGCACAGGTGGCTTTCGTTGTCTCCCAGTTCGTATGGTTGAGGATGGTCTCTAAGCCATGTCAGTTCGAGCGAGAACGGGCTGAAGCCGTCTCCCAGATATACAAGTATGAATGAACCGTCTCCGGCTTCCTTGCGCTTTATTTCTTTTAGCCCGAGCGCTTTATGGTAGAAAGCTATGCTCTTGTCGAGGTCGGTCACATTGATGTTGAAATGGTCGAATCTTCCTTTCATTTCCATAATGGTCTTGTTTTGATGGTGAGCTACAAAAATAAGCAATAGATGGAATTTAATGACATATTATCGGATTATAAACAGGACAAACCCGAAATTAAATCTTTATGAAAAAGTTTATCTATATATTAAGCCGATAGCCTTTAGCTGTTAGCTGATAGTTCTTTGAAGTATTGAAGAAGCCCCCTAAATTGGCTCCGCCGAACGTTGTTTCCCCTCGGGGAACTTACAGAGAGGGAAAAAAGGAACAGATAAAAAATAGTGGGAAAAGTGTAACTTTTGTAACTTTTTTGATATAGTTACGAGTAGACAAGATACGAGATACGAGTTGTTAACTGCTGACTGTTTACTGTTTACTGCTAACTGAATACTTAGCTTTATTCGTTCAGAATTCGATATTCTCGCCCCGTTGTTGCCACCGGATGGCCTTACTTCCCTTTGCTGCCGCATAAGGGGCAAAAGCTGAGGCCTTATCGTACGCTTCGCCAAAATGCATGGGGGCGATACTGGTTGTTTGTATTGCATCTATAAATTGTTCCGCCCCTTTCATATAGTCTTTACCCAGGCGTGGGTCGACAGGGAACATCGCCATATCGATATGCTTTACATTGGCGGCAAGCAGGTCCAGTTCATTCCGATAGAAGGTTTCGGCTTCCCGTATCTCTTCTTCGGTAGACTCTTCATTCCAGTGCCAGTTGTTAAGGTCTCCGGCATGGAATATGGTCTTATCTTTAATATGAATGAGATACGACACTCCTAAGTCGGTGGAGCCGAATGCGCGGATAATGATGTTATGGTCTTTATATACGTCCAATTTGTCGAGGTATATGGCGTCTTCTTCGCCAGCCATCCGGCTGTCCAGGATGTCTTTCGAGAAGATGTACGTGATGTCTTTCTTCAGGGCTTTCCATTTCAGTATATCGGAATTGAAATGGTCGGCATGTGAATGGGTGGATAGTACATAAAGCCTGCCTTTATTTTTAAGGAGCTTCTTATGTACGATGCCTTCGCGGAGATTGTCATCAGAGTCTTTATAATAGTCTATAATAACTGTAAAGTCTTTTGCTTCAATAGCATATCCGCTATGGTAGATGTATGTAAGCTTCATTTTCTTTCTGGTAAATAATTGGTGCCTCCTTTTTTAACAATATACTCGTCATTTAGTTCTGGCAGCCAATTTGAAGTTTTGATTAAGTTTTGGGTTTATTCAGCTTACTGTGCTTTATTCCATAAGCAAAGTAGATAACAAAGCCTAGAAGCATCCATACGATTAGCCTCAGCCATGTATCCAAAGGCAATGCTACCATTTGAGACAGGCAGATCAAGGCTCCCAGTACCGGAACTAAGGGTACCCACGGCGTTTTAAAAGGCCGGTTAACATCCGGACGGGTTTTGCGCAGTATCACAATGGAAATACATACAAGCGTAAACGCCATCAATGTTCCGATAGAGACTAATTCTCCCAGTATATTGATTGGCAGTAAACCTGCAATAAGGCCTACAGCTACACTTGTTACAATGGTGGAATTATGAGGTGTATTGAATCTTGTGTGTACTTTAGAGAAGAATTTCGGCAACAGCCCGTCTCTGGATATTGTATAGAAGATGCGTGACTGGGCAAGCATCATTACCAGGATTACGGAACTTAAGCCGGCTATTGCGCCTATCTTTACAGGTAACCGCAACCAATGCAGGTCATTGCCTGCCTTATCTATTGCCAATGCAATAGGAGCAGGGACACTTAGTTCGGAGTAATGTGCTATTCCTGTTAAAACGGCAGTTACAGTGATATACAGGATTGTACAGACGAGCAGGGAAATCAATATACCCTTCGGCATATCCTTCTGTGGATTCTTTGCTTCCTGTGCAGTCGTAGATACGGCATCGAATCCGATATATGCGAAAAATATGACGGCCGCCCCGCGGAAAATACCACTCCAGCCGAAATGTCCGAATTCGCCTGTGTTTTGAGGAATGTACGGTGACCAGTTGCCGGTATCTATATATGATAATCCGAAACCAATGAAAAGCAGGATCACTACTACCTTTACCACAACTATGATATTGTTTAATGTAGCGGACTGACTTATGCCTCTTATGAGCAATACCGACATGACGGCAACAATGAACATCGCAGGGAAGTTAATTATGCTACCCGTCGCAAACCATCCATCGGTACTCGTGTGATCGAAGGGTGCCATTCGCAGATTCCGGGGTATGTGTACCCCGAAATCATCGAGGAAGCTGACGAAATATCCTGACCAGCCCACAGCTACAGTTCCTGCTGTGAACAGATATTCCAAAATCAGATCCCAGCCTATAAACCACGCGAAGAATTCGCCCAATGTAGAATAACTGTACGAATATGCGCTGCCGGCAACAGGAATCATTGAGGCAAATTCAGCGTAGCACAGTCCGGCCATAGCGCAACCCAAAGCAGAAATAATAAAAGATATGGTAAGGGCTGGCCCTGCATAATTAGCGGCAGCTGTTCCCGTGAGGACAAAAATACCTGTCCCGATAATTGCTCCTATGCCCAGAGCTACAAGGTGTCCGGTAGTCAGGGTTCTTTTCAATCCGCCTTTCTCCTGAAGAGAATCCTGTAATAAGGACGTTATATCTTTTTTTCGGAATAACTGATGTTTCATATTTTATTGTATATATTGTTTCCAAAAATAATACTTTTTGAAATATAAATTATCTATATCGTATCAAAATGATTATATTTATTTCATGTTATCAATAAAACCATTTTTTTATTTTATAAAGATGCATTGTTTTTGTAAAACAATCGTTTTGAATAATATAAAACATGTTTTAAAACATGTTTTGATTCAGGGATATTAACTTTTATATTTAATGCGCTTTTATTCAGTTTTTTATATGTTATTTACGACGGTGTGTGTTCGCACACATATTTTGAAATTAAGTTATATATTAGTTATTTTGTTGAAGTTTTTTCAACAGAACCTATTAATTTAAGTAATTCGTATATACCATTCATCCGGATGACGCTTATTCTGTGCAAGCTGAAATAAACATAAGGGATATGGTGCTTTTTGCTATATCTCAGGATAACAGGTGTATATACTCAGATTATAATGCGATTTTAACTCTAATTTAAACTCAAAATACTAAATCATGGTAACACGCAGAAATTTTTTGAAAAGAGCCGCAGTAGCCTCAGCCGGGCTGGCTGTTGGTGGCATTGGTACAATGAATGCCGAGAGCTACAACCGGGTTGTAGGGGCGAACAGAAAGGTTAATATTGCCTATATAGGTATTGGTAACAGGGGCGAACAGATTATTGGGGATTTCGAAAAAACGGGACTTGTCAATGTCGTAGCTCTCTGTGATGTGGATATGGGAGCAAAACAGACCCAGAAAGTAATAGCTAAATATCCGAAGGCCAAACAGTTTAAGGATTTCAGGGTAATGTTTGATAAAATAGGCAATGAGTTTGAAGCTGTTGCTATAGCTATACCTGATTTCGCGCATTTTCCGGTTACGATGATGGCTATGGCGCATGGAAAGCACGTATATGTCGAAAAACCTATGGCACGCACATTCCTTGAGGCCGAATTAATGATGCAGGCAGCCCGTAAATACCCGAATGTCGTAACACAAGTAGGTAATCAGGGGCACTCCGAGGCTAATTATTTCCAATTCAAAGCCTGGCAGGATGCAGGGATTATCAAAGATGTAACCTCCGTAGTTGCCCATATGAATAATCCGCGCAGATGGCATGGGTGGGACGTGAATATATATAAATATCCCGAAGCGCAACCTATTCCAAGTACATTGGACTGGATGACATGGCACTGTGCTGTACCATATCATGAATACAGTGATAAATATCATAACGGAGAGTGGCGTTCCTGGTACGATTTCGGTATGGGAGCACTGGGAGACTGGGGCGCACATATTCTTGATACGGTACATGAGTTCCTCGATTTAGGATTACCTTACGAGATCAATCCTATAAAACTGACCGGACATAACGATTATTTCTTCCCTACGGACTCTACGATTCAGTTTAAATTTGGTCCGAGAGGAGAAATGCCGCCTTGCGACATTATGTGGTATGATGGGGTGAATAACCTTCCTCCAATACCGGAGGGATACGGGGAATCGGCTTTGGACCCTAATATTCCGGCTTCCGGAGCGGGCGAAATAAAGAAAACGACGATTAATCCCGGTAAGATTATTTACAGTAAAGAATTGACCTTTAAAGGCGCATCTCACGGTAGTACGCTTTCTATTATCCCTGAATCGAAAGCTAAAGATATGGCGTCGAAACTTCCGGAAGTTCCAAAAAGCCCTTCAAACCATTTTGCTAACTTCTTGCTGGCTTGTACTGGAGTTGAGAAGACCCGTTCTCCTTTCGAAATACATGGTCCGCTGAGTCAGGTATTCTCTCTCGGGGTGATGGCACAGCGTTTGAATACGAAGTTCCATTTCGACAGCCGTACCAAGCAGATAACAAACAATGCCTTTGCCAACGCGATGCTTACCGGCATCCCTCCACGTAAAGGCTGGGAAGATTTTTATAAATTGTAAATTATGAATTATAAGTTATGGGTTATGAGTCGCTTCACACCGTTTGTACGTCAGCAACTTGTAACTCGTAACTTGTCAACTATATTAAATCAAGATGAATAAGAATATATTATTAGCCATCCTTCTTTTGTTTACAGCAGCAATATCCGCACAGGAAAAATGGGAACCGTTATTTAACGGCAAAAATCTGAAAGGTTGGAAAAAGCTCAACGGGAAAGCCGAATATAAAGTTGTGGATGGTACTATTGTCGGTATCTCGAAGATGAATACTCCCAATACTTTTTTAGCTACAGAAAAGAATTATGGTGATTTTATCCTCGAATTCGATTTTAAAGTGGATGACGGGTTGAATTCCGGTGTGCAATTTCGTAGTTTGAGCCTTAAAGATTATCAGAATGGACGGGTACACGGCTACCAGTTCGAAATAGATCCTGCCGCGCGTGCGTGGACAGGAGGTATTTATGATGAAGCGCGCCGCAACTGGCTATACCCGATGACTGTAAATCCGTCGGCACGTACAGCGTTTAAGAACGGTCAATGGAATAAAGCGAGAATAGAGGCCATCGGTAGTTCTATCCGTACATGGGTAAACGGTATAGCTTGCGCTAATATCTGGGATGATATGACGCTCGAGGGATTCATTGCATTGCAGGTTCATGCCATAGGAGATAAAGCTCAGGAAGGAAAAACCGTGAGTTGGAAAGACATCCGCATTTGTACTACGGATGTAGAAAAATACAAGACTTCGGATGCTAATGACGCACCTCAGGTCAATTGTATCGTAAATACAATTTCGCCTAAAGAAGCGAAAGAAGGCTGGGCACTTTTGTGGGACGGAAAAACCACAAACGGCTGGCGAGGAGCTAAGATCAGTAACTTCCCGCAAAAAGGTTGGGTAATAGACAATGGTATATTGAAAGTATTGAAAAGTGGAGGTGGAGAATCCACTAACGGTGGAGATATCGTTACTACACGTAAATATAAAAACTTCATACTAAGCGTTGATTTTAAAATTACCGAAGGTGCCAATAGCGGGGTCAAATATTTTGTGAATCCGGATCTGAACAAAGGAGAAGGATCTGCCATCGGCTGCGAATTCCAGATTCTTGATGATGATAAGCATCCTGATGCTAAACTGGGTGTAAGAGGAAACCGCAAACTGGGCTCTCTTTACGACCTAATTCCGGCTCCGGAGAATAAGCCTTTCAATAAGAAGGACTTTAATACAGCCGTGGTTGTGGTAAAGGATAATAAGGTGGAGCACTGGCTGAATGGTGTGAAAATTCTGGAGTATGAACGTAATAATGACATGTGGAAGGCTTTGGTTAATTACAGTAAATACCGTGATTGGCCTAACTTTGGAAATGCTGCCGAAGGTAATATCCTCTTGCAGGATCATGGTGATGAAGTATGGTTTAAGAATGTAAAGATCAAAGAATTAAAGTGATTTCATTTTGAATAATAGAAAAGCCCGGACAGATTACATGTCCGGGCTTTCTCATTTATATGTAATTGGGCTTTTTACTTATTTTTATGTAAATCAGTAATTTAATTTCTTATTGTTGTATAAGAATGAAAGAATAAATCTACTACTTCTTATTAATACTATTCAGTTTACTATGTTTTATCCCATATGTAAAATAGATAAGGAAGCCTATCAAGGTCCAGCCGATAAGCCGTTCCCATGTGCTCCATGGCAGAGATAGCATTTGTACGATACAGATCGCAGCTCCGGTCAAGGGAATAAATGGTACAAGAGGTGTTTTGAACGGACGCTTGAGGTCGGGCTGTGTTTTGCGCAGTATGACAATGGAAATACAGACAATGGTAAAGGCCATCAGGGTACCTATCGATACAAGTTCACTGAGAACATGGAGAGGAAAGAGTCCGGCTATCAACGCTGTAACAATGCTGGCAAAAATAGTCGCGTTGTGGGGAACTCCATGTTTATCGTTTACTTTCGAAAACACCTTCGGCAATAACCCGTCTTTAGAAATAGAATAGTATATACGTGATTGTCCTAACATCATTACCAAAATTACCGAACTAAGCCCTGCAATCGCTCCCAGTTTAATGAGGGGGCTTAACCATGCTAAACTTTCGCCGGTACGGTCTATAGCAAGCGCTATCGGTGCGTCTACATTCAAGTCTTTATAATTGACTATTCCTGTCAATACTGTGGTTACAGCTATATACAGCAGCGCGCATATAAGCAGTGAGAACAAAATACCCTTTGGCATATCCTTCTGTGGATTTTTAGCCTCTCCTGCTGCGGTAGAGAGCGCGTCGAATCCCAGATAAGCATAGAATACCACTGCTGCACCTCTGAGAATACCCGTCCATCCGAAATTTCCATAACCTCCGGTATTTTCGGGTATATATGGAGTCCAGTTGCCAGTGTCTATATATGAGAGGCCGAATCCGATGAATAAGAGGATTACGCTAACTTTGATGACAACGATGATATTGTTAACGAATGCCGACTGTTTGATGCCTCCGATCAGAAACGCAGATACTATGGATACGATAAAGACGGCGGGAAAATTGATGATGCGCCCAGTCCATACCCAGCTTCCGTCTTTCAGATGGTCGAATGTGGCACCGGCTATCCGATCAGGGAAATTTATACCCCATCCGTCGAGTAAACTCAGCATGTAGCCCGACCATCCGACTGCGACACTCGAGCAGGCGAAAAGATATTCAAGAATCAATATCCAGCCTACACCAGGCCAGAATCTCACCCATTGTGGTATAGCTGTATGAATATACACCGCCCGATACCGGTATCATAGCAGCAAATTCGGCATAACACAGTCCTGCCATAATGCAGCCGAGAGCCGAAATGACGAAAGAGATCGTCAGTGCAGGTCCGGCATACATGGCGGCAGCTTGTCCGGTGATAACGAAAATTCCGGTTCCCACGATTGCTCCAATCCCCAGAGTAACGAGGTTTGTTGCCGAAAGGCTTCTTTTAAGCCCACCTTTTGTTTCTGTGGGCTCATTGAGTATTGCCGATATATCTTTTTTCTTCAAAAGTCTTTCTATCATAAACTAAAGTTTGCACAAAAATAAGGAAAATGTAATAATTATCTGCTATTCGTTTATTTATTAGAAAAAAAAGAAACATTATAAGATGAATTGAGCGCGGGAATTACATCTGGATAGCCATGACCAAACAAAAAAGATATTCTGTTGTTCTAAAATTAATGAATTATAATATTAGAACTTCACAGCATATGACAGAGATAAAATTGAAAAGGGTTTATGAAGATCCTGAAGGTGATGATGGTTTTCGTGTATTGGTTGATCGCCTGTGGCCCAGAGGGATGAGGAAAGACCATCTGAAATATGACTTATGGGCAAAAGAAGTCACTCCGTCTCCTAATTTACGCAAATGGTTTCATGAGGACATAAAAAACCGGTGGAATGATTTTGTGACTATGTATCAAAAAGAATTGGATGGGTCGGATGAAGTAAAGGATTTTATAAAAATAATAGAATCGCATAATATTGTTACGCTGTTATATGCTTCCCGGGAACCGCTATATAATCATGCAAGTATATTGAAAGCGTATTTGGAGAAAGTACTCGGAAAAATGTAAAAATTGCTACCTTTGTTTTTATCAAAACAGTAATTAATATGAAAACGAGCATGAATTGTAATTCACCAAAATACAGGATAGTTTTGCCATGCGGGTTTCCATACATCTTTTAAAAACAGAATCATCATATGAAAATAACTATTCTAGGAGCAGGAAATATGGGTGGGGCCATCGCTTGCGGTTTGGCTGTAAACGGAAGTGCACAACCTCAGGATATAACTGTTATCGACCACAAAGGAAAGAATGTTCCCCGGTTGAGGGAAGTAAGTGAAGACATTAATGTAGTAGTGGCCGATTATTCCTCGCTGTCTACCGCAGATATTCTTATTATTGCTGTTAAGCCGTGGATGGTAGAAGAAGTGCTGAAGACGCATAAGGCCTTATTGGAGAATCCTAAGCAGTTGATTGTATCTGTTGCGGCCGTTGTTACATTGGCCCAGCTACAGGAATGGACTAGTCCGCATCAACCTGTATTCCGTGTTGTGCCTAATACCGCTATAGCCGTGCGCCAGAGCATGACATACATTGCTTCACAGAATGCGGATAAGGAACAACGCGAGCAAGTATTCCGCATCTTTTCCCAACTTGGTAAGGTTGAATTTGTGGAAGAGAAACTTATTCCGGCAATTACCTCGCTTACCTCGTGCGGTATAGCCTTTGCATTCAGGTATATCAGGGCAGCTATGGAAGGAGGTATTGAAATGGGAGTATATCCGGATCAGGCTAAAGATGCCGTTCTGCAAACACTCCGGGGTGCAATCGATCTGCTCGAGGCAAATGGCAATCATCCCGAAGCGGAAATAGATAAAGTGACTACTGCCGGAGGAATCACTATAAAAGGATTGAATGAGATGGAGCATGCAGGCTTTACTTCGGCTGTCATTAAAGGTTTGAAGGCGAGTAATATAAAGTAGTTGTATTTTAGTGTTATTAAATATAAGGTCCTGGAAACGGGACTTTTTTATTTATCAGAAATCTATTATAAAAGTAATAGAACCGGACTATAAGCCCATCTTCTTTATAGATTATTATAATAAAATAAAAAATAAAAATAAGAATCACTAACAGCGTTTTCACATATATATATTATCTTTACAAATTGATAGCAAACTACCCTTACTGCTTGTGGTGATGCTATACGTGGCTGATATTCAGTGCATATTAACATTTGTGTATGTTTGAAATATGTTAATTGGCCTCGTTGAGACAGAAGAAAGAAAAAACGATATAAAATGATTTACAAATGGAATTACGAAGCCCTAACAACCCAGCAAAAAGAGCAGAGAGATGATCTTGCTAAGAAATTAGGCATTAGCCCTGTTCTTTGTCAGCTCTTGATCCAGAGAGGAATATCATCTTCCGAAGATGCATATAAATTCTTTCATCCAAACCTGAAAGATTTACACGATCCTTTCCTTTTGCCCGATATGGACAAAGCTATCAAGAGAATTGAAAAAGCGTTGGGACAAAAGCAGCGTATATTGATATACGGTGACTATGATGTGGACGGAACGACTGCCGTCGCGCTTGTGTATAAATTTCTGCGGAAATTCACAACTAATCTCGATTATTATATCCCCGACCGTTACGATGAAGGGTACGGGATATCGGAACAAGGGATAGACTACGCCGAAGAGACGGGCGTAAAACTCATTATCGCTCTCGATTGTGGCATTAAAGCCATTGAAAAAGTGGCCTATGCCAAAAGCAAAGGGATTGACTTCATAATCGGTGACCACCATATGCCGGATGAGATACTTCCCGATGCGGTTGCTGTTATCGATGCCAAACGTACGGATTCCACTTACCCGTATGAGCATCTTTCAGGATGCGGGGTAGGTTTTAAGTTGGTGCAGGCATTGGCTCAGAATAATAAGATAGATTTTTCGGAACTGACAGATTTGCTCGATCTGGTGGCTGTCAGTGTAGCTTCGGATATTGTTCCCATCACAGGTGAAAACCGGGTATTGACATATTTCGGTTTAAAGCAGATTAATTCCAATCCCAGTCTGGGTCTGAAAGGGATAATTGAGATTTGCGGGCTTACCTACAAGGGTATTACCGTGAATGATATTATTTTCAAGATAGGTCCCCGTATCAATGCTTCGGGGCGGATGATGAAAGGTAAAGAGGCCGTGGACCTGCTGCTGGCCAATACGATAGAAGATGCACGGGAGAAGAGCGCCAATATAGACCATTATAACGACGACCGTCGCGAGCTGGATAAGCGGATAACAGACGAAGCGATACAGTTTATCGACGGAACGGTAGATATGTCGAAAAAGAAAAGTCTGGTGATCTATGATGAAACCTGGCATAAAGGCGTTATCGGTATTGTAGCGTCGCGCCTTACCGAGAAGTATTTGCGCCCTGCGGTGGTGCTGACCAAATCCCAGGGACTGATCACCGGGTCTGCCCGTTCGGTAATGGGCTTTGATGTTTACAAGGCCATAGAAGCCTGTAAAGATATTCTGGAAAATTTCGGAGGACATACTTATGCCGCGGGTTTATCATTGAAAGAAGAGAATCTGGCTGAATTCCAGCGCCGTTTCGAGGCTTTATCGCTTGAAATGATAGCGCCTGAAATGATGCGTCCCCAGATTTGTATAGATGCGGAACTTTCATTCAAAGAGATTACGCCGAAATTTATAAGTGATTTGGCCGGTTTCGCGCCTTTTGGGCCGGAGAACCTGAATCCTATATTTGTCACATGGGATGTACAGGATTATGGTACGAGTAAACCCGTGGGAAAAGATAATGTACACCTGAAACTGGAAATGACAGATAAAACGACTACAATTCCGGTGAATGGTATCGCTTTCCGGCAAAGTTCCAATAGTGAGATAGTAAAAAGCGGCAGGCCGTTTGATATCTGCTATACACTCGAGGAAAATACGCACAACGGAAAGACGAATATTCAGCTCTATGTCAAGGATATAGATACAGGGCAGCTTTCAGATTCACACTAAATGACAAGAATATGAAGAGATCTTTAGTATTATCATTAACAATCGCTTTATTTTCCTTCGTTGCCTGCGGTAACAAGGCCGGTACGGCAAATGCCGGAGATAAAGCTACGGATACGTTGAGTATGGAACAGGCGGAGTATATAAAAGCTGACAGCTACGAAACGAGCAAAGGCCCGCTGAAAGTAACACTGGTAGGTCATGGTTCGGTTATGTTTGAATTTGCAGGAAAGGTTATTCAGGTAGACCCTTATTCTCAAGTCGCGGATTATTCGAGATTGCCTAAGGCCGATCTGATTATCCTGACGCACGAGCATGGCGATCACCTCGATACAGCAGCTATCAACGCAGTTAAAAAGGTAGATACGCACTATATAGTATCGAAGGTATGCAACGAAATACTTGGATATGGTAATGTGGTAAATAATGGAGATAAGACCGAATGGAACGGAATAGCTATCGATGTCGTTCCGGCTTATAATGCTGTAAATAAGAAGCCTGACGGAGAAGCATACCATCCTAAAGGACGGGGCAATGGTTATATCTTTACATTTGGCGATAAAAAAGTATATGTCGCCGGGGATACCGAAAATATTCCGGAGATGGATAAACTGAAAGGTACCATCGATATTGCTTTCATGCCTAAGAACCTGCCATATACAATGACGGATGACATGTTTGTGGATGCGGCTAAAAAGGTGATGCCGAAAGTGCTTTATCCGTATCATATGTCGGAATTCGATCAGGAGAAAATAGGTAAAGCCTTGGATGGTACCGATATTAAGATAGAAGTACGTCCGATGAAAAATTAATATACTGATTGACCAATGTGCCAATATGCCAATTGAAAACAATCCGATATTGGCACATTGGCATATTAGTTAATTGGCACATCGAAGAATGGGTCTCTATCACAAAATACTTAAACAGTATTGGGGTTACGGCGAGTTTCGCCCTTTACAGGAAGATATTATTCATTCCGTCAGCCAGGGAAAAGATACGCTGGGGCTGATGCCCACAGGCGGAGGAAAATCACTGACCTTTCAGGTGCCTGCGATGGCAATGGAAGGTCTTTGTCTTGTTGTCACTCCGCTTATCGCTCTGATGAAAGATCAGGTGGATAACCTGCGTCAGAGAAATATAAAATCATTGGCCGTATATTCGGGGATGACCCGGCAGGAGATTATCACTACGCTTGAAAACGCCATCTTCGGTGATTATAAATTCCTTTATGTATCACCCGAACGACTGGCTACCCAACTATTCCTGAGTAAACTTCGCGATATGAATGTTTGTCTGCTGGTTGTTGACGAATCGCATTGCATATCCCAGTGGGGCTATGATTTCCGTCCGTCCTATCTCAAGATAGCAGCCATTCGGGAACATCTGCCCGATGTGCCTGTTCTGGCTCTCACTGCGACAGCTACCCCGGAGGTGATAGATGATATCCAGGAACAATTGCACTTCCGTGAAAAGAATGTCTTCAGGAAAAGCTTTGAGCGTAAGAATCTGGCCTATATAGTGCGTAATACGGAAAATAAGCCGGAGGAAATTATCCGTTTGCTTGAGAAAATAAAGGGTTCCACCATCATCTATGTGCGCAGCCGTCAGAAGACGAAGGAGATGTCGGATTTCCTTATACAACAAGGTTTTTCCGCCGATTTTTATCATGCCGGACTGAGCAGTGAGGATAAATCACGGAAGCAGGGCCGCTGGAAGAATAACGAAAAGCGCATTATTGTTTGTACCAATGCCTTCGGTATGGGAATAGATAAGCCCGATGTGCGGCTGGTAGTGCATACCGACCTGCCCAATTCGGTGGAAGAATACTTTCAGGAAGCAGGGCGCGCGGGACGCGATGGGGAAAAGGCTTTTGCAGTCATCTTATACCATAAGAATGATAGTGTTAAATTGAAAAAGCGTATCAGGGACGAGTTTCCCGAACGGGAATTTATCTCTCAGGTATATGATTCGCTCGCTTACTTTTTTCAGGTGGCCGAAGGTTTCGGGGTGGGTATGGTATATGATTTTAATATACAGCAGTTCTGCGCTACTTACAAATATCCTCTTCTGCCTACTCATAATGCACTCAGGATATTGGATCTGGCGGGCTATATCGAGTACACCGACGAGATAGATAACCGTTCGCGGCTGATGTTTACAGTTTACAGGGATGATCTGTATCATTACGATTTCGAGCGGGAATATGAGCAACTCGTAAATACTATCCTCCGCCTTTACACAGGCTTATTTACCAATTATGTAACCATTAACGAGGCCGAAATAGGCCTGAAGACAGACAAAAACCGGAAAGCTGTCTATGAAATGCTGAAAATGCTGGATAAGCGCAATGTCATCGATTATATCCCGCATAAAAAGACGCCTCTGATAGCATACACCCGTCAGCGGGTGGATAAGAAATACCTGATTATACCACGTCTTGTAAACGAAGACCGTAAGGATCGTTTCGAAAAGCGGATATTGGCGATGAGCCATTATGCAGAGCAGGATGAGATGTGTCGCAGCCGTATTTTGTTATCTTACTTCAATGAGAAAGATATCAGTGATTGCGGGCAATGTGATGTTTGCCTGGCAAAGAACGATTCGGGAATGACGAATGCAAAGTTCAATAAGATATCATTGGATATAAAAGCGTTGCTCAAGGACGGGGAGCGATCCGTAGATGATATAACAGGTGCATTGCCTGATTACCGGTTGCAGGATGTAACCGGAGCCATCCGTTTTATGACGGATAGGGGAGTTCTTGAAATGCAATCGGGGAAGATAAAATTAAGAATTAAGAATTAAGAATAACTTGTTTACTTGTATCTCGTATCTCGTATCTCGTCTACCTGTAACTGTCCATAGGACAAAATGAAAAGTGTTTTGACGCGGAGTCAGACCAGGCTCTTTTTAAAACGAACGACTGTTAGCAGATCTTTTACTTGTTCCTGACTACTTACATTAAAAATCATCGGGAGTAGGCGACCCACCGGTTTTGCCCCGGCAAATTCATCTTTAATAGTGTCGGCGATATCCAGTGTTGCAATCTTTTCAAGGTGCTTTTCCGTGAAATAGAAACTTGTTTTGAAAAATTCCTCCCAGACCGAAAGCCACAGTATCGTTTTCTTCTTATAAAGCACTTTGCCCAGCCATGCTTTCCCATCATTATAGTACCGCCATTCAATAGCCAGCGCGTATTCTTCATTCGTAATCGTTTCAAGAAAAGAAGCCAGTACATTGTGCACACTTTCTCCCAGCGCGTTCTGCAGCACTTTTTCGGACGGAAAAATATCCGGATCTCTCAACAACATTTCTGCTTCCATGGTTTCGTGATGGGTTAATTATTATTGTTAACAAAGATACATTCTTTTCTGACTTTCACAATACTGACTAGTGCCAGTACGTGAATATGTATACTACATCTCTATTTTATCAAAATTCAGAATATTTATCTATGGAATGATGATGTTAGAGGAGAATGGCTTCCGTCCGGACGGCTCGCTCAATCCCGGGGTAGTGGTGGTCGTGGATAATGAACTGTAAGAGGAAAACAAAGTGAAAAGAGAATAACGAAAAACGAAAAGCGAGCAGGTAGAAAAACAGGAACAGTCGCCTGTCATACAACCGCCTGTCGCCCCGGTATAAAAGCCAGGCCGAATCCCTATCCGTTTCTTCCGCCCGGATATACATCGAGAACAGATTAAGTGGAAAATTATATGAGTTACGGGTAAATAAGTCCTCCTTAATATGAATCCCTTCAACTACTGACTGGTATTAGTAATAATCACAGATGGATTGTTCCTGTCCGGATATCCCGTCGCAAAGTCCTGCCGTTGGTTTGTTCTAGTTGGAGATAAACTTAAATTCGGGGCTTATCTGATATTTTGTTATTGCAGTATCGGCCGTGCCTCCCGAATCGCTGTTAATCTCATCGTAGGTATAATTGATGGTTTGAACGATTATTTCGTTTGATTTTATCCTGGACGATACTTCACTGTAATATTCGACCATGTCTTCATATGCAACTATCAGATTATCTATCAGATTGCCGTTTTTGTCATAGCTGAGGAGATATTCCGTGATTTCACCGTCTGTTACTACTTGTATTGTCAGGATTTTCCCGTTTTTATTCTCCAGTAAAATCTGCCCCAGGCACAGGTCGCTGAGTTCGTACCCATCCAGTCCCTTTACTTTTTCGAGTTGCAGGCTGTTGTATTGTTCCGGGGTAAGTCTTTTTATCTTGGTTAAATCGATAGTGCTGGAACTGCTGTTTAATGAGATTTCGGCCAAATCGACCTTTAGGGGGTTAAGCTGTGTTTCGTATAAGTTTATTTGCTTTTTCTGACAAGAAACAGATATAACCGTAAATATGAGCCCAAAAAGATAAATCTTTTTCATTTTGGTTATGGTAGATATGTATTGTGAATTATTATACCTATATAGATAACAATTCTTTAATGCAAATGTTTAAACTATCTTCCCATCTGGGAATCGTGATATTAAATGTGTTTCTGATTTTAGCTTTATCCAGTACACTGTATTTAGGCCTTGTCGCTTTTGTCGGATATTGGTCTGTGGTAATTGGGTTTACCGTACAGTTTGTTATTCCGGCATTTTTGTGTATGGCTAATGTAAAATCGTACCAGGTGGTAACACCTTCATTGGAATAGTGGAAAATCCCCGGCTTGAAACTATTCGCTTCACTATAGTCCAGTATTTTTATGATTGCATTGGCCAGATCGGCAGCATTGGTCGGTGTTCCGGTTTGGTCGGCAACTACGTTGAGTGTATCGCGCTCTTTCCCGTATTTTATCATCGTTTTCACAAAGTTGTTTCCAAATATGGAATACAGCCAGGCTGTACGGATGATGATACTGTCAGGGCATGCTTTTTTCAGGGCGGCCTCTCCTTCTTGTTTCGATTTCCCGTATATTGATTGCGGATTCACTGCATCCGTTTCGGTATAAGGTCTTGAAGCAGTACCGTCATATACATAATCGGTAGATATGTGGATTATTTTAGCGCCGTTATTTGTGGCGGCGGCTCCCAGGTTCGCTACAGCATCCCGATTGATCCTGTAACATAATGCAACGTCGTCTTCGGCTTTATCTACAGCTGTGTAGGCCGCACAATTGACAATATACTTTATATTGTTTTCTCTAATAAAGTCTTCTATGGCCTGCTGGTCAGTAATGTCAAGCTCCGCAACATCAGTAAAAAAGAATTGGAAATTGTTTTCATGTAAGGCGGCTATACGCTTTATTTCATTCCCTAACTGTCCATTCGAACCGGTAATAAGAATATTCTTTTGCACCAATTCAAACATGAAGATGTTCTTTGCAGTTTCATCCTGGTCGTCAGCTTGCTTATTTCCTGAAAAGAATGCCATATTTATCTCAATTATGAGTTATGAATTATGAGCTATAAATACAGAGTAAAAACTCATAATTTATAACTCATAACTTATAATTATTATAAACTTATTGTTTGCCGCTGGTTGTTACATCCGAAGCGATTTTTTTTACGAGGCCTTGCAATACATTACCCGGTCCCAGTTCAATAAATTCAGTCGCTCCGTCGGCCACCATATGTTCCACCGATTGAGTCCATTTTACAGGAGCTGTCAACTGGGCAATGAGGTTTGCTTTGATTGTAGCCGGATCGGTTTCGCCGACAGTGGATACATTCTGATATACAGCGCACGCCGGTTCGCTGATTGTTGTTGTATTGATAGCTTCGGATAATTCTATCTTAGCCGGTTCCATCAGCGGAGAATGGAATGCTCCGCCTACTTTTAGTTTTAATGCACGTTTTGCACCTGCAGCAAGCAATAGCTCGCAAGCTTTTTCTATACCTGCATTAGAGCCGGATATAACGATTTGTCCCGGGCAGTTATAGTTTGCCGGTACCACTACCTCATCGGTGATAGATGCACATATTTCTTCAACTTTAGCATCGGGTAATCCCAGTACGGCAGCCATAGTTGATGGGTTCAGTTCACACGCTTTCTGCATGGCAAGCGCACGTTTATATACAAGTTTCAATCCATCCTCGAACGATAATGCGTTTGCGGAAACTAATGCGGAAAACTCGCCTAAAGAGTGCCCTGCAACCATATCCGGCGCAAAGTCTGCTCCCATTGTCTTAGCTAATATCACAGAATGGAGGAAGATGGCAGGCTGGGTTACTCTGGTCTGGCGAAGGTCTTCATCTGTGCCTGCAAACATCAGATCTGTAATGCGGAATCCCAGAATCTCGTTTGCTTTTTCAAACATTTCTTTAGCAACTGGAGATGTTTCGTACAAATCTTTACCCATTCCTACAAATTGAGCTCCTTGCCCTGGAAATACAAATGCTTTCATTTTCAATATTTAATAGTTAGAATAAGCGGTTAAATTTCAGCCTGCAAAATTAGTAAAAAATAGAATATGATATGGCAAAATAGACTAAAATAAAAAAGTACAGGATTAAACTATCCCATTACAATGATTTAATTTTATTATTATTTAATACACATTAAAGCTATTAAAAAATTATAAAACACTTACCTTTGCCTCATATATACATTTTATTACTAAATGAGAAATACTTCAAGAAGAGATATTCCGCTACAAGAACTAAAAGCGTCGCAACCTTGCGAATTATTGGATTTTCTGATAAACCAACAAGTCCGTAAGAGCCGTAATGCAATAAAATCACTGCTGGCACACAAGCAGATAAAGATAAATGGTAAACTTGTCACTCAATTCGACCATGAGCTCAAAGCCGGGGACAGGGTTTCGGTAATGAAATTCGACCAGTCCCGGAAAGAAAAGAAGCTGAAAGGTTTGAAGATCGTATTCGAAGATGATGAAATTATAGTTATAGACAAAGAGGCCGGGTTCTTATCCGTATCAACGGATAAAGAGAAGCTGCGTACTGTCTACGGAGCACTGAACGAATATGTAAAGAAAAAAGGAAAGAATAAGGCCGACCGCGTATTTGTCCTTCAGCGTCTCGACAGGGAAGCTTCAGGATTGATGGTGTTTGCCAGAAGCGCGGAAATGCAGGAGATATTTCAGAAAAACTGGAATAATCTTGTAAAGGAATATATATATACTGCAGTCGTAGACGGAAGGCCGGAACAGGAAGAAGGTACGGTTACTTCATGGCTTACCGAAAATAAGAATTATGTAATGATGTCGTCTCCCTACGATAATGGAGGGTTGAAATCGGTTACACATTATAAAGTAATCAAATCGACAGGGCGCTATTCTTTGCTAGACTTCGACCTTGAAACCAAGCGCAAAAATCAATTGCGTATCCATATGCAAACAATCGGCCATTCTGTAGTGGGTGATAAGAAATACGGCGCTTCGAATAATCCGATTAAACGCATTGCTCTCCATGTACGTGAACTGGTGCTAAAACATCCGGTTACAGGAGAGGTATTGGAATTTAAAAGCCCGATACCGAAGGCAATGCAGCAATTGGTGACTGCCCTGCCTAAGAAAGAGGTATCGGCCGGGTCCGATATTAAGGAACAATAAAGCTTGAATTTTTCGAACCTTGAAGCGGGTAACTGAAAGTATCTGATGATATGTTTTTAATTATAACAAGTTTTGACTGTTTTTACATGTTAAAGCAATAAATAGGTCTGTGACCTTAAATGTTTTATGAATATAGATATTAAAGAAATAGGTCAACGTCTCAAAGGTTTACGTGAGGCTTTGGATATGACACAAGAGCAATTTGCAGCATCTTGTAACATACCTTTAGAGGAGTATATCAACTATGAGTCAGGTGAAAAAGACCTGACCATCAGTGTACTGAAAGGCATAGCATCTGCTCACAATGTAGATGTTTCGGTATTAATGTTCGCCGACGAACCCCGTATGAGCAGCTATTTTCTTACCCGTAAGGGCAAAGGGCTGGCAGTGAACAGGGTAGAAGCCTATAATTACCAGACTTTGGCCGGAGGATTTAATAACCGGAAGGCTGAAGTATTTGAAGTAACAGTCGAACCTAAAGCCGATGACGTAGAAATTCATCATAGCATACATACCGGGCAAGAGTTTAATATGGTGCTGGAAGGCCGTATGCTGTTGCAGATAAATGGGAAAGACCTGGTAATGGAAGAGGGGGACAGTATTTATTTCGACTCCAGTCTGCCGCACGGAATGAAGGCTCTTGATGGAAAGAAAGTCAGATTTATCGTTGTTGTTTTATAAGGATTTCAAAATTTATAATTTCAAAATTTCAAGATTAAAGAGTCCAAAACAACAATTTTGAAATCTTGAGATCTGAAATCTTGAAATAAAATATATAGTTATGTTAGAGCGATTTTTAAAACAAACTCATTTTGCTTCAACTCAGGATTTTGCAGAGAATTACCATGTTCAGATACCTGAGAATTTCAATTTCGGATACGATGTCGTAGATGAATGGGCAAAGACAGCTCCCACCAAAAGGGCTATTTGCTGGGTAAACGACCAGGGGGAGCATGTTGATTTTACATTCGCGGATATAAAAGAGCAAAGCGACCGCGCCGCATCTTATCTCCGGTCGTTAGGTATCGGTAAGGGAGATATGGTGATGCTTGTGCTAAAGCGGCGTTACGAATTCTGGTTTGCCGTAATTGCCCTTCACAAGATAGGGGCAGTGGCCATTCCGGCTACACATCTGCTGACTAAGAAGGATTTTATTTACCGTAATAATGCAGCTGATATAAAGGCGATTATAAGCGTGGATGACGATGTTGTTATTCAGCATGTAAATGATGCGATGGCCGATTCCCCGACCGTGAAATTCCGTATTGCCTGTGGTCAAAATATACCGTCCGGCTGGCTTGATTTCCATCAGGGTTTAATTGAAGCAAAACCATTTGTCAGACCTGAACATGTAAATACAAACGAAGATATTTCCCTGCTGTATTTTACTTCAGGGACGACCGGTGAACCAAAGATGGTGATCCATAACTTTATATATCCGCTCGGGCATATTGTGACCGCCAAATACTGGCATAATCTGGATGAAAACAGTCTGCATCTTACCGTGGCCGATACTGGCTGGGCTAAGGCTGTCTGGGGAAAATTGTACGGACAGTGGATTGCAGGCGCCGCCGTGATGGTGTATGACCACGAAAAGTTTACTCCGCAGGCTATGCTGCATATGATACAGGATTATAAAGTGACCTCATTTTGTGCTCCGCCAACCGTTTTCAGGTTTATGATAAGGGAAGATCTCTCTCATTACGACCTGTCTTCGCTGCGGTATGCCACTACTGCGGGCGAAGCGTTGAACCCTTCGGTCTATAACGCATTCCTTGAAGGTACAGGTATTAAAATGATGGAAGCATTCGGACAAACGGAAACTACCCCTACCATAATAACATTCCCGTGGATGGAGCCGAAGCCCGGCGCGATGGGAGTGCCTAATCCGGCTTACGATATGGACCTGATTGCAATTGACGGGCGTTCCGTCGAAGATGGTGAAGTGGGAGAGGTCGTAATTAAAACGGATAAGTGGAAGCCTCTGGGGCTGTTTATGGGATATTATCGTGACGAAGCTCTTACAAAGCAGGTGTATTATGATGATGTTTACCATACAGGAGATATGGCCTGGCGCGACGAGGACGGATATTATTGGTTTGTAGGCCGTAGCGACGACGTTATCAAAAGTTCAGGTTATCGCATAGGGCCGTTTGAAGTAGAGAGCGCTTTGATGACGCATCCTGCTGTTGTTGAATGTGCCATTACAGGTGTTCCGGACGAGGTCAGGGGGCAGGTGGTAAAAGCCACTGTCGTACTGGCGCAGGATTATAAAGATAAAGCGAACGATCATCTGAAGCATGAGATTCAAGATCATGTGAAACAGGTTACCGCTCCATATAAATATCCCCGCATTATCGAATTTGTTGACGAATTGCCGAAAACGATCAGCGGAAAGATAAAGAGAGCGGAGATCAGGAAACAATGATTTAATGTGATGATATGCCAATGTGCCAGTGTTTTCTATTATTGACATATTAGTATATTGGCATATTGGCACATTAATCAATAGGCACATTTTCTTTATATTTTATTATGATATGTAAAGAATAAAAGATTATATTTGCACGCCTGAAAGTGTGTATATGTCTAAGTTTAGCCTCGTTTCGCGGGGAGAGAGGTCTGGATGTATGCGTATTTTGAGTGAAAGAAAGTATTAATGCAGCATTAATTTAATCGTAACGGATCATTGCTGTTGCAGATATGAAAGCAATAAAAGGTCTGTGACCTTATTTATTTTGAATGAAATAGAAATAATATAAGTAAATAACAAAAAGTAAAATCTAAAATGCAAAACAAAGGATTTGTAATCACATTTTCCATTCTCCTTACGTTGGTATGCTTATTTTACCTGTCTTTTACATTCGTAACCAGAAGTTATGACAGTAAAGCGGAAGAATTTGCCACAGCCTACGCGGTCGCGAATGCTAAAGGTGATCAACTACTGCAAGACGAGTTGTACAACAAACAATACACTCACTATCTTGATTCAATGTCTACCGAAAGAGTTTGGTTAACCTTTGGTACCGACGATATGGGTTACACCCTTAAACAATGCCGCGAAAAAGAAATCGGGCTGGGACTTGACCTGAAAGGTGGTATGAGTGTTATCGTGGAAGTAGATGCGGCGGCTGTACTCCGTTCACTGGGCGACCCTGAGAACGAAGCGTTCAATACAGCTTTGACAGAGGCTTCCGCTGAAAATAAAAAAGGTAGCAACCGTGACTATATCACTATTTTTGTAGATAAGTTTAAAGCTGCGAACGGCAATGATAAACTGGCCGGGGTATTCAGCACCAAACTTAGAGATCAGGTAGGACCTACCGATAAAGATGATAAAGTTATTTCGGCACTGAGAACAGAACTTCAGAGTGTAGCCGATAACTCGTTCAACGTACTTCGTACACGTATCGACCGTTTCGGGGTTGTCGCTCCTAATATACAAAAGCTGGACAACCGAGCGGAACGTATTATGATCGAGCTTCCGGGTATCAAGGAACCGGACCGTGTAAGAAAACTATTGCAGGGTAGTGCAAATCTTGAATTTTGGAAAACATACAATCTGAACGAAATACAGGGATATATAAGCGCCCTGACAGAACGTTCGAGAGAAGCTTTGGCTGCTCAGAATGTAACAGATACAACCGCTGTAAGCGATTCTTTGAAAGTTCAGGAAGTTGGAAACCTGGGATTCACCAAACCATTTATTGAAAATTTTATCAGTGGTGGTATGGGTGCTATTGTCGGTATTGTTCATAAAAATGATACGGCAGCGGTTAATGCGATCCTTAGAAGATTCCAGGATGCATATCCTCCTGACCTGAGATTTGCATGGGGATTCAAGGCTGAAGATATAAGAGAAACTCAGATTACATTATATGCTTTGCGTGGCGACGGTCTTAAAAAAGGCCCTGCATTGGACGGGGATGTGGTTATTTCAGCAAAGGCTGACCAGTCTCAACATGGTGCAACATGGGAAGTAAGCATGCAGATGAACTCTGTAGGTACACAACGTTGGGCTACTATTACCGGAGCTGAGAAAGGCAGAAGCATAGCTATCGTACTCGATGGTTCTGTATATTCAGCGCCTAATGTAAATGATAAGATCGAAGGAGGACAATCTCAAATCACAGGTAACTTTACACCGGAAGATGCAAAAGACTTGGAGAACGTGCTGAAATCGGGTAAGATGAAAGCCGGGGTACACATTGTGCAGGAAGATATTGTTGGTCCTTCATTGGGCCAGGAAGCTATTAAAGCCGGAGTTATATCTTTCGTCCTAGCATTGGTGCTTCTTATGACATACATCTGTTTGGTTTACGGTTTTATTCCGGGTCTGATTGCCAATACGGCACTATTAGTGAACTTATTTTTTACGATCGGTATATTGGCGGCCTTCGGGGCGGTAATGACACTGCCCGGTATAACGGGACTTGTGCTTGCCCTGGCCTTGGCGGTGGATGCGAATGTATTAATATATGAGCGTACTAAAGAAGAGCTGAGGGCAGGAAAGAATACGAAAGTTGCCGTAGTAGACGGTTACAGGCATGCATTCTCGGCTATCTTCGACGGGCACGCATCTCAGGTAATTACGGCTATTATATTGGCATATTTCGGTACAGGCCCTATACAGGGTTTTGCTACCACATTGATTATCGGTATCGTTGCATCATTCATTACCAACGTATTCCTTACACGTATATTCTATGAATATATGCTTGATAAAGGTCATTTCAGAAATCAGACATTTACTACCGCTATCTCAAGAAAATTATTTGTTGATACAAAAATCAACTTCTTGGGCATGACTAAGAAAATAGTGATTTTCTCAGCCGTAATATTAGTAGCCGGTGTAGGCTCTCTGTTTATCAATGGTTTGAATGGCGGTATTGACTTTACAGGAGGACGTAACTATCTGGTTCGTTTCGATAAGAATGTAGATGCGGATGCTATTGAAAAAGTATTGGTTCCTGAATTCGATGGTTCCACAGTACTTGTTCTTACCAGTGGATCTGCAAGTCAGTCATCTACGACAAGCCAGGTGCGTATTACTACAAACTATAAGATTGAAGAAGCTACAGATGAGGTTGAGGATGAAATAAGGGCAAAAATGACTCATGCTCTTACTGCAGCCGGATTCATTGCTGATGGTAAAACAATAGATGATTATGTTCAAAGTTCTCAGCGTGTAGGCCCAAGTGTGGCTGACGACCTGAAAACAGCTGCGACCATAGCAGTATTGATCGCGGTTGTCTGTATGGCTTTGTATATCTTATTGCGTTTCCGTGACATCGCCTTTTCTTTGGGTACGCTGATAGCTGTGGCGCATGACGCCGTGATGGTTATCTTCCTGTACTCATTGTTGTATAAGATCATGCCGTTCTCAATGGAAATAGACCAGTCTTTTATTGCAGCTGTACTGACAGTGGTAGGTTACTCTATCAATGACAAGGTTGTAATCTTCGACCGTATCCGTGAAATCAGGAATATGTATCCGAAACGTAATATAACCGAAACGATAAATGAAGCCCTGAACTCTACATTAGGCCGTACGTTGAATACTTCGATAAGTACGATGCTGGTTGTGTTCTGTATCTTCCTCTTGGGTGGTGATACTATCCGTAGCTTTACGTTTGCTATATTTATCGGTATTGTAATCGGTACTTATTCATCTGTATTCGTAGCAACTCCAATTGCCTGGGCTGTATTCAGGAAAGAAGGCAAAAAGAAAGAGGCTCAGCTGAAAGAGGCTAAATAAAACATAGACGTCTTTAAATATATCAAAGAGGTTGGCCTTATGGCTAACCTCTTTTTTATTGATGAAATTTCTTAAAATTTATCTATATAGTTGGAACTGACAGCTGTCAGCTTATAGATATCAGTTCTTTGAAGTATTGATTAAAGCAGTTACAAGTTGCAAGTAGACAAGATACGAGATATGAGTTGTTAACTGCTGACTGTTTACTGTTAACTGATATAAGTGTTACCTTTGTTACCTTTTAACAGTTACAAGTTACTTCGCCCTTCGGGCAGTTACGAGTTACAAGTAGACAAGATACGAGATACGAGTTGTTAACTGCTGACTGTTTACTGTTAACTGATATATCTGTTACTTTTTAATTATATATTATTAATTAATGTAAAAATAGCAGGTAAAAAATACTGGAAAATATGTCAGATCTGTCAGGTTTTAACTAAATGTAGTTAAATAAAGTGAAAATGACAAAGCGGATGATCGACAGTGCGTCTTAGCATCATCTGCGCGGGAATCCTGTTGATCGTATAGTCGCTTTGCAATTCAATTGGCACATTAGCAAACTTACTAACCGGCACATTGGTATCTGTTACCTTATACAGGAGATCTAATCAGAATGGCACGAAATCATTTCCCGCTCCTTGCATCGGTTGAAAGTCCTGTCCCGAACTTGGTGCTGAAGCATCAGTGTTAATCTTGGAAGAGAAATTCTGTCCTGCCCCGAAGTTGTAATCATCGTCGATATTTTGGAAACGGGCAAATTCACTTTTAAAGCGTAGCAGTACATCACCGGTTGCTCCGTTACGGTGTTTGGCTATGATGATCTCAGCCAGGCCAATCAATGAGTTGCCTTTGTCGTCTTCCAGTATCTTGTAATACTCGGGACGGTGGATAAAGCAAACCATATCGGCATCCTGCTCGATGGCCCCCGATTCACGGAGGTCGGACAATTGAGGGCGCTTTCCTTCAGCGCCTGCACGGCCTTCAACACCACGGTTGAGCTGCGACAGGGCAATGATAGGGATATTTAGTTCTTTGGCCAGTCCTTTCAATGAACGGGAAATCATACTCACCTCCTGTTCACGGCTTCCATAGTTCATCCCGCTGGCATTCATAAGCTGAAGGTAGTCGATGATTATCATCTTAATGCCGTGTTCGCGAACCAGACGGCGGGCCTTAGTCCTTAATTCAAAAACGGATAAGCTGGGGGTATCATCGATGTATAAAGGGGCATCGTATAGTTCTTTTATCTTAAAGTCGAGCTGCTCCCATTCGTAAGGCAATAGCTGGCCGTTCTTTATCTTCTCACCTGGGATTTCGCAGGTGTTTACGATCAGACGGTTAACCAGCTGTACGTTTGACATTTCAAGAGAGAACAAAGCCACAGGATAGCCATAGCTTACCGCCATGTTTTTTGCCATGGACAGCACAAATGCAGTTTTACCCATAGCGGGACGGGCGGCTATAATAACAAGGTCGGAATTCTGCCAGCCAGATGTTATTTTATCCAGAGGTGTAAATCCGGTTTGCAGGCCACTAAGTCCCTCGGGACGGTTAGCCGCTATTTCAAGCAGGTTTAAAGCCTCTTTTATTACCGGGTTGATCTGGGTCACGTCCTTCTTTACATTGCCCTGGGAGATTTCGAAAAGCTTGCTTTCGGCTTCCTGCATCAGGTCGTCTACATCGGATGTTTCATCAAATGCTTTATTTGTGATCGTGGATGAGAAGGCGATAAGTTCCCTTGCCAGATATTTCTGGGCAATAATTCGCGCATGGAATTCGATGTGTGCCGCCGATGCTACTTTCTCGGTCAGTTGGGCTATATAGACCGGCCCGCCAACTGTTTCCAGTTCACCGTCTTTTTTTAGTTGCTCCACAACCGTGAGCATGTCGATAGGTGCCTGGCGGACAGCAAGGTCAACTATTGCCCTGTATATTATCTGATGTATGGTGTCGTAGAAACTATCAGGCTTTAAGATATCACTAACGAGCGAATATGCGTCTTTCTCGAGCATTAAAGCTCCGAGTATGGCTTCTTCCAGTTCCCTCGCCTGAGGCTGTATTTTGCCTATATCAGGTAATAAATTTGTTTCTTTAGGTTTTCGTCTCCCCTGATTCTTATTATTTGCGTCAGCCATTTTTTGTTATCCCTTCAGTTTTTTATTCAAAGATAACAGAAATAACGTTCAAAGATGAGTTAAGTTTTGAACATGATGTTAATAAGTACGGGGATTTAAGAGGTAATTATTTCCTGTTCGTTGTTTTAAGTCATTGATGCTGTTGATAATTGATTGAAAACGGTACTGTTATTAGTGTTTAAGGATTATATTTGGCTTCTTTTAATATTGTCTGAGCATCTGTATCTATAATATTCCGGAGAGAGGCATCCTTCTTTTTTGCATATTGATTTACTATTTGCCAGCCTGTCCAGGCTCCGATCCTACCGGGGGAATCTTTTGATACAACGGCCGTATATGCACCATCATTTATAAAGCGGGTAATAACCATGTGATCGGTAGAATAGAGATAATTCTGTTTGACAATATTCTGCCAGATTGATTTTTCATTCTGTTTGCACCAGTCAGACTGGCCTTTGGTATATCCAATGATATCCTCTGGTTTCTTCTCCGGCAGTAACAGGGACAATGCATATAGTATTTTCCCTTCATATACCATTGCGGATAAAAGCGTCTGTCCTTCAGCGTCAGATTTTACTATATCGCTCATCAGCCATGCTTTCAGATAGTCCCTGACTATATATTCAGGCTGCATATGCTGGCGCTCGAATGGTTGGAAAAACTCTTGGTAAGCAGTGTAATTATTCCCCAGATATTTATCTATAGATATAGATATAAGGTTGTTCACTATAATGGTATTTTCTCTGAAGCCTGATACATGCATGGCGAATCCGGGTAATTTTTTCTCCGGCAGATTTTCGGATACGAGTGAAGATACATTGGATAGCTCTTCTTCGTATAGAGTGACATTATCGAACGTATTTAGCGCATCCTTGTATATTTGCATCAGCGCGGGATGGGAGAAATAATCCCTGAGAGCAGGGAAGAAAGTCGCGGGGTCGCTATTATCCATGGCTATACGTCCGAAAGCAGGAAGCAAGAGCGGATATTTATCTTTCAATCCGGATTCTTTTACGGCATCGGGCTGCTGGAGGTAGTTATACACATCTTTATCGAAACGTATGATGGTTACTTTCTCCTGCTGCGATAGCCCGCTGTTTTTCTGTGTTGTACCCGAGCATCCGATGAAAGACAGGATGATGAAAGTCAACAGATATGCTATATTTTTCATTTATTCCCTTTTATGAATTCTTCTTTGCGAAGGTAATTTATATTTCTTAATTTTGTAGCACTTTTACAAACCATATAATTAAAAACGCACATTATTATGCTTTATTTTAAAGAAGATATCCCCAATAAGGAGAGTAAGTTGATTTACATTTATAGAGGTATAACAGTGGTTCAGATGCAGAACGAAGTGGAAATGCTGATGCTGTCATTGGGTTATAAACATTTGGGGCAGGGATTATTCGAAAAGGGAAGCCGGGCGATGCGCTTGCTGTTCGGGGCATTTTGCAAATATTTTAAGTTCAGGGTGCATATAGAAGACTATGGCAACGGCGAGGTGAAAGTGACGGTGTCGAAAGATACGACAGGATTGTCGGGAGGAGCAATTGGAGTGAATCAGGTGAAAAACGAATTCTATAAATTGTCCCGGGCATTCCAAACAATATAATTAAAATGATGTTATAAGTCTTTGGATTTATAATATATAAATATAATATTTGAATGATAACCATACTAGGCATAGAGTCGTCTTGTGATGATACTGCGGCAGCAGTTATCAGGGACGGTGTACTTCTATCGAATATAATTTCAAGTCAGAAAGTGCATGAAAGTTACGGGGGGGTAGTTCCCGAACTGGCTTCACGGGCACATCAGCAGAATATAATACCGGTTGTGGACCAGGCATTGAAAAAAGCGGGGGTAAACAAGGACGAACTGACGGCGATAGCTTTCACGCGCGGCCCCGGTCTGATGGGTTCCCTGCTGGTGGGTACTTCTTTCGCTAAAGGATTATCTTCTGCGTTGAATATTCCGATGATAGATGTAAATCACCTGCATGCCCATGTATTGGCTCATTTTATTAAAGAGGACAAAGACGATAACAGTCAGCCTCAATATCCTTTCCTGTGCCTGTTGGTATCGGGTGGAAATTCCCAGATTATCCTGGTGAAATCATATAAAGATATGGAGATTATAGGCCAGACTATAGATGATGCGGCAGGTGAAGCCTTCGACAAATGCGCCAAAGTGATGGGACTGGGGTATCCGGGCGGACCTATTGTAGACCGTTTGGCTAAAGAAGGTGACGCTACTAAATTTAAATTCAATAAACCGCACATTCCGGGTTATGATTACAGCTTCAGTGGTTTGAAAACTTCTTTCCTGTATTTGCTCCGCGATGAACTGAAAAAGGATACTGATTTTATAGAGAAGAATAAGGCCGGCCTTTGTGCTTCCCTTCAAAAAACGATTATCGATGTATTGATGGAGCAATTACGTAAGGCGGCGAAAGATCTGGGAATTAAAGAAGTTGCCGTAGCCGGTGGGGTCTCGGCGAACTCAGGCCTTCGTGCCGCTTTTGAAGATCATGCGAAGCGTTTCGGATGGAAAATACATATTCCTCCGTTTGGCTATACGACGGATAATGCCGCCATGATAGCCATGACAGGCTATTTCAAATATGAAGATAAAGATTTTTGTCCGATGGAAGCCGCTCCGTTTTCAAGGGTGGTGATGTGATTTAATGTGACAATGAGATAATGTGCCAATATGCCAATGTTCTAAGTGGGGAATTATGAATTATCCGCTATTAGCTTTTGCCGCGTTATGCCATCGGCCATTTATTTAAACTTATAATTCGACTATGTCCATATATTTAACCATTATCCTCCTTATAGTTGTCCTTGATTTCTTCTGGACGCAATATCTGGCATATCTGAACCGTAAACGTATGAGTCCCGTGATACCACCTCAGCTGGAAGGTATTTATGATAAGGACGAATATGCCAGGCAGCAAGCTTATCAGAAAGTGAACAGCCGCTTTGGATTGTACACAAGCCTTTTCTCTTTTATCGTTATGCTGGTGGTCTTATTGTCCGGTATTTTCGGCTGGCTCGACGGGTTATTGAGACAATATATAGATAATGAAGTCGTTCTTACCCTGGCTTTCTTTGGTATAGTATATATCGTGAACGATATTATTACCCTGCCTTTCGGCTATTATGCCACCTTTGTGATTGAAGAACGTTTCGGGTTCAATAAATCCACTAAAGCTATTTTCTGGCTCGACCAGTTGAAAGGTTTACTTTTGACTGCTGTTTTAGGTGGTATCATCCTTGCTCTTCTGGTATGGTTTTATGAAACTTTGGGTACATACGCGTGGTTGTACGCATGGGGTGCAGTGACCGTATTTTCTTTATTTATGACCTTGTTTTATTCCAATATTATAGTGCCTTTATTCAATAAGCAGACCCCGTTGGAGGATGGGGAGCTTAGGGATGCAATAGGGGCTTTTTCCCTGAAAGCAGGCTTTGCCGTAAAGAATATCTATGTGATGGATGCATCGAAACGTTCCAGTAAGGCGAATGCCTATTTTACAGGTTTTGGAGCAAAGAAACGTATCGTATTGTTCGATACCTTAATTAATGACCTTACTACAAGTGAAATAGTCGCTGTGTTGGCGCACGAAATAGGCCATTACAAAAAGAAACACACATTGCAGGGTATGTTTATATCCATTTTTTATACAGGAATTATTTTGTTTTTGTTATCATGGTTCCTCGATAATGAATCCATTGCTGTGGCATTGGGAGGAAAAGAGGCTTCATTTCATCTGGGGCTGATTGCCTTCTCCATATTGTTTACTCCCGTGTCGATGATTATCGGTTTGTTTTCGAATATGCATAGCCGTAAGAACGAATATCAGGCGGATGCCTACGCCGCAGGTTTCGGTTTAGCAGACTCTTTGATCGGCGGATTGAAGAAACTATCAGTAAAATCGCTGAGCAATTTGAATCCTGATCCGCTATATGTGTTTTTCTATTATTCACATCCGACTTTATTGCAAAGGATGGGTGCGTTGCTGAAAATTGATAATAAAAAGTAGATTTTTATGCAGTATCATTAAACCTTTCAGTTTTATTATATTCATAATATAAACAGAGCTGAAAAGCAGCTATTCATAATCTAAAAAATAATGCCTATGAAACGCTTTTATATAATCTTCATTTCGTGTCTGGTATTACTGCCGGTAAATATATATGCCCAAGGCGGAAAGAAAGAAAAGGTCAGTAAAGATATTTTCGGTAATACAATTATTGAAGATGAGGACGGTAATAAGACAACCATAAAGAAAGATATCTTCGGGAATACTGTAATTGAAGACAATAAGGGCTATAAGAAGACTATAAAGAAAGATATTTTTGGAAATACAGTGATAGAAGATAACAAGGGGAATAAAAAAACTATTAAAGAAGATATTCACGGAAATACAGTAATCGAAGATAATAAAGGAAATAAGAAAACAGTTAGGGAGGATATCTTCGGGAATACTATCATTGAAGATAATAAAGGAAATAAAACGACTATCAGAGAAGATATCTTTGGCGATAAAGTAATAGAGGATAATAAGGGTTATAGAAAAACGATAAAGAAAGACATTTTTGATAATACCATAATCGAAGACAATAAAGGAAACCGTACAAAGATAGGAAAAGACATTTTTGATAATATGGTTGCTGAAACAAACCGGAGAAAAGTCAAAATAGGCCGTGATATATTCGGTTATCTTCAATATGAGGAAAACAATAGAAGGAAAGCATATCTGAAAAAAGATATTTTTGATGCATGGATTTTCACTGATGATAATAACAATGAAATAAAATATTCTCAGGAGTTCTGGGCCGATATTCAGCGTGATTTCAGGGGTGATGAAGAAGAGGCCTTTTTCTGGCTGATGGATATGTGCCGGGGATTGGCGGACTACAGAGAAGAATATAAAGTTGATGTTTTCGGCCACCTTCAATTCAGCAATAACCACAATGAAAGGGCATCATTATCGAAAAATATTTTTGATGAGATGGTTTATGAAGACACCAAAGGAAATACAATGATATATCCGCAGAATTTCTGGAATAAGATATGCAAACATAGCTCAGATAAAAAAGTATTTATGGATCTCATACAACGTTATCTGTTCAAATAAATGTGTTTTTGTTTATCGGATTTGAGCATATTACTCTGTTGATATTGATAATAGTATTGCATTTGTTATTTTTTGCTTTCAAATAACTGTGTCAAATATTGTGCCCTGTAAGGGTAAAGAATAGGAAAAGTTAAGTGGAAAGGGATAACAGGGGAAAAAGAGGAAATATAATCTTTTATAAAAATTGCATATAACAAGTAAACCGATTCTTAATTCTTAATTATTCATTCTTAATTAATTCCTGTTACCTTTGTTACTTTTTAACAGTAAATCAAACAAAACTTGTATTCGTAATAACAGATAGAATAGAAATGAAAGCAGCAATAATTACAATCGGCGATGAAATCCTCATCGGTCAGATTGTCGACACCAATTCGGCATGGATAGCGCAGAAACTTACACTCGCAGGATTTGAAGTAGAAGAAATGCAATCGATAGGAGACGACGCTCAGCAGATAAAGGTCACTATAGACGAGGTTTTTTCCCGCGTAGACGTTATACTGATGACAGGTGGATTAGGCCCGACGAAAGACGATATAACAAAGAAAACGCTTTGCGACTATTTTGCTACAACGCTGGTCTTTGATGACACTGTTCTTGAGAATATACAAAATGTAATATCGAGTTTTACAACTTTAAATGAACTGACCCGTAACCAGGCTTATGTACCGAAGGATTGTACCGTGATACAGAATAGGGTAGGGACGGCTCCGGTTACCTGGTTCGATTACATAGGTAAAGTCCTGGTGTCTATGCCGGGTGTTCCCCACGAAATGCGGTATGTGATGGATAATGAGATAATCCCCCGCTTACAGGCAAAATATGATCCGGATGCTTACCTCAAGCGTGTATTCATTGTAAAGGGGTATACCGAATCGGCACTTGCGATGTATATTGCCGATTTTGAGGATAATCTGCCCGAAGGTTTCGGGTTGGCATATCTGCCTTCTCCCGGATTGATGAAATTACGCCTGTTTGTAAGGGGTGAGCATCGTTTGCCGGAGTTGGATGAGCAGGTGAGAAAACTTCAGAATATATTGGGAGACGCGATCTTGGCCGAGAAAGATATTACAGCGGAGAAACTGCTGGGAGAACGTCTCTTCGAAAGAGGATTAAGCCTGGGTACAGCCGAGAGTTGTACAGGGGGTAATATTGCTCATACCATAACTTCTATCCCCGGTTCGTCCCGTTATTTCAAAGGTTCGGTCATATCATATGCCAATGAAGAAAAAGTAAATATATTACGTGTGTCACAGGATTCTTTAGATCGTTTTGGCGCCGTGAGTGAAGCCGTAGCTGTTGAGATGGCCAGAGGAGCACAAGATGTTCTCCATGTGGATTGTTCTATAGCGACCACCGGCATTGCCGGCCCTGATGGCGGCACAGAAGAGAAGCCGGTGGGTACTGTCTGGATTTGTACTACCTGCAAAGACAGATGCGTTGCCAAGAAGTATCAGTTGGGGAGGTTCCGTGAAGCAAATATTGTGCGTGCGACTAATATCGGGATGTTGCAGTTGTTGGAAATGCTGGAATAACAGCAAATTAATGAGTTTTGCGTTATTTTTTAATAAAAGAACTGGTTTTAGCTTTTGTTTAATAAATTTATGAAGCAATATGGTGCTATTAACTTATAACCATATTATATTTATATGATTATACAATACTTGCAACCAATAATATATACAGTCTATGAAACTTAACGACGAATCGGATAATAAAGCTGTAATAACCACGCGCTATGTTTTGGATGCCAATACCCTGATCACATATGTGGTATATGATGAAGACGGCGAATGGCAGTTTTTTAGTGATGACGATATTACGGAAAGTGATGCCTGTGTAGTTTCTGTAAAACAAATGTTGGAACTGGATGAAAGCCTTAATGAGCTCGACCTGAAGCCGGGACAGGCAGCCGAAAGAAGTGATGCCGACGCACCCTGGCAAACAATCAAGCGGAAAAGTAGCCGGAATAGTTCATTTACAGAAGATGATGAAAATTAATGCTTAGGTAATTTCAATTCTATTCGATAGTAGTTACTGATGGTCCGTTGTTGAGGCCGGAAGTCTCTTTATGATAAAAAGCGTAGCCTCCGCATGACATCCCGTCTGTGGAGGCTACATTGTAAACACAATCAATATTAAGTTTAACCCTAATATTACTTCTTGTGAAGAACCCTTATTTCTTAGTACCCGACATGATGCCGGCGTCTGTATCATCGTTGTTCAACCGTTTGTTCGCAGCCTTATACTGGCGTCCGAAGTTCAGGTTGAGCGTGAAGTTTACCATTAGTATCTGTCCCAGATTGCCGGTGTATACGTTTGATACATTCGGTGCAAGCCGGGAATAGTTTTTGCTCCCTTGCGTATAGTCTTTCGCGAACGGATTGAACATACCTACGGCTACGCTCCATTTCTCAGCATTATATCCCGCCATCAGAACATGGAATCTTTCGCCTATTTCCTGTGTCTCAGCCCAGTAGTTGTTCCATCGGGTCATCAGTTCAAAATTGAGCATCCACCGTTTGTAATTGGCCGTTAGTGATGTGCGTACCCGCAAGTTGGTATATGTATGGGTATAGTCGTTTCCAAGACTGATAAAGCGGTTCAGTCCCGGTGATATGCTGAATGTGATATAGTCTTTCCACGGTTTCAACTTGAATGTTGTTTCCATATTTATGCGGTGGAAGCCTTTGTGGTTCACATTTGAGCGGACGAATTTACCGTCTTCGAATGTTATCTGTTCCATAATAGGTTTGTGATCGTAGCTATATCTCATGTAGAACTCGGCTCCGAATATGCCTTTGTTAAATCCGGCGTTTAATGTATTGGAATAGAACCACACAGTCTGCAGGTTAGGATTACCTCTGCGGATTTGCAATGAATCTATCTCCTGCTCTACATTATTCAGATCGGACAGAGACGGGGAATATCCCGATATGTATCCGTTGTAGCGTATGTAGGCATTATCGTTTATGTTGTATGCCACACGCAAAGTAGGACGGAATATATACTTCTCGTTTTTGCTATCCCCCTGGCTGTTGTATGACCGCATCACTCCTAGTCCGAAGGTATAGTTGAACTTGTTTTTCCTCCATTGGAACTCGCCATAGCCATAAGTTTCGGCAAAGTTGAGGCCTATGTTTGTCGATACATTCCCATCGTATATATTGCTGGTATAGCTCTGTGTATGCTTTATTCCTCCTGATAGCTTCCCTGTCTCCAGTTTCTTCTCATATATACCTTCCATTATGAACGAGTATTTGTCTCCGGTTACCGATGAAAAGATATCTGTAGTCAGGTCATCATCCCTGTGTTCTTCGTACCGGCGGGTCGATTTGGAATCTATATATGTACCTACGGCATTGAATATGACCAGCTGGTCATTCTTCAGGTTACGCTGATAATACAAGTCTAAAGATGGTGTGTTATTATCCCATGTAGAGTGGTCCGATATGGTTAATGGAGTACTGTTGTCAGACGAGCGTATAATACCATTCCTGTCCGAAAACTGATTCGGGGTCTTCTGATAGTTATACCTTAAAGCGGCGTTAAACAAGTATTTATCAGGTTCATTCAGGTTATAGTTCAGAGCCATATTCAGGCGGTCATCATTGAACTTGGTAGGTTGTCCCTCTTCTATACGTTGCAGTGTTTTATCGGGTAATACAAATGTCTCCTGATTTTCGCGCGTCCAGTCTATACCACGGCGCGACCAGTACGCGTTGACTCCAAATTCCGATTTCTTGTTATTGACTTTAGCTGAGGCGAAGTTCTCTCCCCATCCCATGATGGATGGCGGTACATTTGCGAGGTTTGCAGAAACGTTCCCTCCCGATTCCCTGCGACGGGTAATATAATCGATTACAGCTGCCGCATTGTTGTATCTCATACCGGGATCATCGTGGTATTCGATACGGATAATATCAGCAGGCTGGAGTGCAACGACCTCGGCAATAGTAACTTCAACGCCATTGATTCGCAGTTGAACAGCGTCACCTCCGGGCACTGTTACCGTATTGTTTATAGGATTGATAATAATACGTGACAATTGCAGGTTTCGGAGCAAAGTTACACCGCTGTTGGATGCCTTAATTTGTGCGTCGGAAGGAACTATTATTTTCCTGTCTGCCTTTTGAATGACAGCATTTGCCGTGACGGTCACATCTTTGAGTGCCACATCCGAGGCTTCCAGCGGAATACTACCTATATCTGTATTTTTATTGACATCATTAACGGGAATATATGCTTTCCTGTAGCCGACAAATGCGGCGGATAATATATAGTTTCCGGTGGGTATATCGTTGAAGGCAAAAAGTCCTTTTGTATCGGATGATGCTCCGGCTACGAATGTTGAGTCTTGTTTAAGCAAGGCAATATTTACAAATTCCAACGCATCATGTGTATCAGTATCTACTATTGTACCCGATATTTTTATTTGTGCTGTCGATATTGAAGTTATAATAGCAAAAAGAGTGAGCAGGGTTAATAAACGTTTCATAATATCATTGTTTTACTTATTTTACTAATATTGATTTTGTTTATTGATATGACGGATACAAATGGGAAAAGGTTACAGATAAAAATGAATTAATCCGAAATTAATTTGTAAAGTGTTATAAGTAAATTGTTTATACTCTTGCTAAAAGCAGGCTGTATGCCAATCTGTTTAAATAAGTCTGTTAAAACTCCGCTTTAAGAAGGAAATCTTCATACCTTTGCGCTCAGATTTAATTATATAGATGAATACGGAAGCGTCTCTTAAGAAGAATACGTTAGCTAAAGAAGAAAGATTGTACAGTACAAAATCCATAGACAAGCTTTTTTCTTCGGGAGAGTCGTTTGTTGCTTATCCTCTGCGAATAGTGTACCTGATAGAAGATGAAACCTGTATTGATAAGCAGATTGTTTCTATTCTGGTCAGTGTATCCAAGAAAAAGTTTAAACGGGCTGTAAAACGGAACCGTGTAAAGCGTTTGGTGAAAGAGGCATACAGACTGAATAAGGGAGTATATCAGGATTTATTACACTCCGGAGGTAAGCGGATAGGTATTGCTTTCCTATACCTTAAAAATGAATTACCGGTATATGCTGAAATAGAGAAAGCAATATTAAAAACGGCAGCAGTATTATCCGAAAGGTTGAAAGGAGGTAAGCCATGAAGAAAATATTGTCATGGATTCTTCTGCTTCCGGTCTATTTCTATAAATACAGTATATCCCCGATGCTTCCGCCGTCGTGCCGCTATACACCTACCTGCTCCGAGTATGCCATACAGGCAATAAAGAAATACGGGCCATTCAAAGGCTTTTGGTTGGCTATAAAACGAATTGCGCGATGCAATCCCTGGGGGGGGCATGGTTATGACCCTGTGCCTTGAAAAAAATACCCTTGCTATATAAATTATAACAAGGGTTTTAGCTTTTCTGGTTTTTTAAGAGCTTATTGCGTTAACGCCTCTTTTTCCTTTATTTTGGCTATTTCCTTTTCAGCTTTTTCCAGAGCTTTAGCTCTTGCTTTCTCTTTAGCTTTGGCTTTTTCTATGGCTTTTTCTCCGTTTTTTCTAGCTTTCTCTTCACCTTTCTGTCTGTTTTTCTCAGCATCTTGCTTTGCCTTTTTTTCAGAATTCACAATATCCTTTTCTACTTGTTTTCTGGCTTTTTCTATTTCTTTCTGCATTTTTTTCTCTGCTTCAGCCTCAGCTTGCGCAGCTTTGGCTTTGACGCTTTCTATCGAAGCCGTAGTTTTTTGACTGATTGTAATATCCTGGCTATACAATGATGTCGAGATAGCCATAACTGTTAACGAAAACAGGCTTATAAATAACTTTTTCATAAATTTATATGTTAAGATTGTAGTTTGTTGGTGTTATAAAAATCTTTTCCAAAAATTAATTGTGTGAATATATATAATATAAGGCGATCTATAATCAAAAAGTTACATTGTTTATTCAATTTTTTCGATTTTTTATATGCTTCTCCCCGGAATGGGATCACGGGAAGATTAAAAGCAGAAATAGATGAGACGTAAAATTGCCATTTGACAGAATTCTTCTTCTAGCTTTATGATTACTTAACTCTCACCCAATTTTGTGTACGCCCGAAAGCGGAAATACCTATATAGCCCCGGACTTTGAGTTTATCGCTTCCATCAAGAGAGACAATACATTTATAAAGTTTTCCATTCGAGGGGTCAAGGATCTTACCATCACTATACTCCTTTCCGTCCTTAGACAATCCTTTCAGGATTTCCAGACCTAGAACGGGCTTGTCTTTATCAGTTCCAGAACAGTTTGTACATTTTATATTCTTTTTTGCAGGGTTAAGTATTTCAATTACTTTACCATATATCTTACCATCACGTTCGGTTATTTCAACTATCGACTTTGCTTCTTTGGTCTCGTCATCGAATGTTTTCCATTTACCTGTAACGCTTTGTGCATTGGCTGATAGTATGGAGATAAATAGTCCGGCTAATAATATAAATTTCAATTTCATCTTTTTATTTATTTTAAGTTATTATTCGGTCACGAAAATAATGAAAATAATAGTAATAGTTTCTTTTGAAACTATTAAAATTTAATTTCTTTAGTAATTGACCGAATAGATTATTCGTTTTTTGTTTATAATCAATTGTTTATAATGCCTGTAATTCTTCGATGGAAATTCCGGTGAAATCTGGGATGACTTTTACTGTAATATTGAATAGCGCCTCTTTAAAAAGTGAGCTGTCGTTCACTGCTATAACTTTCATCCCATTCAGATGAGCGGTTTCTATCGCGCTTAAGGAGTTTTCAAAGACAAAGCAATCCTTTGGATCGAAACCTAATTCCTTTGCAGCCAACTGAAAACCGGATATGGAAGATTTAAATTTGGATAAGTTTTCGATAGATACGATCGTATCCATTGTATTATTTAAATCCGTCTGTTTATATACATTATCAAGCTTTGTCTGACTGGAATTTGTTACCAGTCCTGTTTTTATTCCATTCTTTTTTAAGCCTTCAATGAATTGCTTAACTCCCTTTGCTTCGTGAATCTTTAAGTTGGCTTCATGTGCTTTCAGGTCATTTATTAATTCATGCTTTTCTTTCTCGGAAAGGTGAGAGAAGTATTTGGTAAGAATGTCGTGCAGGCTTTTCTCGTTTACAAGCTGCTCCGGCTTTGCTGTTTCCGAGCCATATTTGTCTCCAAGGTATTTCCATATGCTTATGTTCTGGGATTCGCTGTCTATCAGTACCCCATCAAGTCCGAATAATACGCAAAATTTATTTTTCATTTTAGTATGGATTTATAGGTGAATATTATTATAAAACAGATTATTAATTCAGTAAGTTTATTTACTGATTTAATATTTTCCGCAAATAATTTTGTCAAACGTTATATATACCAAAAAAATCCTGCGAATCTCACGACTCACAGGATGAATTTTTACACAAACTTTACAAAACTACATTTACAACCTTATCCGGTTGTATATACTTAGGATATTTTTTCAATAATTTAATTCAGTCATATGAATTTTTTATAATTCTTGTTTATCTGCCCGGTATCTGGTCGGAGTCATCCCTGTATGTTGTTTAAAGAATCTACCTAAAGATGCCTGATTTGAAAAATTGGTTTGAGAAGCGATTTGCTGAATATTGAGTGATGAATTTTTTAAGTATGATTTTATATCCAATACGACATATTCAGTAATCCAGTCTTTAGCGGGCCTGCCACTGACTTCTTTTATTACAGATGTCAGGTATTTTGGTGTAATACAGAGTTTTTCAGCATAAAAAGCCACATCTTTATATTCTTTATAGTGCTTCATTACCAGCATGAAATAGTCGTATGCCAGCTCCTCTTTCCGCGTGTCCATTTTGGATTTGCCCGATAGCAGGCTCGTTTTATAATTGTTATAGAGATCCAGGTAAAGTAACCTCAATAGATTGATTACATACTCTCTCCGGAACAGGTAATCATTCGCCCCGCCCCTTTTATAGAGCACATTGAAGAATCTCATATAATTATCTACATCTTCCCCTTTTAATTCATAATGAAGCTTATTTCTCATGTAAATGAAAAATTGAGGGGAGAAACGGGAAATACCACTCAATGTGTCATTAAATAGCGCTTGTGAGACAATGAAATAATTTACTTTAAAATCTTTACTCGTTTTATTAATAGCCACTAACTGACAAGGAAGAAGTATGACCAGTTCGTTTTCAGCCAGAGAATATTTGTTCGTATATACTGTTATTTCCGCATATCCTTTAGTACAGAAAGCAACAATTCCAAACTGAATGGAAGATTGGCGTGAAGTGATGGGCAAATGCTTCGCATCTCTGAATATTTTGAAATCTGCTTCTAGAGGCGGATTATTCTTCATTATATCCTTCATCATTTATGTCTGTTGTCTTTTTCGGGTGCAAATATATATTATCATTTTTTATATCACCGGATTTGTGGATATTTGGTGTAATATTTCCGAAATCTGGTATTTCTATCAGTTAACACATATGGAGACAGTCTTGTTTAGAGCAAGATGAAGGGATGATGTTTTTAGCGTGTAGTTTTCTGTTAATTAGTATGTTGTAGATGTGTTTGGTACTGTATTCAGGTTAGCGGTTCACAATAGGTTTTGTTTACTACACGTTCGCGCATAGATGCTTTATTTGTGAAGTTGCGGGAGATGTTTTGGACTATTTATTTAATTAATAGCCATCTTATGATATAGTAACATATATTCTCCCTCATTACCATAATACAATTTAAGATATCCATTTTCATAAGCAAATTTATTAATGTCTGATATGCATTGTAAAAAGTAATGTCCATCTATTGCTTTTTCATCCATATAATTGGACCCGGCGAGAGTGATAGAAGCATAAGGATATTTGGTGGTAAAATTACCCCAATAATTGTTATTCCCAGATTTACCAAAAATTTCAGATTCATTAAATCCGATTGTAAAGCAATCTTTACAAATTTCTGTTGTTAGTTCTTTATATGAATTCTTATTTCCAAATCCGACCAATTGCCACACATCATAAAGTTCATATTTAGTTTCCTTTCCACTTTCATCTCCGGAACAAGAAAATAGGGATATTATAATAATGGATAAAAAGATAATTTTAGTTTTCATAGTTATTTTCTTTTTGCTGGGTTATTAATTATATGATGTAATGAAAGGAGGAAAAGTTGCAATTAAAACAAAAAAACTCCCGCTCAAATATAAGCAGGAGTTTTAATACTATCTTTTCCGTCTGGAGTTACTCAGCCAGCAATATTTCCATTATCTGCACAGCAGCCTTAGTTACCGAAGTACCAGGGCCGAAAATGGCAGCAACACCCGATTTGTACAGGAAGTCGTAATCCTGTGCAGGAATCACACCACCTGCAATAACGATGATATCCTCACGTCCAAGTTTTTTCAACTCGGCTATAACCTGAGGCACAAGTGTTTTGTGACCGGCAGCAAGAGAAGAAACTCCAAGTACGTTCACATCGTTTTCCACAGCCTGACGGGCAGCTTCTTCCGGAGTCTGGAACAATGGCCCCATATCCACATCGAATCCGCAGTCGGCATAACCTGTTGCTACAACTTTGGCTCCGCGGTCGTGTCCGTCCTGGCCCATTTTGGCAATCATGATACGTGGCTGACGACCTTCCTTCTTCGCAAAATCTTCCACAAGAGCCTGTGCTTGTTGGAATGTAGGGTCTTTCTTAGTTTCTGATGAATACACGCCTGATATTGTTCTGATTATTGCTTTATAGCGACCTACTACTTCTTCGCAGGCATCGGAGATCTCTCCCAATGTTGCACGAAGGCGAGCAGCTTCAACTGCAAGTTCCAATAGGTTGCCTTTCTTTGTTTTCACACATTCAGTGATTGCAGCAAGAGCTTTCTTCACTGCTTCATTGTCTCGTTTCGCTTTCAGGTCGTTCAAACGCTCGATTTGCTGACGGCGAACCTCAGTGTTGTCCACATCGAGAATATCGATCGGGTCTTCTTTTTCCAAACGGTATTTGTTGATACCGATGATGGTCTGGCTACCCGAGTCAATTCTTGCTTGTGTGCGGGCAGCAGCTTCTTCGATACGCATTTTAGGAAGGCCGGTTTCGATAGCTTTAGCCATACCTCCAAGTTTCTGTATCTCCTGGATATGTTCCCATGCTTTGTGAACCAACTCATTAGTCAGAGTTTCCACATAATAAGAACCAGCCCAAGGGTCGATTTCTTTAGTAATATATGTTTCTTCCTGGATATATATCTGGGTATTACGCGCGATACGGGCAGAGAAGTCAGTTGGTAATGCAATGGCCTCATCCAGCGCGTTGGTGTGCAATGACTGAGTGTGACCAAGAGCAGAAGCCATTGCTTCGATACATGTACGGCCTACGTTGTTGAAAGGGTCCTGTTCAGTCAGCGACCATCCGGATGTTTGAGAGTGGGTACGGAGTGCAAGCGATTTCGGGTTTTTTGCGCCGAAACTTTTCACTATTTTAGCCCACAACAGACGTCCGGCACGCATCTTAGCTATTTCCATGAAGTGATTCATCCCGATAGCCCAGAAGAACGACAGACGCGGAGCGAATGCGTCCACATCGATACCTGCGTCGATACCTGCTTTCAGGTATTCCATACCGTCGGCCAGCGTATAAGCCAACTCGATATCCGCTGTTGCTCCGGCTTCCTGCATGTGGTAACCCGAGATAGAGATTGAGTTGAACTTAGGCATCTTCTGTGATGTATATTCGAAGATATCAGCAATGATCTTCATTGAGAATTCAGGCGGATAGATATATGTATTACGCACCATGAATTCTTTAAGGATATCATTCTGGATTGTTCCGGCCATTTCTTCCAGTTTAGCACCTTGTTCGAGACCTGCATTGATGTAGAATGCAAGTACAGGAAGCACGGCACCGTTCATTGTCATCGAAACGGACATCTGGTTCAAAGGAATACCATCAAACAACACTTTCATATCTTCTACCGAGCAGATAGATACCCCGGCTTTACCTACGTCACCGACTACACGCGGGTGGTCGGCATCGTATCCACGGTGAGTGGCAAGGTCAAACGCTACGGACAGACCTTTCTGTCCCGATGCAAGGTTACGGCGGTAAAATGCATTTGATTCGGCTGCAGTAGAGAATCCTGCATACTGACGTATTGTCCAGGGACGCATAGCATACATACCGGAGTATGGTCCGCGTAGGAATGGAGGAAGCCCCGAAGCATAGTTGAGATGCTCCATGCCTTCAAGGTCTTCTTTTGTATAAACAGGCTTAACCGGGATCAGTTCAGGAGTCATCCAGTTAGCTTCTATACCATTATCAGCAGCCCATTTTGCAGCATCTGTAGCTGCAAAACCTGCTTTGTTAATGTTTATATCTTTAAAATTTGGTTTCATTTTTCTAGCTTTTAGCTGATAGCTTTTAGCTGATAGCTATTAGTAAAAAGGTTAATAGCTAATGGCTAATGGCTAACGGCTGGTTTATTTAATTGATTCCCAGTTTAGCATTGAACATTTTTAATGTTTCAAGGACATTGCTCTTCACGTTAACGAAGTGCTCGATCCCCAGAGCTTTCAGCTCATCCATGCAAGCAGGAGCTCCTGCTACTACGAAATGCTCTTTACCCGCGATTAGCTTATAAGCTTCCGGTGCAAGTGTTGCATATTCGTCATCACTGGAACAAAGAACGATAATGTCGGCTTTCTTTTCGCGTGCGGCTTTCACTCCGGCTTCAACAGTTTCGAAACCTAAGTTGTCAATTACCTTGTACCCTGCACAAGCGAAGAAGTTACTTGAGAATTGAGCGCGTGCAAGGCGCATACCCAGATTACCGATAGTAAGCATAAACACAGTCGGTGCGCCGTGTTTTTCGGTAGCTAAACGCATGCTTTCAAAAGCCGTTGCCAGACGATCGGTAGGTAATGCCAGGTAAGGAGCGTCTTTCGGGCATCCGCAATCGTGACTTTCCTTTTCAACAATCTTACCGTCTGCTTTTTCTGTGAAATTAGGGAACTGGTTAGTACCTAAAAGTATTTCGCGGCGGGTAGCCAGACCTTTGAAGCGTGCATCGGCCGAAGCTTTCACTGCGGTCTGTACTGTTCCGGCCTTCAATGCCTCATAGAATCCTTTTTCGTCTGTTTCGAGGAACAGTTTCCATGCCTGTTCTGCGATAGACTTAGTCAGGTTTTCTATATAATATGAACCTGAAGAAGGATCGGTGATCTTATCGAAGTGACATTCCTCTTTTAACAATAATTGTTGATTGCGGGCAATCCTTTCAGAAAAATCGTCCGATGTTTTGTATGTTTCATCGAACGGACGTATTGTGAGTGAATTAACACCTGCAATAGTAGCGGACATCGCTTCTGTTTGGGTACGAAGCAGGTTTACGTGTGCGTCGTATATTGTCTTATTGAAAATAGATGTCTGTGCATGTGCGTATATTTTTGCAGCGCAAAGGCAGATTCCCTCAGGCGATTTGTTAGGGCAATCGTTCTGACAGATCGGTTTGTATGCTTCTACAATCTCGGCCCACAACCAGCGTGCTGCACGGAATTTTGCTATTTCCATGAAATAGTTTCCTCCGATACCGAAATTGAATTTGATTTTCTTTGCTACTAATGTAGCATCCAGACCAGCCTCAACAAGAGCGCTTAACAGCTGGTTACCATTAGCCAGTGCATATCCGAGTTCCTGATAGATATATGCACCACCATCATTTGTAGCATGTGCATTAACAGCCAGTACCCGGAAACGTGGCAGTGGGGCAGCAGCTTTTACTATTTCGGCAGCTTTTTCTACCCATCCTTCCGCGTCACGGCCTTTTTTCAGAAGTGGTTTGAATGGATCGTAGTTTACCGAACCGAAACATTTCAGCAGGTCTGCGCCCGATTCTTTGTAATATTCTACAAGGATTTTAGTTAATTCGAGCGATTTGTGATAGCATGTGCTGAAGTTAAGCTCTACAGCTTCCGGCAAAATGTTTTTCAACAGGGTCCTGATGTTTTCGGCATTCACATCATCCCCATCGATAGAGAAGCCAAGTGATGTGATACCTTTGTTTAATACGTCAAGTGCTTTCGCATTGGCAGCCTTGAAGTTGTTAACGCAGATATCCTGCCGTGTATACCAGTCATTGTCTTTCTTGGTGCCACGTACATATGGAAACTCACCCGGAAGAGAACGGGCCGTTGCCAGGCCTTCAGTATTCTCACTTCTGTAGAAAGGGTTTACGTTGAACCCTTCATTTGTTCTCCAAACAAGTTTTTTCTCAAAGTCGGCCCCTTTCAGGTCAGCCGTAATCTTAGCCATCCATTCTTCGGTAGATACCGCTGGAAAGTCTGAGAAAAGCTTTTCTTTTTGATTAGCCATGATTAATTTTTATTGTTTAATGTATATAGGTTTTATTGTAATTGCATTGATTCTTAGTTGATTATATATCGCCTATCTATATTCGCATAAATAATATTTATATGTGCTTAAATTCAAATAGTTATACTTTTTAAAAATGCAGTACAAAAGTAAAGTATTTTGTTTGGTTAGTAAAGTTTTAAAGGCTAAAAAATCTAAGGAGTAATGTATAAATTGGTGTAATTGGTTAAATGGGGTGTTAAAGTGTCAATATAAGATTAAAACTGTCCTGTTTCAGAATACAAGAGATGAGCAGGTTAAATAAATGTATGATGAATATTATTACAGAGGAATCCAAGATATATGATATCAAGAGATTATCTTAAGAGGGGAGGGATCTTTTTATTATTTAGATATTTCAGGATATTGTTGTATGTCATAAAATGTCCCGTATGTGCTGTTTTGTATATATGCTGTTGTGCTTATTTTATTTATTTAGAAAAAGTGTGTCATATTATGTGTGTTTTGTTGGTGTTCGTGACGTTTGTGCTGCCAATAATATTTTACTTATGACAGAAATATATACATTAAATTCATTATATAGAACATATCTTTGCTAACAAGATAAATAAGATAAATAGACAATAAGACTTTTACAATCCTTTGGGTATTGTCCAAACCTCGTTTATTGCATACTAGTTTTTATAAATAAATTCAATTTATTTAGCATTTCGACTTTTAATGGCAAATTTTTACTTTTCAAAAATATATCAACTGAAACTAATCCGGTGTGGAAAGAGATTTACCGCAGATACCCTGTTAAATTGTATCTGTCATCAATGGTCTATGTCTTTAAATATATTGTCTTCGCTGCATTTCATGTTGCTTGCGAAAGTAGCAGGTGCAAGATCTTTACCACTTGATATTCTTAATGCACCGGATTTCTTGTTTAATAAATATTCCCGGAAAAACTTCGATACTATATCGTAAACATAACACAAAATTAAGAAAACAACTATTTTTATGAAAACAACAACAACTTTAAACAAACTGCTATTACTTTGCATCGTAATATGTTTTTGCAAAATTTCGCAAGCGCAGGTTACAATAGGTTCGGGAGAAAGTCCTAATATAGATGCATTATTGGACCTTAAGGAAACCAGTGCAGGGGTATCAAATAAAGGCCTCCTGCTGCCTCGTGTTTCACTGACCTCAACAGCATTGGCGAGCCCATTATCGGCTCATGTAGCCGGTATGACCGTTTACAACACCGCTTCAACAGGCGATGTGACGCCCGGACATTATTATAATGATGGAGCTAAATGGGTAAAACTTTTTCCTGAAGTATCATCTGTGACACCTAAGTTTTTTTATATGCCGTCAGTTGTACTACCTACAGATACGGCTGATCCTTCTTATAACTCAGGAACGCAGGAATTCACCATTGATTTGTATGCGCTCTACGGAGAGCAGTTCGGCCTGACCAATTCGGCTTCCTCTGTCAAAGGTGCGGGGGCAACAACCTTGCCTGTGTTAGCAAGTAATGCTATGGAGTATTTTATTACCTATTATGATAATACGGTTTTCCAGAATATTGCATTAAGTAATACCGGAGTTTTGAAATATAAACTGTTTGCACAATTTACTTATTCCGAAAAAACGTTTATGAACATTGTTTTTAAAGTTAAATGACAATTGTTTGTAAAAAATAAAGATTAGTAAATTATGAAAATATTTTATATAGTGATATTTTGCCTATGCACAATTTCTGCATATACACAGACCTCTGGGGTTAAAGATGCTAAACAGGAAACCAGCGGAAGCTATTCATTTCGTAGTGCTGCGATTAGTGTTCGTAATTATGAGACTAAAGCCGAGGTGTTTACCCATGCTTTTAATGATACTATTTCCCTGAAGGAAATGAAAGGATTGCCATTTCCTGTTCAGCCGGTATTTTTGTCGGTATATATACAGTCGGGGATGCTGTCTGCTTGTACTCTATGGAATAATCTGAAGGAATATAATGTAATAGATGAGGGTAGATTACTATTGCCAGCCAAAGAATCTGATACGGATTCGAATGCGAAGTCCGAAGAGGACATGTTTTCACCGTCATATTCCCTGTCTCCTCTGTACACCTTGACTATAGAGGGAAATACAGCTACTTTTACTTTCCCCGAAATTTATGGTAACAGTCAATATAATTTCACACTGGAGGGTACATTTACTATTATTTTAGTTAGAGACGAACCTTATAAAGACACATTATGACAAAACAAATCATTTATATATTCTCCTGTTTGTGCATAAGTTTACTCCTCTCACCACAAATCGGAGCACAGACTTGTAGTACTAATTTCACAGTGAACACTCAGATCAAAAATTCCACTTGTCTGTCCAATGGAGAAATTACGGTAACATTAGGGGGAGATCTTACTAACATATTTAATGTACAATACGGACTCAGTTCCGAAGGGGGATTCTCTATCAATCCTCAAAGTGATAATGTATTAAGGAATATACCGCCTGGCACATACGAATTGACAGTACGGGCTTTCTGTACAGTGGACAGCGAATACAGTACCGTTAAGAGTATTTCCAATCTGGTTGTCGGAGGTACTTATAAGGTGCCGGAAGTATCGCTCAACTCAGATGTTTCCCGAAAATCATATCAAACATGCAATACCGGTATTATTGCCCTGAATGTTACTAATGGTAGCGGGACTTTTACGTTTACTATTACTTCGGCGCCGGCAGGTGTAACGATACCTCAGGTTGTTACTCCTACCAAGAGTGGGAATGTTTACACTTTTCCTACTCAAAATTATCCGGCAGGGGATTATACGGTACAGGTAAGTGATGGATGTTATACATCGGTCAGGGATTTTACTTTGGGAGCTATTTCTGAATTTCCTACTTTTTCCAATCAGACTAATTCTGCTTTTCGTCCGGATGTAGATAATACACAGGGTTCATGCGGTTATGTAAAATGGACTGCATCTTCAAATGAAATTTCTACCAACCCCGATTATAAAAGATATTACGACGATAGGATGTATGAAATAGGAGCTGCTCCGGCCGGACAGATGCCAACTTACTGGTCAGACTGGAACAGCACTGCTACCGGTGGAATACTATTGAATATATCTCCTAATACCATAGCTGATTTTTACACATCAAACAGTATTGCGATTTATATACGTCTGAAGGGTTGTGAAACTGTATACAAAAGTTTTACTACTAACATTAAAAGGCCATCTACAACTGGTTCCACTACATATAATTGTGATAACTTTACCAGGACCATATATCCGTGGACAGACTATGACGGTTTAGTTTGTTATCCTTTAACCTTTACTGTAAAAAATTCGAATACGGGTAATATTATTTATAGTGAGCCTAATTGGTTATACAATGCAAATAGAAGCGATGTATTGACGTTCGACTACGGCGTTCCTTATGTAGCGACATTTGTAGATCAGAATAATACACAAATAACAGTTAATATACAGGCCAGCAGTAGCCGGACTTTCTATCTTAATAGTAATGTCCTGGCCTGCGATAGCTATTATTTCACTTATTATGTATCGATATCGGGAAAACCCGTTAGCTGCTGGGACTGGCCGGTAAAAGTTACTATAACAGATCCCGATGGAAATATCGTTCAACAGGAATCACTTGTTAATACCACTTCAAAGCAAACTCCGGCTTTAGAATATGGTAAGACATATACAATAACCAGAGAATTCCCTGATGGCACAGTTACATCAACTACACGTAATGTAGCATCCACATTACCAACAACCTATACTTTGAGTACGTATAGTGGATATGACGATAAATGTACTGTAAATAGAGGAGGCCTATATATATCGGCAAATGCAAGTTGGCCTATAGGAACTACTTTGACAATAACGGGACCGGCAGGATATGTTTCACAATCGGTAACAACCACATCAACCTCTTCCGGTTATTATCTGTCTACAACAAGTTTGCCTCCGGGTACTTATACGCTTACAGCTAATCACGGCTGCGGAAATCCTGTTACTGCGACCTTTAATAACCCGGGTATATATAGTTACAAAGACCTTGGCTATAATGAGCAATTAACTTGTTCGGGAATGAAGATAACCCCGACCGGCAGTATAACATATAAAGGCAATCCAACGACTACATATTACCGCTTGACCAGTGGCCCTACGGGATATGATAAAACTGTAATTGCCCCGGGAGGATCTTTCACTTTTTCCGGACCGGGAACTTATGTATTAGGTATATTGACGGATAATAGTTCTACTGCCTGTGTTATTGGTAGTACTACAATTGTTTATACTGCTCCGCCTTTAGACCTCGATCCTAATGCTACTTCAGCATATGTATGCGTGGGAGGAACCACCGGGAACATTTCGGTGAAGGCTATGAACGGAGTTGCACCTTATACATACCAGTTGTGGAATGCAGATAATACTGTAAAAATACCGGGTATCACAGATATTACGACCAGCGATATTGCCCATTTCACCTATGGACTTGCCGATGAGACTTATACTGTTCGTATCAGCGACCAGTGTGGGAACGCATTTAAGCAGGAGATAACTATATCTAATCTTGAGACGGCAAAAATAGTATATGCGAGTACGAACCCTGTTTGCACAGGTGGCACGATACAACTTAAATGTATTACTTTGGGAAAAACCGATTATACCTGGACTGGACCCGCCGGATTTACATCTGATAAGCAAAATCCGACTATTAGCAATGTACAGACTAATATGACGGGTTGGTACAAAGTATCGGTTACGCCGGAGTATTGCGGTATAGAGAAACTGGATAGTGTATACGTTACAGTGACACCACCTTTGGTGCCGACTCCGAATACAGAAAACCAGACGGTAGAGGTATGTGTACGTGAACAAACAACCTTAACGGCAGATGTGACAGGTGGGGATGGTTTTTATACTTACCAGTGGCAGTCGAGTACCAACGGTACATCATGGTCCAATATTGCGGGGGCAACGAGTGCTTCCTATGGACCGGTTGTTCAGATAAAATCGGGGACATATTATTATAGGCGAGTGACTGCAGATACTACCTGTGGCACAACCTACAATCTGGTAACACTAAATGTAAAAGCCTGTTATATCCTTGTGAATCCGAATATCAGGACACGGGCAGGGAATAGATAATATATCTCGGGAATAAATACAGAAAAGGAGGGGGAACTTGCAACAAGTTCCCCCTCCTTTGTTACTTATCAACGGGGTATAGCGGAATATCAATAATAATTTTCAGGAAATATGGCACTAAGTTCAATATATATAGACCCGTCTCTATCACTGATGTGAACTTTATTCTCCCGGGACAGCCATCCGATAGCAAGGAGTATCAACGAATCTTTGTAATGCGTATAATCCCCGATTTGTCTTACCGAAAGACTACCTTTTGTTGACAGGAGACGCCAGATATTACCGGCGTTTGTTCCAATAGCATTATCCGTCATAGCCATAAATTTAAAATGATTAAAAATAAGTAGAAAAACTCTATATTGAAATAGAGGAGTAAGTAGTATTCCGGATAAACGATCCGTTACAAGGGCCTTTAAATACAAGTATAAGAATTTGTCCGTTACCCGTTGCCGGATATGGCGGACATGCGCGTTTCCTTCTACCCTTAAAGTTAAGAACATTTTCGTGTAATTCCAATAAATTTAATTGAAATTTATAGATAATTTATTATATTTCATATCATTCCATGTTTTTTAGCATAGCGGATAGCGATAAATGCAATTATTCCGTCGCATGTCATTATCAATTTCCAAAAACTTTATCTATAAGTAAAAAACCAATTTTACTTATATGAAAACGAGCATGAATAACAACTCACCAAACTACATGATAATTTTGCCATGCGAGTTTCCATACATCCATAAAAAATAAAATTATCGTATGAAAACTACTTCCGTATTTAAGCGCAACCTTGAAGGAATAAACGAAAGGAACCGCTATATCGTAAACAAGGGTTCGACCCGTTCGTCGAAGACTTACAGTATCCTGCAACTGCTGCATGCCATCGCTTTACATTCCGAAGCACCGAGGATTATCTCGGTGGTTTCCGAATCTATGCCCCATCTGAAAAGGGGCTGTATCCGTGATTTTATGGATATGCTTCAGCGGGAAAGTATGTGGGAACAGAAAAACTGGAATGCCACGGATAAAATTTACAAGGTGAATAATTCCATTATTGAATTTTTCTCCGCCGATAATCCGGGAAAAGTGCATGGTCCGTCCCGTGATATATTATATATAAACGAGTGCATTAATATCGAGTATGAGGTGTACCGCCAACTGGCGATCCGCACGACCGAATATATTATTCTCGACTGCAATCCCTGCTTCGAATTCTGGCTCGATGAAAAGGTGCTTGTCCTGCCCGAAGCCAAACTGATACACTCTACTTATCGCGACAATGAATTTCTCTCATGTGCGCAGGTCAGGGAAATAGAATCGAACCGGGGTGACGAAGACTGGTGGCGGGTCTACGGTGAAGGGCAGACCGGAGTCCGGCAGGGCGTGATTGTCCGCAACTGGGATATCGTGCAGTCTATGCCCGAAGTGTATAAGAAACGTTGGCTGGGAATCGATTTCGGCTTTACCAACGACCCTACGGCGATAGTGGATATACGCCTTGCGAACGGTGAACTGTGGATAGACGAACTGTTGTATGCCAAAGGGTATGACAACCTGATGATCGCCGGTCATCTGAATATGTCGGGTATCCCACGCGATACACCCGTTATTGCCGATAGCGCGGAGCCTAAGAGTATCAGGGAGATAAGTGCGAAAGGCTGGAAAGTGGAAGCGGCACAAAAGGGGAAAGACAGTATTAATTCAGGTATTTCTGTTCTGAACAGGTACAGAAAGCATGTGACCAACCGGAGCGTGAATATCATAACTGAATACCGCAACTATTGCTGGAAAACGGATGAATCCGGTAATGTGACAAATACGCCTGTAGACAAGTATAACCACTCTATTGATGCACAGCGTTATGTGTGCCTGAATAAGCTATTGGAGAAGAATGGCGGATTGAATTATTCGGTGATAAAGGGAAAATAATTTTAATGTGCCGATGTGATAATGTGCCGATGTGCCAATAAAATTCACAAATAAGATTTTTAAAATATCTCATTGGCATATTAAATAGACGATAGAATAAACAATTGGCACATCGGCATATTAAATTTATTAGCATATTAAACAAGGTATTATGGCAAGTTTAGAACTCTACATCAACAATCAATTATGTGAGATAGAAAACCCGAAGGACTTTTCGATCTATCTCAAGCGTCAATTACTGAATCCGGCGGAACTGAGCACTAAAGACGCGCAACGCTCATACGACGTCAGCCTGCCCGCCACGGCTACCAACAACGCTATCTTCGGCTATACGAACACCGAGGAGGTGAAAGGGAAATTCTCGCAGCTGTACGATGCGCAGTTGGTGGCAAGCGGGACAAAGATTTTTGACGGCAAGTTTAAAATCAGTGAGATAGGAAAAGATTATTACAAGGGGAACCTTGGGATTCCGGTGGCGAAGACAGTGAAGGATATTTTCGGGGAGATGAAGATGAATCAGGCTGGGAAGTGGTTAGTGGATTTCACGAAAATAGAGGACGTTACAACATATAACACAAAAGAAAATTCGGAATGTATATTTCCGTTTGTCCTTTATAACTTGATGCCGAAAAGAGATACAAATAAAACTTATACTCCGAAAAACGTTTATGACGCATCTGTTGTATTTGGTTTGGAAAATTTTCCGCCGTCTGTTAATTGCCTGCAAATGCTGGAACAAATATTTAAAAATTCAGGCTATTCACTTACAGGCAGTGCAATGACAGACGAAAGGCTGAAAAATCTGTATGTATCATATAAAAACCCTGAAAATTATGAAAAACTCTGGGGTATAGGAAGTTTGAAAATTTCAGGGACATGGGGTAATTATATGAACGGTGTGATAGACAATTATCACATTAACAATGCTGAAATACCAGGCATTCCTCGGGGTTATATAACCGGAAATTTTTTCAATTCAAAAAATATAAGAAATCTGAAAAAAAGCGAATCAGGAACAAATATTTCAATATCCAAAGAGGGTGATACTACTAATACAGTTTTTAAAATACCACAAACAGGCTTATATAAATTGTTTTTCAAAGCTGTTTATCGTGGTAAAACAGAGGGTTTGGAAGACCCGGCGGGTATGAGTATATTTCAGGGAAGTTTGGCAAATCCGATCTATGAAGCAAAGGTGTTGAGATACACAGATAGTGATGTATTAGATAGCCAGATGATTGATAATATCTATTGCTATAATAATATAGATCAGAATCTAGGCGATGCAAATAAGATCTACCCTAAAGCTCATGCGGTAAATTTTGTAGATCCAAAGCAAAACCCCCATCTCATTTGCGGTCTGTCCTGGGGAGGAGAAGATACTTCCATAGAGATTATAACTCCTTATGATAATCTGCTGGTTGGCAATGGAAAATTCCATAATCCGATAGCCATAAGCGGAGGGCTCTCATGGAGTTATGGTAATAAGGAAGGTGGTGTAAAAGATAGGTTTTATTCTGCGGTAAAAAGTGAAGGCTATTTTTCTCCAAATAATTTGGATACGCCCCGGAAATTTGTTGTCGAACTGGAAGATATTCCTGCAGAAATGCGGACTCATACCACGAGGACAGACGACTGGAATGGAACAGGGCAGGTTTCCCAAATAATCTGGCTGGAGAAAGGTGAATGTATAACTATCGTATCCACATCAAGGCTGGCTGCACTAAAAGGAAAAACCGATGCATGGTACAACCATGAAATAGACTTCGAATTGACATTAGAACCTTTTACTCCTTACCGCAGCTGGCTGAAAATGGGTGATGATGGGTCGAGTACCGATGCAATGCACTGGACTGATAAAACAGTTTTCGATGTTGGGAAAATGAACCTTATAAAATTGCTGCCAAGCGCGATAAAAGTCAATGACTGGATCGATAACTTTTGTAAAGCGTTCAATCTTAATATCGTAAATACAGGAGAAACTAATTTTGAGTTAAATGTAAAAAACAGAAATATTATAACCCGTGCTACAAATATTATAGACCTCGACAAATGTGCCAATGTAAATCAAAGGTCGAACGAATCATTAAAACTGCCCTACCTGTACGATATTGGCTTTACAATAGACACGAACGAAGAAGGCTATTACAATACATTGAAGGAATATGTAAAAGATGAAGATGGGAATGAAACGGATGAAAAAGCGATCAATTCGGGCATGGGTGGAGGTGGAAAATATTATACCGGAAGTTCGGAAACTACAGCCATTACACAGACATCCAATTTTTCTTACTGCTGGTACAAAGACTTGTTTGCCAACGAGGAGAATGCTAAGCAGGGAATAAATCCAATTGTCAGCATACCTGTTATAATGGAACATGAAGCATGGGAAAAAGATTATGATTATGCAGATATGATGGATAAGTATTATTCTGATAAAGCACAACGTTTTTGGTATAAATCGGGATTGTTTGATATATCCATAGAAGGAACACCTTTAAAGTTTGCCCTTGTATCAAACTCCTATACCAATGGAGATAAGAAGCTGGTACTTGATTACGGAAACGAAACGGATTCTATTCTCAATGAGTATTTCTTATTGCTATTGAACTCGGCGAATAGTTATACTGTTGTAGATTGCCTGCTTACACCCGAGGAATATAATAACCTGAAAACATTTTTGGTGAAATTTAACGGTGATTTATACAATATTGCTGAAATAGATGGTTATGATCCTCTATGCAAGAAAAAAGGTATCCTCAAATTAATAAGGAAAATAATATAAAAGGGGGAAACCCCTTTTATTCTTTTACTTTAATATATACACTCCAGCCTTCTGTAACTAAAATGCCACCAAGAGCTTGATTTACTAAATATAATTTATTATCTTTTATTTCATATCTGTATATAGGTATATAACCATTTCTATAAGCCTTATCATTTATTGTGTATGTCATACCTGTGCCAGAGGTCAGATATTGTCCATTAGGGAAAAAAGTAACAATGTAAGTTTTAAAGTCCTTAGAAAAATATAATCCATATTCATCATTATTGTCACCTCTCCACAATCCCTCTATCGGATTATATCCCTCCGGCTTATAATTCTTATCGTTCGGGTCATTCCAGTCACCATTCCATACAAATTTTTCGGGTTCCGGCTCCGGTTCATCATCCCCGCCACAGGAAACGAATCCCATGCACAACGAGCAAATAAATAAAAAATACAGGAGTTTCTTCATCGCTTTTAGGATATAGTTTTGTTAAAGGCAAAGATAGTTAAATTGATCGAGAATTAACAATTGAAAACGAAAAATTTATATATTATGGAAATACGATGTTCTCCGAAAAGGGCAGAAAATATGAGCAACAAAAATGACAGATGGAAAAATGTGTAAAAAGTGTCAGGTTTGTCAGGTTTTAGTAAATAATCTTTAAGAGGCAGCACGGATCGAACTACCCGCTTGTTTATAATATTGATAAGGCGACCGATTACTAAGCGAAAATTTGTAACTTGCAACTCTAAATTTGTAATCAGTACATAAGTATGGGACTATTTGATTTCCTCAGGAAGAAAAAACAAGTGACAGAAGTGACAGATGAAGATCGCAGGCAGTTTGCTGAAGATATGCAGGCAAATGCAAATGCTTTGGTTAATCAATTTAAGGACGTTGCTCTGCTTGATTTCAGCGTGGATAGCCTTCAGTTGCTGGATGAGATAATGGAAGAGAACACGCCGTTTTATAAACAGGGTAATGATGAGACAAAGCGAATAATGATAATAAAGATAGGCGCGTATATATTTGAAGTTGCCCGCCAGAATTTTGGAGGGCGGTATTATTGGTACGATAAACTGGATCAGCCAGTGTTAGTTACCGGACAGCCCGAATTTGAAATGTCATTACTTGCATACGAGAAGGTAAAGGGACGTTTCGAGAATGGCAGTGAAGACAATATCCCGTTTTTCTTTGCGGGGTATGTTGAGGGGGTGAAGGAGAAGAAGAACGCCATGATAGTTTAGTCCTTATTATGAAATAAATAGTCTGGTTTTAAACGCAGATTATGAGTATTTTAACTTAAAATACAAGTTCTGTATTCTCTTTGTCTTTTATGTAAATCCTCTTATAAAGAAACCGGGATTATCTTGTTTTTCTTCCTTTTTTAGAAGAAAATATATCGTTTTGGCTATATTGTTGATATATAGTGTGTTTTTCGATAATCGAAACTGCATTTGTTAGATTTATCTGAAAACGATAAATTGATGCTTTTATATTTTTAATATTCCAGGATTCGAAATGGTTAATACTTCCATCTCTTAAATAAGAAACAACCTGATCTTAAAATACTCATAAATAGAACTGTTTATCACATCGGATTATACTACTTTTACCTATGTAAGATGAATATAATATTTATAGCCTGAAAAATAACAGCCTGGATACCGAACTCATTTAATATATGGATTTATATAAATTGTAGTTGTTTAGTTGAGCATAAATACCCAATATGAATATTGTTTTATAAATTTTAATTAGCACGAAATTAGATTTTTTTAAGATTTAAGGAAGAACCGCAAGTTTTGTGTAGTTTGTGAAGTGTGGAGCCATGTGAGCTGTGAGGTTCGCGTGGCTTTATTTGAGCATCATGATACCTACTCATGCAATATATCCTTTATGATCTTTATCACATCCGGTATAGCTTTTTCAACCTCAGGTGACAAATCCATTCCTACCTCACTGATATCCGCAGCAGAAACCACGATCAGGTCTACTTTAGGCATACTTTCCGTGAGTTCCATGACCGCCATCATATCCCTGAGCCCAATCTCATGCGCGCTCATCAATGGCGGGAAGTCCGAAGCATATCGCGGGTGAAGCAATCTTACTGTTCCCGGAGGATTATTGTCCAGCGTGGCATCTATCATTATGATATGGTCATAGCTTTCCAGCCAGCTCAGCAAGTGAAAACCCCCGGTACCTCCGTCCATCAGGTCGACACCGGAAGGTAGTTTTATTTTTTCAAGAGCATGGATAGTGTGTATACCCACGCCCTCGTCTTTCAGCAATATATTTCCTATTCCCAGAATAAGGGTTTTCATTTTTCTATAGCGACATTTACAGGGTTATTCGTGGCTCTGTCTTTTGCATCGGCTTTTTCCTCGGCTTCGGCAACATTTTCTTCCACAAACTTCCATCCGCCGATCATAGAGGATGTTACCCCACGACGCTCGATGTAGTCATGATAGAATACAAGATAGACATGGCCGATTGCAAAAAGAATGAAAAACCACATCAGGTAATGATGTATATGGCGCACCATCAGGTCGCCGCCCATAACCGGTACCATCCATGCAAACAACTTAGGCAAAGCGGCCTTACTCATCTGGGCATACAGCCCGAACCCGGTAATGCATTGAAGCAGGAATGCCAAAAACATAATGAAATAAGTACAACTGGCGACCTGATTGTGCCCGATACTGTCTACCGGCTTATTCTTTATCATCAGTACATCCACTTTGATAACTTCAACAAGTTCCTTCCACTGGGATTTTTTCAGGGGAATGAAGTTGCTCCACCGGGCATATTTATTACCTGCAAATCCCCAGTAAATCCGGAATACAAAATTGAAGAAGAAGACAAAGGCTGTTACAAAATGGATGAAGCGCACTATTCCGAACCAGTACCGGAATGTAGCTTCCGTATCGCTCATAATTGCCGGAGGGTCGGCGATGAGGAACCCCGTTACGCAGAGGATTACAATGCATAATGCATTCACCCAGTGGTAAAAGCGCACGGGCAGTTCCCATACGTAGACTTCCCTTACTTTTTCTTTACGACTTTTCATATTGTAATATTTAGTTATGAGTAGATAATTAGCATATCTGAAGATTAGTAAATGGAGCGCAAGCTGCAATATCATTTGCTAATATGCTGATATTCGAATCTGATAATTATCCTTCACTTTTCGTTTCTCAAAATGTATCCATCTGATGTACATATTTCCCTTCCTCGTCGTACAGGTGGACTGCACAGGCCAGACATGGGTCGAATGAGTGTATTGTGCGCAAGATTTCGAGTGGCAGATTCGGGTCGTGAACAGGTGTTCCTATCAAAGAGGATTCATAAGCGGAAAGTACGCCTTTTTCATCCCGCGGCGAGGCATTCCATGTTGTGGGTACTACCAACTGGTAATTTTTTACCCTGTTGTTTTCTATAACAACAAAGTGAGCCAGTGCTCCGCGGGGAGCTTCCGTAAGGCCCACGCCTTTCGCTTCTTTCGGCCATGAATCTTCTTTCCACTTCTCCTGATTTGCCATGCGGCTATCCCCACCTTTAATATTGGCTATCAGCTTATCATAGCATTCCAGTGCCCAATCGGCATTCAGTTTCGATTCCAATGCGCGTGCAGCGGTTCGGCCAAGCGTAGAGAAAAGCGCTTCTGCCGGAAGGTCCAATGCTTTTAAAGTATCGTCAATCAGTGATTTCTGAGGTTCTTTACCGGAGGCATATGCGACCAGCATTCTGGCCAGAGGACCTACTTCCATCGGTTTCTCTTTCCATCGCGGTGTTTTTATCCAACTGTATTTATCGTTTATATCCAGATGCCTGTATGGTGGACGGGGACCGGTGTAATGCAGTTCTGTTTCTCCTTCGTAAGGATGCAGGCCTGTGTTGTCTCCTTTGCTGTATTTGTACCATGAATGGTAGATATATTCCTGTATTTCGTCGGGAGAATTGGCATCTACGGGGTGTACTTTCGATAAATCCCTGTCAAGGACAATACCACGGGGCATCTTATAACTGCCCGGGTCTGAGCCCTCCATCGGGAAATCGCCATATGCCAGATAGTTGTGTATTCCGCCGCCGATTTTACCCCAGTCGTCTTTATATACACTGCCTATCAAAAGAATGTCGGGGATATAAACCTGATTGATAAAGGTTTTGGCTTCTTCCAGCTTTTCCTTTACAAAGGCAAGCCTTTCGGCATTGATTGCATTGGCGTCGTTGATGTTGATACTTGCAGGCATACCGCCTACCAGATAGTTCGGATGAGGATTCTTACCTCCGAATACGGCATGTACTTTCACTATTTCTTTTTGCCATTCCAGTGCCTCCAGATAATGTGCTACGGCGATCAGGTTCTGTTCGGGCGTAAGCTTATAAGCGGGATGCCCCCAGTAACCATTGGCAAATATGCCCAACTGGCCGCTCTCCACGAATTTTTTTACTCTGTCCTGTATGCCTTTGAAATAGCCGGCAGAACTCTTCGCCCATGCCGATAATTGTTGTGCCGCGGCCGATGCAGCCACAGGATCGGCTTTCAGGGCGGAGACTACATCTACCCAGTCGAGGGCATGCAGATGATAGAAGTGTACAACATGGTCGTGCATATACAGCACATTAGCCATAATATTACGCACCATCTCAGCATTCGGGGGGATTACAATATTCAGGGCATCCTCCACGGCGCGTACCGAGCATAGCGAATGTGTAGATGTACATACACCGCAAACACGGCCTACAAATGCCCATACATCGCGAGGATCACGGTCTTTTACAATGGTTTCAATGCCACGCACCATTGTACCCGAGCTGTAAGCATCTTTGATAATTCCGTTCTCTATTTCGGCTTCTATTCTTAAGTGACCTTCGATACGGGTAATCGGGTCGACGACTATTCTTTCTGACATAGTTTTTTAAGTTTACAGGTTATTACTTTCTTCCTTTACTTCTTCCTCGTGAGGTACTTCGTTTTCAATCAATTTCTTTTTACGGATATTGGTTGCTACGGCGTGGGCGGCTATTCCCGCTACGGTAGCGGCACCCAGAGCAAGTCCTATGTCGTCGGCAGTGGCTTCTATACCGAAACCATGGGTTGTCGGATTGCGTTTGTAGAACGGGCTTTTATCCCAGAAACCTTCTTCGCTGCATCCTATACACGGATGCCCGCTCTGGATAGGATAGCTTACGCCTTCGTTCCACTTTATAATACCGCACGAATTATAGGTGCTTGGTCCCTTACAACCTACTTTGTATAAGCAATAACCACGTTTTGCATTTTCATCGTCGAAACTTTCCACGAACAGCCCCGCATCGAAATTAGCGCGGCGGTAACAGGTGTCGTGTACACGATGCGAATAAAATGCTTTAGGACGGCCCAGGCTATCCAGTTGAGGTATAGTCCCGAATGTAAGCAGATGAACCACTACCCCGGCCATTACTTCTGCGATAGGGGGGCAACCCTGTACATTGATAACGGTCTTTCCGCTTACTATCCGGTGGGCAGGCCGTGCTCCCGTCGGATTCGGATTTGCAGCCTGCACACAGCCTGCCGATGCGCAGTTGCCCCATGCTACTACGGCTTTGGCTCCAGCTGAGGCTTCTTCCACTATCTGTTTGGCACTGCGTCCGCCTATACAGCAATAGGCTTCGTCTTTAGTGGGGATAGAGCCTTCGATCATCAGGATATATTCACCTTTGAATTTTTCCATTGTATCGTGCATGCATTTCTCGGCCTGATCGCCCGATGCGGCCATCAGCGTTTCCGTATAGTCGAGTGAGATCTGGTTGAACAGCAGATCGGCAAGGATAGGGTGGGCAGTACGGATAAACGATTCGCTGCAACATGTACACTCCTGCAAATGCAGCCAGATTATCGGCAGGCGCGATTTTGTTTCCAGGGCCTTTACTACCTGGGCTACTCCCGTAGCTTCAAGTCCCATCAAAGCACCCATCATGGTACAGAATTTAAGGAAGTCGCGGCGTGTAACTCCTTTCTTACGGCTCTCTTCATAAACGGATGGTCTTTTCTTTTCCATATTTATAAAGTATTTAATTAGTTGATCTTATTGTTCTATTATTGTTGTTTCTTTACGGTTAAAAAGTAACAGGTATATCAGTAAACAGTTAGCAGTAAACAGTAAACCAACTTGTTACTCGTAACTGCCGGAAGGGCGAAGTAGCTCGTAACTGTTAAAAGGTAACACTTATTTCAGTTAACAGTAAACAGTAAACAGTCAGCAGTCAGCAGTTAACAACTCGTATCTCGTATCTTGTCTACTCGTAACTCGTAACTGCCCGTAGGGCGAAGTAGCTCGTAACTGTTAAAAGGTAACAAAGGTAACACTATTTACAGTAAACAGTTAGCAGTCATCAGTTAACAGTGCTGTACGTTGTCATGCTGAGCGGAGCGAAGCATCTTATCAGTTATCAGTTAACAACTCGTATCTCGTATCTCGTCTACTTGTAACTCGTAACTGCCCTAGGGCGAAGTAACTTGTAACTGTTAAAAGGTAACAAAAGTAACGCCTCTGCATACTTTTCATACTGTTACCCGTTGGCTTCTTTCTCCTCACTCTGTCATCTCCCTTTTGGGAGTTGGGAGCGGTACATTATAGATAAATCTATTCGTTTTTCTTCAACAAATCCGTGGCAACTGGTCGCTGTTCAACATACTGATAACCCGGTGTCCTCCATATGCTGTTTTCATCTTCACCAGACCATTACCCGTTGAGGATATGCGCCCTATAACTGCTGCATCCTTTCCTTCATCGAACCGGTGCATGATTTCCAGCGCTTTATCCGCATATTTTTCGGGCAGGATAACAATAACTACCCCTTCATTGGCAATATACAGCGGATCAAGACCTAATATTTCGGACGCGGCACGTACAGTATCGGGGATAAGGATAGAGGCTTCGTTAAGCTCAATATCCACTTTCGCAGCCTGTGCTATTTCGTTCAGGGCACTGCTTAGCCCTCCCCTTGTAGGGTCACGCAGGACATGTATTTCGTTCACGGTTGTGTATAGTTTAGTAATCATGCCGTTCAGGGCTGCGGTGTCACTTGTTAATGAGGTCTCGAAACCAAGGCTTTCACGGGTAGAAAGTACGGTTATACCATGTATCCCGATCGGGCCGCTACAAATAATTACGTCACCTTCCCTCGCGTTTTTGGGCGAAATATTTATATTTTCCGCAACGATGCCAATACCACTTGTATTTATAAATATTTTATCACATTTGCCTCGTTCCACCACCTTTGTATCTCCTGTTACAATATATACTCCGGCGTTGTCGGCAGCCTCTTTCATCGAGTTCACTATCTTTTGCAGGTCTGAAAGAGGTAAGCCTTCTTCTATAATAAATCCGGCAGTCAGATATAAGGGCCTTGCTCCGCAACAGGCCAGGTCATTTACAGTACCGTTTACTGCAAGGTCACCAATATTACCGCCGGGAAAGAAAACAGGATCGACGACGAACGAGTCGGTTGATATTGCCAGCAGGCCTTTTTCCACGGCGAATACACTGCCGTCATGGCCTTGTTCCAGCAACGGGTTGCGGAATGCAGGGTAGAATATATGCTCTATCAGGCGATGCGTAAGCCGTCCGCCACTGCCATGTCCCAGAAGGATACGGTCTGAATCGGTAAAAGGTACGGGGCAGTTCATTTCCATATTTACTTAGCTGTTAGCTGATAGCTTTCAGCTTCTTTTTAGTTTTCCTAAAGCCATTTGCTAATAACTAAAGGCTCATTTGTAATTATAATATGCCGCGCAGACACCTTCGGCAGATACCATAGGTGCGCCAAGAGGATGTTCAGGGCTGCAATCCGACCCGAAGTAAGGACAATCGGCAGCCTGCTTGTTTCCTTTCATAATATCTCCGGCAATGCATTCCATTCCGGGTTTATCTCCGGCTGCTCCGGTATTTCCTTTGTATGGGAATTTTTGTGCAGCATCATATAGTTCGTATTCTTTTCTCAGGCGTAATCCGCTCAATGGAATTAGCCCGATTCCACGCCATTGCAGGGTAAAAGGTTCCAGCACTTCGTTCATTAAGGTTTGTGCTTTCATGTTGCCATCTTCTGTTACCGCCCTTTTATATGCATTCTCTACATAGGCTTCACCTGTTTCCAATTGCAGGATACATTTGTAGACGCCATATAATATATCTATCGGCTCAAAACCTGTGACCACGATAGGTTTATTGTATCTTTCCGCCAGCGGATAATATTCCTTACATCCCATAATGGAGCAAACATGGCCTGCCGCGAGAAATCCGTCCGCCTTATTGTCTCTATCGGATAGGATGGCATCTATGGCAGGGGGGACGGTAAATAAGGAAGTGAGTAGGGAAAAGTTTTCCAGGCCTTTTCTTTGCGCTTCTTTCAATGCTGTCAGGTGAACAGGGATAGTCGTTTCAAATCCGACAGCAAAGAATACAATTTCCTTATCAGGATTTTTCAGAGCCAGTTCCAACGCATCCACAGGGGAATATAGCATACGTATATCAGCGCCTCTGGCTTTTACCCTTAGTAAATCCTCTTTTGTACCGGGAACCCGCATCATGTCGCCGAAAGAGGTGAATATAACATCCGGCCGGCCGGCTATTTCCAGGGCATGGTCGATTATATAGGCAGGAGTAACGCAGACAGGGCATCCGGGACCATGCAGAAGCCTTACGCTATCAGGCAACATTTCCTCTATACGGTAACGCGCGATCGAATGGGTTTGCCCGCCGCATATTTCCATGATATGCCACTGTCGCGTAACGGATCTCCGTATTGCGCTTGCAAGCATCTGCACTTGCTTATTGTCCCTGTATTCATCGAGGTATTTCATATCGCGGGGTTTTCGAGGGAGCGTGCTATGGTTTTGAAGTCGGCAAGCGTTTTTTCAGCTTCTCCGGCGTCTATCAGTGATATTGCCATTCCGGCGTGAGCCAGGATATAATCCCCTTCATTGGCTTCTACCCATTGGATGCAGACATTTTTCATCATACCGCCAAAATCGACTTTTGCCATTCTTAATTCAGGAATGCTATCGTCTATGCTGATTATTTTTCCCGGTACTGCCAGACACATAGGGTTAAGGGTTTTAGATTACGGTTACTATCTTCAAATATAAAGATTATTTTTTAACTAAACAGTCTCATTTATTACAATATAGAATATTTTTTTACCTTTGTTATTTCCTGATCTTATTTTTATAAGATGCTGTTTTCTAGTATTTTGATAATATATATCAGTGAATCGGCTAGTTAACCTGAATTATAAATGGCTTGCAGGCATAATCCAAGCCGTCATTACTTATAACTAATAACTATAACTGATAAACAAAATTTATACATATGGTGTTCAACGAATTTCCTCAGAATCCTGAGTTTTATTCTCCCGATATGCGTCCAATGGTAACCGCAACTATCCGGAAATACGGATTGAGCGAGTGGCGGGCTGCTGTATTAACAAATGAATTGCACGGACATTTGGGCATATATGCCGTGATAGGGGTTAAGATGGGGCTTTTCGCGCTCGAACAGTTAGGTGTAGCGGCCGGAGATCTATGTATAACATCCTTTGCGGGGCTTAATCCTCCGCTAAGCTGTATGAATGACGGATTGCAGGTGAGTACGGGCGCTACATTGGGGCATGGTCTTATATACTCTCCTCCGGCTGAGTACCCACTGGCGGCAGCTGTATTCTCAACGCATGACAATGCTATAAGGATAAAGGTCAAAGACAGGATATCGAATAGGATAGGGAACGAAATAGAAAGCGCCGCTGAACGCTGGGGGCATGCTCCCGGTTATTGGGGACACGTGCGGAAACTGGCTGTCCGGTATTGGTCCGATTTGGACAGGAAAGAGATTTTCGAGGTTGAACCTGTAAAAATATAAGTGATTTTGATAACCCGGTTAACGATATACGGTCTTGTGCAAGGCGTTGGTTTCCGCCCTTTTATCTATCTGCTGGCAAAGAAGATGGGAATAAAAGGTACGGTCGCAAATCATACGAACGGGGTGGTTGTCGAGGCTGAGCTGTCGCAATCTCAGCGGGATTTATTTATACGCAGAATACAGGATGAATGTCCCGGAGCAGCTGGCATACATAAGATTGAAGTCCATGAGACAGAATCGGAAAAAAACTATACTGACTTTGCAATTATCTCCGGCCGGTCTTCATCAGATGTGGTAACACAGGTCGCTCCTGATATAGCGGTCTGTGATGAATGTCTCCGCGACAGGCAAGCGCAGGCGCATCGTACCGGCTATCCGTTTATTAATTGTACTCACTGCGGCCCACGTTTTTCTATTATCAGAGATTTGCCGTACGACAGGATAAATACAACAATGACGGGATTTATAATGTGTACCGATTGTGAGAAAGAATATTCGGATATACACGACCGCCGTTTCCATGCCCAACCCATCGCGTGTAATCATTGCGGGCCGGTATATTATACGGAATATCTGGGGGTGAAACAGACAGATTATAGTGTTTTACTGGTCTTGACATCGAAACTGCTCAATGACGGTAAAGTAATAGCCGTAAAAGGCACCGGTGGTTATCATTTGGTTTGCGATGCCACGAATGAAGACGCCGTGAAGCATTTACGTGAAATAAAACACAGGGATACCAAGCCTTTCGCTGTCATGTTCCGTGATGAGGAAAGTATCCGGGAATACGCTAACCTGAATGATGCAGAGAGAGATAGCCTTACATCGTGGCGCAGGCCGGTTGTTTTATTGAAACAGTACAGAGGTTTGGCATCCGGAGTGAATCCCGGAATGAAAACATTAGGCTGTATGCTGCCATACATGCCGGTACATTACGACTGGTTCCAGCATATAGATACGCCCGTTTTAGTGATGACCAGCGGGAATCTGAGCGATTTACCTATAACTATCTCACAGGAAGAGGTTACCGGACAGTTCGGGGATAAAGTAGAATTGATTCTGCACCATAACCGTCCGATACACAATCGTGTCGATGATTCAGTGATGCATATTTTTGATAATCAGCCCTGTATGATACGCCGTTCACGCGGGTACGTTCCCGAGCCTTTGTTTGCTGATGTGGATGTGGAAGGGATACTTGCTTTCGGTGCAGAAAAGGTAAATACATTCGCTTTAGGAAAAGCTGATACAGTTATACAAAGCCAGTATATCGGTGATTTGAAGAATTGGGAGACTTTTAGCTTTTATAAAGAATCACTGGATCGTTTTCAACATCTTTTCCGCTTTACTCCCAAACAATTGGTATGTGACCTGCATCCCGACTATATGTCGACCCGTGAAGCGGAGGAGACTGCGGCTAAAAATAGTTTACCTTTGTTCAAAGTACAACATCATCATGCGCATGCCGCCGCCTGTATGCTCGAATACGGGATACACGAAGAGGTTATCGCCGCAGTGTGGGATGGTACGGGGTTGGGTGATGATGGGAATATCTGGGGTGGGGAGTTTTTTCTTTGCGACAGGAAGGGTTATATCCGCCTTTCGCATCTCGATTATATACCGATGCCGGGCGGCGATAAGGTATCTGATGAGCCGTGGCGTATGGCTGTCGCTTATCTGAACCATTATGGTTTACCTTTTCCCCGCTCTTTTGCCGATAGGGTAGGGATGGATAGGATTGAAGCATTAAAACAGCTAATTGATAAGGGGATCAACTCACCTTTATCATCAGGCGCGGGGCGTTTATTCGATGCTTTTGCTTCCTTATTGGGGCTTTGTGATGTGGCGACAAGACAGGCAGAAGCACCTGTGTTACTGGAACAGGCGGCATCGGATGATAATACGGCCTGTTATGATATCCATACCGGTTCTGACGTGATTTCTACCCAAACGATATTCGAAGGTGTATTGAGGGATATGGATAATAGAATGGATATTACTCTTATTTCAGCAAAAATTCATAACTCGCTGGCATTTATTATATTGGAGGAGTCGAAGCGGTTGCTCGAACAAACCGGTGTGAAAAAGATTGTCGTTTCAGGTGGATGTTTTCAGAATAAACGTTTGACAGAACATTTGCAATCGTTATTTTCGCAGGAAGGAATACCATTGTACATTCCTTCAAGAATTCCATGTAATGACGGAGGTATAGCAGTAGGGCAAATGGCAATAGCTGCAACTAATAAATTAATAAAGTAATATGCCAATGTTTTATTGTTGGCATACCGGCACATCAAATAACTGGCACATTAATACCATGCACGAATTATCCATTGCACAAAGTATAGTACAACTTGCCGAGCAACAAGCCCGCAAGCATCAGGCGAGCGAAATAGAAGAGCTGGAACTCGAAATTGGAAGCCTTGCCGGAGTAGAATTACAGACTCTCATGTTTGCTCTCGAAAGTTCCGTAAAGGGTACTATGCTGGAAAGAGCGCGTATAGTACGTCACGATATAGCCGGAGAGGCGAGGTGCGGTGATTGTGAAGCGGTATTCCCGGTAGAAACATTATTTTCACCTTGTCCGCAATGTGGCTCATACTATGTAAAGATTGTGAGGGGAAAGGAACTGAAAGTGAAGTCAATAGTCGTTAAATCGAAAAATAAAGAATAGGATGGACGGAAAGGATAAATACATTGTGGACGAAAAGATGATTATAGCTGTGGAGGAAGATATTTTTTCACGGAATAATGCGATTGCCGACCAGAACAAGACATATTTTGAATCGAAGAATATACTCTGTCTCAATCTGATGAGTTCCCCCGGTTCGGGTAAAACCACCCTGCTGGAAGAAACCATTCGCAGGATAAAGGGACAAATTCCCGTTTATGTAATAGAAGGTGACCAGCAAACTTCGAATGACGCCGACCGTATTGCGGCGTTAGAAGTGGGAGCCTATCAGGTGAATACCGGTATGGGATGCCATCTCGAAGCTGATATGATAAGCAAAGCCCTGCTTCAACTGGATCCTGAAAACGGAGCCATTGTTTTTATTGAGAATGTAGGGAATCTGGTCTGTCCGGCTATGTATGACCTCGGTGAAGCTAAGAAAGTGGTTATTGTGAGTACTACCGAGGGAGATGATAAACCCTTGAAGTATCCTTATATGTTCCAGGAGGCGGATGTCTGTATCATCAATAAAGTGGATCTGGCTCCTTACCTGAATACAGATATAGCCATATTACGGGACAATGCTCTGAAAGTGAACCATAACCTCCAGTTCTTCGAATTGTCGGCATTACGCGGACAAGGCATGGACAAATGGTGCCGCTGGCTGTTAAGTCGCAATGATTAGTCGTTTTGCAATATTATCTTTTTCCGTTGCGCAAAAGTGCTTACATTAGGCGGGATCTTATATGCAGTAAGATCGATGGATAATGAATCCGTGCCATTTACAGGGATATCGCAATTGTCGATGGTAGCATACTCTTTTCTTATCACGTCCATATCTCTGTTGTAGAATGCTGTTACCGAATTGAAAATACTGTCATTGTTTGCGGCTATTTTTACCTGGAAAGCGATGGTGTTTTCATGCTCGTCGAAGTAATAAACGAAGGTGGTGTCGCTCGTCTTATTATTCCGTGTGTATGTTTCCGAAGCTCTGGCCAAACCATTAGAATCATCGTGGAATAATTGATAGTAGCAGTTAATTTCTTGGCTTTCAGTTAGTACTGCGACAAAATGGGATGGGCATTCACCTTTGGCTATAATGCTGTCAATAGCCTGCTTCCGGTTTTTTAAGCGAAGCGCGATATCTGGTTCGGGTAATGAACAAGAAGAAAAAATGCTTATTATGAAGATCGCACAGAAGAAAAGGCAAAAGTTCCGTCTCATTTATGTCAGTTTTACAGGTGTGTGTTTATAAAGCAAAGGTATAATTCTTTTTACAAATAAAGAAGTAATTCTCCATCTCAATAAGCTATATTTGCATTTTCCTTATTACCGGTATAAATTATATAACAATATGTATTTCAGTAAGACAAAAGAAATTGTTGCCATACACGACCTTTCGGGTATAGGAAGGGTATCGCTCACAGTTGTAATTCCCATACTTACATCTATGGGATTTCATGTAAGTCCTTTACCAACGGCCATCTTGTCGAGCCATACACAATATCCGCATTTTTCGTTCCTCGATCTGACAGATGAGATGCGGAAAATCATAACCGAATGGAAAAAACTGAATCTGGGATTCGATACATTTTATTCCGGTTACCTGGGTTCTCCCGAACAGGTACAGATCGTGAAGGACTTCATACAAGAATTTCGCAAAGAGAATAACCTTGTTGTTGTAGATCCTGTACTGGGGGATAATGGTAAGCTATATACAGGCTTCGATCTCACTATCGTAGAGGAGATGAGGCGGTTGGTAACCGTGGCTGATATAGTGACTCCTAATCTGACCGAACTCTTTTATTTGCTGGATATACCTTACGAAAAAGAATATACGGACGAAAGGCTCAAGGAATACTTATTAGCCCTTTCCGGTAAAGGGCCTTCCATAGTCATTATTACCAGTGTGCCTGTGGCTGATGATCCGCATCAGACATCCGTATATGCTTATAACCGCAATGGCGGCCGTTTCTGGAAAGTGACCTGTCCTTATCTGCCTGCCCATTATCCCGGTGTGGGTGATACATTTACCAGCGTTATCACCGGAGCTATGATGCAGGGCGACAGCCTACCCATGGCTTTGGACCGTGCCACCCAGTTTTGTTATCAGGGTATAAGGGCTACATTCGGTTATGAATACGATTCGCGCGAAGGTATCCTGCTCGAAAAGGTTTTGCATAATCTGCATATTCCGATTCAGGTAAGCACATATGAGTTGATATAATTAAGATTTCAACATGATGTCACTCGTTATAGCTTACTGTTTACTAGTCCTGCATATACAGCCGGTCAAGTGGTCGTTGACATAGCCTACGGCTTGCAGGTGCGCGTAACAGATCGTTGTGCCGAAAAACTTAAATCCCCGTTTCTTCATATCCTTACTGATGGCATCCGAGAGTGGCGTTGATGCAGGTACTTCGGCCAATGTTTTCCAATGGTTGATGATTGGTTTTCCGTCAGGCAGGAACGATTTCATATAGTTGCAGAAACTACCGAATTCTTTTTGTACATCAAGGAAAAGTCGGGCATTGGATATTGTCGCTTTTACTTTCAGTCTGTTCCGGATAATACCTTCATCCTTTATGAGCCGTTCCACATCTTCGTCTGTGAATTTTGCCACTTTTCCGGCATCGAATCCGGCAAAGGCCTTTTTATAACCCTCCCGTTTCCGGAGGATCGTTATCCAGCTCAGTCCGGCCTGAGCACTTTCGAGGACAAGGAATTCGAACATAGTTTTGTCATCTGTCACTTCCGTACCCCATTCGTCGTCATGATACTTTATGTATAAAGGATCATTTCCTACCCATCCGCAGCGGGTTATCTCTGTATTGTTGTCCATAAGATTCATTGTTTATTATTTATCTTTTAATTCCAGTTTCATCATGATATCTGTCTGTTCGTCATCGCCTAGTGTGAAAATGTGTTTATCAAACCTGACAAAGCCATTCTTCTTATAAAAACTTATTGCTCTCGGATTCTCTTCCCAAACAGCTAGCCATACTGAGTCGACATCTGTTTCCTGCGCTCTTTGTATAGCTTTCTGATAGAGTAATTGTCCCACACCTTTTCCGTGGAATTCTTTCAATACATAAATTCGCTCTATTTCAAGTGATTTAATATCATGGAGTTCTGTTTGCGATTGCCCTGAATTTAGCTTCAGGTAGCCGATTATCTCTCCTCCGGATATGGCAAAATAAAACTCTGAGTTTTTGTTGTTAAGCTCAATGGACAGTGTTTCTGATGAGAGTTTCTCAGTTAGATATTTGGCCATATTTTCTTCAGTATTTACTTCCGAAAATGTTTCATAAAAAGTTTGTCTGCTGATTTTTTGTAATTGATCAATTTCATCGAATGTCACTCTTCTTGTCTCTATTTCTTTCATACTATACTGAATACGCTATTATAGTTTAAAAATACAATATTAATTATGATTCCAGACTAATTTGAAAATTAAAATCTTTACTTTTATAGTGAAATAGTAAAGAAGAGAATGATCGTAACACAAAAAAAGAATATTCCGCGAAAGGCATTAGTAAACAAATATCTTCCGGTCGACTATAAAGACATCTTCGAATGTATCATAGAGAATACACCGATGATTACGGCTGATGATATTCAGGTTGCCTTCTGGACTGTGAAACCTAAATGGCTCAAAAATCTTTACCGTATCCGGAATACTTTGGTTAAGCCATTCGGGCTCAAAGGAGATGAAAATAAGAATGCAGAAGAAATTGAGCGATGTATCCGTGAAGGTACTAGCTCTGGTCTTATGTCAGTTTCAGACAAATCAGAAAATGAAACGGTGCTCTATCTCAGCGACAAACATTTATCAGCACATTTGTCAGTTTATATAGAGAATGAAGGAAATGAGCAGATTGTCAATGCTATTACATTGGTTCAGTTTCATAACTGGCTCGGATATACCTATTTCTATGTTATTTGCCCTTTCCATCATATTGTGGTGAGGAAAATGTTGAAACACGCCATCAAAAGCCATACCGGAGGTATATAAAATAAAACAGGCCGCAATACTCTTATATACCGCAACCTGTCTATGAAAAATTTACCGTTTTGTTATCAGAAAAAATCTACCTGCCCTGTTTCCATATGATATGTACCTCCTACAATTTTTATTTCTCCCTTTTCTTCCATTTCTTTCAGTATAGGACTTTTAGCCCGAATTTCTTCTATTGTTAATTTTACATTGTCGTCGCAAACCTTTTGTACGAATTCAGGGTTTTTGGAAGTTTTATCTCCCTCAAAATCTTTGGAAGCCAAAGCTACAGCCGGGCGGATTTTAGAGAGTAATGTTGTGATGTTCCCCAATTTTACATCATCGATAGCCGATTTTACAGCTCCGCAATGTTCATGTCCCAGTACGACTACCAGTTTAGACCCTGAGACTTTGCATGCAAATTCGAGGCTTCCCAGTATATCGGAATTTACTATATTGCCTGCCACGCGCGCTACGAATATATCTCCTATTCCCCTATGAAATACATCTTCTACAGGGACACGCGAGTCGAGACAAGATACTATGACTGCCTTGGGATATTGCCCCAGTGCGGCCTCTCTTATACGCCGCGAATTGTTGCGCACTGTAAGATTATCTTCTGTATATTCTTTGTTCCCTTGTTTAAGAATCTCCAATACAGAGTCCGGAGTCAGTTGTGCCTGCTCTTCAGCTGTAAGGATTGTATTACTTAATATTTCCTTCTCAGGAAGGCTTATCTCTGTAGACTGAGTTGCCGAATCGCTATTTACTTTACCCTGTTTATTACATGATGTAAAGATACCAGATGCACTAGCTAGTAAAATGAATAGTATACTATTCAATACAATTTTTTTCATGATGTGTTTAATGTTTAATGAATGTGTTATATGTTATTAAATTCTCGGATTTGTAATATTATATAATTGTGTTATTAATGTGTTTGTTGTTAAAAAAATTAATTTAGTTTTGTATAGATCGTATAGCAATTCAATACAAAGATAATAAAAATTGTTTATAATATTAACTATACTATTTAGAAAATGTATAAAATAAACCCGTGTCATTTCAGGCTATTCTTTTCTATTAATCATGATAACTAAAATAATTATATTTTTGTAGCCGGATCAATATCGTCAGAAAAATGTCGGCTACCTACTACGTTTCTACTTTTTCTAGACCGTTGTATGTCATGTTGAAGCCGGTCGGGGACGCTGTAATCTGCGGATTGTAATGGTGAATGCCCTAAAAACAGGATAATCAGAACAGATTCCGGAGAGGAAAGACTAAATTATTTATGCAAAGGATATTATAAGTTTTTCGATCACGTAGCGCCTTATATGGATTTTATGAAAAATGAATTGGATAATCAACGTTCGCCGATGGATGTTATGGACACTGTAAAAAACGGATATCTCATATAAACAGAAACGGGACCATCCAAATGAAAGATCCCGTTCTTATACATCTGCCGGTAAATCAATCAAATTCCTTCTTTAATTGCTCCACCCATTCTTTTACTCTTTTGTCTGTCTTGCTGTGCTGGTTTTCGAAATCGATCGCCAGCCCCACAAATTTACCCTCGCGCACGGCACGTGAATGTTCGAATGTATAGCCTTCTGTTGAAGTAAATCCTACAAGAGTAGCTCCGATAGCTTCGAATGTTTCGGCTAGTATACCTATACCGTCTACAAAGTTTTCAGGGTATTTTACCTGATCGCCCAAACCAAAGATAGCAATCTTTTTCCCGTTCATCTTCAATGTTTCCAGCTCTGGCTTCACTTCGTCCCAATAAGTAGGTAGTTCACCATCGAACCATGTGGAAACACCTATGATAATATTGTTATAGCCTTCAAAATCCTTTGTCCATGCATCTTCTATGGGAATAATATCGATCTTGTCCTCTCCGAATGCAGCTTTAACTTTTTTTGCTACTGCCGCGGTTTTGGTTGTGCTTGTTCCGTAAAACAATCCTATTTTTTTCATATGTCTTTATTTGTTACAAGTTACGAGTTACAAGTTACGGGTATGAAGATCGCTTTTCTTGTAACTCGTAACCTGTAACCTGTAACTACTTTAATATTCTAATAATTTCTTAGCTGCTTCATATATCCGGTCTTCTCCCGGTAGTACGGCTTTCTCGAGTATAGGGTTGAAGCCTACCGGAGTAAATGTGGAACCTACCCGCTGCACAGGGGCATCCAGGTAGCGGAACATTTCAGTTCCTATCATAGCAGCTATTTCCGCCCCAAAGCCGGAGAAAACTTTATCTTCATGTACAACAAGTACCTTGCTGGTCTTCTTCACCGATTCGAAAATGGCATCTTTGTCGAGAGGTATAAGCGAACGGATATCGATTACTTCCACATCCCAGCTGTCTTCTTTGGCAAGGCGTTCGGCAACATTTAGGCAGAAGAGGGTCGTATTTCCGTAAGTAATGATACTAAGATCCTTCCCCGGACGGCGGATACGGGCCTTTCCGAAGGGAACCTCGAAATCGTCGGGGATGACAGTTGAGGCTTCTACTGAATTGTATAATGCTTTCGGTTCAAGGAATACTGTAAATCCTTCGGAGCGCATACTTGTGCGCAGCAGTCCTGCCGCGTCGTCGGCAAATGACGGATATACGATACGCGCACCGGGGAGTGTTGTTAATGTTCCTTCCAGATTCTGTGAGTGGTACATACCTCCACCGATAAACCCGCCTGAAGCCAGCCTCAGAATGATATTCGGCGCAAACTTACCATTGCTTCGCCAGTAGTCGTGCGTACATTCCACATACTGCTCCATCGCCGGCCAGAAGTAGTCGGCAAACTCGGCACCTTCTATTACTACTCTTATCTTTTTGTCGAAACGGCTCATGCCGTTCGCTGTGGCTACAATATAGTCCTCGGCAATCGGAGCATTAAATACACGTGCTTCGCCAAATTCCTGCTGCATACCTTTCGATACATTAAACACACCTCCTTTATCCTTATTGGCCACATCCTGTCCCCATAGGAAAGTATCCGGATTATGGCGGAATTCGGCTTTTAATGTTTCATTTAATGCGGTAACGAGATTTTTCTTTTCTCCTTCTTCATTATGTGTGCCGTCGACATATTTTTGTGGCTGATATGGTTCGGGTGTTACAAAATCGAATATAGATGCCGGATCAGGGTCCGGTGCTGCCAGAGCCTTTTTGTTAGCGGCGCTCAATTCTTTCTTCGCGTTTGCTTCTATCTCTTTCAGTTCCTCTTCTGTAAAGCGTTTGTAGCGCAACAGCATACGGCGGAACTTCATCAGGGGGTCAGCTTCCTTTACATATTTCAACTCGTTTTCGTCACGGTAAAGTGTATGTTTATCCGAGTTGGAGTGTGAACCGATACGTACGCAATTGGCGTGTACTATTACCGGAGTGCGGTTTGCAATAGCATATTCACGGGCTTCGGTCATGGCGTTCATCGAATCGAAAACATCCTTACCGTTACAATATATGATTCGCAGGTTTTTTATTCCCCTGAAGTTTTCAGACGCTTTGCGGTTGGCTGTCTGGTCTTTTTTAGGAACAGATATACCATAACCGTTGTCCTGTACGACAAGGATAAAAGGCAGTCGCTCTTTTGATGCCCCGTTGATCGCTTCGTATACATAACCTTCGGATGTGGATGAATCTCCATGCGAGGCTATTGCTACACCCTTATGGTTATAGTAGACCATCGCGCGGGCAGTGCCGACAGCCTGAGAGTCGTGGTTGGCGGTTGCAGATGATACATTCTGTATTCCCCATTCGGGTTTGGCGAAGTGGTTCGACATATGACGCCCGCCACTGGCAGGGTCGGTAGCTTTTGATATACCGTTCAGTATCAGTTCTTCGGCGGTCAGGCCTGCTGACAGAACAGTGAGCATATCCCTGTAATAAGGAAACATAAAATCTTCGCCCCTCTTGAAAACTTGTCCCATTGCCAGCTGGATACCGTCATGTCCTGCATAAGGCGCATGATACGACCATCCCAGCGATTGCAGGAGATAAGCCGGAGCTTTCTCATCGATAGCACGCCCCAATGTCATCAGGTGATACCATTTTTTGAGCGTTTCTTTGTCTGTGGTTTTTATATCGTATTTTTTCATTCTTATTTTTTGTTAGTTGACAAGTAGACGAGATACGAGATACAAGTTAGAAACTCGTTTACTTGTACCTTGTCTACTTGTATCTGAGTTTATTCATTCCAGTTTTCCAGATACTCTGCTATACGGTACAGGAAGTTCCCTCCCAGCATGCCGTCTATCACCCGGTGATCGTACGACAATGACAGATACATCTTGTGACGGATAGCTATTACATCTCCCTCAGGAGTTTCTACTATAGAAGGTTTCTTTTCGATAATACCTACCCCCAGAATCGCAACTTCCGGTTGATTGATGATCGGAGTACCGAACAAGCTCTTGAATGAACCGAAATTGGTTATTGTAAATGTACCGCCTTGTATTTCGTCCGGCATCAGTTTGTTAGCACGGGCCTTGTTTGCCAGAGAACTTACCGATGCTGCTATTCCGCTGATGCTTAGTTTATCTGCATCTTTTACGACAGGCACAATCAGATTACCATCGTTCAGCGATACGGCAACACCCACATTGATACGTTTCTTCTCGATAATATTGTATCCGTCTACCGATGAGTTTACACGGGGGAAGTCTTTCAGAGCCTTAGCTGTCGCCTCTACGATTGCAGGCATATAAGTAAGGCTGATGCCTTCGCGTTTTTTGAATGCGTCTTTGTTTTCTTCGCGCCATTTCACCAGTTTGGTTACATCTACTTCGATTACGTTGGTTACGTGCGGAGAAATCTTTTTGGATGAAGTCATGCGGTCGGCAATGATCTTGCGTATAGGGTCCATTGCAATTACAGTATCGCCATCGGCTACAGCCACAGGAACAGCAGGCTTCGGCGCATCATTGGTTTGTGAATGTGAAGCCGTTGCAGCCGCCGGTTTTTCTGCTGCTGCGGATTTTGGTTTTGCTTCTGTAGCTGAGATTCCTTTTTTCTTGTTGTCTATATATTTTTCTATATCGCGTTTGCTCAGACGACCCTCGTATCCGGAGCCCGGAATAGCGTCGAGTTCATCTTTGTCAATCTTGGCGTCGCGGGCTTTTCCGAGAACAACAGGCGAATACCATCTGTCACCACTGTTTTTTGTAGCGGGTGCACTTACTGCCGGTTCGGCGGATGCAGCAGCCGGAGCGGCTTTTTCTTCTGCTTTCGCCGGAGTCGAAGGTTCTGCTTTCTTTTCAGCAGCCGGAGCCGGAGCAGCATCTTCACTCTCGCCTTCTTCATCTTCGAGTTGTACGACCGCAACCACTGTGCCTACGGCAACAGTATCTCCTTCCTTAAATAATATTTCAAGTATCTTACCTGCGACAGGCGACGGGATTTCCGCACTTACCTTTGCTGTATTCACTTCGAACAATACATCATCTTCGTTGATAGTGTCGCCTACTTTAACTGACCACGAAATGATTGTCCCTTCTGTAATACTTTCGCCCAGTTTGGGCATTTTTATTTCAAATTTTGACATGGTTATTTATATATTTTGGTTTATTCTTATACGTGCAAATAATTATTGTTTACAGTCCTGTTGCCATGAAAGTTCCATTCTTCGGTAGTATATTTCATTGCAGACAATGCTTTGACTGCCGAAATATCTTCTTCCGAAAATTTATACATCTTGTTATCCTTGTCCTTATTGAGAAAATAATCGAGTATGTATTTTTTGAAAAACTTTATATCCAAAGGCTTATCCAGGTGTTGCAGAATATTGGTAACAGGGCTTTTTACCGATTTTACATAAATACGGTTGTCTGTCTTGTTTTCCAGTTGCTTGGGGTCGCTCTCCAATGTGGAGACGAGGCTGCTTAGGTCAGACGAAAAAAGCAGGGTAGCATGATACATTACCCTGTCTTTGTGTACACATTGCGCACTTCCCGATATCTTCAGCCCGTCAATATTTATCGCCCTGCGTTCGTCCGATTGGGCATGTATCCCGATTTCGGAGAGTAGGGCGATAATCTGTTTTGTGAACTTGTCGAAGTTTACATTATTATTTTTCTCAATGAATGTGAGGTTGAGGTTGCCGAGGTCATGAAACACTGTACCCCCGCCCGAAAAGCGTCTGACGACTTTTATCCGATTACGTTTGACAAAGTCGAGATTTATCTCGGCCAGCACATTCTGATATTTGCCAACAATGACCGACGGTTCGTTCTGCCACAGCATGAAAATATCATCTCTGAAATTTTTCAGAAGATATTCTTCGCTTGCCAGGTTGAAATAAGCGTCGGTATGTGTATTGTTGATACAAAGCATAATTATTCGTTTTATTTCAAGATTCGGAATCTATTTTTCTTTTTAATCTTGAAATCTGAGATTTTGAAATCTTGAAATTATAATTCATGAGAATAACGTTTCGTGTATAATTTCGCTCACGGTAGGGTGAGGATATACATGTTTGCGGAATTCTTCCACTGTGTCGCCGTTTTCAATTGCTATTCCTGCAATAACAATGAGTTCCGATGCCGGATTACCGAGCATATGACAACCGATAATGCGGTCGTCGTCATCCACAATTATCTTACATAGCCCGTTGCCCACCTCATTTTCGGCTACGAAACGGCCCGAGTAAGCCATTGGCAGTTTCAGTACACGGAATGATTCGCCGTTTGCATTCAGTTCTTCTTCAGTTTTACCTACACCTGCCAGTTCGGGGTTGGTATAAACCACTCCGGGGATGGCTTTGTAGCTCATCTTATCATCTTCGCCTACAATATGGCTTATAGCAACCTCGCCTTCACGGATCGCTGTGTGAGCCAGTAATGAGAATCCGGTAACATCACCTGCGGCATATACACGAGGATTGCTGGTCTGCATGTATTCATTCACTTTAATACCGTTTCTCAGCATTTCAATGTTCAGATTTTCGAGTCCGAAGCCTTTTACTATCGGCCTGCGGCCTACGCTTACGAGTATGCGGTCGGCTTCGATGGTTTCTGATTTGCCGTCTTTTTCTACTACAACACCTTTTTTCGTTACTTCCACTACTTTTGTGTTCAGACGGAAAGTAACCCCTTTCTTTGTGTAATCGGTGCGCAGCATGGCTGAGGTTTCTTTATCCATTGCACCGAGTATTTCGGGCATCATCTCTATTACATTTACTTTTACTCCCATACTGTTAAAGAATGAAGCAAATTCGATGCCGATAACACCGCCGCCGATAATGGCCAGAGATTTGGGCAATTCTTTCGATTCCAAAGCCTCTTTCGAAGTCCAGTAGTCTACTTCCGACAATCCTTTTATAGGCGGGATAATCGTTTCGGAGCCGGTACACAATAATATATATTTTACGGAGTATGTATTCTCACCGCTTTTAATTTGGAACAGACCGTTATCTTCATTCACAATGTCGGCTGCACCTTGTACAACTGTAACCCCGTTGAAACTCAGTTTGGCACTTACGCCGGCAGTCAGTTTTTTTACAACCTTATCTTTCCGGGAGATAATTTTAGGCAGGTCGAAGGTCGGTTCGCCTTCTACAGAGATACCATATTTTGACGCACTTTTTATATTATCCAGTGTTTTAGCTGAATAGAGTAATGTCTTGGTTGGGATACACCCTTCGTTCAGACAAACACCACCGATTGCGTTTTTCTCGAAGAGTATTGTCCTCAAACCGTTCAGGGCAGCCTTTTCTGCAGCATTGTATCCTGCCGGGCCACCTCCGATAATTGCTATATCATGTTCCATAGTTGTTATTATTTAATATCTTATTTAGTGCTTGATTAACAATGCTGTTTAACATTTTGTTTTATAGAAATTGATTATATCTATTAGATAGATTCTATCTATAATGCAAACTCAATGTTACAAATTCATGCATGTGAAACGTTTGTAGCTCTGCTTGAAAAAATATACAGGTTTATAAATATGTTGTACAACATATTTTGGGCTAAAAAAGTCAACTGAATATAGCTGTATGATGCCCTATTTAGTGTACTTTTGTAAATTAGATTTTAATCAACGTTATGTTTTAAATGGAATTTAATCAAGATTTCGATTATAGTATTTTTGATTCCCTGATTGAAAAAAATGTATCCTTTGCCGTATACAGGCAGGCAAGGCAACAAGATATACATCTGGTATTACAAACATCGCAGGCTGCTCTATGTTTAGATTCTTTGTCCGATCTGAATGGAAAGACAGGTTTTGTTATTGCTCCTTTTCGTATCTCGGAAGATACTCCTCTTATTGTTATTCATCCTGATATCTGTCTGAAAGGAGAAGCGGTAGTATTCAGCTATTTATCAGATTATCATTCTGAAGGGATTTCATCGGCGATTAATATTCATAATCAGACCTCTGTTAATTCGTTCACCCAATATAGCTCTGACTATACTACCTTTTATTCAGCGTTGTCTGAAAATAAATTACAAAAACTGGTGCTTTCCCGTACATTCGATGTGGAAAGGAAGCGTAGTTTTTCGGCAGGTACGTCTTTCCGTGAGGCATGTGGGAAATATCATTCCAACTTTGTATTTCTATGCAATACTCCCCAAACCGGGGCTTGGATGGGTATTTCTCCCGAATTGCTTGTTTCGGAGCAGGATGGAATCTATAAAACTGTAGCGCTGGCAGGCACTAAAAAAGTATCGCCCGAAGATTGGGATGATAAGAACCGGAAAGAGCAGCAGATTGTTGTTGATTATATGCAGCAGCAGCTTAATCAACTGTGTGGAGATGTAATACAGAGTGGGCCATTTACTGCGCAGGCAGGAAATATAGAGCATTTGAAAACCAAATTCTCGTTTAAGCTGAAAGATGGATACAAGATAGGGGATTTGCTCGCCTTGTTGCATCCCAGCCCCGCGGTATCCGGGTTCCCGAAAGAAGCGGCTTTCGATTTTATCTTTAGGAATGAATCGTATGACCGTCGTTATTATTCGGGGTTTGCAGGTCCGCTGGATATTGAGGAAAGCAGCCGCCTGTATGTAAATCTGAGGTGTATGCAGATGGGGGAGGATCTGCTTCGGCTTTATGCGGGAGGAGGTATGCTTCTTTCTTCCGAACTGAAACCGGAATGGGAAGAAACAGAAAATAAATTGCAAACGATATTGTCGGTAATTTAAAAGTGAAAAATGAAGAACGAAGAATTAAAAGTATTTTTCACTTTTCACTTTTCGTTTTTCACTTACAAATTGTAACTAAAATGTTCTCAGTAAAGAAAAATGTATTACAAACGGTAGCGATACTCAAAGCGTACGGGATACGGCATGTGGTAATGTCTCCCGGTTCACGCAATGCACCATTGATGCAGACATTTTCGCAGGATTCGTCTTTCGATTGTCATGTAATCGTGGACGAGCGCAATGCGGCATTCTATGCACTGGGTATTATCCAGTGTACCCGTAAGCCTGTCGTAATCTGTTGTACATCGGGTACCGCCTTGCTCAATTATGCCCCGGCTGTAGCGGAGGCATATTATCAGCAATTACCTCTGATAGTGGTTTCGGCGGACCGTTCGCAGGAGTGGATAGGACAAATGGACGGGCAGACATTGCCGCAGGCAGGAGTTTTCGGTTCGTTGGTAAAGAAATCTGTGAATCTGCCGGAAATAGAAACAGAACGGGATACATGGTTTTGCAACCGTCTTATAAATGAGGCCTTGATTGATTGTATGACTGATGCTCAGGGGCCTGTACATATCAATGTACCTATATCGGAACCCTTATTCGATTATTCGGTGGAGAAACTTCCCGAGGTAAGAAAAATAAATCTTGCCTCTATTGAAAAATCGGTTGATACAACACCTTTTTCGGATAAGTGGAAACATCTGCCCAAACGTATGATTATAGTAGGGCAGTTACCAAAATCGCCCGGGTTAGTAAAGGTTTTGGAGGAATTAGTGAAACGGAATGACTGCGTCGTTTTGGTAGAGCATCCGTCCAATTGTGTTTCACCTTTGTTCATATCCAATTTTGATGCTTTGTTATATGCTATCCCCGACGAAAAGAAGACTGATTTTGTACCCGATTTGGTTATTACCGTCGGTGGGCATATCGTTTCAAAGCGATTGAAGCAATTTCTAAGAGGGAATAAGCCTGTAAGTCACTGGCATATTACACCGTCGGGCGAAGTGGTAGACCTTTTCCAATCGCTTACAGATTTGATTGAGACTGATAACGAGAAATTCCTCAAAGCTTTGTATAATGCCATTTCGGCAGATGAACAAAGGCCATATTCCGGCTTATGGAAAGAGGCTTCGGAGAAGATAACGGAACCGTCTTCTGAGACACTGTTTTCCGATATCCGGGCTATGGGTGATTTCCTGAAATGCTTACCAGACAATTCTGTTTTGCATTTGGCTAACAGTTCTACCGTGCGTAACGCACAGCTTTATACATTGGATAAATCAGTAGACGTATTTTGTAATCGCGGGACGAACGGGATAGAAAGTTCATTGCCTTCGGCTATTGGTTTTGCATCCGTTTACGAGGGCATAACCTATTTGGTTATAGGCGATCTGAGTTTCTTTTACGGACTGAATTCATTGTGGAATATTTCACATATAAAGAATCTGCGGGTACTGCTCGTCAATAATGGCGGCGGCGGTATTTTCCACCTGCTACCGGGATTGAATAAGGCTCCATCGCTGAAGCAATATGTTGCTGCAACGCATAATACCGGAGCTGGAGAATGGGTGCGGGCTTCGGGCATGCAATATCTTTCGGCTACCAGCGGGGAAGAACTTGGTAAGGCTTTTGAGACATTTATGAATGAGACGATCCAGGAATCTATGGTGCTTGAAGTAATTACTGATATGGAAGTGAGCAAAGCAGTTTTTAAGGACTATTATCATAAACTAAAATAATGAGCTGAAATGCCAATATGAAAATGTGCCGATGATTAGTTTGGTAATATTGGCAAATTGGCATATTAATTAATTGGCAAATTAATAAACTAAAATATTATGGCAACAAGAGAATGGCAAACCATTAAAGAATATGAAGAAATCCTGTTCGATTATTTCGAAGGGATAGGTCGTATAACAATCAACCGTCCGCGTTATCGCAACGCATTTACTCCTACCACGACTATGGAGATCAGTGATGCGCTTCGTATATGTCACGAAAATCAGGATATCTATGTCGTAGTGCTTACAGGCGCGGGAGATAAAGCTTTCTGTGCTGGAGGAGACCAGAATGTAAAAGGTAAAGGCGGATATATAGGTAAAGATGGTGTCCCACGCTTGCAGGTGCTTGAAGTGCAGAAACAAATACGCTCAATGCCTAAGCCTGTTATTGCTATGGTAAACGGTTATGCTATTGGTGGGGGACATGTATTGCACGTTGTTTGTGACCTGTCTATTGCGTCGGAAAATGCGATCTTCGGACAGACCGGCCCTCGTGTAGGCAGCTTCGATGCCGGATTCGGGTCATCATATCTGGCGCGTATAGTGGGACAAAAAAAGGCTCGTGAAATATGGTTCCTTTGTCGTCAGTATTCAGCGCAGGAAGCTCTGGATATGGGACTGGTAAACACTGTTGTGCCTTTCGATCAGTTGGAAGACGAAACTGTGAAATGGGCGCACGAAATGATGCAGCACAGCCCTATGGCGCTGCGTATGATAAAAATGGGACTCAATGCCGAACTTGACGGGCAATCTGGTATTCAGGAACTGGCCGGAAATGCGACTTTACTTTATTACCTGACAGATGAGGCGCAGGAAGGAAAGCATGCATTCCTCGAAAAGCGTAAGCCGGACTTCAAGAAATTTCCTAAGTTTCCGTAAGGCCCCCTAAATCCCCCGAAGGGGACTTTAGGCAAAGCCACGAAAAGATAAAAGATGATTACTAATATATACTTTCTTTGAGTTCCTCCCCTTTGGGGAGGCTAGGAGGGGCCGATATGCTTAAAACCCGGATCATACCCTATACTCTCCATTTTAAGCGTCCCGCAGGGACATCGCGCGGAGTTTATCACGACCATAAAATATGGTATGTGGTGGCGGCTGATACATCCCGGCCCGAAGGATGGGGCATCGGGGAGTGTGCCCCGCTTTTTGATCTTAGCTGCGACTATGACGAAAATTATGAGGATAGGCTATCTTACTTTTGCCAAAAACTGGAGCAGGACGGAAAACTGGATATAGAAGCATTGCGTCCGTATCCATCCATTCTCTTCGGTCTGGAGACGGCGATGAGGCAGTTGGAACAAGGCAGTTTCCGTTTATGGGATACTCCGTTTGCCCGGGGAGAGAAAGGGATTCCTATCAACGGGCTTATCTGGATGGGCGATTATGAGTACATGCTCGAACAGATAGAATCTAAGTTGCAACAGGGTTTTCGCTGTGTGAAACTCAAGATAGGAGCCATTAATTTTGAGCAGGAACTAGACCTGCTTCGTTATATCCGTAAGCATTACGGTGCTGATAGAATAACCTTGCGTGTGGATGCAAACGGGGCATTTTCGCCGGGTGATGCACCGGATAAATTGAAACGCTTGGCCGAACTGGATTTGCATTCTATAGAACAACCTATTCGTGCCGGACAATGGAACGATATGTCCGGACTGGTGAAAGTAACACCTTTGCCGATAGCGCTCGATGAGGAACTGATCGGAGTTAACCAGCCTGAAGAAAAGAAACGCTTGCTGGAAACTATAAAACCGCAATATATTATTCTGAAACCTACCTTACATGGAGGAATCATCGGTGCAACCGAATGGATAGAATTGGCCCGGTCAATGGATATCGGCTGGTGGATAACTTCGGCTTTGGAATCGAATATCGGGTTGAACGCGATAGCCCAATGGTGTTCTACTTACAATAATCCGCTTCCTCAAGGGCTTGGTACGGGAGCATTATATACGAACAATATAGAGATGCCATTGTTTATACAGGGAGACTGTCTGTGGTACGAAATAAAAACGAAAAATGAAAAACGAAAAGTGAAAAATATTCTACATTTTTAGTTCTTCACTTTTCACTTATAAAATATATGTATCAACTTTACATAAAAAGACAAATAATAACAATAGACGGAGGCTCCTATACTCCTGATATTTTCCGGAGCAAAGGAATACCCGCCTTTGCCCTAAAGTCGGATTTTCATTATAGTCTTTATTTATTCCTGAAGGAATGGTTTTCACGTTCACCGTTGATTAGGGTACAAACATCAGGTTCTACAGGTATACCCAAAGAAATGATGGTGGAAAAAGAGCGGATGATGCGCAGTGCGGAACTTACCTGTTCTTTCCTCGGATTAAAAGAAGGAAACAAAGCCCTGCTGTGTATGTCGCTAGACTATATTGCAGGTAAAATGATGGTGGTACGTGCATTGATCGCAGGCCTGGACTTATATCCTGTCACCCCGTCCGGCAACCCGCTGAGAGATACAAAAGTTACGTTCGGTTTTGCCGCGATGATCCCTATGCAGGTGTATAATAGCTTGGACTCTGATAAAGAGCGGAAGAAACTGGAAAAAATAAAAAATCTGATAATAGGAGGAGGGGCGATTGACTCCCGTCTGGAAGAAAAACTGAAATTTTTTCCTAATAACGTATATTCTACATATGGAATGACCGAGACCCTTTCGCACATTGCTTTACGCAGGCTGAACGGAGAGAGTGTTTCCGGATCATATATCCCGTTTCCATCGGTTGCTCTATCATTGTCGGATGATAATACATTGATAATAGATGCGCCGTTGGTGACAAGCGAAAAACTTTATACCAACGATATTGCGGAAATAGATGAAGACGGAAGCTTCCGTATCACAGGGCGCAAAGATAATGTAATTAACAGCGGAGGAATAAAAATTCAGATAGAAGAAGTTGAAAAGTTACTGAAGCCCCTTATCAATAGCTCTTTTGCTGTTACATCTCTTCCCGATCCTAAATTTGGAGAAGCATTGATCCTTGCTGTGGAAGAAGATGTTGATCCGGAGATATTTAAAGATATCCAACCTGCGTATTACATTCCAAAAAAGATTATTAAGGTAGATAAAATCCCTTTAACAGAGACGGGTAAGATAAGCCGTGTAGAATTGAAGAAGTTGGTAAGTGAACTTTAATGAGATATTTTATCATCTTGTTCAAACTCTTTTCATATAATTAGTAAAATAATATCCTTAAATCATTTAAAATTGCAAATTGTCATTTCGGCTTTTCGCTAAAAATCTTTATCTTCGGTGCATATATCTAATGCACATGAACATTATACTATTACAAACCGACATACAATGGCAAAAGCCAAATGAAAACAGGACGCAGGCAGAGACGATAATCGACACGTTGCCACAGGCAGATTTGATTATCTTACCTGAAATGTTTACCTCCGGTTTTTGTATGGTTCCCGCAGAAGTTGCAGAGAAGGCCGGCTCTGTGACTCTTCAATGGATGCAAACAATCGCTATGAAAAAGAAGACGGCGGTTGCAGGAAGCGTGTCTGTTGAAGACGGAGGAAGATATTACAACCGTTTCTATTTCGTAAAACCCGACGGTAGCTATACTATCTATAATAAAAAGCATCTGTTTACATTCTCAGGTGAGGACAAAGAATATGCAGCAGGAGATGAAAGGGTAATAGTAGAGTATAAGGGGGTTAGAATATTACTGCAAATCTGCTATGATCTGCGCTTCCCTGTATTTTCCAGAAGCAGGGGAGATTATGATATGATTATCTACGTTGCCAACTGGCCTGCCGTCCGTATCGATGCATGGAATACTCTGCTCAAAGCGCGCGCTATCGAGAACCTTTGTTATGTAGCGGGAGTGAACAGGGTAGGGAATGACCCCGGCAACGGCTATAGTGGAGGCACCGTACTGCTCGATTATATGGGGAAATCCATTGTGTCGGCAGAAGATGGGTTGGAGAATGCAGTTTGCGGGAAAATAGATATGCAGACATTAAAAGACTTTCGCGAAAAATTCCCGGCACTCAACGATGCCGATAAATACAGAATAATCAACTAAATGAGAGAAAAACTATTAATGCTGGGAGACCAGGCTATTGCCTTGGGTGCTATCCATGCAGGCATCACGGGTGTTTATGCTTATCCCGGAACGCCGTCTACAGAAATCACAGAATACATTCAGGATTCGCCATTGGCACAGGAACGGAATATTTACAGTCAATGGTGTACCAATGAGAAAACAGCTATGGAAGCTGCCTTAGGCGTGTCGTATATTGGAAAGCGGGCATTGGTATGTATGAAACACGTGGGACTGAATGTAGCAGCCGATGCCTTTGTAAATTCGGCTATGACGGGGACAAATGGCGGACTGGTGGTACTTGTGGCTGACGACCCCTCGATGCATTCTTCACAGAATGAACAGGACTCACGTTTCTATGGTAAGTTTGCGTTTACACCTATATTCGAACCATCGTCGCAACAGGAGGCATATGATATGGTGCGTTATGCCTTCGATATTTCGGAAAAATACGAATTGCCTGTCTTGATGAGACTGACTACCCGTATGGCACATTCGCGCGCTGTGGTTGAAATATCCGGAATCAGAGGACAGAATGAAATAAAGTTTCCCGAAGACAAATCACGTTGGGTACTGCTTCCTGTAAATGCGAGAAGAAGATACAACGAACTTTTGGCTGCACAACCCGGACTGGAGAAGATTTCGGCCGTATCCCCTTATAATCTTTACAAGAAGGGTAGCAGGCAAGGTGTTATTGCTTGTGGAATAGGGTACAATTACCTGATGGAGAGTTTTCCGGACGGATGTAACCGCACCGTGTTGAAAATATCACAGTATCCTTTGCCGAAAGAGCTTATACGGGAAGTGCTGAATGAATGCGACGAGGTCTTGATTCTCGAAGACGGACAACCTTTTGTAGAAGAGCAGCTTCGCGGATTGCTGGATGAAACAGGAAAGATTAAAGGACGCCTGACGGGCGAATTGCCTCGGGTGGGAGAACTTACTCCCGACAATGTTCGCGCAGCATTGGGTTTTTCGGTAAAGGTGCACCAGGGAGCAAGTGAAAATGTCGTAGCCCGTCCACCGGCATTATGTACAGGTTGCGGACACAGGGACGTATATGACGCGTTGAATGAAGTGCTTCGTGAATATGAAAATGCGAAAGTGTTCAGTGATATAGGTTGTTATACGCTTGGAGCATTACCGCCTTTCCGTGCTATAGATACCTGTGTGGATATGGGTGCGTCCATAACGATGGCTAAAGGTGCTTCTGATGGAGGTTTGTTCCCATCGGTAGCGGTTATTGGCGATTCCACTTTCACTCATTCAGGAATTACAGGATTGTTAGATGCCGTAAATTCGAATGCCAGTGTGACCATTGTTATTTCAGATAATTTGACTACGGCTATGACCGGAGGACAGGATTCGGCGGGATACGGGAAACTGGAGGATATATGTCTTGGTGTTGGCGTGGAAAGAGAACACCTGCGCATTGTTATTCCGTTACCGAAGAATATAGAGGAGATAAAGGATATTATTCGTGAAGAAATTGAGTATAACGGTGTTTCAGTTATTATTCCTCGCAGAGAATGTATACAGACACTGAAAAAACATGCAAAGAAAAAATAATATGAAACTCGATATAATACTTTCAGGTGTAGGCGGACAAGGGATACTTTCCATTGCTGCCATTATTGGAGAAGCCTCGCTTCGGGAGGGGTTGCATATCAAACAGGCCGAAGTGCACGGTATGAGCCAACGGGGAGGGGATGTACAGTCCAATCTCCGTATATCGTCGGTACCGATACATTCCGACCTTATTGCAAAAGGAGGTGCAGATGCCATTATATCATTGGAACCGATGGAGGCCTTACGCTATATTCCGTACTTATCCGGAGAGGGTTGGGTGGTAACAAATATTTCGCCTTATGTTAATATTCCCAATTATCCCGAACCGGATACGATCCTTAAAGAATTATCTTCATTGCCCAATGTCATACTTCTGGATGTGGATGCTATTGCTAAAGATGCTAAAGTGGCCAGGGCTGCCAATATGGTATTGCTGGGAGCTGCTTCTGTGATACTGGGTATAGAAGCATCAAAACTGGAAGAAGCTATTGCACAGGTATTCGGCCGTAAAGGAGAATCTGTAGTGGATATGAATATAAAAGCCTTCAGGGAGGGGAAACGCGCAGGCGAAAAACAAATGGAATAATGAGAGGAATGATTCTTGTTTGCTATGTCTCAAGAACGAAACATCCGGGGTATTGCAGGCTAAGTGCCCGAGGATTATATTTTTTTGGTAAAAGTTTATCTATATAGTAAGCTATTAGCCTCTAGCTGTTAGCTTTTAGCTCTTTGAAAAAATAATTAGCAGATTTGTAAATTAGCATATTAGCAAATGTTTTAAATTAAAAGTGATAAGTGAAAAATTAAAAGTGAAAGAAAATGAAAAACTAAAAATTAAGAGTGAAAAATATTTATCACTTATCACTTTTAGCTCTTCGTTTAAAAACATTCTTCACTTTTCATTCTTCGTTTTTCATTTAAGAATATTTTTCGTTCTTCGTTTTTCATTTTTCGTTAAAAACATTGGCACATCGGCAAATTGATTAATCGGTACATTGATTTCTGTTACCTTTGTTACTTTTTAACTGAATATGGTTAATGAATATAAAATAGACAAGTGAAAAATAGTGGAAAATGTGTCAGAAGTGTCAGGTTTTAACCAAATATGGTTAATAATTGTAAATATAGTAGTGAGTAATAAGTTAGACTTTGCGAGAGATACTTTTTATGAAAGAGATTCTTCACTTCGTTCAGAATGACAAGGATAATAAAGACTTATAATCTATGTTTAAACTAACCGGAACACATAATTATTTTGTTTATATAGTTACGAATAGAAATAGAAGTGTTTTATATATTGGAGTAACCAATGATTTAAAAAGACGCTTATACGAGCATAAGTTTGATTCCATGAACGAGAAAAGTCATTTTACAGGGAAATACAATATATTCTATTTAATTTATTGGGAAAAATTTGAATATATAGAACATGCTATAGACAGAGAAACAGAGATAAAAGGGTGGGTGAGGAAACAGAAAGATAAACTTATATCAGAATTTAATCCTGAATGGAACTTTCTGAATGAAGAAATATAAACTAATACTCATTTGTCATTCTGAGTGTAACGAAGAATCTCGTCTCTCATAAGAGATTCTTCACTCCGTTCAGAATGACAAAGTAGATAAAGAGATAATAATATATGCAAAACAGAATATTCAGTCAGGATCTGGTAAATCAGGTTGTAAACGAACTAAAGATAGCCGATCTGGAGAAAGCTACTATAGGGGAGGTACTCCTATTGGCTTCGAGCCTCGAACAGATTACAGGCATTCCTTTTATCCGTATGGATCAGGGTGTACCGGGACTTAAACCCTGCCGGATAGGTATAGATGCGGAGAAAAAAGCGTTGGACGAGGGTGTAGCTTCGATGTATCCGGCTGCTGCGGGTATTCCTGTGTTGAAGGAAGAAGCATCCCGTTTTGTTAAAGCGTTTCTCGATGTTGATATATCATCAGGCTCATGCATACCGGTTACAGGTTCGGTTGCCGGTTCTTTCAGTTCCTTTATCGCCTGCAACCAACGGGATAAAGATAAGGATACTGTATTATTTATCGATCCCGGCTTTCCTATACAGAAATCCCAATTGAAAATACTTGATATTAAATATATAGAATTTGATGTCTACAATTACAGGGGGGGAGGCTTAAAAGCTAAACTTGAAGGATTATTGGAAAAGGGCAATATATCTTCTATCGTATATTCCAATCCGAATAATCCGGCCTGGATATGTCTGACGGAGGATGAATTGCAGATAATAGGAGAATTGGCTACAAAATATGATGCGGTCGTTATTGAAGATTTAGCCTATTTCGCTATGGATTTCCGTACCGATTTCAGTAAGCCTTTTCAAGCGCCTTTTGTGCCTACCGTGGCCGGATATACCGATAATTACATTCTGATGCTTTCGGCTTCCAAGATATTCAGCTATGCAGGACAACGCGCCGCAGTTCTTTGTATTTCGGATAAATTATTTTCCCGTAAATTTGAAGCATTGGCGCAGAGGTATTCCGGTTCGGGTATTTTCGGACCTGTATTTATCGGGGAAATACTATATATGATAACATCCGGCATAACTCATTCCACTCAGTATGGCTATGCTGCTATGCTAAGAGCCGCATCGGACGGCGAACTGGATTTTGTGAAAGAAACAAGTGAATATGGCAGGCGTGCCCACCGTATGAAGGAGCTATTCAATAAATACGGTTTTCATGTAGTATATGATAAAGATATTGACAGGGATATTTCCGACGGGTTCTTTTTCACAATCGGCTATAAAGATATGTCATGTGCCGAGCTGATGCGGGAGCTGCTTTACTATGGAATCAGTTCCATAGCCTTGTCTACTACAGGCAGCGAACAACAGGGCATCAGGGCGTGCTGCTCGCGCATGCATGATGATTTATACGCTGTACTGGATGAAAGATTGAGGTTTTTCAGATTAGATCATTAACAGGATAAACAACTAAAAAAACTAACATATAATATGATTTGGAACAAATCTAAGGAGTGCATGAGTCCCGGCGAAAAACGCTGCCTTCAGGGAGAACGTTTGCGTAAGCTGGTGGAGAAGGTATATCACAGTACTCCTTTCTATAGACAGAAAATGCAGGAAATGGATATTACACCCGGCGACATCCGTTCGGTGGAGGATATCGTAAAACTACCTTTTACCACAAAACAGGATTTGCGTGACAATTATCCTTACGGTTTGTTTGCAGTGCCTATGTCACAGATTGTGAGACTGCACGCCTCATCGGGAACAACTGGTACACCCACTGTAGTAGGTTATACCCGGCGCGATTTATCCATATGGTCCGAGATGACCGCCCGTTGCCTGAGTGCTTTCGGTACCGACCAGAATGATATTTTTTCGGTTGGCTATGGTTACGGACTCTTTACCGGAGGACTAGGTTTACACTATGGAGTGGAGCACTTGGGGGCAACGGTTATCCCCATGTCTACGGGAAATACAGCTAAACATATTCAGCTTGCACGCGATTTTGGAGCTACGGCTCTTGCCTGTACCCCGTCTTATGCCCTCTATTTGGCAGAGTCGATAGCGAAGACAGGCATTCCCCGCGAGGAATTCAGGCTGCGAACTGCTATTCTGGGTGCGGAACCGTGGACAGAGAATATGCGCAAAGAGATAGAAGCAAAGCTGGGCGTAGATGCCTACAACATATATGGGTTGAGTGAGATAATGGGGCCGGGTGTATCGCACGAATGCGAATGTAAGAGCGGTTCGCATATTATTGATGACCATTTTCTGCCCGAAATTGTTTCGCCTGACACACTTGAGCAGCTTCCATATGGAGAACAGGGGGAACTCGTATTTACCACACTTACAAAAGAGGGTTTGCCGCTATTGCGTTACCGTACCAAAGATCTTTGTTCACTCACGGAGGAACCCTGCAAATGCGGGCGTACCAGTGTGCGCATGAGCCGTATAGTAGGGCGTAGCGACGATATGCTGATTATTCGCGGAGTGAATGTATTCCCTTCACAGATAGAGAGCGTGATCCTGGAAATGGAAGAATTCGAACCACATTATCTTTTAATTGTGGATAGGGTAAACAATCTGGATATACTGGAAGTGCAGGTCGAGGTACGGGACGGGTATTTCTCTGACGAAATCTCGAAGATTATAGCTTTGAAGAAGAAAATAGCCCATCGCCTGCAAAGCGTGCTGGGAATCAGTGCCGACATAAAACTGGTAGAACCGTATAGCATCAAACGAAGTGAAGGTAAGGCACAACGTGTAATTGATAAACGTATCTTTAATTGATTAGCATATGACAATAAAACAACTATCTATTTTTGTGGAAAATAAGACAGGACGGCTGAACGAGGTAGCGCATGTACTTGGGAAGAATGGGATAAATCTGAAAGCATTCAGCCTTGCCGAAAGTGCCGACTTCGGTATCTTACGGCTGATAGTATCCGATGTCGACATGGCTGTAAAGGTACTTAAAGAGGCTCACTTAGGAGTGAGTGTAAATGATGTGCTTTGTCTTTCTTGTCCTAACACGCCGGGTTCACTGGCTATGATACTGGAATATCTGGCAAAAGAAAATGTATTTATTGAATATATGTATGCCTTTTCGAACGGAGAGAGAGCGAATGTGGTGATAAGGCCTACCGATATTAAAAAATGTATGGAGATACTTACGTTAAACAATTGTGAATTACTGAGCCAGGATAAGATTACAGAATGCTAGTCTTTAGGGTCTTATATAATTAAAAATGGTCTTTGGAACGTAATTTTATTCCAAAGACCATTTTGAATGAAGACGGTATATTCTTTATAAACAATAATTTGTGAAATATTCGACAGTGTACTTATAGTTCCAAAAGAGTCTTCTTATTATCAAAATGATAAAAGTAATCGGTGCATGCTTCTACCCGGTCGGTGTTAATGTAATCCACACCTATATGGTGGAATGTTTTCCATGCATTATCTCCATCCGGTGTTCCCCAAAAACGGATGGGTTTGTTTAGTGCATGAACGGCATCGATTGTCTTTATAACTTTGTCATACTCTTCCTTTATCATTGTTCCCTGTCCATTCCATTGGGAATAATCTTTGAATGGAAGGCTTACCATCGCTATGCGTTTTAACTGTTCAGCAGTATAGTTCATTTCTCTTCCGTCAAAGGATATAAAAGGAGGATACTTTGCAAAATCCACCGGAGCAGGACGGTCGCCGGATATAACTATGCGCACGGCATAAGGATTCGCAGACGGATCAAATACCTCAGGATAGACTTTCAGTTTATCAACGAGTATATCTAAAGTCGGAATTGCAGGTGTCTTCAAATCTATAAGCAATATGAATGTTTTCTCTGAATTTTTCCAGGCTTTGCCATTATTATTTTTATATAGGTCTACAATCGGCTTAATATATAATTCATCAAGAGTAAGTGCTGTGGCAAGATCTTCCTTATTGTGAGTTACCAGTAATTCGTCCTTCTTATTCGTAGCATATATATCAGCTTCTATTGATGCTGCTTGCTGGGCATATGCTTGGTAAAATGGTACCCGTTGTTCATAATCGTTATGTGAGTGAATGAGTATTTGTTGTGCAAACAGAACGGACGGACATATGATTAACGGTACTGCAATTGAAAATAACCTCAATACAGAAAAACCCTTGTTGATAATATAAGTCATAAGATATTGATTAAAAGCAGGTTTATTCAATTTCTATTTGTGCTGTTACAACTGAGTGATCAGAGATAAATTTGCCATCCAGTTCTTCAGGTATAACAGTGTGTTTTAATACTTTTGTATCCGGTTTTACAAAAATATAATCTATAAACTCGCGTTTTTCGAGAGGTACTTGCCCAAAACCATGGAATGTCCAGTCTGTTCCGCTTTTTACAACAGCTATGTCTTTGGTATGCATCAGATAGTTTGGAGTTGCCGGGTTTGTAACATGTTTGATTACTTCCGAATCAGGGGTCGCGTTGAAATCTCCCGTTAATATTACAGGTAAACCTTTGCTTAGTTCTCCTATCCGGTCGAGTAGTAATGTCACACCTTCCTGACGGGCTACTTTCCCTACATGGTCAAGGTGTGTGTTAATGAAGAATATCTGTTTCTTACTACTCATTTCTTCCAGGATAATCCATGTTGCAACGCGCTCACATGCCCCATCCCATCCTTTCGAACCTATAACTTCAGGGGTTTCACTTAGCCAAAAATGTCCCGATTTAACTTCTTTAAATCTTTCTTTTTTGTATAGGACAGCACAATATTCGCCTTTTTCTATTCCATCTATCCGGCCAATGCCAATAGCATTATATTCCAGCAGGGAGGTTTTCAGGTCGTTCAATTGATTTACCAGGACTTCCTGGGTACCTACAATATCCGCGTTTTGAGCTTTGATCGTTTGTGCGGCAATATCTTTTCTGTATTGCCAGCTGTTGAGGCTGTCGCCAGGATTGTCGTAGCGAACATTAAAGCTCATTACGTTCAAGTCAATAGGTTTATTTTCTGAGCAAGAAGCTAATAATAGAGCAGCAAATAAATAGAATAACTTTTTCATGTTAATATAGGTTTGTTATTTGATAAATAGATATAATTCCGTGCTTTTTTGATTCCGAAGTTTTGAGCTTTCCAACTCTGGGTTTTCCTCCGTAATCCTCCGACAGTTTGTATGAGTTAATTCTCTTTCGGAAAAATCGGTCCTGTTCCCGTTATAATAGTCTGTAAACCACTATTATCTGTATTTTCCATATTTTCAAGATATCGGATACGGCTATCGTTAGTCTTAGGCATAAGTTCATACATACTATCTTTTGTTACAAAGATAATACCACTAAATATAAATGCAAAATGATCTACATATTTTACATTCTTAATAGTTAGTTCTAAAGAGATTTTATTTACGTTAAGTATGTGGTCATTTAACTGATTTGCCGGATCATAATGTTTTCATGGTAATCGATATCCGCCCACTTTCTCTATTCTGGGCCATCGGGCGATGCAGATATGTTCCGGTAGGCAATATATAAATTCTCTTATAATGCTGGATGACATATTCTTATTTAACTAATTACTCTTGTTTATATTACAAATGCTGCTTACTTTTGTGCTGAGCAAGTTTTGAATATTCAAAAAAATGATATATAAAGCTTTTACATTTTTCCAACATGGAATTATGGCAGTGAAGACAAAATTTTAGGCAAACTATTTGTAAGTACATGGAAATGTCCGGCGGTTATCTTGCCGGACATATGTGTTTTGTAATTGATAATCTGGTGTTTAATTTTCATATAGTAAAAAGACGTAAGATAATTGTACCCTCCTTGTTAAAAAACGGTATCTACTGCAAAAGGTATTGATCTCATAAATTTATTGCGCTTTCTTATTTTTTAACATGTAAAATGATATATTTAATTTTGCAATATTTAATTTTGCACAATATAATAGTGCGTGTATATATGTCAGAAGATTTAAAATTGAATAATCAATTGTGTTTCCCAATATATGCTTTGTCGAGGCAGATAACATCACTTTATCGTCCTTATTTAGAAAAGTTGGGACTCACATATCCTCAGTATCTGGTATTGATGGTATTGTGGGAGCGAAAATCGGCAACAGTAAAACAATTAGGAGAACTGTTATGGCTCGATAGCGGTACGCTTACGCCATTATTGAAACGTATGGAGGCAAATGAACTTCTTAATAGAGTACGATCATCTGAAGACGAAAGGAGTGTGGATATAATTATCACGGATAAAGGTAAAGCTTTGGAAAAGCAAGCAGAGCAGATCCCTCCAATAATGAAAAAACAGCTTAAGCTGACGGATAACCAACTTGTTCAGTTACGTAATCAGCTGCGTAAGATTTTATTAATAACATGTAATGAACAATAACGAGTATTTCTAACATAATTAAAGCAATGAACTTATTAGATACATTCAAATGGCGTTACGCCACAAAAAAGTTTGATCCTACTAAAAAAGTCGATCAGAAACTTGTTAACGAGATTGTTGAAGCTGCCTGGCTTGCGCCCACGTCTTCGGGTTTACAACCTTTTCAGGTTATTGAAATAACCAATCAGGAGCTAAAAGAGAAGATGATACCTATTGCTTATAATCAGCAACAGGTCGCGGATGCTTCACATGTCCTTGTCTTTGCAGCTTGGGATAACTACACGTCGCAGCGTATAGATAATATATACAAACATACAACAGAGGGTAGGGGACAAGACCCCGGCCGTTATAATGACTATACGGACAGATTGAAGAAGGCATATTTGAGTCGCCCGTCTGAAGTGAATTTCGAGCATGCAGCCCGCCAGTCCTATATAGCTTTTGGTTTTGCTATTGCAATGGCCGCTGAACTGAATGTCGATTCTACCCCGATGGAAGGATTTGATAATGATGCGTTGGATAATCTTCTTGGCTTGAGAGAATTAGGATTGAGGAGTGTGACAGTATTACCATTGGGCTACCGGGACGAAGCAAATGACTGGTTGGTGAATCTCAAGAAGGTCCGTCATCCGAAAAATGAATTTCTTATTGAACTAAAATAACAATTTTGAGGTTTATAATATGATAATACTTCGAAAACCAGAATACTAACTTATATAAATTAAAAAATTATGGCAACAGTTACATTTAAAAATGACATCACAGTAAATACCAGCGGGCAATTGCCGGCAGTAGGTTCAGCAGCACCCGAATTTGTACTTGTAAAGAATGACCTTTCAGAAGTGTCGTTGAAAGACCTTAAAGGTAAGACTGTTATATTAAATATATTCCCCAGTCTTGATACAGGTACATGTGCTGCGTCGGTTCGCAGATTCAATAAAGAAGCGGTAGCACTTCCTGATACTGTAGTCCTTGCTGTTTCGGCTGACCTTCCATTTGCTGCGGGTCGTTTTTGTTCGGCAGAAGGCATCGATAATGTTGTTCCGGCTTCTGTTTTTAGAAATACATCGTTTGCAAAAGATTATGGCGTATTGATGCTTGATGGTCCGCTGAAGGGATTGTTGGCCAGATCGGTTGTTGTAATTGACCCTGACGGAAAAGTAGTATATACAGAGCTGGTTCCTGAAATTGTAAATGAACCGAATTATCAACCGGCTTTAGCGGCCGTTAAATAATAAACAGAACTGAACGGTATCCCAAGGCTTTTACTATATGGTAGAAGCCTTTTCCTGTTAATTTTCGGCGATACCTAAAGATTGGTATAATATCGTTATATCGGGGAGTTAAAATAAAACTATCTTTGTCCTCAGAATAATAAATAGGTTTATAACCTCAAAAAAAATTGGTGTGAAGAGATTATTCCATATAATATATAATAAGCAATTTGCCATTGGTATAGGTGTTATAGGGTTTGCCCTGCTTCTAAACCGTTATTCCCTTTTGTTCGACTTTTTCTTCGGATTACTTCTCTCTGCGGGGATGATCTTGATATTGGCCGGCCTATTATCCAAGTTTCATGTGATAGGCAAACTGAGGGTGATTAAAGGGAAATATCTGGGCAGGTTCGCCCGATAGGCTACAAAATAAAACCTCCGAAACATATGCGGAGGTTTTTGGATATAAGTCAAGTTTGTTTAGAGTCAGAAAGTCTGATTAATAATCAGGACCTTATAATTATCTATTGTTGATAGTTTAAGACACAAGATATGAAACTTTCTTAATATTTGCAATGTTATAAGATAATTTATGCATTTTTAAAAAGTTAAGGGTGGTCTTATCATATAATGTTCAATATATCTCAAACAGACGTGTTCTGGCTAATAAACAGGCGCCTATTACCCCTGCCTTATCCTTCAACTTCGATATTGCGATCGTAGAATCTTTATTCACCAGATTAAGGGAATATTTGCGGATCGCTGTTTTCACCGGTTGCATTATATAGTCTTCGGTCATAGATACTGTACCTCCTATAATAACCATTTCAGGATTAAAGATATTGATAAGTCCGGCGATCTGTTCTCCAAGCTTTTGTCCGATCTCTTCCACCAGGTCTATGCAAAGCACATCCTCTTTGTTTACGGCGGTAATTATTTCATCTAATGTGACGGATTCGTCTTTCAATATTTTCTTCGATAACAGGGAAGAAGCACCGTCATGTACCAGTTCGAAAAGGCGCCGGTGCATTGCCAGTCCGGAGGCTTCCGTTTCCAGGCAGCCTTTCTTTCCGCAATGGCACAATATTTCATTATCGTATATTTTCATGTGCCCGAATTCTCCGGCGAATCCCGATTTTCCGGTATATACTTTCCCGTCTATAATGATTCCGATAGCCAACCCCCAGCTTATGTTTACGAATATGATGTTTTTCTCACTGTTTACACAGCCCGACAGATATTCACCATAAGTCATGGCCCGGGTATCATTATCGATAGTAACTTTGTAGCCATTCAGTTTTTCGCTAAGAATTTCAGCCAATGGTCTTTCTTCAAAATAGAAAATGCTGTAGCTGTATCCCGATTCAGGGTTTACCCGTCCCGATATATTTACATTTACATTCAGTATTTTGTTTTTATCTACTGTTTGTTTATCAATAAATGCCAGGATTAATTCACACAACTTGTTCATCGCTTCCGGAGTGTTTTGCATCTGATAAGGAATACCCATTGTCAGATCCACCATATCTCCCTTGAAGTTAATCAGTCCGATGTTTATTGCCGACTGCTTCATGTCGACACCTATAAAATAACCGGACTCAGGATTGAGGCCGTATAGATTGGGGTAACGCCCCCCTGTTGTTTCCAGCTTTCCGTAGTCGTTTATATATCCATCTTCACACATCTCGCTGATAAACTTAGTGACAGTAGGGATGCTCAAATCCAGTTCTTTCGACAATTCGGTGATGGTCGAACTGCCATTTTGGATATAGTAATTAATAATATTCTTCTTGATCAAAGCACTTTTTGTGCCTTTTTCAATTTCCTGAAGCAGGTGTATATTCATGTTTCCTGATTTATTGATATTTTCCTTTCGGATAAAATTTCATCGCTAATACAAATATAAATAAAAAATATTATTAAATAGGCTGCCTTTTGTATCTATTATTAAAAAAGAGTTTGGGGTTGATAAATATTTAGGACCTCAAATTGTATGATAATAAACGAAATAGCTTTCTGTTACAGATAATAGCCTATTTAATGATCTCCTCTCCTGTTGGATAGTATCTATTCCGTCTTGGCTTAATTTATATCTGCGCGATGTACGATATTTATATTAATTAACTATACATTGTTAAAAGGTAACAAAGGTAACAGATATATCAGTCAACAGTCAACAGTTAGCAGTAAACAACTCGTATCTTGTCTACACGTAACTCGTAACTGCCCGAAGGGCGCAGTAACTTGTAACTATTAAAAGGTAACAAAGGTAACACTATTTACAGTAAACAGTCATCAGTCAACAGTGCTGTACGTTGTCATGCTGAGCGGAGCGAAGCATCTCATCAGTTAACAGTTAACAACCCGTATCTTGTATCTTGTCTACTCGTAACTTGTAACTGCCCAAAGGGCGCAGTAACCCGTAACTATTAAAAAGTAACACCTTTTTAGCTATTAGCTGATAGCTGTTAGCCAATAGTTTATGTACAAAACCTGACAAACTTGACACATTTTCCACTATTTTTTATCTGTTCCTTTTTTTTCTCTCTGTAAGTCCCCCCTGGGGAAACAACGTTCGGCGGAGCCAATTTAGGGGGCTTTTTCAATACTTCAAAGAACTGTCAGCTAACGGCTATCAGCTAATAATATAGATAAAGTATTTTCCAAAAATCAAATAATTAAATAGTCAATAAAAAATAAAGGCAGGGTCTGGAGGTGCGGATATTTATTCTGTCAGCGCTGGCCTATACACCTCCGATTGATGATTCAGTTGGCTAATACGACTTATTGCCGGATATTTCTTTCGAATAAATTTGTTTATATAATAAAAGGCTGCCTCAATTTACAGAGGCAGCCTTTTATTATATAAACTTTATGTATGGGATATTAATTATTTATTATCGAGTGAACTTTCCGGAGCTTGGTCAATTAGATCCATAAACTGATCCAGTTTTGGAGTGATAATTATCTGGGTCCGGCGGTTACGGGCTTTCCCTTCTGCTGTACTATTGCTCGCAATCGGATTATATTCTCCGCGTCCGGCAGCAGTCAGGCGTTTGGGATCAACCCCATAATTGTTTTGTAATGCCTGAACAACAGAAGATGCGCGAAGAGTACTTAAATCCCAATTGTTGCGGATGTTAGGGCGTGATATCGGGTCTGTATCAGTATTGCCTTCTATCAGGACGTCATAATCTTTATAGTCCAGGATGATTTTAGATATCTTACTTAGAATTTCCCCTGCCTTATCGCTTATTTCATAGCTTCCGGAGCGGTACAGCATCCTGTCGTCAAGTGAGATGTACACAACTCCCTTCAATACTTTAATATCCATATCCTGCATTTCGTCACGGGTAAGTGAACGTGTAAGATTGTTTATCATAACCAGGTTCAACGAATCCGATTTGTTCTTAGCTTGGACCAGATGCTGGATAAAGCGGTTCGAGGCATTGATTTCATCTACCAGTTTCGCAATATTTACATTACCCTGTGAATTTTGCGAGAGACTTTTATTCAATGAGTTTTGCATCTCTACGTAAGCTGCGCGTAATTCCTCATTGTTTTTCCGGGCTTCAGCTAATCTCTCCTCCAGGCTCGATACTCGGGTTCTGCTTTCGGCCAGTTGCAATTGGCCTTCCTGATAATTTCTTTTCAGATCATTATGTTCTGTTTGTAAGCGATTATAATCAGTTTCCAGGTTTGTGAACTGTTTCTTGCTTACACAACCGGTAAACATTATACCTGCTGTTAATATTAGCAACCAAAAAGAATACTTCATAATTAAATTATATTAAATGTATTATTATATGTAACAATAATATTCATTCATTGTTTGATTACAAAAGTATCAGATAAAAATTTATCTGGTAAGTAATTGTCGATAGAATTAATTTTTGTTTTCATTCTTTAAACTTATTTTATCCGCAAAAAGCTCTTTTAACGGAGAGAACAATCTTCAGGTATCAGGTTCTTGTCTTCTTTCTCTGCCGGACATATCCAAATATTAGCTTTATAACTAAGGGTCTTTTTCTGTATATTATTTCAGAAAGGTTTTTAAAAGAGGGATGGCATCCTGTGTATAAATTCGTTTTACCTTCGTGTTGTTCTCTGATTGTTAATTATTTATGGTGCGTATGAATAGTACGCCAAGCCTGGAACATATTTTTTTATGATTGTCAATAATGATAAGGAAGACGAAACGTTGGGTTTTTTTCTGCATAATCCCTTTCCTTATTTATTTTCGAAAGCTTTTAACTTGTTCCTGCCGCGCCCTGCGGGGCTTGTCCTCACTTCTGGCATTGCCCAAAAGTAACACAAGCAATCTTTGATTGCGCGTAGTAGAAAAAATCCACATTTTTATACTACAATAATCACTTCAACTACTGATTGGCATTAATAAAGGAACTCCATAAACCTTTGCTGGATTCTCACACTGAACAATTGACCATGCCTGTTTGCAGGGTGTGGGTTTCTGTCTTGCAGTCATTTTGCACTATATAAGATAGTATAACCTGTTTGTGGAAAATAAACCTAATCCGTCTTTGAGTCGGCATAATATAAAACGAAGAAAGTTTGAACCTGATCTTTTTTATATAATTTATTAAAAGTTTCGATATGTTGTTAAATTTATTTCAAAGTATTTTTTTTATCTGTTAGGAAATACTTATTAATGAATATTTTTTTAATCATGTGACAGTGTATTTAATTTTAATGTTAAAAATGACCTTATTTATTTAATTATTTTATTAAATACTTTGTCGATAAAAAATATTTTATCATATTTGCTGTAGAAATAGATACTTAACATAGCTCCTTAATAAACCTGACGCTCTGATACCCGGATTATACCTTTGATAATTAAAGTATTATCATCGAAAGAAAAGATACAGGCTGTTTGTTATAATAAGGCAATATAAGATTTGCCCGGAATAAATTGTAGTTGTAAGTAAATAATAACCAAATACTATATGGAAACAAATAATCGCAGAGATTTCCTCAAAAAAGCGGCAGTAGCCGGAGCTTCGGCTATTGCGATACCTGCTGTGGCTGCTTGCGGGGGAAAGGCTTCGGATGATAGCAAAACCTTAAAAACGGATGGCTCTATCGAGAGTCGCCTGATAGTATCAAAGGCAAACGGACTCCATATTTCGGGTACGTTCCTGGATGAAATATCACACGATATACCGCATCAGAACTGGGGTGAAAAAGAGTGGGATCTTGATTTTCGCCATATGAAGAATATCGGAATCGATACGGTCATTATGATACGTTCTGGATACCGCAAGTTTATTACATACCCTTCCGAATATCTATTGAAAAAAGGCTGTTATATGCCTTCTGTCGACCTGGTTGATATGTACTTGCGCCTCGCTCAGAAATATAACATGAAGTTTTATTTCGGACTTTATGATTCCGGAGAATATTGGGATACGGGTGATTTGTCTTCCGAAATAGAGCATAATAAATATGTAATAGACGAAGTATGGAAAAAATACGGAGAAAAATATAAAAGCTTCGGCGGATGGTATATAAGCGGAGAGATCAGCAGGAAAACCAAAGGAGCAATAAATGCTTTTTATTCGATGGGCAAACAGTGTAAGGATGTATCGAACGGATTGCCCACATTTATATCACCCTGGATCGATGGCAAAAAGGCTGTAATGGCGGCGTCGGGTCAACTGTCGAAAACAGAATCGGTTTCTGTCCAGGAACACGAAAAAGAATGGGGTGAAATATTTGATGGTATAAAAGGAGCCGTGGATGCATGCGCTTTTCAGGATGGCCATATAGATTATGATGAACTGGATGCTTTCTTCGAAGTGAATAAAAAACTGGCAGATAAATATGGCCTTCAATGCTGGACAAATGCCGAGACTTTCGACCGTGATATGCCTATAAAATTTCTCCCTATCAAATTCGACAAACTGCGTATGAAACTCGAAGCTGCTAAACGTGCGGGTTATGATAAGGCTATTACATTTGAGTTTTCACATTTTATGAGTCCTCAGTCGGCCTATCTCCAGGCAGGGCATTTATATGACAGATATAAAGAATATTTTGAAATAAAATAAAAGAACAGATTTATGAATTCTGCTGTAAATATAAAATATATAAGTTTTTTATCTGTGGTTGCGGCTTTGGGAGGTTTTCTGTTTGGGTACGATACTGCGGTGATCTCGGGGACGATAGCGCAGGTTTCCGCTCAGTTCTCTCTGGATGCCATGTCTCAGGGCTGGTATGTGGGATGTGCCCTTATCGGTTCCATATTCGGCGTTATGTGTGCCGGGATACTTAGCGATAACTTTGGTCGGAAAAAAACATTACTGGTAGCAGCCATACTCTTCTCTATATCTGCTGTCGGTTGTGCTCTATCTTCAGATTTTAATCACTTGGTGATGGCTCGCGTTGTCGGAGGTATTGGTATCGGTGTTGTATCCATAATTTCACCGCTTTATATTTCTGAAATTTCGGTTGCCGAATACAGGGGGCGATTGGTATCACTCTATCAGCTTGCTGTAACAGTGGGGTTCCTGGGGGCCTACCTTGTAAATTATGCATTGTTGAATTATTCAACAAACGGGGCGGAACAATTATCGGACCCTGCATTGTATCATATTTTCCATAGCGAAGTGTGGCGGAGCATGCTGGGAATGGCGGTAATACCGGCCTTGCTGTTCTTTGTTATTATATTCTTCATCCCCGAAAGCCCCAGATGGCTGATATTGAAGAATCGTGATGTAAAGGCCGGATCGATACTGAAACATATATATGGTTCGGTGGAGACTGCTGCATATGAGATGAACGAAACTAAAAAAGTAATAGGAAGTGAGACTAAATCTAACTGGCGTATTCTGCTAAAACCGGGTATAAGGAAAGCTGTCGTAATCGGTGTGGCAATTGCTATGCTGGGCCAATTTATGGGAGTCAATGCGGTACTTTATTACGGGCCTTCCATTTTCGAAAGCAGTGGCTTGTCAGGTGACGATTCACTTTTCTATCAGGTGATCGTAGGATTGGTGAATGTGTTGACGACCATTCTGGCAATCTTTATCATTGATAAGATAGGGCGTAAGAAGCTTGTGTACTATGGTGTTTCGGGTATGATAGTTTCACTCCTTCTTATTGCATTCTATTTTGTTAAAGGAGGTGATTTAGGCATATCTAATGTATTATTGCTCATATTCTTCCTTGCTTACATCTTTTTCTGTGCCGTATCTATCTGTGCTGTTATCTGGGTTTTGTTGTCGGAGATGTATCCGATCAAAGTGCGGGGGCTGGCCATGTCGATTGCCGGATTTTCGCTTTGGATCGGGACATATCTTATCGGACAGCTTACCCCGTGGCTGTTGCAGAACCTGCGGCCCGAAGGTACCTTTATTCTCTTTGCGGTTATGTGTGTGCCGTACATACTTATTGTGTGGAAATTAGTCCCTGAAACAACAGGCAAATCGTTAGAAGAAATAGAAAAATTCTGGGAAACATAAATCAGAAAAGTACTATATAAAAATACAATCTTATGGATTTTAAAAAATTAGAGAAGCAGTACAAATCGGAGCTGCTGGACAATGTATTGCCTTTTTGGCTCAAAAACTCTCAGGATAAAGAGTATGGCGGATATTTTTCCTGCCTCGACAGGGATGGGACAGTATTCGATACCGATAAGTTTATTTGGCTGCAAGGGCGCGAGGTGTGGATGTTTTCCATGATGTATAACAATGTGGAAAAACGGCAGGATTGGTTGGACTGTGCCGTTCAGGGCGGGGAATTTCTCAAAAAGTACGGGCACGATGGTAGTTACAACTGGTATTTCTCTCTTGACCGGGAAGGTAATCCCTTGGTAGAGCCTTACAATATATTTTCATACACATTTGCCACCATGGCATTCGGGCAATTAAACAAGGCTACGGGTAATGAGGAATATGCAGAAATAGCACGGAAGACTTTCGATATTATTTTATCAAAAGTGGATAACCCGAAAGGGAAGTGGAACAAGGCGTATCCGGGGACACGGAACCTGAAAAATTTCGCGCTGCCGATGATCCTTTGCAATCTGGCTTTGGAGATCGAGCATTTGTTGCCGGAAGAGTTCCTGAATAAAGTGATGGATGACTGCATCCATGAAGTGATGGAAGTATTTCTAAGGCCCGAATTAGGCGGACTGATAGTAGAGAACGTGACCGTAGAAGGCGAATTGTCCGATACGTTCGACGGCCGCCTGATGAATCCCGGACATGCCATTGAAGCTATGTGGTTTATTATGGATCTCGGACATCGCCTCAACAGGCCCGAATTGATAGACAAGGCTGTAGAGACAACTTTAAAAATGATTGATTACGGCTGGGACAAGGAATACGGAGGTATTTTTTACTATCTGGACCGTCTGGGACGCCCGCCGCAACAATTGGAATGGGACCAGAAATTATGGTGGGTGCATATCGAGACACTGATAGCATTAATAAAAGGATATTACCTGACAGGAAATCAGGAATGCGCGGAATGGTTTGAATCAATACATAATTATACATGGCAACACTTTAAAGATAACGAATATCCCGAATGGTACGGATACCTTAACAGGCAAGGTGACGTCTTATTGAGCCTTAAAGGAGGAAAATGGAAAGGATGTTTCCACATTCCTCGCGGACTATATCAGATATATAAGACAATATCTGAAAACCAGAATGATCTATGATTATTATAATTATTAAATTCAATGAAAAACAAAAGAAATTGCTAACATTTTAACATCGACACTATGAAGATTAATTACGATGAAAAAAGAAAGCGCAGATATCCTAAATTTATATGGATATTATTATGTGCTTTTATGTGTCTGTCCAATGCTTATTCCCAAAAAACAATAACAGGGAAAGTTACTGACTCTCATCAGGAAGCGTTGGCTGGTGTTTCCGTCGTGTTGAAAGGCGCGACTGTGGGTACGTTTACGGATATAGACGGTGCGTACAAAATCACGGTACCTTCCGGTGATGCGTCGCTTGAATTCTCGTTTCTGGGTTTTAAGCCTCAAACTGTGATAGTAGGAAATCGCTCTCAGATAAATATCGCATTGGTCGAAAATCTGAAAGAACTTGACGAAGTGGTGGTTGTGGGATACGGTGTCCAAAAACGCGCCCATCTGACAGGTTCTGTTTCTCAGATTACCTCTGAAGACATTGTAAAAGCACCAATGCAGAATGTATCGAATATGCTTACGGGTAAACTGCCCGGATTGACCAGCCTTCAGCGGTCGGGCAAACCCGGCGATGACGGGGCAACGTTCTATGTACGCGGATTGAATTCATTTGCCGGAGGTAACGGTCCTATGATAGTTGTTGACGGGGTACCGCGCACAATAGACAATTTGAACCCGAACGACATCGAAAGTGTCTCCGTGCTGAAAGATGCGGCGGCATCGGTTTATGGTATTCAGGGAGCGAATGGAGTTATCCTGATTACTACAAAATCGGGAAGCGAAGGTCCTGCCAAAATCTTTTATGACGGATCTATGACATGGACAGCAAATACGGCGATGCCCGAGTATCTGAACGCCAGGGATTATATGTACTGGCACAATAAAGCAAGCCAGATGGACGGGCTCGATCCTCTGTGGACAGCCGGTATCCAGAATAAAGTGATGAGTAACGACCCCAACAGTGTATTTGGCCAGACCGACTGGCTGGATAAAATCTTCAGAACCGGAATAACTCAGCAACATAATATTTCGGCCTCAGGCGCCACCGAAAGAGTGAAATATTATGCGAGCATAGGTTTCATGAATCAGGAGGGAACATTGATAAATACAGGCTTAAAGCGTTATAATGTGCGCACAAACCTTGATATTCAGGTGGCTAAAAATCTGAAATTCAGTATAGGTTTGTCTGGAGACCGCAGGGATCGGCATTGGCCGGGTACGGCTATTGGCAACCAAACCGAATTCAGCCCGATCAGGCAGGCTATAGCAGCCATACCTATCTTCAAGTCCGAATATGACGGTATGAATGTGGCATGGAATAACGGGACGTACAATAATAACGGTTATGCCGCTCTGACAGAATCGGGTTGGAAGAACAATACCCAATGGCAACTCAACTCTAATTATAAACTGGAATACGACCTTTCCGGTCTGACGGATGTATTGAAGGGATTGAAAGCATCAATATTCGCCGCTTATAATTACAGCAATACTACCGATGATAATTACGACCGTTACTACGAGGTATATTCTATCAACGGAAATTTTGATCAGGGAGTTTCCGGAGCCAGCGGATATACAAAAGGTAATTCATATTCCAAATCGGCGTCGTGGGGCGATACATGGATGTTGCGCCCGCAACTTGATTATTCCCGTGAATTTGGTAAACATTCCGTGAGTGCGACACTGTTATTCGAAACGGAAAAAAGCTATTCGAATACAATGACAGGAGCAGCCCGCGGATTTTACAGTGATGTTGCCGTCGATATAAGCATGGGGTTACTCTCCCTTCCGAAAGGCTGGCAGGCAGTAACCGGGTCTCACGGATATTCCGGAGGAACCGCATCATATGTAGGACGCCTTAATTATATGTATGATAAAAAATATCTGGCCGAATTAGTGGTCCGCCGTGATGGATCTTATGTATTTGCGCCAGAGAACCGTTGGGGTACTTTCCCGATGGCTTCGGTAGGTTGGGTGATTTCGGAAGAAGAATTCTTTTCCAAAGCCTTTCCGAATGTAGATTTCTTTAAAATCAGAGCCAGTGTAGGAACTGCAGGTAACATGAACAACAACATACCTTGGTTGTACAAGTCGGAATTTGAAGTTGCAAAAAATAGTATGGTACTAGGCGACAACCCTATCACTCAGCTCTATACTAAAAACGCCTACCTTTACCAGGATGTGACGTGGGCTTCCACCATCTTGTATAATCTGGGTTTCGATTATACCATGTGGAAAGGTAAACTGGGCGTAGAACTGGATTTATTCTATAAACGCACTTATGATATTATACAAACTCAGTCTGGTGCTTACCCTCCTTCATTGGGCGGACTTTTCCCTGCAATCATGAATTCAGGGGAAGTTGAGAATAAAGGTTTTGAACTCACACTGAAACACGATAATCGTATCGACCGGGATTGGAGTTACGGACTAAAAGGTAATTTTTCATTTGCCCGCAACCGTGTGCTGAAAATAGTCAATCCGGACGATCATCCTCTCTATCGCAGTCAGGTAGGCAAATCCATGAATGCAAGATATGGCTTTAACGCTCTCGGATTGTTCCAGAGCCAGGAAGAAATAAACAACTATCCGATGGCGCCATCAGGGAACTTGCGTCCGGGGGACATAAAATATGAAGATGTGAATGGCGATGGTATCATCAGTCAAAAATATGATTATGTAAAAATCGGATATGGGGATGTTCCTGAAATCACTTTCTCGCTTGATATGAACCTGTCATACAAAAACTTTTATGCCACATTATTATGGCAGGGTGTTACGAATACCGACTATACACTGTCCGGTACATATGACTCAGGCGTGATCTCATCCACAAATTATACAGCCTCATTCGCAGAGAATGGTAATTCGCCTTACTATCGTATCGAAGGAGCATGGACGCCTGAAAATCCAAATGCCAAATATCCGAGATTGACTACTGTAAATAGCGGAAACAATGCATGGCATTCTACATGGTGGCTGGTGAACGGTGAATACCTGCGCCTGAAAAATGCGAATATCGGATATAATGTTCCTTCTAAAGTGTTGAAGAGCACTCCGTTTAGCTCGGTGAATATCTATCTGGCAGGAACCAACCTGCTTACGTTCAGTCATTTCAAATATGTTGACCCCGAAAGCCCGTCGGTAAGTAACGGATATTATCCGCAACAAAAAACCTACAGTTTGGGACTTAAAGTAACATTCTAATAATGTAAGGAGGAAAAAAAATGAAAAAGAGAACAATTATAAAATTATTAAGTGCCGTCGCCTTAACTCTGTGTATGCCTTCCTGCCATGACGCTCTCGATTTGGAGAATACAAGAGTATTGTCGAGCGATGCAGTCTGGGGTTCGTCAGAGGCAGCCGACTTGTATATCACAGCATCTTATAAAACCTTTACCGATGTTTCGCAGGTGAGCAATAGCCGCAACGTATTCTACGACAGCTATTCCGATCTGATGAAATCCACATCGTGGGAATTGTATAACCATCCATATAATAAAGTTTTATTGCAAGCCAGCTCATTCTCTACCGGGAACGCAGGCGCGTTTGAGTGTTGGGGATTATATAGTGACCGTATTCGCCGTGCTAATGCTTTGCTGGACGAAATGAAGCGTTACAACGCTGACAGCAAGTTCGGCGAAGATTGGTGCAATATACGCCGCGCAGAAGTCCGTCTGTGTCGTGCTTTCACATATTACCGCCTGATTCGTGTGTACGGAGGCGTGGTGCTTCGCACGGATGTTTCCGGTATAAACGGTGGATTAGACGATGGTGCCTACGAGGAAGATGTACACAGAGCCCGTCTCACCGAAGCCCAGAGCTGGGACTTTGTAATCAGTGAATTGCAATGGGCCGCCGAACGCTTGCCTGATTCATGGCCTGCCGAATGGGAAGGCCGTGCGACAAAGAAAAGCGCTTACGGATTCCTTTCAAGAATGGCTTTATACGCCGGTAAATGGCAGATAGCCGCAGATGCTGCCGAAAAAGTGAAGGAATTGGGTGGCGCTCTGGCTCCGGACTATGCGAAAGTGTTCCAGGTAGATGGAAAACAGGATAACTCGAAGGAAATCTTATTCGCATTATACTACAAGCCAAGTGCCTCGGACACAGATCCCGGCGTACCTCACAGTTTCGACCAGTACAACCGGCCTTTCGGTGACAGGGCCGTTTACAAGACGGACGCTATATATGCAGAACATGTACCGACCGGCGAGTTGGCCGATATGTATGAGTTTAGTGATGGAACCGATTTTAGCTGGAGTACTTATACTCTTAATCATACAGATCCTTACACCGACAGGGAACCCCGTTTCCATGCCACTATATTGTATAATGGCAGCCAATGGGAAAGTCGCGAAATACAGACGTGGGAAGGTGGAGCCGATGAATTTAAAGATTTCACCATGTCGGCGAGTACCAGCGGACATACCTGCACAGGCTATTATCTGCGTAAATATTTACAGGAGAATTACACCCGTTTTGTAGAGCAGGGAAGCTACCAGTACGATGCGGTACTCCGTTATGCCGAGGTATTGCTTAATAAGGCCGAGGCGTATGCCGAACTGGATTATATCCGCTACAAGACCCAGGCTTTGGGTGCATTGAATGAAGTACGGGCCAGAGTAGGATTACCTGCGAAAGACGCCGCGACCAAAGAAGCGTTTATGACGCTGTTGCGTAAAGAACGCTGTGTGGAACTGGCTGGCGAAGGTTTCCGCTATTGGGATTTGCGTCGTTGGAAACTGGCTGAAAACGTTATTAATGGACAAAATGCGCATGGAGTAAAAGTAACGAATGATAATGGATCTTACACTTATGCCAGAGTAAATTGCGATGCGGGAACTCCTCGTATATTCCTCGAAAAATATTACTATTTTTCACTGCCTACGGCAGAACTTGCCAACAATAATAAATTAGGCGGAAATAATCCATATTGGTAAATCATAAAAAATATCGGAAATGAAGAGAATAACTAAAATAGGAGCATTGACTCTGAGCATCTTATTGACAGTCTTGTTATGGAGATGTACCGATGCCGATGAAGATCATGTGCATAATACTAATACAATCTCGCAAATGATTTGTAAAGCGCAGCATGGTGCCAGTGAATTTCGTGGAGAGATTATGGAGTACGACAAAAATGGCAACCTTGTAAGCGGTGATTTCACCCAGGAACAGGTGGACGGCGGTTACGGGCTGATTCTGTTTGCGATTTCCAAATCGCTGGAAAATGATGTGGATCTGAAGAATATCTATTTAACGGCAACAGTGACATATGATGAAATCATCACGCCATCTTTGTCCGGGAGACATGACATTACGGGCGAAGGTATTATAATTACCGTGAAGTCGGGAATAGGAACCACACGCCAATACCGTGTAAGAGGTTATTATGAATAACTTTTATTATTTATATAAAAATTATTTCGTTATGAAAAACTTAATCTTTAATATATATTCAATATTGGCTCTTTGCTGTGTCGTTTCGTTCGGTGCTTGTAAAGATGACGATCTGAACAGTGAAGCGGAAATAACCCTGTCTTTTTCGGTTAAGGGGACAGTTGGGGATAAACCTGCTGTTTTTAGGGGAGTGATTAATGGCGACAATACAGTCACCATTAAGGTTTCGCCTTATATTGACGCGGAAGAAGCGCTAAAATCGGCTGTGCCCACTTTTTATCTGTCGAAGGGGGCAACAGTGACACCTGATCCGGCTCTTCCTCAAAACTTTGCGCAGGCTGGAGGTGTGAAATATACCATTACCTCGGAAGATGGAAAAAACAAGCGTGATTACACAGTGGGGTGGGGTATTTCCGATCAGTTGCCATATGGTCAAGGATTCAGTTACGCGGAGATAGGAACAGCGAAAAAATTCGATCAGATGGGTTATCCGGGCAAACAGAATGATTTCAGCTTCGCTGATTCGAAACTGTATGGCGACTTGTTGATGTATCCCGCCTATTGTGGCGATTACATCGTGATGCTTTCACGTGCATACGTCAACGCCGACCCTGCCTCTCCGTATTGTATCAAAGTAGTGGATAAAAACACGCTGAACGATGCCGGTTCATTCAATTTGGGTTCTATCTCCGTAGCAAATCTGAAATTGATTACATCCGATTTTAAGGGAAATCTTGTCGGACTTGTGGTCACCGGAAACGAAACGGAATTTTTCTACTGGACCAGACCGACGGATGCTCCCAGATCGGTGGGTAAAATAGCTGTGAATATGGCATCGTCTACCGATGGGTCGGCTAATTTCCAGGTAGCAGGCGATATTACAGGTAATGCTTGGATTACGGCTTTGGCTCCGCGCGGGGCAAAAGGCGAACATTACCGTGTCAAGGTTACCGGAGGACAACTCGCATCGAACTACTCTACGATAGAAACCGGTTTTTCAAGTGGCGACAGTGCCGGATTCCAGATGATTTCCCCGCTTGACGACTCCGACTCTCCAAACTACGTAGTGGGTGACACCGAAGGCACGGCGGGTGCAGCCAATTCGATTCATTGCTACATTAATACATTCTCAGGGTTGACTACTTCGACTATGCCTCCGCTTTGGCAGAATACACTCCAGGCATGGTGGGTCGGAACCGGATTCGCCACAGCCCGTACAGGCGGACGTGCTCCGGTAGTATGTGGAATGGTTGTCAACGGGAAGAGCTATGTGGCGGTAACCAGTGGAACAGCATGGTGGCACGCGGCCGCAGTGTTGACATCCGATCTGCAAACACTGGCTCATCAAAACCTGAATATAGCTGAAGGCATAAACCGTAACTGGAGCTATGGTTCATGGGTGGACTGGTACTGGAGCGAAGAGAACAACGAAGCTTATTTGCTTGTTTGGGCCGGCAGAGTAGGATTGTACACCTATAAACTGACTTGTTTCGAATAATTACCCGATTACCGGAAAGCCTCTTTCAAAAACGGGGGCTTTCCTTTTCCATCCGGAAGAACCGGATATTTATTGTTAATTGATATGAGAAATATTCTAATCTTATTTTTTATAGCGTTTGTATGCGCTGCTTGTTCCACCAAGGAGAAAGAAGCCGACACCGGAAAACCTAAATTACTCTGGCTGGATGCCGAAGCTAATTTCAAACGTTTTTCGGATAAGGATAGTATACGCTTCTATTTAGACCTTGCTAAAAATACAGGATTCAACGGAATTGTGGTGGATGTGCGCCCGATGGCGGGAGATGCGTTATACAAAAGTAAAATGCTGAAACCCCTGACGACATTCGGAGACGGTTATGTGTACGAACGGGACTGGGACTACTTGCAATTCTTTATAGATGAGGCCCGTAAGCGGAATATGAAAGTAACTGTTTCTGCCGGAATACTTTCTGCCGGACTGGTCAGGCAAAAAACAGGAACAGCCTATGAAGATGCTTCCTGGGACGATAAAGTATGCATCGCTTATACGCCCGACGGCTTGAAAAATATGAAGGAAACCGGCGAATACGCTGTTTTCCTGAATCCTGTGTTAAAATCCGTGCAGACATTTATTACGGAATATATTTCAGAAATTGTATCCAATTACGATTTCGATGCTTTTACTTTGGATTATTGCCGTTATTGCAATGCTAATTACGACTTTTCGGATTCGACACGTGTGGCATTTGAAAAATTCATCGGAGAGAAAGTGGATCATTTCCCTGAAGATATTTTTACTTATAATGACAAAGCAGAACGTATCCCGGGCAAATATTACAAGCAGTGGTGGGAATTCCGCTCCACTACTATTACAAACCTTATAGGCAATATCCGGAAGACAATAAAAGACAAAAAGCCTGATATGCAGTTGGATTACTGGGCGGCCTCGTGGATACATTCTATCTATGGAAACGGGCAAAACTGGGGCAGTAAGAAACATTATGACCCATCAGAAATGTTTCCTGAATGGGCTTCGGAGACCTATAAAAATACGGGCTTTGCCGATCAGTTGGATGTATTCATGCTGGGTTCATACCTGTATGATGTATACGGGCTGGATAATAACGAATCGATAGAATATGCGATAGACCGCGCGTACAAACTTATTGGTGATGACTGTGAAATATACGGGACAGTCTATGGTGAGAATAATATAAAAAATATGGAAGACGCCGTGTATGTATGTCTCACCCAGAGTGCCGGACTGATGGTATTTGATATTGTACAGGTGATAAAATATAATATGTGGGACGATATCAAGCGAGGTATCGGACGCGCAGAGGAAAATAATAACTAAGAAGAAAAAACAATGTATCCTAAAATTTATTTACGCATGATTAGATATATATTATTACTACTGGCAGTTCTATGTTCAGTGATAAGTTGCTCCGGTGATGATGGCGGTAACGGTGATAATAAACCCGAGATTCCGATAGATGTGGATAAACCGCCTATGGCTGATAAACCGATACAAATGTGGATCGACGCCCATGCGAACCTTACCCGTTTTTCAACTAAAGAAGCGATTAAGGGAGCATTGGAAAAAATGAAGGCTACGGGCTTCAACGAAATCTATGTGGATGTGAAGCCGGGCATCGGCTATGCCCTATACGATAGTGATATTCTGCCCCGGCTAACCAAATGGGACACTGAAACGGTGACACGCGATTGGGATTATCTTGGATATTGGATTGAAGAAGCCGAACGCCAGGATATTAAAGTCATCGCAAGCATATCCACACTTGGATTCGGATACACGAGAAAGAAAGAGGGGTTGATCTATGATGACCATACATGGGATGGCAAAACGCAAATGAGGATGAATAACAACAATCCGAACGACTTGGTGGATATACGCAATGAGGAGAATGTAGACGCCGCGATGTTGAATCCATGCCTGCCTGAAGTACAGTCATTCGTCATTTCCATCATAGGAGAAATAGCTACGAAATATCCTAAACTAAAAGGGATATGCCTGGATTATTGCCGTTGGTGGTACGATAACTATGGGTTCAGCGACGCTACTATCTCGGCCTTTCAGGCATATAGCGGGGAAACAGTGACCAACAGGAACAATATTCTTACGTCGACCGGAGCGCCGGGACCTCAATATCAGAAGTGGATAGAATTCCGTTCGATGACGATAACCAATCTGATAACGAATATCCGCTCGAAGGTGAAATCCATTAATCCGAATATGGAACTTCACTTGTGGGCATCGGCCGACTGGGGTTCACGATATGGTGTAGGCCAGAATTGGGCCAGCAAGAATTACAAACCGGATGGTTGGCAGTTTACAAGTAATTATAGCAAAACAGGGTTTGCCGACCAGTTGGATGTATTTTCGTTAGGTGCGTATGCCGATGCTATTTGGAAATCCGAAGCTCCTAATTCTGTTTGGTCTGTAGAGAATTTTGTGGCTACATACAATAGATTTACAATGGGTGATTGCAAAGTAAATGGTTCGATAAATACACCTGCATATGGAAGCAATGCTTCCAAAGTTTCGGATGCTGTATATCTATGCCTCAAAAACACAGACGGACTGATGGTATTCGAGATATCGCATGTTATTAATTTCAATCAATGGAACGCGATAAAAGACGGGATAAATCGCGTATATAAATAATAAACAGAAATAAAAACAATATGAACAAAGCAATAGCTTCCATTATACTTTTTTGTTTTTCTATAGGTCTTATACATGGGAAAGACTACATTGTATCTTCTCCCGACCGTAAAATACAAGTAAAGGTTTCTGATGGAAAAGAACTTAGCTGGAGTGTGAATTTTAATAAGGAAACGATACTGAAGCCGAGCAGAATAGCGATGACGGTAAAAGAAAGCAACGATGTGTTCGGGATAAATGTTTCGGCGCAAAAAGTGAGCCGGCGGTCTGTCGATGAGGCTTTTGAAGTTGTAGTTCCCACCAAATTCAGGAATATGAAGGACAACTACAACGAAATGAGCCTGACCTTCAAAGGAGGCTATGCCGTAACGTTCCGTGTCTACAATAATGGCTCGGCCTACAGATTCGAAACGGCTGTACCTTCGCAGAAAATACATGTAGAAAACGAAACTGTAGAATTTAATCTGGGAGGTAATTACAATACTTATTGGCCGAAAGAGAGCAGCCCGAATTTTATTACACACTGTGAAGGCGATTTCGATTACATCTCCGTTTCTGATATTCCGAACCGGAAATATGCTTATCTCCCGATCTATTTATCTTCAGCATCAGGCACAAAGATGGTTATAATGGAAGCCGGTTTGTCCGATTACCCGAATCTGTTTTTATCAGGAACAGCCACACAAAAATTAAATGGAGTGTTTCCTCCTGTTATTTTAGAAAAAAAGATAAAAGAAGGCTCGGATCGCAATGAGGAGATTGTCCTTAATGCCGATTATATAGCAAAAACTGAAGGAAAGAGAACTTTTCCCTGGAGATTGCTGATAATCAGCCCTGACGACAAATCCCTGCTGGAAAATAATCTGGTCTACCAGTTATCCCCTCCGGGCGTAGCCGGAGATAAGAGTTGGATAAAACCCGGCCGCATCTCATGGGATTGGTGGAGTACATTGAATGTATATGACGTAGATTTTGAGGCGGGAGTCAATACCCGGACGTATAAATATTATATAGACTTTGCCGCGAAATACGGATTGGAATATATATTGCTGGACGAGGGCTGGTCTGCCGGTACATGGAATATCCGCGAGCCAAACAAGGATGTCGACGTGCAGGAATTGGTCAGGTACGGAAAGACGAAAAATGTAGGGCTTGTATTATGGGCTTTATGGAATCCTCTGCACGAGGATATAGAAGGAATCCTCGATTTGTATAAGCAATGGGGGATAAAAGGAGTGAAAATTGATTTTATGCAGCGCAACGATCAGGAAATGGTAAATTTTTACGAAAATGTGGGAAAAGCGGCCTTCGAAAGGCACTTGCTTGTTGACTTTCATGGTGCATTCAAGCCTTCGGGTTTGCATCGCAAGTATCCGAATGTGATGACTTATGAAGGAGTTTACGGGTTGGAGCATAATAAGTCTTCGAATGATATTTCTCCTGATCACGACTTGATATTACCTTTCACCCGCATGGTGGCAGGCCCGATGGATTATACGCCGGGGGCGACCGTTAATGCAACGCAAAACGACTTCCACATGAACTTCACCCATCCGATGAGCCAGGGCACACGGGCGCATCAGGGTGCACTGTTCATTGCATTTGAGAGTCCGCTGCAGATGTTCGCGGACAGTCCGTCCAACTATTATAAGACGCCTGATTTTACCTCTTTCATTGCACAAATACCGACTGTGTGGGACGAAACCAAAGCCATCGAAGCCGAAGCAGGGAAATATCTTACTATCGCCCGCCGCAGCGGGAACAAATGGTATATCGCTTCACTTACTAATTGGGACCAGCGCAAACTCAGCGTTAATCTTAATTTTATAGGGGAGGGCAAATATAAAGCGGAAATACTGAAAGACGGAGTAAATGCAAACAGATACGGTTCCGATTTCAAGATAGAAACCAAAGACGTTTCCGGAGGCCAGACTTTAGAGATAAATATGGCTAAAGGTGGAGGATGGGCGGCTATACTGACACCTGCGGAATAAATAGTTGAGTTTTGTTGTATGGCCTGCCGTTTTTATCTGTGCAGGCCATAGAACTTTTGAAAAGACAAAGTATGGATATGCTGAAAATAAAATTAATTTATATCTTAATCATATTAACCGCCTTGCCTGTAACCAATGGTAGAGCGCAAGCCGATTTGCGGACAAGAGAATTTTATGGCAGAGTCAGCGAAAAGGGTAAAGGTATTGGTGCTGTCCCTGTTACGGATGGTATCAATATCGTGATCACAAATGAGAAGGGGGAATATAAATTATTGAGTAACGGAACTTCCGAATACATATATATCACAGTACCATCGGGATATAAAATTCCGATTGAAAATAAAGTGCCTTGCTTTTTCAAAAAAATAGAAAAGAGTGACAAAAAGAAGCAAAAAATAGATTTTGAATTACAGAAATCCAGTGTTGATGATAATAAACACACTTTTATAGTGTGGGCGGACCCTCAGGTAAACTTCATGGACGAATTGTCTTTCGTGGAAAGAGCTGCTTCAGATGTATCGGAACTAATAAGAGATGATTATTCCGACAGGCCTGTTTATGGCATAATATGTGGAGACATTATCCACGATACAGGCAAAGAGCCAAGACTTTATGAACCGATGAAAGATATTGTCAGGCAAATGAATATCCCTTTCTTCTTTGCCGTGGGAAACCATGATATAAATCTCGATGTAAGATCGGATAATTATGCGAAAGAATTATATAAAAAGCATTTTGGTCCAACGTATTATTCGTTCAACAGAGGCAAAATCCATTATGTGGTCTTGGACGATGTTTTTTATGCCGGAAATAGTTTTTACTATATCGGATATCTTCCTGAGAAACAACTCAACTGGCTGGAACAGGACTTGGCATTTGTGCCTGAAGGGTCTACAGTTGTTGTCTCCATGCATATACCCTCTTATTCGGTGGAAGCCCGTAGAGGCGAATATAGTAAAGAACCTCCGACCAAAGTCTTGCAGAACCGCCAATCCCTATATAAAATACTTAAGCCATACAATGCCCATATATTTTCGGGGCATGAACACCAAAACGAAAATTATATCCTTGCCGGTAATATCTTCGAACATAATCATGCAGCGATTTGCGGTCTTTTCTGGCAGGCGCCGTGGTGCCATGATGGAACAGCTTCGGGATACGGAGTCTATGAATTTGACGGAGATAATGTGAAATGGTACTTTAAGACAATCGGGAAAAATCGGAATTACCAGTTCAATTTATATCCACTGGGAGCTAGTCCGGAAAAACCGGATGCGATAACAGCAAATGTTTGGAATTATGATCCTTCATGGAAAATATATTGGTATGAGGATAATGTGAGGATGGGCGAAATGGAACGGTTTACCGGATACGACCCTAATATTCGCGACTATGTAAAAGATAACGGGAAGAATTTCAGATATAACTGGATCTCTGTTAAGCAGACAGATCATTTGTTTTTTGCTATCCCTAAGGATAAGGAGGCCAGAATAAAGGTAGAGGTTATCGACCGTTTTGGAAACTCTTATATTGAAGAACTTAAATAATAAACAAATATGCCGGCCTGCAAATTTTTTTATCTGGTAGTTATATTTATTTCATCGGTAAATATAAATGCTCAGGTAGATTTACGAAATATAGAATTGTCAGGGAAAGTCCTTGATAGTAAGGGATCTGCCATTCCTGGGGTTGCCGTGACCGATGGCTATAATATTGTTACCACTGATAATAGGGGTGAATATAAGTTGTTGAGCAATGCCACTGCCGACTTTGTGTATATATCTGTACCACCGGGCTATATTATTCCGGTGAAGGATAATGCCCCTCACTATTTCCAGCGGATAACCGACAAATCCGGATTGAAACAAAAATTTAATTTTATACTGGAAAAATCCGGACAAAATGAAGATAAGCATGTCCTGATTGCCTGTGCCGACCCTCAGGTCGGATTCGATGAGGAAATACCCATGCTGGGAGGAGCGTTAAAAGATATGGAATTGCTGGTTAACCAATATTATAAGCATCTGCCCGTGCATGGTATGATTTGCGGTGATATAATAGCGGAGATAAGCAGGGAGCCAAAGTTTTTGGAACCGATAAAACAGATGTTTGCCAAAACAAATATCCCATTCTTCTATGCTGCCGGGAACCATGATATGGATGTGGACGGAAGATCGAACCATTATTCGAAGGAAACTTTCAAAAAAGCGCTAGGGCCGGCATACTATTCATTCAACAGAGGTAAAGTTCACTATATTGTCCTTGATGATGTATTCTTTACGGCCCGGGGATATTCCTCCATCGGCTATCTTGATGAAAAGCAGTTATGCTGGCTCGAACAGGATTTGGCTCTTATTCCCGAAGGTTCCACTGTAGTTGTTGCCTTCCATATACCAACTTATTCACCCGAAGCCCGGAAAGGAGAATATGTAAAGGAAGAAATGAACAAAGTGCTTCAAAACAGGAATAGCCTTTACAAAATGCTAAAACCATACAACGCTTTAATTCTTTCGGGGCATGAACATTATAACGAAAATTATCAGTTGGCAGATAATCTCTTCGAGCATGTTCATGCTGCCCTCTGTGGTATTTTCTGGCAAGCTCCCTATAATAGTGACGGTACCCCTTTAGGATATGCTGTTTATGAGTTTGACGGAAACCGTGTGAAATGGTATTATAAACCGATAGGAAAAGATAAGGATTATCAGTTTGATTCATATCTGCCGGGAGCCGATAAACATAAACCAGACGCCATTATAGCAAACGTATGGAATTATGATCCTCAATGGAAAGTATATTGGTACGAAAACGGAGCTAAAATGGGCGAGATGAAGCAGTACAGGGGCTGGGATCCCGGCGTTGTGGATTATGTAGAGAAAAACCGGGAAAACTTCCGGTATAAATATATCGGGGCGGGACCGACAGAACATTTATTCTATGCCGAACCGATAGATAAAAACGCTGAGATAAAAATAGAGGTGATAGACCGGTTTGATAATGTATATACCGGAATACCGAAGAAAATAAAATAATAAAGAAGAATATTAAGTGTAAATCATAAAATATTAATTATGAAATATTTTGTATATATAATCTTGTACTTGGTTGCAGTAAATACTTTTGCACAGCAAAAGCCTGATTTCAGAAATGATTATTATGACAACAAGCGGGCACAACAGGAAAGCATCCCAAAAGTAAACGGAGCAATTGTAATGCTTGGAAACAGCCTTACCGAGCGAGGTTTGTGGTGGGAATATTTTCCCGGAAAGAAGATATTGAACAGAGGAATCGGTGGCGATATTTTATGCGGTATGATTGACCGGTTACCCGATATATTAAAAAACAAGCCCTCTAAAATGTTTATTACAGCCGGAATTAATGATATTCTGTTTCATAATATAACGAAAGAGGAATTTGAAATCCGGTACGATACAATTATAAATTTAATATCAAGGGAGCAACCCCGTTGCCGTATATATCTTGAAAGCTTATTGCCAGTCAACGATATTGTAAATCCCGGTAGTGTATTCTTAAAAGATAAGAACGGCACAATAAAAGAATTTAATGAACTTATTAAAGAAATAGCAAAAAAGCACCGGCTAAAATACATTGATATTCATTCAGGTTTATTAGACGACGGACATCTCAATGCCGGCTACACTGCTGATGGCATTCATCTGAATGAAAAAGGGTACTTGATTTGGGCTACATTGTTAAAACCATACATCAATGAATAAAACATCACTTATTTTATTTTTTACCCTGATATTTTCAGTTTCCCTGATATCGTGTGAAAATATACAAAGCACGAAGGAAATCACTACTGATGTTCTGGTTATCGGTGGTACCACCAGTGGCACGTCTGCAGGGATATCTTCTGCTAGAGAAGGTGTTAAAACACTTATAGTAGAAGAAAGCCCGTGGCTCGGGGGTATGTTTACAGCTCAGGGTGTTGGAGCCTGCGACGGGAACCACAATTTACATTCGGGTATATGGAATGAGTTCAGGGAAAAACTTCGCAACAGATATGGAGGTATTGGCGGTGTATGGACAGGCTGGGTGAGCAGTACGTTATTCGAGCCCCATGTAGGTGATAGTATTTTCAAATCGATGGCTGCGGCCGAAAAAGATTTGACGGTACTTCATGGTTATTTTCTTGATGATATACTGAAAGAAGGGAATACGGTCACTGGCGCTGTTTTCTGCAACGATAAGAACGAGAAATTAATTGTTCATGCTAAAATCACAGTAGATGCCACTGATATCGGCGAAAGCCTGAAAATGGCAAAAGCCGGTTACAGGTTGGGAATGGATTCAAAGAATGAAACCGGAGAAAAGGGCGCTCCTGAACAATCAAACGGTATCGTACAGGATCTGACCTGGGTTGCCATACTGAAAGATTACGGAGAAGGAGCAGATAAAACAATCCCTAAGCCTCAGGGTTATAATCCGGAAATTTTTCATGGTTGCTGCAAAGAAACTGTCGATTCGATACAAATCGACTGCCGGCGGATGCTCGATTATGGAAAAATGCCGAATAACAAGTATATGATCAACTGGCCTAAATCCGGTAACGATATTTATCTTAACGTAATAGAACTGCCTCGCAAAGAACAGGAAAAAGAACTCCAAAAAGCGAAAGAACATACGCTCTGTTTTATATATTATATACAGAATGAGTTAGGGTTCAAACATCTGGGATTAGCAGATGATGAATTTGACACACCGGACAAATTAGCATATAAACCATATCATAGGGAAGGGCGCAGACTTAAAGGATTGTCTTTCCTGACTTTCAACCATGTTGAAAATCCATACGGCCAAAAGGAGTTTTTATACAGGACAGGCATATCGGTAGGTGATTATCCGGTCGATCATCATCATGGGAAAAATCCAGAGGCTCCTAAAATAGGCTTTGATCCCGTTCCGTCTTTTAATGTTCCGCTGGGGTCTCTTATTCCTGAAACTGTAGACGGCCTGATAGTGTCGGATAAAGCTATTTCAGTATCGAATCTCATCAATGGGTCTACCCGCCTGCAACCTGTAGTTCTGCTTACCGGGCAGGCTGCCGGAATTCTGGCGGCATTATCAGTAAAAGAGGATAAACAGCCACGCGGGGTATCAGTAAGGGATGTTCAATCTGTCTTGCTGGAGAGAAAGGCATACATTATGCCTTTATACGATATTCTGCCGTCCGACCCCGACTTTGAAGTGATACAGAAAGTCAGCGCGACCGGGATATTAAAAACAACAGGTGAGCCATTTGGTTGGGCAAACCGTACATGGTTCTATCCGGATACAACAATCACAGTTGCTGAATTTACAAAAGGGCTCAATTCTTTCGATCCTGAATCGGAAATTATAGATGATAATAAACTGCTTACCGAAGATGCAGCCGTTAAATATATTTACCGGATTACGGGACAAAGCAAAACCGATGGGAAAGTATATTCGACCAAACCGGTTACAAAACGCGGACTGGCGGTGATACTGGACAGGTTGCTCAATCCTTTCAGTAAAGAAATCGGATTTGACGGACACTATCAATAAAAATATGTGGAAAGAAGTTGAAACAGGTATGCATACCGGTGGCATAATAAAATAAATTCCTGAAGGATGGATGACAGGTCATGTGCACTGGATGCACTTAGAGGATACGCCATTGTGACAATGGTTTTGTCGGGAGCCGTAGTCTACGGCGTCCTGCCCGGATGGATGTATCATGCACAGGTACCTCCTCCCACCCATGTTTTTAACCCCGCAGCACCGGGAATAACATGGGTCGATTTAGTCTTCCCCTTTTTCTTGTTTGCTATGGGTTCAGCATTTCCTTTTTCTATCAGGAAGAGACTGGAGAGAGGGGAGTCTAAATTGAAGCTTATTTACGATGCACTGAAAAGAAGTATCCAATTGACATTCTTTGCCATCTTTATCCGGCATTTCTATCCTTATGTATTGAGTAATCCGGAGGATGCAAGGGCTTGGGGGCTGTCCCTGCTGTGTTTCGTTCTTCTGTTCCCTATGTTTATGCGGATACCGTTAAAGATGCCTGCTTGGACGCATATTGTAGTGAAATTACTGGCATACGCAACAGCTCTTGTCCTGTTACTTATGGTAGATTATGCCGACGGACGCAGGTTCGACCCGCATTTCAGTAATATCATTATCCTTATACTGGCTAATATGGCTTTATTCGGTTCGCTGATTTATATTTTTACGATAAAGAGTAAAATATGGCGTATTGCAGTATTGCCTTTTATTATGGCTGTCTTTCTGGGAAAAGATATACAAGGCAGTTTTGTAAGTGAGATATATAATTTTACTCCATTGGACTGGATGTACAGATTCGAATATCTGAAATATCTGTTCATCGTGTTGCCGGGTAGTATTGCCGGGGAATATCTGATGGAGTGGATGAATGCCAGAAAGGGAATGGAGCCGGAGCCAGATGTAAAGGAAAGGAATGGATCGTATCAGGTGTTGTTTATTTCTATAGCGCTTATTATTATCAATCTGTATTGTTTGTATAACCGCTGGTTGATAGTAAACATGTTCATAAATACAGGACTGATAATCTATGGCTACCTTATTCAGAGAAAGGCTGTGACAGCGGATGAGCAATTATGGAAAAAGTTGTTTGTTGCGGGCAGTTATCTCGTTCTGTTGGGGTTGTTTTTCGAAGCCTATCAGGACGGGATAAAGAAAGACCCTTCTACATACAGCTACTATTTCCTTACTTCCGGACTGGCTTTTATGGCAATGATAGCATTCCATGTTATTTGTGATTATTATAAATGCCGTCGTAGTACAAGTTTTCTCGTCATGTCGGGGCAGAATCCGATGATAGCCTATGTGGCTACAGGCTTGTTTACAGTGCCATTGCTGAGCCTGACCGGTGTATATTCTGTTTTCGACAATTTTCAGCACAATGCGTGGCTTGGATTCCTGCGAGGCGTTATACTGACGGCAATAGCTGTATTGGTGACGATGTTCTTTACTAAGATAAGGTGGTTTTGGCGGACATAGTTTTACCATTTGGCCGCCAAAATTGAAATCAGTACCAAATCCAACTACTGATTCACATGATTAATATTAGATAATGCCGGTATCTCTTCTCTTTTATAGTTTGGTTCTTTCCCTTTCTTTTTATTAAAATAATTTTCCGCCCTTTCTTTTCTGATGAGAATATTCACGGAGACAGCTATTGTACAATATATCAGGAATGGAACCACAATGAAATATGGTATATAACTTGTGTACTCCCCGAAATCGAAGTTACCCACGGCTAAAATAAGTAAATAAGAAAAGAAAACGATGTATGAAATCCTGTGTATTGTCTTGTATTTCTCATATTTTTGCATAATAATCAAATTTTAATCTGTTATAAACCATAAGAAGTCAGATTCTTAAGATAATTAGCAGTGAAGTCTTTTCATACGCACCCTTTCTTTAATAAAATGTCCATATAATCTTATTGGGATAAACATAGGCCTTAAAATCCAGATTCCCAAATATTTTACAAAATCTTTACAATTAGTGGGATCTTAATTGGATATTTTTATATAAGTTTCAGGCTGTTTTTGTTTTATTTAATACGGCTTCTTCTCTGAGAAGCAAAAAAACAGTGATAAAATTTGTATTTAAAAAAAAATTTATAACTTTGTGTTCACTTTTTGATATGAAATTATGACAAATTGCTTTTTACATGTCCTCATTCTTGATATTCTCCTCGTCGGCCGGAATAAATGAGAAAGGTGTGTATATTAGCTTGATAATATAAGGAATAAATAAAATATAGCCTTTCTCATTTTTGGGGAAGGTTTTTTTATAATATTCCGGATAATAAATAAACTGAAAAACAACTATAAGCGTATGGCGATGAGCTAACGGCTAAATTTAGAAAGTTATGGGATTTGAATTAAGAAGTTCGACAAGCACACAAGGTAGACGCATGGCAGGAGCCAGAGCTCTATGGCGTGCAAACGGTATGAAGGAAGAGCAGATGGGTAAGCCATTGATAGCCATCGTAAATTCATTTACACAATTTGTACCGGGCCACGTTCACTTACACGAAATAGGGCAAAAAGTTAAAGCTGAAATAGAAGCATTGGGTTGTTTTGCCGCAGAATTCAATACGATTGCGATTGACGATGGTATTGCTATGGGGCATGATGGTATGCTGTATTCCCTTCCTTCGCGCGATCTGATAGCCGATAGTGTAGAATATATGGTGAATGCGCATAAAGCCGATGCAATGATCTGCATTAGCAACTGTGACAAAATTACTCCGGGAATGCTAATGGCTGCCATGAGATTGAATATCCCGACTATTTTCGTTTCGGGTGGACCAATGGAAGCCGGAAAGATGGACGGGCAGCAACTAGACCTTATAGATGCCATGATAAAGTCGGCTGACGATTCGGTTTCAGATAGGGAAGTAAATCTAATAGAAAAGGCTGCCTGCCCTACGTGTGGTTCCTGTTCGGGAATGTTTACGGCAAATTCGATGAACTGTCTGAACGAAGCTATTGGATTAGCCCTGCCGGGTAACGGAACTATTGTGGCTACGCATGCCAACCGGATGCAGTTATTTAACAATGCGGCCAGACAAATTGTAACCAATGCCTATCGTTATTACAGGGATGGGGACGAATCGGTTCTCCCCCGAAAGATCGCGACAAAAACAGCTTTCCTTAATGCCATGACACTGGATATAGCTATGGGAGGCTCTACAAATACCATTCTTCATCTTTTAGCCATTGCTCAGGAAGCCGAAGTGGATTTCACAATGGATGATATTGATAAATTGTCCCGTAAAACACCTTGTCTTTGTAAAGTAGCTCCCAATACACAGAAATATCATATACAGGATGTAAACCGTGCAGGTGGTGTTCTGGGTATTATGAGAGAACTGGATAGAGCCAAGTTAATAGACACTTCTGTATCAAGGGCAGATGGACTTACATTGGCTCAGGCCATAAGTAAATACGATATTACGAAAAATACGATTATAACCAGGGAGGCGGAGCTTACATACAAATCGGCTCCCGGTAACCGTTTCAATCTTGTAATGGGATCTCAGGATAATTATTTCCCGACGCTCGATATAGACAGGGAAGCGGGCTGTATCCGCAATTTGGAACATGCTTATACCAAAGACGGTGGTCTTGCAATACTGAAAGGAAATATTGCGATTAACGGATGTGTAGTAAAAACAGCAGGAGTAGACGAGAGTATTTTCAAATTTTCGGGCAAAGCAAAAGTATTTCACTCACAGGATGCAGCATGCGAAGGTATCCTGAAGGGTGAAGTTGTTGCCGGAGATGTAGTTGTCATAACCTATGAAGGACCTAAAGGAGGACCGGGCATGCAGGAAATGCTTTATCCTACGTCCTATATAAAGTCGAAACACTTAGGCAAAGCATGTGCTTTGGTTACAGATGGCCGTTTCTCCGGTGGTACATCCGGATTGTCTATCGGCCACGTTTCTCCCGAAGCCGCATCAGGAGGTGCAATCGGTTTGGTCCGTAACGGTGATGTCATAGAAATAAATATACCTAAACGTTCCATCAATGTGAAATTATCTGATGCCGAACTGGACGCACGTCGTCAGGAGGAGTTGGCAAAAGGTAAAGATGCATTCAAGCCGGATCGGGAACGTTATATATCCAAAGCGCTGAAAGCTTATGCGAGCATGGTGAGTTCGGCCGATTTGGGAGCAATCAGAATTATAGAATAAAAACTTTATCTATAGTTATGAATAGGCAAATATGCGGGCAGGTAAGTTTATAACTGGTATCTCGTATCTCGTCTGCTTATTTACAAAAAACGTAAAAAAGTGTCAGATTTGTCAGGTTTTTAGAAAATAATCGCGAGTTATAAGTAAAGTACTGAATAATTGTTGGCTGTTATCTGCCAAATGTAATATATTAAATATGAATACAAAAATAACAGGAAGTGAAGCCCTTATCCGTTCTTTGATTAATGAAGGGGTAGATACTATATTCGGATATCCGGGAGGTGCTATTATGCCGGTATTCGATTGTTTATACGATTTTAAAAAAGAGATAAACCATATACTTGTCCGTCACGAACAGGGTGCAACACATGCCGCACAAGGTTATGCGCGTACATCCGGTAAGGTTGGTGTGGCTCTGGTTACCTCCGGTCCCGGAGCAACGAATGCAGTTACAGGCATCGCCGATGCTATGCTCGACAGTACACCTATGGTTGTAATATCGGGGCAGGTGATTTCTTCCCTGTTGGGGAGCGATGCCTTTCAGGAAGCCGATGTTGTGGGTATTACCCAGCCTATTTCGAAATGGTCGTATCAGATACGCCGTCCCGAAGATATGGCATGGGCGGTTGCCAGAGCATTTTATATAGCCTCTACTGGTCGTCCTGGTCCGGTTGTACTTGATATAACCAAAGATGCTCAGTTTGGAAAGGTGGATAATTATACATATGAAAGGGGAGCGTTTATACGCAGCTATCAGCCTAAACCTGACATAAAGGATGCTGAGATAGAAGTTGCCGCGCAGATAATAAATGAGGCGAAGAAGCCTTTGGCCTTAGTAGGACAGGGGGTTATTCTGGGTAATGCCGAAAAAGAGCTACTTGCTTTTCTTGAAAAATCGGGTATTCCTGCCGCATCTACCATATTGGGACTCTCGGCTATACCATCCGGTCATCCGCAACATGTAGGTATGCTGGGCATGCATGGTAACATCGGACCTAATCGTAAAACGAATGAATGTGATGTGCTGATCGCCATCGGGATGCGTTTCGACGACCGTGTAACCGGAGATTTGAAGACATATGCCAAACAGGCAAAGATCATACACTTCGATATAGACAAGGCCGAAATAAATAAAAATGTAACGGTAACTGCCCGTGTATTGGGAGATGTAAAAGATTCCTTACCTAAAGTGACTGCGAAACTTAATGGAAATAAATTTCCGGAATGGCTGGCTGAATTTAAAGCCTGCGATGATGAGGAATATAATTTTGTAATCAAAGATGAACTATATCCTGAATCGGGAAAACTGAAGATGGGTGAGGTTATTAATAAAGTATCTGAGGCTACGGACAATGATGCGGTGCTTGTTACAGATGTAGGGCAGCATCAGATGATGGGAGTTCGCTATTTTAAATACAACCGCAGTCGTAGTGTAGTTACTTCCGGCGGATTGGGTACTATGGGATTTGGCCTTCCTGCAGCTATCGGAGCCAAATATGGCGCTCCAGACCGTACAGTATGCCTGTTTGTGGGTGATGGCGGTATACAGATGACTATACAGGAACTGGGTACCATTATGCAAACGGATATTGATGTTAAAATCGTGATTTTGAATAATCATTTCCTGGGTATGGTGCGCCAGTGGCAGGAGCTATTCTTTGATGAACGGTATTCGGAGACAGTGATGAAAAATCCTGATTTTGTAAAAATAGCTGAAGCATATAATATTCCGGCTAAAAAAGTGGAAACAAGAGATGAATTGGATAAGGCCATAGCCGATATGCTGAATCACAAGGGTTCATATTTGCTGGATGTACAAGTGGAGACTAAAGGAATGGTATATCCGATGGTTCCGGCAGGTACATGTGTGACAAATATATTATTGGGAAATGAATAATAAATAATTAGCAAATTCGGATATTAGCAAATTAAAAAACGAATCAGGGATGCGTTCTATTTTCGATATTTGCTAATATGCTAATTTTCAAATTTTCAAATTAAAAATTATGCAAGATAAAACATTATATACAGTAACCATTTTTTCGGAAAATACAGTCGGACTGCTCAGTCAGGTAACCAGTGTGTTTACCCGTCGCCAGCTGAATATAGAAACTCTGTCTGTATCACCGTCAGCATTGAAAGGGATACACAAGTTTACGATCACTGTTTTCTGCGACGAGGAGATGATAAAGAAAGTTGTTCTGCAGGTTGATAAACGAGTAGATGTTCTGAAGTCATATTATAATACAAATGATGAGCTGATACATCAGGAGATTGCCTTATACAAACTGTCTACTCCCGATTTTCTGAAAATCGAGTCGGTAGAAGGACTTATCAGGAAATATAACGCACGAATTCTGGATATAAATGAAAATAGTGTGGTTTTAGAGAAAACCGGACATTATCAGGAAACACAGGATCTGTTTGAGGAATTGAGTAAGAGTATAGGAGTCTTACAGTTTATCCGTTCGGGTCGTGTAGCAATCACTAAATCCAAAATAGAACGATTGAGCGATATGCTGGCCGAACTGGATAAAAAATACAGTGAAGATAAGTAATGAGTTGTTAGCAGATTTGAGTATTTTTACAAATCGTTATTAACTTAATACTAACTTATATACTAATAAATATGATGACTCCTATTGGCCGGTACGAATTCGGAATTGACGCATACTTAACAGATTTCAGAGGAAAAGCTACATTGCCGATGATTGGCGGATTTATGCTTCAGGCAGCGACAAAGCATGCCGAAGAACGCGGATTCGGCTATTCAGCAATGACATCCCAGCAACGGGTTTGGGTGCTTTCCCGGATAGCGATAGAAGTATTTGAATATCCGAAAAACGATACGGCAATGGTGCTCAAAACATGGGTGGCTAGTGTTAACAGGTTGTTTACTGAACGACATTTTTCATTCGAGGACGAACAAGGCAGGGAGATTGGTTTTGCCAAGTCACTCTGGGCCTCTATCGATTTGGTGACACGCAAACCGACAAATGTCCTGGAATTGGAAGGATTGTCCGATTATATTACCCGGAAGGAGAATCCGATAGAGGGAATGACTAAAGTTCCGGCATTGAAGGATGATTATGAGATCGCTGCCGGTTTTGTAGTTAAATACAGCGATGTGGACATCAATAAACACCTTAACAGCATGAAGTACATTGAGCACTTTGTAGATGTTTTCGATATTGATATGTTTAGGGAAAAAGAGATTCGCCGCATAGAGATAAACTATATTTCGGAAGGCCGTTACGGGACAAAACTCGATATTCTTAAACGAACGGAAGGAGACGGTGTCTTTGTGCTTGAAATGAAGGATGGGGATACGACAGTCTGTTCTACAAGGGTCACATGGAAGTAAAAAATACAAAACTAAAAATGGAAAGTTGATTTAATAATGTTGAAACTTGAAATCATTAAATTTTGAAATAAAATATATATAGTTCTTTAATTAATTAAACAAAACAAAAATGGCAGAAATGAATTTTGGCGGCGTTGTAGAGCAAGTAGCCACCCGCGATGAATTCCCTTTGGAAAAAGCAAGAGAAGTATTAAAAAATGAAACCATCGCAGTTATCGGTTACGGAGTGCAAGGTCCGGGACAAGCTTTGAATCTTCGCGACAACGGGTTCAATGTAATCATTGGTCAACGTAAAGGTGGTAAAACATGGGAAAAAGCTATCGCTGACGGCTGGGTTCCGGGCGAAACTTTATTCGATATAGAAGAAGCAGCTGAAAAAGGTACAATAATCCAGTACCTGTTGTCCGATGCTGCACAGATAGAAGTATGGCCACGCCTGAAACCTTACCTGACAGCCGGTAAGGCTTTGTATTTCTCTCACGGATTCGGTATTACATACAAAGAGCGTACAGGTATTATCCCTCCTGCTGATGTGGATGTTATTCTTGTTGCTCCTAAAGGTTCGGGTACAAGCCTTCGCCGTATGTTTCTCGAAGGTCGCGGGTTGAATTCAAGTTATGCTATCTTCCAGGATGCTACAGGCCGTGCTAAAGAACGCGTAATCGCTCTGGGTATCGGTGTGGGTTCAGGTTATTTGTTCGAAACGGATTTCAAACGTGAAGTATATTCTGACCTTACAGGTGAGCGTGGAACATTAATGGGTGCAATACAAGGTATTTTACTCGCACAGTATGAAGTATTGCGTGAAAACGGCCATTCGCCTTCAGAAGCCTTCAATGAAACGGTAGAAGAACTCACTCAATCATTGATGCCATTGTTCGCCGAAAAGGGTATGGACTGGATGTACGCGAACTGTTCTACTACTGCCCAACGTGGTGCTCTTGACTGGATGGGACCTTTCCATGATGCAACAAAACCTGTCTTTGAAAAATTATATAAAGAGGTAGCTTGCGGAAATGAGGCTCAACGTTCCATCGACACCAATTCGAAACCTGATTATCGCGAAAAGCTGGAAGAAGAATTGAAAGATCTTCGCGAAAGTGAAATGTGGCGTACAGGAGCGGTGGTAAGAAAATTGAGACCGGAGAATAATTAAGATAATCTATTTTCAATAAAAAAAGGCTGGATTTATTAAAATTCAGCCTTTTAGCTTTATATCGGTAGAGCCTTCAAATTAATTTGAAAATTGGTGCAATGGTACCTGGCGATAATATTGCGGTGCTTTTTTTCTTATCACAACTTCTTTAGCAACAATGTCTTTGTTTATATAATCAGTCCAGATAGTACTAATTTCATCACTTTGAATATTCGCAGTGTAATTACCGGTATAGTTTATGGTTTCTACTATTTTCCGAAACCGCTTGCGTTGATCTACGCATTCGATGCTGAAGGTTGCCTGTTGATTATTGGTTGCAAAGAATAACAGAGTATCAATATTTTCTTTCCGGATGTATTTAAACATTACAATTTCATTTAGCAGCGTGGAGTAAATTACCCTGCCTTTATGAGTGGCAACCAGGTTCGTATTTGATATGGTAACTGTAAATGTTTTAACGAAAGCCTTTTTCAATAAAAGGACGACGGATAATACTAAAACCGGAATTGCAATTATGAGGAACGAATCGATGCCATTATCAATCAAAGTGTTAGAAAAGTAGATAATGGTAGATAAAAAAACTGTAAGTATCAGTAATGTGCTGATAACCAAAGCTCTTTTGTTAAACGTTTTAAGTTTAAAAGATTTCATTATTGTGCTGTTGTATTCCATTATGTTACTAAGGATATATTCCTATTCAACATTCTATATTGCACTGCCCCAATATATATACCTATATCCATATAGGTCCTCCAATACCCTTTTCTAAATATAGAAAATCACTTTTTGCCCAAACACTTCTGTGCTGAAAATATCATCCGGGCTTATTATTTGTCTCTAAGTAATCATTTTATTCAAAATAGAAAGATTGTAAACACTTACAATTTTTCTTAAAATGCCTAAAAATTGTATACAAAAATATGAAAGTTATTTATAAATAAAAAATATTTCCAGTCAAAAAAACTCGATATGCAAAAAGGACATGTATTCAAGCTGAATACACGCCCTTTACAATTTTAATTTATATGATTTGTTAAATCGCGTTGATTTCTTTCAAAACAACATTTGTTTTGTGAACAGCAGCGGCTGAAGCTTCGAATTTTTCTTTTTCATCAGCTGTCAGTTTCAGATCAATAATTTTCTCCCATCCGTTTTTACCCAGGACTACCGGCACACCTATACAGATATCGTTTTGCCCATATTCACCCTCCAGAGTAACACAGCAAGGAATTACTTTTTTCTGGTTGTGTATAATAGATTCTACAACATATGCTCCTGCAGCTCCCGGTGCATACCACGCGGAAGTACCCAGCAGGCCTGTAAGAGTAGCTCCGCCCACCATTGTGCCGGCAGTCACTTTGTCCAGGACTTCCTTGGACAGGATTTCCGAAACCGGGATACCTTTATATGTAGCCAGACGGGTAACAGGGATCATTGTAGTATCGCCATGTCCGCCTATTACCATGCCTTCCACTTCGTTCGGATTGCAGCCTAAAGCTTCACTCAGGTAGAATTTAAAGCGGGAACTGTCCAGTGCTCCACCCATACCTATAATACGGTTTTTAGGCAGGCCTGTGACCTTAGATGCCAGATATGTCATTGTATCCATTGGGTTGGAGATGATAACCAGGATAGCATTCGGCGAATATTTAAGGATGTTTTCAGCAACGCTTTTCACGATACCTGCATTCACCCCGATAAGTTCTTCCCTGGTCATTCCCGGTTTCCGCGGGATACCGGAAGTTATAACTACAACATCGGAATCAGCTGTAGCAGCATAATCATTAGTTACACCTTTGATATGAGTGTCAAAGCCCAGCAACTGAGCTGTCTGATTCATATCTATAGCTTTACCTTCCGAAATGCCTTCTTTTACATCCAGCATTACCACCTCATCTGCTACCTCGTTAAATGCAAGTACATTTGCACATGTAGCACCTACATTTCCGGCACCTACGACTGTTACTTTAGACATAATATTTTTTTTATAATAAATTAATAATTTGATTCCTGGATTTCAAATAGTCAGACATATCCTATATATTATAGAGATGATGTCATAAAAGACTAGCAAATGTACATGCTTATTCTGATATAAAGAAGATTTTGGCCGTCAAAAATAGCAGGAATTATTAAAAAAAGCGAAAGCATATTATCCATTTGCTCGATATGCTGAAAAACATCTATATTTGTAGTCGCTTAATATTTTAACATAATTATGAGCACGGAACAAAAAAACAATTCTAAAATATTATTAATTGTAATAATCCTGTTACTTGCAGCAATGGGTATAGCCGGATATTACATATTCAGTCAAAAGACGCAGATAAATGAGTTGCAGGAAGAGAGCAGTTTGAATAAGCAGCAACTGGAAGACGAGTATGAAAATCTTACTATGCAATATGAGGGTTTCAAACTGAATATCAAAAACGATTCTTTGCTTCAGAAACTGACGAATGAGCAGGCAAAGGTTCAGCGATTGCTGGAAGAACTGAAAACGGTAAAAGCAGATAACAAAGCCGAAATAGCGAGATTGAACAATGAATTGGCCAGCCTTCGCAAAATCCTGAAATCATATATTATTCAGATTGACTCACTGAATCAGGCTAACGAACGGTTGAGGAAGGAAAAAAGTGAAATCACTAACAAATACCAGGAGGCTACGCGTACATTGAATGAAGTGTCGCAGCAAAAACAGAATCTGACAGAAAAAGTTACTTTGGCCGCCAAGCTCGACGCTACAGGCATCAGTGTGCAGGCTACCAATAGTAAGGGTAAAGTGCAGAAGAAAATTAATAAAGTGGAGCAACTCATTATAAACTTCACTATTACTAAAAATATTACCGCCGAACCCGGGGAACGGACAATCTATCTGCGTATAATGAAGCCGGATAATGATGTCCTGACCAAGAGCCGTACGAATGTTTTTCCATACGAAAACAGGGATATCAATTATTCAATAAAGAAGATTATTGAATACGGTGGGGAAGAAGTTGGCGTAATCATGTATTGGAATGTAGAAGAATACCTGATGCCGGGTACCTACCGGGTTGATATATTTGCCGATGGAAGCCGTATCGGAATGAGATCTTTTACATTGGAGGACTAATGAACATAATAGAAGCATCAAAAGACCATATTTTTATCATTCAGTCACTTTCCGACAGAATTTGGCCTCCTACATTCGCTAGTATCCTTACGTCCGGCCAGATCAGATACATGATGGATATGATGTACAGTAATTCAGCTTTGGAAGAACAAATAGGGGTGTTAGGTCATCACTATCTTTTGGCAGAAGAGAGTGGAGAGTATTTGGGCTATCTTTCATATGAGTTGGATTATAAGGGCGCTGATGTTACAAAGATCCATAAGATATATGTGCTGCCATCTTTGCAGGGAAAAGGGGTAGGGCGTTTCTTTATTGATGCTGTCGGGAGGATAGCTAAGAAGTACGGCAACGCAGAATTGTCATTGAATGTGAATCGGTTTAATAAAGCTATTGATTTCTACAAGCGTTTGGGCTTTGAAGTTGTTAAATGTGAGGATATAGACATTGGCAATGGTTTTCTTATGGAAGATTATGTAATGAATAAAAAGGTCTGACAGAACAATAGTTTCTTCCCATCTGTTCTCCATTGAACGTATATATATTTGCAAAAATAAATGTGTGGTATTTAATATTACACAGAATAGGTTGCACTTGTATATCTTTTGAGCGGACGAAGATACCGATTAATCATTTTATATCTATTATTTCAATTTTTTACGAAATTTATGAATTATGTTTCGAACTATTCCGATAAAAAATGGGTCCGGATATAATATTTGTTAATAATTATACTATATTTGCCAAGTTAACTTTACTAACAAGAGCAATAAAATCATAAAACACAGTAAGTATATCACTATATATAGTCGATAGTATTTGTTTTATCATAATTTTGTTGCATTTGTTAACAATGTGATAAGAGTGAATATTAATCAATAAAAATTAATACGCATGAAGAAACTTTTAGCCCTATCTCTTATTTTATTTCCGGCGGGCCTGATGGCCAGTGAAGCAGACTTAAAAGTTCCTGAGCTTGGAAGCGGTTATACGCTTTTGCTCTGGGGCCTTTTAATTTTGTTACTCGGCATTGCATTTGGCCTGGTGCAGTACTTCAATATCAAGAAGCTACCTGCGCATCAATCGATGCTCAACGTATCGAAGACGATTTTTGAAACGTGTAAAACCTATCTGTTGCAGCAGGGCAAGTTTCTCTTCTATCTATTGCTGATTATCTCGGCAGTAATGCTTATCTATTTCGGATTTTTGTCTAATCCGGAAATCGTAGCAAAAGGAGAAGTTGGCAGGGGGACGTTCCTTGCTTTTGTCTTGTTTTGGACAATATTGGGTATTCTCGGTTCATATGGCGTGGCCTGGTATGGCATCCGTATCAATACACTGGCCAATTCGCGAACAGCGTTTGCTTCTTTGCGCAAACGTCCGTGGGATGTAGTAAATATCCCGCTTAAAGCCGGAATGAGTGTCGGTGTGATGCTTATCACGGTAGAGCTCATAATGATGCTTGTTATCCTCTTATTTGTACCCGGGGATATGGCCGGGGCTTGTTTACTGGGATTTGCCATTGGAGAATCCCTCGGCGCATCCGCATTACGCATAGCCGGAGGTATCTTTACCAAGATAGCCGATATCGGGGCCGATCTGATGAAGATCGTATTCAATATTAAGGAGGACGATCCCCGTAATCCCGGCGTAATAGCGGACTGTACAGGAGATAATGCAGGCGACAGTGTAGGACCTACAGCCGATGGTTTCGAAACATACGGCGTGACTGGGGTAGCTTTGATCTCATTTATCATACTGGCAGTATTGAATGTGGAATACCAGGCTGCCTTTATAGTTTGGATATTCGTTATGCGTCTGATGATGCTATTTACATCCATCCTGTCTTATTATATCAATCAGGGGATTGCTACCGCTAAATATAAGAACTCAACAAAGTTCAACTTCGAAGTGCCTCTTACAGCCCTTATATGGATTACATCTGTCGTGTCTATTGCGGCAACATATATTGCCAGTTACTTCCTGCTGAATGAGATGCCTAACGGCTTATGGTGGAAACTGGCGTCTATTATCAGTTGCGGTACATTGGCAGCAGCTGTGATCCCTGAACTTACAAAAGCTTTTACCAGCTCGTCGTCCCGCCATGTAAAAGAGGTGGTTACAGCTTCCCGTGAAGGAGGAGCTTCGCTGAATATCCTTTCGGGTATGGTAGCCGGTAATTTCAGCGCATTCTGGAAAGGGCTTACAATCGCCTTACTGATGGCTGTGGCTTACTTTATCTCTACACAGGACCTGGGAAGTATGATGTCTCACCCTTCTATCTTTGCCTTCGGTCTGGTAGCTTTCGGCTTGCTGGGAATGGGGCCGGTTACTATTGCCGTAGACAGCTATGGGCCTGTAACGGATAACGCACAATCGGTATTCGAGCTCTCCCGTATAGAACACTTACCCGGCATATCGGCAGAAGTAAAGAAAGACTTTGGCTTCGAGCCTGATTTCGAGAGAGGGAAAGAGTATCTGGAAGAAAATGATTCGGCCGGTAATACATTTAAGGCTACCGCCAAACCCGTACTTATCGGTACAGCCGTGATCGGGGCTACCACAATGATATTCTCAATCATTCTGGTGCTGGAAAAACTCGGATTGCTGAACATCGATCTTATAGCTGCTCCTGTACTGCTGGGTTTCATCTGCGGAGGTTCCGTTGTTTACTGGTTCTCGGGTTCATCTATGCAGGCTGTGACTACCGGTGCATACCGTGCCGTGGAGTACATAAAGAAGAATATCAATCTGGATAAAGACGAAGCTGATATAGAAGATTCCAAAGCTGTGGTAAAGATCTGTACCCAGTATGCTCAGGTGGGTATGTGGAATATTTTCCTTGCCTTGTTATTCATCACTATGGCCTTTGCCTTTATCGATCCTAACTTCTTTGTCGCATATCTCATATCCATTGCTGTATTCGGCTTATTCCAGGCTATCTATATGGCAAACGCAGGAGGAGCATGGGACAATGCGAAGAAAATAGTCGAAGTGGAATTAAAAGAGCGTAATACCGATCTGCATGCAGCCACGGTAGTTGGCGACACTGTCGGCGACCCGTATAAAGACACATCGTCGGTTTCGTTGAATCCTATCATAAAATTCTCAACATTATTCGGATTGTTGGCTGTAGAGATTGCGATTGAGATTCCCGACTATTGTAAATGGATCGGATTGGTATTTCTTGCCGTGGCATTAGTCTTTGTTTACCGTTCATTTTATTCAATGAGAATTGTAAAGCAATAAGGATAAATGATAAAGCTGTGTTAAGAGTAATTTTGAGTTCACAAAGTATTACTCTCTTTGTCATTGGCTCCGCTTCGCTCTGCCGAACGTTGTTTCTGAATGTAATGAAGAATCTCGACCTCCGGGAAATGAGATGTTTCACTCCGTTCAACATGACAAAGAGATAATGAAAATTACTCTTAACATAGCCTCTTTAATTATTTTCAGTGCTTATAGTCTTCTGATAATATCCTCACTTCTGCTATCTTGGTTGTCACACTATTTGGTGCAGCCACGATTTTTACTTCGAGTATCTCCTTGCCTTTTTCACTTTCGGGAACAGGATAGGTAGAAGTAAAGAGGTTATCTCCTCCATCACCGTTCAGACTCAGTGAAGCCACTTTCCGACCATTTACAAAAACGTCAAAATTGCGGTTTTGGTCACGGTCAAAATATTTCAGATACAGGTAATTGGCATTCTTGCCGGCATTCTTCAACTGATAGCTGAACCAACCCCTTGCTTCACGCCAGTGTATGTCCTCGATAAAGCCTGTATTCGATTTATCGGATTGTATGAAATGATCCGATTCGGGTTGTTGTTCCCCGCAGACTACTTTATCGGCTGTAATCCCATCCAGTTTGATTCTTTCCTTTTCTTCGTCTTCTATTTTCTGCTGTATTTCTTTCACTTCTTCGGCTGTTGCCTGTGGCCAGTAGATGATATAGCGCGACTCATGCAGGCGGAAGAATGGTATAAGTTCCAGTCCTGCCGTATATTTTTCGGGATAGAGCCCCGATAGATGGAACGTCAGGGGCTTTCCCTGTACAGCTTTTACCAAAGAAGCTATTTTATCCGGATCGCTGACGATAATCGGCATATCTTTCATCGGTATTTGCCTGCCGTGAGCAATGTGTCCGCCCCGGCTGTCGTCGGCAAACAATCCCGTCATATCTTCGGTTCCCGTCTTTGCGGCAAGGGTAACAGGGCCGTAGAAAATAGAGTAATAATTCGATTTATCCGGCAATTGCTCTACCGTTATCCGCATAGGCATTTCCACTACTACTTTATCTCCCTTTTTCCATTTACGGTCGATGGATATATAACTGGCCGGGTCTTGCGATACCGGATAATCTTTACCGTTGACGCTCACTTTTAGCCCCCATTTCTTTACCCATACCGGATAACGTAGCTTTAAGGTGAAAGCGGCCGTTTTTTCAGGGTTGATAGTCAATTGGGTCTTAGCTTCGTCGGGGAATGAATTTTCCTGTATAATTTCGGTCTTTTTCTCTTTCCAATTTAAGCGGGAAGGGATGAACAGGTTCACATACAATTTATTATCCGTATGCGCATAGATCATCTCCCCGTATTTGGCATGGTTTTCTATTCCTGAACCTACACAGCACCAAAAACTTGTCTGCGGTTGGGAATATACCCGGTAGTGCCCCGGACGCATCTGGGTGAAGTAAACAAATCCTCCCTGTTCGGGATTCTGGGTAGAAAGGATATGGTTGTATAATGCCCGTTCATAATAGTCCATATACTTTTCATCCTGAGACGTTTGATAAAGCATTTTCGACAGGCGCAACATATTGTATGTATTACATGTTTCAGGGCCTTCGATACTCTTTATCACTCTCGAAAAATCATTCGTCGGGTTGAAATGTTCTCCCACACTGTTGCCTCCGATACTTACCGAACGACGTTCCACAACCGTTTCCCAGAAGAAGCGCGAAGCTTCCGACCACGAATCGTTACCTTCCACATCGGCTATGCGTTTAAATCCAAGCACCTTCGGTATTTGTGTATTGGCATGCATCCCGGTCAGTTTATCTTCATGGTTGAGCAGGGGATTAAGCACCAGCTGATGTGAAAACTGATGCGCCAGTTTCAGGTATTTCTTATCGCCTGTTATCGCGGCTACATCGGCGAATGTCTCATTCAGTCCGCCATGTTCACTGCGAAGCATATCCTGTATCTGTTCTTCCGATAGTTTCGACACCAGATTAATCGCCCAGTCGGTCATTTTTATCAGCATATCCTTTGCCATATCGTTATGGGCATAGAGGTAAGCATCACGCAGCCCGGCATAGGTCTTATGGATATTATATAATGGGACCCATTTGCCGTTAAGGTCGAAACCTCCCGCCCTGATATTGCCGTTTGCGACTTCTTCCCAGATAGCTTTTCCTCCCGGAACACCGCCTATATAACCGTTGCCGTTTGCATCCTGACAGCGTTTCAGCTCGCTAACCATATAGTCGAGACGCTCTTTTATCTGTTTGTCGCCTGTCGATGCATACATCAGGGACAATGCCGATAGGTAATGGCCTCCGATGTGGCCGTCGAGTCCGGTATTTTCCCAGTTGGTATAGCTCTCGGCTTTAGGTGTCAGTCCGGATTCACGCAGGAACGGTGACAATAGCCTGTCGGCTTTCAGTTCCAGCAGGTATTGCTTATCCAGGTCTTCCGCGTGCTTAAACGGGCTATCCAGCAATCTTACGTCCTGCAAACTAAAAGTTTCTACTTTTGGTTTCAACTGGGCATTCATACACAATGTGCTGACGATAAGCCCGGTAATGATATAAATTCTTTTCATTTTATGTTTTAACTAAATATTCCAGGAAACCTGTATTGAATTAACCTTTATTTGCGAGATGTTGTTAAAAAGTAACAGATGTAACAGATATTTTAGCTATTAGCTGATAGCTTTTAGCCGTTAGCGGCGCGAAGCGACAAAACTCGTAATCTGTAACTTTTAACTTATTATCTTGTTTATATTTATTAACTATGTTTGGTTAAAATCTGACACATCTGACAGTTTTTCCAGTGTTTTTATCTTGTCATTTTTACGTTCGTTAACCATATATAGTTAAAAAGTAACAAAAGTAACAGATATATCAGTAAACAGTTAACAACTCGTATCTTGTATCTTGTTGTATCTCGCATCTTGTCTACTTGTAACTCGTAACTGCCCGAAGGGCGAAGTAACTTGTAACTGTTAAAAGGTAACAAAGGTTACACTTTTTCATTCATTTGCTAATCTGCTAATTTGCTAATCCACTAATTATTTTTTCAAAGAACTATAAGCTAACAGCCAGGGGCTAATAGCTTACTATATAGATAAACTTTTTAATTTGTCTTAAACCTTAGCACAGTGAAAGAATAAGCCGGTAATTTACAGTTATCCCCTGCATTGAAACTGTCTGATACAGGTTTGGCCGATTTATCGTCAGGCGCGCCTGTCAGCAAAGTTCTTGAAGCTATAGGATCTGTTATACTGATACTTGTCAGGTCTAATTTTGTATTTACTTCTACAGGCAGCATATTCACAAGTTTCACAATCACATCTCCGGTCTTGCTATCGCGGATGATTGATTTTGCAATACGTTTCTGAACAGCATCCCTATTGTCAGAAAGCTCTATCTTACTTGTCAGGTATTCGTCTCCCGAATGCTGTCCGTACAGTTTCTGTACATAATAGCCCACAGTCGGCTTCACTTCTGTATTATTGAAATATATCAGGTCGGGATTCCATTGGGTATGTCCTTCTTTTGCCAGCAGTGGCGCATAAGAAGTCATTGTTACAATATCTCCGTTACGCTCCACATTGGCCAGATGAAGGGCTTCGGCCAAGGCTGTTTCCACATTATTCGGCCTGCCCGGAAGGTGGGCGGCATATTCACCCAGATACACTTTCGACTTCGAACGGTCGTATTTGTCGTAAAAATCCTGATTGTGGATATACCATCCCGGTGGATTGTAATAATGCTCATCTACCACCGGGATCTGTAATTTATCGGCGATACCCCAGCCTTCCACATAGTCTGTCCCTTCATAGAAAGGCCCGACTGTGCCTATAACAGTTATTTCGGGATACTTTTCTTTTACGGCATTGAATATCATGGTGAAACGTTCCTCGAAAATATCGGAGATAATGTCTTCGTTCCCTATTCCGATATATTTCAGGTTGAATGGTTTGGGATGACCCGCCTCCGCGCGTTTTTTACCCCATGTAGTGTTTACATCGCCATTCGCCCATTCTATCAGGTCTAGCACATCCTGTATATAATCTCCCATTTCGCTCATCGGTATTCCGCCTTGTTGCCCGCCCAGAGAGCAACCGTGATGCGCCGAATTCTGGCACGGTACACCTGCCGCTACCACAGGAACAGGCTCGGCTCCTAAATCTTCGCAGAACCGGAAGTATTCGAAGTACCCCAATCCGGCTGTCTGATGATATCCCCACAGGTTCCGTTGAGGTTTGCGAGCTTCGGGCGGGCCTATTGTATTCTTCCAATGGTATATATTACCCAGTCCGTCGCCATGAGCCACACAGCCTCCGGGGAAGCGGACAAAACGCGGATTCATATTGGCGATAACCTGAGCGAGGTCTTCCCGCAATCCGTTTTTGTGTCCTCTGAACGTTTTTTGAGGGAAAAGAGAAATCATATCCAGTTCCACCTTGCCCGTCATTTGTGGTATGACCTCCAGTTTTGCGTCTGCGATAGTCTGGCTAACGGTTATTACGGCATCATATTTCTTCCAGTCGCCGGAAATGGCTTTTGTGGTAGTTTCTCCATAAATCTTCCCGTTCTTATCAGTCAGTCTTACAGTTAGTTTTCCTTTTTTTGCTTCCGGTGTGCGTGCAAATACCGAGAAGTTATATTTCTCCCCGGCTTTTACAGCGATACCGTCGAATCCTTCATTTGCCAGCCCTGCACCTGTCTGGCTGACCTGAAGTACGGCATAATGCTTGTTATTGGGATGAACAGGGGATACGGAGTCGATTGTGAGTACAGCATTATCGCCGGATACATTCCATGCTTTGTAGCTGTTCCAGTCTTTGTCGCGTCCTTCCTTATCGCTCAGGGCATATTCGAAACCCCTGTTCTGAACAAGCTCCGCATAAAGGCCTCCGTCGGCAGCATAGTTTATATCTTCAAAGAACATTCCCAATAGCAGGTCGCTTATTTTTTTAGTTTTGGAAGCATCTACGGTGATGGTTGCATCAACAGGTTTTAGAGAAGCAAAACGTTCTTTGTCCGAGCTTGAGTTTTCGGCGTTCAATATACTTTTATAAGCTGCTAATTGCTGCGCTTTTATCAGTCCGTCAATCACTTTCCACGAAACTTCGTGCAGTGTCCCTGTTTCTGCTTTCCCTGATATAATTGCAGTTTCCCGCAGATTGGGAATGCCGGCAACTTTCTTAGTGGAGCTGTAATCTTTAAAGTCCTTCGTAGTTACGGCATAGGCTTGATTATTCGAGCTTAGCCAGGAGATTGTATAAAGTTTATTTGTATTGTCGTAAGTGATTTCAGGTGAAAGGCAATTCCCGTTTTCCATGACCAGAGGGTAGGATTGCCGCCCCCAGTAGACAAGGTCGGGAGAGGAAACGCTGGCAAATGCCCCGTCCCTTTCGTTCATGCTCCATACGCAATACCACATACCATCGGGAGACCGGAAGAGGAATGGAGAGAACATTTTTTTCTCAGAGCCCCAGCGTCCATAGTCACATTTCACATAACTGTGTTCGGGGCCTATGGGGAACCAGTTTTCCTTATCTACACTCCATGCGAAGTGCAGACCGTTGTGATTGGAATTCTTATCTGTAGCGTATGCGAACAGATAAGCCGATGCGGGTTCACCGGCAATTGTTTTAAATACAGGAATAAAGAGTAAAATAATTAACAGGCAGATACTTGCTTTTTTCATTTCAACGTACATTTATATTTGATTTGGATATATTGTAATAGGTTATCCCAAATATTTATCAATATGTATTAATCGGGTGGGGAACCGGGATAAAAGATATCCCGAGTTGGTGTTGTCCGATACTGTCAGTTTTATACCCGGTGTGCTGTCTTTTATTCCAGCTTAAATTGCGGGTATTTACTCTTTTAGGACTATGCGGTAAACACACTTTTCATTTCCCCGTTGTATAGAAGAAATGACGGTCGCCTTTACCGGATTTCCGTTCACTTTCGAAAACATCATTTCGGCAAACCCTTCGGAGCAAAAACATAACGCAGGGTATTTATTATCTTTATGTTTATTGATAAGAGGACATACACAAGCCGATTTATTCTCATCCGCCAGTATAACTTTTCCGTTGTCTTCGTAACTGAATATCCAGCCCCATTCTTTTTCTATGAATCGGATGAAATCATCCATTTTCCCTATATAAGGAGCTAACGATACATCCATGTTTAAATTCTGATAATGGGCTACGGACGCAGATTTTACTAATTTCCGGATTTCTGTTTCAGGCAGATTGTTATCCAGATTAGTAAGTATTTCCGATATCCATTTCCGGAACATGGCGGCACTTCGGTCATCATCGGGCGTTTCGGCGTTGTTGGTGATATTAACACCGGATAGCGTATTGAATCCGCAGATACATGCACCGCTTAAACAAGCCTTTTTTATAAAATTTCGTCTGGATACAGTCATGGTTGTACTATTTTATTTCAAGAACAACAATCGATTTGGCAGGCAATTGGATATTCAGTTTGCCATCTTTAACGTTAGCACCGGTAAAGGTCTGAGGTTTTACTAAATCCGGATTTTCGAAAGTATTGTGGTCTTCAATGTTTTTCGATGTCAGAATTTGCCCTTTCACACTATTTATCTTCATTTTTGAGAAATCTATATTCACATCCTGGTCGGCATTCAGGTCTATGTTTGCCAGCGTAATATGTGTCAATCCGTCCTTTTGTGAGGCAGAAGCATTTACTAATGCTACATTACGGCCTCTTATCTCTTTTGTTCCCGAGATAATATCCATCGGCAGATAAGTCGCATCCTGGTGCACACGGTACATGTCGAATACATGGTAAGTCGGGGTCAGGGTCATCTTATCGTCCTTGGTCAATATCATGGATTGAAGGACATTGACTACCTGGGCTATATTGGCCATCCGAATGCGGTCGCCGTACTTGTTGAATACATTCAGTGAGAGGGCGGCTACAAATGCATCGCGCATAGTATTTTGCTGATACAGGAATCCCGGATTGGTGCCGGGTTCCACGTCCCACCAAGTACCCCATTCGTCTACCATGAGCCCTACTCTTTTATCTTTGTCGTATTCATCCATAATGGCCATATGTTTTTGAATGACTTCTTCTATTTCAAGGCATTTTCCCATTGTCCAATAATAGTCATCCGGTGTAAAATCCGTTGCTGACCCTTTACTGCCGCTCCATCCTGTAACTGTATAGTAATGAAGTGAAAGCCCGTGCATTTTCTTCCCGGCTTTTTTCATCAGTACATCGGTCCAGTTATAGTCATAGTCACTTGCCCCACTGGCTATTTTGAACAGTTTATTTCCGTCAAAATTGCGGCAGTAAACGGCATAACGGCGGTACAGGTCCGCATAATAGTCGGGAAGCATGTCTCCTCCGCAACCCCAGCTTTCGTTTCCAACTCCCAGATATTTTACTTTCCATGCTTTATCTCGTCCGTTCTTACGGCGCAGGTTTGCCATCGGGCTGTCACCGTCGGATGTCATATATTCTACCCATTTGGCAAGTTCTTCGACAGTACCGCTTCCTACATTTCCGCTGATATATGGTTCGCATTCGAGTAATTCGCAGAGATTGAGGAATTCGTGTGTTCCAAAGCTGTTGTCTTCTACAACTCCACCCCAGTTATTATTGACCATCTTCGGACGGTTTTCTTTCGGGCCTATCCCGTCCATCCAGTGATATTCATCGGCAAAACATCCGCCCGGCCAACGCAGATTAGGTATCTGAAGTCTTTTCAGGGCATTCAGTACATCGGTGCGGTAGCCTTTTGTATTGGGTATCTTTGAATCTTCTCCAACCCATAAGCCGCCATAGATGCATGTGCCGAGATGTTCGGCAAAGTGTCCGTAGATGTGCTTGCTGATAGTTTGCTTACCTCTTTCGGGATAAATGCGGATAGATACATCTTTCTGCTGCGGGAAGGCTGATGTGAAGCTTGTTAGGACAAGAATTGCCAGTAAAAGTGTTTTTTTCATTGATATAGCGGTTATAAATTTAATCAAATCCGAAAATAGACAAATTTTTCATCCTTCGGGTGCGACTAATTAATCATAGTTGGAGAGAAATCAGTCACAGGTCTTTATATATACTGTTTTTGACCGGATTTTTATCAATATTTTCAATAAATGTATTTTGTACAATTATTACGGTTAACAAAAATATAAATATTAAGTGTGCATATGACATTTAATAATAATGTTATAAAACATATTATTTATAATTGGATATACGAAAATACTGTATCCGGATATTCTGTCGGGGAAATTCAGATATTTTTAAGAGAGCGAAATTTATTGAAATATCAACAATCCGTTTTTTGATTTTAAACATCTGCCACTAATATTTGTTTTCACTTTGTAGGAAAAATGATAATCCCCCAACAATTTTTCTGTTGAGGGATTATTTTTAAGTTTGAAAGCTGTGTTATACCAAAATACTTTTTTATTTGTGATTCAGATTAATTTAAGAAGTACTTATTTTCCTATACCCCAGTCCATATTGGGAGTATTACCCATTTCAAGGACAAGGCTGCCGCCTTTCAGCAACTCCGATGCAGGGAAATGGAATGTGTTCAACTCCTTGCCATTCAATGTTGCTTTCTGTACATACATATTCTTTTTTGAAGCATTCTTCGCTTCAATTGCGAATTTTTGTCCCCGTCCGTATTTCCCATCCAGATTGATCTCTACTTTTTCGAAGAGAGGACTGGCTATTTCATAGATAGGATTTACGTGCGTTCCTCCATCGACCTGGAAAAGCCCGATAGTAGCCATTACAGCCCATGCGCTCATTTGCCCCTGATCTTCATCACCCAAATAGGCGTTTGCCGGTTCATATCCATAGTAACGGTCAAGTATAGAGCGGCTCCACTTTTGAGTAAGCCAGGGTTTACCTGCCCAACTGAACAGGAATGCAAAGTGCATAGATTGCTGATTACCCTGTACAATAGGGTGATCCCAGTACTGGTCGTTAGGGGCATTGTAGCGCCATGCTTCATCCTGATTGAATCCCCATTCGAGGCGGTCAAGGAAGCGTTCTTTTCCTATTTTTTCTACCAACGCCGGAACATCCTGCGGAACAAAGAACGTTAGTTGCCATGCGTTTCCTTCCACATAGTGATGGTTGGCTCCGCTACGGAACGGATCGAAATTTTCCATCCATTTACCGGTGCTGTCTTTCATATGGCAGTATCCTTCGTCGCTTATCACATTTTTCCACCAGTAACCGCGGTCGTTGAATGTATTATATACCTCTGTATTACCCAAGGCCTTGGCAAATTGTCCGACAGTCCAGTCGTCGTATGAATATTCCATTGTATTGGAGAAGCGTCCCAGATTCGATGGCACGTATTTATATTTCATATAATGGACAAGGTCGCGGTTTCCTGCAAATCCTTTAAATACCTTCTGAGCTGGAGTTGTTTGCATCTTTATAGCTGCTTCCAGAGCCTTGTTCGCATCGAAGTCACGGATTCCCATTTGGTAAGCTCCTACAATCAACGGAATTTCATGCTCGCCCACCATAACGGGTATATAGTTTAATCCGGCCGGACCTTTGGCGAGCCATCCGTTAGCATCGTACATAGCCAATTGCGAATTAACCCATTTGTTGCTCCATTCGGGAGTGACCAGATTCCAGAACTGATTGAGGTTCCAGAATGTATTCCAGAACGCGTCGCAACCCAGCATAGCGTCTTTGGACGGGTCAGCAACCTTTTGTAGTTTTCCGTCAGTCGATATCCATTCGCCGTTTATGTCACTCCACGTATTGCGGCTGCATGCACGGTACATATTATTATAAAAGCGTACCTTTTCCAGCCTGTCGTTAGTCGTGATTTGTACCCGGTTGAAGATGTCGTTCCATGTGTTTACCTGGTTTTGACGGATTGCATCAAAATCCCATCCGAATTTAGAACTAACTTCAGTCCTGAGATTTTCGTCCGCATTAGCGATGCTAACGAATGAAATACCTGACCGCACCTGTACCACAGGGTGTCTTGTCTGATCGAATTCGACAAATACACCTGCGTCCTTACATGTTCCGGTGATTAAATCGTGTATGTTGTGCGATACATTTTTGTCAATCCAGCGTCCCATGCTTTTGATCGGTTGATCAAACTCTATAACAAAATGTACAGTATAATCCTGATCTGCATCGTAACTCCATACATTCGGTGAAAATTGATGACTTGAACCTTCGATACGATAATCACTGACTTTGCGGAGCTTTATTTCTTTCAACTGGAAATTCTGCTCTGTAGGTGGATGCAGGTCTATCATAATCCGTGCTCCGTCGCGGTCGGTTGGAAATGTAAACCGTTCGAACCCGCAACGTGTAGTTGCTGTAACTTCCGCTTTAATGTTATAATCTGTAAGGTCTACAGCATAGTAGCCTATATCGGCGACTTCGGTGCGTTTGTTTATGCGGGAACGGTAGCCCTCATCCGGCTTTTGTTCGTCTCCTATTTGGGTCTTCAATTCTCCGTTTGCGGGCATAACGCCAAGTCCGCCCAATGTCCACTCGTGTATATGGCTGAAGCAGCCTACATTTTCGAAGGAAGGCTGATAGCCTGCCTGCCAGCCATTATTCTGGTTATCAGGGCTCATTTTGACCATACTGAACGGCATCCATGGGCCGGGTGCTATCATCCAGCGTGAATGGGCTGTTCCTATACGGGTATCTATATAGTCGGCAGGAGTTTGTAGCTTTTGTGGAGAACGTTCTATTGTGCCACGCTCTATTTCAACACCGTCTCTTAAGATACGGTAGTTGCTTTTTCTTGCTTTTTTTACTTGAGGCATAGGCGCTTCCAGTTGATACCTTCCGGCTTCAATCACCTGACTTAGAATTTCTTTACCATCAAGTTGAACACTGATCTTAGATGAGGCATCGAGCCATTGAGTATCTACAATGAGCGGCTGATACCGGTTCTTTCCGGTATTCACTTCATAAGTCGCCGGATATACATCCCTGATGAAGAACTTACCGGCTTCTGTGATTTTCGTATTCCGGGGACCTTCGAGATGTACTTCATCGAATAATATCCAGGAACCTTCCAATACTGTTATCGATATAAGGTTACCTCCTTTTTTGAGGGTACTTGCGTTGATAGGTATTTCAATTGTCTTTTTTGTAGCATTCTGTAGCTTACCTGTGATGGACAATGTATCCGTTATTGCTTCCTGAGTATGTGCTTTACGCTGTTTGGCAAGAGTTTCTTTGTCTCCCAACTGGAATTTTTCGTCTTGCGTATTTATACTTACTTTAACCAACGGGAGAAATGTTTTGGCATAATCGAGGAGATTGATTACAAGCTTCCATTCTCCATCTGCCGGGGCATTATCAAGACCGAACAATATATTTATCTGATGCGTACGCCAGCCGGATGTTGGCCATGTGCCGCCCCATGTGTCAGTAGGGCCGGGGAGTACATATGGGAATTCCTTTTTTATGTCTGAATGGCCTATTAAATAGAATTTGTCCTCGTATCCGAAGTCATTGGCGAGGAATTGCCTGAAATTGTCCGGTCCTAAGGCAAATTCAGCCGAAGAATTGTTTAAAGTCCCTATCGACCAGACTTTGTTTTCCGATATCTGCTTCGCAAAGGCCATGATTGCGAATACACACATCGCGATTGTCAATAAAATGCTTTTTTTCATATTAATTATGTGTTTATTGGGTTAGATCTTTATTGAGGTAAGCTTAAGTTTCTTATCTGTATAAGTATGTCCATACATTTCTGTGCTGTAAAGTAAATTAGTTTTTTCTAATATTCAAAATATTAGTCTTATTTTTTATATTTATTTGTTTCTGTTATTATTGCTTTTCTTTCTCTATCTATTTAATCATGTTCATACATTAATGATCTTTTGAATGAAGCATGGATAGGGTATTTTGTATTTTTGTAGAGAGTGTTAAGTGAATATAGTGCGGAAATATGGGTATTAATGATTTAACAGGAAGCTGTAGCGTGTTATTATAATATGTTTATTCTGAATTATACCTGAATAAAGGTTGCTTATAATGCTGTGTCTTTTTGAGGCAAGAGATGAGATTCCTTTATTGTTAATAAATTGGGTTGTCTGAAATGAAAGAATCTCTGATAGTAAAGGTTATATTATTGTATGAACAATTAAATCTTATGTAGTTACAGGAAATATTGTTGTTAAATAAATATTTAACATAATTGTAATAAGGTTTTGTTGTTGTTTATATACTTTATTTACAGATGATTATATCTAATGTGTTATTTTGAAAAATTCTATTTATTGAAAAAAAATAATCAAATATAATGCTAAAGATAAAAACATTTTATATATTAGCGACCTGAAAGTATGTTCATACATATTTGAAAAGCTAGGTAAAAGAAAAAACAAAGTATACTAACTTGGAGGAACAGGGGTGCTTTCAATTTTGAAAACAGGCTAAGATGCTGGGAAATGCTCATTCTGTAATGATTCAAATCAGGGGAATTATTCTTTAATGAAATGAGGCATTTAAAAAAAATACGTGATTAACCATTAATACTAACAAATAATCTAAAAATATGAGGATGATAAGAAAAGGATTCTTTTCTCTTTTAATCTTAGTGAACTCTGTCGGGATATACGCCCAAAGCACAAAAGTATATACTCAGATTCCATCCGATCAGATTCAGGCAACGGCAAGCAGCGAATTACCGGGGGCGACAGCTATGATGGCCGTTAATGGTGAGGGAATGAGCGGGGATATGCATATAGCGCATAATCTTGGGCACACAATGTGGACATCTCAGGCTTCTACACATAAGGTGAGAGCTAATGGATTTACCAGAGAGGGCATTGTCTGGTTTATGTGTGAGATAGGAAAAAACTCAGATCCTGCACATGTCGATTTAATAAGAATATGGAATGACAACCAAAGCCAGCATACACGCAGGGGCTTGAAGAAAGTATATATGGAATACTCCGCTGATGGGAAGACGTGGAAACTCTTGAAAAACAATGGACTGGACTACCATATTATAAATGAATCGAAAGGACAGAATCCCGAGCCTGCGAATTTCACATTTGATACAGGAGGGATTAAGGCGAAATATATATGTTTTACAGCCGATGCTGATGGAAACGGTAATTATTACGACCCTGAAGACAAATATATAATCAGGGAAGCTGCTGACATGCAGCAGAATGTAAATTATTACGGACTGAGTGAGATAAGATTCTACCGGAAGGAAAACAAACAGATCTCAAAACTTGCCCCATTAAGCAAGATGTCTTTAGTTGCTTCACAAGGATATTTGAAAACGGATAAAGGGCCGACCCGTGAATATACATTGAAGTTTGATGCGCCCCTGTTTTGTGGAGGTCAACTCGATTTCGATATAAACGGACGGAAATGGACGGAGAACATCAAACCATCCGCGACAGGAACAACTGTAATTGAGGGACGGTTTCCGGCAGGCTATATGGAGGAGAGCGCCGAAGTATCGGTGAATCTTCGCAGCAGACAGGGCAATTTAGCCGATAGTTATACTGTTTTGGGAGCCCGCAGGTGGAAACTGTATTTCTTACCTCATTCGCATTTGGACATAGGTTATACACATGCGCAGGATGATGTAATGAAACTGCAATGGCGTAATTTTGAGCGGGCGCTGGAACTGGCGGAGCGTACGGCCGATAATCCCGAGGGGTCACGGTTCAAATGGAATTCGGAGGCTACATGGGCTTTGATGGGATATCTCGATCATTACAAAGGAACGGAAAAAGGTGATAAGATGATTCAGGCTATCAAAGACGGTATTATTGGCGTCGATGCATCTTTGGGCAGCATACTCACCGGAATTTGCAAGCAGGAGGAACTGATGCACATGTTCGATGATGCGCATCGTATTTCCGGGTTGACGGGAGTGGAATTCAATACGGCGATGATGAGCGATGTTCCCGGGCAATCGTGGGGGATGGTTACGGCAATGGCTCAGAATGGTGTGAAATACTATTCATCAGGACCCAACTATGTGCCTTTCTATGGAAAGGTTGGTAACGACAGGGCTGCACACCTGCATGTGAAGTGGGGTGATAAACCGTTTTACTGGCTGTCTCAGTCTGGTAAGGAAAAAGTGCTGTTTTGGCAGACCGGCAGGGGATATTCATGGTTTCATGGCTGGTTGATAAACAGACTTTCGGCCTGTGGAGTCACTCCTATATGGGAATACCTTACCGATTTGGAATCGAAGGAATATCCGTATGCTACTACTTATCTGCGCTATACGGTAAACGGAGATAACGGGCCGCCCGATCAGTGGATGCCGGATGTAATAAAGGAGTGGAATGAAAAATACGATTCTCCTAAGTTCTATATAGGTACTACCAAAGAGCTTTTTACAGAATTTGAAAAACAATATGGTGATGAGATTCCGGTTTACGGTGGCGATATAACCCCGACATGGGAAGACGGGGCAGCTTCTACTGCCAGGGAACTGGCAATGAACCGGGAAAGCTCGGAGCGTCTGAACCAGACGGAAATACTATGGAGTATGTTTAATCCGAAGCCGTTTCCCGCAAACGATTTTCTGGAAGCATGGAAGAATGTCGTCTTGTTTTCGGAGCATACCTGGGGGGCCTCGGCCAGTGGACCTGAACCTGAATCGGAATTTACAAAAAAACTGTGGGCAGGAAAGAAATTATATGCGGATAATGCAGATATGCAGTCGAGAAAACTCTATACCGATGTCTTTTCAGAAATGAAATCCGACAAAGGCGGCTATATACATGTATTCAATACGAATCTGTGGAAAAGAACTGATATAGTGACGATTGATAACGATAATGACCTGACCGGTAAAGTATTGGAAAGCCCATCAGGAGAGATCATTCCTTTACAGAAATTGCATGACGGCAGGTGGATATTTATGGCAAAAGACATTCCGGCCCTTTCCTCCGTGGCTTATAAGATCACTGATGATAAGAGAAAGAAGTCGAATGTATCCACAATGATAAATGATAATATACTGGATAACGGCATTGTAAAGGTGGAAATAAACAAGGTGAAAGGTACGATTTCTTCTTTTACAAAGGTTGGTGAGGAATATAATTACGCATCCGAACGGGGCTTGAATGATTATATCTATACCGGGCGCTTTGCTTCGGACCCCCAATGGGTAGAGAACATCAAACGCATTATTGTACTGGACGATGGCGAAGTTGCGGCGACCTTACGTGTAGAGTCGGATGCGCCGGGTTGCCGTTCGTTATGGAGGGATATTACGGTCTATAAACAGTTGGGACGCGTAGATATCCTGAACACTATAGATAAAGAAAATATTTATAAGCCGGAAAATGTCCGCTTTATTTTCCCTTTCAATATAGCCCATGCAGATATCAAAATGGATCTGGCAATGGGGGATATGCATCCCGAGCGTGACCAGTTGGCAGGAGTGAATAAAAATTACTATTCGATACAGAATGGCATCAGTGCAAGCAATCTTAGCCATGGTATCTACCTGACAACAACGGATGCTCCTTTCGTAGAACTGGGAGAGATGACCAGCGATGTATGGCGTAAGGAAGGAGGCGGGCTTGGCTGGTGGTCTTCGGCTTTGATTTCTCCGAAGATATATTCGTGGGTGATGAATAACTCATGGAGGACGAATTACAAAGCCTCTCAGGAAGGTATCGTGACATTCCGCTACTCACTGGAGTTTTTCGATCCGTTCGATCAACAACTGAAAAAGCAAGGTACGGAACAGGCGCAAAAAATGATTGCGGTTGTTTCTGAAAAACCTGCCGGAATAGATAATCTTTTCAGGCTTAAAGGTAAGAATCAGATTTCAGTTTCTACAATAAAGCCTTCCGATGATGGCAAAGGCTATATTATCCGGTTACTGAACCTCAATGACCAGAGTGTACATTCTTCGTTTATCTGGGGCAGAATGCAGGCTGATGAAGTGTACTTCTGCGACCACAACCAGCAAAAAACGGGTGAGTTCGATGATTCTTCTTTCTGGCTTAAGCCTCATGAATGCATAACTTTAAAAGTTATCAGTAAAAATAAACCGAAAAACAATTTTATAATATGATAAAACGAATTATTCCAATCACAGTACTTGCATTTTCTTGTATAATAGCGTCTTGCGAGAAAAAGCCTCTCTTGTCGGATTATGTCGATCCGGGCATCGGTACTGCGCACTCACGCTGGTTCTTCTATACACCGGCTGCCGTTCCGTTCGGTATGGCTAAACTTGCCCCGTCTACAGACGGGCATCTGGGAAATACGGGTGGATGGCAGGCTGTCGGTTACGATGCAAGGCATACTTCCATCGAGGGTTTTGCTAATTTTCATGAGTTCCAGATTGGTGGCGTTGTTATAGCACCTACAGTCGGCAAACTGCAAACTGTTCCGGGAGCATTGGATAGTGTTGAGAGCGGTTATCGCTCATCTTTCGACAAAAAAGATGAATCCGCTTCTCCGGGATACTATTCCGTATTACTCAAAGACTACAATGTGAAAGCCGAACTAACGGCTACAAAGCGTGTGGGCTTTCACCGTTATACGTTCCCTGCATCTGAGGACGCTAACCTGATATTCGATATCGGTAACCGTCAGGGAGAAAGCGGTTATGTGAAAGAAGCTTCGGTGACATATACCGACGACGGACGTATAGAAGGATGGGTTACTACCACACCGGTCTATGTAAATATATATCAAAAAGGCGCTACTGTGTCTATGTATTTCAGTGCCGAACTGGATAAGAAACCGACCGCGTTCGGCTCGTTTGTGAAAGATACCGTATATCCCGATTCGAAGACTCAGACAGGTGTCGGAGCCGGACTTTATTTCAAATTCAAGACCAAAGAGCAGGAGGCTGTAAATGTAAAGATAGGATTATCTTATACATCTGTTGAAAATGCACGCCTGAATATGGAAAACGAAGCTAAAAATATGAGTTTCGACAAAGCTCATAAAAATGCGACGGATACATGGGAAGAATATCTTGGCCGCATAGAAGTGGAAGGCGGGGAATATAACGATCGTGTGAAATTCTATACAGGTTTGTATCATGCGCTGCTTGGCCGGGGACTGGCAAGCGATGTAAACGGAGCTTATCCGAAGAATGATGGCGGGGTAGGGCAGATACCACTGAATGAAAAAGGAAAACCGGTTCATAATCATTATAATACGGATGCTATTTGGGGCGCATTCTGGAATCTTACTCAATTGTGGGCGGTTGCTTATCCCGAATATTATTCGGACTGGATACAAAGCCAGCTTCTTGTTTATAAAGATGCCGGGTGGCTGGGCGATGGTATTGCCTGTAGCAAATATGTATCGGGTGTAGGAACTAATTTTACCAGTCTGGCTATTGCGGCAGCTTATAATTGCGGTATCCGCGACTTTGATGTGAATACTGCATACGAGGCGGCCCTGAAGAATGAAGTAGATGGAAAAGACCGTTTGGCAGGAGCAGGTAAGCTGGATGTGGAGCAGTTCGTAAACAGGGGTTACTCACCTTATACAACCGGCCTGTCTATGCGTACTACTCCCGAAGGTTCGGGTTTCGGAGCATCGCATACAATGGAATATTCATTCAGTAGTTTTGCTGTGGCTCAGATGGCAAAGCATTTGAATAAAGAGGATGATTATAAACTTTTATCGAAGTTATCGGAGGGCTGGAAAACTCTCTTTGATCCTGAGACAAAACTGATACGTCCGCGCGACGACAAGGGCGAATTTATAAAAGACTTCGATCCGTTTGCACCATGGATAGGATTTCAGGAGGGTAATGCAATCCAGTACACATACTATGTACCTCATCAAATAGATGAACTTATAAAACTGATAGGGGCTGATGATTTTAATGTACGTCTCGACAGCACATTCCAGATATCACAAAAGAATATATTTGGTGGAGGAGAGACTATAGATGCATTCGCAGGTTTGCATACATACTATAATCATGGCAATCAGCCGAATCTGCATATCTCATGGTTGTTCAACTTTTCAGGGAAACCGTATCTGTCTCAAAAATGGGTGAGGGCTATCTGTAACGAATTCTACGGAGTAGAAGGCATACACGGATACGGTTACGGACAGGATGAAGATCAGGGGCAATTGGGTGCATGGTATGTAATGGCGGCAATAGGACTTTTCGATGTAAAAGGCCTGACCGAGATAAACCCTGCATTCCAGATTGGGAGCCCGTTATTCGATAAGATCACAATAAGGCTCAACAAGGATTATTATCCGGGTAAGGAGTTTGTGATAGAAACACTGAATAATACCAAAGATAATATTTACATACGGTCTATAGATGTGAATGGAAAGCCGCACAATACGGTTCAACTGCCTTTCTCGGATGTGGTCAAAGGCGGCCGCATGTCTATCAGGCTATCAGATACACCTAACACAGAACTAAATAAATGATTCTATAATATTAACTAAAAAACAATCCATGAAAATGAAAGATTCGTTTGATGCTGCGACTTAGCAATGCTTAAGTGAAAATGAAATTTAAATTAAGGTCATAGACCTGTTTATTATTTGAGTAAGTAAAAAAAACAAGGATAAATTATGATTCGAAACTATATCATCAAATTCTATCTGTTACTTATTATTGATTTATCAAACACATTAAAAACTATGAAGTATGAAATTTAAAGTTAACTTCTTAAATCTATTTAGCCTGCTTAAAATTTGTATGTGTGCCACATTATTGCTGGCCTCTGCAAATCTTTATTCGCAGCAAAGCAAAACAGAGGTTTCAGGTGTTGTAAAAGATGCGACGAATGAGGCCATTATAGGAGCAAGCGTGGTAGAGAAAGGTACTACCAATGGTATAGCGACTGATGTAGACGGGAGTTTTTCGATAAAGGTAAATCCAAATTCTACATTGGTAATATCTTCTATCGGATATGTAACGCAGGAAATAAAAGTGGGGAATCAAACCTCCCTCGCTTCCCTTAATATTGTGTTGGTAGCAGACAGCAGGATTATGGACGAAGTAGTGGTAGTAGGATATGGCGTACAAAAGAAAGCTACATTGACAGGTGCGGTTTCTGCCATTAAAAATGAAGAGATTATCACTACCAAAAATGAAAGTGTGCAGAATATGCTTACCGGTAAAGTCGCGGGCTTGCGTGTGGTTCAGAATTCATCGGAACCAGGCCAGTTCAGTGGCTCAATGGATATAAGGGGCCTGGGAACCCCGCTGATAGTTATCGATGGAGTACCGCGCGGTAATATGGCGCGTTTGGATGCAGAGGATATCGAGAGTATTTCCGTACTTAAAGATGCTTCGGCCGCTATCTACGGTGTCAACTCGGCCAATGGCGTGATTTTGGTTACAACCAAAAGAGGTGAAAAAGGGAAGGTCAACCTTAGTTATTCAGGAAATATGTCCTGGCAGATGCCTACAAACTTTCCGGATCTGGCAAATGCCGTAGACTGGATGACCTTATTCAACGAGCGCACAATGCACAATGTAGACGGTCCCAACCGTCCTTATACAGATGAGCAGATCGATGCTTACCGCAATGGCACAATGCAGAGCACCGATTGGAAAAAAGAGGTTCTTCGCAGCAGTGCGCCTCAGACTATGCATACATTAAGTGCTACGGGTGGAACAGAAGCTTTGAACTATTATGCAAGCATTGGATATCAGACTCAGGAGAGTTTCTTGAAGACAAATGCTATTAATTATGAAAAATATACTATTCGTAGTAATATTTCTTCTCAGATTACAAAAAATCTCCGGTTCGACCTCAATCTGGCCGGATTACTCGATGAGCGGCAATCGTCAGTATATGGTTCCAGTGATATAATACGTGGCATGTGGCTTATGCAACCGATGGATAAAGTATACTACAATGAAGAGGAAGGTCAATACTGGCAACCGACCAATGGCGGTCTGCAAAATCCGGTAACTATGATGAACAAGGATATGACAGGTGCTAATTCATACAAAAGTAAATGGTTCCAGTCAAATGCTTCGCTAAGATATGATATGCCGTTCGTTAAAGGCTTGTATGTGAAAGGTATGTATAGCTACGATTATACATTGAATGACAATAAAGAATTCATGAAAGCTTATAAACTTTACGACTCGGGCGGCGCGGCCAAGACATGGAATGCTCAGAGTGATGCGCCTAACAGGGTAGCCCGTTATTTTTATGGTAAAGATGGTACCCTGTGGAATGTTCAGCTCGGTTTTGACAGGCAATTTGGCAAGCATAATGTATCGGCAATGGCACTCTATGAAAATACACATAGAGAAGGAGATAATTTTTATGGAAACAGGCAGCTTCTATTGCCGTTGGATCAACTATTTACCGGTATAACAGACAAAATGCAGATCAATCAGTCTACAGCCGCTTCATCTCTTTACGATTACGCGTATAATGCCTATGTAGGCCGTGTTAAGTATGACTTTGCCGGGAAATATCTGGCCGAATTTACGTTAAGACATGAATCTTCATCAAGATTTCCGGATAATTCCCGTTGGGCAACAACTCCGGCGGTTATGGCAGCTTGGCGTATATCGGAAGAGGGGTTCTTTAAGAAATCGCCGCTTAAATTCATTGATAATCTGAAATTACGCGGATCTTACGGTAGAATGCTTGATGATGCTTCAACAAATGACTATAATTTCCTGACCGGATATTACTATCCATCTTCGGGCGGCAATAGTGCAGGTTTACCTTCCGGTTATGTTTTCGATGGATCATTTGTTAATAGTTCCAACAATAAGGGATTGGCGAATACAGCCATTACCTGGTATAAATCCGATATGCTGAATGTCGGTCTGGACATGGATGCGTGGAACGGTCTTTTTGGACTAACTGCCGAGTATTTTCAGAGAAAACGTACAGGTTTATTAGCAACCCGGGCACAATCGATTCCGGGGATAGTCGGTGCTGCTCAACCGCAGGAAAATCTTAACAGTGACCTTACGAGAGGCTTTGAATTGGAACTCAGCCACCGCAACAGAATAGGTGATTTTGAGTATCAGGTGAAAGGTAATATGTCATTTACCCGTGTGAAAACAATTTATTACGAACAATCGAAGCGAGGCAACTCATATCTGAACTGGCGCCAAAATAACAACGACCGCTACAATAATATATGGTGGGGATATGGAGGAGACGGACGTATCACCAGCTGGGATCAGATATATCATAACCCTGTTTACATCGGCCGTGGTACAACTATGGGAGATTATCAATATCAGGACTGGAATGGCGACGGACAAATAAATGACCTGGATGTATATCCGCTTGCGATGAACGGTATGACACCGCTTATCTATTACGGAATCACTATATCTGCATCCTGGAAAGGAATAGATCTTACTATGCTTTGGCAAGGCGGAGGTAAACGTTATGTCGCTCCAAGACAGTTCTTATATCAACCTTTGTGGGCAGACACAAATGCTCTTACTCAGTTTTTGGATCGCTGGCGTCCGTCAGACCCGGCAGCAAGTCCTTACGATCCTGCTACAGAATGGATAAGCGGATATTATGCCTATACAGGTACAAGCCCTAATTATAATTCTGAATTTAATATTCAAAATGGGGCATATTTAAGGCTAAAGAATATCGAATTAGGATATACACTTCCGAAGAAATGGCTTTCAACTTTGAATATACAGAATGTAAGGGTGTATGTTAGTTCATATAATCTACTGACATTTACAAAATTAAAGTATATCGATCCTGAATTTTTTACAAATCCTGACGAGAGTAAGGGAGGATTAGGTGATTATGGATATAGTTACCCGCTCAACAAAACTGTAACAGTAGGTATGAATGTAAAATTCTAAACATTTAATATTATGAAACAAATAAAATATATTTTATTACTTTGTCTGGGCCTTTTCATGGCATGTACAGATTTGGATATCCCGCCTAAGAATATAATCGGGGACCCGGATATATTCGGTACTACAGAGGGTACGATGAGTTATATTGCCCGGATGTATAGCACGCTTCCTATGGAAGATTTCCGGTACAATTATGAAAAAAGCGGCCTGTTCAATAATACTGATACAAAATATAAGCAACAATCGTGCCTGACCGGTGAAGCTCTGGGACGTGATACTAAAGGGGCAGAAGGCGAACATGCAAGCTATTGGGATAATGCTTATTCGGCAATCCGTGATGCGAACTTATTTATAGAGACTCTGCCCAAATACGCTTCGGCACATACCCAGGCCAACTATAATACTTATCTGGCTGAGGCTTACTTTATAAGAGCATTCCTATACTATTCACTTGTTAAGCGTTATGGAGGTGTGCCTAAGGTGGATCATGTAATCGATTATCCGGCGAGTGTCGATGTTGAGGGTACTAAGCTTTTCCGCGATTCGGAAGAGGCCATATGGGATCTTATTGCGTCTGATCTGGATTATGCAATAAATAATTTGCCTAAAACGAATCAGAAAGGACGTGCAAACAGATATGTAGCCGCTGCATTCAAATCACGCACAATGCTTCATGCAGGATCTATAGCCAAGTATAATACTATCAGTGAAGTATATAATGGCGTCAGAATATGCGGGATACCGTCTGCCCGTGCAAATGATTATTTCAAAGCTGCTTACGAAGCCAGTAAAATACTTGATGAAACAACGGCCTATGGCCTGTATGAAGCAGAATGGGTTGATGGAAATAAGACTGCGCAAGCAACTAATTTTACTAATATATTCCTTAAAGATACGAAGGAGAATATATTTGTGAGGTATTATAAAAATCCGGAATCGGTGCATGGTTTCGATGACTCGACACAACCGATGCAGACATCTTCGGGAGGTAATAATTCGGAAATTTGCCCGACTTTAGACTTTGTTGAAATGTTTGACGGTATAGATAAGGATACTAATGGAAAATTGAAAAATCTGGATGCCAACGGTAAGTATGTACTGTATAATTCACCGCTTGACGCTTTCGCAAATTGTGAACCCCGTCTGAGAGGAACAGTAATACTCCCTATGGATCAGTTCATGGGTAAGATGATAGATTTACGTCGCGGAATCTGGACAGGGACTGTAGGAACAGGTATTGGCCGGCTTATGCCCGAGGGAAGTGTCACCGATTATAACGTAGTATATGGAGAATCAAGTAATCTGAAGCTTTCCAGCGATTTCTCTTTCAATAATCAGGCTGCTAATGCTATCTTGCTGAAAGATGGTGTGAGTAAGATGAAGAGAGCAGGAGAAAGCGGTATTGTATCGGGATGGGATTTTGGAAATATCAGTGGTTTCTATCTTCGCAAATATTTGAATCCGAACCAAACAGATAATAATGGCAATAAGTCGAGCCAGAGTTGGATTGAAATCCGCTATGCGGAAGTATTGCTTAACAGGGCAGAAGCTGCTAACGAGCTATTTCTCGCAGGTGTAAGTACAGCGTCCACAGGAGAGAGCTATCGCGAAGAAGCATTTCGTTGTATCAATCTTATAAGAAGACGTGCAGGTGCGACTTTGCTGGCAAGCTCCGCTACGTTAAGTGATATTAATGTTGTACGGACAGAAAGACGAAAAGAGCTTGCTTTCGAACATAAAACTTATTGGGATTTGAAACGTTGGAGAGTCATATATGATGAACAAACCAACAGGCGCTACAGAGTTTTATATGCCTTTTATTCCACCGATGCTGAAAAATATTTTCTGGATTCAAGATTCATGGAATCAAAAGCCGGAAATAACTATATTTTTAATTTTGATACTAAGAATTATTATCAGCAAATACCTACAGGTGAGATAACTAAAAATCCGAACTGTAAGCAAAATCCAGGTTATTAATAACAAAAATATTGATGATATGAGAAATACTATAATATATATTGCTTTGTCTCTATTGATGTTCTTGGGAATGGCATCGTGCGCTGATGACAATTATCCCGAGCCTAAAGAGACATTCAGAGGTAAGTTTGTCGAAAAAGGAACAAATAAGCCTTTCCAGACAGCTATTGGGAATACCGGTGTGCGCATCAGGATGATGGAGTATAGCTGGAGCGATACACCGCAACCGTATGACTTTAACTGTAAAATGGATGGTACATTCAATAATACCAAGGTATTCAAAGGTGAATATGGGATTACACCATCCGGTGCATTCGTCCCGCTACCTGAAGAAAAAATGACCATTAGCGGTACAGTGGAAAAAACGTATGAGGTGGAACCTATCCTTCGTATAGAATGGGATGGCGAACCGGTTGTAAATGCGGACAGAACTGTAACCGTCAAGGTAAAAGTTACATACGGATCTAATAACGCGACATATCAGAAACCTTTGGTTGAAGGATGGCTGTTTATTAGCGAGACCGACTATGTGGGAGATTTCAGCTATAGTCCTAATTATTCGGTTAAATGCGATCCCGCCAAAATGGGGGTGGGAGCATCTGAAATTTTAGGACCTAACGGAACTACTTTTACAATAAATACTTCGTCGGCATCAAAGTCTTTCCCGGACTATGCACGAAAATATTTTATCAGATTCGGGGTACGCACTTCCGTTACGTTTGATGCAACAAACCGCTATAATTATACAGAGGTAAAAGAAGTTTCCATACCTGCCCGTTAATACGAATTAATAAACTATTAAAAGAAAGCAGCAAGACCCAGTCTTGCTGCTTTCTTTTTACATTCACCATGATACTATTCTGTGACTTTCAGTTCTCTTCTTTTCTGTTCGAGAAGTATGTGAAGCCGTTCTTTTACTTTTGTATATTTTTTATCGTTATAAATGTTGATGATTTCTGTCGGATCTTTTTTCAGATCATATAGTTCCCAACTGTCGATATCCTTGTCCTTTAGTTCTCCTTTGCCGTACCAATGTATAAGTTTATACCTTTTGTCCCGTATTCCGTAATGCTTGCGTGTCATTCCCACAGCGGGATAATCATAGAATTGATAATAGAGATTATCTCTCCATTTATCAGAAGTTCCGGTCAATAATGGTATCAGTGATTCTCCGGCCATATCATCGGGTTTATTAACTCCGGCGGCATCCAGAAGGGTTGGCGCATAATCTATATTTTGAACAAGTTCTGTACATTCTGCCCCTTTTTTTGCTCCCGGTAAAGCGATAATAAGCGGTGTCCTGAAAGCTTCCTCATACATGAAGCGCTTATCATAGAGTCCATGCTCCCCCAGATAGAAACCCTGATCGGAAGTATATACAATAATAGTGTTTTCCATAAGGTTGTTATTTTCCAGATAGTCGAGTAACCTGCCAACCTGAACATCCACACTTTTTATGGTGCGGCAATAGTCTTTGATATATCGTTGGTATTTCCACCGGACTAGTTCTTTACCCTGCGGCCTGTTAGCCAGAAAATCCTTATTCTTCTTATCATATGATTCATTCCATACTCTGAGTTGCTCAGGTGTTAATGTACTTATAGCCATATCGAAACTCGATTTGATATAATCCAGTGTAGGTTCGTTTTGAAGTTGGGATACCTTCAGGTCGAAGGCATATCCGAGATGGCTGGCAACAGATAGTTCGTGTGTTTTCATCTGTTCGCCTCTGGTACTATAATCATCGAATAAAGTAGCCGGTTCGGGAAATTCAATGTCTTCATACAAATCGAGGTATTGCAGGTCGGGCATCCAGTTTCGGTGAGGAGCTTTGTGGTGAACCAATACACAGAACGGTTTGCTTTTGTCGCGGAATATAAGCCAGTTTAAGGCATCATCAGTTACTAGATCGGTTGCATAACCCTCTTCACGTATATATTTGCCATCCGACTGTGGTGTTCTGAATCTTGGATTATAATATTCACCCTGATCGTCGAATATCTTATATGTATCAAATCCTTTGGGCTGAGCACTGAGGTGCCATTTGCCGAATAATGCTGTCTGATAGCCTGCATCCTGCAGATACTCCACAAAGAATTTTTTGTCAGGCTTTAATCCGTAGCCGAGGTGTGTTTGCCCATGTTGGTGGCTATACATCCCTGTCAATAAGGTTGCTCTGCTGGGAGTAGAAATTGAGTTTTCTACAAATGCATTATTAAAGAGCATCCCGTTTTGTGCTATCCGATCCAGATTGGGAGTAGGAGCAAGCTTCGAAATAGGGTGGCCGTATGCGCTTAATGCCTGGAAAGCATGATCGTCGGTCATGATAAACAGAATATTCATCGGTTTTTTTGTACCTTGGGCAATGACTTCGTTGCATATGCACGCAGAGATACCAAGTAATGCATATAAAGGTGAATTTTTCATGATATATTAAATTATTTTTTAGTAAATACTATATGTATGTACATATACAAATGTATTAATTATTTATTTAATATATCAAGGAAAGCCGGAGAAACTATAATAAAGAAAGCCTTCTGAGAAGACAGGAGTGGTCGGAAGAAATATCTTCCGACTATTTTTTTATATAATCATTTGATATTAAGCTGATTATGTTTGTTTTTATCACATAGTTTTATTATCTTTAAGTATTGATAATCATATATTTATGGCAATATTTAAAGATCATAGGATTGGAATAAATCAACTATTGGGAGTTATTCCAGAGGCACTTTTAAGTCATTTATCCGAAAATACAAAAGTTGACTATTATTCAAAAGTTCTGCATGGCAAGAAATTGTTTTACCTTTTGATGTATGGCATTTTAGAGAATGACAGATTAAGTCAGCGAACCTTAGAGGATACCTTTAATGATCCAGTCTTCAAGATGCTTTTTAACTTAGACAAATCAGAGAGTGTTCGCCGAAGTTCCATATCAGAACGGCTTTCTAAGATTGATGCGGACTTCTTCAAACAAATATATGAATGTATTTATGAACAATTCTCAGCAGCCTATTCATCGACAGAAAAAGAGGAATATAATCTGATACGAGTTGATTCTTCAATGGTAAGTGAAGCTTGTAGCAAACTCTTAGAAGAAGGTATTGACCATAAAAACGGAAAGAAGTCAGTTAAGTATAGCATTGCTTTTGATGGCATTTTACCTTGTGATGTTAAGATATTTACAGACTCCAAATACTCTGGCGAAGAAACAGCTTTACCTGAGGTTATAAGAAGTCATGTGAAACAAGAAACCGGACATCACAATATTTACATTTTGGACAGAGGATTGCAGTCAGCTAGAACCATGAAAGATTTTTCCGGAGAATCTATCCCTTTTATAATAAGAGCAAAAGAGAATCGAAAACATGTTGAACTAAAATCCTTGAAAAGCGATGATATTGATCTAGACTTGGGTAGTTTGATGCTTTTGAAAGATAGTGAAGTTTATTTATATACCGGTAAGCCTATTAATAATAAACGAGGTAATATCCATTACAAAGAAGAGCTGGTAGAAGTACCTTTTCGCTTAATTGTAGCACAAAGCAAAGATGATCCTGATAAAGAATTTTGGTTTATCACCAATGTGCTTAACTTATCAGCCAAAGATATTACGGACGCTTACAGGCGAAGGTGGGATATCGAAGTATTCTTCCGATTTATAAAGCAGGAACTAAATGTGAGTACTCTTGTGTCACTCAATAAAAATGGAATAAAAGTTATCCTATATATGACTTTGATTGTGGCTATACTTATCTTGATATATAAACAGGCTAATAAACTTGGATATAAAACTGCTAAAAGAAGATTTTCCATGGAATTGAGAAACCTGATTATATCTATGATTGTTGTGCAGTGTGGTGGTGATCCTTCTATTTTCTTCAAAACGTAGAAAACAAAAAGTGATCGGAATTTCTTCCGACCACTCCTGTCTGAGAAGAAGGCTTTTTATTTTAAGGTTGTTATGGGGATTTATCTTTGGGCTTCCAGCGTATATGTAAAACTGTCGGCTCTGTAATAGCCGATGTTGTATTCTATTGGCACATCGTTGATATCATATACAAAACGTTTTCGGATGAGTATAGGGTCGTTGGGGGATATTTCCAGCTTATCGGCTATAAAGTCTCCGGCTAATCTGGCGCAGATCTCTTCTTTGGATGTTTTGACAACTATATTGTAATTATGTTCTAACAATTCGTATAAAGGAATATTGAAGTTTTCTTCTCCGGTGAGAGGTATATTGGGATTGAAATAAGATATGAAATACACGAATGGGTATTCTTCGCTTCCGCGAACCCGTTCAAGTTTCAGGCAACGTGTGTCCACTTCCACATTGAAGAAATCGGCCACTTCCTTATATACTTTCTGGGTTCCGATGAAGAGTTCGAAGTTCTTAATCTTTATCCCCAGCATTTTCATTTCCTGGGAGAAGCTCAGCCAGTTTTTTATACCACCGACAAAGCCTTTGCGCGCGACTTTGGTGCCATATCCTTTTCTGCGTACGAGCAGTCCTTCAAATACAAGTTTGTTGATCGCCTGTCGTAGTGTGTTTCGGGATATATTAAATTGTTTGGACAATTCAATTTCTTTGGGCAGAAGCTTCCCGTTTTTGTATTCTTCTTCATCTATCAACCTGCGAAGAAATTCCTCTGCTTGCAGGTGGAGCGGCTTTGAACTTTCACGATTAACTTCTATTTTCATAGCTTATTATTTATTGAATTGTTTAACTGTTATACAAAATAACACAAAAAAATATTGGTAAACAAAAAAAGATGCATATATTTGCACAATGATATATATGTATGAACATAATATATTTTTTGAATAATGTTTAATAAATAATATACTATGAGGAAGCCTAATTATGACAAATATCCTGCAACAAAGACTAAAGGGACTATTATAGAGGGATGGAGTGATATTTTACAGTCATTAAAAGATATGTTAAGTTCATGTTCTACTATCTGTATAGATATGTATGTAGGTGTTCACGAAGAAGAAGTAATATCACATGTTAATAATATAGAACCTGACCTGATATTTAATACAAGGGATTTGTTTAAGTCTGAAAAGGAGATTCGGAAAATGACAGAACGGTTTATGACCGATGATGTCCTGTTCGGCTATGTTACCAATCTGTCAATGATAGACTATTTCGATGTGAAGAAATTGACCGAAGCCCGGGATCAGATAAAAAAATGTAAAGGTACTGTCATTGTCATCGGTAGCGGGGCGTCACTTGTTGTTCCGGATTCAGCTTGTGTTATATATATTGATATGGCGCGATGGGAGATCCAGCAGCGATTCCGTTCACGCAGTATTATGGCTTTGGGGTTGGACGACAGAGATGAAGCCATTTCTTTGCAGCATAAACGCGGATATTTTAACGATTGGAAAATATGTGACGCGCATAAGAACACCTTATATAACAAGGTTTCGTATTGGATGGACACTCACGTTAAAGAGCAACCGAAAATGATAGACAGGGAGACTTTCTTCAATGGTATTGAAGCAACAATAAAGAAGCCTTTCCGGGTAGTTCCGTTCTTTGATCCGGCGCCATGGGGCGGCCAGTGGATGAGAGAGACATTCGATCTGGATAAGGGAAATGTGAATTATGGGTGGTGTTTCGATTGTGTCCCCGAAGAGAATAGCCTGTTTCTGGATGTTAACGGTACTGTCTTCGAAATGCCTTCTGTAAATTTGGTATTGCTCAAAAGCCGTGAATTATTAGGAGAACCTGTCGAATCCCGTTTTGGAAAGGAGTTTCCTATCCGGTTCGATTTTCTGGACACTGTACAGGGTGGAAGCCTGAGCCTTCAGGTGCATCCGACAACACAGTTTGTACACGAATCCTTTGGCATACATTATACACAGGACGAGAGTTACTACATGGTTGATGCCAAAGAAGATGCTGTTGTATATCTCGGACTGAAAACAGGGATAGACAAGGACGAAATGATTCGCGATCTGGAAAAGGCTGAAAAAGGTGAGATCGTATTCGATGCAGACAAGTACGCAAATAAGATCCCTGCCAAGAAACACGACCACTTCCTGATACCGGGTGGAACCGTACATTGTTCCGGACCACAGGGGGTTGTGCTCGAAATCAGTTCTACTCCCAATCTGTTTACATTCAAACTCTGGGACTGGGAGCGATTGGGGCTTGACGGGAAGCCTCGCCCGATAAATGTGCAAAGGGGGAAAAAAGTAATTGACTGGACAAGGGATACGGAATATACACACAAGAATCTGGTGAATGTATGTTCTACTGTATCTGAAGGCGATGGGTGGCTGGAAGAGAAAACAGGATTGCACCCGAACGAATTTATTGAGACAAGAAGATTCCGCTTTTCGAAAAAGACATCTCATAAAACCAATAATAGCGTAAATGTATTGAACCTTGTAGAAGGTGAGGAAGTTATAATAGAAGACCCTAAAGGGGTGTTCGAACCTTTTGTTGTACATTATGCGGAAACATTTATAATACCGGCGGCTTTGGAAGAATATACAATTACCCCTACCGGAAAATCCGTGGGGCAGGAATGTATTGTAATAAAAGCATATGTGCGGTTTTAACAATATCGAGCTAAACTTATGACTGAAAATAAATCAAATACCATTAAAATACTTATACCCATCCTGTTCAGCTTCTTTGTGATGGGAATGGTGGATATAGTCGGACTTTCGACTAATTACCTGAAAAAGGACTTCTCCCTCGATGAACTCACATCCAGTATTATACCTATGATGGTATTTTTCTGGTTTGCGATATTTTCAATACCGACGGGATTGTTAATGAACCGGATAGGACGGAAGAAAACCGTATTACTGGCTATTCTGATCGAATGTATTTCATTGATATTACCTTTTTTCTTCTACGATTTCTACGTGGTGATTTTCTCATTCGCCCTTTTGGGGATTGGAAATACCATACTGCAAGTTTCCCTGAATCCTTTGGTAGCAAGTATTGTACATGACAGCAAGCTCGCGGGGACTCTGACTTTCGGGCAGTTCATCAAGGCTGTATCTTCTTTCGTAGGGCCTATTATAGCCAGTATGGCTGTGAAGAACTACGGGGACTGGAAACTTATTCTGCCTGTGTTTGCCATAACATCGCTTATCTCATTTGTCTGGTTATATTCTGTTCCCATCAGGAGGGAAGAAAATGTGGATACAAAACAGGCTTCTTTTGGGAATACATTAGGATTACTGAAAGACAGCCTTATCTTACAGATGTTTCTGGGTATTCTGTTAATAGTGGGTATTGATGTCTGTATGAATGTAAATACTCCCCAATTGCTGGAGCAAAGGCTCGGTTTTACTACTGACGATGCTACATTGGGTTCCAGTCTTTATTTCGGAGCAAGAACATTCGGCGCGTTCTTAGGATCGGTTCTTCTCCTGAAGATTAATCCGTCCAGGTTTATGAAAACCAATATGCTGATTGCCATACCGGCATTTCTTATGTTAATGTTTTTATCAGACAAATGGTTGTTGTTTGCTGCTGTATTTATAATCGGCCTGACATGTGCCAATGTGTTTTCCATCATATTTTCAGTTGCTATGCAATACCGTCCGCAAAAGGCGAATGAAATATCATCATTGATGATAATGGGCGTTGCCGGAGGTGCTGTAGTGACGCCGTTAGTAGGAGTTGTGGCGAAACATTTCGGCCTCGGCATCAGTTTCGGTGTTTTATTGCTAAGTGCAGCTTATATCTATATATTATCGCTTAAATTTGAGAAAAAATCATAATTATGTATATTAACGATCAACGGATAGTATTGACACTCGATGCCGGGGGGACAAATTTTGTATTCTCAGCTGTTCAGGCATATAAGGAAGTTGGGGAGCATCTGGTTCTGCCTGCTGTCTCCGACGATTTGGATAAATGCCTGGAAGTGCTGGTGCATGGCTTTGAAACTATTAAGGCCGGCCTGGAAGCCGAACCTGTGGCGATAAGCTTTGCGTTTCCGGGGCCTGCCGATTATAAGAATGGGATAATAGGAGACTTACCCAACTTTAGTGCTTTTCGCAATGGGGTCGCGTTAGGCCCGTATCTTCACAATAAATTTAAAATCCCGGTATATATCAACAACGATGGAAATTTGTTTGCGTATGGTGAAGCCTTGCACGGAGCATTACCGATGGTTAACTACTGGCTGGGGAATGCCGGGAATCCGAAACGTTATTCAAACTTATTAGGTGTAACATTAGGAACAGGTTTTGGCGCGGGAGTAGTTATAAATAAAGTGCTCCTTACCGGAGATAACGGGTGTGGCGCCGATGTCTGGATAATGAAAAACAAAAAATACCCGGAATATATCGTTGAAGAAAGTGTAAGCATACGCGCCGTCAAAAGGGTTTATCAGGAATTATCGGGGCAGGATAGTACGGGTCTTACACCTAAAGATATATATGACATAGCAGAAGGGAATATCTCCGGCAACCGCGAAGCAGCTATCAGGAGTTTCGAGGAGATGGGTGAAATGATAGGTGATGTGATGACATATGCACTCACTATTGTAGACGGTATCCTTGTTATCGGCGGTGGACTCACAGGGGCTTCGAAATATATACTTAATGGTATAATGAAAGAATTGCAGGGAAACGTAAGGATGTTCGGTGGAGCTTCTTTCTCTAAAACACAGATGGATATATATAATCTGATGGATGAAGGGGATAGAAGTCGATTTTTACAAAACGAAGACGTACAGATAAAAGTTCCCGGAAGCGACGAATTTGTTCATTATAATAGATCGAAAAAGACAGGAGTGATTATTTCGCATATAGGGACCAGTGAAGCAGTTATGTATGGAGCTTATGCATACGCGTTGCAGCAATTGGATAATTAAAATTTAAGTAAAAAGAGATAGGGTTTAGGTTTCCGGTTTGTTTAAAGAGATATACCATGATGTGTTACAACTGTCATGGTATATTTATTTTATCTGTATGTGTTAATTTTTTATTAAGATTCATTATAAGCGACTTATATGCAGTAGTATTGGGAGAGGCCGGCCGGGATTTCTTATATTCAGCTAATATCAGTTTATAACAGATATTTCTTCAATCAGATTAATTATTCATACCTTTGGCCCTGTAAAACGAGTGAACCTCTGCTCCCGCGCGATCGCATCGCGTGAGGGCAGAAGGTGGAAGGAGCAGAGGAATCTTCCTTAAATCCGCTAATTACATCTAAAATGTTAAAATTCTGTATAAATAGAAATCCCGTTTATCTATATAAATAAACGATTATGGCAAAGTACAATGCAGATTTGACAGAAAAGATTGTAAACCTGATTGAAGAGGAGTTTTTTACTGTATCGCAGGTATGCAAGGCGGTAAACATCAGCAGGGAGACCTTTTACAGCTGGATGAATACCAGAGACGATTTTCGTAGCGAAGTGGAACAGGCGGTAGCACGCCGTGAAGCCGAACTGATGACGATGGTGCATGCGTCGCTGAAAAAGAAGCTCGAAGGTTATTACACAACGGTAGAAAAAGATATTTATGTCCCCGGTGAATATACAGGTGAACTTGTCTTTAAGCAAAAGACAATTACCAAAAAAGAATGCCCGCCCGACCTGAGGACAATAAAGATGTTACTGGACAGACAGGATAAAAGCCCCACCCGGCTTCCCCGGAGGGAAGAGAAAGCAGCTGAGGGATGCGCAATGAAGAATGAATCCGGGCCCTTGGATAAAACAGAAGAAACAGATAATGGTATGGAACAAAAAGCGATAGAAGAAATATTGGAAACCTGTGCCGAGGCAATCACCGGGTATCCTCCGAAAAACGAACATATAGAAAGGGATATGAAAATACTGACTTCTTCCCAAAAAAGGAAAGCCGAACATAAAAGGAAGAAAGATAAGGCCCTGCTGGCAGTTATAAGTGATGAGTTTTTAAGTAATAAGTGCTAACGCGCCACGACTGTTAACTGATGACTGCTAACTGTTAACTGACAAAAGTGTCAGATGTGTCAGGTTTTAACAAAAACAGATACAAGTAGACGAGTAAACCAGTAGACAAGTTTTAATCTTGTATCTCGTATCTCGTTTACTTGTCAAATGATCTCTGTTTTCTGTTTCTTGCTGAAAGCGAAAATTTAACAGATAATTCTTAATTATTCATCGGGAAATAAAATTAATTCATCGATTTATCGTTGTCTATAGATGAATGAAGAGGTAATTTTAACCTATGAAGTAATTTAGGTACTAATATTAAACTAATTAACGTATGACACTACATTTTAACTCAACCCAAAGGGTGAGATTTATATTTTTCTCCGGGTTGATTTTATTCTTTTTATTTTCAAACTTCACAAATGCCCAGACTTATAAAATAAAAGGAGTAGTTTATGATTCACGGACGAAAGAATCGCTGATCGGAGTTCCTATAATCGTGAAAAATAATCAGGGGCGGGGTGTTGCTTCCGACGAGAAAGGAGACTATACATTGACTCTTCCCAAAGGTAATTATACATTACAGATAGAGTACATAGGTTACGAGAAAAAGGAAATTGAAATTTCTCTCTCTAAAGATATGCGTCAGGAGATAGAACTCAAGCAATCTGCTATCGGGTTGAAAGAGATCGTTGTCTCGGGCGAACGTGCCGACGCCAACGTTTCATCACCTCAGACAGGTGTGGAGCGGCTCGAAATAGAGAAGATAAATAAATTGCCTGTATTATTGGGGGAACGCGACATTATTAAAACGATCCAGCTTACACCCGGAGTGCAGGGGGCAGGAGAAGGAAGTTCCGGCTTTTATGTACGGGGAGGTAGTGCCGACCAGAATATGATACTGCTGGATAATGTACCTTTATATAATGCATCGCATTTGATGGGATTCTTTTCAACGTTTAATTCTGATGTGCTTCGCGATGTAACTTTATATAAAGGTGCCATGCCATCTCCATATGGGGAGCGTCTGGCTTCGGTACTCGATGTGCAGCAACGTAACGGGGACAATCAGGATTATCATGTATCGGGAGGTATCGGGCTTATTTCGTCCAAGCTGAATGTTGAAGGCCCCATCCAAAAAGGTAAGTCATCATTCCTCATTGGTGCCAGACGCACCTACGCCGATGCTATGGCCCGTTTGTCGGGTGCTAAAGACGCTCAGAATGCTTATCTCTATTTTTATGACCTGAATGCCAAAGTGCATTTTAGTTTATCGGATAAAGACCAGCTTTCTTTTTCCGGATATCTGGGACGGGATAAAATGGTGCTGAAAGATGCTGCTGAAATCAACTGGGGCAATATGTTCGGTAATCTGAAATGGAACAGGGTTATCAATAGCAAATGGAACTCGGGTACATCGGTGTTTTACAATCAGTACAATTACTATTTCGGAATGGAAATAGGGATGGATATGAATGGTAGGGCAAAGATAAAAGATTACGGAGTAAGGCAGGAGTTTATCTTTCAGCCCAATAAAAACAGCCTGTGGAAAATGGGGTTAAGTTCGACCTATCATGATATAGGCCCCGGTGATTATGAACTGAATGCCGAGCAAAATAATTCATTGAACCTGCTTCACCGTTATTCTTCGGAGAATGCAATATATGCCTCTAATGAAATTAAGTTGTCTGATAAACTGGAAATTATCTATGGTTTGCGTCTGTCTGCATTCATGGCGTTAGGAAAAGGTGAATTTTATAACCTGGATGAAGAAAATAATGTGACCGACAGTGTGTGGTATAAAGGCGGTAAAGTAGTTAAGACTTATGTGAATCTCGAGCCCCGCCTATCGGCTGCGTATAAACTCAACAAAGTATCATCTGTAAAGGCTGCTTATGCACGTACAGTCCAGAATATGCATTTGCTGACTTACGCGGCACAGGGTACACCGTTCGACCGTTGGACATCGAGTTCGAATAATATTAAGCCGCAGGTCGCCGACCAGGTTTCCATAGGCTATTTCCGTAATTTTTCTAATAATATGTTCGAATTTAGTGTAGAGACTTATTATAAAGATATGCGGAACCAGATAGATTATAAAGATAATGCTAACTTTCAGACATATAATGCGGTAGAGACTGAGCTGCTATATGGTAAAGGGCGCGCTTACGGTCTTGAACTGATGTTTAAAAAGAAATTGGGACGTCTGACCGGATGGGTCGGTTATACACTATCCAAATCGGAGAAAAAGATTGATGGAATAAATGAAGATAAATGGTATAATGCTTATCAGGACAGGACACATGACCTCTCTATCGTGGGAGTTTACGAACTGAACCGCAAGTGGACGCTGTCTGCCGCGTGGGTATATTATACAGGTAACGCGATTACTTACCCGAGTGGTAAATATCAGATAAACGGAAAAGATGTGATGTATTACGCCGAAAGAAACGGTTACCGTATGCCGGACTATCACCGTCTGGATCTGGGGGCGACCTGCCTGTTGAAAAAGACCTCGAAATTCGAATCGGAGCTGGCATTCAGCCTTTATAACGCTTATGGAAGAGAAAATGCTTATATGATTCGTTTCCGTACCAATAATGACGATACAAGCAAGACATCGGCCTATCAGTATTCATTATTCAGATTCGTTCCTTCAATTACATGGAATTTTAAGTTTTAACTCCAATTAATAAGATATTATGACCAATATATTCAAAATATGTAAATTGACGGCTGCAATAGTATTATTAATCTTTACAGCCTATTCCTGCGAAAAAGAAATTGATGTGGATCTCCGTACGGTACCTCCGCGTATAGTAATTGAAGGGATGGTCCCGCAAAATACACTGGCGATGGTACGCGTAAGCCAAACATTGGATTTTGGCGATAATAGCGGTTATCCGTTCCTGAAAGGCGCTATTGTCAAAATATCGGACGATGCCGGGAATTCGGATATACTGGAGCAGGATAATACCGGATGGTATGTAGCCCAGAAAATGAAGGGGGAAGAAGGGCGGACATACAGCCTGTATGTGAATTATGAAGGTAAAGAATATACAGCTGTATCGAGGATGCCGAAGCAGGTGAAATTAGATTCGCTCACAATAACTAAGATTTTGGCAATGGATTATGGTCTACCGATGGTGCATTTCACAGACCCGGTTGGGAAAGAGAATGAGTATTACCGTTGCCTGGTGTACATAAATGGTAAGCAGCGGGCAGATGTCGGTGAGATTGTGATAAACACTGAAAATACCGATGGTAGCGATATGCACATGCCGCTCACGGTATTTTCTGCGAATGAAGATGTCGATCCTATCCAGCAGAATGACGAGTTGTTGATTGAATTTCAGAGTGTGGATAAGCCGTCTTATACGTTTTTCGAAAATCTGAGTCAGGCTGAAAATTCCCTGAACAATCCTACAACAAATATCAAAGGGGGAGCTTTGGGTATCTTTAGCGCATACTCTTACGACCGGAAGTCTATCATAGCAAAATGGGAGGAGTAATTAGCTATATATTATCCGATTAGAAAATAGTTAAAAAAATAATTTATATATTGTCGGTGGTTTTGTGGAACCACCGGCTTTATTAATTCAATAAAATAAATATGAAAAGTAAATCTGTATTACTCTGTACATTTATAACAGTTATGCTATTTTCAGGTTGTAACGGATCGGATAATGACAAAATTTCAAAGAAGGAGACGATACTTTCTGTTATACATGGAAGAAAGAGTGTCCGAAGCTTTATAAAGGACAGGCCTGTATCGAACGAAGATATTCAAACGCTTATTAGATCCGGAATGGCTGCGCCTTCGGGTAAAGATACACGTCCGTGGGAATTTGTTGTTATAAACGAAAGGGATATTCTGGACAGGCTGGCCGAAGAGCTGCCGACAGCTAAAATGCTTTCCCAGGCTCCTGTGGCTATTGTAGTCTGTGGTGATACAACGAAATCCTCTTACTGGTATCTGGATTGTTCCGCTGCGACACAAAATATTTTGCTGACAGCTGAAGCCTTGGGTCTAGGTGCTGTATGGACGGCTGCTTATCCTTATCCGGACCGGATGGGAACTGTGAGTAGAAATATAAAATTACCTTCTCAAATATTACCATTGGTGGTCATCCCGGTAGGCTATCCGAGGGGACCGCAAAGTGTGAAGGATAAATATGATGAGAAAAAGATACATATGAATAAATGGTAGTATATTTTGGCGGTTACACAAAAAACTCTCTAATTTAAATGCTTAGAGAGTTTTTGTTTCTGTATTTCCTGTCGCCTTCAACAACCGGACCTAAATAGCAGCGTCAGCTTCTATCTTATCCAATTTAGGTTTTAGTTTATATGTATTTATCAGGTTTTTGGTTTCCATATCCCGTGGCGCCCTGTATATTTTGGAATTATCAAGTTCACAGGCTTTTAATAAGTATTCTACAGCTAAGTCTTTCTTATTCAGCCGGTAACAAACTATGGCTAAAAGATAGTTTACATTGGCTGTCTGTTCCAACTGTACCAGCAGGTTGTAGGCTCTGTCATTATACCCCATACTGGTAAAACACAATGCTGTATTGTAATCCGGATAGTTGGCTAATATTTCCAGAGCTTCCCAGTATTGGCGGTTTTTCAGTAAGCGTAAGCCCTCATAATATTCACTTCGGAATTCGCTTTGTATAGAATCTGTGGAAACCATTCCCGGGCGGCTCATATTGAATGCTAATTCCACTTTATGCAGTTTAGGATAAATAGAATCATGTATGATTCTATAGTCTTCTTTATATTGCTTTTTGATTTCTTCTTCGCAGGCATCGGGGAATGTCGCATTGGAGATCATATGTAATATCTCGCCTTTGTGTTCAATATCATCTCTTTTTTGGAGAAGTCTTACTAATCCGTTCCAGTCTTCTCCGATATATCGTACTTTGAAGACATTTTCTATATCCATGCCGGCTCCGTATGTTCTTCTCAGATGGTCTTTGATCGCGTCTGCACGCTGTTTACTGAGGTATGCGTTATTGTCGAAAGATCCGTCAAGAGCAGTAGAGGCAGTCATTACCACACTATCCATATCCAAGCCTTTCTCCTTCGTGAAAACATTGTAAGTGTTGATGAGGGTATCGATCTGCATCCTGTTATTTTCGTGCCGCACGTTGAATACGGCTTTCCCTGTGGCAAATTTAGGATAAATGGTCAAAAGGCTGTACATATTCCGATACAGCTTGGTTTTCTTTACTGTTAACGTTGTATCTATCAGCTGGTCTATAGATGATATAAGGTAGGTAAGCGTATCCATTCCGGGGAAGGTGTATCCGCTTTCATCTATTGCGCGTGCATGCCCTTTCATCGTGATGCGGATTTTTTTCAGTCCCGCAGTTACCGGATATTCATGATTGTAGAGATATACAAAGTCAGAACCGGGATCAGCTATACTGTCGAGCTTCACATCTTTACGGATTTCGTAAGGGATCAGTTCTCGGAATTTATAGTTTTTGAGACTGTCCTTCATTTCATTCTCTATAATCTTATTATAGAAATAGCGGTGTTTTGAGATGTCTACAGAATCATTTTCGCTTACGGCATGGCTTTTAATATCTTCGACGGTATGTCCTTCTGTATGCATTTCTTTAAATTTCCGGGGTACTGATTTTTCTTTGATCTCCCGCTTTAACCTGTATTGAGGTAGTAGTCCTGCCCGTTTTTCAAATTTTTTATTGAAGCTTGCACTAATACCGGTAGTATCTTTATCTGTAGCCAGGTTCTTTACTTTAAGGAATTCTGCTTCCCTCTGGTACTTATGCCACAAAGCCAGGCGATTGGCTTCCTGTTTAGCATTGAATGTCATATAACGGTCATCCATCATCTTTTTCCATTTCTGGTAATCCATCATATCATTCCATTCCGATTTATAGAGGCCGAGATAAAGGCTCTGACGGTCAAATATATCCTGGGCGATACCCTTCCTGTCAAGAAATACGCTGTCATAATCCTTTTTGTCCACGATAGATGCCAGATATTCACCATAAGCTTCATAACCGCTTTGTTGCTTATTGTAGAACTCTTCACCTTTTATGATTAAATCTTTTAAAGGTACTACAGAATCATTATGCAGTAATTGGGGGCTGAGTGTAATGCTCCAGTTTGATGAAATTAATTCTTTAGGAACCCGTACAAGGAAATTTACCGATACACGGCCATCCCGTTCAGGAGTGAAGCTGGAACGGGAAGTTACCACCACTTCATTTAGACGGTAGACGGTATTTGCATCCAGCTTATTAGTGGTGCTATACGTCGTCTCATTACTTTTCCCATCTTCTTTATTTGTATAATTAACGATCTCGGAAAGCATACCTCCCGAAGAAAAAGAATCCCCGATCTCATCTCCTGGCGGCAATTCGAGTTTCACATTCTTATATTGCATATAAAGTGCTTCTGTCATTATTTTTTCCGAACGGCACGACATTACGGCCAATGAAATAGAACCGACAGTCAATATGCTGTAAGTTATAGACTTTAAGGATCTTATTGCATGTTTTCTGCTCTTTTCCTCAACGTTATTTTCTGTTCTTTTACAATCTTCTCTTTTCATAAATCCTTTTATATCAGAATAAATAAACCAAACTTATAGCAGCCTTATTTGGGGACAGAAAGAATCCTGACCCTTCATCTATTTTTTCCCCGCATTTTATGCAGGGATATTTATCATAACTTGAATATACACCACCTATGCCTAACTCGAACTCCAGGTTCCACCGCCTTTGAATGGGTTTTGAAAACCCGAACGATATTCCTCCTCCATAACCCATTCCGTCGTAGCGGTAATCACTGCCGAATAGCCCGCCGATGTTGTACCTGCTGATAATTGCGTTGAAACCTATAAAATAACTATAACTGTAGGTCTCATTGAACCAGTAGCGTGTGCCAGGCAGGAATGTCAGATTTTTCATCTTCTTGTTATCTGGAAATGTCCAAGGATTATATTGCGCATGTAAATGAAGTGTCCATTGGTTACTGACAACAGCCGAACCTTCTATATTCAGCGTGGTGGTCGCTAAGCCCAGCAAATCTGTCTTAACGGAGTAGAATTGGGCGCTTGCTTTGTTTATAGTGCCTAATAGCAGTATCGTTCCCAACAACACGATTTTTAACTCTCGTGTATTTAACAACCTCTTTATCATTTTATCTCTTATATTTTGGGTTTTCCTTACATTTTCCGGCATATTTACCTTTAGCTGATCAATTTTCTGAAATTTTTTTGTACCATCTCAGTTTCTGATATTCTGTATTTAGATATGGAAACTGTTCCTGTTGGATATAGGTGGTCAATCCCGAGTGTTTTTTTATCTCAAAACCGTTATATCCATCCATGAATGCCGGAGTGGCTGCTTTATAGATAATACAGGAATTAATAGCTTTTGATAGTTCCTGTTTTTGTATATCGGTTTGCAGATATGATGAAAAATAATCTTCAAAATCGAAAAATAAATGATATGAATATCTGTCGAAATGCTGGATTGCATTTAAATCGACCGTCCTATTTATATCATAACTCTTTTTTACAGTATTGGCGAGTGCGTCCAATTCAGAGGTTTTTATTATACTCAGCGTTGCGGAATTGAGAAATCCCGATTGCGAGTTGAAATAATTAAATGCCGATTGTGCAAATCCTTTCAGGTTGACAGGAGACTCATACAGATAGCTTATGGCAGACTGTTTATAAATCCCGGTAAATCCCGGGGAGACTATTTCGGCAGACGAAGCAAGTATATAATCGGTTTTATCTTTGAGTTCGTATGCAACTTCAATACCGGACATAAAGCAGGCTTCGAAGATTATAAAATCGAAGGAGTTGTCGGGAATAGCATTAACGAAATTTGCCAGGTCCATTTCCTGCTTATTATCCATTAGTACCGATTTGGGGCTTTTCAATGTTTCCTGAGGCAACCATCCTGAAGCATGTGAAAATAAGATCAAGCCATATGACGGTGCCGGATACATTGTTTTGACTTCTTTTATAACACGATTAAAAACTTTGCTGTCAGCAGAATTCTCCTCTTCATATGTGTGTATAACTTCTTTTATAGGGTTTCCTTCACGGCATGTGCATATTTCTATCAACTGCGGAGATGCATCAGACGGATCGCTGTAAATCAAAAGCTTACCTTCGATATTTTTATTCCAACCCTGACGGATAGCTTCTGTTTTCTCGTAGACTTCGTCAGACAGGCTGTTGTCCCCTCCAAGATAAATGAGTATTACCCTGTTTACGGGGGGAATATCTTCATCATATATACAGGAAACGGATAGTATCGCTGTTAATATAATTATGGTTGTTTTGAATATTTTTCTGCCGATAGTCATTAATATTATTTTTTAGAAGAGATTAATTTCTTTTTTAATAAATCCTGCGAATCTCCCGACTCACAGGATTTCAGACTTTACAAAACTACACATATCTTCAACTTCGGTGTTTCCGATATGTGGATGAAGACAAATTTTTATGATCCATAGTATTAGTGAAGGGCTTTTTCTTCATTGTCTATTGTATTTATATCAGATCCATCATGTTTAAGCAAATCAAATTCATCTAATGACTCGAACCGGTCTACAATTAGTCCTTTAGAATCAATTAAATACATTGCCGGAACTGCTGCTATTCCATAATTTTTGAAATTATCGCTACTGAATGATTGATAGTCACACAGTTTATTTTTCCAGGGAAGCCTCTTGGCGTGTTTCGTATATAATATTTCGTCCGTATCAGCTGACAGGCTGATTATATCTATACCCTTATTGAGTAATTCTTTGTACCGGCTGCTTACATTGGCTAATAATGATTCACAATCGGGACAATTGCTGTCATAGAAGATAATAAGCCTTTTTTCTCCTTCTGTGTTATTTCCTGCCGGTTTCGTACCTGTCAGGGCAGGCGCTTTTGTGCCCGGAAGCATGATAGCGGTGAGTAGTCGCATGGCTATTTCGCTGTCCTCATTTGCATTTATATTTATTCCATGGGAATATGCGGCCAGGCAGGCGGTTACTTTTTTCTGATCCATTTCCATTAATATATCGGCTGATTTACGAACCAATGGTTTGCTGACTTCAGGGCTTTCTATCGCAATACGTTCGAGTATTCTCTTTGAAATATATGTAAATTCTTCAGCCGGAAAAGACCGTACATTGTTTCCGAAGAGATTTATCCAGTCTTCAATAAATGTGTCCCATAGGGGCGAATTGTATAATTTCGTGAAGTTTAAGGAATCGCACACATATGATTTCATAGCTTCTTTGTCAGCATCCGTATTTACCGATTTCAGCTGATAGTAACAGCGTTCTATTTCAGTATAATTCTCCATTGGCCGGGATTGGCTATGTGAACATGAAATAGCAGATAGTAACGCTATAGTGTGCATATATACGAGGGTATTATGTATCATGTTTTTTTTCATCTTATTCTCCGGCTTTTTTCTGTATCAATTGGCCTACATACGATTCCTGAGATATACCATTTGTATCCGTATATTTAATATAAAAATTAATGACTTTGGTATAAGAATCGAGATTCTCGCGTACTGTAACATTTGAAAAACCGGAACTTTTGGTTGCTGCCGGAACAGGTGTAGAGTTAGTAGATACGATCGTCCCATTGTATTTGGCTATTCCGCTCCATGCTACGTTAGCTGTAGCAGTTATCTTTACAACAGAATTGGCTGAAGGTAAATCTATGTCGTTGGGTTCCATGCTGAAAAGACCTACGTATGCCGGAACTGTTCTCTTGAAAGTGAGTGTTTTCGTAATATCGTTTCCTGAATCGCCGGTAAAGGTCGTAGAGAATGACAGTGTTGTGGCAAACTTTGTACCCGCAACAGGAGTATCGTCACTCGACGGTATGAAGTGGAACGTTATATCTGCTGCCTGGGCGGAAGTCCCTCCTATATTGTACGGCGCTTCCAACGGATGCGACATACTTAGAATTGTGTTAGGGAAGGCATTGTTATTCGTATCGTCCGATGCCGAGTACTTCCAGCGTGCATTTGTCCTGATATTTACATTATAAATCAGGCTTTGATTTTCAGCTCCGAAGTCTATAATGTCTCCATCTGTGAGATCTTTGAATTCAAAAAGAGGGTCGACGCTATAATAGGTTATTCTCTTTACCAGGTTTCCGGCAAGGATATCCAGATATCCGACCTCCGCCTTATCTGCGGCTGAGGTATTTACGATCAAACCTATCTGGGTGGAGCCTGTATTTCCTTGTATATTGGTTACTTTTAGCCAGTCCGGATTTGTTTTATTATTCGTGTCACTTATTTTTATTTTCCAGCCCTCTGGTTCATCGGTACTTATTACCAGTTTTGAGGCTTCTTCTGTTCCATTAAGATTTTTTCCTGAGTAGGACAAGAACTCTCCTATATCTACGCCAAGCATATATCGTCCGTTAAAAACAATGTCTTTTATGAGTCCCTCATCATATATTATAGGTTTAATATCCAGATTTGAACGAACCATATATGACGCCAGTGCTTCTTCCAGGGAGGGTAGTCCTGCGCCTGTAACGCCGTTTATTTCTATTTCATATCTGTAATTGCGTAAAATAGGCATGTAATCGCCTTTATCGATACCTGTACCAGTTTCGGGGTACGTAAAGTCAACGCGGTAGAAAGACGAGTTACTTGCACTGTTGTATTTTCCTTCTATGATCAGGCATGTTGCATTTTTACGGTCGGCGTGGTCATAGCCATTATCATCGCTGGCGGCATCGGCCTCGAAAGCATATATTTCACCATTGAAGGAGGTTAATCCGCCGGCTTCATATTTTATCGCATTTCCTGTTCCTAACTTACGTCCGGTAGAAGCCGGAAGGTTTGGACTGGTTGCAGCAGCAGATGAAAGTTCCCCCTGAGAGTTCCAGGTGGGGGCGATGTATCCGTTGGTATTGTAATTGCAAAGGTAAATATTGGACAATTTGAATGTAGCAGGAGTCACAGATGCATTTATTTTTAGGTCTATACGTGCCAGCATCCTGACTAAGGATACATTTGTTATGTGCATTCCTGTTGTGATATTTATTTTGCCGGTTTCGGCTATCATTGGTATGTTCCTGTAAATGCCGGAGCCGTCGGCTTCCCATTTACCCTCATTGGAATATTCCAGCAGAGATAATACTTCCTCCTTTGTAGATACACCCTCGGTAAGGGTACTTGAAATATTATCTACTTTTGTCCGGGCATTGGCTACCAGTAATATATTGCAATCGGTATCTTCCTCTATTACAGCATGGAATTTTGCTGTGCCATATGCATTTTTGATATTTGTAGCTTTCTTATGATAGATAAAAGTCTGGTTGCCCAAATTATTTACTTTAAAAATAAACACGTCGACTTCGTTAACTTCATTTTCCTTTGTTTCGTCCATGGAATATGTGGATGGGAGATTCAGACCCGGAATATTTAGAGTAAAATTTATTGCATGCTTTGATATATCATCCGGTTCAAAGTCCGTCTCTTCACTGCGACATGAGAATATCAGGGGCAATATAGAGATAAACAGCAGATAAAGGATTCTGTATCTCATTTTTATATATCTTTTATTTTTCATTTTCTATGTGAATGTAAATCGTCATTATAATAGAATTGAATATTAGTCTTTTACACAGCGTACCGAAAGCCAGTTGCTTCCATCAGTTAGTGCCGGACCAGTCATATTGTTGATACTTCCTGTATAATAATATGAGTTATTGTCATTTGAAGAGCTCCACCAATGCCCTTTAATATCCCAATCATGCCATTCATTATTGGCATTTAAATAATAACCGGACATACTGTTGTTGTAATTTGGACCGATCCAGAATTGACCCAAAGAAGGCTGTGATGTAATTTCGCTGATAAGCGCGTCGAATTCTGCCTGGGTGGGTAAATGCCATCCTTGGGGGCATGCATTGTCGATAAGCATTGCCTGATCCCATGTATAGTAATGTTGATAATTATTTATTTCGGAAACAGGATCGACGATTATCCCTATACTTCCGTATTTATTTGAAGCATAGCCCGGTTCGCCACTGCCGGTAAGTTTTTCTTCTCTTGAATTCTCAACCATCCAGCATTTTCCATTGTATAAATGAGTATAGTAGGCACTATTTTCAGTTATTTCCATCAATTCTGCCGTTCCATTATTGCCACAACCTTTTTGAGCCAGTTTTACCACATAATTCATATTACCGGCGATTACAGTTAGCCGGGCCAGCCTTTTTGCCTGATAGTTGTCGCCATTAGTGGATATTTTCCATTTTTTTGTGCTTATCTGCGTTATTTGAAGCCATCCGGTCACATTTTCGTCAGTGTATGTAATAGGGCTTATACTGATTCCGGACGGATGGGTTGTGCTTATTTCTATCTCCTGGTCTTCAATATGGTTTTTGAAATCAATAGAGGCTTTGTCCAGTTTCAGGTTGTACTGGCCTTCGAATATTACATTTTGCCTGGCCAGGTTCCAGGGAGTGACCGTCGCTGTTATTTTTATTTCTCCATCAAAAGCATTCTCGGGGGTTTCAGCTCCTTCGTCATCTACAGATTGTATCTCTATGTCATAAAGATGGTTCCGGAGAATATCCCCGCTGAAATCTCCGTTAAGTGTTGTTGGAATATCTATACGATAATATGTTACTTTGGATGAATTGGCAGGATAGCCATAATAACCGCCGACAACAATAGCTGTCGCTTCACTTCTGTTTTCTGCGCCTTTAGTCTCGAAGGTATATATACTTTGTATAATTTGATGAAAAGCATCTGCTTCGTATAAGATGCTGTTCAGTTTTGTTGTTGCAGCATCTTCAGGCACATCGGCCTTTATTACTTTTGCCCCATCCCAGTAATGATCTTTATAAGCGATATATCCTTTGTCTTTTCGATTGAATATGCACGCGTTTACCAATTGGAAGCCGGCGATACCGGCCTTTGCCCTTACGTCCAGCCTGGCTAACATCCGTGTTAGGTCGAATGTGCCCAAAGCAGAGGTTGTATTACTGATTATGGTAGGAGCTGTCTTATAATACATTGGAATATCGCGTAGGATACCTGAATTGTTATTGTTGGCATCCCATTCGGTGCTGCTGGAGGCTGTAAGAAGAGGTATGACAGAATTTATGTTATCGTTTAATGCAATATTAACAGCATCTAATTCAACAGAGGCGTTTGCTAATATGATCAAGACCTGAGGTCTGTAATATTCCGCAAGAGTTACTCTGAATGTGCCTTCACCATCTTGCAGAGATATATTTTCACCTTTCGACCTATATGCATACAGATAATTTCCACTGCCATCGTCCATGAATGCAAGTACCTCAATTGTTCTTACATGCTGTTCCTCTCCTTCCGTCATCGATTTGGTGGCGGATGATGCGTCTTTCCGCATATCTCCGGGGAGTTTCAATGAAAGTGTGACGCTCTTCATTTTTCCTTCATTAATTATGTTATTTGGTTTATCATAATCCTGACAGGAAAATCCCAGAGTAAAGAGAATCAATATGATATAGAATAATACTTTTTTCATCATTAACCTGTTATGTTAAATTGCTGGTTCAACGGGTACCTCTTCCCATTTGAGAAGCTCTATCGTTATATTTCCGTTTTTAAACTGAATCAGTATTGGAATAGTCAGTTCTTCTCCTTCTTGAACCGTGATGGAGTTATCTTCCATGAATTTACGAAGTCCTACTGTGCATAATATATTGTTCCCTATAGCATTATCCAAAAGCTCTATCGTTATAGGGTTGTCATTTTCAAATCGTAAGGTGTTGCATCGAGCAACGGCCGTTTTTTCTGTATTATCTATCTTTACGGTAGGGTGGTAAGTCGTGCTCATTCCTGTTGTTTGCATTTCGAAGTTGCAGGCCGGATTGAGATTGTTTATTCTTATTACCGGATAATTTGAAGGCAGGAGATTTGTAGCTAATGAAGCCAGGCCTTTCACATATACATGTATCTTGATATGTGAAGGTTTGAAATGAACAGTATGTTCAACTTTATTTCTGGATTTAACCGTGAAATTGTGTTTCCCGTAATATAGAGAATCATGTGTTGGAATTTGCAGGGATGTTCCATAATTGGGATGTGAAACTTCCCCGTCATGCATAGATGAATTGGGGTCGAAGCAGGTAATGCGGGTATCATCGAAAGCATTTCCCCAACAAATAGCAGTATATTCTCCTGTATTAAGTGTTAAATAAGTTCCTTGGAATGTATTAAGATCATCTTTGTCAACTTGTTGATTGAGAACATGTACACCGTCTTTATCAAAAATACCGACATTCACCCGGTTGATATGATCCGGAAAACTGGAATAATTGAAATGCAAAATCACATTATTAAGAGGAGGACAGTCGTCCATGTTGTCGCCTATACATCCGGAGAAGAATGTCAATAGGATAAGTACAGGCAGAGCTTTCAACAGTTTCATTTATTTTCTTTTTAAATTTCCTCGTTTCAAAAAATCCATGCAAGCGGGCAGAAAAGCCTGCCTGCATAGATTTATAATTAAGTCTAGTGCGCCTATTGGTAAATTATAGAGCCGGATCAACGTCTACACCTTCCCATGCTTGTACCTGAACAGTTACTTCAACATTTCTTGCTCCGGTCTCCGGTTTCGGATTTAAATCTTTACCATCTATGTCGAGAGATGTGATTTTGTACACTTTTCCGGCTTCAAGATGAGTCAATTCAGAACTTGTACTGCTGTCTATCAATTTTGTTATTGTCAGATATGCCGGCGAAAAACCAAGATTACCACTACCACTTCCAGTAGTTACATCTTCCAGTTTTACAATAATATGGGGAACAGAGGTGTGAACTTCACTATCGATAGTTGTACCCTTGCCTGCAACAGGAGGCATGATAAAGTATGCCCATTTCGCGAGTGCATTAGCTGGTTTGAAAGAATCGTCGGCAGTAACACTTGCATTTGTCCATTCATCTTTGAAACGTACCGGATATGATCCGTCTGTGAATGCTATATCATTTGCTCCATATTGTAAGATATCTGTTGCCAGCGTAGGTATGTCGGCATAGCTTAAACTAACTTTTGTGTAAGTATTATTTATATAAATACCAGTTAGTTTAAAATCTACCAAAGGTAATACTGCTCCGGTCGTTTTGGCTTTTATTTCGCTAATTTCGATGCGGGATACTGCTGCCCGTACCGGAACGTTTACAGATGCATCTCCTGTACCTGTAATAGTACCCGAACCTAACAAGTTAACATCTGTTTCCGCATGTGTTTGTGCGCTGTGTTCAAACATTACAGCTTCCAATTCGGCTTTGGTTGTTATGGACGCAGCCGGTAATAACGGAGATCCTAAAGCCCCTGTATTACCAACTATGATAATTTCGTCAGCAGCCGCAGGGACATCCTGAAATTGCTTAACCGGGAATCCGGCTTCGCTATCGCTCATAGAACCCCTTTTCAATATATTACCACCTCCGATGAAGAATACTTCAGCGTCATAGATCACCGGGGTCTCACCTACGGCGGTTTCTTCTTCGGCATATGTTGTTGGCTTCACGATTTTAACTGTTACATTTTTCGGTTCCCCGGTATCTTCCGGGACAGTCTCATCACTACCACAGCTCGCAAAGCTGAAAAGAAGAGTAGCAGCTGTAATCATTACATACTTAAATTTCATTTTCAATTGTTTTTAATGAATAATAAATTAATTGTGTTATCAGAATATTTTTAATTACACGGAATCTATTCTAATCATAGAATAATTCTATGTAGATTATACTTTTTGTGAAAGAAATTATTAATCAGGAATATATTGCAACATATTTAATCTGCATGCAATTGATCCTTTTCATTGGTAATTATAAAAGCATTCTGGGCTCTATGCTGTTATGATTGTTGAATTCTAACCTGAAAATCCGTTATTCCAATACTAGCTTTATTTGGGTATTATCCATCCAGTTTTCATAATTGATCTGTACAGAATATGTACAACTGAATGATTTACTCCCATCGATCGCCTTATATATATTATATACTGAGTTTACATTTTTTTTGCCTACCGAACGTACCATTTGTTTATAACCTTTATGCCGGCTTTTACCATTAATCAAAAAGTAAGGAAGTTCTCTTTTATTCTTACCTCCTGTCAGTAGGGGGGTAAGTGTCATATATCCATTTTCTTTTATAGAAAAAGGAGGCATTTTAATTTGCATATCAATTTGCAGATATTCTCCTTTTTTTATAAACTTATCTTTTTGAATAATCTGTGAAATCATAATTATTTTTCTTTACAATTACAGGCCAAACTATATTAACAAATAAGGAAGTAAGAGCACTGTAATGATTTACCGTCGTTCTACAGTTACAAAAGTAATTGGACTTTTTATCTGTCTTGTTATTTAAACTTACCTAGAATTACATAGAAATTACCTTTTTGATATTTATATTAATATTATTTAATGGAGTTTAAAATTTTAAAAAATACATTTTTGTTTCAATTTGTTACTTTATTGAATTGTATGTCATTTGTAATCAGATTCAATAGATGTTTAAATATTACAGAATGATTGTATGGCTTACTAATAGTCATTTCTGAACTGTATCTCAAATAAATAAAAATTATAGACACTACCGGTATGAGGCAAATTCATCACTAACTATACAGTTGATATTTTTTTATGAATGAAAAAATGTACCCGGTTTATATTAAAAAAATTAATATATTTGCGTACACTAATATAAAAAATAGGAGCAGGCTTCTTCTATAAATAAAGAGGGGATAATATTTCGCAAATGTCAAAAACTATTGTATTTATAAAACAGAGAGATCTTAACTGAATAAGCCGAGAATAAAATAATTTACCTGAAACGAAGTGTATAAGTGAGTGATATGATTTACTATCTCTTAGATGGTTTCTTTATCTCATATATGTACTTCCGCTTGGGATTTGTTAACACGTCAAAATAACATATATATTGATTATGGGTATCATTACGGACTTCCATGAGCATAAAACATGTGTCAATTATGAGGATGTTAACACTAACTCAAATAAAAAACCAATTATTGAAATTACTGAATTCGTGAAAGGGAAAATTAAGGAGAAAACTCTCTCCGAATCTAAAATCATGTTAGTTATGAAAGGCGAATTTCGTATATCGTATGAGAGGCATATCGATAAAAGAGTAAAGGAAGGGAAGATGCTCTTACTTCCGTCCAGCAGCAAATATATTGCAAGGGCAGAAGAAGATGCCTCCATCCTTATTTTTAGACTCCGGGATAAGATTGAATTATGTGATCGTGTAGGTTTGGAACAGTTGTTTCATAAGTTTAAAGAACCGGATCAGACCTTTAATCTATTGGATATAAAAGAAGAAATCGCTTATTACCTTATAGGTCTGAAAGCTTGTTTGGCAGATGGATTGCGTTGCCGTTATTATTTTGAACTGAAAATGAAAGAATTCTTCTTTCTTATAAGATCTTATTATACAAAGGAAGAGCTGGCCCGGTTTTTTTACCCGTTATTGAGTAACGATACAAGCTTCTCCGAGTTTGTATATAATAATTACAGTAAGGTAAAAACAGTACAGGAATTAGCGTCATTGTCTAATTATAGTCATTCCGGTTTTATAAAGCGTTTTAAAAAAACATTTGGTGTCCCGGCTTATCAATGGATCAAGCAACAGAAGGCAAGCCGGATACTTCATGAAATTAATTGTACGGATAAAACATTAAAGGAGATTTGCGATGAACATGATTTTAGCTCCTTGTCGCAATTCAATGATTTCTGTAAATCTAATTTTGGATATCCTCCTAGTTACATAAGAAAGAATAAAGCATTCTGACAAAAATAAATCAGAATCAACTGCAAGCGTTAAAAAATAATACTGGCGCAACTGATCTTTTTCGGTTGCGCCATTTTTTTTAGCTGTATTGCTACTATTTATGAGACTGATTGTAATTCCGTTTAATACTTCTGATGGAAGGTAATATATACTGTTTTATATCGGATCAACTAAAATATATGTCAGAATTATGTAATAAGGGGTAAATATTAATAAGTGTATAAAGCGTTTATTAGCCTAAGTTTGCAGAGGTTTTTTCCAGTTAGTGTTCATCTATCACTGTTTTGTGATACAAAGGTAAATTTTTAGTTTTTAATTGTGACAAACTACAAAAAAAATTAATCATTTAAAATCAAATGTTGAAGCTATGTCTTTTTTATGAAAAGCGAAGCCAGACAGTTATTAAAGTAAAATATTACGAGGCCAATGTTAACGGTATTTTATGATTAATAACAGAGTATAATTTAATTATTTAACAAATGAAGAAAGTTTTTATTACTTTAATTACAGCTACACTATTGTTTTCTGCATGTAGTAACGATGACGCGCAGAAGCCTGATGGAGGCGAAAACAAGACAGGTTCATTATCATTCGATCTTGCGTTTGAAGAAGCAGGTTCGGGTATTAAAGCTGCTGCTTTATCAAGGGCTATACCAATTACAGGTTGGGCGAATATTGAACGAGTACAAATGTTTTTATATGAGCAGGGTACGGGCAAAGTAGTTTTCTCTTATGAAGTTCAGCCTTCTGCGGGCAATACTTCTTTTCCGTGGTCTAATATTCCTGTAGGGGATTATGACCTGGCTTTGGTTGCGAATATGAAAAATACCGCAAAGAATAATATTACCACTTATGTCGCCGGAGGTGCAACCAGCGAGGCAATTACTGATTTTAATGTCAGGGGGAGAAATCTGAATTCCCAGATATTTATGGACCTTAGAGAAATTACTTTTCCTACGGGACATATTTTTGAAACAGGGAAAAAAGCTTATGCTCCTGCACCGGAAGTATTTACCGCATATGCGGAAGATGTACATATAGTGGAAGGAACACCAGCTAATTTAGGTACTTTAAGGCTTAAACGCGATGTTTCCCTTATGCGTGTGAGAATCAATAAAAAAGCTGAATTCCTTAATGAAACAGGCCGAGAAGTAAGCTTCGCCGATGCTTCAAACTTGATTGTGATTCATAGGTTGCCTGCCGGTTTCGGGGTCAAAACACCGCATACAACTCCTGTGTTTTTGGGTGGTATTTTAAATCAGAATTCAAACGAGAATCGGATAATGATAGGTGCTACCGGTAATACAACATTCAATACTGCTGATCCAGGTGCAGATAAATATAAAAACCCTGAAATCATAGATGCAGACTTCACTCTGTGGCAGGATATAATTGTATTGCCTAACGTTCTGACAACCGCCAGCATGGATATTAGCGCTGATGCAGACGATAGCAGGAAATACTTTGTAGTAATCAGTGCTTTGGCTCCAGCAGGATATAAGCTTGATGATGGAACGGTGTTAACAACCCCAACTCCTCTATACTGGTCTGGAAATATCAAGGGAGGGTTCACTCCGAATGTAATTCGTGAAGTAAATCTAACGATAAGATCTCGTGGCTCGATTGTAAATCCTCCGGGACCAGAAGAAGAAGGTGATTTAATAATTACAGTTGAACCACCTCAGGACTGGAATGATAACATACAAAGAACAGATCAGGAAGTTTAATTAAATACATCATCAGACACATCAATCTATTACTTGATCTTCTCCTTTAGATGCAATGATCCGGAATCGAATCCGGGTCGTTGCATAGGAAGGGGGTTACCTAAACAGAAGCTTTCTCTTCACAAAGCAAAAGAACAAATGACAAATAGAATATATAGCGGTCTTCTTTATTTTATAATATTATCGGTATGCATATGTTTTGCATCATCTTGCACATACGATTATTTCGAAGATGAGTCAAACTATGTGATATATGTCCCAAAAGTTGACATAAATATGAGGACCGATACTTATAAAATAGACAATATCAGTATCCTTATATATAATAACAATCTGGAAAAGGAGCGTTATTCATCCTATCCTTTTGAGGATAATGCCCGGACAAAACTGGGGAATTTTAATTTCAAACTTTTTCCTGGTGAACATTCTGCATACTGCTTCACGAATATAGCAGGGATCAATTTCCCGGAAATTGAAACATTTAGCACGGCCAGGTTTGAATTGAAACAAAATGAAAGTGGATATTATGAAGAACCGCCTGCAATTTTGTTGGAAAGTAAGAGACCGTTTATACATTTTCCCGGACCGATAGTGACAGATACTGTATGGTTCGAAGAAGTATATGTAGGACGTATATGTATTGCTTTCAAAAATATGACCAACCTGAGTCCTTCTCTCACATTTGACAATATAAAGAACGTTGAAATATTGGCGAAGGGAGTAGGAGTTACACAATACTTATCTCAAATAGAAATAACCGATCCCCTTGAAACACGATCTTCACGCTATAGTATCGACGATAAAATTTTACTTACATCACAATTGTCCCAAGATCCATATCCGGATTTTGATTTTGGATTTGATAATTACTATTTCCCTTCTCTGAGTGCAGTGGATGGTATAACAGAACCGATAAGCCTCCAGTTGAACTTTCTGAGCGGAAATAACAATATAATAAGCACACTTGCTATAGACCTGATAGACAGACTTACCGGAGAAGCAATCATTCTCCATACGGGAGAGACTCTTCTCGTAACAGTGGACGGAAATAATATACAGATACTTCATTTAGAAGATCCGTCTGACTGGAATTCTGGTATCGAATCAGGAGGTAATAACACTCCCGGAGGTGGAGGAACAGAGATATGATAGAAACGAATAACTAATAAATTAACACGATAGAATAAATGAAACGTCCTTTACGGTATATATTCAGTAGCTTACTTTTATTCATAGTCTGTTGTCCTAAAGCCGACGCGCAGGCTATAAAAACAAACATTCCTCTGATTGCGACAGGAAATCCTAATATAGGCATTGAATGGTCGATCAGTAAACAGTTTACAGTCAACGGCGATATTCTTTGGGCGCCTTATCTGTTCAAAAAGAAAGAGGAGGTATTCAGAACACTGATAGGGAACATCGATTTGCGATATTATGTAAACCCTAAATATTACTATACTAACGATCTTTGGGATGGCTTATATATCGGTCCTTATGCTATGGCCGGAAATTTTAATATTGGTCTTAAAAACAGCGACGATACTAAAACCAGTTACCGTAGAAAAGGGTGGGGGCTTTCCACCGGTGCTACTATCGGCTATAAGTTCTATTTATCCAGCAGATTTAGATTGGACATCAATGCCGGGGTAGGATATGCCCATCTTCAATATGACAAATTTGAATTGGGAGGAGAATTCGCTGAGTTTCCTTTAGAAAGAAAAAAAACGAAAAGTTATTGGGGACCGACCAAATTTGGAGTTCACTTAGTGTATAATATATTCAGATAATATATAACTAATGATAAACAGAAAAATAAGAATGCGATTTTTATCCTTATGCTGTCTGGTAGCATTGTCTTTTAATACATACTCACAGGATGTACGACAAGATAAGCTGGATAATAAAGCCCGTAAAATAGAGGTGAAGGCAGATCGTAAGTTTGTAGAGCAAGATTTCGATAAAGCGATGAAACTATACGAGTCGGCAATAAAAGAGGTAAAAACAGATGTTTATACAGCGACTCTTCATCTGAAGACGGCAAGATTATATCTTACATTATTGGATTATGTGGCGGCAATACCTCATTACGATGCTGCAATATCATCAAACGAAAATTTATTAACATCGGTAGACGTCTGCAATTATTTGGATGCATTGAGATATTCCGGTGAAAAAACGAAGGCGATCATCGTTGCCCGGGAGTATGCCTATCGGGATGTATACAGGCGAGATCAGCGCTATCTGAATATATTGCATGCACTAAACTATGAGGATGGTTTTTTGCCGGTAGGAACACCTGAATTTAATATTCAAAAACTTGATAAATTTAATACTGAATATTCTGAATTCTGGGTTGGGAAAATGAGGAATGAGTATTTCTATGCTAGCAGCAATAGCCGGTTTCATGATCCTAACAAAAAGTTTTATCACAGAACCAGATATTATTCGCTGGATGAAAATTCCGAATATTCGATCAACTCGGCTAAAAAAGGCAGATCGAAATCATTATTACATATGATTCCTGTCGATTTACAGAATGGACCTTTATCGTTCTCCGACGATATGTCGAAAATGATTGTAACGGAAGTTGCATACGATAAAGGAGAATCTGTAGAAATGTCTTCAGATGGGGTGAACGCCTATAAAACAAAATTATGTTATTCCGAATACAATAAGAATCGCAAAGGCTGGTCTGCATTCCAGTCTGCTTTTCCTCAGCGGGAAGAAGCTTCTTATGCGCATCCTTTCATCTTTAACAGAAATAGGTCTGTACTCTTTTCATCCGATATGGAGGGGGGATATGGAGGTTATGACATATATATTGTTCATTGGGACGATAAACTTCAGATCTGGGGCGACCCCATTAATCTGGGAGCACAGGTCAATACAGAAGGTGATGAGATATCTCCGGCCGTATTTAATGATATGCTGGTATTCTCATCAAATGGACATATTGGTTTCGGGGGGTATGATATCTATGGTATCAGCTATGAAAATGGTAAGATAATAAATGGAAGTCTTACTCATTTCGATTATCCTATAAATACTGTGCTTAACGATTTCAGTATGCTGAGGATAGATAAGGATAGAGGATATGTGGTGTCAGACAGGCAACGTTTCAATAAAGATGATATATATTATTTTGAACGTAATAAGAATTTCAAAGGTGAAAAACTTATATACGGCATGTCGGAAGCGGATGCAATAACAAATGGAGCAATTGTCTTAGTGAACAACGAAGGCAATTATAACAGTCCTCGCAGGGAGTCTGTGCCTGAGTTCAACCTGGAATCGGAATCCTTACTGAGTATATATTTTGACTTCGATAAATCAGTTTTGCTTCCTTCTGCTATTCAGGAGTTGAAAGCGTGGCTTGCAGAGACAGATCTCAATAACATAGAATCTTTAATCATTGATGGATATGCAGATGAAATGGGTACAGATGCCTACAACTACAATCTATCGAGAAGAAGGGCTGAGGTTGTCGCTCAATGGTTATCCGAACAGGGAATTAAAGCGCGTGCAAGGGTGACAGGAAAAGGAAAGATATTTGTCAATAACGAGTCGCCATTGGATGTTCCTTTTTATAGTGATACACAGAATACTTCAATCTGGAACCATCGGATATGGATGAACCGCAAAGCCAGACGGGTAGATATAAAAGCAGTAATTAAATAACATAACAAATATATACATGAAGTACAGAAGAAAAATATTCGAAAGTTTACTGATTTGTGCTCTATTGATTGGGTTTTCAGTACAAAAAACTAATGCTCAGTATATGCCTGTAGTCTATGACAGGACATATGATGGCGAAGATATCCAATATCAGCATATATATCCGGCTTCAGACGGTCAGGTTGTACTGGTTGGTTCTATTGGCGAAAAAACAACGATAACATGGGTAAAGCGCAATGGAGACATATACTTTTCTCATTCGTTGCCATCGGGTTTCACATCAGTGAATAACGTTTCTTATATAGAGAAAGATAAAATATTGATTCTGGGGCAGTCGAATTACCTGATTCTGAGAACAAAGACTAATAAGGTCTGCGGCCGTGCAATTATAGTAGACAATACCGGGAAGATCCTGACAGATGTATATCTGGGAGAAGACGGGAGTGAACTATTCTGCGGAAAAGTATTGAAAGACGGCAACCTTGTACTCGGTGGATATGAACCCAAGACTGGAGATGTAAGGGCCGGATTGCTGGGGAAAGTAGATGCTACAGGGAAGGTTATATATAAATATCTTTCCAGCGAAAGCGGGACTTGTGTAGGTTTCGATGTATTAGGAAGCACAACGGAATACATACATGCGGCATTTACCGGAGAAGATGGTACATCTGCTTCTGTCGTCCGGTTAGATAGTAAAGGAAAACCCTTCTTTGCAACTAATCTGCCCGATCAGGGTTTTCATATACACAAAATGATAACAGCGCCGGATGATCATATTTTCCTTATAGGAAGCAGTGTCTCTACGGGTGGCCGTGTCATTAAAATCAGAACGGAAGGTGATATTGTCTTTAACAAAGAGATTGTGCCTGCGTCTGAATTTTCTACATTGGAACATTTGTATCTGGCAAATAATGGAAATATTCTGGTTGGTGGCAATGGTGGTGATAAATGCTATTACTCGCTTTTACGTAACGATGGTACCGACTTACTGAAGTATATCCTAAGGGGAAGCATATCTGGTATGGGTATGAATCCAGTTTCGGGAGAATCTGTTGTAGTTGGCTTTGATGCTGACCGTGGTCGTGGTACAATTGTAGGACTGGCCAAGGACGGCCGTCAGATATATCAGAAATCTACCGACGGTAATTTTGATAAGACTCAATTGACTCAGAATGGTATTTTCCTTGCCAGTACAGCAACAGGCCGTATCTGTATGCTCTCAAATATGGGTGAGATGCTCTTCGATCGCTATGCTATCGAAAATGAAAGGAATATTTTTGAAGAAATCAACTTTACATCTAACGGTGATATATTATTCAAAGGAAAAAACAATCGTGTAGTGAAACTGGGACATGGAGTATATGTGTCTGATGTGAGAATAAACAAGCCTGTCAATGGTTACACTACAGCATTGTTTACGGTTACGCTTACCGGATATTCAACTACAGAGCAAGGTGTCCCTGTACCGGTGACAGTTGAGTACGGAACTAAAGCAGGGACAGCTACGGAAGCTGACAACTATTCCCCTATAAAAGGAAGCCTGTCTTTTGTTCCATCCAATGACGGTGCTACACGCTATATGATAAAACAGGATGTCGAAGTTCCTATCAAGGCCAACAACCTGATGGAGGGACGCAAAATATTCGAAATGCATCTGTCCAATGTAAATCACAGTTATCTGGTGAAACCAGTAGGTTTAGGTACAATCGAAGATCAGGAAGTACTGGTAAAACTGGTGAATACAGAAGATGGTGTAGAGGATCAGAAAGATGTGGCTTACGAATTGGGGATATTTAAAACGAACGGCGAAATGCTGGTGAATTCCACCGGGTCGGACATTGTTATAGATGGTATTTATGGAAAAGGAACGGCTGATGCTTTGGATTTTGATATGGGGATTATCCCCCGTGTTGTAATAACCAAAGGACAAAAAACAGGTAAGTTCAATGTAAGGACGCTTAACGATACACGTTACGAATTACCTAAAACTGTAGTAGTGGATTTCAATAAGATACATGCTATAAACGATGCGAATATCAACTTTGAAAGTTCACTTCTGAGTTGTGCCGGTAATATTATTGACCAACAGGCTATGATTGCAATTACATCTTTGGGCGATCATGGAAGAATGAATAATATCGTATCGGGTTTTTATCGTATCTCATTGTTGAGAGCATCTGACGGAGCGTTACTTACCAATGCTACAGGAGGAGATGTTAATGTGACATGTTCGATAGGAGCCGAAACGACGGCAACAGAGGGTAAAGACTTTGTCCTTACCAACCTGCACGACCTGCGTATCTGGGGAGACGGCAATCGCAGTACTGTTAATCTGAACGGTATTGTCCTCTACGACAAAGATAAGGCAGGACCTAAAAAATTATCAATGGAAATTAATTCTGTAACAACACCGGAGTATAGCCCACAAATATCCATTTCGACAGAAGGCAAATCAGCAAGCTTTGTGATTAACGATTAAGCACTAAAAGCATCTGTTTTGTTTTATTTGCTGACCCTGTTTTTGAGTTACTAAATTAAAGAATGAGAAAATATGGAATATTTAAACGTCCCTTCTATTCTGTCTTTTAGGCATTCTGCAATAAAAGAATTTAAGGTATATACCGGTTCCCGCAAAGGAGCTGTGGAGTTAAATTCATCCGAATTTGACCCGATGGCCATTTGGGAGCAATATATTGTACGAAAAGAAAATATTTGTCAGGAATTAATGATGGCGTTTATTGATGAAACGACATTGGCTTTCTTTCCCGAAAAATATACTTATACCTACAGATTCGAAAACGGGGTTTTGCAAATATACAACACCATGCATAATAGCTGGGATAACTTTGCATATGGCAATAGGAGTAAACTGGTGATAAAACAAGGACTTACCTGTATAGGGAATGAATTGACTTTTTTACAGCACAGGGTAAAGAATACGGATGAAACTTGTTTTGGTGCATTAAACTATGCAGGTTTAAATTCTTTGTCCTATATGAAAGATAAAAAAGCAACTATAGCCTGGTGTAACGTACATTATACCTTTCAATAACATCCCTAAGATAATAATGTTATTGATTCTCACAAACAATAAAGATATAGAGGACAAGACTATACAATTTTAAGGATAAATGGTACAAGCAATGAAAAAAAAGAAAATAAAAGAACATATAAATATGGCCGTTATACTTCTGGGGATAATGGGATTTGTATGTTCCTGTTCTGGAGATAGCGTCTTTATTGATGAGGGCGGAAATACAGATACTGAAAAGAAAATTTTTCTTTCCATGGCTCTGAATTCAGATGTGGATATGAATGAAAAATCGGTAGGGAATATTGATGATCCCGGTTTCGAAAGCCAGATTTACAGGCTCGATGTCCTAATATTCAAATCGGCAGGAGAATATGAAGCGGGAAAAGTTGACGGTCATGATTCTGTTCCGCGCACTATAATTAACGGGAATGAGTATAAAGCTATAGATGAAATAAAAGGAATCAGGCTTACAGCCGGAAAGCGCGATATATATGTTATCGCAAACGCTCCGGACGGATGCTTTGCATCTGTTCAGAATCTTACTCAGTTTCTACAAAAATATGAAAATTTGTCTACTCAGGGCTTGTTCCCGCATCCGGGTCCGGTAGCTCCTGATCCTGATGATAACCCTCCAATCGGAGGAATCAATCCGTCAGATCTGAAAACAAATTTAACCATGTGCCATTACGAGGAAAATGTGGAATTTGTAAATACTAAAGAACAACATTATCTGGGATATACATCAAATAACGGCCGTCCAGGAGATGTGGCTTCCGATCACGGACATGCATTGTTCGGTGCTAGTCCGTTCCTGTTGGAGCGGTTAGTGGCAAGGGTCGCGATTCAAAAGATTGCATTTGATTTGGATGCTAATATGGAATTTGAACAGGGTCATCCGACGGGTAATTATACATATCATATCGATTCGGTATTTATGATGAACGTAAAAACAGCATCGTGGTTTCCTGCCGAATCCGGAAACGTGCTGTCCGGAAAATTTGGGCATGGATGTAATACAGGATATCAGTTCCTGAACAGTCCGGCATTAGTAAGCAATCTTAACCCGGCAAGTCAATTGACAAACTATTTAACAGAGCCAATCTTCACACAAAAATATGATATAACATCTGACGTAACAGCAAATGATACCCCTTTATGGTATTATGTTTTCGAAAACGATGAGAGTACTCTTTATCCCACCTATTTTGTAATAGGGGTAAGGTACAACTTTGAGAGTACAAAAGATGCAGGGGTTATTAAAACCGTTAAGTGTTATTATCCGGTAATAGTGAATGCTCCGGCACCGGGGAAAACAACACATGATTACATAAAACGTAATTACCAGTATGGCATCAAGGCTACAATAAAGGGTCTGGGGACTGTATATGGAAATAACGCCGCCCTTTTAAAAAGTGCACAGAGCCCGGATACGGCGATTGAGATAGATGAAACAATAGGTAAGAATCTCTTTCCTTGGGTGGGAAATACTTATCAGTAAGAAAAAAGAAAGATTATGAGAATGAAAACTATTATATACGCATCTTCACATCATTTTGTTTTCTTTTTGAAAACATGCATGACTTTATTCTTCTTAACCTTCATAGTATTGGCTTTTATGCTTTTTCTACAAGGTTGTACAGGTGAAGATGTAATGCGAATGAATCAGAGGCAAGATGACGGAGAATCTAATCTGTCGATGCAAACGAAATCCTTACCTGTTGAATTAATAAATAATTCGCATTTGTATGTGTTTGATGAGGACCGGAAATTTGTCAAAGAACAATTTAATGTTAATAAAGCAGGGGATAAACTTTCTACTACGATGCCGGTTGGAGAATGGAATCTGGTACTCTTCAGTTGCGATACTGATATTTCAGGCCAATTAAATCTTCCGTACGGAGGCGATATCGATACTTCTCCGATGTGGGAGACTAAATTGATAGCTCCTGCGAATCAGTTTCTCTCTCAGACCCCGGCCGAATTAAGTTATGCACCTATTTTCAATACAGAAATCCAGCAAGGCGTAACAACTTATAAGAATGCTTCCCTAAACAGGAATGTGGCTAAAATACAGGTTATATTAGAAGAATATACAGGCTTTGGCAATATAGTGGCAGGAACGAATCCTTTTGCTTTTGTAGAATTACTTGACGCGCCAACAACTTTGGCATGGAGCGGGAAGTATCTTCCTACCAGAGATGCTCCATACAAGTCAGATAAGCCAATAAGGGAATATTTTAATTTTAATAATGAGCTAAAAGCAGATACTGTCGATTTTATTGTACCGGCGCACAGAGGTGATGATGCATTCGATGCTACACATAGCGATACTACACATCACAAATTGCGTTTGCGCGCAAGTATGCCGTTAAATAATGCCAGTTATTATGGAAAAACTCCTATCGTAATACCTTTTGTACCTAAGATTAACCGTATTGTTCAGGTAGTGCTGAAATTCAGAGGTGAACCTGATACCGATCTCGATGTGAAGGTGACGGTGAAAGACTGGGAGACGTCCATAGACCAGGATATAATATTCGAATAGCGAATAATGATGTAGCCCAAAGTGGGTTATCGAAGTTTTGTAAAGTTTGTGTTAAGGTGAATCCTGTGAGTCGGGAGATTCGCAGGATTCTTTTAAAGTACCTTGGCCATTGATGTATAAAACTAATTATAGATTATGACAATAGAAAATAAGATTGATATGAAAAGAATAAACACAATAATGATAATGATACTTCTGGTATGTTTTGCCGGAAGTATAAAAGCACAAAGTATAAGATGGGCAGATACAAACGAAGAATATGCCCGTAAAATCGGAGATAATTTATACGAACCCGTTCCGGCGGGGGTGGTTTCATACAAGGTTGAAAACAATAAGTTCTTTTTACTTGCAAACGGAGAGTTGGAAGGACAAAAAGGACATTTATCCCGCAAAGGTGATATAGCATATTACTTTAACGGTGAAGATCAGATGGTTGGTTATTACAAATCTAAGGATAAGGTGCAAAGATATACTATTGTAGAGCCTGGTTCCGGAAAAGAGGATGAATGTGCAGTTTTATATGAAGGCACGCTTTATCTATTCGGGAAAGTTAAATATAAAGTAGATGACTCTTTCTCTCCTGATGTATTAGGCTTTTTTCTCTTTGTACACTAAATAATTAAATCGAAATGTATAAATATCAATATATTAAATATTTAATTCTTTTACTTATTTATATAGGTATAGGAGGTGAGATACAGGGACAGATTGCCCAGACTATAAATCCCACCGGAGGCGCAAGCTCATCATTTAATGATGGGTTGAAAATTGTTGTCAATACAACCGGTAGCTTGGCGGTATACAGAGCGAATCTGGCACAATACTGTTGTAGCCATAATTACCCGAGTGGTAGCACCGGTGGGGTAGCATTAACATTTAGGTCTAGTAGGGTTAATGGTAGTACAACAGAATATAATTCTTCAGCGAATCAATGGACGGCGTGTTCAACTACAGCAGCAGTCCAGACTGGGAATGTATGGACAACCAGTATTTCCGGTTATTTTATATCACGATTGAGCCAGAAGAAGTTTTATGTGACTATGAATTTTAAGTACACTCATCCTGATAAATACTTTTTAGTTGATTATTATGTGAGAGCTCCGCATGATTTGGCTATACCGGAAACGGTGCATATATATTTGGACCATGATGCGAACATTAAAGGGTCCGATGGTTCCCGTGGATATATGGTTACTAATACAACAGGGCATTATGTCGGTAATTATCGGACAGCTTCGGATAACTCCAGTACTTGTGCCCGATATAGTTCAGGCGTAAGCCCGTCTGCTCACGGATTTAAAACTATAGGTGGTTTTAGAAGTTATTATAGTGGGGCGTATAGCAGTCGTAATGGCCTGAATGCTCAATTACAATTGAGCAATACTGTGCAGACAGTCAGTTGTATAGATGATGGTGTTGCCGTCGAATTTACTATTGGTCCATTATCGGCGGGCCAGATTGGAGCAAAGCAGGTGATGCACGCTTATGGGGATAATCAAACTGAATTTAATAATATAGCAATGGCAGATCCTACCCCTCCGTCAGGTTTGTCTTCTCCGGTTACGGTTAATTTTTCATCTGCTACATTTAGCGAGGATGAGGGAAACAATACGCATGTAGCTACTACTGCAAAAATAATAGTAGGTGGAGGTCGGCTGGCTCAGGATCAGGTATGTAACTTTACTGTTTCGGGAGGTACGGCAACAGCTAATACAGATTATTCATATGTGAAAGGATTTATTATTCCCGCAGGTGATTATACAACAGCAAAAACGCTTACATTAAACAACATATCGATTATTGGTAATACTACTTGCCAAAATAACAGGACATTCAATATTTCAATTGATACTGAAGCATGTAATGATCTTATTCAGCCCGGTACAATAAAAAATGCTGTTTTTACAATTATAGACGACGATACGCCTACTGTAAATCAGCCGGCAAGTCAAATATATTGTAGTGGAGCTTCAGTTCCGGCAAATACATTTGTGTTTTCGGGAAGTACATTACCTAATACTACTTATAGTTGGACAAGTAATACGAATATCGGTTTTGGAACCAGTGGATCGGGGAACATACCTGCTTTCACAACTACGAGTAATAATACAAATGCACCTATTGTAGCCACCATTACAGTCACTCCTAAACAAGGAACATGTAGTGGTACCCCGGTGACTTTTACTATCACGGTCAATCCTATAGCCAAGGTAAATACCATTACCGATCAGACAGTGTGTAACGGAACATCAATGTCTGCAATAACTTTCGGTACACCGACTACTCCTGCTAACTTGGTAACTTACAGTTGGACAAACAATAATACGGCTATCGGTCTTGCGGCCAGTGGGTCAGGTGCGAGCTTACCGGCCTTTACCGCAACCAATAGCAGTAATGCTCCGGTGACAGCCAGTATCACGGTTACTCCTAAATACAATAATAGTTGTACAGGCGCTTCGATGACTTTCAGTATCACGGTCAATCCTACGGCGAAGGTTAATACCATTGCTAATCAGACAGTGTGTAACGGTACATCAATGCCAGCAATAACCTTTGGTACACCGACCACACCAGCTAATTTGGTGACTTACAGCTGGACGAACGACCAGCCCGGCATCGGTATCGCAGCCGCAGGCACAACTTCCAGCATTCCGGCCTTTACCGCAACCAATAACAGTAATTCCCCGGTGACAGCCAGTATCACGGTTACTCCTAAATACAATAATAGTTGTACAGGTGCTCCGATGACTTTCAGTGTCACGGTCAATCCTACGGCAAAGGTTAATACCATTGCTAATCAGACAGTGTGTAACGGCACATCAATGCCAGCAATAACTTTCGGTACACCGACCACACCTGCTAACTTGGTGACTTACAGCTGGACGAACGACCAGCCCGGCATCGGTATCGCAGCCGCAGGCACAACTTCCAGCATTCCGGCCTTTACCGCAATCAATAACAGTAATTCCCCAGTGACAGCCAGTATTACGGTTACTCCTAAATACAATAATAGTTGTACAGGTGCTCCGATGACTTTCAGTATCACGGTCAATCCTACGGCGAAGGTTAATACCATTGCTAATCAGACAGTGTGTAACGGTACATCAATGCCAGCAATAACCTTTGGTACACCGACCACACCAGCTAACTTGGTGACTTACAGCTGGACGAACGACCAGCCCGGCATCGGCATTGCAGCCGCAGGCACAACTTCCAGCATTCCGGCCTTTACCGCAACCAATAACAGTAATTCCCCGGTGACGGCTACTATTACGGTTACTCCGGAATATGATAACAGTTGTACAGGCGCTCCGATGACTTTCAGTATCACGGTCAACCCTATAGCCAAGGTAAATACCATTACCGATCAGACAGTGTGTAACGGAACATCAATGCCAGCAATAACCTTCGGTACACCGACTACTCCTGCTAACTTGGTAACTTACAGCTGGACAAACAATAATATGGCTATCGGTCTTGCGGCCAGTGGGTCAGGTGCGAGCTTACCGGCCTTTACCGCAACCAATAACAGTAATTCCCCGGTGACAGCCAGTATCACGGTTACTCCGGAATATGATAATAGTTGTATAGGTGTTCCGATGACTTTCAATATCACGGTCAATCCTACGGCGAAGGTTAATACCATTGCTAATCAGACAGTGTGTAACGGTACATCAATGCCAGCAATAGCCTTTGGTACACCGACCACACCGGCTAACTTGGTGACTTACAGTTGGACGAACGACCAGCCGGGCATCGGCATTGCAGCCGCAGGCACAACTTCCAGCATTCCGGCCTTTACCGCAACCAATAACGGGACAGCTCCTGTGACGGCTACTATTACGGTTACTCCGGAATATGATAACAGTTGTATTGGTACACCGGTGACTTTCAGAATTACGGTAAACCCTACCCCTATGGTAAATACCATTGCCGACAGGACAGTGTGTAATGGAAATTCAATACCTGCAATAACTTTCGGTACACCGACCACACCAGCTAATTTGGTGACTTACAGCTGGACGAACGACCAGCCCGGCATCGGTATCGCAGCCGCAGGCACAACTTCCAGCATTCCGGCCTTTACCGCCACCAATAACGGGACAGCCCCTGTGACGGCTACTATTACGGTTACTCCGGAATATGATAACAGTTGCACAGGACCAACAATGACTTTCAGGATTACGGTAAATGCTCCTGTTATAGCAGGAACTATAAAGGGTAATCCGTTCGTCTGTGGAAATCAGAATCCGTTGGAAATAAAAGAAATTACAGCGGCTTCGGGTGGAAGTAATTCTTTCACATACCAGTGGAAGTCCAGTATAGACGGTGTGATATGGACAGATATATCAGGAGCGAACAGTACCTCCTATACACCGGGGCACCTCTCTGTAGATACGCATTTCAAAAGAATAACTATCGATGGGTTCTGTGGACAGCAGTTTGAAAGTAACGTCTTTACAATAAAGGTCATGGCTCAGCCAACAGCGCTTTACTGGAAATCAACGGCAGGGGACAGCAACTGGAACAATCCGGACAACTGGGTGGATAAAGAAGGCAATCAGTTGGGAATGGTGCCATTGGCATGTACGGACGTACAGATAACAGGAGGTTCTGCAAATTATCCTTCCCTGGATTTAAGCAGTACGCCTGTGGATATATATGGGATTCCGCAATGTAGGAATATTACTTTCCAGTATGGTGCGGAAGTTGCGTTCCAGCATAAGTTAACTTATGAAAAAGCATTTGTTCAATACAATTGGGGATATTATAGCAATACAAGCGGTTTGGCGGATGGTACTCAGCCCGACCAGAACGGATCGGGCGATCCATGTCTGGTAAAAGAGCGGGATGTGTGGTATGCATTAGCGGCTCCATTGAAGAATATGGCATCGGGAGACTTTTCGTTTGGCGGTTTCCCTGTAACATGGCAGGGCGGTTTTAATATACAAGACCCTGTGACAGGTGAATCTGTGGGAGTAGAAGCCGGAGATTTCGGTAAGGCATATGCAAGAAACGATATCAATTTGACAGAAACGAATAATGCAGTTGCGATAAAAGTTCCTTCGTTCAAGAATCAGGTAGGTCTTGATAATCACTGCCATATGGATGCGCTTAAGGGTATCTTGGAATTCCCGTACTTTGAAAATAGTACACAAAGTCCATATCATCCGGCCCATACTTATGATAAGTTTACCGGAGAAAGTAAGTTCTTCTATTTCGATACCAAAACGCTTCAATTAATATATTCGCCTGTGGGACGAATGAAACGTGGGGCGGAGTCTTATCGCTTCGTATACGAAACTTCTTCGAATGGAGTAACGAATATCAATGTCGGTGGAAATAGCGTACCGGGATATGCTCAACAAGTGACGAAGCATATAGCTTCATCGCAGAGAATTATGATTGGGAATCCGTTTATGTCATCTATCAATTCAAAGCGTTTCCTTGATGCGAATAATATAAGCACTCCAAAAATATTGGCTAGTGATGGATACTATGTATTTAACAGTACGACCCAGACATGGGAACACCTTCCTTTCTCAGCCACAAACAATATCAAACCTCAACAGGCATTTATTGTAACATTGGCGGATGGCGTGAGCAATACAGAATTGTTATACCCATTTGAAGGAGCATTTGCTTTAACCGGACCTACTTTCAGAGGACGTTCTCTGGTGGTACCTGAAGGGAACTCTTTATATCTGAAGACGAGCGACAGCAATGATAAGGCCGGTGATTATGCCATATTGAATGCATCTCAATCGGATGAAAATCTGAATAACGTAAGGAAAATGATTTACACCGAAGGGCATGTTGTGCCTGAAACATTCTTTATAACGCCTAATGGTAAAGATTATAATCTTGTTCAGGCATTAGAGGACGATGTTCATGAAATAGGTATAGGCGTAAAATGCTCCGATATTCAAAAACAGCTGAAATTCACGTTTGATAATGTAAGTGAATTTTATTCAGCCTATGGTTTCCGCCCTGTATTAGTAGATAAATTTATGGCGATAGAGCAAGATCTGACAGATAATTCCACATATCACTTCCATCAGCGTAAAACAACTGCAGAAAACAGATATATAGATGCAGACCGGTTTGTGTTGCGTTTGGCTTCTTCAGGCGACATTATTGGAGATGCAAGTGATGATATCCGTATAATTTACCAAAATCATGTATTGGATGTAAAATCGAGTCGGGTAATAAAAAGCGTTCTTGTATATGACTTATATGGAAGATTGATACACTCGGGTAAGCAGATTAATTCAACTGTTTATACCAAACCTCTGTCGTTAGCCCAGGGCTTGTATATTGTAAAAGTGCAGACTGAAGATGGTAAAACAAAAGTGGAAAAAATAATGGCTTTGTAAATAATAATCTATAAAATAAGTGAGCAGCTCATGGATAACATGCAACAAATATTAATGAAAGAAAGTAAAAACTGTTCTGATAATAACCAGATATATCTGTACAAAATTGATGATTATTGGTTTGCATACGAATATTCTGCATTTTATCTATATTCAATTTGTTGTGTCGATGCAGTTTTTAAATATACAGTGCCTGAAAATAAGAAAACAATATTGATATCCGTCTTAAAGAATGGGTATGAGAAAGCCGGTAACCCTCAACTGAGAGTTGTCGAAAGAACCGAGCATCAGATGGTCCTCAATTGCGGGATCAAATGTAAGGGCTTTCAGCAATGGAAAGACGGATGGATAACTTTGTTTAAAGACCGGTATTTTGTTCAGATTATTCAGGAGTTTTATCGCTCATTATGCAAGTTGTAAACCGGAGGATTGAACGATGATTGTCTTCCGTGTCCCACTTATTTTGAATATTAGAAGTCTAAATAATGTAAAAGGTTGAATATGTTTAATAAGAAAAACAATATACAAGGTGTCGTATCAGCCGGATCTCTGGGTAATACACCCAGTGTCTTGTCTCAATCTACAATGTTCTCCGGAGAGATAAATTCTAAAGGAGATTTGAGGATTGACGGGAATGTCGAAGGCAATATTCGATGCGAAGGCAAAGTTATTATCGGGCCTGACGGCTGTGTAAAGGGTAATATAAAGAGTACCAGTATCGAACTGATGGGTAAGATTAATGGTGACGTTATCGCTTATGATATTGTAAGGCTAAAATCCTCATCCTATTTCAAAGGAGAGATAACAGCTGTAAATCTTGAAATAGAGGCAGGGGCTAATTTCTTTGGTACCTGTAAGATGGTAACAGATCAGGATACGGTTCAAGATAAGGCTTTTGTACCGGAAGTACTGGCTATAGAATAACCTGAAAATACTATTGAATTATCCAATATTTCGAATATATAGTTAAGAAATAACTAAAGCAATAACTTTTACATAGTACATGACAAAGATTATTCTTTAGCTTGTGCTCTTTGTTTAATCCTTTGTGCCCTTAGTGGTTGAATCTTTTTCATCACAGAGAGCACAAAGGGTTATATACAAGGAGCATTATTCTTTCAGATGACACCTGTTCCTACTTTCTCTACGGAATGTTAACAATAAGTATCTCAAAGGTCGTATTTATTTAATCTATATTCACGGTTGATGGTTAAGTCGTGATGTAAGTAACATAATATCAGGTGAATATATTTGGTAAGGCTTCCGTCTTTTCCGTGTTAAAAGCCGGCCCCTGGCTGATAACAAAATAGCAAAACTAATTATTTATCCGGACACTATATGGTTTAGTTTTCTAAATGGGAAAGGATTTCCATTGCAAGATGCAATAAGCCCAATATTAGATAAACATCTCTCTCAACTGTGCGAATTAATCTCTTTTGCGTAAGAGATAGGGAAAAATAACACAGTAAAAGAAAAGATATATCAATAAAATTCATAGATTCGTAAGTTCTCTTTTTTTACCGGACAAATGCAGAAAGAGTTTAGAAATACGGGAGTTACTATAGATGAATTTACATTGAAAGAGCTTTTTAATGTATATTCCGACAGCCTGTGTACCTTTCTTAACTATTATACTCACAATAAACAACTGATAGAAGATATCATACAGGATGTCTTTATCAGGCTTTGGGAGGAACGGGATACAATCAATATATTTTACATAAAAACATACCTCTACAATGCCGCCCGGAACAGGGTCTTAAATCTTCTTCGCGACGAACAAAACAGGTCTCTTTTGCTTGAAGGATGGGCCAGCCGTGAACTGGAAAAGCAAAAGGCGCGGGATTGTGTAAATATGGAAGAATTCAGCTCTGTATACCAGCAGGCTATTAATAGTTTACCTGAAAAATGCAGAGAGATATTCATCCTGAGCAGAGAACAGAATAAAACATATAAGGAGATTGCCGGAGAGAAGGACTTGTCTGTAAAAACAGTGGAGGCTCAAATGTCTATTGCAATAAAGAAAGTGAGGGAATATATACTTAAATATTATAATGGAAGAAATTTTTTACCTACAATAATAATTACGTTAGCTCTGCAATTTATGTCGTTATTTGATTGATAATTAGTATTATGGTAGTGTTCTTTTGATTGGATCAAAAAAAAATGAAAATAGTTTAAGGGTATTCGGATAGCTTACGTGTCTAATAATAAAACAAAGCAGAAATATGAATCATGCACATATTCCATATGATGAAATAGCCGGATATATCCGTCAGGAATTATCTGAACAGGAAAGGCATAAAATAGATATGTGGATTAATAGTTCTGCTGAAAACCGTAAATTATTCGAGCAATTATTAAATGAGTGGGAAAATATCTACGACAGTCCGGAACAGTCGGTTCGCGCAGACAAGGACAAAATATGGTCGGGTATATCTTCGCACATAAGGACATCGCTTCCAGTAAAATCATATACAAGGAAGTTACTTATCAAAGTTGCCGGTATTGCAGCTATGGTTGCGATTATCGTTGGTGTTGCAGCTACTGTTTTTGTGAAATCTACTATAGATTCGGCTTTTCTGTCCCAATCTGTCACAATCATAGAAACTATGCAGGGACAGAAAATGCAAATGACCCTTCCCGATGGCACAAAAGTATGGCTCAATTCCGGATCAAAGCTGACATATGCAGGAGACTTTAATCGTTCCGAACGTATTGTAAACCTTGAAGGAGAGGCTTTTTTTAATGTGACAAAAAATCAAACTAAAAAATTCAAGGTAAGAACATCGGATGTCGATATAGTAGTAAAGGGAACCTCCTTTGATGTATCGGCTTATAACGACGACCGCGAAATAAGTGTGTCCCTTTTGGAAGGAAAGGTGGTCATTACCGATAAAACGGGAAAATATATGACAGACCTTAATCCGGACGAACTGGTCATCATCTCGCGGCAAAACCTGAAGTACACCTTGTTTAAGGATGATGCAAATACTTATCGCTCATGGACACAGGATCAACTGATATTCTATAATGAGGATATATATGAAGTGACCAAGAAGTTGGAACGTTGGTATGGTATAAATATTAAACTGGTAAACCCTGATGAAAAACAGAAATATACATTCTCGGTAAAAACCGAATCTTTGCGCGAATTGCTCGAATTATTTAATAAGTTAACCCCAATCGATTATAAAATAAACGGAAAGGAGGTGACCATTATCAATAAGTGACCTTAGATATCAATACTATTGAAATAGATTAATTAACCTTTCTTTATGATTCCGGAATAGACATCAACTCTATTTCTTAATATATTAATTATTAACAATATAAATAAGTTTTGCTATGCAAAGAAAAACACTTTCACTTTGCGTTCTGTTCTTTATTTGCTTTTCACTTGCGGTTTTTCCGCAGAGCAAAGAAAAAATAGACCTTACCCTGAACAATGTAACCTTAAAGGAGTTTTTTTCTACGATAGAGAAAAAGCTGGGGTATTCATTCATGTATAGTAATGTCGATATAGATGACAGTAAACGTATATCTGTAGACGCAAAAAATGCAGACATAAATTCCCTGCTCATCAGTGCCCTCAAAAATCAGGCTATCAGTTACGAAATATCGTCAAATAAAATAATTCTTACTAAAGCCGGCAGTATAACACCTCTACAAACGCAGCCTCAGAAAAAGATAAGGGGAAATATTGTAGATGATCTTAATGAACCTGTAATTGGAGTAAGCGTTGTTATCAAAGGCACAACCAGAGGTACTACCACCGATGTGGACGGTAATTTCGATATCGATGCATCATCCGGCGAAACATTGCTCATATCATATGTAGGCTTCGAAAAACAAGAAATCAGAATCGGAAACCAGACTTCATTTGATATCCGGCTGAAAGAAGACAATAAAGTTCTCGATGAAGTTGTCGTTATCGGTTATGGTACATTAAAGAAAAGCGATTTGACAGGCTCGCTGGCGTCTGTCGATACAAAAGATATAACTACCAAGGCGACAAGTAATCCAGTAGAAGCATTACAAGGTGTGGTTGCCGGTGTAAATATACAGAAAAACAGCGGATTGGCCGGAGCCGGAGCTGCTGTGAAAATCAGAGGTGTCAATACATTCGGGAGCAATGAGCCTCTTTATGTTATCGACGGATTTCCCGGAGACATATCTACTGTTAATCCGAACGATATAGCATCGATGGAAATACTGAAAGATGCGGCTGCGGCTGCTATCTATGGCTCCGTAGCTGCCAATGGGGTAGTCATTGTGACGACCAAAAACGGTAAGCAGGGAAAAATTCAGGTAGATATAAATTCGTATGTCAGCATTACAGAAACAGCCAAAAGACTCAAAATGCTTGATGCAGACGGCTACCTTACTGTACACAAGCGAATGTATGATGAATATAACAAATATGCTTCCCAGCCTGTCAATCTTCCGGCTTACCTTACAAATCCGGGTACAAACAATACCAATTGGCAGGATGAAGTTTTCAGAACAGGTCTTTCCTCTACTCAGAGTATTGCGGTACGGGGCGGGCAGGGAGACACTCGTTACGCATTATCAGGTAATCTCACAGAGGAAAAAGGAATCGTTCTATCCAATAATCTTATGCAGCAGAATGCCAGAATGAAAATCAGCACCAAGAAAAATATATTCACCATTGATGGCAATCTGGCTTTTACCGGAAAGAAGCGGAAAACCCCGAATTTCAGCTTGAAGGAAGTGTACATGATTTCCCCTTTGGTGGCTGTATATGATGAGAATGAAAAAGACGGTTTTGCTCTTACAAACTGGGGCGATATTCCAAATAATGTGAATGTGATGGCAAACAATCACTATATCACAAGCTGGACAAAGAGTCAGGAGGTTGCCGGAAATATTGCGGTAGGAGTGGACATAATGAAAGGTTTGACCTTCAAAACCAGCTACTCATACAGGGGTAACAATACCCAATCATATTATCACAACCCGCCTTTTACTTCTGATATCAAAAATCCGTACGAATATGCATATTATGAGGAGAACAGAAGCTATTGGGACGAACAGGTGTTTGATAACCTGTTGAACTATAATGCCACCTTCAATAAGCATTCGGTTAATGCAATGCTGGGAACATCTCTCGATTTGCAGTCGTACAACTGGAACAGCGTCGGAGTTGAAGGTAAAAAGACAATTTACTCTATAGATAACGGGTCTATTATAACCAGTGAGTTACCAGAGGGTTTCCTTGATCCATTCTTTATGACTATAGGAGCTGGAAAAGGTGGTACATACAGTGCCGATGGCTCCAAATACAAATATAACCGTATGTCTTACTTCGGACGTGTGAATTATTCATTCGATAATCGTTATCTGTTGCAGTTTACATTCCGTCGCGACGGTTCATCCAAGTTCGGTAAAGACAGCCGTTTTGGTAACTTCCCGTCACTGGCTTTAGGATGGCGGATCACCGAGGAAGCATTCTTCCCCGAAAATACTCCGGTTTCGAACCTGAAACTGAGAGCGAGCTGGGGTAAACTGGGAAATGAAGTAGCTTTGGGATATTATGCCCATCAGGCGTTGATAACTACATATAACAGCCTCTATATGGGATATGTACAGGGCGATGGCAATAACCCCTGGCCCGGAAGTATAGCAATGGGACTTGAGAACAAAAAACTGCAATGGGAAACCACAGTATCGAAAAATATCGGACTGGATTATGGATTCCTGAACAATAAAATTACGGGTACAATAAATTATTTCAACAATACTACAGAGGATTTGCTGATAACCAAGAGACTTGCACCTTCTGCCGGATTGGAGAATCCGACACTCAATGTAGGAAAAATGCGTAATACCGGGTTGGAATTTGAATTTACTTATGCGGAGAGTTCAGGGGATTTTAAATATAATGTAGGATTTAATGTTTCCCTGCTGAAAAATAAAATGGTTGCACTGGCCGATGAAGATCAGATATTATTGGGAACCGGACTGAAATTTGGTACAGAGCACTTCCCGAACCAGACAAGGGTGGGGTATCCTATCGGAGCATTCTTCCTCTATAAAACGGACGGTATTTTCCAGACGGAAGCCGAAGTTAATGCTCACAGAAACGATAAGGGTGAATTGTTGCAGGAAAATGCAAAACCCGGTGATATCCGCTTTGCAGATACAAATGGCGACGGTGTAATTGATGATAACGACAAGGTATATTCCGGAACAGGTCTTCCGAAAGCAGAAATAAACCTGACTTTAGGGGCTTCATTCAAAGGTTTTGATTTCAGTGCTCTTATCGGTAGCGGATGGGGACACAAGTTATACAATGCCAACAGATATTTTTACGAAGGCATGAACTCCGGATCAAATTTCCTTGCATCCACTCTGGATTCATGGACACCGGAAAATACGAATAGCAACGTACCTCGCGCTGTCTTACAGGACCCTAATGGAAATACCCGTGAATCGGATCGTTTCCTTGAGTCCGGCGACTTTATCCGCCTGCGTCAGATACAGATAGGATATTCATTACCTAAGTCATTGCTTGCGAAGATGAAATCCGAAAATCTGAGGATATATATCAGTGGTGAAAACCTGCTAACATGGACTAAGTATAAAGGGATTGACCCTGAATTCGCACCTTCAGGTGTGTTGAATACAGGGGTAGACCGTTATATATTCCCTTTCACACGTTCATATGTACTGGGTATCCAATATACATTTTAAATGAGGCTTGTTGAATTTATAAATTTTATCGACATGAAAAAAAATCTATATATTATACTTTGTCTGATACTTACAGGACTTTTTGTATCGTCTTGCGATGACAGGCTTGATATGAACTCCCCCGACAAACTTACTTCGACTAATTTCTGGCGTAGCCAGACCGATGCGGAAGCAGGGCTCGCGGCTGTATATTCAAAACTGGAATGCGCGACTGAAACCTGGGAATTTGCTGAAGTAAAGTTCCCCGTAGAGGCTTATAGGGAGGACGTTTGTAATATCGGAAGTGACGCGCTTAATTATCCTACATGGGTAGAATTATTCAATTTCACATATACGAATGGCAACAGCCAGTTTTACACATATTGGGAGATCCATTATCAGGGAATATCTTATGCTAATCAGGTGCTGGAAAAAGTTCCTTCCATCAGCATGGATGAGACGTATAAAAATCAAATCCTGGCCGAAGCCCATTTCTTAAGAGGATATTACCACATGAAACTTTTGCTTAACTGGGAGAGAATAATTATCCGTAACGAATATATTACGAGTGAAGCGCAGATCAGCAAGCCATTGTCAGACAGGGCCGCCGCGTGGGACTTTATAATCGGTGAATTTGAAGCGGCTACAGGTTTGCCTCAGAAACAAACTCCTGAACGTACCGGACGTGCAACACAGGGAGCCGTTTATGCATACATGGGATATTCGCTCCTTACCCGGGCTTATGAAGAAACAGGCAGGAAATCCGAATATCTGGCTAAGGCTGAAGACGCCTTTAAAAAGGTGAAAGGCTATGAATTGGAAAAGAATTTCCTGTCTATGTTTAACGGGACAAATAAAAATTCCAAAGAATCTGTTTTTGAGTTGCAGTTCACAGAAAATACTGCTAATGGTGCGGCATACAGAACTGCATTGCACAAATGGATATCGACCGGGGAACTGGGAGGATGGGACGAAATATTCCCTAACCAGATACTTATCGATGAATATAAAAAAGAAGGAAAGACAGCCACGACAGGCCTGTACGATTCCCGGCTGTACCAAACCGTCTTCTTTAACGATTCATATTTCAATGATGTGACAGATAAGAAGGTGTACGGTTATACCTATAATGAATTATTCGGGGCCGCTTCACAAAAAGCCTGTTTCAGAAAATATCTTCCTGCGACTCTGGAAGACCTGAATAAATCGAGGACGGCGGTCAATTTGCCTCTGATGCGTTATGCAGATGTCTTGTTGCTCCTTGCCGAAAGCTTAAACGAACAGGGGAAGACACCGGAAGCTGTACCGCTTATCAATCAGGTAAGAGACAGGGCGGATATGCCGGGGATTCCTGCTGACTCGAATCAGGACTTTGTGAAGAAGCAGATTGAGCATGAACGTATACTGGAATTTGCTCTTGAAAACACACGTTTCTACGATATGCGCCGTTGGGGTAAGGTAAAGGAAGCCCTTACCGCTGTCGGTCGGACGGGTTTTTCTCCCGACAAAAATAATTTTTATCCCATACCTTTGTTGGAAATAAAATCGAACGACCAGATTAATTAATAAACTCTTTTCAATTCATTACTTAATAATGCTTACAGTCTTTGCTATTATGCTTGCCGGTATTGGTGCCGGATACTTTCTGCGCCGCATCCCGGATATAAAAATAATCGGGAAACTGATAACCTGTTTCATATTCCTGCTCCTTTTTTTTCTGGGGATATCGGTAGGACATAATGAAAAGATAGTAAACAATCTGACAACAATTGGCTTGCAGGCTCTCATCATCACGATGGGAGCCATTGCAGGCAGCATCTTGCTGGCATGGTTTGTCTATAAAAAATTCTTTGTAAAAGGAAAAGAATAAATATGAAAGGCAGTCTGATAATCCTTGCGTTTTTTATAGCCGGAGCCATTGCTTCATATATGGGCATATTGCCTCAGGTCGTTCTTGATAACGATTTAAGCGTGTATATCCTTTATGGCCTTATGTTTCTGGTTGGTATTAATATAGGATATGATAAGAAAGCATTATCCGCTCTCAAAAATAATAAGCTTAAGGTGATACTCGTACCAGCAGCTACACTGGTCGGCACTTTGGCAGGATGTGCAATCGTCGGTCTGTTTATTCCCCGCTGGAGCATTTTCGAATGTATGGCAGTAGGTTCGGGATTCGGGTATTACTCGTTATCCAGTATTTTTATTACTCAATATAAGGGGGCTGAATTAGGTACAATCGCTTTAGTCTCAAATATTATAAGGGAACTGTTTACGCTGCTCGCGGCACCGTTGCTTGTTACTTATTTCGGAAAACTGGCGCCTGTCTCATCCGGCGGAGCGACGACAATGGATACTACACTTCCCATTATTACCAAATATTCCGGGCCGGAATTTGTAATAATCGCCATATTCCATGGAATTACACTCGACCTTACCGTCCCGTTTCTTGTTACTTTCTTCTGCTATTTGTAAATAAGTAGAATAAGGATTTAATGACATGCTATTTCAGTTTAACTTCTTGTTGTATTTGAACTTAACAAAGTAATAAATAGGTCTGCGACCTAAATCATTATGAAAAAAATAAATCTTTTAATCGGACTGTTTCTGTTTTTACAATACAGTCTGGCTCAACAACAGCCCAAAGAGTGGGAAAATCCATTGGTCAATCAGGTCAACCGTTTGCCTATGCATGCTTTTTTCAGGCCGCATTCGACTAAAGAAGCTGCAATAAAACAACAGGCAAGCGACAGGGAATTATCCCTCGATGGCACATGGGATTTTCATTATGCAAAAAATCCGGCTTCGCGTCCGTCCGCTTTCTATCAAAAGGATTTCGATGTGAGGGAATGGAGTAAAATTGCGGTTCCCGGAAGTTGGGAACTACAAGGCTTCGATTCGCCTATCTATACCGATGTGGCTTATCCGTTCCCTGCAAACCCTCCTTATGTTCCGCACGATTACAATCCGGTAGGTTCGTACAAACGCACATTTACACTCCCTGCGCATTGGAAAGGAATGGATATAATCCTGCACTTTGGAGGGGTTGAATCCGCTTTTTATTGCTGGATAAACGGACATTATGTAGGATATAGTGAGGATAGCCGGCTCCCGGCCGAATTCCTTGTCAATGATTACCTGCAGGCCGGAACTAACGACATCGCAGTAGAAGTGTACAGATACAGCGACGGGTCTTATCTCGAAGGGCAGGATTACTGGCGGTATAGCGGTATAGAACGCAGCGTATCTCTTCTTGCCCGTCCTAAAGTAAGAATTCAGGACTTTGAATTGAAGGCCGATTTAGTCAATGGCTATAAAGACGGCCTGTTCAGACTCAATATAGAGATGGATAAGAATACTTCTTTTACCAATTCTTCGCTACAAATAGAAGTTGCTGAAAACGGAAAAATCATTTATTCTTCAACTAAAAAATTGTCGGATATAATGGGTAGCACAATCAGCATGGAGAATACATTTGTGGCAGTGAAACCTTGGAGTGCAGAAGCGCCTGACCTCTATACCCTGACTGTTTCCACATTGGACAAAGGAGGAAAAGTTTCAGAAGCTTTTTCCCATCGTTTCGGATTCCGTACGGTGGAAATGAAGAACGGACTCTTTATGGTAAATGGCGTACCTGTTACGATTAAGGGGGTTAACCGTCATGAGTTCGAGCCGAAAACAGGCCGTACCATCACCGAGAGCAGCATGATAGAAGATATCAGGCTGATGAAGCAATTCAATATCAATGCCGTGCGTTGTAGCCATTATCCGAATATAGAACGCTGGTACGAACTATGCGATGAATATGGCTTGTATCTTGTAGATGAGGCTAATATAGAATCTCATGGAATGGAAGCAACGGAAGCCCGTACGCTGGCAAACTTTCCGGACTGGATTGTACCGTTTCAGGAACGGGTGGAACGAATGGCGCTTCGCGACCGTAATTATACCAGTGTAGTTACATGGTCTCTGGGAAATGAATCCGGATACGGAGAACATTTCGAAACGGTATATCATTGGCTGAAAAAGTTCGATGCTTCGCGTCCTGTACAATACGAAGGTGCGCGTAAGACAGGCCTTTCGGATATTTATTGTCCGATGTATGCACGCATCTGGCAATTGAGAGAGCATGTCAATCAACGCCAGAGCCGCCCGTTGATTCTCTGCGAATATGCACATGCGATGGGGAACAGTGTCGGTAATCTGAAGGATTACTGGGATCTTATAGATGAGCACGACCAGTTGCAAGGCGGATTTATATGGGACTGGGTAGACCAGACTTTCCCTATCAAAGACCAGGCCGGTAATGATATCTGGGGATATGGAGGAGATATGGGATTCGTCGGCATTCCCAATGATTCCAACTTCTGTGCCAATGGGTTGGTATTGGCGGACAGGAAGCTTCGTCCGCATATATGGGAAGTGAAAAAAGTATATCAGCCTGTACGTTTCGAATCTGTTTCGTTTACGAATAATGTAGTCCGTATTACCAATAAATTCGATTTTATAAATCTGGATGACTTTGATTTCGAATGGCAGGTGAAAGCAGACGGAGAAATTATAGCCCGGAAAAATTTTGATGTACAAGGATTAAATGCGCATCAATCGAGAAATATTACACTCGATATTCCTGATTTTGCCGTCAGGAATAACACCGAATATTTTCTGCATCTTAATGCTTATTACAGGGGTAGCCATCCATTTATACCTGAAGGACACTTACAGGCATATGAACAGTTTCCTTTGCTTGCCGGCAGTAAAGATATTGTAAAGAACAGCATACAGGGTAATACCCAATCAGCTGAATATGCCAACCGTATTGTTGTGTCGGGTAATGCTTTCGAAGTCTCATTCTCAAAGGAAAACGGACAATTGTATTCACTCAGGAGAAATGGGAAAGAACTGCTGCAAACGGGCATTACTCCGAATTTCTGGCGACCGCTGACCGATAATGACGTAGCTAACGGACTGGGTACACGTTGCCTGACATGGAAGGAAGCGACCGGGGAAATGACATTAGAAAATCTGACAAGTGAGAAGTCCGGTAATAACACGCTCATAAAGGTTGCCTATAATCTGGAAAAACAAAATTGTAAGATTGGCATCAGTTATATGATTTGCCCGGATGGTACTATCGAAACGGATTATAAACTGACAACAGGAGATATCGCTTTGCCCGAAATACCGAAAGTAGGCTTATATATGGTATTACAAGGTGAATATGACCAAATGACATGGTTTGGCCGCGGACCTCATGAAAATTATTGGGACAGGAAAACATCAGCTATGGTCGATTTGTATAAAAGTGATGTTTGGAGCCAGTTCCACCCGTACATACGTCCGCAGGAAACTGCAAATAAATCCGATGTCCGGTGGTTTAGCCTGCAAAATGCAACGGGAGACGGGCTATTGATAAAAGGTAAACAGCCTCTGAGCATAAGTGCATGGAATTTTCCGATGAAAGACCTGATGTATATACCTTTCGATGTAGAGCGCAAGCATGGCGGCAGTGTAAGAAAGCAGGATATGGTATGGCTGAATATAGACTATATGCAGATGGGTGTGGGCGGAGATAATACTTGGGGAGCCCAGACTCACCCTGAATATACGATTACTCCGGAAGATATGTCGTACGGATTCACTATTATTCCGGTAGATAAAGACACAAACCTTGTAGAGACCGGTAAACAATATTAAAAGAGCGAAATGAATAGATCAAAGATATTTATACTTCTGGCTGTTATTACGGGAATGCTTTTACATTCCTGTAAGGCCGGAGACAAAGCAGAACTTCAGAGAGAAGATTTGACCCTCAATTTTCCCAATTTGCTTAATGTAGTTCATACCCCACAGGGAAAAGTCAGGCAGGGGCAGGGCTATTTTACCGATTGCGGTTCGTGGATGGGCTTTTCAATACCCGGTAAAGAAGCAGGTTTCAGTGGATTTTGCGGCCCTGTCGATTTAGACCATCGTAAGTGGATCAGTAATTCCATTTGTGAAGTTTCGGTTCTAGATGGAAAGGGTACGCCTGTTGCATTAAAGCAAGATACGGCAATTTATTATCCGGGCAAATTGACTCTGAACCTGTCGGGCGATGCGCGAAGCATCCGGCAGGAACTGGTTTTCGTAACAGCCAATCATGCTCTATTGAAATGTAAATCGGATAATGAAGTTTATTTTGTGACAGAGGGATGTCTGAATGACAGCCTGATATGGAATAAAGAATCACACGGGATTACGGCATCTTTAAGAACCGGGGAAATAGTAATGATTAGTTTTCCTGAAGATATTTTATTGGAACTATCGGCAGACCGCTATATTGCTACATCGAAAGATATCGGAAAGCAATTCGATATTGTAATTTCTTATTTCAATACAAAAGAGGATTTCTTAAAAAAGAACGGGGAAATAGTTGATATTTTGACCAATTCCGAAGCTAAAGCCAAAGAACGCAATATATGCTGGAATCATTATATTAGGCAGAATCTCCGTCAGGATATGCCGGATAAGAATAACCGGATAATGGTAAAAAGCATCATGACGCTTATGAGTAACTGGCGCAGTCCCAAAGGGGCATTGCTGCACGCGGGCATTGTACCTTCGCATGCGATGAACTACTTTGTCGGATTCTGGGCATGGGATTCATGGAAGCATGCTGTTGCCCTGTCGTATCTTGATCCGGTTCTCGCAAAAGACCAGATACGGACGATGTTCGATTATCAGGATGATGCCGGAATGATTGCAGATTGTATCTATACCGATCCTGCCGGGAATAATTACCGTGATACGAAGCCTCCTTTGGCTGCCTGGGCTGTCAATGCAGTATTCCAGGCCGATAAGGACACTTCTTTTGTGGCTGAAATGTACCCGAAACTCCTCAGGTATCATCAGTGGTGGTATAAATACAGGGATCACGACCGGAACGGTATCTGTGAATATGGAGCTACCGATGGAACTTTGGAAGCTGCCAAATGGGAGAGCGGCATGGATAACGCCATACGTTTCGATGACGCAAAAATGGTGAAAAACGGTGAGAAAGCATGGAGTATGGATCAGGAATCCGTCGACCTGAATGCTTATCTGCAATACGAATATTCACTGTTGAAAGAGTTTGCTGCAATTTTGAATACTCCTTTTAACGAGCCGGACAGGAAAGACCTTATTCAGGATTATTTCTTCGATAAAGAGACAGGGTACTTTTTTGATAAGAAGCTGAATAAATCGTTCATAAAAGTATTCGGTCCCGAAGGGTGGACTCCGTTATGGACAGGGCTGGCAACTAAAGAGCAGGCAGATGAAACAGTTAAAATCATGTTCGATGCGGAAAAGTTCTCTACATATATTCCTTTTCCGACTGCTGCCGCAGATAATCCTGAATTTGCACCGAGGGGATACTGGCGGGGACCTATATGGATCGACCAGATTTATTTTGCCATATCCGGCATACGGAAGTATGGATATACAAAAGAGGCAGATATGTATACACAGCAGGTTTTCGATCGGCTGCAAGGCCTGGAAGACGATGCGCCGATACATGAGAACTATGATGTGTATACTGGAGAACGGCTAAAAGCCTCGCATTTCAGCTGGTCGGCCGCACACCTGTTTTTACTATATAAGGAATATAATTAAATTATCGGTCAGGACTCTGAATCTATTTAATCCTCAGGTATATAAGGAAGTATTTTTCCATATACTTGAGGATTGTCATTTCTCTGGGTCGCTTAAAGTTATTTTGGAGTATTGATTTTCTTCAAAAGGTAAAAGATATATCAATAAACAACTCGTAACTTGTAACTGTTAAAAAGTAACACCTTTTTAGCTATTAGCTGATAGCCGTTAGCCAATAGCTTATGTACAAAACTTGACAAACTTGACACATTTTCTACTATTTTCTATCTGTCATTTTTTTCCCTCCCTGCAAATCCCCCGAGGGGAAACAACGTTCGACAGAGTCAATTAGGGGCTTGTTCATTCTTTCAAAGAACTATAAACCAATAGCCAACAGCTAATGGCGTACTATATAGATAAAATATTTGTAAAAAAATAATTTATTATATTCAAGGTAACTTTTATCGCTGTATTTTATGTCATGTACTATGTGGTGTATGCAATCAAAAATTGCTTGTGTTCCAGGCCAGAATAGCGTTAATAATTGCTGCAGCCACGATGGACTGTAAATGGTATCGTGTAACTAAAACGTTGTTGCATAGGAGTTAATGGGCCTGTTTGTTGTAGTGTTCACTCATACTATTTAGGTATAAAATACTCTGCAAATACCTATTTATGGTGATTGTGAGGAGGGACGCGGTGTACTACTTTTACGCGTTCGAAAATTAAGAATCAAAATGAGTAACAAACTATTCGGAGCTAATCTTTTATGCTCTTTGCTTTTATTATTTTTTATAAGCAATACATTAAATATATCGGCCCAGCAATCAAAAAGTGGGATTATTACCGGGCGTGTGACGGATGCGCAGAAAAAAGCTGTTTATTCGATAGCTGTATCGGTAGAAGGAACTGCAATCGGGGAATATACAAGCGAGAGTGGAGAATTTAAGCTGGTCAACGTACCGCCCGGAAATCAGACTATTGTCGTATCGGGTGTGGGGGCAAAGACGGTCAGAGTAAATGTACTGGTCGAAGCGGGTAAAACTACCCGTGTCCCTGATGTTGAAATAGACAATTCCGTAGAATTACATGAAGTAGCTGTAGAAGGGAAAACCGAAGCCCGGCAAAAGCAGGAACAAGCTTATGCCATAACCGTGGTCGACCTTAAGCAGTCGTACAATACTGTAGCCCCCCTAAGCAAGATGCTGAGCAATATCTCAAGTGTCCGTATCCGGGAAGACGGAGGAGTAGGGTCTAATTACAATTTCAGTCTCAATGGCTTTTCAGGAAATCAGGTGAAATTCTTTCTGGATGGGATTCCGATGGATAACTTCGGATCTTCGTTCAACCTGAGTAATATCTCTGTGAATATGGCTGAACGTATCGAAGTTTATAAAGGTGTCCTGCCTGTAAGCTTAGGCGCCGATGCCTTGGGCGGAGCGGTGAATATAATCAGTCGCAAAGATGCCAACTATCTGGATGCATCATACTCTATCGGGTCATTCAATACGCACCGGATATCTCTGAATGGAGCTTATACTGACCTGAAAACAGGCTTTACCGTCCGCGCCAATACATTCTTCAATTACTCGGATAACGACTATAAAGTATTCGCTCCTATTAAGGATTTGAGTAACGGAAAAACAATTGAAGAACGATGGGTGAAACGTTTCCATGACGATTACCAGTCGATGGGGATAAAATTTGAAACAGGGATAACCAATAAATCATACGCTGATTATCTGTTAGCAGGCGTTATCCTGTCAAAGAACGATAAAGATGTACAAACCGGCGCTGTGATAGATGCTGTATACGGTGGTGTAAAATCCAAAAGCGAGTCGATGATACCGTCTATCCGCTACAAAAAGGATGATCTGTTCGTTGAAGGATTATCCGCTTCATTCTATGGAGCATACAGCATGGTCAATTCATTCAGCACAGATACTCTGGCACGCAACTATAACTGGCTGGGTGAATGGCAACCTTCTGATACAAAGGGTGAACGGGGAACTAATTCTTATACCGATTCCAAAATAAGGAATAGGGAGTGGGTAGCCAATGCCAATATCAGCTATATGATAAATAATCATCAGTCCGTTACGCTGAATCATGTGTTTTCATCTTTAAACCGGAAAATTCATGACAAGGTAGATCCTGACAATGAATCGAACAAAATACCTCAAAAATTGACGAAGAACATAACAGGTCTGGGTTGGCAGGTAAAATACGATAGGTGGAACGCCAATGTTTTTACTAAATTATACAGTACAAGCAGTTCTACCTATAAGATAATAAACCAGTATAAAGAAGATGAAAGACTCGATAAAGTAGATGACGATAAAACAAATGTTGGATACGGGGCTGCATTTACTTATTTTATTTTACCCAGATTACAGGCGAAAGTTTCTTATGAAAAGGCTTACCGCTTGCCGGAAAGCACCGAAATGTTTGGTGACGGACTTAATCAGTTGCGTAATCCCGATCTCAAGCCCGAGAGTAGTAATAATGCGAATCTTGGTTTTATCTTCGAACAGAATTTAAAAGAACATACAGTCTTCCTCGAAGGTAATTTTATATACAGGGATACGAAAGACTTTATATTAAAAGACCTGACAGAAGCTTCGGCTGTTACCGGTTATAAAAATATGGGGAAAGTTCTCACTAAAGGTGTAGAGGGCGGAATAAAGTATCAATGGAAAAACCGCCTTCATGCGGGAGCAAATCTGACTTATCAGGACATAAAGGATAATCAGAAGTATGAAGAGAATACGGGCACTTATGTAGGAAACGGAAAATCCGAGAATCTCAATTATAAGCGTCGTCTGCCTAATATCCCTTACTTTTTCGGTCATGGAGACATAGGGGTGCAGTTTCAGAATATAGGGCTAAAAGATTCAGAATTGTCTTTAGACTATTCGATCAATTATATGTGGAAGTATTATCTGTCTTTTCCCGGTCTTGGGGCAAAGTCGACCAAAGATGTAATTCCCGAACAGACTTCGCATGATATCTCCCTGGGTTACACGATGCAGAATGGGCGTTATAGCGTTATGCTGGAATGTACGAATTTCACGGATGAAAAATTATATGATAACTACAGATTACAGAAGCCGGGTAGGGCATTTAATCTGAAATTCCGTTATTTTCTGAAATAATAAACTATACAATCAGATTTACTTAATGAAAACGAGCATGAAATATATAAATAAAATTACAGCATATATAATCGCAGGATGTATCGTCTTATTTGCTTCCTCATGCGATGACGATGAATTTGGCACTGAAGAAATTCCTTTTGCTCCTTATGTTCTAAGCCTGGGGATTACATCCGGTGGGACAACAGCCTATTATCTCGTTACGGCGGAAGACCTTATGTCGGGGAACATCAATGCGGTAGGCAAAGGAATAGAGCAAAGCGGATTCCATGATTATGAGCAGGGCAACCAAACTATTTTTTGTGTGGGCGGTCTTGGAGTTACCAATACTACCGGAGTAGTAAGGGGAGGGGACGGTTACTTGCTTGAAAAAGGTGAATTTACTTTCAATCAGTCTCTCAGTGCATTTACACAGATTGACAATAACAGTATGATGGGAATAGAGATTCCCGGTAATGCTGAAGAGGGAAGTAATATAACGTTTTATAATGTTGATATTAACAGTGTTGCTATTACCAGTCGCAAGACTGCCCCGATAGCGCCTCTTTCCCAATTCGAATGGCCGAGTATTACTGGCTTGTGTATGAGCGGTAATAAGATTTACATGACTTACTTCCATATGAATCCGAAGACATACGAAACCAAATATACCGATACCACTTATGTTGCTGTATATTCTTATCCTGAAATGACATTGGACAAGGTGATGAAAGATACGCGTACAGGCCCGGCCGGATCGTGGTATGCGCATAATGGTATATTCAAGGTCGAATCGGGGGATATGTATATCATGTCTAATTCTGCCATTGCCAACGGATATTCGCAGAGTACGAAAAAAGCCGGATTTTTGCGTATACCGGCAGGCACGACCGGGTTCGACGATTATTTTTTCGATTTCGAGACTAAGTCGGGAGGCTTGAAACCTGCCCATGTAAAGTATATTGGTGACGGTCTGGTATTCGCTGAGGTTAGTACCATTAATCCCCAGACAGCAAATGACAGATGGGGAGATAAATCACTGGCATGCTATATAATAGATCTGAACAACCAGTCATTTAAAAAAATACCGGAGATTCCTGTACATGACGGGGATGGAGGACGCCGCTTTTCTGTCCTGGTTGACGGTGGATACGTTTATTTCCCTGTAAAGGTAAAGGATGAAGGCGTCTATATTTATCGTATCGATCCTAAAACGGCAACAGCGGAGCGGGGAGCTAAAGTCTCTACTAATTTTGTCGGTGGCTTTTTTAAACTTAATTGAAATATTGTTTGATCTTTCTGATCCGAAGAACCTGAGATATCGGTGAATAAATCAGGTTTATGTTGTTAAATCGATTATTAGTCTTACCTTTGTGGCGCAAACAATTTGTGTCGGTTCTATCCTGTGATTATTTCCCCCACGATTTTGCACATTAATAAATTAAAGATGACTGCCGGAAGAGCAGACTGAATATTAGATGACATCATTTCAAGAATTAAACATTATAGAGCCGATATTGAGGGCTCTGCAAGAAAAAGGATATACAAATCCAACCCCGATACAACAAGACGCAATCCCCGTAGTTCTCAAAAAGCAAGATATGCTTGGACTGGCACAAACCGGTACAGGCAAAACAGCAGCATTCTCGATACCGATTATACAACATTTGTATCAGAATAAAATAAGCGGAAGGAAAAGAGAAATAAGGGCGTTGATCATCACTCCCACCCGTGAACTTGCAATCCAGATTAACGATTGCATCAGGGAATATACCCTGTATACAGGATTACGACATTGTGTGATATTCGGAGGTGTGAAGCAAAAGGCCCAGACCGATGAACTACATAGAGGCATCGACATCCTTGTTGCTACGCCCGGGCGGTTACTGGACTTAATGAATCAGGGTTTTATAAGCCTGAATGCTATAACTCACTTTGTACTCGATGAAGCTGACCGGATGCTGGATATGGGCTTTATCCATGATATAAAGCGTTTATTGCCCAAACTGCCAAAGGATAAGCAGACTCTGTTCTTCTCGGCTACAATGCCTCCGGCTATAGCTGCACTTTCACGTTCTATATTAAGGAATCCTGTCAGGGTGGAAGTCGCTCCCGTTTCGTCCGTGGTGGATGTGATCGAGCAAAGTGTTTACTTTGTAGAAAAACAGGATAAGAAAGATTTGCTTATCAACTTACTGAAAAAAGATAAGAAACAATCGGTTCTGGTATTTTCCCGTACGAAGCACGGAGCCGATAAGATAGCACGTTTGCTTTGTAAAGCGGGGATTGGCAGTGAAGCCATTCACGGGAACAAATCGCAGAATGCCCGTCAAAGAGCATTGGAAAATTTCAAATCGCATAAGACCCGTGTACTTATTGCTACTGATATTGCCGCCCGCGGAATAGATGTCAATCAGTTGGAACTGGTTATCAATTACGATTTGCCGGATGTCCCTGAAACTTATGTGCACCGTATAGGACGTACAGGGAGGGCCGGTCATGGCGGTACGGCTCTGACATTTTGTGCTGAGGATGAACGGCCGATGCTTAAAGATATCCAGAAGCTGACAGGCAAAGTATTACCTGTCGCTATTTAAACCTATTTCCGGACAGGAATCCGGAAATAAAAGAAAAGATAAGGACCGGATATATTTAGATATAGCCGGTCTTTTTTCCCTTCATTAGTTTATTCAGAAATAGTACGGTTTGTTCCTGTGTCGGCAGATTGTACAATGCAGCATTGGAACTCTGGCCAACTTTAATTGTTATTGCATCTTGCGGCAATGCCAGAAACATCTCTTCATCGGTAGTATCATCTCCTATAGCCATTATGAAATCGTAGTTTCCTTTCCCGATCAACCTTCTGGCCTCCGAACCTTTGCTAATATCGCCGTATTTTACTTCTACTATCTTATTTCCTCTCATTATCTGTAAGTTGTTACGTGCACAAGGATTTAGCAAAGCATTGATAAGTTGGGTGACACGCAGGTCGGCAAGCCAGATGTCCACGTTCCGGTAATGCCACACCAGTGCCGTATCTTTTACCTCCATTTTCGAACGCGGGGTTCTTTTTACAATTTGTTTGATTATGTTTGGTATTTCCTCATCCCATTCTACTTTCTGGGCGGTTTGATACCATATCCCATCTTCCCGGTAAAAGGCACCATGTTCGGCAGCCAGTCCTATTGGCAGATGCCCAAGCCATTTATCGAGGGTTTGCTTGTCGCGCCCGCTACTTATGACTACATGATTTCCCGGGTAGGTACTTAATTCTTCCAATATTTTGAGCAGGTCGGGTGTCGGATATGCTTGCATCGGCTCTTTTCTGAATGGTGATAATGTTCCGTCATAGTCAAGTATAATCAGCCTGTTTTGAGTTTTATCATACGCTTGCTTAATGATATCGAAGTTCGTTTTTTCAACGATCTTTTGTTGCAATGCGTCGTTTTTGGATTTTATGCTGGTCAGCTCCTCTATAAAATCCTGGGCCCATTGATTGACTGTTTGAGTGGATATGATTTCCTGCATAGATGCTATGGTTTTTAACTGTTCATCCAAAGGCATTTCCAATGCTTGTACTATTGCATTCTCTATCTCTTTGGTATCTGTAGGATTCACTATGATGGCATCAGACAATTCTATGGAAGCTCCGGCCATTTCACTCAAAATAAGGACACCCGGCTCATTTCTCTTGGTAGCAGGATATTCTTTGGCAACCAGATTCATTCCGTCCCGGAGCGGGGTTACCAGGGCTATATCTGCTATATGGTAAAGGGCAGCCAGTTCCTCGAAATTGAATGCCCGGTAAAAGTAATAGACGGGAGTCCAGTCGATCGTTGAATGTTTCCCATTGATTGCTCCCACTTTCATATCTATATCCTTCTTTAGTTCGGCATAAATATCCACATTGTCGCGGGAAGGGGCTACAATCATTACCAATGAAACTTTACCTGTATATTCCGGATGATTGTCGAGAAACTCTTCAAAACTTTTGAGCCGGATCATAATTCCCTTGCTGTAATCCAATCTGTCTACAGATAAGATTAGCTTACCTGTTCCGAAACTCGCCCTGAGCTCTTCTGCATTTTTGTTTATATCGGGATTTAATAAAGCATTGTGGAACATATCATAGTTGATACCCATAGGGAAAGCATCCACATCGACCACGCGCCTGTCCATTTGTATTTCATCCAGATTACAATCCAGCTTCAATACCCGGTAAACAGCACTTATAAAGTGGCGCATATAGCTGTGAGTATGGAATGCCACTAGATCCGCTCCCAGCAGTCCGTTCAGTATTTCAGCCCTTTCGGGCAAGCCGCGAAACAATTCGTAAGAGGGGAAAGGAATATGGTGGAAATACCCGATGCTGATATCGGATACTTTATCCCGGATCATTTTGGGCAATAACATCAACTGATAATCCTGTATCCATACAATATCTCCGGGTTCTATAATTTCCAGAGCTGCTTCACAAAATAAATTATTGACCTCTTTATAAGCTTCCCAGTATTTGTTTTCGTAGTGCATATAGTTGGAGAAGTAATGGCAGAGCGGCCAAAGTACGCTATTGCTATATCCTTCATAATAGTTCTCTATCTGTTCGGGAGATAAATAGACCGGATGAAAGTTTTGCCCTTCGAGCTGGTCATCTATAATTTCTTTTTCTTTGCAATCGTCGAGGTACATTCCCGGCCAGCCGATCCAGTGCTTTTCCATCTTCATTTCCAACGAATCGAGACCTGTAGACAATCCTCCCGGACTGGATATTACTTTATATATGTTATTTTTTTCAACTATTTTGAGTGGTAACCTGTTAGATATTATAATAAGTTTCATCTTTTCGATTTTTAATAATTAAAAGTTGCCGGAGTATCCGGAGATATTCCTGACAATGTATTTCTTTCAGATCAGGGAAAGAAATAGATAGGAGTAGAAATGTGAATTAATACTAATTAAAACAGAGAAATAGCGTATTTGGTTCAATCAAAGGCTATATTGTGTTGTAAAGAACGTCATAATCATTGAATAAAAAAAATATAAACATGCATAATCTAAATTACGGAGTTATAGGGAATTGTAAGTCGGCGGCATTGGTATCTGAAAGCGGGAGCATAGATTGGCTATGTGTACCCAATTTTGATTCTCCGTCGGTATTTTCTAAAATTCTGGATAAGAAGTCAGGGGGAAGCTTCGCTTTCCTGGTATCGGAAGATTATAAATGTTCGCAGCAGTATCTGAAAGGTACTAATATCCTTTGTACCAGATTTGCATCGGATGAAGGGAGTTTCGAAGTACTTGATTTTATGCCCAGATACAGGACTATGCAAATGGATTACTTTTACCCTGCTGAGATTTACCGCTATATCCGTTTACTTGCAGGCGAGCCGCGTTTCCGTGTCAAATATGAACCTGTAATGAATTATGCGAAAGAAACAGCGGTTCACCGTAAATTTGAGGATTGCATAAAAACATCTTCGTGCGAAAATGTCAGGGATAATATGTATCTGTATTCAAGTATTGATTTTGATACGATACTAAATGAAGAAGAAATGATACTCAAAAAAGAGGAGTTTCTGATGTTATCCTATAGTCAAAAACTTGTCTCCATAGATATCGACCGGGTTTATCTCGAATACCAGCGGACCAAAGTCTATTGGCTGAACTGGAATAGCCGTTCCCGTAAATTTGTCCAATACAATGATGTCATATCCCGTAGTTTATTGATATTGAAATTGATGTCTACTCAGGATTCAGGGGCGGTAATCGCCGCTCTGACGACCAGTATGCCCGAAACGATAGGGGAGGTGCGCAACTGGGACTACCGCTTTTGTTGGATAAGGGATGCTTCCATGTCGATAGAAACTTTGCTGAAAATGGGACATCAGGCTTCGGCAAAGCGCTTTATGGGATTCATAAAAAGAATATTGAAATCTAAATCCGATTCTTTTCAGATTATGTACGCGATAGATGGCAACCGCATTCTCCGGGAGGAAATACTGGAGCATTTGTCAGGATATGAGAATTCTCAGCCCGTAAGAATCGGAAATGCAGCGTATAACCAGCGGCAAAACGATTCGTTGGGATACCTTATGGATGTTATCTACAATTATTATATTCATTTCCCGGGAACTTTGGACGAAATAGAAGAGATGTGGGAAGTAGTGAAAACTATTGTGAAAACCGTGGCTGTGGAATGGCGGAATACCGATCAGAGCATCTGGGAATTCCGGAATACGGAGAAGCATTTCGTGTTTTCCAAAGTAATGTGCTGGGTAGCACTGGATAGGGCTGTGAGCATTGCCACCTTCCTGAATATGCCTGAATATGAGATAGAATGGAAAGAACAGGCCGAACTTATAAAAAACGATGTATTGACAAACGGGTGGAATGAAGAAATACAGAGTTTTACCCAGGCATATGACAATTGTGATGTAGACTCTTCCCTCTTGTTGATGGAACAATACGGATTTATTGAACCGGATAATGAGAAGTTTATCAAAACCGTGAAGAAAATAAAGGAAGAATTGTTTTATAACGGGTTGATGTACCGGTATAAAAATAATGACGACTTTGGCTTGCCTTCTTCTTCTTTCACTATTTGTACATTCTGGCTGATAAGGGCATTGTACGTTACGGGCGAAACGGATGAAGCTTTGAAAATATTCAATGAATTGCTTACATATTCAAATCATTTGGGTTTATTCAGTGAGGATTTGGATTTTGATACGAAGAGGCAGTTGGGGAATTTTCCTCAGGCTTATTCCCATCTGGCATTGATAAACACGGCATTGTTATTCTCAGATGAGCGTCCATTCTCTAAATTTGTCAGGGCGTGATTTATAATAATTGTATAAGAGATAGATTTCGTACGGGGTAAGATCAGGTCAATGTTCTTGCTGTTACTATGTACGCTATTTTCTTTGTTATATATGTTATTGCCACATTTATCCCTTTAATTTAATTTTTCGTTTTTGGTATCACTATAATTTGGTATTAAATGGTATATATATAATCATATATGGTGATTGTCTGGAATGTGTCATTATCGTAGGTTTGTGTCGATTTTATTTCACAAATTGACATTTTAAATAAAGCGATGAAAACTTTGCGATTTTGTTTCATGGTTATGCTATTTATAACCAGTATATCTATACATGCCCAGAATACCCGTTCTACTGTATCGGGCACAGTTGTATCTCCAGATAAGATACCATTGGAGAATGTATCTGTTTCGATTGAAGGCACCCATTATGGGGCTTTAAGTGATGAAAATGGGAAATTCCGTTTCAGCGGGCCAATAGGCCAATATATGCTTGTTGTATCGTCATTGGATCATAAGCCTTACAAATCGGCTGTAAACCTAAAACGGGGAGAAAGTACGTTCAATATTGTATTGACGGAAAAGGCGCATGAATTAACAGAAGTGGTTGTTGAAGCCGGTGTAAATAGATTCTCGAACAAAGAGTCTGAGCATATAGCCAGACTCCCGCTTAAGAATCTTGAAAATCCACAGGTATATTCCGTAATCGGAAAGGATCTGATTAAAGAGCAAATAATCGTCAATTTTGACGATGCTCTTAAAAATAGTCCGGGAATAGATAAACTCTGGTCTTCTACCGGACGGGGAGGGGATGGTGCTGCCTACTTTACAATAAGGGGGTTCGCTGTTCAGCCGACAATGGTAAATGGGTTGGGCGGACAAACAAACGGAGGATTGGACCCTGCCAATATAGAACGTATAGAAGTCTTGAAAGGGCCTTCGGGTACACTGTTTGGCAGTAGTCTCGTTTCTTTTGGCGGATTAATAAATATTGTAACAAAGAAGCCATTTGAGAATTTTGCCGGTGATATATCATATACCATGGGTAGCTACGGGCTAAGCCGGATCGCCGCCGATATAAATACACCGATAGACAAGGAAAAGAAATTGTTGTTAAGGACAAATGCGGCCTATCAGTCAGAGAACAGTTTTCAGGACGCAGGTTTTAAGAAGTCTGTATTTCTTGCCCCATCTTTACTATATAAAGCAAATGATAGATTGTCGTTTACCGTGAATACTGAATTTTATACATCGGAAAGTACAAATCCGTTGATGGTATTCCTCAACAGAAGCCGGGAACTGGAATATAAGACACCGGATGCACTGGGGATGGATTATAAACGTTCATTTACAAGTAATGACATAACAATAAAAACACCTACCACTAAGCTGTTTGGTATGATGGAATATAAATTATCTGATAAATGGACGTCGCAAACATCTGTTTCGTACAGCAACCGTCAGTCGAAAGGTTTATACTCGTATGTGATGTTTCTCCAACCTCTCAGAGACGATTCATTGAGCAGATGGGTAGGTTCACAGAATACAACAGGGACAACAGTCGATATTCAGCAAAATTTTGTAGGAGACTTCAAAATAGGAAATATGAGAAACCGTCTGGTAGTAGGATTCGATTATTTCAACACCAAATCGAATAGCAGCAGCAACTATGTAGCGTTCGACACCATCAATAGTCAGGTAGCCGACCCTAACTATACAAATCTGAGTGCGGCTGCCGTAAATGCCAAGTTGTCGGGATATAGTCCGTATTTATCAAATTCGAATGCAAATACATATAGCGTATATTTCTCGGATGTATTGAATGTTACCGACCGACTCTTGTTAATGGCCAGCTTGCGACTCGATTACTTTGACAACAAAGGTTATTACGATGTTAACAGTGGTGAAACATCAGGGGATTACAGTCAGACAGCTTTCTCTCCTAAGTTTGGGGCCGTTTATCAGATATTACCGGAAAAACTTTCTATTTTTGCCAACTATATGAATGGTTTTGAAAATGTAGAGTCTTCGCTTCAGCCGGATGGTTCTGTCCGTACGTTCAAACCAAAGCAGGCGAATCAAATCGAAGGAGGCATTAAAACATCATTGTTTGATGGAAAACTGGTCGGTACAGCGAGCTATTATGATATATATGTGACTAATGTGGTTCGTCCTGATCCCGAACAACCTAATTTTACAATTCAGAACGGAGATGTTTATAGCCGTGGTGTCGAGTTTGACTTTACAGTTAATCCCATAGCAGGTCTTAGCATTATTGCCGGATATAGTTACAACGAAAGCGTAAACAAAAAGACAAGTCCATCTGTGGATGGTCGCAGGGAGATAAGTGCAGGTCCCAGAAATTTAGTAAACGGATGGGTAAGTTACACTATACAAAATGGTGTTGCTAAAGGGCTTGGATTCGGATTCGGTGGTAATTATGCAAGTGAGAATGCAATAACTAATACTGCAGAAACAGGCCGATTCGTTATCCCTGCATATACGATATTGAATGCCACCGCTTTTTATTCTACAGGTGCATTCCGTTTTGGCTTGAAGGTGGATAACCTGACCGATAAAAAATATTGGAAAGGCTGGAGCACCGTTGAACCTCAAAAATTAAGACAGGTAATCGGAAATATTTCATTTCACTTTTAATGAACACAAAACAAAAGAAAAGCTTTTCACTCCGTAAGGTGTGCCATTGGGCGCACCTTTGGCTTGGTTTAATATCCGGGATCATTGTTTTTATTATAGCCATCACCGGTTGCATTTATACATTTCAGGAAGAACTACGTGGCATCTTTCAACCTCAGCAATCTGTTGTAATGGAAGATAAGCCGTTTTTGTCACCCCATCAGCTCAAAGAGAAGGCAGAACCATATGTTTTCAAAGCTCCCGGTGACAGCCTGAATGCAATTTATGGAGTAAGCTATAGTAAACGCGACAAACCCGTTACAGTGGCATATAACCATAGCGAAAAAGGATATACTCTTCTGTTGTTAAACCCTTATTCGGGCGGATATATTGGAGAACAAACTTATAGTGGCGACTTTTTCGGTTTTATTCTTTCCGGCCACCGCAATCTTTGGCTACCTTATGCAATAGGGCATCAGATAGTGGGCTGGGCAGTTGTTGTATTTGCGATAGTGACAATAACCGGAATTGTGCTGTGGATTCCCCGCAAATGGAAGAAAAAGGCTGTAAAGGCGGGATTGGTTATAAAGCGGAAAAGCAGATCATTTATGCTATTCTACGAGTTGCATAAGGTATTAGGATTTTATACGGTTCTGTTTGCTTTTATTTTCGCTCTTACAGGCCTGACATGGAGTTTCAAATGGTATTCAAATGCTTACTATAAAGTAATCTCCGGAGGAGAGGAGTTAAAAGAATGGACTCCGGCTTTGTCCGATACTACTTTGATTCCCTCATTTTCAAATCCGGACGACGTATTGTGGGAGCGTGTCAGGCAGGAATACAAAATAGGTGAACAAGGTGTATTTATATTTGATTTTCCTATCGGGGACACAGGTGCTTACCGTATTTGTTTCAATTCGGCTGATAATAATGAGACGTATTACAAGCGGCATTTTCGTTTTTTTGACCGTAACTCATTGCAGGAATTGGAAGGCGGAGGTATATATGGTATAAGTTATGAGGGTTCTTCCAATGCTGATAAGTTTTACCGTATGACTTATGATATCCATGTTGGGGCGATAGGTGGTTTACCGGGCAAAATAATCATGTTTCTGGCAAGCTTTATCATAGCCAGCTTACCTGTGACCGGTTTTATGATATGGCTTAAGAAAAAGAAGCCGAAAGAGGGGAAATGAATTGGAATAACCAGCATTAAATACCCTGATGAGGCTGTCTGTTACAATGCAGGCAATATGTGCTGTTATAATTTTTTGGACCAAATCAGTATGGGTAATGCAATATTCATAGTTTAATCTGGGGCTTATACATCTCCAGCTGCATCAGGTTGCATTCTTTTTTCATGCGTATGGAATACTCCAGTTTTCCCACCTCAGGGCTGATGTTGTTTGATCCAAAAGTGAATTTTATACCTGCTTTTTTAGCTTTCATGATAATGGCTTTATTGGGGATGCGATACAACTCATTTATTTCTAAAGCCATACCGCTTTTAGCAAGGGCATCGATAACTCTGTTCATTCTGTCTTCGGTCCAGAATTCATCGTAGCGGTCATTCATTTGCTCTGGAAGAAAGAATGGATTGACATATACATCGGCAGGTTCTCGCAAAACCGAACATATTTTATCTACAATCATATCCATATATTGCTGCTCATCATTAATCTTAACTTCCTCATTTATCCATAAGTGTACCCGGCGGTTTTTCATGTCATTAAAGGTCAAGGCGTCAGTGAAAACGAAGTCGAACCCGTCGCGGGCCTTTTCCGAGAAAGTAGTCACCCATTCACGCCCTTCACCCTGCATAGCCAGTATGAAAGGTTGGGTGCGCATCGTATCCAGAAAGTTAAAGACTTCTTTATCATTTGTAATAGGGAAGCCGACTCCGCAATTAGGGGCAACTACATAATTGATTCCCGCCTTTCTTGATTGTTTAGCTGCGGATTCTTTCGTAAGTCCTCCTTTTAAGTGTACATGATAGTCGAGTACAGGGAAATCTTCCTGGTGGAGATGAAGTATATCATCGTTTTGTTCGTCTTTGGCAATGGTTAGTTGAGCGGGAATATTTATATCTTTTCTATTGAGGGTTTCAATCGAAATACTTTTAAACTCTATATTTCCGCTACCTTTGCTCGCCAGTGAAATTGTACCCTCGGATAGAATGCATTTATCGTTTGGTGATATACGTAAGGGATGCGCAGGTTCTAAATATTCAACGACAGGTTCCCCGTTTATTTTTACAATAATGGATTGGCCTTCTACCCGGATATTCATAGTAAACCACTGATCGTCTTTTACCAGGCTTTTGGTAAGATTGCGTACAGATAGCAGGCTACCGGTCATTCTCCACCATATGGGATCTGAAATATTATTGTTGATTGCTATCCGGTAACCCTTACCCGAAGATTCGTCTGTATGGAAACTTATAAAGCCTTTCCCGTTTTGTGTGGTCCGTAATACCAGATTTAAGTCAAAGTCTTTATATTCACCGTTTTTCAGGGTGGCACGGGAGTCTGGTCCCGAGAGTATTAACATACTATCATTTACCGAAACATTACCGGAGGTTTTCCAGTTTTTGTCGTTATGCCCATTGAATAATATCCTGCTTTTTGAGTTCGTGCAAGAACTTAAACAAATGAAACTTATGATAAATAATATTATGGTCCTACTCATAAAATAAAAAGGCTTAATTGTTTTTTTTACAGAAAGAGGATATTTGCTTACTTACTGTAGCTTGCTTTCACAAATTGAGCATTGAGCAAATAATCCAGGCTGCTTTTAATACTTTCTTCAATTGTACTACTGTATTTTTCAACTTCAACTATAATATGTTTTACTCCGGCTGTTTCAGCATTCTTAAAGATGGCATCGAATCCGACCATCCCGCTTTGTCCGATTTCACGATGGTCCTTAATATGCAGGACAGAGAACCTGCCGGGGTATTTATTGAAATAATCGACAGGACTATTTTTGCCTATTACCACCCAATACACATCCATCTCAATAAACACGAATTCAGGGTTTGTATTCTCTATCAGATAGTCCATCATCACCACTTTGTCCTCTACTTTCTGAAATTCATGTGCATGATTATGATATCCGTATTTCAAACCACTCGCTTTACATCTTTTACCTATCTCATTGTAGTAATCGCAATATGTTTTCAAGTCTTTAACAGTCTTAGGTACCTCCAGCCATGGAGTTACTATATAAGTCATCCCGGCATCTTTATGTGCCTTAATCGCTATATCCCACCATTTCAACGATTCTGAAAAATCACCGGAAGCCAGCTCCTCCTGAGTAAGAGGTTTTGTGCAGTGAGAAGACAACACTTTCATCCCGGCAGTTTCCACGTCTTTTCTAAATTCCTGCGGGGTACGGTTATAAAATTTACCATCATTGTATCCGGCGGCTTCTACAGCAGTATATCCCATTTGTGCCAGTTCTTTCAGTATAGCTGTATAATCGGTATCATACTTACCGGTCTGATCCACATAACTGCCAATCCTATCCCTGACAGAATATAATTGTATCGCTATATCTTTTTTTACATTTTTTTTGTTCTGTGCCGGAATTGCTTGCGGCAATATTATTAATAAAGCTAATACCAGCAGTAAATAAAACTTATTTTTCATGATATTCATTTCTAATTTGTAAATACTAAAACAACTCCACAGGAGAGTCCTTAAACTCCCCAAATGGAGCTGACAACCAAACCCTTGTTGTAAATATTATATTTGTTGTAACAGGCCATACCCGTTTTTCATTGTTTTTCTTCTTTGCAGGATTTTCTCAAGTGTTTGTATTTCCCCTATAGCCGGCAGATCCTTGCTCTTGGCATCTTCCAGAAATTCCCATGCATACTCTGATGATATAGCCGAATCACGCAGTGTAGGTAAGTCGGGATGTCTGATACCCGATTCTATAGAGTCAGCAAACAGATTACATAATACGTCTATATTTTTACCACCGAATGCCCTCTCTTCCCGTATAGTTTGAGTTACTCCGTGTAATTCAACCACAGCTGTTTTAAAATCGTGCGTCATGCGGGCAATACCTTCTGTCCCGATCATATCTATATATGAGTTGTGGGTCTGCTTCGCTGATAATTGTCCATATACGTGTCCCTGAGTAATATCGAAAACAACGCCGTTCTCAAATGTACCATGACATTGCAGCCACCACGGATCTTTATAATTCCACATCCGTACAGCCTGCGCGTTCCAAGTTCTGAAATTGCAGTCGGTATACCAGCGCGCAATATCTACATAATGCATTCCGCAATCATGGAATGACGGTCCTTCATATTCATGCCCTTCTCCCGGAGCAAGCCCTGGTGTAAGATGGCATATGCGTATGATGGCCAATTCTCCGATTTCGCCTTTCTGTATAAAATCCTTGATTAATTTATGATACCACGAGTTGCGCAGATAAAGATTTACTGTTGAGAAAAGATCTGTACTTTCTGCAGCGCTGACGGCGCTCCACTCTCTTGTAATAGTATCGGCAATTGGTTTCTCGGAGATAACATGCTTTCCGCTCTGGATCGCTTTTTCTATTTGCTCTTTTCTTGAATTGGCCAGGGCAAACAGGCCTACAACCTGTACTGTTGGGTCATCAAATATTATCTGTTCGTTTTCTATAATTTCAGATTCAGGAGATAGTTTTCTTGCCAGTTCCCGTGAACTTGGGCTTACATCACATATATAAGCTATATTCCACCGTCCACTCTTCTGCATTTCCTGAAGATAAAATCTTCCCATCCTGCCAAAGCCTATCAGCCCGACTTTAATTCTAGTATTCATGCTATTAACGATAAAAGATCATTTGTAAATTTATAAGAGGAAAAACGTCAGGTAAAAATGTTTCAGTTGTCTTTCAAGATAAAGAAAACAAACTGATCTTCCTCTTGTAACAAAGCTAATTCCAAATAATGATGGCAGGTTTTTCTGAATAGTATTTTGTAGAAATGCATAAGTCGTATAGTTTTGATATATAGTTTGTAATGTTTTTTTAAATGGAAAAAAATGTAGACTGGTTAGAATTAATTTATTCAGATTTCCTGTTTATTGTTCCTATTTTCAAGACCATTTCTTCAAACTCGTCACGATTGGAAGCGGCCTTGTTTCTCATCTTTGTCCGGTAATTATAAATTGTGCTCATAGAACAACGTAAGAATCCTGCTATTTTACTGCTGTCTGTTATTCCTAACCGTAACAATGCATAGATTCGGAGCTCTTTATTTAACAGATCTTCCGTTTTAAGTGTAATTTGTTCTTCTTTGGCTAAAAGGGAATTGAACTCGGAAACAAATGTCGGATATAGGCTTAAAAAAGTATTATCGAAATGTGCATATAATTCATCCAGCTCTTTATCTACGGCCGTAGTGGATTTTAATTTTTTTATCAGTTCTTCGTAATGCCTGTTTATGCCTAATTTGTAAAGGGTTTTACGATGATCCTCCATTTTGTCGATATAGTTCGAGCAGAGATCCAGAAATTGGGCGATATACTGTTCCTTGATTTGGTTTGACTCCCATAGCTGCTCATTCCGCTCGTTCAGCAGGTTATTGGTTCCATTGATATCTTCATTCAAAGCAATCAGTTTTTTGTTGGTTCCGGACAGTTCTTCCTTGATACGGGATAATTTTTTCATTTGCTTATAGATATACGTAACCAATAAAATCAGGAACAGGGATAGTAAACTTATCAAAACGAGGTAAGTTTTTAATTTACTGTTTGTCTTTGCCTCCTTAGCCTGATACGAGGCATTGATGATCGAATAGAACTTTGACATTTCAGCGGTACGGAATTGAACCCCCGAAAATACGGCATCTTCGATAGCGGATTGTGTATATTTGAAAGCCTTGGAGATATCGTCACTGTTATAATATATTACTGCCAGGCGCTGGAAAGAAGCGTTTTCCTTGATCGAATTTTTTATATCGGCGATGGCCGACATGGTATAATATTTCTTTTCCAGTTCGGCATTGCCTTTCATGCCGTTTATTGCTCCAAGATAATGAGTAATCAAGGCATATTCGGGAGTGTCGATATCTTCGGTATTGAGTAGATCATTCAGCAATTCCAATGCTTTTTCCGTATTACGCAAAGTGATATATCTGTGAGCAATATTGATTTTATATAGAAAAGAAGATTGGTCTAAAACACTTAATAACGAATCTCTGTACATTTCAACCTGATGATAGTATTTGCTTTGGTTGCTTGTAGCCCCGTAGTGTTCGTAAAAACGGGAATAAGTCTCATAATAATCCGCTAAAAGTTCCTTAGGGAGTTTACGGGAATCGAGACTTGTCAGTATTTTTTCCGATTCGAGCAATCTTCCGGCATAAGAATAAACATTGGCAAGATTAATATCTGAATTATATTTCAGATTCTGGCTATCCAGCGATTTTGCTATCTGTACGTTTCTTTCCGCATAATGTATTGCCGAATCCAGTTTAAATTTCTTATATTCGCTATATAGCTTGAGGTTTATTTCATATTCATATTCCAATGAAGGAGCTTTCTTTTCCAATAGCTTTTTCAGGCTATAGATTCCTTTTTCCTTCTGCTCTGTAAACTGTTCCTTGTTATTGATTATATGATCCAGATAATCGGACATGGACTTAAGGTCATCTTCTCCATATAATGAAATAGAAAAAATGAAGAAGAAAAGAGATATAATATAATACTTTTGGCGTATGCTTCTTTTGTTTTTCATGGTTCTTTACAACCTTGTTGCGGTGCCCATTTATTTGTTGAAATACAAATGTATCTGATTATATTTAGATGGAAAATGATATAGGGTAATTTTTGTATTTATTCACATAGTGCATCCTGTTTTTGTAAAACAATCCTGTCCTTATCATGAAGGACAGGATTGTTTTCTTTGGTTTAATTGGTATTATCCGTATTGAAGGCAAACTTATCTTACAACAGACGATAATACCTGTTTCATAAAGTTTTTATCCGCAGAATCGAAGCGGATATTTGCCTTTAGCTGGAAATTATTCTTTGGATTCACGAGCTTTATCACCATATGGTTCCAACCCTTATCCAGCATGATATTAGGAATTCTGTTCTCGTCTTTCCCCGCAATTTCCATTGAAGCTATCTGATGATTATTAAGGTAGACGGTTATACCGCCTTCCAATACTGAATACATATCCAGGCTGGGCATATCCGGCTCGGCCAGTAAATTGCTCAGAGAGCGCGGGCTATATATCCAAAAGCTCATATAGGCCACAGGTACCCGGTCTCTTTCGGGTCTGGCTAAGGTGAAAACTCCGTTATTGTCACTGGTGGTTACTATCCAACTCTCATTGCCGGAGATGGTCTTTAATTGCGGAACAATAGAAGATTCGCCATCTATAAAATCGGTAGATAATAACTTGTCGACACTCTGAGTGTTTTTACTTAAAGGGCCTAGCAATAATGCCCTGTGTAATTTGGCGCCGGCATCGAGAGCCTGCATATCCTTTATATTATCGTTCGATATAGTGGCTCCCAGATTGGATAATATTTTTGTCAACAAAGAGGTTGTTTCTGTTGAGATTTCACTGAGATCCAACGAAGAAATGATAATCTCTGCATTTCCTGATTTTATGGAAGCGATTACTATATCTGAGCCTTTTGCTTCACGTTCGCTGCGAAAAACATTTCCCGTCTTGGATGTTTCAGGACGGTAGTTCCAACGCTGCCAGTCTGTGTTGCATGCTCTCAGTATAACATCTGCTTTCATCGCAAAATCACCCGATAGCCCATAGTGCATGGCTGTTCCGCCGCGCTGAATCAGTTCCGAAAAATAAAAATCGGAATGATTCAGTCCTTGCAGGAGTAAAGGTTCCCCCTCTTTCAGGAATGATGTAGCCTCTCTTTCTTCTAATGCGACAGCGTATGGCATAATTTTATTAATAAAGTCCGCCGACTGCCTGTTAACACCCATTACAAATATCTTTGCCCCGGCTTCTATAGCTTTCTGTATTTTGGTTAACTGGCTTTGAGTATTGTCCATCAGATTGTTGCCATCGATAATAATGAGGCTCTTGTTCGTTACTTTCCCGTCCGAGAGAACTTTTAAACCAATGTTTTCCAAATTTTCCTTCAACCTGGAGTTTTGGCCTGTGTATAAGATAATCGCATCTACAGGACTTACTGTATTTTCACTTTCGGCCGTATCTTTTATTTTTCCGCTATAAGGAAGTATAGGTGTGGCATTTGCATTCCGCACGGCTTCGAATAGCGGCCATGTGCGGTACAGGGGTAACGAGGAGTCGTAACCCGGATTTAATGTGGTGGTATATGGCCCTAATCTTTCGGGTTGCATACCATATGCACCTTCATCGAATCCGAAGAAAATACCGTCATCGGCTGCAGGCGCGCGTTTTGTGTTCTTCAACCCCAGTTCGAGAGGTTGCAAAGCATACCAGGCCAGATTAAATATAGAGCTGTAAGATGCGTTCAGCTCCCGCTGCGTCCTGATTAGCGCATAGCTCTCGATGGCAACGGCTTCCATTCGCCCCTGCATACTCTCATATGCCCTGTTACCATTGTACTCGGAAGCCTGCTTTGGTGTGCCGTAATATGCCATACTTTGTTCTCCTATACCCCACGGTTTACCTTCCGATGACCATTTCTTCATACCGTCCTGACCCCCATAATGTCCTATTACCGTAGGTAGTATTGTAGGGCGGTCAGTCTCTCCGTCTCCGGAAATCCAGGGGCGGGTAGGGTCTGCTTCCATTGTGATTCGTACCCATCTGTTAATTTCATCCAATTGCTTCTGGATAAGTGATTCAGGGGCTTTGAAAACATGCATCACTACCGGAACAGTCTCATTACATACACTCCATCCAAATACCGAAGCATGGTTTTTATCGCGTTTTATCAGCCGGCGGATGTGTGCGGCACAACTTTCCCAATAGTCATCACTATCGATTTTCGGGCCTCCGTCGCTCGACCATATTCCTGTTTCGTCCAGCACGCATATTCCCATTTCATCCGCAACATCCAGATAGAAGCGCGGAAAAGGCTGAGCATGGAAGCGTACTGCATTGGCATTGGCGTCTTTCAGCATGCTGAACCATGCCCATGTATAGCGGCGGGTCATTTGAGGCACACCCATAAAGTGCCATGAGTCACCCTTTAATGAGACCGGCTTCCCGTTCAGTAGAAGACGGTCGCCGGATATAGTGAATTGCCGCCAGCCAAATCTGTCTTGTTTTATGTCGATTGTCTTGTCGTTTTCCTTCAGGTTTACTACAGCGCCGTACAGGTTAGGCGTGTCTGGATTCCAATAGTCCAATTCATCCGAAACAGCTCTTTGTATGGTTATTTTGGTTACGGTATTTGCTGGTAATACCACTCTTTTCTCTTCAGGAAAAACGAGGGATGCTTTTGCGGCAAGTTCGCTCTTTTCTTCGGGACTTTCATTTATTGAGCGGCCTGCCAGGTTATACCATTTTCTTATCTCCGTACTCAGGGTTATTGTTTTCTTCCGGGCAGTGGTATTATTAATTTCGAGCTCTATCGTGAGATTCCTGCCCTTTACGTCCGGTTGAATAAAAATATCCTGTATATACACAGGATTATATGCGAATAAATATACATCCTGCCATATCCCGGCCATCTCTATACCCCACATTGATCCTCCCACATAAGTGCGACGGCCGTATTTCCCGGGCTCGTCGAACAAGCTTCCTTTGGCAACGCCGACCATGATTTCATTTTCCTGCCCGGCTTTGATATACGGGGTGATATCGGCTTCAAAGGGCAGGAATAATTCGAAGTTTTCCGTTACTTTCTGTCCGTTCACATATACTTCGCTTTTCCCCATTACACCTTCGAAGTGAAGAATTATTTGTTTTCCGTTCCAACCGGCCGGTACTGATATATTTTTCTTCATCCAGCCTATCCGGGCTTTTTCCCATTCTTTAGGATAACTCGGGTAGGCGACAAAATCACCGCCTTGTCCGTCAGTAAAATTGTTTACATTCCACGGCGATGGTATTTTTATTGAGACATTATCTTTTTTGAACACGGACGGGACTTTAAAATCAGAAGCTTTTGCATTATAAACGGGCATGAAATCCCATTTCCCGTTTAAACATAATTCCTGACGGTAAGGCTTTTCCTCTTCATTAACTAATCCTTTTATGGGATTAAACGGAAATTTATAGTCTATCCGGGATTGTGGCAGCACCTTATTTGTACATACCATACACAGTAGGATAGCTGCCATAAGTTTTAAATAATTTTTTTTCATGAAATTGGTGTTTGTATAATAATTTAAGACAATACGTTTTAACCATCCGGTAAGCACACAACTTTTACCAGAAGGATTATACAAATAAAGAAGGAACCGATTAACAGCCCGGTTAACTTTTGGGTAAAAAAAAGATTAAAATGTAAAGTCTTATTTATTTATATAAAAATAATGAAATAAAAAGGGACTTGTAAGACATAAGTCCCTGAAAAGAGTATATGTTTTTTATTTTACAAAAGCTAGCTTTCATACTTCTTCTCTATGACATCAGTCAGGGAATATTTATATTGTACACCTATCAGGTTCATATATTCTTTACAAAAATTGTCATAAATGCTTTTGGCTATTCCTTTTTTTCCGGAGTTGAACAAAATAGAGCATTTCAGATGCAGAGCCTCTTCGTTTATAAAATCATGTAAAAGAATTGTATCGGCAATATTAAGCTTCATGTTATCATCCAGTTGATATTTTCCGCTCTGTAATATATCGGTCAGAACGTCTATAGTCAGATTTGAAAAATCACTTTTGAAATTATCAGTCCAGTCTGTTTCCGTATTAGGCAATAAAACCCCTCTCAACAGTAGTTCAAGAAGACGGTTAACCGAATCCTGATCATCGAACTGACTCTCTCTTATTACAGAGAATAACCGCATGGCTTCAAAATAATCACATGTTATACTTTTATCGAATTTAACCGACCAAAAACCACTCACACTTGTGATTTCAACACCTCCTACATTTTCGAATATAGACCTGAGTTTACTAAAATATACATTTCTGTTTTTCTTAGCGGAAACTTCATCTTTATCGAACCACAAAAGTTGTATTATTTTTTTACCGGATATCCCCCTGGTATCTTTTTGAGTATATAATATGAGTAAAATAAGCAAATATTTCAGAGTAGGGGTAAACATTCCCGTAATATTATTTCCCTCATTATCCATTACTGTAAATCCTCCTGTCAGACAGATCGATTGTTTCTCAAAATTGTAATAGTTATGTTTCCGGATAACAAGCTCATCCGGCATTTTATCCGTATCCGTCCTCTTTCTCTGTATATTCTCTGATATGGTTATCCCCTTTCCAATAGAACTCCCTTGCTTCCTGCTTCTTATTCTTACTAATAGAACGAATACTACACAGACTATAGCGACGGATAGGATCGAAATTACAATGGGCAATATATAATCCTTTTCACCATCTTCTTGTTTTATGACAGCCTGTTGCAAATCGGCTATATAAATCGGCGGAAAATCGAGAGAATAAATAGATAGAAAAGATTCCGTATCGGATACCTTCCTGTAGAATAGAGCAAACAGCTTTTGCTGAGATGCAGAATAATACAAATTTGTATACAGGAAAAAGGCTTCAAGGTCTTCATGAATGGGAAAGGACATCTGCTCAAATCCTTTTTTATTGGCCCTGATTTTAAATAGAGTTCCTCCGTCTTTTGTTGTGAACAGATAAAAACAGTCTTGCTCCTTATCATAAACCATGTTCTCTCCGGGCATGAAGTCTTGGCCTGTATTGTCTTCTTCCCATAATTTATTCGCCTGTCCCATAATGAGATTGACAGAATAGAAGTCGTAATAATTACGCGGAGAAAGTTCCTGTCTTCCCGATTTGCTGCCACGTCCGCCAAATATGTACATCTGATTGTCTACAATTGCAGAAGAAGCCGAAAATCTGGGCAGAATTTCAGATAGTTGAAACTTCTTCATGCTTCCTCCATCCGTATTCATTTTTACCAGGTCGTGGTTATATTTATAAAACCCATATCCGCCAAAAGAGTAAAGCGTTGACTCATTGGCCAGATAGACGGCCGTATTATTCATGTAAGCCGGTTCTTTAACCGGTTTTGATGAATAGCTCCATGAATTGGTCTCAAAAGAGAAACTGGAAGTTATATCTTCATCCAGATTATATGTCACTATCTGATTTCTGATAGTATCGAAGTAAATCATATTGGGTACATTAGCGACCATATATCCTCCTCTGGATACTATTTGTGTTTCTTTACCGGACTTAGAGTCAAAGGCAGAGATACTTTTCGAATCCGGTGACACGATATAAAACAGATGATCGTGATCGAATGTAAACTGGGAATTATCTTTAATCTTTTTCGAATATATTTTTTTCCATGAAGCATAATCATCGGTGATCCATTTTGGATTAGTCGCTACAGCCCGGACCTGGGATATAGAATCGAGAGATACATCCCCGTTATGTTCTTTGAGTTTCCAGTAACGGGTGAGGCTGCCGTTACGAAATATCTTAATGTCCTTGATATTTACGGACGCAATATCTGTAATTCCAAAGTTTTCAATAGGGCAAACTCCAAATGAGATATTAACTCCCGATGAAGATGATAGATCGTAAGGCTTAGTCAATGTTGCGGAGCCATATGACAAAGTTATTTCCCTGCGTTCTCTGGATAAAGTGATACTGACGGGAACCCATTGCCCGCAGATAACTTCCTGTGATAGTGCATGAGCCGCTTCATTAATAGCTAACAGAGGATATCGCTTGTCATCATCGCTGACTGTAATCAACATATCTATATTTTCTTTTTTATCCGTGATAATACGGAATACCACGCCAAATAAGTATTCCGGACGGATATACATTTCAAATGACATGGTAAGCTCTTTACTTAGTTTGACAGAAGAGCCATTTTCCAAAATGAATGATGTTTTTTGGGAGTCACTTTCCGGATAGGATTTTATGAATAACCCATGATCCAGTTTATTTAATTTATCTTGTGCATGTGCGGAACAAAGGCTCAATACAAATATTAAAATCAGGCAGCTTACTTTATTCATTGATCAGGCGGCTTATCTGTACGACTAAGGAAAACATATATAGAATAATGTAAAATTAGAATAATTCTTCATGTTTGCCAAAAAATAAAAAAACTAAATGTGAATATGATAATTATAAGAGGAATCATCCGGAATATTTATCTTTTTTTTATGTTCTTGTTAATCCCCTGCAGTTATGTTTGCATCACAGAAGAGAAGAAAGATATGCATATAATAAGATATAATTATTGTCCACCGATTAATTTATACTAAAAAGACAAAGCAATGTTTAGAAAGTTTTTAATATTGGGATTATTCCCTTTACTGTTGGTTTTCCGGCCGGCCGGTTTACATGCGCAGCAAAAAGATTTATATCTGGATGAAAAAGCATCGGTACACGACCGAATAATGGATTTGTTACCGAGGCTTACCATAGAAGAAAAAATAAGCCTTCTCAGGGCGACTTCTCCGGGAATCCCCCGTTTGCAGATACCTAAGTATTATCATGGCAACGAATCATTGCACGGGGTTGTCCGTCCGGGCCGTTTCACGGTTTTCCCGCAGGCAATAGGTCTGGCAAGTATGTGGAATCCGGAGCTGCACCACAAAATAGCGACTGCCATATCCGATGAAGCCCGTGGCCGGTGGAACGAACTGGAACAGGGCAGGTTGCAGACCCAGCGTTTTACCGACCTGCTTACATTCTGGTCGCCTACCGTGAATATGGCCCGTGACCCGCGATGGGGACGTACACCTGAGACTTATGGGGAAGATCCTTACTTGTCGGGCGTATTAGGTACAGCATTTGTAAGAGGATTGCAGGGAGATGATCCCCGCTATCTTAAGATAGTTTCCACACCTAAACATTTCGCCGCTAATAATGAGGAACACAACCGGTTTGTTTGTAACCCGCAAATACCGGAGAGACAACTGCGTGAGTATTATTTCCCGGCCTTCGAAATGTGCGTGAAAGATGGTAAATCTGCATCTGTCATGTCTGCATATAATGCGATAAATGATGTTCCGTGTACGGCCAATCCGTGGCTGTTGACAAAGGTTCTGCGGCACGACTGGGGTTTTAACGGATATGTTGTTTCCGATTGCGGAGGCCCAAGTCTTTTAGTGTCGGCAATGAAATATGTAAAAACAAAGGAAGCTGCCGCTACTCTGTCGATAAAGGCCGGGCTAGACCTCGAATGCGGCGATGATGTTTATATGCAGCCACTGCTCAATGCATACAACCGGTATATGGTCAGCCAGGCAGATATAGATACGGCCGCATACCGGGTATTGAGGGCAAGAATGCACCTGGGTCTGTTCGACGATCCTAACCACAATCCGTATAATAAAATCTCTCCGTCGGTTGTTGGTTCGGCTGAGCATAAACAACTGGCTCTTGAAGCGGCTCGCCAGAGTATAGTCTTATTGAAAAATAACAACCGGACCTTACCTCTTAATCCTAAAAAAGTGAAGTCTATAGCTGTAGTCGGTATTAATGCCGGGAATTCCGAATTTGGAGATTATAGCGGTATTCCGGCTAATGCTCCGGTTTCTATTCTGCAGGGAATCAAAGGCAAGGCTGGGGATAAAATGAAAATAGTATATGCGCCGTGGAAATCGGCGATGGACGGTAAGGAGATGATTTCAGCCCGCTATTTTCCCGGAGGTCTGAAGACGGAGTATTTCAGTAATATGGAACTTTCGGGTACACCGAAAGTGCGCACCGAAGAATGGGTAAACTTCGAACCAGCCAATCAGGCGCCGGACCCGTTTATACCTCCGTTTCCGGTATCGATCCGTTGGTCGGGTAAATTGCGTCCCGGGGTATCCGGAAATTATACGATATATTATACAGCCGATGACGGCAGCCGCCTTTTCATCAATGGGAAGAAATTAATAGATGCATGGGTTGAGCGTAGCATTGCTACCGATTCAGTGTCTTTATATCTTGAGGGAGGGAAAGAATACGACATCAGGGCCGAATATTTCAATAACCGCGACAATGCTGTAGCCAAGCTATATTGGAAGGTTCCGGATGTAGGTACGAAGCAGCGTCTGGATATGTACGGCGAGGCCGGAAAAGCAGTAAGGGAATGTGAGCAGGTAATAGCTGTTTTAGGTATAAATAAAACCATCGAGCGCGAAGGGCAGGACAGGTATGATATTCTTTTGCCTGCCGACCAGATCGAATTTATACAGGAAATATACAAAGTCAATCCTAATATTGTAGTCGTTTTGGTTGCAGGAAGCTCTCTGGCTATCAACTGGATGGATGAGCATGTCCCTGCCATAGTGAATGCATGGTATCCGGGAGAACAGGGTGGGGCAGCCGTAGCAGAAGTGTTGTTCGGAGATTATAATCCGGGCGGGCGATTGCCTGTTACATACTATAACAGCCTTGACGAAATTCCCGCTTTTGACGATTATGACATTACTAAAGGACGTACATACCAATACTTTAAAGGGAAGCCGCTGTATCCGTTCGGCTATGGATTGAGCTATACGACATTTGCTTACAAAAACATACAGGTAAATGACAACGGAGATAATATCAAAGTCTCCTTCGAACTGAAAAATACCGGGCGTATGGCTGGGGATGAAGTTTCTCAGGTATATGTAAAAATTCCTTCTCCGGGAATCGTCATGCCGATAAAAGAACTGAAAGGATTTCAGCGCAGCACCCTGAAAAAAGGTGAAACAAAAACTGTGGAAATAAATATAAGGAAAGACCTGTTGAGATACTGGGACGATGCAACGGAAACATTTGTTACCCCTGAAGGCAACTACGAATTTATGGTTGGAACTTCGTCTCAGGATATAAAACTGACAAAGAGTTTTACACTGGACTAATGGCCTTTTTATTGAATAAATAATTGAAAACTTTATCTATACTATTAGCTGATAGCCGTCAGCTGATAGTTCTTTGAAAGAATAGGAAAGATTTAAAGATTCAAGGTTTAATGATTTAAAAATTGAATATGTGTAAAAAATTGTAACCTATGTTACTTTTTGGAATTTGTAGGGACGTAAAGTTTTACGCCCGAATAAGGAAAAGTGACAGGAGAAAAAAGTGGAAAATGTGTCAAGTTTGTCAAGTTTTGTACATAGCCTATTGGCTAACAGCTATCAGCTAATAGCTAAAAAGGTGTTACTTTTTGATAGTTACGAGTTACTTTGCCCTACAGGCAGTTACGAGTAGACAAGATACAAGATACGAGTTGTTAACTGCTGACTGTTTACTGTTAACTGATTTCTTGTTACTTTTGTTACCTTTTCATCTCATGTCTCTGTTGATATCCGTCATTAAGTGAATTTTTATGTGTCTGTTAATCTTACATCGGACTATTTATTAATGCCATACTGTTTTCTTTGTGCCATATGAAAAATATACATGAATATAATATCATAAAAAAACTAAGAGTACAATGAAAAAAAAGACAAGAGCATTTATCAGCCTGTTGTGTGTTTTGTTTTTCTCCACAATAGCAGTGGCGCAGAATAACATAGCGGGAATTTCTACATCGGTCAATGAAAAGACTGTCAACGCCGTTGCTGACAACAGCCTGAAAACGAATTGGAAACTGAGCCCGAAAGACTTGCAAAAAGCGGAGTGGCTGATGTTTTCGTTACAAAAAGCAGGAGATGTAAATGCAATCACCATAGACTGTGAGGGAATAACTCCTCAGGAATTGCAAAAACTATTATCTGTGTATATTACATACGATCCCATGAATCTGGGTGCTGCGGTGAATTACACAGTGTCGGTGAAAGATAAGGCGTCTGTACTGTCGTTTACACCGAAATATGGCGCACATGTCCGCTTTGTATTCAAGGAGGGGATATTGAATAAAGACTTGATAATTAAGGAGGTATCAGTATCTATCCTCGATAAAAAAGCGGAAATAGCAAATATACCATTAAAGGACAGGGCTTATATGAACCCTGATCTGCCTCTGGAACTTCGGGTCGAAAATCTGCTATCCGTGATGACCGCAGAAGATAAAATGGAATTGCTTCGCGAAGGGTGGGGAATACCCGGTATACCACATTTGGGGATTCCTGCTATACAAAAAGTGGAAGCGATACATGGTTTTTCTTATGGCAGCGGCGCAACTATATTTCCGCAGTCGATAGGTATGGGCGCTACATGGAATAAAGGACTCATAGAAACAGTCGCTATGGCTATCGGGGACGAAACGGTAAGTGCAAATGCGGTCCAGGCATGGTCGCCGGTACTGGATGTAGCACAGGATGCCCGGTGGGGGAGATGTGAAGAAACTTACGGGGAAGACCCGGTTCTGGTAACGGAAATCGGCGGAGCATGGATAAAGGGATACCAATCGAAAGGCTTGATGACGACTCCAAAGCATTTCGCGGCACACGGGGCGCCTTTAGGCGGGAGGGATTCCCACGATATAGGACTTTCCGAGCGGGAGATGCGTGAAATACACCTTGTACCTTTCAGGAATATTTTTAAGAAATACAAGTATCAATCGATAATGATGTCTTACTCCGATTATCAGGGAGTTCCTGTTGCGAAAAGTAAAGAGCTCCTGAAAGGAATCTTGCGCGACGAATGGGGCTTTGACGGGTTCATTGTCAGCGATTGCGGAGCCCTGGGTAATCTTACAGCCCGCAAACATTATACAGCGAAGGACAAGGTGGAAGCGGCAAAACAGGCTCTTGCGGCAGGCATTGCCACCAATTGCGGCGACACCTACAACGACCCCGATGTTATAGCGGCAGCTAAAAGAGGAGAGCTGAATATGGAAGATTTGGATTATACATGTAAAACCCTCCTGCGCACATTATTCAGGAACGGGTTGTTCGAGAATAATCCATGTAAACCTCTCGACTGGAATAAAATATATCCCGGATGGAATTCTCCGGAGCATCAGGCGCTGGCGCGCAAAACGGCTCAGGAATCTATCGTGTTGCTTGAGAACAAAGGGAATATCCTTCCGTTATCTAAGTCTCTTAAAACGATTGCCGTAATCGGTCCGGCAGCAGATAACCTGCAACCGGGAGACTACACTTCCAAGCCTCGGCCGGGTCAGTTAAAGTCTGTCCTTACAGGTATTAAAGCCGCAGTGAATAACAGTACAAAGGTGGTGTATGAGGAAGGATGCCGTTTTATCGGCACAGAGGGGGCTGATATAGCTAAGGCTGTGAAAGCGGCTGAAAGCGCCGATGTGGCGGTACTTGTGCTGGGCGATTGTTCTACAAGTGAGGCCCTGAAGGGAATAACCAATACTTCGGGAGAAAACCACGACCTTGCTACATTGATATTACCGGGAGAACAGCAGAAATTGCTGGAAGCTGTGTGCAAAACAGGAAAGCCGGTCGTGTTAATACTACAGGCCGGCCGCCCTTATAACCTGTCATATGCAGCGGAAAATTGCCAGGCAATACTGGTAAACTGGTTGCCGGGTCAGGAGGGAGGTTATGCAACCGCTGATGTGCTTTTCGGAGACTATAATCCTGCCGGGCGCTTACCAATGACATTCCCCAGGGATGCAGCCCAGTTGCCGTTGTATTACAACTTCAAAACATCGGGACGGGTTTATGATTATGTAGATATGCCATATTACCCTTTATATCAATTTGGTTATGGATTGAGCTACACATCATTCGATTATTCGGATCTGAATATATCATTGGAAAAGAATGGGAATATGTCTGTGAATGCTACGGTGACAAATACAGGGAAAATAGCCGGAGACGAAGTTGCGCAGTTATATATAACCGATATGTACGCCAGTGTAAAAACACGTGTGATGGAATTGAAAGACTTTGAACGGATTCATCTGAACCCGGGGGAGTCGAAGAAAGTGTCTTTCGTTCTCACTCCTTACCAATTGTCTTTACTTAATGATGAGATGGACAGGGTGGTTGAAAAAGGATCATTCAAGATAATGGTCGGTGGAAAGAGCCCGTCTTACATAGCTAAAGACCGGATAAAAGACAGTGTCGGTTTCATCGAAACTAAGGATGGTATCAACGGGGAGATAGATTATCCTTTGAACTTTAATGCAGATTTTGCCATAACGGTCGTAGGTGTTGAAGACTTGCCCGGAAAAGACGTAAAAGTGGCGAATGTGTTGGTTACCAATACAGGAAAACTTACAGATACCGGAAAGTTGACGGTCTATATTGATGGGAAGAAGGCCGGGGACACACGCCATTATGAATTAGATCCCGGTGAAGAAAAACAATTCCGGATTGAGATATTACAGAGCAATTTTAAGACATTACAATTTACCTCTAAATATAAAAGCGTAAGCTACACAAATAAATAATAGTAGCTAATTTACATATAATCTGAAAGTGAAGAACTACAAGGGCTATCCCTTGTAGTTCTCTGTATTATATGATATTCCGGTCCCGGTCTGCTTGTGTATAATGATTTGTTCAAACTTCATAGAGGAAAAATAGTACAACTTCGTCATCATTCTAATAATCAGTGATATGAATTAGGTAGCATAGAACATTGCTATGCTTCTTAGCATATAATAACAAATAGGTTGCCCCATCTCAAGATGATAAAGACTCAATATTCTAAATGTTGTATATACTGGCAAAAAGAATGATGATAGAGACTTTTTTGTGATTTTTAAATTTATTTCCAGAATAAAATGGATCAACTTCTGTCAAAAATTTTCATGCTGAGTGTATAAGGTTTATTTTGGAGTCGTGTAAAGGTTGGAAAATATTAATAAATTGATATATTTATTTATTAATGTCAAAAAAAGTAAAAGTAATGCGTGGTAGGCTCGTTATTTGCACTATGTTGTGTGTTGATTCATTTAATGACATGTAAAAAGTTTTAAATGTTATAAATGAAATATATAATATTCTAAATGCTATAAAAGAAAATTATACTTTGATAATAATCACAAAATGTACTCTTCGAAAGTGTCTGTATCTATAATTTTGCGACAAAATTACAATTGCTATATTATATTGAATTTACAGGATTTAAGGATTGTGTAAATGAGAATGTTGTTAAGTAAATAATCTTTTCTATAGTTTATTTATAAACAGACTAAAAGGGAATTAAATCATGAATGTAGGAATAAATTCTATGAAAGAGACAAGTGCGCATGACAGACTAATCAGGACGATACGGACTGCGATTACAGAAAAAGAGAATCTGACAAAATCTGAGAAAGAAAAAGTAGCCTCTGTATTAGGCGATATTTTATGCCTGGGTAAAGAATCCGTTTACAGGAGGTTGCGGGGAGAAGTAAGATTTTCATTTGAAGAAGTAGCTCAAATATCACAGGCATTGGGTTTTTCTGTAGATAATATTATAGGCTCACAAGTTGATAAGAAAGCGATCTTTGAATTGAATCTGGTCGATATGACCCATATTAACCTGAATTATACCAAAAGAATCGAGGAATATGTATTATTAGCGTCTAAGTTTGGAACAATGGAAAACTCAACGTTTAAATGTGCATTCAACAGCCTTCCTTTTATATTTTTTCTCCATTACGATAGCTTAGCTAAATTTCGCTTATTTAAATGGGCTTATCAGGTTATGAGAATGCAGTCTATGCCTTTTAGGGATTTCATGATAGACAAAGAATTAATGACTGCTCACCGGGCCTTTGTAACAGAAATCCGGAAAGTAAAAAATTCTCAGATAATAATTAACCATGATATGTTCGCATCTGTGATAAGAGATATGAATTATTTTTATGATTTAAATTTGCTCGATGCAGAGGATCTCGAGCTCATTAAGTCTGAGCTAAATGAAGTGATATCAGAAATAGAAAATATATCGATTTCCGGAATTTACAATAATACAGATTCGAATATTGCCGTGTATTTGTGTAATATAGATATCGATGCTACTTATCTGTTACTGGAGAGTGAGGGTAGTTCGCGTTCACATATTGCATTATATGGCGTAGGAGGCATTAATTCCCTTGATCCAATCATTTGTAAGAACCACTCATTATGGATCGAATCTTTGAAACGGTATTCAACCCTTATAACATTTGGTGGAGAGATTCAAAGGCATAAGTTTTTCCAGGAGCAACGGAAATTGATTAACTCTAAATTATCTCCATCCAGATAACTTATTCCCGATTATTGGTATAACAGAATTGCGGAATGCAAAATAATGGAATGTTTGAAAATTAAATGCAATATATGTTCTTAATCTTTCCGCAAATATTAAAATAGAAAGTAGAGGGTGTACTGCTGCTCACATTTTGTATCTTTTATAAACTTTGGATTATATATTTTTACACATGTAAGTGAAAGAAGAATAGAATAAAAGTTTATAGGAAAATGATAGCTAGTTTATATTGGCTACTGTGTAGTTTTGTAAAGTTTGTGTTAAGGAGAAATCCGTGGGTCGGGATGGTTCGCGGATTTTCAATTATGTAAATTGTGCATGAATATCTTTATTATGTATTTATGGAAGAATATATGGACTTTAATCATATCTTTTTTAGCCGGTGTCTTTTGTAATTTTAAAAAATCATTTCACAATACTTTGCTTAATGATACCAGAATGTATGAAATAGGATGTTGATGAAGAATATACTTAAATATCTGACTGACAAACAAGACTTTGATTATCAGGGTATTTGAGTGAAAGGCCTCTCTAATTATATTAGTTTATGACGTGGAGAATTAGATGGTCGTGATGACCGTAAGATTTGTTTTTAATGTATATGCTTTTGTGTATACTTATTGTCTTCCAAAAACCTGTGAGTCGGGATGATTCGGAGGTTTTTTATTTATAACCGGATAATTAATATGTGCTAAAGAATTTTTTTACATCCAATCTGCTGTAAATGGCGTCTGATACCATGTAAATAATGTATCAATTAATATTTCAAGAAATTAAAAATAAGATGATACATCTTTTAGTGAGAGACTTTCATCTTCTGTTTCATAAGTTTATTTCATATAAACGGGCTGATATATTATATCTATATTTAATAGTTTTTATTTATAATTATTTGATTTATAGCATGATAAAGAGATAAAGTTTAATCCTCTGTTTTTGCATTATGCGTTTGTCAAATACATTATCCTGTGTTTTTTATAGGTTAAAAAACATTTAACGGGAATATGTAAATTGTAAATCATATCAATAGTGATTATTCTGCTTTAAGATTTGAAAATAGAAAACCACTACTTTGAAATACTATAAAAATGTACCATTAATAAGATCATATAACTAGATATTTGTAAAAAGAAATACAATGTGAGACTTTACATTAATGATTGATTCTGGATGTATAACAAAAGATAGCAAGATGATTTTAAATTACAGGCTATATATCATTTTTGGGATATAGATAATATCAATATTGAATGTGCGGAAATACTTTGCTGAGGTTGCGTAAAATAATGCAACTGTGGATCTATGCGTGTCATTATGGCTTACCCTTATCGGTATTTCTTTATTATAGAATAAAAAAACGAATGAAATCATATAGAGTCATAACACAAATATATTAATAAATAATGTAGAACTTCTTTTCATAGGGTAAGGAGTATAAACCTGATAATTATTATATAATATAAGAAAATGAATAATAGTCAAACATTAAGAAAAGTCTGCCTGGTTATTTTGATTTTTACAAGCTTTTATTCTGTAAGTAGATCTCAAGAAATAGGTGTAAAGACCAATCTGGCATATTGGGGTACAACTACTCCCAATTTGGGCCTTGAGTTTGGGTTGGGTAAGAAAAGCACATTGGAAATCGCCGGGGGATTAAACGTCTTTGAGTTTTCTGATAATAAGAGTTTTAAACACTGGCTTATCCAACCCGAATATCGATGGTGGCTTTGCGAGAGTTTTAATGGCCATTTTATAGGTCTGCATGCGCATGGCGCACAGTTTAATGCCGGAGGTTGGGATATACCAGTAGGCCGTCTGGATGTCTTCAAGGACAAGCGTTACGAAGGGTATCTCTATGGCGGAGGCATAAGCTATGGTTACCAATGGGTCTTATCTAACCGATGGAACCTCGAATTCAATATTGGGGCAGGTTATGCCCGTATTCATTACGATGAGTATCCATGTAAAGATTGTGGGACCAAATTAGATGAAGGCAATTACAATTATTGGGGTATAACCAAAGTAGGCCTTTCTTTTATTTATTTCTTAAAATAGGAAGCAATGAAGAAGAAAAATATATTAAAGTTATCCTTATCCGTACTATTAACAGTATTCTTAACACCTGTTTATTCGCAAACACAGGCTTCAAATATACAGGTATTGACAGAGCGTTTTGTAAGGCACGGCAGCCGGGTATCAGTTTCTATGGATATAGTTATTCCTGAGGGAATGAATGTTGGAAGCAATGATATGCTTATCCTCACACCTGTGCTGAAATCCAATGAAAATAATATGGATTATCTAAATCTTCCACCTGTAGCTATAACAGGAGGTTTACGGAATAAGATTATAAACCGCAAGAATAAACTTGGAGGAGATTTGCCTTTTGATACGCAACCGGAAATAATCCTTAAGAGAAAAAATAAAACCGAACAATCAATTAATTACGGTGTAAGCGTTCCTTATAAATCCTGGATGGATGACGCATTACTTGCCATTGAAACGAATGTGTCGGGGTGTGCAAACTGTTCCGAACCTACAGACAACCAACTGATTGTACAGAATATATTGCCTAAGAAAGATCCGGAGTTGTATAAACTTACATTTATTGTGCCTGAGGTAGAGCCTGTTAAAGCTCGCAATGATCGTCATACAGCTACTTTTAATTATATCGTTGACCGCTATGAGCTGTTACGCGACTACAAGAATAACTCGCGGGAATTTGCTCAGGTAGATAGTGTGATCGGTGAAATAAGAGATAACAAAGACTTGGAGATTACAGAGTTTAGCATAGCCGGATATGCTTCACCGGAAGGAGGATTTGAGCATAACAGGAAACTGGCGGAAAACAGGGCTAACTCATTTGCCAATTATCTAGTAACTAAATTTGGTATCCCGCGTAATAAATTTACAGTCGATGGGATAGGGGAAGACTGGCCCGGATTGCGGAAAGCTGTAGCTGCATCTGCATTAACGGATAAACAGGCTATATTAGATATTATTGACAATGTTTCGAATCCCGATGCACGTGATGGGAGACTCTTAACACTTTCGGGTGGAGATACTTACCGTATATTGCTTAACAATTATTATCCGGTGCTGCGCCGGACCGAATACTCTGTTGCATATGTAGTGCGTGCCTTCAATGTGGAGGAAGCCAGACAAATAATTAAAACGAATCCTAAGCTGCTCAGCCTAAATGAAATATATCTGGTGGCGGAGAGTTATTCGTCCGATAGTAAAGAGTTCAGGGAAGTATTCGATATCGCCGTGAGGTTATATCCTGAAAGTGAAATAGCGATTATGAATTCTGCTGCCGCAGACATCGAAAGTAAAAATCTGGATACCGCCATTGAACGGCTGAAGAAAATAGAAAATAAACCACAATCATGGAATAACCTTGGAGTTGCATATATTCTTAAAGGAGACGTGGAGAAGGCTCTGAAATACTTTACAAAATCAGCGGATTCCAAGGACCCGGACGGAATGGCAAACCTTGAAATAGTAGAAAAGTCAACAGGTGCAAAAAGGTGAAAAGTAATAAATACAGAATAGATTTTACAACAACAATTCTTTAAAACAGGTAGAAATATGACAATTAGGAAATTATTTATGATTGGCGCTGTGGCCTTGGCTTTAGGATTTACAGCATGTGGCAACGACGATGATATAACATCATCGGGTGGAGAAAAAGAAGCCAACACAAACGTAAGTGTTACGCTGAGTATGTCTTTGAGCGGAAATAAAAATTCAAACAAGGCGGGAGGTTTACCGGAGGATTATAATTATCTTGATGAGTGGGCAGGAAAAGATAAAATAGAAAAAATAGCGATTTACCTTGTCGACGGAACCTCCGTTGCGATGAAGCCTTTCACTGTAGGTACTGATTATTTAATGACGAAGAATGGTAATCAGGTAGTTTTAACACCCCAGACATCTGCAGCGATTAAAACATCCGCAGGTATTAAAAAAGTTTATGTATTGGTAAACGGAACATCCGAAGTCGAGACAGCTTTGGCTGCTACTCCTGCCGATGCATTTGAAAATGCCTATAAGACTTTGGCCCTGAGCCTTGCTAATTCGGGTGCAGATCTTGCCGTAAGCACATCAGCCGATAAGCTGGCGAAGAAAAATGGAATTGTTGATGAAACAATTGTGATGACTAATACTGCCGAAATCACAATCAATGTAGCTCCTAATATAACAGAAAATCAGACGATTTCCGGAGGGCAAAACCGTGCCAGTGTGAATGTGGAAAGAGCTGTGGCCAGGGTGATGGTGACAACGGAAAGTAATACTTATGATATAAAGTCGGGAGCGGCTACTTTGGGTACTGTTTCAGATATAAAATGGGTACTGGCTCAGGGAGAGAACTCCCTGTTTGTTCAGCGCAAAGCTGATTTTGCTACACCTAATTTTGAATGGTCGCCTGCTACAGATGCGGCATATATAAGTGACGCCGGTAATAAATATGACTATTCAGGCTTATTCGAAGCATACGATCCGGCATCTCAGTTTGGAGGAACAGTAGTACCAACAATGTCTGATTATAATACAGACCCTAAAGGAACAGTAACTGCCGATCTGGATGCACAACTATCAGGTAAGTTCATACTGGCGAATACACATGCCATTGGGGGTGCTGGTACTTCAAACTTTAAAAAGGGAAACACGGCATATGTCCTGGTGAGGGCTAAATTTACTCCGGCTGCGTTTATTGACGGAGGATCTTATACAGCTGGGGACGACTTCTATGTAGGAGCAAACGGAAGATTTTACACAACTTCGGATAATGCTGTAGATCCGGCAAAAGGCGGTGTTATCGGACAGACTGTAGCTAAATATGTAGGAGGTAAAATACTGTACTATGCCTGGGTGAATCCGGATAATGTACCAAACTGGTATAATTCCCCTGTTGTGAGAAACAATGTTTATCATGTTCATATTACAGGTTTTAAGAATTTAGGAACTAACTGGAATCCACTTTATCCTGAAGATCCAAACAGTCCTAATCTGAAAAATCCGGACCCAAAACCAAGTGTACCGGGAGTAACAGAACCTGAAAATCCGATTGATCCTACCGATCCGTTAACTTCTCCTGAAACATGGATGAGCGTGGATGTTACTGTACTTCCCTGGAAACTACACTCTTATAAAGTAGATCTGGGAATTTAAATATAGAAATTTCAGATATGTAAAATGCTGCCGGGGAGGCATAACTACCTCCCCGGTTATTTAAACAACCATCAATTAATTAAAAATGCAACGGATGAAGAATTTGCGAATCAGGATTATGATGACATTGCTCACACTGGGAACAGTTTTGTGGAGTTGTGATTCCCTTATCTACAATGATCTGGCAGATTGCCCCCAGGGTGTTTATGTAAAATTCTATTCCATGACACCATGTGCGGCAGACTCTACTTTTATTGGTGATGTGTCATCGCTTACAGTGTTTGCATTCGATGAAGAAAATAAACTGGTTGCCTCAGTATATAAGGAAAACGTCACTCTCAGCCATGATTTTGAGGTTCTGATGCCTGTTTCCAATGGCAACTATTCATTTATAGCATGGGCTGGGGTCAATGAAAAATTCAGTAAGAGCACCTTTTCTCCTAGGGTAACAACCAAGAAGGATATAATGCTGGCCATCAATTCTACAAATAATATGGCTGCCCGTTTAGCTGTAAACGAACGTATCTGGCAAGGGGAAAGTCCTATTGTTTTTCTTCCGGAACCCGAAAAGTATGGTTCATTATATAAACATACTGCTATAAATCTGCGTGAGCTGACCAACAGGCTAAATGTTATTGTAGAATTCGATCAGGCTACGATGAAGAGTTATGATCCGCAAAAGCTGCAAGTGGCTGTTTCTTCTGCTAACGGAACAGTACGTGTAGATGGTACGATGCCACTTAATACACAGGTATTAACATATCCGGCGCTTGAAACTGAATTTGTCGACAATTCGGGTACATGGAATTATTCGATGCTCGATCTTGTAACCGGATATAATAATAAACTTAAAATAACTTATACAGGTAATGATAAAGAAGAACTCGTTTTTGACGGAGACCTCATTGCCAGCATTTTATTGAGGACTGTGGAAGGTGGAATCAACCTGAATTGTGAAAACGATTTTACTATCAAATTCGTGATAAAAGATTATTGTTCAGAATGCTGGACACATTTTAGCTGTGCTGTTTATGTAAATAACTGGCTTGTACACAGCTATAGTACAGAATTGTAAATCTAAGCTGTCGGGCTTAAATAATCAATATGATTATGAGATTGAATTTATTATATGTAGCACTTATTGGAATGCTGGTTTCTTTTTCGGCCTGCGAGTCACAGATCTACGATAATCATCAGGAAATAGATAAAGAGATAGGCAAGGAGCCCCAGGTTTTTTTGTCAATAACGAAAGCGCAGGCTGCAGGGCTGGAATCTCTTAATACCGATAATGTGGATTATGAAGACCGGGTACATGATTTAGCCATGCTGGTCTTTGATTCGTCAACCGGGGCTAAGGTCTGCGAATTTTATGAAGAGGGGATACCATTTTCCGATAAGGAAAAAACCTTTACGGTTCAGATGACAACTGGTCTGCGTGATTTTTATTTTATCGCTAATATGGCGATGGATGAACTGAAAGATATCACTACGAAATCTGCAATGGACGTTTATATGAATACTTTCCGTGATCTGGATACAGATTTATATCTGAACGCGGTAAGATCGAAAGGTTTTCCCATGTCAAGGGTATATATGAACCAGGCTATTACCGAAGGAGGTAATATATACTCTCCAAAACCTTTCCATCCGGATGGGGAAGAAAGGGTAAAACTTGTTCGTGTAGCAGCAAAGCTGGAAGTACAGATCGAAGGCTCTGAAATCAGTTCCGGCGTGAAAAACATATACTACAAAAATGCACAGAGGAAATTCAACCTTGTATCACCGGCTACTCCTGTTACTCCGGTTTATTATGAAGATAAACCTTTGAAAAAAGTAGGAAATACATATATCTATTATATGCCTGAAGCTCTGATGACGGCACCGGATTGGTCGGCTTCGGCAGACCATAAGCCGGTTAATTATTTTTTGATCGAAACCTTGGATGGTACTTTCTACGAAATTCCGATCATAACGGATAACCGTACTATAACCGATACTGATTATTTATCTTTTGCCACAGGCCGGCAGGCAGATAAGCCGGATTATAATATTTATCGCAACCGTCATTATTTCTATATTATCAGTAAGCTGCAGAAGATAGAAATAATTTATACAATTGATCCGTGGCAAATTAAACAAAGTTCAGCCTATATGGGATACGGATATAATGTTACTGTGGACGAGAATGGGAAGGTTACCATCAGTAATACGGTAGAAGCATGTACGCCTCATGCTGTCAAATTGAAAACCATAACTCCTTTTAAGTTTTCTGACGGTACAGTCGAAAAAGAATTCGATAGCCTGGATACTACGGCATCTGAAAACTATCAGTTAGAGTCTGTTCCTGCCGCAGGTCAGTCATATATTGAAGTATGGTATAATGGTTACCTCGTTAAAACCTTTACGAAATAACAGATAAGAAGTATGAAAAGAATAGTATATATATCATTGTTTTTAAGCTTGTTATTTTGGGCCTGTTCGAAAGAGGAAACAAGTGATCCGGCCTTAGACAATAATAAGATTAAATTATCCTTCACAATAGATAATTACATCACAAAGCAGACAAAGGCAGTTGATGCCGGAACAGTGGAAGAACAACGTATAGACGATTTATACTTGTTCCTGTTTCCTACGACAGGTTCACAAACCTTGAAAAAGTATTATGTCAATACTTCAACTTTTACCGGAGGCTCATGGAACAGTAGCAATGGCAAGATATCGTTAAACCTGACTCAGGCAGAAGCCGGTAACAGACAGGTTTATATCATAGCCAACTGTTCTTCTGTCAAATCAGAGCTTGATGCTGTGGCCTCATTAACAGGATTACAATCGATTCTGAAGGAAACGTCCCAACCTTGGTCGGATAATATAACTACACCTGTATTGATGTCGGGGAATACGACTCACGATTTTAATTCTAATTTTCAACTCAATAATATACCATTAACCCGTGCTGTAGCTAAAGTACAGCTTAATGTAAAACTCTCGGCAGGACATCAAAGTAGCCCCTTGTTCAACAGTATCGCGCAGTATAATTATAAATTCATTGATTTTGATAAGAATACATATGCGTTAAAGCATATATCCAAAACTGATGATCTGGTAAGTTCTTCAGATTGGGTAGCATGGCAGGCTAACGGAACTGTATCAGCATACAATCTGGAGAACGGGACGGTTACGGGATTGATTATTACCACTTATATTAATGAGCGTGATAATGCGGGAAGTGCGATAGAGATAAGTATTCCTTATCAGGGAGCAGGACCATTGCCTCCGCCTGAATTTGGTAATGAAACCTATAAGCTGCTATTGCCTGCTAAAATTGAGCGCAATCATTGGTATATATATGATATGGAGATATAATATTAAAGTCGGGCTAAACTCTACAATACAAATTGAAAGAAGATATTAATGATATATTGATAGACCGCTGAATTAAAATTTTCAGATGGGGAATCAGTAAATCTTTTAATCATTTGATATATGAAGAAAAAATATCATACTCCGGTTTTTCCGGATCTGGGTTTAAAGGCAGAGAAATACCTTTTCGCTTGTCGTAAAAAAATAAACCTCTATTTGCTGCTTCTGGGTCTGTTGCTTATTGCAGTACCGCAGGTAAATATTCAAGCTGAAGGTTCGGGTAAGTGGAAAGGTACTCAGACAAGTCGCCAAAGTTCGTTGTGGGTTCCGGGGAATAATACGGGAAATTCAGGTTATAATACCCGCGGTAGCATGATGAGACCGAGTGCTGCTTCCAACTATGATTCGAATCATCGCTTTTACGTCTATGTGAAAGCGGGTGAAACAGTTTACTTTAGCTTCAGAAGCAGTACCAGCAGTAACCTTACCTGGTATTATGATAATACAACAGCCGGATATAATACATTTTTTCCTTCGGGGATATCAGGCTCCGGAAGGACAGAAGTTACAACAGCAAACAGTAACTTACAGGGCAGGACGAGTACTAACACAAATTTGATTCAGGCACAAGCTGTTGCCGGCCCGTCTGCTTTAACGTCGGGAGGTTATGTTACCAGTGGGACAGCAAGTAGTTCCAGTTCCAATCCCGGAGGCCAGTTCACAAATAATACCGGACAAAACCGGGCTTTCTGGGTGGAGATGACTTCACCCGGTAATAGTGGTTTTGAAATATCGGAATGGGATGTAACCGTTGCTTCAGGTACTACTAAGCGCCCGGGGCGGCTGTATTGTAAATATTGGAGTATCTATAATGGTCTGCCTTCCGGAACAAACGGGCAACCGAATACTTCAGCTTACCACGATAATTTCGGATTCTATGTTCCGGTAGACAATACTTATACCGATCAGACAGATGATTATTATATCAAGTATGTCAATTTTGGAAGATCTAACGCAGGCTATGCGGTATTTTTTGCGAATGATTCCGGCCCGTTAAACAATTTTTTACCGAATGGGGACCCCGACATTGAAGGAAACCGCAAGTCTGTTAAAGGCACATCCAACCGTTATCAGTATCCATTATTTGTAGAAGAACCCGATGAATCAATATGGAAGACTTCAATTGCCCCTGTTGCCAGTACAGACGTGAGGTTCAGAAGAAAAGCGGATGCAACCGGAGGAGAAGCATATTTCATGGTAGAAGTGGATACTCCCGGGTCTTTGGATATCTTGGTCGACCTGGATAATTCCGGTAATTACTCAGCCGGAGATGTCCAGATATTCAGGTATTTTGATATACCGGGAGCATATGATGTATACTGGGATGGTAAAGATGGGAACGGAAATGTTGTTCCGGCAGGTACTCAAATAAAATTGCTTACATCTGCAAACTTTTTCCCGGTACATTTTCCGGTCTACGATATGGAACAAAGTCTTGGAATAACAATGAAAAACATAAGGCCGATAGATATGGAGAGTGCAACGGTGAAATTATTCTGGGACCATAGTAATATTTATACCGGAGTACCGGGTACAAGGGTTACCAACAATAACCCTTTAGGAGCTAATCAATGGGGTACGGTGCCAAGAAATGACAATTCAACAACTTATGCTGATTATAATGTGCAATCACCTGCTATCAACACCACGGGAGCGGACAGCCCCGGTAATATATGGTGGGCAAGCGGAGATAACGGCATCGGAAATAATAATACGCTCAACGTTTATGCCGGTTCATGGATGGAAACCCTTGAGTTGAACTTCATTTTTAACTGGGATAAATCGGATGTGGAAATTCTCAAAACAGTTAGTAATCCCACTCCGGCCATAGGTAGTGAAGTTACTTTTACAATTACGGCAACGAACAAAGGTCTGATGTATGCTCAGGATGTAACGGTGGACGATCTGTTACCTTCCGGATATGAGTATGTGAGTCATACAGCTCCTATGGGATCAACCGTTACTCCTGCCCCTATAGGAAGTAACGATCCGGAAACATGGGGAAATACGCAAACAACATACGATCCCCTTACAGGAAAATGGACGGTGCACGACATCCCTTATGATACCGATGATTTAAGCAAAAATAAAAGGGTATTGACTATTACGGCCAAAGTGCTTAAATCCGGAATATACAACAATACGGCCGAAGGGTATCCGGAAGTAAGGTCTTCGGACTCGAATCATGGCAATAATTCGTCAACCGTTGCGGTAAATCCTACCAACAGCACAAATGCAGTAAATGATATCAATATAACATTTGAGAATACCCCTGTCAACGGGAATGTATTAACCAATGACTATGATTTGGAAGGCCATATCCAGACCGTAACTTCAACAGGTTCGATAACGACTGACGAAGGAGGAAATGTACAACTTAACGCTGACGGTACATATATCTATACACCAAAAGAGAATTTTACAGGTACAGACCGTTTTTCTTACACGGTCTGTGATGATGTTCCTGCACCGCTTAAAGCTTGCGCTACAGCAACAGTTACTATCAATGTTATTCCTGTCCTTAACCCTTCGGCCAATAACAATGTCATAGCAAATAATGATGAAGCTATAACAGAGCAGGATAAACCGGTGTCGGGTAATGTTTTGAGTAATGACTTTGATCCGGATGGGGATCAGTTTATTTTAAATACCACTCCCGTAAATCCTCCGTCGCATGGAACGGTTACAATCCTGCCAGATGGAACTTATACTTACACGCCTGATCCGGGCTATACTGGGACGGACATTTTTGAGTATGAAGTATGTGATGACGGAATTCCTGAGACTTGTGACAAAGCAATAGTGACAATCACAGTATTACCCAAGAGCAATATAAACATTACATATGCAAATGACGATGTATATTACACGCAAGAAAACAAAACCGTTAGCGGAAATGTATTGGATAATGATTTTGATCCGGAAGGAGACGGGCAAATAGTAAATACAGTTCCTCTGAAAGATCCGGTCTATGGCTCGGTAGTCTTGAATGCTGACGGGACTTTTACTTATACCCCAAATAATGGATTTACAGGTACTGATAGCTTTATCTATGAAGTATGTGATGACGGTATTCCTGAATCTTCTTGTGACAAAGCGACTGTATATATCATAATAATGAAATCCCCCAATAATTTCTGGCATGGAACGATTGATAACGATTGGGCCAAAACAGGCAATTGGACAGCTGATTACGTTCCTCAGCCCGGAGAAAATATTGAATTTGCCACTAATGCCAACAACAACGGAAGCCCGGCTGTGAGAGACTTGTATCTTGACAAAGACCGTGTAATCGGAGACTTGATCAACGATTCCGAGGTAGATCTACTGATAACTACCGAAAATCAGCTTATTATTAACGGTGAGGTAAAAGATAACAACCCGGATAAAGGGACCATCATCGTTCGGACATCAACAGATAAACCTACAGGCACACTCATATTTGCTAATCCTAACAATAACCGGAACGTAAATGCTAAGGTAGAGTTTTATAATAAGGCATATGAATGTTCAACCTGCGGATTTTATAAGAAGCAATGGCAATATTTCGGTATTCCGGTTCAGTCATCGGACTTTCCCTATCTGGTACCAAAAGTCGAAACTGTAAACCAGTGGGTAGAATTTTTTAATGGTAATAAATGGCAACCGGCTCCATACATGCCGGACACGGGATTAAAAGCATTCAAAGGCTACGAAATGACAAACAATAACAATACCCTGCCGACAAATATTTATACTTTTGCGGGTACTTTGAATGTAGGGGACGCTACTGTTTCGCTTACTAAAACATCCAATGTTAATTATTCGGGAATGAATCTTGTCGGTAATTCGTTTACCGCGGCTATACCTATTACTTCGGCAGCGATTGAACTAGGTAGTGCACAATTGAGTGAAAATACGGTCTATCTTTTCAATACAGGAACACGTGACCAATGGCGAAAACTTAATGGAGGGACAGTTAGTGGGGTTACAGGAGGTCAATACCAGGCTGTACCGTTTAATCTGGCAGGACAAGCCGGAATACCGGACAGGATATTATCTATGCATACATTCATGCTGGATGTAACAACCCCCGGTAATATGACATTGAGGTATAATGAATTGATAAAAAACGAATTGAATGCATCCACAACAAAACCATGGAAGTCTGCCGCTACTGAAAGCAACATACTGCGATTTCCTTATATAATCATGGATGCAATGAGTAATACTTCAGCCGACCGTGTATGGCTATTTGAAAACTCCGAATCCACTGCAGGCTTTGATAACGGATGGGACGCGTATAAATTACAGGAAGAGGGATTGACGCAAGTATATATCTCTGATGATGCCGGGTACAAATACCAGATAGCGACTGTTCCTGAGTTTTCGGGAACAACGTTTGGCGTAAATGCAGGAAAAGGTGAGAATTATACTATAATACTCTCTGTAACATCAGACGTAGAAGCACGCAAGTTATATTTACTTGATGTATATACAGGACGTAGTTATCCGGTTGAAAATAATGCAGAATATACTATTTCCGGAACAAGCAGTATCACTAATGGACGATTCAAAATTGCAGTAAGTCCGTCTCCTTTGGCTTCAACCGGCCAGGAGGCTTCTCTCGTAAATGTTTATATCAGCGGTAATCAGATTGTTATTGATAATCAGTCTGACCAAAATTGTATAGCTACGGTTTATGATATAACAGGCCGATTACTTGGAGAAAAGGCTATATACAAGAATTCCAATGAATATTTTGCCGGAAATCAACGAATCGGCACAGGTATATATATTGTGAAAGTAATAAGTGAAGATAAATCCATAAATAAGTCTGAACGGGTTTTGATAAAATAAATTATTCAGGCCTGTTATATAAAAAACACAGCCTTTCAATATTGGTTGTGGTATAGTTTTGTAAAGATTTATAAAACCCATGAGTCGAGAGGATTCGTGGGTTTTAGTTTTTTGAGAAATGCCGGCGTATTTTGATGTTTTGCCGATAAATGTTTGATAATTTAATAGATAGCAGTTTAATCGCAATGTTTAGTCGTTTGTTGTTTTCAAATTATCACTTTCAACAGAGGATTGATAATTGGAAATAAGGATATGATAATTTGAATAAAATGAACAATCTTACTTTTTGTCTGTTGAAATTGTATATTTCGGCCTTTTTTATAGTTGGATTAAGGCAAAACAGGGAGAATTTGATATTTATGAAGACAAATTATCGAAACAATTCGCCCGAAAGCTATATCATGGATACTGAGGAGACAACAGTATCGGTTAATATTTGGATATTAGGACAAAATCAATATCACGAATTTATAGCAGGTGAACATAATATTTTATTTGTGACTTCCGGCAGCCTTATCTGCTCTCTTCAAGGATATATTGATGAAGATATCGGATCTGGACGAATGGTATTCATATCGATGGGATCTCGTTGTTGTATAAGCACTACCGAGGGGGTATCACTTATATGCCTGAAGCCCGGGGATATTTTAAACCTTTACAATTATCCGTTTTACAGTCAACGACAGAAGTCAAATAATAAAAAGTCAGAAAATAAATTATCTGTATTACAATTCACTCCATTGATTACAGCTTATGTTGATTATTTAAAATGGTTTCTACAATCGGGCTTTAATGATCCGCTCTATTTTGGTATAAAAACCAGGGAGCTTTTTCAGCTGATGTCTATAAGTTATTCTCTGGCTGAAAGGACTTTTTTCTTTCAAGCTTTAATATCCAGCGATAAAAAATTTTCTGACCTTATATATAAGAATTACAGACAGGCCTCATCTATCCGTGAACTGGCGACCATGTCTTGTTATAGTTTGTCGGGTTTTGAAAAACGTTTCCTAAAGGTATTCGGAGTTTCGGCTTCACGCTGGATTGCGTTACGAAGAGCTGATGATATCTATCACGAAATAACCAAGACTCAGAAAAGTATAAAGCAAATAAGCTTTGATTATGGCTTTTCGTCGGTATCGCATTTTCACAAATTCTGTAAAACTAAACTGGGTTTATCCCCCGGATATATACGTAAGCAACTTCGAGACCGGTGAGAAAAAGATAAAATGGGAAACTAAATAAACAAAAAAGGAGAATTTGTATAATTTTTTTTTGATGCCTTAACATTAGTTTTGTAACAAGGAAATCACAATAATAAGAAGCTAGGTTTGAGAGTATACCTGATATCTGATAAAAGTCCATTCCGATTTTTTGAAATTATTTTCTAATAACAGGGGATTTAACAGATATTAATAAAGAAAGAAAAATGACATATTAAACCCGTGTTTATTTCTGTATATAAAGAATGCTTAGTATCTGTTAATAAAGAAATAAATCCGGTATTCAAAAGTAATGGCATTAAGTTTCGGGAATACCGGAAAAAATAACTGGGACGAATACTAAAGTCAGAATCAAAAAAAGATTAAGCATAACCGGTATCTGAAAAACAAGGTATGGTTAATTGTACTCAGATAAATTCGATACACAGAATACGCAGAATAATTACTCAATAATATTCCAATGATTAGAATAGTTGTATTACTTACAGCTCTTACTGGGAGCCTATTTTTTAGATGCTACGGACAGTTTCCTCTAAAAACTAACCCGCCTTTGCAGGAAACAATGCCTTTCTTAGGGTTAAAAAGTAACCTTATCTATGATTTAACAACTACTGTAAATCTGGGAGCAGAAGTCCGCATGTCGGAATATCTGACCCTGGATATATCGCTGAATTATAATCCGTGGACATTCTCCAACAACAGGAAATTCAAACATTTCATGATTCAGCCCGAGCTTCGTTATTGGATCAACGAGCCTTTCAACGGGCATTTTTGGGGAGGTCATCTTCTGTACAGCCATTTTAATGTAGGCAACTTACCTTTCGGTGACTTTGCAGACTACCGTTATCAGGGTGATGCTTATGGATTTGGCGTCTCTTATGGTTATCAGTGGATATTGTCTCCGCGCTGGAGTATCGAGGCTTCGCTCGGCATCGGTTATATCCATATGGATTATACACGCTACGAATGTGAAGTCTGTGGACGGGAATTGGGAAAGGGCAGCCATAACTATTTTGGCCCTACCAAAGCAGGTATTTCCCTGATTTATATACTTAAATAAACTTAGCTTACAATATTTATGGATCAGATCAAATATCGTATTATACTCATTTTACTCGTTCTGCATTTCTTCCCCGCATACAACATCTTTGGGCAGAATATCCGGTTCGATGTTACTGAGATCAAAGAAATAGAGGATAGTCTGGTAGCTAACTATCGGGTAAAAATAGGCACGAAACCGGTCTTGAGCGGAGAAGCATTGTATATCACGCCGGTACTGGCCACGGATAGTTCTTTCTATGACTTACCGCCGATAACTATCATGGGTAAAAATAAGCTAAAGGTTCTTAAGCGTTGGGCAAATAACTATAAAAAAGAACTAAGTACAGATTTTATCAATGCCGATATAAAAAATGATACGACCCTCTTTTTCAATGTATATTTACCTTACAAACAAAAAACAGATTCAGCATATCTGACTGTCAACAAATACCTTATAGGATACAGAGGGAAAAGCACTTATATGGCAGACTCTATTAATAGCCCAATAATCCCTGCTTCTGATGAGCCGTCGACTGTATCGCCTCAGCTGACTCTTATTACTCCGCCAAAAGAAGATAAGCTTCATTGCGTCTATAGTAAAGGCAATTTGTATTTTCCCATTGGACGCTCGGCTATCGTTCCTGCATACTTGTCTAACCCAAAAGAACTAGCCAGAATAGATAGTATTTTTCAATATATGTTAAATAACAAAAATGTAACACTGCAAAATGTATATATTGAAGGTTATGCTTCACCAGATGGCGTATATGAGAAGAATGATTTATTATCTAAGGCAAGGGCTTATGCCTTAAAAGATTACATAAAGAATAAATTCAGCATCTCCGAAGATTTGTTTGTGATAAGCTCTGTTGCAGAAGATTGGGAAGGATTGACAGCTATCTTAAGCATCAGTGATATAATCAAAAAAGATAAAATTCTGGAAATTATAACATCTGCCAGCTCATACGACAGACGCGAAGCAGCATTAAAACAGCTCGACAAGGGACTACCCTATCTCAGCATACGTCATAAGATACTTCCGGAATTAAGACATGCAGAATATAAAATTTGTTATTCGGTAAAGGACTAACTCCAGAATACACTGCTAAACAACCTCAGAAACAGGTGAATCTAATTAAATGAATGATATATAAAAAATTATTTTATCAATCACATTGAATCAATTTTAAAATTAAAAAGTATGAAGACAAAATTCGTTTATTTAATCCTATCGGCTATGGTCTTGTTACTGGGATTCAGTAATTGTTCCAGTAAAGAAGAGATAGAAGGAGAAGACTCTACGGAAACCAAAAGTGTGTTTCTAAAGATTAACAAAGAAGCCCCGATAACTTATTCCGAAGAATCCCCGGTCGGCAGTAGTTCGACTGTTGGATTTAGTTCCGGCGACCTCTACTTTGTAAACGCAGCAGGCGCTATCCTAAAGCATTATACACTTTCTTCCTCACTGACAAGCGGCACGAATATCAGCCTGACAGATATCCAGGCCGGGAAAATCATTAGTAATCTGCCAGGCCAGGTAGCCGCCGTGCATGTAGTAGGAAATACCTCTGGTCTTCCCACATCAGGAAACATATCAACAGTAAAAGCAACAGCTTTGCAGATAACATCACAATCGGATATCGCAGAGGTAAACCTGTACGGAAGTGCAATACCTACTCCGACGTCAGGAAACAGTTACAATTGTGCTATCACCCTGAAGCCGACTGTAGCACGTATTGAACTGACCGATATGACTTCAACGGGTGAAATAACCGGTTTCCGGGTCGATGGCATTTTCATTGACAATTATTACTCAGAAGCGACAGCCGATGGATCGGTAGATTCAGGTGATCTGAAGAGCAACGGATCTGTCCCTGCTACTTTCACGGATAATTCAGTTGCATACCCTACAGCTCTTAAGACTATTGCTTATGACTATTACACTTCAGGAATAACTGCATCATCGCAAGTTGCCGCACCGGCTACCTCAGGAGATGTATGGGCATATAACCTGTTTGCCAATACGACTGTCGGCGCTTTTGCCGTTCCCCGCATTATTATCCGGTTGAGCAATATTACAACCAATGACGGGTCTACATACGCTTCCCCTCAGTTTATTACAATTAAAGGGTTGAAGGATTCGGGCGTAAGCCTGACTGCGATTGAAGCAGGAAAGGTTTATAATATCGGCGCGGGAGCATTTTCGTTCAAAGAAACAGATCTGACTCCGGCTCCGAATATGAACGCAATAGACGTGACTGTAACCGTCACTTTGGCTACATGGACAATTGTTGACGTCACACCTGAATTATAACCAAATAAAATCTTATGGGGAAATGCGGAAAGTATTTTCCCCATAAGACTTATCTGATAAACTCTGAGATAATTTGCCTTGTTTGAGTATACTGCTTATAAAATATAAAAGGGTTATTTATGAAACTATTTCATCTGATTTTTGTATTGTTTGCCGTCTTGATGTGGAACGGATGCATCGATGACAGCGCAAACGCTGGATGTCCGGTTGAACCTGAAGACAATTTTATATTGAAGTTCCGTTACCAGGGCAACGACCCGAATGAACTTTTTATCAAAAAGATACAAAAGGTGGATGTATTTGTTTTCACTGACGACGGGCTATTCGTTACAGTACAGAGTGCAGACCTCGCGGCATTAACCTCTTTTACAGGTATCACCTTAAACCTCGATCCGGGCAGCTATCAGATTGTTTGCTGGGGTAATGTATCAGATAAAAACCATATAACACCATTAAAAAGAAGCAATCGCCTGAGCGATGCGCTCTTATACAATACTGCTGCCAGAAGCGGCATAGCTACTACAAACGGGGATTCTTTATATTTTGCGTCCGACAATTTCACATTGTCCCCAAGCCTGAAGACGGCAACTAAAGCTGAAAATGTCATAGAACGCATCCTCAATTTCCGTAGCGCTCACATTACAGTACAGGTATATACAAAAGGACTCGTAGATAAAAATGCACAAGGAGAACTTTTACCGCCGATAATTGAAATGACCGGTGTCCCCGGCGGTTATAATTTTGCAATGGAGACCGCCGGCAATCCGATCAGCTATCTGGATACATCCGCGTTTCAAAACATTTCAGGGGAAGAATTTACAGCAATAACCTTTCTTACTCCCCGCTTCACAGATAATAATGCCATAGAGGTTATCATAAGGAAAGGCTCGGATGGCAGCATACTGACTAATATAAATCTGAAAAATTTTATGTTAGAAAATAATATAACAGTAGATAACACCCCGGAGGCGGTGATACCCATACTGGTAGAATATAAAGAAGCCTCTATTATAATAAGCGTTCCCGAATGGGGACAAACTCCGGTAGATCCCGAATTATAAAGAATAAATCAGGCAGGTGGATGTTACTGTCTGCTCCGGCCTGAATCAAATATAATACATAAAGTAAAACGAGATACAGTATGAAAACAATAGAACTATATATCAGATACAGCTTGATCGTCAGTCTGTCTATCCTATCCGGCTTTCTTTCCGGTTCCTGTCAGGATAATGATGACATACAAGCTTCTGATACAGATGCAGCGATGGTGACTTTTTCAGTAAAAGTTCCCGGTTCGTCCACACCAAGCACTTATGCCTTGAATACAAATGACGAAAACGAGGTTAAAAGCATTGAAATACTATTGTTCGATACTAATGGTAAATATGTTTACCAGCCGATATTCAGTAATGTGATCAATACAGATCCTATCGACAGCAAAATTAAAACTTTTACTGTAAAAGTACCCGAAGGAACTTACAACATAGTGGTGCTTGCCAATTCGCGTCAGCCGTTATCAAACACTTCCGGCAGTTTCAGTGTTGGCGATACGAAAGCATCAGTCCTTGATAAACTGATAATCACCAACGCCGGGAAATGGAATGCAAATTCTGCATCGGGAGGATATATCCCGATGCCTATGTGGGGAGAAATTGCTTCCATCACTATAAACCAGAGCACACCGGCCAATAATCCTGTCAATCTTATACGCATGGTTTCCAAGATTGATGTTACCCTTACAGGCACTGCTGCAACTGATAATCTCAAGTTGAAAAGTATACGCCTGTATAATTACAATAACCAGGGACGTATTGCTCCTGATGCCGCAAACTGGAACCAGTCGCAAAATATTGTTACTAATCCAAGTGTTCCCTCTACGTCGGCACTTACATTGGGGCCATTATTATATGATGGAACTTCCATTACTACTACCGATGTATCCTCTATCGGTGAAATATATACCTTCGAGGCTGTAAAAGCAAATCCGTCGTCGCTGGGAAACGCCACCTGCCTTGTTATAGGGGGAATATATACAGGTGATTCCCAGCCTACATACTACCGTGTCGATTTTGCCCAGACTTCTTCTACCACAACCTACCTGTCTTTACTCCGGAACCATCATTATAAGGTCAATATTTCTGAAGTCAGCGGCCCGGGATTGGCTACTCCTGCCGATGCTTTTAATTCCCGCCCTGTAAATATTAAAGCCGAGATTATAGAGTGGAACGACGGGCAAATTTCAGATATCGTTTTCGATGGCCAGTATATGCTCGGAGTATCTCAGGGAGAGTTTACGTTGCCTCGTAACGAGCTTACTGCCTCGAATGATAATAATGCACTTTCGATTACAACCGATTATCCTTCGGGATGGCTGGTGGATAAGATTGTCGATACCGGAGGGAGCAGTATAAGCTGGCTGAGTCTGGTATCCCTGTCAGGCACTCCTGTTGTGTCGGGAGCATCGGGTTCCACAACAAATGTGAAATTGAAGCTCACAGAAAATATAAGCGGCTCTGCCCGTATAGGCTTCATCCATCTGAAGGCCGGACGCCTTGCTTATGTAGTGAAAGTCACACAGGGTATCAATACAGATATTGCCCTGAATATAAAAAATGCAGCAGGAACTAATAATATCACCGAATTAGTGTTTGCCGCACCGATAAATACACAGCCGGTGTCGCAGCAGTTCAGGATAAAATGGTCTCCGGCCTCTTTTACAGTCACATCGGTTAATAGTGCTGTAGGTAGCGCCGCCTTTTCATTCGATGGTGCATCCGATCAGCCGGGTTCGGGCGCATTACTGAATATAAGCGATCCGTCGGGCGAAAAGTTATTTACGATCCGCCCAACGGCTATTGTCAGTTCGGATCTTACCAGCAATCCATTCCTGGAGAAAATATCAAAAGTTGATTTTACATTATTCAACGGAGAAACTTACCTGTCAAAAAGTATATTCCTGCGGCAGTCTACTTATAATCTGGTATTCAGTAATGTAAGCAGTTCTTATTGGACAAATGGCAGCGCCTATACTTTCAATGTCAGAAGCAATGCCAATTGGCGGATCAAATCCATTTCACAGCAGCTGACTTCGGGCACAGGCTCTCTCCTTAATTTGCAGGTATCGGATAATCTGGTGGTAGGAGCTACAGGCAGCAGCAATACCAACCCCGGTACTCCGGTTACTTTCCGGGTTGCAAGTAATATTGTCAGTCTGGCCGGTCAATTGACCGTCGTTTTTGAGAGCCCCGATTCTCCTAAGAAATTTGACGATGTAACCCTTGTCCTCAATTTGAGTAATGAATACTATCCTGCTGCTCACAAAGGTTGGGCGGGAAGTAACATCTATTACGATACTGCCGCAGGCCACCTTACTTTCGACGATACGGGTGTTACTACTCATAAGAATTATCAGGGAGTGTACTTCCTGGGGGGAAGCCTCTATGGTATCTCGCCTGTAGGTGATTTCTTAACTTCGACAGTCATCTATCCACCGTTAGGCGGTACAACAACTATGGCTACCTGGGGTGTTATTCCTTATTTAACTGTCACTCTTGCAGGTAGTAATCCTCCTGCCGGAAAATCAAGAGAGGACCGCGCCCATCTTTACGAAATGACTGATGGACCGACCGGAGTTGGTGATATTTGCAAGTACCTCACAGATAAAGGTTGGGCTCCGGCAGGAAAAAAATGGCGTATGCCAACTTCCTCGGAGTTTTATCCTGCATCAGGTGCATATACAATGGCAGGAACTTTCGGAAATGTGACATCTACCCAGACGAATGGCAGTTTCTCGTTTAGTATGGGATATAATAAGGCAGACATAGGGGCGCCATTCTTCCCTGCCGCCGGTTATCGCAATTTAGGTACCGGTATTTTAATCAATACCGGATCAAACGCATGTTATTGGTCTTCCTCTTCTATAGATGCAAGTGGTTATTTCATATCTTTTGGCAACAATAATGCTGTAAATCCGGGACAAAGCATAGTTCGGGGACTTGGTTTCTCTGTCCGGTGTGTTGTAGAATAAAATAAGGAGAGATAGATTTTATAATGCTGATAAAGTGATAAGAGTATGGTAAAGAAAAGGAAGACAATACTTCTGTATGCCTTATTATTTATCTTCTGGTCAGGATATTCATGTACATCTGAAGATAGCAAATATACAGAAATCGGCCATGTACTGCTCGTATATCTGGGAGGAGATAACAACCTGTCGGATGAAGCCAGCCTCAAATTAGATGCTCTATCCCGCGGATGGCAATCAGACCCGAAATCAAAGATTCTTGTTTATCTGGATTCCCGGGATAAGCCTCCCCGTTTGCTGGAGATTGACGGGAAAGGCTCGTTCGGCACACTCCGGCAATATGAAGAAGAAAATTCAGCGGGCAAGAATGTTTTTCGCCGTGTAATTACCGATACGAAAGCATTGTATCCTCAGGCATCTTTCAATCTGTTAGTCTTTTCTCACGCTTCCGGCTGGCTTCCGGCCGGAACTTTATCATCTCCCAAATCCGCAGGCAAGGTAAAGACCATACTGGCTGATGGAGATGATGAGATGGAACTTCCGGATTTTGCAGAAGCTATTCCTGATAAGGCATTTCATACGATAATCTTCGAGGCCTGTTTCATGGCGGGTATAGAAGTGGCATATCAGCTCAAAGATAAAGCGAACTATATTGTTGCATCATCGGCAGAGATACTTTCCCCGGGATTTACATATATCTTCCCTCATGAAGTAAGTAAATTAGTACATAGCGATAATGAACAGTTTATAGATGCTGCCTTTAATTATTTTAACCAGCAAACAGGAGATATGAATTCTGCTTCTTTCTCACTGATAAAAACCGACTCTTTAGATGCCCTAGCCGGGTATATCAGGCAGAATTGTGATTTTAGCAAGGAAGTTCCCGTATCGGATATTCAGCATTTCGACAGATATTCTTATCACTTATTTTTCGATTTCGAAGATTATTTCAGCCGGTTGATGCCGGAAGACAAGAGAGAGGGCTTACATATCCTGATAAACAATGTGGTAGCTCATAAACTTGCGACTAAGGCGTTCATGCCGGGATATAATGGTTTTACAATTAATAAACATTCTGGGCTGACAACTTACATTATGCAGGAGGAATTTACACGGCTCAATCAAGAATATACATATCTGGATTGGTACTATGCAGTTACAAAAACGAAGAAAAAATAATGAAACTTTTGTCGCAGGATACATTGTATCTCTCTGCTTGTAACTTTTCTTCAAAAGGTAACACCTTCAGTTAACAGTCAACAACTCGTAACGTTCGAAAAAGTTACACCTTTTCGCCCATTTGCTAATCTGCTAATACACGAATTTACTAATTAATCTTTGGCTCCGCCGATTTTCAATTCAAAGAGCTATCAGTTAAAAATACACATCCGCTTTTATCTTTTTTATTGTGTATATACCTGGAGAATACATATACCTCTGCCTCAGAGATAAGGAGTGTTTATATATCTCAAGAGGATGCATAGATGTTTCAGGCCGGAGGCGTTAGTCGTATTCCTTATTGAATAACAATTTTATTTCCTCATATTTTCTGTCAGTAAACCTCAAAGATTACGCCGTGATTGAAGTAAGACATTGTAAATTATTCCCATGCAAAATGTAAAGGTATAAGCTTGAATCATAGGGTAATGACCGGCCGGAATTTGAAAGAGATTCAGTGGGGATCAATAAAATATTACCAGCCTTATAAGCTATTCTTAAATTTTTTATCTGGATTCATTCGGATATAATATCTTAAAAAGTGTTATCATTTATATATCGCTATTTTTATAGCGCATATTCTTTTATTAGAATTAAGGGAATCGGATTAACTTTAAAATGATAGAGATATGCCTCAGAACAAATTTGCTTTGGCCCGTTATTGTATGATTGATAGCCTGCTTCATAAACATGAGTATGTTAAAACTGCGTATATTGTCGAGATTTGCCGGCGAAAATTAAAGTGTAATATTACTCAACGTACTATTCAAATGGATATTGAGGCGATGAGGGATGATCCATTTCTTGGATATTTTGCCCCAATAGAATATTGCCGCCGCAGGAAGGCATATTATTATGAAGAGGGCGAATTTCGACTATTCCCGCATCGCTTTTCTAATAAAGAGGTTTCTCTTATGCAAAATTTATTGGTATTGATGCGAAATTATATTCTGGATGATGACTATGAGTCGCTTAAAGAGATTGTCGCTAAAATAAGAATGTTTAACTGTTAGAATTTATCAGATGACGAAATAAAATTTCGTTATACCTGTCTATATTTGACTTTTGATCAGAGAAACGCATATTTCTATTATATCAGGGTGTAAAATAAAAATCATGCCGGTTTATGATAGCCAGAACATTATCAGCTTTATCTTTTTTTTCATCGGATTATCTAAGGAGAACTTTCAACGTAGATGAGGATATCGTTTGTCTGCAGCCATTGTTCAATTTATCCCGATCATCTCCGGATAATAAAATCCATCTTTCATTAGTAAATGTGGAAAGGGAGACTGCGGGAGGAATCCAGTTTAATAAAACTTCTATTTCCGGCTCATATGCTCAGAAAGGGGCTCCATCGTGGATGTTGAATCTTTATATAATGTTTGCAGCGGTATTTTCAGAAAAACAATATGAGGAATCATTGCAGTTATTGTCAGCCTTATTTGCTTTTTTACAGACTAACAGTAAATTCACTATACCACAATCGAATATTACTTTTAATATGGAGCCTGTTAATTTGTCTTTTAACGAATTATCCAATTTGTGGAGTATCAATGGCAGTAATTATTTCCCTTCTGTATTATGTAAGGTGAGAGTATTGGATATCGATTCGGAAGAAATAAAACAATTACAACGCGTTGTAAGTCAAAAAGAAGTTAACACATGAATAGTATTGAAAAATATGATATATGGTTCTCGATCCGTGTGGTTCATGAATATTATGACAATGGGAATTGTCCTGTCGCATTGACTCCATCGCGGGAAACCATAAGCTTCTTCAAACGAAATGGAATAATTTGTAAGATGACGGGGAACAACAAATGGGTGCTGCTGACACAATCTAAGGATTTTGCCTTAGAAACTGCCGGCATATTATCTTTTGAAATGATTCCTCAGGACAATATATTTTACTATATTACCGAATTGCCACAGAAAAAAGATAATGATGATTATATATTGGAGAAAAGTCTCGCTGTGGGGAAATGGATGAATGTATTGATTCCGTTTGACAATGTAAAAGAGGAAATAGATATAGGATTAAGAACCAAATTCAAATATTGGGAGTTTGTAATTATTCCCCGATATGCCGATGACAATGTGATTCTTAGAATAGAAGAAAAACGTAACCGGATAACATTCGGAGATATGGAAGAGATCGGTTTTCCCAGTGTGGGAAAGGCTTTCAGAGTATCCACCGTTGAGAAAAATAAGATAAAGGAGACACAGGAACATGTTGTCCGGCTCTATGAAATCAGGAGCAACGGTGAACGTCTGTTAAGTGGAAATATTCCGCTTCCTCGTCCTGATGAAGTCTCCATGACGCAGCCGGAAGATACCGTGACGACATATTTTTATATATAAACCAATAAATTTCAACCTATGAGTGCAATGAAAACACCAGGGGTGTATATCGTTGAAAAAAACGCATTCCCCAATTCTGTAGTGGAAGTGGCAACTGCTGTACCTGCTTTTATCGGTTATACGGAAAAAGCAGCCAATGGTAACAAATCTTTGTTGAATAAGCCTTGGAGAATCACATCCATGGCAGAGTTCAGGTCTTACTTCGGAGAGGCTCCGAAACCCAGGTTTGAATTAGCTGAGGGTGCCGGTTCTTCAGCCATTAATTTTAACGGAAAGAGTTACTTGCTGCAAAGAACCGATAGCTATATACTTTATTATAGTATGCTGCTATTCTATGCAAATGGTGGAGGCCCTTGTTATATAGTTTCGGTTGGTGATTATTCTTCCGGTATAGAGGAAGACAAAATGGAGCAGGGTATAGCTCCGTTGATTAAAGAACAGGAGCCTACGATGGTGATTATACCGGAAGCCATTGTTTTGAAAGCAGAGGATTGCTACGCGCTCCAGACAGCAATACTGAAACATTGCGGATATGAGATGAGAAACCGCTTTGCCGTACTGGATGTACATGACGGATATAAGGACAGGAAAGACCCTGACGGAGATGTAGTTGCAAAATTCAGGGAGAATATAGGACGTGAATTCCTTGATTTCGGCGCTGCTTATTATCCGTGGCTGAACACTTCCATAGTGCAGGAAAATGAGTTGAACTATGAAAATCTGGATATAGAGAACTTACAAGCCTTGTTGACGGAAGAACTGGAAGCTTCGGCTCTTGACGAAGAGAAGAAAAAGCAGGTAAAAGATTATATAGATGGACTGAAGGAAGGTTTGACCGATGTGGAACGCAGTACTTTACACAAAATATTGTCGCAACTGAGTTTTCTATACAGGGAAATTATGAAAGAAATGCGGATTTCATTGAATCTGCTTCCTGTATCAGCTGCCATGGCCGGAGTTTATACGATGGTCGATAACACTAAGGGCGTATGGAAGGCTCCTGCGAATGTAAGTGTAGCCACCGCGATAAGCCCTACTGTCAATATCTCACACGAGGAGCAGGAAGATTTAAATGTGCCTCTGAGCGGGAAGTCCGTAAACGCTATTCGTACTTTCATCGGAGAAGGTATTAAAGTCTGGGGTGCGAGGACACTGGATGGGAATTCCCTCGACTGGAGGTATATCAATGTCCGCCGTACAATGATAATGCTACAGGAGTCCGTTAAAAATGCGGCGCGTGCGTATGTATTCGACCCTAATGAAGCAAACACATGGATTAATGTGAAAAGTATGATATCCAATTTCCTGAATGGAATATGGAAGCGTGGAGGATTGGCCGGAGCTGTGCCCGATGACGCGTATAGCGTACATGTCGGTCTGGGTGATACAATGACGCCAGAAGACATATTGGAAGGCATTATGCGGATTACCGTCCTTGTGGCTATTACCCGCCCTGCGGAATTCATAGAAATTACATTCCAGCAGCAAATGCAAAAAAGTTAATAAGTAATAATAATTAAAATCAGAATATTATGGCAGGAGAAGCACAGGATAATGTATGGCCTTTACCCAAGTTTTACTTTGCAGTGGAAGTGGCCGATTTACCGGAAGCCTCATTTCAGGAAGTTTCGGGGCTGGATGTGGAAGCACAGATCATAGAATACCGTCACGGGAATAGCCCGGAGTTTTCTACAATAAAGATGCCCGGCATCAAGAAATATGGAAATGTGACATTGAAGAAAGGGATTTTCAAGGGCGACAATAAGTTTTGGGCTTGGTTCAATAAAATAAAGATGAACACGATAGAGCGTCAACCTGTGACAATAAAACTATTGGATGAAGGAGGTAATCCAACAATGGTCTGGACTCTAAAAAACGCATGGCCGACTAAGATCACCGGGACTGATATGAAGTCTGACGGTAATGAAGTAGCAGTGGAAACTTTGGAAATCGCTCATGAAGGGCTTGAAATAGCAAATGGCTAATGCAATTGATGTAAATTGGACCATTCCGACATCTTTTTATTTTCAGGTTACAATCGGCGACGATGAAATCGCATTTAAGGAAGTATCAGGATTATCAACGGAAATGGAACTGGAAACCATACAGGAAGGCGGGGTAAATGAATATGAGCACCGCCTTCCAAAACAGATCAAGCACGGAAACCTTGTTTTGAAAAGGGCTCTTATGCCGGTTTCAAACAATACGGCGATAGAATGGATAGGTAAAATTATGAACGAAGGTTCCTTTTTTGATATTACAGGCCGGACTCTTCCATTGACCAGAACTATTCATATCAGTTTGTTGTCGGTTGAGAGAGAGGAGGTTAAGAAAGATGGCAGGGTGATTGAGATAAAAGATAAGGCTATCCCTGTTTACAAATGGGAATGTGCAAATGCAATCCCGGTAAAATGGGAAGTCGATACCCTCGATGCGGAAAAAAATTCAGTTTTGATTGAATCGCTGGAATTTGTATATTCCACTCTTAAGCGGCTTGATAAATAGATACTATGGCTATTGTAATAAAAGAAATAAATGTGAGAACGACTATCGAACGTAGTCCGAATACGGATAAAGGCGTGAGTCCGAAGGATATTTACCAGCTGAAACGGGAAATATTGAGAGACGTAAAAGATATCGTTAAACGGGAGATAAAACGTAACAGTGAACGCTAATGGCCGAACTCGAAAAAATGGTTATGACAGGCTATGAAAAGTCTGATTATAAAGGTAGTTATAAAGAATTTACTGCTCAGATTAATCCGGCCTCTATTTCATGGTCGAAAGAAATCGCTTATGAAGAGGATAGTGTCATAGGTTCGGGTAGCAGTGAGATTAAGTATAAAGGACATAAGGAAGATAAACTTTCGTTTAAAATTGTACTTGATGATACCGGTGCCTTGTTCAATCCCGGACAGACTGCAGGGCAAACAGCATCAGGCTCACGGAAAACAATACCCGCTATGGTCAATCAGCTGGAGACGGTATTATATACTATCGATTCCGAAAGCCATGAACCCAGATATGTGATATTAATATGGGGTGCATTCTGTTTTGAAGGGCGTGTTACTTCATTAAGTTACGATTATACTCTTTTTTCTCCCGAAGGAATGCCCTTGAGGGTAACTATATCGCTTTCTTTTTCGAGCCATTTGAATAAGAAGATTTCAAATAAAAAAGAGAATAAGAAATCGCCGGATCTGACCAGAGTGATAACACTCAAGGCCGGAGAAAGTATTGCCGGATGGTGCAATAAAATTTATAATGACCCTTCCTTTTGCAGCGATGTGGCAAAATGTAACGGATTAAGTAGTTTCAGAAATGTAGAACCCGGGGTATCGTTGATATTCCCACCACTTGGCAGAAATGGCAGAATCACCGATAAAGGATAGTCAGGGATTAATATCGTTCACCATATACAGTGAAGGTAATAAGATCAAAGACAGTTTCGGGCTCATATCCATATGGGTACGGAAAGAAGTGAACAGGATAGGCAAAGCAACATTAGTTTTTGAAGCCGGAAATCTGGCAGCCGGAACTATGGACGAAAGCGAGGACAACACATTTGCTCCGGGAAACGTTATTCGCATCGAAACGGGCTACCAGAGTACCGAAGAGGTTATATTCGAGGGAATAGTGACCTCACATAATATCGTGATACCTGGAGGTGAATGTGCCACATTGGAAATAGAATGCCGTGATTTTGCTTTTCCGGCTACTCTTGGACGGAAAAACAGATTGTTTGAGAAGTCGAAAGATAATCAGGTCATATCCAATATGTTGGCAGAATATTCCGCTTTGTCTGCAAGTGTAGATTCTACGACTGCAAAGCATAACGGGATAATACAGTATTATTGTTCCGATTGGGATTTTATCTTGTCCCGTGCAGATGCTAATGGCCTTGTAGTGATAACGGAAGGTAAAGATATTTCGGTGAAAAAGCCGGATGTAAAGGCGGCAGCCGTGTTGAAAGTTACTTACGGCACAGATCTTATAGAGTTTAACGGCCGTTTACAGACAGCATCCCAGATGTCCGGCGCGGTAGCTCTGGCATGGGACAGCACCACACAGAAGCTGGTAAAGGTGAGCGGAACAAACCCTTCTCTGAACGGGCAGGGAAATAGTATGCCGGCAGAACTTGCAGAAGCGGTAGGAATGGGAGACCGGAACTTACAGACTGAAAGCTGCACGGATGAAAGCGAACTGCAATCGTGGGCAGATGCGCTTCTGCTCAAAACAGGACTGGCTCGTATACAGGGAGACTTTAAATTTCAGGGAAGTGCAAAAGCTATCCCCGGATGTATCATAGATATCGACGGATTGGGAAATCGTTTTAATGGTAGTGTCTATGTAGGTTCTGTCGAACATGAAATAAAAAACGGAAATTGGTTTACTACCGCAGGCATCGGGATTTCTCCTGTGAATATTACAGACGAGAATAATGTCGTATCGCCTCTGGTTTCAGGATTGATGCCGGGTATTAACGGCTTGCATATAGGTAAAGTAACGAAGCTGGATGGAGACCCAGACTCTGAAAATAAAATTCAGGTGGAATTTCCATTATTGAATGGAGAAAAGAATACTATCTGGGCACGTTTATCAAATGTTTGGGCGAGTAATCAGTATGGGACATTCTTTATACCAGAGAAAGGCGATGAGGTAATACTGGGATTCCTTAATAACGATCCGCGTTTTCCTGTTGTGTTAGGTAGCCTTTACAGTAGTAAACAGGCTCCTCCGTATAAAATAGAGGCCGATAATAAACTGAAGGCAATCGTTACCCGGTCGAAGCTGAAAATCTCATTCGAAGAGGAAAAGAAAATAATCACGATAGAAACACCCGGAAAGAATATTATTGAAATCAATGACGATGCCAAAGCGATAAAACTGACGGACCAGAATAAGAATAAGATAGAACTGACGCCGGATGGAATCCTGATTGACTCAGCGAAGGAAATACAACTGAAAGCCAAAACGAATATTAATATAGAAGCAGGCGCCAATTTGAGCCTGAAAGCAAAATCAAATGCCACAATCGAAGGACTCAAAATAGAAGCGAAGGCTCAGACGGAATTTACAGCTAAAGGGAATGCTAAGGCTGAGTTGTCAGCTTCGGGGCAGACTGTGGTAAAAGGTGCTATGGTAATGATTAATTAACTATAAAAATGAAAAAGATATGCCTCCAGCAGCAAGAATAACGGATATGCACACATGTCCGATGCAAACTCCGGCTTTGCCCGTACCTATTCCTCATGTGGGAGGGCCTGTTATCGGACCCGGTGCGCCGACAGTATTGATCGTGAAGCTTCCCGCCGCGGTGATGGGTGATAATTGTGTCTGTGTGGGACCGCCCGATTCTATAATAAAAGGCTCTGCAACGGTAATGATATGCGGAAAACCCGCTGCCCGTATGGGTGATACTACCGCTCATGGCGGTAGCATAGTCCTGGGTTGCCCTACTGTAATGATAGGCGGATAACGATGGATGATAAACCATATCTGGGTATAGGATGGTCTTTCCCTGTTTCCTTCGATAAGAAGGAAGGCGTCTCAATGTCATATGGAGACGGCGATATCAGGGAGAGTTTAGAGGTATTGCTGTCAACCATACCGGGCGAACGTATTTTCAGGCCGGAATATGGATGCAATATCAGGCAATGGGTATTTTCAAGGATGAACCTTTCGGAAAAGACCCGCATTGCCAATACTATCGAGATGGCTATACTGGAGGGTGAACCGAGAATAATACTGGAATCTGTGGACGTGAATATAAAAAACGAACGTGAAGGCATATTGTGGATAAGTATCGATTATCTGGTCAGCCAGACAAATAGCCGGAGCAATATGGTCTATCCTTTCTACATAAGGGAAGGAACTAACTTATAGTACAATATGGGCAGAAAAGACGGTTTGAGCAGAGAAGACAGGGTAAGAAGGATAACTTCGGTAAAACCTTTTGCTGTTATCGATAACAGCAAAAAATCTCTATTGAACCAGGTTCTGGAAACAGCCCGCTTTATCAGATTCTATGATTCCCAGAACATACATGCCGGGTATTTTGATGAATTATTGAATGAAATAAAGCTATTAGCCGGCTCAGATAACAGCTTTGCCGATGGTAATATGGAACCGTCACAAGCCCTGCTTTATGCCTTTTTGGAACAGCTACACGGAACCACCGGGCTGTTTAATGACAGATGGAATAATCTTGCCCAATGGTATCTGAATGAATTTTTGGGCGTTGTGCCCTTACCTACCATACCGGATAAAGTCTGGTTGTCCTTTTTAAAGGATAGTCCCATTCCCGTGATTTTGAAAAAGGGAACGGTCTTTAGTTTTAAGAGTAATGATAAGGCATTGTTCACCTATCGCCTGACAGAAGATCTGGAAGTACAAAATATCGAACTTGTCAATGCCTGTTCGTTGTACTTTGAAAGAAATAAGAACATCTTACCCGCAGCACACCTGAATTTCATAACTTCAGTAAAGATTAGAGACTTGCTGAATGATAAGTCGCCACGGAAAATGATGTTCGGGGATGACAGAAATCCCATATATTCCAAAGCATTAGGTTTAATAATTTCAGGCCCTTCCTTATTGCTCAGGGAGGGTAAAAGATGCGTGACCGTAACATTTAGCCCCGAAGATGAAAGATGGATAAAACAACTGGAGGATATCCTTAAGAGTCTGAGACTAAATATCGAAGGTTGGACAAAAGAGAAAATAATATTTGAATTATTCAATAATTTATTTTATGTGACTGTCAGTACCGCTGCCGGGTGGCTGGAGATAGCAGATTATACGGTGAAGAAAGATGACAGTAACCTGATCCTGAAATTTATCCTGTCAGAAGATTTCCCTGCGACAAAAGAATGTGAGGAGGAAATTCATCATTTTCAATCAAAATATCCTGCTTTGAGGATATATCCCAATTTCGACGCATGGCTTTATCCTTACTCGTGGCTGGAGAATTTTTTATTGGATAAGATTATAATAGAGACTTCGGCAGAGGGCATAAGCAACGTTTTGATTTATAATGAACTGGGGCGTGTAGATAACTCGAAGCCTTTTATGCCGTTTGGGGTGAATACGGAGCGGGGAGCATGGTTTGTATTGGGGAATTATGAGATGAGCAGGAAAGATGTACAGACGGTGAATTTACATATAAACTGGCAACAGCTACCGGACGATGAGAAAGGGTTATATGGCTATTACAGAGCTTATAATGATAAAATCGACAACTGCTCTTTCAGGTTGAAGGCCGATTATCTTGCCGACTATAAATGGTCTGGAACTCCGGAGACAAAGCCATTTTATCTTTTTTCGAGCGTAAAGAAAGATTTAGTTGGGAATCCTTTACCTGATGTTAAGTTATCGCAGGAAAATATATTGTCGGATATTGACATTCAACGAATGCCTGTATCTTTCTCTGAAGAAGAGGAATATGACTATGACATAAAATCAAGGTCGGGTTTTATCCGTTTTGTAATGGATGAACCATCGTTTGGCTTTGGTGAAAAGCAATACAGGCACTTGTTCACTGAACAGATGATAAAAAATACTTTTCGCAAGAAGAAGCAAGAAGCGGTAAATCCACCTGTAAATCCACTGATCGAGAAAATAACGATGGATTATCATTCCCGGGATGTGATCGATCTCAGAAAGCATAAGGCTACCAATGAGACGGATGTTTTTCAGCTTTATCCTTTAGGGTATATATCTGCATTGCCTGATGGAGAGAGCCGTTCTGTACCCTTTGTTTATAAACTGGACACCGATGCGAATATATTGTTATCCTTCAGGAATGTAAAGGGAGGAGAGATACTCACAATCTTTTTTGAATTTTTGCCTGACAGCAAAGAATGTACGACGGAGAATATCCCCCGGATTGTGTGGTATTGGGGTAATGGATATAACTGGCACAAAGTCTCTCCGAATACGGTATTGTCAGACCACACGCAAAATATGCTTGCTTCCGGGCATATAAAGATACGATTGCCGGATAAGGTAGATGATTCTTTGCTGGATGCAAATCACCTGTTGTGGTTGAGAGCCGGTATAAAGAGATATGAAGAAAATATATCTGAAATTAAGACAATACATATTAATGTAGTCAAACTGGAGTTAGATGCAGATCTGGCTGACAAGTCGGACATAGATGGTTATGAAAATAAGGAGTATGAGTTGGTTCCCGATATAAAACTGCCGGGGATAAAATCCTTTCAGCAAATATCTTCTTTTTATAGTGGCAGAGATGGAGAGAATGAGACAGATATGCAAATCCGCATATCGGAATATGTTACCCATCGTGGAAAGGCCGTTACGGCAAGAGACTACGAGCGGATTGTGTTACAGTCCTTTCCTGATATTGCTAAAGTTAAGTGTCTCCCCGATTTTGACTGTAAACACAACCGGAAAGGCGTGGTCACACTGGTTGTGATTCCAAAAATCGAAAAATATGATAACAGAATATATATGCCGTTGACCCCGTCATATTTTATGCTTAAGATTGAGGAGTATATGTTGCGTCATACTTCTGCATATGTAAAAGGTATTGATGTAATAAATCCTGTCTATGAAGAGCTGATGGTGAGGTGTGATATTTCATTTTACGAAGATTATTCACAAGCTATTTCCCAGACAAGGTTGAGTGGGGTTTTAAACGATATGATAGCTCCGTGGCAGACAAAAAAGAAACTGCCGGTATTCGGTTACTCAATCAATATGAAAAAAATGCATGACAGTATTGGAGCCCTGGATTTTGTAAAGAGTATAAACAGTTTGTCAATAATAAGGATAGCAAATATAAATGAATCTTATAGTTTATACGAATATGGGAAGGATAATGACATGGTTGTTCCCCAATACCCCCATGTGATATTCGTTCCGGCAGATAATCATATAATAGGATCGGGTATATTGCCGGACTTTGGGATAAATGAGATGTCGGTAAATAAAACATTTATAATCGGAGTATAGGATAATATATGGCCAGAAGAAACAGACAGACGCTCAAAAAGAGTTTCAGTAACGGGCAGAAACCTACTGAAAGGGATTTTGAAAATCTTATAGACTCTACCCTGAACATTCTAGACGATGGATTCTCCAAAAGTCCGGAAACAGGAATCGAACTGTCCCCTTTAGTTGGAGAAAAGAGGGTCGTCATGTCTGTATTCAGAGAATCCGGCGATCCTAAGCCCGAGTGGGAATTGTCTATTGGAAAATCGGGCGAGTTAAAAATATGCCGTTATGGAGAAGATTCTTCTGCGCCCCTTATCATTCTCAATACAAATGGAGGGGTAGAGATCGGTTGCAAGGAAAAAGATATATGCCTGAATGGGATGGTCAATATTCCGGGGAGGAAGGGTACTTTTGCTCAGGGACATGTCCCTGCCGATGGTAAGTGGCATGACATTACGGAAGAACTGGTAGGTGTATGCGCGTTGGAAGTTGTTGCGGCCAGCGGGAGGAAGCATACAGGCAAACATGCCATACTGGTGGCAATGGCCACTCATTGTTTCGGAGATAAACCGAAAATCAGGAAAATCAGGTCTCATTATGGTATATTCGGTAATAAGTTAAATATCAGATGGGTAAGGAATGAATTGAAAAGCAAGCTACAGGTGAAAAGTATATTCTATTATGGGGACGATATCCAGATTTATTATCAGGTAAGCAGTCTCTGGGATAATCCTTTAATGGAAAACATATAAATTATGTTCATAGAAAGACGCGATAAGAATGCTAATTACTACAAGGTATTGCAAAGCCGGACATTGGATTCGGTTCAGCGCCTGAGCGGGAATGTCTGGACCGATTTCAACGTCCATGACCCCGGTGTAACTATTGCCGATATATTCAATTACGCATTATACGAATTACATTATAAATTTCAATTTCCTTTCGAAAGTTATTTAAATATAGAAGAGCGGAAAGAAGCGGCATATCACAGAAAAGGATTTTTATCATCCGGATATATTTTCAGAGATAGTATTGTAACAATTTCAGATTATGAGCGATTGATAACCGGGAATATTTCAGAAGTTGAAGTATGTAAAGTCTCCCTGAATGAGAATATGCTTTATCATATAGAAGTCCAATTGCTTGCGGGTGCCGATGAAGGACAAGTAAGAAGAGATGTGGAAACACTTTATCATAATAACAGGAATCTATGTGAGAATCTCGGTGAAATAGCAATTGTAGATCATATCGGAAATTTAGAGGCTGATGAGCCGGATAACCATCCTAAAACATTAAAAATAAATCAGCCGGGTACTTATTGTCCGAAAATATCCCAAAGCTATTATTCCATACAGAATCATTTTCCCGAATGTTACGGCATCAGTGAGAGGGGTTTGTCAGGAGGGGTAACGGAGGAGTATCAGGCAAAGGTTTACCAACTTAAGGCTTACCTTCTTATATTCGATTATCTGCTGGCCGATGCGGAGAATCAGGCTAAAGATATCAGGATATTACTCGATTTATCGAAGAGGATACCCGGTAAAAAAACTTTGCCGGTCAATATCAGGGATATAGAAAAGATTGTGGATGAGAGACGCAGGGGAATGAGTAATATACATTCCAGTCTGTTTTGGCACATTCAGAAATCCCGTTTTTTTGATACTCTGGATTCGGTCTATGGAGAAGATACCCGAAAGATATTTAATAACCCGGACCTGTCATCTCAAAATGAGAAACGCGCTGATATTATATCCGCCTTTCCCAGGCTGAACAGAAACCGTTTCCGGTCATTCAATATATTTGATGAGTCCGGTAGTATTTCCGGCCTCAGGCAGACTATCGCGGCAATGCTGGGATATAAGGCGGGTAAAGAAATTCCTTTGTCCAACTATTTTGCACGGTATAGCCTGCAGTTACTCGAAGACCGGATATTCTTTACGAAACATAAATACAAGTTGAGTGTGAATATTGTTGAGGGAGCTTCGGACAATAGGCCAGAAAAGGTTCACAAGCAAGATATACAGTACAAAGAAGAAGACTATAAAGAATTATCTATGCGGATAAGTATCTTATGGCATAATCTGCTTTATGAAGCATTTCTGGTATATGGTGCTAATATAGACAATTATAAACTGATACATCAGCATGAAAAAGGCTATCTGTTGGTTTTTAAGGTACCCAAAAAGAATGATTGGTTTATTATCAGTCGTTTTTATGAAAAAGAAGCACTGGAGAAAACAGCGAATCTTTTTTGTCAGTTTATAAGACATTTGAATGTAAAAAGCCAGACTTTCTATCTGATAGAACACATCCTGTTAAATGATGGTATGGCGGGCGCTTCCGATTATAATAAGTTGACTATCGTTATTCCCCGCTGGACAAAGGGTATTTATAAAAAAACGAGATATGAAGAGCTGTTGAAGACCCGTCTTCCGGCACATATAGAGGCTGAGTTCGTATGGTTTGCAGTCGGTAAAATGTATAAGTTCGAGAAAGTATATTATCGATGGAGAAAATCAATGGCCGATAGAAACCAACCGGAGATATTGCAGTTCTCGGGGGCTATAAAGAGTATTCTTAGTAAAAAGTAAAAACATGAACACCATTGGCACAATAGCATTTGATTTCCGAATGGAGAATGAAGCATTCGCCCGTTCTCTATATGCCGGATGGGATACATTTTTTGCTGTTAATTTTGAGAAAATTGCCGATAGGCTGTTAGTAAAATATGATGTAAAAGATACTGTAGTTCATATAAATAAACTCAACATAGATTTGGGGAGTATAGAGGAGGATAAGTTCGAAGAATATTTTCCACGTATTCTGGAAGAAAGGATGGAAGAAGCTTTGATTCAGATGCTGTGTGATCCCCGCCAGACGGAAGTGTCATCTCAGGCGGAAAAAGACTATCTTTTCGATATATTATGCAAGTTTCTTCTTCATGGTTCATTAGCATGGAATATAGAAAATAAATACAGAGATATAAATCATTTGTTCCTTACTGTTTTGCAAAATGAGGGTAAGCGATTGAAAGCCTTTTTGCAGACCTATGGACATTATACGAGTCTGCAGGAACGTTTGGTCTATCAGTTGAATGATCCGGGACTGGAACAAGGCGTAAGGTTATTAGCTCCCGGTGAGAGTGTATTTATATGTTCTTATATAAACCTGCTTAAAGTTAAATACCGTGTATTGGAAAATCCCGTTCTGCATGAATCGGGTCATAGAAATGCCGTATGGCTGGTCGTTTATGCTTATCTGCTGACAAACCGCAGTTCTTATTTCAATAAGAAAAGTTTTATAATATCTACTATCGTGCAGTTAGCTGCCCGCTTTATCCTGTCATACGACTATCTTCTTACGGTTATCGTATCCGGGCTGGATACATCGGAGACAAAACAATCGATGCCATCCGGATTATTCCTGATTCTGGATCAGTTGAGGAAAGAGCTTTCGGAAAAGAATCTGGAAAAATTGCTAGCGGATACAGTCAGGTTATACCGATTGGTATCATCGGAGTTATACAATAACGGGGAGAATGTTTTAAGTGAAGATACCCTGAATATATTGTTGGTAACATTAGTCAATCCGGAGAGTTGCCGGCGGTTTTTACAACAGATGAAAGAAGATCAGATTCTTGGTCTGGTTCCGGTAGTCGTACCCGGTAACAGCAGATTTGTTATATCATATGCGCAATCTTTGGACAGACAACATGAGCATGGGGCATTGCAAGGCAGAGCCGGGAGTGAATTCCGCTTGTTGAAATGGCAGATAATTTTCCCTGTATTACTCGAAAACAGAGGAGTGTTATTTAACCGGAAATATTTTGTCAGGGATGTATTAAGCCGTGTCGCAGCTCATTATAATGTTGAAATATCAGATATATTGAAATATATATGTTCATATATCGGTGAGTTGGCTTTCGATAGTACTCTTAATACGATCTTTCAGGATTTATTGACAGAATATCTGACAGGGAAAAATGGGAATGAAATATTCTCTTCCAAAGGATCGGTTATCCGGTCGATAAGCGATATTATAAAGAACAGGGAACTGGCCAATGTTATGGATGTGACAGATCTTATATCTCAATTATCGGATTTCAATAACCGCCGGAAAATAGCGGAAATGCTTACCGAAGAACAGCATCATTATCTTGTCTCTCTTATTATCCCTGCCGAAAGCCATTTCGTTATACCATATACCGTTATATTAGACAAGCAGCGGAATAACAATGTATTGGAAGGCAGAGCGGGCAGTGGGTTCAGTAAGATAAAATGGGAATTTATCTATGATGTGTTACTTGCTTTCCGTAATCAGGTTTTCAATAAGAAATATTTTGTAGACAGGACATTAAATAAGATTGCCGCGCATTATAATGTTACTGTGCAAGATCTGCTTAACTATTTTTATCAGGAAAAAATATTGGAAAATATTTCACTCCCGTATGATCTGGTCAGGGTCTTTAACGAATTGAAGATTGATTATAAGCTGAATATCCCGGACAATCATAAGAAAAGAATAAAAAACAGGAAGGATGCCGAATTTCTTGAAAGCAGGAAGGTCTTGGAACTATACTTTGGTAGTGACATTACATATAAAGAACTGCTGAACGAATTAGCCGGGCAATATGATTTTGTTATATTCATCCGCAGGGCTTTGCATACCATACAGGCTTTGCTGCATTATCTGGAATCGGAACTGAATATTTCTGTAGATAGGAAAGGTGTAATCAGATATCTGATAGACATATCAGAAAGGAAAGTATCCTTGAACTTAGAAGAGATTGTTGTTAATATTATCCATCTTTTAATCGGAAAATTAGCTGAAATCGAACAAGCCCGGTTTATACGAAAAATAGAAAGTCTGGCATCTACGGATAATCTACTGACAGGACAATCAGAACTTACTAATTATAAAAACGACATAATGGAAAAGAATGACTTAATTGATGTTAACAATGCCGGTGTGGTCATACTGGCTCCTTACTTACCTCGCCTTTTCTCGATGCTGTCATTAACAGAGGAGGGTGATTTTAGGAATGAAGATGCCCGGTTAAAGGCTGTGTTCCTCCTGCACTATGCTGTTTGGGAAAAAGGAGAGGCTAGTGAGTTGGAACTTCCGGTGAATAAACTATTTGCAGGCATGGGAATCAGCAATCCGGTACTTCAAAAGATGGAATTAAGCACTTGGGAAAAAGAATCTGTTACATCCATGCTGAACGGGGTATTACAAAATTGGGGGAAATTGAAAAACTCATCTTTGATGACTCTGCGTGAAGCCTTTTTAAGAAGGAATGGCAGACTTGAAGAAAAAGAAGATTCATATTGTCTTACCGTGGAGGAAAAAGCATACGATATGCTTATAGACGGCATACCGTGGAATTTCAGAATGATAAGAATGCCCTGGATGAAGAAACCCGTTATAGTAAAATGGAGATAGGCAATGAATTGAGAGAATGATAATATTAAAATCCGATTGATATGAAAACATATTCCAGACAACCCGAAACAAAATCAGATACCGCGCAGCCGAAAGCTTCACGGCAGGCTCCGGCGCATGACATCCTGCAAGCTTATAAAGACAAGATAGCGCAACGGCAGGAGATAGATGAAGACGAACTTTTGCAAGGAAAGTTTGAAATTGCTCAACGTAAAGAGATAGACGAGGATGAGTTGCTACAAGGAAAGTTTGAGACTGCTCAGCCCTCAACTGAAAATCTGACAGGTATGCCCGACAATCTGAAAAGCGGTATCGAATCCCTTTCGGGTTATAGTATGGACGATGTGCGGGTGCATTACAATTCCTCCAAGCCCGCGCAACTGCAAGCACTTGCTTATGCACAGGGTGCGGATATACATATTGCACCGGGACAGGAACAGCATTTACCCCATGAGGCTTGGCATGTGGTGCAGCAAAAGCAGGGACGGGTTCAGCCGACAACACAGTTGCAGGGAGTGAATGTAAATGATAATGAGGGACTGGAGAAGGAGGCGGATGTGATGGGGGGAAAAGCAGTATTTAATGAGAATGTTAAAAGTAATAGAAATCTTAAAACATCGGATATTATTAATATGAATAATATTCAAAGGAAAATCATAGCTAGAGTTAGAACAGTACAGTCGGACTCTCATAGGATTATAGATGAAGTAAGGTTAGAAGGTCGAGCTCCAACAGATGTTCCCGGGTCAACTCAAGGTGATCATACTGTTGCGGAGACCTTAATAAATGAATCGGTTAAACAAGAAGTGATAGGTATGCCAAGAAAGATAGCTTTAAATAATCTAATTGTTCTATCTCAATTGACTCTATCTGATATAGATTACTCCTATATTTCAGAAAAATATGGACAGTATTGGGAGGGATTTGATACAATGGATGGTGAAGATAAAAATAAATTATTAGAAGAATTTATTCAGGAATATATTGAAAGAGCCAATAAAAGACCTGGAACAGCATATTTAAGAAGTCAAGAAATGACTATTGGAGGAGGAGGAGAAAGACAGTCGATCGGATTTATTCGAAGTATCGCAGATAGAATAAAAGCACATGAAGCTATTAGTGAGCATGAACTTTATGAAGTTGGAGCTAACCTCGTTTATTTGGTTGATTTTAAATTTACTATTGATAATGAAGAACGCTATCTGAATTTAGTTATTCGAGCTATTAGGCATGCCTGTTTATCAGTATTATATGGATTACCTTTATCTGAAATTAAATATGTCATTGAAATATTCTTGGCAGGTCTGGGTCAAAGAGATAGTATTCCTATTAAAAATATGATTCCATATTACAATTTAATAATTAATGATTTAAAACTAGACTGAATATTCTGACTCTTTTGATATGAGTTTAAATGTATAATGGACTATAAATTAAATAAATGATAAGATTTAAGCTTATTCTAAAATTGCCAATAATTACAAATTAAAAAAAGAACATGCATCCTTATTATCAAAATCTCCTCCACACCTCCCTATCCTACTTCTTAGGACAGGAGAGCGACTACGCCCATATCCGGGATATACCATTCCCCGAAAGCGATTGGTTATCTTCCCTTATGGACGGGCAGGAGATGACATTCGATGAACAGGCGGTCTTACTACTCGCATTGATGCCGCATATCAGTCCGCAAACGCTCGATCCGCTTTTCTTACAGAATAAGAAATTAGACAGGCCATATACCGAGTTTGGCGGATGGAGAGGTACATCGCATCAGGGATTCCTGCCCACAGGCGAAACGGCCGCTTTTATATTGTCAGTGGATAATCCCGATAAGCGGCAGGATGTTATCAGACTGTTCGAAAGAGACCATTGGTTTCATACCAGGAATATCCTTCATATCGAAGGACAGGGCAGGGGAGAACCATTTCTGAGCGGACGGCTGTTAGTCTCCGACGAATTTCTGGCAAGAGTCCTGCATGATAATAAATATCGCCCCGATTACAGTTCCGGCTTTCCGGCCAAACGGGTTATTACAGCTTTGGAATGGGATGATTTGGTGCTGCCATACAATCTGCGACAGGATTTGGATGATATATCGTTTTGGCTGCAAAACGAACAGGCCATCCGTTCGCGGTGGCAGCTCGATAAAATAATCAAGCAGGGTTACCGGTGCCTGTTTTATGGCCCGCCGGGTACAGGGAAAACGCTGACAGCCTCATTATTAGGCAAGCAGCATGACATGGATGTCTACCGTATCGATTTATCGATGGTCGTATCCAAATATATAGGCGAAACGGAAAAGAACCTTGCCAATATATTCGACAGGGCGGAACATCAGAACTGGATACTCTTTTTCGATGAAGCCGACGCGCTTTTCGGCAAGCGGACCGATACCAATACTTCGAACGACCGTCATGCTAATCAGGAGGTTGCTTACCTGTTGCAGCGGGTCGAGGATTTTCCGGGAATGGTAATACTTGCTACTAACCTGAAGGAGAATATAGATGAAGCTTTTTTCCGGCGATTCCAGTCCATATTGTATTTTCCTATGCCTGACGAGAACCTGCGGTATCGGATCTGGAAACAAATGATGCCGGAGGAATGGCTTGGCAATGAGGAATTGTTGCATGTAGCTGCCGAATATAAGTTGTCGGGAGGTAGCATCGTGAATGTGATACAAAATTGTGCCATAAAGTTATACAGAATGTCTCCGCCACTTTTGACTGATGAAATTCTGAAACTGGCCATTGCTAAGGAAGAGTCGAAAGACGGTAAGATGATTAATAATAAGTGAAACTTTCAACCGGGATCAAATGTGCAGGAATATTATACTTTTCTCAATAACGTTCTTCTTTGTGGTACAAGTACATTTATCGGGACAGGATTCCTCATATGTAGCCTATGAAGACAATCTTTATAAGTTGGAAGTTATTATCCAGCACGATACAGTTATCGTTCAGGATACTATGTTCATTTCGCACTTAAACGATATTACACGTATTTTCGGTATGTCTTTCGATGAATATTCGAAACGTTTACTCGGAACGGTTGGGCAGAAAGATTCGGCCGGCAGGTTGTCACAAGAAAGAATATATCTCAATTATCTTCTCCCGATGTACTATCCGAGTTATATAAAGCACAGGTATATAGCCCGCAATTATTCTGTTGAGGTGATAGATAATTATTTGAAAATGGATATAAATAATTTATCGAAACCTTTATTTTCTTTACAGGACTCATTGGAAATGGATGTAATGCTGATGTGCAGGGGAGACGTGAATACCGATAATTTTCTCCGGTCGCCGTATTATCGTTCTTCATGTCTTGAACAATTATTTTTATCCATAGATAAAACAAGATTGACCAATATAAAAGGAGTAAATCTTTATTTTCCCGATTTCTCATTTAAAGAGAAAAGGGCAATGGCCCAATTTGTAAAATCGGCGAGCCTTATTATCGATAGTTGCAATGTAAAATCTATCCGCGACTTAAAATTATATGTGACATTCGATAGAGACAACGGTAAAGATAATTATGCTTATATACTGGGACTTACTCAAATGGTAGATAGTGCGTTGCTTGTAAACACCAAGTCTGTTTACTGGCCGGGAGATTCGGTATTAGCAGTAAGTAAGGTCGATGCAGAAAAAGCATCTTGGTGGTCCAAAGTTGAAAACCAGTTTTATTTAGCGCGGTTTACCCTCAAACCGTTTCCCCAAATAGACAAAAACGAGGGGGTATCGCCGGAGAATCTTCGTACGCTTATAAATGCCGATTATCCGTATAATGATTGGGAAAATTATTTTTTTGCACTCATCGGTATTCTCTTACTGGTCATTACTGTTTTCTTCTTTTACAGATTCAATCCATATTTTTCTTATTTTCTGAATAATAATATAACATATTTTTTTTCATTAGTAATTATGCTGATTTTAGAGATCTATCTGCTATTTGTATGTATGGTTGAGGCCATGTCAAATGAAAATGTATTTACTTTTGGCGGTGAAGATAAGAACACATTCCTCTTGTTGCCTTTGTTATTCATTTTCATAGTGCCGATGCTGAATATTTTAAGTAAGAGACGAGAGAAGCCATAGGGTAATTGTATGATTTTTTGTTACAAATTGCACAAACTAAAAAGAAAACTATTCTATGTATTAACTGAAAATTTATTAACGATCTAAAGGGGGCAATTCCAGCAAAAATAAAATTACTGAGATTGAAAAGAACGGTACTAATTTATATTTCTACCCTAATAATCAAAGGCGAAATCAGCAATGGCGGAAATTTAAAAAAATAGAATTGATACTATCACTAAGAACAATAAGTTTTTTCCGACTGTTCTTAATACATAGAATGTTTAATTTAAAAGAATATTTTATGCCTGCAAAAAGTGAAAAGCAAAGACGATTAATGGGGGCTGCCCTTGCCTATAAAAGGGGAGAAACCAAGAATGTAAGTGATGAAGTGAAAAAAGTCGCAGATAGTATGACCGAAAAGGAACTGGAAGACTTTGCTTCTAAACCGAAAGCGAATAAGAAAGGAAAGAAGTAACAGAATGTATGTCTAATTTAAAAATTGAAATATTATGGAAGGATTAGGAATTCTTTGGACTATCATTATTGGTATCGCTGCCGGAGCAATAGCCGGATGGATAATGAAAGGTCGCGGTTTTGGTTTAATAGTAAACCTTATAGTCGGATTAGCCGGTAGTTTCTTAGGCGGATGGCTGTATACTTTACTTGGAATAACTACCGGTGGTATCCTCGGGGTACTTTTAATGTCTGTAATAGGGGCGGTGGTTTTACTTTGGATAATATCACTGTTTAAAAAAACAGGATCATAGTTTGTGGCTTTTTTTAATGGACTTTCTGTCTTATAAGGCTCTTGACAGTGAGGAAACTCATTCTGTTGAGAAAAAATGATAAGGCTAAATATAAATAATCCCATAGAATAACATTATATCAAAATATATATTTATGGACTTATATTCGGGCTTACCGTATTGGATAGCCAAAAATCCACTTTACAACTATTTTAATCCTTTAGTATCGGACTTTAATATAGATGTTATAATTATAGGCGCCGGGATTACCGGCGCTTTAGTTGCTCATGAATTATGCAGTGCGGGAATTAAATGCGCCATAGTGGATAAGCGAAGTATTACCACCGGCAGTTCCACCGCCAGCACGGCCCTGCTGCAGTATGAAATAGATACGCCCTTGTGTGATATGGTGGAAATGATCGATGAAGATTTAGCTGTACTGGCTTACCAATCCTGCCTTCAATCGATAACGGATATAGAAAATGTTTTTAAAGGTATTGGATTTGATCCGGATTTTGAAAGGGTACCCAGCGTCTTTTTCGCGAGTGACAAGAAGGGGGTAAAACTTATAGAAAAAGAATATGAAATAAGGAAAAGATACAAACTGCCTGTAACCTTTTTAAACAAAAAAGCATTGACTGATAAATATGGCTTTCAGGCATCCTGTGCACTTGAGAACAATGAGTCGGCACAAATCGATGCTTATAAGGCGGCTACCCATTTGATTGATTTTCATATTCATAGAAGTGGCTTAAAAGTTTTTACAAACACTGAAGTTACCAAATTTAGGGAAAAATCTGTCGGTTATGAACTACAGACGATCAATGGATATAAGATAAATTCTATGTATGTGATCATTGCAGCCGGATTTGAAGCAGGCAAGTTCCTTCCAAAGCCGGTAATGAAACTTACATCTACTTATGCATTGGTTTCGGAGCCTGTGGATGAGAAATATATATGGCATAAAAAGAGCCTGATATGGGAAACCCGGGAACCATATATTTACATACGTACTGATAACAAGAACCGTATTATTATAGGAGGGGAAGACGAAGATTTCAAAGATCCGGTAAAAAGAGACAGTTTGTTAAGAAAGAAAGTGTCTATCCTGGAAAAGAAATTCAACAAATTGTTTCCTGAGATTCCTTTCAAAACAGATATGGCCTGGTGCGGTACATTTAGTTCTACCTATGATGGCTTACCGTATATAGGTACATGGCCCGGAGCGGACAGAATGGTCTATGCGTTGGGCTATGGCGGGAACGGAATTACATTTAGTATGATAGCCGCGCAACTGATAAAAAATAAATTGAATGGTATTAAGGACGAAAGAGCGGATGTTTTCGGTTTCGGTAGAAAACGTAAATAAAAATAAATTACACAAAAAAGCTGGTTTATAGATGAAAAATACTAAAAAGAGCAATCCTTTTCCGGATAGGTTAGTGAAGAAGATATTGTATAAAACTTTGATGAAAAGATCCCGGCGATCATAAGTATATAAGTTTTTCGTTTATTGACCGGATGAAGCTCCATTAAGAAGATTTGAGTCTTTATTCTCTCTCTTTTTCTGATCTGCTATTTTGTATAAATTCTTGATATTCATTTTTATAAATGAGATTCCTCCTCTAGATTTATAATTAACAGTTCTTTCATCAATCTTTAAGTGCCGTGAAATTTCTTTCACAGATAATTCTTCCTGCCAGATAAGAGTTATTACTTTCCGGTCAATCTCCGGCAGCATTTTTATTATATTATTTATTATTGCATTTATTTCTTTGAAATCAAATTCCTCTTCAATATGTGTATAGGGTAGGGTAGTGCCTATTTCCTCTATATCCTTTCGGTTGTCTCCACCTATGATTTTCAGATAAGAAGACTTCAAATAGTCGAGCATCCTGTATGTATAGTGGTGTAAAAGAAAATTACGGGCGGAACCCTTGTTGTCAGTCTTTATCAAAGATGGTTCAGACCACACGCTAATCCAGAAATTCTGCGTGATCTCATTCGTCAGGTTAATATCCCCCGTGCGGTTATATGCCCATTTATAGAGTAACTGTTCGTACCTATCGTAAAATGTATTAAAGGCAGACTCATCTTTGAGAAAAATGGCCTCTAATAATTCTTTATCAGACATGATTACAATAATTTGGTATATTTTCCGGGAGTAAATATATTTTTTATATGTTACAACAATATTAATATATTGAAAATTATAAAAAATAATCTTTTCAATAAAAAATAATCAATTGTAATATTCTGTAATTTAGTTGTTTATATTATTGTTTCGAAACAGAAACAATCACTTAACAATTTCGTTGCCCGATCTGTCAATGCTCAACTCGTTTATTTTAATAGAGGGACAGTAATATCAAAGGGATGGACCTCACAAAATAACGTAAGAGATGAATAAGGCAAATAACAGGAAGAAACAATTGCACCTGGAGTATTTGAGAACATTACTCCGGACAGAACGTATATTTGAGCATTTTACCAAAGGAAAACTGGATCGAACAAATGAGAAATTGGTCGAAGACTGGAATCCGGAAGATACAACGGAATATTACAGCGGAAACGAAGATTTGTTAACAGTCGGTCGTAAGCAGGTAAAGGATAACATATTTACTGCGCTTGGTATTCATAATCCGGATAAAACGATTAAAAAAACAGAACAATTGATATTCCTGCGTAAATATGTTGCAATTGCTGCTATTTTAGTTGTGGCTCTCCTTTCAGGGATATATGCCCGTTATCAGTTATCAGATCAAAAGAATAATATTTTAGCCGGGATGAACCCTAAGAGCCTGCTTTGTCAGACAGATGGCTACGAAATAAAACAAATAACATTAGCCGACGGAACAATATTACATGCTAACCGTAACAGCAGAATATTATTTATTGAAAGGGAATACAATCTCAGCAAACGGGAAATATGGATTGAGGACGGAGAAGCCTTCTTTGAGGTCGCTAAGAACCCTGAAAAACCCTTTATTATACATTCCGGAGATATACAAACCACTGTTAAAGGCACATCTTTTAATGTAAAGGCATATAAGGGAATCAGGAAAAATGAGGTTTCGGTACGTTCCGGCAAGGTCGAAGTTATCTGCGGTGATAAAAAAATAGGAACATTGATTGCCAATCAACAAATTACCTATGATACACAGACCGGAGAATTCAATGAAAGCTCCGGTAATTGGCAGGATGCAGCTGCCTGGATGCAAAATCGGTTGGTACTGAAGCAGGCAAATGTAGATGAACTGAGACTGAGGCTGAAACAGATTTATGGTGTCGATATGGTTATCACAGGAGGAATCCTGGATCAAAACCATTTCAATGCATCTTATCCAAGAGATGCACAGATCGGGAATGTTTTGCAGAACATTTCTGAAGTATACGATGTGAAATATAAGTTCGAAAACCCACAAAGAGTTATCATTTACAAATAGTGCACACAATAGGGATATAACAGTTGATAGTCCCCTTTTGATTATTGGAATTTTTGATGAACAGAGTTTTTCTAAAAAGAAGAACGGCCATTTTTTTGTCCTGTTTTTATAAAAGAATGAATGAATCTAAATATAGCTAAGTAACAAAAAAAGAAGAGAAAATAACAAATGAAAGAGTATCTAACAGTAAAAGTTTTCCGGTACATATTACTACTGGTCGTAGCAATGGGGTTACCAGTATGGCTGAACGCCCAGAATAATAAGATCCGGTTACCGGAAGAATCATTAAAAGCCCGTATAGAGAGAATTGCAGCGAATAGTGGTAAAAATATTATTTATGATGACAAATCATTCAGCAATATTCAGGTTCCGGCAATAGACGGAGACAGCAAGGACATTAATTCACTATTGACAAAAAGCCTGGCTTCAACCGGATTTATATTCAAAAATATGCCGGATAATTCGATTGTTATAAAAAAGCGACAGGATGCAGCAACTGAGACTGCGATACCCAAGGCTAGGGGAAGCCTGCAAGGTACAGTCCTCGATGAAAGAGGCGCACCCGTTATCGGAGCCACTGTCGGTGTTCCGGGAACAACTATCGGCACGGCTACAGATGCTGACGGTAAGTATAAATTATCGAATATACCTTCCGGGATTACGGATATCCGGATCAGCTTTATGTCTTTTGAAACATTAGTGGTAAAAGACGTGAGGATAACAGCAAATAAAGCAACTCCTTTGGATGTGGTACTCAAGGAAGCTACAACCCAACTGGGGGAGGTTGTGGTAACGGCAACATACAATGAAGCATCAGCAACAGGACTGTATGCCAGACAAAAGAACATGGTAGCCATGAGCGATGGGGTCAGTGCCGATATGATTAAAAAGACCAGCGACAATAATGTGGCTCAGGTGCTCAAACGTGTATCAGGAGTTACCATCGACAACGGAAAGTATGTGACTGTACGTGGTATGAGTGAGCGTTACAATAATGTGCAGCTCAATGGGGCTTCATTACCCAGTACCGAGCCTAACCGCCGCAACTTTGCTTTTGACGTAATCCCTTCAGGTTTGGTGGATAATGTGACTATCAGTAAAACTTTCAGTCCGGATATGCCGGGAGAATTTACCGGAGGATTGGTAGAAGTAAATACTTTGGCCGTTCCGGATGAGAAATTCCTGAACATTGGTATCGGAACAGGGATGAATACGATCAGTACCGGAAAAGATTTTTACAGCAATAAACGTTTCGGAGCCGACTGGTTCTTAGGGGAAATCGATAAGCGGAAATGGTATTCCGGTAAAGATGAAGCGGCTACCGCACAGAATATCATCAATGCAGGACAGAAAAACACATATGGTTTGAGTAAATATACAGCGCAGCCACTTCAGAACTATAGCCTGACGGCGGGGCTTCCTATAGACCTGGGAAAAAGCTCTTTGGGCGTTGTGGCTGCTCTGACTTATCGTCACGAAGAAAATACGGAAGAGATCCTTGAAGCGCACATGATTACCCGCGACAGCATTTTTAAGCCATCGGGTAAAGGTTCATACCGCTATAAAGCAACCACAAGCATAGGGGCTGTGCTGAATACCGGCTGGCGAATATCGGGACACAGTATTACCTGGCGCAACCTGTTCAATAACCGGTTTAATCATACCAACCAGCAACGGTTTATCCATAAATATTATGAAAATTACAAGCTTGTAGAACAATACAGCGTACCCTTGGTAAGTAGCCTGTGGCAAACTCAGTTAGACGGTAAACACGATCTCTTCGGAGGAAAGTTGATTGCCTCATGGAATGCTTCCTATAATGATATCACCCGGACAAACCCCGACGACCGCATGGCTCAGGGCGCTATTGTCGGGGAATCAACTGAGGGAGCCAGTTTTGCCGATTGGAACTGGGCTACCGGTTATGGAAATAGCTTTAATGTGGGGAGTGGGCACATTATGTACAGCAGGTTGCATGAGACTAAAAAGAATATCGGAGCCAATCTGGAATATCCTTTTACTATAGATGGCAACCGCCAGAGTATCAAAGCCGGATACCTGGGTGCATTCCGCAGGGCCAATTTTGAGCAACAATACCTGAAAGCGATGATAGAAGACAATGCTCCCAGGGGACCGATAGGACTACCTATAGATGAGTATTATGCTCCGGAGCGCTTCGGCGGCAATCCTTTAGTATATGAGCTTTCCGGTATGCAAGCGACAAGAGCAGATTATTATACAGGGAGCCAGGATATCCATGCCGGCTATCTGATGGGTGATCTCAGTTTCTTTAAAAAATTACGGTTGATCGGAGGTGTACGCATGGAGAAAACAGATATGACCGTAACTACCGAGATATTAGAAAAAATAGTAGGAGCGACCCCAAAAGACAGTATCGTAATTATCAAAAAAACAGACTGGCTGCCGGCTGCGACCCTTATATACAGCATAACACCTGAACTGAATGCCCGCGCCTCATACAGTAAAACCCTTGCCCGTCCGGATTTCAGGGAATTGTCCCAGTCAAAGTATTATAACGTGGATGACCGCGTATGGGTAATTAACGGTTCCGGCCTCGAACAAAGCCGCATTCATAACTACGATGTCCGGGTAGAATGGTATCCGCATCCGGGTGAAGTATTATCCGTCAGCTATTTCCGGAAGAAATTTATCAAGCCGGTGGAAATGGTTATGCGTATGCTAAGCGATGCGCAGAACTTTGAAATGTATAGTATGAACCTCGATAACTCTACAGCCAAAGGTTTTGAGCTCAACTGGCGCAAAGAATTAGGATTTATTTCCCCGTTGCTGCATGACCTCTATTTCACGGGAAACTATACATGGATGGAAGCCAATGTAAAGTACAATCAGGAGAAACTATTAAATCCGAATATAAAAGATTCTAACCCGGACTTCGACCGTGACCGTCCCTTACAGGGATTAAGTCCCTATACCCTCAATCTGGGAATTGCTTACGAGGGAAGTATAATCGGTGCTGCCGTCAACTATAACCGCAACGGGCGTAAACTGGTGTATGCGGGGGAAGAGACAAAATACGACCAATATGAAAATTCACGGGATGTATTAGACCTGCAACTTTCAGCGCGTTTGATGAAAGACCAGCGTCTGGAATTAAAGTTCAATATATCCGACATCTTCAATCAGGATTTTATTGTGTACCGTAACACACGGGTAGTAGATTATACCGCAGAGAATCCCAATCCGGATACCGGAACCGGCGGTACTTTCTATCTCGATCTGACAGGTGATATGGATTACAATAAAGGCGACTATATAATGAGCCGGATAAAGAAAGGTATAAATCTGTCAATAAGCGCTAGTTATAAATTTTAGAGAATAATGATCACCGGGTGAGGCGTCGCCGGTGTAAGAACAGATGAGTACTTATCGTGTGTGCAGGGAGAATAGATCAACCGTTTTGACGTTTGCCGAAACCTGGAATATACAATGGAAAAAATAAGAGGCTTTTACCTTTAAGAAGGAAAAGACCAATGCATAAAAAAGCATGTTCATCGTTTTCCGCAAAGCAACAAAACAACGGTTTCTACAAGGTGGTTTTATGGTTTTTATACCCGGAATCCGGATGCTATCTCCCTATCAGCAAAAACCGAAGGTTTATCTTGTTTTCCTGTTACATTCTGTTCGTGAGCAGAGAGTAAAAGCAAGATATCCCCGGAATCCGGGGCATTTACCATCCTGCAGAATGGGAATGATGCCTCATAAGAATCAAGGGGAATATTAAATGTAAAAGGGGAGTCTAAAACAATTTAAAAAGTGAAAAAATGAAAAAGCTTATTTTTTTATTCGTTGTAACAATTGTATCCGCTTTATTTACAGGATGCTCTAATGACTTAACAGACGAAGGCCCTGCAAATGTGGCAACGAAAGCGACGGTAACCATCCCTCACAACACAATCATCACTTCAGATGTTACGTGGAGCAATACAAATGAGTATATCCTGAACGGAAAAGTCTATGTAAAGGCACCTGCCACACTGACTATTCAGGCAGGAACTACAGTGAAAGGTGTATATAATGCCGATCCGGAACTGGCCTCTGCCTTAATCGTAACACGCGGAGCAAAGATCAGCGCTATTGGCACTTTTACTAATCCGGTAATCCTGACTGCTCAAAATGGACTGGAAGGCGGTTGGGGAGGACTTGTCCTTCTTGGAAAAGCTCCTCTTAACAGAGTCGATCAGGTGATCGAGGGCATTAATCCTTCCGTTGTGCCTTCAGGCGTTGACGTATATTACGGAGGAGGCGGAGCCGGGCTTGGTGATGCTGAGGATAGTTCAGGAACATTACGCTATGTGCGTGTGGAGTATGCCGGGGCTAAAATCTCAGAAGCGAATGAATTAAATGCCTTTACTTTCGGAGGAGTAGGTCGTGGAACAACATTAGACCATTTACAAGCTTACCGCGGAGCTGATGATGCATTTGAATTTTTCGGAGGGACTGTAGATGCTAAATATCTGGTTTCTACCGCGACGGACGATGATGCTTTTGACTTCGATTTCGGTTACCAGGGACGTATCCAGTTTGCCGTTTCAACGATTGATCCTTCATTGAGCTATTCCAGCGATCCTAATGGTATCGAGTGTGATAATGACGGAACCGGATCAACTGCAGAACCTTTTACACACCCTACATTAAGCAATTTTACAATCACGGGTACACAATCCGGTTCGGCACTCAACGCTTTAAAGTCTGCAGCTAACTTCCGTAGAAATGCACAGTTTACTTTAGTAAACAGTGTACTTTATGGATTTCCTTCAGGTGTGCTAAAAGAAACAGTCAACCCGTCCACATTATTGAATAATGTGGTTTCTTCTACAGTTGCTAATCAGGAATTCAACACGTTTACTCCTGATGTAAGCAATCTTGCCAGAGCCTGGAATAATCTGATTCTTTCTAGTCCATTTGGCGCATACAGATCAACTGCTTTGCAACCTACCGGTGGCGCAGCAATAGATGGAAGTTACTATTCACATACAGATGCCTGGTTCACCAATACACAATATAAAGGTGCTTTAGTTAGTATCGGTGCTAATTGGTTAACACAAGGACTCTGGGTGAGATAACGGATAATGAAAAGATCAAGTTCTGATTAAATAAACAAATAAACAGGAGTACATACCGATGGGTACCTATCGGTTATGTACCCTGTTTGAAAATAAATATAAACAAATGGGACAAAAAATATGGATGGGTATTATCTGCCTCGTCCTTCTTTCAATAACGAGTTGTAGTACAGATGAAGAATTAAATGATGCGGTTGATGGATTTTATACATTAAATGCAGACTTTGTATCTCCTTCCAATATCAGAAGCAATTACGCTATATTGTTTAATAATGATACAATAAAGAATACATACTATGTAGGCAGGGCCAATCCCTCCGGAATATTGACAGTCTTTGAAAAAGGAAACAAAGAGCCGGTTTATACGGAAGAGCTGAAGCTGACAAGCAATATGAATGTTCAATTCATCAAACTTGGAGACAAAATAGATACCTATTCCGATGATAAATACACGAAATTCAGCCTGGATATAAAATGGGCTACAAATGAAGACCGGGACAAATATAAAGCAACATTTAATGGTTCTGAATTAAATACAGAGCAGGGGAATATCAATTATGTATTGACAGAAGCGTTAACGGGCTCATTGCAACTGAAAAAGATAGATGACGGAAATTTAGTACTCGACAGGGAAATAACTGTGGAACCAAACGGAACGTTTACATTCTTACAGTTGTCATCCACTGAATTTTTAGCTATGCCTCCGGGAGATGAAGAAGACCCTGAGTCAAATAATTATAAAAAGATAAGGGTATACTACACCATAACAGACGACGACTTAAGGGAAGAATCTTATACAATCAAATTCTATACCTTCGATTCATGGTTATACGATAAAGAACAGGTGGTAGATATTGGCTATGAATTTGAAATTAAAGCAGGGGAATTATCTCCTTATATTTTAGTGTACGGACGTACTTTTGAAAACGAAAATGGTGATGGCGGGCCGGCTTTCCTTACATACGATCTGATTGCAAAAGACGGGACTGTAGTAAGGGAACATGATCCAAACCAAACAGGAATAACCTTTAATGATACGGATTGGGGCGGAGGAGATTTTTACAAATATTTAAATAAGTTCGAGACTTACAATATAAATTTTGTTGGAACTGGAACTTTAGTCTTAGAAGAGAAATGGGAATAATTATTTTTATTCTGTCATTAATGGTGATTAATAGTATTTTAGAGCAAGCGAAGCTGAATCTTTCAGGAAAAGTTTATCTATATAGGTAAGCTGGTAGCCTTTAGCTGTTAGCTGATGACTGCTAACTGTTCACTGATTTTGTGTTACTTCTGTTACTTTTTAACTACGTATGGTTAATATATGTAAAAATAACAGTATAAAAACAGTAAATAAAGTGTCAGATGTGTCAGGTTTTAACGTTATATAGTTAATTAATGTAAAATTAATTAATAGTTATAACTATTGATTTTGTGCACTACCCAGATAGAATTAATGGCTTTGTAATACATTGTATAATATCTGTATATTATGAAAGGTAAGAGTCTTTTACATATTTGGTTTCAAAAACGGGGAAGTTATCTTGTCATATCCCTTTTTGCATTATTGTTTATGACAGGATGCTCTTCTGACGATGATGATACTGTTCCTGTTGCGATTTCATACACGACATTGATTTATATGGCGGCAGATAATTCATTGGACAGTGATGTGGATTATACTATCGCGAAGATAAAAGAAGGAGCTAAGAAAAGTGCAGGAACAGCAGTGATATATGTGGACAGGAAAGACGCTTCCCCACGGCTTTTCAAAGTCAATCGGGACGGGACCGAAACCGCCCTGAAAAGCTATGAAGAAGAAAATTCCGCGGATGCTGAAACATTGGTACGTGTCATTCAGGAAACAAAGCAATTGGTGCCTTCCGAAACATTCGGGCTGGTAATCTGGTCGCATTCTATGGGCTGGTACCCTGCCACTTATATCGAAGAAGAGAGTAATGAAAATATCAGGTTGAAATATGTAGCCATCGATGAAAATCCCGATATACCGGAAAGCTCCATTTCTTTTATGGAAGTGGATGACATGGCAAAAGCATTGCCGGACAAAGTAGCCGAATATATCTGGTTCGATGTCTGCCTGATGGGGACAGTGGAGGGCTTGTATGAGTTTCGCAGTAAGGCGGATTACCTTGTGGCTTCACCGACAGAGGTATTGTTTGCAGCAGATTACGATGCCTCGGGTGTTCCTTATGCTAAGGTTCTGCCATTACTGTTTGGGGGTAAGAACGAATTGACGGATGCCTGTAAAATCTATTACAGGCATTATAACGAAATGAAATATGAAATTCTTCGTTCGGCAAGCATTACGTTGATAGATGCCAAAGAGTTGGATGGGTTATACGTGGAATCAGAGAAAATTCTTTCGGGGAAAGTATCGGATATTGAAAGTATCACAACCGATGGTATCCAAACATACCATACTAAAAATATCCCGCAGATATTTTTTGATTTCGCAAACTTTATCAAAGTAAACAGTACAACAGAACAATACAGTTCATTTGAAAAACAGCTTACCCGGGTTGTCCTTTATAAAGCGGCCACCGCTACTTTTATGGTCAGTGCGGATAATAAGTTTAGCATCGATCCGGCAAAATTTAGCGGATTGAGTGTATATATCCCTCTGCTGAAATGGAAAGGGACGAATGATTACCGGTATTATTTCTCACGGATGGAATGGAGTGAAGTATATGGGAAATGATAAAAATTAATGATGCCGGTCTATCGTTTATTCTTGGCATTGTTTGTAAAGGACAAACTGTATATTATACAGAATAATGATGATTGTGGATCTCCTTATTCAGATAAATCTACAATATTTCATAATAAGTAATAGGAGATAAAGAATGCTGGCTTTACCGGTTTTAACTGCCTGGAAAAAGAAATACCAATGGGGAGGAAAATATTTGAGCGGCAGGTTTTGTACTGCAATACGATAATGATCTTGCATTATTATATGTTTTATTGCAGCTATCTTGCCTAGCGGGTTCCGTGATGATCTGCATTCATTTATACCCTGGCCGATCATACCTAATGCGGTACGGTTATCAAGAGCTTTATGGAAATCAGCCGGAAGATTATTCGCGGTGATAATATCTGATATTATTGTGTAAAGATTTATCCACCGTTCATTCAAATCTTTATTGTATCCGCCGGTAAATGAATCCCGGCTTTTCCGGTAATGATAAAAAGGCTGATTAATATATAAAGCCCTCTTTATAAGAGTAAAAACTTCTATGTTGAACAAGGCATCTTCGGCAGTACCGATAACTTTGGTGTCGGTAAATCTAAATTCAGATATGGCGTTTTTGGTATAGAGTTTACCCCATGCAGTACCCCATGAATGAAGCAACGCCGGATTTCTCAATTCTTGTCCTACCGGACCCACTATCCGGCGATGTAATGATTGTATATTGCCTTCGTCGAATAACTTATTTTCATTCATTAAAAAACGGGGAGATGATCTTTCATTTTCAAATTCGCGGATATATGACCAGAAAACGACATCCGGGTTATACTCTTCAGCCAAGTCCATTACTTTCTCGCATGTGGTGATATCTATCCAGTCATCTGAATCTACAAACATAATCCATTCGCCTTGAGCCTCTTCAATACCTCTGTTACGAGCCGAAGATATCCCGCTGTTTTCCTGTGTAAGTAATTTGAAACGGCTATCACTGCATGAATAACCGGCTAAGATAGAATCGCTTTTATCTTGCGAACCGTCATCGACACATATTACTTCTATGTCTGTATATGTCTGCCTCAGCAGGCTGTCGAGACATGTACGCAGGTGGTTTTCCGCATTGTAAACAGGTACAATTATACTTATCATAGACTTTTAAAAAGCTTATCCCATTGTCTGGTTATTACATGAACATCGTAACGTTGTACATTGCGACGGGCATGTTCGCCCATGCTTTTACGTAACTGTTCATCTTCAATCAGTATGGAAAGCTTTTCTGCAAACTGTTCAATATTCCCATTCTCTACTATGAAACCATCCTCTCCATTTGTGATAATATCCCGAGGGCCGCAAGGGCAGTCGAAAGCTACGCATGGTATTCCACACGACATGGCTTCAATAAGTACCATGCCGAATCCTTCAAAACGGGAGGGTAAAGCATAAATGGATGATGACAAGTATTCATTTTCTATATCTTTCACGGGGTTCTTTATGTTTATAGATGTTATTTCGATGCCTTCCAGCGATTTGCAATCATCGGAAACCAAACCGTATATATCGATCTTCCAGCCGGGATGGCTATGCTCAATTAACTTCCACGCTTCTCTTAAACGGTCATAACCTTTTTGTCTGGTAATCTTTCCTACGGAAATAATGCGCTTGCAGTCCAATTTAGATACAATATCAGGATAAAAAGGAAGAGGGTTGGGTATTATTTCTATATTTTTAGATTTCCACTGTTTTTTATTATCACAAGTGAGCACTATAAACCTATCAAAGAGGCGGCTCCCTATATCCATTAATAAAAAAGCTATTTTTTGCTTGAAAGAAGGTTTCCGGAGCTGTGTGACCATTTCTTTCGAAACATGTCTTTCGTAAATAATCCTGGCACTGCTCCTGATCCATAAGGGAATAAAAAAACCTTTTAGACCGTCGTCACAAACGGAAATAATATCAGGATCAAATTCTTTGACGGCATAATATATTCCCGAAAAATACATGGTCTTGCTTTTTGTTGTATCTATAGAGCAAAAAGCTATTTTGTCACTAAATTTATAGAATGGTTCTTTCCCTTTTTCGTTAAGTGATAGTATACAAATCTCGTAACCTAAATTATCCGCAAGGTATGTGGCCTTTACCGAAAGTACACGTTCAAGCCCTCCTGCACCTGTAATGCCATTTGTTATGTATAACAATTTCATAATTTACGGTATCAATTTATATACAAGCTCCACTTCTTTAGAGTTCCCATAATCTCGGGCTGACATATTTTCCCTGAATTTATCCTGTAAGGATTTGTCCTCAATAAGGGTTTTGATTCCGGATACTGCATCTTCGATGTTCATAGGAACAATAAGCCCGTCGAATCCATTTTTCAACTGGCTTTCGGAAGTATTAAAGGCAGTTATTACAACCGGCTTTCCTATTATTTGAGCTTCCCTTACGGTAACGGCTTTACCCTCATATCGGGATGGCTGAATATAAATGTTGCAAGCGGCTATATAAGGATAAGGATTCGTCCTCTTACCCAATATAATAAAATGTTCTTGCATATTATATTCTTTTATCGCATCCAGAATAGGCTTTTCATCTCCATACCCTATGGCATACCACTTAACAGGTACTCCTTTGTCCACCAATCCGGCACAAATACGCACAGCGAGATCGAATGCCTTTGGGTAGCAGAAACGCCCGACAGTCAGGAGCTTAATTTGCCCATCCAGTTTGGGTTTTTCCAATAAAGCCTGTTCGCGGACAAAATTTACAGAAAGAATATTTTCAATAACAATAATTTTATATGCCAAAGAAGGGAATTTTGATACGAAGGCTATTTTTACATCTTCCGAAACAGCCGCTATATGATCGTACTCCTACCATATTTGCAATTCTTCTTTTACATCTATCGTTACATTCGAGTAATCAGTGTGGATCCATGCTACCTTGCGTTTTGCTTTTATTTTGTCCTTTACTATATTATGCGGGGCAATAAAACTTATTGCCAGATCATAATTTGTATCGTTTATCGAAGGTAAATAAGGCGTTGTGGCCGATGCTACATACTGATATATGGAGAAGTTTTCATCTTTATTATCCTTCCTGTTAAAGCGCCAGGCCTGAAATTTCGCAATCAGTCTTTGCAAAGCTATCATCCGGTAACCTTCGCCGATAATCTGTATAATAGGCCGCGTTAAGGCTGTATAGGCCGGAATCTCGGGTAGAAGGTTAACCTTAGAGGGTATAAATTGCATTAACTCACCCGAATGCCGATAAATAAACAGATCCACTTCGTACCGGGAATAGTCTATGCTATCCAACAGCCCCAATAAGGAACGCTCGACCCCACCTATTTCCATATATTGGATGGAAATGAACAAGTGCTTTTTCATTATCTGTTCAGGTATTACCGTTTACATTAACCTATCCCACAATGTATTTGCTATAAGGCAAAAGTTTTATTAATTTTATTATGCCATACGAAATACCCAAGGATAATATTAATGAAAGAGATGATGTGATTATGGCGTGGTAATCCGTTACCCCGATATATCCGAGTAGATTCCGGACAATATTTCTGTTAACTAAAATATGTATCAGATATATTCCGTACGAGCAAGTAGCTATTTCGGTTATAATTCTGATGATTATTTTATTATCGAACCTGATGTCTTTAAAAAGCATAAAAACAGCATATACCATTAATGCAGTGGGTAATGATAGATTCTCTATGAAAAAACCGGCTGTAAGTATCCGCGTTTTGTAGCCAATAACAGCAACGATAAACAATGAAAACAGGATAACAAGTGGAATGACAATATTATGTTTTACAGTTCGCCCGGATGTGTGGTTGCGTAAGAGACTGCCTAATATCATAAAGCCAAGAAACCCTCCGAAACTATTGAGTATGAAATAATAACTTCCATTTACCGGCACCAATTTATTATCCAATAATATGCTCACTGAAGCTAAGGCAAGCGTTATAATCCATAAAAAGAGGAACAAACGCATTTCATTTCGTGTACTATTTAGCAGCCACTTCGAAATAATAGGAGCAAAAATATATAGTCCGGAAATTACATAGAAAAACCAATAAACACTTAAAACCGGTTTAAAAGGAATACATATTAAAGAGATACAAGTTTCGTCGAGCGAAACGAAATTTCTAAAATACCTGTAGATAACAATGGTACAAGACCAGAAGAGCAATGGCGGAAACACCCGCATAAATCTTTTTTTTAGGAACTCTTTAGCCGGTCTGCACACCGGTAATAATAAAGCTCCTGAAACGGCCAGAAAAAGTTCAGAGCTTGGAGAACAAATAAATGAGATAAAGGCATGGGTATAGCTTGTATCCGAGGTGTTTAAGGGAAGTGTACTATGTGTAAGTACGACAAATATACAAGCCACAGACCTTAATGTATCCAAATATTGCTCCCTTTTTTTCATAGTGTTATATAATGGATTATACCAAATCGCTTCAATTTAATAATACACATTAAATAATATTGGTATAAAGATCGCCGCAATCTGTCTTTAATGCGAGGGCTAAACTTTTTATAATCTATAATTTTGCCGGCTGGCGTAATGATGAATTCGACGATCGCAACTACGTCTTTTTCCTCAACATATTCTCTCACAGACGGAAGATTATCTCCCTGAAATATCAGATGATCTTCACTTATAGATATCAGCCGGTGCAGTATATATTTTCCCCTGTATCCAAAAAGCGCTATAGTCCCAATCCGTATCTGTTGTTGCCGGTATGGTATCAGTACAACTTTATGTTTCCCATTCACTAATGTAGGGTGCATACTTGTACCTTTGATCTTCAGTTCTACAGAATTTCCCGAATTGAGGATATCTTTGATATTACTAAAAAATAGATTATTAGGTATCTCTTTAGCATTCATCCCAACTGGTATATCATCGCGGAAGCAATTTCAGCAGCTTGTCTGTCGGGGCGACATTCAAGGCTATATATAGGTGTGGTTTTAACGATTTTGTCTATTATCTGGATCACTTTTTCCGAGAATGATTCATCATAAGCTAAAAAAGGAGGAAAAGACGGGTGTACAGCACCTATAGCCGTTAAGTTATCTCTATGGCTAATTTTGTTCTCGGAACATTGGGTAAGCCTGACTATTGCCTTTAGGGGAAGCATGGCTTGCCGGTAACAATGGACTTTGCCACTCCACGGGGAGCCGCAAACAAATATATTGTTATCTTTAACACACAATAATGGAGAATCGTCATTCAGCAAATAACAATTCTCAATATGCTGTAGCCATAATCTTGTATGTGTACTTTTGCCTGTTCCCGATTCTCCGAGGAATAGGACAGCTTTTGATTTTTTTACTATTGATGATGCATGCACCGGGATTACTTTCTTTTTTATTGCAGATACAGTAAACGCCACCCAAATGATATATTTGAGATACATGTCGCATGTGCAGGAAGATATAAAAACATCATCGCTTCGTGTATCGTGGAGAATGCCGGCTATTTTTCTACCGTCCCGGTGATACATTTCGTAAAGATATCCCTCTTTGCTTATTGAAAAAGAATGCTGTATATCCAATATCTTAAAACGATGTATAAAATTTATATTCTGTCGGTAAACATTATCCATATTCCTGTCAGTATAGATGTGTATATCTATGGTTAATGTCTCTTTATTCTCAATTTCAAATATTTTAAATCCGGGCAACCTTATTATTTTTTGCAGGGTATCTTCCCCACTCAGTTTTACATTCAATCCTGCGATGGAATATATTTTATTCATTCTAATTATACTATTCAGGGCTTCTACGCCTCTATTTCTTTTTTAACGCGGCGCCATCTCTTTTTCAGCAGATATAGAAAATAACTTTTGAGTTCCGGAAGTAAAAACTCGGAAAGATTTACTCTTCCTAAATATCTTTTATACAAATTATTCCTTCGAAAGAGATAGGCTATGACGCCAATAACCGGGACGTGTATAACAGGAGTCACTCTATATCTCATAATTGTTTTTAATATCATTAACTCTGCTTTTGTATCCATTTTTGGCGAGGCCATGAAGTATGGCCTGAACCCAAGTTTAAGGAAGCAAAAATCATTGATATGGCTTACAAAATCGTTTAAACCTAATTCGCATACCTGAGAAGACAACAACTCATAGTCTATATTATTCTTGTATTTACTAAAAAATATTGTCCAGTCGCATAGTTGCCTTATATTTGTATCCAAACAGCAAAAATGCCTGAACGTATGGCCTATAATGTACAAAGCTGCCGCCTGTGGAGGTAGCTGAAAGATATTGTTCTCATTTATAGAGATATAAGATTCTTCGGAGAGCATACCTTTGAGTATATTCTCCATTTTCTGATACAATTGTCTTTCTCTTCGAAACGTCAAAGAAGTATCGAAAAATGTATAATGGTTTTCTATAGGAATCCCATCTATGAAAAAAGTTGTATGTTTAGGTATACCTTTTTCTTTTCTTACACCCAGGGTTTCAAGCAGGTTGTCAACCTGTCCGGCCTTTTCTAATAAGCAAATGTCTATATCACCGCTTTCCCTGAGAGATGGGACGGGATACAGTTCTGCAATAGTAATGCCCTTTATTAAAACAAGCTTCAGATTATTATTAAAGAATAAACCGGATAATTTTGTTATCACTTCTTTATAATGGTCATACCTTTCTTTACCTTTTACCACGTTTACGCACCAACGCAATTTGAGGTTGCGGGGAGGTTGTAAACTTGCCGGCAAATATTGTATTCCCTCATAAGAAAGTAACAGTACCCCTTGTCGTATTGAAAGATTAAATAATTGTTTCCAATTTTCATTCTTATTATTTTTAAGTACGTGAGAGGAGTACTCAACCTCATCTTTGTTCATGTTGAGGCTAAGTTTGAGCAGTAAAAAAAGCATTTCCATTAAATGTATTATTACTGTTCTATAAATCCATTCCGGACTAATGCATCAATCCACAGGCTGGCATCTCTAACTGCGAGTTCTTCTCTTACTCCAAATTCTTTGATAAGTGTAGACGCTATCTGGTCTTTTGTAAATTCCTTATCCCTATACAGGTTCCATAATAATAGGGCTGTTTCGTTTAATGAAACTATTTTGGTGGTATCAATGCCGTATGTACCTTGTAAGAGTATTATATTCTCGTCCCCAACAGACTGAACTCTAAATCCTTCCCGAATTCTCATACTGATATAGTTTATATACGACTATAAAGGATCATTACTATTGCAATAACAGTATTGACCCTTTATAGTATAATTTTTTTAATAGTTATTATCTAACAATCTTTTTATAATCGAATCCTAAAACATTTAACCCGACAGGATTCAATCCGGTCGCTACCTGGCTACCTTCCATTTGCAATTGAATATTCTCTTGATAATAAAAATATACGGTTGCTATATACTCGAAACTGTCATTTGTAGGAAAAGCAAAGATAGGGATTGGAAAAGATTTTAATCCCGCATTTTCCTGCATAAGCTCTCTTATGGTACGTTCGTTTATATTCACTGTAGTAGACATGAAATCCACTTTCCCGGATTCATCATCCATATTTATTATACATTCATTGAGGTCCTCCACATTACTGTTTGTTCCAAGTAAATTCAAATCAAATTCAACTTTTGTATAAAATGGTTTTGAATTTACCGCCTTAATCTCAAACACAACCTTATCGCATATTTTATTTAAAAATTCTTCGTCTTCAGTCTCCCTCAAACTGACTCTGGCCTCAATCATTGAAGTCAAATGGTGAAACTGGAATAATTTCGGATCATCTGGATTTTCGGCGTTAAACTCAACAGGGATAGCTATCATAGGACAATATGTACCGAAATAAGCCGAACTTAGATTTAGCAAATCTTCAGTTATATTAAGATTTTCCCTTTCGACAGCAAGAATATGACCATCTTGCAATACACAATTAGATTTTGTAGAAACATGATATGCCCTGTAAATTTTTTTCCCTTGGCCGGCTTTCAATGTTCCTTTGAATTCAGCCGATCTCTGTGCCGTCGTACCTCCATAAGTAAATGTTCTGGGAGCTCCATCTACATCTATTATTTTTACTTCATCGTCAATATTCCATGTCGTTGTGCCCCCAGGTTCTATTATACTTTTAAGGCTCCTTGATTCGGAACCGATCGTCACATTCACATAATCATCTGAAGTGGTCTCCGTTTCATCACTCTGAGAACACGACCACAAATTGATAATTAGAATTAAAGCTACAAATATTACTTTTTTCATTGCCTTCAAATTTTTATACTATTAATTTAAAAATTAAAAATCACCCATTGTACTGCCGCCGTCTCTACTACCGAAGCTATTTGTTGTAAAGTCGTGAGCCGCCCCTTTAATTTCAGTTCCGGTTGACATCGCAAAGCCTTCTTCTACATCCACCTCAATAATCTCAATAAGAGGTGATACATACTCTTTTTTCAAATCTTCACTGTTCTTTTTCATTTTTTTTTCTTTTTGGTTAATAATTTTCTTTATAAGAATCTTCATAAAATAATTACTCGAAAATTGAAGGAATTCGTATTGTATGAAGATTTTATAGGTTTTCTCTTCGTTATAATCGAAATAAGTTTTTCAGATAAAAAATAGCAACTTTCCGGCTCTTACTTTTTCCCATAATTGATGTATCCATATCCATAACTATAACCTTCCCCTAATCCACCCATTCCATAAATCGACTTTTTCTTGAAATTCACGGCATTTAGCATAAGCATGACTGAATTAAGACTGCCTTCCCGGATTATATTATTCAGAGTATCGATGATGGAGAATCTGGTGTAGCCATATCTTAAAATATACAGCGTGCAATCGACATATTTACTGATAATAAACCCGCTGGATACTGCCAGGAATGGAGCCGAATCAATTATTATATAATCATATTCATCCCTCAATTTATCTAATGTTTCGCCAAACAAAGGCAGAGAAAGTAGTTCGCTGGGTTTTAACGGTATCGGACCGGCCGGAATAATATCTAAGTTTTCGGCGTCTTCATGTTGAATTATACTATTATGTATATCTTTTTCCATTCCTGCCAGGTATGTAGACAGGCCTGCCTTATTACTGTCTATGTTCAGATATTTGCTAAGCGCGGGCTTATGAAGATCAGCCCCTATGAGTAATACCTTTTTTCCTAAATATGCCAAAGACAAAGCCATATTGATAGAAATAAAGCTCTTACCTTCCCATGGACCGGATGAGGAAATCTGCAAAATTAGCCCTCCTTGTTTTCTCTTATTAATTCCAATATTTTCTAATTTAGACCGTAACATTCGAAAACTTTCAGTAAGAGGGTCTCGGCCGGCATCGGTCACTATCTGGGCTTTCATTGGCGACTTCTTGTTTTTTAAAGCCGAGGGTACCACTCCTAATAAAGGAATGTCGGTACGGTCGATAATATCTTTTTCGAAAAGGATCTTATCCCGTAGGAGATTCATTACAAATACTATTAATATAGGAATAACAAGTGCCAGAACGAAGGCAAGTATGTAAATATCCTTTCCTCTGGGGAAGACCGGGTCGTTTGGACCGAAGGCCTTATCTACAACATAAGCTTCATCAGATAATGATGACAGCATCAGTAATGCTTCTTCCCTCTTTTGTTGCAAAAGAATATAAAGCGGCTCCTTTACCTGCTGTAAATGCGACATACGTGTCAGGGCCAACTGTTTTGACGGCATCGTTACTAATTTGCGTTGATTCTGGTTTTGTTGTTGAGCTATAGATTGCAGCCGAAGTTCATGACTGTCTTCCAGGTTATCAATTGATTGTATGATGTTCCCTTTCAATGCAGCTAATAAATCGCTTGTAGATTGAACCTTAGGATTATTCTCGCTGGACCCGGCCAACATTCTGTTCCGGTCGATAACAAGCTGGTTATATTGCGAAATTGACGAGTTTAATGTAGCATCTATAATACCTATATTAACTGGGATGAGTTGGTAAGTATCGCCCTGAAAAGATTCTTTGATACTTTTTAGTAAACTAAATTGTAAAGAGAGCTCATTTAACCGGTCTTTATAACTTTGGCTGGAGGTTACTGCTATCTGGGATTGCGAATTAAGATCGAGCAATCCGTTGGCAGCCTTATAATCTGTATATGATCCTTCGACTTCCTTCAGTTCTTCTTCCAATCCGATAATCCGTTCATCAAGGAATGATATTGTACTTAGGATACTTTGGCTGTCATTTTCCTTAGTCAGGATATTATATTCATCAATCAATATATTCAATATATCTTCTGCCCGCTTCGGATGTTTTTCTTTTAATGAGATGATTAAAGCATCCGGTTGTTGTATGGAGGATATAATCTCAAGAGACGAAACCAACTCTCGGGCAGTTTTTTCTATACCGGAATGTGTAATACGCATCTTTCCTTTTTGTCCGGATAGATCAGTTTCGTTCTTTGCCATAAATTTCATATCACCTATAGAAGTATTGATTATTTGTCCTAATTCAACTGTTTTTACAGATAAGAGCGCAGGAGTATTATTGACTAGCAGGGTGTCTATCTGTATTTCTTTATCCCCCGGGAAAGATATTTCCATATTGATATTGGCAATTTCCTGTCCCTCTGCCGGACTAAATAAGAATTTTATCGGAGAACTGGTATATTTCTCTGTGTCAACAAAATGACCGATATTGAAATATCTTACATTAAACTCTCCCGCTTCAACAACCCGGCTCATCAATTTCACAGATCTCAGAATGAATGTTTGATTTTCATAACTTGTCTTATTTTCAACACCTAAAGCATTTGAAATCAATTGATAATTATCTGAATATTGGTTTTGTTGGTTTTTGAGCACAACCGTAATATTCTTTTTATAGATCGGTGCAGTATAACTGAGATAGACATAAGCTCCTGCCAGGCACACTATTACCGACAATAATAATATATACTTCATATTCCATATAATGATGCGTATTTTTCGAAAGTCGATTTTCGTTAGTTGCCCTTTGTCCTTCAAGAATTCTCTATCAATCATGCTTGTCTCAGAATATTTTTATTAATAGTTTAAACCGTAATATTTAATCAATTACTCATTATTAATGCCACCAATGATACTATTAAACCTAAAGAGGATGTAACTACAGGCAAAAAGGAAGATTGACTGGAACCTGAGAATGCCCTCGAGGATGAAGGAGTTACATAGATAACATCGTTTTGACATAGGTAATAATATGGAGAAGAAAGAATATCAGTCTTGCGAAGGTCGATTTTTATGTGTTCATATTTACCATTTATTTCCCGGATCAACAGTATATCGTTTCGTTTGGCCCCGAGAGTAAGATCTCCGGCCATGCCCAAGGCTTGTAAAATAGTTGTCTTTTCGCTTTCCATGGTGAATGTGCCTGGTGTACGTACTTCTCCTAATACTGTTACTTTATAGTTCATAAATGATACGTTCACAATAGGATTCTTTATATCTTTGGATATTTGAGCGGTAAGTTCATTTGACAGTTCACGCAAAGTGAGTCCCTCAACCCGCATCTTCCCTAATACAGGAATATTGATGAAACCGTTTATATCCACCAGATAAGACTTTCTATCACTATTATATGGTGAAATAACATCTTTATCCGGACCCGATACAACGATATTAAGCAAATCGTCTTTCTTTATTTGGGGTTCGTAATTTTCATAAGCAGTGAGATCATGCTTCTTGTCTATATCCTGAAAGTAAGCTACTCTCTTCGATGAAGCGCACGAACACGATATCACTGCGATACATGTCCCAATAAGTAATTTTGAGGCTATTCCCATAATATATTTCTTAAGTATTAAAAATTGAGATTATTGACATTTGTGATTTTGTATGCGTTTCTTCAATTCTGCCACCACTCTTTCTATATCCTCATTTGTTAGTGACGGGCCGGAGGGCAGGCAAAGCCCGATCTGGAAAAGTCCCTCAGAAGTACCGTCTGTATATGCAGGATAAGACTCAAATACGGGTTGAGTATGCAATGGTTTCCATAGCAGCCGCGATTCTATATTTACAGAATCAAGGTGCAAGCGTATATTATCGGCTGTTATATTCAATAGCTCGCTGTTGACGGTGATGCAGGTTAGCCAATAGTTCGAATTATATGTTCTCCTGTTGCATTGCATGACAGATATCCCTTTTACATCTGCTAATAATTCCGAATAGAGAGAATGAATTTCACGCCTTCGCAATAAATGTCCGGGCAATACCTTCATCTGTCCCCGGCCTATACCTGCACAAATATTACTTAACCTGTAATTATAGCCTATTTCCTTATGATGATAATAGGGCTTGTTTTCTTTTGCCTGAGTGGCAAGAAAAATAGTTTGTTGCGCTCGTTCGCGGCTTTTACAGACCAATGCCCCGCCCCCAGAAGTAGTTATAATCTTGTTCCCGTTGAACGACAGTACGCCATATTCGCCAAATGTGCCACATTTTCGGCCCTTGTATTCAGATCCTAATGCCTCAGCGGCATCCTCTATCAGCGGTATATTATATGTTGAGGAGATGGTGGTGATTTCATCCATTTTTGCAGGCATACCATAGAGGTCTACGATAATAATAGCTTTGGGGTATTTCCCTGTTTTTATCTTTCGGTCAATGATAGCTTTTTCCAGCAGCGTGGGAGATATATTCCATGTTTCGGGTTCGCTGTCTACAAATATAGGTGTTGCATTCTGATATATGATGGGATTGGCTGAAGCCGAAAATGTAAATGATTGGCATATAACTTCATCACCTAATCCGACACCCAATTGCACCATAGCCAGATGTAATGCTGCTGTTCCGGCGCTAAGGGCTGTTACATGGCAATTTTCACCCAGATAGTCCTTTAGGTCTTGCTCGAATCCGGTAACATTGGGCCCGAGGGGAGCTATCCAATTCTTATCAAAGGCATCATGGATATATTGCTGCTCTTGTCCTCCCATTTGGGCAAGGGACAACCATATTTTTTTCAGTTCCATATTATTTAATTGTTTTTGCAGGTACTCCGGCAACTGTTTGTCCGGGTTCAACATCTTGTATCAGCATTGCCTGACCACCTATTATACTCCTGTTGCCAATTTTGATTTTTTGTATAGTACAGCATCCAATACCCAGATCGGCTTTCTCTCCGATTTTTGTGTGTCCGGCAAGGTTGACTCCGGGTGCTAATGTAGAAAAACGGCCTATTGTTACATTATGTCCGACAGAACATCCGGCGTTAATGGTTACAAAATCCTCTATTTCAGTTTCGAAATCGACAGTACTATTTGGATATATCAATATTCCACGTCCTGTTTTCACCTTTTTAGATATCCATGCATCACGGGAAATAAAATTGGGGAAAGTGATATCATAAGACATCATTTTCTTTAAAATTTCTTCCTTTGCTTTAGGGGAACTTATCGCAATAATCATATGTAGATTATTTCTTTTATTTGATTGCAAATAGTCTGTACCGAATACAGGTATTCCGCAAAGTTGAGATCCAACCTTGTTGATGTCTTCATCCATAAAACCAAGTATATTGTATTTATTATCAAACATATGTTTATTGTAAACGATATGTTTCCCCAGATCTCCTGCTCCGAAAACAATTAAGTTTTTCATATTGAATTATTGGTTCTTTATTGCAATTTCGACTTTGTTTTGTGATAGAATACGTCAAACGGTATCATGGTGATATTCTCTTCTGCATTTATCCCATCACGTGCTACTATTTTTTTTATGGTCATCCATCCGACTTTGATGTCGGTTTTTAAGTTTATATTATTTACATACCATATATCATATTCAAATTTTTGTCTCCACGAAATGGTATTGCGTCCCTTAACCTGTGCCCATCCGGTTATTCCCGGCCTCACTTTGTGCCGGCTGCCTTGCTCTGATGTGTATAACGGGAGATATTCTTTCAATAATGGACGCGGACCGATAAAGCTCATGTCGCCACGTAAGACGTTTATTATTTGAGGTAATTCATCTATAGAAGTCGACCTGATAAATCTTCCGGCCTGATGTATCCTTTCCATATCAGGTAATAAATTCCCATTTTCATCCCGTTTATCATTCATCGTTTTGAACTTGATTATTTTAAATATCTTTCCTTTCCGGCCAGGCCGTTGCTGAACAAAAAAAGGAGATCCGTGATTGACTATAGCTAATACCACTCCTGTGATAAATAATACCGGGAATATTAATATAAGACCAGTGACAGCCCCTATGATATCGAAAAAACGTTTAAAAAACCTACGATACATTCTGGTAAAAATGTAATAATGCGTCCCAGACATTCCAATGTGAAAATTTTTCAGCAATGTGCACCCTGGCTTTTAGGCCCATTTCTTTTCTTAAAACCAGATTTTCTGATAGCAATTTCATCGCTTCGTATAGATGATCTGCATTACGGGGTTCAACTAATAATCCGGTTATTCCGTTTATAATAATTTCATTACATCCGCATATATCTGTCGCTATGGTAGGAAGACCCATTGCTCCGGCCTGTAAAGGCGTATTGGGGAAACCTTCCCGGTGCGATGGTAATACCAATACATCTGCATCTGCGAGATATGGACGTATATCTTCTTTAAATCCGACACTTGTTACTCCTTTTCCTTCTCTGACCCATTTATAACAGTCTTCATTTAATGGATTAAGGTTTTGTTCGAAAGGGCCGACAATAATCAACTCAGCATTGTTTAGCCGCTCGAAGGCCTCTTTCAATTCTTCTATTCCTTTATCGCGGACCACCCGCCCTACAAAAATAAAGCGTGTAAAAGACCTTTCAAAAGTGGAAGGCACAGGCTTAAAATACTCGAGATCCACTCCATTTATATTACCATTTGCCAATACCGCCGATAGCTTGTTTGTTATTGAATGCGTTATCAGTTCTTTCCTTATACCCTGGCCTTCTGGTATGACATTTGTCGCAGCCATACAAGTCAACCTATCCATTGTTTTCAGTAACATACTTACGGCTCTTTTTCTCCAGGGAAAAATGAGTCCGGTGAAAGTATGTATCCGGACCGGTACATTTGCGGCTTTCGCCGCCACCATGGATAACAATCCGGCTTTAGGAGTTAACGAATGTACTATATCCGGCTTTTCTCTCCGGAAAAGAAAATATAATTTAATTAATGACTTTAAGTCTTCCAACAAAGATATCTTGCGTTCTATCTTAAGTTCAACAGTACGCACACCTTCACGTTCCGATATTTTCCTATGTATTATTTCATTGGGTGATGCTACAGCTATAACTTCGTAATAATTATTGAAAAATTTAAGCTGTCCGCGCAACAATACATCAAGAGAGATAGGCGCTGCGGCTATACGCATTAGTTTTTTCATTATTTAATAAATGTCAGATAAAACGTATATGAATAGGAAATAATCACAATATATCCGATTTTGACGGATTGATCATTCCAGAACTTTTTCATAAAGAACGGATAGATCAATATCAGAGGCATTAGAAACCATGATATTTGTGCAAAACGGTTAGAAAAACTCGCTCTGATAATAATGATCCAAAAAGCATTGGTCATCAGGTAAATGTTAAATAACCAGATGTAAAATATATCGGTATATTTTTCTTTGAATATAAAGTAATAACCTGCTGCGACCGGAATTGAGCTGTATAACAGAAAATCCCATCTGAATCCTTTATTGCTGAATACACTTTGGGTATTATCGCCTGCTATATAGCTTGCAAAACGGTCATCTTCAATGAGGTTGCTACCTGCTATCATATCAGCAAACAAATTTCCTGATATCAGAGATATGAGAATGCATGCCAACCAAATGGATAAATATATTTTTGAATCCTTTGCAAAAAATGCTACTCCGCCAGCTGCCAGCGTAAGATACATGGAATTGTGGATTCCTGCTCCCAAAAAACATAATATTACCAACCAAACAGGGTTTTGCCTGAAAGTAAATGCCAGAATTATAATTGATGCAGCCATCCCGTTTCGAACACCATTAACACCATAACTCCAAAAAGTAAACATCCCTATTGCCACTATAAACGGTATCAGGTAATCTTCTTTGAATATACGTACCAAAGCCCACCAAAGCGTGCCCACATAAACAGTAGAACAAAACAAAAAGAAAGTATGGATATTGCCGTTCTTGGCAAACCAAAACATTATGGTGTTGAACACCCATTCGCCATCATTTAGTATGTGGAACTGACTGTCACTCAACTGTAGCCTGTGAAATGAAATTGCATAGGCCTGCGTATCTCCGAAGACAGATGATACAGGGCGTAAGCCCATATATATAATCACCACGATAACAATTATAATTCCTATAATATTATTTACACCCCGTATCTCCGGATTGAATAATTTGCCCGAGAAGCTTTCCAATACAGCAATAATAATTAAAGCAAATACTAAGTAATTCAAGTTGCTATTTATAGAATTATCCAATAAAAAAGGTCAATCCCTTAACTTTGCGGTGCTAACACACAAAAAAGGACTGACCATGGTTACAAAAACCATTGCAATATACGTATTTTTTGATGATATATTGAAATCGATGAACCACAAAGAGCCTGAGAGCCGTAAGACCAGTGATGCGGAAATCATTACGGTAGTTCTGATTGCCGCCCAGTATTTTGCAGGCAATATAGAGAAATCCATCTGTTTTGTCCGTTCTACCGGATTGATGCCTCGTATGCTTGGCAAAAGCCGCTTCAACCGCAGGTTGCACAATATAGGAGAATTTCTTAGCCAACTCTTTTTCTATACAGGCCAGGCAATAAAGGGTATGAGCCTTGAGACAACTTATAGCATCGATAGCTTTCCTGTAGAGGTCTGCCATAATATACGCATAAGTAGATCCAGGATTGTCAAAGGGGAACAATACCGAGGTAAATGTGCTTCCAAACGTGTTTATTTTTATGGTTTTAAAGTTCATATGATAGTTACTTCGGATGGTATTCCCGTAGAATTTACCTTTACAGCAGGCGGAATCCATGATATTGACGGTATAAAACAATTGCCGGTCAACCTGCCTGATGGAAGTCAACTTCTGGCTGATTCCGCTTACACTGATTATTTGCTTGAAGACATGCTGGCCGATAATAATATTTATCTGAAAGCTGCCAGGAAAAGTAATTCCACAAAGCCGCATAATCCGTGTATGGAATATCTGATATCTATTCACAGAAAGCGGATTGAAACAGCTTTTAGTGATATTACCAAGTATTTGCCTAAGAAAATTCATGCCGTCACTCAAAAGGGGTTCTTGATTAAACTTATTGCTTTCATTTGGGGATATACTTTTGATAAAATTTACAATCTATAAATAGCAACTTAAATTAAGTAGTTGAAAAGATCAGTATATAATTGTATTGGGATAGAATCTAACATATATATTGCACGTAAAAAGTATCGTACTTATTTTGGAGTTATCAGCCGGCAGTGTTTATATTGATATAAAAGATAGATATACAATACAAATCCGAAAGGAAGAGCCAAAACCGTTGTTATCTTTTTGGGCGATTCTTTTATAAATTGCGTGTTTTTACAAATAATGCTCGAACTTACATAATGTATAACCTCGATGAATCTTCGTATACGTGAAGGGTGGTGTATCATCGATTCTTTCCGGATAAAAGCGAATCCACGCGGATTACGGAAATATTGACGATACATATTCATGGAAGATCCATCTGTCTGATAATCAACATAGCACAGGGTCTTATTCATTGTCAATAATTCATATTTCAAATCGATAAGTTCGTATTTATAGGCTAATCCTACATATTTTTCGTCTTTAAAGACCGGATATTCCGGTATACTTTTTATTACAGATGTGCGATATACGAGTTTTTTATCTCCACGGCCTCCCCGCATATAAAAACCGGTAAGTGTGGTTCTCTGAACCGAAAACCCAGTGCCGATTATGTCCCCGTTATATTTTGCATTCAGTCCTATTATTCCTGCGTATTTGTCGGAGCCGTCTTTTAGCCATTTATCAATGATCAGTTCTACCGTGTTATCAGCCAGGTAGTCATCCGAGTCTATACATGTGTTTAATTCGGTATTTATCAGCCGGTAAGCTGTATTATGAGCTCCATGCATTCCTTGGTTTTCCTGATAATGATATTCAATGGTAATTTTATCTTCCGCCATCCAGCTTCTGACTAAAACGGCTGTTGAATCGGTAGAACCATCGTCGATTATTAGCCATTTAAAGTCTGAAGATGTCTGACGCAATAAACTCCTATAACATAATTCCAGAGTATGGGCACGGTTATAGGTAGGGGTAAATACCGTTAATATCGGCTTTCTCTTATATATAGGTCTTGAAGCCATTCTGCATTTCTATTTATATCGAATCCTGCATCTGTAATTTCTTGCATTCGGTTTTTGCGTTCATAGCCTGTTATGCTTTGCAATACTCTTTCTGCCCATTGGCCGGCGGTAAGCTTTAGCGATAAAGATTCTACGAGTTCAGGTATTATTGTACCTTCTTCTGATACGGATGTTGAGTTTATTATCTTCAACCCCGAAGCCTGTGCTTCTAATTGAGCGACGCTTAACCCTTCAAAAAGGGAAGGGAATAAGAATAGATCCATTCCTTGTAACAGATCGGGAATATCGGCCCGGCTTCCCATTATCTTTACTTTATTCTTTAATCCGAGTTGTAATACTTTTTCTTTTACCCTCTTTTGTAATTCGCCTCCACTTCCGACAAGCACGAGTAATGCTGAAGACTCGCAGCGGGCCACTATGGAAAATATATCCAACAGAAAGAGGTGATTTTTTTGATAAGAGAATCTCGATATATTACCTATGACTAATTTGCCTTCCCATCCATAGCTGACCCGTATCTCTTTTCTTTTTACAGGATTAAATACGAAGCGGCAGGTATCTATCGCATTAGGAAATAATATGGCCTTCTCCATTAACGGTTTTCCAAACAGCCATTTAGCAGAACCCTGGCTGCATGTAAAATAATGAGTGAGGTAAGGGCGCATTCTCCATTTTAGTATATTCCTTACAGGAGTCTTTATATCTAAGCCGTGAGGTTCGTTATGTGCGTGTGCTGCAATAAAAGGAAGGCCTCGTCTATGAGCTTCTTTATATATATAATATCCTAATTCGGAACAATGTCCGTGTATTATTTTATATTCGCGGTGCAAATCGAAGAAATCCGATATATACCTTTTATATGATGGTATACGTAATAATTTCAGAGGAGGAAATCTGTATATCCTGCATCCCATTTTTTCTACTTCATCGTCATATGCTCCTTTTTCGGAACGATGCACAATAAAATCGAATATTACCTTAGAACGGTCTATTCTTCGAAGGTAATTGATCACCATAGTTTCGGCTCCCCCTCTGTTGAGAATAGTGAAAAGCATTAATACCCTGATTGGCTTATCTTCCATTGCCCGCGAATTTTAAGTTTTCTTGATTATAACGCTATTTATTCGTACATGACAAGTTCTTCTTTGTCAAAAGCCTCAAATTTCGAATTACTACTCTTAAATTCCGGGACGATGAGTTTCATCATACGCACAGTATCAACTTTCTCCGTTCTTTTTGCGTACTTCATCAGTTTTATTATTTTTATTTTTAGCTCCTTTTCGTCTATTCTATCAGCCTTAGCTATCCGTATCTTTTGATTTTTAGTAATTTGGGTTGATTCGTCATCGGTCAATAATTCTTCATACAGTTTCTCCCCCGGACGCAGGCCTGTATATTCTATTTTTATATCTTCGTCCGGGATAAGTCCCGAAAGTAATATCATTTTGCGGGCAAGGTTGTCAATTTTGACTTGCTCCCCCATATCGAAAACGAAAATTTCTCCGCCCCGGCCCATCGTTGCTGCCTGCAATACCAACCGGCAAGCTTCGGGGATTGTCATAAAATAACGTATCATATCGGGATGAGTGACCGTCACGGGTCCTCCATATGCTATTTGCTGCCTGAACAGGGGAATGACCGAACCATTACTCCCCAGTACATTACCAAAACGGACAGTGATAAACTGGGTATAGAACATATTGTTCATCCCTTGTATGCACAACTCTGCTATGCGTTTAGTAGCCCCCATTATACTAGTGGGATTCACCGCCTTGTCAGTGGATATCATTATAAATTTCTCCACATTATTGAATTGCGAATGGCGTGCAATGTTTATGGTTCCCCCGATATTGGTGAGAACCCCTTCGCAAGGATGCTCTTCTATTACAGGAACATGCTTATATGCTGCTGCGTGAAATACAAGGTTGGGTTTATGTTGCTTGAATATATCTTTGATTCTTGTATCTGAACGGACATCACAGAGTATAAATGTTATACTCTGTTTTGGAAATTTCTTCAGCATTTCAAGTTCTAAATTATGTAAAGGCGTTTCGGCTATATCCAAAAGAATTAATTCCTTCACGCCGAAACCTGCCAGTTGTATCGAAATCTCGCATCCGATAGAGCCTGCCGCGCCCGTTACCAATACAACTTTTTCACTTACTTCACTGGAAACGGCTTTTACATCTATAGTTATTTCATCCCGTTGTAAAAGATCTTCTATCTCTATGTTTTTTATTTGCTGGAGCAGGTTTTGCTTATTCATTAATTGTATTTTGCCACTCATCAGCATTTGTATATTGTGTTCCATGCAACTGTATACGAGTTTATCGGATTCATGATTGAAGTCTGCATTATTGGTAAACACAATATGGGTTATTTTCCGTTTAACGGAAAGTAATAGTTTATCTAAATCTCCGTCCCATGTATAGACTTGGAATCCTGCGACCTGAAATCCTTTTCTCCGGTGTATCCGGCTTAGTATCCCGACTACCTTATACGGAACCTCATCATTGTTATTTATCAGAGAAGCCAGAAGAGGAACATTTTTGTTATCTCCATATATGAGGACATTATTGACTTGTTTGTCATCCCAATTTACTATAGAGTAATATATACTGACTATAAATACCCGGAAAGAGATCATAAAGAATGAGGAGATAAATAAATCTAATATACAGCAGATAAGACTATATTTTACACTTAAGAATTCTTGTTTTATGACAATTAATGAAAGCAGCGAGCATTTGACAATCAATAAAAAGAATATACGGTTCAGTTCCCTAAGCCTCGAAAATCTTATACTTGTTTTATAGACTCTGAATAAAAAGAATAATATAATGGAAATGATGGCAGTCAAAGCCATCATAAACTCCCAATAGGTCATTATCCCGTTTTTCCCCAGTATAAACCAGACAAGCTGTAAAGCACATAGTGTACCGAAAGATGATAAAAATAAATCGATGACAAAAACAATACTCCGGTTGAGATATTGTATACTGCGTAATTTATTTTTATAATTTATGTTGATAGAAAAGAATATTTTTTTTAGTGATAGCATCTTCAAATGAGACTGGTGAAGTGATTTAATTTAGCCTATTTAACATTTTTGCTGGAATTATTAGTTTAAATGTGGCAATTCCGTCAATCCTTACAAGCATTTTGCTATTGTTTTCATTCATACTTAACAATTCTCCGGAAAGCCCTTTCAGGCATCCATTATTGATTAACACATGGTCCCCTTTTTCGAAAGTCTCTACTAAAGTATATTTTACACCACTTTCACATATTAATTTGAAATCGTCTATTTGCTTTTGTGGAACTATAAGCAAGCCTTTACCGTCTATTGCTTTTATGAATGAGATTTTAATTCCATATTCATTAGCGATTGACATGCCTGTATTGAAATCTGTATGTATAAAGACTATATTGGGTATGACAGGCGTCCAGACCTCAGCTTTTCGATCTTTTCGTATACGAATTTCCTTTTGAAACGGAACATAATTCTCTATACCAAGGTGTTCCAACTTTTCTTTTACTGTCCTTTCCTGATTGCGCCTTACCCGGGCGGCAAACCAGACGTTAGATTTGTAATATGACATTTAAGGAATTATTAAATATAAGATAAGAGGTTCGTTATTAACATTCGGAAAGATGCTACCGGAATCTCTTTTTATAGCTTTGTTTAAATCATTGTGCGGCTCTGTTCCTAATGTTTAATTAAAGACGAACAGGGTAATATACATTAATTGTTTCTGGAAATGGGCAAAAGCTTCGCTATTGAAGGATACATAAATATCCTCTCAGGAGATTAATTTAAATTGTATGAAATCCATGAATTAGTACCAATAAATACAATGGGACATTTAGTCGTATTGATACCATTCATCTTTTTGAAAAAAATAAAACGAGATAATTAACATATATATATTAATATCCATTTTATTGATAACTTTTGTTTTAACGTTTTCTATTTTTTCAAAAAATATTAAGCAACAACTGTATAAATAGTTTGTCAAAAAACGAATTTGATTTTAACCGAATCTGCGGCTTTCAGTTAAGAAATTGTTTTTCTTTTTCATTTAATTATATAGCATTTATGAAGCCAAAAATATTAAATAAAACTAATAGGGGATGAGTCAATTTTACAAATAACGGGTCGATTTTACAAATAACAAGTCAAATTTACAGATAACAAGTCAAATTTACAGGTTATGGATGTTTTTCATTTTTTTCAGCTTTGCGAGTTTTTATTGATAGATTTTGCCGGCGGTAAATAGCCGGTGTGCATCCGATATGCTTCCCAAAGGCTCGCTGAAAAGTAGAAATCGAATTAAATCCGGATTTCTCACCTACCTGTAAAATTGATAGATCGGGATCTGATAATAGTATTTTGCAAGCATGTTTCAGGCGAAAGCTATTTATATAATCATAAAAAGTAATGCCTAATGTTTTATGAAAATACTCTGACAGATAGGTACGATTGGTGTTCAATGCTAAGGACAGGTCTTGTAAAGATAGAGAAGTATTTAGCCATGGGCGTTCCTGTTCCATATATACTTCCAAATTATGTATAAACTTGTCATTGAACGGTAATGCCTTTGTTTTCTCTTCCTGAACGGGTATGAATAATTCCTCTTCATGGAATACCGAAACGTGTTTTATTGAAAATTTGTATATAAAAGTCCAAATAATGATGAGAAACAGATAATAGACCGGATATAGCCAGCTATCATTTTCTTTCAGCAGGAGAGCCCACATCAGATACCATACTGCAAATATATATATACGACTACCCGTATCCATTCTATAGTATTGGTGTCAATATTCGACAGGTTATTTCTCAGATTACGGTTGTAACGGTCGGAAATAAAAACAATAAGAAAGAAAATGATAGCAGCAATTATCGTTGTATAGGTAAAGGAAAGTATAAGTATTATCTTATGCTGGGTGATGACAAATATTATTACAAAAAGAATAGTGGGAGCCTGTAGTAAAAAACTTTTTTTAGTATCCATGTAGCTTGGCCTAATGATTTTCAGAAGAAAGGACCCGGCTAGCGGGACAAGGCACAAGTCAACCAATTTTTTGAATACGATGAATGTTTCATTTTCTTGTAGTTCTTCAATCATAAATCCGAACGTTAATGCTATCGGTACAGGTATTATAGCAAATAACCAGAAGAGAGAATTCAGTATTGAACTTTTCGTTCTTTTCGGGTATAAATTCATACACATCATAATACACATCATCATAAATGCCCCGCGCATCATGTGAAGCAGATTTTCTGTAAATGATTGTAAAGAATAGTCCATATGTGTTTTGGTAGTTGCTTTGTTGATATACTTATAGAAGGGAATAAAAAGCATCTAATGATATCTCTTTATCCTTTGTATCTTGATCTCTCAGATTGGAGGCTACAGTTCGCCTTAGCTTTTTATCGTTAATATATAATTCTATATGCTTTACTATATCATCTGTATCTATTTTACAAATCAGTCCTGTGTTACCATGTTCGATGATTGAACAGGCGGTATCGAAATTTGTTGTTACTATCGGTTTATTTAAGAGTGAAGCTTCTATTAAAGACAAACCGAGTCCTTCGAAAAGCGAAGTTTGTATATAAATATCTGCGGCCTTAATATAAGGATATGGATTGTCTGTAAATCCTGTTAAAGTCACGGCATCGGCAATCCCTAGCTTTTCAATCCCATATTCAATATTTTTACGTTCCATACCTTCGCCTATAATATACCAATGCACTTTGTAACCTTTATCTATCAGTTTGCGGCAACTCTGAAGGGCCAGATCCAAGCCTTTGGGTTTTGTCAGGCGAGCTACTGTTACCAGATTTATACAGGTATCGCTGAAAGGCTGCGCAAGCGGTTCCTGGCTCATAGATAATATGAGGTCTTTGTCTACGATATCCTTTATAACCTTTGTATTTATTCCGACACCGATACGAGCCATTGAAACGGTGAAAGAATTACAGCTCTCAGGGGATACCGCAATAACCTTATCGAATGATTTGTAAAATTTATAATCAAATGACGGATTATAACCTGCCTTTATATAATCTGTATTAATCCAGGCATATTTCTTATCCGATACCACTAATTCTGAAACAAAATAAGTGGAGAATCCCTGATTATAAGCAATAGCTATATGAAACTCTTTTTCCAAAACGGGAATATATTTACCGAAGCTTTTCCAAAACAATTGAGAAGCGTGCATATTCTTTCTGTAACTCATTTTCTTTAAAATCCAGAATTTAATTCTTCCCCCAATATATTTTATTTTATTGCCAGCTACAGGAAATTCCCTGGTAAGTACCTTGACTTCTTCAGGAATAAGCTTCTCAAATAGTCCACCTCTACAAAACAATAATACAGATATATCTAAATGGGTATAATCCAGATTGTTTAAAAGCGTTACAAGGCTCTTTTCCGCTCCCCCGCAATGTAAAGATTCAATGACAAACAATATTTGCTTTTTCATCAGATGGTAAATTGTCTTTTAAAAACGATTTGGATTTTTCTATATGTTTTTCAATAATAGAATTTACAATTTTATAATCTATAGTGGTACTGAGATCGAAGTCGGTTTCATTTTTTACTAAGCAATGTTTTAACCCGACTAAATCCAATAAATCTCTCATCCGCGTATTTATTTCTTCGTTCCGGTTAACTACACAGACCTGTTTCCCGAATATCAAAGAAAAAGCGAGCGCATGGAAAGAGTTTGTCAGGATATACTGGGCATGACAGACCAGTGAAAGAAACATGTCCGGGGCGCAATACCATAAATTCTTATCGGCATAGGAGATATTCCGGTTTACTGTGAATATCTTATAATTGTTTGTCCGCGCAATTTTCTTCACTAACTTTTCAATCATTTCATTAGAGTCGAAATCATACACGAGAACATATTTATCTGGAATATAAGTAACAAATGTTTTGATCCAGAATGTTCCCGGAAGCAGGAATACGGGGTCTAATACCTGCGTGGCACTTATTCCTAACTCTTTTAGTATAGATACGCCTGACCTCTCTCTTACAGATACTGCATCCAGCTTCTTAACTTTTTCGTACACAAAAGACTTTATCTCATCTGCTATTTTATCAACTGCAAAACTCGCAGCGTACGATAGCCTGGTCTTATCCTCCGGAGCAAAATCAAGGTAAAAAGCAGCATCTTTTCCATTTGGGAAAAGTGGATTCCATATCTGGTCGCTGCCACAGATGTAAACATCAGCTTGTGGAGGGCTCATTCTCAACTCATTATTTGATTTGTAAATAACGGTATCTACATTTAAATAGCGGGCAGTGAATTTATCAAATGACTTCTTTTTTCTTAGAGAAGTTATCCTTTCGGGAAACTTTGCCAATAAATAAAAATACTTTAAGGGAAACTTTTGGAATCTGGGATTCGATATCATCTTTAAATCAAAATGATTACTCAAATAATCAGGTTTATAATGAATCGCTTGTGATTCATATCCAAGAGTTTGCAAATAGTGCAATAATGCGTATTCTTGCAAGGTCGCGCCGTAGTTATAAACTTCGTGGCAGGTTATTGTTTTTATTCTCATTCGCAGGTGTTTAAAAAGTCCTCAGGTCTTTTCCTCCGATATATTATTTTCTTTGGAATCTTAGCCGTATTTATTTATAAAAAGCTCTATATCAAAAAAGTCTTCTACCCGTTCTTTTATAGTGGTATCCTCCCAGTCCCACCATTTTATTTGATTTAGCCTGTCAATCATGGCTTTGTTATGTTTCATGGAAATGACCCGGGCTGGTACCCCTCCCGCCACTGCATAATCGGGAATGTTCCTTGTTACTACGGCATTTGCCGCTATAGTCACCCCGTTTCCAATGGTCACCCCGGGCAATATATATACCCCCATGCCAATCCAAACATCGTTACCTATTTTTATACCTGTCCTTTGTTTCCTGTTTTCTAATAGGCGGCCTCTTTCCTGCTCTGTTATCAACCCATGCCTGTACAAGCTGGGTATCAGAGGAAAACTGGTAACTTGCATTATGGTATGATAGCCTTCGTCGACTATTAGTTTTACATCATTGGCAAGACTCGAATATTTCCCGACCCAAACTCCGGCAGTCGTCCAGCGCCATATCTTTGCGCTATTATTTATAGTGCGGTGACCTATCGTTGTATATTTATCATCTTCCAACAAAGTATAGTCTGTCTTCTTTAATAAGGTTTGGTAATCTACACCTAATATTTTCCATAATAGAAGGCGTAAGTTAAATAATATGCTGTTCATTTCGTATCTTCTTTAAATATGTTCTTTCTTGTTTATCCATCAGGAACAGATAAACGATGATGAAATATGCGAAAAGGTATAATGAGATCTTGAGAAGGAATACAGGCCATGAAACTTCTTTAGCGTAGACTGTATTTATTACTGTTACTAAAAAGACTAATACCGATATATAAACAACCGGTTTCAGCAGAGCTTTCCTTATAAAGCTGAATGGCTTGAATGAAAATACTTTGGAGTAATACCAATTGGTAAAAAGCATATTGATAAATAATCCTGAAGCAACTGACAGGGTCATACCCATAATTCCATATCTGAATGATAAAAAATAGCCGCAGACAATTACCAACAGTATAATCGATAAAGCCCATATGGCTTTTGCCCTGATTTTACCTTTGGCTTCGAGTACCGAATTGCCGAAACCTTGCAATAGAGGGATCGTGTTTACAAGCATAATTATCAGGGCTATATACCAGGCCTGACTATAAATGTTCCCTACCCAGAGATAAATAAATTCCCGGCCAAAGAGGAAAAATATACTTAAGATAAAAAATAGGATATAGCTATTGATACTGGCAATCTGGACCATTGTCTGAAAAATATCACGATTGGTCTTATGTACCACCATTGCTGTGGCTTTAGGCAACAGCAGATTGTTAATTGCATTGGCAAATGTTCCATAGTATGTTCCCAACATAATACCAACCCCATATACACCTACAGCTATTGTATTGGCATTCATTCCCAGTATTATCTGTCCCGATTGCCATTGAAACTGCTGCGTTATGGCAAGGATGAATATCCAGAAAGAGTAATTTAAGATATCCTTCAATAAAACTTTATTAAATTTAGTAAATGCAAATTTTATAGCTATGGATCTGCTTACATACATGTAAGCCACTGCTATAAAGATGAGATTTACAATAGTATCGATAATAACCAGTGATATGCAATCTCCTCCCAGATACAGTATCCCGACAATCAAGACACTTCGGAAAATGCCTTTGATGATATTTACTCCCCGTGTAAAAACAAAACGTTCATAACCATTGCATATGGCGATGAAAGAGCCTCCGGGAATTGTTATGGCGAGATTAAGTATCAAAAGTGCAACCATAATCTTGCTTTTATGTAATTCAGTTGGTGTAAGTGATTTTGAAAACATTCCGTCCATATTGAAATAGAGTAGGAATCCTGCCAGAACAATGCCGACTGCAATGATAAGATAAGTGGATATTATCGTTGACAAAAAATGCTCCTCTCCTTTTTTATCATTTATCGACCTGTATTTTGCCACATATCTGATGATAGTATTATTAAGTCCAAAATCCATCAGGCATAGGTATGAGACAAAAGAACCTGTTAGAGTATATAACCCGTATTCAGAATCACCCAGGTGTCTGATAATGAAAGGGGTTAGTACTAGTCCCAATATAACAGAGATGAATATATTGGTATAAGACAATAGAACTCCGTATTTGATTTGATTTGTATCTGTATTAAACATATCTATATTCTAAATTATTAACTGATGTACTTTTGTATTCAATAATATTGAAGTACATTTTTTGATAAAGAACTCAATCACTTTAGATCGGGCAATTATATGATATGAAAAAAGATATAAAAACAACAAAAATGAAGTTAAGTATTGGGCTTTATATTTTCGTTAATATTAAAATTGTTTTGCAAATATATGGATATTTTGTTAAAACGAATAACTAATTCAGGGTAAATCATGTCAGAGGATGAAGAAAACAGTTATTAATATGCAATAGACCAAGGTAAAAAGTATGGAGAAATACAGTAAAAAATAAAAAAGAACCAAATAAGTAAAATAAGGATAGTATACAAATTTACTATCCTTATTTTATAATCACATTAAATCAGAAATATTCTGATATAGGTTGTTTTTTACAACACAACCTCTTTGATATAAGTCTTGAACCGGCTTTCTGCCTTGATAATTACCTTTGATACACCTTCAGATGGAATCATTGTAAAAATGTGGTCTGTTTTGCTTGCCCCGATCCAGGTCCTGCCGGGAACAGTATTATCCCCTTTTATGCCAAAGTATGTGAGAGATAATGGATCATAGACGCGGTTTTGTTCATTGTAGCGGGGCATCACTTTGTATGTCTTTCCATTGTCTTCGGAGTAGCTGACTTTCCAGTTTGTATCCCAGTCCCATACATTGACAAGCAATTCATTCGATGCCGGAGCCAGATCAGGCCTTGCTTCACCCGGTTTGAAAACTGAAAATTGATCATCCGGATTTAAGTAATCCCTGTATTCCCATTGTATCTCAGTTCCGTTCACTTTAAAAACTTTGTATCCAAGATTCGTTCCGTCCAGACATACCGGACCTTCCCAGAAGCCACCGCATGCAGCACCTACCATATGTTCTATAATTCCGGCGCCATTATCCATTACCGAATTATAATGTGTATGTCCGCTCAGCAAATGGACATTGGCATATCCGGCCAGTAGCTTATGCAAATCGGCACTATTGCCGTAAGATTCCTGAAATCTGGACATTGAGGGCGCATGGAACATGACTACCAAAGCTTTATCTTTTGATACGTAAGAAAGGTCTTTTTTCACCCAATCGAGTTGTTCTTGTGTAAAGCCAACGCTGTATTTCGTATCGGGGCCTCCTTCAAAAAGAATATTGTCCAGTGCAATATAGTGGACTTGTCCTTTGTTAAAAGAATAGTAAGTAGGGCCATAGTGCCGGATATAAGTTGAATCTGAAGTACGGTCGTTCAGAATAGAAGTCGTAGTCGTTTTCAGATGGTCATGATTGCCGATCGCGTAATATACGGGCTGCTTTAGGACTGAAAAATACATCTTACTTTCATCATGCATATTGGGCGTGTCGAACACAATATCTCCTACTACCATCAAATGGACAGGGTTTAGTTTATTCTTATCTATATTATTTGCCATTTCGGATAAAATGGGTTTCAACAGATTAAGCTCTTTGGTATTTCTTACCTGAGGATCTCCGACTGCGATAAAATAATGATTCTGGTCTGATGCCGGGGACTTTATAAGCTCAAAGTTGATCGCTTTCCTATCCGCTACATTCCTTATATTTATCCAAAACTTAGGGACACTGTTTTCTACAGGGACTGTATATCCTGCCGGCGAGGACAGGTATATAAGCGATGCCGAAGTGTTATATGGCAATATATATTTACCGTCTTTATCTGTCACTGCAAAATTAGTTCCATCTGTTACCACAACATTGGCAACACCCGTTTGAGCGCTACGTACATAACCTTCGTTTGTAATACCCGGATTATTTCCCTTACCGTCCTGAGAATCTATCTGAGCTTCTGACTTATCACACGATGTAATAAACAATGCGATAAGAATTATTAAGAACCTGAATTTATTATATGTCTCCATTTGCATACTTGTTTACATTAATAGTTCGGATTATTCCCCAAAGCGGGATTAATTAGTATTTCCGATGCCGGAATAGGCCATAAATAGTTCTTTTGTGCATCGAAAACACGCTTACTCAACACCCTGTATTTCGATATGTTATTCATCTTGGAGAAATCCGGACAACCATTTTCATCTATCTCCGGAATTCCTCCAAAAAACCAGAGTTGCGAAGTAACGAGTTTCTTACAGTCGGTAACAGACGTAGGAAGCCCGTAATTGGGCCTGTTCATTACAGTTTCTGCAATCTTCCAGCGGATAATGTCATCGTAACGAAGGGCTTCGAATGCAAATTCCATCCGTCTTTCTATCCTTAAAATCCGGCGCAGCTTGCTTTTATCCGTTTCTGTTATTTTCGGATAATTATTCGAAGTGTAAGCCACTTTGTATGCCCGGGCTCGAACCATATTCATAGCGTCCAGAACGGATTGGTCTATATCACCCAGCTCTATTTTGGCTTCGGCATACATCAATAATACATCGGCATATCTCATTATCAGTTTATCATTATTGGCAAAGAAGTCGTCGCCCCAGTCTTCATCTATACCTTTGCGCAGCATCAGTCCATTGTAAGAGGCATACTGGTCTCCCGCTTTGGAATCTTTGTTGGGTACAAACTGTGCTAGATTATAATTCCAGCATTGAGCCGAATCCGGATGTACGGTATAATTATAACCGAAATAGTTAGAATCGAACTCTACGATTGTATAGCTGCATCGGGGATCCCTGTTTTTGAAAGGCTCGTTTGGATTATATAATGGAGATTCGTCAATCGTTTTGCCATCGGTGCATAAAAAAGAGCAGAATAAGTCCCAGGAAGGTTGTGCCGTGGCCGAAGGTGATGTTACATTGCGGCTGAGGTACGGTTTCACTCCATTTGCCGGAATAGCCGAATTGTAGGCAATATCGCGGGGTATGCCAAAGACTGTTTCCTTTGAATTTTTCGTTTTACTTTTGAACAATTCGCCGAAATCGGAATAAAGGCTGTAATAGTTTAGGTCTATACACTTCTTTGTCGCAGTTTTTGCAGTTTCATAATCTTGAAAGAACAACGCAACGCGCGCTTTCATCGCATATGCAGCCCCTTTAGTAGCTCTTTTGACTTCGGAAGAAGCATATTCAACCGGAAGCCTTTCTGCGGCATAGTCAAAGTCTTGGTAAATGTATTTCAGTATTTCGTCTTTATCTGTTTTTCCTGCATGATAAGCATCTTCCAGTTCCATATTTTGTGAATAATACACAACATTCCCAAAACGGCTTATCAGGCGGGAGTACATACACGCCCGTACAAAACGGGCATCTGCAATATACCTTTCATAGTGTTCCGCCGATACATTTGCTTTTGACCTCTCAATATTCTCAAGAATAGTATTTGCCCTACTGACTGCTTTATACGAATAACTCCACGTGTTTTTTAAGAAAGTGGAATTGTCCCCGTTTAATGTCCCATTAGTAAGCGGAACCAAAGTTGTACGATTCATCCAGTCATCCGATGCTTCGTCTAAAGACATGATGGCTGTTTCACCCCAGTCGCATTTAAACATAGGCCAGAACTGATGCAGATAAAGAGTATTTAAAGCCATCTCTACCTGTGGCCCGTCTGTAAACCATGTTTCACTCGATGCCTGAGATAGTGGTTGCAAATCCAAATCGTGGCATGCGGAAAAAAGTAAAGAGGATATTCCAAGAATTGGGATATATAATTTTTTTAATTTCATAATCTATCAGTTTTCGTTTTATAGAATATTAATTTAGAATTGTATTGATGCTCCGAATGTTATTGATTTGGTTATTGGATAACCTGTCGTACTTACTTCCGGGTCCCAGCCTTTGGGATAATGGCTGATGGTGAGGAAGTCCTGTATATTTGCATATACCCGCAGCCTGTTTGCTGAAATTTTACTGATTAGTTGTTTAGGCAAAGTATAGCCTAATGTTATATTTTTAATGCGGAAGTATGAGCCATCGAATAACCAGAAGTCAGATGCCGCATAATTATTAGCATTTGTATCCCGCATTATACGTGGATATTGAGCCCTGAGATTTTGCTCGTCGGTATTGTAATTACTCCAGTATTTACCTAATATAATTTCAGGCACATTATACCAGTCGGCGCGTACGGGCTGTGCCATCTGATCGGTCAATATAGCATCCTTTTTACCAACGCCCTGAAAAGTCAGCAGAAAGTCGAGACCTTTATAAGCGAGGCTCAGATTTCCTCCGTAATTGAATCTGGGAAGGGACGAACCGATAACAACACGATCATAATCTGCCGAAATTTTCCCATCAGGCACCCCTTCCGGTCCGCTAATGTCTTTGTAACGGATATCGCCCGGGCCAACTACAGAAGAAGTAACGGCACCCAGGTCATCACCCTTATGGTAAATTCCATCGCTCAGGTATCCGTAATAAGAAAGATATTCAGAACCCTCTGTTATTATAGTCCAGTTATCACTGTCGTAGTCACGGGTATTCTTCAGGTAGCCCATTACAGACTTATAGTCGTATAAGTTAAAACTTATCCCATAACTGAATTGGTCGATCTTATCATTCCAGCCCAGTTCTATTTCCCATCCTTTGGTTCTCATTTTGCCAATATTCTGATAGGGGTCTGAAAAACCCATAAAGTTTGGTATATCTACTGCGATGAGCATGTCCTTAGTATTTTTCCAATAATAGTCCCCGGTGAATTGCAAGCGGTTATTCAATAAGTATAAGTCAAGCCCGATATCGGCAGTAGTCGTGGTTTCCCAAGTATTTTCTTTTATTGCATATTGATCTGCAGAGGCTCCCTGAACAGAACTTGGAATATCTCCTGCATAAAGAGTTGGATTGTTGAATTTCATATAAGACTGATAGGTATAGTTACCGATACGTTCATCCCCTAATTGTCCCCACGAACCTCTGAATTTGAGCATTGATATTACCGGAATCCTTTTTATAAAAGCCTCCTCACTCGCAATCCATGCAGCTGACAGGGAAGGGAATGTTCCCCAACGGTGGTCTTTGTGAAAACGTGATGAGCCGTCATGGCGTAGATTGAATTGGAAATAATATTTCTGATCCCAATTGTACATTAATCGCCCGAAAAAGGAACGATAGGCATTTTCGTAGGCATCACCCTTGTTAGTCTGCAATGTTTCGGGACCAGCATTTAAATAAGGATAGTATGCCAGTTGATACTGATCGCGGGCGGCCAATAAAGACTCATTGAAATAATAGTAGTCTTCATAGCCAAGCATTGTATTGATGTTATGTTTGTCTATTCCTTTCAGATAGTTCACAAATATTTGCGAGTTGATAGAGTGACTGTCGTTCCGGTTTTCGGTAAGAGACATTGTCTTGGTGCCATCCATAATGCCTGTCGGAAGCTCTTCTTCAAAACTGGTATAATATTTCACCTGCTTTGTGAATGTCTTATCTTTTGAGAAATTGTATGTAGGAGCAAAAATACCGGTAATAGACATCCCTTCCATTGGCTTCAGAGTAATGCTAGCCTTGATACTGGCCAGATAAGCATCGGACTTCGAATCTCCGCCATCCCTCATCTTCCCGTAAGGGTTAGTTCCGTCTTTTCCTCCTGCCAGCCGGCCGTCAGTGTATACTCCGGCATACACCGAAGCGGCGTATCTCATTTGCGTGGACGGGCTGTATGCCGGATTGATTGACGATGTTTTCTTCAGGTTGGCATCAATGCTTGTACTCAGCCAATTATTTATCGTAATATCATTATTGACACGCAAAGTAACCCTATCCCAGGAAAGATTATTTTCGAAAAGCCCGTCCACTTTGTCGTATCCTATCCCTACCTTGGTCTGGTATCGGGTGTTTCCGGCTGTTATGCCTACCTGATGGCTTTGGCGGGGGGCATACTTTTTCAGGATAAGGTCTGTCCAGTTGGTATTAGGATATTTATTCGGGTCCTGTTTGTTCAACGTCCAGTAATTATCTATCAGGTCTTTAGCGTAGATACTATATTCTCCGACTCCGGATGCGGCCCCGGAACCATTCCATTCCCGCTCGTTGGCAATCTTCATATACGTTACCGCGTCCGCATAATCAGGCATGTCACTGGCAAAGTCCATAGAATAGCTATAATTGTAATCGATATTGATATCCTGTCTCGAACCTCTCTTGGTAGTTATGAGAATAACTCCGGAAGCTGCCCGCGCGCCGTATATAGAGGCCGATGCAGCGTCTTTCAAAACAGTCAGGTCTTCAATATCGTAAGGATTTACATCGTTGATACTGTTCGCGGCAACTCCATCGACTATGATAAGCGGGCCGTTATTACGCATAGATGTAATCCCGCGCACCCGTATATCCGCTCCTGCCCCCGGGGCCGAACTGGAACGGGTAACCGTAACTCCGGGAATAACTCCTTGCAGAGCCATAGAAGCCTGAGGATTCTGACGGCTTGTTATATCTGCACCATCCAGAGATGAAATAGAACCTGTCAAGTCCTTTTTACGGGCAACACCGTAACCGATAACAATTACTTCATTCAACGATTTCTGCGATTCCTCTAGTATAACATTGATTGTTTGTTTAGCCGCGACACCAATTTCTTTTGTCTCAAAGCCAACGTATCTGAAAATCAAAATGTCGGATTCAGATATGCCGGATAAAGAATAAAGCCCTTTTTCATCTGTTTGGGTTCCTTTTCCACTTCCTTTTACTCCTACGCTGACGCCGATTAACGGTTCACCCTCTTTGTCAGATACCAGGCCGGATAGAGAATGTTTACCTTGCGATGTAGCCGTAGCCGGATTACTCTGTATAATTATATACGACTTATCAGCTACTTTTTTATGCCTGAAAGCCGTCAGTTCCAGACTCCTGCTCAGAACAGATTCTACATCTCCTTTCATGGTTAATGACGGGACGCTGATTCCCCCAAGACTTTGAGAATCGAAACTGATAGTATAACCGCTGTCTTTACTTATTCGATTGATACGTTCAGACAAGAGCTCTTTGGGATAAGAAACCCCGATAGTCTGTCCCAGTGCATCAACCGGAAGACTGAACTGGAGAAGATAAATAAATAAAATAAATAACAATTTTTTCATATTGATCAATAAATTAGTAAATATTTCTACTTTGTTATATAGCAAGGCTTCGCCTGTGCCCTCTGAAAGAAGGCATAAATAGTTATTATGAAAAAAGGTGAAGTTTACCGGTAGATAAGAACCTCTTTATCCTTAATCTTATATTTCACATTATATAGCGCACACACGTTGCTCATTATATCTTCAAGGGTCGCTTCACTATTAAAAATAGCATTTACGCGTCTTTCTTGAAGAAGATCAGCATAACCTGTCAAACTTACATTGAATTTTTGCCTGAGCCTGATTGCCAACTCCTGTGCATTGGCATTCTCCAGAACTACGCGGCCATCTATCCATGCCATCGCATTCTGGTAATCGCAAACATTCTTGGAAAAACGACCAACGGAGCTGTCGTAATTTATTTGTTCATTGGTCGTAAGCATGCCCAATAGTTGCTGTTCATTACTTACTTCTACCTTTCCGCTACGAACCGAGACGGTTTGTTCCTTTAGCCCATTGTATGCCTTTACATTGAAAGATGTTCCTTTTACTTTTACCTGCAGATCTTTACTGTATATAATGAATGGCCTGTCAGGATCTTTGGCCACATCAAAGAATGCTTCTCCATCTACTAACCAGACTTCTCTTTTTTGTTTGCCGAATTCAGATTCTTTGATGCCGAGTTTTGTCCCTCCGTTGAGATGGATAATAGACCCGTCACTTAATGTTACTTGTTTAATTTCTGAGTAATCCGTTTCATAATATACAGGTTGTATATCAACATGGAAATATTCCCGATAACTCTTATTTCCCTTACCAATAGAAGTTATATATAGGCCTGTCCCTAAAACCAGAATAAAGAATACAGCTACCGCAGCATATCTGTAAATTATTGTATATCCTGCTCTTTTTGCAGTCTTTTCGTCTGCGTGTTTATCCACATTCAGGCCTAGAGTGAAGAAGATATTTTCCTTAACCCTTTTGCTGCCTTCTTCCACCTGAGACGAGTTTGTAGGAAATCTCTTTTTAGTATCTTCGGGATTCCAGTTCTCTACAATGTTCTTTTCCTCGTTATTGGCTTCTCCCTTGAAATATCGGTGAAGTAATATTGATACCCAGAGTAGCGGATCGTTTTTTTTCATTCGTTTTATATTTCTGTTTTATATTTCTGTTTTATATTTTCTGCCATCTATATATTAATCGAAATAAGAAGAAGCGAATCGGGCAGAAATCGGGTTACATTATTGTTACTTTGTGAAAGTAGTTTGTAATATTCATATTGATAGTATTTTAGTATATGTTGTCAAATATTTGCGACTTATTTTTCATAATTATTTTTTTCGTAACTGTAATGTAATACCGGGCTCTTAGATTTGTATACAATTATCTAAACATTCAAGTTTCATGTTCGATAAAAAATTATTAGAAGCGATTGCAAAAAAGGATGTAAAAGCTTATAATCAATTTTATAATAAATATTCAGATTGGTTATATGACTGGGCTTTAGGAAGAATCGGGGATGAGGACATAGCAGACGATATATCTCAAAATTTTTGGATTTTGTTATGGGAAGAACCCGAGATTGTAAAATTAGACGAAAATGCTTCGGCAAAGAGATTCCTGCTCCATCTGTTCAATCTCAGGATGATCGATTACCTAAGGGCGGCATCAACACGATTGTTGTCCCTTAAAGGACAACGTTCGATTGCAGAGATATCGGAAATATCCTCTTATACTCATGTATATGAGGATTTTGAACTAACGGAGTTCAATAGCATCATCAATTCTATTATTGCCGGCTTACCTGAAACTCTGCAAGAAATATTCACTCTTTTATATAAAGAAGAATTGTCTATCAAGGAAACGGCAAAAAGATTGAATATGAATGAAAAAACGGTGAGCTATAAGTCGAAAAAGACGATTGCCCTTATCCGCGAAAAACTCGAATTATTACAGTCGGATGATGCTGAGAACCTGGGTAAGTTAGAATCTTTTACTTCCTTATTAATATTATTATCTTTATTAAAATAACAAAACAAACAGTTTTTATGAAAAAAATATTACTTACTACATTCTTATTGACAAGTTTATTTAATTTGTCGGCACAGCAAATAGCAAAAGGATATGTATTTGAAGACATAAACAACGACGGACAAAAAGAAAAAAAAGAAAAAGGGATCGCCAATGTTGCCGTATCGAACGGAACGGATGTTGTATTGACAGATTCCGAAGGTAAATATAATTTACCTGTAGGTGATGATAATATCATCTTTGTAATAAAACCAGCCGGATATAAAATTCCTGCGAATGAATATAACTTCCCGAAATCTTACTATATACATAAACCTAAAGGGTCGCCATCATCTTTTTATAAAGGAGTAGAGCCGACAGGCGAATTGCCGGAATCGATAGACTTCGGCCTTATCAGATACAATGAACCGGAAGTTTATTCTTCATTTATCTTTGGTGACTCTCAGACCTATTCTGAACAGGAAGTGGAATATTTTACAAAAGGTATTGTAAATGAGGCAAAAGAGAGAAGCGGACTTAGCTTCGGCATTACGTTAGGAGACCTTGTAGGGGATAATCTGAATCTGCATTTATCATACAAAAAGGCCATTAAACAAATGGGATTACCCTGGTATAACGTCATTGGTAATCATGATATGAATTACGATGCCAAGGAAGATATATTCTCTGACGAAACATTTGAATCTAATTTTGGCCCGGCGAACTATTCTTTCAATTATGGAAAAGTGCATTACATTGTACTGGACGATATACTTTATCCTAACCCTGTTACAGGCAAGGAGTATATGGGGGGATTGAGAGAAGATCAATTGAAATTTATAGAAAACGATCTTAAATTTGTACGGCCGGATCAACTTATAATTATCAGTATGCATATACCACTATTAGACAGGCGGGACAAAGATGCCTTCAGGGAAACAGACAGGCAACAATTGTACTCGTTGTTGAATAGCTATCCGAATGTATTGGTATTATCTGCCCATACACACATTCAGTCCCATAATTTTATCGGAAAAGAAGATGGGTTGAACAGAGAGAAACCGATTCATGAATATAATGTGGGAACTTCCTGCGGAGACTGGTATTCAGGAGCACTTAATGCTAAAGGCCTGCCAACGTCTACAATGCGCGACGGAACGCCTCAGGGGTATGCAATTGTAAATATAAAAGGCGACAAATATACATTGGACTATAAAGTAGCCGGGCAGCCGGACGATTACCAGATATCTATATATAATCCCAAAGTGGTACCTTATAAAGGAAGATGGATCACATCGGGGATATATGCCAATTTCTTTATGGGATCAAATAACGACAGTGTAGAATACCGTGTCGATGAAGGGCCATGGACAAAAATGACAAAAATAGATGATTATGATCCTGCCTATTACCGTTATATGCAGGACTGGGATTATTCGGACGAAGTGAAACCTGTAAGAAGACCTTCGAACGCGCAGATATGCCGCCATTTGTGGCGTGCCAGTATACCAAGTAATCTCCCGGTAGGGGAACACCGTATAGAAGTTCGGGCAACTGATATGTTTGGACGGGTATTTACTCAAAACAGCAGTTATCAGATAAAGGAACTTCCTAAATAAAAAACACTACTTAACTCGGAATAAGCGGCTAGAGATTAGTCGCTTATTTTTTTATATAGCAACCTGGTTTTTAAGTATCGTATAATACTGCATTTGTAAAATATTAGCAAAATTGTAATAGTCCGGTCACCTGCCGGTAACTGTATTTATGTTGCTTTGAACTGTATATAGAAAAGCATATAAACAAATTAAAAACTTGCTATGAAGCTTACCAGTTTATTATTCAGTTTACTACTTATTATCTGTTTTAATGTAACGCTTAGTGCGCAACAAAACAGGATATCCGGAAAAATGACAGATGATAAAGGAGAGGTCTTAGCCGGAGTCAGTATTATAGTTAAAGGTACCAGAACCGGAGTTAATAGCGATCAGGAAGGGCTGTTCACTCTTTCGAATGTAAAAAAACAGGATATCCTTGTTTTTTCGTTATTAGGCTATATTACAAAAGAGATACAAGCCAACGAGAATATGGCGGTGACTTTACAGGAAGATACACAACTACTGAATGAAGTGGTTGTAACTACTCAAAAAAGGAGCCAGAGCAATATTGAAGTCCCGGCTGCGGTAAGCGCATTATCCGGCGAAAATCTGACAGCCTTGAATGTTAGGCAATTGGATGAATTGTCGGAATACATTCCGGGTATGCAGATGCAATTGCAAAGTCCCAACAATCCAGGTTATGTGATCCGCGGGGTAACGTCAGACGACGGAGATTCCCGGTCGCAACCCAGAGTCTCTGTTTTTCAGGACGGTATATCTATATCCCGATCCAGAGGGTCAGCTGTAGAGTTGTTCGACCTGGAACGGATAGAAGTAGTTAAAGGTCCTCAGGGAACACTCTTTGGGCGTGGTGCGGAAATAGGGGCATTACACATCGTGCGCCATAAACCTGTAAATACTTTGGGTGCAGAGGTTACTCTTGGATACGGGTCTCATAATCAGAAGTTAGCTTCCGGATTTATAAATACTCCCATAATAAAAGATAAATTGTTAAACCGCTTTTCATTCAATTATGAAGACCGGGACGGTTTTATCAGGAATCTTTCGGGTGGTGATCTGAATGGTAAAAGTACCTGGGCAGTCAGGAACTCTACGCGGTTGTTTGGTGGAGAAAACACAATTGCCGATCTTATTTTAGACTATCAACGGGACAATTATCCCGGAACTTCTTTCAAAAACGGACAGTATGCCCCTGCCGGAGGAAATACAGACCCGAATACGATGGCAGACCTGGAACAAGGTAAAAATCTTTATATAAAAAGAAATGTCGGAGGAGCCGGCCTCTTAATTGATCATACACTTGATCCAAACTGGAAATTCTCTTCTATATCCGGATTTCGTGCGTTCAACTCAGACGAATCGTTCGATGCGGATGGTACCGCAGCCCCTATTCTTTGGGTGTCGGAAAAAGCGAAAGGGACACAGCTAAGTCAGGAATTCCGCTTTAATTATGACAATAAGGATAATTTTTCAGGCTTTGTCGGAGCGAGTTATTTTTACGAAAACAATTCTCAGGAAGTACCGATGCGTATTAATGAGCAAAGCTTATATCCGGCCTATATTTCTCCTGTATTGAAAAAAATGCTGACCGACCAGTTCGCGGCAACAGGATTTTTGTCTGAAGAGCAGGTTGCGGGGATTGCCGATATGCTATTTCCTCCTATTCCTGCATTAACAGATGGCAAGCCGAATTATGTAAGTAATATTCCCGATATCAGAACTACATTAGAACAGGTATTCAGTGCTCAGATGGGTATGCCTCTGAAACTGGAGCAAATATTCGCGCAATTGCCTTTAGAGACACGGCAACAACTGATCGGAACCATTGATTTGCTCTCCAATCATCCTATAAATGCTTACCATGAGGAGACGTCTAAAAATACAGGTATAAATAACGCGGCAGAGTTTTTTGCCGACGGCACATATAAAATTACTTCCAGGCTGGGACTTACCGGCGGTATCAGATTAAGTTACGAACATCAGAAAGGATCATACGAATCGGCCGGTTCAGCACAGCCAAGTATATTTGGACAACTGATGAATCAATCTCCTAATTTGTTGAATCCTGTTTCGGACGGGAAAATCTCAGCATCAAAAGACTATTTCTCTTATGTCGGACGTTTGGCATTAAACTATATGTTTAACCGGAACAATATTTATGCAAGCGTATCACGGGGCAGGCGTCCGGGCGTCGTTAGCGTGTTACCTTCTGAAACGACTTATCTTCAACCTGAAATTATCTGGAGTTATGAAACCGGAATAAAAGGGAATGTGTTCAGAGGTAGGCTTAACTATGATTTCACCATGTTTTATTATGACTGGAATCATTTCCAGACCACTTCGTTAAAGACGATCGAAGGCAGCCTCACACCTCAATATCAGGCTAATGATGCAGGTAAAGCTCATAGTTTCGGCATTGAAACGGGCTTGAGATATCATTTTATGCCTCAGTTAAGTGCGTTTGCAAATTACGCATACATTGATGGCAAATTTAATAACGAAGATGAAGACGGGAATCCCCAGGAATATGCAGGGAATAGATTCCGGCTTACCCCCAAACATACTTTTTCGTTAGGGGTCGATGCGAATATACCATTGAAAGGCGGACAAACTATATTTTTACGTCCCGCATATTCTTATAAATCGAAGGTCTATTTTGAGGATGACAATACAGAGTTGTTGAGCCAAAAGGGTTACGGACTATTTAATTATACAGCCGGAATTGGATTTAAAATGAATAAGTTGTATTGTGAGTTCAGCACTTATGGTAAGAATGCTTTTGATAAGAAATACATTATTGATGCCGGAAACAGTGGCAATACCATAGGCATGCCGACATTTGTGGGAGGTAATCCCGGTCAATACGGGGTACAGATTAAAGTAGGATTCTAAAATTATAATACAGCAATGAAAAAGATCTTTTTATTTATTATATTATCGGTTTCATTTCCGGTAATGAACGCTCAGGTTAAAACGGATTTGCAGGATTATACAGGGCGCTATGTCTTTCCGGAAGGCAGCCTTGCTGAGGACGCTGTTATTTCAATCGTAAATGATACGGTTCTCAATATTACAGCCTCAGTAGGAGAATGCGACCTGAAATATGTTGAGGGAGAAACTTTTGCCTTGCCTCAATATGGTGGGAGTATTGTATTTAATCGCAATGCGGAAAATAAGATTGATGGTTTCACAGTCTCGATACCGATGGCCGGCATAGATAGTCTGGAAGCCCGTAAAGAGGTTAAAGTCCCGTTTGAGGCTTGTATCCACAGCGACAACAGGGACAGGCAGCCGGATAAGATGGCCATAACTATGATAAGTAGACAACCCCGGACCCTGATAAAGATCAAAACGCGGGAGGAAACGGAATTATAACGGATTATCCGGACCTGCTGGCTAAAATAGCTGAATCCGGAAATCAGGTAAACAGAAGAGAAGAGTTTGTTTGGTTATAGCTGCCTGCTATATTGGTTAGGCAGATCAAAAACTTGGTATTTGATCCAGTCAGCCCACTCCTGGTGGGCTTTCTTTTTATCAAATGTTTGCCAGCAGACAGGCTTTCCTATGTATAGTGTAAATGAATTGCCCTTTTGTTTAAAAAACTCATTAGCAAAAAGCAATACCTCAAAGTTGACTTTTGACCGAATCCATTTACGGAAGTTCTCTATATTATAAAATAAGTTTGAATTTCTGGCTTCAAAATATAGAGGTACAACATTTCTATGATGCTCAATGGCCGCTTTTATGAAATTCTTGCGCCATTCATGATCTACAATCTTCCTCTTTGACCGGGAAGCCGTTACCCCTGCGGGGAAAACTATCAAGTGACTGTCCGACCGGTAAAATTCTTTTATCATATGAATACTGTCCCTATTCTGTCTCTGATGTCTGTATATCGGTAAAAACATTTCTTTCAGAGGGTCCAGAACAGTAAGAAACTCATTTGCATAAAATTTGATATTACCGTTATATTGATGGCCTAATATATGGGCAATACAAATAGCCTCGGCTCCACCTTGAGGATGATTGCTGACAAAGATTAACTTCTCATTACTGACAGATGGCGGAAGGCATTCTTTTCCAATGACATTGCAGGAGAAGCGGAGCTGCTCCATGCACGAGTCTATAAAATCAAGATTTTTCTTCCCCCTGGCATTTACAAAAAGTATATTTATATCATCTATCCGTGCTATCTTTTTTAAAAGTTTGATAACTATTTCAGGAAGTTTTTTTTCCAGCCTTTCAGAAAGCAGATTTTTTATGTTGATTTTGTATGGTTCCGGTCCTTGCATAAATTAGGATATGTTTACTTCATATTAGATTTTAAACCTGTAAAAACTTTATAATAATCATTTACCATTCTTTCCCAATTAAAGTTTGCTCTTGTAAATGAGCTGAATTCTGACCTGTACTGATTGAAAGATTCATGTTCCCTTTCCCCAATCATATAATTTAATTTTTCAGCCCAGGCTCCGGCATCATTTGATGGTAAAAGAAAGCCGTTCTTACCATCGATAATAGCATCCGGAATACCATCTATATCAGATGCCAGCACCAGTGCTTTGTTGACAGATGCTTCAAGACATACCAATCCAAAACCTTCCATGTCTCCATCTGTTGCAATATTGGGCATCAAAAAGGCTTCAGCTCTACTGAAAAGCATTTGGATCTCGGAATAGGATAATCTTCCCAAATGTTTAATGTTTTCGGATTTATATATGATTTTCCTCAATAACTTTTCGTCAGAAAAATAACCCGAAAATAACATTAGTTTATTTCTGAATATTGCAGGAAGCATGTAAATAAGCCTCTCCTGTAATCTTATTTTGTTATGAAACGGTCCTGCGATTATCAGATAGAATTGGTCTTGCCTCAATAACGGAAATACATGTCCGGCAAACCATGAAAAACCTTTTCGTTTGACAGGTCTGCCCAGCAGCATCAAAATTTTTCTGTTTGATAGACAGATACCTTTTTCAGATAGCCAGGTTGTAAATATTTCTTCCGGAATTTCCTGAAACATCGAAATATCCACGCCATTAGGGATGACAGTTATCTTGTCCCGATCTAGCCCAGAATCAATTGCTTTCCGGGCAGTCGCATTGCTTACGGCAATCAGGCAATGGTAATAGTTGAGCCGGGTAAGGATGTATTTATGATATAAGCGACTTGGGAAAACTACATCAAGCCCATGCAATGTAACTACATATGCAATATTTTTTGGAAGATTCAGAAATGAGCAAAAGCAGGCTATGAGAGCATCATTAAAGTAAATGATATTTATACCGGGATTCTCTTTACATACTCTTTTTATCTTTCGTCCTAATGTTAAAAAGAATGTGAATTTTGATCCTTTCCTGTCAAAAACAAGGCGATGGGTTTTACTCTTTTTCTCCATGCCCGTTACCAGTTCGTAACATTGTTTTTCCATTCCCCCAGTTGATGGCGGAAATTTATGACTCACGAATAATATTTCCATGATTTTCGGATATCTTTTTCCTGTTTCTTATATACAGATAGAATATGAGAGCTATTCCACTCCAGAACAATTGCCGGGCTCGTCTAAGAATGGAAACCGATAACCATAAGTGGGGAGAAGATATTCCTATCAGATGTAAGACAAACTTATTTATCAGTTCCTCTATGCCTAATTGCCCGGGAATAAATGATACGGTTGATTTCAAAACAATAATTATAGTATCCAAGAACAGGCCGTCCAAAATATCTACATTGTACTGTAAGAAATACAGTATGAAAAATAATTCCAGAGATCCCAGTATCCAGTGGGCAGAGAATAATAGAAATGCCAATATTGTTTTTTGGGGCCGCATACGGATATAGCTGGCTAACAGAGACCGCATTTTGATAATACGGAGTATTACCGTCTTCCATTTTCTGTCAGGAAGAGAAGTCCTGGCATGGCGCTCTTCTTTTAACAAGAAACATATTAATACCGGAAACATCGCTAACAGTATAAAAAAACAGATATAAACCGGGTATATAATATCGGAAGGGAACCTGCCGGAAAGAAAAAAGAGAAACCAGGAGACTAATATGATTAGCAATGTAAGCTGGCTCAATATCATAAGAATACGGCTTAGCAAGACTGACTTGTAAGCTTCTTCTTCTTTCATTCCTTCCTTGATCAGGGCTTTGGCATTAAACATTTCCCCGGCTATTGCGCTTGTTGGATTAAACAATGTGATCGTATTGCCGATGTGTCTTACCATAAATAATTTAACGAGCGGGAACCTATCAGGACAATCGATGCAATACTTCCAACCTAATGTACCCGAAATATATGCCAGAAAAGTAGAGATAATTATAAAAGCCGAATAGATGCCTAACTGCCTTATCAGGAGAATAGACTCCTTTATATTGGTTCCTTTTAGAAAAAAGACAAAGCAAATGCATATACTGATAATAAGTAAGGTTTGTAATAATCTTCTCATCCTTATGCTATATATAGATCGAAGGCTAATGATTTTAAATCATTAAAATATGCCGAGACCAGATTTTCCCAGACGTATTTTTTACTTGTCTCCACTGCATTTTCTGACAATTGTTTTGCTAATCTGCTATTTTCCAATATCTTCACAATATACTCCAGGTAAGAATCTGCATCATATGGGGCGCATTTAAACCCATTGTATCCATCCTTGATAAAGTCCTTGCTGCCACCTTTATTTGCGATAACGCAGGGAAGCCCTGAAGCCATCGCTTCAAGTACAACATTACCGAAGGTTTCCGTTACCGAAGGGAAGAAAAACACATCAGCGGAGGCATAAACCTCCGATAGCCTGTCATGCCCCATATGGCCGAGAAATACAGCTTTAGGCATCTGTTCTTCAATTTCATCTCTTGCAACACCTTCACCTATAATGATGAAGTTATATTTGAGGCCTTGCTGTTCTATTGATTGATAGAGTTCGATCATTGTTTGTAAATTCTTCTCCCAAACGAGCCTGCTTACGAACAAGATACAAGGATAGTCATTCCCTGTAAGTTCTCTCATTAGTTCAGGATTTCTCTTGCCCGGGGAGAATATGTTTCGGTCGATGCCTCTTTCCCATAGTTTCATTAGGTTAGGATTTATTCCCTCATGAGCAAGCTCCTCTATGATTGAAGTTGATGGGACATAAACCGTTTCACACTGGTTATAGAAGGTTCGAAGCATATCTCTGACCCGTTGCTTGGTAAAATCTACCAATAAGGGGAATTTCTTTATATAATAATCAACATAACTTATAAAATGAGTATGATAGATCGTAACTACCGGTATATCTAATCTCCTGGCGGTCTTCAAAGCATAATTACCCAATAGGGAAGGAGTGGAGATATGAATAACATCCGGAGAAAAATCTTGTAGTTCTTTATCTAATCCCGTTTTTTGCAATAAGGGTGTGGCAAACCTGTAACTTTTATTACCGGGGACACCCATTGTAGGGACATGGATACACTTGAAATTCCCTATCTTATCCGGTCCAAGTCCGCATATGAATAAAAAATCGAACTGGTCGGAAGGGATTCTGTCTATTAACTGGAACATAGTTCTCGAAGCCCCGTCAAAATCCCCAATTAAGATATCTGCGAAAAACACAACCTTTATCTTGTCCATTTGTATCTGTTTTTATTCGTGAGACAAATTCTGCTAATGTCTGAGACAAAGGATGGTATTTTATATTATCATATGACGACAAGATGGTTAAAAATCAATTAAGCTGATGCAAATCGGGGTTAAACACTATAAATTTCCGGTAATTCGTTACCTCCTTTCTATCCATCTTCTGATGTATTGAGAATGCTGTATGTTATTCCATATCCTGCCATTGTATAATATATCGCTGAATGCCGCGCCCGGCCATGCAATGTGAAACAGCGTACTCTTTATTTGAGCAACCCGGTAGGAGGGTAGCCGAATTGTTTTTTGAAGGCAAAAGAGAAATGCGACAGGTTTTCAAAACCTACTTCATAGCAAACATCGATAGGTTTCTTCTTTTTCTCGGCAAGCTGGTAGTGAGCCAGTTCCAGCCGTTTCCTTGTAAGCCACCGCTGTGGAGTGGTATTGAATACTTTTTTGAAATCCCTCTTAAAAGTTGCCAGACTCCGGCCTGTAAGGTAACTGAATTTTTCCATTGGTAAATTAAACATGAAATTCTTTTCCATATAGTCTGCCAGGTTGATTTTACCGGGCTCTTCAAAATTTGCCAACACATTGTCGATACTCTCGTCCATGACTCTGAGAATACTGATAGCTTCGGTAATCTTGAGGGAAGCGATATCCGGTGGAATTTCTTTCATCTCAAAGTAAGGTAACAAGGACGCAAGACAGCTTTCGAGCAACGGATGGTCCTTAAAGCAGTAGATCTTTTGAGACTTAAAGACCTTGGGCCTGACATTCAGGTTTAGGTAGTAATCTCTGAGCCTTTCCACGGATAAATGCATCACTACTGTTTTATGAGGTTGCCCGTCTTTGGGATAATTGATGATCGTAGCTAATTGATTTCTGGGGATCAGGAAAATATCACCCTTACTGAAGTGATAGGTGGTGTCTGATTGCACGATTTTTGTTTCCCCTGAAAGGAACCATACCAGCATATGTTGGTCGAACATGATGTCTGACTTAAAAAAATTGTCTTCATAACAGGATAATTTTATATCCTCCGTTATATATCTGGCTTTATATTCCATACCCTATAGAATTCATCAACAAAGTAAAGTGTGATTACAAAGATAAAAAGTATTATGCAATTTACTTTGTTTAAAAGATCATTCTTTTCTTATTGACCGGATCAACTGATATTAAATACGATACCTGTCATATCTTCGCTTAACTTCCACAGCTTTTTGGCATTGTCTTCGTCCAGAGAATAGGGTTTTACTCCTCCTGGCACCGAAGGATCGGAAGCCAGTTCCGCTATGTCACCATCTTCGCAATATACACCACCCACATTATTCAGTCTCGAACTGGTGGCACACCAAACAGTTGTGGCGGCACCTTGAGGTATTGTTTTCAATGATGAAGTTATTTCCGGCAGTAAGTTCCCTTCCGCATCACAGAAACCCATTTTTTGAAACAACTCACGCGGTGCTTCTCTTCCCAGCTCTGTCCCTCCGATTGAGCCGGGATGTACCGCATAAGCCCTAACCTTTGATAGCTTGGCCCGGTTGTCCAGTTCAAGGGAAAACAGATTTACAGCCGTCTTTGATTGTCCGTAACCTTGCAATGTATCATATTCCCTGTTTAGGAAATTAGGATCTTCAAAATTGAAAGGAGCGAACTGGTGCCCGTATGAGCTGATATTGACTATTCTCGCTCCGCCCGCTTTTTGTAAGGCCGGCCATAACCTTGCCGTAAGGTGAAACTGGGCTAGATAATTGGTGGCCAATTGAGATTCAAAGCCTCGGCTATCCCTGCGAAGCGGTACCCACATGATCCCCGCATTATTGATGAGAATGTGAAGAGGTTTGCCTGAAGCAAGAAATGTTTCAGCAAAGGTGTCAATAGACACGGGATTCATCAGATCCATAGGCCTTATTTCTATATTGGCAACACTTTGTAAGTTATTCTTAGCTTTTTCAATATCCCGTACAGGAACAATAACCCTGGCTCCTGCGGTTGCAAGTGTTCTGGCTGTTTCCAAACCAATCCCGGTGTTTCCTCCCGTTACTACGGCGATTTTTCCTGTGAGGTCAATGCCTTTAATTACATCGCTTGTATTCGATTTTGCGTTAAATCCTGAACCAATAGGTTTTTGTAACGCTCCCTGATTATTATTCCGTTTCATTTCTTATATGTTTTGTTAGAGCAAAAGTAGATAGTATTAGTAGTATTGACTTTGTTTAAAAGATCGAATTGGCTTTGTTTAAAAGATCATGCTTCATTTGAAATATTTATTGATTAATTAATATAATCTCTTATCGGATATCATCCCTATTTTAACAATATACTTTCTGTGGCCATTATTAAATTAACCTATATTTACAGTTAATAGTTAAAAGGTAACAAAAGTAACACAAAATCAGTGAACAGTTAGCAGTCATCAGTTAACAGAATTAGCTATTAGCGGATAGCTTTTAGCCGTTAGCGGTGCGAAGTGACAAAACCCGTAACTGTCAACTCAAAAAAGGTAACAAAGGTAACAGATATATCAGTAAACAGTAAACGGTCAGCAGTTAACAACCCGTATCTTGTATCTTGTCTACTCGTAACTTGTAACTTGTAACTTGTAACTGCCCAAAGGGCGCAGAAATAACATTCGCCGAAGCGAAGGCGAGGCAAACTCGTAACTATATCAAAAAAGTCACAAAAGTTACACTTTTATCAATTATTTTCTCTCCTCAAAGCCAAGGTTTCTCTCCTCAAAGCTAAGGTGGGGGATTGAGGGGGCTCGTTCATTCTTTCAAAGAGCTATCAGCTAAAGGCTATTGGCTTAATATATAGATAAAGTATTTTCTAAAAAACAAACAATCATTTCATGGTAATATCCACTCATGATGGGGATTTACTATAAATAAAAATACCCGCTGAAAAAAATCAGCGGGTAGTATGTCTATCCTGATTATTTATTTACTATTCTTCAAGAATTCTAATTCCTGTTTTAACAACGCTTTTTCCTTGTCTATTTCATGCTTTTCTTCTAACAACCGCATTTCTTTCTCGTAATGCTCTTTTTGCATATTAAGCAGTTTGGTTGTCATTTCCATTACTTGTTCCAGTGGATAGTAATTAAAAACTTGAGATTGGTCACCTTGATTCACTACATCTTGTGATTTTTCAGCAGAATGTATGGTAGTGTCATTGTAATAATTCTTCGTTGCACTCTGGAAATCAAAATTTCTCAAAAAATCTGCACTTACATCCAAAGCAAGCGCAATCCGGTCTAATATTTCATTTTCAATTACTTCTTGATTTTCTATTTTGGATATTTCACTTTGTTGTTTATTTATTTTATCGCCCAGGTCCTGTTGGGATAGGCCTTTAAATTCTCTGGCAAACCGGATATTCCTACCCTGATGTATGGAGTTTTTTTTCTCAACCACTTCATTCATAAATTTTTTCGTTATAGATAATGTCCAAAATTAACATATTCTATCAAGAAAACATGATTGTTTATCGATTTTTTTTTAAATTACATTTTGTGAGATTAAAAATCAGATTGATAGTATATTATACTTTGATAATTGTATATGTAGAACATTGAATCTAACTTTGTCTGCATAAAATTATACTTATGGAAATAATACCCAGGCTTACAGAAATTCAATACTATCGATTAACTGCTCCTGAACTTCCACGTGCTTTGACCAATGTATATAAAAACATGCCCTTTTGCCGGCTTTATAAAAAACGGGAGGTTTAAGGTTTACTATAAAATACCCAAATGAAACTGAGATGAAGCACTTTCATATTAATTATAGTAAACTTCAAAAAATCTATAAAGTTGACCTATGTTTTAGCATGAATTATATTCTGAATTCAAATAGAAAAAGTCTGTTGTCCGGACATATTCTTTTTAATAAATTTTTTAAATGAAATATGTATATAAATAAAGAATTATCTATTATTTTTGTAAACTAAATGCGGTATTTATTGATACTTTTCAATAAAAGAACCTTTTCTACCTGACAAAAAATTGTTTGTATAGTAAAATGTCTCTTATCTATATAAGAGTATGAAGTCATGAGCTAGATAATTATTTTTTAATTGCTAAACAGTCTTGATTTTGTGAAGGAATAAGAATTAGCAAAGGAATAATCTTTTTAATAATACTCATAGAGGGAATTTGTTACTGGATAGTGCAAATTTGGTATATACTCAATTTTTAATTTACTCATAATCAAATTAATCCGATAATGTTGTTATCGGGGTGTCCCCAAGGTATATTATTTTGTGAAGTATGCCAGTCAAAAAAAATGATTCATACAAATGGTTTGCCATTAGAGTTACTTATGGTAGGGAAATTAAGCTAAAAGCATATTTGGATACCATAAAAACAGAGAGTTTCATACCTTTAAAACTGACCGAAACCATTAAGAATGGAAAAACCAAAAAAGAATTATTACCTGCTATCCATAATCTGATTTTCATTCATACCAACCGTTCGACCCTGGATATTTTAAAAAAGGAGCTGGAGAGAAGTCTCCCCATCCGGTATATGATTGATAAAGCAAGGAAAATGCCAATCATTGTTCCTGATGAGCAAATGAAACATTTTATTGCTATATCCAGTACCCAGAACGAACAAACACTCTATTTAACACATATTGCTCCGGTATTGAAAAATGGAACGCGGGTAAGAGTTACCAACGGCATTTTTAAAGGGGTAGAAGGCACCATCATTAGAATAAAGCGAGACAGGCGGATCATGGTTAATATCGATGGGGTGATTGCTGTAGTAAGCGCGCACATTCATCCGTCACTTTTAGAAAAGATAGATAATCTTTAACTGGATAATAACTTGTTTTTTAGTTGGATATCATCAAAAAGTGTAGAAAAATATGGAATTATGTATTTGTTGTTTTTTGCCATTTATCATTAGTCTGCTTTCATCGTGGTTTCTTATACCTCAAATCCGGTTTATAGCGTTTAAGAAAAAACTATTTGATATTATAGATGAAAGGAAAGTACACATAGGTATTGTCCCCCGACTGGGCGGTGTCGCTTTTTTTCCGACATTCATGCTTGTATCGTCATCATTCTTATATGTTTATATTATTTTCAGGAACACACTGGATATTTCTGTTGGTGTTGAATCCATAAAAGAATGGATATTAACATTATGTTGCACCATGATATTGTATCTGACCGGAATCGGAGACGATCTGGTAGGCCTGCGATACCGGCATAAGCTTCTTATACAGGCTTTTGTAGCTTCTGTTTTTGTAGCTTCCGGTTTATGGATAAACAATTTATATGGTATTTTCGGTATTTATGATATTTCATTATATTGCGGGATACCTCTTACTATATTTATTATAATTTTTATCCTTAATGCCATAAATCTCATTGATGGCATTGACGGTCTGGCTTCCGGATTGAGCATGATCGCTTTTCTTTTTTATGGTTGTATTTTTATGTATCTCCATTTATGGTTTTATTGCATACAGGCTTTTATTGCGTTTGGGATGCTGGTTCCGTTCTATTATTACAATGTTTTTGGAAATGTAAAAAAAGGACATAAGATTTTTATGGGAGACGGAGGTTCTCTTACTATAGCGATGTTACTTTCCGTGTTTACGATAAAATTATGCTACTTCGAGCCGGAAATGGTACAGATTCCTCATTCTATTGTAATAGCATTTTCCTTGCTTATCGTGCCTATGTTTGATGTAATAAGGGTGGTTATACACCGGGTGCGTTGCGGACGTAGTCCTTTCAAACCGGATAGGAACCATATCCATCACAAATTTCTGAATTTGGGTCTGTCCCATAAATCCACAATGATAGTAATATTGTCAATCGCAGTATTTTTTGGAGCAAGCAATGTTTTGTTAGTGCCGTATGTGAACATTAATATTTTGCTGATTCTCGATATTGTGTTGTGGACTGCCATGCATGTCTTGATAACAATGAAAATTCGTAAGAGACAATTAGCTGAAATAACTGAAACGAGGGATTTTTAGTATAAATTATATAGCGTGGGATATTAGGAGCCTGTCCAAATTTCAGTGAAAATTTTTCTTAAGGCTCTTTGGAATAAATCTTGGCTGATACAGAATAACCTACTTCAATACCAGTGATATTTATTAATAAGAATAATCAAACATTTATTAAGTATAGAATTTTATGAGATCTTTATTTGGATTTTTGCCCATTTGTATTTTATTCCTTTCATCCTGTAATTCATCTAAAAATATTGTATATTTTCAGGATATCCCTGTCGGACAAAATATTACAACTGTTAAATCTTCTGATATAGAAGTTATGCCGAGAGATTTGATTTCGATAGTCGTGTCGAGTAAGAATCCCGAGCTTGCCGCTCTTTTCAATTTGCCAAAAATTTCCTACCAGGCGGGAAGTACGATCCCAAGTGAAAATACGAACAATCAGATTTTGGGTTATACCGTCGATTCAGACGGTAATATCGATTTCCCGGTATTGGGGAGTATTCATGTGGCGGGGTTAAACAGGAAGCAATTGTCATCTATGATAAAAGAACGGTTGTTGAATGAGAATCTGATAAATGATCCGGTTGTAACAGTCGATTTCATGAATTTGAAAATATCTATGCTCGGAGAAGTGAAATCTCCCGGAAAATATAGTATAGACCGCGATCAGATAAATATCCTGGAAGCCATAAGTATGGCCGGCGACCTCACTATTTATGGCAAACGTGACAGGATTTTTGTCATGCGGGAGAAGGATGGAGGCCGTATTACATATAAGATGGATCTGCGTTCTTCAGAGATATTTTCTTCCCCGGCCTATTACCTTCAACAAAACGATATCGTATATGTAGAACCCAATAATGTGCGGGCTGGACAGTCTACTGTAAATGATAACAATGCAAAGTCTGTATCATTATGGATGTCGGTTGTATCCCTTGCAGCTACATTAAGTGTGTTGATATTCAAGTAAAGAGGAATCCTTGTTAAAAAAATATTACTAAAAATGAAAAAGAGTCCAGAAGAAGAATTCATCCGGATACAAGATTTATGGTACATGTCGGTCGCAAAATGGCATTGGTTTGCTATATCACTTGCCATTAGCCTGTTTGTTGCATTTATATATGTATCAATTACAGCTCCGATATATACCCGTTCCGCGTCAGTGTTAATTAAAGACAATTCTAAAGGAGGGATGTCGTCGGATGAAATAAGTACATTTTCTGATATGGGCTTATTTAAATCTAATACTAACATCCACAATGAAATACAAACATTAAAATCTCCATTGTTGATGCAAGAAGTTGTACAACGTCTGAAGTTGTATGAAAATTATAGTATTGATGGTTTCTTTAGAGAAAAAGTACTATACAAAAATGCGCCGGTTCGTGTTTCTGTTGATTCATTATCAGAGGCAATGCCTTTTTCTTGTTCAATAGAATTGCTGCCTCAAAATAAAATAAAAATTTCCAGGTTGATTTTCAACAGCGATGATTCCAAAGTATCTGAAATAATAGACGGCGCCTTGTCCGAACCGGTTAATACTCCATGGGGGAAAATTATTATTTCAGCAACTTCGGATTGTTCCGGAGATTTTTCAGGTAAGCAAATATTATATTCAAAAGGTAAGCTGTCTAATGTCGTAAATTACTATACCAAGGCCCTGAATGTTTTTTTAGCCGATGAAAAAGCTTCGATTGTTGACATTGTGATAAATGATGTTTCCATTCAGCGGGCAGAAGATATATTGAATACATTAATTACCGTGTACAACGAGAATTGGGTTAAGGACAAGAATCAGGTAGCGGTGAATACTTCTCTTTTTATTAATGAGAGATTGAATGTTATTGAAAATGAATTAGGCAATGTTGACGACAATATATCGGAATTTAAAAGCGAGAATTTAATGCCGGATATTCAGGCTGCTTCTAACTTGTATATGGCCCAATCAAATGAGAATAGTACTAAGATGCTAGCATTGAGTACTCAATATACTATTGCCGGCTATATTTTATCCTATCTCAAAGATTCTAATACAAAGGATAAGTTATTGCCTGCAAATATGGGAATTGAAAGCGCCGGTATAGAAAAGCAGATCGATGAATATAATACAATATTATTACGGTATAATACTATATTGGCAAATAGCAGCGACAAAAATCCTCTGGCGCAGGACTTAGCCCAATCTTTAAAAACCTTGCGTAATGGAGTAATAAATTCTGTCGAAAATTTGTCAGTATCGCTTAATACCCAAATAAAAGATATCCAAAAATCAGACAAAGAAACGACCAGTCGTATCGCATCAAGTCCAAAGCAAGCTAAACACCTTCTTTCTATAGAAAGGCAGCAGAAAGTAAAAGAAGCCCTTTACTTATTCTTATTACAGAAGCGGGAAGAAAATGAATTATCCCAGGCTTTTACTGCTTACAATACCAAACTGATAGTTCCCCCAGCGGGGAGCATGTTCCCGACAGTTCCCCGAAAAATGCCGATCTTATTGGCCACGGTTATCATAGGATTTCTGCTACCCGTTATTATCATATTTATCAAGGAGAATCTGAATACAACAGTTAGGGGACGAAAAGACTTGACATTCCTGTCCATTCCGTTTATTGGGGAAATTCCTCTGATAATGAACCGGAAGAACCGGTTGTTGTTGAAAAACAAGCCGCCGAAGAATAGGGATGACATTATTGTTCGCGAAGGAAAACAAGATTACATGAATGAAGCGTTCAGGGTTATACGTACTAATCTTGACTTTATATTGAGCACAAACGGGGAGAAGCATCAAAAGGTCATCATGTTTACATCTTTCAATATCGGTTCCGGAAAAACATTCACAATAATGAATCTGGCCATAAGCATGGCTATAAAAGGGAAAAAGGTTGTCGTTGTAGATCTTGATATGCGAAAAGCTTCATTAAGCACATATATAGGTTCTCCTCCGATAGGGGTATCCAACTATCTGGGCAATATGATAGATAATGTGGAATATATAATTAAAAAGGAATCTGTTCATCCGAATCTGGATATAGTGCCGGTGGGGACGATACCTCCAAATCCGGCAGAGCTTCTGCTAAGCAATAAATTCTCAGAACTATTGGACAGTTTGAAAGAGAAATATGATTATGTGTTTTTGGATTGCACCCCTGCTGAGATAGTCGCAGACGCTTCTATTGTCGGTAAAATTACTGATTTGACAATTTTTGTAGTTCGGTCAGGACTTATGGACCGGAGAATGCTTCCGGAGATAGGAATAATGTATGAAAGGAAACAATTCAATAATATGACCCTGCTCCTGAACGGAACACAATATAGGCAAGGGCGGTATGGGTATAACTATGGCTATGGAGGTAATTATAATAATCACTGACAGCATGCTGTCCATCTTGAGAAAAAGGCTCTTCTGTTAAAAATCTCCTATAGATGGAATTTTGCATACGAAAGATATTTATAACTGTATAGCCGAGTAGGATAACTCTCTAATAAAAATAAATATTGAAAAAATTGGTAATATGAGATATTCAAAAATCAGACTTTATATAAAAATGGAATGGTTATGGATACAGATTGGCATCCCACTTATGACATTATCTTTCCTGTAGCAGGTAACCACCATGACCTCAATGATATTGAAGATCGTTTAGATGAACTCTTTAGCACTTTAAGCAAGGCCAGAATTGCTGTTGATGGTTTATTTATTAATGCTGATGCTGGATTCGATTCAGCAGGGTTTAGAAATAAGCGCTTTGAACATGATGTAATAGCTAACACGGCTCTAAACCAAAGAAATGAAGATAAGAAAGAAGATGTATTATTTGATGAATTTCTTTATGAACAAAGATATGCTATTGAAAAAGCAAATGCCTAGATGGATTCATGCAGAACATTGCTTAACAGATTTGAACCCAAGGCATCAACATGGAAAGCCTTCAACTATCTGGCATTTATGAGTATATTATTGAACAAAATTAACAAAAACGAAAAGTCAAGATGACTTCGCTGCATAATTACTAATAATTCATAAAAACAATGGACAAAATAAAGATTGCCGTAATAGGCTTAGGTTATGTTGGACTTCCTTTGGCTCGTTTATTTTCAACCAAGTATGAAACCATAGGATTCGACATGAACCAGACTCGTGTGGATACCTTGATGAACGGACATGACGCTACACTCGAAGTCGAAGACAAATTGTTGCAAGAAGCGATAACTAATGGTTTTAAGTGTACCACTGATATAGAAGAAATACGAAATTGTAACTTCTATACTGTGGCTGTCCCAACGCCCGTAGATGAAAGCAATCGTCCGGATCTGAAGCCGCTTTGGAGGGCAAGTGAAACCGTTGGCAAAGTTATAGCCAAAGGAGACATCGTTGTTTATGAATCTACAGTTTATCCCGGAGTAACCGAAGAGGAGTGTTTGCCGGTAGTAGAGAAAGTGAGTGGCTTGAAATTTAATGAAGACTTCTTTGCCGGTTATTCTCCTGAGCGTATCAATCCTGGCGACAAGGAACATACTGTAGAGAAAATCAAGAAAGTAACCTCTGGCTCTACTCCTGAGATTGCGGACATAATAGATCGTGTTTACAACTCTGTACTCGTCAATGGAACCCATAAAGCCCCATCAATAAAAGTAGCGGAAGCTTCCAAAATTATAGAAAACTCACAACGTGACGTAAACATCGCATTTATGAATGAGTTGGCAAAAATTTTCAATGCAATGGGCATTGATACTCGAGATATCATCGATGCGGCTGCGAGTAAATGGAACTTCATCAAACTGAATCCCGGTTTGGTAGGAGGACATTGTATCAGTGTGGACCCATACTATCTGATTCAGAAAGCGCAAGTGTATGGAGTCCTGCCACGCATCATGTTTTCTGCCCGTCGTTTGAACGACGGTATGGGAGCATACGTCGCAAATCAGACGATCAAATATATGAATATGAAGGGTGTAATTGTAAAGGCCGCAAAAATCCTCATACTTGGCATAACATTCAAGGAAAATTGTCCGGATATTCGCAATACTAAAATCGTGGACATTTATAGTACTCTTGCTGAATATACCAATAATATAACTATTTATGACCCTTGGGCAAATACTGCGGCAGTCAAGCATGAGTACAACATCGATATTGTGAGTGAATTACCGACTGGAAAGTTCGATGCAATTATCCTTGGAGTAGCTCACAAACAGTTCCTTGAACTCAATGTCAAGAGTCTCGTTAAGAAGGATGGCGTTATTTATGATGTCAAGGGTTTATTGCCTCGCGATATTGTTGATGGACGTTTATAAATTGATAAAATAAAGATTTACAGCCATACAGATTGTGGGAATTTGTTGTACAACTATAAATAATTAAAGCATTTAAATGCCTGATGTATCAGAACTGAAAACCAAAGGTCTTAAGGGCAGTGTCTGGAACTTCCTTAGCATGATGATTAATCAATTGAGGAACTTCATTGTAACATTGATCTTAGCGAGATTGCTTACTCCGGTGGACTTTGGTCTTGTAAGTATGGCAATGGTATTAAATGCTATATTAGATACTTTAGCTGATTTTGGATTTAGCAATGCTATAATACGAAAAAATAAAGTTACTGATACCGAAACATCTACTGTATTTTGGATTAATATATTGATAGGTGGCTGTTGTACACTGCTTGTTTTCATTTGTGCACCTGTTTTTGCATGGTTTTATGATGTACCGCAGTTACGTAGTATCGTTGCCGTCACATCAATGTGCTTTCTTATCAGTTCGTTTGGAACATTACAGACTGCATTATTCCAACGTTCCTTAAATTTCCGTAAACCGTTTATTGCAAAACTGATTTCTGGAGTATCTTCAGGAATATTGGGTATTGTGTTGGCGATATTTGATTTTAATGTTTGGGCATTAGTTTATTCAAATCTTGCTGGATGGATTATTTATACCACATCTATATGGTTTATGTCTTCATGGCGTCCTAAATTTATTTTCAACCCGAAATCAGTGTCTGATATGTTCTCTTTTGGATGGAAAATGACATTATCTACATTGCTAAATAGAATTATACGCCAACTGGATACCCTTATTATAGGAAAACTTTATTCAGCTTCAACATTAGGATTATTCAATAGAGCCCAATCATTAAATAATCTTGTAATAGAATATTCATTCTCTTCAATAAGAAATGTACTACTTCCTTCTTTAAGTAAATTGCAAAATGATCTCAATGCCCTTAAATATAGTGTTTTGAAACTACTGCATGTAATATCTTTTTTGACTTTTCTATTTGCAGGTTTGATGTATGTATGCGCTGAAGATTTAATTCTCTTCCTTTACGGTAAACAATGGGAAGGCTCAATTGAAATATTTAAAATATTAGGATTATTTTCTATCTCATTATGTCTACCAATTGTATTTGATACCATACTTACAGTAGTAAATAGGATGACAATGTATCTTGGGCTAAGTGTTTTCCGGAATATCTTGGTTCTTTGTGCAATTCCGATTGGTTTATATTTCGGCTTTAAAGGATATATATGGGCAATATCCATTGCAGGGATTATTAAGATTATTCCTTCGGTGTTTACTACTCGATCCACTATCGGATTACCCATTAAAGATCAATTAAAATCTATACTTAGTTATGTTTTTCCGTTTGCCAGTATATTGATATTTTGGAAATATCTATGTTTTGACACGAATATATATATATTAAATCTCTTAATAAATGGTAGTTTATTTGCCATTCTATATATTACATTGAATTTCTTGGTAAAAAACGATGGGATTCGGATATGTAAGTCATTGATACTTGGATTTTTGAAAAGATTGTAATAAACATTGCAGATATTCATCAAAAAAAGGATACAATATGTCATCATTTATTTCTCGAATAATAAAAAAATGCAGTGAAACTCGATGGAAGTATAAAAGATACAAATCAAACGTACGCATAATTCGGGGAGGGGTAGCTGAAATAGACAACACTGCCATAGTTAAAAACTCTGATATTTTCGTAGACTCGTCTTCAAAATTAATTCTTAAAGAAAAGGTTAGGCTTGAAGGCGTCGAACTATTTCTTACAAATGGGGCAATTGTTGAAATTAATAAATACAGTTTTTTTGAATTAAATAGAAATTCAGTAAGGCCCCAATATATTATTAATGATGGCAGTTTAATTGTTGGTGACCATACTAAATTAGCTTGTCAAAGGGTATGGATCAGATATGGCGGAGTCTGTAAAATTGGGAACTATACTAATATAATTTAAGTTGCTATTTATAGATTGTAAATTTTATCAAAAGTATATCCCCAAATGAAAGCAATAAGTTTAATCAAGAACCCCTTTTGAGTGACGGCATGAATTTTCTTAGGCAAATACTTGGTAATATCACTAAAAGCTGTTTCAATCCGCTTTCTGTGAATAGATATCAGATATTCCATACACGGATTATGCGGCTTTGTGGAATTACTTTTCCTGGCAGCTTTCAGATAAATATTATTATCGGCCAGCATGTCTTCAAGCAAATAATCAGTGTAAGCGGAATCAGCCAGAAGTTGACTTCCATCAGGCAGGTTGACCGGCAATTGTTTTATACCGTCAATATCATGGATTCCGCCTGCTGTAAAGGTAAATTCTACGGGAATACCATCCGAAGTAACTATCATATGAACTTTAAAACCATAAAAATAAACACGTTTGGAAGCACATTTACCTCGGTATTGTTCCCCTTTGACAATCCTGGATCTACTTATGCGTATATTATGGCAGACCTCTACAGGAAAGCTATCGATGCTATAAGTTGTCTCAAGGCTCATACCCTTTATTGCCTGGCCTGTATAGAAAAAGAGTTGGCTAAGAAATTCTCCTATATTGTGCAACCTGCGGTTGAAGCGGCTTTTGCCAAGCATACGAGGCATCAATCCGGTAGAACGGACAAAACAGATGGATTTCTCTATATTGCCTGCAAAATACTGGGCGGCAATCAGAACTACCGTAATGATTTCCGCATCACTGGTCTTACGGCTCTCAGGCTCTTTGTGGTTCATCGATTTCAATATATCATCAAAAAATACGTATATTGCAATGGTTTTTGTAACCATGGTCAGTCCTTTTTTGTGTGTTAGCACCGCAAAGTTAAGGGATTGACCTTTTTTATTGGATAATTCTATAAATAGCAACTTGAATTAATATAAATGATGGTACAGAAATTAGAGTTGATGAATGCGTAAGTATTGGATCTTTTTGCCAAGTGTCTTATAATAATAGAATTTGGGATACCAATACACATTGCATTTACCCCTCTGATGTGAGAAGAAAAATGACAGTTGATTTTTTCCCCGCATTTGGAAAAGAAACTGAAAAGCCGGTAACCCGGCCGGTGAAAATTGGTGATGGATGTTGGTTAGGAGAAAAAGTATCAATATTAAAAGGGTGTATATTGGGTGAAGATGTAATAGTTGGTTTTAATACGACGCTTTCAAACAAGTGTATACCGTCCAAGAACTCGGTTGTTCAAGATTTGAATCTATCAATTAGGCAGTTATAATAATTGATCTATTTCAAACACTATATGTGAAATATTTATGCCCGGAAGTAATTATGGATAAGCCCAAAGTCTCAATTCTTATACCTTGTTATAACTCTGAAACTTATTTACAGGAAACACTTCAGAGTTGTATTACACAACAATATCCTAATATTGAGATAATTATTGTTGACGATGGATCAACTGACAAATCTGTTGAAATAGCTAAAGATTGGGTTCATAAATTCGATAATATTCAACTGTATTCACAACCAAATTCAGGTGTGTGCTGTGCTCGCAATCTTGCTTTTGAAAGATCTACCGGTGATTACATTGTTTATTTAGATTCTGATGATCTTATATCCTCGGACTTAATATCGTCTCAAATGGAATTATTAGAGGGGGCAAATGATAATGTGATTGCGACATGCTCATGGGGCCGTTTTTATACTTCCATTGATGATTTTAACATTGAAAAGAAATCTGTATATAAGGATTATGAATCTTCAATCGGTTTAATTGAAGACTTACTTAATGACGGAATGTTTGGATTAACATGTTATTTGACACCTCGTTCAATTATAGATAAAGCAGGTACATGGAATGAAACTTTAACAATTAATACAGACGGTGAATTTTTTATTCGAGTAATAGCTAATGCTGATAAAATTAAGTTTTCCAAACATGGTTGTCTATTCTATAGAAGCAACAATCCCAATTCTATATCGCGTCGCAAACCGATAGAAGCCAAAGGCGCATCGTTACTTTTTAGTTATGAATTAATTTTAGAATATCTAAAGAGCAGAAATTTGCTTACACCAATGGCTAAGGTTGGCTTGAAAAAATTGTTTCAGGCGGTAGCATATCAATATGTCATATATAATCACATTGTAGATAGAGCGAGAAAACAAGTAAAAGCTCTTGGTAATATAAAGGATAAACCTAATATTGGAGGATCTATTTTTAGAATTCTTTGTTACTTAATTGGGTTTTGGAATGTTTTATTCATAAAACATTTATTAAGTTGTAAGAAATGAAGGTATTATATATCGGTATCTATAATGATGGATCTACCTCGAAAATGAGAGCTGAGAAAATTCGAGGAATTCTTTTGGATTGGGAGATAGATGTGATAAATACGGATATTCCTAAACAGAAAATGTGTCGTCTGTGGCAATCTATCGGGTTCCGATATAAAAAGGGCCCCTTGATTGGCAAAGTTAATCAATATGTATTGGAGAATCTTGGAGGAAAACACTATGACTTGATATGGGTAGACAAAGCTATCTACCTGACTCGAAAGACTACGCAAGTGCTTCGCGAGCATGCTGATAAGTTGGTGCATTATACTCCCGATCCTGCTTTTACTTTCCATCGTTCCAGACTCTTCTACGATAGTATGCCATTATATGATTATATGGTAACAACAAAAAGTTTTGAGGTGAAGGATTTCATTCGTGTGATGGGAAGTAAAGATAAGGTGCTGTATGTTACTCAAGGATTCGACAAGAACCTGCATCGTCCTATAATGGAATGGGAACATAAAAAAGGGGTTGCATTTATCGGGCATTATGAAGATGAACGTTTGGAAGCCATCGAGGTTATGCTGCAAAATGGTATTGATGTGACATTAGCCGGCATCGGTTGGGAGAAGTTCGTGAAATCACATCCATCAGAACATCTGAATTATCTGGGTTCGGGAGTATTCGGTGATGACTATGTATGTGTTATCAGTAGCAGCCTCTATGCTTGGGGATCAATATCTAAGTGGATTCCGGAAAAGCATACTACCCGAACGTTTGAAATTCCAGCGTGCAAGACGGCTTTGCTTACAGAGAAAAACTCGGAGATTGAAGAATTCTATGCAGACGACGAGGTGATTTATTATGAAGGAATTACAGAACTCGTAGAAAAGGTGAAGTATTACAACGCTCACATGGATGAACTGAAAACACTCATGGAAAAAAGCTTTAAAAAGGTACAAACAGGCGGATTTGACTATGAATCGATAATGAGAAATCTACTGATAAATATGGCGGTTATAGTATGAAAAAAATTGCAATTGTCAGTCCGTCCGGAAAATTCTATGGAAGTGAGCAGGTCTTGTTTGATTTTCTTTCCGCAACCAGGCATCAATATATAGTCTATCTTTCCCACGGATTGTTTTATGATAAGATAAGGGGACAAAATAAACATTGCCCTCATTCGTATTCCTCTGTGAAGTTTTTATATATACGTTTAATGTTCATGCTCCTTTTCAATAAGTATGATGGTATATATATTAACGAAGGAGGACATATCAAGTATTTGAATCTTTTGGCCGACTTGTTCCCCCGCAAGCGTTTTTTTGTGCATATACGGCTTTTGGAAGATTGCCATGTGCATCGCTTAGGAAAAAGACGGAATAATATCTCGTACATATCTGTATCGGAATATATAACACATGAAGTAATGCAGAATACACATATACAGTGCAGAATTTTGTATGACATCTATCAACCCATATCCGGGTTTGATGAAATCAGGGATATGAAGCCGGAGACAATATGCCGTTTGGGAATTATTGGCCGGGTTACGACAACAAAAGGCTTGCATGATATATCACGATTTTGTGAATATTGCGAAAAGCATGTAACACCCTTTCAATTGGAATTTCATTTTTATGGTGACATTGACGGTCAAATATCCGGGGTTCGTTCTTTTATTGAAAGAACCAACTCATATAAACAGATAAAGTGCGTATTTCATGGTTTTGTCAAAGATAAAATCCAGATCTATCAATCAATAGATATTTTATTGCATTTCAATAAGGTAGAACCCCTTGGGCGTATTTTAATGGAAGCCCTCGATTTCGGAATCCCCTTCATCGGATTTCAATCTGGCGGGATTGGCGAACTGGCCCGGAATTTTAGTGTAGCGGAGTATATGATAACAGATCATAGCAATTGGGAAAATGCTTTTCAAAACCAAATCATAAACTTGATCACCAATAAAGAAAAGACAATTGAATGTTTTTATAATGCGAAGAAAAAAATGAAAGCATTATGCAGTCCGGCAACTTATACACAAAAGATAGAGGAGCTATTTAATGAATAAATTATTTGTAATACATTATTATCCGCTTGATTATTTTCCTCCTGTAATGAATCTGATAGAGGCATTGCAGGATAAAGTTAAATTGTCAGTGGTATCAATTCGAAAGTCAAATTCATTAGCAGACTATACTTTTGACAGAATTCGCATTTACCGACCTATCAAGGAAAACAAAAAAGATAGTTCCATAAAAGTACTGATAAAATATTGCTATTTTACCTTTTATACATTGTGGCGACTGTTTTGTGAAAAGCCTGCTGTAATACTCTATTATGAATCTATTTCGGCATTTGCACCTTATTTATATAAACGTTTTATTAATAGAAAAGTAAAACTATGTATCCATTATCATGAATACATGACACCGGAGGAGTATGATAGGCCGGGAATGAGATTATCGAAATTTAATCATAAATCTGAAATCTCTTATTTGTATAAGAATGCCTATTGGATTTCACAAACGAACCAGAACAGGAAAGATTTTTTCCTGAAAGATTATCCGTTTGTACCTCAAACGGTTTGTCATATCATGCCTAACTATCCACCGAAAGCTTGGCATGTACAAAAGAAAAAATATGTAGAGGACAGGGTCATCAAGTGTGTATATGTCGGATCTCTTTCATTGAAAGACACATTTATAAAGGATTTTTGCGAATGGGTGTCGAGGCAGCATGGGCAAGTAACTTTTGATATATATTCGTTTAACTTTCATGCAGATGTCAAGACTACAATAAGAGAGATTGATTCGCCATATATTTCATTTCATGAAAAAGGAATCACCTACTCAGATGTTCCAAAAGTTTTATGCAAATACGATGTAGGACTTCTGTTATATCGGGCTACAACTTTAAACGTTAGATATTGTGAAACCAATAAATTCTATGAATACCTGATAAACGGTTTAGAGGTGTGGTATCCTAAGGAGATGACCCTGTTGCATGAGATGGACAAAAGCGTGTTTGCGCCAGATATTGTTGAGTTAGATATTCAAAATAGTCGGTTTCCTAAAATTGATTTGTCTCCACGAACAATAGACAATTTCAATTACAATAGATTTAGTGAAAATGTTTATTCTGAATTTCTTAAATATATACATTAATTATGTTTAGTAAGTATCCAATTCTGGCGTCTTGTGCTACTAATGTAAAAGAAGGATCTTTGCTATTGAAATATATGTATAGTTCTAGAGAATTTGGACATCTGTTCGTTCGTTAAAGAGCGGAAGCAGTTCTCCGGGGAGAGTCGATATAGTCATTCTGTTCAAAAAACAACGTCCCTTATAATCTGTTTGAGAAATCTATTTGCCGGATGTATGGTACTCATCTCTGGAGTTCTTCAAGAAGTTCTTCCGAAAAATAGTGATGGAACGTCGAGATTATGGAAATCTCCTCCCGATGACCATCGGAATTAAACCTGATAAAATTTAAAAATCAAGTCTATTTTAATGTTTTTTGTATGGAAGAGGCTGAAAATAGCTTTCTGAAACACTATACGTAAAAATTGGACGCTAACACAATATAGCGGATATGGCTAAGATACATTCGTTAGATATAGTAAGACGTAGGTTCTTATATTATCAGTTCTTTTTTATAGTTCTTGCTTTTACATTTTTCTATGCATTTAATTTAAATGGATCAGCAATTTTTTTGCTTTTCCTATCATGTTGGAATTGTGTATCATATGCATATTTATTTTATAAAGAGATAAAATTAGCTCCTTATTTTCATCCATTCATAATTTTCCCTTTAGTTGTCATACAATACATAGGGTTTAATGGTATTAATTTGTATTTCAATATGGTAGAAAAAATACCCATATTCTTTGGTATCTATGAGATAAGTCCTTATATAACACAAGGTGCATTATTTTTATCGCTTGAACATTTTCTTATCTTTCTGGGGTATTTTTATTACGATAGAATAAAAATGAAATATTCAGAAGATTATGAAACTGATTACACGAATATCTCTTCTCAAGAGGTGCCTTACATGAAATGGGCTGTTATCATTTATATTATTGTTTGGTTAACTCGAATATTATATGGCATTTTGCCGTTATCTTCAATTTCGTCTATATTCTCATTAGTTTACACACAAGGGCAATTAGTTCCACTTACATTATTGGTATTCTTAATGTTGAAGAATGATACAAATCGTAATGTTAAAAGATTGTTTTGGCTGATAACTGTCATCGAAATAGTATGCGTACTTGGCTATGGAATGAAAGAAAGTATATTGCACAATATTTTACCTTACATTATATATTTGATTGCAGGATATAAAAGTGGGAAAATACCTCTTGATACTAAATTACTCACAAAACTTGGATTATTATTCGTCTTTATTGTTTTTATCGTTTTTCCATACATAAATATTTTTAGAGAAATTGCAGACAGAAAACATATTTCCTGGAATGAAGTCACTGTAGAGGAGACTATTTTCGAATATATAGATTATGTGACCGGTAAAGGTCTATATAGTAATGAAAACCAAACTACAGATAAAGGTCTGGAATATGCGTTGAGTAGAGCAGGTTCTATTGTATGTAATGCATGGTCTATTCACTATGCTCAAGAAAATGGATTACAGCCCCAATATTTTTATTACTGTGCTACAGCTATAGTTCCAAGAGTATTATGGCCTAATAAGCCACCTGTAGCAATAGGTGGTATGATGTATAAACTGGCTACAGGCCACAATGACTGGGAAATATCCGGAGCAAAATCTCATGTTGCGGTTACCATAGGGTTTATTGGGGGATGCTATTTTTCATTCGGCATAATTGGGACTTTGATTTTTCCATTTATTGCAGGACTTTTTGTTTGCTGGTTTTGGCATTTCTTGCGACCACGAGTTCCTTTCGATCCAATAGCGATATGGGCTTTCTATACAATCATAAAAACGATTTTTAAAGACTTTGAAAATTTCACCGATGGCGGCTTCGTTTTCTTTATATGGAGTCTTGTGTATGTATTTTTAATTAAATATATCTCACCGTTCAATAAATACAAAAAATATTTATAATGGCAAATAGGAACATTCAATTAGACATTATTCGATGTATCGCTCTATTCCTTATCATCTTATGTCATACTCAAATAGGACTTGAAAATGTATCGCCTGGTATTGTCAAGCTTAAATGGTTTGTAGGAAAGTGCGGTGTTCCCTTATTTTTCATCATATCAGGATATTTGAATTTACCTATGAAATATGGAGATATGGAGTTTATCTCAAAAAGATTTAAACGAGTTTTTATACCTTTCTTATTTTGGTGTATTATATATCGTGTTTTATCGGCTATTTTTGAAAATGGAGCATTAATAAGGCCTAATTCGGAAGATCTATTTTTAATCGCTACAAGTGCTCATTTGTGGTATATTTATGCAATATTAGCCTTGTATATGATAACTCCCATTATTTCGGAGTATTTTCATAAATGCTCTCAGAAAATGTTTCAATTTTATCTGATTGTATGGTTAGCAAGTACAACTTTTACTTATTACTATCATTTAACAGGCCATACCTTTTTTGATCATAACATCACTTATATCACATATTATATAGGCGGGTATCTTGGTTACTATATTCTTGGTTACTACATTAAACGATTTAATCCAATATGGATATTTGGAAATTGGAATTTAAAAAATTGCCTGATATTAGGAAGTATATTCTTGATAGGCATTATTTTTATATATGCCGGATACTTCCATCTTAATATGACTACTGTGGAAATTAGTTCTTATGTGACTATAGTACCGGTACTATTTTCAATTTTGGCATTTTCGATATTATGGAAGATTAGAGTGACAAATGATTATATAATGAAAGTAATTAATTCTCTCTCTAAATATTCTTTTGGAATATATCTGATTCATGAAGCTGTGATATATTATATTTTCCCATTGTTTTTTAGGGATGTGTGTGGCCTGGAGTTGAATGGTATAGTTGTGTTACTGATAAATTTATTAGTTGTTTCCCTTAATATTGTTATTTCTTACTTTATTGTAAGATTGGTGAACTTATTACCAAAATCAAAGTTTATTTTTGGATAAATGATTTCAATTTTTTTTCGTTGGAAACGGATTGGTATTAATAGTATTGAGACCGTATTTGAAATAATAGACAGGCGATTACTATCGCATCGTAATGTAAGTCTTCCATATGAGGGAGCATCTCCTGTCTGTCTCTTTAAAAACATTATATATGCTTATAAGCATCGTACGGAGGTGAATCATATCACAGGAGATACTCATTATATAGCAATAGGATTAGGACGAAATACAATTTTGACAATACATGATGTACAGTCTGCTTTACGGATAACTAACCCACTGAAGCGATTTTATATCAAGTTATTGTGGTTTTATCTTCCTGCATTGATTGTGAAGAAAATTACAGTTATATCCGATTTTACTCGTAAAGAACTGGAACAGACTATCCCTTTTGCCAAACATAAGATTGTGGTGATTCATGATCCTTTTTGTTCAGATATTCAATATTCAGCAAGTAAAGCGATAGGTCTGCAACCAACCATACTGCACTTGGGGACAAAGGTGAATAAAAATCTTGAACGTGTAATAAAAGCAGTTGAAGGGTTGACGTGTAAATTAGTAGTCCTTGGTAAAATGACTTATAATCAACATGGGTTGATGAAGGCTTCTAAAATTTGTTATGAGAACTATTACGATTTACCATACAGTAGAGTTCTTGAACTCTATCGTAATTGTGATGTAGTAAGTTTTCCGTCCACATATGAAGGATTCGGCTTGCCCATATTGGAAGCGAATGCCGTAGGTAGACCTATATTGGCTGGAGATATTGAAGTTCTTCACGAAGTAGCCGGAGACGCAGTTTATTTCGTTGATCCAACTGATACCAATGCCATTAAGCAAGGACTTGTAGAGTTGCTGGGTAACTCGGAACTGAGATTAGAACTAATTTCAAAAGGGTTACAAAATGTGAAACGATTTGCTCCCGAAATTATTGCTGCAAAGTATAATGATTTATATAATAGCATATTAGGGAAAAAGTGATTTGTAAGATAATGAATAAGCAAAAAATTCTCATTTTTATTGATTGGTTTGCTCCCGGATTCAAAGCAGGAGGCCCTACCACATCCAATATGAACATTATAGAGCATTTAAAGGATAAGTTTGATTTCTATGTGGTTACGACCGATACAGACTATCACGAATCCAAACCTTATCAAAATATTTTATCTGACAGGTGGACGAAACAAAATGGATTTTCCGTCTATTATTTCAGCCACAGAAATTTATCATTTAAGACACTAAAAAGAGCAGTGGAAGAATCGGGTTGCGGTACTTGGTATATTAATGGAATCTATTCTAAATATTTCTCTGTCTTTCCCTTAATTTTAGCAAAAATAACGCATCCCAAATGTGTAATAGTATCAGCAAGAGGAATGCTTTCTCCTCATGCATTGGCTATCAAATCAACAGCAAAAAAGGGCTATCTGATTGTTGCTAAAAGTTTGGGGTTATTTAATAAAGTTAAATTTCATGCCACAAACGATGAAGAAGCAAATTATATCAAACAGGTTTTAGGCGCAAAAAGAAAAATTCAGTCAGTTGAAAATCTGCCTCGAAAAGTGAATCTTAATTTCTTTGCTACAAAGAAAGATAATGCAGAAGTGAAATTGGTCAGTTTTGCTCGTATTTCTTCAGAAAAGAATACTTTGTATGCTATTGAATGTTTGAGGTACTGCAAAGAACGAGTGGTGTATCATATTTACGGACAAATAAATTCTCCGTCTTATTGGGACGAATGCGAACAAGTTATAAAAGACTTACCTGATAATGTAACAGTGGAGTACAAAGGGACGGTATCCCCACAAGAAATGCCGAATATATATAAGGGTTATCACTTCTTATTTTTACCTTCAACAGGGGAAAATTTCGGTCATGCCATATTGGAAAGTTTAATGAATAGCTCTCCTGTGATAATTAGTGATAAGACACCTTGGAGATATTTAAGGGAGAAAAATATAGGTTGGGATTTGCCGCTGGACAATAAACAATTGTTTTATTCAACTATCGATGAATGTGCGAAACTGTCATCGAAGCAATACGAAAGCATGGCAGGTAGAGCCTATCAATATGCAAAAGAGGTCAGAGAGAATCCTCTTGTCGAGCAAAATTACATTAATTTGTTTACCAAATGATAAAAACAGATTTATCCCGCTATGATAATTCATGGTACGAAACAAGAGGCAGTAGCATGAAGAGAATCATATGGTACTTTATCAATGTACTGTTTATTCTCAATCCATTTAATCCATCTTCAGGAATTAAAGTACGCCTGCTACGTCTTTTCGGTGCTAAAATAGGGAAAAAAGTTGTAATAAAACCCAGAGTCAATATCAAATATCCGTGGAATTTATCAATAGGCGATTATTCCTGGATTGGCGAAAATGTATGGATAGATAATCTCACTCAAGTTACTATTGGGTCGAATGTTTGTATAAGCCAGGGGGCTATGTTGTTGTGCGGAAACCATAATTACAAATCTGCTGCATTTGATTTGATGACAGGCAAAATAAAGATAGAAGACGGTGTTTGGATTTGTGCGCAATCGGTAGTTTGCCCTAGAGTTACAATGCATTCACACTCAGTTTTAGGTATAAATTCTGTAGCCAACCACGACTTAGAAGGCTATGGTATCTATTTGGGGATACCCGCCGTAAAAATCAGGGACAGAATAATAGAATAATATATAATTGAATCATTTGCAATATCATTACTTAATTACCTATAAGGTGAAAATCTCAATCATAACAGCTACTTACAATAGTGCAACAACAGTGCGGTGCACAATTGAAAGCGTCTTGTGCCAAACCTACAAGAAAATTGAATATATTGTTGTTGACGGGGCATCAACGGACAGTACAATGAGTATCATTAAAGAATATGAACCTCAGTTTGCAGGCAGAATGCGCTGGATAAGCGAATGCGATAACGGCATATATGATGCCATGAACAAAGGGATAGCGATGGCTACGGGTGATGTAATAGGTATTCTTAATAGTGATGATTTCTACACATCTGATACAATCCTAGAAACTCTGGTTAAAGAACTCTGGTTATCGGGTGCTGACGCAGTGTATGGAGACATTCATTATGTGAAGCATAATAATCTGGGTAAGTGCGTCCGCTACTACTCATCAGCAAACTTCCGGAGATGGAAAATGCGGATGGGGTGGATGCCTGCTCATCCGTCATTCTATTGCCGAAAGTCGGTGTATGATAAATATGGTGCTTTTGACTGTGCTTTTAAAATCGGTGCAGACTTTGAAAATCTCCTGCGGCTGATTTTTGTAAATAGAATACGAATAAAATATGTGCCGGTAGATTGTGTGACAATGCGTACCGGAGGGGCCTCCACATTAGGTATATCAAGTCACAGGCAGATATTCCGGGATCATATGCTGGCGTACAAAAAGAATGATGTGTATTCAAATCAAATATTAGAAAGTCTACGATATATAGAAAAAGTTTTATGGATGTTATTTAATAAATTAAAGGGATATCTTTAAAAGGTTTCCTATTTGGATGATTATGAGAGCCGGATTTTCATAATCCTATCTGTCGCATTTTACAGAAATTTACCCTGCAACCCCTATTTACACAAGCTTCTGCTCTAAATTTATATATGTCCTTTCCTTTCTGAACAACTTTTCCCACATTCCCATATCTATCTGCTTAATTATTCTGCAATCATATCTCTTTTATCACTTCAAAGACAGATCTGCTACAAAACGGTATTCTTTTCTTCTTCTTTTTCGAGGCACTCACTTCAATAATTTTATCTGTTATACTCTGAAAGTCTTCTCTATTTATATCGTATTTAGTTGATTGTTAAAGTTTTGTGATTTTATTCCGAATTTTATATAATAGTTAATTAACCGCAATGTCACATTGTTTTAATTAGAGTGAAATATTGGCATTCTATTTTTGTGCAATAAACTTAAAATAGCACAAAATGTATGAAAGCAATTAATCGGTTATCCCTATTTATTCTATTGCTCGGAATAATACTCAATATTTCGGCTCAGAACTATTATGCGAACAATCATCGCGGCATTGAAAATAAAACAGATATAATCACCACAAACACAACAAGCGATGACGATGTAAAAAATAAAAGATATGTCTGGGAGTTCGATTCTTCAGTACCATCTACATTTGATAACAACACTATCCAAAAAGCAGAAGAGCATGAATTCGGATCTAAAGTCGCATGTTTCAAGGTTCTGATGGAAGAATATTATGTAACTCAGGAAGAGGTTGTACCCGGGGACCCGATGAGACGAACGATAATAAAGAAACCCAATATTTATAATACGACCCGCAAAATAGAAAAACACCTGAAAAAAGAAGTGAAGAGAGGAAATATCCCTTTGGAAAAAGCGATTAACGATTTTACTCACATTCTCGAAGTTAGCCTTACCATCATAAATGAAGCTGATACCGAAGCTTTTGAGGAAGCCCTCGACCGAAACAAGAAAAGCATAGAAGACCAAATCAGCATATTTAATCAGGTGAAAATAAACAATATCTACTAAGTATCAAATAAATTTGACTTAAAAACCAATAAATGAAAACATTACTAATGCTATTAGGAGTAGTATTCTTACTGCTCCCGGGAATGGTGCATGCCCAAACGGTTAAAGGATCTGTAAAAGATAAGAAAGGAGAAACACTGATTGGAGTTAATATCAGTATTAAAAATACAACAAGAGGTGTCATTACAGACTTTGATGGTAACTATGAAATAAAAGTTGCCGGCGACGAAACCCTTATTTTTTCTTATATGGGGTTTGTTTCTCAGGAAGTGAAAGTAGATAACAGGACTATTATAGACATTATAATGTCCGAAGAGTCGCAAAATCTGGATGAAGTTGTTGTAACAGCTATCGGGATTAAACAGCAGAAGAAAAAGCTGGGATATACGACTCAGCAGATAGACAATGAGGCACTCAGCGAGTCTCAGACTATGAATGTGGGTAGTGCCTTGTCGGGACAAATTGCCGGACTTACTGTGACTAACCCGACCGGACTGTTTCAGGCTCCGTCATTCTCTCTTAGAGGGAAAAATCCGTTAATCGTATTAGACGGTATTCCTATCGAAACGGATTTTTTTGATATTGGAAGCGAGAACATAGAAAGTGTAAACGTATTGAAAGGGCCGACGGCTTCCGCCCTGTACGGTTCCCGGGGTAAAAACGGAGCTATACTTATCACGAGTAAATCTGCGAAAAAGGATGGACTGGAAATTACTGTCAGCACAAGCAATATGATTACTGCCGGTTTTACAGTGTACCCCGAATCTCAGAAAACATATGGTAGCGGGTCTAATGGTAAATACGAATTTTGGGACGGAGCCGACGGAGGTATTTCGGACGGAGATATGACCTGGGGGCCAAAATTGGATACAGGACAGAAGATTGCCCAATGGAACAGCCCGATCCGGAATAAACAAACAGGCGAGGTCATTGAATGGTACGGGAATGTTTCCGGTACAATTTACGATAACAAATCGTTGTATGAACGAGTCCCTATTGATTGGGTATCACACGATAATCTTGAAGATTTTTTAGGTACAGGCGTGGTTACAAATAATAACTTCTCTGTATCATACAAAGGAGCTAAAGCCCGCTATTATGCTTCGGGGAAATACGCTTATCAAAAAGGACAGGTGCCTAACACTTCGCTTCAAACAACCGGATTGAATTTTAACTCATCATTTGATATTACCAACAATATCCAACTTGATGCTTCATTAGCCTATAATAAGGTATATTCCCCTAATTATCCGAGATATGGATATGGGCCCAAAAACCACATGTACACAATATTGCTCTGGATGGGTAACGATGTGAATGGAAAAGAACTTCAAAAACACCAATGGGTTCCCGGACTGGAAGGTTATAGACAAGCTAATTATAACTATGCCTGGTATAATAATCCATACTTTGCGACAGAAGAATTGCAGCAAAAGAGAGACCAGAACATACTGGATGGTAAGTTGAGGCTCAACTGGCAGATACTTCCTAACTTAGGAATACAGGGACGTGCCGCGATGCATCAAATAGGGACATATGAAGACCTTCAGACTCCAAAGTCTTATATGAACTATGGGGATTCACGGGTTGGTGATTTAAAGATATGGAATCGAAATCAACGGAATATCGATGCTGATGTTTTAGCTTCTTATTTTCAACCTGTAACAAGTAAAATTAATTTGACCGCAAATGTCGGAGCTTCAATATTAAATACCAATTATCAGGAAGAATATCAATCCACAGACGGACTTATTGTTCCCGGATTATATAACATGGGTAATTCGCAAGGGCCGACAAATGCGACAAATATTGTCCGCAAAAGAGAGGTACATAGTATATACGGCTCTGCCAACATAGACTTTTATGATGCTGTATTCTTAAACTTCACAGCCCGTAACGACTGGTCTTCTACCTTACCATCTTCGGGGAATTCATATTTTTATCCTTCAGTTTCGCTAAGTACCCTTGTATCGCAATATGTGAAAATGCCTAAAGCAATAGATTACTTAAAGCTTTACGGATCATGGGCACAGGTATCCAGCGACCTCGATCCGTACAGTATATATGCGACTTATCAAAAAGGTGTGACTTATGGTTCGACACCATCTGTAACTTATCCCAGCAGTCTGGTTAATCCAAATATCAAACCGGAAAAATCGACATCCTATGAGTTCGGACTGTCAACTGCTTTTATAAAAAACAGGATAACATTTGATGCTACTTATTATCATATCAAAGATGAGAATCAGATCATCAATCTGAATGTATCGGAGGCATCCGGATTTACCTCCAGAAAGGTAAACGGAAATGTATATAGTACAAATGGAGTGGAGATAATCCTGGGCGCAAAACCTGTTGTTACGAAAGATTTCTCTTGGGATGTAGCCGTAAACTGGAGCCGGTATGTCAGACGCCTCACCGATATTTATGGAGGACAAAGTAAGTATAATGCATTAAGTAAAGGTGACAGGGCAGATGCATATTATGCTACTGTATGGCAAACTTCTGCCGACGGACAATTAATCATTGATCCCAATAGCGGACTGCCGATAAAAGATGCATATCAGAAAAAACTTGGACACCTCGATCCCTCATGGCGTTTAGGGTTCCAGAATAAGTTTAACATAAAAGATTTTAAGGTTGAGATAGATATAGATGGAGCCTGGGGAGGCCTGCTAAGATCAGTTACTATCGAAAAGATGTGGTGGGGAGGAAAGCATCCGGAATCAATCACATACAGAGATGCAGAATATGAAGCCGGACATGCTATATATGTACCTAAGGGAGTAAATGTTACGGGAGGCGAGCTTACACGGGATGTAAATGGTGCAGTTGTGTCTGATACCCGTACCTATGCGCCTAATACTACAGTTGTGAGTTGGCAGACATGGAGTCAGATTTATCCTTATCAGGCTCAGGTACTGGATTCGGATGATAAAACATTTGCGAATGTATTTGATCGCTCTTATTTCAAATTGAGAAGGCTATCTATTGGTTACGATCTGAAGAAAATTGTTGATCTGGGACAAATCAAATCATTAGATGTCTCATTGTATGGTTACAATCTGTTGATGTGGAAAAAGATCCCTTATGTAGATCCTGATTATGGTAATGATGATAATCTGCAGGATCCTTCGTCAAGATATATCGGATTTTCTGCAACAATGAAATTTTAATCGAAGTATTTATCCTGTAAATAAGAACGTATTTTATGAAAAAGATTATATTTTTTATTTTTACTATTCTGGTTTGTGCCACATCATGCAATGACCTGGAAGAACTAAACAAGGACCCGAATAATCCGACAGAAACCCATCCTCAACTTTTGCTTACGCAGATACAATGGACTGCTTTCAGGGAATTCCTTGGAACATCGCCTCTTTATGCAAATAAAATGCTGGTACAGACAGATGGTGAGAATAGTTATCAGTACTATAAATGGAACAGGGGCGATTATTCATATACAAAGATGAAAGATATCAGTAAAATGACGGAGGAAGCCCAAAAGATAAACGAGAACAGCTATATTGCTTTAGGAAAATTCTTTAGAGCTTATTATTTTTACAATATGGCTCTCCGGTTTGGAGATATACCTTATTCGGAAGCGCTAAAAGGTGAATCAGATAATATATTTGCGCCTGTATATGATAACCAGAAGGACGTGATAACAGGTATCCTCAATGAACTGGAGGAGGCCAATACTATTATTGAAAATGAGAAAGCTGCAATTAAAGGAGATATAATTTATAACGGAGATACAGACAAATGGCAGCGCCTTATAAATTCGTTCCGCCTGAAAGTGTTATTATCCTTATCTCATAAGGAAAGCGATACAGACTTGAATGTCAAAAGCAAATTTGCTTCAATCGTTCAAAGTGAACCACTTATGAGAGGCAATCAGGATAACGGACAATTGGTGTATTTGGATCAGGCAGACAACCGTTATCCTGAATTCAATTCAAGTTCTTTCGGTTCCGGGATGTATATTGACTCTACTTTTATCAAACGGCTTCAAGAGCATAAAGATCCTCGCTTATTCTTATTTTGTACTCAAACGAAAGAGGCAAAAGAGGCCGGAAAAGCCATTGATGATTTTACTGCTTACGAAGGTGGAGATCCGGCAGCTCCATATGGCACGGTGAATGAGAAAGCGACAAAAGGAAAAGTTTCGAAAGTGTTGGAACGCTTCTATCAGGACCCGACCAATGAGCCTTCGATCTTGTTAGGGTATGCAGAATTACAGTTTATCTTATCAGAGGCTTGTGTCAGAGGCTGGATATCCGGTGATGCGGCTACATATTACAACAATGGTATAAAATCATCATTTAAATTTTGGTAACGATATACCATTTTACACCAAAACTATTTTATTATAAATTAATCGTATTTCAACAAATGTAAATAAAAAACCACCACATGTTTAATTTGTGGTGGTCATATTTTTATTGTTGTTATTAAATAGCTGATTGAGTTTACAAGTCAATCAATATACATGTAGCATTGAATTGTTCTGTCACATCATTTCCTGATTCATCTGTTAATCTGTCATAAGTCGTCCAATTAACACCATCTGTTGATGTTGCTAATGCAGGTCTATTACCAATCATTATAAATTGCCCACCATAATATAGAATATCATACCATTTGGGATATGGATAACCTACTGTTATTGGGTTTGACCAATTAATACCATCAGTGGATGTTGTTATATAGCCATCATTAGTATCTCCTGCTATATATTTTTGAGTGTTAGCTGCAACACTATTCCAACTTCTACTTGTACCTACTACCACAGGAGTTGTCCAATCAACCAAATTTGCTGACTGTGTTATATAATTACCACCTACTGCTACATATTTGCCAATATCATTATAGGTAATATCGTATAAATTTAAAGTAGATATATTTGAAATTTGTATTGGGTTTGACCAATTAATACCATCACTTGACGTTGTTACATAACCATTTTGTCCCCCCACTGCTATAAACAGATTATTGATATACCTGACTTGATACCAATCACAATATGGAGATAATTGTTGACTTGTCCAAGTAGTACCGCCATTAGTAGATGTTGCAACTCTACCTGTTTGACCTACTGCTACAAATACAGAATTTCCATATGCAATCCCATTCAAATTTGCATTAACGACACTTAATTTTGTCGCTGTCCAATTTGTGCCATTATCAGACACAGCTATATAGCCTTGATTGCCACAAGCTATATATTTCGCTTTTAATGGGGTACTAACATTAGTGCCTCGACAAACCCCATTCCAATCATTTGTTCCTACTATCATATTTATATCATTAATCTTATATTTAAATACCCCCCCCTCTGCTGTAATCCATTCATTTGGATTATCAGTTTTTTCAGGGTTATTAGGTTCTTGTTCTGCAATAACAGGTGGTTCAATAATTGAATCTTCCTGATTATCACATGACAATAATGTAATTACACTTAATATCAAAAAAACACAAAACTTTTTAGTCATATTTGTAAAATTTTAAAATTTAAGGTAGCGATGTTTTAGCAAGAATATTACCACCCAAACCAACAACAATTAAATTAGGCATAATTATAGGAGTTGTATATGAAACATCTGTTTCTACCACTAATTGATTAGTTGCATAAGTACCTGTAACAGTTAAACCAACTGCTTCAATTTCATTCTTTGTAGGCATTTTATTCATATCAGATGTGAATGAATTTGCTTTAAGGGTGTTACAATATGTTTTACTTGCAATTTTATTCGCCATGTCTTTTATTTATATATAAATATCTGATTTATTCAAAAAACAGCCCTGAAATAAAAAAAATCAGTATTATTTTACATTTTTTCTACCATATAGTTATTGGTGGGGTAATTAGGATTGAATATTTTCCAAGATTACTTTTATTACCAAATATTAATGACATTGAAATGAGTGGACGAACTTTTTTGATTCGTCCATTTTGTTATAATACTTAATCTAATAATATTTTTCTCTTTTCCTTCTTTTCTGTTTGTGGTGGCTTATTAGGCTGTTTAGGTGGAATTATCCCTCTATCAGGTTTTGGTTTCTGTGGTGGAATTATTTTATCACATTTTAGTTTACCATGTAATGGTTTATTTGAAGGACAATTTGGATTTAAACATTTTATACCATCCCATTTTGTACCACATTTAGGACAATAAAGCATCCCTAATTTTTGTTCTTCTGTAAACGTAGGAGACTTAACTTTTTCCATAATTTTAAAACAAAGATTAATATCCATCAATTCCCCAAAATGAACAGGTTCTAAAAAAGAAAAGAGGCATGGGAACTGTTATACGCCTATTCCTGTATCAAGGTTCTCCTAAAAACCCATGCAACAGAATAAGCAAACAGTTCCATGCCTTTTTTATATTTGACATGGAACACACTTGCCTATTATCCTTATTGCAATTAAAATTTTAGGAGATTTTGATACAAAGGATAATAATATAAATGCATCTTAATTTTAACAAACTAAAACTGAATTGGTATATCAACTCTTTGATGTTTACCTATTCAAAGACAAAGATAAACATTGTTTTCATATTTAAAAGGAGTTGTTAAAAAGATTGTTTCTTGTAGAGAAACTTCTATTTAATGATTTAACAACATTTTTAAGTTCTTTTATTTCATTTTCTAATGAAATGTTTTTTAAAATTAATAACTTAATATAATTAACTGAAAGAAAGCCATCTTCATTTTCATTTACTAACTCAGGTAATGTTTCTTGAACATCTTGCGCTATTACACCAATATCTTCTTTACTATCATTCACCCAAGTAAACGATTTGAAATCTATATCATTAACTTTCTTAATTAAATTATCATCAATATCTTTAATATTTTCTTTCAATCTTTTATCTGAACTTTGATAAAAACCAAGACCTGTAATATTAGCAGCACAAGTTATAGCACCTGTAAAATTGGAAGTATTATTTACTGATAAATAACCTGTTGTTAATGTATATGATGGCATACTTAAATTACCTGTTAATGTCCCACCACTTAATGGTAAGTAGTTAGCTAATTGTGCTGTTGTAGCTGCACCAATATTTGTTGGAGTAATGTTAATAGTTTTATTTACTGAACCATTAAATGTATCAATAGTAGTACCATTACCTTGTACAGTTAAAGTACCTGTTGTAGTACCACCACCACTAACAGTAATATCACCTGTACCTAATAATGTAACACCATTAATAGTTTTAATATTTGTGCCTGAAACTAATGTAGGTTGAACAGCTATATTTCCTGAACCTAACAACGTTGTACTATTAATTGTTTTAATGTTAGTTCCACTTACTAACGTAGCTTGTTTACCACTTAATGCTGTATCAGTTTCTGTTTTGGTGTATGCACTAACATCACCTGCTGATAATGTAATATTACCTGATAAGGCTTTGCCATTAACTGTTGTAGAAGTATTAACCTTTGCTGCAAGTGCAGTATCAACTTGTGCTGAGGTATATGCACCAATTGCTGTTGGTGTAATATTTACTGTTTTAGCTGCTGAACCATTAAATGTAAATTGGTTAGTACCTTCTGTTGTACCACTGTTTAGTTTTACAATCATATTATTAGCAACAGATGAAGCAGAACCACCATTAACAGTTGTTGCGATAGAAATATCTCCACTACCATCAAATGTACCACTACCTGTAACATTACCTGTTAATGCTATTGTTCTTGCTGTTGCCAATTTAACTGCTGAATTAGCAGAACCACCAATAGAACTTGAACCTGCATAAGTTGTTGTGTTTGGTAACGCATTAACATCAGAAGCAGTAAAATTTATATTTCCACTTCCAAGTAATGAATTAGAATTAAATGTTTTAATATTAGTTCCACTTACCAATGTAGTTTGTTTAGCATTTAAAGCTGTTTGAGTAGCTGTTGAAATTGGTTTATCAAGGTCACTTGTGTTATCCACATTTTCTAAACCAATATCAGTAGCATCCAATACAATATTTCCTATTAAGAAAGATTTTCCATTAACAGTTGCTGTTGTATTAACTTTTGTTCCTAATAAAGTATTGGTTTCACCTTTTGTGTAATAATTGGTTAAATCGACCTGAAAAACCTCATTACCAATTAACTCCCACCCTGTGGTATTATGCCAAATATATTCATCATATCCATTCGTTGTTGTACCTGTTTTAGGAATAAAATAGAATTTGTTTTCTTGTCCTGATGGTGGAAGCGTAGGTAAAACAATAAATAACTCAGGGTCAGCAGATGTTATTGTAGTAGTACCATTTGGATTATCAGTTAAAGTGATATTACTACCTGCAACTAACTTATTTTGTTTATCAGCTTCTATACCTAAAACTTTACTTTTGTCATAAAAAATTGAAGGGCTTTTTATTTCACCATTACCAATAGCCAATAACTTTTTTCTATGCTATCAGTATCTATATAAGATATAGCAGCCATTTCACCTTTTTTTAAGGCTAATCCATTTAAAGTAGTTGTTGCATCTGCTTCACTATTTACAGTATTCGTACCATTTTTAATTTGTATTAAATTTGCCATTAACATAAGTATTATAATTATAAATACTTATTTCTTTCATAAAATGACAATATCTGACAAAAAAAATAAAGCAACTTCAAATAAATCAAAATTCCCAAATCATGTTAAAGAATGATTTGGGAATTTTATTATTGCATCTTCTTACTTTTTTAATTTAAAAATACGCCCATTCAACATTTGAAGTTTCATCAATAACCACACTTTGAGCGTTGCCATCTTGTTGTGTAATGGTTAATATGTTTGAGTTTTCATCAAACTCAACACTTTCAATTAATGCGTCTTCCCAATTACTATTTGCCATAAATGTATCTATTATTGATTATTAATACTGATTTATATAGTTTCCCATGTTGCTACCCCACCTGATATTACAAGTTTATATGAACCATCAGCACTTGGTATTGTTGGTAATCCAATAGATTCCCATTCTCCTGTTGCAGAATCTATACCTACAATGCCTTTGGATGGGTCATTGACAGCATCACTAAAATTTGTCAATACAGGGAACTTACCTAAGCTGTATATTTTTAGTCCACCACCACTTGTACCATACGATGAATACCAAACAAGCTGATTCCCAATTTTAGTTACACCACTACCATAACCACCACTTTCAAGTGGTGAAAGCTTAAAGGTTTTTAAATTCACAAAGTTTTTTGTTAGAAGTATATCAACGCCATTCCAAAGAACTATATAACCATTCCATTGACCCCAAGTAGTAAAATTATTTACTATTGAAAAGATAAGAGTTGGTAATTCATTTGTTAATGGAAGTTTCCACACACCCATATTATCAATAAATATGATATGGTCATTTTCTAATACACTCACATATTTGATAAAGCGTATATTATTCGCATTAGAATAGAGTAAATTTCCTTCACTAACGTTTATATCATCAGTTAGATAAATATCTTTTCCATTAGCTTTTGTATAAACATATTTATTTGCTAATGAATTATAATCAATATTAGTAATTGTTATGGCAGCAGGTAATGCTGAGAATGTACTACCATCATTAGTCCTTACAGCAGCACCTGTATTATTGGTTATATACACATAACCATCTGATGGGGCAAACTTAGTTCCAACATTGTTTAAACCTACTGTGGCTGCTGAAAAGGTAGTAACATTTAACCCCTGAACCCTGTAAACTGCATTGGTTGTTATCTGCCAATCGTCAGTCCCTGTCAAAGATACTGTCATACAAATACCACCATAAGTACTATAATTAGCCGAATTAATTGTAGTATTTAAGTTTTGGAATGTTAAACCATCAGAAGAATAAGCAGATGTTCCACTTCCTGCATTATTTACCCAATACACCCCACCTTGTGACGATGTACGAGGATATATTGCTGAGGATGGATTAAACTGTTTTATTAAGGATGGTTCTTGTGGTTTTACATAAATCAAATCAGATTTATTTAAAATTTTCTTATCAATGACACCCACTGATGCAATATTTGTATCTTTAAAATCAGTATCATAAGCAACAGGTAATTCATAAAAAGCATTGTTCTTGAATGCTATTATTTTATCAGTATTAGGTAAATCAGAGAAATCCAATTCCCTTTGTACATCCAATACATTTTTGTATAAAGTACCATAGTAATAACTCAATATTGTATTCCCTAATGCAATATTAGAATATGAAGAATTGGAAATATAAATATTGGTTGATTTTATATTTACATTCAAGTTGCTGTCAACATGAGCAAAACACAAATAGCCATTCTTATATCCATAAAAGAACTCACCATTTGGGATATAGCCCAATGCTTGGAAATTACCAAAACCTGATGCTACAGTAAAATTCAACCCATCTGTTGATACTGATGTCCCGCCACTTGTATTATTACTTACAAACATATATTCTGTATTTCCAACATTAGCTTTGAATGGTTTATAAGTGTAAAAAGAAACATTACTATTATCCTGAATTGTTTTTTCAATAGTACCTGTTGTCAAATCAATCCTGAATAAGCCACTTGAAGTACCTACATAGAAGTAATTACCAATTTTTTCTATAGTGGTATTACTTTCACTAATGGTTTCACTGTCATATACTGCTACCTGTTGTAAATTAGTTAATAATGTATCTGATGTGCTGATAACTAATTTATTACTTACTACGTTGGCATATACATACTGTGTACCATCCTTATATATTGATGTAGAATATTGAACATCTGATGTAGGTGTCTTAACCAAGTTGTTTAAGTCCTGCCCATACCAAATATAACCTTGTTGAAGCAATGTAATATTAGAACCATCAAAGTCCATAAAAATGATGTCATTAGCTTCATTTAAATTGGTTGGATATGTTTTTAATGTTCCATCAGGTGCTATACCATAAAACACAGCATTACCACTATAAACACCACCATATATAGGAAGTAATATATCATCTCCATATTTAATAGGTGTTGTATATATGCCATAAGGATATGAACTGGGTATTGATTGTATTAATGTACTTGTCTCAATGGAATCTCCAATTGCTTTGTGAGCAAAGGCTTGCGTACTTTCTACGAATTTAACATCTAAGGATGTTGTGTTGTTTGCCTGTACACCTACATTTGCTACCCACTCCCTTTTGTATAGTTTTGTGTCGATTAAAGAAATAATGTCTCCAACTTTAACCACAGACCAATCACTTAATATAGTTTGGTAATCCCCATAGTCATATAAATCCCAATCGTTTTTATCAAGTGTGGAAACATCACCCACCTCAGGAGTTGGGTGTAAATCACCATTTTTATAGAATAAAATCCAAATATTAGGAGAGGATGCACCACTACTGTCAGATGTCCATTTATGATTATCCAAGTATATAGCCCCCTCATCAGTTGTAATATAAAAGTTATCAGGTTGACGAAGTAAAGGTAAATCAGCTTTTAACCCTTTTAAAAAATTTAATGTTGCCATTGTTTATAATTCTTATTTATTCTTTTATTATTTTTAAAAATACAACCATTCCAATATGGAAGCCATATTTAACACTGCACTTTGTACATTACCACCTTTTTGAGTGATTGTTAATGTATTCGTGTTTTCATCAAACTCAATACTTTCAATTAAGGCGTCTTCCCAATCTCCACTATCCCCATCACAAGTAATCATGTAATCTATTTGCTTCTCAAATGTCACAAAATTATCTTTTGTTCTCATTTTAGGTTTACATGACTTATCTTGCAATTGTTCTAACAATGTTTTATATATTGTATTTTATTATAAATACTTACATTTTATATTTTATCACTATTTTTTATAAAAAAATTGACCTTACATAAAAAAGCGAGAAATATTCTACACCAAATATTTGTTTTAGTGTAATTAAATACTTATATTTGTAGCATTAAAAACATTAAAGTATTATTATCATGTTTGGATTGCATTTTAACTCATTAATTGAACTCGTCAGAACTTTCTCTGATGAACAAACTTGTATATTGTACTTAGAGGAAATGAGATGGAATGGAAACCCTATATCACCCTTTGACCCTGCGTCAAAGGTATATAAGTGTGCAGGTAATAAATATAAGTGTAAGAATACAGGTCTATACTTTAATGCTAAGACTAACACCTTATTTGATAATACTAAGATAGAATTACAAAAGTGGTTTATGGGTATATGGTTAGTATGTTCTCATAAGAAAGGTATTTCTTCTCATCAGCTTGCTAAAGATATTGATGTAACTCAAAAAACAGCTTGGTTTATGCTCCAAAGAATAAGGAATTGTTTTGATATTGAAAATAATTCTGAACTTGAAAATGAAGTTGAAGCAGACGAAACCTTTATTGGTGGTAAGAATAAAAACAGACATGCAAGCAAAAAAGTTGAAAACTCACAAGGTAGAAGTTTTAAAGATAAAACACCTGTTTTGGGGATGGTAGAAAGAAAAGGAAAACTTGTAGCAAAGGTTGTTAAATCGACTTCATCAGAACATCTAACACCTGAACTTGTAAAAGTAATAAAAGATACAGCAACACTATATACAGATGAATGGTATGGATATAACCAAATAGGGAAAATATACAATCGTTTGTATGTGAAGCATAATGATAATCAGTTTGTAGATGGTAAGATATACACCAATACAATAGAGGGATTTTGGAGTTTGTTAAAGAGGGGTATTGTAGGAATTTATCATTTTGTATCAAGGAAACATCTTCAATATTATATAGATGAGTTTGTATTTAGATACAATACTCGTACCTTTGAAAGTGAAAGCAGTAGGTTTAATCATTTCTTATGTAATGTAGGAAATAAGAGATTAAAGTATCATGTTTTAATTGCTGATTAATTAAAATGTTATGGACGAAAAAAACACAGAAATCCACTGTCCTTATTGTGAAGAAAAGACAGTATTAGAATCTATCAAAAGAGTTGTGACAGTTTCTGATAAATCTGAATGGATAGAGTTTGTTACAATTTCTTATGCTTGTTGTGAAAGAGTTATACACACAACAGAAATTGATTCAAGTTTTAATAATAAAGGAGATTCTTTTTAATTTCAATACCAAAATGTTTAGTATTTTCTTTTGAATATTTATTGTTATAATAACATTTACCCCTTTTAGTATTGGAATGTACAGAAATATCTAAATCGTTATCGTTTATTATTAATTCTGTTATTAATAGATTGAGTTTATCTTGGTATTCTTTAATTTCTTGAATAATTTTTTCAGTTTCCATAACCTTTATGTTTTATTATAAATATGTTCAATACTCTAAAAACTAATGAATAAGAGGATAAAAAATACAGTTCATATACAAATTGAACAAATGCATATATATTCATATATACTATATGATAATAGCAGATATATTGGAGAAGGTATAAGGATGTATTTTAAAGATAATCCTGATGTTACATTACACACCCTTATTGATGAAAACAACAATGAAACTAAGGCTTATTCTTTTAGAGATACAATAGAACATCTTAATTTAAAAACATTACAGATGTTTGCAAGATTTGGTTTAAATGGTTTAATTGATGAAGATTTGAAAAACTCACCAAAGAAAAGACCAATGGGTGATTTTGATAGATTGATACAAAAAGCTTTAAATTATAATCCAAAAGATAAAGAAAAATAGAAGGGATGTTTTCAGCATCCCTTTTTAGTTATCGAGTTTGGTGTAAACTTGTATATCATTACCTAAATTTTATGAATCGTATGCGAAAGGACTAAGTGCCTATGTCAGCGAAGATATAGCAAATAGCTACCTGACTAATCCGACGAATAATTTTTCTACAAAATTGACAAATGATGAGAAAATAGAAGCTATTGTATTGCAAAAGTACTTTCAAAGTTTCTTTCAGGGAGGATGGACTCCTTTCTATGAAAACTTACGGACTGGTTACCCTGAATTTCACCGCACAAAAGGTGTGGAAATTCCTTATCGCTGGATATATCCGCAATCGGAATATAACTACAATGCGGACAATGTATCAGCAGCTATAACAAGACAATTCGGAAACGGCAATGATAAAATAAATCAAAAAACCTGGTGGTTAAAATAAATATTCAGTCGATGAAAAGAATAGTATCAATATTGCTAATGCTTATATGCATTACGAGTACTTATGCTCAGGAGAAGTTATATTTCGATAAAAATGGTAAATTCAAGATTGTACAGTTCACTGATATACATTATAAATGCGGATCTGAAGAATCTGCAAAGTCTATCAGAATGATGAAAGAGGTGCTTGATAATGAGAAACCTGATCTTGTAGCATTTACAGGTGATATTGTTACAGATACTCCTGCAAAGAACGGTTGGGATGAGGTTCTGGCTCCCGTTATCAGCCAAAAAATCCCATATGCGATCGTATTGGGAAATCATGATGACGAGCATGACTGGACCCGCCGGCAAATAATGGATTATGTGATTAGTAAGCCATATTGCTATGCGCAGACAGGGCCTGTATACTTGACCGGTGTTGGAAACTATGTTCTTGAGATAAGGAATACCCAAGAGAAAACAGGTGCAATACTTTATTTTATGGATTCTAACGCATATAATAAAGTAGGGGAGCAAAAAGGATATAACTGGTTCGGCTTTGACCAGGTAGACTGGTATAGAACGAACAGTGCTTTTTTTACGAGAGAAAACAAAGGTAAACCATATCCGGCCCTGGCATTTTTCCATATTCCTTTACAGGAATACACACTATTGTCTGATACAACTAAGAACTATGTAAAAAATACTCCTGTATTTGGCAATAAAACTGAAAAAGAATGCCCCGGAATTATAAATACCGGAATGTTTGCTGCAATGGTTGAAGGTGGAGATGTAATGGGTACATTTACAGGACACGATCATGACAACGATTACATTGGATACCTGAATGGGATTTGCCTTGCATACGGTCGTTTTTCAGGAAGTAAGACAACTTATACCAGCTTGGGCTACGGGGCAAGAGTTATTGAACTTACAGACAATGAACGAATATTTAATACCTGGATACACTCTAGTGACAACAATATTCTATATAACGTGAAATATCCGGATTCATTTCTGGTAAAATAGAGGCTATCAATCGACTGGAATTCTATAGGAAGGCAATAAAAGTATTTTTTGTAGAGTATTTCAATTAGTCCTCCTGAATTTTAACCGTGAGATGCCGATATAATAATACAAGGGGAAGGATTTATTATTCTTCCCCTTGTTTATATTTTTTACAACTTATTTTCTTCCCGGTAGGTGTCGATTGCTTTCTTTGCCGAACCGTGTAGTAATAACAAGCGTTTGGATTGCTCATAGTCAAGACCTAGCTCTTCCTGTACCATACGTGTGCCCCTGTCTACCAGTTTGGCGTTCGATAGCTGCATATTTACCATACGGTTCCCTTTTACCCTGCCAAGTTTGATCATGGCAGAAGTCGTGATCATATTGAGTATCATTTTCTGACCTGTGCCTGATTTCATTCGCGAACTGCCTGTAACAAATTCAGGCCCTACGATCATCTCGATAGGAATATCAGCTTCCTGAGCAATAGGTGAGTCGGGATTACTGGAGATAGATGCTGTAAGGATACCATGTTTTCGGGATTCATGCAAAGCACCTATGACATAGGGAGTTGTACCGGATGCGGCAATGCCTATGACTGTGTCTTTATCGTTGATATTGAATGTCTGCAGGTCGTTCCAACCAGCGTCTAAATTGTCTTCGGCTTTTTCCACAGGGTTTCGCAAGGCGGTATCACCTCCGGCTATTAACCCTATGACAAGTGTATTAGGCATACCGAATGTTGGCGGTATTTCCGAAGCATCCAGTACCCCCAAACGCCCGCTTGTGCCTGCCCCGATATAGAAAATACGCCCGCCTTGTTGCATGCGCGGAATGATTTGTGATACAAGCTTTTCAATCTGAGGTATCGCTTTTTTTACGGCTATTGCTACTTTTTGGTCTTCTTTGTTTATATCAGTCAATAACTCCAAAACCGATTTGTTTTCGAGATTATCATATAATGAAGGTTGCTCCGAAATTTTTACAAAAGTCATTTTATTCAAGAAGTTATATGTTTACTATTTAGTGACAGTTATCAAGTTCGTATAATATCGGATAAGTCCGGCCATGGGAGATTGTTCTATAGATCCGATCGTAATATTGAGGCTCGAACCGGCTTTCCTCAATATTTCCTGATAATGATACGCAACCGAACCTGTAAAATGTGCCTCATTGTGCTGGTAATCGTATTGCATTACATTTTTTACAAAGAAATCTTTGAAAGCATTGTATACCAGATCATAGATGGTTTTGTCATCAATGTTCTCTATTAAAAACGGAGACAGGCTTGCTAAGAATCGGTTTGCCATCGGCTGCTTGTATACCCTGTCGAGTATAAGGGCAGGAGTGAGGTCGAATTCTTTCAGGAATTTTTCTTTGAGGCCTGCTGTTAGTTGATTTTTGAGACAGGCTCCCAGAAACAGGCGGCCTATCACGGCTCCGCTGCCTTCGTCTCCCAGTACATATCCTAAAGGAGATACGCTTTTTTCTATTTCTTCTCCGTTATAATAGCAGGAATTTGAGCCTGTACCAAGGATGCAGGCAATACCTTTGTTTGTACCGCATAAACCTTTGGCTGCAGCAAGTAAATCACTGTCGACCTCAATGTCTGTCGTATTTATATTGTCTGCGATTGCATCTCTGATAATCTGATTTTTATCAGGCGAGGCACAGCCGGCACCGAAAAAATGGACAGCTTTTACATTATGACCGTTTATTATGGGTTTTATAGTTGCACTAATTTCCTTGCTTATATCTTCCCTTGTACGGAAAAATGGATTTGCACCTTTTGTGAAAACCTGTTTTGTTTCTTTATTGTATTCTACAAAACGCCAATCAACCTTTGTAGAACCTCCGTCTGCTAATATTATCATATCTTTATATAAATTTTCTTTTTATACAAAATGTTACCGATCACCCAATTGAATCCGACAAACAGCAGGGCGTAAACAAGCGAGCCGAAATAATCGCCCAGATAAGGCTGTAAGCAGATTTTATATATGAAATTTTTAATACTTATCAACGATCCGTCGTACATAAACAGCGTACTGCCAAGTAAGATAGAAAATACGCCTGCCGCTACATAGATGAAGAGTGGGTTTACTCCGAACGATTCAAAAAATATACTCCATTTTTTATGTCCTTTAATATCAATAATCCAGATTAGTAGTGCTAACAATATGGCTGCGAGGCCGCATGTCGCAATGGCGAATGTGGGAGACCATATTTTTTTATTAATAGGACAACCGTAACTAAGTAAAAAACCGATGAATGTCATGATCGTTCCAATGATAAAGAGCCTGTTTATACGCTCGTAATTGTCTTTAGTACTCAATAATAGTTCACCACAGCAAAACCCTGTAAGTACATGGCAAATAGCGGGAATGGTACTGAGCAATCCTTCAGGATCGAGAATGACCCCATTGTCTACGTACATATGCTTTGCACCTATTAGAGCCTTATCGAGAAGGGCTATAATATTATTCTCACTAAATTCGAATCCATTACCGAATACCAGGAGAAGAAAATAACCGATCAACGTGACAATTATAATATATGGTATATATTTATGTTTTACTAATATGGCTATCAGGGCTGTGGCACCATATGTGATAGCCAACCGCTGCATTACGCCCAGTATGCGTATATTTTCAAAATTGGTGATGGATTTGAAAAAGATATCCAGAAAACCGGATTCTTCACCCGACAACTGATGATATGTACGAAACGACAGTGATAGCCAACCTAGCCCGAGTCCTATCAGGAAGATAACAATTGTGCGCTTGAGTATTTTCTACAATGTCGGTTTATTAAACTCAAAGTTAAACTTACGTAATGAAATAAATGTAGAAATTCCCATTATAAACATAAAGAAAGGGAAAACCAGATCGGTGGGGGTAAGCCCGTTCCAGGCAGCATGTCCTAGCGGAGTGTACACAAAATTCCATGATCCGGGATTGTTTACCATTATCATACCGGCTATCGTTATCCCTCTCAGTATATCAAGAGATAAAAGTCTGCTACTTGGTTTTTGATCTATCATATGACGCCTCGTGATTCTCTTTACTTATACAAATAGTATTTTTTTGATATTTTTTTGAATGGTTCGGTTTCTTTATACCAAAAATTCTTAATATCGTCAAATTTATTGTTTTTTGCAAAGGTAAGTCTTACATAGTCACTACCCGAAACCTGATCAAACATTCTGTATCGTTTATCGTTCGCATTTTCGAAAATGGCCTTATCCGGATATAGTTTTGCGATTTCCTGCATTACATAAAATTGTATTTCAGATAGCCGGGCTTTTTCATATTCCATTATATGAACCTGTACTCCTTCTAATTGTTTCCCTTGTCCTACCGAGTAAAACGGTTTCAGGTATATCGGTCTGAAATGTAAGCCCGGAAGTTGTAACCGGTTTAGGTTGTTTGCCAGTTCCTCAGCCTTTATCCATTCCGAAGCAAATATCTGGAATGGGATTGTATAGCCTACTCCGATAGACATATATCCAAGTTCTCCAAGGATACCGGATACCGGATAAAACACTGCTGATATGGGATGAGGAATATGGGGAGATGACGGAATCCATTGCAAGCCGGTTTGTTCGTATGTCATTTTACGTTTCCATCCTTTCATTCTCACCACCTGTAGATTACATTGCTTACTAAGCATATTCCGGCCATTAAGTAATAAGGCTAATTCGCCACAAGTCAGTCCGTATACATAAGGTATTTTGAATTGGCTTACAAAAGAAATAAAATTGTCCTCAACCAGGCCTCCTTCGACTTTTAATCCTCCTAACGGATTTGGCCTGTCGAGGACAATAAATTCGATATTATTCTCTGCTGCAGATTGCATAGCCAGCCCCATGGTGCTGATGTAAGTGAAAGAGCGGCAACCTATGTCCTGTATGTCGTATACCAATACGTCAATGCCTTTCAGCATATCCGGTGTAGGAAATCTGGTTTTCCCATGTAGAGAGTAGACAGGTAGTCCTGTCTTAGGGTCGGTTACATTGTCTACCGGATCTCCGGCGTGGGCATCACCACGAACGCCGTGTTCGGGAGCAAACAGAGCTACCAGTCTTACATTGGCTGCTTCGTGCAGAATATCGATGGTCGATTTCATTCTGTTATCTACTCCCGTAGGATTGGTTATAAGTCCTACACGCTTTCCTTCCAGTATTTTGAACTTCTGTTCTTTCAATACTTCAATTCCGGTCTTTATCTTTACCTTTTGAGCAATTGCCGTCAGGGATAAAAAACACATAACTGATAGTATTATTAATGGTCTTCTCATGTTCTGATAATTTTATTCTTTTGTTTCTTCTTTGGCTTTACCGTAATTGGGATCAATTTTTAATAAGGCAACCGCAATGATAGGGATTATGCTGCATATCATTACCCAGATAAAGAAGTGATTATAACCCAATTGTTCTTGTAGCCATCCTGCAAACATGCCCGGTATCATCATCCCCAGCGCCATAAAGCCAGTACAGATGGCATAGTGAGCGGTTTTTTGTTCCCCATCGGAGTAGTACATCAGATAGAGCATATAGGCTGTGAATCCGAATCCATAGCCGAATTGTTCTATAAACACACATATGTTTATAACTATCAGGCTGTCTGATTGCGTGAAACTCAGATACAAGAATGTGGCAATAGTAAGCAGCATGCTGAATGTCATAGGCCACAACCATTTGCGTAATCCTCCTTTTGCTGCAACAAATCCGCCGATAATACCTCCCAAAGTGAGGCCGATGATACCGATAGTACCATATACAAGTCCTACTTCCCCTGTGGTTAAGCCAAGTCCACCTGTATCGATAGAGTCGAGCAGGAACGGATTGATCAACTTTAAAAGCTGGGCTTCTGAAAAACGGAATGTCAGCATAAAGAATATTGCGGCGGCAGCTTGTGGTTTTTTAAAAAATGATTTGAATGTAGATAAGAATTCACTTGCTATTGAGCTTGCTGTCAGATGAGTATGAGGCTTATCCGATTCAGGTTTTGGTAAAAATACCCTGTGGTAGAAGCTGAAGAATATAAATAGCCCGGCCAGAACAAAGAATGTAATTGACCATGCAAATGGGATATTTCCTGACAATCCTTTGTATTCGGCTGTACTGGCTGTAGTGAGTTTGGGATCGATCTGAAAAACAAGATAAGCCTGCCTGTTCCAATTCTTTTCATTAAATGTAAGGCGGTCGCCATGAAGTAAGGATATACTGTTGTCACCCTTGTTCAAGGTTGTATTTAATACCATCTCCTTTCCTTTTTCAGGTTGCTGCGATAAGCTGACAATCGCAACAGCTACATTACCTGTATGTTCGGATTTAATGGTATAACGTTTCTCTCCGAAGTTATCTTTTATCCAGTTTCCGAACGGCTTTGAAATATGAGTCGTCCACATACTCTGTTCCTTGTTCGCCGCTTCTTCATCAGTGACTTTATCTTTAGTTGTAAAACCGTTTCGCTCATTTAGCGCGATCACCTCCTGCAGGAAAGAATCGAGGCTATCTTTATTAACCCCGTGCGTACCTATCCGGACTACATCTGTATCTACGATAAAACGGATATCCCCTTCTTGCGGTGTTATATTTCTGGCTTTTGGAATATATAAAGTAGATTGTGTATATTGGGGTGAAGCATCAATACTTATTTTTACAGGTTCGCAACCGGATGTGCTTTCCAGAAAACCGGCGAGGATTATAAGCACACCTTGCCCCATGATGGTGGCTACACGATAGAATGTACTGCGGATACCTACATATTTTGCTTGCTGATTGGTGTTGAGTCCCAGCATATAAAAACCGTCGGCGGCAATATCATGTGTGGCCGAACTAAAGGCCAATAGCCAGAAAAAAGCTAAAGTAGCCTGAAAAAAGAAGGGTAGGGGAATCGTGAATGCAATTCCGCCAAACCCGGCACCGATAAGTATCTGCATGGTTGTGATCCACCAGCGTTTTGTTTTCAGCAAGTCGACAAAGGGACTCCAAAACGGTTTGATGACCCAAGGCAAATATAACCAGCTGGTATAAAGGGCTATGTCGGTATTTGATATACCCATGCGTTTGTACATAATCACGGAAATAGTCATTACGGCAACGTAAGGTAGTCCTTCGGCCAGATAGAGCGAAGGAATCCATGCCCATGGTGATCTTTTATTCTCTTTCATCGTTTTGTTTTTAGTACAATTTTTCAAAAATAGCATCTACAAAGTAATGCAGTAATTATTATAATTTAGCACAAAACTTATTTCATTCTAGCTATATAATTTTCATTGAATTAGCTATAGCCATCATTTTTTCGTTGCTGATGCATATTTCATTAAGAATGCTTACGATATTTTTTTTTGTTATCCTGTCATAATCCTTTTTTAGCGGAGTTATAAATACTCCGGCCAGGTCAACGGCCGCCGGGCTGACGAGCAGATTTTCGTCCCCTAAGGCAAAGAAGCATTCCGGTCTGTGTTTCTCGCGAGGGAATATGCAGCTGTAATACTTCTTGTTTTCGTACCAAGTGAGTATATTCATCATGGGCTCGTTATGCGTGTCTTTCAATTCGAGCAATGCATATAATTTCCTGAAGCAGGCCAGAGCCTCATTTTTATTTTCTGTTTCTAACAGGAAACAGTTTCTGAGATAGTCTCTGATGGCATACAGGATCAGTTCATCGGTGTGGTATATGATCTCCTTGCCAATATTCTTTATCTCCCTTTCAAAAGGGAGGAAGCCCTTTATCCCCGCTTGGAAATGCGCATGGTCAGGCGCAGAAGCCCCGCACTTTGGCCCGTTATAGAACAGTGTATACCCATTGAGGCTTTTAGCCATGTCCAGCATATCGCCATACCTGTTGAAAATAAGCTGGTCGGCATGGGAGTAAGCCGCTATAGTCAAATGGCGCGGGAATATTGGATATGGGTTTACTAAGATCTGGTACTGCGTACCGAATGGTATCCCCACTTGGACGGGTGGTAAATTTTGGGGGCAAAGGAAGCATTTCCTTTGCCGTATAGACTCCGTATCCACTTTTGCCGCCGAAGAAATGATCCTCCCGGGATTGAACTGTACCCTGACAGTGAAGTCGCCGAAAACGAAATCTTTGGTATTTACTTTTTGCAAGGCCTTATAATTCGCCCTTGCCAGTTCCCATTTTTGAAGTTGGGAAAAGAATAGCCCGTCTATGTTGAAATGATCTTCCGCCATGTTTATCCCCCTTTATTTATTTCCTATTCAACGCAATGCGGGCTTCGAGTTCCCATGTACGAATCCTGTCCTTATATGTATTGTGAGCGTTCAACCTGACAATATCGAGAGACGCGTCCGAATTATCGTCCCATCGGCGGCACAGGTATAAGACCTCATAAATACGTCCTATCTGGTATTCGCGTGAAAAATATAACCCCAGCGCATAATCTTCACCATAACTTGTATTGGGTACCTTTATATTTCTCAGTATGGGGGTATAGAATGCCCTTGGAGCTCCCAGTCCGTTGATTCGAATGGCATTGTTCCGTCCGTTGTCAGGAGTCCATTCCTTATGGTCTATAATGCCCGGGGGTATCATTTTCATATCAAAACCGGTGAGCATATATGTTCCCACGACCATTGCGCAATTCTGTTCGTAAAAAGCATCGACAATTTTCTGCAGGGTCTTTTCATGAGCATATACATCGTCGCTATCGAGCTGTACAGCAAATTTTCCGCATTTGGGATGATGCACGCCTAGGTTCCAGCACCCTCCGATCCCCAGTTCCTTATTATCGGGTATTATATGCACCAGCCGGCTGTCAGAGGCAAATTTCCTGATTTCTTGCGTTGTACCGTCGGTAGAATAATTGTCGATAACAATAATGTTGAATTTGAAAGATGTCTTTTGCTCCAGGGCCGATTTTATGGCATCGCCTATAGTCCGTATACGGTTCCTTACCGGAATGATGACCGATGCTTCATATTCGAAGTCAGATTTTCCGAACTCTACGTTTTTGAAATCCGGGGTCAGATAGGCCCCTGTCTTTTTGAGATGGTCGGTGCATGCCAGTTCCATTTCTCTCTGTACCTCCCGGTTTTTCGGGTCAACATAATCGAATATTTTTTCTCCGCTTTTCCGTGTGTCATATTCTATTTCAGTATACAGGTACTCGTTGATATGTACTAAATCCGCCTCCTGGGATACTTTGAGGCGCAGATCGTAAATTCCTGCGAATTTATATTCCCTGTCCATTTTAGATACAGCCATTTTCAGGTCAAGAGATTTGTACAGCAGTAGCGACCCGAAATTGAAATCGTCCCTTAAGCTGCCCTTTTGATAAGCGATAAGCGGATTGTTTTTCTTTTCGTCGCCCACCACCTGGTAATGGTCGGCATACACAAGCCCTGCACCCGAATCTGCTATAACCTGCGCCATGCGGTCCAGGGCAAACATACCCAGGCGGAGCTCAGCCGGTTTTGTGTAAATTAGGGTGTAATCAGAATCGGCCATTTCGGCTATCTTCTTGATCGTGGCTGTAGAGTGGAGAGAATCGACAGGTATTGTTTGGCAACCGTTGATTATATCCCCATGATCGTTGTCTGCCAGTAAGAATATCTTATTGACCAGCGATGAGCCTTTTAGATTGGTTATGGTTTCTTTTGACTGACTTGAGTTTTGAAAAAATATAAAGCAATTGATTTTCATTTCTATTTATTTTATGTCGTTATGATTTCTTATCGGTTAAAGATCAATAATTCAATAAATGCGGGTCGGATATTCCGGCATAAGAGCATACTCGCCTGCAAGTTCGCTGATATTTTTTGAACGCAGAAAGTTGGTATGCTTAATAACAGAATGGATATTTTTATTATCTTTTTTAATGGTTTATATTTTATCAGGTATGAATGGTCATGACTTAAATCGTTATCCAAGATGTATCCCAGTGAATTATATGAACAAATATAAGGTGATATATTTGAATATCGAATAACATGTCCTGATAAATATTTATAATTAACTATTATTTATAATTAAATACATAAATTAATGTTCTATTTCTTTTTATTTTTATGTTTTTACGCTGCTGATTTGATTTTTGTACAAATTATTCTTTGAGTATATAGGATTGGTTTGGGTGTTTATATTATTAAATTACTTTATATAGTTAAATATAGTTAAAATAAATATCTAACACTAAATATATTGCTGGTTTTATTTGTTTGTGTATCATCATTTAATGAATCAAATATTTGATATACAATTATTAGTGTTGATATTCTTGATATTAACAATAATTAAAATATATAAATAATATATAATATATATAAAAATAAATGAATAACATGAAAAAGATATGAGGAAATCTTATACATTTGTATATCTCATAAAATGAAAAGTGCTCACGAATTAATTTAATTAATTAACGCCACAATCTATGAAGAACTTTTCCGGTCGTATAATAATAACAATTTTCTTGCTTTCCTCATTCACATTTCTCCGGGGGCAAGATTTTCGTTTTGCTCTGATCACGGACACCCATGTAACTAAAGATTCATTGGCATATAATGATTTAGTCCGGTCGGTGAATCAAGTAAATTCAACTCCGGGTATTAGCTTCGTTCTTGTAACCGGCGACCTTACCGAAGAGGGAGATGGAGAGTCGTTGCAAAAGGTAAAAGATTTACTGGACAAGCTGAATGTGAAATATTATGCTGTATCTGGTAACCATGAAACAAAATGGAGTGAGTCAGGTGCTACGGATTTCGGCCGCATATTTGGAAGTGAAAGATTTAAGTTTACACATAATGGATATACATTTCTGGGATTTAATACAGGTCCCATTATTCGTATGATGGACGGGCATGTAGCTCCTCAGGATATAACATGGTTGGAAAAGGAATTCTTGCAGGCAAAAGCAGGGACTCCTTTTATTCTTGTCACACACTATCCGCTATTGGATGGAGATGTGGATAATTGGTATGAAGTGACTGATCTGGCCAGAAAGTATAATGTTAAGGCAATATTGGGTGGGCATTATCATAGTAACAGGTTGGTTTTTTATGATGGAATACCTGCTGTGATAAACCGATCCAACTTGCGTGATAAAACAGATAATATAGGAGGATATTCTATTTATGAGGTCAACAATGATTCTATACTTGTTTATGAGCAAAAAATAGGACGTGTTCCACGAAAATGGGGCGGTTATGATTTAAATAAAGTATATTATACAGAAGACAACTCTTCTTATAAACGCCCATCCGATTCGGTGAATACAGTCTATCCGAAAGTGAAACCACAATGGATAACTAAAATTGGAAATACTATATATTCTTCACCGGTGGTATATGACGGTAAAATATATGTAGGTGACGATACCGGTTTGTTGTCCTGCTTGTCGTTGAAAAGCGGGAAACATATATGGAATTTTAAATCAGATAATAAAATTATAGGAACTCCTGCAGCATCTGATCATATTATTGTTTTTGGCTCGGCAGATAAATGTATTTATGCCATAAATGCCATAACCGGAAAGTTAGTTTGGAAATATCTTACTGAAGGAGCTGTTCTGGGAGCTGTGACTATTGATGGAGGTATAGCTTATATAGGTTCCGGCGACCATACTATGAGGGCTATAAATATTAAAACAGGTAAACTGAAATGGGAATATAGCGGAATAAAAGGTTATATAGAAACGCGCCCGCTAATCTATGACGATAAAGTTATTTTTGGAGCTTGGGACAATAATATGTATGCTCTTGAAAAAGAAACAGGAAAGTTGTTATGGTCGTGGAATGGCGGATTGACCCGGATGCATTTTTCTCCGGCTGCAGTATGGCCTGTGGCCGCTCACGGAAAAGTTTTTTTTACTGCTCCAGATAGAGTCCTGACCGCTCTGGATGCTGAAACCGGAAAAACAATCTGGCGTACAAAAGAATCGATGGTACGCGAAACAATAGGACTGTCTGCAGATAAAACCAGATTGTATAGTAAAACGATGCAGGACAGTGTTGTTTGTTATTCAGCTGTTGGATCTGAACCCCGAAAAATATGGTCGGTAAATGCAGGTTATGGCTATGACCATGCACCATCGATGCCTGTGGAGAAAAATAATGTTGTATTTGGCAGTACGAAGAACGGAATTATTTTCGCTTTAGGAGCCGATACCGGTAAACTTCTATGGAAGCATAAAGTGGGAAATTCACTGATAAACACAGTTGTACCTTTAAATGGTCGCTCCTGCCTGTTTACATCTGGTGAGGGAATTGTCGGCTTATTATCCATTCAGGATAAATAAGATCTGAGGTATACTAAGTTTGGAAAAACATACTAAAATATTTTGTAAAACCTTAAAAAAAAAATTATGAAAAAAAAGCCTTGAACCTAAATTGAAAATCTAGTCTTCTCATGTTTTAGTGCTTAAGATACAAATCAAAATTTAATCATTTTAGTAGGTCAGTAATTATATAAGCAAACTTCATTTATGCTTGATGAAATACAAAATATAAATATCCTCATTCTTTCTATTAGAGATGTAGTAGTGAATTGTATTTTATTAGGAAGGAATACAAAAAACACCGGGTAAATATTTAAAATTACTTTTCGTCCTCTATTATTATTTCCCCTAAGATGTGTTCCAATCAGTGTTAGCTGTCTGAGTTTTTTATATGCTTCAGATATGCATCTTTTTATATATTGACTACAGAGCTGGTCTTTGATTTGTGTTTATTTAATAAAAAGTATCAATTATAAACAAAGTATTATGAATAACTCTAAAAAAAGCAGAAAAATGCTGTCAAAGAAAATTCTTTGTTTGTTGGCTATAGGACTGGTCTTTTCGTCCTTAGGAAATAGCTACGCCAGCGACACGAGTACATTGCTGAAGGATATAACCGAGCAACAACAAGCAAAAATTACCGTTCAAGGAAAAGTTATAGACGCAAAAGGGGAGCCATTGATCGGGGTGAGTGTGGTAGTAAAAGGAACCACACAGGGTACTCTGACCGATATAGACGGGAATTATAGTATAAGTGTCGCATCTACCGATGTTGTAGTATTTACATACGTAGGATATAAATCCGAATCACGTACGGTTGGCAATAATAAAACCATCAATATCACACTACAGGAAGATTCGCAAATGATGAGTGAGGTCGTAGTTGTTGGTTACGGTACCCAAAGAAAAGAAAATCTTACGGGAGCAGTATCCTCTGTTGATGTAGGTAAAACGTTGGATAGTCGCCCTATAGCAGATGTAGGTCGCAGTTTGCAAGGATCGGTCCCTGGATTGTCGATTGTGATACCGAGTGGGGAAGTTGGTTCTGATCCTGTATTCAGGATACGTGGTCAGATAGCTTCTATTAATAGTACAGCAAGCTCCAGCCCTTTGATATTGTTGGATAATGTGGAAATCCCGAGTATCTCTTTAGTAAATCCTGACGATATTGAATCAATAAGTGTTTTGAAAGACGCGGCTGCTTCATCTATTTATGGTGCAAAAGCTGCTCTTGGAGTAATTTTAATTACAACAAAAAAAGGTGCTCAAACTGATAAGGTGACTGTTCAGTATTCTAACAATTTCTCGTGGTCAAAAGTGGCTAAAGATATTGATATGGCTACATTGGATGGCCTTGAGTACGCCATGTTGGCGATCGAAAGGGTTGGTACTGACATGACGGGCGCCTTTTGGAAGCTGGACCGGGCGAGTTATGAAAAGTCAAAGGCATGGGTTGCAAAATATGGAAACAGTGTAGATCCAAACGACCCAATATTATATGGCAGAGACTGGTATGTTAATGGAGCTAATAAAATGGGAGTGCGTATGTATAATCCTTATGATTATATGATTGAAGAATGGACACCAACACAAACTCATAACCTGTCGATTAACGGAATGTCGGGTAAAGTAAATTATAATATAGGGTTGGGCTATTTTGATCAGAAGGGTTTAATGAAAACAGCTAAAAAAGATGAATTCCAACGTTATAATGCTACTGCAAAAATAAGTTCTGAGATTAATAAATACATTACCGTAAGAAGTGGATTTTTATTCTCTCAGCGAACCAAATATTATCCTTATATAACTAATTCCACAACGGCTGACCCTTGGTTATATCTATACAGATGGGGGCCGTTACAGCCATTCGGCACAGAAAATGGCAATCTTGTTAGAAGCCCCGCATCCGAAGCTGCTCAGGCAAATACAGCATCTCAGCAGACAAATTATATGAATGTAAATCTTGGTGCCACTCTTAATTTTACCAAAGATTGGAATTTGGAATTTGATTATACATTTGCCAACAATGAATATTTGCAGGATAGACCCGGGACACGCTATACTGCAGCAGATTCTTGGTCGGCTGCGATACCTAGAACGGATGAAAACGGCAATCAGATCTATGTGAATGAAAACGGTGATATTGTTCCTGCCGGAACTACCGGAGCTATGCAAGCTTATCAATTACCTGTAAGTACTTATACTTCAAAAGGGGCTAATCCGGATCATATCTATCGTGAATCAGAAAATAAACAGCAACATACTTTTAATTTATACAGTACTTATAATTTGAATTTGGCAGATTTTCACCAGTTTAAGTTTATGGCGGGCTTGAATGCCGTAAAATCGAAGACAAAGAGCCATTGGGCACAAAAAACAGAATTACTGGATATTACTAATCCTCAGTTTGATATGGCTACCGGTACACAAACATCCGGAGGTAAGACCTATTGGGAGTCACAAGCCGGTTTTTTTGGCCGTGTTAATTACGCATTCCAACAAAAATACCTTTTAGAAGGCAATTTGCGTTATGATGGAACCTCTAAATTCCCTACCGATCTGAAATGGCGTTGGTTTCCGTCTTTTTCTGCAGGTTGGCGTGTCAGTGAAGAGGCATTTATGGAATGGGCGAAACCGACATTAAATTCTTTGAAGTTCAGAGGATCATGGGGAGTCATTGGTGACCAATCGGTATCATCTGGTTTGTATATGCCGACCTTAGCATATAGTACTTCTACCTGGCTTGATGGAACTACTAAATTTCCTTATTATGGAACTCCGTTACCCGTAGACCGATATATTACATGGCAAGATTTCGAAACGTTGGATTTTGGTGTGGATGTTGTTGTTTTTAATGGACTTAATATCACTTTTGATTGGTATCAGCGTTATACACGAAATATGATTACACCAGGTCTTACATTACCGTACACATTTGGCGCTCCGGCTCCTGTCGGTAATTATGGAGAATTAAGAACAAGAGGTTGGGAAATAACCCTTGATTATAATCATAGATTTGCGAACGGATTAAGTGTAAATGCTATGTTTACTTTATCTGACGCCGAAACCTATATTACCGGTTATGATGAAAGCGCGATCAAAGGTACCGCTGCCGATTCATATTGGAAAGGGAAACGCTATGGCGATATCTGGGGATATAAAACAGATCGTTTATATCAGGCGGATGATTTTGAATATAATCCGGACGGTTCTTTCCAGACTATTATAGTAGATGGCAAAACTATGAATAAACTTAAAGGAGATAATCCTGTATATCAACCGTTTGTCCAAAACTCTGCTAATTTTAGATTCGGCCCCGGCGACGTTAAATACAAAGATTTGGACGGTGATGGGAAAATTACGAATGGTAGCAATACAGCCGATGAACCGGGTGACCTTGCTGTGATAGGCAATACAACGCCTCGTTACAACTATGGCTTCCGTTTGGGGGCCGATTACAAAGGATTTGATGTCCAATTATTTTTCCAAGGTGTGGGTAAACGTGATATATGGGGAGACGGAGCATTGGCTATACCCGGCTATAACGTATCAGATGGAGCTATGTCTCAAGCGATTGCAGGTGATTTTTGGCGTGAAGACAGAATGGATGCTTTCTATCCGCGGCCTTACAATATAGGTGCTGTTGCCGGAGGTTCCACTGCTTCTAATAATACTCACGTGCAAGATCGTTATTTATTGAATATGGCCTATTTAAGACTCAAGAACGTGACTTTTGGTTATAGTCTGCCTCCAAATATAATTAGAAAAGCGTATTTGACTAAAGCGAGGGTGTATATGTCGATGGAAAACATATATACATGGGATCAATTGAGAGGTTTGCCTATCGATCCCGAAGTGATTAATGGTTATTCAATGTATAATGCATCAAATTACAATTCTGGAAGAACTGGTGTTGGAGCGCCTATGTTTAAGAATGTATCGTTTGGTGTTCAGTTAACTTTCTAAAATTAAGCAATTATGAAAATAATCAACATAACAAAGAAAGCAGTATTTGCATTTGCTTTACTGTCTATACTTCTTATATCAAGTTGTAGTGATTACTTGGATCGTCCGCAGTTAAATAGTCCGGATGATGGAACATATTGGACACAGGAGAGTAATGTGCGTCTGTTCGCAAATGAATTTTACACACAGTTCTTTGTGGGATACAATTCGAGCTGGACTTTGGATTATTCCCACTTTAAAGGATATGTTTTCAGCGATGATGTAGTTTCAAAAAATGTGCAGGCCTTGTTCGAGACCAGCGTACCCTCTACATTGGGCAGTAATAGCAATACATCCAATACGAGTGGTGTACCAAGCGCTCCAGCATGGCGATCCCAATATGCAGGGCCCACATGGTATTTCGGATGGATACGGAAATCAAATCTTATGATTAATCGTATAGAAACACGAATGCAAGGCATTCTTTCGCAGGAAGCGTCAAATCATTGGATTGCAGTAGCACGCTTTTTCAAAGCGCTCGACTATTGTCGTTTAGTTAGTGTATTTGGTGATGTCCCTTATTTCGAACAAGAATTTACTACTGCGGATAAAGATATTATGTACAAAGACCGGACTCCTCGCAACGAGGTCATGGATAATGTGTATAACGAGTTTAAATCAGTGTTGCAAAATCTTCGTGAAAATGATGGAAATCAAACTTTAAACAGAGATGTGGCTGCTGCCTTTATATCGAGATGGATGTTGTTTGAGGGTACTTGGCAGAAATATCATAATGGAGATGAAACGAGAGCTAAAAAATTCCTTGAATTCGCAGTCGAAGCTTCCGAAATTGTAATGAATTCGAATAAGGGTTACGCAATAGCTACCGATTTGCGTACACTTTTTGGCTCTGACAATTTGGCAGGCAACAAAGAATGTATTATGTACAGGCATTATGATGCCTCCCAATCGATAACACATTGTATAGCTTCTTATAACTGTAGTTATGAAGCTCAAGATTTGTCGGCAAACCTTGATGTGGTGAGAGCCTTTATTTGTAAGGATGGAAATGTCTGGCAAAGTTCGACGGTAACAGATGCGAAAAAATTTGATCTGGCTAACCTGATAAAAACACGTGATCCACGCTTTGAAGCTTCATTTTTTGATCAATTAAATGAAAGAGCGGCAGCTTTGCTCTTTACGGTAAAATTTGTAGACAGGGAAGGACCTAGGCTTACACCACCGATCCCAGCCAAATATTATAGTAATACTAATACAAATGATGCTCCGGTTATTCGTTTAGGAGAAATTCTTTTGAACTGGATAGAAGCAAAAGCTGAATTGGCTACAATAGGAGGGGCAGCGATTACTCAGGCCGATATAAACAAATCCGTAAATGTTTTGCGTAACAGACCGTTGGATCAGGAAGCCATTAGTAAAGGTGTGGTTAAAACGGCTCCAATGAATCTAAGTACATTACCTAACGATCCAGCACGCGATGCTGATGTCACTCAATTAATTTGGGAAATCCGTCGTGAACGCCGTATGGAATTGTATATGGAACCTGCTCGTTTATTAGATATCAAACGTTGGAAGAAAATAAATTATATGAAAGGTTCTGTTAAGCCAGATATCTTGAAAGGCATTTGGGTAGACATTCCTAATGAGATACCTTCGTTAGTTGCTGAAACAAAAAAAGGTATAACACAGGTCATGAAAGAAGATGGGACTATAGTTAAATTTGACGGAACCAATGCCGCCGCTATGGTCGGATATTACTTGCCTGAAGGAGTGAAAGACAGAGATGATTTTACAGATAGAGTATATTTGTCTCCTGTGGGAAAGAATCAGATCGACTTATATGCCGGTCAGGGTTATAAATTGACTCAAACGCCAGGTTGGCAATAAAATCCTATATAATTAAAACACTTCCCCATCTATTCAATGGGGAAGTGCTTTTTAATCTTTGTAAGTTAAATATATATTCACACACTTTAGACATATGAAAAAACTTGGTTTATATTTAATTATACTGATATTTTCGGCTTATATTGCACATGCCCAAACTAATAAAAGAGCATTAAGAGGTGTTTGGGTAGCTACCGTTACCAATATCGACTGGCCTGCCAAACAGGGACTTTCTTCGGAAGAGCAGAAACAAGAGATGATCTTTTTACTTGATAAAGTAAAAGATTATAATATGAATACTATTATTTTTCAGATAAGACCTACAGCAGATGCTTTTTATAAATCCAGCTACGAACCTTATAGCCATTGGTTGACAGGCGTGCAGGGGGAAGATCCCGGATATGACCCCTTACAGTTTACAATCGATGAATGCCATAAGCGGGGACTGAATATACATGTGTGGTTAAATCCCTATCGTATAAATAACGATACGGTTGCCTATAATACATATGCTAAAGATCATATAATCAATAAGCATCCCGATTGGGTGATAAACTATGGGAAAGCAAAATACTTCGATCCGGGATTAGACGGAGTTCGTGAATTTACGTGTAAAGTAGTGAAAGATATTGTAAACAATTATGATATCGATGCCATCCATATGGATGATTATTTTTATCCATATAAAATATCGGGACAAGAATTTCCCGACTCCCTGACCTTCGTGAAATATCCGAGGGGTTTCGGGAATAAAGAAGACTGGCGGAGAAATAACGTCAATCTTATCATCAAAGAAATAAATGAAACTATAAAGTCGGTAAAACCCTGGGTTGAATTTGGAATCTCTCCTTTCGCTATCTGGAGAAACAAGACAGAGGACCCGAGAGGATCAGAAACAAAGGCCATGACAAACTATGATGGTCTGTATGCCGATATACTGTTGTGGCAGGAAAAAGGATGGATCGACTATGTTCTTCCTCAGCTGTATTTTAATATAGGATATCCGATTGCCGATTATGCAATATTATCTGATTGGTGGTCAAAATATAATTATGGGGCTAACGTTTATGCGGGTCTTGCACCTTACAGGGTATCAAAAAAAGCGAAACAGAAAGAATGGCATAGCTCTCAAGAGCTTATTCGTCAGATAAACAGAAATATGGCGGACCCGAATATCAAGGGCGAGATCTATTTTAGTGCAAAATCCTTATTTGATAAGCCGGAAGTAAATTTAGAAAAGCGTCTGGTAAAAAAAGAGTACAAATCATTAAGCATTTCGCCCGAAAACAACAGGATTAAGCGTATTGAACCTGAAAATCCGTTAAATGTTTCACTACAAACAGAGGACGAACATAACATTATACTGAAATGGCAGCGAGGTAAAAATGCCAAACGTTTTGTTATCTATAAGTTTAAAAGAAATAAGCCTGTAAATAGGGACAATCCGGAAACGATTATTGCCGTAACAGGTTTGACCGAAATCGTATTACCATATAAAAATAAGAAAGATTTTAAAAAATACCGCTATGGTATAACAAGCCTTAGCCCTTCTCATTCCGAGAGTTCTATTGTCTTTTTCGATTAATGAGAAAAGTAAATAGGCATAATTTGCTTTCACCTCTTGTACACACTTATTCACGACCTTAAATATAAATGATATCATGGCTGTAATAGGAATCGATTTAGGAGGAACAAAAATTATAGGGGCCATCTTCAATAATGAAGGGTATATTCTCGAAAAGAAGTCGTCTTTGTTGTTGGGGAAGAAAGGCAAAGACGTGGGCACATTGGTGATGCATATTATAGATGAATTAATCGACTCCTACAACGGTAGCGATTCAGATATAAAAGCAATTGGTATTTGTGTCCCCGGAATAGCCAATAGCAAAACGAAGAAAGTATGGGCACCTAATATAAAGGGCTGGGAGGATTATCCACTGCATGAGGAAATAGAGATTCATATAAATAACCCCTCCGTAAAAGTCGATATCGCAAGTGACCGGACTTGTTATATACTAGGCGAGGCATGGAAAGGTTCGGCTATGGGATGTTCTAATGCATTGTTCGTTGCAGTAGGAACAGGGATTGGTGTTGGTATATTGTCTGATGGACATGTTTTGCACGGACATGGAGATATTGTTGGTGCGGCAGGATGGATGGCTCTGGGGCTTCCTTACGAAAAAGATTATGAGCTATGCGGCTGTTTCGAAAGCCATGCTTCTGGAGATGGTATAGCTTATCAGGCAAAAAAAATACTCAAAGAAGGCACGTCTTTTAATGATAGTTCCTTACGAACGATAGACATTCAGTCTATAAAAGCGAAAGATGTATTTGTCGCTTATGAAGAAGGTGATGCCTTGGCAAAATATGTATTGGATAACGCGATACGAATGTGGGGTATGGCTGCCGCCAATTTAGTAAGCCTTTTCAATCCCGAAAAAATAATATGGGGAGGTGGAGTATTTGGTCCTGCTGCTTATTTTTTCGATCAGATATATAAGGAGGCCTGTAAATGGGCTCAGCCTATAAGTATAAAACAAGTAAATTTCGAAAAATCTTACCTTGGAGGAGAGGCTGGTTTGCTTGGTGCGGGGTATTTAGCTATTCTATCATTAAAATGATGAATATATGTATAAAAAGAATCTTGTTTATATAGCGGCTTGCATAGGGATGGCATTTTTCGGGATTGCATTTATCGTGATGGGTTCCATCCTGCCTGTATTGACCGGGAAGTATAATCTTGATGCTGTTAGCGCATCTTCACTGGTTACATTCCTGCCTGTAGGCGTTTTGTTGGGATCTATTGCCTTTGGGCCTGTGGTCGATCGTTTCGGGTATAAACTAATGTTAATAGTAAGCACTTTTATAGTATTGATGGGATTAAGTGGTCTATCTTTTTTTGATAACATATATATCCTGCGCTTATCTATATTTCTTATCGGTGTGGGAGGGGGGATGCTTAATGGTTCTGCAAATGCATTGGTATCTGATATATCTGACGATAAACAAAGAGCTTCGAAACTAAGCGTATTAGGCGTCTTTTATGGAGTAGGAGCCCTTGGTGTACCAATTCTGTTAGGTACATTGTCAAAGATATATTCCTATGAAATAATATTGCGATATACCGCAATTTTTATGTTTATCTGTATTTTATATTTTTTAGCAGTAAAATTTCCCAGGCCCAAGCTTACCCAAGGTTTTCCGATAAAAAGAACTCTTACTCAGATAAAGGAACCTGCACTACTTGTTTTGAGCTTATTCCTGTTCTTTCAAAGCGGAATAGAAGGTTTATTCAACAATTGGACGACAAGCTACCTAAAATCGGTATTATCTGTTCAGGAAGGGGATATTGTTCTTTCTCTAACGTTCTTTGTGCTGGGAATGACTGTTTCCCGTTTGTTGCTTAGCTACATTTTACAGAAGCTGAAACAATATTATATTCTTATAGGAAGTATGGCATTATCCATGATGGGTATTGTCCTGCTTAATTATACAATTTCTTTTCCTATGGCTGCTACAAGCCTGTTTATTACAGGTTTTGGCCTGGCGGCCGGATTTCCTGTAGTTGTAGGAACTATAGGCTCTATGTATAAGGAAACTACAGGTACTGCTATCGGGTTTGCCCTTTTTGTCGCATTAAGCGGGAATTCGATATTAAATTATGTAGTTGGATATATTTCGCGGGCATTCGAAATATCTTCATTCCCTGTTTTCCTTGCAATTCTGTTGCTTATGCAAGCAATTATTGTCTTTACAAATTCAAAAATTATTACTAATAACAATTAAAAACTCAAAGTTATGTTAGCATTACAATGGTTGGCAAATGCACGGGACATCATGCAAAAAATAGAAGAAACCCAGTTGGAAAATATAAAAAAAGCTGCAGAAGTTATGGCAGACTCTATAGAATCAAATCATTGGGTGCACACATTCGGCTGTGGGCATGCTACGATCCCCGTAGAGGAAATGTACCCGCGCATTGGCGGATTTGTTGGTTTTCATCCTATGGTAGAGTTGCCAATGACATTTTTTACTGGGATAACCGGGCAAATGGGTATTCATCAATTTTTGTTTCTGGAGAGGGCTGAGGGCTATGGCAACGCTATAATGAAATCTTACAATTTCGATAAGCAAGATTGCATCTGGATTTTTTCACATACAGGTATCAATAATGTAAATATTGATGTAGCTTTACGGGCCAAAGAATTGGGAATGAAGGTTATCGTGTATGGCTCTGCGGCGGAAGCTAAAGGTAAAGTTACCCGCCATCCGAGCGGGAAGACCATATTCGAGATTGCTGATATTGTTGTTGACTCGTGTGTACCTGTTGTAGACGCATCTGTACCGTTAAAAAATCATCAGGATAAGATAGGCCCTGTTTCTACACATGCTTTCGTTACGCTGGTATGGATGACAATAACAACAGTTGCCGAGATATTGGCTGACAGGGGTGTGAAATTATATATTCATCCGTCACATAATGTTCCGGGCGATACGACGGCTCACGAACGTTTGGATGCCTGCCTGGCTGAATATAAAAGACGTGTAGCAACAATTTAAAATTTCCTGTCATGGGTGAGTTGGAACATATCGACCTGCAAGTCGAAAATTACGGACATATAAGAAGTAAATCGTATTCGTTTGCCGTATTGCCATGGGGCGCCACAGAACCTCATAATTATCATTTGCCGTATCTTACCGATTGTTACCTCGCCCATGATATTGCAGTGGATGCTGCCGCAAAGGCCTGGGCTAAATATGGTGTCAGAGGAATGGTGTTGCCACCCATCCCTCTTGGCGCTCAAAATCCGGGACAACGCGAATTACCATTCTGTCTGCATACGCGTTATGAAACACAGAAACATATTCTGTATGATATCGTAGAATCATTGGACTACCAGAATATCCATACTCTGGTAATAATAAACGGACACGGGGGCAACAGTTTTAGACCTCTCATACGTGACCTGTGTGTAGACTATCCGCAAATGGTTATTGCCTGCTGTGACTGGTTTTCGGTAGAAGCGCAGGATAATTATTTTGAAAATAGAGATGATCATGCCGGTGAAATGGAAACTTCCGTCATGCTGCATTATCATCCCGGATTGGTAGACCTGAGCATGGCGGGGACCGGTGAAAGCAAGCCTTTTAATATAGAATCCCTGAATAATAAAGTAGCATGGGTTCCGCGTAACTGGGCAAAAGTATCTTCTGATACCGGCATAGGTAATCCGCGTAGGTCTTCTGCCGATAAGGGGGAAGTGTATGCTACAGTTGTAACAGATAAAATAGCTATGCTATTTGACGAATTAGTTAACCAAAGTATTTATAAAAAATGAAAATATCAGAAAGAGCGGAATGCCGCTATTTACTAATTGTATGGCTCACGTTTACATTTGTCGGCTTTGCCTGCGCCCAAAAGTCGTGGGTTAGAATCAATCAGCTGGGATATTTGCCGGGCAGTGTGAAAACCGCTGTTTTTATTTCCCAAGATGAAACTGATAATCTGACGTTTGAAATAAAAGATGCAAAATCAGATGCATCTGTTTATAAAGGAAAGGGGACAAAAACCAATGCTGGACGATGGGGAATGAAAACGGCTCTACGCCTTCCATTCTCACCTGTGGAAAAAGACGGTCAATATTATATCGAGATTAACGGAACAAAATCTCCGGTATTTAAGATAAATGCAGATGTATATAACGGTTCAGCAGACTTTTTGCTAAAATATATGCGTCAGCAACGTTGCGGATTTAATCCGTATCTGGATACTGTTTGTCATCAGCATGACGGATTTATAGTCGATCATCCTACACGTACAGGCGAGAAAATAGATGTTCGCGGAGGGTGGCACGATGCTTCCGATTATCTGCAGTACCTGCCTACTTCGGCCAATGCTACATACCAGATGCTGTTTGCGTGGCAACAAACACCGGATAAGACAATATTCAAAGACGAACATGATGCCGCAGGCAAAAAAGGCAATAACGGAATACCGGATATCCTGGATGAAATACGTTGGGGATTGGAGTGGATGGTGAGAATGAATCCTGATTCGGCGGTCATGTTCAATCAGATAGCCGATGATCGTGACCACGCCAGCATGCGTTATCCTTCCCGTGACTTTGTAGACTATGGATGGGGCAAAGGTACAGGACGTCCCGTTTATTTTATTACCGGCAAATCACAAGGATTGAGAGAGCATAAGAACCGTACGACAGGCGTTTCTTCGAGTGCCGCTAAATTTGCATCTGCATTTGCTCTGGGAGCCGACATATTTAAGGATATGGACCCGGATTTCTCTATTATACTTAAAGAAAAAGCAGGATCTGCTTATGGATTTGCTGAGTCTGATCTGGGTAATTTTCAGACGGCCTGTGTGGTCTCTCCTTATTTTTATGAAGAAGATAACTGGGTGGACGATATGGAGTTGGCTGCTGCCGCTAAATATGCAATAACAAAAGATAATTCATGGCTGAAAAAAGCAGATTACTGGGGGCAACTGGAAGAAATAACCCCTTGGATGGAATTAGGCCGGGCACGCCATTATCAATACTATCCGTTTGTAAATCTCGGACATTTTTATCTTTCCCAGTCGAACGATGAGGTGATAAGCGATAAGTATACCGGATTTATGAAGAAAGGGCTTGAGTCTATTTTGAAAAGGGCCAATGAATACAATGACCCTTTTCTGAACGGAATCCCTTTTATCTGGTGTTCGAATAATCTGGTTGCTGCTGCTATAACCCAGGCTCAGCTTTATTATCAGACATCGGGCGACGACACATATCTGGAGATGGAAGCGGCATTGAGAGATTGGCTGTTTGGTTGTAATCCGTGGGGAACATCCATGATCTGCGGTTTCCCTGAGAATGGCGATTCACCGCTACGGTCGCATTCTTTCGTATCGGAAATTATCAAGGACGTACCTTACGGAGGATTGGTGGACGGGCCTATTTATAAGTCGATATATGAGAATCTCAGAGGAATACATTTGAAATATGAAGATGATTACGCACCATTTCAGTTTGGAGCTGCTGTATATCATGACGATCCGGGAGATTATTCATCAAACGAACCCACAATGGATGGAACAGCCAGTTTGAGTTTTTACCTGTCCACAATGGAAAAAACAGGTAAAATTCAAAAAAAAAAGACTAAATCAGTAATTGATAATCAGGGGGCTACTGTTCGTATCGATACCGGAAAAAAAGTAATTCATCTGATTTTTTCTGCTGATGTTGCGTTTGAAGGTGCGCCTTCAATACTCAAGGTGTTGAACAATAATAAGATAAAAGGTTCTTTCTTCCTTACCGGTAACTGTTTAAGGATGAAAGAGCATCAGCCGGTCATAGAAGAAATTATCCGTAAAGGACACTATATAGGAGGACATTCCGATAAACATATTCTTTATGCTTCTTGGGACAACCGGGAAAAAACATTGGTGAGCACCGATAGCCTTATAAATGATTTCCGGCGAAATATGGGCGAACTAGCCCGCTTCGGAGTAGATATAAATAAAGTGGATTATTATTTGCCACCATCCGAATGGTATAATAGAGAAACGGTGCGTCTCATTGAAACGCAGGGACAGGTGACAATTAATTTTACTTCGGGATTGCGGACGGCTGCCGACTATACGACACCTGATATGAAAAACTATATGTCGTCGCAGCAACTGATCGATCAGTTATTTGCTTTTGAGAAAGAGAATGGTTTAAACGGTGCTATTATACTCATTCATCCGGGAACACATGACAGCCGTACTGATAAATTGTATTTGCGTCTGGATGAGATAATTAAAGGATTGAAGAAGAAAGGTTATTCTTTCGACCGCTTATAATTAAGATAACTATTTATCTATAAGTCGTTTGTAATTAAGTGAAAATTCTGGTTGTTAATGGAGATTTAACCGGATTCGTACTGCCGGGTGCTTTCTGTCTTTTGCCGGGGTACTGAGTTTTAATTTAGGTAGGACAGGACACAATATTGACTTGTGTTCTGTCTTTTCTATATTTGTTCGTTATTCCGGTGGTATTCAACTAATCCTCTGATCGGATTTTCTATGATTACATCTATGTAGATTCCCATATCTTGCGCTATTTCACGCAACATGAATGAATACATTTTTGCATGTGATCCTACAAACCGTATAGGATACTCATTGTATTCGTATTGAAGAATGTTCCTTTCGAAAAAAGACCTTAGGTTTTGTCTGACCAGATTGTTGACATAAGGATGTTCCAAATGTTCATACAGAAAGGATGATAATACAGATAAAAGCCTGTTTGGAAAAGGTTTTGAATATACATAATCCATTATCTCATCCGGATCGATTTTATATTTTTTATAGAATGGATCAATCAGGTCTTTCGGAGCTAATCCTTTTAAACAGTCGGATAGAAACGCTTTTCCCAGTGATGCGCCACTGCCTTCATCTCCTAGTATATATCCTAAAGACTTGACATTCTTAATTATTGTTTCTCCATCATAGAAACAGGAGTTAGACCCTGTTCCTAAAATGCAAGCTATTCCTGCTTCATCCTGAAATAGCGCACGAGCCGATCCCAAAAGGTCGCTTTCGATTATGGAGGGGATTTTAAATTGTGCTTCGAGTGAAGCCTTTACTATATTCTTTTTTTCGAGGGACGAACAACCTGCTCCATAAAAATATATAGAGGTAAATCTGGCCTTAAAAAATATTTGAGGCAGTTGTAACCTGATAAGCCGACTAATCTCTTTTCTTGTTTGAAAAAAGGGATTAATACCGTCTGATAAAAAATGTTCAGCTATTCCATCTCTGTCAACTAAACACCATTCTGTCTTTGTTGAACCACTTTCGGCTAGTAAAATCACAAACTTTAATATTAAATTACTACAAATATATAAAGAATCTCGCAAAGATAGGCAAAATTTGGAAGAATAGAGTAAGTATTTGGTTGTTAGGTTAGTTCAGCGTTGTTTCGCTATATTCTTCTAATAGGCAAAGTGGAAGAATATAGAGCAGTTAAGCGAAAGATTTGCTACCTATATACTGCCTTTTTGGTTAGTCGAATTAGGAAGCAAAAACAACCTGAATAAAGATAATCACCTTAAAGAGCACTTGTTTTTCTAAAAACGTCTTTCAAAAATAACCCTTTTTTCGCACTAACGGCAGAAAGATGGGTTTTTTAGTAGAAAATTGGAGTTTGTTTCCCATTCGCTCCATATTTTATACAACTGAAAATAACTCTGTTACAAGTAATTTTACACTTAAATAACAGAGTTATGACAAAGGACGTAAAGGTGTCATTCTACCTGAAAAGGAATGAAACGAAAAAGGATGGTAAAAGCCCTGTAATGGCAAGGCTTTCAATCGGAAAATTCTCCGAAACCATCTTTAGTGCAAAAATGACTGTTCCTGCAGATTTATGGGCATCCGGCCGTGCCACAGGGAAAAGCCATACGGCAAATGAAATTAACCGGCAGTTGGACGAAATCAGAGCATCCGCCCTGTCGTATTACCGTGAACTGTCGACGGTAAGGGATGGCGTAACAGCCGAAGATGTAAAGAACTTATTGCTGGGCATGGCATCCGGGCAGGAAACGCTATTATCCTATTTCCGTACCCATAACGAGAATTTCGACAAGCGCATCGGCGTAAACCGTAAGGAAGGTTCGGAAAAAGGTTATTGGTTCACACTTAACCATCTCACAAAGTTCCTGAAAGAGAAATATAAACTTTCAGATATTCCATTTTCTGCATTAGACAGGTCGTTTATTGATAAATTTGACCTCTATCTGAAAATTGACCGTCGGCTTGCTCCGGGTACGATAGTAATATATACTACTCGGTTGGGCACTATTATCGGGGAAGCTATAACCGAGGGCATCATCACCAAAAATCCTTTCGCCGGTTATGAGCCGGAGCGTCCTGAACGGCAACAAAAATATCTTACTCGAAAGGAGTTGAATAAGCTGATGACAACTCCGCTTGTTACCTCAAAGCAATACCTTATCCGTGATTTATTCCTCTTTTCATGCTATACCGGAATCCCGTATTGCGATATGTGCAAATTAACTGACGGAGATATTTCGGTTGCCGAAGATAATGTAGTCTGGATAAAAACATTCCGTGAGAAAACCGGAATAGACTATGAAATTCCCATGCTCGAAATTCCTTTGCAAATTCTTGAACGCTATCGGGGGACAGCAACCAACGGACGACTACTGCCGATGTACCCAAATGGGGAGTTGAACAGGGCATTGAAAAATATCGCCCGTATATGTGGTATCGCCCGACGGCTCACCTGGCATTGCGGGCGGCACACATACGCCACCGAAATCACTCTTTCACAGGGTGTTCCTATCGAAACGGTAAGCCGTATGCTCGGACACAGCCAAATTGCGACGACGCAGATTTATGCGAAAATCACCAACGATAAGATTGATGAGGATATGAAAGTGTTGGAGAAACGTATTGCCGGGAAATTCAAATTTGCTATCTAATAACTTAATATATTTCAATCATGGAAGCAAAAAACAAAGAAGATAAGAAAGATAGACGGCGCAGCACATTTGCGATTTTATTCTATATAAACCGTACTAAAATCCGCAAGGACGGTATGTGTCAGCTATTGTGTAATATCAGCATTGACGCTGAATCCCAGCAGGTGGGAACTAAAGTATCCGTTAATCCGTCCCTTTGGAATTCATCGGAAGGCCGTGCCGCAGGGCGTAGCCAAAATGCGCTCCAAGTAAACAAGTCTATCGACGAGCTTACGGAACGTATCAAAAACCATCATAAGGAAATAAAGGAGAGTTTGGGATTTGTTACGGCCGAACTTGTTAAGAACGCCCTGAAAGGTGTAGCACAAAAACCACTCACGCTAATGAAACTCTTTAAAGAACATAACGACGAGTTTAAAAAACGGGTTGGAGTAGATCGTAAGAAAGAGGCACATGACCTTTATGTGGTGTCCTACAATCATCTTTTGGCATTTATCAGGAAAAAATACGATACAGATGATGTAACGCTCCGTAGTCTTAACCTTCGTTTTTACGAGGATTACGATCTCTTTTTAAGGACAGACAGAGGGTTACAGCAAAAAACAGTGCATCAACATCTGTATAACCTAAAGAAAATAACCAAGCGGGCTTTCAATCAGGGAACGCTCCGGCGCGATCCTTATATGAAACTGTTTCCCGAATTGCCACCGCTAAAGAGCCGTCATCTGAAACTGGAAGATTTGGAGAAACTGATGCAATGCCAACTCGACAGACCCAACTTATGCCGCGCCCGTGATTTGTTCGTTTTTTCGACGTTCACCGGATTGTGCCACGCCGACCTTACAAGATTGTCTGACGAGCATATTGAACAGGCTTCTGACGGAAGTTTTTGGATTAAAATAAAGCGCCAAAAGACCGGAACAGGATGTGATGTACGCCTTTTGGAAATACCCCTGAAAATTATGGAGAAATACCGTCCTCAGAGAACCGGCAAACGTATATTCAAAGTTTATGACCGTAGCTATATGGGGAAACTTTTGAAAGAAATCGCTAAGATTTGCGGAACCGGACATATTTCATTTCACAAAGCACGACATAATTTCGGAACGCATATTACGCTCTCACAGGGCGTTCCTATTGAAACCGTAAGCCGGATGATGGGACATAAGAATATCTCCACCACACAGATATACGCCAAAGTAACCGATAAAAAAGTGGATGAAGATATGAAACGGCTTAAATCCCGGACGGCATCTAAAGCTAATAAAGTTACATTGTATGAAGATGAATCGCTCCGGGCGGCTATCCGTTATCCCGGAGAAAGGAAGAAAAACAAGAATGTTCAACCCTCAAACAATCAATAAAATGAATACAACAACAATCAAAATAGAAGAAGGACGGGTAATTATCCGTTCAATAGCGGGCGGCGTTTGGCTTACCCAGCACGAAATCGCCGATATTTTCAGCGTGTTCATATCGGCTATAAACAGCAATATCCGTTCCATACTAAAAAACGAGATATTACGGGAAGATATGGTTTGCCGCCATAAGGATAATGGAAACGGCAGTATATTGACACTCTATAATCTGGAAATGATAACGGCACTGGCTTTCCGGCTCAAATCCCGGCAGGCACAATATTTTCGTGAGTGGATTACCGGACAGGCATTGAATCCCGTAATACTTTGGAAAATCCCCGGCATTAATACGATGCTGAATTGATTGCTATATGCCGGAAACAAGAAACGACCCGTAAATAAGGTCGTTTCTTGTTTATACCAATTCCTGTTGGTCGATGGTCTGCTTTCGGGAATCTTCCAAAAATTGCTGTATTTCTGATTCTTTATAAAGAATTTTACCACAGATCAGGTAATAGGGAATAGTTCCTGCCGAACGGTATTCCTGTAATGTCCTGCGGCTTACCCTCAGCCTTTCCGAAAGCTCCCGGTCGGTAACGAAGCGTTGCCCGTTAAAAGAACGACGGGATGGAACTTCTAATTTATCAATCAGACTACTTGCCTTTTCCAACCGTCGAAAAATGTCTATCACGCGCGGATCGCTTTTTTCAATCAAATTATTCATGACCTACATTTTTTTCGGTTGATGAGCCGAAGATTGCAGTAGTTTCTGCACATCTTCCGGCTTGTAACGTATCTTATACTCTATACGGCTATAAGGTAATAACCCCTTTTCCCGATAGCTTTGCAGGGTACGTTTGGTTATATCCAATATCTCGCAAACATCCTGATTATCCAGCCATTTTTTCAAACTTAAATCTTCCTGACGACGGTATAACCTCTCCGCCTTTTCTTCAATATCTTCGACACGTTTTACTAAAGTGTCAAAGACCTTTATACTCATACTGATTATCTCCATATTTCTACGCTTTGTATTCCCGGAGAAACAAAAATAGACATTCCCATTTATCTATTTACCGCTCTGTTTTTCTATGGCATAGAGTGGCTACCAACTAAAACAGACTGGCAGCCAAAGTTGGTCAACCGCCAATAAATACAGCGATTGCAGTGATTGTTTCCCATAATAACCAATCACTGATATAGTTTTTTCTACCGTTCTCCCGGTATAACGTCTTCCTCATTTTTATATGCCTGGATATGGAGAGGGTAAAAACATGATGGTTCTGTTGTCAGCAGCAAAGGTATTTCCGGCGTTCACGCTCCTGCAAGATCGCTTCGCGCCCTCCGGGTTTTGCAAACAATCTTCCGACATCGCCGGGGCGACGTTGCGTATTCTTTGCAAAAATCTGGACATGGGCTAACACCGGCCTTTGAAAGCTACTGAAACAGAACTCATCATACCCTCTCCGTTACGGCATAAAAAAAAAGTCAGACGTTATGAGAACAATAGAAAAAAATAAAAGGAAACATGAATCTATCAACCATCCATTTAGCATTGGATTGGTAGTAAAGATAGTAGCGACCGCAGTAGGTTTCTATGTGTGGGGTATTGACTTTATTTGGGTGGTCTTAGGCGTGGTTTTCTGTTGGAATATCCTAAAGGGTATCGCATCCTGCCTTTTCTCTCTTGTCGCTCTGATAGGCTTTTTTTGGTTCTTATTCATTCACGTTTTTTAATCCCGACAGTTATGAGCAAAGTATTTTTATTAGGTACAAACAAGGAAATTGACAGAGCCAAACAAGTGGTAGAAGTCAATCAGGTTATCCAAATGGAGGGTTACAGTTATGACAGGTATGTAGTGTATGAAATCCGCAAAAACGATTGGGGCATTGCTTACAAGCTGATTAACCTACGGACAAAGGAGTTTTATACAGCCGACATTATCCGACCCTTGAAAGAAAAATTCGGTATCGGTTACTATTACGACAGCGAGAACTCTCAATTTATGGACAGTTTCGAGGTAGCAATACTTCTTCAACAAGCACACGGGCAGAAGCAAGCGGAGCAGGACGAAGCCGAAAAGGAAAAAATCAGAGTAGAGCAGGTTAAAGAAATCGGAAGAAAACGCTTTGCCGAGATATTCCCCGAAGATGCACAAGCAGTTATCGTGGCGAGATTGAAACAGGACGACAGCGACCGAATGACCGATTATTATGCACACAGTACGCAACGCACTGTTATTTTGGACTTTTCTAAGCATAAACGGGACATCTTTTCCGAAATGCGGAAACACGCTCCCAATTTAGAAGAAACCGCCTATTTAGCCGAGTTTAATGAGGATTATGAACACCGTGAGAAATACAGCATGGGCGACGGCTATTATTTGGGAGAGAGTAAATATTGCGGTTGGATAATCGAAAAAGTGAAAGTCTATGACCGCAATCGCACGATAGAGGATTTTGCATACACCGCAGGGAACGAGGATAATATCTGTATCAGAAAACCGAACACAACGCCACCGAGCAAGCCGACAGAACCGACAACGGAAAGCGAAGGCGGTTGTACAATGGTAGAATATTCAGCCAAAGCAGTAGCAGTATTCGGAGAAACGAGAGCCATAAAAGACGAACTCAAAGCAATGGGCGGACGCTTCAATAGCCGATTGACATTCAACGGTAAGAAGTTGGCAGGTTGGATTTTCTCAAAATCACAGGAGCAACGTTTAGCCTATTATTTCGGATTAGATTAAGTATTCACACGGGGCGGAGCAATTCGCCCCACAAATCACAAAAACAATGAAAGCAGAAAATACAGCAACCGATTATTTCAAAATAACTATACAGAGTTATTTAGAACAGAGAGCGCAGACCGATGAACTGTTCGCCCCCACCTATGCCAAGTCGAACAAGAACATTGACGATTGTGTAACCTACATTCTCAATTACGTGCAGCAAAGCGGAATATGTGGATTTACGGATGATGAAATTTACTCCCTTGCCCTGCATTATTACGATGAGGACAATATCGAGGTTGGCAAGCGCATTGAGTGTAATGTTGTGGTAAACCATACCATTATCCTAACCGATGAAGAAAAAGCACAGGCACGACAGAAAGCCATTCAGAAAGTACAGGACGAAGCCTATGCCAAAATGAAACACGGTAATGCCAAGCCGAAAGCCAAGCAACCCGAAACGAACACAGTCCCTAACCTATTCAATTTTTGAGCCATGAAACCACTAAATAAATTCCAAGCACAGGTAGTAGAAGCAAGTAAAACCCTGCCGAAACTCACGAAAGAACAGACCCAATGGGGGTATGAAAACGGTATAGATCATATCGGACACCGCACCGAAAAAGGGGTAATGACCTGTACTAAATGCGGTCATTCGTGGCAGGGTGCAGGGCATTTGGTCGCCACCCTAACGGATTGCAACTGTCCGAACTGCAATGCCAAACTAACGGTAGAAACCACCAAAAAACGAACATTCAACGCTCGTTATTACATGACAGTAATAACCGCCCATGCAGGTTATCAGGTATTGCGCTCTGTAATGCTATTCTGTTCGGTTAAGGTCGGAGAAACGCCCAAATACGACTATTCAGAGGTTATGCAACGGTGGATTGCTCCTAATGGTAAACATTGCACGTTCGCAAAACTCCGTCAGACAATGGGTACTTGTTATTATGATGCGTGGATATTTCATACCCCTTTAGAACTGCGACATGAAAATAACAATAACAAGTTTTACATAAATGTATATGACAAAATATACACGGGCGTAGTTTACCCCCGAATGAAACTTATCCCCGAAATCAAACGCACAGGCATTAGAAAGGCATTCTACGGACAAAAACCGTTAGACCTGTTCCGTACTCTACTCACTGACAGCCGTGCCGAAACGCTGATAAAAACAGGCTATACCAAGCTACTCAAACGCATCATGGACAGCGGTTGGAAGAACATAGACAAATATTGGCAGTCCATCCGTATCTGCATCCGAAACGACTATAAAATCAAAGATGCAACGCTTTGGTGCGACTATATAGACAATCTTCGATTCTTCGGGAAAGACCTCTATAATGCCAAATATGTATGCCCGACAGACCTCAAAGCCGAGCATGACCGATATATGCTGAAAAAAGCCAAAACCGATGCACAAGCTGAATTGGAAAAACAACTTGAAAAGGAAGCCGAATTTAAAGCTATTAAAGAGAGGTTTTTCGGACTTATATTTTCCGATGGGCGTATCAGCATCCGTGTACTTGAAAGCGTACAGGAGATAATAACAGAGGGGCAAGTGATGCACCATTGTGTAGGTAGCTATTCGACTAAAGAAGATTCCCTTATCCTTTCGGCAACCATTGACGGCAAACGCATTGAAACCGTAGAGGTATCTATTTCCCAACTGAAAGTAATCCAATGCAGGGGCGTATGTAACAAGACCACCAAGCACCACAGTCAGATACTTTCACTTGTAAATAACAATATGCCACTCATTGAACAACGATTGGCAGCATAACAAAGTAATCAATCACAAAAAAAATAATGATATGAAAAAGTGTAGAATAGTAAAAACGGAAAACGGCTTTGCCGTAAGGGGTACGAACTTCCTTAACCATTGCGATGCCGATATGTACGCCTATTATTTGGCTAACTCCCTGAATAACGGGGGAAAACTGATATATGTTGCTAACGTGGACGAAGCCATTGAAAAGCATAACCAGTTAGAGGAAGCAACCAATGCCGATTGGTTGCGGGTATGTTGGAACAGGAACGCAGGGTGCTACCTGCATACAAAAAACGTATATGCACTTAAAGACAATTCGCTTCACGGCAATATTTACCAATTTTACAAGGATGCCGACCAATGGTGGGAATACATGACCAACGAAACAAAAGCGGTCATTTCGGGTATAGACAGCCAAACGGCAACGGAGTACCATTATCGTGCTTATTGGGCGAAGATACAGCCCTCAGATAAGAACTGTATTCATAAATATTGGCGACGTAGGAACGGCTTAATAAGGTTGGACGAAGACGATGCTAAATCCCTGCAAATGGAGGTTATCTGCGAATTGGCGGACTTACAGTTGGAACAGGAGTACAGCAAGAGCCGAGAGGATATGTGCGACGAAAACGGCTCTTTTTACGAGGATTACCAAGACAGGTTTAACGACATCTATGATGATATTGAAGCAAGGCTTTTAGATAATGAACTTTAATAATCGGGGTGGCGAAAGCCACCCACAATAATAACACAATAGAATGGAAATCATAACTAAAGGATATATGAACAGCAAAGTACAGCCATTTCCCGAATGGGATTTAGAGGTACAGGATGCCATACACGAAGCAATGAACCTCATTGTAGGCAAACACGGATTCAGAACCCATTTTGAGATATGGCGTAATTGTGAACTGATAATCACTATCGGACATAACATTAACACCACTTCGATAGAGATACGACCGCCCGAAACAGCACTCATAAGACGTAGAGCCAACTGGCATAACTCATACGCCTATTTCAGCAACGGTACATTTCGGGCAAACAGGGATAGAACAAAAGTAGAACTAATCTAAAAACCAACAGATATGAAAGCAAAAGATGTAAATGAAGAATTGATAGGTAAGCGGTGCAAGTGCATCTTTACGGGACTTATGGTAACGGGAACTATCGAGGACGTAAAGCATACGAAATATACCGCAGAGGTAAAAACCCGTTTCGATGAACCGCATAATTGGGGTGGAGAACTCTATCATTTTGATTGGGCACACGCCCGACTGCATGATGACTTCGGTTCACTCCACCACCTTGAAATAATAGACGACAAATACCAAACCCTGCGGGTAAGGTTTACAAAGAGCATATCTGAAATTGACAGGATGTTTGCCCGTAATTATAAGAATTGGGGAGCAGTCAATTTGAAAGAGTGGATTGATAACTATGAGAGTAGCCGTTTTACACTGATTGCCTATGATATGGCTGTTATTACCTCCGAATACAACATGGAACATATTGAGGAATGGTTACGCAAGAATACCCCCATTCTGTCCATTGAAAAAATCATTTAAACCATGTATAAACTATTTATAGGCTTTCGGAAGTTGGGCGAATTTCCGACTATACAAGAAGCAAAGAAGTATGCCCAAAATAGCGAGGAAACAGGCGTTTTTTCGCTCATCGGAGATAATTTGGAAAATCCAGTGAGCGTTGCCCCCTCGTGCCAAATCTAAATTGACCCCTGAAAAAACTTTATGATTACCCCTAAATTATCCTGGTCGACGGGGTCATTTTTATTTTAGATTTACTTGTTTTTGTCTACCTTCATTTTTCTCACACTCTCACCGGTAAGTTCTATCTGATGCGCCGAGTGGACGATGCGGTCAAGAATGGCATCAGCGACTGTTGGTTCTCCTATTGCATCATACCAGTTGGCAACCGGTAATTGTGAGGTCACAATGATAGATTTGCGCTCATGACGATCTTCGATGATGTCAAGCAATATTGAACGTTCTTTAGCGTCAAGAGGAACAAGAAAGAGATCATCAAGTATAAGTAACTGACATCGTTCTATTTTCTTGAGTTCGGCCTCGAAGATCCCCTTTGTCTTTGCAACTTTTAGCGCTCCCATAAGTTTGGATGCATTGGCATAGTTAGTTCGTATTCCGTTCTTACACGCCTGATACCCAATGGCTGTTGCAATATAACTTTTGCCGGTTCCGGATGAACCGGTAATGAACAGATTCTTTCCTTGACGGATAAAGTCAAGCGACGAGAGCCGTTCTATATGGTTGCGGTCGAGACTTCGATTGATGGTATAGTCTATATTCTCAAGATAAGCCTTGTATCGAAAGCCGGCCCCTCGAATCAGGCGTTGTATGGAGGCATCCGAACGATAGTCCCATTCACGAGCCAATAGTAATGAGAGGAAGCCGTCAGCAGTCATAGACTCGGCAACGGTGGACTGCAGGCTTTCCTTAAAGGCGGCAGCCATACCATGCAGCTTCATACGGTTCATCAGATCCAGAGAAATGATATTTTGGTCTTTCTCCTGAGTAACGGGTGCGGTTTTATTATTTGTTTCCATTGTTGTTGTTAGTTTTTGTTGTTGATTTTGAGAAGTATTCACGTCCACGGATGTTCTTGTGGTGCGGAAGTGATAAGTTGGTGTCCGAGTCCTGATCAGCCTGTGGCAGAAAGTCTGCATCATCGCCCCGGTTCAGGATACCGATAACATCTTGATATCCGTAAACGCGCATCAATGAAGCACAGGCGCATGCCGCCACAAGCCTGTCCTGTCCGAAGGTCTTTTCCAAGGCTAGGATACCTCTGCATGAGCGGAAGGCCTGAGGCATATATTTCTTCTGCGATGCTACATCCTTGAGATAAAGCAAGACGATATTATCTATCTGAGTAGCTCGTTCAAAAACCTCGTCCAGATCCTTTTCGTAGCTACCATGCCTACCGGGAAGATTGTGTGCCTCCTTCCGAGTGTAGCCATAGGGAGTGTCATCACGCTGGTGGGTTGTTACCAGCCGCAGGCCATAGAAGATATCGAGAGTATCAGCATCGTAAACAATATCGACACGCTTGCCTACATATTCCTTTGGCACGCTGTAATGATGCTTCTTGAGAGTTACATAGCTATTACGCATCACGGTCACAGATTTGCGTTCCTTCATCTGATACCGCACAGAGGGTAAAGTTCGTAGATAGTCTTTTTCTACCTCTTCAAACAACTGCCTGCGAGACTGATTGCGTCCGGTAAGTTTTCTCTCGTTGAAACGACTTAGAGATTGGATAATGCAGGCATTGAGTGATTCCAAATCATGGAACATCAGACCTTCGAGATCGGTATAAACAGACTTGTACATCAGTTTTACAGCGTTCTCTACAAGGGCTTTGTCTTTTGGGTGCCTGACACGTGCCGGATATACACTACAACCATAATGCTCGGCAAAAGCGGCAAAGTCTTCGTTAATAACCGGCTCATTGCGATTGCTCCGAGTTACCGCCGACTTCAAATTGTCAGGGACGATTGCAAAGGGCACACCCTCATAGAAGTGTAGTGCATTCTCACATGCTTTTATAAGGTCTTCTTTCTTCTGCGACCAGACTGCCTCACAGTAGGTATAGTGGCTACAAGGAAGGATGGCTACAAAAACTTCAACGGATCTGACTTCGCCTGTTTGCTCATCAACAACCTCTAGACGGTCGCCCGCAAAATCAATATACAGCTGGTCTGCGGCGTAATGCTCAACGTGACCCACCGGACGTGATACAAGCCGATAACGTTGTATGTACGCGCCGAAACTTGCATGACGGAATCCACCCGGATGCTCTCGCCGGTACTCTTCATACAAAGATTTTACTGTCACTCCTTTGCGTGTAAGTCTTGCGGCATACTCAGGTAAGAGCGCCTCCAGTTCCAACTGACGCACTGAAGGGGTACGTTCCCTCTCACCGCTGCTTCCAAACATCTCCTCAAGGCGCTTCGCCGGCATGGACTGAAGCTGCTCCATTGGCATACCACTCTCTTGAAACAAACGCACATACTTGCGCACTGTGTTACGGGATAGCTCAAAGGTCGCGCTGATACCTTTTATACCCATCCCCATTGCATAGCAATGAAGAATGTTTGCTAATTTTGTTGTCATAGTAATTTTAGTTTTAACCCATCGACCAGGAGGGTAAATCTAAATTACATAAAAATCCCCTGTTGGTTTATATTCCGACAGGGGACATTTTTATTTTGGCGAAAAGGGTCAAACATATTTTGGTACATGGGGTCAATTTAGACTGGCACGAGGGGGCAACGCTCACTGGATTTTCCAGAGGGCGCAGATAAACCCGCATTTTCTGTTTAATTCGCTGAACGTATTATCGTCATTAATATATATGAATCCGAATAATGCGAATAAGTTTACCAAAGCCTTGTCAAAGACTTATCGGTATGTACTTTCCCTAAATAGGCGACCGATGGTTTCTGTTGAAGAAGATTTGGATGCACTGGAATCATACATCTTCCTAATGGAAATGAGATTTGAAAACTCTTTTACTTTTACGGTAAACAAAACGTGCGCCAATGAAAGTAACATGATTATTCCCCTTACCCTTCAATTACTGATAGAAAATGTATTCAAGCACAATGTCGCAACGGAAGAAATGCCATTGGATATAAAAATTACTATCGGAAGTGAATACATTACAGTAGAGAACAATATCCAACCCTCGAATGATACGGATAAAGGAGGAATCGGGTTGAAATATCTCACAAAGCAATATAAATTGTATGCCAAAGATGTAGTTGTCGAGCATACACCCCAAATGTTTATTGTAAAAATCCCCTATATACAGCTATGAAGTACCTGATAGTAGAAGATGAGCGATTTGCATACGAAGAGTTAAAACGTATGATGACGGAATTACGTCCCTGTTATTCGTTGGAAAAGCGGACGAAAACAGTCATAGATACCATTGCGTTTCTGAAAACTTCTACTGTCGATTTAATACTTTTAGATATCCGTCTTGCCGACGGCAACTGCTTCGAGATATTTAATCATGTAGAAGTTTCTACGCCTGTAATATTTACCACCGCTTATGATGAACACGCTATTAAGGCATTCAAACTGAATAGTATTGATTACCTGTTAAAACCTTTTGACGAGAAGGAATTAGAAGCGGCATTAACCAAATTTGAGAATATCTTCCATACTGATTCTCACAAAACCGATCCGAAGAGCTTCGAGCAGTTATTGGTTACCAAAAACAAAAACCGTTTCCTTATATCGAAAGGAGAAAACTATCATTATATAGAAACAGCGGATATTGCTCATTTTTACAGTGAAGAAGGGGTTGTATTCCTACATACTTTTCACAATAAACGGTATATCATCAATTACACGTTAGACCAATTAGAACAGCAGCTTGATAGCCGTATGTTTTTCCGTGTATCGCGTAATTGTATCGGCAATGTGAAGTCAATCGAGAATGTTGCCAAATACTTTAACAGTCGCTTGAAACTCTCCTTCCAACCTGCCTGTCCACACGAGGTCTTAGTCAGCCGTGTACGTGTGCCCGACTTCCTAAAATGGATGGATGGGATTCTGGAATAACCCCAAAATAACTATTCTTCTTTTTGAATAGGGTATGGAAAAATTCCATGCCCTTTTTTCTGCATTTCACTTTGTCGATTCTTAACTCTATGGTTTCTCGCTTTCAGCATTGCGTTATTCATCGTTCCTTTGCTGAAAAATTAAACGAGTATAAACACATAAAATTAAAAATCATGAAGTTAGCATCATTGTTCTTAGTAGTATTGGGAACCCTTCTATGTCTGGAAGGGAAAGCACAACAATTATCGTTCAAAACCGAATATCTCGGAAATTCCGGTTATTATTTCCTGCCTCCCGGCGAAAAGCCAAAAGAGAAAATAGGCGATGCCAATGGTTCCGCCGTAGTTTATCAGGGAGCGTTCAATATGCCCCTATCCGTGAAACTGAATGAGAACAATCGTCCGACTGCTTGGGGGATTGGTCTTGGCGGGTCGTACACTTCGTTGAACAACAAAAATTTCACGGACGATATGGTTTCCGAAATCATGAATTTACAGGTAGGGCTTTACCACTTACGACCGTTAAACGACAAATGGTCGATGCGGGCAAGTGCGGGCGTGGCGGTACTCGCTCCTTCGGCCGATCTTTCTAAAATCAGGTTCAAGCACGTACTTGGAAGCGGCGGAATTATCTTCATCCGCCACCTGAAACCCAATCTATCTATTGGCGGCGGTGTGGCTATCAATAGTTCATTGGGTTATCCGATGATATTCCCTGCCGTGTATCTTAATTGGGAACTTGATGGGAAGTTCGATATGAATGTAGAGCTGGTCGAAGGGTTGGACGTATCAGCAGGTTATAGTTTCAACGATTGGTTTAAACTATCGTATGCTTTAGAAATGAATGGACAGGCAGCTTTGCTTGAAAAGGACGGCAAAGATGTCATATTCTCCCACCAATATATCGTTACGGGGTTTCGTCCCGAAATAAAGGTTGGCAAAACCGGATTATCCATGACTGCTATGGCAGGGCTAAACCTGTTCCGTCCGGCTTCTTACAGCGACCGAACTTTGAAGGGAGTGTTTGCAGCGGATAATGATTATTATTTCGCTGTTTCCCCATACGTGTCTCTCGGAATCAAATACAATTTCGGGAAATGAGGACGATTCAGGTTTTGTTTGCCCTATTGATAACAGGCAATAGTGTCATGGCGCAAAATTCAAATGAGAAGTTTACGCTTGGGCAATGCCTCGACTTTGCCATCAATAACAGCTATGCCGCGCATAGGGCAAATCTCGATGTCAGTGAGGCTGGTTATCAGATAAACGAAGCCCGGTCGAATGTGTTGCCGCAGATAAACGCTTCGGGTGGTTTCGACCATAGTTTGGTTTTACCCACAACGATGTTGCCCGGCGAACTTATCGGCGAGAGCGGAATGCAAATCCCTGTTCAGATGGGTTCAAAGAACGAATTGGATTTTGGCGTTTCCGTTGAACAAATAATCTTTTCGCCCACCTTATTTACGGGGATTAAGATAGCCAAGAACAATCAGGAACTTCAAAGTCTTCGGGCAGCTATGACAAGAGAAGAAGTGATTTTCGATGTAAGCAATGCCTTCTATGACATTCTTAACAGTATGCAGGAATTGGAAAACATTCATTATATGGTATCCATGCAGGATTCGCTTTGTCGGCTAATGGAAAAGCGAGTGGAAGAAAACGTAACGAGGGAAGTCGATTTGAACCGTATTAAGGTAAACCTAACCAATTTACGGGCAAGAGGTAAAAATATGGGAAACGTCATATTGCAGCAGAAACGTTATCTGCAAATCCTAATCGGTATTCCCATTGAAGATGCTTTTGATGTGGACGATTCGGAAGTTCAAAGCATTGGTCTATCCGAACTTCGAGGCTATTCACAGCCGCAAAACAGGATAGAACTCGACGTATTGAACAAACAAAAAGAAATGTTGGAACTTGAAATCCGTAGTCATAAAATGGAGTATATGCCAACATTGTCGGCAATAGCCTCCGCCGGGTATCAATTCCAATCAAACAGGCTGAATCTAACGAGAGAGCCGTGGTATAGCTCTGCCATCGTCGGGGTTCGTTTAACCATTCCAATTTTTGATGGTTTAGGCAAGCGAAGCAAGATAAGACAAAAACAAACACAGCTACAAAGTTTGGATTGGAACATTCGGGAAACACAGCAAACCCTGTCAGCCAATTACCTGAACGCGAAAAATCAAATGGAAGTAATCTACGAATTGGTACAGGTGCAATCCGAGAACCTGAAGCTGGCCGAGAAAGTATATAGCCAGACAATGGCATTGTACACCGAAGGTTTGGCGAGTATAACAGACCTCCTTGAAACGGAAACCTCTTTGCATGAAGTAAAAATAGCCTATACCACAGAACTCATCCGCTACAAAAAGACAGAAATAGATTTGTTGAAAGCAAGCGGTACACTTAAATACTTATTAAGTAACAATTAAGAATGAAATCAAAAATAGTAATCCCAATTATAGTAACTGTTTCCATCGTCGGCCTTATCGCATGGAAGCTGGTCGATAATAAACAAACCATTGACCGGAATGCCGAATTATCATTGACCGTAAATACAGTAGTTCCCGTCATGGTTGAGAAACCCCAATATATTGATTTGAGCGAAAAAATAAGCGTGAACGGTCGTATTGATTCGGAAAACGAGGTGGCTGTTTATTCAAAGACGCAGGGTATTGTTATAAGAAAACACAAAAAGGCAGGCGATGTTGTCAGCCGGAGAACCGTGATCGCACAACTTGAAAACAATGTAATACGGGAAAATATACGGCTCTCCGAATTGGATTTAGCGAAAGCGAAAAAAGATGTGGAGCGTTTCCAAAATCTCGCGTCCATTGGTGCGGTAACGGTACGGGAACTGGAAGATGCCCAAATTACCCTACGCAGTATCGAGAGCAGAATAACCGACTTACAAGACCAGTTATGTAATACGACCATTACCTCCCCCGCTTCCGGGGTCATTAACAAAGATTATTTCGAGGAAGGGACGTTGCTTTCCGTTGGCAGTAGTGTTATTGATATTGTGGATAATAAAGCATTGAGAATGTATGCCAACGTAACGGAAAAAGAAGTATTGAAGCTAAAAACAGGCATGGAAGCGGTCATTACGACAGACGTATATCCCGGCAGCACATTTACAGGCAGAATTGAGGCTATTTCTCCTAAAAGCAACGACCAATACTATTATTCGGTCGAATTGGTATTGAATCATCAGGGGCTAAGGCCCGGTATGTTCGCCACCGCTATTTTTAATGTGGACGGGAACAACCGCAATACTCCCGTAGTAAGCCGAGAAGCGATTGTAGGCGGCATGAAAGACCCGCAGGTATTTGTGATAAGGGATTCTAAAGCCTATAAAGTAGCCGTACAGGTTGGCATTTCGGACGGAGAATATATTGAAATAACCGATGGTATATCGCCCGATGATGTCGTTGTAAAAAGCGGACAAATCAATTTGATTGACGGTACAGAGGTATCCATTCTAAACTTATAAAACATGAACATCATAAAAATGTCAATCACTCGTCCGACTACTGTTGTCGTGATGTTTGTTATACTCGCTTTTTTCGGCGTTTATTCTTTGACACAGCTTAACAGGGAATTAATGCCCCGCATGGAGTTTGACGTTATTTCCGTCAGCACCCTATATCCGGGAGCCGGAGCCAGTGAAGTGGAAAATTCCGTAACCAAAAAGATAGAAGATGCCGTCTCTTCTATCGAAGGAATTGAAGAAATTACCTCTACCTCAATAGAGAACTTCTCTTTGGTAACTATCCGGTTAAAGGCTGGGAGTGATTTGGATAAAGCCCTTCAAAATGCACAGCGAAAGGTAAATGCCATACGTTCCGACCTGCCGGAGAGCGTGAAAGAACCCTCTATAAATGATTTTAGCCTCGCGGATATTCCCATTATGACAATCGGAGCAGTCGCAAATATGAGCGAAACAGAATTTTATGACCTCATCGACCACGAAATAAAACCTGCTTTGGAGAGAATACCGGGTGTGGCACAGGTTACACTTATCGGTGGGAATGAACGTGAAATACAGGTAAATATCAATGAGGAAAGAATGGCGGCATACGGGCTTTCCATTCTCGACATTAGTAATGTATTGATTAACTCTAACCTTGATTTTCCTACGGGAAAGATTAAAAGCGACAATAAACAAACGCAAATTCGTTTACAGGGGAAATATAGCAGCCTTGCTGATATTGAGAATGTGATATTGAAGTATATGCCTGATCGAACAGCCGTAAAAGTGAAGGATGTTGCGGACATACACGACGGAAGCAAGGAGATCGAAACCCTTAGCCGGATAAATGGAATACCGTCTATTGGTATTACAGTACAACGTTCTACCGATGCCAATACCGTAGAAATATCCGAAACTACACGGGGGATACTGGATGCCTTAGAATCAGAATATGAAGCCTCCGGGTTAGATTTTATGATAGCGGCTGATAATGCCGAATTTACATTAGAAGCCTCCAACTCCGTGATGATCGACCTTGTAATAGCTATCATTCTGGTAGCCTTTACAATGCTACTATTTTTGTGTAGTGTGCGAAATTCCATTATTGTTTCCATAGCCATTCCGCTATCGCTCGTTTCCACGTTCATTGTCATGTATCTGTTCGGTTTCAGCCTTAACCTGATGTCATTGTTGGCGATAACGCTGGTGGTCGGCATTTTGGTCGATGATGCCATTGTCGTTATCGAGAATATCCACCGTCACATGGAAATGGGGAAAAACAGGATGCAGGCGGCATACGATGGACTTCGTGAGATAGGCGGTACAATCGTTTCCATTACACTGGTGCTGGTGGTGGTGTTCATCCCTATTTCTTTGACACAGGGGATTATTGCCAATGTATTTCGCCAATTTGCCGTTACTATCGCTATTGCTGTACTATTCAGTTCGTTGGTTTCTTTTACCGTAGTTCCGCTACTTTACTCCCGGTTTGGAAAAATAGATGAATTTAACCGCGAGGGCTTTATCGGACGAGGCATTCGGGCTTTTGAGAACCGGATAGAGAGGATAGCCAAATGGTTTTCAAGTCTTTTAGGTTGGTCTTTGTCGCATAAGCTGATTACGTTGGTGGTTACTCTTGCGGCTTTGATAGGCTCTGTAAGCCTGATAGCGTTCGGTTTTATCGGAAGCAACTTTGCTCCGATGGGCGATCAAGGGCAATTTGTTATGAAGCTGGAACTGCCCCGCGATGTTACCATAGAACAATCCAACCAAATCACTTACCAAGCGGAAAATATTTTGAGAAGCAGCCCCTTAGTCGAAACCGTATTTACCACCATAGGCGCGGAAGAAAACGGACAACCGCAAGCCCGCTTAGCCGATTTGCGGGTAAAGATGATTCCGCATAATCAGCGTAATATTTCAACTTCCGATTTTTCACGGGAAGCAAAACTTTTTCTGCAACAGCATATACCTGAAGCACAAATATGGGTGGCAACGACCGACCTAATGGGAAATATAGATGAAGCTCCGATACAGTATTACATTACCGGACATCATATTGATTCCGTGCGGACGGCAGCCAATCTTCTTCTCCACAATATCAAATCTGTAAAAGGGATAGTCGATCCCAAATTATCAGTCGAAGAAAGCAGTCCCGAAATCAGGATCATTCCTGACCGTGAAAAGATGGCGGCATTAGGAATCCCTTTTGAAATGTTGGGTATGGGATTGGGAAACGCATTCAGCGGAAACAATGATGCAAAATTCAGGCAAAATGAATACGAATACGACATCAATACCCGCCTTGACAATTTCGACCGCAGGAGTACGGCGGACGTTGAAAATCTCACATTCATAAATACCTCCGACGAAGCAGTCAAACTGAAACAGTTTGCACGGATAGAAGAAAGCAATGCGCCGGGTATTTTGGAACGCCGTAACCGTAGTGCTTGCATAACGCTGAATTGTCAGGTTGGCGGTCGTCCCATTGGCGACATCGGGCAAGATGTTAGCCAACTAATAAACTCCCTTGATTTGCCGGAAGACATCACGATAATTCCCGGCGGCGAACTTGAAATGCAAGACGAAAGTTTTGGCACAATGGGAATAGCGCTCATCATTTCCATTCTGTTGGTTTACCTCATCATGGTATTATTATACAATAACTACGTGTATCCCTTTGTAGTATTAATCTCTATTCCTCTTGCCATAATAGGTGCATTACTCGCTTTGGCTCTGACGATGGATACCCTTAACCTGTTTACTCTGCTGGGCTTACTTGCACTCATAGGGCTTGTCGCCAAAAACGCCATCATCTTAGTCGATTTCACTAATCAGTCGAAAGAAAAAGGCATGGAACTGAAAGCCGCACTCATTGAGGCAACCCGACAACGATTCCGTCCCATTCTGATGACAACGGCTGCAACGGTAATAGGTATGCTTCCTATTGCATTGGCAACCGGAGCAGGGGCCGAATGGAAAAACGGTCTGGCTTGGGTTATGATTGGGGGATTGATTAGTTCTATGTTCCTGACGCTTATTGTTGTTCCGGTGGTTTATTGCGTGATGGATAAAATGTTGGCAAAAGTGGGATTGGGTAAGAAAAAAGTTATTGAAATAAAAGAATAATAATGAAACAAATTTTACAAACCATTGCATACAAAAGTGTCTATGGTATTGCTTATACCGTAAGCCTGATACCTATGGCATTTTTGTATGCAATGGCTTCATTTGCTTTTTTCCTTGCCTATCATGTTATCGGATATAGGAAAGCGGTCGTAATCCAAAATGTTTCACGTTCATTTCCCGATATGAAATACGGAGAAATTCGCTGTGTGGTAAAGAAATTCTATACCTGTTTTGCCGCCTACTTTGCCGAAATACTTAAAAGCATATCCGCTCCGGCAGAGGTTCTTGATAAGAAGATAACGTTTGAAAATTTGGAACTTATAGACAGGCACATGAACGCTGGACGGAATGTTATTGCTTGCTTGGGACATTGCGGTAATTGGGAAATGCTGAATTTTATGCCTTATAAACTTCGCCACGATATGTATGCCGTTTATAAGCCTCTGCGGTCGGGCATAATGAACAGATTAATGATTAAACTCCGGTCACGGTTCGGAATGAAGTTAATACCTGACAAATCGGTTATACGTCATATTCTGACACAAAAATCATCCCCTGCTGTTTATCTGTTTTTGTCTGACCAATGCCCCCGGATAAAAGATGATAAATATAAATTCGAGTTGTTGAATCAGGAAACCTATCTCTTTTCGGGTATGGAGAAGCTGGCGCGTATAAGTCGGTCGGCAGTTATCTACCTGCATATTACACAGCCATCAAAAGGAAATTATAAAGTAACGTGTATCCCTGTATGCTCCGAAGCAGAATCTACGAATGAAGGAGAAATAAGCCAGAAATATGTTGATTTACTGGCGGAAAATATCAAGGAAGAACCATACGGCTGGTTATGGACACATAAAAGATGGAAAAGATAAATTAATATGTATTACTTATGAACTTTCTGCTGGGCTTAATACCAAATTTGTTTGCGCAAAATCTTCTGAATGTCCACATCATGGGCTCTTGGATAAAAACCTACGATTCTTCGGGCGATAAAATCACCGCCATGCGATCATCCGGCAAAGAAGTACAAAGCGTAGGCGACGATTTTTTTGTGGTTCTCAACGGTAGCCGGATAGAAACCTATAACTCTCAATGCAAAAAGATAGCTTTCTTGCGGATTTTCGGGAAAATAGTTGTCGAAGTTACCGATGCCTTCTTTTCGATAAAGCGAGGCTGTCAGGTGGAGATTTATGATAGGGATTGCCATAAAATGGAAGGGGGAAATGTGAAATTCAAAATGCTAAATCTAGGATGCTTCCTGAAGTCTTCGATCTATCAGATAATTAGGTATGTAAGAATTTGTACTACACTCATAGAAATATTAAATCTTAAATTCATGATTATGATAAATTATGTCGAAAAACTACAGAAAGAGATTAGGCTGAGGATTCAGCAGATCGAGGCCGAAGATAAAAATATCCTAAAAAAATCTCTCGATGCTTCTCATGTCCTGGGAAATGCTTTTGACCAGTTAAAGGAATTTATCATAGCATATCAATTTCAGGACGAGGACGAGGAAATATTGTTTTTTAAAGAGGTTAAACCCAAGATATTCTGCCATCTAATTTATTACAGGAAAGTATATAATATCGAAATGCACCGTCCAGTTGCCAGCGTGGAGGCGCAAAAGGAATATCTAAAAAGGAAACTGGACGTTATTCAGGATTTTAACGATAAGATACTGGATTTTTACCGTTATTACCGTTCCGGCGCAACGTACCTCGATGCTGCCTATTTTGTTCGCGGCCAACCCGACACTGAGCAATATCTTGAAACATTCTATTACGAACGCGATCCGCAGTTTTCAACCAACGCAGATTTTAAGGTTGCCAAAATTATAGCAAACGATATGTTGCAGGCGTATCTTCTTTCGGAGTTGGAGTTGTTGGACAGCTATATGTTAAAGCCCAACAGCACCTCTTTCCCGAAGGTTAAACTAACTTGGACAGGCAGCAAGACCGACCTGATAGAGCTGATCTACGCATTGGATACCGAAGGGTGCTTTAACAACGGAAAAATACCACTGATACAGATAGCAGCATATTTTGAGAGCGTGTTTAATATCGAATTGGGTAACAATATAGCCCGTAATTTCTATGATATGCGTATCCGAAACCATCCGACACCATTCCTTGATCGCTTACGGGAAGAAATACGCAAACGGATGGAAAATTTTAAGCCGGGTGGAAAAGACAAAAACAAGGGTAAAGACAAGGACGGAAAATGAAAATAGTGAACTTTCAAAAATTAAGGTTATGAAGAGAATTTTATTATTACCATTATTTGTATTGTTGTTCTCCTGTGGAGGAACAACGAGTTCCTATGAAAAAGTGATTGCCGATTTCGTACAAACCAATAGCAGAGGTACGAAATTGGATATGCATTTCAAAGCGGAAAAACTGGAAGAAGTACGCCGCGTAACCGTTGCTGACAGTATTAAAATAATCACAGACAATTTTAATGATGAGAGGGACAAGCAAATGGCCTCGCTTGAAAAAACAGTCAGTTTATTTACTGAAAACTTAGAAAAAGCGAAAGCCGCCAACAGACCGTCTCTAACGATGATAAACTCGTATCAGTCCAGCATTGACAAAACAAACGAACAGATTGCAGCTCTTAGAAAAAGTGTCCCTGAAGAACTGGCAAAGTACGAGAACAGGGATGCAGGCGATATTTTAACGATTGTTGTTCGTTGTACTTATTCCGTCGATGAGCCGATAACGAATAAGAGGGCAATGGAAACATTTGATTTCTTCCTTTCACCGGACGGGACAAAATGTTATTCCCAGAAAAGGGTAAAGGAAATAATTTTTAATAGCACCATTAACACAAAAGGCTTTCCGAGTTGAAGTGCCTTTTGTGTTAATTTATGGTTGAAAGAAACTATTTCAATCATTTGCTAATTAATATATAAATCCTATCTTTGCAAATGGATAACAGAGTTATTTGAAAGCATGAAAAACTAAGTGCATCTAAGCACTTTCTACTTACTTATCTACTGCCCGTTTCATGCGAGAATCTTCAAAATAAGTTGATAGTCAATTAAATATCCTCAGACTACCACAAAGATAAAAAAAATAGACATCAGGGGTAAATTCTTATAATGCTTATTACAATTTTTCTATTTCTGTTCCGGTAAATTGTTCAATAAATTGTAGTCTTGTCTTGTCAGAGGTTCTCCTTTAATTATGGTTCCTGAGCTTATTTTTCGCGATCTCCGTTTACAGCTTCTACCCATTCGTCATTGCAATTGCAATACTGGCATCTGTTGACTTCACCCGCGTTTATTATTTTTGTATATCCACAATGAGTACAGGCGTATGTGCCGGAATGCTTTATTTGCTTGGTTTTCTTCTCCAGATAGTCCGGCCATATGGGTAATCCGGCTTTTATATCAGGTGATTTATAGAATAAAATACTTAGCTCACCGGTTGTTTCCAATATGGCACTTTCCACTTGCCCCAAATGAAAAATATGCTGGTGTCGGAGTACTGAAAAGAATTCATCCATTGCCAGTTCCCTATGTTCTAATGATTCTTTCGATGCTTTCCCTTCATGGATAATACAATACGGTTTTCCTTCAAGGATGATTTCCATTTTTTCCGAACGTTCGATCCATTTAGTAATGAGCCAATAGGAAAGGAAAACGATAATAAATACGACCAGAGCATATACGATGCCAATCTCTTTATAGATCATAGGGTCTCCCGCAGCAGAGCCTAGGGCAATAATGATTAGTAGTTCAAATATAGATAGTTGTTTCACAGCCCGTTTTCCTGTGACGCGCAGACCAGCAAAAAGAAGGATGAACATTATCAGGGAACGGATTGCTATTTCAGCAAGGAAAATAAAGTCTTCAGTACCGAATAAAATGTTTTGCCAATTCATTGTTTCTTCTTTATTAAATTAAAATCCAAAGGTTTTACTTCTAACAATAGATAAGAAATAATTGTTTAATGTTGATTTAACGGATACGTATGCTGTTGAACCAAGCCGTCATCAGGAACGTTTTATATAAAAAAAAACTCTTCGAATAAATCATTTATACAACAACCAGAGATGGCCGATAAAATTGTTCAAAAAATATCGCCAGCGAAAATGGCAAATATACTTCATGATCCCCTAAAAACGGTAAAGGCTGTTGATCTTGTGTATATTTCCGATCATCAGCTGGGAATAATACGCAAAAGGCAGGGGAAAACGTTTCGGTACTTTTTGAAAGGAAAAGAAGTGAACAATAAAAAGGTGCTGAAAAGGATCAAGAAACTGGTGATTCCTCCTGCCTGGGAAGATGTCTGGATATGCGCGTTGGAAAACGGGCATCTTCAGGCTACAGGGATTGACTCTAAAATGAGGAAACAGTACCGGTATCATCCTGTGTGGGTGGCACTGAGAAACCACAGTAAATATTACCGCATGATACAATTTGCACATGCTTTACCTCAAATAAGAGCGAGTGTCGAAAAAGATCTTGCACTCCGCGGACTTCCGCGGGAAAAAGTATTGGCGTTGGTAATTAGTTTGATGGAGCGTACTAACATACGGGTAGGAAATAGCAGTTACGAAAAGCTTTATGGTTCGTTTGGGCTTACAACGCTAAAAAATAGGCATACAGATGTAAAAGGAAATAAAATAATATTTTCCTTTAAAGGTAAAAAAGGTGTGTACCACGATATTAGTCTGCGAAATTCGAAATTGGCACGGATTATTCAGCAATGTAAAGAAATTCCGGGTAAGGAGTTGTTTCAGTATTATGATGAAGACGGGGAACGTAAAACTATTGATTCGGGAATGGTGAACACCTATATAAAAGAAATCGGCAGAGAAGATTTTACTTCGAAAGATTTCCGCACATGGGGCGGAACAGTCAACGCTTTTTTAGCACTCAGGGAATCAGGTTTGGTTGAAACGCAGGCGGAACAAAAGAAAAAAGTAGTAGAAGCGCTCGATAAGGTAGCTGTATCTTTAGGGAATACGCATGCCGTATGTAGAAAATATTATGTACATCCGCTTATTATAAGCTTATACGAAAGCGGTTCACTTCAGGAATATTTTGACCAGTTCGATATAGCGGAAGAAAGGGATAGCCTGACAGCCCTGACAAAAGAAGAGAGAATTATACTTTCCATTTTAGAGAAAGGATAATTTTCCATGTATAAGAGTATAAAAGATTAACAGATACAATTAAAACGAAATATGACTCTATATTTGCATTTTGAAATTTACTCAGTCTAACTATAAATGGAATATTTGTATAATGAGAGAGAGGACTTTGGTTAGATAAAAAGTAAATAGTATAAGGGATAGATCGAAAATAAGGTAAAGTGCAATAGATGAATTTCAGATGAAAAAAATAAATCAGTCGTCAAATAAAATATTTTTTACTTCAGATCACCATTTCGGGCATGATGGGATTATAAAATTTGCCAACCGACCATATGAGAATATCGAAGAGATGAACGAAGGCCTTATTCATAATTGGAATAGGGTTGTTCCTCCCGACGGGTTAACATTCGTACTCGGGGATATCGGCTTTTGCGATAAAACCAGTATTGTAGATATCTTTACCCGGTTAAATGGCCGAAAAATATTAATAAGAGGAAATCACGATTCCAATTATCCGGAAAATATATTGTTATCTATTTTCGATGAAATACATGACATGCTGTACATCAGATTACAGGATGATGTCACATTCAAGTATTTATACATGGTATTATGCCATTATCCTCTGCTGGACTGGCAGGGATCTTTTAAAGGATCGTGGCACCTTTTCGGGCATTTACATACAAGAGATTTGGCTGAATTCGGTACATTGAAGACCAGATTATTTGCTTCCCAATATGATGTCGGAGTTGATAATAACAATTTCGAACCGGTATCTTTCCATAATCTGAAAGATATAATGAGAATTCAGTCAGAAAGCCAGATTTTTAAGAAAACCAATTACTACTAAAATCAGATATAGACATCCGATGATTTCTTTTTGTTATCTTTGATAAAATGAATAATTTAACTCTCGTATAACAGACAAACAGATATGACACCTGCTAAAGATATTGAAGATATAAATGATATTAAGAAAATGGTTAATACATTTTATGGTAAAGTCCGGAAAGATAATCTGATAGGGCCTATATTTAACGATAAGATACAAAACCATTGGGATGAGCACCTCAACAAGCTGCATTCTTTTTGGCAAAGTATTTTACTTAAAGAACAGACGTATTTCGGGTACCCATTTCCCCCTCATGCACAATTACCTATAAATAAAACACACTTCGACAGATGGTTGTCTCTTTTTACCGAAACAGTAGATAATCTCTTTGCCGGTCCCGTTGCAAATGAGGCTAAAAATAGGGCCTGCAATATAGCTGATATATTTCAGGGTAAGTTGGAATACCTTCATAATAAGTCAGGAAATACGCTTCGCAATCCAGAATGAATGAGGTGAATTACCTCATCTGCTTTAATAGGCTATGCTAAAATTAACTTTTCGGTTAAAACTTAAAAAGACATTTTAACTCTTTACCAGGAGATTATTTTATAGCTTTACGCCAAAATAGAACATTGTGGAGCATAATATTAAGATAAAAGCTTTAAATCCTGTAATTAAAGCCAAGACATCTCTTATCATTGAAGAGACTTCAAAATTTACAGGTATTTCGTTGGTTGAATTGAATGATGAGAATCCATATTCTTTCATATTCACTTTTACTGCTGCTGCGGATGCTGATATTACGGAATTAACGGATAAAATAAAGACTTTGCTCCGGTTTCATGGTTCCACCATTCTTTCCTTAGATAAGGATTAACAGTAAATAAGAATTCTTTCAATCTATAATTTTCATTCTGTCCGAATATCAGACCTGTTTTTAGAATAATCTTTGTGATTAGTATGAGAGTATTGGATATACGGTTGTAAATAACCACATCAGGAAAAGACATCCTTATGACCTGTCTTCCCCGTAATATTATTCTTCCTAATTATTATATCTCTTACATATTCAGGAGGCTTGTCTTGGTCTTTTTATTATTTTTGTAAAAACAATAACTATGAATGCAGAACAGATATTAAAACAACATGGAATTAAAAAGACTGTTTGTCGTAAATGTATTATAGATAAATTGATTGAGAGCGATGATACGGCCTTAACCGAAAATGAAATAAAAGATGCATTTTTAGATTTATTTGATCGTGTAACTTTTTACCGTTCACTGAAAACATTAGAAGAAGCAAGGGTGATACATCGCATCGTGTTGAATAATACTGCTGTAAAATACGCCTTAAGCAGCCAACTGGTTTTATCAAAGATACATCCTCATTTTCATTGTACTTATTGTGATAAAGTTACGTGTTTGGATTCTTCTTTATTAGACAGGAATTTACATTTACCTGCCGGATATCAGGTTGATTCCGCACAAATATTGCTTGAAGGCATCTGTCCTGATTGTCTGAAAATTAAGAGAAATTGAAATATAGTATTCTCTTCATATTTTAGCGGCTGATGCTCTGAAAGTATTAGCCCGAAATCTACACTTTTACCACTTGCATGAACGTTACTATCCTAACCCGGTAGCAAATATAGTGATGTTGCTTTCTCTCCGTCAGCAGATCCCGTCATAAGTATATGTTTACCTTTTTATATACAGTATCCGGTGATATGGATGCAATATTCTTATTATAAAGATGTTGCATGTTTTTCTGTTGCTAATATTTTTCCCATACTAATAAAATTTCCAATAAATGTAATAAAATTTATATTGCAACATTGTTGCAAATGAATTTTTATTACATTTGTATTGATATTACATATGCGATAAAAAGTATATCCGTATGGAAGTCATCCGAAGAAATAATACATCATTTTATAAAAACAAATGAAATTCACTTATATTCTTTTAATACTTTTTTTTCTCAATATTAGTGCTTCGGCCCAATCTTCATTGAAAATAAGCGGGTTTGTTATGTCTGAAGAAAAACTGCCGGTAGAGGCTGCATCTGTTTTTGTAGCAGGAAGTCACATAACAACACAAAGTGACCGGAATGGTTTCTTTGAGCTTATGATATCAACATCGGAGGCTATAACGATCCATATTGATGCATTGGGATATTTTCCGATATCAATGCAATTAAGCATTGGAGATAGGATGCATCAGGATTATATTCTTAAGAAGAATGATATAGAGTTGAATGAGGTTACAATAAGTGCGGATAGTCAGAGAAACCTTCAAATAAAATCATCTCAGAATCTCGTTAAAGTCGATAAGTCATATATCGAAAATAATTTTTCGGGAAGCCTGATGCAAAGCCTGGGAAAAATACCGGGAGTCAGGGCGATGACTATCGGCTCAGGTCAGTCCAAACCGGCGATCAGAGGGCTTGGATTTAATAGGATGATGGTCACTGAAAATGGTATTAAACACGAAGGGCAACAATGGGGAGAAGATCATGGTTTAGAGATTGACCAGTTTTCAATAGATGATATTGAAATCCTGAAAGGCCCTGGCTCGTTGCTATATGGGGGAGATGCTATCGGTGGAGTAATCAGTTTACGTAATAATTATATTCCTTCAGCTAAAACCGAAGGAAATATAAATTTCTATGGAAGAAGCAATAATGAATCGCTTGGTTTCTCGGGTCAGATAGCCGGACGGAACAATAAGTTTTATTATAAAGTTAATGCTACCTATGTAGATTATGGTGATTACAAAGTCCCTACTGATAGCATACAGTACTATTCCTATTATATCAAACTTAAAGATAAAAAATTACGGAACACAGCCGGAAAGGATCAAAATGCCGGGATTACCCTGGGCTTTATAGATAAGAATTTCCGGTCAAATCTTTTGGTTTCGGATGTATATTCAAAGAACGGCTTCTTTGCTGATGCGCATGGGCTTGAAGTACGCATGTCTGATATCGATTATGACAGATCTTCCAGAGATATTGACTTGCCCTATCATTCGGTGAACCATTTTAAAGTAATCAATAACTCCCACTTGCAACTGGGAGCATGGAATATTGAAGGTAATTTTGCTTATCAGAACAATCTTCGAAAAGAATTGTCGGAGCCTGTGTCACATGGATACATGCCTATACCGCCCGATGCGTTGGAGCGTAAATTTAATAAAAACACATACACATCCAATATTTTATTTAAACTGCCTATAAAGGACAAGCACAATTTGCAGGGAGGTATTAATCTGGAACATCAGCATAATTTAAGAGGTGGGTGGGGCTTTATTATCCCGGATTTTCAGGTAACAAGCTCAGGAGCTTTCCTCTATGACCGTTATTTTTTATCCGAAGATTTGATCGTTAATTCCGGGGTCCGTATAGACAAGACATCGGTACAGATTGATAGTTATCACGACTGGTACGAAACACCTGTAGAAAATGGAGATTTGGTACATAAAGAGCGGGCTGTAAATCTAAAAAGGGATTTCAACAGCTTTATCTGGTCGGCAGGAATTAATTACGACAAAGATAACTGGATGTTAAAGGCTAATATAGGGAAAAGTTTCCGGGCTCCCACTCCTAAAGAATTGGGATCTGACGGGGTGAATTATCACATATTCCGCTATGAAAAAGGAGATAGGAACCTGAATGCGGAAGAATCTTATCAGATAGATATGGGTATTAACTGGACGAATGATATTTGGGATATCCGGTTGGAACCTTATCTGAATTATTTCCCAAATTACATATATCTGAATCCCACATTCGAATATTATGAGGGTCTGCAAATGTATTATTATACACAAGCGAAAGTTATGAGGTATGGCTTTGAAACTAGTCTGGAATACAAACTAACCCATCAAATCACCTTGGGGATACAAGGCGAATACTTGTATGCAGAACAACTATCGGGCGATAAAAAAGGATATACGCTGCCTTTTTCACCTCCTTTATCAGCCGATATTTCGGTTACATATCACCCTTCTAATAAAATATTCGGTACAGATGGAGAGATTCAATTGGAATACAGGCTGGTAGGCTCTCAAAACAGAATAGTGCCTCCCGAAGAAAAAACAAAAGGGTATCAATTAATAAATATGTCGCTGGGACGTAGTTGGCAAATAAATCGGAACAAGATAAAATTACGCTTGCAAGGACAAAACATATTAAATAAGAGATATTACGATCATACAAGTTATTACCGGCTGATAGATGTTCCTGAACCGGGACGGAATATCTCAATCATGGTGGGATATAATTTTTAATGTTATGAGCTTAGATATTTTTTAACCGGGTACACAACCCACTAAATTTCTTAAATGTTATGAAACAAAAATTATTATGGGGAGCAATCCTTTTCTTGAACATGTCATTACTCGTTTTTTCATCTTGTAGTGATAACGATGACGAGGGTCCGGCCAAACCGACAATTCAGATTTCTGAACTGGGTTCCGGACACGATTCTCCGAATGACAAAACGGCTATTATCGGGACAGATGCGCATATCGAAGCTGAAATCGTAGCAGAAGGCTTGATTAAGGAGATTGAGGTAGAAATTCACCAGGTCGACGGTAGCTATGAGTTTGGAAAAGTTTACACAGATTCTAAATATATAGGAAATAAAAATGCAACTTTTCACGAACACCTGGATATTCCGTCGGATGCTCCGGCCGGGAAATATCATTTACACCTGCTTGTAGTAGATCAATTTGGACAAACTGCCTCTGCTGAATCTGATTTAACCCTTAAAGAAGCAGAAGTATCGATAACAATCGATGGATTTGCATTTGGTGCAGGGCACGATTTTCCTGATAATAAGACAGGATATATCGGAACTGCGCCTGTGGTAACAGCAGCATCAATCAAAGCAGAAAATGGAATAGAGAAGGTATTTGTAGAAATGCATAGCGAAGGTGAGGTTGCAGCCTTTGAACTCGATACTACTTATGTATGTGCCGGTGAAACAGAATTGAATGATTTTCATAAACATATACTTATACCTGACAATGCTCCTGCAGGAGATTACCATCTTCATTTCAAGGTATATGATAAAAACGGAAAATCTGTAGAAAAATCAATGGATATTGAGATTAAGGAAACAGAGATTGCCATATCCGCTTTAGAAATAGGAAACAACAATTCAGCAATAGCATCTAACATTCATACTGAGTTTAATGTGAATGCGGCAGATCCGTTAAAATCAATCCGTATCCGTATCTATAAACCGGAAACACCTGCTATCTATGTCTTAAATGAAACATATACAGATGAGTTTGCTACAGGTGATGTAAAAGAATATACTTTCCACAAACACATGAAAGCAACAGGAGCTACAGCCGGAGAGTATGTTATTGAAATAAGGATCAATGATACGAAGGGTGCAAGCAAAGCAGTAAAAGATAAGCTGACCATTACAGGAGCATAAATAGGAAGTAGTTTTGAATAATGGCTATTCACTGAAAGCAAAGATATGATAAATAAAAAGATTATACTATACAGCCTCGGTTGTCTTCTTGTTATGGCTTGCGGTAATGACGATGAAGACAGCCTGGATATGGAGAAGCCTTCCATAGATATGAGTTTCAATAATGCTTGTCCGCAAAACTGTATGATTTTGTACCGGGGGGAAAGTTTCCCTTTCAGGGCTGTATTTGCAGATAATCAGGAATTAGGTAATTATAATGTCGAAATTCATAATAATTTTGATCATCATTCGCATAGTACAGATGATGCAGAATGTGATTTGGACCCGAAAAAGACACCTGTAAAGGCATTTGTCTATAATCAGGATTTTTCTATTCCTTCGGGTAAAAATACCTTTGAAGCTAATAATGAAATTTTTATTCCTGAGGATGTGGATACCGGAGATTATCATTTTATGGTCCGGCTGACTGATAAAGCGGGTTGGCAACAATTGAAAGCGATAAGTTTAAAGATAAGAAGCCGGAATTGAATCCGTTTTTTTAGCATAAATCCGGATATTTCAGTAAATATCCGGATTTTACTTATTTATCAATTTACCCTGACTTTCCATCTAAAGCTTACTAACCATACTTAAATCATCCTCTGTATCAAATACGAGGCGTTTTCTGAAAAACTTATGTATATAATAGAAAAAACATTATAAATACAGACCTGTCCGTTATGCCTGTCATAATGAGGATACTTCTCTCATTATGATAGGCTTTTTTTTATCTGGCAGCCATTTTAGTGAAAATTTCTATATAAATAGTAATAAGTAATTATTACAGACCACCCGAATAAACATCTCTTATCACATTCGGGTTTTATTTTTATAAAGGATTTAAAATTGATAATACTTATGCTTTATGAACAAAATATCTATCCCAGTAATTGAATCGGTACTGCGTAAGAAACCGATCAAAATGCCGGAAGAAATATACAACGCGAGTGGTATTAATATCTTCGGTAAACGATTGAAATCATTGGTCTTTTCTACTGATCTGGCTATCATTAAGAATAACAATGCCGATGGGGTGATCGCGGTTTATCCTTTTACACCTCAGATTGCAATTAATCAGGCTATTATAGAAATTTCCCCTACGCCTGTGTTTTGTGGAGTAGGAGGAGGCATTACAAGCGGGCAGCGCTCGATTGATATCGCAATTAATGCGGAGTTAAACGGTGCTTATGGCGTAGTTCTGAATGCGCCTGCACCCAACGACCTGATTTCTGAAATGAAGGCGAGGCTGGATATCCCGATTGTTATAACGGTGGTATCTGAAAAAGAAGACTTTGAATCGAGAATGGAGGCGGGAGTATCTATATTTAATGTTTCAGGAGGCTCGAACACGACAAACATTGTTCGTAACATCAGAAAGAACCATCCCGATTTTCCTATAATAGCAACGGGAGGACCTACTCCGGAAAGTATTCTCCGTACGATTGAAGCCGGAGCTAATTTGATTACATATACACCGCCTACGACAGGAGAACTGTTTTCAGCAATTATGGATGACTACAGAGAGAGATTGTAGATAAGTTAAAGATGACAAATGTACTTATCCCGGATAGCTATAATGTATTAACTTAATTATCCCTTATACAGGGAAATATTAAAAGTCATTTACTGCATTGGGAATGAAAGGATAAATATTGCCGAAATGCGGAACTGCTGCCAAGATCCGGAAACAAACGGAAAAAAGATATAGGAACATTAATATATCTTTCTATCCATTGCAACTAATATCTTACAAAAATAATTATTTTTGTAAAGAGGATGAGTAAAAGATTTAGCAAGAAAGAGGTGTAGTCGCCTCGTTGGTTCATGCCTTTTCTGAGATTCAGTAATACTTTGATTTATTACCTGAACCTTTCAGATTCTTAGGTATAAATCAAAGTATTACTGAAAGTAAACACTCATCCTCTTTTTATTTAAACGATGAATATAATTTTAGTCATACTTATTATAGCTTTGGGATTATGGTTGCTTTACAAATTTTTCAACACAGGAAGTAAAGACGACTATAACAGGAATACAAGTGACTATAACCGTAACGCAGATAACTACGATAGAGGAGAGGCGAGAAAGGATAATAACAAAAAATCTATTTTCTCATTTTTATCAAAAAAGAAAAGCAATACCGAAAAAAGAGCCAAAAGGCAAAGCATTTTCGCCCGTATATTTTCCGAACCTTTACCTTTTGATGATGGAGCGATAACCTGGTGTGCAAACTTTTTAATTATTGATAAAAATACTTTGATCGGGATATTGAGAGATACTTCTGAACATTACTCTCATTTCAAACTGAGTAAAAGAAGTGGAGGTTATCGTACAATATCGGCACCAAATGCAACCTTGCTGAATCTCCAAAAAATAATCTATAAACGGATATTGCTCTCCGTAAATGTGCATCCTGCAAGTATGGGATTTCGTCAAAACATCTCTGTTACGCATAATGCAAAAGCCCATTTAGGAAATGAACAGATATTAAAAGCCGATATCGTCGATTTTTTCGGGTCAATAAAAAAGTATAGAATAATAAAGGCCTTTGAAAAGATCGGGTATCCGGTCAATATATCGCAAGTACTGGCAGAATTATGTACTCTTGAAGGTAAACTTCCTCAAGGGGCGGTAACCAGCCCTGCCCTTAGCAATATTATTGCATATGATATGGATGTGAAACTGGCTTCTGTTGCCCAGGAAAACAATCTGACATATACCCGCTATGCAGATGATTTAACTTTCTCAGGAGAAGATATCTCTTTTGAACTTACCCTATCCGAAATTGATCGTATAATAAGGGAAGAAAAATTTATATTACAACGAAAAAAGACCCGCTTCCTGACCGAAAAGAAGCGAAAGATCGTTACCGGTATTTCCGTTAGTTCAGGCGAAAAGCTGATGATTCCCAAAGCAAAGAAGCGCGAAATAAGGAAAAATGTCCATTATATTTTAACAAGAGGTCTGGTCGAGCATCAGCGGTTTGTTGGCTCAACCGATCCCTCTTATATGAAACGGTTAATGGGCTATCTCAACTTCTGGCTCATGGTAGAACCGGATAATGAATATGTAAAAAAGTCTATTGCAACCTTAAAAAAGAAATAGACTATATTATTACCGCACGTCCATTTTCTACTTTCAAATAGTTCTTAGCTATGGCCCTGGCTATCCCCCGATGCATTGCTGCATCAACATTCGATCCGCCCCGGGCAAAACCCAAGAGCTGAGCCGATAGTCTGGATAGGTCTGTTGTTGGCAAACTGATCTCATCGGTCAATACATACTTCATCGCATTGGCAACTTCTTCGGGAGGAAGATCGACAGCCTCTCTCAATCCTGTTCGGAAAAGATCGTACTGCAAATATTGCTCTTCATCCAACCAATAGAAGGACGAATCCTCGTGATGTGAGACATAAAAATCGCTTAACATCAACAAGTCATTGATATAACCCTCTAAACGCTGTCCTAATCTTGAAATGCCCCATGCCGCAAGCACCCTTTTACAAAGTAAAGATTTGCTTATGGGCGCTTCTGTCTCAATAACTTCTTTAATCTGATTCAGTATGATTCCTCTGTGCCCCGGATAGAAGAATTCTTCGCTGCTATATGGTGAAGGCATTAATGCTGATATCTGGTAGGATGATATATTATTCTCAGCAACTTCGGCCGGAGATGATATATCCATTGTTGTTTCACCTTCCGTCTCTACACTTTTTTGTGAAGTTATAACTTCTATATCAACAATATCTGTTTCTTTGGCTATCAAAGCTTCCTCTATAGTCGCCAAAACTGCACTGGGATTCTCCCACCAGTCTAAAGTCCATATTTTAAGTATTTTCCAACCAAGCATTCTCAGTACACCATTCTGTACGATTTCCCTATCCCGAACCATTTTAGCCCGCCTGTAATTCTCTCCGTCACATATAATACCTAGCTTATATCTGGACGGATTATCCTTATCTACAATACCAATATCTATTCTATAGCCCGAACAACCGATATTCGTATCGACTTTGTAGCCTAATTTTTCGAGTTTGTCAGCTATCAGGTTGTTTATTGAATACTCAGCAACTGTATTTTGTATTCTATTTGCAATTTGCCCCCCTTTTTCGGCGTATTCTAAGAATCGTTTTAGTCCCGCAACGCCGACAGCACCTGTCCGGTTAAGGTCAATTTGATCGGAGCGTAGAGTCGAATATATAACCATTTCATATCTGGCTCTTGATACGGCTACATTTAGCCTGCGTTCACCTCCTTCTCTGTTGAGTGGACCGAAGTTCATACTTATCCTACCTTCTTTATCCGGACCATAGCCCACCGAAAAAAGAATGACATCCCTTTCGTCTCCTTGTACATTTTCCAGATTCTTTATGAATATAGGTTCTTCGCATTCCAATGCCAGACTCTCCAACTGAGGATTGAACATAAATACATCAGACAGTAAATCCTCGATAAGAGATTGCTGTACCGAACTGAACGTAACAACTCCGATACTCCTTTTTCTTAGTTTTTCATCTTCCAGTCTTCTTACTATTTCATCAACTATAGCCTGTGCTTCCGCTTTATTCTGCCGGGATTTACCTTTGTCATAATGCCCGTCGACAGGGATAAATCTGACTTTAGATTCGATATTGTCAGGCGAAGGGAATGTAAGAAGCTTATTATCATAATACTCCGAATTGCTGAAAGCAATCAAACTTTCGTGTTTACTCCGATAATGCCAGAGTAAATATTTGGATGGCATAGAAAGGGCCAGGCAATCATCCAGAATACTTTCCAGATCTTCCATTTCTATATTATCTTCATCCGTGGAATTTACAGAAAAGAAATTGGTTGGAGGCATCTGTTTCGGGTCACCGACTATCACTACATTTTTTCCTCTGGCAATAGCTCCCACGGCCTCATAAGTCGGCATTTGCGATGCTTCGTCAAAGACTATAAGATCAAATTTATCTGCATCCACATCTATATATTGAGCAACAGATATAGGGCTCATCAACATACAGGGGCACATTCTTGGTAACAGGGTCGGAATAAGGTCGAACAATCTGCGGATAGAAATACCACGGGCATTATTCCGGATGTTTCGTTGCAGAATACCGACTTCCGAGTTTTGAGTAGCTTCTCTTGTAAAAGACGGAAGATTAGCCGCTAGCTTGGCAACCAGCTCTTTCCGGGTTAATTGCTCAAAATCTGCAACCAGCCTCTTATATTTTTCTATCGTATCATTGAAGATCTTCCCCTTGAACAGTTGCAGATTTGGCTCTTTGGAGATAATATATTCGATTACAGCTTTGTAAAAGCTTTTATAGAATATATTTAGAACCTTGTTTGTCTCAATGTTATCATCTTTGTACTGGTCGGCAATAAAACCTATTTGCAAAGTTTGCATTTTATTGTTGACGAGTAACCATTGATACCAGTCTTTGAGCTTATCCAAATTCTCCGACCAAATATCAAGTTGTCTCAAAGAAGATTCTATCCAGTTGCCGGATTGCTTATACAAAATATCTTCACTCGTACCCAGTACATTATATAACACTTTTTCTTGTTGATCCAGTTTTGGTATAAGATTATTTAGTGTGATCAGTGCTCCGCCATGCATTCCCCTGAACGTACTAATCCCATCTGATAGCTGCAGCGATAATACACGCTTGATATTCGTGGCTTTGGATATATCCTTTGTGTGTTCCAGTATTAATGAGTTAATAGCTGAAGTATCCGTAATGATCTGTTCTATTGTTTTCCAATCTTCGCTACCATTACGTCCATACTTCTTAAAATACACAGGCATATCGTCCTCATATTTTTTCAAATAGCCCTGTTCCGATTGGAATTCTATTATATCCTCTAAGGTCGAAGATATTTGATCCTTGCTTAATTGACAGGTTGCATGTATTATAAGTTGTTTCCTTATAGATCGTTGTTCGAAAAATCTAGGGATAAACCATTTATTTAAGGTCTGATTCCAGTCGAACAGCATTTTTTTCGCATCAACAGATAATACTCCTTCCGAAAACCGGGAAAGTAAACTTTGTTTCAGGTGATCTCTATTTTTTCCATGTTCGCATACATCCTTGTATTCATCTAACGTCTCGTTCAGTTGAGGTGATATAAGTAACGCAGAAGTAAGTTCCGGGATATTTAATAACTTATCTATTATATTTGTTACAGTTCTTGTATTCTTCTTATCCTTGTAGACTTCAAATTCGGTAAATAAATCTGGTAATTGATCCAGTTGCTTCCGAATATCAGATATAACACTGATCAGACCTTGGATGCTTTTTGACGCTTCATCTTTAATTGTAGACGAATATTGCCCAATGGTAATACCGGCCAAGGGATGTTTATATGGATGCCCGCAAGCGTTGGCTGTGGATATTAGCTGCTCTAATGTTTCGTTCCATTGTTGAAGTCTGTTTTTATCCAGTTCAGACAAAAGTTCTTCCGGAATATTAAACAGAGGAGCAACATCTATTTGCTGAAATTTTACAATAGAATCATAAAGTGATACACCAAACGGATATACTTTATGTAAAGCCTCGATATACTTATTCATTTCGGTACGTAAGGCAAAAATACGCTCAGCTTCCTGCTTAAAATTTTCAGGAGGAGTAGTCTTTACAATCTCAGTTGTTTCTTTTAGCTGCGAAAGGATCATCCCTTTTTTTGTCTTGTTAGAGTGTAATTCCAAACAAAAGGGTGCTAAGCCTATAGCTTCAAGACGGCGTTGAACTACCGATAATGCAGCCATCTTTTCAGCAACAAATAAAACTCGTTTACCTTTATATAAAGCATTAGCTATGAGATTCGTTATTGTTTGCGACTTTCCAGTTCCGGGAGGGCCGTGTAATATAAAATTTCGCCCTTCGGATGCTTCCCAGATGGCCTCCAACTGTGAAGAGTCGGCACTGATAGGCAAAACAATCTCGTCGGGAGGAATTGTGCTATCCAGTGTTTTAGCATCCACTTCACACTCCTCAACGTTCCATTCTATTTTACCGTTCATGAGGCTGGAAACTACATTGTTTTCAATAAGTTTATGAGAGTTATTGTGGATATCGTTCCACATGATAAACTTATTGAATGAGAATAGCCCCAAAATAGCTTGTTCTTCCACGTCCCATTTCGGCTGGTTTTTTATACTGTTTCGGATAATTGTGTAAATGAGCTTAACATTTACTCCGCTATCATCCACTGGCAAAGGGTCTAATCCCGAGATAGTGATATTGAAATTCTGGCGAAGCATCTCCAACAATGTAATATTCATCATTGTTTCTTCTTCTCGCGAACGTATCACATATCCTTTGGCTGCCGATTTTCTTATTATTTCGACAGGGATAAGCATTATTGGCGCATAGCGGGGGCGTTCGCTCGATTTAGTCTCGTACCATTTCAATAAGCCTAAGGCTATGTACAATGTGTTAGCGCCATTTTCCTCCAAGGCTGTACGTGACGAACGGTACAAGTATGTAAGGGCTTTGCCTAGTTCGTTTTCAGTCAGATAGGAACGAAGCCGCTTTTGTGTCAATTCCGATTTTATAAGATCTGTTATAGGGTCGGCTTCTGAAACTGATTTATATAATCCATAATCGAACAATGGATTGTCCCAATCAGTGGGCTTATGCATTATTCTGAACTCATCACCATCGGCCAGCGCATCTTCGAATAAATCGAGATTAGCAGAAATGAGCTGCAATGTATTCTTTGTAATCCTTATATTCAGAAGGTTATTCCGCAAGCTTAAATCGAGGAGTTTGCGTTCCCACAATAACTGCTTGGTAAGAACAATTTCTGAACTTATACCTGACAAATCATAAGGATTTATAGTTTGTGGCGTTGCCTGCGACCTATCTAAAGCGGACGATACTTCTTCCTTTACTTCCCAATGCTGCCCGTTCAATATTCGTTGCGGAATTGGTTTGATTCCGGAGAAGCGGGCTCTTTTTATATCTACAGCCAATATGAAATCGGGTTGTGAAATACGTTTATTGGCAATTTTTACAGCCTGATCGAAATCGACATTTTGCCCCATATTCATACAGGTAGTCTCAACGAGAGTGATATCATTAATACCATCAGCTTTTCTCTTATTAATTAGAGATACATCCTCAATAATACTGTCGGGAGATGTTTCCGGAACAAGCCAGCCTCCGGCGAATGCATGTCCGTTAACCACGATAATAAGCGGGTGTATCCCGATTGCTTCCAAGCATGAGGCATATAGTAAAGCCATGTCAAGGCAAGTACCCAGTTTTTGAGTCATCACTGAATCTACAAGCCGGATTCGCTGTCCGTAGTCTTCAAAACTAGCCGGAACAGTGCTGTATATAATTTCCTGTTCGGCAATGGCTGTGTATATGGCAGCCATTTGCTTTTGTACTCTATCGGGATTGCGGCTTTGATATTCGTCTAATGACGGGTTATCTGTCCAGTGTTCTAGAATAGTCGCGGCCCGTTTGATTATAGGTAGTGTTGCGGGATGATTCGGTGTAACGAATGCAGACAGCATTTCCGGTAAGATGGCAATACCTCCCCATTGATCATAAGCCAAAACATTGATAGGGTATTTTTCTTCAAACAGGAGTTCTCCTTTTGAATATATTTTCAGAGATAGATCTCCGGATATTCGTTCTGTAAGCTGGGCAAAGTAATTGGCTGAGAGATTTAACTTAGGTGTTTCTACTCTGATCTTTTCTTTTGGATTGATTGCTTCTATGGATATAGGAATCATTGTCGTGAATTCGGGATCTACCGTCAGTTCTATCTTCAAGTCCTTGAGGACTTCTTCCGTCTGGTTTTCTATCGAAAAATCCCGTATAACAGATACCCGATTTTGCTGTATGGCAAAGTTTACAACAGGCAGATAAGAAAATTCAATATTAAGTTTACTTTGCTCGTTTTCCATAACTAGAGAGCTCCTTGTTATAATTAGTTTGAAATACTTTTTTTTACAAGGTTTAAAGATAATAATCTATCCTGCAATATTCACATAACTTCTACTATTTACAGACTTTACCACGTGAATCTCCGTAATTACCCGTTCCTTCGTATCTTCGACATGTGAGATAGCTCCAATTTCCACTAAATTTAAATTAACTTTTTTCAAAACAATAAGATGGTAGCGGAAAAGCTCACAGAAGTAAAAAAATAGAGGCGTTGTGCAGATGTTATGCAAGTATAAAATGAAAAATAGCTACAAACGATTTGTTTGCAGCTATTTTATTGACTATCCAAGTGATCCGGTTGAGATCCGGATTTTATCTCATAACTTATTGTTTTCCAGTCGGAAACAAAAAGCCTTTGTAGCTATGGTAACGGTTAGGTAACGATTTAAAAACCAGGTGCGCAATAATCTGATTATCAACACATTACGTCTAACCCTTTAAATTGCTCGGAATTTGTTTAATTTTAAAATATATTACCATCTGCTTATCAGATAGTTACGAATTTAAAGTAAACAATACCGTTTGCAATCGACAAAAACGCCTTTTTGTCTATACTGTCTATGTTTTGCGTACCAAACAATACAGGTTCAAATCTAAACATTATTTTTTACTTCACCAAATGTTTGGTTGTAAATATTTTAGCTAATAGTGCAAGGTGCAGGCATCTTTATAAAGATGCCTGCACCTTGCACTAACTAATCTAAGAATTTTCGGAAATGCCTCCCTAACTCCCGTTCAACTTGCTTGAAAGGTGGTAAGTCCTGAATCTGATCCGACATTGAAGTTTCCCACTGTTTTTCAAAAGCAGGAAGTATTTTTTCTAACCTTTTTCTAATAGTATCAGGCTTCAAATCTTTAAAAGTGGCTTTTTCCTGATATTCAGATAATAAATCAGCCATTTCAAGACCTTCATTTTCTGAAAGAAACCATAGGTCATAAAAATCTCTTGGTTGTACTCTTGACAAAAGCGATCTCATTTTTTCAGTCATAACCTCATTTAATGAGTAGCATTTCAAAGAACATTCTTCCTGATCAGAATACACCTCTATCATTTGTTTTTCCTCCAGATCGAATTTTAATAATTCATTTCGGGATATGTCAACTTTTACCTGCTTTCCTCTGCCGCCTAATGGCCCTATATAATTGATAAAAAAGTTGATGTTGCCTGTTTGATGCTCGCCAAAATCATCCATAGATAAATCTATATTGGCTTCATCCTTAATAAAATCAAACACTTCCTGAAAGGCAGTCTGTATATCCTCGTTTGTTTTGCCTTCATCGAGTAAGGTAAAATCAAGGTCTTCGGAAAAACGGTAATCCTCGAAATAGAATTTTTTAAGGACTGTTCCTCCTTTAAATGTCAGGACTTCAGATAATAATTCATGTTGGGATATCCCGTATAATATCCAGGTAAGAACATAGTCTTTCTCTATCTGGGTATCTCTGACTCCCGCTTCCCATGCTACTTTTTGTATTTCCGCTTGTTTTATCATGTATATATAACCGATTTAATTGTTTCTAAATCTACGTTCTGCTGTATTCTCCACCTTGTATTTATTGCTCCTTCTTTGGGTGTTGTGGTATCCAAAATTGCAATTGAATCAGTCAGTATCTTGTTTAGTTCCTCTATGCAAGGAGCATTGATTCCCAAAAGTTCTAAAATATAACCAAGACGCTTCGGTACAGATTGCGATCCGAATTTAACAATATAATTCAGTAACTGGTCATACTTTAATTTATCTTTTGCTATATAAATCGCTTTAGCAATTTCTACAATCCCTCCGGCATAATCCGGTTTATGAAGACAATCTATAATTGTCTTTTCCAGATCACTGCATAATACTTTATTGAAGCTGTCTATCCAGGTCTTTTTGTATCCGAAAAAATGTTTAGAATTATGATATATAAATTGGAATTTAACTCCTCTGATTTCAATAATAGATGGTTTTATTTGGCTGTTCACAACTATTTGCTCTTTGAGAGACGGCTGAGTTATGAGATTATGTATCTGCAAAGCCGAATAATATCCGATGTAATAATGTTTTCCCGCCAACGGTTCGGCTAATAAATGCCAGTCAGGCATATAGCTTAAAGAATCCTGCTCATAAGGAATGATGTAAAAGATGCCCTCTTTCACTCTTAGCAGTAAACCCTCATTGACCATCCTTAATATTTGTTGGCGAATGGTTTTTATTTCGGTTTGAGGAAACATTTTGATGACATCATCATATGTGAACCAGCTCTTGTCCATAACATTGAATCTGGTCAGAATTTCTCCGGCTTTACTCGTTATACGTTTATGTTTTATATCCATATTGCTATATTTTGCATAGTATTTAGGATATGAAAAGTATGATTATTTACGTTTTATATCTCAAACACTACCTATTTTGTAGCTTCAAAGATAATAAAAATATTAAAATATAATAACTGCCTATTAAATAATTCAGTCGTAATGAGACAAAAATAATTATGTAGTAAATGAGCCACACCTTATATACATCTAAATATCAATAACATATAATCAAACGGAGATGTCACCCCGTGTCTTTTAAACCTATTTTTCTAAATATCAAACAGTAACTTACTGAAAACCAATATAAGCAAATAAAAATCATACACGGGTGTATATACAGTGGTGCAATTCAATTTTCTACATTCCTGACTTTTGTAGCAGATTAAAATATAACGCTATGGAAGTAATAACATTTGAAAGCAAAGCATACAAAGATTTGGCTGATAAAATAGACCGTATAGCCCAGTATGTAACTCAAAAAGAGACAGTCCCACCATCCCAATCGAAAGGAGATGATAGTATAGATAATAGATGGCTCGATAACTTTGAAGTAGCGGAGCTATTGAAAATTAGTACCCGTACATTACAACGGTTGAGATCGAAGAATCTTATCAGTTTTAGTTTATTGGGGGGAAAATGCTATTATCAGGTTTCAGATATTGAAACGGCATTGAGAAACAGATTGATAAGATGTACTCCTGAAACGATTGCTGAATTCCGAAAAAATTTCCTGCTGTATGCTAAACAAAAATGAGATTCTTTCCCGTACAAATGGCGGTCTAGATGTATTCCGCTATTATCTGAATGTTGAGTTCCGGATTGGAAGAAATTTTTTAAATCCACTCTATAAAGACTCGAAAGCGTCATGTAATATCTTCTATGACCGTCATAAGCAATATTACCGGATGAAAGATTTCGGCGATGATACATACAGTGGAGATTGTTTTGCCCTTGTCGGGAATATACATAGACTGGATTGCAAGAGTGCTAGTGGCTTTATTGAAATTCTTTCGATCATCAACCGTGATTTAAATCTAAGTTTAGACGAGAGGGATAAAGCAAATATTCAAACACAGTCATCGAAATCAATATCTCCACCTAAAAAGAATGATCCGGAGCCACCACTTATCCAACAACAAGTAAAACCTTATAAAATTACACGGAAAGAATTCTCTACCAAAGAGCTAAACTTTTGGAACCAATCGGGTATTACACACGATGTGTTAAAACAGTACAAGGTTATCTCTTTGATGGATTTTTCATCTAAAAACAACAATGATAAACCATTTTCAATTGAATCAACAACTGATGAACCAATATTCGCTTATTTAGGCAAAAGCAGGATTAAACTCTATCGTCCATTTTCCAATCCTCGCTTTATGTATGCAGGGGAACCGGAAGAATACTATTGCTTCGGATTGGAGCAACTTCCGGCTAAGGGCGATGTCCTTTTTATAACTGGAGGAGAAAGGGATGTGCTTACTTTGGCTACGCATGGGTTTCATGCAATATGTTTCAATAGTGAATCGTCTAATATCCCCAAAAGAATAATACACAAACTGGTTTATCGCTTCAAACATATTGTAATACTGTATGATGTAGATAAAACAGGTCTTTCCTGTTCTCAAAAGCATTATCAGTTATTGCGAGAGTTCGATGTAAAGAGGCTGCTCTTGCCTATGGATGGCAGTAAAAAGGAAAAAGATATAACCGATTATTTTCGGTTGGGATATAAGCGGGGAGATTTTTTACAATTATTTGTAGAACACCTGGACAATCTATACTCCGAAACAATGGCTGTATTAAAATCTTGTGAAATAGATTTTAGCAATCCTCCGGCCAGTGTAAAGACTATAATTTCTATTAATGACGTACCTCTGGGTACGCAAGGAAACCTTCTTTGTATTACAGGAGGTGAAGGAAGTGGAAAAAGTAACTATGCAGGGAGCTTAATCTCCGGAGCAATTGGAGATAAGATACAATCGATTGATAGTCTCGGAACATCTGTAGATGCCAATTTAAAGAATAAAGCTTTACTGCTCTACGATACCGAGCAATCCGAAGTCCAGTTGTATAAGAATTCATTGAACATTCTGAAACGAAGCAAGCAAAAAAGATTACCTGACTATTTTAAAGCTTATTGCCTGACAGGCATGTCGCGCAATGAACGCTTGCAAGCCATTGTACAAAGTATGGATAAGTATTACTATGAATTTGGTGGTATCCATATGGTTATTATAGACGGTATAGCGGATTTGATCGGTTCAGCCAATGACGAAACAGAAAGTTTACGGATTGTAGATGAGTTATACCGTTTAGCAGGGATTTATAAAACTTGTATTATCTGTGTTCTTCACTTCGTGCCAAATGGACTGAAGCTTCGGGGGCATCTTGGTTCAGAGCTTCAACGTAAGGCAGCAGCCATTGTGTCCATAGAAAAGGACGATGATCCGAATATATCTGTAATCAAAGCTTTGAAAGTCCGTGACGGCAGTCCGCTGGATGTGCCTCTGATTCAGTTTGCTTGGGATAAAGAAGTTGGAATGCATTGTTATCTGGGAGAGAAAACAAAAGAAGAAAAAGACAAACGTAAAGAAAATGAATTACTGAATGTGGCTCGTAGTATTTTTCGTATAAAACCATTTCTCAGTTATCTGGAGTTAGCTGAAGAGTTACAACAAGTTATGGACGTGCGTGAGCGTACTGCAAAAAGTTATATCAAGTTCATGAGAGAGAAAGAGATTATAATTAAAGATCCTTCCAATGACAGCATATTTATTCTTGGTCAATTAAAATGATAATTCAAATGTATATAGATAAAAATTATTTTGATGATTGGATGAAACGCATTTTAGAAAGCTTGGAAGCCCTGAACGCTAAGCTGGTAACCGTAATGCGTGCGGATCAACGGATTAAAGGCGATGTTGTTCTTGACAATCAGGATTTAATGGAGATTCTTAAAATAAGTCCCCGGACATTACAACGGATACGCAATTCAGGGAAACTACCCTATCATAAAATGAATAAGAAAAACTACTATTTAAAATCTGACGTAGAAAAATATATCATGGAACACTTTGGAAAGGATATGTCTTTCGGTTCAGACAACGAAGTATCAGAAGTATAATAATATAAAATAAAAAAAATGAATGATTTTATAGAAAAAGTGCATAAACAAATAATAGATTCTATGCCTCAATTAGCACCTAATACGGGTCTATTTACTGTAGATATTATTGTGAATAACGTGATCGAGGGAATGTTATATCGGTTCAAGCCAAATCACGAAATAAGAATGTCGCATATTGTGATACTAACAATTTCTTCTGATGTAGAAATCAGTGAAGCGATGGAGAATATTATATATTCGCTAATTGATAATATTGGAATAAACAGTGATAAGTTAGTTATTATCCACAGTGAAGGAAATTCAAAACCGGAGAATGACGTTCAGACTTTTTTTTCGGACAATGCAGACATATTCCATCCCGATTATATCCGTTTTTCCTGTTCAAAGGATACGATGAGAACTTCAATAGACGGAGAAAAATACCTCCGTCTCGACAATATGTTGAAAAGATTTTATTCGGATACAATATGTTTTGTCGGACCAATAGTAGGTAAACAATCTGTGAATATCGAAGTCTATAGAGATATTTGCTCTAAATGTGGAAAAGAAATAAACATTGTCAGCGGTATTGTATTTCCAAGAATACAATTACCATCATGGGATAACTCTTTCTGGCAATATTATAATACGTTAATACCCATTTACCAACTACCGACAGAATATGTCCGACAGGTTAAACAAGAAGTAATTAAATTAAGAAAGTCAAATGATAAAATTACCCCTCTGTTATTTTATCAGAATGTTGAGTTAGAAGAGAACGGGTGGACTGTTATGTGTCCTTATTGTAATAATGTAATAGATCAATACTCACCGGAAGATGATAGAATGCAATACCTTTTCGATAAAATCAATCGGGAAAATGGAAACTTAGAGTATTACTCCATTTTAATAGATGCGGATCAGGATTTAATAAATCTACTGAATGAAAGCTTTGAATCAAATAGTCCTCATGTTTGTTATGCCGGATGGGTTGAATTAAAAACTACACAGTCATGAGCCCAGAATTATTAAACACTTATGTCGATTGGCTTTTTAAAGCATTGGGTATTTTTATTCTAATTTGTCTGGGTATGTCTTTTCTGTTTATTTTTTTTGATTGGGTGAAAAAAACGTTGGCAAAAAAGAAAAATCGTAAACAACATCAAGTTATAATTTTTTTTAATCCTATTTAGTCATTTGACTAAACTACATTTATAAATATCAAAATTATGGAGAAAGAACAATTCAGGACTTTAAATCAGTTTAAAGCATTATTGAGGTTTAGCGGTTCATTTAATATTATCGCTGCGGGTTTATTTATATTTCCGATTCTCTTCGAACATTACCTTCAGTTCTGGAATACGCTGAACTCCTTATGTGGATTTGAAAATGCACTAATCACAATTCCTACCGATCCGTTCCACGCACTATTCATCAATACGGCAGGCATTGATCTGGTTCTGATAGGAGCTATTATACTCTACGTATCGAGAGATCCACTTCGCAATAAGGGGATTATTATAATGAATGCTATGGGACGGACATTATTTACAATACTTACCATTTATTACCACATAACGGCTGATTTACTTTTCCTCTTCGTAATAATAGGCATTGTAGATTTGTGTATATCGTTGGGATTTATTTATTTTCTAAGGAAAGTAAAGATATAATACAGAATTTTTTATATTTGTTTATCAAAATGCTTTTATGTTTCTGTCAATAAAAAAGTTGATAGACACGTATAGGATACATAAAATATTATAGAAATGTGATATGTGCAATACGTTTGTTGTACGCACAAGGAGTCATATAAGGAATAATAATCTAATATAAAGCCTTATGGAAAGAGTTAACAAGAAAATACAGATGCCTCTTATTTCTTCAGATTTACATAGCAGATGGCCCGGACACTTTAGCTTTCTTGACGATTGTACAGATGTTGAGATATTTTATGAATTTAAAGTATGTTTTTTTCCGGAATTAAACTTGTTTATGCCTCCCAGCTCCGATGAAGGGCATATCATCCTAAAATACACAGTGGATTCAAAAGTGAATGAGATTGATAAGATCTATCTGCCTTTCTTCTTTGAATGCGACTATATCGATTTTATAAAAAAGAGAGTCATCCTTAGTCTTAAGGAACAATACTTCTTTAATTTCATTCATATTCCGGTAATCAAAAGAATGCAACAATTCTTTGAGGAATATAAAAAGAAGGGGGACGAAAATATGGAAGCTATTTTAACAGCAATAGATGAAAAAGAAAAGTAACTTTTAGCTTATACCCCTATGAAAGTGAAAGACTTCTTCAGCCAATTATGAAAAAGAGGTTGTTTCCTAGAATAATAAATTACAAATAAATATGCCCGTTACTCTTTTTGAGTAACGGGCATAATAACAGAATTGCTATATTTCACAAGTTTTAGTTTAAAGAGAAAAGGAATAATTTATGACGCTGATTTCATTATTATTTATAGGGATTGCTTCTGCCAGATTTTTTATCATTCAATCTTCTTGCCAGATTTCCCATATCTTCGCTAACTTTCTTGTCTAATATTTTGGCATAAATTTGTGTTGTTTTTATGCTTCTATGTCCCAACATTTTGGAAACGCTCTCTAGTGGAACTCCATTGGCCAATGCAATAGTCGTAGCGAATGTGTGGCGGGCTACATGAGTAATTCCCTCTAAAAGCAAGCAATCCCAAGACAGAGTAAATGACACGCAATCGGTTTATAATAAGCAAGTTTGATTGATTTTTCCGTCTTGCAGAAAATGCAGAACCGGACATAAAATCGCAGTATTTCAGTTACCAAACCGTTAGCCGGTTGTTACCGGAAAACGGACAGGTAACAGGGTACGGACAAAAGAAATCAAATCGGTGTCTTTTGCGCTGTTTGACAGTCTTTTGCATAACAAAGAACGCTTGTACAATGGCTAATTTTGCCACTAAAAATATAAGCGTATGAAAGTAGAAAAATTCAAGGTGTTGCTCTACCTCAAAAAGAGCGGTTTGGATAAATCGGGCAAGGCTCCGGTTATGGGACGCATCACTGTAAACCGGTCAATGGCGCAGTTCGGTACGAAACTGTCCTGCACCCCCGGCTTGTGGAATCCCCGCGAAAGCAGGCTGGACGGCAAGAGCCGTGAGGCGGTCGAAGTGAATGCCAAGATTGAGAAACTTTTGCTGGCGGTGCATTCGGCATTCGACAGCCTCGTGGAACGCAAAAAGCCGTTTGATGCAGAGGCAGTAAAGGTCTTCTATCAGGGAAGCATGGACGCACAAATGACCCTGCTTTCCCTTCTCGACCGGTACATGGAAGGGTTGAAAGCCCGTGTCGGGATAGACTGCGCTCCAACCACGTTAAGCACTTATGTGTACACGCATCGTTCGCTCGGCAAGTTCATTAAAAAGAAGTTCAAGACAAAAGATGTCGCATTCGGGCAGCTGAACGAACAATTCATCCGGGAATACCAGGATTTTGTTTTGGGCGAACAGGGTTATGCGATGGATACCGTCCGCCATTATCTTGCTATTTTAAAGAAAATCTGCAAGATTGCTTTCAAGGAGGGCATTTCCGAGCGGTTTCACTTTGCCCATTACAAGCTGCCCAAACAGAAAGAAACCACCCCGAAAGCATTAAGCCGGGAGAGTTTCGAGAAAATACGGGATTTGGATATTCCCCGAAACCGCCCTTCAACCCGTTTCACGAGGGATTTGTTCCTTTTCGCCTGTTACACGGGTACAGCTTACGCAGATGTAGTCCGCATTACCAAAGAAAACCTGTTTACGGATGAAGAAGGCAGCCTTTGGCTCAAATATGCAAGGAAGAAAACGGACTACCGGGCGCGTATCAAATTATTGCCCGAAGCTATCGCCCTAATCGAAAAATACAGGGATGAAAATCGGGATACCCTGTTCCCGATGCAATCCGCAGACATGGTAAAAGCCAACATGAAAGGGTTGCGGATTATGGCGGATATAAAAGAGCCAATGACCTATCATTCAGGGAGGCACAGCTTTGCAAGCCTTATTACGCTCGAAGAGGGCGTGCCGATAGAAACTATCAGCCGTATGCTCGGACACAGCAATATCCAAACCACTCAAATCTATGCCCGTGTAACTCCGAAGAAACTTTTCGATGATATGGACAGGTTCATCGAGGCCACTCAAGATTTGAAATTAGTTCTTTAAACAATTAACAATTAAACATTATACAGCAATGCGAAGTACATTCAAATTATTATTCTACATTAACCGGAGTAAAGTAAAGACCGATGGCACGACAGCCGTCATGTGCCGGATCAGCATCGACGGCAAAAGTTCCACGCTCGCAACAGGTATCTATTGCCGGCCCGATGCCTGGAATGCCCAAAAAGGCATCATCAAGTCCGAAAGGGATAACAATCAGCTTACTGCTTTCCGCCGACGTTTGGAACAGACCTATGAGCATATCCTGAAAGAACAGGGAGTAGTCAGCAGCGAGCTACTCAAAAATACGGTTGCCGGGGTAAATTCCATTCCGACTTGTCTGCTCAAAGCGGGCGAAGTGGAGATAGAACGCCTGCGGATTCGCTCAACAGAGATAAACTCGACCACTACCTACCGGCAGTCCAAACTCTCACAACTGAACTTGCAGGAGTTCCTTCGTTCAAGAGGAATGGAGGATATTTCTTTTACGGATATTACCGGAGAGTTCGGCGAATCGTTCAAAACCTATATGAAAACAGTACATGAGCGGAAACCGGGGTATATCAACAAGTGCATCACCTGGCTCAACCGCCTTATCTACATTGCCATTGATCAAGAGGTATTGAGAAGCAATCCGCTTGAAGACGTAAGATACGAGAAGAAAGAACCGGCCAGGCACCGCTACATAAGCAAAAACGATTTAAAGCGGATAATGGAAACTCCAATGCCTGAACCACGGATGGAACTGGTTCGCAGGGCTTTCATCTTTTCATCGCTGACCGGTCTGGCTTACGTGGACATGCACCGCCTTTACCCGCACCATATTGGAAAAACGGCGGAGGGCAGGCTCTATATCCGCAAGCAACGGGTAAAGACAAACGTGGAAGCATTCATTCCCCTGCACCCGATAGCAGGGCAGATACTTTCACTCTATAACACTATCGACGGCAGCAAGCCTGTATTTCCGCTGCCTGTCCGGGATATGATTTGGTACGATATAAATCAAATCGGTATTACTATGAAATTGAAAGAGAATCTTTCGTATCATCAAAGCAGGCACTCGTTCGGAACCCTGTTGATTTCGGCGGGTGTTTCGATAGAGAGCATTGCCAAAATGATGGGGCATGCGAACATTTCCACCACACAGGGTTACGCCCGGATAACAGACACAAAAATATCCGCAGATATGGATAAACTGCTGATACGCAGGAATACGAACAGTCAATCAATAGCAATATAAATATAAAAAAGTAAAACAATGAAAAGGGAATTGAAAATCGGCGACAGCCAAATAATAACCATAGAAAACGGAATCATATCCGTACCGCAATCCGGTGAAGTGATGATGACATCATTTGAAATTGCCGCCTTGTTCGGTGTTTATGTCAGGACAATTAACGACCATGTAAAAGCGATCCTGAAATCAGGAGTAATCCGGACGGATATTTCCTGTCCGGCGACCGTAACGGGAAATAGCGTAATACCCGCTGTTTATGGGTTGGATATGATAACCGCCCTTGCTTTCAGGGTTCATTCACCGGAAGCAGAACTGTTCAGGGAGCGGGTAATCCGAAGAATAACGGCCAACCCGTTACCGGCAAAACTCATCATGCAATTATCAAACAGGGCTTTGTACAATTAAAAAAGCAGCCGTAAGAATATCCCTCAAAGGAAACCTTACGGCTGTTTTATTTAATGGAGAATCGCTTACTTAAACGCCTTATGCAGATTCCTGTCGAGCATTGCCTGAATGTCGCTCTCGCGGAAAAGTATCTTGTTGCCTATTTGGAGATAGGGTATCCGTCCGCTATACCGCCACTCCTGCAACGTGCGGCGGCTGACTTTCAACTGCCGGGTAACTTCCTTGTCGGTCAGGAAGCGTTCGCCGTCCAACGGCGGGCGGTAGCTTCCGGCCATTTTTTCCAATCCTGCCAGCATCCGGTCAAGCGCTTTGAAAAACGATTTCAGGCGTTCATTGTCCCTTGTTATCAGGTTATCTTCCATAAGGCGCCTCCTTTCGTCCGAGTTTCGGGCGCTTTTCTTCGATTAACCGGAGCGCCGCCTGCACGTCTTCGGGTCTGTAATACATTTTGTGGTTCACCTGCGAATAAGGCAGGGTTCCGTTATCGCGGTAAGTCTGCAATGTGCGCGGACTTATGTTCAGGATGATACACACATCCTGGTTGTCCAGCCATTGCTTCAACGCTTTATCCTGATGCCGTTCGCACAGGACTTCCACCTTTCGGGCAAATGCCTCGAAGCGGGACATCATCGCCTCGTATGTGCGGGCTTCTACCATTACTATTTCCATTGTTCATTTTTTATCGGTTTATTTCACGGGGGAGCAAAGATAAACCGATTATTTCAGCTTGCTGTCAAGTAAATAAACTGTGGAAGCATCAGGCAGCGAGTGTCACAGGAAGGAGCCAAAAAGCCTCCGAAAAGAGGCTGGTATGCTAATTTAAAGAAGAAGGTTCTTGAAGCAGTTTGAACTCAAAATCCATAATCAAACTTTCTGCCGCACTTATTTCATTATCGGGCTGCGGTATCAATTTATATTTTTCCACAAACCAGTCTAAATAGGAAATATCCATATCCACATATGCGGTCGTATGCATTGGTTCAAGCAGGGGCATCCCAATTCTTATCCCGTCCGGCCAATCTTCATGGTTTTTCATATAGACGAAATAATTGGTATGGCAACCGGAACTTATGTTGCAAAATATCTCATCCATTGGGAAATTTGGAATCTCATAACTTCCATCCTCGCCCGGCTTATCGTATTCTACAAGGAGCTTGCCCACCTTACAAGCGTCTGCAAACAGTTCACATAACAGTTGGGTTGAAAAATCAAACAGGGGATAAAATCGTTCCATAAAATATATCCTTAATTAACGGAGCCAAAATTAACGATTAAACGCCACTATTTCTACAAACGTGGAGTTTATTTTTCGTTTTTTCCTGCCCGTATCTTTCTATAATTTCTTCCCCGTTTAGCTTCAATGCCATCGAAGCCTAATGAGTATTCGATTTCAGGCGCAAAGGTATTTCCGTGTTCTTCACGCCGCCGCAAGGTCGAGCCTGCGGGTTTGTCGAAAAATCTTCCTCTTTCCCTTCTTTTATCTATCCGGGCGAGCGTATTTATTCGCCAAAACCTTGCGTCGGCTGAACACTACCCTTTTTAAGCCCCTGAAACTCGAATACTCCTCACCGGCTCCGATACGGCATAGCGTTAAAAAAAAGGTCAGAAATTATGATACGGGCAGAAAAAAATATGAAACATCGAACCTCCTACCTTCCAATTAGCATAGGTTGGGTTTTGAAAATAGCCTTTGCAGCAGCGGGTTTTGCTCTGTGGGGCTGGGCTTTCGTAGCGGTGATAGCAGGGCTTTACATTGGGTTCAAGTTCCTTAAAGGGCTGCTTTCCTGCTTTCTATCGCTTCTTATTATTGCGGTGGTAATCACGCTTTCAGTAGTAATAATCATTCTTTTAATCATTTAAAAACATACAGAAATATGAAAACGAAAATCATTCAGATTTTTACGGCTTTGGCGGAATTGGAAGCCAAAGGATGCCACGCTGTCTTTTTTGAGTACGGTAACGGCTTGTTCCGGGTACGGATTTTTAAGGGCGAAGCAATCAATGAAAAGATTGTGTGCCAAAGGGTAATCAACTCAACCCGTGAACCTGCCGGATTGGACGAATTGCTCAACTTCATTGAAAACCTGAAAAACCACATTACGGCAACCGTTTTCCAATGCTACAAAAGGGATTTTGTAAAAGGCGAAAAGGCAGGCAAATGGGAAAAGACAAAATCCGCCTTTGAGTTTGGCGACAACGTCACTTCTGAAATGCTCATAGACGGTTCGGGATATTATATCACCGACCCCGACAGCAACTTGCAGTATTTTGTCGATATGAAACAGGCAGGCGAAACGGAAAAATAGTATGAATCGGGGGTGGGAACATCCTGCCCCCACAATACCCAAAAAAATGGAAATTATACAAATAGCAACGGTAAACAAATGGTGGAACACATTGGCAATGGACGTTAAATCGCTTATAACGGGCATTTACGATGAAGACGAAGCGGATGTATTTTGGAAATACTTGTTTGTGAGCGACAAGCAAAACATTTACCAATGGCAACAAGCCGAAGCAGGAAACATTGGCCTGTCCGAAGGCGATAAGCACAGCCTTTTCATGGAAATCGTGTGCGAATTGGCAGACATCGCCCTTGAAAGCGAATACGGCATATCCCGTGAGGAAATGATTGACGAAAACGGCTCGTTTTACGAAAAATATCAGGACAGGTTTAACGACCTGTACGATGAGATAGAAGAACGGTTATCAAACATTAATTTTTAGTTGTCATGGAATACAATCAATTATCCAATACGGAAAAGATAGCCTGTGTACGGGAAATGAATTTTTTTCGTACCGAACGCCACGATGCAGCCGTGTACCTGAATGCACTGCGCACGGATAACCGCGCCATTATTGAGGAATACGAAAGTTTCGGCGACCGTCCGTACCAGTTCTTTTTGAACAAACGCACATACGATGCGGGGTTGCAGTTCGGCTTTACCGGCAAGCGTTTTAATAAATACGGATGGCTTGAAAACGCCGATTTTACAGCAAAAGAACAGATAGAGTTCACCCCCAAAGACCGCCCCGTAGCCTCCAACCACCTGACCATCGGGCAGGGAGCGAACGGCAAATGGAGCTATGGCGCAAGCTACTCCACAGGCGCAGCAGGTTGCGGATACGGTCTGGGCGTTTGGGGCAAAGTATTCGACACCCGTAAAGAGTGCCTGAAAGCGGCTTTGCAGGAAATCATGGACGGACACCGCAGGTATGAAAAAGACCTGAAAGGCGATACCTGCGGTAACTTCAACGCCAGATTATCCCGTGAAATTGTCCGTCAGGTGAAAGACATGTTCGATGAACTCACGGGCAGGAAGGCAGTACAGTTATCATTTTTCTAAACATTAACATTAATACAATAAGCATTATGAAAACAGCAGAAGTAAACGACAGTATTATAGGTAAGCGTTGCAAGAGCATTTTTACAGGCTTGATGGTAACGGGCGTTATCGAAGAAATAAGGTTGGATGAACATACAGCCAACGTAAAAGTCCGTTTTGATGAACCGCACAATTGGGGCGGAGAATGGTATAAATGCGACTGGTCGTTCGCCCGGTTGCATGATGAGTTCGGCTCGTTACACCACCTCGAAATCATCGACAACGGGTATAGAACCGTCAAAGTCAGTTTTTCACAGGGTATCAAGGAAATAAACCGCATGTTTACGGACAGTTACAAGCACTGGGAATGTGTCAATCTGAAAGAGCGGATAGATAATTACGAATCGTCCCGTTTTACTCAAACCGGCGAACGGTGCGCCATTATTACCTCCGAATACAATATGGAGCATATACGGGAGTGGCTCATGAAGAATACACCCGTAGCAAGTATTGAAACAATCATCTAAAACATCAAATATCATGCAATCAAACAATTCAATCAATGCAAACGGCTGTTCCGTTTGCGAAGCAGGCAAGGAGAAGTACACCAAATGCGTTCTGGGGGCGTTTCGTGGAACGATTTATTACCAGTACGATTATCGCTCAAAAGATGGCGAGTTATTTACCACCTTGCAGGAAACACTGGAACTATGCAGGGCAAAACGGGATAAATGGATGCAGGAAAAGAACCGCAAGCGGCTTTTTCCCAGCACCCTGCAAAAAATGCAGGACGGCAAACGGCTGACCAAAAGTGAAATGGCGTACCAAATCGGCCATGTGGAATCCTGCCACACCGTAGCGGTCAGTTGGGACTTTTTCAGGAGGGAAGAAATCGTAACGACATTCAACCGGATTTTCGGAACGGAAATAAAATAGTATGTAATAGTATGAACAGGGGGACGGAAAGTTACCGCCCCCCGTAATAAAAAAATAAAATGAAGAAATTAGTAAGGGAAATCACAGCGTACAGGTATGGCGAACTGGAAGAATACGCACGGGAAAAGGCACGGGAAAATTACCTTGCCGAAGAACATCTGCCCGAATTTTTCTCGGACGACCTGACCGCCGAATTACAGGAACAGTACGGATTAAACCACCTGAAAACTTACTATTCGCTTTCGTACTGTCAGGGCGACGGCCTGTGCCTGTACGGACGGATAAACCATTCCGAACTTTTCGGCAACGGCAAGTTTAAAAAGGTAGCCTTCGAGGGTATCCATTACAGGCAAATACAATCCGTATATGACGTGTTGCAGGGCATTGACTTTGAACACTGCAACCGTTATTTCAACGCTAAAACCGTCTGCATTGACAGCCATTTTTACGATGATGCAACCGACAGGCAGGTGGAAATAATCGAGCGGATTGCCGCTAACGTTCAATCGTGGTACTTTTCATTTTGCAGGGAATGGGAAAAACGGGGATATGACTATTTCTATAAAATATCCGATGAGGAAATGAGAGAAATATGCGAAATAAACGATTATTTCTTTGCAAAGGGAGGGCAATCCATTAACATGGACGAATACAGTGAGTCAGCAGTATAATTTTCACAGGGCGGGGAAATCCCGCCCGTTACTTTTTCCATGAGCGACCTATAAAAATGCGGGAGAAAAAGGAACAAAAAGCCAACATGACAGCGGATTTTCCTTCGAGTTTTAAGCCTGATCCGCTGGCATTTCCTATCTTTACAGCCTGAAAATATCAAATATATGGCCGTAAAAATAGAGAAATGGGCTGCCGCCCAAAAGAAGCATAAACTGTCCGACAAACACGTCCAAATGGCGCGGGAATTGGGCTTAAACCCCGACAAGCTGGGTAAGATAGATAACCACAAGCAGGAAACATGGAAAACGCCCCTGCCGCAGTTCATTGAAGATATTTACTACAAACGCTTCAAGCGGGAAGAACCCCTTGCCGTTCGGTCGCTGAAAGACATCGCAGCGGACGACAAAGCCCGCAAGGAGAAAAAGAAAAAGGAGAAAGCAAAGAAACGGGCAGCCGGAGCGCAAGAGGGCAATACCCCTGAATAAAACAGAAAAATCCGATGAGATAACCATCGAATTTTTCCATGATGCAAACAATGTATCCGGCCTTCAACATTTTCAGCAAACAGCAACACCATTCTACCGGATTCAGGAAGCGGTTGCCTTTCCTGATTTCATAGTGCAGGTGGTAGCCCGTCGTTAGCCCGCTGTTTCCCACACAGGCAATGTGTTTACCTATCCTTACCGAATCGCCCGTATTGACCAACGTTTTGCTTAGGTGTGCATAAAACGAGCGGAAACCGCCTGCATGTTGAATCTCTATAAAAAATCCATACCCCGAATCGTAGCCTTTGCGGACGACGACCCCGCTGCCTGTGGCATACACGGGAGCGCCCCTTACTTCGGCAAAATCAATTCCCGTATGGAATTTTTGCGTTTTATAAATGGGATGTTTACGTTTTCCAAACCCCGATGAAATATGCGGTTCTTTAACCGGAAAAATGACGGGATAGCGGGATAATTCGTAAACCGACATTTGCAATGAGCCTGCAATCCGCTGAAACTCTTTTACGGAATAAATCTTTCCCATACATTTTTCTATTTCTGATTTTCGGTTTGGCTGCCCATATACGGACAAGTGCAGCAAAGCGGCGAAGAACAATATGATGTATTTCATAACTGTATCTTATCGGTTATTAAAAGCGCCCGAATTGCTCCGGGCGCTTGCTTACCTGATTTTTACATTTATTCTTCTTCCGCCCCTTCATTCTGAAACGAAAAGGTTTTTTGAATGACCTGCCCCGCATCGTCCTCAATATACACGTCTATCGTTTGCTGGTCGGTGCATCGGGAAGTGTAGTACAGCCGGAACACTTCTTTTGTCAGAGGGAACAGGTCGTTAGACGTCAATACCCTGCCATCGTCCATGCGCAATTCCCCCGTTCCGTCCGTTTGAAAGAAACGAATGTAGTACCGCGCCTCCTTATAGTCGCCTTCCCTGATTAATTTACAGCGGATTTCCACCGTTTCGCCCTGCACAATCTTTTTAGGAACCGGCATAGTTTCCAAACCAAACAAGTAGCGTTGATGAATATCAAGACCGTCGCTACAGGCTAAGGCCAGCAGCATCATAGCCGCCAGCCACGCTGTTATTCCGAAAAAACTTTTTATCTTTCTCATTGTGATTATTTTTTGTTGATGAACTGATTTTATAAATACAAAAATTTCCCTTTCAGGGTATTGCCGGAGAGTATCCGGGCGTTCTCCGTTCCGTATGCGATAAGCATGGAGCCATTTCTCGGCTGTAAGCCCTGCGTACCGTCCGGCCTGAAGAACCGCACCCTGTCATACAGGAACTTGATTGCCGTAGCGTGCCGGAGTACAATGTCGTGAAACCATTTGGCTTCCACTTTGGCGAAGACCAAGGCGATACCGTTATTGTGTCCGGTCATTTTTGTAAGGAACTGCTGTACCAGCGGATTCGAGTAAGGCGGATTAAGCCATACCCTGCCGTGCCAGTCTTTTTCCAAACCGTTTTCTTCGGCGGTATAGAAATGCTTTGCCGAACGGTTCTGCCGGTAGGCTTCCGGTGAAGAAGCAGGGTCTAAGTCAAATTCGCCCAACGATTGTATAATCTCCGCAGGCGTGTACCACTCGTCGCTCGTTTTCATACCTAATCAACCATAAAGCGTAAACCGATGCCGAACTGCGTATGGAAATGTCCCGTAGAGTTGCCCCACAATACCCGCTCGCGCCCTGTCAGGAGCAATACAACCCGGTCAGTCAGGTAAGTTTCGATTTCGAGGGTAATCGCCCCGCCATAGATAAAAGCGTCCTTATCCCTGGGCGTGGAGCCGTCAAACAGCAGCTTTTCGCCCCAGTTCGATGTTTCATACCCCGCCAGAGCCGAACCGCCCAGCGACAGGAAAAACGTTTTGGAGCCGTCAGCGAGGATATTGAGGAAATACCCACCTTCTCCCGTGAATTGCGCCACAGGGATGCGGCTGTCCTTATAGGGATAGTACCTCCCAAGATACTCCGCACCGAACACCCATTTGTTGCCATGTCCGGCGTAGGTCGCTATCGAAGCTCCGAAGTAATAGCCCGTTTCATTTTGATTTGCAGACGAATAAATACCGTCCACCATGCCGCCCGTTACCTGTATGCCCCGCATACCCGGTAAACAACGCTGCGCGTATGCCCCGCCCGGAAGGGCGAAGCATAACACCAACGTGAGAATAATTGTTATCCGCTTCATGGTTATTTCACTTTGAGTTCGTTAATAACTTTCGCCCTTACCAAATCGGCATTATCGACGGTAAACCGCTGATGCCGCCCACCGTTCTGTTCGTTCAGTTCCACGACCAGCATCTTATCATCGGGAATCGTGAATTTCGGCATCGCGAACACCATGCGTTCGATGTGCTGGCCGTTAATCAGCATCAGGTTGTTGTAGGCGCGGAGCGGCCACATCACCTGTTCCTGAATAGCGGTACGCTTCGCCACCTGCTTATCCACGATTTTGAAGGTGATAAAATCGACGTTGAACGGTACGTTGGACGAGTTTTTCAACTGGAGGTGAAAATACAGCAGTCCGTTGTGGGTATAAATTCCCTTTAGCGTGTGCTGGATTCCGAAGCGTTTGCAGCCGATATGCTTTATTTCGCGGTCATTGTTTTTGTAGATGGACTGCATAATCAGGCGCACCAGCAGCGGCGATTCCTGCCCCAATTCCTGCATATAGACTTGCAGGGCATTGTTCGGGCGGTTTACCGCCTCGCCGTCGTGCAAAAAATCGCTCATCTCGACGGATAGCTTTACAGGTTCGTCCGCATACTTCACATTGAAGGCATAATACGCTCCGTCTTCGGTTATCACCGCCAGATTGCTTTCCCGTGAGAAGTCGCGCAGGGCGGCTTTTACCCGCAAGACGTTTTCCGTACCGTCCGCTTTGGCTGCCATGAGGTCAGCGCTCCCCAAGTCCACATACCGGATGGCAGACGGGAAAATGACATGCACCGTCTTGTTAAACGTTACCTCCAAAGCATACGGCGGAATCATCCGGTTGAAGGTCAGCGGGCGCGTATAGCCCTGATAATAATCCCCTGTGGAGGGCGATGTTACTGCGGCGAGTGTATCGGTAGCCGCCTGTTGCCTGTTTTCCTGCGCATTGGCAGTCATTGCGCTTACCGCGAAGGCAAGCAGAATCAAAAGATGTTTCATTGCTTTTTAATTTTAATTGTTTGACAAAAAGATTTTTTTAGTGGTGTTTGCGATTATTTATTGTGTTTTCGGAAGCAGGAGCAGGCGGTAATTCGCTTTCAGCGTTACTTTTACCACGCTCATTTTCTTGCTCACATACTGCGATGCTCCCTGTATCAGCCCCTTTCCCATATCGGCGGCGAGTTGCGACCCTGCGTTGTCGGAAATCATAATGCTGGTTCCGGCAGAGTTCGCCAGCGTCGCGGCTACCTCTTTGGCGGCATTGATTTCGTCCGAGCCGGGTACGGATATTCCCCGCTGCCCGTCCGTGTCGTACACCAGCAGTTCCACCGGAATAATATTGTCCGCGTACTGGATGGAATTAATTATTACGTCCAGCCGTTCGCCCGTAATCCGGCAGCTTCCTGTTATCACGGTATTGACAGGAATCAGCATATCCCCAACACGCATCGGTTCCAGCAGGCGTATTTGCACTTCTTTCCCGTTGGTAAGCGTGACGGTCTGATAGACGCAGGCGCGAATGCTGTTTTTATCCTGTACGCCTTCGTTCCCGGCAGCAGTCAGAAATCCGGTATTACGCGGCTGACTGTATGCCGAAATAAATTCCCCGTTACTCATGGGAGCCGCCAACAGCGACACGACGTTTTGCCGCACCTGCTTCACTGGCTGTGCTGCCGTTTTGCCGGATTGTCCCGCCTGCATCGAGGAAGATCCGGAGACAGCTTCGCCCGTTGCCGCTCCGCTTGCTTCCCGTGCGGTTTGCGGCATATATCTCGCTGCCATTTGGTAAGATTTTTCCAGCATTGCCGCCTGTTCATCTTCGGTGGCCTTACGCTGTTCGGCTTCCTCCAGCTTGCGTTCGAGTTCATTCATTCGCTCTTCGACAGCGAGTTCCTGTGCGCTCTTCCCGGCAGGTTCTTCGTACCACGACCCCAACTGCTTATTTATATCCTGATAGGCATTTGCGGAGGCTTGTAAATTATTTGCAGGTTTCGTTTGCCGTGCAGACGGATTTTCGTAATACTCCGGCTGACTGGATTCTGTCTGCTTTGGTTCTTCCGCTTGGTCGAACATGGTTGAAAAATCCTGCAAAGAGCGCATCCGTTCCTGTTCCTTTTGCCTCATGGCTTCCCGCTCGTAAGCGTCGCGCTTGTCGGATACCAGCCCGCCATCGGTCGGCATCGGCAGTTCGACGTTCAGCCCGGCTTGCTGCGCTTCTTTCTCCCTGTCCTTGCCGGACGGGGCGAAAATCAGCCATAAGGCCGCGCCGAAAATCAGAAAGAACAGTGGCATGACGAGCATTTTCCTGCGCTTTTGCATTTCAGCCGGAGTAAGTTCCTTTTTCGGCTTTACCGGTTTTTGAGCCAGCTTCCCGGATTCTTGCTTACCTTCATGTTTAACTTCGGGCGCTGCCGCCGTTTCCGGCGGTGGCGTCCCCTTATTCAAATTTTCCTGTTCCATTGTAATTATTGTTTAATCGGTTAATACTGTCCCTTTGCTGCTCCATCCGGAGTTTAAGGGTTTCTATCTGCTCTATCCGCATCTTTTCGCCCCTGTCCCTGCCGAAATTGTAGATACTGCTTACGGTCATATAGACGGACAGGCCGCTGAATACGATAAGCATGGTAACGATAAGGATTACCCGGCGGTCTGGGGTCATTCTGCCGAGCAAGCCCCGCAGGATGTCTTCCAGCCACTCATTGATTTTGCTGAATAATTTCTTTACCATAGCCTGCCTACCTTTCCATTACCCGCACATCGCGGTTTTCAATGATTTCAAACTTCTCCATAGTGAAACCCTGCGGGTTGTTGTCGCTCCTGACCGAATTGATAAGATTGCAGCGCGTAACCAAACTCCGCTGGGTGATGTTGGACGCCCGGATAATCATTTGCCGGGCGTAGGTTACAGCCATGTACGGATAAACATCAAGGTCAAGCGCCACGCTATCGACCGCAACAGTCTGGTTGATATTGCCCGAAATAATCCGGTTATAGTACCCCTTTTCCGCCATATCCTGGTAATACTTGAAAGCGCTCTTGTCCACCAGGAACAAAGCCCTTGTGATGTTGCTTTCGATGGCTGACTTATCCGGGGAAAGGGTAAAGAACAGTTCGTGAAACCGGCGCACATGCTCGCGGGCTTCCACCGGACGGTTCTGCGAAAGGTCTTGCGAGAGGGCAAGCATTAAGGACTTGCCCCCGTCGAGGACATATATCTTTTGCCGTTGCGCTTCGGCGAAACTGTACGACGACCAGACCGAATAACCGGTGACGGCGGTACAGGCAACCAGGAACACGATACCGAAAAGGCGTATCTGCCTGAATGATGTTTCAATATTTTTTAATGATTTAAACTCCATTGTTTTACTTATTAATTAATTGCTTATTTATTCACTTTTCGACCTGTTCAGCAGGCGTCCCGCGACATTTTTAACAGCGCCCCCGGCGCGTCCGGCCATATTCCCGGCAGCGGCTCCGGCTGCGCCTCCAACCATTGCAGCCCCTTTGTTTCCCATCGAATTGACCCCCTTCATCGAACTTCCCATGCCGCCCGACTGGATAATCCAGTTAGCCACCGTCGGGATGCTGAAATACCCGATAATCCCTATAATCAGGAAAATGATGTGTACCCCGTCCGAGCCGTCCGGCACGTAAGACGGGTCTTGCAGTAGGGCGATGTCCGTTTTCAGCATGAGCGCCTGTATCTTGGACAGCACCGCCGAAAACAGGTCGGCTACTGGCAGCCACAGGTACACCGAGATATAGCGGGAGAGCCACCCGGTCAGCGTGGACTGGAAGCCGTCATAGACGGAGAAGGCAAAGGCTACCGGCCCCAATACGGACAGCACGACCAGGAAGAAGGTACGCAGGGTATCGACCGTCAGGGAAGCGGCATTGAACAGCAGCTCGAAGAAATCCCGGATCAACTGCCGGAACCACATCTTCATGTCGTAAAAGCCGCGTTCCACCCACATGCCGAGTTTCTCTGTCGCATCCAGTATTCCCAAATCTTTCATCTTCTGGTCGTACACTTCGTCATTGACCAGCCACGCCTTGCCCTCTCGCACCCGCGCATCGTATTCCAACTGTTCTTTTTGCTTCTGCAGGTCGTGTACGTCCGTTATCTGCGATTCCAGTATGGTATGCGTCCCTTTGACGACGGGCGACATAACGGCGTTGATAGTTCCCAGAACAATGGTAGGGAAGAACATGATGCAAAGCCCAATGGCGAACGGCCTTAACAGGGGAAACACGTCTATCGGCTCCGCCCTGGCTAAAGCCTGCCATACGCGGTAGGCCACGTAGAACAGTGCGCCGAAGCCTGCCAAGCCCTTGGCCACACCCACCATGTCAGCGCACAGGGGCATCATTTCCTGATACAGGTTCCGAAGAAGCTGGTGCAGGTTCTCAAAATCTATTGCAAGCAGTACCATAATTACCAGTATCTTTCGGATGGATTACCATACAGGGCGCGTACCCGCTCCATGTCGCCCGACTGCTGGCTGCGGATAAAGGAAACAGAGATACTCTTTTGGGAATAGTACCGGACAAGGTTGCGGTACTCTACCATTTTGGCATGTATCCCGCCTATCACGTTCATACGCTCGGCGTCGGTCATGGAAAGCCCGTTGGAGGCCGAAACGATATCCTTTATATCCGAAAGCAGGTTGCCGCTCTCTTTCAGCAGTTTGGCGTACCCTTCCCCGATGGCTTCCAGTTCCGCCGGCGTGAAGTTCTTATCCGTCAGCATCCTGTTGAAACTGGTGGAATATATCTGCGATATTTCGCTGACCAGTTCCACCGTTTCCCTGACCTTGCGGGCGTCTTTTATCAGGTTATGCACCGATTTGAGGGCGTCGTAGTATTCCTTGCCCTGGCTGTAAATCTTCTGCATTTCCTTGAAGGAGTTAATTACATTGGTCGCAGTGGTGGCGGTTTTGGAAACCGTCAGGATATTCTGCGCGAGGTTCGACGGGTCAATGACCGCCCATTGTGCTTTTGCTTCATAACCGAAGAAAAGCGTGATTGCCATAAGGCATACAAACATCTTTTTCATTTTGATTTTTTTGATTGTTAATACTGATTTTTTTATCCGGCGCGGGAACAGCCCCGTATGGGCTATTCCTCATCCGCCCGGATATATTCGCCGTAGTCGGAAAGTATGAGTACGTCACTTTCGGCGTCATAACTTATCCTGATGCGCCCGTACAGGTAGAAGAACGTAACTCCCCACTGGTGGCGGATTGGGCAGGTAAAGACCGTGGCGGCGTCATAGGAAAACTCCAGCCGGTAGCGCGTCCCCGTGAAAACTATACGCACTTCCGGCGACCCGCCGGGGCTTACCCACCGTCCGGCAATTTCCCGCAGGGGGAAATGCGTCCGCGCGGTACATGGGTCTGATACATTGCTATTTTTCCTGAACATGGCGCATCCTCCTTACTTTTGGGATTTCGGCTCTTTGTCCTTTTCGACAATGAAGATTTCTACCTCAACATCCCGTTCTCCTTCCCCGTCTTCCGATTCCGGCGACGGCGAAGCCAGCAACGCTTCCACGAGGATACTGTTGATTCCCGCGGTGTAGAGCGCCAGCTTTTCCAATTGTTCTTTACTTAATTTGCCAAACATGATTTTTTTAGTGGTTATGGGGCGTAAAGCCCTGGTTAATACTTAATTTTTATTTCGCTTGCTTTCGGCTATCTGTTTAATAGCCAGTTCGATATTCCCACCCAGTTCTTCGGTTTTTTGCATCACTTCCAGCTTCTCCGTTTCCTCGGTCGTGTAGGTCATGTATTCCTCGGCGCTGACCTCGGTAGCATACACCGCCGACTGAACGCCGCCCAGACCAAACCACACCTCCTTGTATTTTCTTGAAGGGTTGTTGGCCATGTTGATGGAGAGGATTTGCCCCTTTTCCTTTTCGGTAAGTCCCAAAAGGGCTTGGATACTGTCGAACTTGTTCATGTATTTGCGCTGGTCTAACAGTATCTTGCAGTCGGAGTTGTTGATGATACTTTCCTTGACGACGGGCGAGGCGATGATGTCGTCTATTTCCTGGGTTACGACGACGGCTTCCCCGAAATATTTCCTTACCGTTTTGTACATATATTTCAGATACTCAGCCATATTCGCGGACGAAAGGGCTTTCCATGCCTCCTCTACAATCAGTTGCTTGCGGACACCTTTCAGGCGGCGCATTTTGTTTATAAACGCCTCCATGATGATAATCGTAACCACGGGAAACAATTCCTTGTTCTCTTTTATGGAATCTATCTCGAAGACAATAAAGCGTTTGGAAAGCAGGTCGATGTTTTTGTCCGAGTTGAGCAGGAAGTCGAAGCGGCCGCCCCGGTAATACTGGCGAAGCGTGGTCAGCATGTTGTCGATATTAAAATCTTCGCGGCTGACCTTGATTTCCCTTTCTTCCAGTTCCCTGCGGTAATCGTCCCGCATAAACTCGTAGAAGGTGTTGAACGAGGGGACGATAGAACGGTCTGCCCTTATCCGCTCGATATAGGCCGATACCGCGCTGCCGAGTTCCCCGCTTTCGGTCTTGCTGACCCTGTCGTCCTCGGATTTCCAGAGCGTGAGCAGCAGCGTCTTGATGCTGTCCTTCTTCTCGACGTCGAACACATAGTCGTCCGTGTAGAACGGATTGAACGAAATCGGGCTTTCCTCGGTGTAGGTGAAATAGATGCCGTCTTCCCCTTTGGTTTTCCGGCGTATCATTTCACACAGTCCCTGGTAGGAATTTCCCGTGTCCACGAGGACGACGTGCGTCCCCTGTTCCCAGTATTGCCTCACGAGGTGGTTCATAAAGAAGGATTTTCCCGAACCCGAAGGCCCCAAGACAAACTTGTTGCGGTTCGTGGTAATTCCCTTTTTCATCGGAAGGTCGGAAATATCCACATGGAGGGGCTTTCCCGACACGCGGTCGCACATCCTGATGCCGAAGGGCGAGGGGGAGCTTTTGTAGTTGGTTTCCCCGGTAAAGAAGCACAGGGCGGGTTCGATAAACGTGTAAAACGATTCCTCCGCCGGAAAGTCCCCAGCATTGCCGGGCATGGCCGCCCAGTAGAGCGTTGCCGCGTCCGTCGTGTTGTGGCGCGGCTTGCACTCCATGAGCGCCAACTGGCTGCCTACGTCGTTGCGGATATGCTTGAGTTCATCCGCGTCGTCGCTCCACGCCATGACGTTGAAGTGCGCCCTGACCGAAGTCAAGCCGAAGCTGTGCGCTTCGTTCAGGTACTTGTCTATCCACTCCTTATTTATCTGGTTCCCACGAGAATAACGGGAAAGCGACTGCATGTTCCTTGCGGATTTTTCAAACTTCCGCAGGTTTTCGGCACTGTCATCCAAAAAAATGTATTGATTGTACACATGGTCACAGGAAAGCAGCAGGCCGACAGGCGCGGCAAACGAGAGCAGGCAGTCGCTTCTATCCGTAGATAGCTTTTCATAGCGCATGTCCGTCCCGACTTTGCCCGGCAGGTCTTCCACGTCCGACAGCGTGTGCAAACAGACCGTGTTACTGCCTATCCGCAAACCGTCGGCTCCGAGTTCCATATCCTGCAAGCAGGTGGTGTCTTCCAGCGACAGGGCAAAGTACTTCTCCACCAGCCCCGCGCTTTCCGGCGTTCCCGTGATTTCATCGGAGGTCAGGCGCGTCAGGGTAATAAACCCCGAATCGTTTACTATACGCTCAAACTGCCCGACGGCTTCGATGAATTTCACCGCCGTTTCCTTATTTACTTCTTTCGGCAGGATAAACCCGCGACAGAGCGACGAGAAGTTGGACTGCATACGCATCCTTTCCTTCGTCGTTTTTGTCAGGAATAAGAAACAGGTGTGATTGAGGTACGGGCGTTCGTTAAAGTGGCGTTCAAACGAGCGGGACAGGAAACTCATGTCTTCCCTGTCCGTTTCCGGCTTGTAGTTCTCTTTTGTGAACCAGTCCTGCTTTTGGATTACCGAGTAATCCGGCAACACCTTCACCGCTTTCGCCCATGCCGAGTGTATCGCTTCATATTCGGCGGAGGTTACGGTGAACAGTTCGGGCAAGTCCACCCGAAAGGCGACCGTAATATCCGCGTCCTTGCTGATGATGCAGCCGTGCTCCACCGAAAGCAAGGGGAACTTGCTTTCGATGGTGGCTGCTTTTAGTGTGTTACGCATACGCGGCCTCCTTTCTCTTACAGTGCAGGAAGAAGCGGCACGAGTTTTTGCGATTGATAAGGAAACGCGGGTGTTGGCGTTTGGCCAGCAGTTTCATCAGCCCGTGTTCCCCATATTTCGCGTTCAGGTTGAAGGTCAGCCATACCAGACAAGAGGCGGCAATTACACCGAAGCCGATGCAAAACCATTGATCGACGCCCGCCATGTAGAGGATGACGAAGACGACGAACACGGAGAGCAGGCCGCCCGCAAAAATAAAAAGGTACTGTGCCTTTAAGCCCTTGAACTCGACGCTCTTTCCGATTCCTTTATTTATATTATACTCCATTCTGTTAGTTGTTTGGAGTGATTATAAAAAGAAAGAGCGCAGGATGGTGGCGGCGACAATCAGGAAGATACATGCGCCAAACCACGAGGCCGCGGTTTTCGATGTGTCGGGGTCGCCTGAACTGAACTTGTTATACACTTTGATGCCTCCGATCAGCCCCACAACCGCGCCGATGGCGTATATCAATTTTGTTCCTGGATCGAAATAACTGGTGACCATGTTGGTCGCTTCGGTGATACCGCCGATACCGTTGCCTTGTGCGAAGGCGTTGGCAGCGGCAAGGATAGCCACCGCCGACATAAGAATCTTTTTCCTTGTCATTGCTAATTTTTTTTTAAAGTGGCGGGCATGGGGCGGGATTAGTCCCCACGCACCGCCGGTGGATAATTGCTTTTTTTACTTTCTCGAATTTTTTCAGTGGTTGGCGTCCGTGAGCTAACCGTAATCTCTTTGCTTCATACCTCTTTTTTTTAATTGTTAATCACTATGCGAATGCCCGCGGATCAAAGTCTTTGGGCGCTTTCACGCCTGGTTCATCATTCGTTTCGCCCGCTTCCCGCTTGCGGCGGTGGTAGGCGGCGAAATAGTCATCCATCAGCTTACCGGCGGTGGCTTTCTTTTTCGGCTCGCCGGATACGGCCTGTTCAAACATATCGGTCTGTCTGACCTCTGCCAGAACCCGCCCGGCTTCTTCCCGCTGTTCGGAACTGGCGGCTTCTGGATTTTCCACCGTTTTCACCATGCCCGACAAATCGTCGAAGTTTACCCCGGTCGCCATACCTGCCCCGGCAGGTTCCCCCGCTTCCCCGCTTTCTTCGGAATCTACGTTGTCTTCGTAACCGTCGGATGCTGACCCCTCCGGCTCGTCGTTGAAACTTAAATCTATTTCGCCGGAATCATCCGTCCCGCCCGAAGAAAAAACCTTGTCCAACTCGGAGGGAGGGATCGTTGCCGGAGTTTCCGGGTTTTCCCTGCCTGCGTTTCCGGGAGCAAATGTAGGCGTATTTTCTTCACGTTTATCGCTTTTAATCAGCGTGGTAGCTTGTGGCAGCGAGTGGCGCAGGTCGAAGCCGCTTTTCCCGATAATGTCCTCTTTCGGGGATGCCTTGAATGGGTTGAACGCCGGGCGTTTCGCCGCATTCCTTTTCCGTTTTACCGACCGTTCCCACACGAGGTAGCAGGCGAGGAAAATCAGGTACAGCACGATGGCTGTAATGAATATCCGTATCATGGCCTAAAATATTTGCCCGATATTTTTTTCGTACAGGTCGGTAATATCACCTTTGTACGTGGCAAAATGATGCTCCAGCACATTGTGGATGTAGCTGAACAGGGACACTTCGTTTTTGCCTATCACCTGCACGATTTTAATAATCCGTTCGTGATGTTCCTTGCTGATATAAGCCGTCTTACCGCTCCGGGCTGTTGTTTCGGCTTCGTGCATGAACAGCGATTTGTAATCCTGCGGCTTACTCTCTTTTGTCGGAGCGACTTTGCCGCGTCCGAATACTACTATCCTTTTCATTTTCTTTGTTTTTAATGGGTTGTTTAAAATACGTCCGTATTTTTCTTACGGTACAATTCAGTAATTTCGTCCTGATAGGTGGAAAAATGGTGTTCCAGTATGTTATCCAAATAGCCAAACAGGGAAAATTCATTTTCACCGATTACCCGAACGATTTTGAGGATACGGTCGTGGTATTCCTTGCGGATATACACCACTTTCCCGTTGCGCGTTTTGATGGCGGCATCTTTGAAAAACAGGGTTTCGTATTCCTGCGCCTTGTTTTTCCGCCGCTTGTTTTCTTCTTTCGGCGGTTCCGACTCTTTGACAGGTTCCGCCGCTGCAACCACCGCTTCCGGTAATGGCAGTACCGTTTCTTCCGGCGCAGCCTGCGGTTCCGGTAGCGGTACCGGGTCGGTTTTTAGTTCCCTGTTACTGCTCTTAGTTTGGGCAATAACAAAATCGGGATTAATACCGGATGTATCTACCCGCTTACTCATGGCCGGTAAGGTTAAGGACTTCCAACAGTTCATCAGCCAGCGTATCAACATTACTGCCTTTCAACAGAGATTTATCCGGCGGGAACAGCGTCGAGAGGAACAGCGGCTTGTGTTCGATGTTTTGCTCGCGGCGGAAACGCACGGCATTGGGGAGGAATGTTTTGAGTAGCGGAAAATCCAGTTCCTTGATAACGCCTTCGTACACCTCGTACAGTTCGGTCTTTTCACGCCCATCCACCAGATTCCACAGCAGGTACATCGCTTTGATATTGGATTTTCCGGTAGCGATGATATTATCCCTTACCGAAATCATGTAATCCAGCGTACTTTCCATCACCACGCGCGAGGCAGCAATCGGCGCAATGAGAAAATCCATGTGCGCCAGGGTTAGAATCAAATCCCTGTTATTCATCGTGCCGGGCAGGTCGAAGAAAATAATGTCAAAATCCATATCATAATCTTCGACTATTCGTTCGGCATCGGCTATCGCCCTGCTGGTGTCGCTCTCTACAATGGGATAAGCTTTCCTGCCTTCCAGCCGGGTAAATTGCTCGTAAGCCATTCCTTTGTAAAACTCGTCGTCTTCCAACATTTTAAAATCCCGTTTTCGCATGCTGTGAATACTGTGCTGCGGAAAATCGCAGTCAATGATAGCTACGTTGTAACCCAGTTCGTAATGCAGGTAGGAAGCTGCCAACACGGTAAGGGTTGTTTTTCCGGCTCCGCCCTTTTGGGTCGAGAATGCCACATAAATCGGTTCCTCTTTCATTGTTTTACATTTTTAATTATACATCTGATTGTTTGTCTATTTATCTGTTTTCATTTTCGTTTGCATCTGAAAACCTTTGTTTATTCTGTCATTTACAAGCCTGCCTGTTTGTATGAAATCGTAAAAGCATAAAAGCACAAAACTTTAAAAGCATAAAAGCGTATCGGAATAAATGTGCATACATGCTTTTATTTTTTTGCACATTCCAAATCGTACGATTTGAAAATTTACTTTGTTCGTTTACCTGCCTGCTCATATAACCGTTTGTTTATTCTTACCCGATTTTACAGTTTGGAACACATGAAATTTTATGCGTTTACATGTTCTTTTAAAATTGTTTTCAGCGGCAAAGGAAAGCCTTCTTTTTGAGGTAATCACCATGTTTCGGGTCGGTGGCAACTTGTGGCGTCGAGTGGCGTCGATGAGTGACACACAGCGGATTGGATATGCCCGTAACTTTGCAGCATGAAATGTTACGGTCGGGTGCGGGGTCGCTTTTAAGGTTTAGTTACCCCTTCCCAAACTGCCCTTTGACGTGCCGACTTTTCTTTCGGCGAAGCCGGAACAAAATCTGCCCCTGTGGGCAGATTTTCATTTGCGTCTGGGCAAATAGCAAGGTATGTTTCGCGTAACGCGAAACGTTTTCCGTAACCGGAAAACCCTTACCCTTGCAGGGGGCAAACTACCTCCGAAGTCGGTAGTTTAGGGGCGATGCTGCACCCGTCGTGACGGATTTATGAACCACTTTAAAAATCCGTGTTATGAATGAAAGTAAAGAACCCCGTAAAAGGGGAAAAGGCGGACGACCGCCCAAGAGCGACCCGGCGGAAAACTGCCTGATGGTGCGTTTTTCCGATGCCGAGTACGCCGGGTTCCTCACCATGTACGAGCAGTCGGGCATCCGCTCGAAGGCGCGTTTTATCCTTGCCCGTATCTTCGGCGAAGCGTTGCGCGTGATAAAAACCGACAGTTCAGCGGTCGATTTTGTGATGAAACTGTCCGCTCTGTACGGGCAAATCCGTTCCGTCGGCGTGAATTACAATCAGGTGGTGAAGCAGCTTCACACCACTTTCGGTGAGAAAAAAGGTAAGCGTCTCCGCGATGACGTCTTGATTCGCTTTTTGTAACCCTGTACATTTGCAAATAAAAGAGCATGGAAAATAATTTCGTAGAAATGAATAAATCATCAGTACAGATGAGAGCTATTGAATGTTATAAAGAATATTTGAAGAAAGATTCATATTTATCATTCAAATCTTATTGCCGGGATAATAACATTAAATATGAAAAAATCTTAGATTGGGCGCAACGTCGCGGAATCTTTATGAGACGGCTTCAAGCAGAGGCAAGAGGCGAAGGTATCACCAATGAAGATCAACAAACCTTTATCCAGTTCAGGCCACAGAGCCATCCTGTCGGGACAGGCAGTGTTCTCAAAGGAGTCAGCATTACCTTTCCACACAATATCAGTCTGACCTTGCAGGAATGTACGGCGGAAAGCCTGATTTCGTTATTGTCATTGTATCATCCTGAAAAGTAGTATTCTATGTTTGGCCTTAACGATAATGTAAGGTACTTTATGTGCCAACACCCTGTTCGTATGAATAAAGGGATTGACGCATTGTTCAATCTGATCAAGTCCGAATCCCCGCTTTCTCCAATGAACGGTGATATCTATATCTTCTTTGGCCAGAACAGACAAAACGTAAAGATCTTAAAGTGGGATACCGACGGTTTTCTGTTATATCACAAGCGCCTTGAACGGGGCAGTTTTGAACTGCCTAAAATAGATCCGGCTACAGGCTATTATGAGCTATCCTGGGAGACTTTCAGCTTCATCATGTCGGGGGTCTCACTTGAAAGTGTACGCTTCCGCAAACGCTACAGAACGCGCTTTTTGTCCATTTAATAATTTGATAATCAATTAAATAAGCTACGCAAACTCTTGCTTATCTCCATATTTCTTTGTACCTTTAAAGCATGGCAGGAAGCAGAATGGAAGAAATATTGGCGGCGCAATTGGAAGCAGTCAATGCGTTCAACAAGCAGTTGTTGGCCCAGATAGAAACGCTATCCGCAACGGTTAAATCCATGGAGGGAACCATCGCTTCCTTACAGGAAGCCTTGCTTCAGAAAGACGAATCCCTCACTAAATCAGCAAATAAAATAAGAGGCATATCCAAACTCATATCCAATAAATCAGAAAAGCAGTCACAACCCAGGCAGGAACAAGAAACAGCTTCCGGAAAAGTAAAGCCGAAAGCCGACCTGAAAGCCCGCAAGAATAATGGAGCAAAACGGGATATGCATTATGAACTGGAAGAAGTGGTTAAAGATGTCTATCCCGATGATACGGAGTTTGATATACGAACGGCTATCCAAATCGGCATCCGTGAATCTATCCGGTACCGGATGGTTCCGATGAAGTTCCAGAAGATAGTCTACAGGCTTCACACATACAGACAGGATGAACGGATTTACTCCTGTAAGGCAAGCCAGGCCCCGCTCCAGAACTCAAGTTTTGACGGTTCCTTTATAGCAGGAATGGCACAGCTCAGGTATATCTACTCAATGCCTGTTGAACGAATAGTCAGGTACTTCAATGACAACGGCTTTCATGTAAACAAGGCAACGGCAAACGGACTGTTGTCCAAGACGGCAGATATGTTCGAGAACCTTTATACAGCTCTCGGCAGGGCTGTATTGGAAGATGATTACATAAGCTGTGATGAGACCTACTATAAAGTAATGGACAGGGCTGATAATGCGGATGCGCCAAACATCAACAAGGAATATATCTGGGCCATATCCGCAATGAACCTCAATCTGGCATACTACTTCTACGAGAATGGTTCAAGACAGGGTGCAGTCATATACAAGAAACTGGAAAAGTATAAAGGGACAGTCCAGAGTGACGGGTATGCTCCTTACAAATCCCTGGGGGATGGAATCCTCAGGCTGTCATGCTTCCAGCATTGTAAACGCAAGTTTTTGGATATCCGGGACAATCCGGATGCGGACAGCATAATCGAACTGATCAACCAGCTTTACAGACAAGAGCATCAGCATCGTATTGGAGTGGATGGGTGGACCCGGGATGATAACTTGAAATGGAGAAGAAAATACTCGAAAGATATCATGAAAGCCTTGAAGGTCGCACTCAAAAGAATAGTATCTTCTCCGGAATATCCTCCAAAGAGTCTGATGTATGCAGCAGCAAACTATATGCTGGGTGAATGGAAAGGCCTGGAGAATATCTTTACCTCCGGACTTTATAAACTTGATACAAATACTATTGAAAGGCTAAACCGTTACATATCCCTTTCCAGAAGGAACTCACTGTTCTTTGGTAGTCATAGGGGAGCCGAAAGAGGCGTTATCTTCTACTCGCTGGCTTGTTCGTGCAGGCTCAATAATATCAACTTCTTCGAATACCTTAGCGATGTGATCAACAATGCTGCGGCACTTCCACCGGATACATCACTCGAAAAATACCGCGACTTACTCCCGGACATGTGGACAAAAAAATAGCAGGCAAGCGTACTCCCTGCTTATTTTTTTTACAGGATAGACGTCATCGCGGAGACGCTTACAGAAAAAAGCCCTTTCCATGCTCTATAAACTGGAGCAGGAAACGATAGAATTGTCGAAAATCGGGCGGGAAGTGTTGCAGTTGTGCGAGCAGTTCAAGAAAGAATGTTTGCCTGAATAGTCCTTAAAAAATGGTTGCGGATATACACATAGGGAATAATTTGTACGGCGCATTGGCGTATAATCAGGAGAAAGTTGATGCGGGTTTGGGTAAGATTCTGGAAACGAACCGTGTCTTTGTTCCTGCCGACGGGCAGTTTTCCGTAGGGAATTGTATGCGGGATTTTGAACGCGCGATGCCTCCTCAGGTAACTACCACGCGCGGAATTATCCATATTTCCCTCAATCCGCACCCGGAAGATAAGATAAACGACGACCAATTAGCCGACATCGGACGGGAGTATATGGAGAAATTGGGTTTCGGTGGCCAACCCTGGATGATTTTCAAACACGAGGACATCGACCGCCAGCATTTGCACATTGTTTCCACCCGTGTCCGCAACGACGGCACGTTAATCAGCGACAAGAAGAATTATGAGAAAAGCCGCCAGATTACCGATGACCTTGAAAAGAAATACAGTTTGCACCCGAAAGACAGGAAGCAAGGCGAGGCATGGCAACTTTCACCGGTGGACGCTTCGCGCAGCGACCTGAAAAAGCAAGCCGCCAATGCTATCAAACCGCTGACAACAATGTACCGGTTCCAATCGCTCGGCGAGTACAGGGCGTTGTTGTCGCTCTATAATATCGGAGTGGAAAAGGTCGAAGGTAGTAATCCGGGGAATAAATATGTGGGGCTGGTGTATTCGGCGTTGGATGCCGACGGCAACCGTGTAGGCAAACCGCTCAAATCTTCCCTGTTCGGGAAGGATTACGGCATCGAGGCATTGGAGCAGATGATGAAGAAATCCGGCGAGGAAATCAAATCAAAAGGAATCGTTGCCGATACCCGCGCTATCGTTTCTGTGTCCATGACGAAAGCCCGCACAGGAAGCGAGTTTCGGGCGGACTTGCAGAAGAAAGGTATCGACATGATATTGCGTTATGGAAACGGAGGACGCTTGTTCGGGGTAACGTTTATCGACCACAACAGCCGCACCGTCCTGAACGGTTCCGCGCTGGGCAAGGAGTTTTCTGCTAATGCCCTCGGCGCGCGGTTCGCAGATTTTGCGCAGCCACAAGAATGTCGCGAGAATCTGCAATCCGTTCTGTATGTACCTGCGAAAGAGGCTTTACGTCCGGCTGTGCAGCATGAGCAGGAGGATAAACAACCGGCTACCGTCAAAGGCCACGGCGGGGACGATTCGCCCGTCGGCAGTTTGCTTTCGGTTCTGACGCCGGAGCCGGATCAGCATGATGATAACCAGCCAGCGCCGACACGAAAGAAAAAGAAAAAACGGAGGTATGGGAGGCAGGTGTAGAATTAAGTAATAGCTTACTTAAAACTCACTAATCTTTTCTTCTTCTAATAATGTAATGTTGTATTCTAAGTTATCTGCAACCTTTGTAAATACTCTTTGCAAATATGGAATAACCGTATTCATATTTAATTCTTCTTCCAGTGAAAAGTTGTGGTAATGATGTAGATGTTGCTTTATATCCTGAATCTCAGTATCCGGTAAATAAAAAAATGGATTCTTATTCGTGTAGTTACTCATTGGTGAAAGATGAATAAACGCGCAACCTAATTTATAAACAGATAAAGACCAGCCGTATAGATTATTGGAAAACTCTACCATATGTCTGTCTGTTACTAAAGTTCTTGAATTAGGAAAAGTCCATTTCTGATTATTTAGTGTTTGCGACATGTAATGGTTTCTAACATTGATGTCGGATTTCTCCAAAAGGAATATTGTTCTTACCATAGAATCTAATTCTTGTCTAAGTATCGAAATAGCCTGTCCATATAAGCCATTTTCTATCATTAGAGAGATTGCTAATCTATGTTCTTTTGATCTTTCTCGTAGCAAATTACAAAAAGCATCTTTCTGTGTCATAATATTATTCGATATTATAGTATGCCTTCAATGTGTCAAGAACATATTTTTGATTCTCATTTAATTCATTTTTTGTCCACTGAGTTCGATATTTATTAAACACTCTTAATGAATTCGGAAATGTATTTATGTTTTCAGCAAAATATTTTTGATGCTTCAATGAATAATCAAATCGGCCTTGCGATGCATTTTTTCCTCGCCCCAATAAAATCAAATTTCCGATTTTATTGGTTAGGTCTGCTCGGTCTGTATCTGTGAAGTCTTTTTTCCATTGACTACCATCTTTGGGGTTTTGAGGTAGAATATGTTCAATGGTAATTTGACCAAACCAACTCCACTTATTTACTTTATTGTCATTATAAAGAAAATCAAGTTTTAATAAAATGTTTTTAACAAATTGCCTTCCATATGCTTTTTGACTAATATTTTTCAACAAACTTACTTTATCAAAATCAAATAAATTCGTCTTAAATAAATCGTCAGGAGATTTATGAGATTCAATTCCTTTCAGAATAGCATTCATATTTTCAATTCGTTCTGTTGGTGTTAACTGCCCAATCCAATCTCCTGTGAATTTTTTATCAAGCAATAATAGGAAATCATATATACGATTTGAATTGAATTTATTATAATAAGAAAGCAATGGAGGAATCCAATCGGTAGATGGCAACGTAGTTTTCATAACTACCACCATATTGTTGAATTCAAACCCATTAGTAAAATTATAGTTGTCGTTTTCAAACAATTGGTCGTAATGGTCATAGTATTTATTCAACAAATCAAAAGTTTCTTTTCCTCTTTTTAGTAAAGCAGGTTTTAACTTACCTGTAGTTTTATCTTTCTCCTTTGGATTGTATATTTTATCTTCAAATTCTTGAAGCAAATTCAAACGAGCTTTCTCCTTAACTACAATTGTTCGAATGAAAGACAGAAAACGATCAAATTCCTCTCCTAATTCACTTTCCAATTCTTCCCATTGGAGTCCATACTTAGTGCGCTCGGAATCGGGAACATACTGTAGGTTTTGTGCTTTCAAAATATCAGAATTACGTAGTTTTACGCCTCTATCATTTAAAATGGTAAATAAGCGGAATGCGTCTTCTAATTGCTCTGAATACACATAAATCATCAATACATACTGTAGTAAATAAGGGAAAAAAGTATCAATGTTTTTATTATCTTCAAAATAGGTACGAATGCTCACGATAGCATTTGCCATATTCTTGATGGATACATCTTTGTCTTCAATCGCAATACGTTTAATATCTTCCCATTTATCAATGATGCTGTTTTCAGGCTTCACATACTCATCAATAAATTTTTCTACTTCAGAGCGAATCTTGTACAACAATCGAATTCGTTCAGGCGTATTAGTATCTTTATCTTCTTCTTGGAAAATATACTTTTGGCAATTTTCTTTTCTTATCTTGTTTGTTTCAATATCGCGAACGACAGCAAAAAGTAAAAATATAGTAGTAATACGTTGTTGCCCATCAAGCAGATCATTTTCAATGAATTCTTGTTCTCCGCCAGCCTTCCTGTGCTGATACACAAAAGAGCCAAGAAAATAATCATTGGAAGGAGTATTTACAGATGCATAACTAATATCGTCCAATAACTCTATAACTTCATCTTTACTCCATACGTAAGGACGTTGATATTCTGGAATACGATACCATTGTTCAAATACATCTTTAATGTATATTTTATCCGTCTTGATTTCGTTGCGAGGTGTTATTGCCATATTATCACTTTTTATGGTTCTTATTTTATTTTTCTACTATAGTAGATACTTATTTTGCCGCCACAAAATTAGCAAATATTTGATGAAAAGGAAGAATAATCACTTATAACCTTTGATATCATTAACAACAACGCCACAAGCATCCAAACCGACGCCACAAGCTGCCACGCCCCGAAAACATAGCTTCGGGGCGTTTTCATCTTCCTACTTTCGCATTTTCAATCCATTGTCAAACAACTAAAAAACAAATTGATTATGCAACAAGAAGATGATTTGAGAGGGCTGGCAAAAGTCATGGACTTTATGCGGGCGCTAAGTATTTTATTCGTAGTGATAAACATATACTGGTTTTGTTACGGAGCAATTAAAGAGTGGGGCGTCAATATCGGGGTGGTCGATAAAATCCTGATGAATTTCAACCGCACTGCCGGATTGTTTACCTCCATCCTGTGGACAAAAATTTTTGCCGTTGTGTTCCTTGCCCTGTCCTGTTTGGGAACTAAGGGCGTGAAAGACGAGAAAATAACATGGAATAAAATCTACGTCTGCTTGGGCGTAGGGTTCGTTTTCTTCTTCCTGAACTGGTGGCTTTTGATTTTGCCGTTCCCGCTTATAGCCAATGCCGGGTTCTACATTTTTACCATGACCGTTGGTTATATCCTGCTGCTCATGGCGGGGATATGGATGTCGCGCTTGTTGAAAAACAACCTGATGGACGACGTGTTTAACACGGAGAACGAGAGTTTCATGCAGGAAACCAGGTTAATGGTAAACGAATATTCGGTAAACCTGCCTACCCGCTTTTGGTACAAAAAGAAGACGTGGAAAGGCTGGATAAACATTGTAAATCCCTTTCGGGCGGCGATTGTGCTGGGTACGCCGGGTTCGGGAAAGAGTTACGCCGTGGTAAACCAGTTCATCAAACAGCAAATCGAAAAGGGATTTACCGGTTACATTTACGATTTCAAGTTTCCTGATTTATCGACGATTGCGTATAATCACCTGCTGAACAACCGTGAGGGTTACGCCAAAGTCCCAACCTTTTATGTGATAAACTTCGACGACCCTTCGCGCTCTCACCGCTGCAATCCGATTAACCCCTCTTTCATGGACGATATATCGGACGCATACGAATCAGCCTATACAATAATGTTAAATTTGAACAAAACGTGGGTGCAAAAGCAGGGCGACTTTTTCGTGGAATCCCCGATAATCCTCTTTGCAGCAATTATCTGGTATCTTCGCATCTATCAGGACGGGAAGTATTGCACCTTTCCCCATGCGGTTGAGTTCCTGAACAAGCGCTACGAAGATATTTTTCCGATACTTACTTCGTATCCTGACCTCGAAAACTACCTTAGCCCCTTTATGGATGCGTGGTTAGGAGGTGCCGCTGATCAGTTGATGGGGCAGATAGCGTCGGCCAAAATTCCACTCTCCCGAATGATAAGCCCGCAATTATATTGGGTAATGTCCGGCGATGAATTTACGCTGGACATCAACAACCCCGAAGACCCGAAAATCCTTGTAGTCGGCAACAATCCAGACCGGCAAAATATCTACGGGGCGGCATTGGGACTGTATAATTCCCGTATCGTGAAACTCATTAACAAGAAAGGCCAACTAAAAAGTTCGGTCATTATCGACGAGTTGCCGACGATCTACTTTAAAGGGTTGGATAACCTGATTGCCACCGCCCGAAGCAACAAGGTGGCCGTATTGCTTGGTTTTCAGGACTTTTCACAGCTAAAACGGGATTATGGCGATAAGGAAGCCGCCGTAGTGATGAACACGGTCGGCAATATCTTTTCCGGTCAAGTGGTGGGCGATACGGCCAAAACCCTTTCCGACCGCTTCGGGAAAGTGTTGCAGAAACGCCAGTCGATGACCATTAACCGGCAGGACAAATCGACATCCATTTCAACGCAAATGGATTCATTGATACCGCCGTCGAAAATTTCCAACCTGACGCAGGGGATGTTTGTCGGGGCGGTCGCCGACAACTTCGACGAACGCATTGAGCAGAAGATTTTCCATTGTGAAATAGTAGTGGATAACGACAGGGTAGCCGCAGAAATGAAGGCGTACCGGAAAATACCCGTCATCTCCAATTTTGTAGATGAGAATGGTGTTGATCGTATGAAGGAAATGATTAAAGAGAATTACGACCGCATTAAAGCCGAAACAAAACAAATCGTCGCGGAAGAATTGGAACGTATCAAGGCCGACCCCAAACTGTGTCATTTACTCCCAAAACAGGAGTAAGAGAAACAGAGAGAGCCGCCCATTCGGGCGGCTCTCTCTGTTTCCATACACATTATATATATGTAATAATTAACTGAGAACAGGGGTTAGCTGTTTTTTACGCTAACCTCTGTCTTCTTCTGTAATTTATTCATTGCAGAAGTTACATTGTCCTGAAAGAATTTCCTCAATGTGGCGTCGTTCTTCAAGATGATATGGCATTCTTCTTCAAATATACCCGTCATCCGCTTTCTTATTTCAACCAGCTCATTTTCATTCGGGCATACATTTGAATGCTCCCAGTGTTCAATGATTTCCGAACGGATATAATCCCGGAGCCATTTTTTTTCATCATCGTCAAGTCCGGCAAATTTCTTCTTTTCGGAAAATACCGGAAGATTGTCTATATCCGCATAATCATAAATATCCCCATCGTTTTCACAGCCTTTTTCAATCGGTTCATTCACTCCCCTGCCACTCATGCCCAGTATCATTTGGGCAAACTCCGCCGCTTCGGGATACTTTTTGTTTTTCGCGCATTTTTCAAGGTATTCCCAGTCCTCCCGCGAGCGTGGATATTTTTCCGCAATCCGGTCTATCCGGTTAATATATTGCAGTTCGTTCTTCTTTTCCTGCGGCAGCGAGTAACATTCCTTGCAGATATGCCCGGCATGTCCCTTGCCGCTGAACTTTTCGTTAGGCTTGCGGCAACCGCAGATTCGGCAGTAATGTCCCGGAGGTTTCTTTTTTGCCATGCTTCATAACTTATATAATTACCCTGCAAAGATACGCCGCTTTTTTCGTTTTTCCGGGCAAAACCGACAGGCAAATAACCCGCTGGAAACCAAAGCATCAACGCCACACGCTTCCAAACCGGCGCCACAAGCTGCCAGCCACCTGAAATCCCTTTGCCGCATAGTAAGATAGGCGTACTTTCGTTCCGCATTAATAGTAATGCGGAACTTAAAAATCAATGATTTATGGCAGAAAAACAGATTAATTACGACCGCGACATTTTGCTTGTCGCGGACAAAAAGAGCGGCAGGCTGAAAGCCGTTGCAGGCATGAGCGAGGACGGGAAGAAAATCAAGACCGTAGAACCGTCGATGAGGAACGAGCGGATGTTCCTGACCGTCGAGAAAAATTCCGGCGACATGGAAAAATTCTTCCAAAACTTCATGTCCCGGACTGGCGACCCTTCCGGCACGGCATTTTACAAGGTAAGCGCAAACGGATTGGACATGGGGGTAAAAGTGCTGGAAGGGCTTTTGAACCACCAGCCGGACGCGCGGATTGTTACCGAAAGCCGTATCCGCCTCCAGGATTACATGGGCGCGGCGCAGGAGCATGACCCGAAAGTCATTTTGACGCAGGGCGAAGATGGCAAGCTGAAAGCCGTCGCCGAAGGAAAGGACGGCAAGCTGAAAAAGGTCGATCCGACAAAGGAGAATGCCGACAGTTTTTTGAAAATCGACCCGCGTGGCAACGCACTGGAGAACTTCTTTCAGAAGTTCACGGCACAGTTCAAAAACCCGTCGCACACGGGTATTTACGCGGTCAGCGGGAAAGCGGTCGATATGATGGCGGCTTTCCTTGACAAAATCATCAGGATCAACCCGGAGGACAAGGTACTCGACCCGTACCGTGTAACGCCGGAGGGCAAGATGCAGGAACAGGCGCAGGGGAAGTACCAGCCGCTTGACCTGAACAAGCTTGAATGGAAAGAGGTCGAAAAGTACGGTTTGACCGGCGACAACTTGCAGGATTCGCTCAAAGCCATGTCCTACGGCCACAAGTCGCCCGGACTGCTCGAAATCCGCATGGAGATTGACGGTAAAGAGTTGCAGGCAAAAGCCCGCCTGTCCTTTGAGCAGCAGCCCGACGGCACAATCAAAATCCAGACGCACCCCTTTCAGGAGAAGCCTGATTTTGAAAAGCCGTTTATGGGTGTCATGTTCTCCCCCGACGACCGGAAGCAACTCACCGCTACCGGCCACGGCGGGCGTGTCTTTGAGCTGGAAATGACCCCCGGCGGCGAAAAAGTCCCGGCGCTCGTATCGCTGGATAAAATCACCAACCGCTTCGAGGCCGTCCCACTATCGGAAATCCAAATCCCGAAAGTACTGAAAGGCGTTGAACTCTCGCAAGAACAGCAGGACGGGTTGAAAGCCGGTAAAGGCGTGCTGGTAGAAAACATGGACAAGAAGCAACGCCCCGGCGAGGAACCCGGCGGGAAAATCACGCGCATTGTCCAGTATAATGCCGTGAATAAAAATTTCGACTTCCTGTTTACGCCCGAACAACGCCAGCAGCGCCAACAGGAACGGGCGGCGAAAGCGGAACAAAAAACGGGACAGGACGACAACCAGCCGCTCAAAGCCCGCAAGGTCGGCGAAGTATGGGTGCGTCCCGTGCAGGGCGGCGTCGAACTCACCCGCGAACAGTTCAAAACCCTGTGCGAAAATAAACCTGTCTGGGTAGAAGGGATGGTAAACCAGAACAATAAACCCAAACAGGAAGAAGGGGTGAAGCAGGTGGAGTCCACCGACCAAAAGGGACAGAAGTACAATGCCTGGGTGTGGCCGGATCAGGATGCCGGGCGTATCCGCCATACCAGCCTGCCTCCCGAACAATGGAAAGAAGCACTGGCCAAGAAGCAGTCGCAACCCGCCGAAGGCTTCAAAACACAGGTTGCCGTCAATAATGAGGGTAAAACCAACGAGGCGACCAAACACTCGACCGAGCCATTGCAGAAAGGCCAGACCCAGCCCACCGGGAAGCAGGCGGAAAAGAAAGAGCAACAGGAGCAGCGCCAATCTCCCGCCAAGCCCAGGAAAAGCACGGGGCATAAAATGTAATTCAATTTTTCAAACCACTAAAAAAATTCGATATGAAAGTTTGTATAGCAGAAAAACCGAGCGTGGCTAAAAGTATAGCCGCCATACTCGGCGCAACCAGTAAAAAAGACGGCTATATGGAAGGTAACGGCTGGGCTGTTACCTGGGCGTTCGGCCACCTTGTGGGGCTTGCCATGCCCGAAGCATACGGGTTTACCGGTTTCCAAAAGGAAAACCTGCCTATATTGCCGAAGGAGTTTATACTCATTCCCCGCCAAATCAAAGAAGGTAAGGAATACAAAAATGACCCCGGCGTGATGAAGCAACTGAAAATCATCAAAGAGTTGTTTTCCAAAGCCGACGGCATTGTCGTTTGCACGGACGCCGGACGGGAGGGCGAGTTAATCCATCGCTACATCTATGAATATTTGGGAAGCAACCGCCCGTGCCAACGCTTATGGATAAGCAGTTTGACCGACAAAGCCATTAAGGAGGGTTTTCAGAATCTCCGCCCCGGCAGCGATTACGACAACCTGTATTTATCGGCGAGAGCAAGAAGCCAGGCCGATTGGGTTGTCGGACTTAATGCAAGTCAGGCGTTGAGCATTGCCGCCGGGCGCGGCTCGTGGTCGCTCGGTCGAGTACAGACACCCACGCTGGCGATGATATGCAGCCGCTATCTGGAGAATAAGGACTTTAAGCCGCAAACGTACTTCAAACTGAAAATCCACACGGCTAAAGATGATACGGCATTTGCCGTTTTGTCGGTGGACAAGTACGATACCCGTTCCACAGCCGATGGCGCATTGCAACAGGTGAAGGCTGCCGGAACCGTCCGCGTTACGGGTGTCGAGAAGAAAGAAGTAAAGCAGGAACCACCGCTGTTGTATGATTTGACCACGCTTCAAAAGGAAGCCAATAGCAAACATGGTTTTTCAGCCGACAAAACGCTGAATATCGCCCAAGCGTTGTACGAATCAAAAAAAATATCGTATCCACGCACGGGAAGCCGTTATATTTCCGCCGATGTGCTGGACGAGATACCGCACCTGATCGCCACGCTGAAAAACCATCCGCGTTTTGGCGCTTACGCCGCTTCAATGGATAACATCGTACTCAATATCCGCTGCGTGGACGACAAGAAAGTAACCGACCACCATGCGCTTATCATCACCGGAGATCCGGCGGACGGATTAACCGGCGATGAACGGACGATTTATGACATGATAGCCGGTCGAATGTTAGAATCATTCTCCAATCGTTGCACCAAAGAGAACACCGCCGTTTCGCTTGACGCGGGCGGCGTACACTTTGTCGCAAAGGGCAGCGTAACACTACTTCCCGGCTGGCGGGCTGTGTTTAACGCCACCGATGAAGAAGCGCAGGACGAAGACGTAACCACGCTGCCCCAACTCGCCGAAAGCGATATGCTTCCCGTCCGGGATATGGAAGCGTTGGAAAAGCAGACCAAGCCCCGTCCGCTGCATACAGAGGCAAGTTTGCTTGGTTCGATGGAATCGGCAGGCAAGGAATGTACCAACGAAGAAGAACGCGAAGCGATGAAGGACGCCGGTATCGGCACACCTGCTACCCGTGCGGCCATCATTGAAACGCTGTTTGCACGGGAATATATCGTGCGCGAAAAGAAGGCGTTGGTTCCGACCAACAAGGGACTGGTAGTTTACCTTGCCGTGAAAGACAAAAAGATTGCGGATGTTGCGATGACCGGAAGTTGGGAACACGCCCTTTCTAAAATCGGTGAAGGGAAAATGGATGCAGCTACATTCCACCACTCGATAGAGGTGTATGCTTCGCAAATCACCACGGAATTGCTCGGCATCGCTTTTGAACGGCAGGACGACCGCCCCGGCTGCGGCTGCCTCAAATGTAAAAGCGGACAGGTCATATTCTTTCCGAAGGTTGCCAAATGCAATAATGAGCATTGCGGGCTAATGGTTTTCCGAACCATTGCCAAAAAGGATTTGACCGATACGCAGCTTACCGCCTTGCTGACGAACGGTAAAACAGGCATCATCAAAGGCTTTACGAGCAGTAAGACCGGAAAACCGTTCGATGCAGCCGTAGCCTTTGACGCCGACTATAAAACCGTGTTCGAGTTTGAAAACAAGAACGGAAAGAAAGGTAAAACAAAGTAAATGATTACCTTTGCCACTGAAAGAATCTAAGACTTGCCAATTAGGGATAATTGCCTGACATCGGATTTTTTTAGTGGTGGCGACCGGGGCAAGGCTCCGGTCGCTTTTTCCTTTCCCTCCATTTATTTACCACTAAAAAATCAAAAGATGAAAGCAACAAATAAATCCGCAGACGTGGAAATGTCTTATTTCCGGCTCTCCCTGTTATCCTATTTACGTGAATCGCATCCCGAAAAGGCAACCGACAAACAGTTTATCGCCTCGCGGGGTGATACGGCAGCCGAAGCATACAGTAGCATTATCAAATCGGGCGGCTCGCACGATGAAGCCGAAGAAGCCGCTTCCCAAATCCTCTATGCCGGACTGCATTTCTCTCCTTACCGCACCATTGTCAATATACTTTGGGACGAGTTTACGGACGAAACAGACCCCGCGCTGGCCGAAGGCTTGGCAATAGAGTTACTGCCCCGCCTTTCGGCTGTAATTGGAAAATATACATTGTCGGACGATTTCGCCGATAGTGCAGAGTACAGGTTACTCTACACGGAACTGACGGGCGCAATCCAAATACTTCTCGAAGATGGCGTTCAATAAGAAAGCCCGGCTTCGGGACAACATTGAGGCGATACGTTTAGCGTTCAGCCTTGAAAAAGAAGGGCGGCAGGCAACGCCCGCCGAACGGGAAATATTGGAAACCTACTGCGGTTTCGGGGGAATCAAAGCCGTGTTGAATCCCGCCGACAAGCCGGAAGACGTACAACACTGGACAAAAACCGACAGCGAACTGTTTCCGCTGGTTACGCAGTTGCACGATATATTGCGCATGGGAGCGGGAAACGCGCCGCAGTATAACCGCTATGTAAGTTCTCTGAAAAATTCCGTGCTGTCCGCCTTTTATACCCCGCCCAAAGTGGTGGACGCATTGGCTGCAGCCTTGAAAGAAAGCGGCGTTGAACCGGTGCGCCTGCTCGACCCCTCCGCCGGAACAGGAATCTTTTCCGAATCTGTCCGGTTGCTGAATCCGGGATGTGAAGCGACACAGTTTGAAAAGGATATGCTGACCGGAAAAATCCTTTCTCACCTGAATCCTGCCGAAAAAGTGCGGGTAGAGGGATTTGAAAACATCGAAGCCCGTTACAACGGTTATTTTGATGTAGCCGCCAGCAATATCCCGTTCGGCGACGTAAGGGTATTCGACCCCGCATACAGCAACGCGAAAGACGACGCCCACCGGCAGGCATCCGGCACAGTACACAACTATTTCTTTATGAAAGGCGTCGATTGCGTCCGCGAGGGCGGGCTGATCGCCTTTATCACTTCGCAGGGCGTATTGAACTCCGAAGCCAACCGCCCCGTGCGCGAGTGGCTGATGGAGCGGTGCGAACCTGTTTCCGCCGTCCGCTTCCCGAATAACCTTTTTACGGAACATGCCGGAACGGAAGTAGGCAGCGACCTCGTTATCCTCCAGAAGAAAACAGGTGTTAAGGAACTCTCACAAAGGCAGCAGGATTTTATCGACAGCAGGAAGCTCTCCAACGGCATACCGGTCAATAACCTGTTCCAGAATTTCGACCGGGTAATCCACGACAATGTAAAGGTCGGAACCGACCCTTACGGTAAACCGGCGATGGAGTTTCTCCACTCCGGCGGAGTGGGAGGCATTGCAGCCGCATTGCGCGGGATGCTGCGCGAAGATTTTTCGCGGCATCTGGATATGGAGTTGTACCAAAAACACGCCCCGCAGGTGGAGCAATCCGCCGCCCAAAGCCGGGGCTACCGGCCGACAGCGCAGGACTGGCGGGAAATGGGCGAAATGGTAGAAGCCAACAAGGAAAAAGACAGGGAATTGTTTATGGAAGCCACCCCGGAAGATTTTTCCGAACGAAAAAGTACAGCGCAATTAGATTGGGAGGAAAACAGGCTGGGTTTTGACGATGTGCTGTCGGATGACGATTTTTCCCCGGTAAGGGAGCTGAAGCCGCAAGAACAGCCATACATGCCGCCGGGAACACAAACTTCCTTGCAGTTTGACTTTTCCGACCCGGTTCCGCCGCCTGCGCAAACCAAAGAGCCGACTGCGGAGGCGAAAGCGGTGGAACCGGCGTATAACATCCAAAACCAACCGCTCATATCGCTGTATGATTTGTTCGGGTTGTCCGCCGAGGAACGCACACAAATCAAACCCAAAAACAGCCGTTCCCGCCGCCGGATGGAGATACCCCAGCCCAAAGCAAAGCAGAAGCGGAAATCTTCAAAAAAAGAAGATGACCGCGCACCGCTGGACTGGCGGGAAGAATTGATGCTGGAAGCCGGTAAAAAGAGGAAAGAAGCGGAAAGGCAAGCCAAGGAAACAAAAACAGATACCAAACCCGTTTATCCTGTCGCCGATGCCCGAAAGGAGGAACAGTCCCAAAACCTCAAAAGGGAAACGGAACGGGAAGAACGGATGAAACCCGTACCCTTTGCTGTGCCGGAGCAGGGGCTACCGAAACATTACAGGGAAGGCTCGCTGGTAACAAATGCGGACAACCGCATCGGCTATCTTCGCGACCTGAACGGTTTCAACCCCATGTTCCACCCGCTGGAGCTTTCAGCGCAGCAGGGGAAACGGGCATCGCTCTACATCGAAATCCGCGATACCTACCACCACCTCTACCTGAACGAAGCCGGCCAGTTGAAGGAAAATCCTGCGCTTCGGCAGATGCTCAATCGTCTGTACGATGATTTTACAGAGAAATTCGGCAATCTGAACGACCCCAAGAATCTTGACCTGATTAAGATGGACGCCGGAGGCCGGGAAATACTCTCTTTGGAACGTTATCGTGAGGGCAAGGCGGTAAAGGCGGACATCTTTGAACGTCCAGTGGCGTTCAACAGCCGGGAGATTACCCACGCCGACAACGCCCGCGACGCGCTGGCTGCTTCGCTCAACAAGCACGGCAAGGTCGATTTGGAGTATATGGCCTCGCTTACAGGCAGTCCGGAAGAAAGCCTACTATCAGAATTGAAGAGCAGGGTTTATTTCAATCCGCTGGTGGGCGGCTATGAGGTTGCCGACAAGTTTATCGCAGGAAATGTTATTTCCAAAGCGGACGAGGTACAAAAGTTTATCGACAGTCATCCCGGCCACGAAGCCGCCAAAGAATCGCTGGCAGCCTTGCAGGAAGCCGCGCCCAAGCCGATTGACTTCGACGATTTGGATTTTAATTTCGGCGAAAGGTGGATACCGACCGGCATTTATGCCGCATACGCTTCGTACCTGTTTGAGACCGATGTAAAAATAACGTATGCCTCCAGCCGCGACGAGTTCAGCCTCAATGCCCGCTCCCGGAACGCCAACATCACGGAGAAATACGGCGTCCGCAGCGAAAACCGCCTGTTCGACGGAGTTGCCTTGATGCGCCATGCCATGCACGACACCACGCCCGACATTACCAGGACAATCAAGGACGGCGATAAGGAAGTCAAAGTACCCGACGGGCAAGCCATCCAACTGGCAAACAGCAAAATCGACGAAATCCGTAACGGCTTTTCCGACTGGCTGCGCCAGCAGTCGCCGGAGTTCAAAGACCGGCTGGCCAATCTCTATAACCGCACGTTCAACTGTTTTGCGCGACCCGAATATGACGGTAGCCACCAGACCTTTCCGGGGCTTGACCTGAAAGCGCTGGGTATCGACGACCTGTATAAGAGCCAGAAGGACGCCGTCTGGATGCTCAAAACCAATGGCGGCGGCATCTGCGACCACGAGGTAGGGGCAGGTAAAACGCTGATTATGTGCTGCGGGGCAATGGAAATGAAGCGGCTGGGATTAGCGGGCAAACCGATGATAATCGCCCTGAAAGCCAACGTACACGAGATAGCGCAAACCTTTTGCACCGCCTACCCGGACGCGAAAGTACTCTATCCGGGGAAAGAGGATTTTACCCCTGCCAAACGCACCCGCATTTTTAACGAAATGAAAAATAATAACTGGGACGCGGTGATAATGACCCACGAGCAGTTCGGGATGATTCCGCAATCCCCCGAAATCCAGCGCGACATCTTGCAAAAGGAGCTGGACAGCGTGGAAGAAAATCTGGAAGTGCTGCGCAATAAGGGAGGGGAAGTTTCCAATTTTATGCGCAGGGGTGTCGAAAAGCGGAAAACCAATCTGGAAGCCCGCCTGAAAGGGATTACCCACCAAATCGCCAACCGCAAGGACGACGCGGTGGATTTCCGGCTGATGGGCATCGACCATTTATTCGTTGATGAATCGCACAAATTCAAAAACCTGACCTTTACCACCCGGCACGACCGCGTGGCGGGGCTGGGAAACTCCGACGGCTCGCAGCGGGCGCTTAACATGCTTTTCGCCGTGCGCACCATCCAGGACAGGACGGGCAAGGATTTAGGCGCAACCTTTCTTTCGGGTACGACCATCAGCAATTCGCTCACCGAATTGTACCTGCTCTTTAAGTACCTGCGCCCGAAGGAACTCGAAAGGCAGGGCATCAACACCTTCGACGCATGGGCGGCCATCTTCGCCAAGAAGACGAAGGATTACGAGTTTTCGGTAACCAACCAGATTGTGCAGAAAGAGCGGTTCCGGTACTTCATTAAAGTGCCGGAACTGGCTTCATTCTATTCGGAAATTACCGATTTCCGCACGGCGAAAGACATCGGTATCGACCGCCCGGAGAAGAACGAGATACTGCACAATATTCCGCCTACGCCCGACCAGCAGGATTTTATACAGAAACTCATGACCTTTGCCAAAACGGGCGACGCCACCATTTTGGGACGTCCGCCGCTTTCGGAAAGCGAGGAAAAGGCAAAGATGCTTATTGCAACGGACTACGCCCGTAAAATGTCGTTGGACATGCGCCTGATAGACCCGCAGAAGTACGGCGACCATATCGACAACAAGGCCAGCCATTGCGCCGCCGTCATTGCCGGTTACTACAAGACATATACCCCGCAGAAAGGGACGCAGTTTGTCTTTTCGGATTTGGGAACCTACAAACCCGATATTTGGAACCCGTACAGCGAGATTAAAAACAAACTCGTCACGCAGTATGGCATCCCTGCATCCGAAATACGGTTTATCCAGGAAGCCGGAACGGAGAAATCCCGCAAGGCGATGATACGCGATATGAACGAGGGTAAAATCCGCGTATTGTTCGGCAGTACGGAAATGCTGGGGACAGGAGTTAATGCTCAAAAACGGTGCGTAGCGGTGCATCACCTTGACGCACCCTGGCGGCCAAGCGACCTGGAACAGCGCGACGGGAGGGCAATCCGCAAAGGTAACGAGGTTGCCAAACTACACGCCGACAATAAGGTCGATGTGGTGATTTATGCCGTTGAAAAGTCGCTGGACGCTTATAAATTCGGGTTGCTGCACAACAAGCAGCTATTTATTAACCAGCTAAAGAATAACAATATGGGTAGCCGTACCATTGACGAGGGCAGTATGGACGAGAAAAGCGGCATGAATTTCTCCGAATATGTGGCAATCCTCTCCGGCAATACCGAATTGCTGGAAAAAGCGCGGTTAGAGAAAAAAATCACTTCGTTGGAGGGCGAACGGCGGGCGTTCACGCAGGGCAAGTCCTCGACCCGCTGGAAGCTGGAGGGAATCATGCAGACGGTGGAAACCAACAAGGGCTTTATCGCCCGCATATCCAAAGACGTGGAAGCGTTTAACGCCCGTGTGCAGGTTGCCCCGGACGGCACACGCCTGAATCCTGTAAAACTGGACGGCTTTGCCGCCACCGACCCCGTGTCCGTTGGTAAGAAACTGAACGAGATTGCCGACAAAGCGCGGACGCACGGCCTGTCGGAACCCATCGGGTCGCTTTATGGCTTTACCCTGCTGGTGAAATCGGAAACCACCGTGAAGGACGGCTTCGATTTGGTACAGAACCGTTTCTTTATCAAGGGAGAAGGCGAGATTTTGTATAACTACAATCACGGCCACCTTGCAGCCGACCCGAAGACAGCGGCGGCCAATTTCCGGAACGCCTTGGACACCATGCCCACCCTGCTGGAGAAGTACAGGACGGACAACGAAAAATTGATGAAGGACGTTCCCACGCTCAAAGCAGTGGTGGAAAGCCTTTGGAAAAAGGAAGACGAGTTGAAGGGACTGAAAGCGGAAATGGTGGTCATGGAGCGTAAAATCGAAGCCTCGCTGAAACCCATCGAGCAGAGCGTCGGCATCATGGCGGGTATCCCGAAAGAAGAAAATAAATTTGCACCCATGCCGGATAATTTGCAGACGATTAAGGCAATTATGGGCGACAGGCTGGTTGTCGCCCGACCTGCCGTCGGAATACTGGAGCGGAAGGGCTTCAAAATCTAACAGTAAAAATTGTTGGGAACATTACCATAAATGAGCGAAGCCCGCGCCTGTCATCACGACGGTGCGGGCTTCTGTTGAACGATAGTGTTTAGAAAAGAAAAATACCAATTACGGAACATCCGGTTCTTCGGGATTATTGTCGTCCGTGTCTTCGCCTTTGGCGAAATTGGCCTTGATAAAGGCTTCCACGTCGCTTTCCCTGTAAAAAGTCTTATGATAGAGCATCTGGTAGGGCAGTTCGCCCGACGAACGGTAACGCTGGAGCGTCCGCTTGCTTACATTGAGCATCTGGCAAACGTCCTGGTTGTCCAACAGCCGTTCGCCCTCCAGCAACTTCTCCTTTATCGCCATTTTTTCCAAATGTTTGTCCAATCGGTCGAACCGTGCCATAAGCCGCTCAAACCAGTTTTGCATAAATGCCGTTAATTCCCTGTCTGTCATGGCTTATTTTGTTTAGGATTATTTGCCATTTTTGTTGTTGTTTTTGCAAAGGTCGGAAGTTGAATTATCAGGTATTGACAAGTTGATAATACTTTTTTTGAAAATTATTTTTACATGATTGATTATGAGCAGATTATTTTATTAGAGAAATAACAAAGAACAAAAAACGGCTTTGGAAATTATTTTTTATGGCAGAAACAGTAGAAAAACGCCTCAAAATCGCCCAATTTGGAGACAAAAAGAGGCTTAAAATAGATATTGAACTTTATATCAACTTGATAATAGAATTTGTTTTAACTTGAAAAGAAAAAGCCGCTACCATTGCTTTTTACACGGTAGCGGGCTTTCTATCCAGGAATGATTCTATCAAAAATGTAATCTTCGTTTGTTTCGATGAAGATAACTATAAGTTGCAGTGGCAGAAGGCGGAGTCTATTCTATTGGAACATAAATTTCTGTTTTCAACTTTTCGGGAGCTGTATCTTCGGGATTGTTTATGTACTTCTCGAAGCAATGATAGTTGCGCAGTTGCTCGCCGCTTTCCGGCAACCATTTAGCGTAGATAGTGTCATAAACTGCTCCCAAATTGTCGTAAGAGCCTTGATAGAGGAACATTGCGTACTTGCCTCCTTCAATCGTTTTTACGCCGATTTCACCTTTCGGTTCAGCCTTTTTAGACAAAACTAAACAGATGTCGGTACGCAATTTGCCGGCTTCCGTTACTTTGGGGTCGTCGTGATAGATGGCGATGTGTTCAATACCTGCGGAAAAGAGCTTGTTTTCCTTTACATACTGCCACAATTTGCTCCATGCGCCGCAACAGTTTCGCCGCAGTCTCCACCCGCACCCGCATGATGTACGCACCAACAGGTTCACCCAAATACGCTTTCATCATGCGCTGGAAATGCCATTTTGAAAAATTGGATATTTCAGCCAGTTTTTCAAGGTCAATAACTGCATCGAGATGATTGTTGATGTACTCAATGACGATATTAACCCGCTGCCGGTAATCTTCTTTTGTCGATAGTCGTTGTTCCATTTTTCCTGAATGTTATCTTGAGCGCAAAGGTAAGGGCGATTATACTTTACGGCTTTTCCGATGGTGCGAACTTGATTCATTCATCTTTCAATGCTTTATCGGGAATTTACACGGTTATTTTCCCAACCTGTGATTGGAAATATAGCTATCAGTCAAACTCATTTTACCGAAAGAAGCAGGATTATTACCCGGCTTGGGAGATTGCGAACTGAGTCCCAGCCATATTTTTTGCGGATAATAGTTTTTATATATCCGGGCAAGATTCCAATCGACTCCGTTTGTCGAATAGTAATAACCTATTTGTTTTCCGTTTGATGCAATGCGCATGTACACGTAATCCTGCCCAATAATATCGTGATTATTATCATCCGAAGAGCCATCCGTTTTAACGGTAACAACACGGCATCGAAGTTTTTCGTCGCGTTCGAATGCAAATTTCAGCCAATTCTCATTATCAATGTAGATATATATTGTTCCGGCATCGTATATTTTTTCTATTTTACTCTCTACACAAGTAGTAAAAGTGAAAGGTCTGCTGTTATCTATCTCTTTCAGAAGTATAGGGGCGGTGGCCTCGGCACGCATACCGTCCGGCGAGATAAAATAATTGGAACCTCCGATACCATCAATAACCAAAAGGCTGTCACTGACCATATAATGATTCTCCGCGTCATTGATAGCTTTGGTAAACTCAATACCGGAGAATATCAAGGAAATATTTTTCATATCTGTGTTATTTTTAACAGTGTTACAACTTGTTAGTAAAAATACAGCCGCCATAATAATGCAAATAAATAAATTCATTATAATGGAAGTTGGGGTTTGTTCAATGTTACCTTCTACAACAGGTCTTATTTGCGTCATATTAATTTTCATCTTTATTATTTTTGTTAATTATTATTTACGAGAGTTTCATAATTTTGCAGAATCAGCGTCCAAAGCAACCGACGTTCAAGGCCGGAGCGATAAACGACTCCTCCCGGTCTGCAAACTCATTGAGCAGACCAAGTATTACTTCTTTTTTCATTTCGTCATTCATTTTTCCAATAATTTGATGTTTTTTACTGGTATCCAGCCCATTTCATGGGTCTTTTTATTTTCCGACCACAGCCATCCATTGAGTTCTTTTATTCCTTCAAGAATATCTCCCTCCCTGACATTCAACTCCTTTGCAGAATAATCTTCCGTTATGATTCCGTAATTATCCTCGTATCTTATTATTTGTTCCGGGACATATCCTTCGTTAGAACTGTCCGTCTTTATACAGTAAATCCAGCCTTGCCAATGTTCCGATTCGCCTTTAACGATTACTTTTTCGTTACGCTTCACCAGTAACGGACTGGGAAATTCCGTTTCATACGCTTCATTTACAACATATTCCATATTATTTCTTTTATAGTTTAATTGAATATTTTCTCATGTGATTTGTCAAAGAAAAATGCTTTTTCCTTCCATACTAAGACTGTCGAAAATATCAACAGTAATACCGTTTGTATAATTTTACTGTCGGGATGTGTCTGGAATATTTCATTGGAATATCCTGCCAGCAGATGAAACAGTACCACCAGCAGCATATTTCTACTCGTTCTGTAATACAGCCAGTTGCCTATAATCACATAAGGGATAAGGCTTACCAGAAAATTGATGGAATAAATCACGCCTGTTTCCGCAAGAACGTTCTGATAGTAGCCTTTCACAAAAGATAAGGGTATATGCCAGATTCCCCAGACAATAGCAAAAATAAGAGACGTAACCAGAAGATTAAAGCGGTTTCTTAAACAGTGTATCCCGTAGGTGTGCCAGCCAAATTCTTCCAGAATGGGCGCTAATATCAGTAAAAACCACGCGGGAAAAATACCGGCCGTAAAAGAGAGATGTTCTACAATCCTGAATTGAGACAGGCTGTATCCGAAAAACAGGGAAATTGCTTGGGCTGCAAGTATGCTCAACGGGAAAAGGAAAATCGTTAATGTCCAGAAAACAGGTCGGATGCCTTTCAACCGGAACGTTGCGGAAACAAATTCCTGTTTCATTTCCTTGTCGGGAAGTATCAAGATCATGGCAATAATGAACGGAGCACATAAACCGGTCAATCCAAGGATACTCCCACAAAAAAACACTGCCGGATTTCCTTGCCATTGACTGTGGCTTAACCATGCCCATATAAACCAACATAGCCACGGAACCAAAACAGATGTGCCGTAAAACAGTATCGGCCGATTGTACTTTTGCAGTTGCATATCAGACGTTATTTTTAAAATGTGTCACAAAATTTATCCATGTTCATTCCTAAATTCATAATCTTTTCCAAATGACTGTTCGCTACTTTCTCAAGTTCCAGTGTGCCGCCGAGTATCATCATTTCTTTCTTCTCGAATCGAACTCCCAACCTGTCGTCAAGCATTACATTTCGCATACTTCCTGCAATTCCTGTTTCTTCTAAAAAATCGTTTGGATGCCCTGCTGTACAAATGACAAGTCCCAATTTGATGTGCTTCATTTTCATTGCTTTTTCTCCATTTTGGCTATAACCATAAGCATACCCGGCGGAATAAACCCTGTCGAACCAACCTTTCATTTTTGCAGGGCAATCACTCCACCAAACCGGATAGAGAAAGACAATGCAATCAGCCCAATCTATTTTCCGGTGTTCTGCGATAACATCTTCGGATAAAGGAAGTTCGGTTTTTGCAAATCCCTCTCTTTCATATTCTTCTTCCGTCATATCGGATTGAAATTTCATTTTGTATAAATCCGATACTTCAACTTGGTGACTGCTCATATTCAGAGCCTTCAATAAAATTTGCAATACCTTATATGTAAAGGATTTATTGCTCGGATGCGCATAAATGATTAAGATATTCATATACTATTGCCGTAACAGTTCCAGTATTTCACCGATATTTGTAATTAACTTGTCTATCTCTGTTATTTCAATGACCAAAGGAGGTAAGAAACGCAGTGTATTTGCTTTGTAACCAATAACAAATCCTCTTTCAAACAATAAATCGCTGACAAGTTCGCCATTGACCGAGTTATCCAGTTCCAAAGCAATCATCAATCCTCTTCCCCGCACTTCCCTTATTTCTTGTTTGAATTTGGTGTTAAGAAATAATAATTGTTCTTTGAAATAATGTCCGGTATCAAGACAGCGATTCAACAGATTTTCATCCCCAATTGTCCTTATCACCTCCAATCCGATTACACATCCCATCGGGTCATTCTGGTGGGATTGCAAATGTCTGAACGGATTGCTCCCGAATGATTCGGATATTTTTGCACTGACCGTTACCGCGCTGACTGGATAACCGTTTCCCAAAGCCTTACCGGTTACGACTATATCCGGTAAAAAATCATAGTATTGGAATCCGAACCATTTACCCATACGTCCCATTCCGGTAGTAACCTCGTCTGCCACGACAAGACAACCGTTAGCTACTGATAATTCGACTAATTCTTTGATAAAAGCATAATCCGGGAATCTGACCATATCAATGGATGCTCCCCCTGTTTCCAGAACAAGCGCTGCAATCTCTCCAAAATTGGTTTCATCCAACGATTGCATATCGTTAAAGTGAACATTCTCAATATGGTTGTTACCGGGAGTTATCTGCCCGTATCCGTATGCGCTCAGGTAAGAATTGTGTATTTTCAATATTTTCTCGCGTCCCGTAATATTTCGCGCCATTGATATGGCAAGATTAACCGCTTCCGAACCGGAAGACAGGAAAACGCTCGAACCTTTTTCCAATCCGGTTATCCGTACAAGTTCCTGAGACAAAAATTCCGACGGATGATTTCTGAACTTGTACCCGTGATGAATAGATTGACGGATGCCCGCTTCCATTGCTTTCACAATTCGGTCGTTACTGTGCCCCAGATTGGCGCACCAGACCCCCGATTCAAAATCGGTATATTGTTTTCCTTCCGAATCATACAGGTAGCAGCCTTTCGATTTTTCCACTATTTTTTCGGATGGAATATAAAAGGGAATTATTCCGTATGAATTATCTACTTTACGCTTCATAATCTTTGTCGTTTTACAATTGATGTATTTCCCCGATAATACTTGTTATTTCGGTGAATTTTCCGATAATAAAGTCCGGATTCCGGCTTTTGAGTTGTTCTTCCGTATGGTTTCCATAGCTTACTCCGCATGTGATGCAACCGGCTTCCTGACCCATTGCCATATCATACACCGTGTCGCCTACCACCAAAGTTTCCTGTGGGCTGGAATTTGTTTTTTCAAGAATCAACAGCGCCATGTCGGGGGCAGGCTTTTTGTTTTTCACATCCTGTTCCCCAAATACCAGCGAGATGTACCGGGCAATTCCCATTCTGTCCAACAAATTCAACAACGCTTCCTTTCCTTTTCCGGAAGCCACTGCGATGGTTAGCCCGTTATCATGCAGTCCTTTTAACGTTTCCTTTACATCGGGGAACAATTTTACCGTATTAAGGCTAATTTGGTTATATTTTTCTCTATACAGTACTATCGCTTTCTCCTGCATATTCCTGTCCATCAAGTGCGCAACCCTGACAAATGTTTCCCTGAGCGGAAGTCCTATCAGGTTCTTTATACCGGATTCATTTGCTCTTTGAATACCTAACTCATCCAATGTTGCCTGGATAGTTTGTATGATACTGTCTTTTGTGTCGGCAATCGTGCCGTCAAAGTCGAGTATAATCGTTTTTATCCGGATTTTTTTATTCATTCAATCTATGCTTTTTTCTTTTTGAATTGCGATTTAACCAACATTTTATGGACAGGTTTTACTATGAATATTTCCGTAGCAATTTTATATACACTCAAATTAGTCGATTGGGTAACCATTCTTCTTCCCAATATAAAACACATAGCCATAATACGCTTTATGCCGGTTGTATAATTGAACTTCGCGGCGTTGATTGGCGATAAACTCCTCTACGGCAGGATTTCCGGTATATTTTTCCAAAAGTGCTTTTTCTGCTACTTCTCGTGGGGCAAAATAATTATCTGTCCAACATTTTTCAGGTATTATAAATGATGCAACAGGAATATAACCAACCTTTTGCATTATTGAAATATTATGTCCTATTGTATCTAATTTGCAACCTGCATCAGACCAAAATTTTTCAATTTCAGCAGGGCGTTTATCAGTAAACCATGAAGGACATGTTACTACAACATAGCCACTCTTTTTTAGAAAGTCTTTCCAATGGGTTAAACCCTTTTCAAAACCTATATTATCAATAGCCCCTTCTGACCAAATAAGGTCAAGTTCTTCTTTTTGAAAAGGAAGGTTTTCCATTGAGCCAACAATGCCATTTACTCTTTCTTGGAAATTTAATTTTTTGGCATTATCGTTAAAAACAGTAATAAAATCAGGGAATAGGTCTAAACCCGTAATTATTCCGGTAATATTTTGCGCGAGAACCATTGTTTGCCCGCCGGTTCCGCAACCTAAATCGGCTACCCGTGAAAGATTATGATTATCCAGGAAGCTTAATGCCTTAATAGTCATTTCAGAACTACCAGGCCCCTGCCGCTCCAATCCTACATGAGTTTCAATGATTAAATCAATAATTGATATTTGTTCATTTTTCATTGTTTTTTACTTTATTTTAATTTTATTATTTTGTCAAATCCTTTTTATACTTTGCTATTTTCAGTAAATCGGTTAATTGTTCTCTCGTATTGATATTGATTATTAATGGAATTAATTTCCCCGCCGGTTTGGTGTGAAAAAATACTTCTTTAATTTGCTCTGAAATATCCAAAGACGCAATGCTTTCGAGGTGTTTTTCCGTGAAGTAAAACGAGATTTTGAAAAAACCTTCCCAAACTGAAAGCCATAAGATTGTCTTTTTCTTGTCGCAAACTTTGCACAACCATGATTTGCCGTCTTTATAGTAGTTCCAAGTGACCGTTAATGAAAATTCGTCTTGAGTTAGCCTTGTTATCATTTCTTCAAAGACATTGTAAACATTGCCGAGTACATCTTTTAAAACTTCTTTTGACGGAAAGATATTTTGTTCCTTTAATAATTGACTCATGATTCCTTACTTGTTGATTTCCTGTACAAATCTATCTATATTATCGCTGTTTATGTCCGAAACGCTTTTATCCGTTTTAGCAATACGCTTGATAATTGCGCGTTCAAAGAAATTCATTTTCTCGAACTGAAATTCACCTCCGGCAAAGCATGTTGAAACGGCATGTTGATGTAATGCCTGGGGATAGGCATTTGTCAATTCCTGTTGTCGCTTGGACGTGTCCGGTTCCATTCCGCAAATGAACAACGCCAATCGCTTTTGCGTCAATACTGCAATGTTGTCCTTGCAGAAACGTTGCATCGTTTTTGATGATGTTCCGGCATAAATGGATGTGCCTAAAACTATTCCATCAAAGGAATTGAGGTCGGGACATTTCACTTTTTTCAGGTCAATGATTGATACCTGACTGCCGGTTAATTGCCCTGCAATCATTTGCGCAACCTTGGCGGTTGTTCCATGCTTGGATGTATAAATAATAGCAGCTCTCATTAGTTTTTTATTTTGCATTATCATAGGCTTCCAAAGCCGGAATCAAACAACTTGCAATTCCCTTGATACCGCAAACGGTAGTCGTCATGATGATTGCTTCTTTCAACTCATCGCGGGTGGCGCCTGCCCGTTTTGCCATCGGCACATGGGCGGTTACTGCTGTCGTTTCGCCCTGTGAGGCGCGAATAGCAATGTAAATCAGTTGCTTCACCTTGGGTTCCAAGGATTTCATGCTGCTGACGGATTGGATTAATCCGCCGAAGGCTTGTGCCACTTCAGGAGATTCTTCCTGAAAGACTTCCATTAAATTTTTCTGTTTCTTTGTTTCCATATTATTTTATTTTTAAATGTTGCTGTAATAATCCTTTTGTATGCTGCAATATTTCTATGCCACCGATTTGCCCATGACCAGGAATTACAATTTTGGCATCTGAAAATTTAGCTATAACCTTTTTGATGGTCGGACTCCATTCGTCTATAACAGCATCTGATAAATTACCAAGTCCTTTGGAATGAATATCTTTTGCCATACATCCTGCAAATAAAATTTTCTCTGAAGGAATCCACACAACAATGTTATCAGATGAATGACCACCGCCTAAATAGTAGCAAGAAACATCTATATCGTGCAATTTTAACGAAAGTGAATCACTAAAACCTTGTTGGGGTATAGGCAAACTCTTTCCTTTAGTAATGTCAATCGTCATCTGATTGGCGTATGATTTTACGCCCTTTGAATGAAGATAATCCAAGCCGCCGAGACAATCTTCGTGCCAATGGTTGGGAACGAAAGTAGAAACAGTGGCTTTTAACGAATCGGCAATCCATTTCACCAAAGTTTCCGTTTGACTGTCGGTTGCCGGAGTGTCAAAAAGAAACGCTTCGTCCTTGCTTACCAAAATCAAGCCGTTGGAAGAGACTTTGCCGAATCCGTCTATTTCAGAAACAGATACATGAACGTATGCCTTTTCCGAAAGTTTTATCAATTCGACGTCTTCGGAAATCCGTATCTTCGGGTAATCGGATTGCGCCCGTAAAGGCAACTGAATGAACAATATAAAAAGAAAAAACAGATGTGTCTTCATTTTATTCTAATCCTGTTTAATAACCGGAACCCATATTTCACTTTTATAATCGGGCGAACTCATATCTCCATCGGAATACCACTCAATTTCCGGTGCATCGGCATGTTGATAACCCGACGACGGAAACCATTCATTGAATATGTACCGGCATCCGTCCTGTACGGCTTTGGGCATCGCGCCGGTTATCTCGAAGACAATCCACTGTGCGGCGGGAATATCCAACTTCTCAAATCCGGCGGGACATTCTTTTGTTGTCGCGGCGGCAATCCAGTAGTCAAAGCCGTTATCGTGCATTTCCGCGCATACACCCAGTACGCCCGACGGCTTCAGATTGGAAAGTTCGCCCAGCCTGTTCATTGTTTCTTCGGGCAAACTTGCCCACATTCGCGGAATTTTGATGAAATTCTCGCCGTTTTCGATGGATGTAAAATTCTTTACTCCAATGACGCTGAATGCGTCCAAATTAACTGTTCTGTACTTCATATTTTATTTTCTGTTGTCATAACAGGTTATTCAAACTAATTATTTTGCTGCCTTTACTCTCATAATAATGAAACATTCATCACAGCGCCTCCTGATTAATAAACTTCCCTTTAAAAAAATTCTCGTTATCAAGTTTCTTTGCTGTCAGTCGAAATATAACGCAACCGTCCGGGCATACAACGTTCTTGCTGTATTTGCCGTCGCCACCGATGTTTTCTAAATCGCCGCCGCTCCTAACGGCTTCCATAATCGGGAACATAATCATCATCACTTTGGAGCAAATCCCCTGTCCATCTGAATTTACAGGGCAGCCGTATGTACAGGTGTATTTGTCGCCGATTTCTTCGCCGTTCCGGCAATATCCCTCGGTGCGGTCGCCACGGAGAAAGCCGGTTACCTCAACAGTAAATTCGTATTCTTCTTTATACCATTTTTTCATAATTGTTCCTCCTTATGAAATGTAACGTGCTTCTCCTTCATGGAGATTTTCCCCACACGATAGCCAAATTGCGCCGCTTCCTTCTTGCAGGTTAGAAAGGAATGGTCGATATCAAAGCCGAGAACAGCTTTGATGTCTTCATAAGTGAGTTTCAGCGTTTCACTCCCATTTGCTTGCAGGTGTTTCCATAATGGTTCGTATTTACTCATATTTTCAATCCTCCTCATTTTGTAATTTGTATTTATTTTCGTCATCTTTTTGTCCGATTAGCTTACAAAAATACTACTATTTAATGACTTTATCGCCGTCTGATACGAATCTGCAATCTTTAAACGATTGATAACTGAATCCACTATTGATTCCGTCAGGTTAAATCCATCCAACAGATAACCTTTGCGGATACAAAATGGATTAACATTAAATTCCTGCAAAAAAGACACTAAAGTATTGGTATTGGGGAAAGAAAAATCTTCTGCAATTACTGCTACTTCATCGCAGGTTTGCGCCAAACGCTTCATTATCTCCGTAAAGCGGCGTTTCTCCATATATTCCTGAATACTGAATGATGTTTGTTCATAGAATGCTTCATTGAGTTGTTTTTCCGTAAAACCCAATTCATTGGAAAGGTGTTGCATATCAATGGTTCCTTTCAGGTTCCATTCGATATGAATAAGCGTTTCCATACTTGCATTTCTACTATCGTTTATCATCTTCATCCATCTTGTCATTAAGTTCATCTGTCAAAGAATCAAGGAATAACGTCCTGCTATCCTTACGGCTTCTGATATTCAGATAGATACGGTAAATATCTTTCAAATCAATATTGAGAAAGTTCCCAAAATAGTCGGCAAGTTCCTTTATATCAACATTTCCCTTGTCAATGCTTCCTTTAACGTATAATCCATAAATCAGTTCCGTAAGGTCTGTTTTTGAATCCGTCCATGTATGTTTGGATTTGGAAATGCAATAACTTTCTTCTGTAAAGGATTGAGACTGTTGTTCCAGTTTGATAATTTTCCCGTTTACATATACTGTCAGCATTTCATTTGCCAATATTTTTGCTACCTTGAAATCATGGCTTGTAGAGAATTTTGTATCCCGCTCAAAATAAAAGCTATCCAGAATGAGTTGTATATCAGGCTTCCCCATGAGAAAGTAATATTTATCCAAGTGAGTACTTCCGGAACGGTAATAATGGTAAAAATCAAAATTCATATCGAAGAAATATTTGATTCTGCTTAACACACTCTCCAGATAAGATTTTTTATCATTATAGCTGCCTGTCGGCATCCGCATTTCAATATTGTAAATTTTGTTATGATAGACTAATTGGCTGAACAATTGAGGCTTGATTTCTTTAAAGAAAATTATTTCTTCCGTTTGGTCTTTGAAAGTATAATCCAAAATGAATGTTTTTAAATCTTCAAAGGTTTTCTCCAGCACTTGAATTATTTTCAACGACTTCTGAGAAATATCGCTCTCCGACAATTCAATTTTCTGAATGTCGGCATAAATACTTTCCTTGAGATTACACACAAACTGTTCCATCTTGCCTTTATTAGAAATCACTTATCTTGCTAAACAAGTTTCCCATTTACAAACTTCTCCATAAAACTGTCCCTGTAACGGCTGCCGATAGCCAGTTCGTGTGTGCCTATGTAAATATCGTTCACATCGAAGGAATCAATCTTTTCCAGATTGACAATATACGACTTGTTGGTACGCAGGAATATTTTCGGTGGAAGTTGCTCCTGAATGGCTTTCAGCGTATGCTTCGTAATGATTTTCCGGTCTGCCGTTTGAAAGACTACGTAATCTTTCAATCCTTCGATAAACAGGATGTCGCGGAAAAGGATTTTGAAGTAGCGGCGGTCTGACTTCACGAAGATATGCTCCTGCGTAATGGTTTCCACGCTGCTTTTCTGTGATTTGTCCTGCAAGAGTTGCAGGTAATCGCAGGCTTTGGAAACGGCTTTTTGGAAACGTTGCGGTTCAATGGGCTTCAGAAGGTAATCCACGGCATCGAGTTCATAACTGTCCACCGCATATTCGGGATAGGCGGTAGTGAATATCACTAAAGTGTTGTCCTTGACGGTGCGGGCAAACGTTATCCCGTCCGTGCCGGGCATACGGATGTCGAGGAATACCAAATCAACGGGATGGCCGAGCAGGAAATTTCCTGCCGATTCGGCATCTCCGAAACTTCCCGACAAGTCCAGCGCCGGGGTATCTTCCACCAACAGGCGGATAGCTTCGCGGCCTAAGGGTTCGTCATCAACAATAATACAGTTCATATCTTTTTATATTTAAGTTCAATACTTAATTGTACCGTGTAGGAGGTTTCGTTTTCGGTTATCTCCAGCCGATACCTGTTTCCGTACAGCAAATCGAGGCGGCGGCGCACATTGGGAAGCCCCAGTCCCCCGACTTCGTCCTTTCGCATCGGGCGGAGCGGTTTGGAGTTGATACACCCGAAACACAAATTGTCGTTTTCCCTGCCAAACCGGAGCCGGACGAAAGAGAGGTTACGGTTGTCGTTGTTATGTTTCACGGCATTTTCCACAAAGGGAATAAACAACAGCGGAGGCAGTGAAATTTCTTCTACGCCGTCGTCTGCCGTAATGCTGAACTCGAAATTATCCCTCCGCAGCTTTTCGAGGTTCAGATAGTCGGTCAGAAAACGTATATCATCGCCAAGGCGTATGGATTGCTTCGTGAAGCCGTGGAACTGATATTGCAGCATGTTGCTCAATTTATGAAGGACATTAGCCGCCTCGTCGGGATTTTTCTTCGTCAGGACGATAATGTTATTGAGCATGTTGAACAGGAAATGTGGGTTCACCTGATTTTGCAACTGTTCCAGTTCCGAGCGCAGTCTTGCCGCTTCGAGTTCGGCGATATGCCGTTCGTTCCGTACCCAATGTTGGAAAAGGATGAAAACATTCACGCTAATCATCGGAAAACTTATCTTGATGGTATTGGTAATGGTATATAATACCTGCATCCACGCAGAGAAGTGCCAGGCGCTGAAAGTAAACTGATCGTTATACCATCCATTACTATCGGCGATTCCCTTAAAATAAGTCAGCTGCATGGGTATGACAACCACGAGCGCCGACAGCGTTACCGACATCAAATAAGCAGGCATTCTGTTCCGCATCATCAATTTCGGCATTAATACATGGATACTGAAATATATCAGGATTAGATAAATAGACAGTGATAACGGCAGCATAAACAGGAGCGAAAACCATGTTCCATTGAGATTGGAGCTTAGTATCAGCGTGAATACTATTATCATCAACAGATGCCGTACTCCACGATAACGTTTCTCCGTCAATAAATTCAGGAGGGGTGATGACAGGTTGAACATTTGTGAGGGAAGTTCCCCCGGTGCGGTATGCCGCTTGTGTTCACTTTCATACAGTTGCAGGCGGAGCGATTTGCTTAGCTTCATCAACAGGGTGGAAGCTTCGGAAGGCGATTGCCGGACAATACCTGCTGTCCTGTCGAGCGTCTCAAACAATGCTTCGGAATCAATCCGTGTCCTGACTTTCTCCAATTCGCTCCGGGCGCTCTGTTCTTCCAAATCCCGCATCCGTGCGCCTGACTGCTTCCAGAGACGCATGAAGATAACAATCGCCGTCCCTGCCACACTGATAAAGTAAACGGCAATGCCGGAGAGCATCTCAAAAAATAAAATACTGTCTTCCGAAAAATACAAGTCTCTTCCGGGCGACAAGTGATAGTGGTCGATGAACAAGCGCTCAAAGCCTATTTCGATAGCGATAAAAATTATTGCAAGCGCCAGCAATGAAACTATATATGCCGTAAAACGGTTTCGCAATAACAGGCGGGGTACGAGTACACGGATATTCAAAATTGTTGCAGCAAAATAAGTCAGCGTAATCAACACAATCTCTACAACCAACGCTGTATGGGCAATACGCAGTCCTTCCGATGAAATCAGATAAATCCTTCCCATAGCGACAAAGCCCAATACCGCGATAAGCGCCAAATTATTTGCTATCTTCCGTTTCATGTTTCTTTTAAAACGTCACTTTATAGTAAATATTGGGTATGCTGACTGCAGCTCCTGTCTTGTCCATTTGCCCGGTTCGGTAGTTATAGTCGAAATTCACGAACTCTTTTTTACCTGTCACATTTAGCATTTTTATTCCAAACTCATGTACCAGACCCGGCCTGTTGATTTTAAGATTCACAGTTACGTGTGCAACAAATACGGCAGGATTCTGACTGTCCATCACGCGGTTCTCATCTTCAATGGGGCGCTGTCCGGCAAGTGACGCCGCTTCATCGAGGGGCGTATAATAACCGCCGCCCATCCAGTTTAGGCGAATGTTTACACCCAGTATGTTCTGCCTCTTTCGTCCAAGCATCCACTCTTTTCCGCCAAGTACATTGGTCAGGAAATGGCGGTTATAACGGGTATTGCGCCATACGCCGTCGCTACCGCGATATTTGGAATCGAAAGCGGAAGCTGTCAGCATGTAATAGTAACCGCCTTTCAGATACCGTTCAAAGGTGAAATCGACACCGAAATTCCGCCCTTTTCCGTCGTTTACCAACTGTTTGGACATGTAAAAGTCGGTTTGGTTGATAATGGAAATGCCGCTGCCAGGCACGACAGGCACATCGTACAGGTATTGGAAATAGGGTTCGACCTTGAAGTGCATATTGTCCGAAACATGCAAATCGTAGCTTAATACCGCATGAAATGCTTTGGCGAAGTCAAGATTTTTATTCACGAGGCGATTGCCTGTTTCCGGCGTGGTAACGAAATAATAATCGAGCCTCTCGTGCCTGCTGTGCGAACCAACTGCCAAAGCAAACACATGTCGCGGGGACGCCTGCCAGCGGATGCTTGCCCGTTTTTCAAATGTCCAGTGCCGGTTGAGTGCAAAATATTGCACGTTCAGTCCCAATTGGGCAGTGAACTGTTCATTGAACTGATAAGACGACTGGGTGAACACCGAAGTCAGCAGGCTACTTCCGTCGGCATCGGCAAAATTCATCATCGGTTCACCGTTGGAGTAGGGGTAGTTCGGTACGATATTGTAGTTATCGTCATAGAACAAACCGGTCAGCGTGATACCGGTACGGTTTGTGTGACGGGCGTTGAACTTCGTGTTCAGGCAGGAATTGAAAACAAGACTGACGTTTTTGTCCAGCATGTCCAGTATCTGTTGAGGGTTTTGACGGTTGGCATCGTAGAGGTCGGCTTGCGAATGATTCTTTGCATACGTGGCGGCTAAAGTGGATTTCAGGTAACTGTTTTCGTTGAGGAAAATCTTGTGCCCCAGTCCTGCCGCTCCCATATATTGGCGTGCTTTCTGCTCGATTGGAATGTAGTCGTAGCCGGTCAAGTCATCCGGCAAGTCACTGATAAAACCGTCGGATGTGCCGATGCCCCACAGCGAGAATGTTCCTGCTTTTTTTGTCGGAAGATTGATTTTGAACGACAAGTCCTGATAACGCATATCGGAAACCTTTTCCAAATCGCCGCCGACAATATCGCCAGCCAAAGCCATCGACGAATAACGGTAATTAAACAGGTAAGAAGCCCGCCCGCCCTTTTTGAAAGGACCTTCGGAAGCAAATTCCACGCCGAGCGTCCCTACTTGCGCCGTGTGCTCATATTGCCGGTTGTTTCCGTTGCGCAGCGCCATGTCAAATACACCGGACAACGCATTGTTGTATTCTGCCGGAAAAGCACCCGCCAAGAAGTCGGAATTACCCAGCACCTGTGAACTGAACGCTGTCAGGATGCCTCCGCCCACGCCGCCAATTTCGGGATAATGGCTTGGGTTGGGTATTTCAACGCCTTCCAATTTCCATTGCAGGGATTGCGGCGAATTGCCCCGGATGGCGATGCTGTTGCTTGTTACATCGCCCGCTACGCCCGCAAACGAACCGACCAGCCGTGCAGGGTCATCGAAACCGCCTGCATAACGGCTTGCTTCTTCCACGCTGAGCATCCGCGCCCCGGCCAATGCCATCGGGTTGAGCGGCGCTTCCTTGTTCGTCTTCGGACGGACAACTATTTCGTCCAATGCCTGTACATTTTCCTTCATTGTAATCTCCAGTACGGTTTCTTTAGCTGACGAAACCATCACTTCCCTGATTGTCGCCGGTTCATATCCGACAAACGACGCCTGGATGTTATAGCGTCCGACAGGCAGTGGCGGCAGATTGAAAGCCCCCTGTTCATCCGTTGTCGTCCCAACGGTGGGATTTGTGTTCAACACTATCACCGTTACATACGATAATGTTTGTCCCGATGCCGCATCGGTGACGACCCCCCGGATGTTTCCACCCGGCTGCGCCATCGCCTGTACTGATAACCCGGCAATCATAATTGCCCATATAACGAATACCTGTTTCCTCATGTCTGTTTTCTATTTTAATTTGAAGCGACAAAAGTAAAGGCATTCAAAATACACAAAAGGATTTTTCGACAAAACACGGTGGTTTTTCGACCAAAACGGATTTTTGAATGTATTTTTTAGGAAGTTGTCTATTTTTGATTCGTAAATGTTCTGTTATGCGGATAACACGTAATCGACCTTTAATATACCGGATTCAAACGTCTTGCTGCCGCGCAATTCCCATTTTGATATTTTCATCTTGGATGGGAACAAAGGAATGCCGTCTCCAAACATAACAGGGATGTAACAAAGGTGCAGTTCATCCACCAAATCATGGTTCAACAAAAGTCTTATCGTTTGCCCGCCACCTAAAAGCCAAATATCCTTACCATCCTGACGTTTGATTTGACGTATGTATTCCAATACATTTTCAGTAAGATACGATACGTTTGCTTTAGGAGGAAGATTATTTTTTCGACGGGAAAGCACATAAGTTGTTTTGTCTTTGTACGGCCAATCCACATCAAAAGATGTTATCTCCTGATATGTACCATGCCCCATAAGGATAGTGTCTATCGAATTGTAAAACACTTTATCCTTAAATTCTTTCAGGGAAGGAGCATTAAGTCCTGCTAACCAATCTATTCCGCCATCAGGATAAGCAATGTAACCATCAAGCGACACAGCGATGAAAACTTTAATCTTTTTCATTTTTCTTCAATTTAATTGTTTATACTGTGTTCGCCTGCATCCAACGAAAAAGCGTGGAATCCACACTGCTCCGATACGAGGTACTGGCATACCTAAGAATGAAACAGGCAATTCCACGCCATACTTTCGTATAGCATGAACATTGCGCGTTGGTCTCATTCTTAGTTTTGAAAAGTGCCAGTTTTCGTATCGAGACGTTCAGCGAACGTTATGTTATATAAACGGCTTTACAAGCCGCTATTTTCTATTTTTCAGGGGCAAAGGTACAAATTCTTTGCCTATATTCATACTGTCCGAAAAATAGAAATAGAAAAGGTATTGATTGTTGTGGTTTCTCTCAAAAAGCAGTTATCGTGGCGAAGTTATTTGAAGCAATGGATAAACGAAGCAAGGTAAGGAATTTCGCTCATTTCCATATTGTTGCCCAATGCTTATTCCCGCCTGCCTAAACTTCTGTTTTTAAGTTTGTAATGAAGGGTTAAAACTGTAAAAGCATTTCGTTATGAGTAACCAAAATAGATTGGAAAAAGGGAAACAGAAAAGAAATGATTGAGTATATTGGTAATATGAGGATTCTTTTGTAACTTTGCAGTTCAATATCGTTCTTTGTACTTTGTGAAAAATGACGTAAATAAACGAGACTCGCTCGTTTCTAAATCGTTACCTGTCAAGAAAAAAGTTCTTGTAACTTGCTTGTTTTCAGCCGAGAATAAAAATTCATGTGTCTTGCAATGTGTGTCGAGAGCTTCTGTTTAATCCCACATATTATAGCAATTTCCTTCAAATACTCATTCATCTTTTGATTGGTCGAAACCGGCAATAATTTCCCGTTATTCTCGTCTCTCTTATCTTTGTATTTTTCAAGAATAGCTAATGGAATATCAAGCAAAGGAACATTAACGGGCTCCTTTGTCTTTTCTCGTTCAGTCATAATCCAAAGTCGCTCGTCATAAGCTAACCTGATCTCATCTTCAGTTAAGTTATAAACATCAATGTACGCTAATCCAGTATAGCACTGAAAAATGAATATATCCCTGACTTGATTCAATCTTTCTGTTGAAAATTTTTTCTGGTATATTTTATCAATATCTTCCTTAGATAATATTTCACGATTAACCTTTTGTGTGTGAAATCTAAAATTTGCAAATGGATCGACTTTCATATCATACCCGGTATTAATGATAAAATTGAAAACAGTCCTGAATCGTTGCATGAATTTCATTGCCGTATTATTACTGCATCCACAATGATTACAGAGATATGCATAGAAGTTTTCAAGGAACATGTAGTCTATCTCCTGTACAATAATATCCTCGATGTTATATTTGATACGCAAGAATTCACTCATCCGGTTTTTAGTCAGCTCATATCTTTGGGCTGTTTTAGATGATGTCCTGCTGCCGATCCTAAGGTTGTATTGCTCATTATGCAGGCTAAAATACTCCATAAAAGTTTTTCTGTCAGGGTCATTGCCTTGCAATTTTTCTTTTATTGTTTCAGGTAATACATAACCTTTTGTATCCAACTCCCTGTTGTATAGTTGGTCAATTTTGGAGCGTAGATTATCAAGCAAACGATTTAGATTTGTGGCATCGGATGTTCTACCGATAGCCCTTCCAAGTTTAGTATCCCATAAATTGGGGTCAACTTCCAGCTTGGAGCTGAATTGTACCATTTGTTTGTTGATAGTAATACGGACCATAATCGGAACTAATCCCTGTGCATTAACCCGATCTTTCCTTAAATAGAATAATGTTCTGAATGTTGATTTCATACTGTCAATGTTTAAAATTTCAAAATTACTTTCTAATGTATTTTGAATGGCAGACAAAATATAGACAATATGCTACAATGCAGAGACTTAAATTGAAATTCGTTACCATTTTGTCATCGGTGTTTTTGGGTAACGGATTGGTAACGAAACTCTGTCCGAATTCGACCGGGCGGCTTTCTTATTTGTGTCTTTTTACAAGATATAAAAACAGAAAAACCTCTCATAATCAATAGTTATGAGAGGTTTTGTCTTGTTTGACCTCGAACTGTCTTTAAAAGGTTCAGTTCTTGAAGTGATCCCACTTGGATCAACCGATTTATGTCTTAAACTGATGTTTTCTAATATTTTACAGAAACACTACTATTAATTTAGTAGCGGTTTAGTAGTTATTTTTGGCTTTTTGTTGTCTCTCAAAATACCACTTTTGGCTTGGAGTTGACTTGTATTCTTTTGTTAGTTCAAAAATAGTGATTATTCTTTGAAATACCAATTTTGAAGTCTATAATTATGCCCTCACAAATTTTGAAAACGCTTTCTCTTCCGAAAATAATAAAGCCGTATTTATCAGTGCCAGATGTGAATATGCCTGAGGGAAATTACCTAATTGCCGTTTTGTATCAAAATCGAGATCTTCACTGAATAATCCCAAATGATTGGAATAAGTAAGCAACTCATTAAATACCTTTAAGGCTTCTTCTTTCTGTCCTGTAACAAATAATGCACGTACGAGCCAGAAAGTACATATTGTAAATGAAGACGAAGGCAAACCAAAATCATCATCGGTTTTATACCTGTACATCAATCCCTCGTGGAATAATTCCTGTTTGATTCGCTCTACCGTCTTAACGAACTTTTCGTCATCTGGATCGATAAATCCGTATTGTTCCATTAATAACAGTGAAGAATCCATATCATAATTATCATACGTTTGTGTAAAACTCTGTATTTCCTCATTCCAGCCATGTGCTAAAACATCATTTTTGATTTCTTCGGCTTGTTCTTTCCATTCAGTTTCATATTCTGACTTACCCAAAAAAGTGGCGACACTTACGGCTCTGTCCAACGCCACCCAACACATCACTTTCGAAAACACAAAATGTTTTTCGGTATTGCGGAATTCCCATATACTTTGGTCAGGATTTCTCCATTCTATAGATACCGTTTTGACAATGTTTTTTACTATTTCCCACATCTCTTCTATTTCGTCGAGAGTTCCGGGAAAATGGATATAATAATTGTAGATAACGTCCATCAAGTACCCTAACGAATCATTTTGTCGTTGATTGTATGCCGCATTCCCGATCCTCACAGGTTTTGAATTTTCATATCCCGATAAATGGTCGAGAATCTCCTCTCTTAAAGTCCGGCTGCCATCAATGGCATACATAATCTGAAAAGAGTCCGATTTCGATCTCAATATTCTTTTAATAAAACCCATAAATCGCTTTGCAGCAGACTGGTGCCCCATTTTCAATAAAACTTCTATCGACATGGAGGCATCCCTGATCCAGCAAAACCGGTAATCCCAATTGCGTACTTCGCCAATCGTTTCCGGAATGCTAGTGGTCAGGGCAGCAATAACTGCCCCTGAATCCTGATAAGACATTAGCTTCAATATCAACAGGCTGCGGGATATAACATCATTGTATTGAATAAATTTGCGGGAACGGTTATTCCAGTTCAGCCAATAGACCTTAGTGCGTTGGTATTCCAGATAAACACGGTCGATGTCTATCGATACAAGCTTTTGTCCATAAGATAATAAGATGAACTCCTCTTTTTCGAGGGTTATTTCTTCGCTATTCAGTACCGTGTCAAAATCGAGGCTTGAATACAAGTACATATTATCCTTGATGTTTTCACATGAAGAAGTTTTTATGTAGTCCGCAAATTTCTGGTGAGAGGCTGTTTCTTTAGCATAATTCATCACAGGCTCGTACTGAACCCGAAAACGCGGTTTGCCTGTCAACAGGCGTATATAACGGTAAACTTCCGCAGGAAAGAAATGATCCATTTGTAAAGTCCTGTATCTGGGCATAAAATCGAGTACCTCGAAACTACCCTCATCAGAAATGAATTGTGTACACAGGATATTAGTCCCTTTCATATATTTTTGCGTACATGTATAATCGCCGGATACTATAAAGGCAAAACTCCCACCGGATTTTTCATCCAGAATTTTGGAAAATACTGACGGCGAATCAAAATTTGGCATACACAACCAATCGATGCTTCCTTTTTCCGAAATTAATGCTGCCGATTTACAATTTCCTATAATTCCGTAATTTAGATTATTCATGTTTAATATTTGTTTTATCCGATGTTTATACCGTTCTTTAGGATACAATGTAGTCTTTGTTTGAACCAAACTCGCAATTCCTCTGTTCTATTTAGTATTAATTCACACTTCGTGATCGTTTCTTCTCCAGTTTACTGAAAGAAATACATTGTAAGAACATTCCTGGAGTGTTCTGGAAATTTCTTATTATTAAATTAAAAAAGATGAAACTTATAATAATAGCAAACAGGTTACCCTTGACAATTGTTCAGGAGAAAGAAGAGTATAAGGTTATTCCCAGTACCGGAGGGTTGTCGACAGGACTGGATTCTCTGGAAACAAAAATGGATAAACATTGGGTTGGCTGGCCCGGAATGTATATTGATGACTGCAAGGAAAAAGAAGTGATAGATGAACAGTTGGAAGAGCAGAACTTTCATCCGGTTTATTTATCTCCCGACCAAATAGAAAATTATTACGAAGGGTATAGCAACAGCGTGCTATGGCCGCTCTGCCACTATTTTTCAAATCATATGCGATATGAGAACAAATATTGGGAGGCTTATAAAGAGGTTAATAGTCTATTCTGTGAAGCGGCTCTGGAGATTATTGAACCTGGCGATATAGTTTGGGTACAGGATTACCAGTTGATGCTGTTGCCTAAAATGCTCCGTGATAGAACTCCTGATATCAGTATTGGTTATTTTCATCATATACCCTTTCCTTCTTATGAATTATTCAGAGGTTTACCCGAGAGAGCCGAAATATTGAACGGATTATTGGGTGCCGATTTAGTCGCATTCCATACCCACAATTATATGCGACACTTCATAAGTGCTGTATACAGGGTACTGAAGCTAGATTGTCAACTAGATGAAATACAAATGGACAGGCGTGTGGTTGATGTCGATGCTTTCCCTATGGGGATTAACTATGATATGTTCCATGATGCCTTGTTGAATCAGGAGATTAAAGATAACGCGGAGGAGCTAAGAGTAAGCTTCGGTTCAGGCAAACTGATCCTGTCGGTAGATAGGCTGGACTATAGTAAAGGTATTATGATTCGTCTAAGAAGTTTTGAAGAATTTTTGGAAAATCATCCCGAATATATAGGAAAAGTATCATTGGTGATGATTGTAGCTCCTTCGCGAGATAATGTGGATATCTATGCCGAGCTAAAGAATGAGATAGATATGAAAGTGGGAGCCATCAATGGAAAATATTCAAGTATTGATTGGACTCCGGTGTATTATTTTTATCGTGCTTTCGGTTTCGAAGAACTGGCAGCTCTCTATCATATAGCCGACATTGCTTTAGTCACACCTCTGCGCGATGGTATGAATCTGGTTGCCAAAGAATATGTAGCAACAAAAAGAGGTGAACCGGGTGTACTTATCCTTAGCGAAATGGCAGGTGCTTCCATTGAATTGTCCGACGCCATTATTGTAAATCCCACAGATATAAAAGAGATAGAAAGCGCTATTTTACAGGCATTGGAAATGCCTGCTGAGGAACAATTAGAGACTATTACAGTCATGCAGAAAATCATATCAACCCAGACGGTTAAACAATGGGCTAAAGATTTCATTGAAGAATTAACAGGCATAAAATCCAAGAATGATGCTTTACAACAGAAGATAGTTGAGAAAAAGAATTTTGATATTATAAAACAGGCTTATGATAAAGCCAGAAATAGACTTGTCATACTCGATTATGATGGAACATTGGCTCCCTTTTATAAAGAGCCGATGCAAGCATTTCCTACTCCTAATTTACTCAAGATATTAGAAGACCTGAGTGCGGATCCTAAAAACCATATCGTTATAAGTAGCGGGCGCAACAAGGAAACGTTGGATAAATGGTTGGGGCATTTACCTATTGGCTTAGCCGCTGAACATGGGGCTTTTTATAAAGAAGAAGGCATTTGGCACCAGACAGCTCAAAATATAGAATGGGATGATGAAATACCTGAAATAATAAGACAAACTGTAAAACGAACTCCACGCTCAAAGATGGAGGTAAAAGATACCGCTTTGGTATGGCATTACCGAAATGTGGATGTATGGTTAGCAGATCTTCGGGTAACTCAACTCATCAATGCATTATTAAATCCATGCGCCCGTCATAACCTGCAGATAATGAAAGGAAATAAAATAGTAGAAGTAAAATATAGTGATATTAGTAAAGGTTCGGAAGCTAACAGATTAATAAATAAAGGTAATTATGACTTTGTGATGGCTATAGGCGATGATACTACCGATGAGGAAATGTTTATGGCATTACCTTCCGATGCTATTGCAATCAAGGTAGGGCAAAGTTCAAATGCTGCATTATACAATCTGCCAATACAACAGCAGACTCTGTCTTTTCTTCTGGGATTGTTAGATCAGTAAAAGTAATAGCTATTTTAAGCTATCACCTTTCTTGTTCTTTTCAGCACGTTTATTTGCTTTATCTGCTCTTTTTTCTTTCAGGCTTTTGAGCGGAGTTTTTTTCTCTGACTTATTGTTGCCTTTTCTTTCTTGTGACTGTATAATATCGGTGAGCGTTGCAAATTGGACTCCTTCTTTTAGACCTCTTCGTTTCCATTCGTCAGTTAGCTCTTTACGGATTTCAATACTTTTAAGCCGTTGGTTTATCCAATTCTCAGAATAACCTAAACGAAGATATTGTTCCATAGCTCGATCGATTGTTAATTCCGGATCTTGCATTTCATCTAATCTCTCAGATGCAACTTGTGGAAAATCCAGTGAGCGTTGCCCCCTCGTGCCAAATCTAAATTGACCCCTGAAAAAACTTTATGATTACCCCTAAATTATCCTGGTCGACGGGGTCATTTTTATTTTAGATTTACTTGTTTTTGTCTACCTTCATTTTTCTCACACTCTCACCGGTAAGTTCTATCTGATGCGCCGAGTGGACGATGCGGTCAAGAATGGCATCAGCGACTGTTGGTTCTCCTATTGCATCATACCAGTTGGCAACCGGTAATTGTGAGGTCACAATGATAGATTTGCGCTCATGACGATCTTCGATGATGTCAAGCAATATTGAACGTTCTTTAGCGTCAAGAGGAACAAGAAAGAGATCATCAAGTATAAGTAACTGACATCGTTCTATTTTCTTGAGTTCGGCCTCGAAGATCCCCTTTGTCTTTGCAACTTTTAGCGCTCCCATAAGTTTGGATGCATTGGCATAGTTAGTTCGTATTCCGTTCTTACACGCCTGATACCCAATGGCTGTTGCAATATAACTTTTGCCGGTTCCGGATGAACCGGTAATGAACAGATTCTTTCCTTGACGGATAAAGTCAAGCGACGAGAGCCGTTCTATATGGTTGCGGTCGAGACTTCGATTGATGGTATAGTCTATATTCTCAAGATAAGCCTTGTATCGAAAGCCGGCCCCTCGAATCAGGCGTTGTATGGAGGCATCCGAACGATAGTCCCATTCACGAGCCAATAGTAATGAGAGGAAGCCGTCAGCAGTCATAGACTCGGCAACGGTGGACTGCAGGCTTTCCTTAAAGGCGGCAGCCATACCATGCAGCTTCATACGGTTCATCAGATCCAGAGAAATGATATTTTGGTCTTTCTCCTGAGTAACGGGTGCGGTTTTATTATTTGTTTCCATTGTTGTTGTTAGTTTTTGTTGTTGATTTTGAGAAGTATTCACGTCCACGGATGTTCTTGTGGTGCGGAAGTGATAAGTTGGTGTCCGAGTCCTGATCAGCCTGTGGCAGAAAGTCTGCATCATCGCCCCGGTTCAGGATACCGATAACATCTTGATATCCGTAAACGCGCATCAATGAAGCACAGGCGCATGCCGCCACAAGCCTGTCCTGTCCGAAGGTCTTTTCCAAGGCTAGGATACCTCTGCATGAGCGGAAGGCCTGAGGCATATATTTCTTCTGCGATGCTACATCCTTGAGATAAAGCAAGACGATATTATCTATCTGAGTAGCTCGTTCAAAAACCTCGTCCAGATCCTTTTCGTAGCTACCATGCCTACCGGGAAGATTGTGTGCCTCCTTCCGAGTGTAGCCATAGGGAGTGTCATCACGCTGGTGGGTTGTTACCAGCCGCAGGCCATAGAAGATATCGAGAGTATCAGCATCGTAAACAATATCGACACGCTTGCCTACATATTCCTTTGGCACGCTGTAATGATGCTTCTTGAGAGTTACATAGCTATTACGCATCACGGTCACAGATTTGCGTTCCTTCATCTGATACCGCACAGAGGGTAAAGTTCGTAGATAGTCTTTTTCTACCTCTTCAAACAACTGCCTGCGAGACTGATTGCGTCCGGTAAGTTTTCTCTCGTTGAAACGACTTAGAGATTGGATAATGCAGGCATTGAGTGATTCCAAATCATGGAACATCAGACCTTCGAGATCGGTATAAACAGACTTGTACATCAGTTTTACAGCGTTCTCTACAAGGGCTTTGTCTTTTGGGTGCCTGACACGTGCCGGATATACACTACAACCATAATGCTCGGCAAAAGCGGCAAAGTCTTCGTTAATAACCGGCTCATTGCGATTGCTCCGAGTTACCGCCGACTTCAAATTGTCAGGGACGATTGCAAAGGGCACACCCTCATAGAAGTGTAGTGCATTCTCACATGCTTTTATAAGGTCTTCTTTCTTCTGCGACCAGACTGCCTCACAGTAGGTATAGTGGCTACAAGGAAGGATGGCTACAAAAACTTCAACGGATCTGACTTCGCCTGTTTGCTCATCAACAACCTCTAGACGGTCGCCCGCAAAATCAATATACAGCTGGTCTGCGGCGTAATGCTCAACGTGACCCACCGGACGTGATACAAGCCGATAACGTTGTATGTACGCGCCGAAACTTGCATGACGGAATCCACCCGGATGCTCTCGCCGGTACTCTTCATACAAAGATTTTACTGTCACTCCTTTGCGTGTAAGTCTTGCGGCATACTCAGGTAAGAGCGCCTCCAGTTCCAACTGACGCACTGAAGGGGTACGTTCCCTCTCACCGCTGCTTCCAAACATCTCCTCAAGGCGCTTCGCCGGCATGGACTGAAGCTGCTCCATTGGCATACCACTCTCTTGAAACAAACGCACATACTTGCGCACTGTGTTACGGGATAGCTCAAAGGTCGCGCTGATACCTTTTATACCCATCCCCATTGCATAGCAATGAAGAATGTTTGCTAATTTTGTTGTCATAGTAATTTTAGTTTTAACCCATCGACCAGGAGGGTAAATCTAAATTACATAAAAATCCCCTGTTGGTTTATATTCCGACAGGGGACATTTTTATTTTGGCGAAAAGGGTCAAACATATTTTGGTACATGGGGTCAATTTAGACTGGCACGAGGGGGCAACGCTCACTGGATTTTCCAATCCGTACCGATGCCCGCCTATCTCTGCGTGAAACTGCCGAAGGGAATATCGCTTTAGCCATTCATGCCTTACGCAAAGAACCGGAATTAGATCGTCCATTTTACGGAACACGTCTATCTGAAGATGACAAACAAAACCTCCGCCAGACAGGTCATGCCGGACGATTGGTAGAGATCGAACCTGTCAAAGACCAAAAGATGATGGCATTCGTATCTATTGATAAGTTGACTAACGAACTGGTAGCTGTCAGAGCCGATAAAATCAAAATACCCAATGAGATAAAAGGCGTTACTCTCAACGATGGACAAAAGAAAGATTTGGCAGAGGGAAAAGGCGTCTATCTGGAGGGCATGATATCCAAGAACGACAAGCCTTTCAATGCTACTGTACAGATCGATGCCGATCGCAGAGGGCTGGAGTTCAAGTTCGATAATGCCAATAAGCTATCGAAAGAGCAACAACAATTGAATACGAGCAAACAAGATCAATCTCAATCGCAGGAAAAGAAATTCCATATCCCAACTAAGTTATTGGGAGCAGAACTCTCCGAACAACAGCAAAAAGATCTGAAAGAGAATAAAACGATCTATGTGACAGGTATGACCGATAAGAAAGGAGAACCTTTCAATGCTTACATCAAAGTGAATACAGAAAAAGAAAAACTGGACTTCTTCAAATGGAATCCTGATAAGGCGAAAAAGCAAGGAGCAGAAGTAACTCCCGACAATGCTGCCAAAACACAGGTAGCTGTCAATTCGGAGGGGAAGACTAATGAAGCCACCAAAGATGTCAAAGAGCCTCTTAAGCAAGGTCAAACACAGCCTACCGAAAAACAAAAAGAGAAACAGGAGGAAAAGAAGGAACAGCAACCTCAAAAATCCAAAGGTCGAAAAATGTAAGGGTTGCAAACTCCTTTATTAACAACGGTCTACTTGTTTTCGTAGACTATGTAAAACAAAACGGTCTATCAGACCTCACTAATTATCCAAAATAACTATGAATATAGCAATTATAGCAGAAAAGCCAAGTGTAGCCAGAGAGATAGCATCTATCGTAGGAGCTACCGATAAAAAAGACGGATACCTGTATGGTAACGGATATCTTGTAACATGGGCATTCGGGCATCTTGTCGGACTATCTATGCCCGAAGACTATGGATTCAATGGGTTTAAAAGAGAAAATTTACCTATTATTCCCGAAATATTCACACTACAACCCCGACAGGTAAAGGGAGAAAAAGGATATAAAGCTGATCCCGGAGCATTGAAGCAACTCAAAGTAGTAAAAAATGTATTCGATAGTTGCGACAAAATTATTGTTGCTACCGATGCAGGTAGGGAAGGGGAACTTATCTTTCGCTACATCTACAATTATCTGGAATGCAGTAAACCGTTCCAACGACTATGGATCAGTTCGCTGACGGAAAAAGCTATCCGAGAGGGGTTGAAAAATTTGAAGGATGGAACAGCGTATGACGACCTATACAAAGCAGCAAAAGTACGCAGCGAAGCGGACTGGCTCGTGGGTATTAATGCCAGTCAGGCATTGAGTATTAGTGCCGGAGAAGGTATTTATTCATTGGGTAGAGTACAAACTCCTACATTATCTATGATCTGCTCCCGATACAAAGAAAATAAGCAATTTGTTCCTCAGCTCTATTGGCAATTGGCATTAGGTATCAATAAAGACGATATTTCGTTCAAAGCCTTCTCAAAAGAGAAATTTAATACTAAGGAGAATGCCGAGCAATGCTATGAGTTGTTGAAGAAACAGCCTACAATCGAAGTAAAGTTTGTTGAACGCAAGAATGTATCGGAAGAGGCTCCCTTATTCTTCGATCTGACAGGCCTACAAAAGAAAGCGAATCAGTTGTATGGCTTTTCGGCAGATAAAACGCTGAGTCTGGCACAAACCCTTTATGAGAAAAAATTGATTACCTATCCACGTACAGGCAGCAAATATATTTCCGAAGATATATTTGAACAGATGCTCGAACTATTACGATGTCTGAAAATACATCCCTTATTTGTGAACCATGTGACGGACTTGCAGAAGAAGAAACTAAATAAACAAGCTGTTAACGACAAGAAAGTAACCGATCATCATGCCCTGCTTGTTACTGAGAACTACGCACATGACATAGTGAAAGACGAACGAAAGGTTTATGACCTGATTGCCGGACGTATGTTGGAAGCTATCTCTCCGAAATGCAGCAAAGAGCAGGTCAAAATTGTATTTGTTTCCAACGAACTGGAATTTGAAGCCAAAGGCTCGATTATTATTTCAGCGGGATGGCGGGCTGTCCTTTCAGAAGAAGCTCAAAAGGGAAGTGAAGAATCCTCTGCCGTTCGCCTCCCGTCTTTTACAGAAGGAGAAACCATCGAAGCTATGGCAACTACGTTGGTAGAAAAGCAAACCAAGCCGAAACCTTTATATACCGAAAGTTCATTATTGACAGCAATGGAAAATGCCGGAAAGGAACTCGATAACGACGCTCAACGTAAAGCTATGAAAAGTTGCGGATTGGGTACGCCAGCTACCCGTGCAGCGATTATCGAGACTCTGATTTCACGAGGGTATATTATCCGCAAAGAGAAAACTCTTGTGCCAATTGAAAAAGGATTGGCAATATACGGCATTGTAAAATCAATGCGAATAGCCGATGTGGAGATGACGGGTATGTGGGAAGAAACACTTGGCAAAATAGAGACTGGAGGGTTTGATGCAGGTACGTTTTCCAAAAGTATCGGAGTTTATGTTACTCAGGTAACAGCGGAACTTATGTCATCGAATATTGTATTTCGGGAAAAACAATCGGATGTATGTTGTCCCAAGTGTAAAGAGGGTAAGATACGTTTCTATCCGATGGTTGCAAGATGTACTGACGAAAACTGTGATTTTATCTGCTTCCGAAATAAATCGGGAAAAAATTTGACAGATACTCAACTTACCGAATTATTCAAAATGAATAAGATGGGACCATTCAAAGGTTTCAAAAGTAAAGCAGGGAAAGAGTTTGAAGCCTCATTGTCTCTTGATAAGGAGTACAAACTTCAGTTTATATTTGACAATAGTACCAAAGGGAGCAAATTCAAAAAGAAATAGACCTAAAGCAAACGGTGCTTGGGTATCCCTCCCAAGCACCTCACTAATTATCCAACTTATCCAAGTTTAACCCGCTATGTCTCTCGACATCATACGAAAAAAACGCTTATGAATAAATTGAAGTGAAACAAAGGTAGGGAACATTTTCGTTAAGCAATGTACAGAGACAAAAATATATTTTGGCTATGCCATTGCGAGAATTAACAATCACAGGAGCGTAGTATATGTAAAATGACTAATGAAATTGAATATTCCGAAGGTCGCAGACCTTTTTTTAAAACAATCAACAAAAAGCAAATATGAAACAAAATAAGCCAATGGAACTATCCTATTACAGATTAAGTCTATTGTCATTTCTGAAAGAAAGCCATCCGACATTAGCTATCGATGATGATTTTATCAAAAATAGAGCCGATGAAGCAGCAGAAGCATATGCTGAAGCCATTAGAGATGGATTATCCCATACTGAAGCTGAGGAACTGGCAAACCTAACTCTCTTTCGGGGATTGCTCTTCTCGCGACATGATATGATTGTTCATGTGTTGTGGAACGAGTTTGCCGATATTATATCTCAAAGTGAAGCAGCAGACTATGCAAAAAAACTTTTGCCCGAATGTGAAACCGTTTTCTCACAATACATTCTCTTCGATGAATTTATGTATTCTCCCGAGTACAATAGTCTCTATACTGAGCTGACCGGATGTATTGACCTATGGCTGGAAGAAAATGAGTTATAACAAAAAGATACATCTTCGGGCCAATATTGAAGCCATCCGTACTGTCCTTACTCTCGAAAGGGAGCAAAGGGCAGCTACCGATGACGAGCGATTAGTTATGCAAGGCTACTCGGGATTCGGAGGATTGAAGTGTGTACTAAATCCGGCAAATTCCTTGACCGATACACAATATTGGGCTAAATCCGAACTCGACTTATTCCCGATGGTGGTCGAACTGCATCAGGTTATCCGGGACAATACAGAATCGGATAAGGAATACAAAGCCTACTTCAATAGCATCAAGAACTCGGTGCTGACCGCTTTCTATACTCCACCCGAAATAGTAGAGGTAATAGGCAATGCTGTCCAAGAAACAGGTATAAACATTAATCGTTTTCTTGATCCATCGGCAGGTATGGGCGAGTTCTCCCGTGCAATAGGTGGTAACAATACAGAAAAATTCGCTTTTGAAAAAGACCTGCTGACCGGAAAGATACTATCACATCTTCATCCAAACGAAAAAGTTAATATCGAAGGCTTCGAAAGCATTGAGAATCGATATAACAACTATTTCGATATTGTTTCGAGTAATATCCCCTTTGGGGATATTAGTGTATTCGATGCTAATTTTAATAAACAGAGTAAATTACATAAAGATTCTACCCGCACCATTCACAACTACTTTTTTCTAAAAGGAGTCGATACTCTACGGGAAGGCGGCCTAATGGCTTTTATCACTTCGCAGGGAGTGATGAACTCCCCGAGCAATGAGCCTGTCCGCCAATGGCTGATGGAAAATACGAATCTGGTATCAGCGATCCGTCTGCCCAATAACCTTTTTATGAACTATGCCGGAACGGAAGTCGGCAGTGACCTGATTGTCTTACAGAAAAATACAGGCAAGGACAAACCGAATTTCTGGGAAGAATTATTTGTGACCAGTTCCTTGCATCGGGAAACAGAAAGCTACAATAACGATTATTTCTACAACTTAGGACGTGTGGTACAAACCAAGAGCAGTATCGGCACCGATCCTTACGGCAAACCGGCTCAGGTATTCATCTATGAGGGCAGTACGGCTGAAATGGCGGATTATATGGGACAGATGCTAAAAAGTGATCTGAAAGCCAATCTGAATATTGATTTGTACAAACAACATTTAATAAGTAATACTCAATCAAATCGGCAGCAGCAACCAGAGCCAAAAAACAATATTTCTCTACCGGAACACCCCGAAGTTTTAGAAAAAGTAGAGAAAGTTAGCTATCAGGCATTAGAGGTTAATATCTCTGAGCCAGTGTTATCTCTATATGATCTCTTCGGCTTTTCGCAAGAAGAGCGTAGCCAGATAAAACCGGCCAGAGGTAGAAAAAAACCGGCATCGGTTAGAAGTGGTAAATCTGTACAGCTAAATATTTTTTCCACCAGCAATAGGCAAACAACAACTCAAAAACCGATAGAGCAACCGAGCCCGAGTTTAGACCCTCGTCCCTATTCAGGAGAACTATTTGTATTTCACAAGCAAGGCTCCTTAGTCGAAGATCAAGGGCAGGTCGGCTTTCTGAAAGAACGCTATAAAGATGGGGCTGAGTTTCAGCCTTTGGATGTCGCATTTGACCAAAAAGCAAAGATTAGTAGATATATTGAAATCAGAGATTTTTATCATACGCTGTATAACCACGAAGCAGAGCATCTGACAGAACACGCTTCTTTGCGGAGCAATCTGAATATAGTCTATGACAACTTTGTCAAACGTTATGGCAACCTCAATGACAAACGAAACCTCGATGTTATCAAAATGGATGTTGGAGGTCGGGAGATACTTTCTTTGGAACGTGCCGTAGAAGGCAAACTGCAAAAAGCCGATATATTTTCCATACCTGTCGCTTTTAATCCCAACGAGATAAAGGTAGTAGATACTTCTGATGAAGCATTGATCGCTTCGTTGAATAAATACGGCGAGGTACGCTTAGACTATATGGATTCTTTGCTGGTAGGCAAGAACAGAGAGGAAATAATTCACGATTTGGATGGGCGTATCTTTTACAATCCATTGGTACAGAATTATGAAGTCCGGGATCGTTTTATTGCAGGCAATGTTGTCGAAAAATCCGAATTGGTAGAACGCTATGTCTTGAAGTATCCTGATGATATCCGTTCCCAGACATCCTTAAAAGCCTTGCAGGAAGCTACTCCGCAACCGATCAGGTATGAAGAACTGGATTTTAATTTTGGAGAAAGGTGGATTGGTACGGATGTATATGAAAAATATATAGGCAAACTCTTTGAGACAGACATAACCATTGATTATTATGCTTCTCGGGATGACTATAGCGTCAAAGCAGACAGGAGCAATATGATTATTAACGAGAAGTTTGCTGTACAGGGAGAAAGTAAGTTATATACAGGTATCCATCTTCTCAAACACGCTCTGCTGAATACAACGCCCAATATTACCAAAACAATTACCGTAACCGATCCTGAGACGGGAGAAGACAAAAATGTAAAAGTACCTGATGGGCAAGCCATACAAATGGCAAATACCAAGATAGATGAAATTCGTAATGGTTTTACCGATTGGCTGAACGAACAATCTCCCGAATTTAAGAACAATTTAGCCGATTTGTATAATAAAAAGTTCAACTGTTTTGTACGTCCGCAGTATGACGGATCCCACCAAACCTTTCCGGGATTAGATCTGAAAGGTTTGGGTATTCCCGATTTATACCAATCGCAAAAGGACTGTGTCTGGATGCTCAAGCAGAACGGTGGGGGCATAGGAGACCATGAGGTGGGGGCAGGTAAGACACTGATTATCTGTTGTGCTGCCTACGAAATGAAACGTTTGGGACAAGCCAATAAACCGATGATAGTCGGACTCAAAGCCAATGTACACGAGATAGCAGCTACCTTCAAAACAGCCTATCCCAATGCCAAGATACTCTATCCCGGCAAAGAAGATTTTACTCCACAGAAACGGGTAAAGATTTTTAATGAAATAAAAAACAACTCTTGGGATGCGGTAATTCTAACCCACGACCAGTTCGGAAAGATACCCCAGTCTCCCGAAATGCAGCAGCAGATATTTCAGGCGGAACTGGAGTCTGTGGAGGAAAATCTCGAAGTATTGCGTTCGCAAGGCAAGGATATTTCGAGAAGGATGCTCAGAGGCCTGGAAATACGCAAACAGAACTTAGAGGTAAAGCTGGATAATCTGGCCGATACGATTAAAAATAGAACGGATGATGTGGTGGACTTTAAGATGATGGGCATCGACCATTTGTTTGTAGATGAATCGCATCAATTCAAGAATCTTGCATTTACTACTCGCCACGACCGTGTAGCAGGATTGGGCAATCCCGAAGGAAGTCAGCGGGCTATGAATATGCTCTTTGCCATCCGTACCATACAGGAAAGGAGAGATAAAGATTTAGGAGCAACATTCCTATCGGGGACTACTATTTCAAATTCATTGACGGAACTATATCTACTTTTCAAGTATCTAAGACCAAAAGAACTGGAAAAGCAGGGTATCAACTCCTTTGACGCATGGGCGGCTGTTTTTGCCAAGAAGACAACAGACTATGAGTTTTCGGTAACCAATCAGATCGTACAAAAAGAACGCTTTCGCTATTTTATCAAAGTGCCCGAACTGGCATCCTTCTATTCGGAGATAACGGATTATCGTACAGCAAAGGATATTGGAATTGACCGTCCCGAGAAGAATGAGGTATTGTACAATATCCCACCCACACCACAGCAGGAGGTATTTATCGGAAAATTAATGAAGTTTGCTGAAACGGGGGATGCTACAATTTTGGGAAGAGAGCCATTATCCGAAAAGGAAGAAAAAGCAAAAATGCTTATAGCGACAGACTATGCTCGAAAGATGTCTTTAGATATGCGAATGATAGACCAAGCCTACGGCGACCATGTGGATAACAAAGCATCGCATTGTGCAGCTAAGATTGCTGAATACTATAAAACCTATAATGCACAAAAGGGAACTCAGTTCGTATTTTCAGACTTAGGAACCTATAAACCCAATGAATGGAATCCATATAGTGAGATTAAAAGAAAGTTAATTGAAGATCATGGTATCCCTGCCCATGAGATACGCTTTATACAGGAAGCTAAGACCGATAATGCCCGAAAGGCCATGATAGAAGCCATGAACGCAGGACGTATTCGTGTATTATTTGGTTCAACAAGTATGTTAGGAACGGGTGTAAATGCTCAACAAAGGGCTGTGGCAATTCATCACGCTGATACGCCGTGGCGACCGTCAGACCTCTCACAAAGGGATGGAAGGGCAATCAGAAAAGGTAATGAAATCGCCAAATTATATGCTGATAATAAAGTAGACGTGATTATCTATGCGGTTGAAAAGAGTCTTGATTCTTATAAGTTTAATCTATTGCAAAATAAACAGCTATTTATCAATCAGTTAAAAACGAATAATATGGCTACCCGCACCATTGACGAAGGTAGTTTGGATGAAGGTTCGGGCATGAATTTCTCGGAATATGTGGCTATCCTTTCTGGTAATACCGATTTGTTGGAAAAAGCTAAGTTGGAAAAGAAAATAGCTTCTTTGGAAAGTGAACGGCAGGCGTTCAATCGGAGTAAGTCGTCTGCCATCTATAAATTTGAAGATATTACCCGAACGGTAGATAGTAACTCTGAAATGGTTGCCAGAATGAATAAAGACCTAAATTCATTCAAAGAAAAGGTACAGGTTGATAAAGAAGGCAATAAACTCAATCCAATTAGATTGGATAATCTGGGTAGCAATGACCCGAAAGTTATTGGCGACAAGCTTAATCAGCTTGCTGATAATGCGCGAACCAATGGTGAATACTTCAAGATTGGAGAGTTGTATGGCTTCAAAATTCTTGTCAAAACCGAAGAAAGTCAAAAGGAGGGTTCGATATTCAAAGACAATCGCTTCTTTATTGAGGGAGAGGGCAATATCAAATATTCGTACAACAACGGACATATTGCTACTGATCCGCTATTGGCATCGACTAATTTCTTGAAAGCATTAGACAGGATACCTGCCCTGATTGATAAATACCAATCGGATAATCAAAAGCTGGAGAAAGATTTACCTGTATTGAAAGAGGTTATGGGTGCTGTTTTCAAGAAAGAGCCGGAGCTAAAGGAATTGAAATCGCAGCTGGATTCGCTTAGCAGGCAGATTAATCTGAGTCTGGAAAATAAAGAAAATAAAAAAGAGAATATTTTACCTGATAATAAATTCAATAATCAGCAAATAGATATTTCAATGCATAAAAAGAGAGGTTTTAGCATAAGATAGTATTTTGAGTTGTACTTAGTACACTATATTTTCTTAACAAAAGATTATTTTATAGTATGGTAATTAATTTTAATTTTGTATTTACTTAGATGTAGAATATGCAGCTTAAATGATACATAATGAAGAACTAAATAACCTTGAAAGAATAGCATCGGGAGATCATGAGGCTTTCCGCTCTATCTTTATGAAATACTATCCTAAGGTAAAGTACTTCATTGCTCATATTATTAAATCAGAAGAAACAGCAGAAGACCTATCCCAAGATATATTTTTTAGAGTTTGGACTTCTAAAGAACATTTACCCAATCTACGCTCATTTAATGCGTATATATACAGAATGGCTAAAAATTCAGCATTGAATTATCTGGAACATAAATATATAGAAGATATATATGTTGCTAATTATAGCAATCAATCCGAATCAATCACTCCTGAAGAAGAATTAAATGCCAAAGAGCTGGAGTTTTTAATTCAGATTGCTATTGACCAAATGCCCGAGCAAAGACGGAAAATTTATATTATGAGCCGGATTGAGAATATAAAGAACGGAAAAATTGCAGAAACTTTGGGCCTTTCCGAAAAAACAATAAACAATCAACTAAGCCTTGCTCTGAAAGACATTCGGGATATTTTAGCTCTCGTATTTTTATTTTTCTTATAAAAAATTTGACTTCTAGTCGGGACAAAGAAGGGACTTGTCTGTCATATATGTATAAAGCATAAAAATATGTCGACAAGAATCCATGAAATAATACAAAAGTATTTTCAAAATAACCAGTCTAAAAAAGTAAAGAAAGTATTTGCTTCCTGGATAAAAAGAGAATCTAATAAAGAAGAGAAAGAGACTGCGTTTAATGAAATCTGGGATAACCTCAATATTGAGGCTGACAGATCGACTGAAAAATCTTTTGATAAATTGTTAACCACAATACAAGCGACAAATCCTACATCCGGTAAGGAACGCATCCCACTTATCCGCAGATTTTCCCGTATAGCAGCAATCATAATGCTTCCGATATTATCGGTTGGCGTTACCTATTATCTCATGAAGGACTCCGTTAAGATTGATAATCAGGTTCAATTGGTAGAATGTATTGTTCCCAATGGAGAAACACGTACAATTACCTTACCCGATTCTTCTGTCATTAAGGTTAACTCTGGTAGTGTTCTTATTTATCCGAAACAATTTTCTGACAGCAGAGATATTTTTCTGAATGGAGAAGCATACTTTACAGTTACTAAAGATGAGACAAAACCATTTATAGTAAAAACAACAGATATGGATATTGAAGTGCTGGGAACAGTCTTTAATGTAAATGCCTATACAGACAGTGAAAAGACATCAACTACACTCGAAAGTGGAAAAGTAAATGTGAAAATTAAAAATATAAATCAGGATCAAGTGATTCTTATTCCTGATGAATGTGTAACATATAACCGAAGTACCGGATTATTTGAAAAGAGTTCTATAAAGGTTGAAAATGTCATAGCTTGGACAGAAGGTAATATGGTTATCCAAAGCATGACGATAAATGAGATCATAAAATTTGTTGAACGTAAATATGCGATGGAAGTATTTCTTAATTCTAATAAATATGACCATGAACGAATCACAATGAAAGTCAAGAGTGACGAAAGTATTAATGAGTTTATGGATGTTCTGAAATTCCTTGTACCCCAGTTGAAATACAAAATAGAAAACAACAAGTTATATATATACTGATAACACTATGAAATAATCGAAATACTAACCGTCTAAAATATTGTTAACCATGAAAAAAAGAACCGGAGAGCCGCCACCAAGCATGTCTCCCCGGTTTGAAATCGATGAACCTTTATTACGATACCATTTTAAGAATTATAAATAAGTATTCACCGAAAAACATATATGCAAAAATATGAAAATAAAAACTTATCCATTAAGTAAACAGTGGGTTAATTTATCAAGAATATGTATTATTCTCTTTATAATACTGTTTGGCTCACTGAACCTGAATGCACAAAATCAAAAAATCACGTTACCTCCGGGACAAAAAACTATTTTATCAGCTTTTGAGGAGGTAGAGAAACAGACTAAAATGACAATCGCATATAACGAATCTGTCATTAATGTGAAACAAATGATAAATGCTGATGTTTCCGGGAAATCTTTATCGGAAACAATGGTAATCTTGTTAAAAGGAACCAATACCACCTATAAAATACAAGGTAACCGGATTATTATTGTAGCAGCACAGGCACAAGCCCCTAAAAAGAAATATACCGGAACAATCCTAGACTATAAAGAAGAACCTATTATAGGAGCAAGTGTTATTGTGAAAGGTAATGCTTTAGCAGGAACCGTTACTGATATTGACGGAAACTTTTCTCTTGAAGCTCCTGTTGGATCAACATTAGTTATCTCTTATATTGGCTATACTCCTATGGAAATAAAATTAGGAGATAAAACGTCACTAGATATTATCTTACAAGAAAATACGGAGTTATTAAAAGAAGTTGTCGTTGTCGGTTATGGTGTTCAGAATAAGCGTGACGTATCTACTTCAATTTCTCAAGTAAAAGCTGATGATATAGCGAATGTTGCAGTATCAGATATGCGCCAGGCTCTTGTAGGGAAGATGGCCGGAGTACAGGTAACACAACCTAGTGGTGATCCTGGTGGGGCGGTATCAATCCGTGTACGTGGTACAAGTACAATTTCAGCAGGAAATGAGCCTTTGTATATAATTGATGGCATGCCTGTGGAAAGAGGACTAGCCAATTTAAATAACAATGATATAGAATCTATCGAAGTTCTTAAAGATGCGTCATCTGCTGCCATTTATGGTAGCCGTGGATCAAACGGGGTTATCCTTATCACAACAAAACAAGGACGCTCAGAAAAACTGACAGTACACTATGATGGATTTTATGGCTTTCAAAAAGTATCGAAGAAGCTTCCGATGATGAATGCTTATCAGTTCGCTGAATTTGCACGTGATGGTCATAATGCCGCTTATCTTGCTGAGGTTCCAACAGGTTCCGTAGACGATCCCAATAGTGTACGCCCTCAGAGCTATCATCAGATACCAACAGAATTATTTCCTTACCTGAATGGTGAGCAAGGCCTTACGGATACAGACTGGCAGGATGAGATATTCCGTACTGCAGCAACAACAAGTCATAACATATCTCTGTCTGCCAAAGGAAAGAATATCAGTTATTATGTATCTGCTGGATATTATGACCAGGAAGGGATCATTATTGAATCTGATTTTAAGAAATACAGCACCCGCTTAAACCTAGATGGAAAATATGATAAATTCAAATTCGGAGTAAACTTCTCTCCATCCTATTCAAAATCAAATAGGGTAAATGCCAGTGGTTCTTACGGTTCCGGTGGTATCGTTCAATCCGCTTTGGCAATGCCCCCAGTATGGTCCGTATATAATGCAGATGGATCATATAATTATCAGGGGAATGGCTATTGGAGAATAGGAACGGACTACCAACATAATGAAATACTGAATCCCGTAGCATTAGCCAAATTACGATCCGATGTTGTAGACCGTTATGTGTTGGTGGGAAAAGTATATGCAGGATATGAATTTATGAAAGGATTAAGCTATACCCTTTCATTGGGGGGCGATTATTATGGTGCACACAATGACACATACAGAGAGTCTAGCCTTCCATTAGTAGGACTTAAATATTATGACCAACCATCCAATCCTGTAGGTACTAGTTCTTCTTCTTTCTATTTCAACTGGCTTGTAGAAAACCAACTAAACTATAATACTACAATAAATGACAGTCATAACATTAATGCTGTTTTGGTTCAATCGGCTCAGAAAGACAGGTTGAAGAAGAATTATGTGGAAGCTACTGACTATCCTAACGACCATATCGAAACAATAACGGGAGGTGTGGTTTCCAAGGGAACTTCCGAAATCACAGAATGGACATTGGCCTCTTATCTTGCCCGTGCACAATACAGCTATCAAGGTCGTTATATGGCATCCGCTGCTATCCGTGCAGACGGTTCTTCGCGCTTTGGTGCCAATAACCGTTGGGGATACTTCCCTTCAGCCTCCGCTGCATGGCGTATAAGTGATGAAAGTTTTTTCAAAGAAACCAAGGCTTTGAATTTTGTGGATGATATAAAGCTGAGAACAAGCTACGGGGTAACCGGAAACTTCCAGATCGGCAATTATGAACGTTTGTCAACTTTCGCAAAAGATTACTATATACTGGGAGCCGATGGTGGTAAACAGACATTCGGATATAAACCGGAAAAAATTAAGAATGATGACCTGACCTGGGAAAAAACTGCTATGGTTAATGTCGGTTTAGATATTCAGATGTTTAAAGGATTACTTGGCTTATCCGTTGAATTCTATAACAGTAACACCTCTGACATGTTACTTAATGTTGATGTTCCTCTAATTACGGGATATTCTTCAACCTTAATGAATGTTGGTAAGGTAAATAACCGGGGATGGGAAATACAATTGACATCTCAGAAAAACATTACCAAAGACCTGAAATATTCATTCAATGCCAATTTTTCTACGAACCGGAATAAGGTAGTAGAGTTAGCAAATGGACAAACACAAATGATTAATTCCGGAAGTGTGGAACATGCCTATTACATTACAGAAGTAGGCAAGCCAATCGGGTCTTATTATCTTTTAGTACAGGATGGTATTTTCGAGAATGAAGAACAACTGAAACAGTACCCTCATTTCGCAGACACACAAGTTGGTGATTTCCGTTTTGTAGATGTGGATGGAGACGGTGTCCTCGACACTAATAAAGACCGTGCTGTTGTCGGTAATTATATGCCGGACTTTACTTACGGTTTCGGAGGAACAGTTACTTTTAAAGATTTCGATCTGGGCTTTAATTTTCAAGGGGTTTACGGTAACGAAATACTGAATCTGAATAAACGCTATATCGACAATATGGAAGGGAATGTAAACGGAACAACTATCGCATTGGACCGTTGGAGAAGTGAGGATGATCCAGGCAATGGACAGGTAAACCGTGCCAACCGTAAGACTAAAGGTAATAACGGGCGTACATCGACATGGCATGTTGAAGACGGTTCATACCTGCGGTTGCAGAATCTTTCCTTGGGTTATACTTTACCAAGTAAATGGACACAACGTTTCCATATCCAGAAATTAAGAACCTACGTATCAGGACAAAATTTATATACCTGGACTAATTACTCCGGCTATAATCCTGAAGTAAGCTTACGCCATGACGGAGATAAGGCTACATTAACACCCGGAGAAGATTACGGAACCTACCCGTTAGCTAAGACTTTTACATTCGGATTAAATATTACTTTCTAAAAATAAAAGTATATTATGAAAAAATATAAATTAATATTCGCTTTATCAGCCTTATTATTCGCAACATCCTGTGCCGACAGCTTTTTCGACTTGGAACCAAGCGATAAGGTTACTGCCGATAAAATATATAAGACAGCATCCGATTATAACCTTGCGGTTATAGGATGTTATGGAAAATATCAGGAACATTTTTCTTACTACTTGGAGTGTGTGGAATTTCGTAGCGATAATGCCCAATATACTGCACCAACAACAGGTCAACAGGACCGCTATGATATCGACCAATTCAAGGAAAATTCAGCTAATGGAACACTTCAGTCCGTATGGGGTATTTTCAGTAACGGCGTTTACAGATGTAACTTAATTTTAGATCAGATTGATGATGCTGATTTTGACGCAACACTGAAAGATCAATATAAAGCGGAAGCTATGTTTCTAAGGGCATACAATTACTTTAATATGTATCGCCTATGGGGTGGTGTTCCTACTACTCGTAAAGTTGTTACCGTTTCGGAATCGCTAACAATACTACGTAGTACTGACCAGGAAATGTATGATTATATTGCTGGAGATCTGAAATATATTATCGATAACAATATGCTTCCGGAAGCATATTCAAAAGATGATCTTGGACGGGCAACACTGGGGGCTGCAAGAGCTTTACTGGGTAAAGTTTACCTGACATTCCGCAAATGGGCAGAGACAAAGGATGTGCTGGAACCAGTCATCGGAAAATATTCCCTACTGAAAAATCCTGCCGATATCTTTGATGTGAATAATAAGATGAACAACGAAATTATTTTTGCTATTCGTTTTAATAAATCTATTGTCAGTGAAGGGCATGGGCTTTGGTTTCAAACCAGCGCTACATCAAATGACTATCAAACACCTCAGCTACTTGCTGCCTATACTGACCAGGCAGATTTACGCAAGGATCTGATAACACTCACCAAATCCGGAAATGCATATGTACCCATGAAATATTATGACACTCCGGATGCTACTTACCCAACACAATATGGAAATGATTTTATCCTTCTTCGTTATGCTGATGTGTTGTTAATGTATGCTGAGGCTTTGAATGAGATTTCATATAGTAACTCACAAACATCACCTGCAATGGCCGCAATCACCGAAGTGCGTGAACGCGCAGAACTTAATGCTTTGGACATTGCTACTATACCCAATAAAGACGCTTTCCGTAAAGCAATCCTTGAAGAAAGGCAACGGGAATTTCCTTTCGAAGGACACCGCTGGTTCGATCTGGTTCGTATGGGTTATGCCAAAGAGATAATGGCTGCCGTAGGCCATACAGTGAATGATTATCAACTGGTTTATCCGATTCCACAGAAAGAGATTGAAAAAATCGGCAATAAATCAATTCTCTGGCAGAACGAGGGATATTAATCTTAAAACTAACAGAAAATGAAAAATATTATATATAGCATATTTATAGCTTCTATCCTATTATTTTCAGCTTGTAACGATGAAGACATTCCAAATGCCAATTTTAATACCTATGAAGCATCCAACCTGAAAGCCATAGCCGGGGATGAAGAAGTTAGCTTGAGTTGGGAAGCCTTGGAAGGCTCCAATCCAAGCGGATATTATGTGTCCTGGACTGTAAACCCTTTGAGCCTTAAAGGTGGTGATCTGAGTGTCGATGGAAATACAATGACCGCCACTATTACAGAACTGGTAAATGGGGGGAAATATACGTTCTCCGTACAACCGGTATATTCCGATGGAAGAAAAGGCGGAAAGATATTAGCAACAGTACAGCCTGTTTCTACAAGGATTCCGGCTACCAATCTGATTGCCGCTGCCGGAGACGAAAAAATAAGGTTGAAATGGACAAAACCAGACGTTGATAACTTTACTGAATATAAATTGCTGGTATCTTCTATAAACGATCCTATTATCATTGATAGAGACCATGAATCTTATGTGGTTGAGGGTCTGACCAACGACACTGAGTATGAATTCTCATTGATATGTGTTTATCCGAACGGAACATCAGATGCTATATCAACCAAAGCTACTCCGGGACAAGTATATCCGATTATTGTTGCAAGCAATGCTTTGACATTAAACGAACCTTGTACATTCGAATATAATGACATGTATTTCACAATGGGAACGGTACAATCTGTAAGTTGGAATTTTGGAGATGGTAATACTTCAACCGAAAAGGAACCGACTCATTCATATCCCGTAATAGGGAATTATACTGTAGGAATCACAGTAATTTATGAGGATGGTACATCTGAAAGTGGAAGTATTGTTATGGAAGTTTCCAATTACGCGTGGTCAATTATGGATCTTAATTATAATGGATTATCAGGATATGTAAAAGTATCTAATCCTGTCTTTTCTCCCGATGGCAGAACAGCTTATATTCCTACTTCCTCGCCAAATGGACACTTGTTTGCCATTGATGTGATAAAAGGAAAAGTTAAATGGGTGTATCAGATATCTACACTTACTTATGGAGGAGGTGCTTTAGTAGGTGAAGATGGTACAGTTTATACTTGTGGAGAAAAAGATAATACAGTGTATGCAATTAATCCAGACGGAACAAAAAAATGGACTTATGTTGTTGATGGAGCGATGGGAGCATTCCCCGCCCTTTCGTCTGATGGTACATTGTATTGTGCAACAAATGCAGGAACATTATATGCTATTAATGCTTCAACAGGTTCAGTTAGTTGGAACAAGACAACAGGAGGTACTTCCAGTGCTATAGTAGTAGATGCTTCAAACAATGTATTTGCAGGCACTAATTCGGCTATCTATAAATTCAATGCATCCGGTACAGAGTTATGGAAAACTTCGGCTACGGTAAATGTTACCGAGCGTGGGTCATTTGCAATGGATGCATCTGGTACAACTTTGTATGCTACACAAAAAGGAAGCGCAGGTCTTTCTGCTATCGATATGGCTACTGGAAATATCAGGTGGACCTATGCAAATGGCGGAGGCGGTGATGCATATTTCCCGATAGTAGGACTTGACGGTACGATCTATTTCAGCGACAAAGGAGGTAAAAAGGTTTATGCTGTGAATTCTAACGGAACGCTGAAGTGGGGGAAAAGTCTGGGTGCAGCCCTAACCTATTGTGGAGCCGTTTTAGCCGATAACGGTAAAATATATTGTGCTACACAAGGTAAGGTTGGAAGTTCATACATGGTTTATGGCTTGAATACAGCAACCGGAGATATAGTCTTCGAATATGAAAGTGCTCAGCAATTTATGGCTACAGCAAGTATAGGGCCGGATAAACGACTTTATATGGGTACGATAGGTTCAGATAATATAGGGTCACTGTTAGCCATTCCTATTGAAGCAGGCCCTGAAACTTCTTCCTGGAGTGTACGTGGTGGTGATATTTACGGTACTAACCGCAAATAAATAAATTATTTGGTGGGGATGAAATTACTCCCCACCTAAATATCTCTTGACTTATGAGAAAAATATTGATACTGGGATGCCTTTTTATAGGGCTTTCCTTCTCGGTTATTGCTCAGAATATGCAAATGGGGACAACAACAGCCCTATGGGAAAAACCAATAACTGCAGACTTCGCAGATGCCAAAGAAAATGGTATCGAGTATGTAGAAGTGGCTTTAAACCAGTATTACCGTAATGTATCGGAAGATGAGGTAATTCCTCGAATAAATGCATTGAAAGCTAAAATCGATAGTGCCGGAATGAAAGTCTGGTCCATTCATCTTCCATTTTCCCGGACGCTGGACATATCTGTTATCGACGATGAAGCCAGAAAAAGGAGTGTGGATATTATTGCCCGGATGATAAAAGCATCCGCCATATTTAATCCTTCTAAACTGGTATTGCACTCAAGCTCCGAACCAATCGATGACAGTATTCGTGAACAAAGGATTAGTAATGCCATCGAATCTATTGGCTTTTTACGAAAGTATGCAGAAGAAATCGAGGCACAATTGTGCGTTGAAAACCTGCCACGGACTTGTTTGGGTAATACTCCTGAAGAATTATTACGCATCATTGCTGATTATCCGGAAGTCGGAATTTGTTTTGATACCAACCATTATCTGACGGGCACGCCTATCCATTTTGCAAAAATAGCAGGACATCGTATCGGAACCCTGCATATATCTGACTACGACGGAGTAAATGAAAGCCATTGGATACCCGGAGATGGAACAATCCCTTGGTGTGAATTACTTGACATCATTAGAGATAAAGGCTATAAGGGCATTTATATGTATGAAGCATTGAAAAGCAAGGATGGAGTGCGCGCGACAGCAAAACAACTTGCCAATAGTTTTGAATTATTAAAAAAGGATGAATGATGAATAATAAGTTTTTATATCTATTGATACTTCTGATATCGATTGTATTCTTTACAGGATGTTCAGGTGATGATGCCCCGGCTCCGGAACCTACACCAACACCCTCGGCGAATGACGCGAAGGAAGTAATGGAAAAACTGTGGGGTACCTCCAGTTTGAACCACAATACTAAAAGACAGGAAGCATTTGATGCTATCCAAGGATATGCAGACGAATGTTCCAGCACTTACTTCAATAATTACCTGAAAAGCTTGGATGCTGCGGCTGAGAATACAGAGAAATATACTCCGGCTCTAACTTGTTACCGGGCAGCATTTGACCGGATATTGGAAGAAGTAAAATCAACACAGGTTGAAAATGGAACTACAGTCATGTGGAACCTTTATAATATGGGCTATATTGTAAAAACTCCAAAAGGGTGTTTCGCCGTTGATATCTGCCATCGCTATGCGGAGAAACTAGAGCCTTATCTTGATTTCCTCTGTATAACACATAATCATGCAGATCATTACAACACTGACCTGATAAATAAAATGTTCGCTAATAACAAGCCTGTTATTTCCAACTATCTGAAAAATGCGAATTACCAGTATACGACAAAGGATGATTTCAAGTTATTTATTATAGGAGATTTTACAGTAACGATAAATTTGACTAATCATAATGAGTCAGCTCTCAAAAACTTTGTAACAACATTCCAGATTGATTGTGGTAGTGATGGCGGAGATTTAATTTTAATGCATGTGGGTGATTCCAATTATAAAGAGGATCAATACCGAATCGCAAAACCAGTCGATATTTTTATAGCCCGTTATGCACCGAATGCTAAGACAGAAAATAACATCATAGGAAAAAAGGTTACACCTAAATATGTTATCCTTTCTCATATACTCGAATTGTCCCACGCCGGAGTTGATGAGTCACGCTGGTCATTTGAGCTCGGTTTGAAAAGAGCTTCAGACATAAACTGTGATAATACAATCATTCCATTTTGGGGAGAAAAGCTGATCTGGAAAAACGGTAAGTTAAACTAAGAAAGGATTTATAATGAAAAGATTAAATATATTATTGCTATTCCTGTGTGTATTGCAACTTCTTACAGCACAAGATCGTGCCACAGAGATAAGAAATAAATTATTAAACAGGGATCAAAGCTCTGTCATCGTTGTAGCCCATCGTGGAGACTGGCGGTTTGCACCGGAAAACTCTCTGGCTGCTATTGATAATGCCATAAAGATGGGAGTCAATATTGTAGAAATAGATGTGCAACGAACAAAAGACGGACATATTATTCTAATGCACGACAAAGCTTTGGATCGTACTACAACAGGTAAAGGTCTTGTGACAGAATGGACTCTCGATTCTATTCGTACACTAAAATTAAAAAATGGATGTGCCATTAAAACCAAAGAGAATATTCCGACACTGGAGGAAGCTTTACTTCATGCCAAAGGAAAAATTATGCTGAATTTGGATAAAGCCGACCGTTTCTTTGATGAGATTTACGAACTGATGGAAAAGACTGGGACTACCCAACAGATTATAATGAAGGGAAGCCAAACACCGGAAGAGGTCAAAGAAAAATTCGGAAAATATTTGGAAAATGTCATTTATATGCCTGTGGTAAATTTGGATAAAGATGGTGCGGCTGAACAAATAAAGATGTTTGTTGAAGATTTTAACCCTGTTGCGTTTGAACTTGTTTATGCAGACGACTCCAATACTCTTCCAATAGAAATGGCGATTTATTTGAATGGGAAAGCCCTGATATGGTATAATACTTTATGGGATACCCTGTGTGGAGGTCATGATGACGATATGGCACTTGATGATAAAGACGGTGCTTATGGATACTTGATTGATATGTTAAATGCCCGAATCATTCAAACAGACCGTCCCGCTTACCTGATAGACTATTTAAAAGCAAAAGGGCTACACGACTAATCAATTGGTTATAGGTTTTTAAGGTAGGTATAGTCTGAGCCAACAGAGAGGGGCTGTACTACTCTGACCGGATACTTTAAAAGTATTCGGTCTCCTCCTCTCTTATTTTTAAACTTTAAAAATTAACAATTCCATGATAAAGAAAATAGCACGTTTCTTCTCCCCACTACCCGATAAGGAAGTGATTGAAGAAGATAATAAGAAACTAAAAAAGTTGCAATGGTCATTCTTTATATCAGCAACACTAGGTTACGGGCTATACTATGTATGCCGTATGAGTTTGAATGTTGTAAAGAAACCTTTGGTTGATGATGGAATACTGACTGAACAGCAACTTGGTATTGTTGGTTCGGCTTTGTTCTTTACCTATGCAGTGGGGAAATTTGTGAACGGTTTTCTGGGAGACAGGGTGAATATTACCCGGTTTATGGCAGTAGGGCTTATTATATCTTCTCTTGTAAATATCTTCTTGGGAATGAGCCATACATTCTGGGTGTTTGTCATTTTATGGGGTATCAATGGATGGGTACAAAGTATGGGAGCACCATCCAGTGTGGTCGGGTTGTCCCGTTGGTTCACGGATAAAGAACGTGGTTCTTATTATGGATTCTGGAGTGCCAGCCATAATATTGGAGAAGCCATCACATTTATAGCAACTGCATTTATTGTAAGTATAGCCGGATGGCGTTATGGATTTGGTGCGGCAGGTATTGCCGGTCTGATAGGAGCTGCAGTTATCTTGATTTTTATGAAAGACAGTCCAACCAGTCAGGGATTACCTTCTGTTATGCCTACTAAAGAACAAGAGAAGTCAGCTGGAAAAGCACAACTTGAAGTTTTAAAGAACCCCTATATATGGATTCTTGCTTTATCAAGCGCCTGTATGTATGTGAGCCGATACGCTATTAATAGCTGGGGTATATTTTTCCTTGAAAATCAAAAGGCATATAGTTCTATTGAAGCAAGTAGTATTGTTGCTGTTTCTGCGGTTTGCGGTATTGTGGGAACAGTTCTTTCCGGATTCCTGTCTGATAAGCTATTTAAAAGTAACCGTGTAGTTCCGGCTGTTATCTTCGGGATTTGTAATGCTATAGCTATCGCACTTTTTGTCCTTGTACCGGAAGGATATTATTATATAGATATTGCCAGTATGATCTTGTTCGGATTATCAATTGGTGTATTAATTTGTTACCTGGGTGGTTTGATGGCTACAGATATAGCTCCTAAAAGAGCATCGGGTGCAGCTTTAGGGGTTGTAGGTATTGCCAGTTATCTGGGGGCAGGACTTCAGGACATTATGAGTGGACAATTGATCGGCGACAGTAAAACAATGATAGATGGCATTGCCGTATATGATTTTTCTTCTATACGATACTTCTGGATCGGAGCGGCAGCCTTGTCGGTTTTATTCTGTACTATGTTGTGGAGGGCGAAAAAGAAGAGTTAAATCTATTATGAATTGTTCTACATGATTAATGAATAATAATCAATTCTGGGCAGTTGAATTTAAAAGACTGCCCAATTATTAATTTAATATTCAAAATTATGAAACAATTAATGAGTTCGAGGTTATTTCTGTTATTGACGGACACCTCAAAAGAGAAAGAAGTATTAACTAAATTAGAATCAGCCTATGAAGAATTTGCAGTGACACTTTTGGAAAAACTACAAAGTGAGATAGACACTACAAAACTCTACTACAATTTGAGTTTTGTGCGTTTGGAACTTGTCGGAATACGGGACTACTCAATTGACAGGAAGGAAAAAAAATGTCTTGAAGTTTGTATTTAAAGCAATCTCTTTGATTGAAACTGAGCAACAGATTATTCAATGGAAGTTGCAAAATGAGCTGTCAGAGCCTAAGAAATGGGCACCTGAAAGAACAAATCTCAAATGGACCGGAACAGTAGCCGATTTTGTAGAATTAGTTAATGGGACTATTGAAACGAAACGGCTAAATGACGGGGATGTTGATTTGATTGATGCTATAGAGCAACTGTGTATTATTTTTTCATTTGAAGTAAAAGATTGTTACGATACATTCAGAGCTATCCGACGACGAGTAGGAAGCCGAACCCTCTTTCTTGATGAAATGATTGAAAAGCTCAATCAACGAATGGATAATATGGATAACGGTATTTTCAAAAAGAAGAAAATAAGAGGAAAAGATAAGTAGAAAAATATAGATTATTGTATTCATTTTCTTTGGGTAGAATAGGAAACTGGTAATTTTAGATTCACGAACAAAAGAAAAGGAAACAATGTTCATGCGTACAAAGCGTGGATCATTATTCCTGTTCGTTAGGTATACCAGTGCCTCTATTCCCGGAAATAATGCTATCCACGCTTTATTTTATTATCATTATCCTTTAATCAGGTGCTTTAGATTCTCATCATTACTTATTCGTTCCAACTCATCCTTAACAGTTTGCCCAATATCTGCTTTAATCTGAGTATAATTTCTCTTAATCTCAGACTCCATCATATCAACACCATCCACACCTATAAAGTTGGTTAAAACAGGAATTTTCTTGTAAGCCTTACTTTCAGCAGCCACTTTCGCGTTGTCTACCACAATTTCAGCATGGAAAATCTTTTGTTCAATCCGTTCATCAAAATTATCAGATACAGCACCCACGAACATACCTTGTGTAAGATTCGATATCTTGCTGACAGGAATAAGACTATCCAATTGTGTACTGATTGATGTTGATTTATCCTGCCTATTGATAGTCATAGATTGGCGTTTTTGTAAGACTTTTCCAAAACGATCCGACAACGTTTTTGCCGATTCGCCGACAACTTGCCCAGAGAAAATATTTCCAACCGTATTTTGTACAACCTTAGATTCCTTATCTCCATAGTCACGGTTCAACTGGCTGTAATCCTGAAAACCCAGACAAACAGCTACTTTATTACTACGAGCGGTTGCAATCAGGTTATCCAATCCCCGAAAATAAATAGTTGGCAACTCATCAATGATAACCGAAGATTTAAGTTGCTCCTTTTTGTTTATTAACTTCACAATACGACTATTGTACAAACCCAATGCCGCCGAATAAATATTTTGCCTGTCGGGGTTGTTACCAACACAAAGTATTTTTGGTTCTTTCGGATTGTTGATATCTAACGTAAAATCGTTACCTGTCATTACCCAATACAGTTGTGGGCTTATCATTCTGGATAAGGGAATTTTGGCACTCGCAATCTGCCCATAGGCTAAGCACCCGGCGCCTTGCCACTTTTCACGGTGGTAGGTTTCCAAGCACTCGCCTCCGAACCGTACGTACACATTCCTGCGTATACGGCTCTCCATTAATTCATTCAGTCTAATGTACCTGCGTGTATCTTGTGATGGCATTTTATACATACTGCTAACGTTTTTCGTTTACGAGCAATCATCTTAACTTCCCATTCGGATTTGCCTTTCAGGTCTTTGAGTTTACGGACGTGGTGCATTTCGAGTTCGTCGGTCGAACCGCAAAGTTCACAAACTCCGGCTTGCAGCCTCGTTATAAGTCCATTTCGACCTCCTGTTATAGCAATCGTGTTAGGAAGACTGTCATTTAGATTCACATCAGGTGTTTCGTTACGTTTGAAACCTTTGTCGTAAAATTCTCGATAAAAAGTGTGCCCCCTCTTATTGGTGTAAGGAATAGCAAATACACCTTTCTTTTTGTATTTTGCTATTATCTTTTTCTTGGAAGTACGGTATTTGCCTGCATACGTTTTATACATGCTGTACTCCATGATATTATAGAAGGAGTCGATAATACAGCTATTATTTGCGATTGAGTAATAATTGTAGAAGCCTATGATTTCCGAATTATACTGGCTAATGATTTCCAGATCATCCAGATTTCTCATATAGCTACGTCCTGTGGGCTTCCAAAACTCCGTGCCATTTTTCTTAGTGATTTTCACTGCGTTATAGGCTAATAGTTTGTTTCGCATCACTTCGGTTGTTACATAAAGAACGATCTTGTGATCGTAGCTTCTGACTAGATGCCCGTTCTTATCCCTATGGGTATCATTGGAATTGCGTACAAAGATGTCGTATCCAAGAAATTTAGCTGATTTCTGTGCATTGGTTATCAGTGTCTTTTCGTCCGACAGTTCCAACTTTAAGACATTATACAAATAATTTTTGATATCATCTTTAATTTGTTTACAGTCTTCTTTACTTCCAATAACGCTTATTAGAAAATCATCTGCATATCTCACATATTTCAGACGTTTGATATTGCTATCCATTTCATCACCAGCAGGATATTTCAGGCGTTCTTTTATTATTTCTCGTATTTGCTCATTAAGCTGTTTTCTTTGTGTTTCATCGTTTACATTTTCGAGTTTCTTTTTCAGCTTTGCTTTCTGATGTCCAAGTCTTTTGGCAATAGGATTTTCTTTTCTCCTTGTTCCCTTATCAAATCTAAGGATATATTCTTTCATGTATTTGTCAAACTTGTCTAGATAGATATTAGCCAAAATTGGGCTGATAATTCCACCTTGCGGAGTTCCACTATACGATTTGCGAAATACCCAATCCTCGATATATCCGGCATTAAGGAATTTACGGATAAGTCTTATGAACCTATCATCTGCTATGCGCTCTTTCAGCATACTAATCAGTATTTCGTGATTAATATTATCGAAGAATCCTTTAATGTCGCCCTCGATAAACCACCTTGTACCATTACACGAATTCTGAATGCTTTTTAGAGCAGTATGGCAACTCTTCTTAGGTCTGAACCCGTGAGAAGATTTCTCAAAACTACCTTCATAAATTGCTTCCAGAATAAGTCTGATTGCCTCTTGCAGAAGTTTATCATAAAATGCAGGAATGCCCAAAGGACGTTTCTTTCCATTTTTCTTTGGAATATATGTCCTTTTGGAAGGATAAGGATGATACGTTTCATCTTTTAACGTATCAATCAACTGTTTAACTTTGGATATACTAAAGCCGTCAATGGTTTTCCCATCGACACCTTTGGTCATGTTGCCTGGTTTAGCATAAATGCGCTCATAGGCAAGATAATACATTTCCTCGTTAAACAGAATCCTGTACAGCCTTTCAAACTTGTAAGTCAAGTCGCTGCTGTGTTCGGTTAGACTGTTTAATACTTTTTCCGGATTTCTCATGTCTCTCACAATTTCCTTTAATCATATTAAACTGAATTAACTGCCCCCCTTCGCCGTGCAGTTTTACCTGCGTGTACAAGGCTTTCCCTTGCTCAGACTACTACGGAGGCTCTGTTACCATGTCGGATATTCAGGGGCAGACCCCATAGCCTTACAACTGGCTTTCCGATTTAGGTAATCCCCGTTTAGGTACACAATAACATAATCTGAAATTCAGATTAGTTTGGCAGATAGATTGTCGGATACGACTTTCGTCCTTTACTATGTATGTAGTTGCGTCGTAGTAAGTTCTTTTGCTCAAAGCCCCTGCAAGGTGAGCTTGAGTACCACGATATGACGGGTTTCGATTCTTTTGAAATCGTATAACTACCTTACGTCAAAGCCTAACCATCTGACCGCTCAGACTATCGTTCAATCAATACAGACTTTATCCTCATATCTATCGTTTCATCTAGCCACTCAGTCGAGACAGGGTAGTTTGTCCACTTGTGGCGTTCCCGAGCATGCTACACTCCCCGTCGTCTTTCGTTGACGGATAAGCCGGGTGATGATAGGTTATTTTTTCAAAGAACGCGAACCTAATCTCTTGCCAAAGAGATATTTATTGAGTACCCTTACGGGCGCACTTGGAGCTGATCTTGTGCTCCTCCTTCCCAAGCGTCCATAAAGGGAGACAGGTAATTCTCCAATTGGGAATAGGATGTCAATATAGGAAAAATATCAGCATATTTTTTGTTCAAAAACTCAATCGCATGAGGAAATGTACAATACTTGCCACCTTCATAGATTTTCAAAAACCAGATGATGGCTGCCAGCAGGATGATCGGGGATTCCACAAAGAAGTCTCCTTGTTTCTGAATCCACGATTTATTGAGGTTTAGCATAATTGTATATGCACTTTCATATGCGTCTGAGATGTCGCTCATAAATTCGGGTGCAATGGGGTTACAACGATGGCTTTTTGACGGGTTATCGAAATTAATTACATAGAATTTGGGAGTAACATCATATTTATCCAAATTCTTCAAAAGCTCATTATAAGCGATGGTAGATAAGTCATCGAACTTATAATCATAGATATACATCGAAAAGCCCTTACTGAGTTGCTGTTTGATGTAATTATTTACAATCGCATAGGATTTACCACTACCCGGAGTACCCAACACAATGGTTGCCCGAAATGGATTGACTACATTAATCCAACCCTTGTTCCATTTCTTTTTGTAAAAAAAGCGAGTCGGCAGATTGACCGAATATTCGTTTTCCATTAATTGAGTTTCCTGCATGAAAGACTCGTTCTCCAAATTGAAGACATCATCCATGAGGTCATTCTTCAATAAGCGACTCATCCACAATCCTGCCATCAATAACAAAATATACCCGACGGTCATTGTGAAAATGTAAATAGCAGTATTGGCAATCAATGGTAGAGGCAATGCCAGTATCCACCAGTTAAGGAAAAAGCAGAGAAACCCAAAGAACAAGAATACATATATTCTATTCCAAGTTATTTTTTCCTCTTTTACGCCTTTCGTGCCCAAGCAAGATAAGCCCAAGAACACCACAGCAAACAGCTTTGTCCATAGGATATTGGAAAACAATCCTGCTGTATTCTGAAAATTCAGCAGGATTTTATCAACTACTCCAATATTGATTCCTGTTTCCCGTATCGACTGGTAGCAGAACCAATAAATATGGATTACGACAAATAATATACTGATAGCCCGCATAAACTCCATCACTTTGGCTAATCCTCTCAAATCATCTTCTTGTTGCATTTTATTCTAATTTTTTAGGTCACAGACCTATTTGTTTATACTTATTTTTTACAATCCTCTGCCTCTATTCTTCTTCTTTTTCCGCTTCATACGGTTGGCAAAGGCAATTTCTTCGTAATTATCGCCATGCTGCTCCATAGAGAATAAGCCTGCAACCGCTTCTACTGCCGAGTCCTGTTCTTTGAAATCGTTGGAATTATTGTCGAAGTTCTGTTTATAGTTATCCGCATTATCGCTTTTACTGAACAACTCATGGAACACATTCGCCGAAAACTCCTTGCCCATGCGGGAGCCATTGAATACGGCTTTTTCTTGGTGGTCGATGAAGGTAACACCATAGATACGCTTGTCATCATTCTCTCGAAACAATACTGAGATACCATTTTTAGCCAACTCCTTCTCAAATGCCTTTCGGGAAGGTTGTTCTTTTAGGAGAGCAGATACGATATGCCTTGTCCGGTTGTAGGCTTTCTTATCCTTCAGCACATCTTTAGATGCATCCATTCTCTTCTGCAAAGCATGATATCCTACTTCCCGACCAATCAACGATGCTTTGAACGGGTTGCCGACTTTTTCACTTTTCTTATCCAATGCCGAATATACCAATCCATTATAGGCTTTGCCCCGAACTTCGCCTTTTACTTCATCTACGGTTATACCATATATATTAAGGAGTGCCCGATACTCATTGATATTCTGAAAATGATAGTCCCGCATCAGCGATTTGGCAATATTGGATACTTGTTTTTTGATATTACCATCTTTGATATTTACAGGTTTTAGAGACAGAGTATCGGATTGCTTTTGTTTCTCGGCAGGGATGAGATTATATTTTTGCTCCAGTTCCTTGCGGATTTTCTCCGAACGTCTTTTTTCATAGGAGTCGTTCAACTTCTTGCCATTCTCATCTACTCGTATCGAAACGATATGCAGATGGTGACGGTCAATGTCTTCGTGCTTATACACAAGATAAGGCTGGTTACCATAACCCATCTTTTCCATATATTCCTGTGCGATGGTACTTAGCTGCTCATCACTCAGCTTATCATCGGGATGCGGATTAAGCGATATATGCAGGACAGGTCTCTCGGTTCGTTTATTGGCATCCAAATATAGTTCAAATGATTTTATATTCAGATACATATTATATGTGCCATCTACATGTTGGATCATACGATTGCCAAAGAGTATCTTTCCTTTGCCCTGCTCTACCTTCTCCTGATTGTAGGATAAAGTTCCGAACAATGAACTCCCGCTGTTGATTTTAGCGACCATAATATTGTAAATATTTAGCTTCAAATTCAGCGGTAAGTGCAATAACTTTCTGATTTAGTTGAGCCAATTCAATAGTTTCCTGCTCCAATTTATAGAGAAAAGCGAGTGCTTTTTTCTCCGTAAAGTTGGTGTTGAGCGACCTCACAATCTGATTGTAATTATTGGCAATACCCCGAAACTGGCCAAAGAAAGTGGTCAGTCGCATATAATAATCGTGTATTCCCTTGTCTATTTTAACGACTTTGAGCGGCTTGTCAAAGATGCAGGAAGTAATAAAATGAGCCATTGCTGCCTTTCCCGACTGCTCAAAAAGGGATAGGAAGCGGACTTCATCGGCTTCATTGAGGTAGAATACGTGCTTTCTTTTCGCCGGATCTTGCTTGGGCAAGCGTCCGGTCTTTCGTTTGTTTGTTTTCTTTTCGTTCATAACATTGGATAATTAGCGGTCGCAGACCGTCCTATTTACATAGTCTGCGACAAGTTTTACATATGCTACTATTCGTGTAGCCGTTACATTCAATCGAGAACTAAAAATCTTGCCGACTTCGGAGCAAGATTCCCCCGACTTATCATAGGAGTGGGCAAGATGGTTTCAAGTACCTTGAAATAGTTTTGAGGGTACTCAAAACACATCTTGCCTTCAGCTGACGCTGATAAAAATCCACCTTGAAAGGGTGGATTGACGTTAAACTCGAAACTGACCGAACATTATCAAATGGAGAATGATGGGGATAAGCAATATATATTGCCATCATTGGATACACATCCTAAATGAATCAGCCCTTTCCAAACTATAATTTGTAAATCAGAGAATCTTTATCCTTCGATTATGCAAAGTTAGAGGGTATTTATGGGCTGAAATAATCCTTTACCTGTGCCAACCCCTGCCAACCGCTACCACCACTTATGAAAATGAATCGTTTAAAGAGAATGTTGATCTACTTTTGTTCTATCGAACGAAAGACAGAGTAGAAGATGGACTCATATATCAATCGATAAATAAAAAAATGGATAGATAGATTTCTGTATTGATATATGTTTTTTTCTATTGATAGAATCTTCTAACAATCTAATGATCGAGGTATAGATATATTGATAAATCTAACAAAGAATATCTCTATCTATAAAACTAAAAAACGATAGGACTATATGTAGATATATAGGGAGGAATCTCTATCTATAAATCCAATCATCCATCCATCTATTAATCTATCAATTGATAGAATTATAAATAGGACAAAAGATATGATCTATAGAACGGTATGTAGTTTCATAGACAGAAATATAAATTTATCAAACTAAAAAGTAATGATATGAAAAAGGAACCCTTGTTTATCAGTTTTAGTAATCAAAAAGGCGGAGTTGGCAAAAGTGCCTTTACAGTATTGATGGCCAGTTATTTCAATTATGTGTTGGGTAAGAACGTTGCGATTATCGATTGCGATAGTCCGCAGCATAGTATTAATGAAGAACGGGAACGGGAGAGCAAACTTGTAATGAATGATCCTTATTATAAGCGATTGGCTTTGAATCAGTTTAAGTTGGATAATCGGGGGGCTTATCCAATAGTCCCCAGCAATACGATGGATGCCATTACAACAGCCCGGCAGCTGATTGCATCTTCCGATACGCAGTTCGATATGATATTCTTCGATCTGCCGGGAACACTCAATACCAAAGGGGTACTGACACTTATCGCTAATATGGACTATATTTTTCCTCCGATGATTGCGGACCGTCTTGCCGTAGAAAGCACTTTGCAATTCGCTGTAGCCATGAACGAAGGCTACCTATCCGTAGGGAAGGGCAATATCAAGGGAATGTACCTTTTTTGGAATATGGTCGATGGACGGGAAAGAACCGATATCTATGACGTCTATGAAAAAGTAGTGGGCGAATTGGGAATACAGCTACTTAAAAGTTCTGTTCCCGATACGAAAAAATTCCGAAAGGATATATTGTCATCGCAGAAGGTTCTATTTCGGTCTACCCTGTTTCCTGCCGATAAAGTATTGATACAGAAAGCAAAGTTGGCTGAACTTGCTGAAGAAATTTTACAAATAATAAATCAATAAACAGATGAGTAAAAAAATAATAACACATGAGGAATCAGACGAAGATCTGATTTTGAGGTCTTTAATGAAAGGTAAAAGACCTGAAATAGAACAACCTGCTCCCAGTGAAGAAAAGCAATCAGAAATACAAGAACAAACATCTGAAGAACCGGTACAAGTTAAAGAAGAATCAAAAAAGCGAAAGGCTAAAGCACCGGATTTTGTTTCGACCTTTCTGAAAGAGAACAGGACTTCGTCCCGAAAAGGTAAGAATATCAATATACGCCAGGAGTTCCATAATAAAATCAGAAAAATTCTCGGCATAATTGCTGAGAATGACCTGTCCTATTTCGGTTATATTGATAATATTCTGGAACATCATTTTAACATGTATGAAGATGAAGTAAACGAACTCCTACGGAAGAATAACCAATTATAAATTAGACACCATGTTACCATATATAATTATATCAATTCTTCTGATTTTCGTTCTCCTGTTCTTACTTGTAAAAGGGATAACCCTTAGAATCATTATGCAGAACAAGAAGAGAGAACCAGACAACAATCCTCTTTTAAATGCAGATAAGGATATCTATGGCTCCGAATACAAAGAGAATAATATAAAGCGTTATAGTTCCTTATTTCTGATTGAATCAGATAAAATAGCCCGTCATGGCAAGTCCGTAAATATCCGTCCGGAGTTTCATGCTTGCTTGTCACTACTGCTTAAGATATCAACAGATAGTAATATATCCTTATTCAGTTACATTGATAATGTACTGAAAACCCATCTTGACGATTATCAGGAGATAATAGATGAATTATTGGAAGACAGCCTCAAGCAAAAGTTGCCATCCAAGAAACGCTAAAAATAAATTGTTATGATAATACTAATAACCACTTTAGCCGCAGTCCTATTATTTCTACTATTGGTATATCCGACCATTATTCGTCTATATCGAATCTTTCATTTGGGAAAAGAACAGATGGAAAAAGAGAAGAGTGTAGACCCAAATCAGCCTGAAATTTCAAAAAAAGAGGCTTCGATAGTCGGTAAAAGTACCTTTACCCTAAGCCAACCCCTGCCAACCACGACCACCCCTATGGCAAAAGAGCCGATAATCGAAGAGAATGCACCTACCTTTGCAACGGAAAGCGATCCGGCTCCGATGAAGATCGATTACCCATTGGACAGAGAAGAAAATAATGATGAGATTGACGAAGATCAAGAGACTATTGAATTAAAGGAAATGTTTGGTAAAGATGTCTGTTTTGCTTCGGGTGTCACAATCGATGAGTTGCATAAACTGAAACAAGTTGTTGAGTCTACGGAAGCATCTCAGAACGAACAGAGGGAAGCCGGAAGAATACTATATGAGAACAAAGAAACCGAAATCGTAGAACAACTCTCCTCCGGTAAAACGGCATCCATTATTTCTAACTTGATAGACCTGCATGTAACACTTCATCAGAAAGAACAAGGAACATCGAAGATAGTTGATGAGTCCGAAGAGCTGGAAGACTTTGACGTAAATAAATTTCTAAATCCTAAATAAATCTGCCTATGTAATAGATCAAAAAAACTAATTATCCAATTAAAAATTATCCAAGTTTAACCCGCCGTGAGCGACCATCCAATCCTCACGGCACAACTAACAAAAAACGTATGAAGAAAAGAATCCTATTCTTTGCAGCTATACTCTTAGCTGCTACCACATCTGTATTCGCACAAGGAAACGGCATGCAGGGGATTACCGATGCGACAAACATGGTAACCTCCTACTTTGATCCAGCGACCAAACTAATCTATGCCATCGGGGCAGTCGTAGGACTGATCGGGGGCGTAAAAGTGTATTCGAAGTTTTCGAGTGGCGATCCCGACACCTCGAAAACTGCCGCTTCGTGGTTTGGGGCGTGTATCTTCCTGATTGTGGCGGCAACCATTCTTCGTTCATTCTTCTTATAAGCCGATTTTAAGCTCCGGTCTTCAGCATTGGGCTTCGAGGATTTGAATATGAATCTACTATCGGTAGATGAATATTCGAATCTCTCGTCCGCCTTGGATACCACACTTAAAATCAATTCAGGGTCTTAGGCCCTCTTATTAACTCAAATAAAGAAGGAAAAAGAATGGAATATTCAATCAACAAAGGAATTGGCAAGCCTGCCGAATTTAAAGGACTCAAATCGCAGTACCTATTCATTTTCGCAGGTGGGCTATTGGCTGTGTTTATTGTCTTTGTGATTATGTATATGATCGGGATCAGTCAGGTTATCTGCATCGGCTTCGGAGTCATCACTGCCGGAACATTGGTCTGGGGTACATTCCACCTGAATGATAAATACGGCGAATATGGATTGATGAAGTTGCAAGCTACCCGCAACCACCCCCGATACATTATCAATCGCAAACGAATAATACAACTCATTTCGAGAATCAAAAGAAAGGAGGCTCTATGCGAAACACACTAAGTGCTGCCACCTTAGAGAGCAAGTTCCCTCTGCTGGCGGTAGAACATGACTGCATCCTAAGTAAAGATGCGGATATAACTATTGCCTATCGGGTGGAACTGCCCGAACTCTTTACCGTAACCTCTCCCGAGTATGAAGCGATACATGCTTCGTGGGCAAAAGCGATGAAAGTATTGCCTAACTACAGTATCATTCATAAACAAGATTGGTTTGTAGAAGAAAAGTACGAACCACAGGTGCAAAAAGAAGACATCAGTTTTCTGTCTCGCAGTTTCGAGCGGCATTTCAACGAACGCCCTTTTCTGAATCATACCAGCTATCTGTATCTGACCAAGACCACCAAAGAGCGAGCCAAACAACAAAGCAGTTATACAGCTCTGACTCGTGGTTTTATTGTTCCAAAGGAAATGCAGGATCGGGAGATGGCTCAGAAATTTTTAGAATCGGTCGGGCAGTTTGAACGAATTATCAATGATAGTGGATTTATTAAATTGGTACGACTAACTACTGACCAGATTGTAGGTACGAAAGAAAAGGCAGGCATTATCGAAAAGTATTTCTCCTTATCACAGGAAGATACGACTTGCCTGAAAGATATGGCACTTGGAGCGGGAGAGATGAAAGTCGGAGATAAGTATCTCTGCCTGCATACGCTGTCGGATGTGGAAGATCTGCCGGGCAAAGTAGAAACCGATACCCGTTATGAACGGCTATCTACCGACCGGAGTGACTGCCGTCTGTCTTTTGCAGCACCCATCGGGGTATTACTGACCTGTAATCACATCGTCAATCAATATATTTTTATTGATGACCATACGGCTAACTTAAAGCAATTCGAAAAACAAGCAAGGAATATGCACTCACTTTCAAGGTATAGTCGTGGAAACCAAATTAACAAACAGTGGATCGAAGATTACCTGAACGAAGCTCACAGCTTTGGCTTGACCTCTGTACGTTGCCATGTCAATGTGATTGCATGGAGTGAGGATAAGGAAGAACTTTCACGTATTAAAAACGATGTGGGTAGCCAATTGGCACTCATGGAATGTAAGCCCCGACACAATACAGTCGATACGCCGACCTTGTTCTGGGCAGGCATTCCAGGCAATCAGGGCGATTTTCCGAGTGAGGAGAGTTTTTACACCTTTATCGAACAGGCTTTGTGCTTTTTCGTGGAAGAGACAAACTACAAAAGTTCTCCTTCGCCTTTCGGTATCAAAATGGTGGATCGGGTAACAGGCAAACCGCTTCATGTGGATATTTCCGACCTACCCATGAAAAAAGGAATTATTACCAACCGAAATAAATTTGTGTTGGGTCCTTCGGGTAGTGGAAAGTCCTTTTTTATGAACCACCTCGTCCGCCAATACTGGGAGCAGGGCACGCACGTCGTCTTAGTCGATACGGGAAACTCCTATCAGGGATTATGCGAAATGATTCGCAGCAAGACCAAAGGGGATGATGGAATTTATTTTACCTATACCGAAGAAAATCCGATCTCTTTCAATCCCTTCTATACCGATGACAACCAGTTCGATGTAGAGAAAAAGGATAGTTTGAAAACGCTGCTGCTGACTCTCTGGAAAAGTGATGATGATAAAATATCGAAGACTGAATCGGGCGAATTGGGTAGTGCTGTAGATGAGTATATCACAAGGATTCAGACTGACAGTAGTATTGTTCCCAGCTTCAACACATTTTACGAGTTCATGCGGGACGAATACAAGGCGGCACTCGAAAATCGGGAGATTGAGGTGAGGAAAGAAGAATTTAATGTCAATAATTTTCTGACTACTCTTCGCCAATACTATCGGGGTGGGCGTTATGACTTCTTGCTGAACTCGGATAAGAAACTCGACTTGTTGAATAAACGCTTTATAGTCTTTGAAATTGACAGTATAAAGGAGAACCGCGAACTTTTTCCTATTGTCACTATCATCATTATGGAAGCCTTTATTAACAAGCTCAGACACCTGAAAGGCGTTCGAAAACAACTGATTGTGGAAGAAGCCTGGAAGGCTCTTTCTTCCCCTAATATGGCTGATTATCTCAAGTATATGTATAAAACCGTTAGGAAATATTTCGGGGAAGCGATTGTTGTTACACAGGAGGTAGATGATATTATTTCATCGCCGATTGTCAAGGAAGCCATTATCAATAATTCAGACTGTAAGATACTGCTGGATCAACGAAAGTATATGAACAAATTTGATTCGATACAATCCTTATTAGGTTTGACCGACAAAGAAAAGGCTCAGATACTTTCCATCAATATGTCGAACAATCCAAGTCGTATCTACAAAGAAGTCTGGATTGGTCTGGGTGGAATGCAGTCGGCAGTATACGCTACCGAAGTATCGACTGAAGAATATCTGACGTTCACAACGGAAGAAACTGAAAAGATGGAAGTCTTGCAGTTGGCAGGTAAACTCGGCGGAGATATTGAGCAGGCGATCCGGCAATTGGCTGAAAGCAAAAGGGGCGGATAGGCTTCATTCTCTCAACGCTCTGATAGAGCGTAACAAATTACAATTATTTATTTAAAAATCAATTGAATATGAGAACAAAAATCTTCATGTTATGCGTAAGCTGTCTGCTTATGGCAACACAAGTAAAAGCTCAGTGGGCAGTATTTGATCCGAGCAACTTGGCTCAAAGTATTGTCAATACAACCCGTAACGTTACCCAGACCACTACGACTGCGACCAATATGGTCAAAAATTTTCAGGAAGTTAAAAAAGTGTACGATCAGGGGAAGCAATATTACGATGCTTTAAAGGCTGTAAATAACTTAGTTAAGGATGCAAAAAAAGTCCAAAGGACAATTCTTATGGTAGGCGAAATATCAGATGTTTATGTATACAGCTTCCAAAAGATGTTATCCGACCCTAATTATTCGATAGAAGAACTCAATGCTATCGCTAACGGCTATGCCAAACTGCTGGAGCAAAGCAATGATGTGCTGAACGAATTGAAAGGAGTAGTCAATATTTCTACACTATCCCTTTCGGACAAAGACCGTATGGATGTGGTCAATGGCTGTTACGATTCGATGGTGGAGTACCGGAATCTTGTCCGCTACTATACCAATAAGAATATCGGTGTTTCTTATCTCCGTGCCAAGAAGAAAGGTGAGACAGCCCGTGTGAATGCTTTGTATGGTAACCCTAACGAACGTTATTGGTAATGGATTTCGATCAATTTCATCAAACGCTACGGGCACTCTACGACAGTATGATGCCCCTCTGCGGCAACATGATTGGTATCGCCAAAGGGATTGCCGGACTGGGTGCCTTGTTCTATGTAGCCTATCGTGTGTGGCAATCTTTGGCTCGGGCAGAACCTATTGATGTGTACCCGCTCCTTCGTCCGTTCGCTCTCAGTTTGTGCATTATGTTCTTTCCTACGATTGTACTTGGAACAATTAACAGTATTATGAGTCCGGTGGTACAGGGAACAAATGGGATGCTGCAGTCCGAAACGTTGGATATGCAACGTTATGCAGACATAAAGGACAAGTTAGAATATGAAGCCATGCGGCGTAATCCCGAGACAGCCTATCTGGTAGATAACGAGGTATGGGATGCCAAACTCGAAGCATTGGGCGTTATGGATGTGGGGACAAAAGCCGGATTGTATATAGAAAGGGCTGCCTATCAATTAAAGAAATGGATACGGGAAGCCTTTCGGGAATTGTTGGAGATAATCTTCAAATCGGCTGCCCTGATTATTGATGTGATACGCACTTTCTTTCTGATTGTCCTTGCCATACTCGGTCCACTGGCTTTTGCCATATCTGTGTGGGATGGCTTTCAATCGACACTGACTCAATGGATAAGTCGGTATATATCGGTATACCTGTGGTTGCCCGTCTCGGATTTGTTCAGTACCATATTGGCAAGGTTGCAATCACTCATGCTACAATCGGACATCGACCGGATGCAGACTGACCCTAACTTCTCGCTGGATAGTTCAGATGTAATTTACATTGTCTTTCTCATTATTGGAATTGTGGGCTACTTCACAATACCAACGGTTGCAGGATGGATTATCTCCGCCGGAGGTATGGGCAATTTCGGTAAGAACGTAAATAACACGGCTACCAAAGGTGCTGCTATGGCAGGCGGTTTCGGTGGTGCTGTTGCAGGAAATATTGCGGGAAGGCTCAAAGGGAAATAATTATAGCATGTAATTAGAACCAAAGAGAATATAGAACATCAGAATAATCGGAACAGTACCGCCAAGCAATAAGAGTAAACTATTTATCAATAATTGCTTTCTGACTTCTTTATTGAGAAGAGCCGAGAATAGGCAAAAGAAGATTAGCATAAAACTCAGAATAGGAGTTAGATAGCATAATAAATAGATAAAAGCGATCACAAATGAGAATGTATTTCCGAAAATAAATGCAAGAATAATAACCAGCATATTGACAGATATACTTGTGATGGCGAACCAAAATCCAATTCTGATAAATTCTTTCATAATTAGTTAAAAAATAACAAATTAAAAATCAATGGAATTTAAATCATTAAAAAATATCGAATCGAGTTTTAAGCAACTCCGCATCTTCGGCATTGTCTTTCTCTGTTTGTGTGCTGTGGTCGCAGGCTACTCCACATGGAGTGCCTACGATTTCGCAGAAGCACAGCGACAGAAAATCTATGTGCTGGATAGTGGCAAGTCGCTGATGCTGGCTCTCTCGCAAGACTTGTCGCAGAACAGACCTGTGGAAGCTCGGGAACACGTCAGGCGGTTTCACGAACTGTTCTTTACACTGTCTCCTGATAAGTCCGCTATCGAAAGTAATATCAATCGGGCGTTAGTGCTATCGGATAAATCGGCTTTCAATTACTATAAAGACTTGTCGGAGAAAGGATATTATAATCGAATCATCTCGGGTAATATCAATCAGACCATTCAGGTCGATAGTATTTCCTGCAATTTAGATGCATATCCCTATCAGGTTGTTACCCATGCCCGACAGATGATTATCAGGGAAAGTAATATCACGGAACGCAGTCTGATAACGACTTGTAAACTACTGAACTCCGTTCGCTCTGATAATAATCCGCATGGGTTTACTATCGAAGCCTTTGAGATACGGGAGAATAAGGATTTGAGAGTTCTGGATAGATAACAGCCCCCTAAATTCCCCAAAGGGGACTTGGGTAAACCACGAAAATATGAAAGAACGAATCAAAGAACTTGGTTACTGGTTGGAGGATAAACTCAAAGAGCTATGTGGGGAGATTACTACCGATAAGCGACTCACAGTCATTATCATCATGCTTCTGCTCTTTACAATCTTGAATCTGTACTTCACATTTACCTCGATTAAGACTTGGGGAATGGAAGAGGAACGCAGGGAACAGTTGAAAATAGAACATATGAAAGGACTGGAATTGGAGAAGTCAAAGCCGAAAAAAATGGAATTCGACTTTGACTTTTTAGACTCTGAACTGGATATAGCGATGCCGGATAGTATTATCGTCTGTGCCCCTCTAAATTCTCCCTCTTAGAATAATAATGATAAGTCACTATGACTTTGAGATGTAGTATAAATTATAACAAAAAAATTATATGGCAGATAAACCAAAACTAAGAGAAGAGCAAAAGCAAAAGTTCATCAAGTATGGGATTTTCGTACTGATGGCGATTGTTTGTGCGGGATGTTTCTGGCTGATCTTTGCTCCATCGGACGAAGATATAGCCAAAGAACAGATAGGTATGGGCTTCAATGCCGATATACCCGACCCCAAAAAAGACGGTATTGTTGGCGACAAGATGAGTGCCTACGAACAGGAACAGACACAACAGCGACAGAAAGACAGGATGCAATCCTTACAAGGATATGCCGATATGCTGGAAAGTTCCAAAAACGAACGGGTCATCATTGATTTTGATGACGAACCAAAACAAAACCAATCGGCTTCCACGCCGAAAGCTCCGATTAACAACTCGGTATCGGCTTACAAGGACATCAATCGGACATTGGGCAATTTTTACGAACCGTCCAAAGATGATCCCGAAAAGGAAGCGATGAAACAAAAGCTGGAGGAACTGGAGGCCAAGATGAACGAAAAGGATGATAAGCAGTCAGCTATAGACGAACAACTACTGCTAATGGAAAAATCCTACGAAATGGCAGCGAAGTATATGCCACAGGGTCAGAATCAGGAAGCTCCAAACAATTCTTTAAAAAGCAAGATTGATAATTATGGCAAAAACAATTCGTCTAAAAATGGCAAGACAACGGTTAGCCCTGTTCGGCAGATACAGAAGCATACGGTATCTGCACTGGCTCAGAATATGAGTAATGAGGAACTGTTCCATATGTATGACCAGCCCCGAAATGCAGGATTCAATACAATGGGCGGTGAAGTTGGTATCTCTACCAAAAATACCATTTCGGCGGTTATCCATGATGACCAGACGGTTATAGATGGGCAGACGACTCGTTTGCGATTGACAGAACCATTGGTTGCCGGAACGACACTCATTCCTGAAAATACAATATTGACGGGAGTAGCTAAAGTTCATAGCGAACGATTGGACATTCTGATAGCCTCTATTGAGTACGAAGGAACAATCATTCCGGTGGAAATGGTCACATATGACACAGACGGCCAGAAAGGTATCTACATCCCCGGCTCATTAGAGATGAATGCCGCTAAAGAGATTGTTGCCAATATGGGAAATAGTGTCGGCAGTAGCTTTACCATGACACAAAGCACAGGGGCACAATTGGCTTCCGACCTGAGCAAAGGAGCGATACAGGGCGTATCGGCTTATATGCAGAAGAAAATTCGACAGGTCAAGGTAACGCTCAAATCCGGCTATCGGGTAATGCTGATGCCAAAGGCTAATTAGATAATGTGCTAATATGCCGATATGCCAATGAACGAAAGATTGGCAGAATCAAAACAAGTATTTATAAATCAAACAATTTTAAAAATGAAGAAATATATTATTGCATTTACATTGATGGTAACAACACTCGTTGCCCATGCTCAGACAGAGACAAGTACAAACAATATGCAGGAAGATCTGCAACAGGTGCTCAAGCCTACTTATGGAGATTACTACGAAGGGCTATCCAAGAAAATAACTTTCGATAGGATGATACCTCCCTACGGATTAGAGGTCACATTCGATAAGACAGTACATATCATCTTTCCGGCATCCATCAAGTATGTGGACTTGGGTTCCAATAATATTATTGCTGGCAAAGTCGGAAGTTCGGAAAATGTATTGCGAGTAAAAGCAGCTATGAGACAATTTGAGACGGAGACCAATATGGCGGTTATTACCGAAGAAGGTAGCTATTATACTTTCAATGTGAAGTATGCCAATGAGCCGGAAAAGCTAAATATCGAAATGAAGGATTTTATGCACGACGGTATAGCAACAAACCGTCCTAATAATTCAATGGAAATCTACCTGAAAGAATTAGGTAGCGAATCGCCTCGTATTGTGTATCTCATTAATCGCTCTATCTATCAGAACGATAAACGGATTGTAAAGCATATCGGCTCAAAACGTTTTGGTATTCAATATCTACTCAAAGGAATTTATAGTCACAATGGACTTTTGTATTTACACATGCAAATCAAGAACTCTTCGAATGTAGCTTTTGATATTGATTTTATCCGATTCAAGGTGGTGGATAAAAAGATGATCAAACAAACGGCTGTACAAGAAATGGTTATCTATCCGCTTCGTGCTCACAATTTTATCTCACAGGTCGGTGGCAATCAGACCGAACGAACTGTATTCACGATTGATAAGATAACCATTCCCAATGATAAGCAATTAGTTATTGAACTCTTTGAGAAAAATGGCGGTCGCAATCAGTCATTCATCGTAGAGAATGACGATCTGATACGTGCAGAACAAATCAACGAACTAAAGATTAAGTAAATATGAGGACACTATATATTATTACACTGAGCTTCATTTTGAGTCTTGCCCTTATCGGGCAGGCTCATGGCCAACGCTATCTGCCGGGACAAAAAGGTATTCAATTTACTGGTGGTGCAGTAGATGGTTTTCAGTTCAAGAAGACAGACGGACAGGCTTTCTTCGGAGGTGTGGCTCTATCGACCTATACCAAAAATGGCAATCGTTGGACTTTCGGTGCGGAATACTTGCAAAAGTCATATGAGTATAAAGATATACTGATACCCTTATCACAAATGACGATAGAGGGTGGTCACTATCTGAAATTCTTATCTGACCCGAGTAAAACGGTATTCTTTTCGGTGGGTATTTCTGCTATGGCAGGCTATGAAACGATCAATTGGGGTAAGGAACTGTTGTTCGATGGGGCAACGATTACTTCGGAAGATAACTTCTTGTATGGTGGAGCAGTCAATTTCGAGATAGAAACCTATCTGACGGATCGGGTGGTACTATTACTGAATGCCCGGGAGCGGGTATTGGGCGGCTCTACTGTGAATAAATTCCACACGCAAATAGGTTTGGGCGTAAAAATCATAATCAACTAAGAACTAATTAAATACAATAATAACATGAAGAAATTTGCATCATATATACTATTTACCCTATTGCTGGTCGCAATAGGGTGTGCCTGTAGCGACGATATTGATATTCGTCAGGGTTATACATTTGAGGTTAGTCATCTCCCTGTTCAAAAAAAGCTAAAGGTTGGGGAGACAGCGGAAATTCGTTGTCAGTTGGAGCGTTCAGGAAAATACGACAATGCGAAATACTATCTGCGATATTTTCAGTCCGATGGAAAAGGCAGCTTACAATCGGATGATGGGACGGTATTCTTGCCGAATGATACTTACGAATTGACAAAAGAAACGTTTCGACTGTACTACACTTCTCAGTCGGAGGATCAGCAGGTAATTGATATTTATTTTTCAGATAATTATCAGAACACCTCTTTTTTAAGTTTTTCATTCAACAACGATAACTCAGAGGAGGAAGAATAATGATGACAATGATGGTAATTTCGTATATCTCTACATGGGTAGGGATTATTTATTCGCTGATTACAGCCCCCAGTGACATAGAACTATTTGGTTAAGAAATTGAATAGATTCTGTCGGTTCATTATCATTTTGGAAAGCCTCTGACACGAAGTCAGGGGCTTTCTTATTAGATACTCTTTTATTTATCGGGAGGCACACAGACCACTAACTTATCAAACAAAGGCGTTTTGGTAATGTACTCAACTGTATCAAATGCTTTACCCTGTCTATCAATGTTTATCAAGCCCCAATAGCTGAGAAAACGATTGAAAGTGCGTGAGCAATAGCATCGAGTGAAAAAACCTTCTAATGTTCCGGGTACCGCTGCTTCGAAACTATCTATCAGCATTGGAAAAGCATTTATATATTTCTCGGCATAGAACTCACTCGTTTTGCTCTGATCCCCATATTTATTGACTAAAATAAGCGAAAACGCAACTCCAAACTGTCCGACTTCTTCCATTCCCCAATTATCGAAACTGGACCAATTGAAACGATGTACAAAAAATAAAAACAGATGTTTGAATAAATCGGCATCAGATTCAAGTAATTTTCGGCCCTTTAGTGTAAGACTGAGTTTACTATGTCTTTTCAGGCAGACACCCGATGACACTAAGATGTAGTGAGCCAGAGATATTATATCCGAATCATTCTCTCTTTTCAGTTTTACATAGCCCTGTTCGATATTATCTTCTTTAAAATAGCCCAGATTATACAATTCAATTACAAGTTTTGGAGGTAGATAACCATTAGGAGTCAGTTTCACAGTCCCCTCTCGTTTGATAATCTCAGCCAAACTTTTAATTTGCATGTATAAAGGGCTTTGTACATAATCATCTTTTTTTAGCTTGCGTAGATAAACCACAGAACTTTCTTCAAGGGGATGGTGCAATATGTTGAACATTTCGGAAGGGGAATAGCCTTCAAATTCAGGAACAGGCTGCCCGTTTTTATCATTCATTACCTGATCAAGGGCTTGTTGCAACTCTTCCATTGTAAATTCCTCATTTGGAAGTTCATCCGGGAATAAATTAATTTTCATCATTTTTCTTTTTTACGAACAATATTACAAGCCCCTTTTTCTTCGGCTTGGATAACCTCATACTTATCTAATCTCTCATAAATCTCCCCTAATGATTTACAACCATAACGGCGAGGTTTATACTGAGGATATATCTTTTTCAGCATAAATCCGAGTTCAGACATTGTCGCACTTTCTTTTTCATGGAGATTAAAAGCTTCATCAAAAATATGGGCTTCTTTCTGCAATATAGTTTCCGGAGTATCACCAGCTTCTAATTGAACCCTTGCTATCGGCTTTATATCGTTGTATCTGATCTTTTTAGTATGGTTGGGGTGCTCTATGGGATTTTCAGTGGCCTTATCATCAGTTATAGAGCCATCTTCTTGAAGTTTAGCTTTTCGATTTTGTTCTTTTTCCTTTTTCTGCTTCTCTTTTTTTACCTTCTCTTCGGCAATCAGTTGTTTGATCGATTTTACTATTAACGGCTCTTCTCTTTTGAAGCGTTTGAAATAAATGTCTTCTATAAATTGTGGCAGGGGAGCTTTCCAGGGTTCCTGCTTGTGATTATCAATTTTACCTAATTTATCCGGATTTAGACCTAACTCTCTCGCCATCATAGTATGTTTATCCGACAGGCGATGTTTCTTTTGTGCAACTAACCATTTATCTAATTTTACAGCCATAATACATCAATATCAGTTCTGTGAATTTCTCAGATGATCCTCAATCAGAAATTCATTAACGGTATAATCCTTTGCTTCCTCTTTGGCTATCAGTCCATATTTAGAAACCAACTCATCCAACAGGTTCAGAGGTAAATGCAGATAGACGGCAAAATCGGGGTAATATGATAATCCGAAGCCAAACATAATGCCGTCCTGTTCATTCTCGCAATCAATCATCAGAACACAATAATTGTGTTCGTGGGTAGCATCAATACTCATAATTACTTCAGCATCCGAAATGTCTGTGGGTTTAATACCTTCAGGCATCAGCTCATAATAGTCAAAGTCTTTCCAACCCTTTTTAATATAGGTGGTGTACAGCCCTTGAAGCTGGGTAGTAGATAAATGACTTATATCGTAAAAACGTTCCGTCATGATTTTAGAAGTTTAATCCATACCAAAGTAAGTAAAATTCTATGAACGGAAAACAAAAAAGGGTAGCAAAAATCTACCCCAATGAAAGTTATCGTATCTCTTGAACTTCTTACTTTGAATGTTCAATTGATTTTTTACGAAATTCTTTCAATGCTTTTTCAATAGCCAAAGAAGCTTTACGGGCACGTGTTCCCGCTGCTTTGTTTCCGGCTTCTACTTGCAATGCTGCATCTTTTGCAAAATCAGCAAATAATTGATTCAAATTGTCAGTTAGTTGTTTCATGTTTCTTTTTTTAATTATTTCAGGGACAAAGATAGTTAAATAGACTAATTTCTTCTCATGGTCTTTTGTTTCTTTTCTTCCGTTCAGACTCATGAGAAAAGAAACGGACTGAATTTTTCAGTCCGCCAATAGTTGTATATATAATAGTCTCTGTATCATAGTTCGTTATTCGATTGTATATTTTCCCAAAAAGTTCTCGCATGGCACAATTAAAACGTTTCTGTCCATTAAAAATACATCTGCTTTTTTAAGGGATAGATTTTCGTGTTTAATAATATTGGCACATACCCAAAACTCGTTCCAATCCCATCCGTAAACGGTTAGACGTGTTAGTCTACGACCTATATAGCCAAAATCTTCATGCGGTTTAAATTGCCGTTCCGCTCGGAATATATGATCCCTGTATCTGAACTCATCAGCCTTTAACCCTTTGGTAACGACAATCTTTAGTTTTTCCTTGAGTTTACTTTTTCGGACATAGAAATAGTTCGGTATTTTTTTGTCCATCCTCTCGCAATGTTTCATCGCTTCCTCTATTTCTGCCAACCCTGCTAATAGATCAACTTCATCGGTACAATATCGGGCGTGTGTATAAGTTGATAACTTTTTCATCTTTATGCTGTTTTTTTGTTATTATAATCTGCTAATGCTTTATCTAATGCTGTTTGTAGCTTTGCATGTCCATCGACACGTTGTTGTAATTTGACTTGTGCATCCAACCAAATAGGGTCATTTTCAAAATCATGAAATAATGTTTTTAATCTTTCTTCCTCGTATTTCTTTATGATATTCTTGGCTCTTGTTACCAATCCTTTCCAACGGATAACCTTTGAATACAGGCTGTCATGGTCTAATCTCAACGAAGTGTTTTTGTCAAAATGGCTCTGCCATATACAGATATATTCTTTGGGGTATTGACATTGTAGTTTGGCTGCTCTCCATCTAAATACATAACTGTATTTTTTACTCATATCAACAGGGAGCGTGTATGTATAGAGAATTGCATCGGTTGTATTACAATCTTTAGTTCTGTAACCGATGGATATAATTACCCATCGGTTTACATTCAATTCTTTTTCTATCTGTTGTTCAGCCTTTTGTTGTTCAAAATAGTCATTCATAATAGTATCAATTTATATATTATTTATGCTGCCAATCGTTTTTCAATCAGGGGGATATTCTGCTCTACAAGTTTCAATATTTGATTGTGGTATTCCGTTATCTTATTGGATACCCCTTGACTTTGCAGGATTTTCAACTCAGAAATTGACAGTTCTATTGTCTCTATTCGCTTATTGTCTATACAGGCAGACAGAATAAGAGAATCGGTTTTGAGGTGGTAATTATTTGTGAATAGGCAATGTTTCATTGCGTCACCCTCTTGCATAATCTCCTGGACACTCTCTAATACCCGAATAGTAAGAAGTCCGTCAGAAAACTCAACACCGAAAAATCGGGATTTGGTTTCCTTAAAAAAGGCTTCATCTTCCAATGCTTTACGCCTTGCTTCTTCTTCGTCTACTCGTTTTTGGTACTCTCTACGCTTTCTCACGTATCTGTCATGTTCGGTATGCAGGTCTATCGGGCATACATATTTTGTACTATGCAAGTCTTTCTCGAAAAAGCGGAGTAAATCAATATAGTCACACCACATCTGTACATCCTCTATACAGAACTTGTTTCTCATACAAATTTTGATAGAGGGCCAATAGTCCTGTATATTCTTTGATGTATGATAGGCGAAGTATTGCACCAAACTGATTTGTCTTGCTTTAAGCAATGTTTCGGCTCTACTATTCGAGAGTAGAAAGTGGAGCAAATCGAAAGGAGTGAGTTTATAGAACTCTTTGTTATATCCACTTCTCACAATCTCGGGTATTAGCTTCTGACGAGGATAAACAGCTGTCGGAGTGACGTTGTATAGTGGCTTTTCGGGACGAATTTCAAGATCACTATAAAGATTCCAACGAAAGCTATAAAATCCCATTTGTTTAAGCCTTGCCATAGTCGCAGTTTTCCCATTGGGTGCAATCCACCACTGTACGGCTTCCGTATAGTAATAATCTGCTTCTTTGCCTACTTTCATATTACACTCGACATAGATAAACCGTAATACTTGAAAACCCTCACAGGCTGTGACAATACACATATACTCATAATCCATAAAGGTACGCTTGCGTGTTTCTTCTATTTTTAAGTGGGTATTACAGTGTGGGCAGGAGCAATGTTCTTTGTTGGTTTTATCTTTCCATTTGTGTCCACACTCTAAACAGGTTACAATACTTTTTTTCGATTTGTGACCGATGTGTTCAATACAGTTTTTGTATGCCCACTTGATTTGAGCATTGGTTATCTTCGGTAATTTCTTACTCGCTTCTACGATTCGTTTTTGGAACTTATTTTTTGGTTTCATCTGATAATTATTTTTAGTGTTAATCGAATAGACTGGTTTGTACAGCGGTATTGAGTTGAACTCTTACTGCTTTCTTCTTGGGTTGCATCATCTTGTTATACGCATCATTCTGTGCTTTTTGAATAGCATCCTGTCGTGCCTGTTCTCGCTCCTCAGTGGTTAATTCTACCACATGGTTGACAGAGATTCGGGCATTGATAGGCTTACCTACTTCTATATTTTCGGCTGTATAATAACTTTCAGCCAGTTCGAAAATTTCATCATCATGGAAGCCATTACAACCCGATTTTTGAACTTGGTTTAAAATGTAAATACAGCACTGATCTATATCTCTATCGGGATTAGCGAATGATTCAGCGAACAAAGGGTCTTCTGATGCTCTTTGCTCCAAATGTGTCAATATGGTTCGCGTAAAATAGGCTGTTGATTTCATAAGGCTTTCTATTTTAGTTATTTGTATATATCGTGTACTTGTACCAATAATAAATCTCCATACCACTTTTCTTGTATCTGACCGCTTTTGATCTGGTCATATATGATTTTTATATCTTCTTCACTACCAGAGTAAAGAGTTCCTTTATTATCAATTATCCTCCACATGGCTATTGTTATTTAGGTTTAATACTATTTCTAACTCGGTTCTCTGACTGGGGGAAAATATCCACCCTGCCTGTTTTTCATCCTTATGTGTCAATCTCGGATTGAATTTTCCCCCCATCGCTTTGAGTAAATCTTTGATGGCTTTGGTATCTCCGAAAAGGGCGATTGCTTTTTCGGAATAATCGACTATCTCGAAAGAAAGGTTATCGGATTCTATCTGTATGGCTGTTTGTTCATTCTCTGTCGTCTCTGTCATATCAGATTGCTTGCTCTGTTGGTTCGCTTTGATATGGATAGCATCGGGACAGCCAGCGATATACGAGAAGTGCTGTATAGCCTGTTCCTTGCTCCCAATAGACTCTTTCTTAATTATCCAACCGCTGTAATAGCTTTCTCCTAAATAGTAGCCTTTTCCCATGCTGTATTTTTCCCTATTCTCATATTCTTCGTTATGCTCGGATAGGTGGGCGGTTTCTTCAAAATTGGATGCACATTTTCTCATTTCAGAAAATATGTCTCGTGTATGCTTGGAAAAGCCAAGTATCACGGTACGCACAGTAGATGCCCCATAGTAGTCCGTTTGTGAATCGGATTCGTCCTGTTTCAAGCAAGCGATAATTAAGGCTTTGGTATCTTCGGGGAGATTGTTTGTGAGCCATTCTCGACCGATAACTCTTATTTCCTCTCTTTGTTTTTCTTCGGCTCTCTGTACTTCCATTTCATCTACATGTTTGGCTTGTGCTTTGGCTAAGAGTACCGCTACTTCTTCGCTGGTCTTGAATGTCGGGTTCTTATCATCGTAATAGATACCTATACCGAATTTCTCGCTCAATGGTTGGATCAGTTCGCTTGTATGGAAAGAATAGTCTTTGAGATTGATTAGCTTGTAATGTACTCCCCATTGGTCTTTTTTGATTTCATAGACTACATATTTTGAATAGCTATACCCCTCTAACTGTACGATTTGGTTCACACTTACAGTTTGTGTATCTGTATCTATTTCTTTTCCTGCGAATAGTAAAAATTGCTTTGCCATGATTGTATATTATTTGTATAGGTTAATAATTGAAATGTTATTTGCTTCTGCTCTGCGGACTGTATAGCCTGTGCCACTGCGAAATGATTGATTGTAATAGGCTATCAGTAAAGAGCAATGTTCTATCATGTAATCGTTACGATGTAGAAAATAACAGTCATAGTAGCGAGGGGATAGTATAATATTTGATGTTGCCTTGTTTGCTATATGGATATAGCGTTGCATGGATTCATTTCTGAAATAAATATGATGCCCTGCATAGGGTACAGCGCAGAATAGTTGTATATCGGTAAATTCCTGTTGCAACTCCAATACAATTTCTGCTGCCAGTAAATCGAATCCTACTGCACCACCTACAATGAATGTAGTATAGCCGTTGTGGTACTGCTGACGGATTGTATGTGTTAATTCTTCTTTCAAGGGAGCAATAGCGTTAGGGTTAATATGGCGATGCCCTGTAAATGCGACTGTCTTTGACTTGTTAATATGTATATTATCCATAATGATTTGATTTTAAAGAATGAATACTACGATTGCCATGCAGATAAGAATCAGACAAAGTATAGAAACTAAAGAGAGTATAATCCGAATGGACAAACGAATGATCCTAAGGATGCTACGAAGAAGTATATATACTCCTGCTACCCACAATAGTGATGCTCCCGTTTTGGTCACACACCACACGCAAACACTCAAAAGAGCCACTAATACAACCCACAGCCCAAATTTTATGATGATTCCAGAGGTGAGGGAGTTTTGTTTCAATATTTTTCTTTCATTTTTCATACAATACGACATTTTTTTTTGCGTCATCCGCCGGGTCGGTCGTTTTATGTTTCAAGGGCAACATTAGGTATAGGCATTTTAGAGAGGCATATTTTTTCTTAAATAAATACGCTCGCCCGATAGGGAAAGAGGAAGATTTATTTTGAAAACCGCAAGGCTCCGAATATGAATACCTAAAATCCATACATACCTTTGCCCATTGAACTAACGACCGACTCAAGGGTGACACAATTGTGGAGTATTGTAAATGAAAAGTGAAAGGGAAATTCTTTTATTAGATATTGATTTTGCTTCAAGTATGGCTCACGGGCATACCATTGCCACAAGTGTACAGTAGGGACGGATGTGCTCTTGGTTACAGCTATCCGAGACTGTCTTTCCGATAGTATGAGGTTTGGAACGACAATATCCGGTGCTAACGTATATGATAGAGAACAAATCCGAAGCAGGGAGGAAAGAGGGTCGCAGGATAATATTTAAAATCAAGTATTAGAAAATGAATATGAGAGCTAAGACGTTAAACCATCAATTAATTGTATTTTTGTTTTTAATACTTAATTGATAATCAAATGGGAATATTCTCTTTCTTTAGAAAAAAGAAAACGGAACAAATCACACCTGTATCAAAATGTGAATTTAAACAAACTGAAAATCCGGATAATACTGTACAAATAGCAGAGGAAGATATTACCATAGTGGAAAATGATATGGAGATTATTATCCCTGTTGATGATGATGCTATAGAAGAATTAGAACCGGATATTTATGAAGAGCTGGAAGACTACGACCCGACATTGGATTTGTCAAATTACTGTTTCCCTTCAGTTAATCTTCTTAAAGTATATGAAGATATTAGTGCAGATACGGAAGAAGTCGAACAAATTCAAGCCAAGATAACCTCTATATTACAAATCAATAATATTGAAATAATTTCTATCAATGCAAATGTCGGATATGTAAACACTTTATATGAAATAGTTCCAAAAGCAGGATTCCGTATTGCCAGAATCAAACAATTAAAAACGGATTTGGCATTTGCCCTTTTAGTTTCTCAATTAACTATTGAGCCAATAATGGAAAGGGGAGTGATCGGAATTATTATCCCTAATAAGAATTTTCAAATACTACCGCTGCAAGCATTAATTGCTTCCCGAGGGTTTCAGGAATCTGATTTTGAGCTGCCCTTAATTATGGGCAGGACGATGAAGGTTCAGAATTTCATAGTCGATTTGACTGTACAACCTCATATCCTTATTGCCTGGAAAATCCAGTGAGCGTTGCCCCCTCGTGCCAAATCTAAATTGACCCCTGAAAAAACTTTATGATTACCCCTAAATTATCCTGGTCGACGGGGTCATTTTTATTTTAGATTTACTTGTTTTTGTCTACCTTCATTTTTCTCACACTCTCACCGGTAAGTTCTATCTGATGCGCCGAGTGGACGATGCGGTCAAGAATGGCATCAGCGACTGTTGGTTCTCCTATTGCATCATACCAGTTGGCAACCGGTAATTGTGAGGTCACAATGATAGATTTGCGCTCATGACGATCTTCGATGATGTCAAGCAATATTGAACGTTCTTTAGCGTCAAGAGGAACAAGAAAGAGATCATCAAGTATAAGTAACTGACATCGTTCTATTTTCTTGAGTTCGGCCTCGAAGATCCCCTTTGTCTTTGCAACTTTTAGCGCTCCCATAAGTTTGGATGCATTGGCATAGTTAGTTCGTATTCCGTTCTTACACGCCTGATACCCAATGGCTGTTGCAATATAACTTTTGCCGGTTCCGGATGAACCGGTAATGAACAGATTCTTTCCTTGACGGATAAAGTCAAGCGACGAGAGCCGTTCTATATGGTTGCGGTCGAGACTTCGATTGATGGTATAGTCTATATTCTCAAGATAAGCCTTGTATCGAAAGCCGGCCCCTCGAATCAGGCGTTGTATGGAGGCATCCGAACGATAGTCCCATTCACGAGCCAATAGTAATGAGAGGAAGCCGTCAGCAGTCATAGACTCGGCAACGGTGGACTGCAGGCTTTCCTTAAAGGCGGCAGCCATACCATGCAGCTTCATACGGTTCATCAGATCCAGAGAAATGATATTTTGGTCTTTCTCCTGAGTAACGGGTGCGGTTTTATTATTTGTTTCCATTGTTGTTGTTAGTTTTTGTTGTTGATTTTGAGAAGTATTCACGTCCACGGATGTTCTTGTGGTGCGGAAGTGATAAGTTGGTGTCCGAGTCCTGATCAGCCTGTGGCAGAAAGTCTGCATCATCGCCCCGGTTCAGGATACCGATAACATCTTGATATCCGTAAACGCGCATCAATGAAGCACAGGCGCATGCCGCCACAAGCCTGTCCTGTCCGAAGGTCTTTTCCAAGGCTAGGATACCTCTGCATGAGCGGAAGGCCTGAGGCATATATTTCTTCTGCGATGCTACATCCTTGAGATAAAGCAAGACGATATTATCTATCTGAGTAGCTCGTTCAAAAACCTCGTCCAGATCCTTTTCGTAGCTACCATGCCTACCGGGAAGATTGTGTGCCTCCTTCCGAGTGTAGCCATAGGGAGTGTCATCACGCTGGTGGGTTGTTACCAGCCGCAGGCCATAGAAGATATCGAGAGTATCAGCATCGTAAACAATATCGACACGCTTGCCTACATATTCCTTTGGCACGCTGTAATGATGCTTCTTGAGAGTTACATAGCTATTACGCATCACGGTCACAGATTTGCGTTCCTTCATCTGATACCGCACAGAGGGTAAAGTTCGTAGATAGTCTTTTTCTACCTCTTCAAACAACTGCCTGCGAGACTGATTGCGTCCGGTAAGTTTTCTCTCGTTGAAACGACTTAGAGATTGGATAATGCAGGCATTGAGTGATTCCAAATCATGGAACATCAGACCTTCGAGATCGGTATAAACAGACTTGTACATCAGTTTTACAGCGTTCTCTACAAGGGCTTTGTCTTTTGGGTGCCTGACACGTGCCGGATATACACTACAACCATAATGCTCGGCAAAAGCGGCAAAGTCTTCGTTAATAACCGGCTCATTGCGATTGCTCCGAGTTACCGCCGACTTCAAATTGTCAGGGACGATTGCAAAGGGCACACCCTCATAGAAGTGTAGTGCATTCTCACATGCTTTTATAAGGTCTTCTTTCTTCTGCGACCAGACTGCCTCACAGTAGGTATAGTGGCTACAAGGAAGGATGGCTACAAAAACTTCAACGGATCTGACTTCGCCTGTTTGCTCATCAACAACCTCTAGACGGTCGCCCGCAAAATCAATATACAGCTGGTCTGCGGCGTAATGCTCAACGTGACCCACCGGACGTGATACAAGCCGATAACGTTGTATGTACGCGCCGAAACTTGCATGACGGAATCCACCCGGATGCTCTCGCCGGTACTCTTCATACAAAGATTTTACTGTCACTCCTTTGCGTGTAAGTCTTGCGGCATACTCAGGTAAGAGCGCCTCCAGTTCCAACTGACGCACTGAAGGGGTACGTTCCCTCTCACCGCTGCTTCCAAACATCTCCTCAAGGCGCTTCGCCGGCATGGACTGAAGCTGCTCCATTGGCATACCACTCTCTTGAAACAAACGCACATACTTGCGCACTGTGTTACGGGATAGCTCAAAGGTCGCGCTGATACCTTTTATACCCATCCCCATTGCATAGCAATGAAGAATGTTTGCTAATTTTGTTGTCATAGTAATTTTAGTTTTAACCCATCGACCAGGAGGGTAAATCTAAATTACATAAAAATCCCCTGTTGGTTTATATTCCGACAGGGGACATTTTTATTTTGGCGAAAAGGGTCAAACATATTTTGGTACATGGGGTCAATTTAGACTGGCACGAGGGGGCAACGCTCACTGGATTTTCCATTGCCGGAGCTACCGGACAGGGAAAATCTGTTTTGCTAAACAACATGATAATATCATTGCTATACAAAAAGCATCCGGCAGAACTCAAGTTTGTACTAATTGATACTCATATAATAGAGTTTAATCTGTACTCTCAGATTGAAAAGCATTATCTGACTAAACTCCCTGATTCTGAAAAGGCTATTGTTTCAGAGACTTACAAGGTAGTGCGAACACTACAATCACTGTGCAAGGAGATGGATGACCGCTATGAACTCATATCTAAAAGTGGTACAAAAAATATCCGTGAGTATAACCAAAGGTTTAAAATACGTAGATTGAATCCACTTCAAGGCCATCGCTTTTTACCTTACATCGTAGTTGTAATTGACGAATATTCAGATTTAGCCATGATTTCGGGTAAGGAAACGGAATCATCATTAATACAACTAACCGGAAAAGGACATATAGCCGGTATCCATATTATTTTAGCAACTCAACGTCCTACAAAAAATATTATTACAGGTGATCTAAAAGCTAATTTTCCTGTACAGATAGCCTTCAAAGTTTCTGACTCTCTAGAATCGAGGATAATAATTGATAAAAATGGAGCAGAAGACCTATCGGGTAGAGGTGATGCTCTATATTGTAATGAGATGAATACAACCCGGATACAAGTACCGTATGTATCGACAGAGGAAATCAGAGAGATTGTTTGCTTCATTGCAGATCAACAGGGATATTCACATGCTTATGAATTGCCGGAATACATTAGTTCTTCCGATAACTATAGCCTCGGGAGTATTGATCTAAATGAGAGAGACCCTTTGTTTGAAGAAGCGGCCAGATTAATCGTTGTACATCAACAAGGTTCGACTTCTCTTATTCAACGCAAATTTGTAATAGGTTATAACAGAGCCGGAAGACTAATGGATCAACTTGAAGTTGCGGGTGTTGTAGGCCCTACACAGGGAAGTAAGCCACGTGATGTATTAATTATCGATGAATATAGCTTAGAACAAAAAATAAGTTCATTAAATAAAGGTAATTAGCAGTTTTGTAGGCTTTTACCTTTCTGTATTGCTTTTATGATATTCCTTCGGGCAGTTTTTAAAGATGGAGGAAGCAGACTCGGTTCCATAATATCCAATGCTGCACAATATTCCTTCAGTAATTCGGGTATTGTTCTGCACATTTCATAAGCAAGTTTCATGCAAAGTGTTGTTGTTCCGGGAGCAGCTTTCCGGGAAAGCATTTCATCTAAACAATAATCAAGAAAATCGACACGGGGAGGGTTTGCCAATGGTTGCCTGTATAGTAAATGCAGCAATAATCTTTGTTGTGATGGATGCGTGACAACTAATACCCTGTCAATCATTTCATTCTGTTTTTGATACAACCATTCATTCTCATAGAGTGAAAAATGGGTCATTATCCAAAGCGCATTTGTGGCTATGGTATCATCTTCATCGAATGCGAAGTTATATAGCTTTTGTTTCTCCTTATTATTATTTTGAATCAGATAAGTTATTTCGTGAATATCGTCCATCCCGATACGGGTGGATAATCTCTTTCTCAAGTTAAAAGGAAGCTTGTTATTGTTCTGCTTTTTCTCGAACATGAATATTATTCTTGGTTTTTCTTCCATAAAAATGAAATTTATAATAACTGCAACGCTATCTCCGCACAAGCTTCCGCATCAGCCAAAGCATTATGATGATCAGTCAGAATATAGCCACAATCTTCGGCAACCGTATGTAGTTGATGATTGGGTAAATGTTTCAACTGGTGACGTGATGCAGCCAACGTACAATAGAATACATAATTGGGATAATCCATCCGATAAGTCCGAAAGACTGCATTCAGACAGGATTCATCAAAACCTTTGTTGTGAGCCACTAAAGGTAGATTTACGATAAGTGGCTCAACTTCTCGCCAGACTTCCGAGAATAGCTTTGCATTGTCGGTATCTTGGACTGTTAAGCCATGAACTTGACTATTGCCATAACAATAGTAGTTTGGTTCGGGTTGAATCAAACTATAGAAGCGTTCCGTTATAATACCATTGCGTACTACAACAATACCAACACTACACACGCTGGATAATTCCTGATTGGCTGTTTCAAAATCTATGGCTGCAAAGTCTCGGAGCATATATTCTACTTATCTATTCAACAAAAATAAGAAAAGCCTTCCACATAATTTTGTGAAAAGCTTTCCGAATTCAAAAATCGCCTATTTAGGCTTTTGTTTTTATTTACTTCGCCGTCTGTTCATTTTTTGAGCCAGCATATCCATATCCTTACTGATCTTCCGGTCTGTTATTTTTGCATATATTTGAGTCGTTCGGATGCTGGTATGCCCCAGCATTTTAGATACGCTTTCTATCGGAACTCCGTTCGACAGGGCGATTGAAGTGGCGAACGAGTGCCTTCCAACATGGCAGGTAACCGTCTTTGTGATTCCACATATTGTCGCAATTTCCTTTAAGTATTCATTCATCTTTTGATTGGAAACAACGGGCAAACATTTACTGTTTTTCTGCTTTCCCTTATATTTTTCTAATATAGCTTTAGGAATATCTAACAAGCGAATATTTGAATTTACGTTTGTTTTTTGGCGTTTGGTCATTATCCATAGATTTCCGTCAAAGGCTTCTTTGATATCTTCATCTGCCAGGTTAGCCATATCGATGTAACTGAGTCCGGTAAAGCAGCTAAAAATAAAAATATCCCTAACCTGTTCCAATCTTCCGGTAATGAATTCTTTGTTATATATCATGTGAATCTCCTCTTCTGTCAGAATCTCCCGATCGACAGATTCGAAATGTACCCGAAAGCTTTGGAATGGGTCTGCCATAGTTTCGCCCATATTTTTAGCGAAATAAACAATCTTACGCAAGCGTTGCATGGTCTTCATCGAGGAGTTATTTTCACAATTACAGTCTTTGCGAAGATATAGATAGAAATTCTCTAATACAACAGGAGTCAGATCTCGTAAAGGAATATCGGATATATGATATTTCAATTTTAGAAAATCCTGTATACGTTGTTTGACTAACTGATACCGAATAAAGGTTGTACGGGTGGTATTGATACCAACTCTATTTGCATACTGCTCATTATGCAAATCAATAAATTCGATTAATGTTTTTGCCCCTTTTTCAAGCCCTAAGACTTGGTTTCTAATCTTCTCGGGAAGAGCATAATCATATTCGTCCAACTGTTTATTGTACGATTTTCGGATAGATACATTCAAATTCTCTAAAGAGTCATTGATGTCCATTATTTCCTTAGTACGTCCGATGGCTTTTCCTGCTTTGGAATCCCAAACTGCGGGATTTACGCTTATCTTACTGTTGAATTGGACGGATGTCCCGTTAACTGAGATTTTAACCATAATAGGTACGGTTTTGTCTTTCTTCGGTTGATTCTTCCGCAGATAAAAAAGTGTCTTGAATGTTGATCTCATAATCTTCAATTTTAAAATTACAAATTACTTGTTTAGTTATTGAAGAATACAGGACAACTCTGCGACAATCGGCAGTAAATGAGAGTTTTTTGCTAAAACAACTACTAAATTTGTAAAAAAGGATAGTAGTAGTTATTCAGTAGCTAATTCTGACTTTTAGTAGTCTTTTTCCTGCCTCGACTTGTCATAGGTTTTGACATCGGGCTATAAAAAAAGTCTTCTAAAACATTAGTTTAGAAGACTTTTGATCTCTTTTGGCGTTCAACAGACTGTTAGGTTCTGTTCGCTTAGTGATCCGAGCGGGATTCGAACCCACGACCCACAGCTTAGAAGGCTGTTGCTCTATCCAGCTGAGCTACCGGACCATCCTTTTTGCTTTTTAGCGAGTGCAAAGATAGTATATTTTGGCTAAAATAAAAGATTTTTGGCTAAAAGTTTTCATAATGGAATATCGGAGATGATACAAAAGATTATAAATTCTTGCCTGTATCAATTACATTTACTAATTTTACATCCGAACAATAAAACTACTCCGATGAGAATGTAAAAATCTTATATCATACACAGGTTTATTTCTCAATTGTTTAACTGACTATACAGTACAGCGCATTAGCCTGTTTTAGTCTATACTTTCCGCATATGTAATTAAAAGAATATAAGCACACAGGCTTAATATTTATATTCGTCAGAAGAAACGGATATGATTTCTGCTATCATCTCCGGTAGCTTTATTTCGTGTTTAATCCAATCAAGTACTAACATTTTAAATTTAAGAAGTATTATGTGTATTTCGGTACAACAACTATCATATATACATCCCGATAAAGAAGAACTTTTTCAGGATATCAGTTTCTCTATAACCAAAGGCCAGAAAGTAGCTTTGATAGGCGATAACGGTTCGGGTAAATCTACACTGATGCATATATTGAAAGGGGATTTATTTCCCGTATCAGGAAAAGTGATCCGTACTTCACATCCATATTACATACCTCAGCATTTCGGGCAATATAACCGGGTGACTGTAGCGCAGGCCTTGCGAATGGATGATAAATTAAGGGCATTGCATGCAATTCTCAATGGTGATGCTTCAGCCCGAAACTTTTCTATCCTTGATGACGATTGGGATATAGAAGAACGTTCCCGGATAGCCCTGTCTCTGTGGGGACTGGACTATATAGATTTTTCAACATCGCTCGACAGCCTTAGTGGAGGCGAGATAACGAAACTTTTTCTGGCAGGCATCGGGATACATGAACCGGGACTTATCTTGTTTGATGAACCCACAAACCATCTTGACTATCATTACCGGGATAAATTGTACGATTTTATATCCTCATCTCGTAAAACAATGCTTATTATCAGCCATGACAGGATGCTGTTGAACATGCTGCCCGAAATCTATGAATTGAGAAAAGATGGAATTGCTTATTATGCAGGAAATTACGAGTTTTATAAAATGCAAAAAGAACAGGAAATGAATTCGTTGCAGGCAAAGCTCGAAGAACAGGAAAAAGAATTGCGCCGGGCCCGTAAGATTGCACAGGAAGTTGCTGAGCGAAATCAGAAACGGGATGCCCGTAATAAGAAAGATATTCAACAGAAAGGGATAGCCCGTATTATAGTCAATACACTCCGGAATAAGGCCGAAAACAGTACTGCAAAGCAGAAAGATGCACACGAACAGAAGATGGGTTCTTTGAGGGAAAATATCGGCGATATCAGGAAATCCTTGCCTGATATGAAATCAATGAAAACAGATTTCAGTACATCCGCGTTGCATGCGGGAAAGATTCTGATTACGGCGAAAGATGTAAATTTTGGCTATGGAGCCGATCTCCTGTGGAAAAACCCATTGAATTTTCAGATAAAAAGCGGTGAGAGGGTATTGCTAAGAGGAAGTAACGGGTCGGGTAAGACCACTTTGCTACAATTGTTGACACGGCAATTGCCCCCACAGGCCGGAATATTGACAACGGCTGATTTCAGTTATGTATATCTCGACCAGGAATATTCCATTATCAATAACGATCACAGCGTTTATGAACAGATAAGGCAATTCAGTACGGGACTACAGGAACATGAGATAAAGACAATACTCAACCGGTTTCTTTTTTCATACTCCTCATGGGATAAAAAGTGCGGCTTGCTTAGCGGTGGTGAAAAAATGAAGCTGGCTCTCAGTTGCCTGATGGTATCGGCCAATACACCGGATGTATTTATACTGGACGAACCCACGAATAATATCGATATACGAAATGTAGAAATACTTACTTCCACAATCAGAGATTATAAAGGAACCATATTACTCGTTTCGCATGACCAATATTTTATCGGACAGATGAATATCGATTATGAGATAGAACTTCAATGAATTGGATCATGATGTTAATTTAATGTTCTGTTTTTTCTATTACACGCAATCAAAGATTGCTTGTGTCCCTTTTGGACAATGCCAAAATGAGGACAAGCCCGGCAGGGCGCGACAAACTTAAACCGAAAGATGAAAGTTGTTACAAAGAACGCTTATGTGAAAAAAACAGAACATTAAATTCCACCACCGATTAACATCATGATTCATCGCCCTATTTTATCCTCGCATTATACGAATCCGAATAATGATATTTCATTTGAAGGGTAAAGAGATCATCCTTACTATTGTGCTTCACATTCAGTTCGTCCACTATTACATACCGCTTTGTAGACAGTTCATAGACAGCTGCCGACGAACTTATTTCTTTCAGCCATTCGGCTACTTCACGTGTTATCGGTGAGGTCTGGGCGCTGAACTGTTCGGTTACATCCTTAGTGAATACTGATTCTATACGGCTGCTGATCGTATAATCCGGTGTTTGGGTGCGATGGATTGTTGTGGTTTCCGATTTAAAATCGGTCTGTTCCATTCCGCCGAAATTGAAGGAAGACCATCCGCCCAGCGAGTTCAGAAATGCAAAATCATTTACATTATAAAGGCAATCGGGGAGCATTCTAAAGGTAATGGGTTTACTCACAGCCTTCCCGTCGCGGCAAAAATGCACCCTTATGATGCCTGCTTTTGCGTATTTGTCCGATACTACGTTGTCTATATCGAGGCATGCGGTATTTATGGCGTTGTACTTATCTTTATTTTGTACATCCGAAATTTCACAGCCCAGATAACTGCCGGCTTGTGTATAGATTTTGTATAGTATTCCCAGCCTGCACTGTGTGTCGTTGCTTTCGGGGCCGGAATCGGAGAGGATAAAATTGAAATATTGCTTTTGCCCCCTGATATGCGTAAGCACGGGTTGCCGGGTCAACGGCTTTATCTCATTATTTTGACTGACATCGTAAACATATTCCGATAAATTATTATTTTCGAGATTGCGGTCGTATCCGGTAATGGCAAACAATACACCGGAATAATAGAATGTTTCCGTGTCGACTCCATTGAAACGCTTGGCAACAAAACGGTAATCAGTCATTGTGCCCGTATCATACCAGCCTTTTCCTTCGAGGAATTTGTCCGAATATAAGTTCGCATTGAGCCACATTGTATTCATATCGAACCACAAAGGTTCCCCGAAGTAAGACTTGGACAGGGTAGTGGCATAAGTTCCCATTTTGGAATGATCCTTTATGCCAGGCAGTATATCAATGTCTTTGTAGATGTCGAGCTGTATTTCGCAATTCTCGTCGTCTCTGAGGATGGAATCGGGGTGGTATGATTGGGTGTAATTTCCATTGATGCTTATAAATTTGCTGTTTTCAGGTTTGAACGATTTTAAAGTGTACGCCCTGCCGGAACCTTTCGAGACTATATTGATTGTTGTTCCGTTTTCAATCCCGGTTTCATTCACGATAAGGGGTATCGATATATGGAAATTTCCTTTGAAGAAAGAATCGGAAAACAGGCATTTCCTTATGTTTTCCGTTGTAATGGCAGCGCTTTCCCTGTTTATATGAAATGTGGTATTGCTGACTTTACTCTTATCGTCTGTACCTGTGAATCTATGTAAGGTGCCTGATAATGTGTCGATAAACTCAAATCCGGTTTCACTTTCCTCTATATCTTTTACTCTTAAAACCTGTAAGTTGAAATCGATTTTATTGTTTAATGATGTATCTTTCCCTATCACACTTTCGAATACTACAAAATTGGGATTCCCGGCTAAAGAAACTATTTCCGGCCCCTCTATCTTTGCTGTTTCATTTATTGTATATTCCATTTTCTACCGTTTTTTACTGTTTTATTCAAAATATTTATTTAACTCATCTATTATCGTATCAAAAAGCATGTCCGCCCATTTGTCGTCCCATTGCTTTTCTATTTCCTCCTCCAGCGTTGCCAGCACCGGACGTCCCTCGTAACCGTCGCGCCAGATAGCCCTGCCGATAAGGAACAATGTACTGTTGTCGGTGGGTATGCCCCGCGATAAAGCCCAGTCGCGCAAAGCGTCGATCGGAGGTTGTTTGCCTGTACGGGGTTTCCGTCCCTGTTCGATGTAGCTTATATAATTATCGAACAGGGTTTCTATCACTACCGATTCGCCCATCTTGCGGATCTCTACTCTGACACTATCTTCCAATGCGCTGTTTTTTAGAGTGTTCTTTCCTGTTTTCGTGTTTGTGCCTATATTCCTGTCCGACAGTATTGTTTGCGACAGCTTTAACACATCGGCCGCGATGGCCTCCATGGCTTTTGTAATCGCTGTATCCATTATTTACGGGTTTTGATGTCGAAATCGGGCAGCTTTTGTACAAATACTTCACAATTGTTTGCCGGAAACATATCGAGATCCGGTAAAAGAGATTTGTCCTCAAACTGGTTGTCCGCACCGAACTGTTCGTCTATCAGGCAAAGATTCTGCATATTTATCTGGGTGAAGTTGACCGAAAAACGGCAGCCGCAGGCATTGTTGTCGTAATAGTCGCGCAGGGTGGTGTATGTCCAGTCGGGACGGATACTGATACCATAATCCGGATTTTTCTTTATCCGTTCAATAATATTCAGCCCGATAGAGAAAGCCAGGTTTTGCAGGTGATGCACCGACTCCTCGGTTGTTGGGAGAAACAGGATGGAGAAGTTTACGGAATTGGTGAATACATTGTCCTGATTGCGTCCCGTCAGCGGGTCTTCGAGCCAGAACAGGGGATGGGTTTCCTTACCGCTGCCGAGTTCGTAGTTGCGATTGTAATAAAAGGCCCTGATGGTCTTGTGTTGCTGCGCCTGTTGGCGAAAGATTTGTAGAATGCTGTTTATCATATCTTCTTTGTTGTTAGAGATGTTTTATGATATAGATAAAGTTTTTGAAAATTGATAATAACTCTTCACAAGAAAAATTCCCTTGAGAGTTTTAAACTTTTGTTAAATTATTCAGTCTATATTTGTAAGAGGAAGCTGTTAGCCTTTAGCCAATAGCTTTTGGCTAAAAAACAGTTGTATTACAAAAATGCTAATAGCTAACGGCTATCAGCTAAACGCTAATTACATGAAACTACTCACTCACATATCTTCCATATTTCCTCTACGGGGGCTGGGGGGCTTATTTTTGGTCTGTTGTTTATTATTTGCGGGCTGCGGCGACAAGAACGACCCTTACATTCCCGAACCCGAACCACCGGTAACCCCGCCTGCGGAAAAGGAAAATATCGTCTTTAACCTTGACGGCAATCTCATCCGTGCAGGAAAGACGACTGCGGGCGATGCGGTATTCAATATCGACGGCAATTATATCCGTGCGGGGGAAAAGGCTACGGGTGACGTTGTATTTAATATCGACGGCAAACTGATACGTGCCGGCGAGAAAAAGACGGGCGATGTGGTCTTTAATATCGATGGCGACTATATCCGTGCCGGAGAAAAAGCTGACGGGGATATTGTGTTTAATAGGGATGGGGTGTTTGTGAGAGGGGGAGAAGGGGATGAAAATAATATTATATTCAGAATGATAAAATGGTTGGATGACGATTATAAAATATATTCGGGTGATAATACAAAAGGACAGCCAGTTTTCAGAATAATAAAATGGTTGGATAACGATTATAAAATATATCCGGGTAATAATACAAAAGGACAGCTAGTTTTCAGAATAATAAAGTGGTTGGATGACGATTATAAAATATATTCAGGCGATAAAACAGGTGGACAGCCAGTTTTCAGAATAATAAAGTGGTTAGATGACGATTATAAAATATATTCAGGCGATAAAACAAGTGGACAGCCAGTTTTCAGAATAATAAAGTGGTTGGATGACGATTATAAGATATATTCAGGCGATACTTATTATTAGACTTTAGCATCACTGGGGAGTTGTAATCTCCAGTGATGCTAAAGCATTTATCAATTCCCCGACCATCTATCTACTTGTACAGCATCTTCTTGTGCACGGATAATATCCGTGACAGCGACTTTGGACTCAATTTTTATTGATTTGATTGCTTTTATTAAAGCATCATTATCAATAGATTCGGGTGCTTCTATTGCAGGCATTAGTCCACCAGAAGCAAACTCTCTTTGGAATGGCAGTTCGAAACCCAGTGATGCTTTGGCGAAAAATCCGGTGACATCGGAGGGTGTTAATTCTTTACGTTGTGAATTAATGTAACGTACCAAGCCTAGATTTTTACTTGTTGACTCTCTGTTTATAACATATTCGCCGCCTTCTACTTCTATATTTGTACCTTCGATGCGCATACCGCCTTGCGCATGGCGTTTGCCGTTAAGTAATCCACCGTCGGCAAATTTGGCGAGCTGCTTTGTCATTATACCCACCTGAACGGCTCCCGCTGCCGCAACTACCGCCGCCAGTATAGGACCGAGAATAGGACCATAAGATAAAGCCTTTGTTACTCCTTGTGCTACATTAAAGATACCTTCACCAATATTTTTAAGTAATGTCGCTTTGCGGTTTAGTTTTTCTATTTTTTCTTGTTCTGCTTGTTTTTTAAGTTTTTTCTCTGTTAGTTCTTTTTCTTTTTTTTCAGTTTCTTCTTTTATTTTTATCGATTCAGTTGCAGCACTTTTTTCTGTATTTAGTTTTTCTGTTAAACTTCGTATTGTATCTTCATTATTTGTTGCTACAGCTTCTTTCAATTGGTTTTCTAAAGCAGTTATAGTCGTAGTCCTAATTTCTGCTTCTTTTATAATTCCATCATTCTTAGCTTTAAGATGTTTTATGTCTTCATCAATCGCATCTATCTCTGCCTTATACACACTACTAATAGCCCCAAATGCCGTACCAAAATAATCTGCGGTCTGAGTCAGTGCCCCTTTTATGCTATTTGCCACCGTGCTTAGCTGTTCGGTATACTGCTTCCACTGCACCATGCCGAGATCCTGTTCTTTCTTCTCGGCGGCAGTGATGCTTTGCTGTACAGTTATCAGTTCGGCACCTGCCTGTTTTATATATTCCAGTTTTTTGGTTTCTATTTCCTTGCGTTTCTCGGCATTGTCGCCGGCGGCAGCTATTTCTTCATTAAATACATCAACTTGCGTCATCATATTTTGCATCATAGATGCCCGCAACGCCTTATCTTCATTTATCTGGTTGGCATAGTTGGTTCGGGTAGCCTGTATGTCGAGGTACTTCTTTGTGGCATCGGCAGCTTTGTCGGTAGCTTCAGCATTCTTCTTTGTAGCATCGACAGATTGATTGTTGGCTTCTGCTGCTTTTTCTGCTGCATCGGTAATTGCTTTTTGCGATTTTACGGAATGGTCTACAATCTGGCTGACAGTCTTGTCCGAAAAGGTCTTATCTTTCAACATCATATCCTGAAAGAAGGAATCGAGTTCATCAGCCACTTTCTCCGTACTTTTCTTTATTTTCTTCGAAGCTGTATCTACATGTACTTCTATCTTTTCGCCACGCTGTTTCAGGAAATTCTCAAATGTACCGGCTTTGTCTTTCTGGTATTGCTGTTCCAGCTTGGCCGATTCCTCATTATATTGGGCGTCAAGGTCTTTTAGTTTCTGAAACCGGGCTATCGCCATCGCCTGCCTGTCGGCATTGGAATATTGTATGTGGGCTGTTTTCTCGTCTTCGGAGGCAATGGTGAGGTCGGTTGCATTTTTTATTGCCTGCGTTTCCAGTTTGTACTTGGCTTCTAGCGAGGCTTTCTGCTTCTCGTAGTTATCGTCTATGGCAGTAACCATATTTTTCATCGACTCTTGTATTATCAGGGCGCGCTTGTCGTTGTTGTCCTGTATGTGCCTTGTTATTCCGGCTTCTGTTTGTTCATATAGTTTCCTTATCAGGGTTTCCTGCACGGTGGTATCATCCCCCCTTTTTTTAGCATTCGCGAGCGCAAAATTCAAAACGGAGAGATCTTCTTTTTCTTTTTCTTTTGCCGATTTTATAAAAGCGGCTTCTTCTTTTTTTATTTCATCCAGCTTTTTTTTATGTGCATCGCTTATCTTTTTTGCACCATCCAGTTCTTTATTTATGCCCGTTTGTATAGACGCCTGCACTTCCTGCAATCCTTTTGCGCTGCGGGGCAATAGTTTCGACATGCCTTCTACAATTGTACCCATCTTTTGGTAAGCGGGTATAATCTTATCCATATTCTTTACCGGCTCGGGCGAGGTGAGTATGCCTTGTAATATTTCCTGAGCCGAAATTACGTTTATGGTCTTTATTTCCACATTCTCCAGCTTGTCCTTCAATGCTACAACATCGCTACTGTCAATTTTTAATTTAAGTGTTTTGTCTGCCATAAGTGTTTTTAAGGTATAGATAAAGTTTTTTATTTTTGATAACAGATTACAATTGTTAATTTAAAAGTCTATATTTATAAATGGAAATACTATAAAACAATGAAAAATATCTTATATCTTATTATAACATTATTTATCTCCTTTAATCTAGTGTCTTGTGAAAAAGAGGAAGATATTGGAGGTTGGAGTACAGATGATAATTACATTAAAGTATATAATAAGAATTTAACAGGTTATTCTTCCGAGTTGGCATATACAATAATTTTCCCCAAATAGTTACCTCCTTATCTGCCTTTCAAACTTATACTGCTCATCTTCAGCCCGCATCTTATCTATCCGGTAAAGGAGGAATCCGAAAACTTCGACAACTGCCTTTCCAGTGATCTGGTCAAATAAGTATATTTTATCCTCCGCCAGATCGGCAATTGTTTTATACCACCCCCATTTATTACAAAAGTCTTTGTATCCTTTAGAAACCGGTTTGCCTGATCCACCACCGTTGAATAATGGTGCAAAATCTCCTCTGATTTTTTCTTTTTGTACAAAAAAAAAGCGAGCAACGGTAGGGCTTTGTCGCAAGGCAGGTTGCGGAACGTCTCTTGTCGTATGGCGGCAGTATCGGGATTGTAGCTTTCACCCGCCGGACGGCATACGATAGCCAGCGTTTCCGAAATTTTGGTTTGGCTGTCACCGTTGAGCGTTTCCTCTACGTCTATCCATTCGCTCAGTGTGAGCTTGTCCGATACGGGGATAAAGAAATCCTGCCCATCGATATTGACCCTTGTTGCAGGTTCGAAATCGGTGTCGAACACAAAGCTGACAGCTTCGTATATGGCATCGAACAGTTGGGTAGGGGAGTCAAGCAACCATTGGCTGTCCAGCCTGCAAATGCCGGCTATGAAGTGCACGTATTCCATCTTGCCATCGGGGCGGTGCTTAAACCATTTTTCATAATCGGCAAGGCTAAGGTCGGCCCATGATTCGGGTAAGGAGATTTTCTGGTTGTTGATTTCGATTTTTAACATGTTGATTCTTGTTGAATGATGAATTTTTATGATATAGATAAATTACTTTTATTTTGATAAAAGTTTAATCAATTCCTTTAATGCACTTATAGTTAAAAACATTTAAAATTGTGGAAAAGAGAGGATAGGGTACAAAAAATATTTTATTGTTTTTTTAAGCAGGCTCGTATTATTTTTGATATATTTGAAAGAATATGGTTAACTATTGAAAACTAAAAAATGTATAAAATGCAAAAGAAGTTATTAATCACTACTTTACTTGTTATTGCTCTAGTATCCTGCGGCTCAGTGAAAGATGCAATGTATTCTGAAAAGAATGTCCGAAAAGTGGAATTGGGCATGACCAAAGAAGAAGTTATATCTATAATGGGCAAATCGTACACATCGGCAGGTGCAATCCGGTCACCGGAGGGTAGTGTGGAAATTATCAGGTGGGATTCTGCCTATGATTTTGAAAAGTATGAATTTCACTTTGTGGATAAGATATTGAAAGAATGGCACAGGGTAAGAACAGATTATCAAGACCTCTGGCCGAGGGTGGCTCCATAAACGGATATATTTTATCATAAAAAGCCCGGACAGGTAATTTGTCCGGGCGACTCCCCGCCACGGGTTTCATCACTTTATCGACATTATCTATTTTAACATAGAAACAATCCATTAAACAAAATTCACTTTCGTTACGTTAATACTATGTGTTTTTCATGGTATTAGATTTTAAGGTTAATAATGAAGATTGGTTGTTGTGAAACAACCTTTTCTTTTTTTATGTGGTGCCTGGCACGTGTATCGGCTATTTTGTGCAAATTAACGGGAAAATGATAAGATAGTTCCCTGAAACATAATTTTCTCTTCGATAGTTGCCATTTTTGATGAAAACATATACATTTATCAGATTATTATAGAAAATGACCATCCGAAAATGGACGGAGAATGGAAAATAATGTATCGAGTCTTTATAAATCATTTTTTCTGATAGTTGTTTGTTAAAAAAAATCTATATTTTTCACAATAACGATTTAACCTAAATTATTGGTTTTGTTAAAATTGATATAATTTTATCTATGAAAAAATCTATATGTAGCTTTTTTGCATATGTTAATATGAAAAATACAGTGTAATTTTATATATTCCTCGCACAAAACTTTATCTATACTTCTTTTTATTCATTAATTAAAGTAAAAACGAAACAATTATGAGAATTAAAACTTTGTTCCTTGTGTTCCTTATCTTTTGCTATGGCGGAACAGGCTATGCAGCCACTGATGAAAATGTTGATGTTGCCTTACATAATGCAGGCGGACCCGGTCAGGGCGAACCTATAATGCCTTTGGCCAGAATGATAACTGTATCTCCGGTAACAGTGACTGTGACGGATAATGTGAATATGGATATATCATTCAGAACTAATTTGGGTGTTGTGAATGTGATAATAAAAGATGAAGCAGGCATGGTACACTATATGAAAAATGTAAACGCTTCAAAATCAGTAAATCTGTCTGTCGATATCAGTATACTTCCGTCAGGAACATATACTGTCTCATTGGAAAATGCTGGCGGGACATTGAAAAAATATGGTACTTTTGAGGTTAATTAATTATTCATTTTATATAATAAATCTTAGAGGGGTTCGGGATTACCAGCCCGGACCTTTTCGATTCTAGGTCTTAGTTTAATGAAAAATATAGTATTTGGTAAAAGTTATATACTTTGTCTACTTCTAATTTTCTTTTTCTATTCCTGCAAAAAAGATAATCATTCGGCGGAATTATTAATAAAAGCACAAAATAAAGTAGAGGATAATCCATCTGAAGCTCTTCTCCTACTTGATTCTATCCATAATCCGGAGCAAATGAGTGAGGATAACTATATGCAATATATAGTAACGAGAGTACAGGCGAAATCTAATGTTCACAGGCCTGATATAAAGAATGACACACTAATCTTCGACGCATATAAATATTTTGATAATCAGAAAAATATTCATCAATCGGCTTTAGCCCATTACCATACGGGTATTTTATATAATCTGAATGAATTTGCGGATAAAGAGCTGGAACATTTTAAACTGGCAGTATATTATGCCCAAAAAGCGCATGACAGTATTTTGGCAGGCAAAAGCTTCCATTGGATCGGTAACTTGTATCACCGGAAAAATATGGTGGATAGTGCCATTGTTAATTATCGGCAGGCTTTAAAATTTTATGCAACATCTTCAAAGGTGGAGATATACAGGTTGCACACACTGTTTTATATGAGTTTTTCTTATGAAGTGGCAGGGAAGTTAGATAGCGCAATGGTTTATGCTGATAAAGGCATGCAATTAGCGAAAGAGTTTGACAATAAGCCTTATTTGACTTCTTTTACTCATTTGCAAGGTATAATCTATCGTGATTTAGGAAACCTACAAAGGTCAGAATCCTATTTGCAAAAAGCATTGGACAAAACCGCAGACCAGAATGAGTTGCGGCGCATCTGCCTTAGTATGCTCTTGCTATATAATGATATGGATAAGCTGGATTCTGCAAGGCAGTATACAGACCTGTTGATTAAGTACATTCCTGAGATGACATATATTTACACCATACAGGAAAGCTATGCCGCTATCTCGGATTATTATAAAAAAAGCGGTAATTATAAAGCGGCGCTTTACTACAACAGCTTATATGATGCCACTACCCGTAAAATAAAAGAGGCCGACAGTTCTAATAAACTGGCCGAAGCCGACAGGAGATATAAAGCTATTATAGAACAGAAAGAACTGGCAGGCATGCGTCTGCGTAATAATCTCTACACGCTGGGCACTATATCGCTGATACTGATTATACTGGTATTAACCTGTTCCTGTAAGAAAGCATCGCAACTCAAACGTCAGAGAATTACCGAGCGAAACAAGCTGCTGGAGGAGCAATCGCAGGTTCAGGAAAAACTGCTCGAACAACAGCACAAAAACCTTACATATATGCAGGATATATATCGCAGCATAGTAGACGAATGGGTGGATATCGATAAAAAAGTGAAAACGCTCGCGAAAGAATTCGGTGTAAAGGAAGAACCTGAACTCTATATGAAGATAAAACAAATGATAGAGGGCTTCAAGGAAAATACTAATCATCAGCTTGTAGGGCAGGCAAAAGAATTTTTCCTGAAACAACCTTACGGCGAAAATGCCATTTCGGTACTCAAAGACAAGGACTTTTTGTTGTTCATGCTCTACTATTGCGGATACAAGCGCAACGATGTGGCGATCTTGTTAGGAGTGAATCCGCACAAGGATAACATGGCTTTCCGTAAATTGAACCTGAGGAATAAGCTGCTCAAAGCCGGGATGCAACAGGAGGTTATTGAAAAAATATTATTTTCGGAAGAAAATGCAAATTAAAATATCTAACTTTATCGATTGGCAATAAATGCCAGCTTAGAACACGCAATAATTTAAAAATTAATCTATTATGAGAACAAAAATTTACTTTTTAGTGTTTATTATGTTGTCTTTTGGGGGAATTGTTTATGCTTCCGATGCCCCGATTGATTTAAAGAATGACGGTAATGGCGAAGGCGGTCCAGGAGTGAACCCGCGCAGAATCGCCCTTCCACCGATAACTGCAACGCTTACAGATAATAACAGCGTTGAAGTTACATTTACGGCCAACGCAGGTCTTGTGGATATAGTTGTGAAAGATATAAACGGTACGGTATATTACGAAAGTAGTATCAATACATCACAATCGAAAATATTGTCGGTTGATGTAAATACACTTCCGGCTGATACATATATCATTACAATTAAGAACAGAACCGGGACTCTGAATAAGTACGGGAGTTTTGAAATTGACTGATACTTATTCTAAAATAAAATAGTTAATTAAAATGGTTCGGGAGATATCTCCCGAACCTGTTTGTGGAGTTTTATTCAATGAAAAAAATAGTATTTTGGGGAAGTTGTATATCTTGCCTATTACTAATTCTCTTCTTTAATTCTTGTAAAACGAATAATCGTTCTGTTGATTTATTGGTTCAGGCTCAGAGTAAAATAGAAAGTAATCCGGCAGCCGCTCTTCTGTTACTCGATTCTATTCGTAGCCCTGAAGAAATGGATAGAGGCAATTATATGCAATATATTGTGGCGGATATTCAGGCCAGATATAAAACATATCAGGATATAAGAAAGGATACATTGATATTTGAAGCCCAAAAATATTTCGACAAAGAGGACAATCCCTATCAGGCAGCTTTAGCAAACTACTATACAGCAAGCGTATATCACGAAAATAAGATAACTGAAAAAGAACTGGAGTATTTTATGCTGGCAGAACATTATGCCCGGATAGCAAACGACAGTTTACTACTTTCCAAAAGCCAGCATTCCATAGGCAATTTTTACTATGAGAAAAACGTATATGACAGTGCTATCGTTAATTTCAGAAAAACATTGAATTATTACCCGAAAAATAGGAGTACCGAAAGTAGCCGGTTAAATGTAATAAAGACTATCGGTCTTTCGTTTTATAGTACCGGAAAAATGGATAGTGCATATTATTATTTTGAGAAAGGTCTACAGATGTCGGATCAGTTTCATAACCATGATTTTCATGTTATATTTATACATATGCTGGGAATAACACTTCGCGAGCAGCGGGAGTATGTAAAAGCTGGGGAATATTTACGCACTGCATTTTCGGAGACTTCAAATCCCGAAGAAGCACAGCGTATCCATATAGGTTTAATGAAGTTATACAATACAGCCAATCGACTCGACTCGGCAAAACATTATGCCAGCCTGTTTAAAGAAGACGTATGGAAAAATGCTTATGTCTATTCCCGACGGGATATGTATAATTCTCTTGCTGAGTTTTATCAAAAGAGTGGTGATTACAAGAATGCGTTGCATTACAGTAATTTACATAAGGAGGCTCTTCAGGAAATCAATGAAGCCAATAACTTTGATAGAATAGCCGAGGCTGATCGTAGACACAAAGCCACCCTCCACCAAAAAGAGGTAGACCGCCTGAATATGCGCAATTACCTGTATTTGCTGATAGGCGTATCGGTGATATTAATCATTCTGGTTGTAACCTATTTCAATAACAGGACTATGCGGCTCAAACGCCAGAGGATAGACGAACGAAATAAGTTGCTGGAAGACCAGTCGCAGGTTCAGCAGAAACTTCTTGAACATCAGGATGAAAGCCTGACATATATGCAGGGAATATACCGTAATATTGTAACCGAATGGGTGGAAATAGATAAGCAGGTGAAATCACTGGCCAAAGAGTTCGGAGCCAAAGAAGAACCCGAACTTTATGTGAAAATAAAGAAGATGGTGGAAAGTTTCCGGCAGAATACCAATGAGCAGCTTGTGGGACAGGCTAAAGAACATTTTCAGAAACTGCCATACGGAGAGAGTGTGCTTTCATCGCTGAAAGATAAGGAATTATTGCTTTTTATGCTCTACTATTGCGGATACAAACGCAATGATGTTGCAATCCTGCTGGGTGTACGTCCGCACAAAGAGAATATGAATTTCCGCAAACTGGATTTACGGAATAAATTACTCAAGGCAGGGATGCCGAAAGATGATATCGGGCAAATATTATTTGCAGAAGACAACGAAGACTGATATTATCCGGTTTTCCTCTGTATTCAAACCATTTTCTTTTTTAATATTTCTATAGTTTTGGTTAGGTGTGTGCATTGCCTGATTCATTATTTAATACCACAGTCGAATCTTTCCCTTATCTCGTCTGTTGTCGATTTGGTATGCATATGTGATCGTGTTTTGAACGGACGAAGTTAAATAAAACTCATTCATTCTGTTATCAAAATCAAAATAATTTATCTATACTCTAAAAACACCAATGGAAAAAACAGAAAATATGAAACAACATTCGACAGAAGCTAATTATGCTGTAATTAAATTGTCCCGATCGGTAAAATCATACCCGACATTCACCCGCAATACAAAAGGCTGGGTAAGTTACGACCGTGATAATCTGTTGCCGCAGCGAATCATTGAACTGAACAACGAATCGGCAATCAACAAAGCCGTGATAGACAATAAAGTGACTTATATTTGCGGAACAGGAGTGAAGGACGGGGAATATTACGGACAACCCAACCCTGCCGGCGACTGGGATGCATTAATAGAAAAAATAGCTAAAGATTATGTGACTTTTGGCGGATATTGTTTTCAGGTGATACTGAACCAAAACGGCAAGACCATAAGCCTTTATCATACCGATTTCAGTAAAGTGAGGGTAGGGGAGGTCAACGAATTCGGTACTTATCTCAGCTTCTTCCTCTCTAACGACTGGCGTAAGACATACGGGAAATTCGCTCCGGTAGAAATAAAAGCTTATGGAGCTGAAGAAATGCAGAAAGGCGTTCCGTATCTTTTCTATTATAAGGATTATGAGCCGAGCCTTGATTATTATCCTGTTCCTCAGTATTATTCCGCATTGAACTATATAGAAGCGGACGGATTGCTGGGTAAATTTTACTGCAACTCTATCAACAATGGTTTTGTACCTTCTACCATTATTACCATGCCGAGTAATCCGGCAGAGGAGCAGAAAGAACAATTCCAGAAAGATATCGAAAGCAGCTATGCAGGTACTAACGGGGCAAACAGCATCGTTGTGCTCTGGGGAGAAAGCCAGGAAGTAAAGCCCGTGGTGACATCATATACCGCAAGCAACAACGCCGATCTGTACAACAATGTGGATGAGATTATTTTCCAGAAAATCATATCCGCCCACCGCCTCACTTCGCCGACACTGGCAGGCCTGTCAGGTTCGGGCAACCTGAGCGGAAATGCCAATGAGATAATCAATTCATATGTGCTTTACAACCATACGGTTATCCACCAGCTTCGCCGCAAAATATTGGATACGCTAAGTATTTTTACCATCAATAACGGATATAAACGCTTGGTGGTGGAAGATTTGGATATAGTGAAAGAGCTTGCTACGGATAGCAGCAATTAGTTTTGTATTTCATGTGTGGGTACGGACTTTAAAGTTCGTACCCTTTTCTTTTTATTCAATCCCCACCCACCATTCTTTAAATGTCTGCGTGCTGTCTTTCAGATTCACCGTTTCGCCTATCATTGGGGTCAGCAGGCGTATATTTTCTTCTTTGCTTGCAGCAGTTACCCTTTTCAGCGGATCGTCCCATGAATGGTTTGCAAGGGCATATTTAGACGAATGTACCGGGAACAGTGTTTCTGTATGTAAATCTTTGGTTGCCTGCACCACTTCTTCAGGCGTCATATGTATATATTTCCATCCTGTGCCATATTGTCCGTTTTCGAGTATCGCCAGATCTATCTTGCCGAAGCGTTCACCTATTTTGGCAAAATGTGTGTCATATCCGCTGTCGCCGCCCATATAGATATTCATTGTAGGCGTTTGCAGGAGGAATGAAGCCCATAACGACTGGTTCGGTGAAAGCCCCCGACCCGAAAAATGCCGCGCAGGAAGGCAATAGGTCGTAAATCCGTCACCGATAACGGCATCCTCGTTCCAGTCCAGTTCTACAACCTTATTCATATCAAAGCCCCATCTTTCGAAGTGCTCTGCTACGCCCAGTCCGCAAATTACTTTACCTGTGCGGCCTTTAAGCGCCATTACACTTTTGTAATCGAGATGATCCCAGTGATCGTGCGAAATAAATAAGTAATCTATATCAGGTATATCTTCAGCCTTATATCCGTCAGCTCCATCGAAAGCCCTGTTGGCAAAAGAAACGGGCGATGCAGCCTTACTGAATACCGGATCGGCCAGTATGCGCTTGCCGTCTATCTGTATAAAATAAGATGAATGCCCGAACCAGACGAGTATATCATTATTCCGGTCAAGATGCAGCAAGTCGGTTTTCACTGAAGGAATTTTACTGGCAGGAGTCACACGTTCGTGTTTGACAAAAAGAAACTCGTACATAATACCTATATATCCCTTATCTCCTGTTAGTTGCGGTGTGTGGCTCAGATTCCGGAATTTTCCGTCCCTGTAGTTCGGTGAGTTCTTGACCCGTTCCTTACGTTTCCCGCTTGGTGTGCTGCCGAAACTTGGCTGATTGATGAATATTGCAACTGTGACAGCTAGTAATGCTACGACTGAAAGTGTTATGATCATTGCCCTTTTGATTCTCTTTTTAGTTTTCGGCTTCATGAAGTTTCTATTTTTATGTTAAAAGCAAAATTTGTGCCATAATTTATATGGAACTTTAAAGAGAACACTGATCCAGGAATGATAGATTCCCGGATAAATATCGGATGGTGTCAAACTTGGGTTTTTATTTTTCCTTATATTCCTTTCCCTGTCCGAAGGAAATAAGTATGTGTTCGAAGCCCATTGCCTGCAAGATAGGGCGCAGCAGATTCACTGCGCTGTCGCGGCTTTTTCTGTCCATATCCAGTTTTTCAGCTTGTTCGCGTAACTGCTTCTCGGCCTGACGGTAGGCTTCGTCCGCTATCTGTGTCGACTCCCACAGTCCAAACTGCATATCGTAGATACGCGAAGCCGAGTGATCTATGGTTACATGACAGACTTCCGGGGCGGGCAAAGTCAGGCGTATGGAATCGCCGGAGGTGTATATGTCTCCGGGTTTGAGCTGTGTGAGGTCTATGCAGCAGATTACTTCACCCGATACGATGAGCGCTGTCTTGGCATTGGGCAGCCACTGGCGTACTTTCTTGTATTCCACCATATCCTGAATGTTGTATTTCAAGACTTCCAGATTGCCGAGGCTTTCTATTTTCTCTACAATCATATTGTGCGAAACTTCCACTTTGTCACCTCCTTTGTCTTTACCGCCAAAGAGGTACATGATAATGCCACCGATAAGGATACCGATAGCAAGCATATTGATATAACTGCGTTGTTTTATTATATTTCTGCCGGACATATATTGCGTTTCTCTGCTATTTGAAGTAAATGTACGAAAAGCATTTGTTTTTAGAACAAACAGACAGGGTAATAGTTTTTCTCAATTTTTTGAATGATATAAAAAACAGACTTTACATAGACATAAAAAGCCGGAAATCTTCCGGCTTCAAACGATAAAGTATGGAGACTTTCAAAAAAATTCCTCAGTTATTGTTGTATAGTAGTCGATACATTGCTTTATGTCGGGAACGGAATTATCCCAGTTGTTTTCATATTCTATGGATATGTATCCTTTAAAGTTTTGCGATTTCAGTATTTTCAGCATTCCTGCCACATCGAGTATGCCTTTTCCCCAGATAACGTCGTGTTGTTCGGTTTCACCCTCTTTCTTTTCGGCTATATCCTTGAAATGCAGCGATACGATGCGTCCGTCCAGTTTCCTGAGGCAATCTATCTGGTTTAAGCCTTCGCGACGCCAGTGACCTACGTCGCAGCATGCGCCTATCATCGGACTGCGGTTGGATATCTGTGCCAGCAGCAGGTCGGGGTTCCAATAGGCCGATGGCTGAGGATGGTTGTGTACGGCTATTTTGATGCCGTATTTGTTTACAAGGCTTTCTATCAGGTCCCAGTCCTTTACGGCCGGTTCGCAGGATATGAATGCCATGCCCATGTCTTTGGCCAGGATAAATTCTTTTTCCCAGTTGTCGGGGTTATCCGTGGTATATACCCCTGTAGAAATTATTCTGATGCCTTTACTCTCGGCAAATTCTTTTATCTCTTTGCGTTCTTCGGCAGTGAGGTCTATACCGAATACTTTGTCACCCCATTTATCGCCCAGCCTGTGTCCGGGGAATACTTCGATGTATTTCACTCCCAGTTCACGGGTTTTGTCGAGTGCTTCGGCAAAAGTGAAGCGATGAAAGGTATAGGACTGTAATGACAGGTACCATCCGTTTTGTTCGGCTTTGGTTAAAGCTTCAGCCTCGGTACGGTTAGATTCTTCCGATTGTTGCTTGTTTTTTGTATTGCAAGATGCATAACTGCATAGTATGCCTGCAATCAATAGGTATTTACAGATTTTTTTCATATGTCAGATTTATTAGGCCATATCTTAATTGGCAGTGGTAAAGATAATTAAAAGTTCGGTTCAGGATATATATAAAAGATGAATTTTGCAGTGGCTGGCATATCTTTAGCTTTATTCATAGTGAAATGTGTCCTTTTAGGATTAACCAAATTTAACGCCTGTGTCGCAACTTTATAGTGTTAATCTGCGTTGTATTTATGTAGTTTTGTAAAGTTTGTGTTAAGGTTAAAGAGGTCTGCGATGTGATATCGTGGCCTTTTTTTTGATCTTTCATTAGCCGGAAACGAAAAAGGCAACTTTCCGGCCAGGAGTGGTCGGAAGAAATATCTTCCGACTATTTTTTTATATAATCATTTGATATTAAGCTGATTATGTTTGTTTTTATCACATAGTTTTATTATCTTTAAGTATTGATAATCATATATTTATGGCAATATTTAAAGATCATAGGATTGGAATAAATCAACTATTGGGAGTTATTCCAGAGGCACTTTTAAGTCATTTATCCGAAAATACAAAAGTTGACTATTATTCAAAAGTTCTGCATGGCAAGAAATTGTTTTACCTTTTGATGTATGGCATTTTAGAGAATGACAGATTAAGTCAGCGAACCTTAGAGGATACCTTTAATGATCCAGTCTTCAAGATGCTTTTTAACTTAGACAAATCAGAGAGTGTTCGCCGAAGTTCCATATCAGAACGGCTTTCTAAGATTGATGCGGACTTCTTCAAACAAATATATGAATGTATTTATGAACAATTCTCAGCAGCCTATTCATCGACAGAAAAAGAGGAATATAATCTGATACGAGTTGATTCTTCAATGGTAAGTGAAGCTTGTAGCAAACTCTTAGAAGAAGGTATTGACCATAAAAACGGAAAGAAGTCAGTTAAGTATAGCATTGCTTTTGATGGCATTTTACCTTGTGATGTTAAGATATTTACAGACTCCAAATACTCTGGCGAAGAAACAGCTTTACCTGAGGTTATAAGAAGTCATGTGAAACAAGAAACCGGACATCACAATATTTACATTTTGGACAGAGGATTGCAGTCAGCTAGAACCATGAAAGATTTTTCCGGAGAATCTATCCCTTTTATAATAAGAGCAAAAGAGAATCGAAAACATGTTGAACTAAAATCCTTGAAAAGCGATGATATTGATCTAGACTTGGGTAGTTTGATGCTTTTGAAAGATAGTGAAGTTTATTTATATACCGGTAAGCCTATTAATAATAAACGAGGTAATATCCATTACAAAGAAGAGCTGGTAGAAGTACCTTTTCGCTTAATTGTAGCACAAAGCAAAGATGATCCTGATAAAGAATTTTGGTTTATCACCAATGTGCTTAACTTATCAGCCAAAGATATTACGGACGCTTACAGGCGAAGGTGGGATATCGAAGTATTCTTCCGATTTATAAAGCAGGAACTAAATGTGAGTACTCTTGTGTCACTCAATAAAAATGGAATAAAAGTTATCCTATATATGACTTTGATTGTGGCTATACTTATCTTGATATATAAACAGGCTAATAAACTTGGATATAAAACTGCTAAAAGAAGATTTTCCATGGAATTGAGAAACCTGATTATATCTATGATTGTTGTGCAGTGTGGTGGTGATCCTTCTATTTTCTTCAAAACGTAGAAAACAAAAAGTGATCGGAATTTCTTCCGACCACTCCTGACTTTCCGGCTGCCCTTAGTTTAATTTGAAGGATGATATACTAATTGTTGAGTCTGTCTGTAGCCCAGGCTAGAATGTTGCTGAAAAGAGTCTTTTTTGTTTCATAGCCGCTTGTAGCCAGATTAGCCCATGCACCTCCGTCTGTCAGCAAAATGAGGGCGCCATTGCTACTGCTATCCTCTACCAGCAGGATTCGTGCGGTTCCGTCCGAAACTTTAGCTATCGGAGTAAACCGGTTTCGAACAGATGTATCGGTAACCGACGAAGCCAGATCTATCTTCCAGTTATAATCGCCGTCCCTGGCGAAGGATAAGCCGGATGTATTCCCGAAAGGTCCATTGATAATATTACTGTTCGGCGACGTCAGTGTGGTCGAGTTTATTATAATCCCCGCTTCGGCGTTCGTTGTGGTTGAATAGGTAGCCAGCACAGAGGAGGCGCTGACCCCTAACAAACCTGCTACTATCGACACTGCGCCTGCTACCGGGTCGGTCGTATTATCTACAGCATAAATAAGAATTTTTCCACTTTTGATATATGCCAGTGCTGTTGCTGCCTCTGTTGAACTCATGGTCATACTGTAATTGATGATGGTCACATCCGTAGCTTTGTTGGTCATATTAGTTATCACATTGGCGTTCGCACCTGTAGTGGAATTTATCTTTTCCACCTTATCGTATATTCCGTTTGGTCCGTAATTATTGATATTTCCGGCTATATTGGTCATAGAGGTGGGATAGCCGGCATATGCGACGTTACTTATATACATAGACAAAGCAGGGTTTATTGCTTTTATCGTAAATGGACATGTAATCGCTGACAAACCGCTGTTCGTTGTTAGTGTGAAATTGTTCAGACCCTGTACCAGCGGTTTATCCGTCAAGTTGGTGGGAGATATTGTAAATGTCTGGCCTCCGCTTGTAAGCAAACCTGATTTGGTAAAAGAATACCCGTTGACCGTGTCTGTTTTTATCTCATATGATCCCCCTGCCGAGGGGGCTGTGGTTATACCTTGTATTGTAAGATAGTTTGTTGCAGGGTTTAGAGATGCTCCTGCCACATATGTTCCGTTCACGGTCAATGTATTGCAGTCCACAAGATAGTCTGATGGCTTACTAAGTACCCTGTTGGGCAAAGACACTTCCTCATTATTGATTTTTACACTTATAGTATCTGGCACTTCACTAAGGTCACTGGTTGCTAAAACCGGTGTGCCACCTCCGGGAACATTGACCGTTTGCACCCCTGTAGCTGGGAATTCACCGGATAGAAGATAGTCATACCCATTGCCTGTGGTTCCGGTAATAATATATTTTCCCGGGACCGAAATATCGAGGACAATGCTTAAAAAGTTTAACGGAGTGAGGTCGACTCCTTTTACATAAGAGCCTCTGACAGTAGTGGAGGCTACTGTAAACTCGGCCGTTATTACATTGGATATGCAGTCTATGCTGGCAACGAGTACCCACTTAGTCCCATCCCAGATGTTAAGGCCTGGAAACAGGTCTGGTGTTTGCAGCAAATTATATACAATCATGCCAGCCGATTGTCTTTTTTCTTCTTCGGTGGCAGAGGCAATCAGTGGGGCCATACTCTGACGGCTAACGAGGGATACACGTGGTAATAATAGTCCTTTGGTAGAATTCACTAAATTACTGCCACTGGTCTCGCTTTCCTTGAGGTCGAGTAAGGCTCCTGTTTTTGGAGGAATATTGGAACCGATCGTTACTTGTGCCCTAAGCGCCGGGAACTCTGACATCATTAAAATCACTATCAGAATGGATGTCAATGACTTTATTCTTAATTTCATGAGTCAATAATTTGAACAAAAAGATTTATGCATTCTGTGTTGTCTCATATATTTCAACAAATATCTGTTCAATTAGTTTGATGGACCTTTATCTTTATTTTGTTAATATTTCAATCGTTTTTTTTGAGCGTAAAAACGGGTACTGTGATTTTAGAAGAAATAGTTTGTTTTACCGGAATAATTGTTTTTTTTGTTGAAATAAGTTATTGATGTATATGGTATTAAATGTTGTTGATAATAAAAAGGCAGTTTGTTTAAACTGCCTTTTTATTGAAGAGATTATTATTGAATACCGGGGCTTGGCCTAGTGTTTAGAAAAATAAAATCCGCTGTCGAATCCTGTATTCTTTTCGCATTTATTTTCCGGTTGCCACAAAGGATAGTTAGTCCGGCAATTGTTCAGAAAATCCACAAGTTGCTGTTTTAACACATCCGCATCATTCTTTATCCACTGGCGTAATTGTGCAAGGTCTTTGATATCCACACCTTTGCTGTTTTCGCTCTCGCGTATTGTAATACCCTTGTTTACGATAGTCGCCCAATGGAACGGCAGAGCCTGATATACAGAACAGAAAGATAAGACCGGTGCAATTTTCAGTATCAAGTCACTGTTTTCAGGAGTTAAGGTATTGGTTGATACTTGTCCGCGTAATTCGTCCATTAGCGGTTCGCCCAATATGCCGGCGATGTGAAGTTCCTGCGCAATACAGATATAAGGTATAAACTCGGTGATATCGGTATTGGCTGTAATAGGTGAATGCATTTTAAATAGTTTTTCACTTATCAACGGTAATTGTATTAGTTCTTTCATAGCTTTTTACTATATAGATAAACTTTTTTTTATTTGATAAACCTGATTCAAAATTCTGACAGGTAAAATATACAAAAGAGAAAAGGTTGTTTCGCAACAACCCGTTTTCTCAACTAACCTTACCTTAATACTATGGGAAAACATAAGTATTAAAATAATAAATATTTTTATCGGCTGATTATCATCATATATGGCTGTTTTTCTTTTTATGCCTGTATGAATTTTAGTTTCGGGTAACCCGTGAAGCTTCTATTAAGAGTAACATGTCAGGTCTTATTTTGCATGCCCACTCATGCACATGCTGTATTATAATTTTTCCAAATATAATAACATTACGATAATGAAGTAGATTTATGAATAGATAATAACATAATTTAAGGAAAACAGTTCGCCTCCGGAAAAGACAGAGTGCTGCTACTATATAATATTGTTGCCAAAGTCAAAATTAACTTAAAATATTTAATTTGAATATTCTGGTAACCAGCGAATTAATTAACTGTATCAATGAGTTGTTTTAACACAATATATTCATCTTTTCCCGTAATTATCCCTATATTTGTGATGCATACAACGTTCTTACATAATAAAACTTACTTGGTTAAAAAAAAGCTGCCATCTTAGTCGATAAAAAATACTGCTCGGCGATGGGCAGCCTTTTGCGATTAATTACTCTTTGAATGCATTGCTGGCTTAGCATGCTTATCATTAATTAAACACTTATGTAGTCGCTTTAGCCAAATTTTAAACTTCACATTCCGAAATTTTAAAACGGGGAAGACTTGCAATAATATAGATGTATTGCAAGTCTTTTTTGTTTTTTGAAGCCTTTATTTTTATTCTTATTAAAAAGGGTGTCTTTATAGCCCAATGAGTCTCTGTTTGATAATGATTAATTACTATATTTGTAATACAGGTAACGGATTTCTTTAGTAGACAATATTAACAAATAAATACCTCGGATTATGAAAACAGACCTTTACACCAAGATTGTACTGACAGTGATAGCAATAGCTTTAGTCGCTAATTTCTTTAAAAATAACGATGTAATATCATCGGCTTACGCTTCCCAAAACAATCAAATACAGGCTTTACCGGTACAAAAAGAAGTAATAGATGTAAATATTGTGAGTGTTAGTAAACCGATAGATGTGAATTTGATGCAGTATGGAGGGACGTCTATAAATGGTTATAATGAATATAGTATTGAAAAGTATTTTGGATATAGAGGCAATTATCTAAATGGTATTCCTATATTAATATCAAAGTGAGTGATAGTTATATAAAACATTGATAAAAAGCCTGAGTTATTTCTCAGGCTTTTTTGTTATCATTTTCAAATAACTTTATCTATACTCTAAAAAGCATTATGAAAAAAACGAAAGAATTAGTAATTAAAGTAAATGGTACAGAAAATGTAGAAAAACTGGCTGATAATTTGGATAAGGTAGAGATAAAAATGATGGAGAGGTGAAATTAGCAATCGCCTTGTGATTTTTAAACCTTTATCTAAAATATTCGTCTACATTTGTAGATAATATTAACAAATAAATACTTCGCATTATGAAAACAGACCTTTACACTAAGATTGTACTGACAGTGATAGCAATATTTTTAGGAGTGCTTATCATCAAAGACGTAGACTTCGTCACCAAGGCTCAGGCCAGCGACCTAGACCTCTCTGCACTGAAAATAGAACAGACTGCCAGTGCTGATGAAAATGAAATGACGTTTTTTATTTATGAGAATAGTAAGATAGCAAAGCCGTTCTCCATTGATAACTATGAATATTGTGGGATAAGTATTAAAGATATACCAACTCATATTATTACAAATAAAAAGCCTGAAATAAGATATCGTAATAATATGTCAGTGGTGAAAGTGAAGTAATATATAATTTGAGTATAAAAAAGCCTGATTTTTATTATCATTTTTCAATTACTTTATCTATACTCTAAAAAGCATTATGAAAAAAACGAAAGAATTAGTAATTAAAGTAAACGGTACAGAAAATGTAGAGAAACTGGCTGATAATTTGGATAAGGTAGAGATAAAAATGAAAGAACTTCCTATATCGGCAAATATTATCGCAGAAGTCTTGAGGACAGGATTTGTCGAAATATCAGATGATGCTATTTTGCATGTCGCCAAAATAGGAGCTACTGTCTCAGAGCTTAGCGCCCATACCGAGCAGGCTATCGGCAAGAACAGAGAAGCAGCGCAGGAACTGGTTAAAAGTATCAGGAAATCAGACGAAAGTATTCTGTCTTCTATAAAGGCTACAGTGAAGAAACTGCCCGTTGTTATGGAAAGTTATCTGACAATGGTAACGAACTCTTCCGAGATGTAAACTACACTATTGGCGGACCGGACAAACAAGAATAAAGAACTTATTGAAAAGTCTTTGACCGATATAGAAGTGAAGTATATAGAGAAAGGTAAGAGGATTAAAGACGCCAATCTGAAAACATATGAAAGTTTTATTGGAGATTTGAAAGGCTATAAATCGGAAATTGAATCCGCTATTTTGTAGACAGGTATTCAATACGATGCTATGAGTACGCACTACGATAAGGATAGCGAAGAATTTAAGAAAGCTCAGGAAGAAAAGAAAGCAGCTCTAGATAGCCTGCAAAAAAAGGTAGTGGAAATAAACGCAAAAATTGAAGAATCTAATATTTCGTTTCTTGATAAATGGAATAAACAGAGCGATAATGCGATTCAAAAAGCGAGCGAAAGCACAAAAATAATAAAGAATACAGTCGATGAACTAACCAAAAGTACAGCATGGGATGATAGTTCTCAATTTAAGGCACTGTATGATAATATCAGTAGTATAACCAAACCTTTAGACGACATAAATGCAAAACAAAAAGCCCTATATGAACAAGAAAAGACATATATAACCGAAAGCACTACCAGAAAGAAAGCCGAACTAGATAAGCAAATAAAAGAACTGGAACAGGAAGCCAAAGACAAGAAAAAAGAACTGGAAGTAGACAGGCTGACGGCTGAAAAAGGAGTCAACGACAGCAATGTCGGCAGATATTCAGGAAAGATATCGGAATTAGAAAAAGATTACGGATTAGAGAAGGATACCGAAAGCGGTGGGTATAAAGAAGTTGCGGGCTGGGATGAAATGTCTCCTGAGCAACAAAAAGAAATCGAAGATGCCAAAGATAGATTAGAACAACTAAACGAATTGAAGAAACAGGAAGAAGAAGCATCGGCAGATAAGGCGAAAAAGATAAAAGAAGCCAACGATATCATCTTTCAGAGCGAACAGAAAGTATTAGATGAAAAACAGCGTATAGAAGCTGAAAAAGCAGCATTAGACAGAAAAGCGACAGAAGAAAAAGCAAAAGCGGAAGAAAAAAAAGCAAAAAAAGAGGAACAGATAGCTAAACTCAAGAGGATAAAGGATAAAGCGGAACATGTGGTAAAAATAGCACAGGCAATCAGTGACGTAGCCGGAGGGGTAACGAAAACATTAGGGGCATATCCCTGGCCTCTGAACGTTGCATTAGCAGCATTGGTTGGATTGCAGGGAGGAATACAAGTGAAAATAATGACTGAGCAACTAAAATACATGCAGGACGGAGGACTGCTTAATGGCAAACGCCACTCACAAGGCGGCATGCGTATCGAAGGCACAAATATAGAAGTAGAGGGCGGTGAATATGTTATAAACAGAGAATCAACGAGTAAAAATATAGGCTTGGTTCGTTATATAAATTCCCAACGTAAAGAATTAACACCCTCCGATGTTACCGGATTTTTCGCCAGAGCATCACAGGGTTTCGAGCTGCCATTTCAACGGGAATTTGCAGTGGGAGGGATGATGCCTGCACCGTTTTTAGCCCCTAATTTTTCTTCGGACAACGATGCGTTGGTACATGCCATTAAGAACATTCGCATAGAGTCGGGTTCTTCCGGAGACAACGAAGCCCTGATAAATGCCATCAAAGGCATTCGTATAGAGCCTAAAGTGGCCGTAACGGATATAATCCGTGCGCAGGAAGATGCTGTACAGGTGGATAAATGGTCCGGAAACTAATTAAACATTCATCAAAATAAAAGTAAGTTATCTATACAATGAGAAATAATTAAGAATGGCGCAGGCAACCGCTATAGTATCCAGGTCTTAAATCTCTGACTCAAAAATACCCCCGGGAGAATAGTGAACTTTCGGGGATATTTGTTAATTTGTATATAAATGTGCGCTTATTTCCCGGAGAACAAGATGTAATTGCCGTCTTCTGTTGCAGGACAACAAGTCAAAAGGAGTGTTCTGTTACAGACAAATTATTATACATTACTGACATATTTCTCATCTTTAACATTTGTATATAAATAAAATAGTTAATGTACTATTATTCATATTATATTTGTACACATTTTTATAAAATACCTGATTAACGATAATGAAGTGCCTGTTTTTTTTGTCAACACTGTTGTGTCTTGCCCTCACTGTATCCGCTTCCATTCCACGCATAAAAGGGAAAGTCGTAGAAGCCGGAAAGAGTACACCGATAGATTATGCCGATATAATCCTTATAGAAAAAGGGAAAATAGATCCCGTATCGCATACCCTGCCCCAGACAGACGGAGCTTTTACCCTGTCTGACATTAAAGACGGAGAATATTCCCTGCTGGTAAGGGCTGTGGGCTTTGATGTATATACACGCTCCGGTATTGTACTCAATGTGTCTGCTCCGGTACTCAATCTGGGTACAATAGAAATGCAACCGCTCGAACATGGCCTGGCCGAAGTGGAGATAGTGGCGCAGAAAAGACAGGTAATCTATAAACTTGATAAAAAAGTAATAGATGCATCCAATAATCTGCTCGCAAGCGGAGGTTCGGCAGTCGATATACTCGAAAATACACCCTCTGTCCGTGTCGATGCCGAAGGAGAAGTAACATTCAGGGGCAGCAATGGCTTTGCAGTTTATGTAGACGGTAAGCCGAGTGTCTTTAGCGGTTCGCAGGCACTGGAACAAATACCGTCGGGGCATATCGAAAATATAGAGATAATCACCACCCCGTCGGCCCGTCACGATACAGGAGGCGACGTAGGCATTATCAATATCATCACCAAAAAACATTCTCAGCAGGGACTGAACGGCATGGTAAACCTTACGGGAAGCACTATGCTGTCGCGTGGCGTAGATTTCCTGCTCACACAACAGGATAAGGCTTCGCGCTGGTATCTGGGTGGCGGATGGAACGACAGACTGCGCAAAAGTAAATTCAGGCAGGAGAAAACCACCATTGTATCCGATGTGACCACCATATCCGATTCGGACGGGCCACGCGAAAGCAACAATTTCGACTATTCGCTAAAAGCGGGCTGGATGTACACATTACCCAGAACCACGTTCAATGTGGATGTCCAGGGCGGCTATGGCGGACGTACACGCAAGGGTGATCTCGATTACAAGGAGGAACAGACTAAAGCCGGCTTGCCTCTGGGTAGCGGCGATTATATCAGCCATGATGACTATGACCTGCATGAAACATATTATCAGGGAACAGCCGGGTTTGCCCATAAGTTTAATGATAAAGGGCACGACCTCACAGGAAGTTATTACCTGAAATACGGTGGCGATGCCATGGAATATTTTCAGAGCGACCTGTTCAACTACCAGGGTGAACGCCAGCAGGGACACAGGGCATGGGAAGATGAGCACCGCTGGACTATGCGCGGAAATCTCGATTACATATTCCCATACCGTGAAACAGGACGTATAGAAGGCGGTTATCAGTATTTCTCCTATCTCGAAGACGGTGATTACAGCATGCAGTTCTGGAATCCGGAGAAGAGGGAATTTTATTGGCGCGATGATATTTATAATACGTTCTATTTCAAGTACGGCATACATTCCATCTATGCGATAGTGGCCGACAGTTACGGGAGTTTCGATTTTCAGCTGGGACTTCGCGGCGAGCATACCCACCGTGTGCTTCGCAGTTCGAAGGAATGGGCAAACCGTACATATGACAAATTTGAATTTTTCCCGTCTGCACACCTCGGTTACAACCTGCCGGGAGGGGATAAGATACTGGCATCTTATTCACGGCGTATTACGCGTCCCGAACTGTTTTTTATGGAGCCGTACATTACATATCGAGACTATTATTCTGCCGAAATAGGCAATCCCGATATCCGCAACGAATACATCAATTCTTACGAACTGAACTATAAGAAGAATATAGGCGAACATTCACTTTCTGCATCTGTATTCCACCGCAGCCGCAAGGATAAGATAGAGCGTCTGCGTGTCCCGTATCAGGCAGGGGTGACGCTGGATTCGATGGCAAATGTAGGGCATGATTATTCAACAGGCCTTGAGGTCAGCGCACAGATACAGGCTACACGCAGATGGAATGTCAATCTCAACGGAAGTTATTACCATTACAAAATAGAGAATGAATATAAGACCGAAAGCGGTGACGAAACCAGCAACAATTATGAGATAACCCTCAACAATTCATACGATGCCGGAAAAAACACCCGGGTACAACTCGATGGTAACTTTGTGGGGCCATCTGTGACCACCCAAGGGAAAACCAATTCATTCTGGTATGTGAATCTGGCAGTACGTCAGCAGCTACTCAACAGGAAACTGAATGCCACCCTGTCTTTCCGCGATGTATTCAATTCGGCACGCTATGTAAGCAATATAAGTACGGCAAACCTGAAATCGGTGACGCATATAAGACCCAATTATCCGCTGATTACATTAAGCCTTAGTTATACATTCAATAACTTCAAGGCGAAGAGTGCCCAGGGTAAGGAAAATCACGACTTATTTGAAGGTACGAATCACTAATGTATTATTTGTTAAATATATAATGCCGGCACGGAAATTCCACACCGGCATTATATATAGACATTTTGGTGATCTTGCAATCTTTGATTCTTTAAATCCAGACTATATCTTATTTCTTTTCTTCCTCAGGATAAATGATAATGCGAGGACGTTTGTTTACATCCGGAATCATCAGTTTGCGCTCTGCATCTGTAAATCCCATCTTTTGTGCAAACGTTTCCACATGCAGTCCCGGCCTAATTTCGGACGAGTAAAGCATTTTTAAGACTGTCTTTTCCTCTTTCGAGATATAGAAAGGTTCTTTCATCATATGCCTTATTTCGTCCTGTGAACGGAAGAATTGCGGAATTACCGACCTGCCGATAGTTACATAATAAGGGTATAGTTTGATAGGATGGTCGAGTCCCAGTGCATGTTGAAATTCATGTATCAGCGTTTGCGAACTGGCATGACAACCATCGTAGATGACTGCAAAATTAATACTCCATGAGTAAGACGATTTGCGGTTTACTTTCGACATTCCATTCAGACAGACAGATTGCGGCAGCCTGTTCGATATCACTTCGGGTACGCGCCTGTACACATGCAGGTTGCCACCTCTGTTTACACGTTCCATTTTCAACGGGGCAATCAGTGGGGCAAGGATGGCGATGACGGAATCTACCTCGTCAATTGATTGTTGGCTAAGTTCGCCGATATTCTTAATTTCCACCTTTATATCCCTGTCCCATTTGCGTATCCGGGAGTTTTCGAACATGAATGCCACATCACAGAACAGGCTGAGCTCATCTTCATTATATCCTGTTTCCCTGAATTTGTCTGCATTGAACCGGCGGGTTTCCTTTACTGCGGCATTTTCATATACGAACGATACCAACCCTGTCGTTGTGGATAGGATTATCAAGGAGAATATGGTATATTTAGCATACTTCACCATGTTTTTCGGTATTACGTAGATTCACATAAATGCGCTGTCAAAAACGTCCGACGCACATCCCCCTTTACTACAAATATATTAATTTATATTTGTTTGATGTAATATAGAGGGAATTTTTAGATGGATTCCATAAATAAGACAGAAAAAAACAAGAAAAATAATAAAAACGCTGTTAATGAGAAGAAAATAGGAGTGATATGAGGATGTGAAGTAACATACACGCTTTTATTCCTATATCTGCAATATCTTTGACTTGCCATACCGGAATATATCGATATGGCGACCGGAAGGATCTTCTTTTTTAAAAAGACGTTTGTAAGTATTAACAACAACTATAAAAAAATTAATAATTTTTATTTGTAGTTTTTGCCTTTCATAATCGTCCTATTCAGTTTATATATCATTCAACATTTACAATATCGATTAATTTTACCTCTAATGCCTGACATATTTTATATAAAGTACCCAGGGTAGGATTAGTACGTCCCTTCTCTATTCTTATGAGATTATTGTATTCTATATCAAGCTTATCTGCTAAATCCATCATGCTCATATTTCTACTCTCTCTTATCTCCCTAATCTTTAAACCTACCTTTTTAACTAAAATTTCTTTATCCATGAATTTCTATCATTAATGATTGTTTGTTAAAGAAAATTGATTATGTTTGTATCACAACAATCATATATGATAGTTTGTGTTAAAGGCTATTTTATTGAAAATCAGATTTAACACATTATGCCTTAATGTTTAACAGATTTATAGAAGGAGGTAGATATGAAAACATGAAACCATGGATCAGAACCTCTGTGTACAGAAAATGCCCGGATTTATACTGTATTCAGATTATTTTTAACGATTTAATGCATTATTATTAACGAATCTTATTGAAAATTAATGAAAGCACATCAACAAATTAATGTCCTGAATTCAGGATCTTTATGTAGGTCGTTTTCATCTTTGGCAATTGCAACTTTCGGATTATTCCTCTTCTGTGCACCGAATGTCCACGCTGCCGATGGAAATGCTGAGAAAAAGGCTGTCTCTCATGAAACTTCCCCTTTGCAAAAAGGACGGACAGTTTCCATAACTGTAACTGACGCGGATGGGCCTCTCATCGGTGCCAACGTGGTAGTAAAAGGAACTACTAACGGAAATATTGCGGATGCGGATGGAAAAGTCATTTTAAATAATGTACCCGATAATGCCGTGCTGGTAATATCATTTGTAGGTTTTATACCTAAAGAAGTTCCGGTAGGCAGTCAGCAAACCATAAATGTAAACTTATCGGAAGACGCTCAGGCACTCGAAGAAGTTGTGGTAATCGGATATGGGACACTGGATAAAAAACAGGTTACCAGTGCCGTTACTTCCATCTCGGGAAAAGACCTGATGGTAGGTGTAGGTGGCTCCGATATATCTGCTTCGCTACAGGGACGTATCAGCGGGCTTATTATGAATAATATAGGGAGTGCCAATGCCGGTACTACATTCCAGTTACGCGGCCTTACTTCCATCAATGCCGGAAAGGCGCCGCTCATTGTTATCGACGGATTCCCGGGTGGAGATATACGTTCACTTACACAAGACGATATCAAGTCGATAGATGTACTTAAAGATGCTTCTGCCGGAGCCATCTACGGTACGCGTGCCACTTCAGGGGTAATACTGATTACCACCAAAAGCGGTTCTAATACCAATGGTAAAGTGAAATTGACTTACAGCAACGAACTAACAAAGAAACAGACCTACAGGGCGCCACAGATACTTACCGGACGCGAATATGCCGAACATGGCATAGGTACCGATTACGGGTCGGACACAGACTGGTGAGATGAAATGATAAACGACGGCAACTTCTCTCACAAACACCATATTGCTATAGATATGGGAACAGAGAAAGCGCAGGTCTATACATCGTTTTTTTACGAAAAAAATCAAGGTATCTCGCTCAGTGACGAGCGTGAGGATTATGGCGGACGTTTCAATGCCAATTTCAAACTGTTTGACGACTGGCTCGAAGTGCGCCCGAATGTCGATTACCGTCAGGCATGGAGAAACAACAATATCCCTGCTTTCCAGCAGGCCATGCGAAACAACCCTACACGTTCGCCTTACGATCCGGATAGTGAAACCGGCTATAACGTATGGCTCAACGAGTCGCTGGACTATAACGTAGTAGCCGACGCAAAGCTGAGTGCTTACGAAGGACTGGACAAATGGTTCAAGCCCGAAGTTACTTTCAAGCTGAATGTAAAACCCATCCCCGGCCTGTCTTATACGCAGACAATAGGTTACGAAAACCGCCAGTGGGAATACCACTTCTACAGGTCACGCTATCATCGCACCGAACTGGAAGAATCGCGCAGGGGAGCCGCATATCTTAGTTTCAGTAAAACCGAAAACCTAACATCGGAAGGATATGTGAACTATATCAGGGAATTTAATGGAGGCCATGTACTGAATACTACAGCCGGTTACTCTTACTTCGAAAACAACGGCGAAGGATTTAGCATGGAAAACTTCGACTTCGATGTGGACGGTCTCAAATTCTGGAATATCGGGGTAGGTTCGTACCGCAGCGATGGGAAGGCAAATCTGGCCTCAAGTAAAAATATCACAGAACGTCTGTTTTCGGTGTTCGGGCGTGCCAACTACTCATTCCAGGACAAATACCTGTTGCAGGTATCTCTTCGTCACGAAGGTTCATCCAAATTTGCCGCCGATAACCGTTGGGCCAACTTCTGGTCGGTATCGGCAGGATGGCGCATCTCCGGCGAAAGTTTCATGAAAGGCCTCACATGGCTCAAAGACCTCAAAGTGCGTTTCGGTTATGGAGTAACGGGTAACAACGATTTCAGTTCCTCTTATATGGCTGATATGTTGAGTTCAGATGCTTACTGGATGCTTCCTGACGGGACATGGGCATACTCCTTCGGCAAGTCGCAAAACGTAAATGCCAAACTGGGATGGGAAGAGAACAAAGAATGGAATCTGGGTGTCGATTACTCACTGTTCGGCGACCGTTTTTATGGTAAGTTCGATTACTATCGCCGTAAGATAGATAATCTTCTTTACAACGTAAAAGTACCTCAACCGCCTTTCACGCAGGGTTCTCAATGGCAGAATATCGGCAGTATGGAAAGTAAAGGCTGGGAATTCGAATTTGGCGGAGATATTATCCGTACAAAAGATTTCACATGGACTACCAATATGAACCTCAGCCACAATTCGGGTAAGATACTCAGCTTGTGGGGCAACAATACTTATTACAACGGTAATGGCTTCGTTGCTCCGGGAACTCCGGGTGATGCTGCACGTATAGAGGAAGGTTCGAAGATAGGTTCGTTCTACATCTGGAAATTTGCAGGGTTCGATGACGATGGAGGTTTCCTTCTTTACAACAAAGACGGGGGAGTGATACCGGCTGCTCAGAAGACCGAGAACGATAAACAGTATATGGGCAATTACCTGCCAAAGCTGATCGTAGGCTGGCGCAACACACTCGCATATAAAAATTTCGATCTGGGTATCAGCTTGCGCAGCTGGATAGACTTTGATGTGTACAATACCATAAATATGTATTTCGGTATTCAGGGACGTGGCAACACCAACGTACTGAAAGATGCTTACGGGAAGTTTGCCCATATCAAGGGAGAAAAGCAGATTTGCGACTATTATCTCGAGGACGGCACATTCCTCAAAATCGACGCCATTACACTGGGTTATACCCTGCCGATGAGGAAATATACGAAGTTTGTAGACCGCATACGTGTTTACGGGACTGTGGGTAATGTCGCTACTATCACCGGTTACAGCGGTATGAATCCCGAAGTGAATATCACCAATTGGGACGGCGGTACGGAAAAATTCTGGGACGGTAGTTTCTACCCGATGACGCGTACTTATACTTTTGGTCTTCAGTTAAATTTTTAAATACATAGGCAAGAATGAAAAAGAATAAGATAACCAAATTCATATTGTCGGGAGCACTTTGTCTGCTCACTGCTACATCCTGCGATGTAGATCCGACCTTCTATACACAAGTAGTGCCCGAAACATTCTATACATCGCAGGAAGCGGTATGGGAACGTTTCAACCGCCCTTTCACGCATTGGCGCTGGTATGTGGCCAATGACGCTCCCCGCTGGATGTTGCAGGAACTGGGCACGGATGAATTCTGCCAGCCTACCAGAGGCAGTGACTGGTTTGATGGTGCCAATTATCAGAAATTCCACCATCATGAATATACAGAAGATATGATTTTCATCGAAACAGGATGGACTAATTTTGCGATGGGAGTTGCTCTTGCCTGGGATGCACTCGAAGATCTTGAAAAAGTGGACTTCGATGCTCTGGGGTTTCCACAGGGCACGCGCGAATCGATGCTGAATCAGCAAAAAGCATTGGTTGCATCCTTGTACCTTGACGGGCTCGACTTTTTCGGAGGAGTAGCTCTCTATACTACGACACAGAGCGAGGTAAAAGGCCGTTCGACCGATAAGGAAACTTTCGAATTTATCGAAAACCTGCTCAAAGAAGCCATCCCTAACCTCCCTGTGAAGGAGGAGCTCGGAGGTCTTGAGAACGGTAGTATCAACAGGGCTGCAGGAGCCGCTCTTCTGGCACGCCTCTACTTCAATGCCAAATCGTATATCGGTACGGAAATGTATGCAGAGGCCGGACAGATATGTCAGGATATTATCAATGGCGTATACGGCAAATATGAACTGGATGCGGACTGGACAAACATTTTCGGTTTCGACAACGAAACGTGTACCGAGATCATATGGTCGGTACCTAGTCAGAATGCCAAGTTGGAAACTGACGGTATGTACTGGGATCGCATGGTACCATACAATTACAGGAATTATCTGGGAGGATTGGAAGGTTCGGGTTCGAATAATGGTATCGGGCTGATTCCAAGTCTCGACCCTCTGGGCAATAAATATCCTTACAAACTGGGTGGTGCTTATTCCAAATTCCATGACAGCGATATACGCAAGCAACCATATGTATATGAGAACAATGGCAAGTACCGGGGGATGTTTATCGTAGGTAAACTCATCAATCCGACTAATTCCGATTGGGTTTGTACAGGTAGCCGTGAGTATAACGGGCAGATAATTACAGTCGTAGACCAGGTATCGTATTTTGCCAAATTAGGTTCGGCCGAATATCCTACGTTGGCATCACTACCATCTACTATCGCCACGGCTGAGGAGTCATCCTGCGTGCGTGTTACCAAACGCAGCCCACGTCCAAATCAGAGCGAGAAGAACCGTAAGTTTGATCCCGATATTCCTATCATTCGTTTGGCCGAAATTTACTACACATTGGCCGAATGCAAAATGCGCGCGGGAGAAAAAGGCGAAGCGGCACAATTGATTAACACCGTGCGTAAACGCTATTTCGCAAACGGAAACGACCCTGATCCTGTTACGGCTTCGAACCTGGACAAATACCGTATGCTGGACGAATGGTTACGGGAATTTTTGGGCGAAGGCCGCCGCCGCACCGATCTGGTACGTTGGGACGCTTATGTGACCGAAGACTGGTGGGATCATAAAGCGACCAACAATACGAATCTGAACCGTTTCCCGATACATTACAGCCTGATAGGGGCTAACAACTTACTGGAACAAAATCCGGGATATTAACAATGAGCAGATTGTTTGGTATATAAATGCCCGCTTGCTGTTTAGGTATAGGCTTTAAACAGTAGAATTTGAAAGAGGCTGCCCGGGAAAGGCAGCCTCTTGTTTATTTTATATAATATATTGCTTTCAAAGCAGGTAATATTTAAAAACCACCCCGATAATGATAGCCACAGAAAAACTCGAAAGCGTTCCTATCATTACATATTCGGTCATTTTTATTTCCTGCAGTTCTTTCAGATCGCCATATCTGAATATCGACTTGGCAGCCAGAAGGAATCCGATGGCTTCGAAATTTCCGGTAAATATAAATGTAATTAATTCAAGTTGCTATTTATAGAATTATCCAATAAAAAAGGTCAATCCCTTAACTTTGCGGTGCTAACACACAAAAAAGGACTGACCATGGTTACAAAAACCATTGCAATATACGTATTTTTTGATGATATATTGAAATCGATGAACCACAAAGAGCCTGAGAGCCGTAAGACCAGTGATGCGGAAATCATTACGGTAGTTCTGATTGCCGCCCAGTATTTTGCAGGCAATATAGAGAAATCCATCTGTTTTGTCCGTTCTACCGGATTGATGCCTCGTATGCTTGGCAAAAGCCGCTTCAACCGCAGGTTGCACAATATAGGAGAATTTCTTAGCCAACTCTTTTTCTATACAGGCCAGGCAATAAAGGGTATGAGCCTTGAGACAACTTATAGCATCGATAGCTTTCCTGTAGAGGTCTGCCATAATATACGCATAAGTAGATCCAGGATTGTCAAAGGGGAACAATACCGAGGTAAATGTGCTTCCAAACGTGTTTATTTTTATGGTTTTAAAGTTCATATGATAGTTACTTCGGATGGTATTCCCGTAGAATTTACCTTTACAGCAGGCGGAATCCATGATATTGACGGTATAAAACAATTGCCGGTCAACCTGCCTGATGGAAGTCAACTTCTGGCTGATTCCGCTTACACTGATTATTTGCTTGAAGACATGCTGGCCGATAATAATATTTATCTGAAAGCTGCCAGGAAAAGTAATTCCACAAAGCCGCATAATCCGTGTATGGAATATCTGATATCTATTCACAGAAAGCGGATTGAAACAGCTTTTAGTGATATTACCAAGTATTTGCCTAAGAAAATTCATGCCGTCACTCAAAAGGGGTTCTTGATTAAACTTATTGCTTTCATTTGGGGATATACTTTTGATAAAATTTACAATCTATAAATAGCAACTTAAATTAATTATAAGAAAGCGTTCGATGTAGCCAATCCATTTTCCGGCATCCTGTAGCCCGTTATTTCCTGTTATGTTCAATTGGCTGCTCCATTTTTCGGTGAATATGCCGATAAGTATCGAAGAGGGTTGCAGTATGAGGATATATGCTATCAGGACAACCCACATCTTATTGCCTGCAAAAAGGCCGGATATATATTCCCATAATGCCCTGAACTGGCCTTCACAGATAAGCCAAAGCAATATCAGAACAATAATGTGTAACAGTTGGTCTATCAGGAATGGTTGCAGTCCATCTTTTTTCCGCTTATACAGGAAATCTATCGCAAAATGGGAGACCAGTATCCCTGCGGGAATATACCAGCTTAACCATGCCCCTGCTATGATGTACGCCGCAATAGCATGTATAAGACTATGCATTATATTTGCTTTCAGACTTATCTGTATATCATCATTCTTTTTCCTGTCTACAAGCGATCCGGGCTGAAACAGGAAGTCACAGAGGAAATGTGCGCAAAGTAACCTGAGTAGAATATTGATTTCCATCTTTCTTAATATTTTTGTTTTTCCAAATCCGATACCTTCCTTCTGAACCGGTTTGCATATTTGATTATATTACCTGCTTTCGCATTTAACAGTAATTTGCTGATAGTCTGTTGCGTTTTTCCTGTTATTTCTGCAAGGTCTTTTTGAGACGTATGTTCCGCCATCATAAGGGGATATATAACCGAAGCCTGTGCCTGTGTCCAGCCGGATACGATATCATCAGCAAAGGTTGTGCTGACACTCAGTTCATCATTGAAGTCATCGTCAGGCGTAATAATGCACATACGGCTGTTCTTATCCAGCATATCAAATGCCTGACCCGACAAACGGAAGGCTTCTCCATCCGATTCCACGACACTGTCTGTAATAAACTCACCTTTTCCTATCCCTAATCCCATACGCGCATCCCAGCGGAGATTGGCTCCCGAATTCGCTGTCAGGGCAGCCCTTAATGTTATAGCTGTCCATACGGTAGCTTTGGCATTATCGGTAATTATCTGGAAGCTATCACCCCTGTATATCTCTATTCTGGTATTAGCTATTGCTAAAGTGTTGACATTAGAAATAGCGCTATGTAATATATCCAGTAGCCTGTCCCTGTTTCCGGAGCTCAGTATTTCCGTAGAATCTACTATATCGCCTGTTATTACTCCTATCCAACCCATTTTTTTTTTACAAAGATACTATTTTTATTTTGCTAACAGCCTTTTTGAGCTGTTTTTTGTTAATACAACCAATATTGGCTGTTTTTTGTTAATACAGCTGAAATGTGCTGTTGCTTTTAAGGCGATAAGAATGAATATTTTTTGTAATACATCCAACTGTTAATTTTTCCATTTATCTGCATTTTTTTCAAATCCAATTATCTATATCCTAAAAAGCAGATAATCTATGAATTTACCTATTTACAACTGTATTATCGACGACAACGAAGACGATATGACGGGCATCTGTGCCATATCCTTTGTCGATTGTCCGGCCAATGAGGTCGATTTTGTGACATTGAAAAAAAACAGTGAACACATTCTTCTCAATCGTGATACAAAGAAACGCATTATTACAGGCGTAGTACTGAAACCCGAGCAACTGATCTACCGTCACAGTGAAGAACTGGGCGACTATTACATCAGGTTTTCGGCCGAACAAATAGAAAGGATAGCACAGAAAATGATGCGTACCGGTGTAGCACTTCACAATACCACACACCAGCATCAGACACCGCTCTCGGGCAACTACCTCACCGAACTGTGGATAGTGGCAGACCCGCAGACAGATAAATCGAAAGCATTAGGATTTGAAGACCTTCCCAAAGGGACCTTGATGTGCAGCTACAAGGTCGAGGATGAAAAATACTGGAACACAGAGGTGATGACCGGCCATGTCAAAGGCTTCTCTTTGGAAGGTTTCTTCAATCTTCTATATTAAATTTAGATATAATCATACTGTTATTTATAAAATATCTGAAATACAGTATATTATATGGTTATTATATTTTCATATTCTTGAATATTTCCCTTAATTATATCCTTATTTTATTTACTTATATTTAAAAGTAGCTATATTTGTTTATAAATAGTTGACATATAATTATAGGTTATGGCTACATTCAAAGCGGAAGTACAAAATAAACGTGCGGACGGAACTTACAATGTAAGAATACGGGTAACACACAACAGGGAGATACGGCGAATTTCCACAAATTTATATATAACATTAGATGATCTAACTAAAAGTCTGAAAATAAAGAATGTAAATATAGTGGAAAAATGTGACGATATTATACGGGAATGCCGTGTAGTTTGCAATAATCTAGGTTTCCGCTTATTTAATATGCCTATAGATGAACTTGTTTCAAAAATAAAAAATCATCTTCAGGGTGGCGATAAATTTTATCTCGATTTTATGCAGTACACAAAAGAGAAAGCCTCTGAAATGAAAAAAGAAACCGGAGATACATATACAAGTATGCTGAATTCATTGAAACGTTTTACAAAAAGGGAAAGCCTTGATATCTCCGAGATAAACACAAATTTTCTCCTGGAATTTGAAAAGTTCATAGCATCAGAGCCTTCCCAGCGTGGTAGTAATAAAAAGAAATACAAAAAAGATTCTAAAGATAAAACGAAAGCTAAGGGAGGCCGTGCTGTATCTAAATACCTGTCATGCGTTCGAGCCATACATAACAAGGCTAAGGAACAGTATAATGACGAAGACCGCGGGATAATAAATATACCCTTCTCCCCATTTAAAAAATATAAATTGAAACCTCTCCCGAAGACGCGTAAACGGGCTTTGCCTGTTACTTTGATACAACAGATAATAGATCTTCCCTATGAAAAGGAAATAATAGGCGGACGGAGTAGCCTTTTTAATCTGGCTAAGGACTGCTTTATACTATCTTTTGCCTTGATTGGGATGAATAGCGCCGATATGTTCCGTTCAGACTCACCTAAAAATGACATTTTAGTTTATAACCGGAGAAAAACGGAAGCACGCCGGGATGACAGGGCTGAGATGTGTGTGAGGGTCGAGGCCTGTATCCGGAATTTAATGGATAAATATAAAGATGATAAGAAGCTATTCCGGTTTCATAGACACTATACTAACCATAAGGTATTCAATGCAGTAATTAATGAAGGCTTAAAAAAAATAGGCAAAAAGATTGGCGTAGATCATTTAGAGTTCTACGCGGCGCGGCACTCCTGGGCCACTATCGCCTGTTCATCAACTGTAGGCATCGATAAGTATACGGTACATGAAGCATTAAACCATGCTCCGGATAGAGCTATGAAAGTAACTGACATTTACATCGATAAGGATTGGTCGGTAATCTGGGATGCTAACAGAAAAGTACTGGATCTGTTCGACTGGTCAAAAATTACTTCAAATGTCTAGCTTGTCAATAGTTGATAAGCTAGTATTATTAAGTTTCCGCACATCGCCTGTAGACTGAGTTTTCGTCTTCGCTATAATGTAGTGGCTGTTTACATAGTCGAAAGAATTAAACTTCCATTTATACAGGGTAGATCTTGAAACATCAATAGTAGATTTGTTCGCTTCGTAAAGCGCGGCAAGTGATGTATAAGTAGTGACCTTAAGAGGTCGCTGCCGAATGAAAACATATACCGTCATACTGTCAAATAATTTTTCAATTTGCTAATATATGGTATTATATTGTCAAAAATGAGGGTTTTTAAGGCTTTTTTTTGAACCTTATTTGTCCAGCTTTTTAAAATTTGAAAAGGTAGTTTTATTAAAGTATTAGTACATAGTGAGTTACGTTATTTTTATGTGTTTGAAAAAATCATGCTCGCGAAGCCTGTTTTCCGGGGTATTTTTTCGTGAAAATTGCATAATATTACCTTGTCAATTATTGATAAGGTAGAATTGCAAAGGTGAGAAAAGAAAGCCCCGCTGATGAGCGGGGCCTGACCGTAAAATTACTTGGTCGAATAAATAATTAAGATACGGACAGTAAGTCTTTGCCTATTTTATGCAGGCCGTTTATTATCTTCTCCTGCTGTTCCTTTCGCGGGCGCTTCAATCCGGAACTGTAATGGCTCAATTGAGATACGTTTATTCCGGCGGCCTTGGCAAGGGCTGTTTTTGTTACAACCCCGTCGATATACTTCAATAACGCTTCGATATCGAACTCAAAAGCCAACTCATATACACCCTGTAATACCTCAGGTAATTGCCTTCCATAATTATTCAGCGTTTTCACATATGTATCCAGTGCAGCCTGCGCGTCAGCTTTAGCTGCTTCGATTGTTTCGCCGAATCCGAATACATTGTCTATTTCTTTGAAAGACACGCCATAGCCGTCTTTGCCCGCTTCCAATATTGCTGTTATCTGTTTCATTATTTTGTGGATTTAGAGGGGCTAAATAAGCCCCTTGATTGTTTTTAATATTTTGCTGCATGTACCTGTGGGGACTTCTTTCGCCCCATGGTAAGGGATGATTAGAAATTTCCCGTCCTTTTCATAAGTCCGGTGGCTGGTGGCGTCCTGTGATATAAACTTCCATCCTGCCTTTACCGCCAACCGGTTTAATTCTCTTGATTTCATATCCTGTATTATTTATTCGACAAGGTAAAGGTATATAAATATTTACCATTATCAAAATAAATAGGTAAATATTTTTATACTATTTGTGTGTTTTTATCAAATTATAGTATAAAAAAGTTTATAAATACAAGCTTGTCAATTATTGAAAAGGTAGAATTGCAAAGATGGAGAAAAAAAGCCCCGCTGATGGGCAGGGCTGAAAGCTTATCACAAACAGAATAACTGCTGAATTAAGCCGGAGCAAGTTCGACGCTCAAGCCAAGCGCATTGACTATCCTGTAAAAGGTCGCTACACTGGGAACTATCAGACCCTTTTCTATCCGGGAAATATAAGATTTGTTTACCCCTATGCGGCTGGCCAGTTCCTGTTGTGTCAACCTCGCGTTCTTCCGTGCATCCAGTAATAGCTGGCTGGTGTAGAATGCGTAGGCTTCTTCATCGAATTTGGCGCGTTCGGGAGTTCCGGGCTTGCCGTATTCTTTTTCCAGTTGTTCACTTATGTTTGTTATCATGTGATTGTTTGTATGCATAATATTCCTCCTTTATTTTTAATGCTTTATCTATTTCGCTAACCGGCGTTTTCTGCGTCTTTTTCTGGAAACCGTTGAACAGGACGACTACAAAATCTTCATCGAAAATGAAAAACACACGGTAAATATTACTATTATATTCCATCCGGAGCTCGTAGAGTTCATCACGGATATACTTGATAAACTTTACCGGCATGCGGTCTGTAGTTTCGAGCAACGAAAGAATATATTTAAGCTTTAGTAATTCTTTCTTACCCAGTGTTTTTATAAACTCCTGATAGTAATCCTTAAATGCTATTATTATTCTATTCATAGTACAAAGATAATGAAAGTTGCAATATATTGCAACTTTTGCGTGTGAAAAATAAAAGCTTGTATAAAAAAATGACAAGCTTTATTTGTGCGGTTTGATGATGTGGAAAAAGAAAGCCCTGCTAATGGGCGGGGCTACGGAATTATTTAAATGTTGATTTTATCATATCACCTATTAAAGAAAAGAAATAGGAAATATACCTGAATTTATAATCGAATATTTTCTTTTTATATTCAGCAATCTCAGATTCTTCCCTTAACTGATCTTTTTCTTTTTGTTCCTGTAAATATTTTTTATATCCGTCATCCCCATCGTTAGCAATCTTTATTCCTTTTTGGGTGAGCGTGTAAGTTCCGTGACCTCCTTCTATTAATCCTTCTTCTACCATCCGAGAGGTAATTGAACGACTTATCTTAGATAAAGTTTTAAAGTCTAAATCAGTGCCAAGGTAATTTTTTATTATAAGTCTAGGTTCATAACGTCCTATATTTTTCCTCATTTTAGATAAAATCTCTTGAATGATCTCATTCTCAGTTTCTTTATTTATCCCTAATTCCATAGTTATTTAAATCTATCCGTAATTTCTAATCCTTCATCAATAACTTGAAATAACTGGGATGAACTTGTTGCTAATTCAACTATATGTTTTAGTTTTAAGAGGTTCTCTCTTTCTGCATTTGATAATCTCTTTTTGAGAAATTCATCAATAGCATTTGATATATATTTTTTTACAGTTATTAATTGAGCAGATGCAGATGGTAAATGCGAAACCCATAATTTTCCATTTTCAGCATCGATTAGATTTTTCATATTACTGAGATGTGCCCCATTTTTTGAGTTATTACACTTAAAGGCTCTGCAAATAAAAATTTCATACATGGTTGCATTTAAATAATTTTTTCTTTCATCATTTTCTGACATAATGTATTAAGGTTTAATTGTTTATTGATATTTTATTTATTTAGAATTTGTAATACTTTATCTTTTAATCCTAGCTTTATAAATTCATCATTACTAACCTCCAATTCCACTAATACTTTTGTAGAAGTGGGATTTTGTTGATTTATATATTCGTCAGGATATGTTATTATGTTGATTACAGAATAATCAAGTGCTTTTGCAATATCTGCAAGTCTATTATATGTCAATAGAACTTTTCCATCAACTATACGGCTGTATGTTGCTTCGGAAATATTGATTTTTTCAACTAATGCTTTCCGAGTCATTTTTCGCTTGTATTCACGAATTGACTCAATATTTTCCAAAATTTTCTTTTGTGCAAATTCCATGATATTAAATTATCTATTGATTATCAATTAATTAGAATATTATTTGCAAAATATTTGCATTTTATGTAATATTATATTGCATATTCTGCAAGATATTTATTTATATTTGCATAAATATATCAATCAATACAAATGGAAACAATAGAAAAAATCAATGTAAGAGGATCGATAAAAGCCCTTAAGGTAGGCGAAGAGATAGTATTGCCGAGGCCTGATTATAAGCCTTCGAGCATACGGTCAAATGCAAATATTGTAGTTTCTGATATGGGTTGGAAGATATCCGTATTGGTAAGTGAGGAATTTATAACAATAAAAAGAAAATCGTAGTATTACGACTACTGTAACCATTTAAATAACAAAAAATATAGAATCATGAAAATAAGGAAAGTATTAATAAAAGAAGAGGTAATAGCTTATCTACATAACCTGGCTAATAATATTGAATCTACAATTAAGGAGGATGATATTATTATTTATACGGAAGAATGCGACGATTTCAGTCACGATATTCGCGTGATTGACATGATAGGCACAAAAATGACTATTGAATTTGAACATTTTGAAATAAAAGCTACTGAAGGATAATTATAACCACTAGTTTACTTACGCTATGGAAATCGATCTCTTCAAATTAAAACAGTTATATATAGAAGCCGGAGATATCGCCGCCCTATCGGTGCTTAAGCAACTTTACCCTTCCTTTGACGAAGTCAAGTATGAAGAGGCTTGCCAGCTTGCGGGCAGTGAACACTGGTTACTCCAGCAGATCAAAAGCGGGGCTGTGAAGAAGATCAGGCGGGGAAAGGCAAAAAATTCCCCGATATATTACAGCCGCCGCGAGATAGCTGCCGTAAGAATGGCGGAGATTACGCTGGAGAAGTATGAAAAGAATAAAAACTCTATAATAGAATAATATGGCTAAATCATATGTAGAGTATATAATTAATTTTAACCGGGAGCATCGGACTAATCCTTTTACCCACAGTGCGCTGGAATTATATCATGCCATATTAGTGCGGTTCAATGACAGTGGAACTAAGGATAAGCCATGGAAACAGTATATTAAAGTAAATAATCAGTCATTAAAAACTGATATCCGGTATTCTTACAATACATATAAGGAAGCACTTGATATGCTGAAGGAAAGGGGGATGATAGATTACCGGTCTAAAAACGGATATGCAGACATCATACTTTGCCTTGAACCGATACCGGAAGGCGTCACCGCCAGCGATAAGATTTCCAATGATGGAAATTCTATTCTCTACAAGAAAAGCGCGGGAGCTGCTACCCAGTCCCCTCCATCCCCTGCTTCCCCTGAACGCAGCCCCGGTCCCAAAGGCGGCGTTATTCGCCGGCAGCCTCCATCCAATTCTCCACCAATTGAAACCTACTCCCCCGACGGAGATCACCCGCCCGATGACGGGATAAAACGTAACTGGGAAGGCCTGAAAGGCCGGCTAAGGGATATAAACTGTCCGCCGGATATCGCCAGGAAGGTAGTACAATGGTCTAATTACGGCGTTATCGGGCATAAGGTATGGGAAATTCTGAATAAAATACGGGACGACAAAGGGCTGAAAATGCCTGTAGAATATCTCGTATCCAAGATGAATAATTCCAGTTGAGTTTAATGTACTGATTTAATAATATGCCAATGTGCCAATAATAAATTCCCCTCGGATAATTCGGGGAGTTGGAAACTATTATCAAAAAAAATCAATATACTGATTTACTAAATTGCTAATCTTCAAATTAATAATCATGGATCCGAAGGAATTAATTAAAGATAAAAAGTACCTGTACACCGGCGAAGATAAACCTGTCGAAGTAACATACCTGTATGAGACGATCAACAGGTATATGTTCCGGATGAATGACAGTGATTTTTCGCTTTCTGTGGTATCGGTGAAAATTAATATAGAAGAAATATGAAAAACGAAAAGTGAAGAACGAAGAATGAAAAATAACCAAACCGCAAAATTGCGGTCTGAAAAAACTAAATAAAAATAAGCTATGACAGAAACAATTATCAAAACGGCATCGGTAAAAGTGATGCTAAGCTACGACTACTCGCATTTCGAAGCGTCGATGTCGTTAGAAAACGAAAGCGGGCTGACCATGCAGGAGATCGACGACGCCCGGAAGAAATGCCAGTGCCTGGCAGACAAGGCGGTGGGACAATACAAGAAAGCCAAAGAAATGGCAGCCAAACGTAAGAATAGCGAATACAATATGTGGAATTTTGAGGAACAGTGCAAACGTATTCAGGCTAAGGATGAACAGGACCGCACGGTGGAAGAGATTGCCATGCTCAAGCAATACGAAGACGAGAACTGGCAGGCTCAGTTCGAATACCCTTACGACTACGATGACGATGATGAGTACGTATTATGAAAACACATGAAGTCCAACTATTCTTTGCCATGTGCATATTCGCCGGCATATGTGTAGCGCTCGGATGGTGTTCGCAGGAGGCCGGGTTGCTGGTCGTGATTATCCAGCTGCTGGTGTTGATCGTAACATTGTTATCGCGGATATATACCGCTATTATTAACCACTACGCAAATTTGCGTAGTGACAAAAAGGAGCTAAATGAAAGGGATAAAAGTTAATTGGACAGAGGAAATGCTCGAAATGTTAAGGCGTGAATTCTCTTCTTCATTCAACAGGGATCTGGCGGAAAAACTGGGGGTATCCATGCGAACAATGATAAGAAAAGCCCGGGAACTTGATCTCGAAAAAGAGGAATCCTTTTTAGAATCAAGAAGAGCGGAAATATCGGAAATGTCCCGGAAAGCGCATCCGCCCCAACCGACAAAAGGGCTGAAGGGCTGGAGCGTTCCGGGAGGGGAGGAATTCCGGTTCAAAAAAGGGCATGTCCCCGCAATGAAAACGAATCCGGAGATTGCCGCCAAAGTCCGGGATAAAAGAAACGCTACCATCCGTCTTGAAAAATTAAGGCTGAAATATGGCCTGAGAACGATGACGAAACTGAAGATTAAGAACTATTGGTAACCACTACGCAAAATTGCGGTGTGAAAAAAAGGAGGAAAATAAGCTATGAAGAGAAAAATCGAAAAGCTTAAACAAATCAAACAGGATTTAAGCAATCTGATTGAATTATTGGAGGGTGACTTACATTGTAGGCAGTATGATGGAGTATTGAAAAATGAACTTAGTTGCTACAGGACAGAAGGGTATGATTATCAAAACATAATAGATAGTATATTTCAGGAGCACGGCGATGAAATGTTGCCAATAAAAGATTAATAACCACACCGCAAATTTGCGGAATGAAAAAGAACAAATCAAATGACACTGGAACAAATCAAAAAACAATATCCTGACGCTGCCAAATCAAAGATAACAGTGGAAAAGAAAGTATTAATGTCCCACAACCTGTACAAAGATGCAGACCTGAGGGCATATTTACAGCCGTTATTCCCCAATAGCAGCATACTCTACTGTAATTGCTCAGGCAGGAAAATTGAGGCTATAACCTCTGAAGAAGCATTCCCTGAAGAACTCCGGCGAAGGTCTATGGTTCCCGGAACGAAAGTGATTATGACCGGCGCTGAAAAGGATCATTATCCGGACAGGATCTGGACTGTTACCCACGGGCCTCAATTAATGTGCGGGGAATTGGTTGTGTGGCTGGATGGGTTCAGCGGAGCATATAGCTGCGAATATCTCGAAATAAAACAGGAAGGATAAAAGAGGCAAACCGCAAATTTGCGGAGTGCCCAATCAGTAAATTTAAACAATATGGGAAAAATAGTAAACAACATCGCCCTGGTACCCGTGGAACAGGAGACAAACAGCCGCCAGTTCCGCCCCAACCCCGACAGTCTATTCAATGCCTCGTCTCTGGCCAAAGAATATAAAAAAGACGTCTACGGCTACATCCGTAGCCAGAAAGTAAAGGACTTTGTGCTCGGTGTAAGCGTCGAGTACGGTCTGGATCCGGAACTGGAATTTACCGACAAGGGCAATATCGTGCGGATTATCTCCGGCGGAACCGCTCCCGGTACCTGGATGCATCTTGATATCTTTATCAAGTTTCTGGGCTGGCTGGATCCGAAACTCGAACGCGACTTCCTGAAGAATGCCTTTGCAGCAAACCGAAAGCAGGAAGATCCTCTCCAGCGACAGTTGGCCGAAATGGAAGCAGGGATAAAAACACTCCGGAAGAAACTCTCACGCAATCCCCTCTATAAAGACCTTCTCCGCGAAGAGAAGGAAGCGGCAGCTCTGCAGAAGGAGATCGATAAAGGCCAGAAATCCTGGCGACAGAATATGCTGAAAGAAGTAAAAAAAGCATTAGATAACCCAAACCGCAGAATTGCGGAATGAAAAAACTGGCTATGGATAAGAAAATATTAGATGCTTGTTGTGGCAGCCGGATGTTCTGGTTCGACAAAAATAATCCGGATGTTGTGTTCGGGGATATCAGGTCGGAGCAACATATCCTTTGCGATGGCAGGGCATTGGATATAAATCCGGACGTTGTGATGGATTTTACCGATATGCCTTTCGACAGCGAATCTTTTTATCTGGTAGTCTTCGACCCGCCTCATTTGAAAAATCTGGGAAAAACAAGCTGGATGGCTAAGAAATACGGTGTATTGCCTGAGAACTGGGAAGAAGTTATCCGGGCCGGATTTAACGAATGCATGCGTGTTTTAAAGCCGAACGGCATACTTGTTTTTAAATGGAATGAAGACCAGATAAAAGTTAGCAGTGTAATTAAAGTTATCGGCAAATGTCCATTGTTCGGGCATATAACAGGACGCCAGTCCAAGACAATATGGATGTGCTTTATAAAATAAATAAGGAGGAAAAATGGGATTAGATACGACACATGAATGCTGGCACGGGCCATATAGCTCGTTCAACGACTTTAGAAAAAAGCTTTGTTCACTTATCGGCTTGGATATAGATCAGTTTTGCGGATACAATAATAATGCCCCAGGTTGTGTATTGATGTCCCGGCATACAATTCCGCATGGTATCTATCCGCTAATAAACCATTCCGATTGTGACGGGGTATTATTCCCCTATGAGTCTGAATCGATAGTAGAAGGATTGAATGACATACTGGAAAAGCATCCCGGATTAAAGGATGACGATCCATATTTCTATAACAAAATCATTCAGTTCAGGGATGGTTGTATTAAAGCGGTTAATAAGGAAGAAACCATAGAATTTAAATAACAATGGAAAACGAAGAACTGGAAAAGAAAATAAAGGAGTTGGAAAAGAAAGTACAATTCAACTATTCCCTTGTAATGGTATTAGGTATTTTCACATTAATACGCATCGTTACGGATATTATCATTGCATTTATGAAAGCTTATTTCAAATAAAATCCCAGACCGCAAATCTGCGGTTTGCTAAAATCAAATAACAATCATGGAAGAAAACAAAAAAGAACTAACCCCGGATCCGGAAGAAATGGAAGTGAAAACCATGCTCCTTAAGGTTGCTGAAATAGCCCAAAGAAAAAAGATACCGCTTTTGTGCCTGACGAAATTGGATACGCTTGATATGGATATGACTATCGGTATAGGCAATCCCATATCGATAATAGAGCTTATAGAACAAAGCATTAAAAAAGATCCTGTAGCAAAAAAAATGTACATAAGCGCCGTTGCTATATGCATGCTCGATGAAAATAATAAGAGCGTTCCCGATGCAGACTTAAACCTTGCAAAGCATGTGCAAAAGAACGATCCAGCAGGTAATTGACGCCGCCAAAGCCGGCGAAGCAGTCTCTCCGGACGAATGCCGGGAGGCTATGCTGGCTTTACATTCTATGCTATCCTATTCGCGGATGGTACTGGAGGTTATCGCCGACAGTGCAGGGAATGCCGAAAACCTGTATGTCACAACAAATGCTATCATCAGTGTCGATCTGGTACGCCGCGAACGCGAAAGATGGATGAATACCGTGCCGGCAGAATATAACAGTAAACAGTTAGCAGTCAACAGTTAACATCTTGTAACCCGTAACTTGTAACTCGTAACTAAAAAAATATGAAAAAGCCTAACCTATCCTACAATAACTACTTCCCGTTCTATACCCAGAATACCTTCGGGGATAAAAAGTATTGCTACTGGGTTGAAACGATCATGCATATCTCCCGCGAACGCGGTATCCGTATTTTCCTGGAATATGAACTGAAGAAACCGAAGAAGATTTCCATAAAAAGGATAGAGGACCGGAATAGGCTATATAACGCGATGGATAAGGACACCCATATCACATATATCGATTTTGCTAAAGAAGTGAATACGGTCTACCGGCATATTTCCGGGGCTATTAAGACACTCATGGCAGAACCATCTTACCGCGTAATATTCGCGGTTTTATCCACTTATTTTAAATTCAATCCGGACATTGAACTAAAAGCCGATCCCTGGAGCAAAGAAATAGAATTGATATACGGTAAGTTCGATTACAGGATAGCAGGCGGTAAAAAGGTAGACAACAAAGAACCGCGCGTATATACTGATTCGGAAGAAGATGCCATTATGAAAAGGATAGACCCCTCCCTGCGTGCGTTCAACGATGCTACAACCTATCAGGAGATTGCCGGAGAGGATTTCGAAAAAAGGTTTGATGACGAATGGGACTATTTTGTGGAATATTTTAATTCGCCGAAGTATATACGGAAAAATGAGTATAGGGTATGATTTACGGATATTTAAGAGTGTCGAGCGACAAGCAGGATGTTGAAAGCCAGAAAATTGGAGTGGAAAAAAAAGCCGAAGAACTCCATACCTCTATTGACGAATGGATAAAAGATGAAGGTGTATCCGGCGTGAAGGATTACAACAAACGACATCTGGGCCAATTAATGAAGAAAGCCAGAGCCGGCGATATCATCATCGTGTCCGAGATCAGCCGGCTTGCCCGGTCCGTATTTATGCTTTTTCGGATTGTAGAATTCTGTATTGAGAATGATATCATTATTTATTCGGTAAAAGATAGCATAAGTACCATAAAAAAAGGAGACCTGACAGGTATCATGATGGTATTCTGCTTTGGTATTGCAGCCCAGATAGAACGGGAAATGATTGTAAAACGGACAGTCGAAGGCCTGGAAAGATGTCGGCGCAATGGTGTTATTTTAGGCAGGCCTCCCGGGAGTAAAGGTTCAAATAGTAAACTTAGAGGAAAAGAAACACTGATAAGGGAATATCGGCAAGCCGGGTTAACTGCTCCTCAGATAGCCAGAATGCTTGGAGTTCACAAGGAAACATTACGCAGATACTGTATAGAAAATAATATTGATATAGGTTTTGGTTACGGAGATTTTAAAAATAAGATTTCTAACAGGTATCAACTAAAGGGTGAAATGTCCAGCTTGTTTTTAGATTCACATAGAGAGTTGATACGAAGTTTAATAACAGATGGTTTGACACATAAATACATTGTAGAGAAATTGAAAGAGCAAGGATACGAATATTCACCGTCATCGTTTAGCCAATGGCTCAAAAAAAACGCCGATTTAAAAGAACTTCTTGAATCTACCCAGAAAGCATTGAGACTCGTTCGCAATGCGAATAGCGGAAGCCAGAAGCAATATTACAAATTTTAAAAAAATGGAAGAATTAAACCTACTGGATTATTTGATTCCCGATATAGAAATATATTCTGTAATCCATCAAAATAAGAAAACGGTACTCAGAATAGAACCAGATAATGAGTTCCCTATTGTAATAGGTAATAAAAAGAAGGGTTACAGGCCTATGCGTTTCAATACGAAAGGTTCGGTACTTAAGGGAGGAACAGACTGCCTGTTGTTTCCCAGCGAAGATGTGACAACATGGGAAGGCTATGTTACTCCTCTCAAATTTGAGAAAGGGGATATTGTGAAAGCTATAACTGATGAAGGCAAAATGCTGATAGCAATTTACAGCCATTTCGACAAAGACAGTGGCGCCCATTATTGCCACCACTCTGTAGCTCCGGATGGAAATATTGAATTTATGAAGTATAGCCAGGTAGATAAATTTCGTAAAGATGAAGGATATCTTTATGCTAAAAGGATTTATAGTAAAATGAGTATAGCAAAAATAGAGAAACAGAGCCAAACTCAGGATACAACGGAAAAAACATAAATATATGGCGTACAGGATAGGTCAATGGAGTGAAGCGAAAAACGACTTTAAAGAATGCTTCGGTATTTCGATAGGCCCGTTTTATGACGGGTTTATGACTTTGGTATGCCAGTCTATAAAAATTGATATTGTCAAGTTTGATGAATGGATAAAAAAACAGCACGGCGATTACGAGCTTGAGAACAAATCGCTTGCTGATATGATTTTCGAATATTACGGCGACGAAGCTGCCGCCCTGATTGATGAACTAATTTAATAAAAATAAAACAACATGAAAAAAGTAACCACTTACGGACTATCCGACCTGACTCACGGCAAATGCACTTGCTGCGGGGAAACCTCCTCCGAGATCGTGATCGGGGAGGGTATGTGCGCCGACTGCGTACAGATGATAGATTTTGAAATGATGTTAATGATGGAGGACCGCGATGAAATACAAAAAACCTGAATACTTAGCCGGCAGTACATCTGCCACACCGCAAAATTGCGGAATGGTGACGCCTGTAACCTTTACCAAGGTAGCGCCCAGGCATGAGAGGTCCTGCGTTTATAATACGCAGCGCCGTACACTGGAACAGATCGAGAGCGATATCGCTGAAGTAGAAGCCCGCATCGCCAAGGGCATAGACATCGGCCCGGAGTGGAACCGGATTATGAACCGCTACAACTGCCTGCAGGTAGAATACGATAAAGTATCAGCGGCCAACAATGAGGACTCGGACAGAAAGAAGTACAAAGGGAAAGGACGAGATTGAGATAATGTGCCAATATTTTCAGTTAACAGTTAGCAGTAAACTGTAAACAGTAAAAAAAATAGCCGATATGCCAATGAATGAAAAAGCCAAACCGCAAAATTGCGGTGTGGGTACAGAACAGGAACCTGAAGCCGGGATATGTAAAGTTTGCGGCTGCACTGATAACCACGCCTGCTACGATCCGGACTACGGCCCGTGCTGGTGGGTGGATGAAACATATACTCTTTGTTCACATTGCGCCGGCCCGGAAGATCCGGAAAGCCTGGCAGCATTACGATTAATGGATAGTGAAAATGAAGAAGATTAACTTAGAAGTAACCCTCGATGCCACGGCAGCCCAGCTGCAGGAGATTGGCATTACCATACCCGATTTTTGCGGGCAAAAGATGCGGGCCTGGGATTTTAATACGATGACGGCTGTAGGGCCGTGCGCCAGGGTGTATCCTTGCTACAGCGAAAATGATTATTTTGAAATACCGATGCGCTATATCCGCTTTGTCGACCTTACAATCGAGGAAGCAGAATTTATTTATCCGGATGCGCAGGAAGCCAATATAACCATATTTTCAGACATTTCCATTGCCAGGCATATTTATAATTTAGAACAGAAGTATTTTCTGACAGATACTTGCAGAGTGATTTATTGCGAAGTAAATCCATCTGGTAAGCTCCGGGCGATCCTGTCGCGGGAAGCGCACAAGTACCGGTTGATCGAAAACTTTGTTCAGGAACTCCGGGCTATGAACCTCGAACCCGTATGCGATGAAGAAGGCATCAGGCTGGAATATAAATTCAATGACAGCCTCCAGGTATGTGTTAATAAGCTATTGAACTCATACGTCGGCTTCTGGCGGAGCATCGCGATCATGGTAGGCCATGATCGCGAGAACCGCATTGCCCGGTATTACATAAAATACAATCTGATCACCGGCAAGGACCTGACATATGACGAGCTGGTGAAGGCGGTGGAGTATGTGCAAAAGAAGATATAAAGAGGAAAGTGAAAAACTAAAAGTGATAAGTGAAGAATAATAAAGAGAAGGCCAAACCGCAAATTTGCGGAGTGAATAATTTCCACATTAAATTATGAGTAAGAATATATTAATACGCGACCTGACGGAAGATCAGAATAAGCGCCTGCTTCAGCTTCAGGAAAAATTCGGGGTGAAGACCAATTCGCAGGCGCTGTTGCTGCTGTTACAGTATTGCGTTATCACCGATGACGAGATAACCGACCTGATGGAACTGTATGAGCAGTTCGGGATGACGGCCTTCGAAGGCTGGAAGATTCTGGAGAAGGTTCCCGGTGCGGAAGGACAGGCCGACCGGTTAAGGAACCTCACGGAAAGGTCGATCAATATAATAAAGAAACTGAAATACCTGATGGGCCTCCGTAAAAAATGATAACATTTTCTGAAAAGTATTGAAATGATAACAATTTATCCATCCCGATCCCGTCGCGATGACGGCATTTATATATTGTGTTAAATTTAGTTCTGAAAAAGCCTGTCGCGATGACAGGCTTTTTTATATGTCTTAAATAAATGCTCTGAAAACCGTATCTTTACACGGTAAATATAGCTAAGGAGGGTATATGAATAAATTTCTGGTAAGATTTCCGTGTAAGTCATATGTCAGTAGATTTCTGGAATTGAAATTCGGTGAACCGGATAGTTCTGATCTTCCGCCGTCGGTTGACCTGTCATCCGATAAAGGCCTGTATGAAGAATTTCGCGAACGGCTAAGTAAAAGATCCTACCGGCATGAAAAGAAGTATGATAAATACCTATTTAAAAGGTATTCCGACGAGATAAATATCCGGATATCGCAGGATGACTTCTACCGTTACGGCTGGGAACTATCGAAGACCGATATTGTACGGCTTAACTGCATACTGGAAGGCCGCGCAAAAATTCTAATGTATTCATTTGTCGGCATGCACCGTGCGACAGGCACATCTCTGTCCGAGAGCATCGACCTGTTCCAGGAGAAATTTATGTTTCCGGAGGACGTCTGGCCAAAGGAAAGTATTTATAAAAGTTGCCAGCGTAACCTCGATGTGGATAAAAATTATGTGATAAAGGAATTGGCTGAATTAATTAATAAAATAACTTTGGCAACATTGTCCGAGAAAAAGGACAATGTTGCAGGTACGAAAACCACATGAAAAAGATAATTTATGATTTTTGCGGCAATCTGGGAGGTATGCATAAAATATATGCTATTCCACCTGAATCGCTGGACAGCATATCGCATAACTATACGCGCGGGGAAACCTTCCTGAACCTTACCGGTGACGGGGATATGATAGAGATCTACTGTACGCCGGACACAATGCAGTTTACGGAAGAGAAGACACAGACGGCAGCCGGATCCATATATAACCCCGTGGTAACAGGTATTATCCCCAAGGCGGATGCTCTGAACAGTAAACAGCTGGCCATTCTGGAGAGAGGTTACTGGCTTGTACTATTTGAGGACAATAACGGTAAAACACGGCTGGCAGGTGATGGTAACTGCCATCTGATCTTTAACCGAACGGCGACGACAGGCCAGACGATACAGAACCGGAATCAGCTGCAGTTTACTTTTTCAGGTATGCAGCCTTTCCCGTGCCATTTTATAGACGCTGTAGTGCTTATACCATAAGAGTTACACCATAATATAATATAGCTGTCAGCCGGCAGCTACCGAAGCAGGTAAGGGGCATGATGTCCTTTACCTGCCTTTTTTTTGCCCGTTACTTTGCCGTAAACAGTTATAAATATGGCAAAAGACAGAACACTGGAAATCATGGGCGACATCGGCAGTTACGGCTTCTCGATGGGCTATGTAAAGTACCTGATGAACGAACTGGGCGAAGGCCCTATTACCGTCAAAACAACTTCATACGGCGGTGATGTCAATCATGCTTTGAAAATTAAGGACCTGTTTGCATCCCATGGGGATGTGACGCTGGAGTATGTCGGGATGAATGCATCGGCTTCCACGCTGATCGGCCACGGCGCGAAGAAGACTATCATACATGAAGATTCGCTATACCTTATTCATAAGCCTTTGTTATGGGTGGATGCGTGGGGGTCGATGAATGAGGATGACATCGATCAGGCTATCGCTGACCTCGTGGCCCAGAAGAAAGACGCGGAAACCGTCACACTGGTACTGGCCAGGGATTATGTAAACAGCCGCGGCATGGAATTAAAAAAAGTGATGGAGCTGATGAAGGAAGCGCGCTGGCTGTCGGCCAGGGAAGCCGTCGACCTGGGACTGGTGGACGAACTATTACCTACAAAAAATAAAAAGCCGGTGATATCCAACCATCAGGTAGCAATCATGAAGGCGAACGGGCTTCCTGTTCCGGAGGCTACCATTACCGATGATAATGAGGACCTGTCGTGGATGGATAAGGCAAAACAATTTTTCTCACCTAAAAATAAAAACGAGATGAACAAAACATTTTCAAACCTGAACAAGGCGCTGAATATCGAGGGCTTCGAAGCTGCCGACGATAAGGTAACCTTAACCGTTGCCCAGCTGACGGCACTCAATCAAAAGCTGGGAGAGCTGGAGCAGGCTGCCGGGGATGCTACGACAGCCAAAGAGAGTGCCGAATCGGCAAAGGATACGGCTGAAACCGCACTGAATGAACTGACCGGCGCGCTGGATGGTATCGATACGACTGTAAAAGCTGCTGCCGACGGCACGGCCAAAGTAACGGCTATCAAGGCCATCCTTGCAAGACGTCCGGGAGCGAAACCCGAATCACCACAAGGCAATGGGGGAGACGGCAAAGAAAAGGAAGATGACGATGTAGACTGGGAAGCTATCGACAAGCTGCCGCACAACAGGGCTGCGGACGTGTATTGACAGTCAACAGTTAGCAGTCAACAGTGAATTATTCATTTTTAATTTTTCATTCTTAATTTAACAATATGGATGTATCAGCAATTATCCAGGAATACGGGGCATATTACCTGAACTCCGGCCAGAACATGGCCCGGTTGAAAAGACTGCTCCTTTTCGGGCGGGAAACCGTCAAGAACGCGACTCCCATCAAGACGAACGATACCGTTTACCAGATGGGCAGCTCATATATAGACAGCATCGTGCAGCCTTTCCAGAAGACTTATACGCCGAAAGGAAACCCGCTGTTCAAGCCTAATCCGATCTACCTGTATCACATGAAGGTGGATATGGATATCTGGCCGGACGACATCGAGGCCACCTGGCTTGGCTTCCTTGCAGCCAATAACCTGAGCCGCAAGGAATGGCCATTGATCCGTTACCTGCTTGAAGTTCATGTCTTCGATCAGATCGAGAACGATATGGAGATGAAACTGTACTACAAGGGACAGTTCCAGGCTCCTACGCCGGGGACAGCCGGTGATACGGAAGACAGTATGAACGGGTTGAAATACCTGCTTGAGAACAAGCCTGTGAACCGTATCAATATCGGCACATTGGATATAGCCACTATCTACGATCAGATAGAATATGGCTATGAGCAGGTAGCTGAAGAGTACCAGAACGTGCCGATGGTAGTGGGTCTTTCCCCGAAATGGAGGCGTGCCTTCCTGAAGGATAAGCGTGCGCTCGGTTATTACCAGCATACGAATCCGGGACAGATAGACGATACACTGGACTTCTCCCCTGCGAAGGTGACAGGATTTCCTTCGATGATCGGTACGGATGACATATGGATTACTCCGGTTAAGAATCTTATCCATCTCACTAAAAAAGGTGAGAATGCCGGCAATATGAAACTGGAAGAGTCGAAGCGCTGCGTGTCGTTTCTGACAGATTGGTGGGAAGGCCTGGGCTTCGGGCTTAACGAAGTGGTATGGACAACAGTGGAAGAAGCTACTCCTCCTACACCTTAATGTGTCAATGAAAAAATTATTCATTCTTAATAAAAAAAATTATGGCAAACCAGAAATGTATAGAGCTGGAAGATGTGGACCAAAACCTGGGCTGTAATGGCGGTAATGCGGGAGGTATCTCGACGCGCGTTATCTATGGGTACTGGGATGATGTGGCTGCGTGGCCTGATGAACCGGCACCGGCATCGCCGACCGTTCCGCTTCCGTTGGATGAAGCCGGCGCCCTAGTGGGCGATCTGGTAATGAAGCCGGGTACGCGCGCTTTTTATTTTGATATGACCGAAGACGCCGGTAATTTCACTGTGACGACCGAAGGGGAAGTAGACGGTATGTCGGTGATCTACACGCTCAATATAGTGAAAGCGAAACTGAGCAAAACAGTATTTGGTTTTATCAACGCGGCGCTGAACCGCAAGATGTTCTTTATCGTACAGGATATGAATGATGTCGAATATCTGATGGGCGGCAAGAAGCGTGGGTGCAGCTATGTACCCGGAGGCGACGGCGCCGTTACCGGAACAGCAGCTTCCGACCGTAACCAGACAACCCTGCAGTTTACCTACCGTGCCGGCAAAGCGCTTGTGTATGAAGGTGAAACAGAGGGATTGCTTACCCTGGTACCTGTGACACCGTAAACCGGGCTTTTTCTTTAGTTTATTTTTTTCCATGTAAAAATACCTGTAGTGATACAGGTATTTTTTTTGTGTTTTTTGTGAAAAAAATAGCTTAAAAGTTTGCATAATTACCAAAAGGTTATTATATTTGTAATACCAAATTAATAAAAGTATTAATGTTTAAATTTGAAATGATGGAACAGGAAGAAGTAGAAGAGAGAATAAAGCACATAAAGCGTAATCTTTTGTTTTTCAGTGTATATTGGGATGAATTAAGCGCGACGCCTAAATCAAAACAAACAATGTACAATACAATAGATTATTTACTGGATGAATTGATTGAGTTATTGAAATTAAGGAAGTAATTAACGAAAGCGCCTTTTCGGAGGCGCTTTATAAAAGATAAAATTTATGAATCAAATAGAAAAATATCTGGCTGAATGGAATACGCTAGAAACTGAAGAAGACTATGCCGCTTTCGATAAAAAAATAAAATCGGAGCAGGCCGCAAGGAGTGAAGAAGAGAAGAAAATTATAAGCAGGCAATTTGAAGAAGGTGCAAAAAAGGCTGTACAGGAAGCGGAAGAGTTAATAGAATTTATCACCGTTAGAAAGCAGCTGGATACGATTTTGCCTTATGTATCCATATCATCCATCGCTAAAGAATATTTTGGCAAGTCACGGCAATGGTTCTACCAACGGCTGAATAATTCGAAAGTAAACGGTAAGCGTGTACAATTTAATAATGAAGAGATAAAGATATTATCAAAAGCTTTGAATGAAATAGGCGGAAAATTTCAGGATACATCAATTTCATTGATTAATACTTAATTATTAATTTGGTAATGCTATAATTAGTTCCTGAGTTTTTACCAGCCCCGCCCTTCCCGGCGGGGCTTTTTCATGTCCTTTTGCCTCACGGAAATTCGCACGAGCTTTGGCTATTATAATATGCCAATAGCTTTTTATCATTGGCAGATCGGCATATCAGATAATTAAATAATTTTTTATAATATGGATACAATAAAAACTGATTCCAGGCAACAGGCCGTCGACTGGCTGAACACAAAAGAGAGAAGTATCGACAAAGGTTTGACAATACTAAAAGAGGCGGGATATAAGCCTTTTGTAGTAGCCAACTTCGAAAAGAACCGTAACCGCTCGGATATCCCCAAGAAGCTGCTGGCGGAAATGCGCGGCTATATACGCTACTGTACGAATCCGGATGCCGGCAGCCCAGCCCATGAGGACGAACCGCCGCTGCTGGATCCTGAAACTTTTATCCCGCAGCTGGAGAAGGAACTTCCGGAAGAATATCCGGCTATTGTGAAAAGGCTGGTCAGCGAGGTGCGCGAGCTCTATACGGCGCGCAGCCTGCAGCATCAGGCCCTGAAGACTACAGGCGAAGGCAATGACGAAAAATCGAACGCTGAACGCAAACGCATAGGCCTGATTATCGATACCGCCAGCCGCCGCATGGATACGTTATGGAAAGCTTTCGAGGCTTACAAGCAGGATGGCACGCTGCCGGACGAAGCCCTGTTCGCCGAACCATTCGACCCGGAGAAGATAGCTATGGAAGTGCTGGAACCGAAAAAAGAAGAGCCAACGTTTACATTGCCCGATGATCCGGAAGCCTTGAAAAAGATGTCTGAGAACTGGCGCACCAAACTCGCAAAAGCAGAAAACAGGCTGGAATATCAGAAGGATAAAAAAGGTGCTAAGCCTAACCCGATGCCGGCAGGTCCGAAACGCATTGCCCAGGAGAAGCGCGTCGCACAGCTTCGTGAGGAAAAGCTGGCTATCGATACGAAGATAGCGGAGTTGAAATGATTTTTTTAGTTACGAGTTACAAGTTACGAGTTACTTTTTTCTTGTAACTTGTAACTGCCCGGAGGCGAAGTAACTTGTAACTATACTAAATTAAAATCATGGGTAAAAAGAACAGCCTTACACCATCTGCCGTCCCTGCCGGATTTGAGCCGAAAAAAAGCCTGGAGGAACAGCCATACGATGTAATCCTGGCGCATATCCTTGATCCGGAGAACTCCCCTTTGCCTGAAAAGTACCGGGGGGAATTTAACCGGGTGAAATATGCAGCCGGCGCACTGGATGAATACCATCCGTCCAATGTGATCCCGCGCCTGCTGGCCAAGTATAACATATCCCGGAACCAGGCCCGGCAGGACGTAAAGCTGGCGCAGGAACTGTTCAAAACAAAGTTTACTTTCGATTTTGATTTCTGGCAGCAATGGCAGATCAAAGACCTGGTGGAGACTATCCGCGATTGCAAGCTCCAGGGCAAGTATAAGGAGCGTGTAGCGGCACATAAGGTACTGAAGGAGATTATCGGCGACAAGCCGATGGGCGAGGAAGATCCGCGCCGGATGGAAAAGAATATATTCTATATCCAGCTGAATAATAATAAAACAACGGTAAATATTCCCATGGATAAATTGAAGGACTTGTCGCAGGAGGAGATACAGACCATTGTCGCCGCCATGACTACGCCGGAGGTGGAAGACGGGGATATCATCGAATTGTTGGATACGTGATTGAAGTGAAAAACTAAAAACTAAAAGTGAAAAATTAAGAGTGAAAAATATTTATCACTTTTCGTTCTTCACTTTTCATTTAAAAAAAATATGACAATAAGAGAAGCGATAGAGGATGTAAAGTTCCCGGAATTACTGGATGCCCGGATACAAGGGTATAAAAACAGGCCTTTGCCTCCTTCCGGGATGAAGTACAGGCGCACGCCTGCCGATACACTGAACGAATCGGGGCTGTTGACTCCGGAAACGGTACTGAAGGAATATATCTCCGTCAGGGAGAAAAAGAGCCGGCTGCCGCACTCGCAGCGTCAGGTCGTAGTCATGCTGGCACAGTTGGCCATGGCTGATGTGATGGCCTTCAGGAAGGAAGAAGAAAAACGATTAACAAGAAAAAATGAAATGTATGCACGCAAAAGAAGCAAGAAAACTAACTGAAGAAAATATCCGGCCATTTGAGGTTATTATCCAAGATATAGAGCAATCCGCGAGCCGTGGCAATCAAATGATATGCATACCGGTAGTCACGCCAGAGTATCAGATGAAACTTGTAGAGCTTGGTTATAAGATATCGAAGCATACAGACCCTATAGGGTTGGATTTGACTAAAATCGAATGGTGATGAAGGCTATATATAAATATCCGCTTAAGGTTATAGGCTTTCAGCCCATAGAATTGCCGGAAGGATATAAAATACTGGATGTACAGATGCAAAATGGTATTTTGGTTATTTAAAAAGTGCGTGCAGATCTGCACGCACTTTTTTATGTCCTTTTGCCTAACGGAATATCGCACGAATTTTACCTTATGGAAAATTTTTGGGAAGAAAACATATCGCTCAATTCGTTCCAGATATCCGTAATGGCATTCCAGGCAAAGTATAAGGCCCTGATTGCCGGGCGTGGTACCGGGAAGTCATTTATCACCGGTGCTGAGATAGATGAAAATGTACGGACCATGCCGCGCGGGATAACCGGGGTAGTGCAGCAGACTTTAGGCCAGGCATTAACGAAAACGCTTCCTTCTGCATTCAAGTATCTTGAGAAAGCAGGTTACCGGAAATATAACCCGAAAACGAAAACAGGTGACTATGTGGTATGCCAGAAACCGCCTGATCACTTCTATACGCCTCATGAAAAAATTATGAGCTATGAGTATATGATCTCATTCAGCAACGGCCATGGTCTTTACCTGCTTTCCCAGGCTGCCGGAATGCGCGGACCTAATATCGATTATGCATTGTCGGATGAAGCGCTGACACTGGATAAAGTGAAGTTTGACCAGGAAGCCGTACCAACCAACCGTGGTAACGAAGAGCAGTTCGGTATCTATTCCCAAGACCGGTTATTAAAGCATCACGGATATACCTTTACATCGTCGATGGGTTATCTTCCGGAGCATAAATGGCTAACCGACTTTGCGGACTATTATGAGAAGGAAGCCGGGATCCAGTTATTCGTCATTTGGAATAAAATAGCCAATATGCAGTTGCAGCTTATACAGGCCAAGATAAACAACGACGAAAAGACTGCAGTGGAATTATGGAAGGAATGCGGGCGTTTGCGTAAAACAATTACGCCCTTTGTCAGCGAAGACGGTACGCTGTTCATGCTGTCGAATGCTTTCGATAATATCTATAACCTGGGCTTCTCATACCTTACAAGAATGTATAAAGTGATGGATCTGGTATCGTTTATGATCGAGATACTGAACTTCTACCTCAATAAGGTTACTGATTGCTATTATTCACTGGACGACAGGCATATATATTACAAAGCGGATAACGATGATTATATACGCGGACTGGCCGAAAACAACAATTTCAATTGGGACGAGTTGGCCAGGCACAGAGACAGCCTATGTGATGCCGACTGTAATCCGTCCAAGCCGCTGGAGATCACACCGGACTGGGGAACTAAGATCTCACTTATCGAAGTAGGCCAGGAAAGTATGTTTGATTATGTGACGGGCCTGATCACCCCGTGTGATAATAACATCAATGAGTTCTTTGTTAAGCCGGAGGAGAATCCGGATACGATGATCAATACGCTGATGGATAATTTCTGCGAGTATTACCGGAAGCATAAGGAGAAGATGATCATATATACAGTGGATACATACGGAGATATCAGGCTGGCCAATTCAAAGAAGACTTATAACCAGCATGCGATATCCCGGCTGGAGAAAAATAAATGGAAGGTGAGGGTACGCAGGCATCCGGGGAAGGAACCGCCGCACAATGAGAAGTACCTGCTCTGGCGTTACCTGCTGCATGAGACGGATCCGCGGCTGCCGAAGAAACGGTTCAACGGCGCACGGTGCAAGTACACACTGATCAGTATGAACAACACCTCAGTTATACAGAAGATGAACGGCTTCTTCGAGAAGGATAAGCGCAGCGAGCGGCAGACATCCGTGCTGCCTGAGGAAGCCACGCACTTCGGAGATGCTGTGGATAAAAGAATGTGGGCCAAGTACGGATCGATGCTGAAGAAAGGATCATCCTTTGTGAATCCGCGGTTCTGATGGAGGGGATAGGATAAATGTTAAATTTAACATTTCCTTTAAAAGTGAGGCAAACCGTGAGGGCAAGATTAGGGCCCGGCTACTGAGAAGAGCAGATCTCTTAAGATTATTCTCTCTTTTTATTCAGCTAAGCTTCTTACAATCTTTTTTTTATGTTTTTATTAGGATTTTTTAGTATTTAACTATGGATAGAAAGAGAATAGGTTTTGTGCAGGATCGCAAAAAGGAAGGAGAGGATAGCAAGAAATCGCACAGAGAATCTCCGGAGACGAAGGCAGTAGATAAGGTAAAGATAGCTTTGTCTCAGTTTATCCGGGAAAACTTTGATACTTCCGGAGACACAGAGGATAAGGATTTTAAAACATCTGCAGAACTAGCTTATATGCTTCGTGAATCCATTCGGCCTTCCGTCAGCCTGGTAAGCACTGTAATGGAGGAACTGGGGTTTCGGTTAACGTTCATCGAGGGGGTTCCGCACTGGAGCATCTACCTGAAAGACACGGATAGCTATCCGGATTAGCCGTTACGGTGTCCTTTTTCCAATTATACACATACGGCATCTTTGCGCATATATCTTTTAGTTATGGTAAGGATTATCTGTTTATTATTCTTTTTTATTTTTCTTTCTTCCTGTGCATCGCGGAAGAAGAAGGATAGCCATTTGTCCGTTTCTTCCGCTTCAGGCGCAAGTCTGTCGGTAACAGGAAGGTCAGCTGACAGTCTGTGGCATGCCGACTGGAGCCGTTTTTTTGAATCGGAGGATACGGATATTTATATCCGGAAATATGACACGGCCGCAAAACCTGATTCCGCCGGAAACTACCCATTGCAGGAAGAGAAAAACATAAGATCGAGACGGAACGCCCAAAAAGAACAGCAAACTGCTGCAGGTGAATCAAAGCGAGAAGATACCCGGACTGATTATACAGCCGCCAGCCTGACGGATATCACAGCGGATCAAAAAGAAGAATCAGCCACAGAGACAGCTTCTCTTTTCAACCTGAACTGGCTATGGTTTATTATAATCCCTGCAGTCGGAATTTTTATTATAAAGAAATTCATACTGAAGAAATGAACATTGTCAGGTTTCCACTGGAAGGCTTAAGCGCCGATTATGGCGATATCATACTGGATTCGGTATCCGGAAACGTCGATGTTATTGTCGTTATATTTGGCCGGGAAGTGCTGCATGAGACATACTCTCCGGATACAGAGGGTAAGGTATATATCCGTGATATCGGGGCGCTGGCTATGTCGTATGACCCTGTACAGGATATCGTCCTGGAAGAAGGGCAAGACGGCACATTCATCCGGGTTGATTTCCTGATACGTGAGCTTCCTGATCCGGATCCGACGATTATCTGTTCCGTATTTATTTACCGGTGCGATGCCGAAACGGGAGGCACGCTCGATACACACCTGCTGACGGATATGCCGTTATCACGCGTGATAGAGAAACAGGTACAGCCTCGCGGCTGGGAATTCGTTTCGTTTTACGGCCCCGGGGAAATCATAGTGCAGGCATTGTACATCGGTGAAGATGACGATGTGCAGCAACAGATAACCATCGGCACCGTTCCTACCAATGACGGTACATATTACCGTTACGACGTATCCCCCGGGGTCATCGCTTCGCGGTGCGGCATCACGGTAGACCGCCTGATATCATACGAAGTCGGCAAGCAGGGAAGCGAAACAATACGGTTTATAGTAAATAATCTCCCTGTGAAGAATGAGACAGCCTTCATCTTCCGCAATACGTTCGGCGCCCAGGAGACATTCACCTGCACCGGCGATGCGACGACCGAAGAAAAGTGGACGCGTGATTTCGGGAATATAGGCAGGAAGCAGCGGCAGATCAGCCGTGACGTGGAAAGGGGCATCACCGTGAATACCGGCCATATTGACCGGGGAACGGTTGCACTACTGGAGGATCTACTGAACGCGCAACAAATCCGCCTGCTGGAAGACGGGATCCTACGGGAAGTGACCATTATGCAGGAAACGGTAAAAGTAACCTCCCGGAAAGACGATATGGCTTCCATCGAGTTTAAATACAGGTATGCTTCGAATAACCAACTGCAGGCCAGGATTGAAGGAGGCAGGATATTCGACCATACATTTGATGATAGTTTTAATTAGCTGATATGAACAAACCGACGCATATAAGACGGAACCTGATGCTCAAGGAGCTGGATATCCGGTGGCTGCCGAATGGCAAGCGGAATATATTCTCTATAAAGTATGTTGATAAATCGGGCAAGCTGCGGTATATCCCGCAGGCCTATGTACGCGGATTGCCGTATAATGTACAGGACGCCCGGCAGAGAGGGATACAGCCCTGCGACTGCGAGGGAAATGCTGAAGGCCATGTCTATCCTGCCGGCATAGACATGATAGTGATGTATAACAATATGGAAGTGATATTGTAAAAATAAGCCCCCAGTCGCTTAGTAGAATCCTACCTCATACTAAAACTAAAATAATAGATGCGACACAGCGCATAACTGAGGGCTTAATATGCCTTTTAGTTACGCTGTGTCGCATTATTTAGTATGAAGTAGGATTGCAAAAATAGTAATTAATGCGAATCAGTATTTAAAAAATTAGATAAATAAAAGCGATGGCAATTTTACCCATCGTATGAACTAAAAGTCCGGATGTCGATCTGACTTTCTGCGCTCTTTGAATTTTTGTACGTTCATTCAACCAATTGAAGAATGATTCTATGGGTTGTCTGACTTTAGAAACAGCAGTAGAAAATAAGTCATTATATGCTTTGTTCCATTGTTTTTCTTGTTCAGACTGTCCTTTGACTGCTTTAACAGGAGTAAGCATTTGAATATTCTGCGTTTGCTTTTTATTATCATTAAAGTATTCAAAATCAGAATATATTTTATCTCCAAAAATCATTCGGTTAACTATCGTATCACCCCAGTTCTGTTTAAATACAGTCAGGTCGTTATCTTCAGCAGGAGTGTAGGTTATGGATTCCGGAAAAGGGATTGTCCCTTTTCGTCTGAATGCCAGAGCATGAAGCTTTAAACCATAGTAATATTGATTCTTTGTTGAACAATATCCTTTAGTGGTGATTTCTTTAGCAACCTTTGCTATTCTGTTTCGTCCTGCACAAGTGATTACAGGCATAGAATCAACCAGCGATACATCAAAATCACAATCTTTTGGCGTGAATGAACTTATCAATCTCTGGGATAATACCTTAAAACATTCATTCAGGCGGTTTAACCTTAAGTTAAATGTTTGATACGATGGCAATGAAGGAAACCAGGAAGATAGATACTCTTTTGTAAAAGAATGTATATCTTTGACCATGAAATACTTCTGACAACATCCTGCGAACAGGTAAATTGTCATTATTTCCTGATCAGTAAAAGATGGAGCATTGTTGTTACTGTACCGTTGACAGTAATATTTTAGCTCTGAATCGTATAAATCACAGATATACATATAAATTCTTATCAGTTTAAGCTCTTTCTTCTTGGGAATCATTGTTAAAGAAATGTGTGGTAATATTCCTTTAATTTAATGATTTTCAAGAGATTGAGCAAGTATTCGGTACGCTTATTTTATTGATAATTAATCTTTTAATTAAATAAATCAGCCAATAGTTGCAACTACTGATTCGCATAATTAATTAATATTTAAACGATTTAAAAAACAAATTAAACATGGATAAAATTTATAAAACTGCGCCCCTTCCTTTCCAGGGGCAAAAGAGAATGTTTGCCGGATATTTTGCACAAACGATAAAGGATATCGATGAGAAACAGAAAATCAGCATTATTGTGGACCTGTTCGGAGGCTCCGGGCTGTTGTCTCATACGGCCAAGCATATATTGCCCGGCTGCCGGGTCATATACAACGATTATGATAATTATACGGAACGTCTGCGTAATATTGGAAAGACCAACAGACTATTATCAGATATAAGAACAATACTGGCGAATATTCCCAGGGATAAGGTACGGATCGACGAGGCTTTTAAAAATAAAGTGATTGAACGTATTGTTCTGGATGACCGGGAGGGATTTACCGATTATATCACCTTATCGGCATCATTGCTGTTTTCATCCAAATATGCATTGTCCCTGGAAGGTTTCCGGAAGGAACATTTATATAACAGGGTGAAAGCCTCGGATTATGATTGTGATCCGGACGAATACCTGAAGGGCCTTGAGATTGTACATTGTGATTATAAGGAGTTGTATAACCGTTATAAGGATATTCCCGGAGTATTATTTATCGTGGATCCTCCATACCTGTCAACCGATACAGGAACATATCATTCTGATAAATACTGGAAGCTGCGCGACTACCTGGACGTATTGAATGTGCTGTCTGGCACCGATTATATTTTCTTTACATCCGATAAAAGTTCACTGGTAGAGCTATGCGAGTGATTCGCTGATAACCGGAACCTGGGGAATCCTTTTGTTGACTCGGTGCTCAGGACACATCACGTAACGCTGAATAAGACATCGGGATATAATGATATGATGTTGTATAAGCTTGTGAAATAAAACCCGCTTGTCTTATTATTTCATGTCCTTTTTGCTTCAGGCTTATCCGGGCATATTTGTGGTAAAAAAGATATGCAAATCTTATTCAATAAGAACGGTACGCCGCTGATGATGTCATGTTCGAGCACCTTTCTGAACACGACCGGCTCCCCGTCGGGTATTACCCCGGAAGAGAAAAAAAAGCTGATCCAGACCGTGGATACAAAGCCGGACCAGGATTTTACGCAGCTGGCGGGTATCAGGCTACTGTCGTGGAAAGATAACAACGATTTCCCGCAATGGGCTGACAGGATAATCACCAGTACCGGCGTGTTGAACACCGGACTCAAATTCATCCGGAACTTCACGCTCGGGCAGGGCATACATGCCTGCAAGATCGACGGCTACGACCAGGACGGAAACGAATTGCTGATTCCCTATCCCAATCCGGAAGTTCAGAAAATTGTATCCTCGCGCGTCATCCGCCGGTATATGGAGCGTGTGGCCCGTGATTATTTCAAGTTCGGGTGCGGCTTTGTGCAGAACGTCACGAATATGGACGGCAGCCGGATTGTCGGATTAAACCCGCTGAACGCTTACTTCTGCCGACTGAGCGAACGTGATCCGAACGGCAGGGAAAAATGCGTGATCTCCGGGAAATGGCCCGACACACCGGGAGCAGGGGATTATAAAGTTCTGGACGTACTGTCAGAGTATGATCCGGAACTGGACCTGGATATCCGGCGCTTTGAAGGTAAATCCAAGGACAGCACGGTAATGGTGATCCGCGACAGCTGGAGCAACCGGGATACCTACGGGGAGCCTATCTGGCTGGCCTGCTTCCTTGCCGGATGGATAGACATAGCCAAACAGGTGCCCCGGTACCTGCAGAAAGTGTATAAGAACCAGGCCACCTGGAAATGGCATATACAGATACCGTATGCGTTCTGGGATAAGAAATTCCCTGAAGCAGACTTCGACACGGTAGCCGAACGGGAGAAAGCGATCCAGGACTACATGGATGATGTCGAAAGGAACCTGCTGGGAGTCGATAATGCTGAAAAACCGATCTTTACTTTCTTCGCGGTCAATGAGAACGGCAAGGTCGAGGAAGAATGGAAGATCACGCCGCTGGACAACAAATCGAAGGAAGGTGACAAGCTGGTCACATCGGCTGCCGCCAACTCGGAAATACTGTTTTCACTGATGATCAACCCGAACGTATTGGGTGCCGGTATGCCCGGCGGGACATATGCCGGAAACCAGGGTGGCTCGAACATACGGGAGGCTTTCCTTGTGAATATAGCCAATGCCTGGATAGACCGCCAGAACTTTCTGGATCCTGTGGAGATTATGCTGCGCTACAATGGCTATGAGGATGTATCGCTTCGGTTCCGGAATACGATACTGACAACACTGAACACGGGAGCCGGTACTCAGCAAAATATAGCGTGAAGTTAATGTGCCAATATAATTAAGAATGAAAAATTAAGAATTAATAATGGCGCGAAGCGACGAAGGCCAACAGCTAAAAAAAACTTATAATTTATTACTCATAACTTATAACTAAAAGACATGATATTCTCAGAGAATAAATGGAGCGATGGGGACGAACTCAGGCCTTATATACCGATATCGACATCCCTTAGCTTCCGGAATATGAACCCGGCTTTTCAAAATGCTTTCGGGTTGTTCATCCGGCCCGTAATGGGTAACGCCGTAGTGGAAAGACTACAGGAGATATATGATGCAGTAGTGGATATAAGCATCATCAGGGAGGACACGGATGACAAGGAAATAAAACTGCTTTATTATGGCCAGCGCGCAAATGCTTTCCTGGCTTACTGGTATGACTACGACGAGCTTCAGGTACTGATCGGCGATGCCGGTATCAAACGGCAGGATTCGGAAAAGACGAAAACACCGTATAAATATCAGGAACATAGCCTGAAGGAAGGTTTCAAGCAAAAAGGATTCGATGCCCTGGACAACCTGATCGCCTATCTGGAAGAGAATACAGACGAGTTTCCCGAATACCTGGATTCTGAAAATTACACGCGGACAAAAGACGCAATCGTAAGGAGTACGCAGGAGGTGAACGGATATTACCCTGTCAATAACAGCCGTCTGGTGTTCCTGCGGCTGAAACCGGCTTTCAGGGTTATAGAGGATACGGTCATTGCTCCCCGGCTCGGAGCTATCCTGTATAATGAATTCAAAGAAGCATTAATGCAGGACTCTCCGGATGAAAAATACCTGAAGCTGCGTGAAAAGCTACTTCCGGTAGTCGTATTCTATGGAGTGCGTAAGCTGATCCTGGAGACAGGCAGCCTGACAGACAGGGGACTGTTCTTTACGAGCCTGAAGGGTGGTGACGGCTCTTATATGTCGCTGGATCCTGTAGCCGATAACCGTATCGCCATGCAGGCCGACAAGGCTGAAGCCGATGCTATCTCTTACTGGCTACTGGCCGAGCAATACCTGAAAACGGCTTTCGGTATCCCGCCGTCAAATGCAAAGAAAATACCCAACAGGGATAATAACGGAAAAAAATCATTTTGGGCATGAAAACAATACGGATAGAATATACGCGCCTGCATTTCTTTCGAAAAGCGATAGAAATACGGGCTCCGGAAAAATGGGAGGAGCTCTCGGGCCGGCAGTTTGCCATTTGCAGCCGGCTATTTCTGGAGCAGGTCCCGGATGACGTGTTTATCAGTGAATATTTCGGTATAAGCAAAAAGCTTGCCGGGAAGTTCTCGAAATTTGAACAGTACAGGCTAATCGAGTGTGCCGGCTTTATATCCGAGCCAAAAGCTGCCGTGAATTACTTTTACCTGAAGGAAATACCGGACACATATCTGTGCTCCCCGGAGATAAAGCTGAAGAGTGTATCCTTCGAACAATTCATGATCCTGGACACGTACTTCTTCGATTATGTGAACGGGCATGATGACGACAGCCTGTGCAGGTTTGTATCATCTCTCTATATGAAGAAGGGAGAATCTATCCGGGATTTTGATTTTGAAGAGCGTATGGCATACATAGCGGCAAAAGTAGATAAGGCTACCATGTTTGCCATCTTCCTGAATTATACATTTATCCGTAAATGGCTGTCTGGTGTTTTCCGGTACCTGTTTGAATACAGGGAAGAAGATAAGGAGAAGCAGCCAAAAAAGAATGCGAAAAACAAAAGGGCCGGTTCCGGACGCCCGGACTGGAACTCCATCCTGGACGGTTTCATGGGAGATGATATCCTGCATGAGGAAGAGTACCGGAACCTGAAATGTATCCGGGCCTTTAAAACGATTAATAACAGAATAAAGAATTATAAGGATGGGAAACGAAAACCTGTTAGATGATTTCACGGAGTATATAGAAAACCTGTGCAGGAAACATGTGCTTATAAAGCATTCGGCAGAAAAAAAACATTTTGTGAGACTGGATAACGATGAACTGCTTCAGGAAGGAAAGGCGAATATTTATTATCCTGTTGTTACCATGGAGAAACTGACCGTCAGCTATACGAGCCAGCCGGATAATTTCAGGAAAAGCCGGCATGTGGAGCTAATGTTCCTGGATCACATCCGTGATGCCGGTGATTTTAATAACATAGAAAATGTGTGGACAAAGATGGAAGCGGTGGCTGAAGATTTTATAAAAAAAATCCGAGTGGATAAACGGAACCTTCCCTTCCTGAAATCACTGGTGATGGATAATGCGGAACTGGATTATGTGGAAAATATAAAAGCACATCTATGGGGAGTACTCCTGTCGTTTGATATAAATCTTCCATTCGATAACTGCCTGGATCCTGACCGGTTCGAATGATGTCCTTTTTCCGGAGCAGGATAACAGGCAAATTTGAAGTACATTTTAATATAAATATATATGAGCGTAATCGATGATTTAATAGCCCAGGCAACGCTAATAAGGGATGAAATCCGGAAGAAAGCGAATACGGCTTACCGGGTAGGTACTTGTTTATTGAATATAATAAATTTTTCGAAGGACTACACCGACGGAAAGGTAAATACGATACTGATCCTGATCCCATCCGGAACGAACACCGGAAATATGCTGATCAACAACGACCAGTTGAACAACGCATTGGCAGGATTCTCGCAGGGCTTCTTCGAATACAAAGATCAGGAAAACTTTATAGTACAAACAGAAGCGCAACTCCCTACGCAACTACCCAGCGGTGATCCTATACCGGACGGATATACGGCTCTATATATGGATGCTACGAAAACAATCGTATATAAAACCACATATACCGCCGGAGCATGGGGAGCTGGAGTAGACCAGAACGCGGAACCCGGATTTCTTTGGACGGAAACCATAACAGGCAATGGTTATTACTTTATGCCGGGCCAGGACTGGAACCAGTTGGATGTGAAGCCGATGGCGTCGGCAATAAGCAACGACAGTACTGTGCCCGGCGCTACCGTAAAGGATGCGCTTACCTACCTGCTAACTATGCTTTCGCCGGCAGGGTCTGCTTACCTGACTTTCAAGCTGGCCTCCCAATCGCTTACATCTGTAGCGAATATACCGGCTACGGCAGCCAACACATTTTGCCAAATATCGGCAAATGCAACGATGTCGTTAGCGAATGCAGCAGCCTTGCTTCCCGGATATGAACAAGTGATACGGGTAAAGAATACATCTGCATCTTCGATTACGCTTACCCTGCCATCAGGAGCGGCTTACGATAACGACTACGGGCAACCGACTGTAAGCATTCCGGCAGGTAAAGTAGCGGAAGTGAATATCTGGTGCTACATGCCAGGGAGGTATAGTATACGTGTCGGAGAAGCAAATTAATCAGTTAGCAGTTAGCAGTAAACAGTAAAAAATATGAGACGAAGGACATACTCCAATAATGATTCCTATTATGAAGATACAGCCGGCATACAACATAGATTTAGCTTACGCAATACGCCGATAACTAACTTCTGTGTCACTGCGTCGAGTATGACCATAAAAGGAATAAACGTTTCTAAAAACAATATAAAGAATATTGTATTCGGAGAGTCATACAGGAATATTAACGCCCTGAATACTAATTTTCTCCGTAATCTTCCACAGTTAATATCCGTGGACTTATCGGTATTTACGAATGTTGCAAGTATAGGCACTGATTTCATGATAGCTGCTACTCAGTTAACGTCTGTCGACTTATCTCCGTTTACGAATGTTGTGAGTATAGGAAGTAGTTTTCTTTCGGCTTGCGGTATAACGTCTATCGACTTATCTCCGTTTGCGAATGTTACAAGTATAGGGTCATATTTATTATTCGGATGCTTAGGCTTAATATCGGTGGATCTTTCTCCGCTTATTAGCGTAACGAGCATCCAAACGGATCTTATATTCAATAGCGACAATATCCTTTTATTAAACATTGGGAATATACCCGCAACGGTATTCGCACATAATGATAGAGTATGCTCCACCGATAACATATTAGCGCCCTCTTACGTAACCGGAATTACAGTTACAGGAGTAGATGCGGCAGCCTTTATACAACGCTTCCCGAACAGGAACATAGATCCATACAGGAATCTTATTAATGCAACTACCTACGCATACGAACTCTATCCGGCGGGCGGTACAGTAACCGGCGGTACTCCATCGGGTAATTATCCCGCCGGCGCGACTATCACCCTGCCAGCATCTGCCACAAGGAGCGGCTATACCTTCGCGGGGTTTGTGTCCGGAGCATTTCCGGGAGTTACTTACGGGCTGGGTGATACGTTTGTTATGCCGGCAGGTAATTTGACAGTTAACGCGGTGTGGACGGCGAATAATCCCCTGACAATATATGTTCAGAATACATCGTTATTATTTTTCGCATTTGTCTCCGTAGCTCCTTATCCCGGCAGTTTCAGATGGGAAGATGCTAACACGTATACTATAGCTCCGGGAGATACGATTCCTATCTCTAATGATAAAGATGGTGGTGAGTTTATTGCCGGTAGTTCTTATACTATTTATTGGAAGTTAGAAGACAATACTAACGGTACTGTCTTTATCTCCGATATGCAGGATGGCTCTAATTATCAGGTAGGATAGTGATAAAAAAAAGACTGCATACTCAACGCATTACAGCCTTTTTTAAGTAGAAATTTCAGTTAAAATATCAGTGTAAAGTTAGATAAATAATTTAAAATAGAATATTATGCTAAAAATAACAACAGATACCAATTCAATAAAAGCGGAAAGAAACGGGAATACGCTTTTTGTAGCCGCTAAGAACACGGTTTCTTATTCGAAAGACAATACAATGGTATTTCTCAATGCTCCGGATATTGTACGTATAAGCGAAGCTTTTTCCGGAGGTATTACCATGAACGGCACGCCCATCACGGCGGAGAACATCGAGGCGGAATTTGCGGACCTTTTTGAGTCGCAGGGTGGAGGGGGGCAAGGAATATGGGGACAGATAACAGGAACGCTGTCTGATCAGCAGGATTTGAACGACGCGCTGGCCGGCATACAGGAAGATATCGACGGGCTTGCCGTTATGCAGGGGAACTGGCTCGGTCAGGACTTCGCTACCTACGCCGCCCTGACAGCTTACGATGCAGGATTAACTGAAAAACCAGCTAATAAAACATGGACATTCGTGCATGCCGATGAAAACCCGGCGGGAGGCAATGGCGCTCAGGCCTGTTACGCATGGCTTATACCTGAAGGTGGCACGGAACCTGAATTGTCTTTCCGTTATAAGATCCTGGTACCGACAACGGAGACAGACCCGGTATTTACGGCATGGAAAGGAGATACTTCTGTAAGAGCCGGAGCCGGTTCCAGTACTGCCGGGCCTTATTCGATTGCCATAGGGAATAATGCCAGTACTCATGCCGGGAACAGTAATATATGCATAGGTGATAATGCAAGGATAACATCGGGCACCGTTAGCGGCTGTGTAGTCCTTGGTAAGGATTCCAGTATTACCGCTACCTCTAATAATATAGTATCTATTGGAAATGCTACGCTGAAACGTCGTATTACAAACGTCGCCGACGGAACAGGTGACAACGACGCCGCGACAGTAGGGCAGGTGAATGCTACTGTTACGGCCTCCCAGCGATGGAAACCGGCTGTCCCCACTTTGGCCGATCTGCCTGTAATTACAGGTACTGAGCAGGATGTAACATGGCTATGCCGGGTTACTTCGGAGAATAACGTATACCAGCGTGTAGCCGGCACTTCCAGCACATGGACGCTCTACAGTGAGAATACGGACTATGTCGACGAACAGGAACTGGAAGACGCGATAACGGAAGCCGTTACAGGCACACTGACAGACGAAGACGGCACACCCGATATACCAGATACTGAAAGCGGGAATATCTGGACAAAGATTCAGCAGGTCCGTAATAATCTGAAATATCTGTTCTCTGTAATTACAGGAGGCGCAACAGGGCAGGTGCTTACATCTGCCGGAGGCGGCAGCGCACCCGGATGGCAGACTCCAAGCGTGGAGATGCCCAATGGCCGCGTAAACGATACATACCAGGATGCATCCGTAGACCGCTACTACTGTGTAGCTAAGATAACGTCCGACCTACGTCCTGAAAACAGCTTTTGGTATAGCGATATGTTCAAATTTGATATAATTATATCAAACAGGGCGGCAGATATCAACAACTATCAATGTATTGCAAATGTAGTAGTAAATACAGGACAGTGGAACCCAAACCCATCCGGGATAACAATAAATACGGCCACTGGCAATTTCGAAAGCGGAAACCTCTACATTACCCAGGAGGAAATCCCTGATAACGGAGCAAAGAGAGTAGTTTACAGAATCTGGATGCGCAAGCATATAATACAGAATTATGACAGCAACGTTTGCTTCCTGCAGGTATCAAACATCCTGTATTATTCAGGGGAAGGAGGCATGGTCGATTATAAAATTGAATATTTTAAACCGGTAGTTCCCGATACATTTGTAGGAATTCCGGCATCTCAAATTGCGCCACAAACTCCTATAAATGAAGCTACTTTTAACAGAGATATTAACCAAAGCATTGAAATACCGGGAGGGACTTCAGTAGATGTAATAAACATTCAAAATAATGCATTAAAAGTAACAGCGTCTTCACAAGATTGGATAGAGGGTAATGGTATTACCACAATCGGTCAAATATCTCTAATTGACTATGGTGGTGGAGATGCAGTTATATGGGATTACCAAAACGGATGGGCAGCGAGCTTTAACTTTCTTTACGCGGACACAGATAAAGAATACTATGTAGATTGGAATGCAACAACCAAGGTATTGACTTTCACTCCAGGTGACGTTATAACTTCTATAGACCCGAATGCCGGAATACTGGATTCGATAATGTTTATTAACGGATCTCCTGCTCAAATTGCAGAGGTGTGATAGAAAAAGCCTGTCTCGCGACAGGCCTAGCCCTAAAAACAATCGTTCAAATTTAATAACACATTTCAATAATGCAAATATAATAATAAATATTAAATAGATGGAAATAAAGGATTTGATTACGGATGTGCTGATGCCTATCGCTACTATCGTGCTGGGCGGAGGCTGGTTTATCCATTACCGGGCCAACAGGAGAAAGGCAAATGCCAATGCGCTGAGTGAGCAAAGCAAGGCCCTGGTTGACGATGTAAGCGCGGCAGAGGTTATTCACCAGAAGTATGTGGAGGTGATCCGGCAGCAGGGCGAAGTGTCCATGCAGGAGTTCAGCAAGCTAACGGATAAGCTGAAAGAGCATATAGAGCTCGATAGGACTTTCCAGAAGTCGGTAGATAAGTTTATAGGCGACAGTGAGGAATACAGGAAAAAGCAGATGCTTATCAACAAGCGTATAGAACTGAAGCTGTTGCTGACAAACCCGGCTTTGCGAAGCGAAGAATATATAGATGAGAAGTATAAGGAATATACGGATGATGGGGGAAATAGCTATATATGCGATCTGTATAAGGAATTTAAGGAAAAGAGAAAAACGAAAAAATAAAAAAAAAGGAGCTAACAGAATGACACCAAGGGAATTTACAACAAAATATTATCCTTTCGCCTTTCAGACACAGCAAAAGACAGGGATCAGCGCATTATTTATCATCGCTCAGGCTGCCATCGAGACAGGATGGGGAAAATCATCACCCGGCAATATGTTTTTCGGAATTAAAGATACCGATGGTATTAACGGAAACGAGCAGCTGTTACGTACAACCGAAGTGCTGAAGAATCCGGATGTGAAGTTTCCGCAAGTGATATCCGTTAAGAAACGACCTGACGGGAAATATGACTATGTCGTAAAAGACTGGTTCCGCAAGTATGACACACCGGAAGGAAGTTTTACGGATCATGCCGCTTTCTTCTATACTTACAACCGTTACCGGAATGCATTGGATGTAAAAGAAGATCCGTACCGTTTTGCGGAAGAAATAGCAGCTGCCGGATATGCCACAGCTACGAACTATGCGAGTGAGTTAAAGAAGGTAATAAAAATGGTAGAGGGGTATCTGAAATAATTATGAAAACACTAAAGAAAGTACCGGTAACAATCAAATTTATTACGGATTTCGACGATTTTGTAGCGAATGAAGTAGAAAATGATACGCTTTATGTATCGAAGGACTCTTTTAAGATGGCCCATAATTGCCTGTGTGGTTGCGGCGGGTTCGTATGTATACCACTTCAAAGCATTGATGATAACGGAGAGGTATCGAGAGAAAATAACAATGGGTGGAATTTAAGTGTAAAAGACGGGAAGGCTACAGTCACTCCGTCAATTTTAAACAGGCCTTGTAACGGGCATTATATAATAACTAACGGAATAGCAAATTTGGTATGAAAAATGCATTTATAATATTATTGTCTTTCTTATTATTCGGATGTATAACAAAGAAAGAAAACTACCTGATCATACTGGAACCTGATCAGGCACACGTTCAGCCCAAAAATGAAAGAGAAACGATTCCTATAAACCGTTTTGAAAAGCAATTTTATAAGGCCGATAGTGTATTTATGTCAAAACTTCGTAAAGCATCGAAAGAAGCACGCGAGGCAACGAATAAATATTAGTATACCGACACATTATCACATTAAAGTACACTTTTTCGATTTATTATTATTTTATTCTTCTTTGAAATGCCTGGGTTGTGATGATCCGGGCGTTTTTGTGTCCTTTTTCTTCAGGCAGTATAGGGGCATATTTGCGGAAAAAAGATATGGAAGAACGGATAGTCACCGCACAACAGGCAGAGTCTTTCAATACTTCGGTGAAAGGCTGGGGCATGAATATACGGGGGGGATTGAAGAGTAATGCCCGGACAATGCTGGCGCATGCCGAAAAAAGGAAATATAACAAATATCCTGAATTGGAAAAGTCCATCTCACTGCATACGAAAAAAGAACACGGGATCACCAGCAGCATAACTTTCCGGTTTGCCTTCCAGGGCCTTTTCGTCCATCTGGGCGTCGGCAGGGGTTATGTACGTGAAGGGAATTCAGTAAAGCTGGGCAGGAAATATGCGGGAGATGAGATTGGAGCGCTGAAGGGGAAAGGTTATACCGGCAGGGAGATAAAAAAAATGCGGCATATATACAAAGACCAATCGGGCGCCAACAGGATACCTGTGGACTGGTTCGACGTGACGATACGGAGCGGTATGGGCTGGCTGGCCGAGTATGCCGGTGATTTCTGGGGACAGCGGGCGATGGATGTCATACTGGACCAGATGGATAAAGGCCTCCATACCTATGCGAAGTATATAAAAGTGAAAACTAAAAAGAAAAAATAATGGCGAACAGGACAGGTACATACAATGCGCGGATCTACATCGACGGCGTCGCTGTGGAAAACTCGGTTAAAGGGATTAAAGAGAAAATGCGCGAGCTGACGAATCAGCAAGCCCTGATGATTAAGGGTTCCGATCAATATATCGCCCATACGAAAAAAATTGCCCAACTGGAGAATATCCTTCAGGAACATAAGGATTATCAGAAAGAGATAGTTAAGGAATATGGCAATATGGATAAAGCCGCGGATGACTTCGGGAAGAAAAGCAAAAAGTCTTTTGCCGGAGCATTACAAGTCTTTGCCGGGAATATGCTTACCAAGGGCGTACAGTTCCTTAGCCGTTCCCTGGGAGATACCGTCAATAAGATACGTAGCTTTGAGAAAGCAAATGTAGTGTTGGCCGGAATATTAGGCGTAAATAAAAATGAAATTAAAGACCTTTCTTCCAGCGCTATCGAATTAGGAAAGAATTCTAAATACACGGCTTCTCAGGTAACGGAACTACAGACCGAGCTTGCAAAATTGGGCTTTAGTAAGCAAGAAATAAAGGATTCGCAGAAATATGTCCTTGACTTCGCTACGGCACTGGGCGCTGAACTTGGAGACGCTGCGGCGCTGGCCGGGGCATCGTTAAGGGCATTTGGCGCCGAAACAACAGAAACGGAGAGATATGTATCGGCCATGACAGTAGCAGCTAATAAATCGGCCCTTAGCTTCGAATACCTGTCTACGGCGATGCCTATCGTGGCGCCTGTGGCTAAGGCCTTCAATTTTACGATAGAGGACACTCTGGCTTTGCTGGGTAAACTATCCGACAGCGGATTCGACGCATCTTCCGCGGCTACATCGCTGCGGAATATATTCCTGAATCTGGCAGATTCGAATGGGAAACTGGCTAAAGCGCTTGGCCATCCGGTAAAAAACCTTGATGACCTGGTGAAAGGATTTCAGGATCTTAAAGCAAAAGGCATAGACCTGGCGTCCGCGTTGGAACTGACAGATAAACGTAGTGTCGCCGCTTTCCAAACATTCCTGCAGGGAGCCGAAAAGATAAAACCGCTCAGAGACTCACTGATAGGTGTAGGGGATCAGCTCGATAAGCTGGCGAAAGACCAGATGGATAACCTGGACGGGTCTGTTTTAAGCCTTCAATCTAAATGGGAGACGCTGATGCTATCTTTTTCGAATAGTTCCGGACCTATGAAAACTGTAGTTGACTGGCTTGGCAATATAGTCGAAGGCTTTACGAATATCATTGACAAGATGAATAAATTACAGGATAGGCCTGCGTATAAATCTTTTCTTGATATCGAGAAAAACAGAGAAACTGACAAATCCTATCTTAAACTGCGTCAAAGTATCAATTATAAAGATTTGAATTCTCTGGATGGAAATGAGCGGGCCGGCGCTGAAACAGTATTAAAACGGGCCTATGATAAAGAACGGCAGGAAATAGAAAAAAATATATCATTATTCACTGAACAACAAGAGGCGGCCCAGAAAAAACTGGATGAAACAATAGAAAAAAATAAAGGTGTAGAACGTTTTATTCCTTTATATAATTTGGGAATGGCTACAGAAGAAAGTGATCTGGAAAAAGACCTGGAAAGTATAACCACGAAAGCGGATATAGCAAAAGTCAGCATGGAAGCCTTGAATGACGCTTACAAAGAGATATTGAAAGAAGATAAAACTACACCTGGCGATACAAACAAAAAATTCAAACTTCCGGACGATAATAAAAAAAATAAAGATAATGCATCCAAAGAACAGAAAAAAGTACAGGATGCCCTGAAGAAACTGGAGGAAGATAATTATAAAGAGCTTACGCGGATTAAGGAAAATTATCTTAATGGCTCCCTGGATGATGAAGCTGAATACAACAAAGCCCTGCTTATCCAGCAGGATGCGTATGACAAGCTGAGAAAGGATAGATTACAGGCTCTTCTGAAAGAGACGACAGACCCGTCGATACGGATCGATATTGAAAAGAAAATAGCGGAAATCGAAGCTAAGGCCCTTGATAAACAAATTGCGGACAAAGTAAAAAAACAAAAGGATGCTGCGAAACAGGAACAGGATCGTCTGAAACAGGGGCAGGATCTTCTGAAATGGAATGAGGAAGAAACTAAAAAAATCCTTGAATCCGCTTTTCAATATGTAGCTACCGAGGAAGATAAAGCCTACATAAAACAAATGGAACGCCGTGCCAGGGGTGAGATATCGGAAGCAGAATATCAGAAAGAGATTACAGCTATCCAGATGAAATACCTGGAGGAACGCCTCCGGATAAACGGCGCAAGTGAGGAACAGATCGCGGATATCCGCAAGCAAACACTGGAGCAGGAGATTAATACGTTACAGGATAACGAGAGCCGACGCAATACATTGTTAGGGGGACTCGGTACCCAGCTGGCTGATAAGATGAAGGAGATAGACGATGCCCTTCTTAATGGCGCTGTCACATTTGGCGAGGCTGTGATGATGCGTGTGGAAGCATATATGGATATGGTAAATTCCGCGATGCAGGATATAACCGGCAATCTTTCCAACACCTGGGCTAATTATGCATCAGTAGAAGAAAGTCAGATATCCAGAAAATATGACAAGGAGATAAAGGCAGCCGAAGGCAACTCGAAAAAACAAAAGAAGCTGGAGGAAAAGAAACAGAAAGAGCTAAATGCCATTAAGGCCAAATATGCGGATAAACAGTTTGCCGTTACTGTAGCTCAAACTATCTCTACTACTGCACTGGCCGCGATGGAAGCTTATAAAGCGATGGCAGGGATACCGGTAATAGGGCCGGCCCTTGGTGTGGCTGCCGCGGGAGCTGCCATTGCCTACGGTAAATCGCAGATCGATGTAGCTAAAGAGCAAAGGGACGCAGCCAAAGAAGGCTATTACAAGGGCGGGTATTATATCAATGAAGGATATACCGGCGGTAACGATCCGCGCCAGATCCGTGGCTTCCTTCCTGATGGGTCGCCTGTGCATGGGGAAGAGTTTATCGCCAATCATACCACGACATCGCTTTACAGGCCATTATTCGATCTGTTTAACGAAGCTCAGAAACACAATACTGTGTCGTCGATATCGAAGGCAGATCTGGCCAAGGCGCTGAATATTCCGACGGGTTATTATTCCGGCGGATATAACGGGAAGCCGTCAGCCGTTCAAACAGTTGTACGTGATAATAGGTACGACGAATCATACGACCGGTTTGTAACTGTAATGGAACGACTGGAGGAACGACTGAATGTTCCTTTTACCGGAATAGTTACTTACAAAGGTGAAGGGGGAATAGAGGAGGCTGAAAAGCTGGATAAGAAAATGATGAAAAATGTATAACTCAATATGCCGATTATTTAATGTGCCGATGTGCCAATGAATAGAAATTAATCCAAACCGCAAAATTGCGGAATGGCTAAAATACAAGAAAAAATGGTAGATTTATATATCGATGGGCGGCTGGTAGTGCTGCCGGATAATTTTTCGATCACAATAATAGATGAAAATCCGTTCTTCACCAAGAAAGGGACATATACCTACGATATCACGCTTTCGCTTCTCGATCCCATCAACGCAAAGATATACGGGCACCTGAACCGGAAAAATAAAAAAGATATTATCCCGGAAAACAGGCGGGCCTATATGGTGGTGGATAATGAGGTAGTCCTGAACGGGACAGAAGTAATACTGCAATATTCGGAAAGCCAGGTGAAAATACAGCTTGTATCGGGTAATTCGGAACTTAACTTCCTAATTGGCAGCGACAGGAAGTTAAGGGATCTGGATCTGGGGGAAGCAGTAAAGCATACCAGTCAGGAGCAATTGAAAGAGTGGCTGATGCAAGGCTATCCCGAACGTGAATATCAGGTATTGCCTTATTATACATGGGACCACGATATATTGTTAAATCCAAGCCCATCTGCATATATGGCTGTAGGTAACATGTACGCAATAGTATCTCATAATAATTTTGATTTTTATTTATATGGCGCTTACGGGCTTATTACTCCACAACCTTACTTGTGTTTCATTATAGACCGTATATTTGAATCTTTAGGATATTCCGTCACAAATAACGATATTGCCGGCCATCCTGTTTTCAGCAAGTATTATATGGTAAACGGCATACAGACCAGAAAATATGCGGAAATGCTGCCGGACTGGACGGTGAAAGACTTTTTCCTGAAAATCCAGGGCTTTTTTGATTGTACATTCGTAAGTGATCCATATAAAAAAACTGTCGGGATATACTTTAATTATAAATCGCAAACAGAGTTTCAGAATACAACCGATCTGGAAATATATGATGAATATACGGTAGATAAAGACAAAGATAATAATCTGGATGTCCGAAACTCGAATACAGAATATTCGCTCGACAGCAATGATTATCATAAATATGCATCTATCGACCCCCGTTATACCGGAATAGCCATAAAAGAGCCTTATGCAACGCTGGATGAGTTGGCCGGCAAAATTAATGCCAGTGACAATGAGAAGAAGATGAAAATCTACACGAATGATGTGTACGGGGATTACATTGCCTATGATACCGGTTCGGGCATAAAGCCGGTTAAAGTAAATTCTTTTGCACCCCTGTATAAGAAAGAAGGCTCTACCGATATAGATAGCAGCCTGGATATAATACCTGCGTCTATGGCTTATGCTTTAGTTGCATCGCAAAGCTCGCCGGAATCATACTGGATACAGGTACCGGGAACCGATGACTATGACGAACTTGATTATTCCCGCTTGCAAACACCTGCCCCTCCGGTTGAAGGAGAATATTTTGATCTTCAGGAACTGATAGAGGGAGATGCAAGCCTGGAACGGAAGATGCCTTCAAAAATCAGGCTGGCTATTTATGATGGTATGAAAATATTAGATAATCCTGCCGGAGGTAAAACAGGTTTATTCCCGGTTCCATATGTTGAATCTTTGGCAGAATATTATCCGGATTCAGGTATTCAACGTTTTTTTACCAATCAGGATAATAATCCTTTCCGCTTAGAAAATATGTATAAAGATATCTATAGTAAATCGGAAGCTATCGATAGTACCAAGACATATAAGTTCACTTTTGTCAAAAACAACAGGTTTAATATTATGGACAAATTTATAGCAAATAACAAGGCTTTCAGGTGTGCAAGACGAGAACGAACTGTATCGTCAAAAGGATTTGAAAAATATGCAAAGGGCGATTTTTATCCGTATGAGGGGAAAATGATATAAAAATATTCTACTAATTTAAGTGGCCTCGCCTTTTTAGGCGGGGCTTTCTTATTTGAAAACTGCATTTTATTTTTTTGCGATTTTGATAATATATGATATTATATTGTCAAAATATTGTTTTTATGAAGTTATAATAATTATATATCTACCTTTTCATACATTAATAAGGTTATTATTACGGTTAATGAAATGGTAATTGAAAACGTTATTGCGACTACACATTATTATATATAAAGATGTAGATATATATCCCCCTCTATCCCCCATGGGGGGAAGAACGGGTGGGGAATTTTTTTTTGATTATTTTAAGAAGAATATTTTTATAGCGGATGGATCATTTCTTTGCTGATGGCTTTTTTTGCCTATTTTATGGCTTATAGTATCTTTTTTTTACAATCTCCGTGGGTTGATTCATATTCGTCCTAAAAAATGGCTGAAAACGCCTTTAAAATCGATTTCGGAATTTGGAAAAGCGAATAAAGACGGTGTTTTATATGGCCTTGTCAATAATTGAAAAGGTATAATGATAGTTCAGTAATGACTTTGCATATTTTGCTTTAAATGCTATTTTGTTGACATATAAATTTTATATGTAAAATATAATATATTGATTATTAATTTTATATATGTTATTAATTAGAAGGTTTCTTCAATCAACAACCGGATATTTCCAAAATTAAAAATCAAATGAATGTAAACATGAACAAAAAGAAACCGAAACAAACATTGCTCGGTCGCATTGCACGCATGTTGCTCGACATCGAAGCCGTAGAAAAGGCAGATATGACGGCCAGCGGTACGCCTTATGTAGTCTTTGTACTGGCCGACGGCAAGGAAGCCTATGTGGACGAAGACGGGTTTGCTACGCTCGACGGAGAACAAATGCCGGCCGGTGAGCATCAGCTTGCAAACGGCAATTTGCTGGTAATCGATGAGCAGGGACAATTCACAGAAACGCGTGAAGCCTCGGAAGACAAAACCAAACCTGAAGAAACGAAAGCTCCGCAAACATTCAAGCGCAGTAAGTCCCGGCATAAGCTGGCTGGTTTTGAACCCAAAACAGCAGAAGCCCTGAAAGTCAAGATTGCCGAAATGCAACAGACGATCGACCAACTCACTAAAACATTGGAAGACGCACAGTCGATGCTCGAATCCACAAAAGGACAGGTAGAAGAGATGCGCAGGAAAACACCATCGGCACATCCTGCCGTTCAACTGTCGCGCACAACTAAAAATGCAGGCGAAATGACTACGGCCGAACGTATGGCAGCTGCATTGAATCAGACAATAAACAGAAAGAAGTAATATGCCGATGTGCCAATTGAATGCAACTGTTTGATAATTGGTATATTGCACACTTCGGATAGTAATTATCCGGATGAATACAATTAAATAAAAGTATAATAACTAACTAAATTTAGAAATATGGCAAACATGTATGACATCTCATCACTGAATTATCAGCCGTCTACCAATATGGACTGGTTTACAAAAGCAATCTTTGGCGGGAAACTTATCGAGAAAGGTAAAATAACTCCCGTTGTAGGAGTGAAAGAATCGACTCTAATCAACCTGATTGACATCAACGGCAGCATTTTGCAGGCAGATGCCCGTGACTGTTCATGGAATCCGCAGCAGATGTCGAAGTTGAGTGACAAGGAGTTGAAAGTAAAAACGTATAAAATCAATCTGGAGCAATGCCTCGATGATCTTGAGCGCAAGCGCACCGTATGGATGCTCAGTCCCGGAGCGAAGAATCAGGAATTGCCCGATACGCTCGAAGACGCCACAATGGCTATCCTTGCTTCCGAATTGAGCAGTGAGATAGAAACTAAAATCTTTAAGGGAGACAGCTCTGTGGATGCTAACGATTTCGATGGAGTAGTCAAAGTCTTAACAGACAGCCTGGAAGCCGTTAAAATAACAGGTGTAGCTCTTACCAAAGTAAATGTATTGGACGAAATAGAAAAGGTATTTACAAACATTCCGGAAAATGTTGTAGCTGCCGGCTTACAGGAAGGTACATTGAATATTTATGTTTCTTACCCTACATTTCTGAAAGTGAAGATGGCGCTAGGCGGCATCTACGGAAGTAATGTGGTAGTCAGCCCCAACTTTACGGTAGAGGGTGACGTGGTTCGCTATATGGGAGTGGAGCTTGTTCCGGTAAAAGGACTCGGTGACAATGATATGGTAGCGGCTGATGCCCGCAACTTCCTTGTCGGGACAGACCTTGTGCGCGACCTTGAAGAAATCCGTCTTGGACAAAAGGCCGCCCCGCAGGATAATATCATTTTCATAGACGGACGCCTGCGTCTTGGATTCGCTATTCCGTTCGAAGACGAAGTGGTGTTTTATAGTCCGAATAACTAACCAATGTGTCAATTAAATAATATGCCGATGTGTCAATCAAAAAAAGCTATTGGCCATTAGCTAACAGCTATTAGCTTAAAATATCGGCACATTGGCATATTAAAACATTAATTCATTAACTCATTAAAAAAATATATTATGTCAGGATGTAAATTAACTTCAAACATAACAAAAGACAACTGCCATTATTCGGTAGCGGGAGTAAAAGCCATATATCTTTTCAATTACGATGCGGATAACGATTATACTTTCGGGGCCGATGGAGGAATCGATACTGTTACGCTTGCCGATAGTGCCAAAGCGTATAAGATTGATTTCACGGATAATACAGCTTCATTCTCCGACGAACTGGCCGTAAATGGTAACGGAGGGAAATACCGTACCCACACGGTCAATTTTACCATCAGCAACTACGATTACGAGTTGTTGAATCAGGAAAAAGCATTGAGCCTGGGTAAGTTTACTGCGGTAATTGTCGATAAATCGAACCGTGCGGTGATGCTCGGACGCAGCAACGGGCTGAGTGCCACAGCATTCAACTATGCATCAGGTGCCGCCGATGCCGATGCTTACGGCTGGACCGTAACCATGGCCGGAACGGAAATAGAGATGGGCCGCCTGCTGAAAGATGAAAGCGTGATCTCTGCAATTGCGGACAAGACTGTGGTAACACCGTAAAGTCAGCTTTTAGCTTATAGCCGTTAGCCTACAGCCTTCAAGGTTTTCGCTGGCGGCTTTACTTTTATTTATTAACTGCTACTGGCTATCAGCTAGTGGCTAAAGGCTAAAAACAATGACTTGCAGATTATTACAGAATATAAAACATACCTGCGACTATAATCCCGGAGGCATTACAGGGATCTATCTGCTCGATATACGTGATTTTGGGGCGTATCAGTTTACTGATGAAGGATTGTTCAGTAAATGTTATGTGGAGCGGATAAAATCAGATGTACCTTTTGTTGAAATGGGAGCTGTGAACGAAAGTACCTTCACGGAGACTCAGGAGAATGGCATATATAAGCAGGGACTGACAACATTTGTGCATACGATCAAGGGGGAGAAATCTTCGGATCTGTTACTGGCATCCACAAATAAGTATCTGGTTGCTTTCCGTACATCGCAAGGGCTGATGTATAGCTTTGGCAGCGATGGCGGGGCTTCTCTTTCATTCTCACAGATAACGGGACAACTGGGCGAAACATCAGGATATCAGATATCAATAAGCAAGAATTCGGTTTACCCGCTTTTCGAAATCGATGCGTCCCGTTTCAATACGATACCTGTACTGGGTACTGAAGAACGGCAGATAGTGATGACCGAAGATAAGAAGGATGCAATACTGACGGAATAAATCAAAATAGAGATATAAACAATTAATCAAAATAAAATGGCTAATGAAACAAGAAAATTAGAACCTATAGAGCTTTCGGCACTGGATACAATAGAAAACCCTAAAGGTTTCTATATATTCGGTTCGATAGAAGAAAACGGAGTGATGAAGTCGGGCAAATGCAAGTTCGATACGCTGGAGAGGCTACAGCTCGAACGGCGTATTTCCCTGACAATGGAAACAAAGGAAATGGAAATATTTATAGGCGAAGAGATGACTATTTATAAAGTGGATGTACTGAATGTGAAGTCTCTTACTATTGATGATGAAATATTTACTAACCTGAATAGTATACAATTGGACAAAAAAATAGAAAAACGCTCGAAGGTAAAGTTTATAATTGAAACGCAAACGACAGACCCGACAGCTTATTTATTCATTTATGCTAAAGCAATATTGCCATGATATACGAAGTCAAGAAAGATGATATTACAATGTTGATCGACGACATGGTGTTCTTTGCAGAACAACCCAAGGCATTTAAAACAATGTTTCGGGAACTGGAAGACCCTAACAACCCAGGATATGCTGAGTTTGACGATTACAGGGCTTACCTGACCGAATTAGACAGAATATTATTTTCACCCGTTAAACAAATTTATGATATATGAGATATACATTTAAAGACAGATATACAGACTATCAGGGTGTAGATGTAGAACGGATATTCCCTACTAAATTCTACGCATATGCGGGTACGGGTACGGCTGCCACGCGGCAAAACCCTTCACTATCTACCGGAACTATTGCTTATACTACTGATTTATCAATCATATTGGGGGGAGGCTTTCACAAATTAAGCGTCGGTACTACAGGAACATCGATAAATTCAAACAGATGCCGGATCATTGGTAATGGTATGAAAAAAAGCATAATAGATGCTATTTTATACGAAGGGCATCAGACATCGGGCGGTACATTCGAAGGCGTCTGGCTTAAAGATGTCACTGTAAAAAATGTAATAACGTACAGGCTGGGTTATAATGGCCAGGGAACTTATAATAACAGATATTATCAATGCGAGATGCTGTCAATGCCCGGAACAACGAATCCTGGTGTAGGCATAATAAACAATTATGACCGTTGTATTTTTAGAGTAAACCCGTCATCAGGCAATATCAATGGCAACAATTCCTTTGTCGGCATCAGTACCACCATAGGCTCAATAGCCGGTAATCTGCATACATGGGAAAAATGCAACCTTGTAGTCAATCAGGCATCGCTCGACAGCTACAAAAACAATTACTATGCGTTCGACAACTGCAATTTCCGTATAGGCTCGGAAACCGACTATATCCCGCTGACCGGTACAACCGCCGAAGAACTTCGGAACGCATTCGTCGCGCGTTGCACGGCTGCCGGGCTGTCAGTTCCCGCTGATATTACAGACTATGGCATAACATTGACTTTAGGCCGTTGGCTGTTCACCAAAAATCAGGTATTCGAGGGTATTACGTGGGCAGGTTCAGAGGTTAACCAGTTCGAAATACTACGCTTTATTTCATTTGGCTATTCCACATCACGTGGTACCAGGATACCAATTACAGCAAGTAATAATGTGCCTGCCAGCTTTGCTCCGGGGAACCCGCATAGCGACGGTTTGGATATAGCGGATGATTCTTTGTCTATTGATAAAACCGTGGATATAACACAGCGGAAAAATATGTATCTCGATTCGAAAATAGTATGGCTGGGCGGTAAAAAAAAGCTGACGAAAATAGATATTCCCAATGACCTGCCTTACCAGTACGGGGTATTGATAGACAGTATCCCGGACCTGCTATGTGATTCCGGGCAGGAAGTGTTAAGTGGCAGTATAGAACCGGGCGAGATGTATATGTTGCGTTCTTCTGATGAAAATACGGCATCCGTTACCTATGGCGGAAGCACTTATTCATCCGTGCTAAGTAGCAGGAATAATATTTTTAAAGGTGTGGCTGGCGTGACAACCTTTACTGTTGCCTCCGGAAACCCGGTAGTGTATAAGATAAACGACATACTGAGCTACCAGTCGGTACAGATGCGTATCGTAAATAAAATACCGGATGGAAATATTGTATCCGGCAATTTACAGGTGGATTATTGGTATCTGGCAGAGCATGACAATGACCAGAAAAATACAACTGACTATGTAACATACAGCGGGGTAAACTACAAGGCAGGAGATTCTTTTACGGTAAAACCGGGTGTATTGACATTCACAAGATCGGGAAATATCCATCTGCGCCGCTGCTGGAAACAGGATTTCGATTTTAATACGGAAACAACGGACAAAACCTTCTGGCAAAATGAACAAAAACCTGAGTGGTGTGATGTATTACCCGAAGACCCGCGTTGCCTGATGAAAGATAACCATATTCTTTCATTCGAGATGGCAAGAGGAAAGGATGGTAAGTATATATCATCGGGACATCCCGAGTATTATAATAATATATCGGGTGCATCCGGCGTATTATCGCCTGATGATATATACATAAGCGGTGCATATATGCAGATACGGCTACCGATAACAACAGTAAATCCGATGTAGGTAAATAGTTACAAGTTACTGCGCCCTTCGGGCAGTTACAAGTTACAAGAAAAAGTAACTCGTAACTTCTAACTTGTAACTCGTAACTAAAAAAAAATTATGGCAGATTTAGATAATGGTTTACCACCCGAAGGTATCGATGTTACTGATAACAGGATTAGTAGTGTCAATATCGGCAGGGCGGATGCTGATAATATGAATATTAATGATATTAATAGTATCAATATCAGCAGCTTAAAGGTTGATGTACAAAGTGTAAGGAAGGTATCAGCCATCCTCGTCTCAACCGAACCCGCCGGCCGGAACATTGCAATGTTCCTATAACTCTCTCATAGTTGCCAGCTATATATAAATGGCTGGCAACTTATTCCTAATTCTTAAATACTAATTCTTAATTAATTTCCCCATGTTATTGATAATAGAATCATTACTGACCGGAGATTTTGTCACCCTGCGGCTCAAACTGGCTATCATATCCATTATGTGGTTGCTGGTAGCTATCGCCATCAGCCTCGACCTTATCAGCGGATGGCGCAAGGCTAGGGAGCGGGGCGAACAACGCACTTCATACGGACTGAGGCGGACGGTTACCAAAGCTGTTTTGTATTATGCTTTGATGCTGTTTGCTTTCATGTTCGATTGCATAGGAATGTTCTTTTATGACGAACCTTATATTACGCTTATCGCGGCCGGATTCCTGATATTTATCGAGGCTAAGTCGATATTGGAAAAGGCTCATGAGAAAGATAAGAAAAAAATAGGAAAAAGCCTGGAAGAGCTTACAGCAGTATTCGAAAATAAAGACGACCTGATAAAAGGTATAACCGAAATTGTAAAAAAACAACTGAAAAACTCAGAAACAGAAGAAAATGAGAAAGATAGATAAGATAATCCTCCACTGCTCAGCCACAAAGGAAGGGCAGCATTTCACCGTGGAAGATATAGACCGGTGGCACCGGGACAGAGGCTTTGCCAAAATAGGTTATCATCATGTAATATACCTCGACGGCACTGTACACAACGGACGTGATGAGTCGTTGATAGGAGCGCATTGTCTCGGGCACAATGCCACATCGATAGGTGTATGCTATATCGGGGGACTGGATGCAAAAGGTAATCCCAAAGATACCCGCACCGAAGCGCAGGCTGTGGCGTTAGCCGGATTGGTGGACGACCTCAAAGTACGCTTCCCCTTGGCAAAAGTACATGGACATAACGAATTTGCGGCAAAGGCCTGCCCTTGCTTCGATGTAAAGAAAGAATTCAGATGAAAGATTATCCGAAGGCAAAAGCAAAAGCGCTGTTTATCCTGATACCGGTCTTTGTCCTTTCCGCATGCAGGACGCGTACACTATATATCCCGGTCGAATCGGTGCGGACAGAGTACAGAGACCGCCTGTTGCGCGATTCTGTTCATCTGTATGATTCGGTCTTCATGAAAATGAAAGGGGATACTGTCTGGCTGGAAAAGTACAAATATCTGTACCGGGACCGTCTGCTGCGCGATTCCGTCTTTGTGAACGATACCATCCGCGTGCCTTATCCGGTAGAAGTGGAGAAGGAAATAAACCGTATGAGCTCGTTCCAATCGTTTCAGGTATGGTGCGGGCGGATATTACTACTGCTGATTATCGGTTGGTCGGGAGTGTGGTGGTGGAAAAAAAGGATATGAAAAGTATCCTCTGCCCGGTACAGGCAGAGGATACTTTTTTTTGCCGGATATATAAACGGTAGCAAAAGATATTCAGGCATTTGCCTGATTTATCAGTTTCACTGCCGGTTATTCCAAATATTTTAATTATACTTGCGGCGTCTAAGGCATATAATAAAAGAACGTCCTATTCGTTAAATAGGTAATTATACAAAAGACCAGGCACCTATCTATGAAGAGATTTATACTTACATCCCTTATCGGCATACTATCAGCCGGTTTTGCTTTATACGCTCAAACGAAGCAGCTCGTCCGGATCAATTCGGTAAACACTAAAGAGATAATAGATCTCAGGTATAATAACAAAAATCAGCTTACCTACTTTGTGGAAAAGGGTGTTGTTACCTTTCGGGAATTTACCTTCAAATATGATAAAATCAGCAACCTGTTGTCGGAGTGCATTATGAATCAGGACAGGGGAGAGTTGGTTACAAATTCCAAATACACTTACAACGACGGCTATATTGCAGAAGATGTGATAAGTACAGGAAAACAGGTAAAAGAGAAAAAGGTGACCGATCATCTCCGGATTCATATCGACGACAGAGGCCGCCTTACCAAGACCGTATTTGAAGACGGTAAGCCCTGGGAAGAATTCATATACGACGAAAACAATAATCTGGTTACATATACGCAACATGCCGCGACAAACGAGGGTAGTAAAATTACGGTCTTTAAATTTAACAATGACAAATCGGCTTTTCTCAATATAGAAAGTATTCCTGCGTGGTTTTGGACATGGCACGTAAATAGTATGAGATGGTGCGGAGATTTCATCGGAAAAAATAATCCGCATGAATTTACTACTGAAGACCCCAGATACGGCACCGATATAATCGAAGTTACATATGAATATAACTCGGACGGGTATCCGGTAAAGCAGTTCTATAACGGAGAACTGGTAAGGGAAATGACATATAAGAGTTTAAAGGACTAAATAAACAGAGGCGATCCGGCTAAATTGAACCGCCTTTTCCGTATGCTCTTTTACATATCGTTACGATTTTACCCAAACGGATAATGCCCCGCCTTCGACAAGGAAATTACCGTTACCCTTATCATCTATCGTAATTTTTTTCTGTACGTTTCCTGTCAGGTCGTACCACACTTCACCTTTACGGTTTGCGCCGACATTCATTACCTTATTCCCGTCTGTACCGTTCGACATCAGAAATGCCAGCCCCGACGCGGGATGACCTTTATCTCCCATACGCACAAATCCTACCGTGGAAGGGTGATCGAAATAATCTTTTTGCACTCCGTAAGCATATTTTCTCCGGGCATCCAGCAACAGGCTTATAATGGGTTGGTGAAGAGGCTTTTTTCCCTTTACGCCATAATAGTCACCGTAAAAAATGCAGGGATAACCTTTCTCCATCAACAGGATAAGGGCGTAAGCCGAGGGTTTGAACCAGTCTTCTATTTCCGATTCCAGGGAGCTGCCCAGTTGTGAATCGTGATTGTCTACAAATGTGACTGCATAGTCGGGGTAATGCAAGACAAGAGTATCGTCCAGTATTTTTTGTAAATCATAATCTTTACCCAACTTAGATGCTTTATACATATTGTAATGCAGGGGGACATCGAACAGGTCTGTTGTATTTTCCACAGCAGCGAGATATTTCTCCAGGGTTTGCAGATCTCCGTTCCAGTATTCGGCTACCGAATAAAATTCTTTTCCTCTATCAGCCCTTACAGTTTCAAGGAATTGTTTAACAAATTTAGCTTCCATATGCTTCACTGCATCGAGCCGCATGCCGTCCAGATTCAACTCTCTGGAAACCCATACTCCCCAGCGGTCCAGTTCTCTTATTACTTCCGGATGGTCGAGGTCTAAATCGTTGCATAGTAAAAAATCATAGTTTCCGTTTTCATCATCTACTCCTTCGCTCCAGTACTTGTTTTCCCCGAGTACACGGAAAATACCGCTTTTTTTCTGCGCGTCGTCGAAGCCTACGCCCGAAAAATGGTACCAGTGCCATTTAAAGTCGGAATATTTATTCCCCCGCGCTTTAAACAAATAACCTGTCCATGCCTGAATCTCTATTTCGTCGCTTATATCCTTATTCCTCTCTTTGGGGTCGACTTCTTTTACCCTGAATTTTTCAGTATAGTCTCCTTCCGCCTTATGATTCATGACGGCATCGAGATACACCGATATTTTATTTTTATGTAATTCATCGATCATCTCGGCCAATTCATCTTTTGTACCGTATTTTGTTCTCACGGTACTGTTCTGGTCAAACTCTCCGAGGTCGAACAGGTCATATGTCGCATATCCTTCATCCTGTTGCTCGTCTGCCTTGTATGCCGGAGGTATCCATACCGCAGTTATGCCTGTTTTATGCAGATGTACGGCGTCTTTTTTCAATTGTTTCCATAAATTTCCGTCATTTGGAAGATTCCACTCGAAGTATTGCATCATTACACCGTTTTTCATAACCAGCAATGTTTGTTTTTTATGATCCGCTTGTTTGTGATTTTACATTTGTATCCTGTACCCGGAATATCCGGCTGAAACTGAATCCGGCCATCGTTATCCCGGTACTAAATAACAGCTTATAAAAAGCACAAAGAAAACGTTTATCGATCCCTTTTTGTTTAACAAATTATAGTGTAATTAACATACACCGGATACGATTGCTCTTTGTAATGAACCAACGTTTATTTCTTATCTTCCCCTATCAGTTCCGAGTCTTTCAGTTTTACAGGTACAGACTTCTTTCTCAGCTTCATATTCAGGAATTCGACCAGTAAAGAGAACGCGATGGCGAAATATATATATCCCTTCGGAATTTCCCCTACTGTGGTGCCGAATATGGATATCCGGGACAGATGGGCTGCCTCTACCAGTAGCATCACACCGATAAGAATAAGAAATGAAAGGCCGAGCATCTGTATGGTAGGGTGTTCGTTTACAAACTTGCTTACGGGGCCTGAAAACAATAGCATGATCATAACCGCAATCACAACCGCTGTAACCATAATGGTCATGGCTCCGACATATCCGAATTCGCTGAAGCTGACCAATCCGACCGCGGTGAGGACGCTATCGAATGAAAAAACAATATCTAGAGCCACAATCTGGATGATGACGCCGGCAAATCCGCTCCTGGACTTTCCATGAACGGCGTCGCTTTCACCTTCCAGTTTGTGATGGATCTCGGTAACACTCTTATACAGGAGGAAAAGCCCGCCTACTCCGATTATAATACTCTGGCCGGAGACAGAGCCGTCGAACCATACCGTGTCGAACGAAAATATCGGTTTGGTCAGTTTCATCAGCCACGATATGCAAAATAGCAGGAGGATACGAAAAAGCATAGCCAGCAATAAGCCCGTGGTGCGGGCTTTAGGCTGCTCTTTTTGCGGTAGTTTGGACGACATGATAGACAAAAATACGATATTGTCTATCCCCAATACTATTTCGAGAAACGCCAGCGTAAGCAGAGCTATCCACGCGCTGGGCAAAAGAAAAGTTTCTAAAATTTCCATAAAATATTTTTGCGACAAATTTAATAAAGAATTTGACGCTTTCGGAAATTATTTTTCCTTTTCTAAATATTCTTTTATAACAGAGTCCCGGTCCGTCTTTTTAAGCCCCAGTATTCTTAGAATCCTGAGCAGTAGTATTTTCAAAAATATTCGCATTACGTATGCGTAAGTTAATTTTTCTATTATTTCCCGCTTGCGCAGGCGTGTCTTCGATCTTCGTCACAAAGATAGTATTTTTGGTAACTCATGAAAATTATTTACCTGATATATCTCAGTTTTTTATACCAATTATTGTCTGCGTAATATATGAGTATTATTATAAATGATAGTATAATTTCCAGGTATTAATGTAAGGTCATAAAGCCTTATACCTGAAAGATCCTGCGGGATTTTTTGCGGTATAAGGCAAAGGCGCGGCAATAGCCGGGCTATTCCTGTTATATAAAACGTTGGTTATTCCGGAGGTTGCTTAATATTCGGGGCGCAACTCTGTAGATATACCTATCCTGTTCCACGCATTGATGGTCACAATAGCCATTATCAGCTGTGCCACTACGTTTCCGGAGAAAAGGGAAATGGCCTTGTTATATGTTTCGTCCGACAGTCCTCCTTTATTTATCAGGGTTATTTCTTCGGTCATGGCCAGTATCACTTTTTCTTCTTCCGAGTACAGCTCATAGGCTTCGCGCCATGCATTGAGCATATATATGCGCTGCTCTGTCTCTCCCAGTTTGCGGGCATCTTTGGTATGCATGTTCAGGCAAAAAGCGCATCCGTTTATTTGAGAAGCCCTGATCTTGATAAGCTCTTTGTGGATAGGATTCAGATCCGAAGCATTCAGGAAACTTTCCAGCATCAGCATAGCGCGGTATGCTTTCGGTTCCAATTCACTGATATTTACTCTCATAATATTTTGTTTTTAATTGATTGGGTATATAAGTTATAATCAATAGAACAAAATACCGGGAGGGTTGTTCGGCCGGAGGAAATGAGAATTTAACCTTTTCCTGTTTAACGGGGAAACAGGGCAAAGCGGAAAAAAGCTGTTTTGAAACAGGCCGATAAAATGATCTAAACAGCTTCATAAAATGTTGAAATTAATTATGCGGAAAACGAAAGGACATTTTCGTATATTTACAAAAGTATTTCAACTCCTTATTACTAAAATCCCGGCATTATGAATAAACGAAGTATTATACCTATGTTGTTGATGTTGTTTGCTTTGCAAGCGGTTTATCCGCAAGTGACGACGGTGAGGGGGCAGATAACTTCTGCGGAAGACGGAAAAGTTTTACCGGCTGTTATAATATCAAATATCTCACGTCAGGTAAATGCTGTTTCCGGTAGCGATGGAAATTATGCAATACGTGCGGCGATGGGTGATACGCTCAGTTTTTCGTTTACAGGCTTCAAAACAAAAAATGTGACAGTGGACAGTCCGTCCTGTGATGTCGCTCTGGGAACGGATACCCTAATCTTTGGCGAGCCGGTTCCGGTATCGCGCTATTCTGCCATCATAGAGGAGCGCGAAGACAACATCTACCTGCTCGATGATAATCTGATAACAAGGGATTCGTTGCTCAGGATAGACCCTTCCACCATCGAATCCATCAGCATCCTTAAAGGCGGGGACATGCATCCTGCAGACAAGCCTCTGACTATAAGTATAAAACTGAAACCTATATACGAGGCCATCGTTATGGAGCCCGGTTACGAGACTTTTCTGGTTACCCAGCGGCCAAAGGAATTCTATACGGAATGGGTGTTGAAAACAAAGAACATTTTCCTTGTCAATGAATGGAATTACCGCTGTGACAATCCCATGCAATACAGCCCGCAAATCTATGAAGCGAAAATAGATTACAATCCTCAGAACGAATATGGGCTGGATGTGGAATACCGCCTGTATATGTTTTTCATGTATATGGATAAAAAATACAGGCTGGGACTCGAAAACAGATAAATTTTGTGAAATATTCCGGTAAAATCCGGTCACAATCCAAATTATTCCTTTCTTTTTGATTGGGGTTAACGCCTTTATACTATTTTTGCGCTAAATCCGTTTCCTTAATAAAATAAAGAGAGCAAGTATTTAAAATGCCGGCATTAATCAAAAAACGAAACCGCTTATCAGGAGCCAGGTATATAACTCTGTTGATATTTGGGGTACTCGTGTCCCAATACGGATTTTCACAGACCGATAGCACTTATATCGGTTTCTTTGAGCAGCCCCTTTCGGTACGTAGCTATTTCATGGATAAGTTTACGGTACTATCTCATCAGCAGGGCGACAACCACGATGAGACTTCTTACCGTTCCAATGCCCCTTTCGGTATCGGTTTTGGCTTTTCATACAAGAATGTCTCGCTGAGTGGCGCCTATGGCTTCGACTTTATGCGCGATAAGAAGCGGGGCAAGACCCGTTCGTTCGATTTCCAGTATCACCATTACGGACGGAAGTTTGTCTACGATATATTTTTCCAGAACTATAAAGGCTTATACACCGAGCCCGAAAATGAAAAATATGAGTTGCATCCCGATATAAAGTTGAAACAATACGGTGTCTACGGACAATATGTCTTCAATGGCAACAGGTTTTCGTATCCGGCGGCTTTCAACCAGAGCGAGAAACAATTAAAATCGGCAGGTAGTTTCCTGCTCGGCGGAGCTGTATATTTCAACGAAGCCCGTGCCGACAGTTCGCTTGTGTTTGATGGCGGACACAAGCTGAAGAATTATCAGGTCGGTGTAAACGGCGGCTATGCTTATACCTGGGTGGCCAATAAGCGGATATATGTATCCCTCTCGCTTTCGGTGGCGGCAAATGTAGGTTTTGAAAATATAGACGGAAGAAAGAACAAGGTGAAGGTATATCCTTCCGTGTTTCCCCGCTTCTCGATGGGATATAACCACGATACATGGTCGGTAGGGGCATCGGTGGTCAACAACCGGGTGTATATTCTCTATACAGCCCCTTCGAAGATGGCATTCGATGCGGGCGCGATCCAGTTCTCGGTAATCAAACGGTTTGGCAAAGCGCCTAAATTCCTCGAAAACCAGAAGATAATAGATAAGTATAACGAATACCGGTTTTGGTAGGGGCGGCTTAGGGCGAAATACAGGAACCTCATGCAAAGTATCGGCCGTGATATAAAAAAAGGCTGAAATTTAGAATTCAGCCCTTTTTCCATATTACATTTTATGTCGTTAGTTCCTTCGCCTGCGATTGTCCTGCATTTTTTTCTGATGCTCATCAAATTTCTTTTGTTGATCTTCGGTCAGTACGGCTTTAATAGCGGCGGTACGCTCTTCCTGAATCTTCTGGAATTGAGCCCTTATCTTTTCCCTGTCGGTCTCTTTGCTCTGGTCAGCCAGCGGCTGGGCAAATTTCAGGTTTATTTCATATACTTTTTTTTGCTGGTCATCATTGAGCCCGAGTTCCTTTACCAGTGTTTCGGTTTGTCTTTTAGCTCTTTCTTCGGGTGTGGCACGTTGTCTTTGTTGGGCGAATACGCCACTTGTAGTAAATAATACAATTGTAAGGAACAATACTAACTTTTTCATAATATTCATAAATTTAGTTATACATACTGTTTACTATGACTAAAGAATCATGAAAAAGTAAATTCGAAAAAGCATCTTTTTGTGTTAAATAATCATAAAATAAAAAAGTACGCGCCCAATATGGCTCCCACAATAAGAATGGAGGCTATGATAGAGATATACATCGTATCGGTGGAAATCTTAAACACACTCCTGATCCTTTCCTGACTGATGGTCCACAGCGTACCGCTGAAAAATAAACTGCCGATAAGGAATGTAGGATCGTAGGAAATAAAGAACATCCATAGCAGCCCCATCAGCGCAAAGCTGAGATAGATAGACAATAATATCCATCCTGCGGTCTTTTTCATCCAGAAGAGTATGGCAGCCAGTGGCGTAACGATGACAGGGAACAGGAATATGACTACGCTGAAATCCCATCTTGTGTCCTGAAAGAGCCCGGTGATGAGATCGAACTGGGTGACGATCTGCAACAGGGCGATTGCCATGAATATAATGGCAATGGTGTTTATCAGCCGGGGCGATTTGCGGGTGTCGTCAGCGTCGTCCTGTATGGGATTTATATAGTCCATAATGCCAGAACCTTTTTCCTTCAGTGTATTTTTTATTTCATCTCGCCGTTCCTTTTTGGCGGCAAGTTCCTGCTGCTCGGCTTCCAGCTCTGCCCGTGCCTTATCTATATCGGCGGGGGTGAGATTGCGTGTCCGGAGTTCGTCCTGCGCAGTCTTCACCGCTTCGGGACGGTAATCGCCGGGGTTTTCTATGATCCGCATCAGGGCGGTAGTGGAATATGTCTTATATACTTCTGATAACTGGCTCATGATCGGTATTTGTTTTCAGGGTAAAGATAAGACATTTATGTGAATCCATATTTTTATTCTATCACAAATACGACTGTGCCCTCCACGGGAAATGTGTCGTAAATAAACCTGGCGTGAGATGTAGCATTGCGCACACACATATGCGACCGCGGCGTAGTTCCCAGAGAAGCGCTGTATTCTATAAAATCTTTGCGGGGAGCATTCACCGGTACGCCATGCAGGTATCCGCCATTGGTAAAACGGCTGGCGTAGGGCGCAAAGCCACCGGTTTCCGTAGTGCCGTCGACAAGGAAGATCATTTTATATTTCTTCTCCTGTATCACGAACATACCAAGCGGGGTCTCCTGCTGGTGCGGAGGCTTGTGCAAGCCTGTGGTGACGGGATTCATGCTCCTTACAAACCATTTGCCGCCATTTTTTTGCAGGGTAACAATATTTTCATTGACGCGGTCTACAAATATGGCATTGCTGAAGACAACGCTATCAGCTATTTTTTTTACATACTTACGCGGAACAAGCCATTCGCCGGGGAAGTATATGGTTTCTACTTTTTCAAACTTTGTGCTGTCCGTTTCCTTTATCAGTTTCACCAGGGCGCCGTCTCTGCCGTAACGCTCGGGCACAACTGTATCCTGTACGGAGTACAGCGGTACGGACTGGTATCGTTCCACTTCGTAATTGTCGGATATACGTTTATATACATTGCGGTGGTACTCCTTCACCAGAGGGGCCTCCCCGTTGTTGTTCCTGTAGTTTTGCAGAATGCCCCAAGACGAATGTTCTATCTGCATGGAGTCTATTGTTTTAAGTCCTGCCCTGATTTTCTCCCACTGAAATTGCCTTGTGGTGTCTTTGTAGGGATAAGTATCTTCCAGTGTGTACTTGTCGTAGAGAAATTCTTTTTCAATGATGACTGTATCCGTTTTTTTTGTCTCTTTTTTATCCTCTGCGGCCACCGTGTCTTGTAATGGAGGATTTGCCGCTTCGGGGTCAACACTTTTTTGTCTGCATGAATTTAATATAAGAATACTGATAACTAAGAGAGCCGTAGTTACTTTTGCCATAAACTATTATTTTTGTATTTATTGTCAATACGCGCTTATCCGGTTCGGATAGGAACGGTTTCCTTATCCGTTCTGTTTCTTCTTCCTAAAAATATTAACTTTTTATTATAAAAACAAAGAAGATGCTTTATTGTTCCTCATATTTACAAAATAAGCCTGTCTTCCGGGTTCGCACAGAAAAGAGGCAAGGTTATTTTTAGCTTACTTCACGCGGCTATGAAAAAGAAGCATTACCCGGGGTAGTCGGTTTTTATTATCTTCTTGTATAATTATCTGTTTGATAATGTTTTATCGAAAACATGTTAAAAAACATATTCAAAAAACTGCTTAATTGTAATGTACAGATAGCAGTTATTGCTATCTTTGTATAGCAATATGAGTGATTTTTGTGTATTTCAACTATAAAAACTAAATTAATAACGTTAAAAAATACGACCATGAACCGCTACGAAGAACTGATTAATGAAATTCATATGGCAAGAAAACGTTTTGAAGATTCGTACCGGAATATCTCCCGCGAAGATATGGACGTATTGCTGGAAGAACTGGAAGTGATGTCCACTGAATTGCAGGCATTGCACAGAGAACACAGAAGCGTTACAGCATGATAATATACCAGGCATTAAAAAAAGCCTGACTCTTGATTGAGTCAGGCTTTTTTTGTTATTCTTTTCGCTTTTAATGTCCGAAACCGAAACCTCCGTGCATCCCGTGCATTCTGCTTTCGAAAGCTTTTTTCTTTTCGTCGGCAAATGCCTGTTTTTCTTCATCCGACATGCTCATCCATTTTTCGCAGCGGGCATCTATGGCTTCCACCGAGAAGTGGTCTTCATGCCTGTCGAGGCATTCCATACGCTTATTCATAAACTCCAGCTTTTCGCTATCGGTCATTTTAGCCCATTCTTCCTTGAATTTTTTTCTTGCATCGTTGTCGAAAGGATTTCTTCCGAAAAATCCCATTCCAAAACCTCTTGTTGTCATAATTTTATTTGTTTTTTATATTTTACAATCTATTTTTTTATAAAGAGCTCTCTATTAATGGAGACGGCCGGGAATGAAAAATATTTTAGGGAGGAATAAAAAAATGATGTTTTTTGAGGATTAATGCCCTTCCTTTGCCAGGACTGATTAAAAGGTTGTTCCGATACATCTTCCGCTGAAATGCCTGCAGGCTCTCAGGTATTCAGGATGAAGGGAGCTGCCCGTTTATTAAAGGAGGAAAAGCTGTCAGTTTCCGATCTGAGCTGTTTTCAGCGGGTTTTTAGAGAGCATACGGGTATGGAGCCGGAGCAATACAGTATGTCCCGTTGTCCGTTTTTTATATGTTAAAATGAAGAGTGTAGAATATTGGTCCGTCTGCCTAAAAATGAAATTAGCTTAATAATTTATCTCTTATGTGAAAAAAAATTGTTAATTTTGGACTGTGTTATTTGTTTTGGATAAATTTTAGATAAAGACAATAGTATATACGGCATGTGGTTAAGACTGCTTTTTTCTGATTTCTTTGCAAAAAGAAGCTTCATTTTTTCTGCTGAAAATTTGGAGGTTAGCTTTATTTTGCTAGAGAGAGAGAGAGAGAGAGAGAGAGAGAGAGAGAGAGAGAGAGAGAGAGAGAGAGAGAGAGAGAGAGAGAGAGAGAGAGAAGCCGTATCTAAGGCGTCACCATTATTTTTCATTATTCTTACTTTCACATTCCTTATCTTGAGGAGTGTCAGGGATGTATATGCCTGTATCAACCACATTGTTATTCCTGTGGGTGCGCGCACGCACGATATATTATTTTCCGGACATAAAAACAAGCTCAAAGTCCGCTTCTTTACATATAGACGTACAGTTTTATTTTTCCGCCCTTTTTTTCTAACTAACATATGCGTTTATTATCAACAAAAGTTTCAACACCTCATAGAAAGGGAGATTATTATTGTCTTAAATAAAATTTGTCTTCTCTTCCTTGCTCTTGGCTGCCGCTTGAGAAAGTATCGGGCAGGACTATGGGGTATTGAAGCTTTTTACAGGACGAAGACTCTGACAGAAAATATAAACGACATAGTATTAAAGACAATGACAAGGAATTTATTTTTTGAACTAAAATGTTAAACTACATGAAACAAACAAACTTTAAACAAAAACATCGATGTGGAGTATCATTTAAAATACTAATATTGCTGGTAGCGATATTAAGTATAAATATGACTCTGCCTGCACAGGTAACGATAGGGACAAACGAAGAGCCGCTTTCAGGAGCCTTACTGCAATTAAAAGACAAGGATAATGTACCGGACAGTACGTTTAATGCCCGTAAAGGACTGGCTCTGCCACGTGTAACTCTTTCGGAGAAAAAAGAACTTTACCCGATGTTCTTAGCTGATCCCGACAATCCTGCTTCCGGACCCAACTCCGGTTATGCCACCAATAAATTGGCATTGGACAAGACCCATACCGGGCTTATCGTCTACAACCTGGTAGAAGACGATGACAGGGAACTTTGTGCGGGGCTAAACCAGTGGGACGGTGAACAGTGGAACTGTTTCGAACACAAGATGGGAAACGCTATCGGCCATATCGTCTCCTGTGACGATTTCAAAATATTCGGGCACTATAAATCGCCCGATGCCTATCCGGCGGCTCCGGGCGATGATGTGGCTTTGGACGCCTCCAACTTTATAACTATAAAGCTGGAGATAACCAAGCCCGGGGCATATGCTATTACTGTCGTCCCCGAATATGCGGCTGCCCTGAATAACGAGACAAATGGCTACTTCTTCACGGCGAACGGTATATTTATGGAGAAGGGCACATATACCGTGACCATTCCGGGCGCCGGAACTCCTTTTTGGTACACCCCTACCGGAAATCCGGGTGACGGACTGGCTGTTACGATGAACGGCAAACCTTTGACATTGCAGGACGGTACGGCATGTACGAAGAAGATAGAAGTAGAAGATTACTCGAAAAAGCCGAACTATACGATGGATTGCAGCAGGACAACGATACATGGGGTGTATGTCCTGAACCGGGAACTGAATCCTGCGGACAATTACATTTCAGTATGGATTACGATGGACCCGGGTGATCTTTTCGTAGAAGGTTCAATTGTTTATCTGGAAACAAACGAAGTAGAGGGTATAAGTTTTGCTTCCAATCCGGTGATGATCACCGCTGCCGACAAGGCTGCAGGTGAGAAACAGATCATACTGCGAGGAACCGGAATACCAACTTCGGTGGAAACTAAGAGAATGACCATAACCTCAAACAGTGTCATCAGTGTAGCTACATGTTATGCCAACGTTACGGTTGCCTATACAAAGAAGAAAATACTTGGGATAAAAGGTGCAGGCGGAGCTGATTATTACGGCTACGGTCTCGGCTACTGGAGTGGGTCCTGGGCCTCGATGACAAACATATACGGGCTGGGAGGACGTAAAATGCTTATGGCTCCCGCCAACTTTGGCACAGATGCGGCCAGTACAGTAAAAATTGAAGGTTATGAATTTGTAGACGGAGGGAATGACCCGTCCGCAAGCACGCTCCAAAACCTGATAAGTACGCACAAGCCCGATATTATCGTTATAGGGTATAGCTACGGGCCTTCCAACGATGCGGTTGACGTACTCATCAATTACATGGCAAAAAAAGGGGTGGTGATCGCAGCAATAGAATCGGGCAGCGCGGTAGAACGTTTGTTTAACAGGACTCTTAATCTTCCTGCCGGCACAGTAAGCGCAGTAAGCCGCGGGCCTGCCGGTTCCATTTACACACTTAATTATATGACGAACGATGACATCCTAAACGGGCCTTTCGGTGATATACGTGAGCAAAAATGGGGTGAAGATGCTTCCACTACCGTAGGTGTCAACGGAGTACCGTTCGGTATGGTAGATATATATTCGAACGGTAACTATAACGGTAACACTACCGGAAACACTACGATTACCATATGTAAATTTAAAGGGAATCACCTCGTATGGCTCGGTGACGGCGGATTCTGGTCGAGAGGAACGACATCAGGGGAAGTAAACAGCAATACTATTTGTCCGTTATATTATAATAGTGATTTCAGCCCTACAACCGGAACTTTTGGTTCCGGCACTAATAATACGAATATCTACAATTCTTATTTCTTTGTCAATATGATGGCATGGGCTATAAAAACAGCCCAGTTTGACGGATATAATACGCCACGGTAAGAAAGCAGAAAACAATAAGAGCCTAAAGCAGACAGGGGTTGACCGCATTAAAGAAAACGGCAGTCCCTGTCTTTTTCTGTACGGGCCGGAATTATCACCGCACCTCCCGATACCTGTCCACCAGCATCTTATTGCTTCGTATATCGGTAAGTATCCTGGATACTATACGTTGTATATTATGCACCTGCACATGGGTTATCGCGGCCAGTGTGTGGTAATTGACCGCAGGTTTGAGGGTGATATACATCTTGAAAAGCTCAAATTCGCGGAGGTCGTAGCGGCGGTACACATAATTGAAAATGTCATCCTCCAGCTGTGTCTGCATACGCTCGTGCTCATAGGGGTTAGCGTGATGCGCTTCCAGATGATGATGGACGGGTATAGGTATATAGCGGCTTTCCTTTTCGCTGTCCTGTATATAATTGGTAAAATAAGAGCGGTAGAAGTACGCATGGTAGTCTTTTATCACCATCCCCGAAAAGAGGATTTTCTCGCTGATGCGCATGTAAGTGGTATAGAATACATCCTCGTCGTAGGCGTATTTACCTGTCAGGAAGTTGGCCAGTTGCTCGTGGTTTTTTGCAAACCATGTGTTAAACTCGTCCGCTTTCCTGCGGTGTGCGGGCTGTGGTTCGTTCCGGTCGTCGCGTCCGCGGATAAAGTATTTCTTACCTGTGTTGTTGCCGTTGCTGTTTCCTAATTTCATGTTTATATTAGTTATGAATTATAAGTTATAAGTTATGGATTATTTACTGTTCACTGTCTAAGGCTTTCCCCCTCAAACAATACCCGCGTTGTGGTCGATTTTATCCTGTCCAGTACACGGTCGCCATAGCGTTTGCGTATATCTTCGCCCGGAAGGTTGGAAGATATGATGAGCAGTTTGCCGTGTTTTTCGGCGGCGTCCATCACTTCGGCAAAAGCCATGCGCTTGTTGCCATATACGTTGCTCACATCTTCGGTGCCGATATCGTCGATGCTGATGATGTGTTTCGACAAAACGAGGTCTATATTGCTGTTCATCTGATGCGTATCGAATACCGATACCACCCGCCGGCAGTATCCGAGCATGATGGCCGGCAGCACATAACGGCACAGCAGGCTCTTTCCCCGTCCGCAGTTACCGTAAAGGAACAAGCCTTTACCACGGTTTCCGGCAAGCCATCCGGCCACTTTTTCGTATTCGGGCAGCCACTGCATTTCGCGTCCTTCGGCCTGGAGAAAATAGGACAGGGCTTCCCGCAAAATCTTTTCGGCGGCGGGTATCTGTATCTCTACCTTCTGAGAGGGTAGGGGCATCTGTTGTCGTTTCATCAGGTCGGTGATGTCTCTAAAATTCTTCATAGGGTCTGGTATTATCATGCGATGCCGCATTGTGATTCTTTCCTGTAAATTTCTTCTCCCAATTTCTGACGGCTGCCTGCCAGTCTTTCATCCTGTTGCGGCCTATCATCCATCCTTTCGATTCGTAGAAGTCGAAAAATTCCTGCGCGTCTACCGTGTTTTTCCGTTCGCGGCAATAGTCCGCGATTTCTTCCAATAATGGTTTTCTAAACACCACAACAGGCTTCGCCGTCCCTTTTTCTTTGGTCTTTTCTTGTATAGTCTTGTCTTTAGTATAGGTATCGGCGAGCGTATAGGATAGTGTATCGGGATGTGTAATACCATGTGTATTGTATCGCGTATCTTTTTCGATACGGGTAATGGTGTATTCGGCGGGTTTCATTTTAGCAGCGCCTTCCTTGAATCTGATGAGTCCTGCCTGCTTCAGCCTGTTTCTGCGATTGGTCAGCGCATTCCGGTTGATACCGAGAACGGCGCATATAATCTCCGTGGATTGATTAAAAGGATTTTTCCAGTTGAGCCTGTTGCACCTGTGCAGCAGATAGTTGTATAAATCGTGCTCGTGGACTGAAATAATTCCCTGTTCTCTCAATTCCCAGGCGCTGTTTATAAGTTCGATATAAGATGCCATTTTTATTTAATATGCTAATTATTTAATGTGCCGATGTGCCAATCAAAAAAGCTATTGGCCATTAGCTAACAGCTATTAGCTTAAAATATTGGCACATTGGCATATTATAACATTGGTACATTCATTAAAACATCCTGTCGCTGATTACATGATGCGCCTGAGCAAAGGCTTCGCGGTGACTGCGGTTATATTCCTCCAGTACTGGTTTGAGGCGTGAAGCGAGCACGGCGGAATCTTCATCGAGCAAATCCCAGTCGCGGTCGAGGACTTCCGATGTTTTCAGCAGTACGGTATCCATATAGGTTTCGAACTCCACACATATACGCACATCGCCTATCAGAGTGTCGAAGCCGGCTATGTCTGTCCTGTCCGATTCGTTCAGATGACAGGTAATGTGCCTTATGATTTTTTCCATTTGCTGTTCGTTGCAGTAGCAGTCAATTTTTAATGCGCCCATGTTAATTGGTTATAAGTTATGGATTATAAGGAATAAGTTGTTAACCGCTTACGCGTCCTTCATTCCTCATTCTTAATTATTTCTCATTGTATAGATAATTGAATTTTATTTTCATTAAAATGTATTATATTTGAAGCGTACTTCAATTATTAATTATAGTTCAAATTTAGACTAATTTTATTTAATTGCAAAATATTGAACCTGTATAATTCATTGTTGAATTATATTTAGAATGAATATAAATAAGTGGTTGACGGATATGGTTGCCGGAGGGTGATATAGGGGATATGCTTTTATTGTTTCAGTATAAAATTGTTCTATTTTTAGTTACAGGTTACTACGCCCTTCGGGCAGTTACAAGTTACGAGTCGGCTGATGCATATATGGCCAGAGTTTGAAGAGCCTCTGTCCTGTCGTCGCATCGCGATTCCGGCCTCGTCCCGCAGGCGGGGTACCGCCGCTCGCGCAGACGTCCCGTCTGTGTGTTGCGTAGCAAACATTTCATACTGTCAACAAGACACGGACTGGAAGTCCGTGCCAGCGGGGGCTCCCTCTCCAAAGGGCAGGGCTGTTAAGTTCTAATTTTTTATACCCTCTGTGTCATGTTGAACGGAGTGAAACATCTCGTTTCTCAGGGTCGAGATCCTTCGTTCCACTCAGGATGACAGCAGAAAAAACAGGACAAAGTAGAGAACTTAACAGCCCTGCTCCAAAGGGTGAGGTCGAACGAAGTGTAGTGAAAATAATCCAACATTAAAACTCAACTGCTGATTTTATTATTAATAAATAAAGGGGAAAAAGTATTTAGTCTAATATTGAACTTTTTTTGTCATCTGATAATTTTATTTAAAAATATAGAAAATGAAAATTAAGTAGTCTAAAATATTTACTGTCGCATGTCATCCTGACCGTAGGGAAGGGGCCCGACCCTAAAAAGAGGCATGAGATGCTTCGTTCCTCAGCATGACAAATACGACAATAAATCTTATCATTTACTTATATCCATCAAAGAAAATCCTGAATATAAAGATAAAGCGATAGACTATATCAGCAACAAATGGCCGGTGTCCCGGAACATTTCCGGTCTTTGAATTAAAGTTTGCGGGGTTGCCCCGAAAAATAAAAAAAAGTCCGCAACATCCCATCGCAGACTTTCCTAAACCTTAACACAAACTTTACAAAACTACACGCCGTTATAACTGCAAACGGGTGCATTATGTTCACGGGATTTTGAAATTTAACATTATTATTAGATATTTTAAGGATTCTGTTATCTGAAAAGGCTTTTCGTGATTAAAATTTCTCTTAATCTATTGTTTCCGTAACTTTTTATTTTAGTATTACTTCTATAATAGAATCCGTCTCATCCAATTCTCCGGTCAAAGTAAAAGTGACATCCCCCGTCTTTTTGTCTTTCTTCCATTCGGGCTGTGCCTGAAGATTAACCCATTTTGCAGATTTGATATCCGGTATGTTGAGGGTTATGGATTTTGTATCTTTATCCAGGATATGAATATAGTATGTTTTGCCATTCTTGGTTACGGCGCCCCATGCCTGCGGTTTCACAAAGCCCTGCTGCGTGCCGTATATCGTATATCCGTAGCTGTCCATCCATTTACCCATCTCCTGCAGGCGTTCTACACATTCGGGCTGTATCTGTCCGTTTGGCATAGGCCCTACGTTCAGCAGGAGGTTTGCCCCGGTTCCGGCAGTGCGTATGAGCAGATGGAGCAGATCCTTGGTGGATTTGAATTTATCGTCGGTAATGTTGAATCCCCATGCACCGTTTATTGTTTCACAGGTTTCGAGTGGCAGGCGTGAGACTTCCTGCCCGCTGTATCCCGATTTGTTTTCACCCGGCACATCACGTTCAAAGATTTGATAGTCTTCTCCTGCAAATGGCGGCAGATGGTGGTTGTTGGCTACAAGGCATCCGGGACGCAGTGTGTGGATAAGTTCGTATATCTCGGGATAGTGCCAGTCTACATGCGTGGTATGGTCGGTTCGGTTTTCATCTTCGGTCTGATCCCAGTGCCCGTCGAACCATATACCCGCAATTTCGTAATTGGTCAGTAATTCGGTCAGCTGGGCTTTCATAAAGCTGATATACGACAGCCAGTCGCTTTTTCCGGTACGTCCCGCTGCTTTTCCCGTGCGTCCGGTCTCGTACTGGTAATCGGTACGCATCCAGTCGAGCAGGGAATAGTAAAGCACCAGTTTCATATCCTGCCTCTTGCACTCGTCCGACAATTGCTTTATCAGGTCTTTGCCGTAAGGTGTATTCATTATATTCCAGTCCGACTGTTTCGTGTCCCAGTTGCTGAAACCGTCATGATGGCGCGAGGTGAATGTGATATATTTCATTCCCGCGTCTTTGGCTATTCTTACCCATTCTTTGGCATCGAAGGCCTGCGGATTGAAGAGCGTTTGCAGGCGCATATAATCTTTTCCTTTTACCGGACGGGTGTTCATCACCCATTCTCCGGCTCCCAGCACGCTGTATGGGCCGAAGTGGACGAACATACCGAAACGGGCGTCTTCGAACCATTTGATGTCGGGCCTCTGTGGACTTGTCTGACTATTCATCCCGGGGATTATAAACAAAATGAGAAATAAACTGAATAATACTTTTTTCATGGGCTGTTCTAATTAAAAGTTAACAGGTATAAAGGTAAGGAATTAAGAATTAAGAATCAGGAATTAAGAATTAAAAAATACGGATGGCTTGTGCCATTCTTTATTAATTCTCAGTAGTTGGATTTTAATGTTCTGTTTTTAGTTACAGGTTACTACGCCTTGCGGGCAGTTACAAGTTACGAGTCGGCTGATGCATATATGGCCAGAGCTTGAAGAGCCTCTGTCCTGTCGTCGCATCGCGATTCCGGCCTCGTCCCGCAGGCGGGGTACCGCCGCTCGCGCAGACGTCCCGTCTGTGTGTTGCGTAGCAAACATTTCATACTGTCAACAAGACACGGACTGGAAGTCCGTGCCAGCGGGGGCTCCCTCTCCAAAGGGCAGGGCTGTTAAGTTCTAATTTTTTATACCCTCTGTGTCATGTTGAACGGAGTGAAACATCTCGTTTCTCAGGGTCGAGATCCTTCGTTCCACTCAGGATGACAGCAGAAAAAACAGAACGAAGTAGAGAACTTAACAGCCCTGCTCCAAAGGGAGAGGGCGGGGGTGAGGTCGAACGAAGTGTAGCTGAAAATAATTCGACATTAAAATCCAACTACTGATTCTCTTAACTCATAACTCGTATACTAATCTGCATTTTTTTCAAACTCATTTATCTATACTGTAAAAACAGCTATGGATGCAATAATGATAAGCGTGACCCTTACATTGACCGCGGTTACCGCCCTTTACTGGGGCGAAGTCCTTTCTATCCGCCTGCCCGAAACATATAAGAGGTTTGACCGTAAACCTTTTAATTGCCGTCCTTGCCTTACTTTTCATGTTTCATGGTTATTATCCTTATTATCAGGAGTTATATCGGGGTGCGCATGCCTTGTATTTATAGGCATAGTAATATCGTTCGCGCTGTTTTTTATTACAAAATTTATTGACAATAAAAAGATCACAAAATGAATGGAACGAACCTAAAATCGGAAGTAGAACAGCTTTTGGCTGAAATTGACAAAACCCATCGTTACTCAATGGCAAAGATCTATAGCCTTGCGAATAGGGTATTTAATAGAAATGAGGCGCCTCAGTCGTGCGCCAGCTGCCTGATACGTAAAGCCCGTGAACTGAGGAACTGGCTCGACAGTCAGGAACCGGAAAGTGAAGAAAAACTAAAAATTAAAAATGAAAAACGGAGAATAAAAAATACGCAGTCACCACATAACTCATAATTTTTCACTTATCACTTAATATCCTTTATTATGACACGACAAAAAAGAAGTAAACAACAGATATATACCGATCCCGACACGCTACTGTCCAAGGCATTCGAATACTTTGCCTGGTGTGAACAAAATCCGTGGATAAAAAAAGAACTGATGCGCTCGGGCGACAAGAAGGGCGAGTTTATAGAAATACCCGTACTAAGACCTTTTACACTTGCGGGCATGTGCGTGTACTGCGGCATCAGTGAATCCACCTTTGTACGGTACGGCAAGGATGAACAGATGCGAGACGCGGCATCACATATATTGGGTATAATCCGCCAAAACTGTATCGAAGGCGCTATATCGGGAGAATATAACGCAACATTTGTGGCAAATCTGCTCGAAGATTTGTATTAGAAAAATGAAGAATTAAAAATGAAGAATGAAGAATACGAGTGGCTTGCGCCATTATTCATTATTCATTATTCATTTTTAATTACTTAAACACTTTCCCGATAATATTAAGAACAGGGCCGGTCATAAATGTGGTAACCAATGCCATAATCACCATCATAGCGAATATTTCGGCATTGAGCACGCCTAGGTCGTAACCTATATTGAGTACCACCAGCTCCATCAGTCCGCGCGTATTCATCAATGTGCCTATGGTAAGGCTGTCTTTCCAGCTTTGTCCCACATACTTGGCAGCTATCGCGCTACCTACGAATTTACCGAATACAGCTACAAAGATTATAACGCCTGTTACTATCCAGAGATAAGAGTCGTTGAGCAGTCCTATTTCGGTACGCAATCCCGTGATAACGAAGAACAACGGAAGCAGCAGCACCAGCGCCACATCTTCTATCTTATCTATAAACGAGCTTCTGAACCGGGGGTTACTCGGCATGATGACACCTGCCATAAAGGCTCCGAACAAGGCGTGGATACCTATTATTTCGGTAATAAAGGCCGAACTGAGCAAAACGAGGAAAAATATGGCGATAGCCGACCTGCTGAAGCCGTCTCCTGCCTTGAACGATTCAGCCCTCTTTTTGAGGAAGGGGCGTACCACTTTTATCATAAATGCCACATAGGCCACAGCCAGCAGGATGGTATAGACGGAACTGACAAACGAGCCCGCCTTCACAATGGCGATTACCGCGGCCAGCAGGCACCAGGCGGTGATATCGTCGGCAGCGGCGCAGGTGATGGCAATCGCACCCAGTTTGGTCTTGTGTATTCCCCGTTCCTGAATGATGCGTGCCAGCACGGGAAACGCGGTTATACTCATTGAAATACCGAGAAACAGGCCGAATGACATAAATGAGATACCGTCGGGAGTGAATGCCGAATATATGAAATAAGCGAGGCCGATACCTGCCGCAAAAGGAATTATAATACTGGCGTGACTGATAACAACGGCTTCGTGAGCTTTATTTTTTAACACTTTCAGGTTGAGTTCCATCCCCACCACAAACATAAACAGTACCAACCCTATCTGGCTTAGAACCTGTAGGTTGCCAAGCGATTTTATAGGAAAGATAAATTCCGAAACTTCCGGCAGATACAGCCCCAGCAGAGAGGGGCCGAGCACGATTCCCGCGATTATTTCACCTACGACCGACGGTTGTCCGATCTTGTTGAACAACCAGCCGAATACACGGGCGAAGATGATGATGATCGTTATTTGCAGCAACAGTATGCCCGCGGGATGTTGTATATTGTAGACAAATGAATCCAAGAATTCCTGAAATGAACTTCCCGAAGCGACGTTTTCCATAACGTGGCGTCCTGCCTCGAGGCCTTTGCCGGCGGTGATGATCAAGTAAACGAGCGCAGAGAATCCTCCGATAATGAGGATATAGAAGAATACTGTCCTGAACTTTTTCACAATTTCCATAGTCGTGTGCGTGTTTTTATTATTAGTGATTTCTTCCCGTGGTAAAAGACGTGAAGATCCGGTCCGTAAGCTTTACATTTTTTCCACTTATGTTTTATAACAGTTAAGTAATAGATGCTGTTTATATGAAACTGTTAAAAATAATAGCTGACAGAGAACAAAAGTACAGAAATAAATGAATGGGAGAAAATCCAAGACCGGATCTTTCCCGCCTTAAACATAGATGTCGTCACGATTTTTTTTTTAATTTAATGTAATTAAACGAATCAGTAGCCGGGTCTTAACGCTGGATTGTTTTATGCAACACTTCGTTCCGCCTGGATAACTACATAATAGCGGAAATAACAGCGTGTGCGTGGCTTCTGGTAAAAAAACATCTTTTTGGATTTTGAAAAAGTTGTTGACATACTGTTGTCAAATCAGTATTATATCTTTGTAATAAAGTTCAACAAAAAACATATTATTTATGAGACTTACATCTTATCTTATTTTCAATGGCGAGGCCGAAGAAGCCGCCAATTTTTATGCCGGTGTGCTGGGTGGAAAAATCGAAAACCTTTACCGTTACGACTCTATGCCTTCCAGTCCGGAAATGATAATCCCTGAAGAATGTGCGCAAATGATTTTACATTGCTGTATCATTTTCCCCGGAGGCTCTATGAGCGTTGCCGATACCTTGCCGTACGATAAACGCAATTTCGGGGACAGGGGGCATATGCTGACACTCGATTGTGATTCTATAGCTCATGCCGGAGAAGTTTATGCTAAACTGACCGAAGGAGCGCAAAAGATTCAATGCGAGCTCGGTGAAGCTTTCTTTGCAAAACGTTATGCTGAAGTCGTTGACCGTTTTGGTGTGCTTTGGGCTATAATGTTTGATGAAAATTAATTAATCCCGGTAACTGCTTAAATCGGTACGGACACATACCGGATTGTCGATAAACAGAGAGAACGCGAAATGGATAAAACGACTCAAAAAGAGATGTGCCGTGAAGTTTTTCCTCATAGGTCCGGGTTTAAACAGTTACTGAAATAATCTAATGAATATCCGATGAATAGGTTAGACCGCATATCGGCATTGTTGGTGCAGCTCCAGTCCCGGCCGGTTGTCAGGGCTTCCGAGATGGCGGAACGCTTTGAGGTAAGCCTGCGCACCATTTATCGCGACATGCACACCTTATCGGAAGCGGGAGTGCCTATATGCGGTAATTCAGGGATCGGTTACTCGCTGGTGGAAGGATACAGGTTGCCTTCCCTGATGTTCTCCAAAGAGGAGGCGATGGCTTTTCTTACTGCCGAAAAGATTATCGAACAGCTTACCGATGCCCAGAACAGCAACTATTTCCGGCAGGGAATGGATAAAATTCGTGCAGCGCTGCGGGCGGTAGATAAGCAATACCTCCACGATATGGGGGATACGATAGCGGTATATAAGAGCAAAAAGACACGGGAAAGTTTACCTAACCTCCTGCAAACAATACTGAGCAGTATAAACGATAAGCTGATTGTAGAGATCGATTATACCAATGTTGACGAGAATAAGAGCAAGAGGGCTCTGGAAGCGGTAGGTATAACTTATACACATCCCAACTGGTACCTCGCGGCCTGGTGCCACCTGCGGGAAAAATACCGGATATTCAGGCTCGACCGCATTGATAATATAAAAATAACAGCCGACAAACATACGAAAATACATCCTCCGCTGGAATCACTCGCCGGGGAGGACAGTCCCGGATGCCTCAAAGAGGTAATCATACATACAAGCAAAGAAGTGTCGCGGTACAGTGCCGACAGATGCTATTATATGGGACTGACGGAGGAAAAGGAACTTGAAAACGGGAAAATAGAACAAACTTATATGGCTTATTCTTTCGAACCTTTAGCAAGATGGGCGCTGGCAAATGCCGATACAACAACCGTGGTCAGCCCTGCTGAAGTGAAAGATATTATAAAACAAATTATTAAAAATTCAGATTTATGAAAATTAACAGTACTGAGATTAAGAATCTGGAACCGATGAAAACAATTGCGGTTTCACACATCGGTGAGTATTCGGGTATTTGCGGAGCATTTGAAAAACTTGCCGCATGGGCAGAAGCAAACAAGCTTTGGGCTGCTTGTCCGAAGATGGCAGGCGTTTATCATGACGACCCTAAGCACACACCTGTCGATAAATTACGTTCGCAGGCTTGTCTCGAAAACATTTCAGGAATTGAACCCGGCGAAGGCATGCAGCACTACACCATAAATGGTGGAAAGTATTTTGTAATGCAGGTGGAGGTAACCATGCCGGAATATGGTGAAGCATGGCAGAAAGCATATGCTGCATTTAACGAAAAAGGGTATGATTATGGAACGGGAGATCATTACGAACTGTATGTTAGTTGTGTGGGCGATACTCAGGATGCTGATGCTCCCTGGATAGTGGAGCTATGCATTCCGGTGAAATAAATTAACTCTGGTTCTATACCTCCTCCTATGGATATATATCTGTAGGAGGAGTTTTTTTATGGTTATCATCAATTGAAAAAGGAAAAATTTATATGTTGTTGATTAGGAATAAAATACATAAATTTGCATTGAGTTATTTGAGAAAATATATTTTTTAGGCTATTATTCAGTAACTTATTAATATAAAATGGAACTTCGCACAGTAAACGTTACACGATATATCACCCCCTTGCGCGAAGGAGGTTCATTGCCGGCTTTGGCCGAGGCAGACGACGGATTCAAGTATGTAGTCAAATTCCGTGGTTCGGGGCATGGCACAAAGATGCTGGTGAGCGAACTTATCGGCGGGCTTGTCGCTCAGACACTGGGCTTCCGCGTGCCCGAGATGGTTTTTATCTATCTGGATGAAGCTTTCGGACGTAGCGAAGGTGATGAGGAAATACAAGACCTGCTGAAAGGCAGTCAGGGCTTGAATATGGGTTTGCATTTCCTTTCCGGAGCATTGACATTCGACCCCGTAGTGACGCAGATAGACGAGACCACCGCTTCACGGATATTATGGATGGATGCATTGCTTATGAATGTTGACCGCACCGCCCGCAACACCAATATGCTGATGTGGCACAAGGAACTATGGCTGATAGACCACGGCGCATCGCTCTATTTTCATCATTCGTGGACGGGATGGGAGAAGTATGCTTTAAGCTCTTTCCCACAGGCTAAGGATCATGTATTATTGCCCTATGCCGGACGTCTGGACGAGGCGGATGCCGAGTTTAAGAAGATACTGACACCGGAGAAGGTGGCCGGAATAGTAAACATGTTGCCCGGCGACTGGCTGCATTGGGGTGGGAGCGGGGAGTCTCCGCAAGATATACGGCAGGTGTATAACGATTTCCTGAATGAGAGAATAAAGAATTCCGCAATATTTTTAAAAGAAGCACAGCATGCAAGGGAAGCACTTATATGAATACGCCGTCATCCGTGTTGTGCCGAGGGTGGAACGGGAAGAATTTATAAATGTGGGTATTGTTATGTACTGTAAACGGGAAAAATTCCTGAAAGCCCGCTATTATATAGATGAGGATAAACTCCGCCTGTTTACATCGGAACTGGATACGGACTCTATACACGAAAACCTGAAAGCATTCGATAAGATATGCTCTGCCGCCAAAGACGGGGGCTATGTGGCCTCGCTGGATATAACCGAGCGTTATCGCTGGTTAACGGCGGTGCGGAGTACGTCTATACAGACATCGCGTTCCAACAGGGGATTTTCGGATGACTTGGAGGAGACTTTCGGGCGGTTGTTCAGGGAGCTGGTGATGTGAGATATCGTTGAACTTGCGCTATGGAATGAAAAGAGCAGAATAACATGGAGAAGAATAGATCATATAAGTTCTGGGACAGGGTATCCGGCTGGAGCAAAGCAGAGAGTGCTGCTAACTCTGTCTTGGTCAAATGCATAAGCAGTAAATTCGGAATACTTATCAAGCCTGATGATACTGTGCTTGATTTCGGATGTGGTACAGGAACAATTACTCTCCGGATAGCACGAAATGCGAATAAAGTATGTGGGGTGGATATATCCGGAGGCATGTTGAGACGGGCACAACTAAACCTGAAAAATCAAAATATAGATAATGCCTCTTTCATTAAAATAACGACATTGGACGACATGTTCCATAACGATTCCTTTCAGATCGTCACCACCTTTAACGTTTTGCAATATATAGAAAACAGAAAAGCTTTATTTCAACGGTTTTATAAGCTACTGGAGCCGAAAGGTACGTTGATTGTCACCGTACCCTGTTTTGGCAATACGAACTCTTTTTCGATTCTATTGGTGAAACTTTTGCGATTTGTCCGTATTATGCCGGAAACTTATTACTTTAGTATTGATGAAATTGAGAAAGAAATAACCGGTGCGGGCTTAAGTATTGTAGAAAGTATTAATTTGTCGGATTTACCCGAGAGGCTGATTGTAGCAAGAAAGGTATAGATAACCGGATATCTGTTTACGGGCGTTTTCTCACAGTCTTTCGAACGGAAGCGTTTAAGGAGTGATTTTATGAATATTGAAGAATTCAGGGAATATTGTTTGTCAATAAAGGGCAGTAGTGAATCATTGCCTTTTCTGGGCCATAATGTTTTGGTCTTTAAAGTGATGGGTAAGATGTTTACATATATCCCATTGGAGCCTAAAGACGGGGTATTCAAAGCAGATCTTAAATGTGATCCCGAAAGATCAACCGAGTTGCGGGAAAAATACGAGGGGATAACCGAAACGGATTTCAAAACTCCCTTGTGGAACCTGGTTACACTCGAAAGCGATGTGCCTGATGAGTTGATCAGGGAATTAATTCGGCATTCCGTAGATGAAGTGATAAAAAAACTTCCCAAAAAGAAGCGGGAAGAATATCGCGGATTATAATTATTTGAATAATAAGAAAATAAGCCGTGATCTTATATGTCCTGTACAGAAAATAGCAGGGGTTGACGTTTTTATGTTGTCAACCCCCGTCTGTTCTGGGCTTGTATTATTTTTTTACTCCGATATATAGAACCTTGTTCTTATAAATTGACGGGAATATGGGACGAAAAGCTGCACTTCCAAAGAATTTATTTACGTTTTAAGAGACTATTTGTATTTTATTCCTCGCTAGAAGTAGTCTCGGTAATTTCGTTCAGGTTGTTGAGTATTGTTTCTTTCAGCTTATCTTCGGGCAGGATAACATTGAAATGTTCCCAGAAGCTCTTATCGTACCGGTATTTTGTGTCCGACAGTATCTTGCGGGGCGATAACCGGTCTTTCCGGCTAAATCCTTTTACATTTCCGGTCTCTGTTTTACAGTTCACCATCTCGAACCACAGATGGAGCGGGGCGCTGAACCACCGGTTCTTCTTCCTGACTTTGAATTTAAGATCGCCTCTCACATGGCTTACATAATACTTGCCATCGTCGGCAGGACGGTACGAAACAATGTACTTCACTTCCTGCAAAGTCAGCTTTATATTTGGAGCCAACCGTTCTATATACCAGTTGGTTGCTTTGTGTACATATTTGGGATTTACCTCGAAACGGGCTTCTACCAGCGCGTAATTTTCCGCGTCTATATACAGCTGTCCTTTGAACAGCGGTTCTTCAGTGTAGGGCAATTGCTCGAATGAAATAACATTTACCCGCCTGTTGTCGATCACGCTGATATCGGTATGCGTGTATTGATATGGCGAACCGTTCCCGAAATTGAGAAAGTCTGGCGATTCTTTTATTATATCGAGCGTAAGGCTTGAATATACTCCCGATTTCATTTTGGTGAATAATGTATCTTCTGTTTGCCGGTTTACGATGCGGCGCATTTTTACCAGTTTGGTCTGGTCGCTGTTTACATTGCTTTTGTAGCCTGTCTTATATATCTGGATTACCGATTCGGTAAGGTCTATATTCTTGTTCTTATATTCGGTTCCTTCGCGGTAAAAGGTAGTCATATATACAGGTTTGGACGAATAGTTCTTTTCAGCCAGCTCTTCCATCTTTTGTAGTACGTCCAATGGATTTACCACCCGTATCACGATTTCCTGCAATGAAATTATTTTGGGGTCGAGCGATATTCTTACATGCTGGTTTTCGAGTAAAGATGCCTCTATTTCCTGATTCTGATAGCCCACATGCGAAAATTTCACTATGTATTGCCGCAGCGAATCCGGTATCATAAGCTGAAACTCTCCGTTCTGATTGGTGATTGTTCCTATAGAGGTGTAATTGATGCTGGCCGAAGCATAAATGACCGGTTCGTTGGTTATACGGTCGTATAATATGCCGCTTATTTTCAGGTATTTATTTTCGGCTGTGGTTTTGTCCTGTGCCTGACCGGCTGACTGCGCCGATTTTATTTGCTTCTCCTCATTGTCTTTTCTCAGCAGGATATGGTTGCCTACGATATTTATTCTTAGCTTGTCGTCTTCGGTAATGGCATAAATAGCTTCGCGCACGGTATAATTGCCTTTTTTTACCTTCACTACTTTGTCGTTGTCTATTATCTGGCTGTCGTATATGAACAAATAGCCCGACTGGTCGGATACTTGTTTGAGTAACTGGTATATTGTCCCTTTGGCTTTCGATAATTTTACTTCGCGGTTAAGCACACCTCCGTCCTCTGCCTGCGATGCTGTTATTATAAACAGGAATAATAACAAGGCAGAAAAACGATGAAATGCATTTTCAACCGCTTTTTCCATATGTTTGGTATCAGATTAATCGTATTTCAGAATTTAAAGATATTATATATCACTGAAACCGGAATATTATTTGTAATAATTGCTATATGTTAACTAAAGATACCCGTCTTTGCCATTCTTCATTCTTAATTTTTTCCTTCCTCTATCGTAATCACATTCTCCGATTGTGTATATTTCAGGTTCAAAGCCAGGCATATCAGTTCGGCCATTGTAGCCGGTGTATTATCAGAGAACGTCACGGTGAGCAATCTGTCCCCGAGCCGCGGTGAAATGCTTAATTTAGTCGATTCCGAATTCATATTTATGATACGGATAACGTCTGCCAGCCGTTCGTCCTTGAAGTGGATCTGTTTCAGATACCTGTTGAATTTCTCATTGCCCGAAGATATTGTTTTTTGCAGATTATCCGATTCCAGCAATACTGTTTCACCCGCTTTTACATGAGTGCTTTGTCCGCTTTGCCTGAGTGTCACTTTCACTTCCCCGTGCTTTACCGATAGAGAAAACGAATCTTTATCTTTGCTTACCACGTTGAATGCAGTACCCAGTACCTCTATGCGCGCGTTTTCGGTTTCGATGAAGAACGGGCGTTCGCGGTTCTTACTGATTTCGAAAAAGGCGTCTCCCTGCAACGATACCCTTCTGCGGTCTTTTTCGAAATGAACCGGATATTCGATAGATGTCTGTTGGTCGAGGTAAACGACAGATCCGTCTTCGAGTGTAGTGACGAGGGTGGGCGCGTTTTCTTCGTTGTGCAGTATGTGCATCTTCTGACTGCCTGTATTCATATTGCGGATGACGAGCGCCGAAATGATACAGATGCATGCTACGGCTGCTATCATAGCCCATTTCATCCCTGTAGAATGTAATACGCCCCGTTTTGGACTGTTGTCCGCGGCAGGTAGTAATCCGTCTTCTTCGAAACGCTTATACAATGCGTTCCATGCATCGTCGGTCACTCTATCGTTTTTTACTTTTAAAGTCATATTATATGTGTATATTTTTCTATTTCCTGTCGTAGCAGCTGATATACTTTTGTCATCTCTGCCTCTATTGTTTTCACCGATACGGAAAGGGTTTCGGCTATTTCTTTATATTTTTTACCCTCCATGCGGTGCATCCTGAATATTCTCAGTCTGCGGTCGGGCAATTGTTTCAGGGTGCGGTTTATCACTTCTTCCAGTTCCTTGTATTCGAGTTGCTGATGAGGTGTCGCGTCCTGTTCGTCTTTTTCTTTCGATAATACTCTTTCCCTGTGCCGTTCCTGTACGGCGATGTGTTCGAGGTATTGCAGCGACTGGTTGCGTACTGCTCCATATAGATAATTCTTTACCGATCGCAGGATTTGAATACTCTCCCTGTCTTTCCACCATACGTAGAACAGTTCCTGCACTATTTCCTCTGCTATGTCCTTGCGTCCGGTTATGCTTAATCCGTACAGGCAAAGAGGGGCATAGTACTGACGGAAGACCTCTTCGAAAGTCTTTATATCCCCCTCTTTTATCTTTTTCAGTACGAATAAGTCGTTAAGCATAATTATTTTGTTCAGTTCAGTATTTCAAAGTTAAGATAAAAACGAAGAACGAAAAGTGAAAAGTGAAAAATCGAAAACAAGAAATGCAAATTCTTCACTTTTCATTTTTCACTTCATTAATTCTGTTGTTTTCTCAACTTCGATACTGCGTTTTCCAATGATTCGGTAGGCTCTATGATATTATAATCTTCCCAGAAATTAGGGTCGTAGAAATTCTGAACCTTATCCGATAACACCTGATTTTGTCCGAATGATTGTTTAAACGGGATTTTGTTTATCTTCCCGCTTTTGCGGTCGGTCACCACCATTTCGGATACAATAGTATAGCCGGTAGAGAACAGGCGGCGTTTCAGGTCGCATTTAAACTTCACTTCGCTCCATACATAGTTCAGGTAACTTTTGCCGTCTTGTTGCTTGTAAGTCACCAGAAACGATACTTCTTCAGGCTTGAAATGCATCTTGAACGGTTTTTTTCTCAATATTGCCTGTGTGGCCTTATTCCTGTCGTCCATGCTGAGGCTGAATTCGGCACGGGAAAAAGTCAGGCTTTGCTTGTCTATATACAGCTTACCGAAGTGCAGCGCATATGGAAGTACGACCTGCGGCCTGAAACTGACCACGTAATGAGGACGTTCGTCTATCATAACCGATTCTTCCATATTGTATCTGTACATACCCAGTGTATTTATGTCCAGGAACAATTCGGGATTCTTTACAACGTCCATGAATGTAGAAAGATTCGGCCCTCCCTGAAACTTTACAATCAGCGTGTCGTTTGGCTTGGGGCTTATCAGTTTACGCCCTTTGTAGACCTGTACCCTGTCACCTGCGATGTCTTGAGTGTAAGGTGTCTTGTATATGTCCAGTATGGCTTCTGATATATTTATGTAATTGCGCCTCTTTTTTATTGTTTCACGATAGAATCCAGTAAGCATATTCACTTCGGAACTATTGTTATCCCCGATTTTACGTATGGCTTCTTCTACCAGCTTTTGGGCGTCCACAGGCTGTACTATAACGTCTTTCAGCAGGTTTACGTTAGGGATGAGGTATATGGTTACTTCGTGTCCTATATCTTCCTGATTGATAGTGTACTTCATGTTACGGTAGCCGATGTGTGATATCTCCAGCGTTTTAGCTTCCAGCGCATTGTTGAGTTTGATAGAGAACACCCCGTCGGTATTGGTTATGGTACCGATATTGGTTCCCGGAACGGAAATACTGACGTATTCAAGTTTCTTGTTCGAGTTCTTGTCCTTCACTACACCACTTATGGTAATGTAGTTTGCCGACATATTCTGTGCCTGTAACGGAATGCACGCGACGGATATGAGAACGGCAAGGATCAGCTGTGCGGTTTTTGAGTATATTGCTTTCATAACAGTATTGATTAAATAATGAATATTAACCGGTTTCTACTTATATGATTGGTGAAACGATAAAAACCCTAGAGGAAAATGAAATTGTTTTTTATCAGGATTAATTTTATTCAGAATATAGTTGTTTTGAATCTTTAAAAATCCTTACTTGTTGAAAACTGCCAACCGTTTTCCTTGAGAAGAGTTCCTATTTATTGTAACTTTACAAATTGTGAAAAAGCAGAAGATATATGAATAATTTTGTACACTTACATGTCCATTCCCAATATTCCATGTTGGATGGGCAGGCCAGCATACCCAATCTTGTAGATAAAGCCATCGCCGACGGAATGAAGGCGATAGCCCTTACCGACCACGGAGCCATGTTCGGGGTAAAGGAATTTTTCAATTATGTAAAAAAGAAGAACGGCAAATACGACAGCGCCATCAAGGAACTGAAAACCCAGATAAAAGATCTGGAAAAAGACCCGGAAGGGGGTAACGGTGAACAGATAGGCGAGCTGAAAATAAAGATACAACAGGAGGAAGCCAAAAAATTCAAGCCCATTATCGGCTGCGAGTGCTATGTCGCCCGTCGCCACAGGACACTGAAAGAAGGGAAACCCGATATGAGCGGCTGGCACCTTGTGGTACTGGCTAAAAACCTGAAAGGATATAAAAATCTTATCAAGATGGTGTCGCATAGCTGGACAGAAGGCTATTACATGCGTCCGCGTATAGATAAGGAACTGCTCGAAAAATACCATGAGGGGCTTATCGTTTCCACGGCTTGCCTGGGTGGTGAAATACCTAAGAAAATACAGGCGGGAGACGTGGAGGAAACAGAAAAAGCCCTGCAATGGTTTAAAAACCTTTTCGGGGAAGATTTCTACCTCGAACTGCAGCGTCATAAGACCAATCGTCCTGACGCCAATATCGAAGCCTATCCTTTGCAGCAAAAGGTTAATACAGAACTGCTGAAACTAGGGGAGAAATTCGGCGTAAAAGTGATCGCCACCAACGATGTCCACTTTGTAGAAGAAGAGGACGCCGATGCCCACGACCGCCTTATCTGCCTGAGTACAGGCAAGGATTTCGACGACCCCAAGCGGATGCGTTATACCAAGCAGGAATGGCTGAAAACGACGGCGGAAATGAACCAGATATTCTCCGACCATCCCGAAGTATTGGGAAATACATTGGAGATAGCCGATAAGGTACAATTCTATTCCATCGATTCAGATGCTCTGATGCCGTTTTTTACCATCGATGCGTCTTTTGGTACGGAAGAGGGATATAAGATAATGTACAGCGAGGAAGACCTCTTGCTCGAATTTGGGGAGAAGGCATATAAGCGCCTCGGCGGATACGATAAAGTAATCCGTATCAAACTGGAATCGGACTATCTGAAACATCTTACAATGATAGGAGCCGACAAGCGCTATGGGAGGGACAGGAATGCCGAAACCGTGGAACGGCTCGATTTTGAACTGGATGTAATGAAAACGATGGGATTTCCCGGTTACTTCCTTATTGTACAGGACTTTATCGCCGCCGCTCGTGAAATGGGTGTGGCCGTAGGCCCCGGACGAGGTTCCGCTGCCGGTTCTGCCGTGGCTTATTGTTTGGGAATTACAGATATAGACCCTATAAAGTACGACTTGCTGTTTGAGCGTTTTCTTAATCCCGACCGTATATCCATGCCCGATATTGATATCGACTTCGATGATGACGGACGTGGAAAGGTCTTGAAATGGGTAACGGAAAAATACGGACAGGAGCGTGTTGCACATATTATTACCTATGGTACTATGGCCACTAAGTCGGCGATAAAAGACGTTGCCCGTGTACAGAAATTACCCTTGTCGGAGTCTAACAGGCTGGCAAAGTTTGTTCCCGACCGTATCCCCGATAAGAAAAAAGTGACGCTGCGCGATGCCATAGAATATGTTCCAGAACTGAAAGAGGCGGCGAACAGCCACGATCCTGTGATGCGCGATACGCTCAAATACGCGCAGATGCTTGAAGGTAATGTGCGTAATACCGGAGTGCATGCCTGCGGTATCATCATCGGACAGCAGGATATATCCGATATTGTGCCTGTGAGTACGGCTGAGGATAAGGAAACGGGCGAAAATATACTCGTTACCCAGTACGAAGGTACGGTGATCGAGGAGACGGGACTTATCAAAATGGACTTTCTGGGACTGAAAACACTCTCTATCATCAAAGAGGCCATTGAAAACATAAAACATACGACAGGTGAGACTATCAATATAGATACCATATCGCTCGAAGACCCTAAAACATATGAGCTGTACAGCCAGGGAAAAACAACGGGTACATTCCAGTTCGAGTCTGCCGGTATGCAGAAATACCTCAAAGAGCTGCAGCCGAGTAAGTTTGAAGACCTGATAGCGATGAATGCACTCTATCGCCCCGGCCCGATGGACTATATCCCTTCGTTTATTGCCCGTAAACACGGGCGGGAAGAGATATCCTACGATATCCCGGTTATGGAACGTTATTTGAACGATACTTATGGTATTACCGTATATCAGGAACAGGTCATGCTCTTGTCGCGTTTGCTTGCCGACTTTACCCGTGGCCAGTCCGACGAGTTGCGTAAGGCAATGGGTAAGAAGCTTATCGATAAGATGAACGCCCTGAAAGAGAAATTCATTGCCGGCGGTACTAAAAACGGGCATGATAAGAAAACGCTGGATAAAATATGGGCCGACTGGGAAAAATTCGCGTCATACGCGTTCAATAAATCCCATGCTACCTGTTACTCATGGGTTGCTTACCAGACAGCATGGCTGAAAGCCAATTATCCGTCGGAATATATGGCTGCCGTGCTTTCGCGAAACTTGTCCAACATCACTGAAATCACAAAGTTCATGGACGAATGCAAGGCTATGAATATGAACGTGCTCGGGCCGGATGTAAACGAGTCGTTCCTCAAGTTTTCGGTAAATCAGGAAGGAGATATACGTTTTGGACTGGCCGCTGTGAAGGGAGTGGGAGAGGGCGCCGTGATGAATATAATAGAGGAACGCCAAAATAATGGTCCGTTCAAAGATATATTCAACTTCGTAGAACGTGTCAACCTGAGTTCGTGTAACCGTAAGAATATAGAATCCCTGGCTTTGGCCGGCGCTTTCGATAATTTTCCGGAAGTAAGCCGCGAACAGTTTTTCGGAGTCAATGGCAAAGGTGAACAGTTTATAGATATGCTTATCCGTTATGGTAATAAGTACCAATTGGATAAAAACACAGCAGCCAATTCGCTGTTCGGAGGAGATACGTCATTCGATATAGCGCATCCCGAAATACCAAAGGTGGAAAAATGGTCGGATCTTGAACGCCTGAATAAAGAACGCGAACTGATAGGCATTTACCTTTCGGCGCATCCGCTCGATGAATATAAGATAGTGCTTAGCTATGTGTGTAATGTGGGTATGTCGGAAATAGAAGATAAGGACGCCCTGAAAAATAAGGAAGTGACTCTGGGCGGGCTGGTATCGGCTGTGAGGGAAGGTATTACCAAGAACGGGAAACCGTTTATGATTATTCGTATCGAGGATTTCACGGGAAGCGGCGAACTTCCATTATTTGGTGACGATTATATCAACTTTGGAAAATACGGGCGTCCGGGATTATATGTATATATAAAAGGACGTGTACAGCCGCGCAAATTTGACCAGACCCAGTTTGAGTTTAAAATATTTTCGATACAACTGCTGCCGGATGTAAAAGACCGCCTGATAGAGAAAATAACGATTACTTTACCGCTGCATGATATGAATACGCAGATGGTGGAAGAATTGTCTACTTTAACAAAAAACAATCCCGGTAATTCATTGTTATATTTTCAGGTAGTTGATGGGGAACGAAATATGAAAGTAGATTTGTTTTCAAGAAGCTTTAAAATAAATGTTAAGCAGGAACTTATTGATTATCTGATAGAAAACGAAAATCTTGTATTTAAAGTAAATTGAAATTTTTATATTTTAAATAGATTAATTACCTTTGCAAAACAAAACTTGAGGATAGATAACATAAATATTATAAATAAACTGATAAATAAAAACTATGGCTTTAGAGATTACAGACGCAGGGTTTGAAGATGTACTGAAATCAGACAAACCTCTGGTAATAGATTTTTGGGCGGAGTGGTGTGGCCCTTGCCGCATGGTAGGTCCTATCGTGGAAGAATTGGCTGCCGAATACGCCGGTAAAGTAACTATTGGTAAAGTAGATGTGGATAATAATGACGATATTACGTCCAAATATGGTATCCGCAACATTCCTACAATCCTGTTCATAAAAAACGGTGAAGTAGTGGACAAACAAGTAGGCGCAGCTCAGAAAGCCGTACTGGCAGAGAAAATAGAGAATATGCTGAAATAAAGTTCCCCGATATTGATAAAGAAAGCCTGTCAGATGAGACAGGCTTTTTTTGTGGGCTTTATCACCTGGGGATTAGCCCCGGTTGAACTAATCGTTTTACCTTCTGTTATAATATAATGGATGAATTAAAGTAGTTTCGGGATGGAAGTATATTCGATTCTTTTGTATGTTAGTATAGCCATGTTTGCCGCCAGCATTGTGTTGTGGTACATTTCGGGCAGGTATATAAAAGAACATAAACCGGCCTTATCCCGGAGGATGGTCTATATAGGCGGATTTATGTTCTCTTTTTCGATTCTGGAGGCTTTGATAGCCTTGATAATCTGGTCTTCGAAATAGCCCCGTTTGGGTATCTGTGGAGGATTATCTTATATACTGCACCTTACTCTCATCCCTTGGCTTGGCATCCGGCGATTCGTTCTTATAACCGGCGGCAATACCAAAAACAACTTCGTGTGTATCAGGCATATTTATTTCTTTCAGGAAACCTTTCGAATCGGGGTCGTTCAATATACCGGCCATATTGCCGATGGTACATGTCCCGATATTCATAGATTCGGCACTGAGGAGAATATTCTGTGCCAGTAGTCCGCAATCGACCGCGCTATAAGGATTACTCTTATCCTTGCCTACGATGATGAGGGTCGGCGCTCCGTGAAATACGCTGAATCCCGGCTCTTGCGCACGGGCTGCGCTTCCTTGCAGGTTTTTACCCCTGGCCTTTTCTACAAAACTGTTGTTGATCCTGCTCAATAAATAGGCATTCTGTATAACCCTTACTTCCCACGATTGCCTGTTCAGTGCACTCGGTGCATTTATGGCACATTTTACTATTGTATCCAGTTGCTCCGGTGTTATCTGTTCCGGTTTGTATGAGCGTATGCTTCTACGGCTCATAATAGCTTCTACTACAGCATTTTTTTGTTCCATATCACTCGTCTTTTCTTTTGTTGGATTGTTGCAGGAGAATAGCATAAGGGAGGCTATCGCTGCTATAAACATTTTCTTCATTTTCATTTACTATATATTATTTTCACCACTTCCGTTGTCTTATCCGTTATTTTGAACCGCTCGTCGGAGCGATGCCCGACTATCCATACTATATCATCTCCCGAACAGAGCAACCAGGCGGCTTCCTTGTCGAACAGGCTGAACTTATTGTCGGAAAAATAATCGCTTACTTTCTTTTTTCCCTTCATTCCGAAAGGCATAAACCAATCGCCCTGCCTCCATTTGCGGAGGGTTAACGGATAAGTCAGTTTGTCAGCGTCGGCGTATGTTATATCGGGATTCTTTTCTATGGAGAAGCCCCCGTTTACCGGAATACGTTCTATTTTCAGATGTATGGGGCGCGATAAGATACTTTCATCTTCATGGATATTATACCGTTCTATTTTGAGATTGTCCTTTTTCTTTAAGATGAGGTATCCTCTATCCTTGAGTAATTCATGCGTTTCCGAATAAAATATTTTACCCGACTGGCTTATAACTGATTCGAATACCTGCCGCACCGTAGCCGAATTGAACCCATACGGAGAAAGAAGCTCGAAGAGGATAGCTTCCGGCTCCAGATACTGAACCAGCATGGATATATTTATTTTATTATCTGCGAATATACTGGCTTTCACCTGAGCCATATACATGTAATATATGTTTGCCACCTGCGTCAGATGTTCGGCTGTTTTGTTTACAGATTCTTTTACCGAGGGGTTTATAGCTTCCAGCATCGGGATTACATTCAGTCTTATCTTATTCCGGGCATACATATCTTCATTGTTGGTGCTGTCATCTACGAACGACATTCGCCTTTCTTTCAGATACTCTATTATTTCGTCGCGGCTCACACATAATAATGGCCGGATAACATATCCGTTTACAGGCGCAATGCCGGTAAGTCCGCGGATACCTGTTCCCCTGATAAGATTGAGAAGAATGGTCTCCACCGAATCGTCGCGGTGGTGGGCTACGGCTATTTTGTCGGCCATATGTATAACCCTGAGTTGTTCGAACCAGTTGTAACGCAGTTCACGGGCAGCCATTTCTATCGAAACGGAATTTACGGCGGCATAGGCTTCCGTGTCGAAATCGACACGCTCGTATTTCAGATTATATTTTTTGCAAAGTTCTTCTACAAAAAACGCATCCCTGTTGGACTCCTCGCCCCGTAGGTGAAAATTACAGTGTGCAACGACACATTCGAGGCCGAAGCTATGCAGGATATCCAGCAAAGCTACAGAATCTGCTCCTCCGCTGACGCCTACGATAATTTTCTCTCCTCCGGCAAGTAATCCGTTGGCAACGATATACTGTTCTACTCTTGAAATATCCATAATTTAAATTTTCAGGTACGAAAAGTAATATTTCTGTACTTTTTTAGACAGCAGTTGTATATTCAGCATGTCCGATGCTTCGGATATATCCCTGATAGTCCCGTCATTGTACAGGATATCTATACTGTCATCAGCTTCATTATACATATTTGTATAAATAACATCGGACGAATAAAAGAAAGATGCTTCATATTCATTCACTCCGAGCTGCTCGGTATAAGCCGTGATATGTTTCTGTATCTGATGTTCAGACAGCGGTTCGTTGGTTATTTCTATTTTAAACAGGTTCCTGTTTATTAAAGCCGTGCTAAGCGTGGACAATACTTTGTCTTCGTTGACTGCCCATACCTTCAGCGCACACCAGATGTCATTATCGTCCAGACCCGCGAAATGCTTCAATACTTCTTCCCGTTGCCCGTCAAAGAATTCCCTGCTTACATCATTCTCCAGAAAATACAGGAAGGCCGGAGATGCAAACAGCTTTACACCCTTATCGCTTAGTTCTTTTGCCCTTGTCAGTGTTTTTATCAGCATTTTCTCGGCAGCGACGGCCGTTTTATGCAGATATACCTGCCAGTACATCAGCCGGCGCGACATCAGGAAATTTTCTATCGAATAAATACCTTTGGCCTCTACAACAAGGCGGTCGTTGCGTAGGTCAAGCATCTTGATAATACGGGCCGAACCTATATTTCCTTCGGTTACACCCGTAAAGAAGCTGTCGCGGCGCAGGTAATCGAGACGGTCTACATCCAGTTGACCGCTCACCAGCTGATGAAGGAATTTCTTCGGATATTCGTTCTTAAATATTGAAATACAGATATCAAGTTCGCCGTTCAGTTCTTCGTTCAGGTTCTCCATCAGTGCAAGGGAAAATTCCTCGTGGTGAATGCCGTTTGTCAGCGTATATTCCAGTACATGCGAAAAAGGCCCGTGCCCTACATCATGCAGCAGGATACAGGCTAATGCCCCGTTAGCTTCGTCAGCGGTTATTTCGTGGCCTTTTATTCTCAGGTTGTTTATAGCCTCGTCCATCAGGTACATAGCGCCTATGGAATGGTGCAAGCGGGTGTGTTGCGCTCCCGGATACACAAAAGAGGCCAGTCCCAGTTGCTTGATACGGTGCAGCCGTTGCAGGAAAGGGTGCTGTATAAGTCTGTAAAGAAAATTATTCGGGATGGTGATAAAACCGAATACGGGATCGTTAATTATTTTTTTCTTATTACTCATCAGTAACAGTGTATTTTAATATTTTAGAGATCAAAGATACAGAGAATTTAATAAATGCGAATCAGGTGTTGGTTTATTATGATTGTTATATGGAATCAAACCCAACCCCCTGATCCGCATAACTAATTAAGGTTTATATTAAGGTGACGAATGAAAAATTATTCATTATCAGGGATTTTATATTTTACCAACAATAACTAACTACATATTAACTTTTTCTACTGAACATGCGCATTCTCTTTTCTGTTTAAATAAAATACATTATTATCAATTTAATATACCACATCATGAGCAGCACCCCCATTATAGTAGAAAAAATTTATTCCGCACCCGTGTCCAAGATATGGAAGGCTATAACCGATAAAGAACAGATGGAGGAATGGTATTTCACCATCGAGGACTTTGAGCTCAGGGAAGGGGCAGAATTTAATTTTTCTGTGCCTTTCGAAGATATTATTTATCATCACCGTTGCGTAATAAAAGAAATAGTTCCCCTGAAAAGATTAATACACACATGGACACATCCCACCCAGAGCAGAGGCGAGTCGGTAGTTACCTGGGATTTGCAACCGCAGGACGGCGGTACTAAAGTAACGCTTACCCATACAGGTGTAGAAAACTTTGCCGATGCAGGAGCTGACTTTTCCCGCGAAAACTATGTGGCGGGTTGGGAAGAAATATTAGGAACATCCCTTAGGAATTTCCTGTCAAAGTGATTTAATTACCAATAAAAAACAATAACAGTATGGCAACAAAAACGAATCCCGTAGTATGGTTTGAGATTTATGTAGACGACATGGCACGTGCCCGTAAGTTTTACGAAGAAGTGTTGGACAAAGAACTGACCGATATGCCGATGGAAGGTGCGACGGACTACAATATGGTAATGTTTCCAATGGTCGACGATATGGATGCGCCCAATGCATCCGGAGCGCTGGTGTGGATGAAAGATGTAAAAGCCGGGGGCAACAGCACGGTTGTGTATTTCGGCTGCGAGGATTGTGCCGTGGAAGGAGGCAGGGTAATAACTGCAGGCGGGCAGATACACCAACCTAAATTCTCGATTGGAGAATATGGTTTTATCGTGCTTGCAGTAGATACTGAGGGTAATATCTTCGGACTACATTCAATGAAGTGAAAAAAACATAAGGATGGAACAAAAAAAGGAAGGAATCACCGTACAGGTACAGGTCAATTTCTCACCTCATATTGTGTGGGAGTACTGGACCGATCCAGAGCATATAGTCCACTGGAACTGCGCCTCCGACGACTGGCATACTCCTAGCGCCGTAAATGACCTGCAACAGGGTGGATGGTTCAGGTGGCGTATGGAAGCCAAAGACCGCAGCGCAGGTTTCGATTTCGAGGGACGTTACGATGAGATTGTACCGAACGAAAAGATCGTATATACAATGGCCGACGGACGCAGAGTACAAATCTTATTCACGAATGTAGACAATAATACCCGGATCACCGAAACATTCGATGCCGAAAACCTGAATCCCGTTGAAATGCAGCGTGCCGGATGGCAGGCTATACTGGACAGGTTTAAATATTATGTGGAGTTGAACGAGAAATAAATTGTACTGATAATCGCCTGTTTGTTTCACTATAACTAAAAAGATAATCATGAAATATCAGATAATACCCTGCCTGTGGTTCGATGGCAAGGCCGAAGAAGCCGTACGTTTCTATGTGTCTGTTTTCAAAAATTCGAAGATACACGACATCACATATTACGGTAAAGAAGGCTTTGAAATACACAATCAGCCCGAAGGAACCGTACTTACCGTAGAATTCGAAATCAACGGACAGGCATTTACCGCACTCAATGGCGGACCCGAATTCCGCTTCAACGAATCGGTCTCGTTTCAGGTATATTGCGATACTCAGGAAGAGATAAATTATTACTGGGATACGCTCATAGCCGATGGCGGCGAGGAAAGCTATTGTGGCTGGCTGAAAGATAAATACGGCCTTTCGTGGCAGATAGTCCCCGCTATCCTTACCGATCTGATGAAAGATCCGGAGAGATCCGGACGGGTGACGGATGCATTTATGCAAATGAGAAAATTCGATATAGAGAAGCTGATAAATGCCTGATTGAATATAGCTCTTTACAGAGATAAAGGGCAGGTAACAGTTGTTGCCTGCTCTTTTGTTTTCCGATATTAGGGAATTGTAAGACTGGCAAATAAGGTGAAAAATGGATTTGATAAAGGATTATTTTATTAAATATGCCGTATATTTGAATTTGTAACTATAAAACAGGACTCATGACAGAAAAAGAAAAAGCGGCAGCAGGGCTTCTCTACGATGCTAACAACGACCAGGATATTTTACGGGCAAGAGAAAGGGCTAAAGAGATACTTTACGACTACAACCTTTTGCGCCCTGGTATGCAGACAGAGAAAAAGCAGCTGTTGAAAAGCCTGCTGGGTAAAGCCGGTAACAACTTTATATTTGAGCCTCCGTTCTTTTGCGACTATGGCTACAATATCGAGATAGGCGAAAACTTTTTCGCCAATATGAATTTCGTAGTCCTCGACGGAGCAAAGGTCACCATAGGCAGCAATGTATTCATAGCACCTGGTGTAGGTATCTATACCGCCGGACATCCATTCGATGTGAAGCAGCGCATTAGCGGCCTCGAATACGCTTTCCCTGTTACTATAGGCAATAATGTATGGATAGGCGCGGGGGTACACATTCTACCCGGAGTTACTATCGGTGATAATACGGTGATAGGCGCGGGCAGCGTGGTGTCGAAAGACATTCCTTCCAATGTGCTGGCTGCAGGCAATCCGTGCAGGGTGATAAGGCCGATAACCGATTCGGATAAGGATAAATATAAGCTGGTATAGTTCTATTTTCTCTTACTGGCGGCAATAGTCCTGTTGCTCCACTTATTCATTGCAAATATACCTTTCTTTTTGTAGCGGATATCCTCTACCAGATAGAATGCATCGGGATCGAAGCCGGTGATCATAGACACCACTTCATCGAGTGACTTGCGGCCGATGACTATCTCTATGATATGTACCTGCGATACAGCACCTTCACCTTTTACGAAAGTAGCCCCTATATTATGTTTATTGAGGTCTTTTATCAATTCGGGGACATCCTTTTTCGTATATACCCTCAGTAGTTGATAGCCGAATGCAATGCGGTTTTCGACCAGTATGCCCACATAGTTTCCCGCGGCGTATCCCCCGGCATATGCCACATATGCAATAATACTGTTGGCATGAGCGAATATCTGCGATATGATCACCACCCAGATGAATACTTCGAAGAAGCCGACAATGGGAGCTTTGTATCTTTCGCCTTTGGATACGAAAATAATGCGCAACGTGCCAAGTGTGACATCACAAATACGTCCGAAGAAAATCATCAGGGGCAACAGCCATGGATCGGTCTCGAAAATTGCAAACATGATATACAGTTTTTTACGGGTAAGAATATATTAAGAGCATCTGTACTATAAAGGTACGGAATAATAGCGGTATAAGCCAATGTTTCTATGCTATTGTACGATTTTACATTTAAAGTCCGGATTCAAATGCCTTATTTTACATCATGCAATAATTCTTTCGTCATACAATCGCATAGGTATTTCAGGTTAAAAAAGGTTTGGATTTAAACAAATGGGGCTGTTTCGCGACGGATACAGCCCCGTCCTATATTTCCTTTGTTATAATGTTTAAGATATTTATGAGATGGCAGCTAAATTCTTTTATCTAAAGAATACTCACTACGTCCTTCCAGTTATAAGCTCTTATATGCCTGCCATTCTCCATTCCGGCATTGTGCGGCTGAGTAAACAAGACCGTCTTCCCTTCAAAATAGTCAAGGTTTTTGAAGTGGTCGTCGAGCATAATATCTCCTTTTACCGAATCCTTTTTACCGCAAAAAATCATCTGTTCCCACGTTATGAACGGGTAATATTCATTCAGCCAGTACAGTTTCTCACTCAGGCTGTCGGGAAATTCCGTTGCTGACGATACTATAAGTACCTTGTATTTACCGTTCAGGTATTTCAATCCCTCCACGCTACCTTCTATGGTGGGTGCGTTGCGGAAAAATCCTTTTGTACGCACATATTTCCCGGCATTGGCAAATGCTTTCATTTCCAATACTCCTTCCATATCTTTCAATGATCGTTTTATTCCCAGCTCCTCAAACTCGAGTTTGAGAAACTGGGAATATACATCGGCCAATACACCGTCCATGTCTACTAATAGTTGTTGTTTCATATTCTTTGTCGTTGTACAGAGTCTTTTTAAGTTTTACGGTTTCTCTATCTGACTACCGTTTTCATAATTGGCAAAGCGCCCGTCTCCGCTTTCGTTCACAGGCCCGGGACTATACCATTGCCAACCGCCGAAGCGCGTATGCTCATAGTCTGCAATGGCCTGTTCTATCTCGTCCCGGGTATTCATTACAAAAGGCCCGTATGTAGCCACCGACTCACGGATAGGCTCGCCTTCGAGCAATAGTAAACGGCTTTCCGTCCCGCCGTTTTTTAATATGATGTCTTCATTGCCGTTGAGTTCGGCACAATGGTTTACGGCGAGCCGTTGTCCTTCTATATCCACTTCGTCACCTTCGTATAGGTAAAGCATACGGTTGAGGGTCGGCGATACTTTCGGGATACTTAACTCTGCCTCCGGCTGCATAGTTATCAGCCAGATGTTTACATGATTTCCGCGATTATAAGCCCACGAAGCAGGTAAAGGGTCAGGTGATTGTATATTCTTGTAGCTTCCCGCTATTATCTTTATGCTGCTCGTATGTCCGTTTGCATCTTTCTCCTTCGCAACGGGGATTTGCTCATTCCAAAGCATTTTGTATGCGGGAGTCGCAAATTTATTTTTCCGGGGCAAATTGAGCCATATTTGGAACAACTCCATCGGATTGTCTTCGGTTTCGGACAGTATGGGAAACATTTCGGAATGCTGAATGCCCGCCCCTGCTGTCATCCACTGTACATCACCCTGTCCGTAACGGCCTTTCGAACCTTTGGAATCGAAATGGTCTACAAATCCTTCGGTTACCACAGTTATCGTCTCAAATCCGCGGTGCGGATGAACGGGAAATCCCGGGATAGTATCGCCATAATACATGCGCCACGGGGCTTTGTGGTCGAAGTCTTCCCCGATTCTTCTGCCATCGGGATAATAGACAGGTTCCATCTTTCCGTTTCCTTTCGGAAAAAGGTCTTTGTGGTGGAAGCATACGATAAACGGGTTCTTTACTTGCAGTTGGAATCCCATTTTTTCTGTTTTAATTACTTTCATACAAATGATTTTTCGTTTATCCTTCTCTGATGGGAGGAAATAAATCCATTCATTGCAAAATCCATAAGTGTATATGCAATATATCCGCATACTAAACGTTCTTCTGTCATGTAAAGCAACAGATTTTATTGTCCTCCGACATTTTAACAAATATACGAAATAATACTTATATTTGCTTCTTCTAACATGTATATTACTCATTATGAAACATCTGTTTTTTATACTTCTGATCACCTCCTGCTTATCGTCACAAGCTCAGGACAAAGAGAATAAAGTGCGTGCTGAATCGCTGGCGGCAATGGCTGTGGGCAAGGAAGCCGAAGGCGGCAGTATGGAAGAAGTATCGGCCATATTGGAACAAGCAGTGAAAGCCGCCCCGTCGCATGCCGACCTGTATGCCATATGGGGCTTTCTGGCTATGAAACGTGCCGAGAAAGGTTCGGATGCGGAACTGTATGAAATCAGTTTCGAGAAATTCAATAAGTCCGTAGAACTGAAACAATCGCCTGAAGTGTACGGATTGTGGGCGGGCGCGCTCATCTTTTATGCCAACCTGAAAAAAGACGAAAGTGTGTATGAAGAATGCTTCGACAAGTTGCAGAAAGCAATAGATGTGAATCCCCGGTTTATACAGGCTTATCTGGTGTGGGGACAGACTTTGCTGAAGCTGGCGATGGACAGGAACGACGCCGGGCTTTACAGGCAATCCATAGAAAAATATAACAAAGTGCTGGAACTGGATGCCAATTCGCTCGATGCTAATACGGGAAAGGGATATGCCTGCCTGAGCCTTGGGAAAATAGAGAAGGACCATATCAAATACGAAGAGGAACTGGTGGCGTCGTATCTGAAGGCGGAGCAACAGGGCAGCCAGTCGGCCGCCTATAATCTGGCCTGCTATTATTCCCTTGTTAAGGAAAAGGAGGAAGCTCACAAATGGCTCGAAAAGACCATTGTAAAGCAATACACTATAAAAATGGACAAGCTGGACAAGAAGCGCATCGAAGACGATCAGGACTTCAATAATATCCGCCGGGATAAAAAATATAAGGAGATACTGTCAGCGTATTTTAATTAACTTGTCCGGCATAGGTTTATGAAAACGTAACTTGACCTGCATGTCTCCTCCGGTTAACTGATGACTTTCTTACTGTTTCAAAAAAAATAGCCTCAGGATTTATCCCGAGGCTATTCATTATAATGATGCCGGATTAATCATACTCGTTCCATGCCTTAATCTCTATTTCATCCACATTCATTTTGCAGAATGCCTGTATGAAAGCCGAAGCCAGACGGGAGTTTGTAAGCAGAGGTACATTGTAGTCGATAGATGCCCGGCGGATTTTATATCCGTTGTCCAGCTCGTTGGTAGTGAAGTTTTTAGGGATATTTACCACGAGGTCTATTTTCTTGTTCTGGATCATTTCCAGTGCACTTGGTTTCTGGTCTTCATTAGGCCAGAATACCTGAGTGGCAGGGACCCCGTTGTCTATGAGGAACTTTTGGGAACCACCCGTTGCATATAACTCATATCCTTTCTGATGCAGCAGGCGTGCGGCCTGCAACAGTTCCACTTTCGATTTGGCAGGCCCGGTAGAAAACAGAACCGTTTTCTTGGGTACACGGTAGCCGACCGACAGCATCGATTTGAGCATGGCATCGTAGAAGTTATCCCCGATACATCCTACCTCTCCGGTAGAAGCCATATCCACACCCAGTACAGGGTCTGCTTTCTGCAAGCGTGAAAATGAGAATTGAGACGCCTTGATACCTACATAGTCGAGGTCGAAGTCGTTCTTGTTCGGCTTCTCTACATTTTTACCCAGCATAACCTGAGTGGCAAGGTCGATAAAGTTTATCTTCAGCACTTTAGATACAAACGGGAAAGAGCGGGATGCCCTCAGGTTACATTCGATTACTTTGATATCATTGTCCTTAGCCAGAAATTGTATATTGAAAGGTCCTGATATCTGCAATTCCTGCGCTATCTTACGGGCTACTTTCTTTATTCTTCTTACAGTTTCGATATACAGGCGTTGAGCAGGGAACTGTATTGTCGCATCTCCTGAGTGAACTCCGGCAAATTCAACGTGTTCAGAGATAGCGTACATGACTATTTCACCTTTGTTGGCCACAGCATCTATTTCTATCTCTTTGGCATTTTCGATAAACTCGCTGACTACAACAGGATGCTTTTTGGAGACTTCGGCAGCCAGCCCGAGGAAGTTTTCAAGTTCCTGATCGTTGGAGCATACATTCATCGCAGCACCCGAGAGTACATAAGAAGGGCGGATGAGTACCGGATAGCCTACCTCGGCTACAAAGCCTTTGATATCATCGAGCGAACTCAATTCTTTCCATCGCGGCTGATCTACTCCGATGCGGTCGAGCATGCTGGAAAACTTGTGACGGTCTTCGGCATTGTCAATGCTCTTGGCAGTTGTGCCGAGTATGTTAACCTTAGCCGCATCTAGTCGCATAGCCAGATTGTTTGGTATTTGTCCGCCCACCGAAAGGATTACTCCGTGCGGGTTTTCCAGTTCTATGATATCCATCACGCGCTCGTAAGTGAGTTCATCGAAGTAAAGACGGTCACACATATCGTAGTCGGTAGATACTGTTTCGGGGTTGTAATTTATCATTACCGAGCGGTAACCCTCCTTGCGGATGGTTTGCAGGGCATTGACCGAACACCAGTCGAACTCTACGGACGAGCCGATGCGGTATGCTCCCGATCCGAGAACGATCACTGATCTGTGGTCGCCCAGGTATTTCACATCGTTGGCTTTACCGTTGTATGTGATGTAGAGGTAGTTGGTCTGAGCCGGATATTCGGCGGCAAGCGTATCTATCTGTTTCACACACGGTATGATTCCGTTTTCCTTGCGGATACGGCGTACATCGTGCGCTATTGTCTCTACCAGGCTTGGCTCTTTGCATACTATCTTCGCTATCTGGAAGTCGGAAAATCCCATTTGCTTGGCAGAGCGGAGCAGGTCGAGTGGGAGAGACTGTATATCGTCGAATTTTTCCAGTTCTTTAGAACATTTAAAAATATATTGCAGTTTCTGTAAGAACCAAAGGTCTATTTTAGTGAGATCGTGTATTTGTTCTATGGTGTATCCTCTTTTCAGGGCTTCTTCGATACAGAATATGCGCTTGTCGGTAGGATTTTTCAGTGCGTCGTCCAGATTGTCGATTTCCAGAGGCTTGTTGGCAGCGAATCCGTGCATGCCGATGTTAATCATACGAAGGCCTTTCTGTATGGCTTCTTCGAATGTACGGCCGATAGCCATAATTTCACCGACAGATTTCATACTTGATCCTATCTCTTTCGATACGCCGTGGAATTTACCCAAGTCCCAGCGAGGGATTTTTACCACTACATAGTCGAGAGCAGGTTCGAAGAACGCGCAGGTAGATTTGGTTACCGAGTTTTTCAGTTCGAACAGTCCATAACCCAGCCCCAGTTTAGCCGCTACAAAGGCCAGTGGATAACCTGTCGCCTTAGATGCCAGCGCCGATGACCGGCTCAGGCGGGCGTTGACCTCGATCACACGGTAGTCTTCCGATTCGGGGTCGAAGGCGTATTGTACGTTACATTCACCGACAATACCTATATGTTTCACAATACGTATAGATAGTTCACGCAGCTTATGATATTCGGAATTGGTAAGTGTTTGAGATGGTGCAACTACGATACTTTCACCGGTATGGATTCCCAGCGGGTCGAAGTTTTCCATGTTACACACGGTCATACAGTTGTCATACTTGTCGCGGACAACTTCGTACTCCACTTCTTTCCATCCTTTCAGCGATTTTTCTACCAGAAGCTGGGATGAATATGCAAGCGCTTTTTCGGCCAGTACCCGCAATTCCTGCTCATTGTCGCAAAATCCCGAGCCTAGTCCGCCAAGCGCGTATGCCGCGCGTATGATAATAGGATAACCCAGTTCCGCCGCTGCTTTTACGGCATCTTCTATCGAGCCTACCGCATGGCTTTTGATGGTTTTTACATCTATCTGGTCGAGTTTCTTCACAAAGAGGTCACGGTCTTCGGTATCCATAATGGCTTGTACGGGTGTTCCCAGTACGCGTACATTATATTTTTCCAGAATGCCGCCTTCGTAGAGCTGCACACCGCAGTTGAGGGCGGTTTGTCCACCGAAAGCCAGAAGTATGCCTTCCGGCTTTTCTTTTTGAATTACCTTTTCTACGAAGTATGGGGTAATAGGTAAGAAGTATATCTTATCGGCACTGCCTTCCGAGGTTTGTACCGTTGCAATATTGGGGTTGATAAGTACAGTTTCGATGCCTTCCTCTTTCAGGGCTTTCAGGGCTTGCGAACCTGAGTAGTCAAACTCTCCCGCTTCACCGATTTTGAGGGCTCCCGAACCAAGGACTAATACTTTTTTTACGTCTATATCCATTTGTTTAATTGGTTACAAGTTAAATAATTCGGAAATTAGCATATTAGCATATTTGAAAATAAAAAAACAGTTCATTTGCTAATATTCGAATTTGCTAATTGTTATAATTTCTCTACAAACATATCGAACAAGAATGACGTATCTGTCGGTCCGCTGGCTGCTTCGGGGTGAAACTGGGCAGAGAAGAACGGTTTGGTCTTGTGTTTGATACCTTCGTTTGTTCCGTCATTCAGATTGATGAACAATGGTTCCCAATCAGACCCGAGAGAGGCGTTCGCTACTGCAAAACCGTGATTTTGCGATGTGATGAAGCATTTGGTAGAGTCTACCATCTTTACAGGCTGATTGTGGCTTCGGTGCCCGTATTTCAGCTTGTAAATGGTTGCGCCTCCGGCTTTTGATAGTAGTTGGTTACCCATACATATACCGCAGATAGGTTTATTTCCTTCCATTGCTTTGCGGATATTCTTTACTGTCTCTTCACAGAAATCAGGGTTACCAGGGCCGTTAGAGATGAAGAGCCCGTCCCATTCCAGCTGGTTGAAGTCGTAGTCCCAGGGTACGCGTATAAGTGTTACACCGCGTTTTACGAGACAGCGGATTATATTGTGTTTTACACCGCAATCTACCAGAACCACTTTTTTCTGCCCGCTGCCATATGTTATCACTTCTTTGCAACTGGCAATTGCCACCTGATTCTCGATATTGGGGTCGTAGAAGTCTGTTTCGTCTGCTCCGCTGAAAACAATCTTGCCTTTCATCGAACCTTTTTCGCGTAATATCTTCGTCAGTTCGCGTGTGTCTATGCCGTAAATACCCGGCACATCATTCTCCTTGAGCCATTCACCAAGGCTTTTCTTTGCATTCCAGTGGGAGTATTCATGCGAATAGTCTGAAATGATGAGTCCGTTCACTTGTATTTTTTCCGATTCGTAAAAGTCGGAAATCCCATTTGTGAAAGTGTTGTCAGGAACACCGTAGTTTCCTACAAGCGGGAAGGTGACAACAAGTATCTGTCCCAGGTAAGAGGGGTCTGTAAGACTCTCCGGATAACCTACCATAGCTGTATTAAATACAACTTCCCCGGCACTGGCTTTTTCCGAGCCGAAAGACCGTCCTTCAAAAACTGTTCCGTCGTCAAGAATTAGTTGAACTGGTTTGTCTGAATGCATCTTTTTGTTTAGAATATAATTGTGACTAATAACTGATTTATATGATAAAAAAAAAGGAACGTGATATTTGGTATATCTGTTCCTTTAGCTTGTATAATAATGTTGTATCTTTTTCTTTTTCATTTTTTCAAATATCCGGCAAATTCTCATATGAATATCTGAAGTACAAAGATAGAAATAAATTATGATATCATCCCGATTGTTTAATAATTATTTTAATTATATATACACATTTTCTTTTACAATATTTTTTTATAAAACAATTTATCTCTTAATAATAACCCTTTTTTGCGGATGTTAGTAACCGGTGAAGGTTAATGGTGTATTATGGCATTCGTTTATCATGTTGGTCGCAGCCTAAGCTCTGATAGCAGCGGAAGCAATCCTTAAATTTGTAAAGAATGAAAAAAAAGACTTATATTTACATAATAAAAATACATACTTTACCATCGAATTGATTTTATGAAGAAAGTTTTTGTAAGCGGGTGTTATGATATGTTACATAGCGGACATGTCGCGTTTTTCGAAGAAGCGGCTACATATGGGGAACTATATGTAGGTTTAGGTTCGGATAAAACTGTAAATGGGCTTAAAGCGCGAAAAACCATCAATAATGAACAGGAACGGCTGTATATGGTGAGTTCTCTCAAATCGGTAAAAGAAGCATGGGTAAATAGTGGTAGCGGACTTATTGATTTTCTGGAAGAAATTAAACGGTTAAAACCGGATATATTCTTCGTCAACAGCGACGGGCACAGTTCACTGAAAGAGCAGTTATGTAAAGAACTGGGCATAGAATATGTTGTGAGCAAACGTATTCCACATGAAAATTTACCGGCCCGTTCCACTACGGCTTTGCGGGAAGAATGCCGTATTCCGTATCGTATCGACCTGGCAGGCGGATGGTTGGACCAACCCAATGTTAGTAGTCTTGCCCCGGGACCGGTGCTTACTATATCCATAGAACCCGATTATGAGTTTAATGACCGCAGCGGGATGTCTACCAGTTCACGGAATAAAGCAATTGAGCTTTGGCAAGTGGATATTCCGGCAGGGAAGAAAGAAAAGCTGGCATTAACCCTTTTTTGCTTTGAGAATCCTCCCGGTACAAAGTATGTAAGTGGTTCTCAGGATTCGCTGGGTATTGTCATGCCGGGGCTCAACAGGTTGCATTATGCCGGAGGGTTCTGGCCATCGGAGATAGAAAGCGTATTGGATAACGAAATACTCGACTGGCTGGAAAAATATTTGTGGCTTGTACCGTTATATCCGCGCCATGGCGATTATGATGTGTTGTCTGAGACCAATATAACAGCCGAAAATGCGAAAAAGTTGAGTGATGCGGCCATCCAGGCATGGGATGCGATAAAGACAATGGATATAGCAAAATTCGGAATGGCAGTGAAAGATAGTTTCGATGCCCAGATAACTATGTATCCGCATATGGTGAACAGTGAAATATTCGAGGTGTTGGACAGATATAAAGATAAGGCGTTGGGATGGAAACTCAGCGGAGCAGGTGGCGGCGGCTATCTGATATTTATTAGCGAGGTTCCGATAGAGAACGCTATTCAGATACGTATACGACGGGGTGATAGTTTCTGATGAAAAATGGATAATAAAAATCAATGCAAAATAAAAAGGGAGTAGGACACCAGGAGTGGTCGGAAGAAATTCCGATCACTTTTTGTTTTCTACGTTTTGAAGAAAATAGAAGGATCACCACCACACTGCACAACAATCATAGATATAATCAGGTTTCTCAATTCCATGGAAAATCTTCTTTTAGCAGTTTTATATCCAAGTTTATTAGCCTGTTTATATATCAAGATAAGTATAGCCACAATCAAAGTCATATATAGGATAACTTTTATTCCATTTTTATTGAGTGACACAAGAGTACTCACATTTAGTTCCTGCTTTATAAATCGGAAGAATACTTCGATATCCCACCTTCGCCTGTAAGCGTCCGTAATATCTTTGGCTGATAAGTTAAGCACATTGGTGATAAACCAAAATTCTTTATCAGGATCATCTTTGCTTTGTGCTACAATTAAGCGAAAAGGTACTTCTACCAGCTCTTCTTTGTAATGGATATTACCTCGTTTATTATTAATAGGCTTACCGGTATATAAATAAACTTCACTATCTTTCAAAAGCATCAAACTACCCAAGTCTAGATCAATATCATCGCTTTTCAAGGATTTTAGTTCAACATGTTTTCGATTCTCTTTTGCTCTTATTATAAAAGGGATAGATTCTCCGGAAAAATCTTTCATGGTTCTAGCTGACTGCAATCCTCTGTCCAAAATGTAAATATTGTGATGTCCGGTTTCTTGTTTCACATGACTTCTTATAACCTCAGGTAAAGCTGTTTCTTCGCCAGAGTATTTGGAGTCTGTAAATATCTTAACATCACAAGGTAAAATGCCATCAAAAGCAATGCTATACTTAACTGACTTCTTTCCGTTTTTATGGTCAATACCTTCTTCTAAGAGTTTGCTACAAGCTTCACTTACCATTGAAGAATCAACTCGTATCAGATTATATTCCTCTTTTTCTGTCGATGAATAGGCTGCTGAGAATTGTTCATAAATACATTCATATATTTGTTTGAAGAAGTCCGCATCAATCTTAGAAAGCCGTTCTGATATGGAACTTCGGCGAACACTCTCTGATTTGTCTAAGTTAAAAAGCATCTTGAAGACTGGATCATTAAAGGTATCCTCTAAGGTTCGCTGACTTAATCTGTCATTCTCTAAAATGCCATACATCAAAAGGTAAAACAATTTCTTGCCATGCAGAACTTTTGAATAATAGTCAACTTTTGTATTTTCGGATAAATGACTTAAAAGTGCCTCTGGAATAACTCCCAATAGTTGATTTATTCCAATCCTATGATCTTTAAATATTGCCATAAATATATGATTATCAATACTTAAAGATAATAAAACTATGTGATAAAAACAAACATAATCAGCTTAATATCAAATGATTATATAAAAAAATAGTCGGAAGATATTTCTTCCGACCACTCCTGGTAGGACACTCCCTTTCCTATTTCCGGAATATTTACCTTCTGATGTCCTATCTGATTTCCTTAATCTGGGTATAGAACAACTGTAAGTGTTTTTTGTTTTTACATCTGGTTATAAGTTTAGAAAAATTAAGTATATTTATTGGATTGTTATTGATCAATTTATTGCTGCTTATTGCTTATTTATTGTTTATTAGTGTGTTAGGGGCAATAGTGTATCGGAAAGGTCTTAATTATATACTATGAAATCTATTATAATAGTTTTGTTATTTTTCTTCGTTGGTTGTCTGTCTATTGTGGCACAAGAAAATAAATCCGGTAAGATGACTTACCAAGATTCTGTTAATGCCGGGTTTAAGGTCAAAATGCCCCAATTTATAGGGGGCGAGGCACGTCTTCAGACTTTCATTATGACATTCTTAAGATATCCGGAGGATGCTGTTAAAGACAGTATACAAGGAACAGTGCTTATAGAGTTTATGATATCAAAAACGGGTAAAGTTACAAATGTAAAGGTGCTGAATAGTTTATCGCCTTCCTGCGATGCTGAGGCGGTTAGGGTGGTTTCGTTAATGCCAGACTGGATACCAGCTGAATATAAAGGAGAAAATATACCCGTAATATTTAAGATTCCAATATTATTTAGATTCAAGCGTTGACCTCTTTTTATTTTTATGGATAATACTTTATTTTAGAGTGTACGGATAAAAAAGTTCCGGCATATTTTATACAAATATCGGAACCCTTGTCAATTAATTATTGGTATAAAAGGCCGTTATCCCCTGAATATAAGTAGGGTAACTTCAAAATTAGTAAGAACTTTACGGGATACGCTTGGCAGGAAAATACGTCCGAAGAGATTCCTTCGTTTGGTATTCAGTATCACTAAGTTTACTTTTTCTCCTCTCACAAATTGATCCATAGCTTCTGTCATATCGGGGCCGTCTATCAATTTATAGCCCACATTCAGTTCCGGATATTTCCGAACAAAATAATCTTTCATTCCGGCCAATTCGTTTTCTGTCCATTTATCCCCTGTTTTATTTTTTACATTTACATGGGTTAATGTAATCCGTACAGTCGGATATGGTCTCAGCATATTAACAAAATGGTCAAAAGTATCCAGATCCCTTTTTTGCAAGGATGTAAGAAATGCGATATGTTTTACATCTTCTATGGTTTTAAATTGAGAATTTTCGGGGACTACCATTACAGGTACATTTGTCATTTCTATAATATCGGCAGTGACATTCCCTAATATATTCTGTCGGTTATTGCTTTTTCCTTTTGTCCCCAAAACGAGAAGTGTCGGTTTGTATTCATCAATGAAATTATCTATTTCTTCTTCTACCATGCCTTCACGCAACGAATAAGAATAGTTTACCGATGGAAATTCCTTTTCTGAAATTTTTTTGTCTATATCGTAGCAGAAGTCCAGCATTTGCTTTCGTGCATTGCCGAGCATATCGTCTGCGTCGTCTGCATTTGTGTTGTCAGCGAATGGAAATGTTATTGGATAACGTATTTTGTATACATGCAATATTTTTACTTTAGCGTTTATTTTGTGGGCAACAGCAAAAGCAGCCCGGCAGGCCTTTAGCGAATAGATAGAAAAGTCGATAGGCACGAGTATGCGCTTTCGTCCATCATCAATTTTAAATATTTTTTTGTCATCGTAGCGAAAAAGCTGCGTATTTTCTATGATCGTAAGGGCTTTGGTGAGGTCGGCTTCACTTATTCGCACAGCTATGGCATTGGAGCCATTTTCTTCCTTATCACTTAGATCTACAAGTATAGAATCCACGCCCATATCTTCGAGTGTGTATTTCAGGATACGTGCCTTTTCGGGCGTATGAATGGCTAATGTAATCAGTTTATCGTTCATATCTGTTTGTTTTTTAGTTTTACAATCTATTATAAAGGTGATCCGGATTGAGTGTTGAGAAATCTAATACTGATCACTGATTCCTTTCTAACAAATTTACTAAAAACAATTGTGAATATGACTAATGAATTCATATCTTTTTAACAAAAAGAAACAAGGTTTTACTAACTTTTGCCATTAGAAATATATTGTAACGATTGTTCTGTGTTTTATCGTATTTATCATGGATTTGGTGACCCTATTAGTGGATCAGGTCAGCCTGAATTCTTCACGGTAGTCTTTTCTAATGCTAAAATATTTTATCCTGGATATTATATTTTGTGTTTTTTTAGCCTGAAACGAAAAAAGTATTGCTGATTTTATCCTTAATATGTATTCATTATTATTCGCGGGAAATAATTTGTACTCATATGCCCAATTTTAATCATCTGAAAGGCAGTGTATTGAAATTTTATTAAAAAAATCTTCTCAAACCTATTGCAGGATTCAAATCCTTATCCTATCTTTGCATCGCATTTGAGAGAAAATGCAACCTCAAAAAACGGTGTGGTAGTTCAGCTGGTTAGAATACCTGCCTGTCACGCAGGGGGTCGCGGGTTCGAGTCCCGTCCATACCGCAAAAAGCGAAAGCAAATCGAAGCAAAGGTCTGAAAGTCAATACTTTCAGACCTTTTTCTTTTTAGCCATTGCCCACGAAAAATAGCAAATTAACGCACTATTCACGGTACAATTCGTGGGCTTTTTTAATATCCTGTTTTTGCCCACGATTAGGGTTTCTATTCGTTGATTTTCAGAATTTTGCATAGCTTTCAAATGAACTGTAACAAGTAATTTTGTAACAGTAAAATTTCAAGCCCATGAATGCAATTCAAACAACGTTCAGTTTGCTTTATGTTATCAGAAAGCATCGGCTTCTTAAAAACGGAGAAGCCTCTATTTATTTACGTATTACAGTAAATGGCGATGGAAAATCCAGTGAGCGTTGCCCCCTCGTGCCAAATCTAAATTGACCCCTGAAAAAACTTTATGATTACCCCTAAATTATCCTGGTCGACGGGGTCATTTTTATTTTAGATTTACTTGTTTTTGTCTACCTTCATTTTTCTCACACTCTCACCGGTAAGTTCTATCTGATGCGCCGAGTGGACGATGCGGTCAAGAATGGCATCAGCGACTGTTGGTTCTCCTATTGCATCATACCAGTTGGCAACCGGTAATTGTGAGGTCACAATGATAGATTTGCGCTCATGACGATCTTCGATGATGTCAAGCAATATTGAACGTTCTTTAGCGTCAAGAGGAACAAGAAAGAGATCATCAAGTATAAGTAACTGACATCGTTCTATTTTCTTGAGTTCGGCCTCGAAGATCCCCTTTGTCTTTGCAACTTTTAGCGCTCCCATAAGTTTGGATGCATTGGCATAGTTAGTTCGTATTCCGTTCTTACACGCCTGATACCCAATGGCTGTTGCAATATAACTTTTGCCGGTTCCGGATGAACCGGTAATGAACAGATTCTTTCCTTGACGGATAAAGTCAAGCGACGAGAGCCGTTCTATATGGTTGCGGTCGAGACTTCGATTGATGGTATAGTCTATATTCTCAAGATAAGCCTTGTATCGAAAGCCGGCCCCTCGAATCAGGCGTTGTATGGAGGCATCCGAACGATAGTCCCATTCACGAGCCAATAGTAATGAGAGGAAGCCGTCAGCAGTCATAGACTCGGCAACGGTGGACTGCAGGCTTTCCTTAAAGGCGGCAGCCATACCATGCAGCTTCATACGGTTCATCAGATCCAGAGAAATGATATTTTGGTCTTTCTCCTGAGTAACGGGTGCGGTTTTATTATTTGTTTCCATTGTTGTTGTTAGTTTTTGTTGTTGATTTTGAGAAGTATTCACGTCCACGGATGTTCTTGTGGTGCGGAAGTGATAAGTTGGTGTCCGAGTCCTGATCAGCCTGTGGCAGAAAGTCTGCATCATCGCCCCGGTTCAGGATACCGATAACATCTTGATATCCGTAAACGCGCATCAATGAAGCACAGGCGCATGCCGCCACAAGCCTGTCCTGTCCGAAGGTCTTTTCCAAGGCTAGGATACCTCTGCATGAGCGGAAGGCCTGAGGCATATATTTCTTCTGCGATGCTACATCCTTGAGATAAAGCAAGACGATATTATCTATCTGAGTAGCTCGTTCAAAAACCTCGTCCAGATCCTTTTCGTAGCTACCATGCCTACCGGGAAGATTGTGTGCCTCCTTCCGAGTGTAGCCATAGGGAGTGTCATCACGCTGGTGGGTTGTTACCAGCCGCAGGCCATAGAAGATATCGAGAGTATCAGCATCGTAAACAATATCGACACGCTTGCCTACATATTCCTTTGGCACGCTGTAATGATGCTTCTTGAGAGTTACATAGCTATTACGCATCACGGTCACAGATTTGCGTTCCTTCATCTGATACCGCACAGAGGGTAAAGTTCGTAGATAGTCTTTTTCTACCTCTTCAAACAACTGCCTGCGAGACTGATTGCGTCCGGTAAGTTTTCTCTCGTTGAAACGACTTAGAGATTGGATAATGCAGGCATTGAGTGATTCCAAATCATGGAACATCAGACCTTCGAGATCGGTATAAACAGACTTGTACATCAGTTTTACAGCGTTCTCTACAAGGGCTTTGTCTTTTGGGTGCCTGACACGTGCCGGATATACACTACAACCATAATGCTCGGCAAAAGCGGCAAAGTCTTCGTTAATAACCGGCTCATTGCGATTGCTCCGAGTTACCGCCGACTTCAAATTGTCAGGGACGATTGCAAAGGGCACACCCTCATAGAAGTGTAGTGCATTCTCACATGCTTTTATAAGGTCTTCTTTCTTCTGCGACCAGACTGCCTCACAGTAGGTATAGTGGCTACAAGGAAGGATGGCTACAAAAACTTCAACGGATCTGACTTCGCCTGTTTGCTCATCAACAACCTCTAGACGGTCGCCCGCAAAATCAATATACAGCTGGTCTGCGGCGTAATGCTCAACGTGACCCACCGGACGTGATACAAGCCGATAACGTTGTATGTACGCGCCGAAACTTGCATGACGGAATCCACCCGGATGCTCTCGCCGGTACTCTTCATACAAAGATTTTACTGTCACTCCTTTGCGTGTAAGTCTTGCGGCATACTCAGGTAAGAGCGCCTCCAGTTCCAACTGACGCACTGAAGGGGTACGTTCCCTCTCACCGCTGCTTCCAAACATCTCCTCAAGGCGCTTCGCCGGCATGGACTGAAGCTGCTCCATTGGCATACCACTCTCTTGAAACAAACGCACATACTTGCGCACTGTGTTACGGGATAGCTCAAAGGTCGCGCTGATACCTTTTATACCCATCCCCATTGCATAGCAATGAAGAATGTTTGCTAATTTTGTTGTCATAGTAATTTTAGTTTTAACCCATCGACCAGGAGGGTAAATCTAAATTACATAAAAATCCCCTGTTGGTTTATATTCCGACAGGGGACATTTTTATTTTGGCGAAAAGGGTCAAACATATTTTGGTACATGGGGTCAATTTAGACTGGCACGAGGGGGCAACGCTCACTGGATTTTCCACTATATCTTTAATGATATAGATGGGATAGTCTTTTATGAATATATAATTACACCAGAAATGTATCTCAATTAAAATCATTAAAAAGAGGTTGTCCCTAGATTAGTAGAAAATCAAGATATGTGTTATATACTTGGGAACAATTCGGGAACAATTTGCTAAAATAAAAAAGTCTAATCAATTGATTGTCAATTAGACTTTTGCTTTAAAAGTACCCGGAGCCGTCACGTAGTCAAAATATCACAGATTATTTATAGAAGACAAAAAACTAGCTTTTTTACCTCAAACTACGATAAAACTTACATATATCATTTGAAAACAATTCAGGTTCTTCCATTGCTGTAAAATGTCCGCCTCGGGGTATTTCTGACCATTGGTCCAAATTTAGGTTCTCCTCAACCCATACTTTTGGCGGAAGTAGAACATCTTTAGCAAAAAGGGCAATACCTGTAGGAATAGTTATTTTGCCAATTGGAGGCAAGGTATGCATATTTTCATAATACATCATGGCGGAAGCTCCTATTGAATTATTCAACCAATAGATCATAACATTATTAAGCAGCTCATCCATACTATACTTATTCTCAAAACCTTTACTAATATCACTCCATGAATAAAATTTTTCAACGAGCCAGGCTGCTAAGCCTACAGGCGAATCAGACAAGGCGTATGCGAGCGTTTGAGGTTTAGTAGATTGAATAGACATATAACCTCCCTCTTGTACAATCCATTGTTGAGCTTTACGCTTATACTCTTTCTCTTCACTCGAAAGTTTGTTATCATCCGACATCATAATTTGCCGGATAATACCCACATCGGTCAGGTGAATTCCAATAAGATGTTCCGGATAGTGCATTGCCAAATATCGGGTAACACCCGAACCCACATCTCCACCTGCTGCACCAAATTTAGTATACCCTAGTTTTTCAGTCATCAATTTGACCCATAAATCAGCAACCTTAGAATTGTTAAATCCTTTGGGCTCAAGGATAGAGGAAAAACCAATTCCGGGTAGTGATGGGATAATAACATCAAAAGAGTCAGACAAATCTTCTCCGAAGCTGACAGGGTCGGTAAGACGGGAAATAATTTTTTGATAGCGGACAAAGCTATCAGGCCACCCATGGGTAAGAATGAGAGGTAATGGATTTTCTCCTTTTCCTTTTATATGGAAGAAATGAATATCCACACCATCGATATTACACTTGTATTGGGGGTACTGGTTAAATACTTTTTCTTGAGTCCGCCAATCATAACCGCTTATCCAATAATCGACCAGAGCCTGTAAATAATCTTTGTCAGTTCCTCTGCTCCACCCTGTTTCCGGTATCTGATTTGCCCATTTTGTTTTCCTTAGCCTAAGGGATAAATCTTCAAGAGATTCATTTGGAATTTCAATTTTAAAGTTTCTGATTGGCATGGTTTACGAACTTTAGTAGGGTGGATATATTATTTTATCTGATAATGGAATGTATTGGTACTATGATGAGAAAAGACTACCTGAGAAATTAACAGATTATCTAAATTATTTCACAAAAATCTAATTTAAACGCATTTGGATTGACATTCATTTGATAAATACGGATATTGGGATTCAATTTCTGACCCGTCTTAATGATTTCCTCTTTATCCTTTTCGATGATATTTACTCCTAAATAAATGGCAGAAAAACATTCTCCGCCTATTTTGTATCGGTGATGAGAGTCATCGTCTAATAATATTTCGGGATGAAAGCCCATCTCAGAATAGCCTATCTTGGGCATATCTAATAGCTGCACCTCATTTTCGTGCTTCCATTCAGGAGCCTTTGTTGCAAATTGATGTTTAAATGCTCCTATACTGTCCCCTGTAGGCCAATTATACTTTGTCAGACTATCTGGATATTGCACATCGAAATCTATATAATGTATTTTACAAAAGTAATGAATAACCGGCGTATCAGTCTCATCTACTCAAACTATTTCTCAGGGCTTTCGGCCTGTTGATTATCGACTTTGATGTAGCGCATAAATGCAGCAGGGCTTTTGTGCCCCGATATTTTCATAAGTTCCTCTGCGGGGAAACCGGACAGATACATATTGGTACAGAACGAACGCTGACATGTATGCGAGGGCATTAGTTCATATTTCTTGCGTATATCTGTTACTCTGGCGTTCCCTTTCTTTCGGACTATTTCTATTTTCTGATTCAGCTTGATTTTCTCGCCCAATTCTTTGACACGTTCGTTGAATTTGTAAGAAGAAACTTTCGGTAGATCATAGTTATATTTCTTGAGAATATTCGGCACATAGTCAATTATAGGGATAACAACGGCTTTATGTACTTTCCGTTGTTTAATATTGATGTTCCCGTTTACCAAGTCGATATGTTCATTATTAAGAGTTGATAGATCGCTGTACCGTAATCCGGTATAGCAGCCAACAATGAATATATCCCTGACTTCCTCTAATTCTTTATCATCGGAGAGATTAAGCTGATATATTTTAGCCAATTCATTTTCTGTTAAATAGATAGCGTCGGTTTCCTCTTCTACAACCTTGAAAAATTTCAAATCGACAGTCGGGATAGTTCCTTTTGCAATTTGATAGTTTACAAAACCTTTTAACAATCGCACTACTTTTCCGGCAGAATTTATTACCAGCCCAATCGTACCATCGGGTTTTTACGGCTTCATAAAACAGATAGTTCATAAATTCTTTGTAGAATTTCATGTTAAGATTGCGAAAAGATATTGGTTGAGAAGAATACTTCTTAAATGTCGTCAAATGCTTCTTTAATGTCCTGTAGTCCTTTACTTGGTCTTTAGATACGAAAGGAGTTTTCTCTTCGACATACTTATCTAAGAGGGCAAACAAGTCTGTCCGAGCCTGTTTCTGTTCATATTCTCTTTCAACGGCTAATTCTTTCAGCACAAAGTCAACTGTCGGTTCTATATCATTTTCGTTAGCGTAATCCAATATATTCGACAGACGCAGATATATTTTATTGACAGTTACTTCTATTTCGTCATATTCGGGACAAGCACGTTTAACGCACTTCTTTTTATCGTCCCAATGCTGGAATTTGATAGAATATCTGGTCGATATTAAAGTACGTTTTGTTCGGTCATAGTTGTAACGGACATAAAGTGGCGTATATCCTGATTTGGAATCGTAGTCTTTCTTAATGTAAACAAAGTATTTAGCCATATAAAAATTATGTTGCATTTGTGTTGCACACATACAAAAACTATCCGAAAATGCAAATAATATTCGAAAACATAAAAAGTTAAATGATTGATATTCAATAATTATTATAAAATATTGGGAACTATTATAATATAATCAGAGTCCTGTCCATACCGCCAATAAGATTTATAAATCGACGAAAAGTCCTGAAATTCAGCAGGATTCAGGACTTTTTTGTTTTCAGATCCTAGCAGAAAATCCCACAATAGAGTTCAAAACTTACTATAGATAGAACATACCAATAGAAACGCTACATTTTTGACATTAAATATTGGAATAAAGTCTATATTTTTCGACTATAAAAATATAGAACGAAAAATAAGAGCACGTCAGAACTGGCTTAGAATCTATGAGCAGACAGGTTCTGTTACTAAAACTGCATTACAATGTGGTATCGCCAAAACTACTTTTGATTAGAAAAACACCATGTTCTGCAAAAAACAAATCTTCATAGGCATACATAACATCCAAGCCTATTGCATCTTTAATTATAAAACGAATCTTTTCTATATTTGGAACGATAATAGTTTTGTTTTCTATTGTATCCATAATAAGTCATTTTTCGGGGTATAAATTAAATAACCGTTCTATTTGCTTGATTTCTAGAGGCTCACTCTCCATTTGGCATTTGAATAATGATGCACTAATTGCTTCTCTAAACTCTTCATCTGTAAATACAATCTCATAACATGCTAGTATAGCCCTCAATTCAGCCTTTGATTTGCAGCTATAGCAGGATTTTCTAAAATCATTATTTGATTGGATATACTTTATAAAAGTAAAAACATTGCTAAGAGCCATTTGTTCTTTTATCTTAGTAACTACAAATATTGCGCCAAGTACATACTTCGTTGATTATAAGCAATATTGATTGAATCCCCAAACTTAAAAGGGACAAAAATGTATAGAGATTGAAAAAACTGATTTTTTTACGCCTTTTTTCGTCCTTGCTTAGAAAAAATATCAGGCCTAAATATTACTCATACCATACGTCCCGATAATTATCTACAATCAGATTGAATACTCTTAAATCAGAACAGTTCACCAGACTGACACCTTCGGTCGTATTTATAATTTCTTACCTCATTCCCTTTTATTTTCTGAGCCTGTCATTAAAGGCTATGCTGTAGGTATTGCCTATGGAATATGGGGAGGTTTGGGGATTGTATTGATAACTGTAATTGGAGCTGTTCTCTTTAAGCAGACACCGGATGTACCTGTAATAATAGGCATTGGTCTTATTGTAGCCCATGTCGTTATCGTAAATGTATTTTCAAAAATGGGGGTTCATTGATTTTTCTTTTTTAGAATAAGCGTTCTTAATCGTTCCTGATGTTCATCTCCCCATTGACCCAAAGCTGAAATAATAGGAATCAGGGTTTTTCCGAATTCAGTTAAGCTATATTCCACTTTTGGAGGAACCACCGGATAAATCTTTTTAGTTATTAATTCATGTTCTTCCAGCTCTTTTAATTGCATATCCAATACCCTGCGGGAAGCATCGGGTATTTTACGTTGCAGTTCACTCGGACGCTGGTATCCTTCATTGATAAACCATAACAGGCGGATTTTCCATTTGCCATACAAGACTTCCCCGATCAAATCCAGACCACAATTTAAGCTTAAAGGTATCTTTCTCTTATACATAACGTAAATATAAATTAATTTACGAAGTTAAGCAATAGGGAAGAATTTATCCCTATATGAATCGTTTTTCCGTACTTGCCAGAACAAACAGCTTATTCTACTTTTGATGTGAAGTATAGAGTACAAAACAATATTTTAATATTTACAACTATGAATTATCCAAGTGTAATCGCAAAATTAATAGAAGCTCAAAATCTGTTTGATAGTAACAAATACGCAGATTGTTTTGCAGAAGCAGCAGTTGTTGTTGATGAAGAACAAACTTATAGTGGAAAGGATGAAATCAGGAACTGGATTAATGAAGCGAATAAAAAATACAGAATAGTCATGGAACCGATAGCATACAAAAGTACTCAAACAACGGGTATCCTTATAGCTAAGATTTCCGGAACATTTGAGGGTAGTCCTGTTTTATTGGATTATCACTTTGAAATAACAGAAGATAAGATCAATCATCTCGAAATAACGGTAAATGAGATATGATCATAAAAGAATATTGAATCCGGTAATTCTCTTTACCTTTGTTATACAAAATAATTCATTTTAAATATTAATTACAGGGGGGAAATAAATAGGAATGATAAAAGTTATAGCCGAGGACTTTATTAAGGAAGAGTATCTGGAAATAGTAAAGCCTCTTTATGCTGAATTGGTTGCTAAAACCAAATTAGAAAAGGATTGTATAGAATACAACCTCTATATAGATCAGGACGATAAAACTCACTTTATCTTCATTGAAGAATGGCCGGATCATGATGCGTTGGACAGGCATTGCCAGACAGAGCATTTCAGACGGCTTGTTCCTCTGATTAATGAACACCAATCCAAAGAGTGTGAATTTACCATTATGGAAATTTTTCAATAAGCAGAAGAATGGAGAATAAAGAAATTCTGATAAAAGCACAGGAATATATCAAAGAAACTTTTCTTAAAGAAGGAACGGGACATGACTACTATCATATAGAACGAGTGGTAACTAATGCCCGAAGGATTTTGCAGACAGAACAGGCCAATAGTTTTACTGTCCAATTAGCGGCTTGGCTGCATGATCTAGGCGATAAGAAACTCAACAACGGAATAGATAAGTCAGAAGAGTTAATCAGCTCATTCCTTAAATCCTTGGCTGTTGAGCAGTCTATCATAGACCGGGTAATTGAGATTGTCTCCCAGGTTTCGTTCAGTAAAGGCAATAAGCCATCATCAATCGAAGCTGAAATTGTTCAGGATGCGGACAGGTTGGATGCTATCGGGGCAATCGGCATTGCACGCTGTTTTGCTTATGGCGGTAGTAAGAACTGCATCCTATATAGTCCTGATGAAAAAGAGAAGGAAAACTCTAGTATTCAACACTTTTATGATAAGTTATTTAAGCTAAAAGGTCTGATGAATACTGAATCGGCTAAGCTGATAGCAGCAAAACGCCATTTATTTATGGAAGAATATATTGCTGAATTTTACAGGGAAGTGTAATAAGAAATACAATTAAATCCATTATTTTATCTTGAAATTATTTTAAGATAAAGTTTTAATAATAGATATCTTTTGTTTTAGAAAAATATCGTATATATACAGCGATATGAGGTTAGCATAGTCTCATAGCTGCGTTTAAACACTCAATAATTCTTGTTTCTTCATTGTTCCCATCGGTCGATAATCTAAACTTTTACAAATAATTCTTTTTCAAATCCCCCTCACAAAAATATGGGGGTGTTTGAAAAAGAATTATATATTTGTACTGTCGGCCCTAGTTGGGAGAATCACACTTTACAACATGGAGGTAAAGCATCGTAAGCACTCGGATCTGCAGGGTCTTTATCTGTACGATGTCCGACTTTGGCAATGACTTTACTTATTGCATCCAGATTAGTTTGTTTGGAATCGAAGCTCACATGGAGTTCTTTCTTTTTTATGTCCCAGTCTGCGGAAGCAACACCTTTCACACTTTTTGCTGCTGTTTCAATACGCTCCTTGCATAGTTCGCAGTTTCCTTGTACGTCAAGCGTAGCATGTTCGAGGTTAGCGTCTTTCTTTGAATCATGATTCATTTCCGGTTGTCCGGTTTCTGCCATTGGTATTTTCTGTTCACTCTTATTTGAAGCACCAGAGTTACATGCTATAAACAGGGTTGCTCCTAAGGTCATTGTTACTATAAAAATCTTTTTCATTTTAGTTAAAAATTAGTTATTATAAAAATCTGTTATTTTAATTATTCCGGTATTTGCAACAGGCGGGTAATGCATCATAAATCGCTTTGTCTGCCTTATATTTATCGGTATCATGTCCGGCTTTGGCTATAGCCCGGCTAATCGCTTCGATTGAAGTTTTAGTTGAATCAAAATTCAGATGTAATTGTTTCGATTTCTGATCCCAGCTTGCGGTAGATACACCTTTGACGGATTTTGCCGCCTTCTCGATGCGATCTTTACACATGTCGCAATTGCCCTGTACCGGAATCATTGTATGAGTCTGCTTATCTGATGTTTTTTGAGGCATATTGTCAGGCATCGGCGACATATTATGACCGGCATGTTCATTTTCTTTATTCATATTTCCCGAGCCTCCGGACATGTTATGGCCTTCATGACCCGTTACCGGCCTCGAATCGGCGTCATTCATCATACTGCGCCTGCCTTCGAGTTGAGCGCTGGCATCTATTGTAAATGTGCCGTTAGTGACTATTTCATCCCCGTCATTTATTCCGGACAGAACCACATAGGAATCACCTAAAGACGGTCCCAGTTCTATCTGGCGAAGCATAAAGGCCGGAGTTTCGGTATCGGGCTGTTTCACATAAACAATGGAACGTTTGCCAGTCCAGAGTACGGCAGATTTAGGTATCACTATCTGGTTGTTATATTGTCTGAGAGGTGATTTAATCACAGCATTGGCATACATTTCCGGTTTTAACTGCATACCGGGATTGGCTGCTTCGATACGTATCTTCGCGGTACGTGTCACCGGGTCTAATATCGGGTTGATAAAAGATATATTTCCCGATAATGTCTTTCCGGGTAATGCCTGAAGCGTATATTCGAGTTTATCACCTACCTTTAAAAAAGGAAGATCCGATTCGTAGGCATCAAACATAACCCATACTCTTGAAAAATTGGCAATATCGAACAGAACATTACCCTGATTCACATAGTCTCCCTGGCTAATTTTCTTAGCGGCTACAATACCGCTGGTTGTTGCCTTCACATCTACATACGGAGATACATTCCCTGAATGCTCTATCCGTGAAATCTGTTCATCGGTAAGCTTCCATAGCCTCAGTTTTTCCCTTGCTGCCTGTAATAAAGCTGGTTGTACAGATTGCATTTTAGCAGCCTCGAGTAATTCCTGCTGGGCGCTTAACAACTCCGGAGAGTAAACGGTGGCAATGGTCTGTCCCTGCTGCACGCTTTCACCTGTAAAATTGATGAATAGTTTCTCTATACGGCCGTTGACATGTGATGTCTGAGACTGGGATAAACGTTCATCAGCCTGTACTGTACCGTACAAACGTACCTCCTTCACAGGGTTTTGTTTGCTAACCACTGTCGTTTGGATATTTGCCAGTGCGACGGCTTCCTTTGACATCTGTATTGCTTCCGGATCGATAGCTGCATCTCCGGAACCTGTCGTTTTCAGAGGAATCAGATCCATTCCGCAAATGGGGCATTTACCCGGCTTGTCCATTTTTATTTGAGGGTGCATCGAGCAAGTCCACACCTGTTTCCCGTTTTCATCGGTAGTCATTTCGTGGGTATGCCCCGAATGGTCTTCAGCGAGTGTAGCATCAGTGCCTCCTGAAAATATCAGCCATCCTAACAGAAGCCCTATAAGCAGGATAATTCCGTACCTGATATAATTATTCCTGAACACTTGTTTTATTTTATTCGTATCCATGATATGAAAGTTTTTATTGTTCTGTATCTTTTTTAAATGAAATTAATTTCTCAATAGAAGCGACCATCGTATTGTAACCTGCTATCGACTCCGCTTCTTTCAACTGGTAATCGAGCAATTGCCGTTGTACCTGAATCACATTCGTCAGGTCACTTTTGCCTGAAACAAACTCCTGTACAATCAGATTATAGGTTGTCTTAGCCAGCTCCTCCTGTTTCTTATACAAGGCGACTTTGCGGGCTGCATCATCCAGGAGGTGTTTGGTCTTGTATAATTCGGCTTCCAGTGTATTGCGGGTATTGTCGTACCTTTCCCGGCTGGCCTGCCACCACAATTTGCTTTCGCGCTGTTGCGCCTTGTATTTATTGCGGTACAGGGGAATGCTGACCGATACCATCGGCATTATCATATCCTTACCATTCATATCGCCCATTGAAAGCATAGCTTCATCGGTTTTTTTATTGAGCATATACTGTACCCCGATTCCGAACATCGGATAACCCATCTTTCTGTCCATTTCGCCTTTTGCCTTATAGGAGAGTCCCTCTTCGGTTATCATACCCAGCATTGGATTCTGCTTTTCAATCTTAGCCATTATAGATTCTCCGTCGAAGAGGAAAGGCGTCTGCACAAATGATTCGGGGATTTGTACTTCACTGTTCACCTGGCGGTTCAGCAATGTATTGAACCTGGCTTTTTCTGCTGCTATCTCAGACAGTAAACTGGCAATGTTATTATCTGTTTCCACTATCTCCAGTTGTATACGGAGTACGTCGGACATGCCGGGCGTAGAAGCACTCATTCCTGAAGAACCTCCGCTCATGGATGACATTCCCTGGGATGCAGGCATTGTCGACGAGCTAGTGCCTCCCGTTGAAGACATACCTGACATACCGCCTCCTGCAACGGCGGAAGTATTATTCCGGGGTGCGGGAGCCGGGGAGGGGATGGAATATCCCGATGACGAACTACCCGAAGGGGAGGCAAATTTTCGCATCGCTAGTTCTTCCAGTTGGGTGAGTAAGGCTTTATTCTCCCGGTTGTTCATCAATCGTTGTTGTAAACTGCATAAGATATACCATTGCGTATAGACATCCAGATAAAGGTTGTCCCTTGTCTCCCTGAATTTTTCGTAAGACATCTTTGCCATATGTACAGCTTCGGTTTGAGCCGCTTTTTTTGTCCCGAACCACGGGAACATCTGCATCAGCTTGAATTCGGCAACCTGCCGCCCCCCTACAATATCCATAGGCTTAAGGAACATCCCCATTTCGAGTTGAGGGTCCTCATAAGCTCCTGCCTGCGGTACTTTCTGCAGCGAAGCCTGATAGGCAAGAAAGCCGGCTTTGATTCCGGGATTATTCTGAGCCGCAACTTGCAGGTAATGGCTCAGCGAGTCAGCCGTCTGGCCATATGTATTCGTTATGGGAATTACCATTGTGAATACAACCAATAAATATGTTATATAATTTCTTTTCATAACCTTTGTTTTATTCTTTAATACTTCCGTGTTTTCTGATAGCCCATTCTCTCCACCAGCACTGAAATACAGGAACTACGAACATTGTCATGGACTGGATAAGCATACCTCCAAATGTCGGTATAGCCATCGGAATCATTATATCCGCCCCTTTTCCTGTAGAAGTAAGTACAGGCAGTAAGGCTATCAATGCTGTCGCCGTAGTCATGGCTGCCGGGCGTACCCTTCTCAATCCGGCACTTACTACTGCTTCCCTGATTTCATCTTTGGTATGGGGATTTTTTTTCAGAAAAGTATCGTGTATATAAGTTCCCATCAGTACGCCATCGTTGGTAGCGATACCAAAAAGGGCTATAAATCCGACCCATACAGCTATACTTAAGTTAATAGGGTGCATCTGGAACATATCCCTCAGATTATTTCCTCCTATCGAGAAATTCATGAACCAGGGCTCTCCATAGAACCACAGCAGGATAAACCCTCCGGCAAAAGCTACAATGACACCCGAGAAATGAATCAGTGAGGCGGTGACAGTTTTAAACTGGAAATAAAGGATGAGCAAAATAGCCAGTAAGCTTAACGGTATCACTATAAGCAAACGGTTGGCGGCACGCTCTTGCTGTTCGTAATTTCCGGCAAACTTGTAGGAAACACCTTTGGGTAGCTGGATTTCTCCCGAAGCGATTTTCTCGTTCAATATCTTATCGGCTTCTTTTACGACCTCCACTTCTGCTTTACCAGAAACTTTATCAAAAATAACGTATCCCAGCAGGAAGGTATTTTCGCTTTGTATCATTTGCGCGCCTTTGGTATATTCTATATCCGCAACTTCGCCAAGTGGTATCTGCGCACCTGTGGCTGTAGGTATAATAAGCCGGGACAGCTCTTCGGGATTTTCTCTCAACTCGCGGGGATACCGCAACCTGACAGGGAAACGCTCGCGTCCTTCCACGGTCGTCGTCAACGGCATACCTCCCACTGCTGCACTGATTACCTCTTGCAGGTCTGCTACCGTAATGCCGTACCGCGCCATATTCTGGCGGTTCAGTTTGATTTCGATATATGGAGCACCCACTGCACGGTCGTAGAATACGGTAGAAGGAAGTATCGACGGTATATCTTTCAAGGCCGTTTCCAAAGCTTTCCCACCTTTCTCGATAGATTCGAGGTCAGGTCCTGATACCTTTATACCCATCGGGGCACGCATCCCGGTCGATAGCATAACCAAACGGGCTTCTATCGGTTGCAATTTAGGCGATGAAGTAAGCCCCGGCATATGGGAAACGTTCACAATTTCCTGCCAGATATCATCCGTTTTCTTTATCTGAGGACGCCATTGACGGAAATAATCCCCATTTTTATCAATGACAAGGCTATCCGCAGGAATAAGCCTGAATCCGTCTTCAGGGTTGTAAGTAGAGCCGTTGATAAGCAAAAATTCGCCTTTACCATTTACTTTGAATCGCTGGCGATGCCCGTTTTCATCCAGTATATATTCGGGACGATAATTTATGGTATTTTCGAACATCTGGGCAGGTGCGGGGTCAAGAGCTGAATTGACACGTCCCCATTTACCGACAGTGATTTCGACTTCCGGAATATTGGATATACGTTTATCGAGCGTTTCTATATAACTGAGATTTTGCTCTATACCGGTATGAGGCATACTTGTAGGCATCAATAGGAAAGAGCCTTCATTCAGACTCGGCATAAATTCTTCACCGATACCCGGAAACTTATCAGCGGATGCTTGCCAAAAGCCGGTTTGCCTGAATGTTTTCCATCCTATCGCCTCAAATCCATTGGCTACAAAGCCGAATGTTTTCTCAAATCCTACCCAGATAATCATGCCGAAGAATACAGTGATGACTGGTATCAGCATAAATTTCCAACGATGGGCAAGGCACCAGCGCAAGATTCGCTCATAATAAATGACTAAGACCCATAGCATACCTAATATGACGGCAATAGCCAGAACAACAAATATGAAGTTGACCGGAATACCTTCCTGCGTACCCACAGGCAGCCATTCTATAGTCAGGTAATAGACTGCGATGAGGATAGCTATGCCGACATTGAGGTAAGTCGGTGTTTTTTTGTTTTTCCATTTATATGAAAAAAGATTGTTCAGTCCGAACAGGCATAATCCCAGCACAGGAACAATCCCCGTCAATATAAACAGAACGATTCCGCTGGCTATAAGCGTGATATTGCAAACTTTGCGGATAAGTTTGGAACTTATCTTTAATGAAAAGACATAGTAGGCTAATGTGGGCAACATGGCTACTCCAAGCAAGAAAGCCGATAATAAGGCAAATGTTTTGGTGTAAGCCAATGGTTTAAACAGCTTACCTTCCTGAGCTTCCATCGCAAATACAGGAAGGAAACTGATGATGGTGGTAAGCATAGCTGTTGATAATGCACCTGAAACTTCACTCACACTTTTATATATCAGGTCTATAAAGGCTTTACCCTTCGTTATGCCTTTATTTGACTCTTCTTCCATATGCCGGATAATATTCTCGACAAAGACGACACCGACATCCACCATTACCCCGATAGCTATCGCAATACCTGACAGGGCAACAATATTGGCCTCGATACCCAGATAACGCATAATAATAAACGTCATCAGTACGGCTATGGGCAATATACTCGATATGACGACCGATGCCCTCAGATTGAAGACAAGTACAATGACCACTATAATACAGATAAGGACTTCGTGTGATAAAGCTGTTTCGAGTGTGCCGATTGTTTCCTGTATCAGCCCCGACCTGTCATAGAAAGGGACAATTGTGACCTTGGAAACAGTACCGTCTGCCAATGTTTTTTGAGGAAGACCGGCCTCCATCTCTTTTATCTTATCTTTCACATTCTGTATTACCTGCATCGGATTCGATCCGTAACGGGCAACGACAACTCCCCCTACAGCTTCTATACCTTCTTTATCCAGCCCTCCTCTACGGGTAGCAGGTCCGAGATTGACGAATGCAACATCTTTTATCTTGACCGGTACACCGTTGCGGACAGTAATTACCGCTTCTTCCAGATCCGAAACTTTTTTAATGTATCCCAATCCCCGTACCAAATACTCCGCCTTATTGATTTCAACGGTTTCAGCTCCTATATCGAGATTACTTTTTTGTATGGCATTCATCACATCCATTATAGACACATTGTAGGCACGCATCGAATTAGGGTTTATTTCCACCTGATATTCTTTGATATATCCTCCGATGGAAGCTACTTCGGAAACCCCTTCGGCCGATGAAATTGAATACTTGGCATAAAAATCCTGTACCGTCCTCAGTTCATCGGGGTCCCAGCCTCCGGTCGGTTCTCTTGTTTCAGGATTACGGCCTTCGAGTGTATACCAGAATATCTGACCTAAAGCAGTTGCGTCGGGGCCTAAACCCGGCTGAACGCCTTCGGGGAGTGTACCGGCCGGCAGAGAGTTCAGTTTTTCGAGGATACGGGAACGACTCCAATAGAATTCCACATTATCATCGAATATAATATAGATGAAAGACATCCCGAACATGGAAGTACTGCGAATGGTCTTTACCCCCGGCATTCCTAACAGGGATGTCGTCAAAGGATAAGTTATCTGGTCCTGAATATCTTTGGGAGAACGTCCCATCCATTCGGTTGCCACTATCTGCTGGTTTTCTCCTATATCGGGGATGGCATCCACCGGAACCGGGTCGCGCGGTAATAATCCCCCATGCCAGTTAAACGGCGCAGTCGATAGTCCCCAAACAACCAGAATAACCAGTAATAACATTGTTATCAACCTGTTATTCAGGAAATACTTAATGATTTTGTTTAGCATAGTCTGATATATTTGATATTTTGTTAATTCATTTAATGTCGATATCTCAAACATAAATGTATAAGCTAAATAGATATAACTTTAACAAAACAACAATGGAAGCTGTTTTGTCAAAGACAAAATACGTTGGCTGATAACAGTTATGTTACCAGGCTTAAATATCAAATACGATAGGTACAAATATAGGCGAGCAAGTCAATATTCAACTTGTCCAGCCCTCCGGGTGGAAAAATATGTTGAACTATTACAGAACTGTCAGATTCGAGATAGTTGACGGCTGAATATAATACAAACCAGACATTGAAAAAGGATGGCAGTATATTATTCAGGCTGGATTGTTGGATTTGATGGTTGAAATCATCTGTCGACAATTTTACCTGCTTAAAAGTACAACAATTGTCATGTTCTTCGGTAAATGCTGAATGTGGTTTATGATGGGAATGAGATTTGCTCCCGCAATCCTCTGTCGGCATATTCTCCATTTTTTCACAGCAGAAATGATTTTGCTGATTGGCCTTAGTCAGATTGACGGAAAATAAATCGCCCGCACAAAAATGCATTGCCAGTACAGGATGAGCCCCTACTACAAGTATTATAAGTGAAAGGAATATGGATATAAACCGTCTCATTGACTAAATTAACTTAGAATCAAATTTCTAATACACAAAAGTATATATATATTTCAGATATTAGATTAAAAAATATATAAAAAGTGATGACGTGGTCTCAATTAGCGATATATAGCTTTAAAGCTATGTATAAATACCTTTATTCGAGTTCTTCTATCAATAACACAATATACAGCAAAATTTTAGTTTCACTGTATATTGTTGCCGCAAAAGGACTATCCGAAAGTAATAGATTTACTCTTCTGGCTTAATGCTACTAAAATATTAATTAATACAAGTTACTATTATTCCTTAGAAAATACGATTTTAATCTCAAATAAATTAGACTACTTTTTGAAAATCCACGTACTCCTGATGAAATTGATTTCGTTAAAGAAGGGTCGAAAAATATACTGAATAGTCCCGTACTTTATAATATAACTTCTACACACCTCAAAACTACTATTAATAGCTATACTAAGCAATTAGAAAAAATAATAATGGTAGTTATGTCCAGCAATTCTATACTCATCAAAATTCAGGCATAGAAGATATTTTATCAGAATCATAGATATTAATACGATACTCCGGCCTGATTATCTATATGAAAAGAGCTATCTTCCTGTTACCTGTAAATATTCGAACCTTTTTTGTTCGTATGCTGAATATGTTTCTACATACCTGTCCCGGCTTTGTTGTAATAAGAACTGGGCATCCAAAACATCAGTAAGAGTAACTGTACCTGCCTTATAATAATCGTTGTTGAGGCGCAGATTTTCAGATGATTGCCCGATAGCCTCTTTCGCCAACAGTATTTGTTTGTATGCATTGTCCAAATCATTCCTGACCTTCTGCATCTGTAATAAAAGCTGTTCTTCCATATCCAATTTATCATTATAGGCTATTTGTTCTTTTATCTTCTGCTGCTTGATTACGTGCGAGCCGCCCCACCATCCCGATAGGGGAATGCTCACGGATACAAATACAGCACCGTTTCCGGTCCATCCATCCAGAAAATTTTCTTTATAATAGGTAGCACCAACAGCCACTGTAGGCAGATAATCAGCTCGTTTTATCTTTGTCTGCAATTTGGATGCTTCTATGTTCTTGTCCAAAAGTTTGCTTTCCATTCTATTGGGTAAGGCATCTTTATGATTGACATAATAGACAGCAGGAGATTCTACTTCCTCGATATTCGGTGCAGTGATTTCAAAAGTCTCCGATGTAGTCAATTCTAGTCCAATCTGTTGGCACATAGACATTTTTACAAGCCTGATGTTATTATCCAGATTGATGCGGTTACTGGCTATCTCATTCTTTTTAAGTTTTACTTTCAACACATCATTATTCGTGATAAGTCCGGCTTTGTATGACAGTTCCACGTCTTTCAACAAGACATCCAACTGAGAATCTATAATATCCAATGTTTTTTCTTTTTCAGACAGGGAAACCAGTTGCCAATATAAATTCTCAGTATTTAAGAGAATATCATTCTCCGATAGCCTGGACTGATATTGGCTAACCTGAATGCCCAGGTCGGCCAGTTTATTTCCATATACGATTTTTCCACCGACAAATACGGGCTGACTAACACTGATTGTTGCTGTCATCCCATCCTTTAAGAAACCGATAGGAGCTCCCCCCATATTAAGTGCGACCAATGGGTCTTTTGCTTTAAATCCGAACCCGGAAGCACTGACAGAAGGGAAATAGTTTGTAAAAGCATCTTTTTTCGCTTCTTTGGCAGCATTAATTTCCAGTTGGCTATTTTTAATCTTTTTATTATTCTCAACAGCCATTTGTTTACAGTCGTTGAGGCTATATTTTGTTTGTGCAGGTAAGTGTACTATTACAGAACATATTACCAGTATCATAAAATATTTTTTATTCATAATTATTCAGTTTTTGTTTCTTGGGTTTGTCATCTTCATGCCTGTATATGAGCCAATAGGCCAAAGGCAATAGGGTAAGGATAAATATCATGGAAAAAATCGTTCCGAAACTGATAACAGTCCCCATCGGGCACCACAATGGGCTTCTGCTGATAATCATAGGTATGACGCCCATAGATGCAGCAGCAGAAGTCAGGAATATCGGACGCATCCTTCGTTTACCGGCTTCGATTGAAGCTTCTAATACCGTCTTCCCCTGTTTATAGCGTAATTCTTCGGTATAATCGAACATGATAATGCCATTGCGGACAATAATGCCAATCAAACTTACAATACCCAGTATTGCGGTTACACTAAAGTCTATTCCCATTACTTTGATACCTATGGCCGCACCAAAAATACTCAGTGAGGTAGAAGCCAGAACCAGAGTTGCAAGACTTACTTTTTTAAAGTGAAATATCAAGATAAAGAAGATAATAACAATCGAGACGGAAAGCGCTTTGACCATCTTAGGCATTGTTTCCTCATCGGATTCCTTTACGCCACCATAAGATATTGAAACGCCTTTAGGTAATGACTTTCCTGCAACAGAGCTGACTATATTCTCCACTTTCGATTGAACTTCACTCACTTTTTCGCCTCTTTTCAAATCGACAAAGATTGATAGCGTGCGGACTCCGTTGCGCCGGTTAATCTGCCCCTCTGTCCAATCCGCTGAAACACTGGCTATCTGCCGTAAAGGCACACTTGGGGATAACAAACCTGAAACATATTCGTTGGAAATATCTTCTGCTGTTGGGTCCTTCTGTTCCCATTTTGATTTTAATACCACTGGCAGCGAATAGTCATTTTCCCAGATAGTCGTTATTGGTGCTCCTCCGAAACGGGAAGCCAGGCCAATACCTAATATGGCTTCATTGACTCCCAACCTGTTTGATTCGACAGGGTCTACTGATATTTTAATACCCGGTAAAGGCTCTTCAAAATTTGTATATATCCTCAGAGGTTCGTCTAACGTTTTTAATTCAGTCATCAATGTGTCCGCAAATCTCTTGAGTCCGGCGGTATTATTTCCCGATAAACGAATATCAATGTCCGCATCCACTGCCTGATAGTCTAATTGCTTAAATTTCACAAAAGCATTAGGATAGTGGTATGCATATTTTGTAGAATATTTATCCAATAATAATTCAGTGTCTTCATTCGATGCCGTATTGACAATGAATTGTGCGAAGTTAGTCCCTCCCATTTTGGGAGCGTAAGCCGTTTGAAAGCGGGGGGAGCCGGTCCCATAGAAAGATGTGACAGAAGCTACTGTTTCTTCAGCTTTTAATACTTTTTCCATGTCTTGTGCAACAGCTTCGGTTTGCTCCAGAGAACTTCCTTGCGGTAAATAAATTTCTACTGCAAATTGATTCCGTTCAGCAATAGGCATTAGTTTCTGGGGAAGATGGGCAAACATATAAATACCCGCTATAATAGAAGCAACACCAATGGATATGGATATCTTCGGATATTGGAAAACTTTTTCCAACAACCCGTTATATGCACTTTGCAATATGTCGAGGAAAGATTTTTTCTTTGCTTTATCTTCTGAACCGGATTGCTCATGTAGGCCTTTGCGTATGAAAAAATATTGCAGGAACGGGATAAACAGAACGGCCACGGCTAATGATATCCCCAAAGTAATAAGTACTGTCCAAGGGAAAAGTTGCACAAAATCGAGGAATTGTCCTGTCAGCATAATTAAGAATGGAAAAAACGTCAGGCTGATAGCTAATGTCGCAGAAATGATAGCTTTAGTATACTCTTTTGCACTTTCGATGGATGCCTGCCGGCGGGGAATGCCGTGGTCTAATTTTTCGAGATAGCTATCCACAATTACAATCGAGTTGTCGACAATCATACCCAATACGACAATCAGGGCCGCCAGCGTTACGGTATTAAGCTCAATCCCAAAACTAAGCATCAACCCCAGGGATATAAATATAGTGATGGGAATAGAAGAGGCTGCTACCCCGGCAACCCGTAGGGGCAATAGAGCCACGGTTACTAATATAACTGCAACTATGGCCATCAGTAATTCTTTCAGGAAGGTATCGATAGAATGCCCGACCACTTGTGACTGGTCAGCTATACGGTAGATATGGATATCATCAGGGATGTCATTCTGAAATTGCCGGAGAACAGCATCTATGTCTTTCCCATACTGAATGACATTATAGCCTTCCCGCATTTCAGTGGATAGGATAAGGCATTTCTGACCATTGTTTGTAGTATAGCTTGTTGGTTTAGGGTATTCCCTTACCACCTTTGCTATATTTTTTAAGCGAATATGATTCCCTTGTACATCGGAATAGATAATTTGCTCTTCGAGATTCTTTTCTGACTGATATGGCCTTTCTATATGTATCGGTATTACCATATCCGGATTATCTACTCTTCCGGCAGTTGTAATAAAACCTTTTGTCATCAGTGTCTGATACAGGCTTAATATATTAATGCCATATGCTGCCAGCTTGTCTTTCTCTATATAAATGCTTATCTGTTCATTTTGAACGCCATAACGGCGCAGGTTCGACACAGACTCAATTGTACGCAAACGGTCTTCCAAATTTTCGAGATAAGTTTCTAATTGGCGATAAGTCTTTGTTTCAGATTCCAATGAGATTAGCAAAGCTGATGTATCACCAAAATCATCATTAGCGATAAGTGCCAAAACACCGGAGGGTAGTCGTGCTTTGAAGGTAGTCAGACCATGTTTTATTTTCGACCATACTTCATCTTTGTTGTTTACCTCATCGTTAAGCTCCACATATACATAAACTATCCCGTCTCTGGAATGTGAATATGTCTTTGATTTCTTTACTTCTTTGTATGTAAACAGAAAATTTTCGAGAGGCTTGGCTAATTGTTCTTCTATTTCAGCAGAAGTTGCACCCGGATATACGCCAACTACAACTCCCTGACGAATGGTGAAGACAGGAAACTCCTGTTTAGGCATTACATTTAGTGCGTAAACCCCGAATAAAACCAATACAACTACAATAAGCAATACAATCTTATTGTATCTCATCGCCCAGCCGATAATACCTGATTCTTGTTTCATCTTTTATTTCTTATTTAGCTGTTTCCACTGTTATTCCCGGGCTGATATTCTGGTAGCCTTCGATGATGAGGTTATCCCCTTCCTGAAGCCCTTTTTCTATTACAATACCGTTTCCTATAAGTTTACCTTGTGTTATTTCCCGGTATACGGCTTTGTTTTGTTTATCTTTAATCCAGACAAAACGTTTGCCGGAATAGTCAACCTGAATTGAGTTGAGTGGAATTATAATATTTTGTCCGTTAGCTGTGGCCGCAGGATTGCTTAAATAAACCTTACAGACCATGCCGGGCATAATTTGCAAATCAGGATTATTGATTCGTACTTTTATATCATATGTATGTGAAACAAGGTCGGCAGAAATCCCTTTTTCGGCAATCTTACCATCAATGGACGCATCGTTTAATGCAGATATTTTCACACGGCCGGTTTCACCTGTTTTGATTGAAGATATTTCATTTTCGGGTATCGCTATTTTTATCATCACCGGGTTTATTGTTACCAAATTGAAAATTGGTGTTCCCGGCATGACATTAGCACCCGGTTCCTGATAACGACGGCTTATTACACCCGAAAATGGAGCATACAGATTGCAGTCCTGTAAATTTTTATGAGCAATACGTTCACTGGCCTGTGCTTGCTGCAATACCGTCTTTGCCTCAATATACTTAATTTCAGGAAGACTGTTGCTGTTATATAATATCGTCTGCCTGTCGTATGCATCTTGTGCCTGAGTGAGGCTTGCTTTAGCTGCAGTGTACATGCTTTCAATAGAGCTTGTGTTCAATTTTGCCAATAGTTGCCCCTTCCGGACACTTTGCCCTTCTCTGGCATAGATTTGTTCGATATTACCATTAACCTGAAAACTGATATCGACGGCATTCTCCCCCTCTACCGTACCAATATACTCTTGCTGGTAAATATCATCGCTGTATTTTATTTCCTGTATCCTGACCGGAATAACCTTTGGGTAAGGATTTTCGTCTTTTTTAGAAGAACAGGATATCGATCCTGTTATAAGGAGTCCATATATGCATTTTCTCAAAATCAAATTTAGTTTATTCATAATTTATTTATAAGAATGATTATCATTACTCTTTTCGATTTGCAAAGATCTCGTTATAATATGGTTTGTCTCAATCCAATACTACTGTAAAAATGTTCAAAATTTCGTATTTTGGATATAAATCATCAATTTATTCAGATTTTTGTTATTCATTTGTAAAATCTAAGCAACAAGATTATGAATAGAGGGAATTATCCAAAAATATCTTTAGAGGACATAGAAGGACAATCACTGACATTAGGAATAAAGAATTTTATCATATCCGAGAATAAAGTAAATATCCATGATTATCCGTTTGATTTTCGATATCCGCACATTGTTGAAGGTATTGCCTTCGCTATTTGTGCAAAAGGGACAGGCCGGATAAAAATTAATTTGAAAGAATTCCAGATAGAAGCAAATGCTATCATAACTATCCTGCCCAATTATATTGTAGAGATTTTGGAACAGAGCGATGACCTGCTTATTGAATTTTTATTCTTTTCCTTTGACTTTGTATCTGACCTTAAATTAATTACAGAAACCGAACTTTTTGAAAATATAGAAGAAAAGGCCTATCTGAAGATAAACGAGGATGAAGCCAATAACTTACTGGAGTTCCATGCATTTATCGTAAAGCAGTATAAGAAAACAAATCATTTATACAGGGAGAAAATAGCAAAAAATTTATTATATACACTTATCTATGAGGTTCTGCAATTATATTACGATAAAAAGATAGGAAATGATGATGAGACTTTAACCCGTAAAGAGAAGCATTTACATCACTTCATCAAGTTATTATTTAAGCACCATATACAGGAACGCAGTATTGCTTTCTATGCCGGCAAGATGTTCATCACTCCAAAATACCTGTCTCAGGTTATTTATGAAACAAGTGGTAAAAATATCCAGCAATGGATTGATGAAATGGTTATTATGGCAGCAAAGGCTTTTCTGAAAAGTTCGAATATGACGGTATCCCAGATTTCCGAAGAGATGAATTTTCCGAATCCATCGTTTTTTGGAAGTTATTTTAAAAAACGCACAGGAATGCCCCCCTTACAATACAGAAAGAGTTAGGGCATTGTAGTAAAGATACTTCGGCTGTATACTTTTCCACTAAAATACATTAGTAGTCTGATTCAATTAGTCAATAATAGATGATGATCAACTTTCTTAAGAAGTTCTTCTTTATTTTATATCTGCTATTTTTCTGAAAACATGACGAATTTTTTTGGATTTAAATAAAATTTAAAATGCGTAGTTTCGTGAAGAACTACGCATTAGTTATTGATAATCAGATTTCGAATTTTACTCCGGTAAGCTCTTCACTTGTTGACCATAGTTTCTTAGCTGTATCTTTTTCCAGGGCATAAGGCATAACGCCTTCAATTCGTGTTACTCCGTGCATTCTTTTGCGTGGGTCATCATCTTGCAAATCTAATTCAGCTACTTCTGTATTTTCGCAATATACACCACCGATATTGTTGAGTAACGGACTCGTCGCTGTAAAAATTGTAGTAGAAGCTCCTTGTTGAATAGTTTTCAATCCTTTTGATGCGTCACGAATGATGTTTCCTTCTTTGTCCATGACACCTGTTGACAGTAACTGTTCTGATGTCATATGTCGCTTCAAATCGGTTTCTACAATCGCTCCCGGATGCAGAGAAAAAGAACGTACGCCAAAATTTTTACCTCTGATGTCTAATTCTAAAGAGAAAAGGACATTTGCAGTTTTGGACTGTCCATAACCCAATAATGTTTCATACTCGCGGTTTAGAAAATTCGGATCTTCAAAATTGAAACGTGAATAGTGATGTCCCCAGGATGATACATTTATAACTCTTGCCCCATTAGCTTTTACCAACGCACTCCAAAGCCTTGATGTTAACTGGAAGTGCCCCAAATGGTTTGTGGAAAGCTGGCTTTCATAGCCTCGTTCATCACGGACTAACGGAACCCACATAATACCTGCATTATTGATAAGCAAATGTAATGGCCTGCCTGAAGCCAAAATTTTTTCAGCAAACAGGTCGATAGAAGCAGGGTTCATTAAATCCATCGTTTCCAACTCTATATTTGGAATCCCCTCTAAACTTTTCTTCGCTTTTTCTATATCTCTTGCAGGAACGATAACCGTTGCCCCTGCCGATGACAATGTTTTTGTTGTTTCTAAACCAATACCTGCATATCCACCTGTTACAATTGCAATTTTACCGGTAAGGTCAATTCCTTTGATTACTTCTTTTGAAGTTGATGTTGCATTAAAACCTGAACCAATTGGTTTCTGTAATGCTCCCTGATAATTGTTTTGTTCCATATCTTAATAAATAATTTGTTATGACAAAGACAAGTTATTACGAGTTTATTTATTTTGCTTCACAACAGATGAAGGAGGATATCCAAACTGCTTTTTGAAAGCATAAGAGAAGTGCGACAGGTTTTCAAATCCCAAATCTAAATATACGTCTGACGATGTTTTACCGGTTTCACTAATCAGGTAGTGTGCTTCTTGCAACCGTTTTTGCTGCAACCAATTTCGCGGCGATGTGCCGAATGTTTTTTGGAAATCACGTTTGAATGTAGCTAAACTTCTACCGGTCAAATAGGCAAACTTATCGAGACGGACATTGAAATGATAATTCTTATTCATAAAATCCTCTAAATCTATTTTATATGGCTTGCTGAAATCAAATAAGACATCTTTAAAATTGATATCATACTTCAGCATTAGTATCAGAGCCTCTTTTTGCTTCAACCGGATAAGCCTGATATCGCTGTCATCCCATATTTCTTTATATTCCAATAACGACTGCATAAATGAAATCAGAGATTTGTCGTCTTGAAAAGTAACATATGCGGTTGACTTTTGTTTTATCCCGGATTTGTAGTTGTATTCCCTACTGAAATCAAGAAGTAATTCTTCATCAAAAGAAATTGTCAATGATTTGAATTCTCCGTTTACAGGCGGATATTTTACAAACTTCAATAAGTGATTTTTCCGTACAGAATATAAATCTCCTTTTTCAAACTTTTGTTTTCTCTGTCCATCATCAAGGTCCATTACACCTGAAATAACCATACCCAAACTGTGTATAGAGGTAAAATGTTCGCCTTCCCTAAAATCGGAACTGTGGCAGGAGAAATTTATCAGTTTTGCTATGTTGCTTTCATTCATTGTCTGTTATATTGTAAATTAATGTAATAATTCCCTGTTGTCTGTCCAATCTACATATAGGTTTCGTTCCGCAAACAGCCAATGTCCGTTTTGTTTTACAAACTTGTCATGGTAACGAATACTCATAATCAATAATGATTTTTCAGCAATTTTTATGTGGTGGGCTAAACAATAGCTTTCGCCTGTGGCAGAATCACCATTTATTTCAACGTAGCTTTGTCCGTTGAAATGGGTTGTTATATCATATTGATTTAAACCTTGAAAAGCCTCTGCTAATTCTTTACGTCCGCGTAAAGTTTGCACAGCTTGTTTTTCTTTTCCATTAAACACGTTTACAACCGCGTTTTCCGTAAACAGTTCCGCTTGTTTTTGCGCTTCCCGATTGTCTGCGCAATGAGCGTAAGCATTTATTAAGTCCTGGATTTGTATTCTGTCTTCCATGACCGCATTTGGTTTACACGAATATATTAATGGTAATATTGCTATTACCACTAAAAATACTGTTTTTTTCATTATGAATGCTTATTCATTTTGAGAATATTTTGTCTGTTTTCTTCGGAAGCGTAAGGATTTTCTACACCGTCAAAATCAGTTGATATGCTTACCGGTTTCCATTTTTCAAATTCGGCTTTTCTGTCGGCATCAACGGCTTCTAAAATCGTAACAGCGTCTGAACCCAAAACCAAATGTACAGGCGGATTGGGATGTTCTGATAAATTGAGAATCACTTTTGCCATTTTGTCCGGCTCACTTAAAGCTTCGGCTGTTGCAAGGTAATTTTTGAAGGGTTTTAAAACCTCTGAGTAATCTTCAATTTCTTTCGTGAACGACATGGATTCGCCTGCCCAATCGGTGCGGATTCCACCCGGTTCAATGGACGTAACTTGAATGCCCAATTGTGCTACTTCTTTACTCAACACTTCCGTAAAACCTGCAACTCCCCATTTTGCCGTTTGATATATTGAGAGCCCAGCCGTTCCCACTCTGCCTCCTATGGAACTTATATTAAAGATATAGCCTGAACGTTGTTTTCGCATGTATGGTAATACGGCCCTTGAAATTTCAATCGGTGCATACAAATTTACTTCTAACTGGCTTTGTACCTGTTCGTCTGTATATTCCTCAATAGCTCCTGTAATGCCAAATCCCGCATTATTGACCAGTACGTCTATTCGTCCGAAATGTTTTATAGTCTGTTTTACTGTCGAATGAATTTGTTCTTTGTTCGTTACATCCAACTGTAGAGTCAGAATCTGATCCGGATATTTGCTTGCCAAATCATTTAACTGTTTCGGATTCCTTGCAGTTGCTGCAACTTTGTCCCCATTTGCTAAAACTGCTTCTGTGATACTTTTGCCCAACCCTCTTGAGCTTCCTGTGATAAACCAAACTTTTGTCATTGTGATGAATTTTAAAATTTTGTTAGTGCAAAGGTATCGTGAGACACAAGATATAAGTTTGCTGTATGGTTCAAAGTTTTGTTTGTTGTATGGCTCACTTAAATTTCGTCTCGAATACGATATATAAGCCAGTGTTCTTTCTATAATCCGCCTTTTTGGTAAAGCCTTGAATTTAAGGCGTAGATTTATTGAGAATTGAGGATAATAAAATAAAAGAAGTCCAGTTGTTTTCAGAAAAGGTAGGAGATGCCTTTTAGAACAGCGTTGTAAATAAGTAGCATATGAAGAAGTGACTGATGAATTAGCCATCGCCTACTTCTTTCTATTATATGTTTTCCGTTTAGAGGGGTTTAAAAATACAATTGGATTTACATCCCGGTGATTACTTTCCGGTGTGCTCTTCCCCAAATGACCATCTCACGGATAATGTTGCCAAATGAACGGCAATATTCTGTTGGCTCATACTGTACCAGAACAGGAGTATCCGGATAAACGATCCTTTTTACCAACTTGTTCATTTCCATATCTTTTAATTCCTTTGACAACATCCTTGTTGTAATTCCGGGAATACTTCGTTCTATTTCGCGAAATCTTCTGTTGCCGTTGCAAATCGAGTTGATAATAGGGATTCTCCACTTGCCGCCAATAAAATACAAAGTATCTCGCAATGCCCGTAATTCTTCTTCCTGATTTCTTTCCATTTCAATATATTTTGGTATACTCTGTTATACTGGTTACAAATATATATCAATTTTAAAGTACTTTTGTGTAAAACAAATTAAAAATGAAGAAAACAGTCTTAATAACAGGCACAAGTACTGGTTTAGGCAGACTCACTGCCAAATATTTTGCGGAAAAAGGATGGAATGTCGCTGCGACAATGCGATCACCTGAAAAAGAAACAGAACTTAATGAAATTTCAAATATCAAAGTCATCAAACTTGATATAACAGAGCAGGAAACAATCGTTGAAGCCTTAAAGGAAATCGTTGATGTGTTCGGTAAGATCGATGTCGTTGTAAATAATGCAGGGATTGGTATGTATGGAGCCTTGGAGCTAATGGAAGACGCAGATATTGACAGACAATATGAGGTCAATGTTAAAGGTGTAATCAATGTAATACGAAACACCTTGCCATATTTCAGGGAACAAAAATCAGGAAAGTTCATCAATATCAGCTCGGTCATGGGAAGAAGTACCGCTTTACCTTTAGGTTCTCTTTACAATATGTCCAAATTTGCGCTGGAGGGTCTTACGGAAGGTCTTTTCTTCGAATTAAAGCCATTGAATATTGATTTGCACTTGGTCGAACCCGGAGGGTTTGAATCTAATTTCGGCGAAAACGTTAAATTTAGCACCAGTAAGGTTATCGGAGATTATGATATCATAACCGCACGGGTTTCAGAACAACTCAAAGCCGCTCAAAGACCGGGAGCAACCAGCAATCCAATAGCTATTGTTAAAGTCATTTATGATTTGGCAACCAATAAAAGGACTGCTTTCAGAACTGTGGTTGGTAAAGAAGCAAAAACAGTGTTGTTATTAAGAAAATTATTACCTATAAAAACATTTCTGAATATGCTTGGTAAACGGTTTGTAAGGTAGCATATTCTATTAAATTTACTACTTTAATTTTTATTACCTATTATTCCTGAAAAATATTCTTTCCAAAAAGCCCAACTGCTTTCAAGGCATGTAATTCCGGCATTCAAAGCATCGAAAGTATTTAAAATATAAGTAAAATCTTTTGCCCGACCTTGTAAAAGTAGATAGAAATTCTTTTTTAATTAGTTTATATATTCTATGTTTACACGCTATTCTCTTTTAATTTATCAGAGGGAAGAGGAAGATATCAGTCGCTCATGAAGCTCTCAAATTCTGGATTTATTTAATACAAATCCCTCTCTCTAGCAACTCGAGACTCAATAAGTATAATTATCAAAAGGAAATAAATAGAAGGTAATTCATCCGTTTCTTTTTAATCATAGTGTTAACCTTTATTTAGAAAATCAGATATGGGATGTTTTTCCTCGGATCGTTTTTGCGGACGTGTTTTTGTCTAATCATTGAGTTCTTTTAAAGATAACAGTTATTATTATTTCTATAATAACTCTTAATCCATACTTTTGCAGAAATTTATCAAACTACGGCAAAAAGAATAAGAGATTTGAATTTGACGAGAAAGTCAGGAAAGTACCGGATATCGAAGGGGCTTATTTCGTGGTTGTTGCATACCAACCCGTGAGGGTATTCATTTTACTATATTCTATTTATCAGGATAGTTTGTTAGAGAAAGAGAAAATACTTTTTATTTTGTACTGCTCATAAAATGATACCAATTCAGATAAATATTTCTTGGAAGGTATTAACAAGTCGAGAATAGTTTTATATACCTGAATCATATCTTCATGCAGGCTCTCCATATTATGAAGTACTATTCTGATTTTATCGCAACTTGTATTTGCTTCGAACACCCGCCGGGTAGAAGGTGCTCTAATCTCTTCTAATTGTTGGGCTATATTAACATTTGTGCTATCCATATATTAAGATGATAATTACCAAAATTAACAAAATAGCTGTAAGTGGACAATTTTTCAAGAGTTTATTTCAACGGTGCTAAATCCTCTCGGTCTTCAAATAGAATTCTAAATCTTGAATGAATACGCGATCAACTTCTCTCAGCAATATATCATCCTTCTTATAGGTGTGTTTAATATAGGCTTTGTGAGATTACAAAATTTGCTATAATCAAACAAAAGGGCGATTACTTGTATTGCATATTACTCAAACCGAATCATATCCACCAATTGCGTGAAATAGTCATTCGACCAAATATCCATTTCCGAAGGATTTTTGATGAATGGACGGACATCATTCTTGACCATTTCAATATTGATTTTGGCAATTTTATCTTTTAATAGTTGCGTGAATGAATCTCGCGTCAGTTCATCTTCCTTTAGCGAACCCAATTGATAAGTTCGTTGGCAAAGGTGATTGAAATCCAAAGCTACATTGTTTCGCACATACCATTCAAAATCGTACCAGTCGCGCCCCTTTACCCTGTTTTTCCATGCACGGAATAACAATGCGTGCATTTTCCCCGCATACAAATCCGGTAACACATAGCAACGGGTCATAAATGAGAACGGCAGCAACAGAAGTTTATGTTCGGTAGTAAAACCCGATGGCGGATTTATATCCACTTCTATTTTGATTTTCACGCTCTTTTCTGTCCTAAATTGTAGGTTGTAAACAGCTGTGTCGTCTTTCAGGAAAGCGGATTCCACATTGGTCTGATTCTTTTTTTCTTTCTTGGTGATAACCACGTCGCGGCCAAGAGCCTTAAATTCGGCGACAATATAGTCGAAATAATTTTCCAAATGGAATTCCTTATCGGATTGCAGCAACGAGAAGCCCATATTTTCCGAAAAGCGTTGCATTCTATAAAAGATACGAAGACACGTACCACCATAGAAAGCAGCCTTATTAAAGAATCCGCCGCGATAAAGTCCCGCTAAGGCCGTTTGCTGCATAACTTCGTGCAACGCATTGGTATAGTCGTCATTTGTCTTTACTTCGTAGCGCGACAACATTTGGTCGAATATACTATTATTCATCGTTCCAATAATTTTAAAAGTTGTGTCAATTCAATATTCTTCTTTCTCGTGGCGATACATTGCCGAATAATATCCGTATCAAATGATTCGATAGCGGAAAGGTCTATCCGCAAATCTTCCTCAATATATTCCCGCATCGCTTTAACCGATTGCAGGCGTAAGTTTCGTGTGGTGACAATCATGTCACACATTGCCTTTTCGGGCGTAGCAAACATATAAGCATATTGATCATTTACAATTTTCTGACGGATACCGATTTGGAAGTAATCTTCGGGAACGGTTACATATCGACCGAACAGCATACACCTTTTCTGGAATCATCCCATAGGAAGACAATGCCGTTTCGAGTGAAACGTAGGATGGTCCGTAAAGATGATTGGCAATCAATTCACGGGAAATGGTTTGATCGTTCACTTCAGGTGATACAACAAACAATCCCTTCTTCAAACGAATCAAATTACCTGACTTTTCCATGGCGGCAACTTTACTTTTTGGGGACTTATAATTACCCAAAATCATCGTTAATACCGTAAAATCAACAGGTACGATTCCGAATTGCCTTTAAATCTTTTTTCTGCATCACTTTAATAGATTACGACTGAAAATATAGTTGAAAATAAACAGAAAGCAAAATATAATTATTCTATCTATGAAAAACCAACTGAACTATAAGTCAGACGGTATCTGACCAATTCGCAGTTTTATTTATCCAATTCAAAAAATAATCGCCAAAAAACTTGCATGTATCCAATTGGACACTTATATTTGTGTCCGATTGGATACATTTGTAAATCAAACTAAAGAAGATGGAACGAGATCGGGATATGACCGAAGAAAAACTGATTAAAGCAGTAGGAGAACTTATTGTCAAGGAGGGTTTTGAATCGCTTGGAGTAAGGAAAGTCGCTGAACAGGCAGGAGTAAATAAAACCCTCATTTACCGCTATTTTAAATCCCTGGACGGCATAATCTATGCGTATATGAAAAAGCATGATTTTTGGCTTAATACGCCATTGAAACAGCCAGATGTTTCGGATATTAAAGGCTATCTGAAAACATTTTATCGCAGGGAAATAGCAGAATACAGGGATAATATCGCACTTAAAAGGTTAAAGAGATGGGAACTTTCTTCCGATAAGGATTTTGTAGTGGAAATCCGTGCCCAAAGAGAAAAGAATGGAGTACAATTTATGGAAATGATGTCCGGGTTTTCAAAGGTGGATAAGGAACAATTACAAGCCATAACCGCTCTTATGGATGCGGGAATAGCCTATCTGGCTATGCTTGAAGAAAATTGCCAAATGTATAACGGTATCGACATCCAAAGCGATGACGGCTGGAAACAGATTGCTAAAGGGATTGATTCCCTGATAGATATTATAACAAAATAGTTTACAATGAAAAAAATAATTCTAAGTATGACTTTAGCATTAGCAACAATCAGTTGTAGCGGACAGGATACTGTTCGTCCGGAGTTTGGAAACGGTAATATTAAGGTTTCCATAAAACAAGGGAACGAATGGCTGCATGATTTTTCGATTTTTTGGTTTATCAAAAGGAAAAATGCACCGCAGATAGCTATCTGGACAGAGGATTTGGAAGGAAATTTCCTCTCCACAATTTATGTGAGTAAGAGACTGGCAACTCAGTCGTGGATAGCTGCCGGAGGAAACAGACGCAAAGAAGCACTTCCCTGTTGGAGTTATGCACAAGGGAAGCAGTATACCGATGGGCTTTATCTCCCAACCAAGAGCGAGTCGTTGCCTGACGCTGTAACCGGAGCAACACCCAAAGGCAGCTTTACTGCTAACCTTCAAATGAATGAAGATATTAAGCAATTCGTTGTCAAATGCGAATTTAACCATTCTACGGATTTCAATGCGTATTACCCCAAAGACGCTAAAGAAGGAGATGTTAATTACTCCGGAGGAAAGGTGGGCAGCGGGCAACCGGCTGTTGTTTATCAAACGGTAATTGACTTAGATAGTGGGAAGAACGAATTTAAAGGGGAACTTATTGGGCACAGCAGCCCGGATGGTTCTGACGGTAAGATTTATCCTGACACTTCTAGATTGACTACGGCCTTGTATATTGTGAAAGAGATTACTATATATGTCAATCAATAACCAACTAACAATGCAGATGTTCCCTTTTTTATTATATAACTCTGCCAAATGTGGAGGCAAAAGTCAATATCACGTATTGTCGGGAGAAAGGCATACCTATTACAGGATAACCTATAATCATCCGTATGATTTGAGTGAAGAGATTCTGTCTATTTATGAAACCTTCTACAAATCGCTCAACCCGTTTGACCCGCAATCGACTATCTCGAAAGTAAATAAGAATGAGAAGGTTGTTTTGGACGCCATCTTCATCGAAGCCTTCAATCGTTCGATGGAGCTTGCCAATAAAACAAAAGGTATATTCGACCCTACCTGTTCCCCTTTTATCAATCTTTGGGGATTTGGTTTCAAGAATATGGAAGAACCATCCGAGAGCTTGATAAATCAAATAAGGGAGTATGTGGGTTATAACAAGATTTCGCTCACAAACAATTCCATAGAAAAGGACGATTCCCGCGTTCAATTGAACTTTTCCGCTATCGGGGACGGACTTTCATGTGATATTATTGCCTGTTACTTAGACAGCAAAGGCGTGCATGATTACATGGTTGATATTGGCGGCGAGATTGTTACGAAAGGTAAGAATAAAACAGGTTCGGATTGGTCTGTCGGGATCATCAAACCACCGAAGTATTTAGGGGCTGAACAATCTTCCAAGTTTGAAGTAATCCTTCACCTGTCAGGAAAAATAGGAGTTGCCACTTCGGGAAACTATAATAATTACCGCTCCCGAAACGGCAAACAATATGGGCATGCCATCAATCCGCAGACGGGTTATCCGGCAAACAATCGTATTCTGAGCACTACGGTCATTGCTCCCGATTGCACGACCGCCGATGCATATGCTACCGCAATAATGGCGGTCGAAGCAGGCAAACTGGATGAATTGCTACGGACAAACGAAGCAATGGAATACTATATCATTTATTTGGACAGGCAGGATAATTACCGCATAAAGCAGTCTGAAGGCTTAGAGAGGTATGTATGATATTTTTTTATCTTACATGTATCCGGATGGACACATTATTAACAACTAAATATAGTAAAAATGAAAGCAAAAAAATTAGTAGTAGCAGGAGTTACAGCACTCGGCGTGCTGGCTTCATGTAGTGAGGACCTGGTAATCTACAAGGAGAATGATATGAAGGTTCTGGTAACAAAAGGTGATGAATGGTTACATGATTTTCCATTGTTTCTGGGTATCGAAAAGAAGAATCCGCCTCAAATAGCTATATGGGTGGAGGATTTGGCAGGCAATTACCTTACAACCATTTATGCAAGCCACAAGGTAGCAACCGAGTCGTGGCAAGCTAATGGCGGGAACAGGCGAAAAGAAGCGTTGCCTGTATGGTGTCATGCACGTGGAGTCCAATATCCTGACGGACTCTACTTGCCGACAAAAGACCAGCCTTTGGTTGATGGAATTTCCGGTGCAACACCACACGGCAGCTTTGACGTAAAAATCCGTCCGGTTGGTGATTTGAAACAGTTTGTTGTGAAAATTGAACTGAACCATTCGACAGACTGGAACGATAACTATCCTGAAAATGCAAAAGAGGGAGAAACGGATTATTCTGGCGGTGAAGGAGGCAGCGGACAACCTGCCGTAGTTTATTCGGCAGAAATAGATCTTGATTTAAGCCGGAAACAATATACAGCAACTATAATAGGACACAGCAGCCCAGACGGCAGTAATGGGGACATCTATCCCGACACTTCTTCTCTGACTTCCGCATTAAACATCGCAAAAGAAATTACCATTAACATTCAATGATATGAAACGAATTATTTTCATTTTACTTCTGAGTATTATAGTTATCAGTGTGAAAGCACAAACCAACGGCGAAAGTAAAATAGCTTTTGCAACGACTATCGGAACAGGATTACCAATGATGAGCACACCGTCATCTACTCCTTTTGCATGGCAGGTATTGGGATATTACAATCTGACTGAAAGATGGTCGGTCGGAGTGGGAACGGGATTATCTTTTTACCAGAAGATGCTCGTTCCGGTTTATGGAGATGTGCGATTTCAAATCGGCAGAGAACGTAAGTTTACCCCTTATGCTGAATGTGCCGCCGGATATTCTTTCGCCCCGTCCGGTAATGCCAACGGCGGATTTTTTATGAATCCTTCTATCGGAATTCAATATCCGCTAAAAAACAAAATGAAGCTGCAACTGGCTATCGGCTATGAATTACAAGAATTAGCGCGGCTGAAAAAGCATAGCGATAGCTACTTTCTGAAAGAGTTTGAAGAACAGTTAAGTCACCACTCCATTTCGTTTAAGGTAGGTTTGAAATTCTAAAAATTCGGACAACGACAGAATTAATGGAACAACTCTATTCATGAGACAGTGGGAATCTGTTTGGTAATGTCCCTCTAACACAATTATCCGATTACATACAAAATTCAGTATTAATCGGTAATTATCATTGATACATCCGATTTCACCTCAAAATAACTGTGAAACCGGATGTTTTCATTCTACATACCACTAGGACGAATGTATGAATGACCTCATCAATAGTCATAAATCCCATTCTATACAAAGACAGGCAAATAAGGCGAATAATTCCGGGAACATATCATCTAAAAAATAACAGCCATGTATATAGACAACAATCAATTTGAAGCATGGATGAAACGAATCATGGAGCGTTTCGACAAACAGGATAAAACTCTCGATAAAATGAGTAAGCACAGGAATATGTTAGACGGGGAATTTCTTCTCGACAATCAGGATTTATATATGTTGCTTAATGTTAGCAGAAGGACTTTGCAGCGGGTATCGTGCTACGGGAGAATTGCCGTTTCAAACACTATATCACAAAACATATTACAAGGAAAGTGATGTATGTATATTCATCCGAAAAAATTTCAATAAAAAAGAAACGGTAAAAATCAGACAAACTCGTGAGAGTAGTTTTGTTTTATTTCTGATTGTTCATAATTTTACAGTTGAAAAAGTCCGTACCGTCGTGATGACAGGCACCGTCTTCTCCACCCTGGATACGTTAGTGATTGCCATTGACGAAATATATACATATTTGGATTTCAAACGGCTGAACTCCATTCCCAACTTATTTTTGATGACTATTTCAGGGTTTCCATCGGACATGTCGCCGGCTAACAGCACAATACCGGGATGTTGCTCATTAATAGCTTTTATCATTAGCATCAATGTCTTGCGCCCATGTATATTTTCTGAGAATAATTTACTCATGCTTCTTTTATTAGTTAGCTGGGCTTTTGTGGGTACTACAATTTCTTTTTAGAATTCTTTCTATTTATTTTACAAATATAAACCGAAGCCCTTATGTTTGTGTATAACAGTTCATAGTGTAAAACAATTTTAAATAAAGGCAAGAGAAAATAGCATTTAAGATAAGAAATACCAATTGATATTGTAGGATTTTTCTTTTTATTCATATAGCCAGGAAAAGACATAAAACAGGCATCCAACTGAAGAAGAGGAGCAATAGCCCCTTTTTCTTGTACCAATCTTCTCATTCCAATTTACAAAGATTTATGCTGCATAAGTTTTTCAAGTATTACCTTTATAAAATTATGCCGTCTTCTTTCAATAGTTTAAAAACCTTTAATACACCGGGAACCTGAGCCGGTTCTAGCTTATACATCTCTAAGTCAAAATATTTCACAGCCGCAATTTCATGGCCTGGTTGTAGATTCTCTGTTAAATTATATCGAAAAGTGTCTTGCTTCATTATCAAATCAGGACTTTCTCTGTATGCCGGAGCTGAAATCTGTTTGTAATATCTATTTTGATAATATACAGAGATATTTGTAGACCTAATGCGAAGCTCTATTTATTAGGACTTACTCGGCAATTACAAAGGGGCTGATAATAGTTCATAATTAATTGTACAACAATAAAAGCTATCGAATTTCGGTTTTTATTTAATTTTAATCAAGATAAAAAGCAAATTACTTATTTTTATACTTAAATTAACGAATGTAAATAGAACAAGACATGCTCTATTACCTAATTTAGAATAAGAGAGATTTATGAAGCACCCGTTCATAGTATACTTAAAAAATAAAACATCTCTGAAGTTTGAATACAAAAGAGATGTTTCAACTGTTGTTCGTACTGACAATGGATATCGTATCACATTTAATAATGGGAAAAGCTATAATTACGGAACTGATAAGGTTAAATACTATCCGCTGATAGCAACACGAGAGGATGTTCGTATATATGAGAATGGTAAATTAAATAACATATATAATATTGTTGATAATTATGGTCGTTATTTGGTTTTTCGGAATGAGGAAAGTTGTTCTTATCCAGTTGAAAAAAATGCTGATGTTGAAATCTGTGATATAAGAAAGAACATCGAGCAGGCGGAATCTGTTATCAATTACTTTAAGTATATACTGAAAAGGGCAGGAGAAGTGTCATTTGATATTCCAGCAGAAGAGACAGATAACAAAAATCCAAATCAAATAAGTTCCGAAATATTGCTCAAGGCTCTTGAATGTATAGATTTACTAGAATCAAGGTCGGTACTATCTAACTACATTGACGGAACCAATCCTCCTGTTAGCTCGTCTGACGAAATTCTAATCTATCCTTTCGGATGCAACGAGAGCCAGAAGCTGGCAGTTGAGACTACACTCAGGAATAGCATAAGCATCGTAGAGGGACCTCCCGGAACAGGTAAAACACAAACAATCCTAAATATAATAGCCAATCTTATTGTACAGAATAAAACGGTGGCAATTGTTTCTAACAACAACTCTGCAGTATTCAATGTACGGGAGAAGTTAGAAAAATTTGGCTATGGAATGGTTGTCGCATCACTTGGCAATAATGAAAATAAAGCTTCATTCTTCGACAATATTGAAGAGCAAACAGTCAATCCGAATTTTAAGATTTCGAAAGAACGCCTGAAAAAAGCAAAGAATGAGATTTTGGAATTGAATTCCATATTAACAACGTGTTTTCAGTACCGGAATAAACTAGCTACCTTAAAAACGGAATTATCAGATGGCGAGATAGAATTTAGCCACATAAAAGCAGAACAGCCGCTCAATCCAAACATAAAATCTGTACTCGACAAGAAGTTTTACCGCAACTTGAATTTTGGTAAAACTCTAAAGTTGAAACATTTATTATCATTCATTGATCTTAAAAACAAGTTGTCTTTCATAAATAAGTTGCGTTTTGTTTTACAATATGGCTTACTTGATCTTAACAGCATTAGCCATTACAGTGAGGAATTACCTGTTTATGTAAACCACAAATTCTATGAGTTATACATAGCAAAAATAGAACACGAAATCTTGGACCTTGAAAACTGGTTAGCCTCTAATAATGAAGAAGCGAACCTTAAATGTTTTATTGAAACATCTAAAGAGGTATTTAATGGTGTGTTATTTGAAAAATATAGCCATTTAGAAAAATCAACGTTTAATGTTGATGATTACCGTAAACAGTTTGATGATTTTATAAAGTGTTATCCGGTAATACTAAGCTCTACACTCTCGCTTCATACAAGTATTCCTAAAGGATATCTTTTTGACTATCTGATTATAGATGAATCTTCACAGGTAGATATTATAAAGTCTGCCGTATGTTTCTCGTGTTGTCGGAATGTGGTTATTGTCGGAGATAGTATGCAGCTTACTCATATTGTAGATAAACAGAGCAAAGAGGTTGCAGAGCTATTACAAACAGAGTACAATATTTCTCCTGCATATGATTATGTCAAACATAATATTTTGAACTCGCTGAAAAGCTTGTATGGGAATAAGATAAAATCGGTTTTACTAAAAGAACATTACAGATGCCATCCTACTATTATTGGATTCTGCAATAAGAAATACTACAATAACAATTTGGTTGTTATGACTGATGGTAGTAACCATCCGTTCAGAATCATAGAAACAAATATATCCGGCGAAAGAGATAATTATAGTCAAAGACAGATAGATGAAACAGACCTCTACATCCGTCAGAACTATTCTGAAGACTATACGAAAGTCGGAGTTATTGCTCCCTATAGAAAGCATGCCGATATGCTGCAAAAACAACTTCCGGATGGTGCGGAAGCCGATACTATACATAAGTACCAAGGGCGTGAGAAAGATGTGATTATATTTAATACGGTTAGAAACAAAATAGGGGAATTTATAGACAACCCCAACTTAATAAATGTAGCCGTGTCAAGAGCAGTAAAAGAATTTATTGTGATAAAACCTGTATCAATGGAACTTCCTCACGGTACAAATATTGGTGATATGATACGCTATATTTGCTATAATACAGATCCGAATGAAACGGTTGTTAAAGGTAGCATCTGTTCCGTATTCGACCTTCTGTATAAAGAGTATAACAAAACATTTCTTTCATTCCTCTCATCAAACAAGAATGTGAAAGGCTCTGCCGCAGAGATTATTATTCACAAGCTATTGAGTGAAAAAATTCTATTAAACAATATTCAATTTTCATCGGTTGATATGGTTAGAGAATATCGGCTCAGAGACCTTGTCCGGAATTTCGAGCCATTCTCTGAAGATGAAATCCAGTTTATAAGGAATAGCTCAAGAATAGATTTTCTACTGTACAATAAAATAGATAAGACCCCTGTTTTAGCTATCGAGGTAGATGGCGTATCGTTCCATGACAATGAGTTGCAACAGGAAAGGGACTATAAGAAAAATCATATTCTGGAAATTATCGGGCTCCCATTGCTTAGATTATCAACTGATGGACATAATGAAGAAACAAGAATTATTGAGTGTTTGAACGCAGCTATGGGACTATGCTAACCTTGTGTCGCTGTATATATACGAAGTTTTTCTAAAACAAAAGATATCTATTCTCCCTCCCCTCTGTAATCATCATCAAATTGGGTTTAGGGGTAGCAATAGTGGCTCTGTGTGCATGGATAGTGACACAAGTGAGTATAACCACTTCTGTTATTACTGGGCTTATCGGTAGCTATCTGATTATCTGCCTTGTATTTAAAATAGTAAAGCTATTCATCAAGATGATACTTTCTATCCTTGCCTTTATCATCCTTATTTCAATTTTCTTATTTCTAATCTTTTAAACAATATTATATTCATTATTCACAGGAACAACAATCGAAACAGAAGTTAAAGCAGTAGCAGAAAACCAAATTATCCAAATGGAAAATCGGATAATCAATCTTGTCAATCAGAATATTCCTCTTATTGAAGAAAGATTAGCAGCATAAATTTCATTAAATTAAAATAAACAAATATGTATCGATTATATATAGGTTTTAAGCTATTAGGTGAATTTGATAGTATTCGCGAAGCTAAACAATTTGCTCATGATAGTAAATTGAGTGGAGTATTCAATCTGATTGGAGATAATTATCAGGATGCATGGTATGCACCGATATTTTTTTAAAAACAGACAAAGAGGCGGACTGAAATTTCAGTCCCTTTCTATTCACAGAGGCCGTTATTCAATAAAATATTGTAAAACAATAAATAAATGGGATTTTTTTTCGTATCTTTAGACCTTGAGCAATCTAGTTTTTATTGTATCTATCTTCTCAATGTTTTGCTCCGCGCTGGTTAGCGGATCTTCCCATCGTCAAAATCGACAACAAAATCAACTTTCTTGTTTATGCTATTAATCAGTTACGAGAATGTGTAATGCTTTTGTCGTAACACATTTTTGTAAATAAGATGAAATCATTTTTTATAGGGAATATGGAAGTTAAACTTCCTGTTATCCAAGGTGGAATGGGTGTCGGCGTATCTTTGTCCGGTTTAGCATCAGCGGTAGCCAATGAAGGAGGGATAGGAGTTATATCGTGTGCTGGTTTGGGACTTATCCATAAAGGCCACGGAAATTTTATCAAGAGCAGTATTTGGGGGCTAAAAGAAGAGTTGCGTTTAGCCAGAGAAAAAACAACCGGCATAATAGGAGTCAATATAATGGTGGCTTTATCCAATTTTGCAGATATGGCGCGTACAGCCATCGAAGAAAAAGCGGATGTCATATTTGCCGGAGCAGGACTACCGTTGGACCTACCATCTTATAGAACTGTGGATAGTAAAACCAAGTTAGTTCCGATCGTTTCTTCCGCCCGGGCCTCAAAAATAATTTGTGAGAAATGGTATAATAATTACGGTTACCTACCTGATGCGATCGTTGTAGAAGGCCCGAAAGCAGGAGGGCATTTAGGATTCAAAAAAGAACAAATTGATGATAACCTGTATTCTCTGGAACAGATAATTCCCGAGGTTATAGAAACAGTCGCATTATATAAAGAAATAAAAACAATATCAGTTATTGCCGCAGGTGGAATATCTTCAGGAGGGGATATATACCGTTTTATCGAAATGGGGGCATCAGCTGTACAGATGGGAACAATATTTGTTACTACAGACGAATGCGATGCTTCAGAAGCCTTCAAGCAGGTCTATCTTACTGCTAAAGAAGACGACTTAATGATAATCAACAGCCCCGTAGGGATGCCTGGGCGTGCCATCAAAGGAGAATTTCTCAAACGTGTTTCCGAAGGGTTGGAAATACCTAAAACCTGCCCTGTACATTGTATAAAGACCTGTGACTATACGAAGAGCCCCTACTGTATTATGAAAGCATTATTTAATGCTGCGAAAGGTGATATGAGAAAAGGGTATGCTTTTGCCGGAGTAAATGCACATCTGGCACAGAAAATAAGCAGTGTAAAAGAAGTTGTATGCAGGCTGAAAGAAGAATTTACCCTGGTGGAAAAAAGAACATTATTTACAATGGGGCTGTCTCATGAACTATAGTCTGGTAGAAGAAACAATAAGAAGATATATCCGTGAATACAGGAATGGCCTTGATGTTCTGTGCTCAGGATGAACAAGGCTTGCTCAAGGATATTCAGAAACTTACAGGAAAGCGTCTAACAGTATCGAGTCAATAATAAACATTCACTAAAACTACAATATATGGTAGCAAAACAGAATTCTTCAGCAAATAAGAAAGAAGGTGAAATAACCCGTTCTGAAAGAACTTCGGCAACACAACAAGCCGAGTCAGTGTTGAAAAATGCAAAGGAGCGTGCCGGAGATGTTATCCATGTCGTAATTAGTGACAGGACTACGATTGAACTTCCGGCTCATTTATCACAGGAAGAGATAGATGCCCGTGTGGAGAAATATATAGAATTGCATAAATCGAAGATATAGTTTCTAGAGAATTGCTGTGATAAAAATAATAAGTATTCATTATAAAAAACAAAGATATTTTAAGAATAAGTATGGCTAAATCAAACTCATTTAACAAGAGAGAAATAGAAAAAAACAAACAACAAAAAAGAAAAGAGAAACAGCAAAAACGGGAAGAAAGAAAAAATAATCCAGCCGATTCTTTTGAGGATATGATTGCTTATGTAGATGAAAACGGAGTTATAACCAGTACTCCTCCCGATCTCACTAATAAACGAAAAATCAAGATCGAAAATATAGCTGTTTCTACACCGAAAAAAGAAGATCTGGAAGATCCTATATTGAATGGGCGTGTAGAATACTTTAACCCCGATAAGGGATATGGTTTTATAAAGCATACAGGAAGTACGGATAAATATTTTTTCCATATAAGTAGTGCTCCGGCTTCCATTACAGAAGGAAATATGGTGACATTCGAATTGGAACGTGGTCAAAAAGGCATGAATGCCGTAAGGATTACTCTTGCCAATAAGGACGGCCAGTAATCAATAATAATTAATTTAAGAAAAAGAATGAACATTTATGTATCAAATCTAAACTTTAGCACAACAAGCGAGAGTTTACAGGAATTATTTGCAGCGTATGGTGAAGTTGAATCTGCAAAGATTATCACAGACAGGGAAAGCGGACGATCGCGCGGATTCGGTTTTGTAGAAATGCCAAATGATACCGAAGGGCAAAATGCCATATCGGGATTGCACGACACCGATTTTGAAGGAAAGACTATTGGCGTAAGCATAGCACGCCCAAAAACCGAAAGAAGCAGCGGCGGATATAACAACCGGGGCGGAAACGGTGGATATAATAGAAATCGCTATTAATCAAATAGTATAGTTAACGGGTAGGAGACTCTTCTTACCCGATTAACTTTACGGCTCTTTTTAATTTATTGAAAGTTGTGTATATAGCCCGTTTTATAATGAAGACATTATATTATGTGAAGTAATCATAATTTATTGAGTGTATCGGTTTTCTATATTTTCCGTTTTACCCTTAAATTTGTTTGTATCCCGTGTCTTGTTTACTTGTACCTATTATATAGTAGACCAGTACACTAAAAACTATTCTAACAAAAAAGTATCACCTAATTCGGCCTTACTACTACCACCCACCCAAACATTGAAATAACCGGGTTCTGCTTTTTTTGTCATATCTACATCATAGAAAGCTAGATCTTCAGCTGATAAAGTAAATCTTACAGCCTTACTTTCCCCTGCCTTAAGATTCACTCGCTGAAATCCTTTCAACTCTTTTACCGGACGAATTATCGAACCAACAAGGTCTCTGATATACAACTGAACAACTTCTGTACCTTCAATACTACTGGTGTTCTCTAGCGTGACACTCATAGTGAGAGTATCGTTCATGCCCATTACATTTGAAGAGAGAGTCAAGTCCGAATATTCGAACTTACTATATGATAAACCATAGCCAAATGGATATAAAGGCTCTTTGCCCGAATCGAGATAGAAGGATACATCACCCACCGACGTTTGTTTTGCATTTGTTTCATCAGTATACAACGTTTTCGCATTATCCGGTGCAGGACGTCCGGTATTGTTATGATTATAATATAAAGGTATCTGACCAACTTCTCTCACAAATGTCACTGGCAGTTTTCCGCTTGGGTTAGCCTTCCCAAATAATAAATCAAGTACCGCAGGGCCTCCCATTGTTCCCGGATGAAAATTATATAGTATGGCATCAGCATACGGTAAATCGCGTTCGATAGTCAGAGGACGTCCTGCCATAATTACAAGTACAACAGGTTTGCCTGCTTTCTTCACCTCTTTGAGAAGTTCAGATTGAACACCTATCAGATTGATATTCGATAAAGAATGGGCTTCTCCCGACAATCGGGATTCTTCTCCTAAAAAGATAACAGCAACGTCTGTTTTTTTTACTATCTCCTGTATTTTAGAGAAATTGGAGGTATCTGTATCTGTAGTAGATCGCAGAATAGGTTCATAAATAACCTTCAAATTCTTATAGTCTTTATTACTTTTTAGTGCTCCTATTGGAGTAACTGTATGCGAAGCATTTCCATCAAATATCCAAGTTCCTAACTGGTCGTACGGAGCATCAGCCATCGGGCCGAGAATTGCAATTCTCTGAGTTTCATTCAGTGGTAAAACATTTTCATTCTTTAGCAGCACAGCCGATTTGATAGCAGCATCTTTTGCCGCCTGTAAATGTTTATCCGAATAAGTTGTTGTCGGCTTGTTTACTTCTATATAAGGGTTAGAAAATAGGCCTAAACGATATTTAAGTTTCAATATATAACGCACCGAGTTGTCTATATTTGTTTCTAATACCTTACCTTCCTCTACCAACTGTTTTAGATGTTTTATATATAGTTCTGTATTCATCTCCATATCAAGACCCACATTTGCAGAAATCATTGCAGCATCTTTCCCGTCAGCAGCAAATCCGTGTGTAATCATTTCACCCACCGAATTCCAATCTGAAACAATGAGACCATTAAATCCCATTTCGCCGCGCAAAATATTTTTCAGCAGGTTTTTATTACCGGATGAAGGGATACCATCATTATCGTTGAAAGAAGTCATTACCGTAGCCACTCCAGCATCGATCGACTTTTGGAATGGAGGTAAATATGTATTTTTGAGAGCGTTAGGTGTAATGCTGGTACTGTTATAGTCGCGCCCGCCTTCAGAAGCTCCATAACCCACAAAATGCTTGGCACAGGCCGCCATTGATGTCGGGTCCGACAAGTCTGTACCTTGAAAACCCTTCACCATTGCTTCACCCATTATGCCTGTCAGATAAGGATCTTCTCCCGGACTTTCAGCTATTCTACCCCATCTTGCATCCCGCGCAATATCTATCATCGGAGCAAATGTCCATCTGATACCATTCTCGGAAGCTTCCACAGCAGCAACACGAGCTCCTGTTTCTGCTATTTGTGGATCGAATGAAGCTGCTTGTCCTAATGGTATCGGGAATATCGTCTTATAGCCATGTATAACATCACGAGCAATAAGTAATGGTATACCTAAACGGCTTTCCATTGCTGCTTTTTGCAACAGATTTACTGTTCTCGGATCTGTCGTATTTAGTAGAGAACCAGTTTCACCCTTCTTCACTTTTTCAAGCAGTTCATCATTCATTTCGTAAAAGTTCAATTGATTCATCTGCCCTATTTTCTCGTTGAGTGTCATCTTCGATAGAAGGATTTCTACTTCTTTGTCATAGTTGAGTTGCTGGGAATATATGTGTAACTTTACACATAAAAATATACATAAAATAAAGAGTAATCGAAGTGCTTTTTGGGTATCCATTTACTTTCTTGATTTTTATTTTTGATTATTTATTTTAGTTAAAAAGTAACAATAGTAACAGAAAACGAATGTGCCAATCTCAAAACTTGACAAACCTGACACTTTTTACACTATTTAATTAGTTGTCGGCTTTTGTGATTCTACTCTCTTGTAAACTAGCACGCTACTAACTGGTACACTTAAATAACATAGATAAAGTTTTTCAATTATCTTCATTTGTATTCGTATCACCAACTTTATTTTTTACTCTGAAATTTTTAGGAGTATCCTGATACAGTTCCTTGAAACACTTAATAAAATAGTGAGCCTGACTAAAACCTGCCAGATAACCAATCTCTGATATCGAAAGATCTGTTTCTTTCAACATATTAGCCGCCTTATGCAAACGAATGTTTCTGATGAAAATATTTGGCGTCTCTCCCACTATCAGTTTAAATTTGCGGTGCAATACAGTTTTACTCAAATTCATTTCAGCTGCAAATTCATCTATTTTAAAGTTCTCATCCATTAAATGCTCCTCTATTATTTTTACAGCTTTACCCAGAAAATCATCTTTAGAATGCGATTTAGCGCTATCGTTCTGAGGAGATAATAGGTCTGTGATTATTTGTTTTCTGCGTTGTTGTCGGGTAGCATACACATTCACCATTTGCTTGATCAGGATTTCGGGATCGAAAGGCTTTTTGATATAGAAATCCGCTCCGGCTTTATAGCCCTGCATTTCATCTTCAGACGAGGATCTTGCAGATAGTAATATTACAAACACTTCTGAATACATTGGTGTATTCTTTATTGTTGAACAAAGAGTGAAACCATCCATCTCAGGCATCATAACATCCGAAACCACGATTTCTGGCAGATTATTCTTAATGAAATCCAATGCCTCTATGCCATTAGAAGCAACAGCCACCTCGAAGTGAACAGATAGTTTTTTTTTCAGGTAATCGCGCAATTGCGTATTATCCTCTACCAGTAAAATTGTAAATAAACCGTCAGTATCAATATTGTCTTTTATATCTAATGCCGGTTTCGGTCTATCGATCATTTTAGCCGGGAGATTGATTGTGAAAACAGTTCCTTTTTCCGGTATAGACTCAATATTTACTTCACCTCCCATCATATGTAAAAATTTACGGGTGGTATACAAGCCGAGTCCAAGCCCCTGAGAATCGCCATTTTTTTCTTCTCTGTAAAATTTCTCAAACACTTTTTCCTTATTTTGCCGGCTGACACCTATTCCTGTATCCTTTACTTTCAGATAAAAGATTCCTGCAACTTCATCATAGCTTAACAGCACATCTACTTCACCACCTTCCTTAGTGAATTTCAGAGCATTACTAATCAAATTATAGAGAATCCGTTCCAGCTTTATATTGTCTATTGATATGTATAAATCCGATATGCAGGAATGATAGGATAATTTTATTTTATTCGATTTCGCCAGATAATCAAAGGCATTGACTATAATATAAACAAACGATACTAGCTCTATATTCTTTTCTTTTATCTCTGTATCTATCTGTTCGGCTCTTTTGAAATCTAAAATTGTACTGAATATATCGGCTAAAAATGTAGCGTTTTTAGATATGATTTCCAGTTTTTCGTGCTGATCTTCGTTCATTGTCTCATCTCTGATCAGATCACTTACGGGAGCTATAATCAGCGAGAACGGTGTCAGCAGATCGTGTGATAATCCAGCAAAAAAACTTTCTTTTTCTTGAAGAAGTTCTTCCTTCTTTTTCTTTTCTATTTCTTTCAGCCTTTGCAGTTGACGCTTTTTGTAGTAATTCTTTATTATAAAGAATATACCCAGTAACACTAAGGATATCACTAGCAGTAAAACCGAATAAAAAGTGCCCGTTTGCCACCACGGAGGAGTAATTGTGATATGCAGACTCCACAATGGATCATATTTTTTAGTCAGCGAAGTATTATTCAACCGAATTTGTAAAGTATAATCTCCGGGAGGCAATTGTGAAAATGTTATCGGCTTTGTTATATCCAGATATTGCCAATCGTCGCTAAACCCCTTTATCTGATACTGATAGCTATTGTGATAATTATCCCATCCCACTTCTGTAAAAGACAGACTAATCCATTTACAGAGATACGATAAGGTTATCGAATCTGTATATTCTGTATCCTCATCCAATACAATTTTACCATATATCTTTTGTCCCACATCAACGGTCTGATGATCTATTTGTAACTCGGTCAGTAAAATTTTGGTATGTTCCGGCTGGTTCAATACTACTTGTGGGTCTATTAGCAATAAGCTATTCGTTCCTCCGAATATAACATACTGCTTACCATTAGTTTTGCAACGTGTTGTAGAAAACAATAACTGTTTGTTAGGTATGCCTGAGTTTATTTCTTTCAGCTCATGAGCACTATTAGTATAACAAAATATACGATTCGACACCGAAAACCATAAATTATTGTAAGTATCTAATATAACATCGCGAATGGCTCCATCGGGCAACATTTCCGAAGAGAAAGGATTTTCTATTTTACCATTACCTGCATAATTCAGCCTTCTTAGCCCTCCGGATGTTCCCAACCATAGGCACTTATCCTTCTGGTCATCAGCCAGACTGTATATCATTTCAGACACATTTTCATCATACTGCTGTACCTTATTTGTCATAGGATCGAGTAAGTATATACCACTATGTGAAGACACCCATATCTGCCCGTCTACAGTTTCCGAAAAACCTGTAATTTCATCCATGCCGAACGAGTCGTAATGAATATAATCAATAAAATTTTCTTTTGCCGAATCATATTTCATAGATACTAAACCATATTGTTTAGTTCCCATCCAGAAAATGGAATTACTACTTTTGAAGATTGCTGTTACTTTTCCAAAATTTTTATCTATATGATAGGTACGTAATGAAAAATCTGTTTTGCCATCCGCTTTTAGGGGAGCATATTGTAGACCTGTATCATCGTTTCCTACAATCAGTACTTCATCATCTTTATAAAGAGACAGGATATATTTGTGAAATAAACTGCCCGTATTTTTTATCAACCGGGGCTGTAAATTATGATTCTTTATGTCATACAAATAAAGCCCATCACCCTGAGTTCCCACTAATAATTGGTCAGAACCAAAATAATGCAATGAATATGCGGCTGAAAGCCCATTCTTATTAATCGGTGAAAGATCAGTTATCCCTTTGCTTTTATCATTCAGACGGAACAATCCTGTACCATATGTCCCTGCCCAGAATCTACTATGGCGGTCTCTGTAAAACGATAGTATAACAGGAGCATCGATTTGCAGAGATTTGGGATAAACATCAGATCCTGTACCGGTCTCCTTTATACCATCACCCCAAGTCCCCAAATAAAGCTTATTGTCGGTAGCCGGAAAAATACGGTAAATATCTCCCATATTTTTTGTCATAGACGTTTCTTTGGTAAGAAAGGTATCTTCGTTCCACTCCAACTTGTACAATCCATTTGCCCAAACTGAAAACCAGAGGCTGTTTTTTTCGCCTGTATCCAGAAATTGAGTAACAGCATAATAGTTCTCTTTCAGCGATATATCTTTTTTATTCTCTATGTCGTACAGGAAGTAACCATAATAGGTTCCGATCCATAACTTACCTTTCGGCTTTTCTACAATACTTGATACTATATTTTTAGGATAATGCTTCGATACATGATATGACAAATCACCTTCGCCGGTCGGGGTCAGCTGATACAAACCGTCTTCCCATGTTCCGAGCCAGATATTCTTTTCCGAATCTTCATAAATAGATATTACCCGTTGGGGATAATCTTTTATAATCTCACTGATATGTATAAACTTGTTTTTCCGGGGATTAAAAATGTCTGCGCCTCCTGTCTTAAATCCAATCCAAAGAAGCCCCTTCGAATCAAACATCAGTGTCTCTATATTATTTTCCGATATGCTGTTTGGCGAGGTGTTGTCATTCCTGTATACTTTAAACTCCCGCCCATCGAAACGGTTCAATCCATCGTTCGTAGCAATCCAGAGAAAGTTCTCATTTTCACATATTGCAGTCACATCAGTACCCGACAGCCCGTCGATAGTAGTGTAATGGGTATATTCCTGTGCCTGTAATGGTATAATCAGGATTAGGATAAGTAGTATGAGTATGATTCGTTTCATGAAGGAAGAATAAAAAAGGATGTCTTTGTTTTTCAATGTCTTGCGCAAGTTAAGCATCCTTTTCTTAATATCTGTTACTCACTATGTTAATTAAAATCAAGCTTATATTCGAGCACTGTAATCGAATATCCTTTCAGTCCGATAAGTTTATCTGTATCGTCCTTTCTCTGCCATACAGGATTGAGGTCTTCTGGTGTTTTTCCGAAATATTCCCATGCCTGAGACAGAGATTCGATTTTATGATTCGGTATTTCCAACTTTAATCTGGATAAGCTTCCTCTTTTATTTATTACGTAAACATATAATAAGTTACGCTCTTTGTCGATACTGGAATATGTGAGAATGGAGTCACACGATTCACTCTTAACCATTTGTTTACCCAGAAAATTACCCCATATTTTCAATGCAGTGCCGGTAGGTGTCAGGTTTCCGTCCTTATCCAGCGCATCATGGTCTCTGAGGTTGGTTTCATTTTCTATCCATCGGGTATTCCAGAAGCATGAAAACTCTATCTGTGGTTCCATCAGCAATTGCCCTGTCATATCGAAAGAAACGATTGCATGTCCCATATCATTACTTCCTTTCCAAAGGTTAGACCAGTCTATGGTGCCATATTCGGCAACAATCATTTTCCAGCGGCTCAACTGCTCTTTTGTCGCATATCTGTTCATTGCATTCAAGGCTGTTTGCGCCGGCCAAATCAGGCATTTGGCAGAATCACCGTACGACTGGTATCCGTTGTCGAAGAAGAATACTCCATAGTTGCTGACGCATAAACGGTCTATATAGTCACCTGCTTTAGTTATCACTGTTCTGAAAAATTCTTCATTATCACCATTGGGAATCACTAGAATAGACGAGTCAACAGCTTTCATTGCTTTCGAAAAATCAATTACATCCTGTGCATATATATCGGCTGTAGAATTTGTATTATTCTTATTCCAACTCTCGTTGCCTATCATCCAGTAACGGACACCATATTTCTTTTTTATGTTGGCGTAACGAACCCATTCGGCTGCATGCTTTATAAGCTTATCCCTTTTTGCCGGACGTTTTCCTTTTTCTTTTGGCATCAGGTAGCGGTCGGCTGCAACTACAATTATAGGTTCAGCACCGAGAGAATCGCAGATTTGCATAAATTCATCAAAATCGAGCGGGTCGAATAACAGTTTGCCTTCTTTCGAAAACATTCCGGGATAGTCTTCAAGCCCGATTCTACGGCATACTGTTGGCTGCGATTTCTCATAAGGAGAAGAAGCAAACATATACAAATCGGACTTTTCTCCTCCCGGATAACGCAGGTATTTTACGTTCATGTCCTGCAATACCTTTGTGACTGATTGTTTAGCATTGGGAAAACGTCCGCCATCCATAAAGTAATTCAGATTTATACCAATAGGATGATTGGATACATCATTGATGATGCTGTCGGGATATATGTTTAAAGTAACAATACCTGCCGGTTCTCTGTTACAGGAACTTAAACCCCATATTATAATTAGCATCCACAGCAGATTATATCTTCCTTCCATTACCATATCAGTTATATCCGATTACATCCAGTACCGGAACTTCTTTCCCGTTCAGCAATACTTTTTTATCTTTTACAAATTCTATTAGTTTGTTCCAGTTTTCATCGCTAGCGTCATACCACATAGCTTTGTCGAATTTACCGTCATATTTCTCAAATCCTTCTCCTGTATATTGTAAAGGCCCTATATAGAGGTTTTTTTCTATAAAATTATTTGTAGACTTGGTTGCATCGAAAGCGATTGTAGGCTCTTCTACAAAAATATAATTGTTTCTGAAATAGGTACTATCGGCATACCCTCCCCAATCATCGGAATGTACAAGGCGTTTATCCATTCCCGGCAATTCTTTTTTACAGATATAGAATATGTTTTTTTCTATCGTGCTGTTTTGCGCTGGCCCTGTGATATGGATAACAGGTGAATAAAAATCGGTCTTCTTCTCTTTCACAATATGTTTCCTGATTCCGTCATTTATACTTACGTTATATTTTACTACTGTTCCCTGATTTCCGGCGCTCCAGTCTTCGGGCCATCCGCCCGAATTGCATAACAATAGGAATCCGCCATCACTGTTATCACTGAGATTGTACTGAAATAAAGAATTCTTGCTGTTATAGTCCGAATCGAAACCATAACCGTCTGTCTGCGATTTATGACCGCTCACTATATTATATTGTACAATAGTATTGTCGCTGGAGAAAGGCCAGATACCATCGCAAGCTTCTGTAGCAGGTAGTGTGGCAGGACAATTCTTCATCACATTATATTCGACCAATGCCCCATCGCAGGCGGTAGGTACAATACCGTCTCCAGGCACACCGTCCAGTACATTGTTGCGGATTACAACATTCAGGCTAGGCAGCCATTGTTTTCTTATCCAGTTGCCCCACATAATAATACCATTTCGCTGCGAATCTTTAATCAGACAGTTCTGAACCAATAGTCCATCGAAGTAAGAAGGAATGGAATCGGTATTGTCATCCCTGAAATTTCTCAGCATCATGGCTTGCCCTCCTCCTGCATCTTCGTGCTCGTGTCCTTCTCCTTTGATCAATGAACCATATACATCATGGATAAAAAGATTGTCGATAGTGATATCCTGCGCCTTGCCATAATTGTAGATCTCAACAAACAAGCCACTTAGACGCGGTCGGATTTTTTCTCCTTTATTCGAAATCTCTATATCGCGAACTACAATATGTTCGGAGTTATAAATATGCATCATTTCGAGATTCGAGGCATCGCCTTTCAAATGAGGCATTGCTTCTCCTCCGTATTTACCTATTACTATCGGTTTGCCCGGTTCTCCTTTACCGGAGAAGTAAAATTTTTCAGTAAAAATACTGCCAGACCTGAGCAGGATACTGTCACCTCCTTTAACTTCCAGTTCCTTTAACTTACTCAGGCTTTTGAATGCCTGAGAGGGAGTAGTTCCCGTATTCGAGTCATTGCCACTGTCAGCATCGAAATAATAATTGGTCGTTGTTTTCGGCTGGCTGCATGCCGTCGAAAATACGATTACAACTAAAGTGATAACTTTAAAAATGTTTTTCATAACACTGTATATTCTTATTTTTTAATTAGTTCTATTCCCAATCGTCGGTTCTGAATGATGAGACAGGAAGACCTCCGGTTCCGAACAATTCAGCAGCAACATAATCCTTAAAGGCATAACGTACAGCCTTTGGCTCTTTCACCAGATGACTGGATACGACTATTGCACTTTTTTCTTCATCGAGATAAGCTTTAGCTTTTACAAACACCTTATTTTCCCCTGCTATTTCGAAGAGGGCCAGCTCTTTTCCATAACTGGTCAATCCCATAAACTGTTGAGTGAAATAAATGATTGCCTTATCGTCTTGTACTTCCATACGTTCATACAGAGGACTTTGGTATTCAAACCCCGTTGCTCCATATGTTTTCGCCAGAGCCAGAAAAGCCAGTCGTTGCCCTACTTCCTTTTTGCGTGGAGGGTGGATCTGGAATTCTTCACCGACATCTAATGTTACCGCCATAGCGCTGTTGGGTATAAGTGACAGAGTCTTTATCTGTGCTTCGCGCTGATATGCCGATATTTCGGGCCATTGCGGTGTAAAGAAATTCCACTCTTTATAGTCGTAGGGTGCAATCTGGGCAAAATAGAAAGGGAAATCGCCTTGTTCCCATATTTTGCGCCAATCCTTTACCATTGCAGCAACAGAAGGTGCATAGCGGGGGACATTGAAAATACTGGATTCTCCCTGATACCAAAGCATGCCTTTGATTCTATATCCTTCTATCGGGTGTATCATCCCATTGTATAGTAAGGTGGCTACATTTCCTATCCACGGCGATGTCTCATCACTTTTGGGAGGAACTTCTATATCTTTAAATTCGCTGCAAGCCACATCTGTCATCCATGCTTCCACGTTGGAGCCTCCATAACTGGCGTTGATAATACCGACAGGTATGTCCAGTTGCTGATTTATCAGATCGGCAAAGAACCAGCATACTGCACTACATTCTCCTGTTGTAGACAAGGATGCCGTTTCCCACCGTACATCTTTAACATCATCTAGTGGTCTGTAGGCTGCTAATTCGGGAATATTTATAAAATGTATGTTCTTCCCTTTCGAGTTAAGTATCGCTTCCGTAGAGCCTGCAACAGGCTGGTGTTTATATCCTTTCAGCCGCATACTCATATTCGATTGTCCGCTGGCAAGCCATACCTCACCGATATATACGTTCTTCAGTTCTACTTTCTGCGAGCTGCTGACTGTTATTGTATACGGGCCACCTGCGATGGGGGTTGTTACCGGAATTTTCCATTTACCGTTTTTATCAGCAACGGCTTCATATTCTTTCCCATCCCATGACGTTGTAATGTTGATTTTGGATTTTTCTTTTGCCCACCCCCATACAGGAGCTTGTGTCTGTTGCTGCAGCACCATATTGTCGGTAAATATTGCAGCCAGCTTTAAATCCTGAGCATTAAGAAATACCGAAACGAGAAAAAACAATATAAATAACTTTGTACCTTTCATATCTTATATTCTTTAATATGTCACATTATAAACTTCTATCTTGAAGTTTTTACTATCTCCGTCCTTCGACCAGCATGTAATAGTCAATGGGGATTTTGTATTTATATCTTTTAAGTCGATTTCTCCTACTCCCCACGAAAGACCGCTCCAAATCATCTTATCATAATTGATTCTTACCTGAATATTCTTCTTTCCCTGCTTAGCGGTTATTTTCAGAAATTCATTCATCTTAATTCCATCAGGGGGTGCTCCGCCCCACGAACGGAATGGTTTGCTGTTTCCATCCAGTTGGCTAAAGACAATGCGTATGTTTTCTGAAATGTTCTCTAGCCGGATTTGTGCTGTATGGTTATCATTTATTTGAATATCCGTTTTCATAGACGTTATGGCTTGGGGTACTATCACATCGTTTTCTTTTCCCCAATCGTATCCGGCTGTATTAAATTTACCAAAGCCTACAACTGCCATCTGTTCGGCGCCTAACACCAATTTATTTCCATCCAATGTCGGTGTGAATCCATTGTCAGTAAATAAGATGCGTCCTTGATTATATGATTTTGAAGGCAACTCTATTTCTTGTGACGATTGCGACGGATTGACAATAGTAAATAAGCACCCATCTGCAGAGATTGCTTTATATCCATATACTTCGGATTTACCCGGAATACCTCCGATGATAGTTGTCTGTCCGAATTGCTGGAGCTTCAGATAGGTTTGTTGCACTTTGGCAAACCATTGCGCATCTTCATCGTTCAGCAGGTCGATATTACCATGATAAACGTTGAGCCATCCACCACGCGCCAGATTTAGTATGAGTGAGCTTTTCCATGCGGCGATACCTCTTTTATAGCATGTACCCGTTTCACCTATCATAAACGAACAATTGTCTATACGCGGCAATGGTAAACCATTGAAAGCGAACTGCTGCACCATATGGTCGCTATACATATCCTGCGAACGCCATACATTCATCATTGGCACATCTGAGAAGCGGGGGTCGCCCGAATATAAGGTATCGAATATTTCGAGCCATCGCGGGTCAACTGTTTTACGGAAAGATGTTACAGTATTTTCCATATCACCGCCAAAACCATTATAACCGATGAATATTATATCCGGATTTTTCACTCTGAACTTTTTTATTGCCTGTATAAAAGCCCGTTTGTTAGCCTCCTCTATATCGGCGGAGAGCATCGAACTTTTTGCAAAACTGGATGCAGCATCGAAATAGGCGAAATCAAATTTAAAAACACCGAATCCTTTGTCTGCGTATATCTGCAATGTTTCTATCAAATGGTTGAGGTATCCTCCTTCAAAAAGACTTAGAATAGCTCCGTCCGATGTTTGTGAGCCTTCCCATTCGGAAATAAAATTCAACATAGGCGAACCTCCGCTTTGAATAAGGTTTGTCGAAAACCAAAGTCCCGGAATGATGTTATTTTCTTTACATTTTTTCAACCAGCTATCCGGTCCATCAGGCCAGTTTTTTCTGTTCCATGTCCTGTAACCTCCATCTACATCAAACCAAAATGCATCCATCATATAACAATCTATCTGAACTCCCTGTTGCTTCAACCGGATAACATTATCCAGCATCTTCATGCATAGTTCTTCTGTTTGAGGTATATTGTCCGATAATTCGTCATAGGCCGACCAATTATTATAGATTGTAAATGGTTGTTTAAGCCCACAGGTTAAGGAATTTTTAAATTCGGGCAGATTGTCGGCACAGAGCGGAATCTGAACATAGGCCAAAAGAAAAAGTAAGCAAGCTGCTGTTTTTAATATCTTCATTTTGCAAGTGTTTTTTAATCTAAAGACCAACTTTCTTTCCATTCTATCACCGGCTTTCCATCTTTGAACGTAAGAGGTAGCCAGACATAACGTGAGTCTATCAGGTTTGTTTTATTCCATCGGTCAAACATGGCTATATAAGCACCCTTTTTTTCTGTAACCGGAAGGACAAAGGTACTCTGTGCAAAATAAGTACTATCAGCATCTTTACCGATACATGGGTTTCCTATCACTTTCCATTCACCCATCATAGAGTCAGCAACAGCACATTCGGCTACATTCGGATCCCAACCAGTACAGCCCGAACTTACCAGGTAATATTTACCTTCATGTTTAAATACGGCCGGAGCCTCGCGTGACCGGTCTATAAAATTACGGGTAAATTTTCCTGTATGTTGTGTGTATTCATCATTTAACAGCCCTATGTATAGTGTTTTATTCCATTCCGATGAATAAATATGATAAGCTTTACCATCATCATCTTTAAAAATGGTCTGATCGCGGCTGTCTTCGCCATTCGGTTTGAAGGAACCGAGATAGGTAAAGATACCTGTGGGAGAATCGCCGGTAGCCACTCCGGCATGAGCTTTCTCATAATCGGGACTCTCTATGTGCATCCACATAACAAACTTCTTTGTTTTATCATTGTAAATGACTTTAGGACGCTCTATTACCTGAGAGGGATGGAGATCTGAAGTCGAATCTTCCGGTGTACTTGGCAGTACAACGCCTTCAAATTTCCAGTTTACAAGGTCTTTTGAAGAATAGCAGGCAACACCTCCGGCATCGGCACGCCAGCATTCCCACGTAGTCACCCAGTCGAGGCGGTAGGTCGAATCCCCTTTATATTCTCCATACCAATAGTATGTACCATCATGAAACATTATACCTCCTCCGTGGGCATTTATCGGATTACCATCAGTATCGTTCCATACTATGCCCGGAATGATTTCAGCTCGTTTTTCCTGTGTTTGTTTGCACGCATATGCGCAGATAGTTATCAGGCAGACGATTGCATAAAAAAGCAATTGTTTTTTCTTCTTCATTGGTTATATTCGTTTTTATGATTATATCAATGGTACTATTTCTGATTAAAGCTGAAATCTTTCATATTTCACTTTACATTTACAGATATGGACTGTTCGCTATATTCCTGTGTTATTACATTTAGTACGATTTCTCCTTTTTTTCCTGTCGGCTGGATAATCGCTAAAGCCTTTCCTTTATATGTTTTCGGGGTCAGGGAACGGAAACTCTCCATATCCGTAGGGCAGGCATTACCGGCTGCTAATATTTTACCTTCTCCCGAAATACTTAATTGGAGGTTAATATCTTTATCAGGAACAATATTTCCGTCTTTGTCTACGAGTTCTATCTGTATATAAGATAAATCATTCTTTGTATTTTTTAAATTCAGACGGTCGGCTTTTAGCCTCAACTTTGTGGGTTTTCCCCTAGTGGTCAGTATAACAGATTCTCTTTCGCCATCCGTATCTACTCCCACTGCTTTGAGTTCACCCGGCGCATATTTGACGTTGAACCGGACTGAATATTTGTTTATCCTGTCTTTCTCCGTTTCTTTTTCTACAAGCAGTTTTCCATTGAGATACAGTCTCACAGACGGATAACGGGTATACACCTTCACATCCATATCTTCACCTGCATGGCCGCTCCAGTTCCAACCAGCTTCTTCGTCCGGCCATCCCCAATAACTTATTTTTTCTTTATATCCGGTAGGTACAGGTGTGTGTACAAGCATTTCTATTTTGCTATTGTTCCATAACACATCGCGTAAAGCTGCCTGAGGTTTCCGGTATCCACAAATATCGATATCGCCGCACCATGCATTGAACCAGGGCCAGTCGAGAAACTGTGGTGGGTCTTTTTCTCCATCCTTAATATTGATAGCATGGCCGATGCCCGATTCACCAAGATAGTCAATTGCAGTCCAAATGAAATCGCCGATGATATTTGGATATTTCTCCACCAAATCCCAGTTTACTGTACGTTCCATAGCCGTAGTCTCACTGCCATATATTATTCTTTCGGGATAGGATTTTGTATCATTTTCGTATTCCCACCACATATAGTTGTATCCACCGACATCGAGAGATTCAAAAGCCAGAGGAGAAGCTGATTTCCATTTCAAATCGGGATTATCCCAATAGTCGTTTATGGCTGCAGTGACCGGACGTGTATTATCATATTTTTTGACAATATCTTTCAATTGTTGCGCAATTTTCACCCCCGACGAATCGGAACGTTCCTGTATTTCATTGCCAATGCTCCACATAATAATGGAAGGGTGGTTACGGTCACGTAATACCATTGAAGCTAAATCCTTTTCGTGCCATTCATCAAAAAAACGATGATAGTCTTCCGGATTTTTTTGCTTTTGCCATTGGTCGAAAACTTCATCTATTACCAGAATACCCAGACGGTCACAAACGTCAAGAAATTTTTCAGATGGGGGATTATGCGCACATCGTACGGCATTAAATCCATTTGCTTTCAACAATTCCACCTTCTTTTCTTCGGCTCGATCTATGGCTGCTGCGCCTAACAATCCGTTATCGTGATGCACGCAACCTCCTTTTAATTTCATCGGTTTCCCATTAAGAAGAAATCCGTCCTCAGCAGAGAAAGAGATACAGCGTATTCCGAAAGGAACAGAAATCATATCTTTAACTTTACCTTCCGATTCCAACCTTATATTTGCAGTGTAAAGAGCGGGCGAATCGACAGACCAAAGAGAAGGATTCAATATCTCAATAGATTGGTTTATTGTTTTTGATTCTGTATTACTCAGATTAATAGCCTCCTGCCGGTTTCCTACAATATTGTTTAGGCTGTCTTTTATTTCAATGGAAAGAATAGCTTCTACCGGCTTATCTGTTTCATTAAAAATATCGACTGCCAGCTTTATATTTGCTTCTTCATTCGACATTATATCTGTAGTAATAAACGTACCCCATTCATCCAGATGTAGCTTGTCTTCGGTAATCAGCCATACATGGCGATATATGCCTGAACCGGCATACCATCGGCTGTTCCTGCCTTCGTTCTTCACTTTTACCGCAACAATATTCTCCTGTCCGGCAGGATTGCAATATTCCGTTATATCGCAAAAAAAAGAAGTATAGCCGTAGGGATGGAAAGAAGCTTGTTTACCATTTATCCATATTTCCGATTCCATATATACTCCTTCGAAATATAGTCTCAGCTTTTTGTCAGAACTTATCGAAGGTATTGTGAATGTTTTTCTATACCATGCTGTTCCTCCTTGCGTTTGTCCTATGGCTATGCCTCCGTCACTTTTGGCAAAGAGCATATCCATACTCCAGTCGTGAGGTATATCGACTGTTGTCCATTGTATCGTATCTTGCATAAAAATCCGGTCAGCCGGCATATCTCCATAATGAAAGCTCCATCCTTTATCGAAGTTCAGTTTACGCGCAAACTCTTCTTCAGCCCCACCCATGCACGAGATCAGAAAGGTTGCACACAAGATGGAAACAACAAAATATCTTAGTATATTCATAATCCTCTATTTTACATCAATTGATATTTCGGCTTGAGGTAGTCCTTCAACATTTGCTTTCAGCAGTATCTTCCCTGATTTTTTGTCCGATTTGAGAATGGCCAGACAAGTGCCTCTCCATGCTTTACGATAATTTTTCTGAAAACTTTCGGTACTCATCGGATCGGAATTTGCAACGGCAATCAAAGAGCCTTCTCCGGAGATACTGAATGTCACCAAATCGTCAGCTATCGGGTTAGCATTACCTGTGGCATCTATCAGTTCTACTGTGACATAGCTTAAGTCCTGTCCGCTTGCAGACAGAACAGTTTTGTCTGCTGTAAGTCTTATTGTCGCAACCTTATCTGCTGTTTTCAGTACAGATGCAGTTACCTCTTTTCCATTGTCGTAACCCTTGGCTTCCAGTATGCCTTTCTGATACGGCACATTCCAGTCGAGTTTGTTTTTGGTAAATTCTGTATTCTTCTCCCGTCCTAACGATTTGCCGTTAAGGAATAATTCAGACTCTTCACACTGGGTATATACCCATACTTTCAACTCTTTGCCTTCATAGCCTTGGAAATTCCAGGAATCTATTTCATCCGGCCAGTTCCACACACTCCAGTCTTCTTTTTTAGGATTGAGGGGAAATGATGGTACGGGCGGAGTTACACTTATATGAATAATCGGTTGCTGACTCCACAAAGTTTCCCTGAAGTATGATTGGGGACGCCTGATGCCGCAAATATCAATATCTCCACAGTACGCCATATAGAACGGATAGAAACTTTGTTCGAGATAATATCCATACCATCCGATACTGGCTTCGCCGATATAATCGAATGATGTCCACACAAAATCTCCTATTACCCATTTATATTTTTCCACGTCTTTCCAGTAATCGTAGGCCTGACTTGCATATGATTCAGAAGCGTAAATCAATTGACCGGGATTTCGTTCATGGCCTGTAACATATTCTTTTGGAGAATAATTATAACCGGCAACGTCAAGGGTTTTCAGATAAGCATCTTTTTTAGATGAAACAGAATTTACTCCTGCCGTTACAGGGCGGGTACTGTCGATAGAACGGGTATATTCAGCTAATTTTCGGGACAGATCGGCTATTTCTTGCGTATCGTTTTGCTTAATCTCGTTGCCGATGCTCCACATAATGACCGAAGGATGATTGCGGTCGCGCAGAATCATGCTCTCCAGATCTGCTTTCCACAATTCGTAGAAGTGTTTAGAATAGTCTTCTTCAAAGTGACCGTATCTCCATACATCGAAAGCTTCGTCAATGACTAGTATTCCCAATCTGTCACAAGCATCGAGCAGAGCCGGCGACGGTGGATTGTGTGCCATGCGGAGCGCATTGAATCCCGCAGCTTTGTGTAGTTCTACCTTACGTTCTTCCGCACGGTCGAATGCCATTGCCCCTAATGGCCCATTATCATGGTGGATACATCCTCCTTTGAGCTTTATTTCTTTTCCATTAAGGAGGAACCCTTTTTCGGAATCGAACCGGATAGAACGGATTCCGAATATTTCTTCTGTCCTGTCAGTTATCTTATTATTGTGTTCTATTTCTGTAACAAGTGTGTAAAGTGCAGGAAAGTCTGTTGACCATAAAGCAGGAATTTCTACAATTAAATCCTGATTTACAGTTGTTTTTTTATTCCTGTATATGTTGAATTTTTGTTCGTTTTGTACTATAACTTTCTTGTCAGAATCTACTATTTTTAGCTTAAGGGTAGCCTCTACATTCTCAGATGTAGAATTAACTAGTGTAGATGAAACGGTTACTTTGGCTTGCTTTTCCGAAATTTCGGGTGTAGTAATAACTGTACCATAGTTGTCGACATGCAATGGTGATGTAGATGTGAGCCACACATGGCGATAAATACCTGAACCTGAATACCAACGCGAGGTTACTGTTTCTGTTTTCACCTGTACTGCAATAAGATTATCTTCTCCGAATTTAAGAAAATCTGTAATATCATAGCCGAATGCGGAGTAACCATAAAATTGATTGCCCAAGTGCTGGCCGTTGATCCAGACATCAGAGTTCATATATACACCATCGAACTGTATATAAAACTTTTTCTCAGCCTGCGATTTATCAATATGGAAATGTTTTCTGTACCAGCCTATACCTCCTCGTGTAAACCCACTGGCTACGCCATTAACGACTGTTGAATCGAATGGAGAGTTTGTGGCCGGAATATCCTCGATAGTCCAATCGTGAGGTAAATCTAATATTCGCCATTGCGAATCGTCTAACGCTGGATTTTCTCCATTAGTTACATCTCCATAGTGGAACAACCAGTTATCATCGAATAGTTGTTTACGAGTCTCATTATTTGTCTTTTTACAACTGATTAATCCTATGATAATTGAGAGAAATAATATAATATGGTTTCTTTTCATATCTGTTGCCTTTTCGGAATATAATACCCCTGATAAGTCCTGCGAATACAGTCTCAAATTCATTGAGTTATCCGTATAAGGAACAGATAACTCAATGTTATTTATTAATTACGTGAATGAATTATTCACCACCCCATTCCAATGCCTGAGTGAGAACCTTATTGTTGTCTAATTCTTTTTGTGGTATAGGCCAAACCTTAGATTTCGTTTCACCGACATATCCATATTCGGACAGCTTGTTATATTCACCCCAACGTTTCAAATCGAAATAACGATGACCTTCGAAGGCAAGTTCCACTCTGCGTTCATGTTTGACTACATTCAGTATACTTCCTGCTTCTGAAATTTCTGTTGCCGTTACATGTGGCATTTTTACACTTGCCCTATCGCGTACCTGATTGATCAAGCCTTCTATTTCGCTTTGGCTATCACCACTGTTTGCCAGAGCTTCGGCACGCATCAATAGTACATCAGCGTAGCGAATAACGTAGTAATCCTGATCGTCATAGAACTTCTCTGTTACGGTATAATCCTGATATTTGTTTATATGTCCGCTCAGTACCTGATACCAGTTGATCCAGTCATCGCTTTTCCATGTTTCTTCTATTCCAATGAAGTTGTATCCCCAGCGAGGATCTCTGTTTGCAGGGTCGAGAAGTTCTTCGGAAGTAAAAGAAGTTTTACTCAAAGCCTTTCCGTTTTTATCGTAATATTCATTTAACAAGTCACCTGTAACAGTTATAGGAGTATAGTAGTTTTCGTTATTGCGAGTAGACAAGAATCCTCTCATCTTATTTTCTGTACCATCAATGGTAGCACTGAATCGTACTGCAAACAGCACTTCTTCACTATCATTACCAGCTTCACTAAATAACTTCAAATAATTATCTTCGAGGCTATAGCCCAAATCGATTACTTTCTGCGCCGCAGATGCCGCTTCTGTCCATTTCTGGTTATACAAATAGATTTTGCAAAGCAAAGCCCATGCAGCACCTTTGTCTGCTCTACCTCTTTCGTCTGCAGATATTTTGTCAGGAAGTGCGTCCGATTCTACAACCTTTTTCAGGTCTTCGGTTATAAACTGAACAACATCTGCTTTAGAACTCTTAGGAATATATCCTGTCGAAGTAGGTTCCGTAGATAACGGAATATCGCGATACAGAGATGTCAGGTAATTATAAAAGAAAGCACGTAAAAACTTTGCTTCACCGACGATCCTGTCGGCATCTGCCTGTTCTATTTTATCAGTCCCCATCTGTGGTACATACAAAATAACTTCATTACATCTTGCAATACCTTTATAGCATGCATCCCATACAACTTCTACCAATTCCTGAGATGGGGAAAGTTGTCCCCAGCTCAAAGCATTATCTGCCGGAGACCAAAACCACCAACCACTAGAGCCATCTGTTGTACCAAAACCATCCAATGCTCTGGGGTCGGCTCCATTATAATAATTGAAGTATAGGCCTTGTTGCTGCAACACCCCGTAACATCCAGCTAACATAGCTTCTGCTTCCTGTTTATTATTCCAGTACGAACCGGACGAAGCGGATGAAGGATTCTCCCGGTCCAGAAAATCCGAACAAGAAGGCAAAATAAATCCCAAGCCTATAATTAGTGTTACTAATTGTATCTTAATTCTTTTCATGGCTGTATATTATTATATTATAGTTATAAGTTTATGTTTAATCCTACTGAAAATGTTTTAGCATTGGGATAAGTCCAATTCCGGCTATCTGCAGCATACTTTTCAGGATCATAATTTTTGATCCCGCTGAAAGTGACCAGATTCTGAGCAGATATAAATACTCTTAAACCTTGTACTTTAGCCTTGCTAAGTACTGAAGAAGGCAGCGAGTAACCTATCTCTAAATTTTTCAGTCTCAAGTAGGATGCACTTTTTATCCAAAAAGAAGATGGAAGAGCATTATACGTCGAATTGCCTAAAGATGGATATTTTCCATCAGGATTTTCACTTGCATTATAACGGTTCCACATTTCTTTAGTAGCTCCACCTCCTATCGAAGGGTAATCCATAACAATACGGTCAACATTGCCTATGCCTTGAAAGAATGCAGAAAAATCAAAGTTCTTATATCCTGCTGTAAGATTCAGACTATATGTGATTTTAGGAAAAGGATTTCCAATAATAGTACGATCCTTATCAGTTATTTCTCCATCCGGTACTCCATCCGGACCACTTATATCCAGATAACGAATATCTCCGATACGAGGGCTTCCGATACCCACAGGAGCATTGTCTATTTGTTCCTGAGTAGTATACAGCCCATCTGCTACATATCCGTAATATGATCCTATAGGGTTTCCGGCCAAATTGATAGTCCAGTCATTAATCCAGTCCTTACGTCCGCTAACACTGGTAATCTCGTTTTTCACATGACTGAAATTAAGATTTGCACCAAAAGAAAAGTCATTCCACTTATCATTATAGCCCAGACTTATTTCCCAACCTTTGTTTTTGACTTCTGCAGCGTTTACATAAGGTGCTTCATCAACTCCAATCAAAGCACTAACCGGTAGTTGTAGTAATATGTCTGACGAAACTTTATTAAAATAATCGAAAGTAAGACTTAGTTTGTTTTTTGCAAATACAGCATCCAAACCTATATCGGTAGTTGTTGTCGTTTCCCATTTGATATCGGGATTTGCTGCACTGGCCAATGCTGCTCCGGAAATCTTATTATTGCCCCATATATAGTTATCTAATCCAAGGTTATAAGTTTGTGCAAAAGGATAAAAACCAATATCCTGATTACCCAGTTTACCCCAACTTATTCTTAATTTAAGTGCATCTATTGTATTTTGTTTCTGTAAAAAACTTTCCTCTGCTATGTTCCAGCCTGCGGATACCGAAGGAAAATAACCTACCCGATTTTTTTTAGGTATTCTTGACGATTCGTCGCGACGGAGATTAGCCTCTGCCAGATAACGATTGTTATAAGAATAATTAACACGTCCGAAGAATGAGCGCAGGGTGGCTTCTTCTTCCCATCCTGTGGCGGATGTCGTTTTTGCGGCATTCATTACATGGATATCATTACTCAGGAATCCTTCTCCTTTTGCATTCGAGGTTTTGTTACCATTATACTGAGAAGACTGCCCCACCAAAAAGCCTAAAGAATGAATTTTCTCTAAATCCAGATTGTAGGTAACAATATTTTCATTTATCCATTGTTGCTGTTGCGCTTTTTGCTCTTCTAATGAGGCAACACCGCTTGTAATATAGCTTCCATCCGATTTATAATGGTTATGGGTAGGTTCAAAAGCCGAATAATTAGCTTGATTGTACTGATAAGCAAAACTGGTTTTGAAGTGCAGATTCTTTACAGGCTCAACATCCAGATAAACTTTTCCATCAAATTTATAAGTATTTTGTTGGGAAGACATTGTAGTAAGTTCTACCGGATTACTTTGATATAGTGGGAAATTAGGGTTACCGTCGTATTGTCCCCATTTACCATTATCATATTTTACAGGAATTGTTGGCCTGGTCTGATCTATTATCTGATTAAAGACGCTCCATGTACCTCCCAGCGGTTCTCCTGTTTTCTGGTAGCTTCCCGCAGTATTCATCCCGAATGTTATCATATTAAGGTATTTACTATCGGCATTCAGTCGGAAATTTATGCGCTCGGTATCTGTACCTCTCATAACCCCTTCCTGTTTCATATAACCTAAAGATGCCATATAGTTTGAATTCTGACCACCTCCTGTCGCTGATAAATAGTGATTTTGAATCGGTGCGGTTCTGAAAATTTCTTTCATCCAATTGGTATTGGCAAAATGTTGTTTATCTGAACCGGTTTTCAGAGCATTAATCATTTCGGGAGTATAATTACGATTAGATGCATCACCTCCAAGCGCATTATTCTGTTCATTAAAGAGGGTGGCCCATTGCCATGAATCGAGGAACTTCGGCAACACTGTAGCTGACTGAACGCCGAAAGAACCGCTATATGAAAGCTTATTGGTTCCTGCTCCACGCTTAGTTGTAACCAGAATAACACCATTAGCGGCGCGAACTCCATAAATAGCAGCGGAAGCAGCATCCTTCAATACCGAAATATTTTCAATATCGTTAGGCGCTACACTGCTTAAGTTGCCTTCTACTCCGTCAATCAATATAAGAGGGTTACTATTACCAAAAGTACCGATACCTCTGATGCGGATTTCCACATCGCTGTCTTTTCCCGGTTGAGCAGAAAAGCTACTCACTGTAACTCCGCTCATACGTCCTTGCAAGAGGCTCGATGTATTGGAAGCAGGGATGTCTTTAATGTCATCTACACGCAATGACGATACTGCTCCGGTCAGATTAGCCTTCTTCTGCACACCATAAGCAACAACAACTACTTCATCCAGATATTTAGATGTTTCTTCCATGACCACATCATATTTAGTCTGGGCATCAGTCAGAATAATTTCCCTGGTTTTATAACCTATATAAGTAAATACTAATATAGGCTGATCGGTTTTGGGTACATTGAGACTATAAAGTCCCACGGCATCAGTTATTGTACCCGAAGTCGTCCCTTTTAAGGATACACTTACTCCAGGAAGTTCTTCTCCGCTTGTGTCAGTCACTTTTCCTTCTATTTTAATTGTTTGAGCAATAATTGGAAGGCACCCAAACAAGAGAAGAATCAGAGATAAACTCTTTTTCTTCCATAGCATTCTTTTTAAGTTCATGGTATTACAATTTATTTAAGTTTTGGTAATTAAACCGTTGAGTTTTGTAGTTCAAAGTTGTGTCTTTTTATATTAGCACAATAACATAAAACTGCCAATTTATAACAATAGCATATTATAAATGTTTTTTATAATTTTTTCAAGGATTTTATTTTGATAGAATTTCGTAGTTTATGATTAGTATGGAGGTTTATTATATCGAAAGAACGCATTCAGGAAAATACTGCTATGGTAAAATTCCGATGCAAACTTTTCTTGATACTAAAAGTATTGCTAAAGAAAAACTCTTGGAAAACATAATGCAACAACAAAATATTCTTACTTTCGGAAGTCAAGAAACTGTGGGAGTGAACTATAAAAAAGAAATCTGACAATCATAGAAATACTACAACTGTCAGATTAAGTCTTTGCTATTACAATCCAAATAATTTACAGATCATTTTAATTTACATTTTCTATCTCACAGTTTAATGATAATACCTGCATTCAACACAAAACCGTCTAACGGTGCGTAAATATCCCGAAATTCGGGCTTAGTCATCGAACCCGTATAAATAGTATCGAATCTTGTTTGCCGTCTGTCGGTAAAGTTCTCAAAATTAGCATATACAGAAAACTTTTCCCAAATACGTTGCATCATTAGTCCGCAAATCAGATAATCCTGCCCTGTTTTTCCATCATTCAGTTTTTGCTTTCCTGTATAATAGGCTTCCAATCCGATTTTCCATTTATCTTCCACCTCGTACATTAAAACAGAATTGATTTTATGTTTCGGGGTAAGTTTTTTTTGATAGCTTCTGCCGTCTTCCTTAACATTCGCATCGGTATAGGTATATCCGAGAAACAGACCGAAATCCTTATACGTTATTTTCATATTGGTTTCAGCACCTTTACTATCGACATGACCGTCTATGTTATTAAACTGCCATCGGCTGTTTTCCGCAGCTTGCAGTTCAAGCGGATTTTTAAGATAAGTATAAAAGAATAACTGGTTTATACTTAAAAATACCTGGTCGCCAAATAAGCCCGTTTTATAAGTAAAATCCACATTTGCCCCGTAGCTTTTTTCCAACTTGTTCTTATCATCATCTATCGGCAAGACATTTTGAAACTGGATGCGTTCGCTATCTTCTGAAAAGATGGTAGGTGCTTTATATCCGAATCCGCCACTTATACGGGATGAGAACTTTTCATTGATCTTGAAAAGAGACGAGATACGGGGTAATACAGCAAATCCATAATCAGTAATGTAATCTGTTCACAACCCGGTTTCGAGGTTTATCCAGTCCGTTATCTTTGTATTATTTTGTACAAACAAGCCTAAAGTAGTCATGTTGTAATCCCGCAAAGGAAAATCGGTCAGTTTCTTTTCAGTAAACTTATCTGTCCAAATATTCGCACCTGCTACCCATTCTGTTTTCTCTTTGGTATGTATATAAGAAACCTCCGAAAAAGAAGATAGTTGCTTGCCGTCAAACGTGAAATCGGGGATCTCTATTTTACGACTGAAATAAGTTACGCTGTTTTTTACATTCAATCGGTTTTGCTTATCAAAACGATGTTCAAATGTAAGTTGACTTGAATGTCTTTGTGTTTTATTCCTTTCAAAATAAGAATGTTCTTCATCTCCTTTCCCATCTACATATTTCATATCGCCACCCAGACGGTTTTCTATCGTAGAGTTTATACCGAAATTAAAATCTGTATTTTCAGACAGGTATAAGAATAGTTTAGGATTCAGTACAAATCTGTCAAACTTGGGTATTGCCGTAAAGCCTACATCGGACGGATCATAAGCCCGGTTACGATTATATGATGCAAATATGGTAGTACCTACCTTATTGAATTTCTGACCGAAAAAGCTGTTTACATCGAGTCCTTTGCCTGTTGTTCCATTCAGGTGTATTGAAAAATCTCTTTTCTCTTCAGGTGTTTTTGATATGAGGTTTACTAATCCCGCAATTGCCCCACCACCGTATAAGGTAGAAGAAGAACCTTTGATTATTTCAACCTGCTTTAAATCGAGAGGTGGTGTCTGTAACAAGCCTAAACCGCTTGCTGCACCCGAAAATACAGGAAAACCATCTTTTAGTATCTGGGTATATCTACCATCCAATCCTTGAATACGGATGGATGAATTGCCCGATATGGCTGATGTTTGCTGTGTCATAATACCCGTACTTTCATTCAGTAGCATGCGGATATCTCCGGGCTTCATGACTCCTTTTTCTCCTAATTCTTCTCCGTTTATAAACTCAATACGAGTAGGGATATCTTTAAATGTTCGGGTTCCCCTTGTAGAAGCGACAACTACTTCCTGTAATGTTTCTTCGTCAGGTTCAATTTTGATAATAATAAGTTCGTCCGAAGTAAGCGGAAAGATAAATTCTTGTATGGTCTTTTCATATCCCACATAAGTGATTTCGAATTTCTGTTTCCCGTCCGGAATATTTGTGAGTACGACCAACCCTTCAGTATCGGAAGATGTGCCGTTCGTTGTGTTCTGAAGAACAATACTTGCACCGATCAGAGGTTCTTTCGTTTCGCAATCAATCAACTTGACTTTAAGCGTATTTTGTGCGAAAATATTGGAAAAACTGAAGGCTAAGAATAGCATCAGCATAAATTTCATTTTCATTATGATAAATGTTTTAAATCTTCAATTAGAAATAGCATGAAAGCTACGATATTACAAAGATTGCATTACCGTAAAAATTGCAGGTCAGATTTAGTATGGCCTGTAAAAAATAAGTTCGTTTATGCTTGTGGCGGTTGCCAGATTGAAGATATAAAACCGGGTACGTCTCCTTTAAATACATAATCTGAGTTACAATCAGATACTAACCCTAATGCGATTGTTATTGGTTTATAGAAACGGGCTTCAGGAAAGCCGGTGCAGGTATTACAATGGAGAAATGGAGAGCAACAACTGTAATTGTTATCAGAACAGTCATCACAAGCTTTGCTTGTATCATCTTCTGTGTTCAGCCTTTCCGTATGTATAGAAAGACATTTATCCTCAAAACAGCAAGGTATTACCGATAATAGGAATACACTTATTGCTAATATAAAAGATAAATATTTCATATTACAAAGATAGATTATTTTAATCTACACCAATTCTAACGGCATAATAATCTTCTGATATATGTTCAAAGAACTTATTTTTAAAATTTAGAACAAGTTTTTTTATGGAAAATTCTTTATTATGGATGATAATAATTGTGACGTTTTTAGACCAGCTCTCAATAATAACTGACTCAATAAGAGTTTATCTTTCACCTGCCTTACCACGAGTAATGACAATACTTCGAATTTCACTTATATCATTGATTAATCTATATTTAATAGAGAGGACCATATTGAGCCGAAGATATTATTTTACAGCAGGTTGTACCCATTTGAAAATATAAGAATCGACAGGAATAACTAATCGTTCTGATATTTTAGACATACGTACAGGAAGCTTCATCAGAAAATCGCGGGCACGTTCTGCCTCATCTGTTAATCCTGAAATTTTATCTATCTGCCATTTATCTATCAGTTTTTGCATAATATCTACATAATCACTGGCGGTATATACCCCGATGCGCTGTGCAGCATTTGAAAACTGTTCGAAGGCAGTGCTTATTTTCTCTTTCGATTCTCTCAGGAAGTGAGCGGGCATAACTATCTTTTGATTCATCATATACTGGAAAGCGAGCATCATTTCACTCGGGTCTACCTCAAATATGCGCCTTACAAATTCGCTGTATGCATGGTGATGCCTCATTTCGTCACTTGCGATACGTTTACACATTCTCGACAATTTTTCATTACTCATTTTTTGAGCCATTTCTGCTACACGATTGTGTGAAATGAAGGTCGCCAATTCCTGAAAACTGGTGTATACAAAGTTTTTGTACGGATCTCTTCCCGTACCAATATCAAAACCGTCATTGATGAGATGTTGTGTGGTTTGCTCAATCTCTCTCATATTCACTCTGCCGGATAAATAAAGATATTTGTTTAATAAATCGCCGTGACGGTTTTCCTCACCCGTCCAGTGCCTGATCCACTTTGACCAGCCGTTGCGCTTTTCGCCGTCTACATTTTCTATACCTTCTACGTCCATTAACCACGATTCATAAGTAGGCAAAGCTTCTTCGGTGATGGTGTCTCCTACCAATACGACCCAGAAGTCATAAGGGAGTTCTTTCGCCAGTTCGCGTAATTCTTTTACATCTTCAAAGAAAGTTTCTTTCTCTGAATCAGGAAGATAATCAGTAGGTTGCCATATTTTTTCAACAGGAACCAGAAACTGGGTAATAAAATTATCTACATTCTTTTCTAAGAAGTGCATGACTTCTAAACGGATATTTGTAATTGACATTGTACTATATTAATTAATGCCTTATATGACTGATCTTTTCTTTTTCTCAAATACTTTCGAGAAGGGTAATCTTTTACAGTAAAAGGCTGGTGTATTGTAAAGGTAAAATTATTTTCAAGCACTAATAGTAAATTGCTTTATTTTGTCATTTTCTACAAGTTATTAATAGTTAAACACCTCTCATAAGCGGATGAAATGAATTTCCATGAATTTTATTTCATCCGCTTTTTTATAAAAGATTTATGGTAAAATCTTCTGTTGAGTAGAGATATTAAATCGCTTGATTTATTATTGTTTGATTGATGTCCTGCGTTATTTCAACGATTTTAGCTTCATAGCTTCCGCCAATAATTCAAATGATCTGAAACGGGCTGCTTTATCATATATGTAATTGGTAATGAATAGTTCATCAGCGCCGGTTTTTTCCATAAAATCTCTTGCCTGAGCCCTTACTTTTTCTTTATTGCCACAAAATGTGCAGGCCAACATATTATATAAAGACTGTTTCACATCGGGACGGGAGAAAGTCACAGGTAATTTTTTTACAGGTGGTGGTAGCTTAGTAGGGTTCCCCGTAACAAGACCAAATATAAGTTGCTGCAGGCTCGTTCCCAGAAAGGTAGCTTCTTCGTTTGTGTCGGCTACAATTACATTCGCACCAACCATCAGGTAAGGCCTGTCATGATATACAGAGGGCTTGAAATTCTTTTTATAAATATCTATTGCCGTCAATAAAAGTGCCGGAGCAAAGTGTGAAGCAAATACATAGGGTAGTCCTAGTTCGGCAGCTAGGTAAGCGCTGTCTGTACTAGACCCCAATATCCAAATGGGGACATTCCGCCCTTCACCCGGAAAAGCCCGGACTTTTGAACTGCTGTTCTCTTTACTGAAATATTGTTGTAAAGCTTTAATATCTTCTGGAAAATGATATGTCGTAGATAAGTTATTACGTCTCAAAGCAGCGGCTGTCAATTGGTCTGTTCCCGGTGCCCGTCCTAAACCCAGATCAATTCTGTCGGGATATAAAATATCCAGTGTACCAAACTGTTCAGCAACGGCTAAAGGTGTATGGTTGGGAAGCATGATGCCTCCGGAGCCAACTCTTAATGTAGTTGTTCTTTCAGCAATATGACCTATTAATACTGCTGTGGCAGCAGTAGAAGCACTTGACGTATTATGATGTTCAGCTATCCAGATTCTTTTATATCCCAGCGATTCAATATGTTGTGCATTGTGTACAATTTCGGTGAGCGCATCCGGAATATCCTGCCCTTCTACTACTATACCTAAATCTAACACAGAAATATTAATACGATTGTCCATTTTTTTAGCTATTAAATCTTTGTAAAAACCTGTTATGTTATTATATCAGGGATTTATTTCATTATATTCTGCAAATATAAACCGATGTCTTTGTGTTTGTATATAACAGTTCATAGTGTAAAACAGTTTTAAATAAAGGCACGGGAAAATAGCATCAGAGATGAGAATACCAATTGATATTGTAGGCTATACGGGTACATAAATTGAAGAGGTAATACTTATTAATTCTTTAAGCTTCAGTATATAATTAAAATATATTATATTTTTAACGAGTAGCTATTGTACGGACAAGTGTGTCCAATACTAAGACAAAATGTGATATTTTGAAATATACTAAAGTGTTCACCTTTATAAAAATTGGCAACACAAATATTTGATATATAGCTATCTGACTAAAAAGCAATGGATTCCGTCCATACCGCCAAAGTTAAAGGCAATAGGCGACAAAAAAATTAGTTAAATCGTACAATATCAACATATTGTACGATTTTTCTTTTTATTCATATAGCCGGGAAAAGACATAAAACAGGCATCCAACTGAAGAAGAGGAGCAATATTATATTTTCTCCCTGCTATGGTAATTTGAATTTTTGCAGATGATATATTCCGAGCAATCGTAGCAGATTACTTTGATGAGGGGCACACTTTATAATTTTTAGTTTGTTAGGTCTGATTATGAGGATTGCTCTATAATATTCTTATAATGCTTCTTTTCCGGAAATATACTCTACCGGGGTTTTCCCCGTAAAATCCTTAAATTCTTTAAGGAAATGGTTATAATCATAGTAGCCATTAGCGATAGCAACATTCAACAAATCATCAGGTTCAGCATGCAAATTTATATATGCAGAGATGAATCGTTGTAATTGTATGTATTCTTTAGGTGTAAGCCCCAGATGCTTGAAAAAGTTTCGCTCCAGCCATTTGTAATTTACTCCTATCTCTCTGATTACATCAGCCACGGAGATTTGTCCCTTAGCTTGATTGATTAGTTCAACAGCCGAATTTAATAAACCTGTTCTGGTATTTACTTTAATCAGGCTCTTTATGTACGATTCGATTATATCAATCTTGTCATCAATAGAATCTGTGGAAAATACTTTATCAAGGAATTCCGGATCAAAATTAATATCTGCTAATGTTCTGACATTATTGTATTTGAAAAAGGATGGATGTAAGTTGAACAGTTTATGAAAATATTCAGGCTTAAATCTTATAATCAGGATGTAGTCCAGATCTTCGGGATATCTTGCATAGACCTTCTTCATCACGCCCGCATCAACCCAACCCGATTTTATGATATCTTCTTTACCATCAGTATTAATACAAGCCTTATTGCTTTTATCAGGGAATAAAATAATTGCAGGAAAACCATCATTAAAAATCCAATGGTCAGCTTTATTCTGAATATCATAAAACAAATAGTAACCTTCAATATAGTCAATACATTCCTCAGATGGGGATTTCCTCATCCAATATCCACCATAGGGAAGACCTTTTTTTTGCTGAATAATTTCTTTCAGAAAGTTGATTGGCATACTGGGTACAAAGATATGCATAATGTTCAACTACAATGAGTTTACGATATGTCTAATTTATACTATGGCAGACTTTTTCTTAGTTATAACTTTACCTCAAAAAATAATATGATAGTACAGACAGATGAAGATTTAAAAGGTATCCAGGAGATTAGCGACATCGTTGCAATCACATTGAAAGAAATGAGAGAATACGCCAGAACAGGTATGACTACAAAAGAATTGGATAATTACGGGGCAGAAATTCTTAAACATTACGGGGCAAAATCAGCTCCTTTTGTAACATACAAGTTTCCGGGGTGGACTTGCATAAGTATTAATAATGAAATGGCACATGGTATCCCGTCCTCAAGAGTCCTTAATGAGGGAGATTTGGTCAATATAGATGTGTCTGCTGAATTAAACGGATTTTATGCAGACAACGGAGGTTCATTTGTGCTTGGAGAAGATATAAATGAGAATCAAAAATTAGTAGATGCTTCTATCGAGGCTTTGCACAATGCCATTTCCACGATCAAAGGCGGTGTTAAGATATCAGAGGTCGGGCGAATTATCGAGAGAACAGCTAAAGCTAAAGGTTACAAGGTTATTAAGAACTTGGGAGGACATGGTGTTGGAAGAGGTCTACATGAAGAACCCGACTGTATTTTAAATTATTACGACAGGTATGAGTACAGGAGATTTAAGAAGAATAGTATTGTTGCTATTGAAACATTCATTACAACCGATTCCACATCGGTTAATACAATGAAGGACGGCTGGACTCTTATAGGTAATAAAGGAGGCTTTTGTGTTCAGCATGAGCATACCCTTTTAGTAACCTCCGGCAAACCTGTTATTTTAACTGCAAAGAACGGTATTTGATATTTCTGAAAACTGAAAGAATGCAACTTTTGCTTTATGGAGACTCCCTTAAACAACTCTATGATTTTACCCCTGTCACAGTAATAGAATAGATTCCGACATTACCCCTTTTATATTTTTCAATTGTCGATTCATCCAAATGCTCCAGTAAGACTTCATCGGGAATGACAACTGTTTTTGTCCGTTCTATCTTAATATTAGAAAAGTTAGCTTTTTCAATCTCACCTAAATAATCGTCCTTTTGTATCGCACTGGCTATACAACCCGCATACATGGAAGCATTATCAGTAAATTCTTTTGGAAATACACCATTCAGCACAACATCAGAAACACAGAAATGGCCTCCTTTTTTCAATACCCGATATATTTCTTTAAAGATTTTATCTTTTTCGGGTAGCAAATTTAATACACAATTACTGACTACTACATCAATAGAATTGTCGGGTAAAGGCATATTCTCAATATCTCCTTCGATAAACTCAACATTTATATAACCTCGCTTTGTTGCGTTCTTTCGTGCCTTTTCTATCATTTGTGGAGAAAAGTCAATACCGATTACTTTTCCTTTTTCTCCGACTTCTGCCCTGGCTATAAAACAGTCGTTTCCTGCACCTGAGCCTAAGTCTAAAACGGTATTACCATCTTTAATACCTGCATACTCAGTAGGCAATCCACAGCCTACACCCAAATCAGCATCGGCTTCATATCCTTTAAGCCCGCTGTAATCTTCGCTCATGATCGTAAAGACCTTTTTTGAAGGAGTAGCAGGACTCGTTCCACAACAGCAACCTGACTTTAGAGCATCGCTATTCAATGCTAGTTCGCTATATCTCTGCTTTACTAAAGCTTTCTTTTCTTCGTTCGTGTTCATATTAAAAGTGTTATTTTATTTATAATATTTCTTTTTGAGCCAAAAGGCAATATTTACCAACAGTATAAGTACAGGCACTTCGACAAGCGGACCGACTACGCCTGCAAAGGCCTGTCCGCTATGCAATCCGAAGACACCTATTGCAACTGCAATAGCCAGCTCAAAATTATTGCCGGTGGCCGTAAATGCTATCGAAGCATTTTTATCATAAGACGCACCCATTAATTTTCCAGCAAAGAAGCTGAGGAAGAACATGACAACAAAATAGATTAGTAGCGGTATGGCGATTCGCACTACATCCAATGGTATTTGTACGATCAGTTCTCCTTTGAGACTAAACATTAATACAATGGTAAATAGTAAAGCGATTAAAGTAATTGGTGAAATTGCAGGGATAAACTTATCCTTATACCATTGTTCCCCTTTTATTTTAACCAATATCAAACGGCTTAAAATACCCATCAGGAAAGGAATACCTAAATAGATAGCGACTGTTTCGGCTATTGTACCTATGGATATATCTACGATTGCACCTTCGAATCCGAATAAGGGAGGTAGTTTTGTTACAAATATCCACGCATAAAAACTGTAAAAGAATACCTGAAATATACTGTTCAGGGCGACAAGTCCCGCACCGTATTCTGTATTACCTTCTGCAAGATCATTCCATACAAGTACCATTGCAATACACCGTGCAAGACCTATCAGAATAACCCCCACCATGTATTCGGGATAATCGTGTAAAAAGAGAATGGCAAGTAAGAACATTAGGGCAGGTCCGATAATCCAATTCAGGACTAACGAGACAGTCAGTATTCTGACATTCTTGAAAACTTTCGGCAGTTGTTTGTAGTCCACTTTTGCCAATGGCGGGTACATCATCAGGATAAGCCCGATTGCCAGAGGAATGTTTGTTGTACCGCTCGACATGGAATCAATGTAGCTGCTGAAAGACGGAATAAAATACCCCAATCCTACACCGATAGCCATCGCAAGGAAAATCCAAAGTGTTAAGTTCTTATCTAAAAAACTCATTTTCTTTTTACTCATGACCTTTTATCTTATCGGTGTATAATTCATAAAATGCTGTTTTGATTTCATCCCTTACCCTGATATACTCGGATTGAATAAATTCGGCTGTTCCCGTAGCTTCGGAAGGGTCGTCAAAGCCTATATGCAGACGGTTCTTTACTTTTCCTGAGAATGCAGGACAGCTTTCATTTGCACCCCCGCAAACAGTAATCACATAATCCCATTCATCATTCATATATAGCTCTATACTATCGGATGTATGGTGCGAGATATCCACTCCTGCATCCCACATAACTTCTATTGCTTTCGGGTTTACTTTTCCGCTTGCTTTTGTCCCTGCGGAATAAACAGATAAAGAAGGATCGAATGATTGTAAAAATCCATGTGCCATCTGGCTACGGCAACTATTTCCTGTACACAGAATTAAAATTCTCATATTGTTTATAATTTCGTATTTATACTAACAGTTCCTGTTTCGTCGAATAACGAATAAATATCTAAAAAAAATATCAGGATAAAACCCTTGATATTTTATAGTTTGTCATGGAAATACCAATGCAAACGGTCTGTTGTTCCAGAATAACATAGCCTTTTTTTGAGAAGAAAGGTTGAGCTGTAATACTGACATCAGCAATTATTTCTGAAATATCTTTCAACCGTGCATACTCTTCAATCTTTTTAAGTAAGAATGATGCAATGCCCATTCCCTGATAGTCCTTATGGACAAACATGGAATTTAAATATCCTGACAATTTTAAGGCAGCAAACCCTAATATTGTATTGTTTTCTTCAGCAAGTATAAAGTATTGCTCATTAATATGTTCCTCCCATACACTCGCTTCTTCTCCTCTTGCAGCCCAGCATCCGACCTGTTCGGGTGTATAGTCTTTCATATTGACTGAAAGGATAGTTGAACGATACAGTTCTTTAATGCCAGGGATATCTTTTTGGGTCGCAAACCTGATGTCCATCATATCAGCAAATATCGTCTGTTTTCTGTAATTGAGTAAACAAGCCACCAAACAGTTCTTTAGCTTTATTCCAATTCTCGTTATTGATACAATATTTCACGGTGGGTAATGTAATTGTTCCCTGAATCAATCCTGCATCTTTTAACTCGTTCAGATGTTGTGACAGTGTACTTTTAGCTATTGGTAATATCTCTGACATGTCGCCATGATAGCAGCATGACTGATTGGCAAGCATTTCCAGAATGGCAATGCGTATCGGATGCCCCAATGCTTTAGCAAAACGGGCTAATTGTTCCTGATCGGCTGTTAATTCTTTCTTTGACATAGACTCTATATTTATTGTTCGCAAATATACGAATATGATTTTAATTCGCAAAATCACGAACTGTTTTTGTTAATATAGAAAGGCCTGGCTCCATGCGGCTGGAATATAATAGAGATAACATTGACTTTTTGTTGGGAAACTAATTATACTGGAAAAATATATTGTCCACAAATCTTACTCTCTCGTTGTGATAAAGTTCATCAATATCCCGTTAAACGCTTCCGCATTATCCATATTAGCACAATGGCCTGCGTTTGCAATAATGTGAAATTCGCTGCCAGAATCATTCTCGTGCCATTGTTTTGCCATTTTGAGCGCCAATTCGTTATCCTTTTCGCCCGACAAAATGAGCAGTGGATACCTACGCTCTATATTTCGATCGGCTATCAACCTACCCAGCCCCGACATGACGGTAAAAGATTTTCGTGTAAAGTTTTTTGCACTTTCATAAAGACGGATTTGTTCCGCCTCATTTATAGCGGATACATTCGCCGTATATCTGCGAAAAGCATTCATTGAGAATATCATCATGATGAACCATTTTAGCATTTCCAGCCCTTGGGATTTAGCTACCTCCGGCTGTTTCCTGTTAATGTTATACCCACCGAGTGCCGTAAGGGACAAAACCTTGTTGGGATATTTCAGCGCAAAATCCTGTGCAAGCAGAGCCCCCAGAGAGACACCGGCTATATGTGCCCTTACCCTGTTTTCCGATTCCAATATTTTCGCAACGTGTGCAGCAGTCGCCGAAATTTTGTCTTTTGATTTTCCTACACCTGTCAATCCGTGTCCTAACATATCAACAGTTAGTACCTGGTAATTGGCTGAAAAATAATCTGTTTGACCGTCAAAACATCGGTGGTCGCCAAACGCAGGGTGTAGAAAAACAACAGTCTTTCCATGCTCGTTTCCGCTCACGAAATAGTGTATCGTATTCCCATTATGTCGAATGGTTTTGTGGTCTGCCTTGCTTTCTATTTGGATAGTAACTTCCATGCCTGTGATTTTATTGTTGTATTATTGATTCTCAACGATATGGTAGATTCTCATAAAACCAAATAATACAGCGGTTTTTGCCACCAAATTTACGAATAATTTTGGACTGACTGTCGTGTTATTCCGCTAAATCCCCTGTTCTTTTTCCTGTTTGGATTGAAGTAACGAGATAATAATGGAGTTATGCCCTGACCCGGCTTTTTCTTGTTATCCAATATGCGTGTTTTTATAGTTCAAAATATCACATTACATCATATACTCCTTTAGTCAAGACCTTTATTTCAGAATTCAGCCTATCATCAGGAATAATTTCTATCCAATTTCCATTTCTTTCACCTGTTTTTACTAAAGTTTTGCGGAAAGTATAAATACCCTCTTTTTCCGATTCCAAAACTAAAAGGAAGTTATTGCCTTCTTCTGTTGTAACAGCATCAAATGGAACACTCAAAGCATTACGTGAGTCTGCTACAAGCTGAGCCTCCACAAACATACCTGTCAATAGTTTTTGCTTTGTATCGGTATCTAAAGAGGCGTAAACATTAATAACACGGTCATTTCCTCCTACTGATTTTCCAATTTGTGAAACCTTTGCTTCAAACTCATCCGAGCCTACTTGCGGAACTGTAAACTTTATCTTTTGCCCTGTTTTCAGATTGAATATATCTTTTTCGAACACAGCCAATTCCAGATGCATGGCCTGTGTTTCCACAATTTCCATAATAACATCGGTAGATGAAATTGCCATACCCACATTGGCACTGATAGTTGTAATATCACCCGAAATAGGAGAATAAACCGTGATATAAGACGAGAATTTTCCCTGCTCTACCTGCGACGGATTGATACGAAGCATATTCAGCTTCTGACGGAGGCTTTCATAAGTTGCTTTGGTCCGTTTATAACCGCTCTCGGCTTCGAGGTATTTCTTTTGTGAGGATATTTTTTCATCAAATAAGGTTTTTTGTCTTTCGTATTCCGATTTCAGATATTCCATTTGCCCGGCTATTTCGAGATACGACTGCTGTAAATCAATATATTCAGGACTTTCGAGTGTAAGGAGTGGCTGTCCTTTGGCTATCTTATCACCTACAAGCAAAGAAATGGATTTGACATATCCCCCGACAAATGAAGTTACTTTTGCCCTGTTTTTTGGGGGCACATCTATTTTGCCTGAAGCTTTTATTGTGTTATCAAATTCCCTTTTCTGCAAAGTATTTATCTCCATTTTCATAGAGTTGAACTGCTCTTTTGTAATCTCTACCAAAGAGACGTCTTCCTGTTTGGTGTTTTCCCCCTCCGAAGGTTTGTTTTCTCCTCCACAAGAACCTAAAAAGCTAATTGTCAACGCAAACAGTATATAATAAGAATATCTTTTCATCGCTTATTCGTTAAAATTGAAGTAATGTAACTCTAAATAGGATTTATTATAAGCAAGGACATTGTCCAGATAACCGGACTCTATACCGATCGCATTTTCCATACTTTGGATGTATTGGAAAAAGTCTATTTCGCCGTTTTTATAACTCATATCGGCGGTCTTTATGATTTCTTCCGAAAGCATCTGTCCATTATCTGTATAGTAGTTAATCATTTCCTTATGCTGGTTCAGTTCGGCTTGTTTTTGCATATAGAAACCTTCCATCTGTATTTCGCGGTTGCTGCGCATAGCCTCCCAGCTTTGCTGTTCCAACTTTGCAGTTTTTTTTCTTGATATATTTCCGCTAAAGAACAATGGGATAGCTACTCCTATCTGAAAACCGTTTTGTCTGTATCCCAAACCTTTATTGGTTCCCGTGAATAATTCAACACTCAGGTCGGGAAGCCAATTCTGATTTTGTAACTTCAATTGAGAATTATAAGTGTTGCTGACAGTTGCCATATAATTCTTCTGCAATTCTTTGCCTATACTGGTATTTTCCAGATAGAGCAAGCTCAACTTATCATTGCCTATATGAAATTTTTCTTCGCTTTGTATCAACGATTTCAGTTGTTCATACAAAGCCTGTCTCTGGCTTTTTAGTTGAATCAGTGTCGCATATATTTGTTTTGATTTGGCTTCCGCTGTAATCTTTTCGAGATAATTAGATTCACCTAGCTCAAACTTACGGCTTCCGGCCTTTGAAAAAGCAGAATAAAGGCTATCCAGTTGTGTATATAGTTTCTCTTTATTTTGAGTATAAACAATCTCCTCATACACAAGGGAAATGGCTAGTGCAAGCTTGTTTTTTTGTATTTCGTACAATGCCTTATTTTGTTCCCATTGCGATTTATATACTTTCTTTTGAGCACTATAAACTGTAGGGAATGAGAATGTCTGCTCAATACCAAATACCCTTAAAGCCCTATCGTTGGGGGCAACATTATTTTCGTCATATCCGTAATAAACAGTCGTTTTATCAAAATCGAAAGCTGTATTGATTTTCGCTTTTGAAGCCTGTGTCTGCAATTGGTAGGAACTTAATTCTTTATTATTGGCAAGTGCCGCCTCTATCAGTCTGTCCAGTTCCGGATTGCTTTGTGAATAGGCTACCGGACTAAATACCAATAACGAACCTAGCCATATATATTTAAATATCTTCTTCATCCTGAGTCAGATTTTTGTCAAACATTTTAAATAGAATGGGTAAAACCACCATAGTAAGAAGTGTGGCTGTAAATAACCCGCCGATAACCACTGTTGCCAAAGGACGTTGTACCTCCGCACCTGCCGAAGATGAAATAGCCATCGGAAGGAAACCAAGTGCAGCGGCGGCGGCAGTCAGTGTAACGGGGCGAAGCCTGTCGGTAGTACCTTTCAGAATTAGCTCGTCCACATTTTTCATTCCTCTGTGTTTTAATTCTTTCAGATGTTCAACCAATACAATTCCGTTCAGTACGGCTATACCAAACAAGGCAATAAATCCTACACCTGCCGAAATACTGAAAGGCATTCCTCTCATCCAGAGTAACAAAATACCTCCTACAGCGGATAGCGGAATAGCTGTGAAAACAAGCAGCGTCTCTCTCATTGAGCCAAAAGCAAAATACAGAAGTATAAATATGAGGCATAAAGCCACGGGAACGGCTATCATCAGACGGTCTTTGGCATTCTGCAAATTCTCAAATTGTCCGCCATAAGTCACATAGTATCCCGGAGGCAGATTGATTTTTTCATTAATAATAGTAGAAACATCTTTTACCACACTTTCCATATCCCGGTTGCGCACATTCACGCCTATTACAACCCGGCGTTTGGTATCGTCGCGGGAGATTTTGGCCGGTCCTTCGGCATATTCTACTTTTGCCAGTTCCCGAAGAGGAATCTGCCCACCATTAGGAAGCGGGACATACAGATTTCGCAAGTCTTCAATATCATTCCGAAGATTTTCTTCAAGGCGGATTATAAGATCGAAACGGCGTTCTCCTTCAAATACACTTCCTACGGCCGTTCCGGCAAAGGATAATGCTACAATATCGTTTATATCCGATATATTCAGTCCGTACTGCGCTATTCGTGTGCGGTTGTATTCGACAGTCATTTGGGGTAGTCCGTCTATCTTTTCCACTATAATATCGGCGGCACCATCTACATGAGCTATCGCTTGCTTTATCTGTTCGGCTTTTTCGGCCAATACACCCAAGTCTTCTCCAAATATTTTGATGGCGACATCGGAACGCGTACCTGAAATAAGCTCATTGAAACGCATTTCGATAGGCTGAGTAAATTCGATTTCCATATTTGGGATAGTAGCTTCCAGCTCCTCTTTTATCTTATCGGCTAATTCATCTTTCGATCTTGCCGAAACCCATTCGCTTTTCGGTTTTACCTTCACGATAATATCACTTTCTTCCATCGACATGGGGTCGGTAGGTACTTCGGCGGCACCTATCCGGCTGACAATTTGTTCTACTTCGGGGAATTTATCCAGTATCGTTTTTTCTATTAACGTGGTCGTTTCAATCGTTTTAGCCAAAGATGTTCCGGTTTTCAGAACAGGCTGGATAACAAAGTCACCTTCATCCAACTGCGGAATAAATTCTCCTCCCATTCGGGAAAATATAACTATTGCCAAAACAAGCAATCCGGCTGCTCCTGCCAATGTTTTCTTTGTATGTTTTAGCCCCCATGTGATAACGGGTAAATAAGAGCGGGTCAGTAACCTCATTATACGGACTGTTATTCCATTCCTTTTCTGTACCTGTGGTTTTATAATAAGGGATGAAACTACGGGGACATAGGTGAGGCAAAGCAACATTGCACCTATCAGCGCGAAGCTGAATGTAAGAGCCATAGGACGGAACATTTTCCCTTCCACACCTGAAAGAGAGAGTATCGGAATGAATACTATTAAGATTATAAATTGTCCGAAAATTGCTGAATTCATCATGGTAGATGAACTGCTTAGCGTTATCCTGTTTATTTCCTTCTTTCTGTCGGCTACAGGCAGATGACTGAGTTTGGAGGCATTCGCTGTCATTTGTGCCGAAACAAATTCGACTATGATGACCGCACCGTCTATTATAATACCGAAGTCGATTGCTCCCAGGCTCATCAGGTTGGCGTCTATGCCGAATATCCTCATCAGGGAGATAGCAAACAAGAGTGAAAGCGGTATAACTGATGCGACAACAATTCCCGAGCGGAAATTACCAAGTAATACTACTACCACAAATATAACTATCAGACATCCCAGAATAAGGTTTTCTGCAACGGTGAAGGTCGTTTTAGCTACCAACTCGCTACGTTCGAGGAATGCATTGATATATACACCTTCGGGAAGGACTTTCTGTACTTCCTCTACACGCTTTTTTACTGCATTGATGGTTTCTTTTGAATCTGCCCCTTTGAGCATCATTATTTGCCCAAGCACTTTCTCGCCTTGGCCATTGCCTGTGATCGCACCAAAACGGTTGGCGCTCCCAAAACGTACTGTAGCGATGTCTTTTATTAAGACAGGGATACCGTCCATATTCTTGACTACTATACTTTCGATATCTTCAATGGAACTGATTTTCCCTTCGCCCCGGATGAAATAGCTTTGGTTTACCTTTTCGATGTATGCTCCTCCGGCAATGCTGTTATTCTTCTCCAGAGCTCTTACCAAATCGCCTGTGGTTATAGACATTGCTTTCAACCGCGATGGATTGATAGCTACTTCGTACTGTTTAAGATAGCCACCCCATGTATTGATTTCAACCACTCCGGGAATACCCGAAAGCTGTCGTTTCACTATCCAGTCCTGTATCGTGCGCAGGTCCGCAACCGAATATCTGTCTTTGTATCCGGGTTTTACATCTAAAACGTATTGGTAGATTTCCCCCAATCCTGTCGATATAGGTCCCATTTCAGGAGAGCCGAATCCTTCGGGTATAAGTTCCGATGCTGTTTTTATTTTTTCGGCTATTAACTGACGGGGAAGGTAAGTACCCATGCTCTCATCAAAAACGATGGTTACAACTGACAGCCCGAATTTTGAGACAGAACGTATTTCCTGTACCCCGGGCAAATTGGCCATCTCCATCTCAATGGGATAAGTAATGAATTGCTCAATATCCTCTGTAGAAAGATTGGTGGAAGTAGTGATAACCTGTACCTGATTGTTCGTAATATCGGGCACAGCCCCGATTGGTATATGGAATACGGAATAAATGCCATAAATGAATATGGCTAGAGTAAACAGTAAGACAATAAGCTTTCGGTTGAGACTGAACCGTATGATCTTTTCTAACATCTACTTCTCTTTTTACCTAATTTTTAATAACAAACAAAAGTAGAAGTATGTTAAAATAGTTTGCTTAAGATTTGCTTAAGATTAAGGGATTTTCAGCCTGACTGTAGTCCCGGCACCTTCTTTGCTGGACAACTCTATACGGATATTGAGAAGAGAACAGAATCTTCTTACAATGGATAGTCCCAGGCCAAAGCCCTTGATGTCAGCATGGTCTGTAGACCGATAAAATTTATCGAAAATCTTTTCCAGGTCTTTTTCTGGAATACCTATACCATTATCTTTAATTTCGCAGAAAATATATTTATTCTTTTCATTGACTTTAATCTCAATTTCTCCGTTTTGATATGAATATTTAATAGCATTGGAGAGAATATTATTGATGATGGTAGAAAATAAATATATATCTGTTTTAATGCCGATATTTTCGGGAGGGATATTGGTCATAACCTGAATATTCTTCTGTGAGATATTCCCGGAGAAAAATTTTAATGATTCGTCAATAATTTGCTTAATGTCGGTTTCTTCCAGTCTTAAAGACTGTTTTTGGTTTTCATAACGTGTTAGGATTAGCAGTTCGTCCACTAAATGGTTTAAGCGGTCAATCTCTTTGACACAATATCTTATTTTTTCTTCGTATTCTTCTTGTTGGCGTGGTTTCCGTATCAGGACTTCAAGGGTTCCTTTCAATATAGCCAAAGGAGTGCGGAATTCGTGCGAGGCATACGATGTAAAAGATTTTTCCCTTTCTATGGTCTTTTCAATACGGTCGAGAAGTTTGTTTATCGTATCGGAAAGTATATATAATTCGTCTTTGTTGTGAGGCAACGGGATACGCTCTGTCAAGTTGTCCCGTGTTATTTTATTCGATGTATTTATAATCTCATTGATTGGCTTGATACTTCTACCTGCAATAAAACGGGCAACGAGGAATAAAATGATAAGTATAACAGGATATGTGATAAGCAATATATGCCGCAATGTTTCCAATACTATTTCAGCTCCTTCGCGTGCCACTGCAACCAAGAGGTGTCCCACATGCTTTCCGTTTCCATCCATAATGGGGACCTGGACCTGCCTGATTCTTTTTTCAGCCAGTTCTCCATTATAAAATACATTGTCGGGCTGGCTGGAGTCGTAGAGTAAGTGGCTTTCCTTCAAATTAGGAGACTTATCTATAAGATTACCTTCTATATCCAGGAATTCGATAAACACAGGATCAACACCAACTGTATTATGTTCTCTTTCCATCCATTCTTTATGTCTCTTCAAAGCGATTTTTCCATCTTTGACTTCAACCTCATTAGAATGACGATCAACTTCCCGTTGCAGATCTTCATTCAGATGGCCCGATACGCTGAATTCTACGACTATGTATATAGTGGCAAATACGAAACCAATCAATAACGCGGTCGTTATTATGTAATTGAGAGCAATCCTGTTTCTGAATGAAAAATTCTTCATGGTTAATCGTTAGCTATATATCCTACTCCCCTTATGGTTTTAATATGTCCGTTATCTTTATCCAGATTGAGCTTTTTACGGATGGCGTTGATAAATACATCAATTACACCTGTGTCATACTCAAAGTTAATACCCCATACTTTCTCTATAATCTCATCCCTTTTACATACGCTTCCTTTATTTCTAATCAGGAATTCAAGCAATTCAAACTCGCGCTGGGTAAGAGAAATATCTAAGGAATCTACCTTTACTTCGTATGTTTTCAGGTTGAGGAAAATATTACCCAAAGTAAGGCCCGATATATTTTTATGGTTTCGGAAATGAATCTTTATTCTTTCCAGTAATTCCTCGAAACTAAATGGCTTTTTGATATAATCATTTGCACCCGACTGTAGTCCCTCTATTGTTTCCTGTACTGTATCTTTAGCCGTAAGAAATAAAACAGGTATCTCAGCATCTTTTTCCCGGATAGCCTTGCAGACTTCGATTCCTGTCATTTTGGGCAACATCCAGTCAAGAAGAATAAGATCAGGTTTCTCCGATTGGAAAAGTTCGATTCCCTGTTTTCCATTGATGGCAATAGCTATTCTGTAACCTTCTTCTTCAAGCCCCTGTTTCAGAAAGTTATATATTCCCGGCTCATCCTCTATGATTAAGATATGTTGCATATTTTGCAAATATATTAATAAATATGTTTTATGATTTAATCTGTTTATATTTTTGATAAGATATACAAAAGACCGGAGAAATATTTCTCCGGTCTTTTTTCTGGTATTTCACTTATGATATTAATATATAGATACATAATAATTCTATGAAAATTCAGAGAGAACTTACTGTGGTCGTTAACTGTCGATTCTTTCAAAGGAAGGCTGTAAGATTGTAGAATGAATCAAATAAAGAATAGAAGCTTGCCGAAGTCGGGGTTTAATATACGGGTTATTATCGGTTAAGACAGTTGTTATCATTAATTAATGATGTTCGCATTGATGACCATCCTCATGATGCTTGCACCCTTCACCCGAATCGGTTACCCTGCCATTCAAAAAATCGTTCACTAATGCTGTTGCGTTTCCGGAGCATCCGCGATATACTTTTATACCATGTTTTGCCAAGACATTTGATGCTCCTGCACCCATATTGCCGGCAAGCATTACTGTTACATTCATATTTTGAAGAACCGAAGCAATATTGCTTTTACAACCGCATCCTTGAGGAGAAGCTAACGTCTCGGTATCTTCTATATTTTTATTCTCTCCAATTGTAAATATAGAATAAGACTCACAATGTCCGAAGTGATTATCAACAGCGTTGGCTCTTGTTGGTATTGCTATTTTCATAAGTTTTGATTTTTTAATTGATTTATAATTTCATTTAATGTTTTTGTTTTCAAGGGTATAATTATCTGAATGTTTTTTTCTCTTAATAAAACAGTGGTTATTGTACCAAAACGGCCAGACAGGACAGTATCAATGTTTAATTCAAGTAAGAAATTTATAGTTTTTATTCCTGCATTCTGTTTTGCTGAACCTGCTATATTTTCAACAAACCTCATATTCTGGGTATCCGTATCGTACAGGCAGAACCATTGACATCGTCCGAAGTTCTCAGAAACTGGCTGATCTAAATCATTCGTATTTGTTGAAATCGCAATAACCATCTACTCGAATTTATTTAATGTAATTTCTTTATTCCTGCAAAGAGGACAGTTCATTTCACCTCCGTCTTTTAGTGTAAATATAATTTCGCATTTATCGCACGTGTACCATTCTGCAATCAGGCTGTCCCCTCCCTCATAAATGATCGGCAATCCTTCAATGAATGCCTGTGCAATTTTAGATCGGACACTTTCGTATATACGGGTAAATGTAGGTCGTGATATATTCATTAATTTTGCAGCTTCGGCCTGAGTCAAATCTTCATAATCACATAACTTCAAGGCTTCATATTCTTCAATATTGATAAGAATCTTGTCTTCTTTTTTGCAGAGTACCCCGAATGGTTTGAATCCTCCAAAACCTGGAGCCATCTGGACAAGCCTCTTTTTCTTTATTCGAGCCATAAATTATATCTGATCCCAGTTTTAAAATAATCAAAGATAATATAATTATGAACATATGTTCATAATGAAGGAAGAAATATTTTTCCTGTTATATTTTCCTGTGGAAATTTGTTTCTTTGGAAAATATTATTTTCCTTTGTCTTATATTTCCAATGGAAAATATAGTAGCGATAATTAAGAATATAATAAAAAATGAAAAGAACGACAATTATTACATTAAGTGTGATTTGGTTTAGCCTCTCAATCCAGGCGCAACCCGCCAGGTATATTTCGGCCGATGAGGCTGTAGAAATTGCAGTAAAAAACAACAGTAATGTGAAACTGTCCGAATTGGATAGTAAAATAGCTAATGCAAATTACCATGAAACCGATGCAGTATTTCTCCCTCAGATTACGGTAGGATATACAGCTTTAAGCACAAACAATCCACTAAATGCATTCGGTTTTCTTTTGCAACAGGAATCTGTTACAGCGATGGACTTCGATCCGGCAAAGTTGAATAATCCCGGAGCCAGTCAAAATTATAGTACACAGGTAGAGGCTAAGATTCCATTACTAAATATGGATATGATCTATGCCCGAAAAGGAGCAAAAGCTCAAGAGGAAGTCTATAGATACAAAGCCGCACGTACCGAAGAATATATTGAGTTTGAAGTGCGAAAGGCATACACTCAATTACAAATGTCATATCAGGCCCGGGGCATTCTTCAAAAATCGTTGGAAGATGTGAAACAAATACATCAGTCAGTCAACAATTTCTACAATCAGGGGTTGGTTCAAAAGTCGGATGTATTGAATGCTCAGGTCCAGGTTAATATCATTGAAACAGCCTTGACAAAGGCTGAAAGCAATATATATAATGCCTCAGATGGACTATGTCTTTTGATGGGATTGGAAAATAACGATGATGTCTATATAGTTGATTCGCTATCACAGGAACAAGGGTTATATCAGCATCGGGAACTTTCGACGTTTCGTGCTGATATCATGGCTTTAAATAAGGCTGTGGATGCAACCAATATGATGGTGAAGGCGTCTCAAATGGCTTTTCTTCCCCGTATTAATGCTTTCGGTTCATATGGACTAAATGACTCTAAAGCCTTCAAATTCCGGAATGATTCTTATCTGATTGGTATAAACTTAAGTTGGACAATATTCTCCGGCAATCAGAATCGGAGTAAGATGAAGTCTGCTCAATTTCAACGTGATAAAATGCAAGAGGAATTAGATTTACATGTCAAAAAAGAACAACTGGAACTGGATAAAACCAAGCGTGACCTGAATGACTCGCAGACAGAGATAAATAAGCAAAAGGTTAGTGTTGAGCAAGCCGGCGAAGCCTTGCGTATTCTCGCTAATCGTCATCGCGAAGGTTTAGCCAGCACCACGGACCTATTGATGGCACAGGCACAACTTTCTCAGCAAAAACTTTTGCTTTCACAATCCATTATGTCATATAATATAACAGAGGCATACCTCGACTTTTTATCAAAAACTAAATAACAAATAAAACCTGTAAATAAATATGAAAACTTTAAGAAATGCATTTTTAGGAATGATGGGGATATCTGCTTTTTATTCTTGCTCTTCTTCCTATAAATCAGAGGATAAAGATAAGACTATACTAACAGTAGAAGTTTATTCTCCGGCTCAGTCTACTAACAAAGGCTTTTACCTTAGCGGCGAAGTCACTGCTAAGCAAACGGCGACTATCAGTACACGTATGATAGGTTATGTGAACAAAATATATGTTAAACCCGGCGATAGAGTAGGGGCCGGACAGCTTCTCGTTTCAATCAGCAGCGATGATATTCTGGCAAAAAAAGCACAGGTACAGGCCATGATTGCCGAAGCTGAAGCAGCGGCGAAGAATGCACAGCGGGATTACGAGCGTTTCAAAATTTTGCGCAACCAAAACAGCGTGTCGGACAAGGAACTCGAAAATGTGGCTTTACAGAATACTTCGATGAATGCTAAAGTGCAAATGGCTCGTCAGCAGATGAATGAGGTAAATGCGATGTTGGCATATGTCAATATCCGTGCACCGTTCTCAGGAGTTGTTACACAAAAAATGATGGATGAGGGTAGCATGGCTAACCCGGGTATGCCTATTTTAACAATCGAGCAGAGTGGAGAGTTGCAGATTGTGGCCTCCGTTCCGGAAAATTATATTCAATACGTGAAAGTAGGAGATGTAGCCAAAATAGAATTGAGATCATTAAGGATAATGCTTGATGGGAAAATATCCGAACTTAGCCCGTCGGCGTTCCGTACAGGAGGGCAATATTATATGAAACTGTCAATAGATGCAAAAGACAAAGACAACATCCGGTCAGGTATGTATGTCAACATATTGATACCCAATAAAAAAGCAGAGGACATTTTATCGAAAATCATACTGGACAGAGAATCGGTTGTTTATCGCGACCAACTTACAGGGGTATACGTTGTCGACGATCAAAATCAAGCTAACTTACGCTGGGTGCGCTTAGGCAAGATAATTGGCAATCAGGTAGAAGTACTTTCCGGCTTGAGCCAAAACGAGAGAGTTGTTTCTAAAGCCGAAGGCAAATTATATAACGGAGTAAAGGTGTCTGTAAATAAATAGTATTATGGAAAACGGAATTTCAGGAAAAATAGCCGGAGCGTTTATCAAGTCTAAATTGAGTATCCTGCTCATGCTTGCCTTTATGCTCTTGGGGCTGTTCAGCATATATTTTATTCCACGCGAAGAGGAACCTCAGATAGAAGTTCCGATGGTGGATGTCATGATTGGTTATCCCGGAGCGACACCTCAGGAAGTGGAGTCGGGAGTAATACAACCTATCGAAAAGATTATTTCGAATATCAAAGGAGTAGAGCATGTCTATTCTACTTCTATGAATGGTATGGGTATGCTCACCGTACAATTTTATGTGGGCGAAGATGTAGAACGTTCGTTAGTAAAACTTTACAACGAAATGATGAAGAATATGGATCGTATGCCGCAAGGGGCAACTATGCCACTGCTTAAATCGCGAGCCATAGACGATGTGCCTGCTTTGGCTTTCACGCTTTGGAGTGATAAGATGGGCGATTATCAGATACGTCAGGTAGCCGAAGTGGTTGGCAACGAAATAAAGAAAATACCGGATGTAGCACAGGTAAACGTTGTTGGAGGTCAAAGTCGTCAGGTGAAAGTGATGCTCGACAAAGATAAGATGGCTCAGAGTAAGCTCGATTTTGGAGCCATAACTCAAGCCTTGCAAGCCAATAATGCGCAGATGCATAGCGGAAATATTGTTTCGGGCGATCTGGTATACTCTATTCAGACCGGTAACTTTTTTGCAGATGTAGATGAAGTCAAAAATCTGATTGTAGGAACAAATGACAATCAACCGGTCTACCTATATCAAATAGCAGACGTGGAGGATGGTCCCGAAGTGCCTAAACAATATGTTTCGTTTGGATATGGAGCCGCCTCGGGCGATAAAAAAGCCGGTATGCCCGACGACTATTCGGCAGTGACTATTTCTATTGCTAAGAAAAAAGGTGCCGATGCCATGAAGCTGGCAGAGGTGGTAACTGACAAAGTGGAGCATTTGAAAAAAGATGTGATCACCAACGATCTGAATGTAGAGATTACTCGCAACTACGGAGAGACTGCGTCGCACAAAGTGTCAGAATTGCTTTTCCACTTGTCTATTGCTATTATAGTAGTAACCTTGTTTGTAATGCTGGCTATGGGATGGCGTGGAGGCCTGGTGGTATTCCTTTCCGTACCTGTAACATTCGCCCTGACTCTGTTTGCTTATTACTTCTTAGGGTATACACTCAACCGGATTACCTTATTTGCTTTGGTATTTGTAACAGGTATTGTTGTGGATGACTCCATTGTGATTGCCGAAAACATGCACCGTCATTTCAAAATGAAAAAACTGCCGCCATTGCAAGCTGCCCTGTATGCTATCAATGAAGTGGGAAACCCTACCATCCTGGCAACCCTGACCGTTATTGCCGCCGTATTGCCTATGGCGTTCGTCTCGGGAATGATGGGGCCATATATGAGCCCGATGCCTATCGGAGCTTCGATAGCCATGATCTTTTCTTTACTGGTGGCTTTGACGTTGACTCCATATTTCGGTTATTTATTCTTAAGGCATAAAGATAAAAAAGGAGAGGGGCTTGAGAATGAAGAAAAAGAGCCCGATTTACACGAGACAAAAATCTATAAATTATATGCTAAAATAGTAACTCCTTTTCTTGAAAACAGAAAGCGTCGCTGGACTTTTATGATAGGATTGGCTGTCGTTTTGCTCGGGTCGTTTGTGATGTTCTATACAAAATCTGTTCCGGTAAAAATGCTGCCTTTCGATAATAAAAATGAGTTTCAGGTAGTGATAGATATGCCCGAAGGCACAACCCTGGAACGTACGGCAGCCGTGGCTAAAGAATTGGCGGTGTATATAAGCCAGAATGATAAGGTCACTAATTATCAAACTTATGTGGGAATATCCGCTCCTATCAGCTTTAACGGATTGGTGCGTCACTACGATTTGCGTTCAGGAGACAATGTGGCAGATATACAAGTCAATCTTATAGATAAAGGTGAACGTAAAGAACAAAGCCATGATATAGCCACATCGGTACGTGCCGATTTGCAAGTTATCGGTAAAAAATACAATGCCAATGTAAAAGTGGTAGAAGTACCACCGGGTCCTCCGGTGATGTCTACAATTGCTGCTGAAATATATGGTCCCGACTATCAACAGCAGATTGCCGTTGCCAAGCAGGTAAAAGATATGCTGGCTGTAACAGATAATGTTATCGACGTGGATTGGTCGGTAGAAGATGCTCAAACCGAATACAAGTTTGAGGTGGATAAAGACAAAGCGATGAAATTGGGGATTCCGAATGCGCAAGTGGTTCAGAATATGAGAGCAGCTCTTTCGGGTATGTCTGTTGGTGTATTGCATCAGCCCTCATCGGTCAATCAGGTCGGTATTGTACTTCAATTGTCCGAAAAAGAGAAGTCAAGTATTGAGGATATCTTAAGCCTGAAGGTTGTGAATCAACAAGGAGTGGGTATTCCCATCGGTGATTTAGTTAATATTACCCAAGCAGAAAAAGGTAAAAGTATTCATCGCAAAGATCAGAAACGGGTAGTATATGTGTTGACCGAAGTCGCCGGAAGTTTAGAAAGCCCTATATATCCTATTATGGAAGTGTCGGAAAAATTATCGCAGGTAAAACTTCCCGAAGGATACATTTTATCGGAAGAATATAGTGAGCAACCAAAATATGAAGACAACTTTGCCTTAAAGTGGGATGGCGAATGGCAAATTACCTATGAAGTATTCCGTGATTTGGGGCTGGCTTTTCTATTTGTACTGATCATTATCTATGTGCTGATTGTGGCATGGTTTCAAAACTTTATCACACCGTTAGTACAGCTGGCTGCCATACCATTATCACTGATTGGGATTATTTTCGGTCACTGGGTGATGGGTGCTTACTTTAGCGCTCCGTCTATGATCGGATTTATAGCCCTTGCCGGGATCATGGTGCGAAACTCGGTATTACTGATTGACTTCATAGATATTAGACTAAAAGATGGCATCCCATTGAAACAGACTGTTATCGAAGCAGGAGCTGTGCGTACAACTCCTATTGTATTGACAGCGGGAGGAGTAGTATTAGGCGCGATAGTTATCCTATTCGACCCGATATTCCAGGGTCTGGCAATCTCTTTGATGGGTGGAACGATAACTTCTACAGTACTTACACTGATTGTTGTACCCTTACTATATTACAAAATGTTGAAAAAGAAAGTAAAATGATTATGAAACTATTAGTTGTATTAAGTATAAAAGAATATCAGGAGCGGGTAGCAAACCTGCTCCATAAAGCCGGAGTAAAACGGTTTAGTGTAACCAACATAACCGGGTATAAAAAGAAAGAAGAAAACCTGGGCTGGTTTGCGGCGAATGGAAGTAATGCTAAAACCAATTCTATAATGCTTTTCAGCTTTATAACGAAAGAAATTGCAGATAAGGCTATTTCAGAAATTGATAGTTGCAATATTGAAACAAAAAACCCTTTTCCTGTGCATGCATTTATTCTTGATGTAGAAAACTTTTCTAAACTGATTTAATTATGAAACGTGAATATATTGTACGTATAGTAGCGGGAACAATGGTGTTAGCAGGCATTTCTTTGGCTTATTTTGTTTCTGCCGGATGGTTGTTGCTGCCTGCCTTTGTAGGTCTAAATCTTATCCAGTCATCCTTCACTAAATTTTGTCCGTTGGAAATCCTGCTCGATAAATTGAACGTTAAACGGTAAATTGATTAATTAGATTTGAGAGAGCAAAACCGAATATTGAAATCGTCTTTTGCTCTCTTTTTTAGATATGAAAACAAGAATTTACATAATAGCCATATTCTTTACTTTTATTATACACGTCCCGATTGCTTATTCACAAGAGAATACGATCTTGCACGTGGATAGTCTTTCACTTCGGAACAACTATCTGCACGAGATGCAGTCGATAAATGTATTGAAGCATAAGCCGATTGAAGTTTCGGAAGATCTTGTAAGGGCTGTTCTTGATAAACAAGCAGCTTTTGCTGTATACAAGGATAATTACATGGTAACTGGCATCCCTTTAAATAAATCGGTAACCAGAAAATCAGCAGATGCATTTTTTCAGTTTAGCATTCGCCACAGAGTTACCAGAAGTGTACTTCCGTTCAATTCGTTTTTATATATTACATATTCACAGAAGTCATTCTGGGATATTTATGACGAATCAAGTCCTTTCCGCGATACAAATTACAATCCGGGGATAGGCATAGGCAGGTATGTTATAAAAGACAACAAATTGAAAGGAGCGGTAATGGTTTCTCTGGAACATGAATCGAATGGGAAGGCAGGTGAGGATTCGCGTAGTTGGAACTATGTGAATCTGTCAGCTAAATACTTTTACAATATGCGATTATCGGCTAAAGCACAAATATATCTGCCGTATGTGGATGGCGGCAATAATAAAGATTTGTTGCGTTACAGAGGATATGGTATCTTTTCCGTCAATTATATAAATAAGAATAATTTATGGTGGTTCAGCCTTAATATAATTCCACGGGATAAGTTTATAAACCCTAATTTACATACATCTTTATCGTTTAGGGTGTCCAAAAATTCAAACCAATACCTAACTTTGGATTATTATGCCGGTTATGGAGAAGGGTTACTGAACTATAAAAAATACACAAATCAAATCAGAATAGGGTTTACTATTAAACCGGATTTCTTCAGTGCATATTAATTAAAAATGAATAATTATGAATAATAAATGGGATGAACGGTACAATATTGAAGAATACCGGTATGGAGAAATGCCAAATCTTTTTTTCAAAGAAATTATAGATGCACTTCCTGTCGGAAAAGTACTTCTTCCTGCTGATGGGGAAGGACGGAACGGCGTATATGCAGCTATGAGGGGCTGGAGTGTGGATGCTTTCGATCAAAGCCAGCAGGCTAAAGAAAAAGCCTTGCGACTGGCACATAAGAACAATGCGGATATCTCGTATAAAGTAATAAATTTCGAGGATGTTGCACAAAACTATGTAGCTGATTCTTATAATGTAATTGCTCTTACCTATGTTCACCTACCGGAACAGTTAAAAGCAAAATATCACAGATCGTTATTGCCTTTGTTGAAAACCGGAGGGCATATTATTATTGAAGGATTCAGTAAAGATCATATAAAATATCAACAACAAAACCCATCGGCAGGAGGTCCTCCACTTGTGGATATGATGTATTCGAAGCAAGAGATTCTCTCGATCTTTGATTCTTTGGAGATCGATCTTTTAGAAGAAAAAGAAATAAAACTGGCAGAAGGGATAGGGCATAATGGGAAAGCCTCTGTAATACGCTTTATCGGGCAAAAAATATAAATAAAAACAGAGGCAAGGTTTATCATTTATCCTTGCCTCTGTTTCGTTTACGTATCAATATATTTTTTCAAATTTTTCCTGAAGTTCTTTTTCTGTGATTTCCTCTGTGTGATCGATTGCTATTACTTTATTCGCAATATCCACATTAACACCATATATTCCGGGAATAATACCGATTTCTTTACCTATGGACCGTACACAGCTATTGCAGTGTATATTTTTTGCATTTATAATTGTTTTCATAGCCTACTATTATAATTCGACTACGGGTTTTAGCGTTTCGGGAATATCGAACTCAGCACATTTTATCGATTCAAGTTTTTTCTTTCCCAAATCAGTCAAAGCAAAATACATCTGGCGCTTATCCTCCTTACCAACAATACGTCGGATAAGCCCCTTCTTCTCTACAGACTTTATCACCTTTGATGTATTCGAATTGCTCAGCCCCAATACACCCGCTAATTCATTTGATGAATATTTCTGAGCATTTAGCGAACATAGTAGCATTCCTTCATTCAGGCCAAGATCATATAATTGCTGAAAATTTAATTCAAATTCATAAATTGCCCGGTACACATCTCTGATCTGGCATAGTGTTCTTACTTGCGAATTATTTATATTGTCTGTCATTTTAGTATAAGTTTATATTTACTGTCATTCTTTTAATAAAATATTATCAATAGCCTCCTTTAATTGCTGTTTAGGCAATGCTCCTGCAGCCATCTGTGGTTGCCCGTCCATCGGAACAAACAGTAAAGAAGGTATGCTTCTTATTCCGAAGGCGGCGGCAAGTTCAGACTCTGTTTCCGTATTTATTTTATAAATATATATACGGTCTCCATATTCTGCAGCCAATTCTTCCAGCACCGGAGCTATAGCCTTACACGGCCCACACCAGTCAGCATAGAAATCAATCAATGCCGGTTTATCCCCCAAATATTTCCATTGGGTAGGATTTGTTTCAAAATTAACAACTTTTGATAAGAATTCAACTTTTGTTAAATATATTGTTGTCATTTTATTTTCTTTTTTAATCGTTTCTTTTGTTTCAGCCTTGTTATTACAAGATATAAGCGATGATGCCATCAGGATGAATAATATTATATACTTCATTTAATCCGGTTTATATTTTTTTATCTGATCACCGTAGATGTTTTTTTTGTACTTGGTGTCCGTATAGCATCCTGCAGATCCACAACAGGAAATATTTATAATTGCCTGAAAAAGCAGGAATCCGGCTAAGACAAGAAATATATAATCCTTAGAGGATATTGAATAGATAGCTATCAGCATTCCCAACAACAACCGAATTATCCGGGCAAGATCCCAGTTTTTTAATATACGATTCATTTATTTATCTAAAATTAAACCAGCTTCCACCATTATATACTTCCTGAAAACCTTTACTCCTTAAAAAAAATACTGCACTGCGGCTACGCATACCACTGGCACATACAGCGATAATTGGTTTATCTTTTTTTAGTTTCGATAAATTATTTCTCAAGTTATCCAAAGGAATATTAATCGAATTTGTTGTTGCTCCCTGTTTATATTCTTCTTTTGTGCGGACATCCAGAAGTATAGCTCCATTCTCCATAAGTGTTTTAAAGTCCGCTTTATCTTCTAATCCAAGTAACCGACTAAGAAATCCTGCCATAATTATTTATTTTATTATTGTTTCTTTACTTTATTCTTTTTAAAAATCCCACCGAATAAACCTCCTGCCAGTAATCCATACAATGTACTGATTGTCGGAGATGAAGTTATGGGACAAGTTCCGGTACTACATCCGATGTACCTCCAATACATATAGCCGCCTATTGCTCCTATGAGGGCCCCTAACAGATATGTCCAATTGTTTTTTATAATTTGCATATTCATTTACTCTTATATTCCTTACAAAGATACTATTTAATTTCCATTAGAATATAATTCTTCAGGAAATTGTTTGACTGAAATATTAATTTACATTAAATACAGAATGATAGCTGAGTTTTTCTATTTATAAAGAGGACTCTGTTATGTCTACTCTGCATGTTTTATAACCTTTACAACATTCTTCGATTGTTTTTACATCTGATGATATTGTTTTTGAGAAGTCTATTTTTTCAATATCGTGTCATTGAATAATTTTTATCTTTTCTCTAAGAATATTATCTGCCGCAAATCCAGCCATTTTAACAGAGCCTTTAGCCGGTGAGTAGAGGAGGATGTATGCATGTTCAATTCGCATCAGGTAATAAATTGGACCTCCTTGCTTAATAACCTGAGTAACCAAATATCCTTAAGCAAGCTGCGACAGATGCACCTCTTGAAATTCCGTTTGTGATAAGCTTATTCTTGTATTTATTTTTTATGATAATTAATATAATCTTATTGTTTAATGAATTGTTTTATCAACTTAATTAATCGGCTTATGAGTTCTATATATATGTTTTCTCTTGCCTGTATTTTTTTCATCTTTTCTTTACCCTTAGCTGTTAAGGAGAAGAGCATATTTCTTTTATCAACCTTCCCCATTCTTCTTGTAATATATTTCTTTTCCTCAAGACTTAGCAGTATTTTGGATGTTCGGGAGTTTGACAAGCCTAGCTGATTGGATAGATCGCTTGCACAAGAACTCTTTTTGTCAGATAACGAGTATAAGATAAAGGTTATCAGGCCTTTGCCCTTATTTGAAATAGTTTCGACCTGATCTGACAGTTAAAGGGCAAACAATTAAGTTTGTATTGCTAAATAGCACAAACTATGCCCAATGAGATAAATAAACTAAAATTCAATCTTATAACTAATGTTTGGGATCATCACAGCTTCTCTTTCTGGATCTACCAAATGCGTCTTAAAATTGTATCGATGACCTTGATAGTCCTTATAGTTAGTTGCATTCAGCACTTTAATCGCAAACTCATGGGATAAATTCTTCTTGTTAATTTTGTAGCTTACATTAAAGTGTAAAAGAAAGGCCGGAGATAATTGCTTCGAGAAGGCTTTGTTTTCATCATAAATAGCATCTTCCTCTTTCTGTGATGCATCAAGATTAATAGGCGAGTATCTGTCTCCTCCTTGATAAGATAATCGAATATTAGCATTGAACATATTTTGTTTACTGCGCCCTACCATCCACTCTTTTCCTGCTAATACGTTAAATACAAAGTTTCGGTTATACCTTGTGTTTCTCCATTTATTATCCCCTGCTTTGTAACGAGAATCAAAGAGAGATGCAGTGAGCATATAGTAATATCCTTCTGACATATACCGCTCAAAGGTTATATCGATACCATAATTGACTCCTTTTCCCTTATTCGAAAGCTTATTGGTTATGAACCAATCATTTTGAAGGTTTATAAACGAAAATGTACTATCGCTTATAATAGGAACATTGTATAATTGTTGGAAATAAGGTTCAATCTTAACATGATAGTTGTTTCCTATATTTAGGTCATAGGATAATACAATGTGGTGAGCTTTTGTAAAATCCATATTTTTGTTAATAAGTTCACCCTCTTTCGATTTAGTAAAGTAATAATTCAACATTTCGAGTCTGCTATGTAGCCCGTATGAAAGGGCTAAAGATTGATTTGGTTTAAATTTCCATGACAATGCTGCTCTGGGCTCTATCGTATAATTATCATTGAGTGTAAACAATTGCGTATTGATACCAAGATTAAGCGTCCATTTATCCGAAAATTGTAAAGATGAATTCGTATAAGCAGATAGTAAAGAACTGAAACCGGATTCATCGGTTATGGTATTCATTGGCTGTTGATGTGTCGCTTCTTCTAATAGCAGATTATATTTAAGCCCTGTAACCCTCAAGCCTGTTTTATTGGTGTGTGTTCCATTATACTTCTTATTGAGTGATGAAGCGAATACAAAATTCCAATTGGTAGACTTGATTAAGTTCTGAGGAATAGGTTTTACATTGGCATCCATTCTTTCAGTATGCATATCAAGTCCGCTAACAGTAGTAGCCAAAGATGTTTTAAGTGTTGCATTGCCCAATACTCTTAATCTGTGATTCAGACCAACAGCTCCCATATACTGCTTTACATCCTGATCTTCTTTATCCTGCATATATTCCCATTTGTTAGGATCGGTTTCTGCATTTTGCCCCGAACAATCAATCAGGCCTACTCCCCAGATGGAAAATATACCGGCCTTTTGGGTTGGGAAATTAAGTTTAAAAGACAAGTCCTGATACTTTGTGTTCTCTGCATCTTCGGGTAACAGAGAAGAGAGCAATCCTAGTGTTGAATACCGGTAATTGAAAATATAAGAAGAATTACTCCCTTTCTTGAATGGGCCTTCGGAAGCAACATCTATTCCGACTAAACCGAGTTGTACAGTATTCTCCCGTTTTTGGTTATTTCCTGTGCGTAGATTCATATCAAACACTCCAGATAAAGCATTCGAGTATTCAGCAGGGAATGCACCTGTCATAAAATCAGAATTACCTAAAACAAAACTGCTCAATGCCGATAAACCTCCGCCGCCGAAAGTAGTTACTTCTGCAAAGTGGTTAGGATTCGGGATTTCGACATCTTCCATCCTCCATTGCAGAAATTTGGGTGCATTCCCCCTTACCACAATACCATTATTCCCAACACTGCTTGTTACACCGGCAAAAGATGTCGCTAACCTTGCCGGATCGTCAAAGCCTCCGGCATACCGGCTCGCTTCTTCCACACTCAGCATACGGGCACTTCCCAATATCATATTGTTTAATGGCTGAGCCTTATTTATTTGAGGAGTAATAATAACTTCATTCAGTAATTTTGAATTTTCCTTTATTCGTATTTCTAAGAATAATTCTTTGGCAGATGAAACCAGTACCTCCTTTATGACAATTGGTTCATATCCAACATACGATACTTGTAAGTCATATCTGCCTATCGGAACGTTTTGTATTTTAAATTGTCCTGAACTATCAGTGCTTACTCCTAAAGGTGTCTTGCTGTTCAGTATTGCAACTGTTGCATATTCAATCGGGATATTCGATTCTTTGTCATATACTATACCACGTATATTTTGAGATGACTGACCACATAATATACCTAATGAGATGACATTTAATAAAAGAAATAATAACGTTTTATTCATGATTTTGCCTAATTTTGCTTTGTACAAAGTAAGATACTATCCTCTGCGAGATCAATACTGATTTATCATTATATTGTCATATGGAAGATTTACAAAAGGAACATGCACGGCTTTTATCATTGCAGAGTTTTGATGAAGCTGATCTTGATTACTCTCTGCTGGAATATCATAAGCAAATGCTATCCCATCTAGCTAAGGTTTCCAACAGCGGGATAACGGTCTTTGATATGTATAAGAGGAAGCATGTATATACATCCTTTAATTTCGGAGGGATATTCGGTGATTGTAAAGAGGGTATAGATGAACGCGTGCACCCTGACGATTTGCATCCTTTGATTAAAAACGGTATTACAGCACTCCGGTTCCTACATGCGAATAAAGAAAACCTGCAGGATTATAAAATGATCTCAGAGTTTCGTATTTGCAATGCTATAGGCCAGTATGTGAGGGTGGTAGAGCAATATACCCTATTAGAAAAAGATAAGTCGGGTAATGCATGGTTGTCATTAAGTGTTTTGGATTTATCTCCTGACCAAAGCTCATTTAAAACAGTGAGATGCCATATCTTAAACGTAAAAGAGAATAAGTTTTTTTCTATTGAGAACCTATTATCCCGAAAAAAATCAGATCTTACCACCAGAGAGATCGCTGTTTTACAGCTAATAAAAGAAGGCTTGCTTAGTAAGGAAATTTCAGAACAGCTATTTATCAGTGTCCACACTGTTAATACACATAGGCAAAGGATATTAGAAAAGTTAGATGTAAATAATTCCATGGAGGCTGTAAAATATGCTTCTGCATTGGGTTTGATCAGCTAAGAAAGTGTAGCTTTTTTGTTCCATTGGTTTCTTACAGTTTATATTCCTCTATTTTACGATAAAGTGTGGCTATTCCTATCTTGAGTATTCGGGCAGCCTCGGCTTTATTTCCTTTCGTGTAATCTAAAATCTTTTTGATATGCAGCCTTTCGATATCTGATAAAGCCAGGGTTGTTATAAATTCAGGTGAATTAGTACCCGGATATCGTATCTCCAAAGGTAATGTCTCGATATTTAAGGTATCATCATCGGTTAGGATCACACTGCGTTCAATAACATTTCTTAATTCCCTTATATTTCCTTTCCAGCTACTTTGTTCCAATAACTTTAAATAATCCTGAGAAATTATATTGATTCTTTTGTTGGATTTGGTTGCGAACAGATTTACAAATTCACTTACAAACAATTTTATGTCTGAAATGCGTTCTCTCAGAGGCGGTAAATGTATCTGGAATACAGATAATCGATAAAATAAATCCCGGCGAAAATGCTCCGTCTCAATTTCGTCCTCTAAAACTCGATTGGTAGCGGCAATGATCCTTACATCTACCTTTTGAGATTTGGTTTCTCCTATTTTTATAAACTCTTTCGTTTCGAGTACCCTTAATATTTTAGCCTGTAAATCAACCGGCATTTCTCCGATCTCGTCCAGAAAAATAGTTCCCTGGTGAGCTTCTTCAAAAAGACCTTTTTTATCTTTTAAAGCTCCGGTAAAAGCTCCTGCTTTGTGCCCGAATAACTCACTTTCCAATAGCTCTTTACTAAAGGCAGAGCAATTAATGGCGACAAAGGGCTTATTCTTTCGCTGGCTTCCGTAGTGTATCGATTGGGCAAAAACTTCTTTCCCCGTTCCGGTTTCTCCTGTTAATAATACAGTAGCACCTGTTTGTGCTACTTTACGTCCCATTTCTATTGCAGAAAGAATAGGGGTAGATCTCCCTATAATATTGTCAAAGGAATATTTTTGTTCAATTTTTTGTTCAAGCTGGTTTACCCGTTTAAATAGTTCTGCTTTCTCCAATGCCCTGTATATCAAAGGTATTATACGGTTGTTGTCATCTCCCTTTGTTATGTAGTCGAAAGCCCCGTTCTTTATTGCCTGAACGCCATCCGGAATATTCCCATATGCCGTCAGAAGAATAATCTCGGCCAAAGGTTGTATTCTTTTTATCTGAGGAATCAGATCGACACCATTAGCATCAGGTAGCTTGACATCACAAATGATAACATCAAAATACTGTTTCTCCAATAGCTTCAACCCCGCTGTTGCATTCTCTGCCTGAGATACTTCTATCTTTTCAAGTTCGATGATCCGGGCCATCAGTTTACGGAGTTTTTCTTCATCATCAATCAATAATATCTTTCTCATTTTGGTCGTTTTTTAGTAACAGCATGCTTTTAAGAATATATTCCAAAGAGATAACCCTTCTATTGTTGTTATGCCAGGCAAGTTAATAAATAGGTTTGAAACCTTAGAGCTTACCGTATGGAATAATAAAGAAGAATGTACTTCCCATACCCGGGGCGCTATCCACCCCGATTGTTCCTCCCTGTGTCTCGATAAATTCCTTACTGATAGCCAGTCCCAGACCTGATCCCGATTTTAAACTTCCCGGTATTTGAAAATAACGCTCAAATATTTTTTTCTTATATCTGGAATCGATTCCTTTACCAAAATCCTTTACGGAGAATAAAGCTCCTTTAGTTTCTTTTTTCAAAGAAACTATAATCTCACTATCTTCCATTGAATAACGGATGGCATTAGTCAGAAAATTAATAAGGACCCAAGCTGTTTTTTCGGCGTCAGCCACAATCGATGGAATACCGGGTTCCATATCCAGCTGAAGTTTTATCTTCTTGTGCTCTGCCTGTAACTGTATGGTATCAATAGCGTATCTGACTATAAGCCCGGGGTCTGTGGATTGAATATTCAATTGAATATTTCCTGTTTCTACCTGAGACATATTGAGTAGTTCTCCGGTGATTTGTAAAAGTCGTGTACTGTCTTCTTTTATGCCTTCCACTAACTGTTTTTGTTCATCGTTCAATACTCCTGTTTCATTGTGTTCAAGCAACTGTGTGCTCATCTTTATTGAAGATATCGGGGTCTTCAACTCGTGAGATATAGTAGCGATAAAGTTCGTCTTAGCCGAATCAAGTTCTTTGAAAATAGTGATGTTCTTTAGCAGGATAACATAGCCGATCAGTTCTGTTATATTTTCTCCTGTTTTATTGATCTCTATATGGATGATTTCTTTTTCAAAATAAGATTGTTTATCATCAGAAAAGATCTTTAACGGGGCCTCGTCTTTTTTTGCTAAAGGATCAATCAGATCAACAATAAGTGTACGGATCAGATCATTAGTGACAGCGATATCCTGAACCGGTTTATTTAAAATCTCATTGCGGGACAGTCCTGTTATTTTTAATGCTTCATCGTTGATGAAAATAATAATTTTATTTTCATCAAGCCCGATAACAGGATCGTGCATATTATTGATAAGCGTTTCAACCCGTTTCTTTTCCTTGAGTATTTTCTCAAGTCTGCTGTTTGAATATTCTTCCAGTTTCTCAGCCATTATATTGAAAGATTTAGCCAGATCTCCATACTCATTATGACTTTCATAGTTTAGCCGTTGCCGGTAATTCTGATTGGCTATTTCTCTTATACTTGCAGTTAACTGAAGGATAGGGTTTGCTATGTTTCCGGGTAGTTTGACAAGCAAAGTGAAAGCAATAAGAAAACACAGGACTCCGGTTATAATGATCGAGATGATGGCGTTCTCCGCTGTATTATTTGCTATCTCGCTCTTTTGAACAATAGCGTCCATGTTGAGTTTCATTAAGGCTGCAATATCCTTTCGTATTATGACCTTTAGGCTGTCGTTTTCTGTATTACGCTTCAAATCCGAGAAAAGATTTGAAATTTGCAATGTTTTATCGGATTCTCCTATTTCGGTTTCATTTTTCAGTTGCTTTTTTAAATTTGCTTCAAATGCGGATACTGCTCCCGGATCAGTTCTCATCTCATCCAGGGCAAGCAGCATATTCCGGGAGTATTCCAACGTATTATAATTCGCCATAAGTATATTTCTGGTATCTCTCCTCAGATCGTTGATATACCAGATACTGACACCTGCCAATAATATAATCAGGCAGAAAAGCAGTCCAACTCCGGATGTTAATTTGGTCTTTATTTTCATGACAGAATAATCAGGTCTATACCTTCTTTTTTTAATTCACTTAATATTTTCTTATATGTGGCGACATACAATAGCATACGCCATCTGCTGATGTAAGGCATTCCGATGCAGACTGTCGATACATTTTTTTTAATGGCTTGTTCCAAAATAGTTTTCGGTATATTTTTGTGCTTTAATTGTATTACCTGTCCTCCTAATTCAACAGCCATCTTGAAGCTGTTTATTAATTTCCGCTGGCTGTCCAGGGCTATCTTATCTGCCCCTTCCTTCGGAGTCTGCACATACAGCACATACCATTCACCACTGTAATAACTGGCCAGACGAGCGGTTTTACGGATTATGTTATTGGCTTTCTTTCCATTACTGCCAATACATGCCATAAAGTTTTTATGTAATCCGGGCTGAGATGAAAAAGTTTCATTGTCAGCTTTCTTCAACACATGGCTCGCGACCTCTTTTAAAGCTAATTCCCGTAAGCGAAGTATGTGTTCGGTCTTAAAGAAATTAGCTAATGCAGCCTGTATCTTATCAGACGGATATATTTTCCCATCTTTAAGTCGGGTCACCAGATCATCGGCAGACAAATCTATATTCACAACTTCATCCGCCATAGCTACAATCCGGTCGGGAATACGCTCTGCAACTTCTATACCTGTGATCTTTTTGACCTCCTCATTCAGTCCCTCTATGTGCTGAACGTTTACTGCACTGATAACATTGATGCCGGCTTCGAGTATTTCAAGTACATCCTGCCAGCGTTTTTCGTTTTTGCTGCCTTCTATATTTGTATGAGCCAGTTCATCTATGATTACGGCTTCGGGGTGTAAATTTATAACAGCCTGTACATCCAGTTCTTCCAGCTCTTTGCCTTTATAAAAGATTTTCCTTCTGGGAATTACAGGTATTCCATCCAATAACACCATAGTTTCGCGTCTGTTGTGGGTTTCGATATAGCCGATTTTTACATCTACGCCTCCATCCAGAAGGATATGCGCCTCCTGCAGCATCCTGTAAGTTTTGCCCACACCGGCAATCATCCCGATATATAATTTAAATTTACCTCTTTTCGATTGCTTTATCAAATTGAGAAAATATTCAGCGCTTTTTCTATCTTTATCCATCGTTTAGTACGATCTTCAAATTAGTTCTTAGATACTTAGTATGAAACAATCTGCTTTAAAAGTAGTTTTTTATATAAAATAAAAGTATAAAAATATCAGTAAACAGTAAACAGTGAACAACTCGTAACTGTTAAAAAGTAACAAAGGTAACAGGTTTTTCAGTTAACAACTTGTATCTCGTCTACTCGTAACTTGTAACTGCCCGCAGGGCGAAGTAACTCGTAACTGTTAAAAAGTAACAAAGGTAACAGGTTTCACTCATTTTTCGACGGTAATTTTTATTCTTCATATATCACATTAAATCATTTATATACAGATAATTTAATTCATTATTCATTGCAAAATTTAGACACACTCTTAAATCGGCTTTATTATTATAAGTTATCCAATGCTATGTTTAGCTTTAATACATTAATCTTTTCAGGGCCTAATAAACCAAGTAATGGTTTTTCAGTTTCCCGGTCAATCAACTCAAGCAATTTAGATTCTTCCATATGACGGATCTTTGCTATTCTTTTCACCTGCACCTTTGCTGCCTGTACCGAAAAATCAGGATCAAGGCCGCTTCCGCTGGCTGTTATCATATCAACCGGGATTTCCGGTTTATTTACCTGCGGATTATGTATCAGAAAGGTATCTATGCGCGCCTGAACCTGTGCCAGGTATTCTTCGTTGGATGGACCTTTATTGCTCCCCCCGGAACCCGCTGCATTGTAATCGACAGCCGATGGCCGTGACCAGAAATATTTGTCATCCGTAAATGATTGCCCGATATTCGAGTAATATTTTTTCCCATTGAGTTCTATTATCTCTCCCTTGCCCTGATTTGGGGAAAGTTGGGCGATCCCCCAAACCGCAACCGGATATACAACCGCAAAGAGTAATAGTGTAGCGACTGTCAGCCTGATGGCCGGAATAATATGCTGTTTCATTTTCTTTATTTTTATCAGATGAATAATGATACGATTATGTCTATCAACTTGATTCCTGCAAATGGAACAAGGATTCCTCCCAGACCATAGATAAGTAGATTTCGTCTTAACAGAGCCGATGCTCCTATCGGTTTGTAGGCGACTCCTTTTAATGCCAACGGAATCAGAATGGGGATGATTATTGCATTAAAGATAATAGCTGAAAGTATAGCGCTTTCGGGACTGTTCAATCTCATGATATTGAGGCTTTGCAAAGCCGGGATGGCTGTAATGAACAATGCCGGAATAATGGCGAAATATTTAGCGACATCATTCGCAATACTGAATGTAGTAAGTGTACCTCTTGTCATTAGCAACTGCTTACCGATTTCTACCACCTCTATCAGTTTAGTAGGGTCATTGTCCAGATCCACCATATTACCGGCTTCCTTTGCTGCCTGAGTCCCGCTGTTCATGGCTACACCCACATTGGCCTGTGCGAGAGCAGGTGCATCGTTTGTACCGTCACCCATCATTGCAACCAGCCGCCCTTCATTCTGCTCCTTTTTTATATAGTTCATCTTATCCTCGGGTTTGGCTTCCGCGATAAAATCATCGACTCCGGCTTTTTCCGAAATATATTTTGCTGTCAGCGGATTATCTCCGGTTACCATAACTGTTTTTATTCCCATTTTGCGTAAGCGTTCGAAGCGTTCCTGTATGCCGGGTTTAATAATATCCTGTAATTCAATCGTACCGACAATCTTATTATTAACCGATACGACCAAAGGTGTACCTCCGTTCTCTGAAATTATTTTCACCATGTTGGCTACATCTTCCGGATATGGGTTTCCGTTTCTTTCGGCTAATGACCGGATAGCATCGGCAGCTCCTTTGCGTATCTGCATATCTCCGACATCAACACCTGAGCAACGTGTCTCTGCCGTGAATTCTATAAACTTGAAACGGGATGCAGGCATATCGTAATTAGACGGATTCACCTGAGCCAGTTCGACGATTGATTTGCCTTCGGGTGTCTGATCTGCTAATGAGCTTAGAACGGTAATTCTGACAAACTCATCATTATTTACTCCATCGGCAGGGTAAAAATGAGTTGCTTTACGGTTGCCGATTGTAATAGTCCCTGTCTTATCCAAAAGCAGGACATCGATATCTCCCGCGGTTTCTACGGCCTTTCCGCTCTTAGTAATTACATTTGCCCGTAATGCCCTGTCCATACCGGCAATACCGATGGCAGACAATAACCCGCCGATGGTCGTAGGTATCAGGCATACAAATAGTGAGATAAAGGCCGCAATTGTAATCGAAACATTCGCGTAATCGGCAAAAGGCTTCAGCGTAACGCAGACAATTATAAATACAAGTGTAAATCCCGCAAGGAGTATGGTCAAAGCGATCTCATTCGGCGTTTTCTGACGGCTTGCACCTTCTACCAATGCGATCATTTTATCCAGAAAACTTTCTCCGGGCTGGGTTGTGACCTGTACTATTATTTTATCCGACAAAACCTTTGTGCCTCCTGTTACCGAACTTTTATCTCCTCCAGCTTCCCTGATAACGGGTGCGGATTCTCCGGTGATGGCACTTTCATCTATTGTAGCAAGCCCTTCAATGATCTCCCCATCGGCAGGAATAATATCTCCGGCTTCACAAACAAAGACATCTCCTTTCTTTAATAGAGCGGAAGATACGATGCTCCCGTCTTGAAGTTTTGCCGGGGTTTCTTCTCTCGTTTTCCGTAGACTATCAGCCTGGGCCTTTCCCCGTGCTTCAGCAATAGCTTCAGCAAAATTGGCGAATAATACAGTCGCCAGGAGAACGAGAAAGACAATGAAATTGTAAGCGAAACTACCTTGCGAAGTTTCTCCGGATAAAGTCCATAGGCTAACGAAAAACATAATTATTGTCCCGATCTCCACAGTGAACATAATCGGATTGCGGAACATTATTTTAGGATTCAGTTTCACAAAAGATTTTCTAAGTGCTTCCTGCACTAATTCTTTCTGAAACAAAGATTGATTCTTATTCATATTCTTTATAATATTTAATACAAGGTGAAGTATTCGGCAACAGGCCCCAAGGTTAGAGCCGGTAAAAAGGACAACAATGCGATAATAAGGATAACGGCAAATACCATTGTGCCAAACGTCGCCGTATCGGTTCTTAATGTACCGTCACCTTCGGGGATAAACTTCTTTTCAGCCAAAAGTCCGGCAATGGCTACCGGGCCTATTATCGGAAGGAAGCGGGATAATATCAATACGATTCCGGTACTTATATTCCACCACAGCGTGTTATCACCTAATCCTTCGAACCCACTGCCATTGTTTGCTGAAGATGAAGTGTATTCATAAAGTATTTCACTGAATCCGTGGAATCCGGGATTATTAAGGGTGGATGCCCCCTCGCCGGGAAAGGCTGTCGCAAGCGCTGTTCCTGCCAGAATAAGGAACGGATGTATCAGCGCAATAATCATGGCTATTTTCATTTCCCGGGCCTCTATCTTTTTCCCTAAGAATTCGGGTGTACGTCCAACCATCAATCCACTGACGAATACAGCGAGGATTATAAATATAAGGAAATTGAGTATGCCAACTCCAACTCCACCGTAAAAGCAGTTGACCATCATAGCCAATAACTGGTTCATACCTGACAATGGCATCGTACTGTCGTGCATAGAGTTGACAGAGCCTGTGGAAATAACGGTCGTGACAATACTCCAGAATCCCGAAGCAGCAGCTCCTATGCGGGTTTCTTTTCCTTCCATCGCTCCCGGTGAATTATCAACGCCCATCGCTGATATTGCGGGATTGCCATTTATTTCCATTGCTATATTCGGAATAACGAGTAATAAGAATCCGATCGTCATTATACCAAGTATCATTCGCGCGAGCCTCTTTCTTCCTGTAAAATAGCCAAAAGCAAAAATCATGGCTATCGGGATAACAAACTGCGCAAACATTTCAGCCATGTTGGTCAGATAAGAAGGATTTTCGAACGGATGAGTTGAGTTAGCCCCGAAGAAACCGCCTCCGTTTGTTCCTACATGTTTGATGGCTATAAATGCAGCTGCAGGTCCTCTGGATACTTCTACCGTATTCCCTTGCAATGTAGTGATACTGTCTTTTCCTTCAAATGTCATCGGAGTACCTTCGAACACGAGTATGATGGCTATAACAAAAGATACAGGCAGTAAAATGCGGGTACATGATTTTATGAAATAGTCATAGAAATTACCTAACTGAGTAGTGCTTTTATCCCGGAAAGCCCTGAATACAACTGCTGCCGCTGCCATACCCGTACCTGCGCTAACAAATTGAAGGAACATCAGCCACATTTGCCCCAGATATGATATACCTGTTTCCCCTGAGTAGTGTTGCAGGTTGCAGTTTACCACAAAGGATATAGTTGTATTGAATGCCAGATCAGGAGACATATCCGGATTATTATCCGGATTCAAAGGGAGACTGCCTTGTGTCATTAAGATCAGCATCCCCAGTAAAAACCAGACAAAATTAATGGTGAGTAATGCTACAAGATGTTGCTTCCAGGTCATCTCTGCCAGAGGGTTAATTCCTCCCAATTTATATAATAGCCTGTCTATCGGATTGAAGACGGGATCAAAGAATGTCTTTTCCCCTCCATAAACTTTTGCGATGTACTTTCCTAAAGGTATTGCCAGAGTTACAGATAGAACAAACATTACAATTATGCCTAAAATTTCTGTGTTCATATTTTCTTATATTTTTCTTGTCTGTTATTTTATCAGAATTTTTCCGGACGTACCAAAACGTAGCAGATGTAACAAAACACCCCTATTGCTATAATAAATAATGGAATCATAATCGTAAATTTTATATTTTTTCAAAAAAATCTATTGTTTTATAAAATAATCCGAAGCAGGCAATACCTGCTATTATTAATATCACTGTAAGCATATTCTTCTTTTTTAGTTATACTTATAAAATCCTTTTAATCGTTTCTTCTCTATATGCTATTTATATGCCAAAGAAAGATGGACAGGCTAATGTGTCTGGATATAAATGTGTTGTAATGTAAATGGTGCGGTGAGTAAATTAAAGGAGCCTATCATAATGAGAAAAACATTCTCATTATGATAGGCTCCTGCCTGAAGTATTGTTATCTTATTTGGCGGCTAGTGATTAACTCTGGAACTATTATTATAATTATTTCACCATCTTAATACTAACAATAAATATCATATTGTAGGTATCTGTACTCAACCTTTACAAAATAGTAATTCAGCTTAGTATAGACTACAAAAAAATGAATGATGAGAATCGTAGATTCAATTCCATTTAAATAGTTTCATACCTATAGCGAAACAGATAAGTCCGAGAGCAGATAATATACAAGTCGGATAAATCACTTCCATCCATCCGGCTCCTTCATTAAAAATGCTCCGGATTCCATCGGTAAGTGCTGTCAGAGGGAGTAACTTAATGGCTCCTATACTCCATTCGGGGAAATTATGGTAACTAAAGAAAATACCTGATAACAACATCATAGGCATTTGTACAGCATTGATCCATCCGGTGCCGACCTCCGTTTTAGTAGTGCGGGATGCAACCAGGATAGCGATTCCGGTAAAAGCAAGATTTCCTGCCAGAAATAAAACAATCAACGCTCCGATATTACCCTGAATATGGATATCGAATATTAACCAGGAAAAAAACAACAGGATCAGAGATTCAACTACATTCATGAGAATACGGACAAACATCAATGCAAACAAAAAATTCGATTTTTTCATCGGGGTCGCAACCATGCGCCTTAATAATTTCTGAGATCTCCGTTCTATAACTGTATAGCTAATGCCCCACATGATAGAACTCATCAACCCGAAAGCAATCAGTCCCGGAATCAGGAAGTCGATATAACGAACACCCATCAATGTTAATGGTTCTATATCCGTATTCTCAGCATTCATACTTGAATCGGGTGATTTCACCAATGCCGAAAGTTTCATATATGCTAATTGAGACTGAGTATTGAGCGGATCGAAATGATAAACGGCTTTACCCAACGAATCCGTAACAATCACATCTGCTTCACCTCTCTTTAGTGATATGATAGCTGAATTCCAGTCGCTTTCTAAAAACTTAAATACAGTATTACCCAGTGTTTTGTTACTGACTTTCCAATTTTGGATATTTTCTCCTTTGCTCTGCGCATTTGTAGCATAAATGTTGAGAAGTGAATCTAATTCTGTCTTATTTTTCTCAACAAGAACAACATTAAATTTTGATTCTGTTTGCTGTGTAAAAGCCAGGCCCAACCCAATAGAGATAAGCACCGGGAAAATCATGCCCCAAAAAAGGACTTCCGGTTCACGGATCGTCAGCAGGAATTGGGTCTTGAAGAGTTGATATAATTGATTGTTTTTGATTGGTTCCATTATTGAAATAATTGAAAGTGTACAAGTATTTATTACAGCATGACATTTCCATTCTCACGAAGAGCTTTCCCTGTGAGACTGATAAATAATTCGTCGAGATTTCGGGAATTCTCGTCTAGCAATTCTTCCAGTTTCCCTTCCTTTAATATTTCCCCTTCATCAATAATTATGATATGGTCGCAAAGCGATTCCGCTTCTTCCATATAATGGGTTGTCAGGATGAGAGTGGTTTCCCTGCTGTCTTTTAATTCCTTCAGAATATTCCAAAGGTCGAGCCGTGAATTGGGATCGAGTCCGGTAGTAGGTTCATCCAGAAAAAGAATTTGTGGAGTATTTAATAATGCTACACCCAAAGCAAGCCGTTGCCGTTGTCCTCCTGAAAGTGTTCCTACCATCGACTTTCGTTTACTATCCAGTCCGGTCAATTCGATAATCTCATTCGCTCGTTCTTCGCCAAGCCGGAAAAAACTGGCAAACAGGCGTAAGGTTTCAAAGACAGTCAGCTTATCGGAAAAACGTGTTTCTTGTAATGACAGACCAATAATTGACCGAAGTTCTTTTTCATTTTTTTGCCAATTTTTACCCTGCAGCAAAATTTCTCCCGAATCCGGTTTTTTTAATCCTTCCATCATTTCAACCATTGTTGTTTTTCCGGCTCCGTTAGGCCCAAGTAAAGCAACAAATTCTCCGGGATGTATTGCAAAAGAAATACCTTTTACGGCATGTACATCTTTGAATGACTTATATACGTCTTTTACTTCTATCTGAAACATGATATATTTATTTTCCCCTAACTATTTTTATTATTGGGTGGTAAAAGTAATAACGAATTTTATTACTACAAAGTTTTGGTATCTGTCAATGTGTGTTTAATTATAAAATTTTTCAATAGGGATATTACGGTTAAAAAGCAGCAGGGACTGAGAAGATCGTGATTCATACTTACGGAATAAAAATTACTTATATGCTATTTAATGTAAAAATAAAATTATGAGTATTGATATTAAAAAATGTTAATACCTTTGTATCCGGATTTTGGTGCCACAATTCCATAATGAAGGAAAAGTGATGAAAAGGGAATCAGGTGTAAATCCTGAACAGACATATTGGTAAGGGGTATGGTAATGGTACCGTTATCAGGAAGGTTGGCTGTATAGGCCGCAACCGTATAGGTTATAGTCTTGTCTGCATTGTTTACGGTAACTGCGGAGAATCCCACAGGCTTGCTTATTGAGCCGATAGTAAATGCTGTGAAGTCCGTATCCCCCTTCATTACTTTGATTGTCGACATGATGCTTACCGCATTTAATACCGTACCTTTGCTTGCCGCTGCGAACACGCAACTGCTTACCGACTGGTTGATTGTGTAGGCGTCATTCAGGGTTTGTATATTTACCTGCCCGCGGGCTATAAGTTGTCTGGCCATTTTTTACCGTTTTATACGGTAAAGAATAGGATAGAAAAGGATTCGACGTTTAATGAGCGATGTTACCCGAAAGATTTAGGTTTTAAAATAAATAAGTTTTTTCCCTGCATTTTAAGTGGAAAAATTATATTGATGGGACACTAAAAAATTAGCTGCATTTTTAAATTATCATATATAAACTTCGAAAGGCATTGGGGGAAATAATTACCTTATGCTAATTGAGGAAATTTCTAATAACTAAATGATTTAACCGGAGAACTTTTCTTAAAGCCAAAAGAATTAGATATTACAGTGAAGAGTTATAAGGCCCAAAAGGGTATAGCTTTTTTGAACCATGGGAACAATTAATTTACAAAAGTATAGAGATACAATGGCTGTATATTTTCTTCTTCCGTTTTCTATGTTGTCAAACATATCCGGATAATATATTGGTTATATAAAAACAATTAATTTTAACATTTAAATGTAAAAAAAACTAGCGCCCAGTCCAATGAAGACAAGAACATTATCCTTTCTAATATCTATCTGCGGGAAACTTAACACTCACCGCTCCGGAGATGTGTTAATAAAACGACGGGCCGAACTAAAATCGCATAACCCGGTAGGATATATCAGACCTAAAGATAAATAATAAAGAAAGGATATCTCTACATTTTTTTCGACAAAAATAAACATTATCTATACATACATAGGATAAATTAAATCCCCAATATTATGAAAACCATCAAGATATTATCTTTTGTCATATTCTGGCTTATTATCAATTCCATTTCAGCCCAAACAGGGTTAGTAATAACCTCCGGGCAGGGAACAATAAACAGCTTTTTTAGTTTTCAGAGTCCGATCCCCGAGGTTTTTACGTTTGAAGAGACCAGGGTTTGGAGTAAATCTACTTTTGGCTGTGCTGTTTTGTATTACTTACCTTTGACTCGCCCTACGAGGTTGAAGATAGACGTCAGTTATGAAGGGCCATCCACAACCACTATAGCAGGTATTATAATAATACCGACAGAATATATAGAAGTAGTCCGGACTTCCCACGAAATGTTGCTTCCTCCGGGTAATTACAATATCGGTGTTGCTCCTGTACATTCCAGTATGCTGGGACAGGATATATTTTCAACTATTTTTGCAAATCCTACTTATCTGGACTGTAGCTGTTGTGTGCCGGATGTACCGGGGAAATTGACTATTTCCCTTCAGGGTAATATGCCGGCATCCAATTCAAATTATTATAGTTATGATGTTGCGGGAAACAGGATAACAAGGACAATCACCCTTAATACACAGCAAGCAAACTTAAAATCCGGCATAGCGGATATAAAACCTTCTGTTTTGGAGGATGACATTGTCGAAGTTAAGATATATCCCAACCCGACAAAAGGACAGTTGACAATAGAAATCCCTGATGCCGCCAATAGACAGAAAGGAAATATAACTATCTATAATATAAATGGACAGGTTATAACAAGGAATGCTATCAGTTCTGACCGGGAAAGTATAGATATCAGTTCTAAAGCCAACGGCGTATACATCATGCAAATTAGCCTTGATGGGAAAATTTCCTCGTGGAAAATAATTAAAAATTAAGCAAAATTTGATAGTAATTTATTATGAAAAAGATATTACTCGTCATACTGTCAACTTTGTCAAGCCTAACAATACTGTATGGGCAAGCAAATGAATTTAATTATCCCGATGTGCCGGATACATCAAGTTACAAATCCGAGGCTGTAGGTGGCATCAATGGAACGTTTGGCGTATCGCCTACTGGTGGAGCTACGTTTTCAATCCCTATTGAAGTTCCGCTGGGAGTAGGCGGTATGCAGCCAAACCTCTCTATCGTTTATAACAGCCAGTCAGGTAATGGTATCGCCGGATGGGGATGTAATATATCCGGTTTGTCGGTAATTACCCGCGGGCCGAAAAATATTTATCACGACGGTATGGCTAAACCACTTACCTATATGACCGATGATGCATTCTACCTTGATGGGAAGCGGTTGATTTACTATTCATCCGGAACGGCCGGATTGGAAGGAACTGTATTTTATCCGGAATCCGACCCTTTTACAAAAGTGATCGTTCATGGTACATACAATACCTCCACAGCTAATCTATGGCTTGAAGTACAGGCACCCGATGGTATGAAATATTATTATGGCAATACCACATCCGGTAGGCTAAGCTATACCTCCGGTAGTTCGCCACGGATATATTCATGGTATTTGGATTATGCGGAAGACCCTTTGGGTAATACAATGTCATACACCTATTCCAATACGGATAACTTCATGCGCCCTAATACGATTATTTACGGGACGAATAAAAATTCATCCACAGGCTTATCCAATACGATTACTTTCAGTTACGAATCCCGTAGTGATGTTACTCCTTTTTTCCTTGAAGGCAATATAAAAGGACAGATGAACTACCGGTTGAAAACAATCACGACCAAAACCGGCAGTAATACTTACCGCAACTATGATTTAATGTATAATAACACCAATGATGGCACGGCAACCAAATACTCACGCCTGACAGGCGTAACTGTAAAAAATGCGGTGGGAGAAGCCTTAATACCTATTACATTAAACTGGATATATCTGCCTTCTTTTTCCGGATCAGTTAGTCAACCTACAGTAAATGCCGCTTCAAGTTATCCCACGGCTAATTTTGAAGAACAACGGTTCACTTCCGGAGATCTCAATGGGGACGGGCTGACGGATATAGTAGGGATAGCTTCTGTTAATACTCCATTTACTAATGATACACACGCATATATATATTATGCTTCACTCAACTCCTCCGGAAATGTACAGTTTATGACCGGTGAGAATTTCTCTATCGGCAGCAGTTTTAATATGGGATACTGGAGTCAGCAAAAAGGCGGATTTTCTGCTGTCGACTTCGATGGTAATGGCGTAAATGAATTATTCATACCAAATTTAACGAATGATGGCACACGGGCAGATTTCTCTTTTACTTATTATGGTTCTATATCCGGCAGATTTGTCTTTACCCTGAAGTATAGCACTGAAATGCCACTCAATGCAACAGGTGATTTCAATAAGGATGGGAAAGGGGATGTCATATATATGGAAAAGGGCCACTATAATAATAAATATTCGGGAGCAATAGTAGGATGGGATTCCGGAACCACATTATATAAAGCCACTTTCGAACTTACTTTACCCACTAACCCTGAAAAGATGTTTGTCTCGGACTTTAATGGAGACGGACTGGATGATATGATGATATTCTACAGTGGCGGATATACTATTTTCTGGAACCAAGGTAGCGGAATAAGCACATCCACATTTACCGACAGTAAAAAAACAACGGGAAGTAATTTCGGCGCAGGTTACTGGACGATGATACGTTCCGGAGATTTTAACGGCGATGGACTAATGGATTATATAACAAATGACACAAATGATACTAATTGGTATTTTGCCCTCAATAACGGTGATGGCACATTCTCCAGATCGGTAGCTTGTTCGATTTATGCTTACGATCAAAGTTCCACCAGTAGCGACGATGACAAATTTGAATGCATGGTATTTGATTTTGATTCCGATGGAAAAGACGATGTGCTTATTACCAAGGCAATGTACTCGCTATTGAGCAAAACCTATACTTACTGGATGCGTTCGGACGGAACTACACTTACACAAGTTAAGTCGGCTACGTCAAGCAAGACAGATGACGGGCTATCCTATCGTTATTTAACAGGTGATTTTAACGGAGACGGGCAAGTAGAACTGATGAACTATGGCTACGATTGTTACAACAGCACAAATGCGAACAGCGATCCTGTATGGCGGTTATACAGGAACAGTAATTTCTCCGCGGATGCAGGAAAAGTAGGCACGATTACGGACAGTTATGGCGGCAGGACTACGATTAGCTACGCCTCATTTGCCAATGGAGGAATTTATACCAAAGGAACGGGAAGTGTTTACCCTGTGGCCGATTACATGGTTCCATTCCATGCGGTTAAATCGGTATCTGTCAGTAACGGCGCTGCCGGAGATGTGACGACTAATTACCAATACAGCGGACTGAAAGTACATTTGCAAGGAAAGGGAATATTGGGGCTTACCTCTCAGAAAGTGGATAATATCACACTTGGCATAGTCACCGAATCGGGTGTCAGGACATGGAATACAAGCTTCTATATACCTTCCGAGACATACTCCAAAACAACGGTAGGGGATAAGACCGCCGAAACAAATGCGACACTGACGGTTGTGGACAAAGGCTCTAAAAAATATTTCGCCTATCCTTCGACCAAAACGGATAAAGACCTGGAGGGAAATACCGTTACCACAACCTTTATATTTAATACCATTTATGGTTATCAGGAAGAGGAAAAAGCAGACTTCGGCAACAATATGTATAAGACCGTGCAATACGGCAGTTACATACTGGCAGGTGGAAGCTATAAACCCCAATTGATTACTTCAACCCAAAAACATACTGATGATGATGCCGCCTTTACGCAAAAGACAGCCATTACATACAATACCACTAAAGGATACCGGACGAATGTTATCGAGAATCAAGGCGCTGCCTTGCAATTAACTGCCGATTACACCTATGATAATACCGGTAATATGCTGACTTCGAAAGAAAGCGGTTCAGGAATAACATCGGTTACGGTGAATAATATATATGATGCAACCTACCGGTTCTTAACTAAAACGTATACTACCCCCGCGTCTTCAGTAAGCAGTTACACCTATGATACCTGGGGCAATGTACTGACTGAAAAAGATGAAACGCTTTCAACCAATGTGCTTACTACTACACATACATACAATAATTGGGGAAACAGAACCTCCACTGTTTTTCCCGATGGAACTAAAATAACAAATCAATGGGGTTGGGACATTTTCCAGTCCAAGTGTTATTATGCCCTTACCCAAGGAACAGGACAGCCCTGGGTAAAGACATGGTATGATGATAAAGGGCGTGAAGTACTGGTGGAATCCTACGGGGAGAAAAACATGAGTATAAAGAAAACTACATCCTATAACCCGAAAGGGCAGGTTTCACAGGTGCAGTCACAAACAGGAAACCTCACTACTACCGAGAGCTATACTTACGATACGCAGGGAAGAATAGCTTCGTCAAGCAACAGCACAGGACAGAATGCCTCTTATACTTACGGCAACCGAAAGGTTACGACTGTTGCCAACGGGAGTACCTATACCAAAACTTCCGATGCCTGGGGTAATATCAAAACCGTTATTGACCAGGGAACGACCGCAGCTTATACTCCGGCATCATCCCTTGCCTATACTTACTATTCGTCGGGTAAACCGAAAAATATAGTAGCAGATGGCGCCACTTTCTCCATGACGTATGACATTGTAGGAAATAAGGCTACTTTAACTGACCCGGATGCCGGGACAATTTCATACACTTATGATGCTGCCGGAAGGTTGACAAAACAGGTTGAGGGAAAAGGAAAGGTAACAACCAACGCTTATAATGCTTTAGGACACCTGATAACAACAACTATCGACGGTGTCGCCACCACCTACACTTATGGTACATCAGGTAATGAACTGCTCCAATTGACCAAAGTGCAGACCGGCAATAATTATATAGCCTATACCCATGACAGCTACGGGCGTATCCTAACAGAAAAATGGCAGGTAGAGGGCAACAGCGGAACGCTCGATTATACCTACGTCTACAATGCACAGGGACAATTGGGTGCAACGACTTATCCGGACGGGTTACAGGTAAACAAGCAATATGATGCATACGGGAACCTGGTAAAAGTGTTGGCCGGTACACAGGTTATTTGGGAATTGACAGGAACGACGGGCCTGGTAACTACTACGCAACTGGGCGGAACGCTTACCGCTACCCGGACGCGAAATGCGCAGGGACTACTCACCAACCTGAGAACTGTCTATGATACCTATAGAGGAACGTTTGTGTTACGTGATATGAATTATGTATTTGACGGGGCTACCGGCAACCTGACATCCCGTAGCGGTATGCTGCCGGCTGCCGAAACATTTGTTTACGATAAAATGGACAGGCTTACCTCGGTGAAGCAGGGAGCTGTATCCTCAATGAAAATGACTTATCTGGCAAACGGGAACATAAGCTCCAAGACAGGGCTGGGCATTTATGGTTACGGAACTAAGCCGCATGCCGTTACATCTGTTGAAAATACGGGCAATCTGTCATCATCCGAAACCCAGGCTATAACCTATACGGCATTCAACAAAGCGGCAAGCATCAGTGAGAAGGTCGGAGCGGACAATCTCCTGCTGAATTTCACATATGGTCCTGACCAACAACGCTGGAAAACCGAACTGAAAAAGAATAACGTTTTGCAGAAAACAATTGTTTTTGCAGGGGACTATGAAGCGGTTACCGAAAACGGGGTAACTATGCAAATGTATTACATAAGCGGCGGCGACGGATTGGCTGCTGTCTATGTAAAGCAACCGGGACAGACGGATAGGATTTATTATGTGCATACCGACCATCTGGGAAGTATAATTAAGATCACCGACGGTAACGGCTCGGGAATCTTTAATGCGAGTTACGATGCCTGGGGTAACCGCACGGTAGGCTCTGCCTTTGTTTTTCATCGCGGCTACACCGGACATGAGCACCTGAAAGAGTTCGGATTGATCGATATGAACGGGCGTATGTACGATCCTGTACTCGGACGATTCCTGAGTCCGGACCCGTATGTCCAGTTTCCGGAATTTAGCCAGAATTACAACCGGTATAGTTACTGTTTGAATAATCCGCTGAAATATACGGACCCGAGTGGGGAATGGTTTGGACTAGATGATTTGCTTATTGCCGGAATAGGATTTGTTACCGGTTATGTTGGATATGGAATTTATACAGGTGATTGGGGAGCGAAAGCATTCGCATCCGGTGGTATGGGTGCTCTTTCGGGTTGGCTTGGATACAATACCGCCGGTTTGGCTTCCGGACACATTACAGGCTCTACATGGAACTTCGCGGGATCTATGGCTTTCAGTACAGCATATAATCAACTTGCGCCACCGATGACTATTCCTATCAACAACCACTTCGGATTATCCGTATCCCCGGGACTTGGTTTTGGTACAAGCGGCTTGACAGGAGGTATGAATATCGGAGCAAGCTATACCGATGGAGACTTCAGTATCGGGGCGGGCATTGGGGTTGGAAATAATCATTGGGGATGGAACGCTGCCGCAACTGTTGATGGCTGGGGCGGTGGCTATGGAAGAACATATTATGGGGTATCGGAGATTGAAGGGCAGAAATATGGAGCACAGAAAGTAGGTTCTATTACTGGCTATTTCAACCATCATTCTTTCACTTTTTCTAATGATGCGCTTGGTGATAAAGAAGATCGTTGGCGTACAAATGCCGTTGAACTCAATATCGGTAGGTATTCGATAGGTACATATCTGTATACTAATTGGGGGAAGCAAGATGGAGAAGGTAAAGATTTAGAAAGAGAAGCTCCACTTCTTGGAAAAAATAAAAATGGAGCTTGGATAAACGGGCGTGTACATTTTGCACCTGCCTGGTTCGGATATAGGAGTAAAAATGGCCGTCAGGTAACCCGTATAGGATTTAGTCATCCGATGGTTCAAAATCTGACACAAAACCTGATACATAAATATACATGGCTAGGCAATGCTCCTTATTTTCTAAATTATGATGATTTCAGGACTGGCGGATATTTCTATTCCGGATATAATAATCCTTTATCTTTATGGGAACGATAACTATTATAATTAATTAAATATTTATGAAATATATTGTATTATTCATTTGTATATTGGCTTTATCTTCTTGTTTCTCACAAAAGGAAGTTATAAAGAGTTCAACAATAAAGATTGAAGGGGGAACCGCAGGCATTAGGTCATTGATTAATATTGATGGATATTATCCTATTTCGTCAGAATTACGATATGGAGCAATTACATTTTTTGAAGATGGAACTTGGGTATATTTCGGATTTAAAAGTGGAATCCCCATAGAAGAAATCAAAAAAAATATGTCTGAATCTGTGTTAAATTGGTCTGGAAACAAACAAATCCGATGGGGAGTTGATTGGGGGGTATATACCATCCAAAATGATACTATTATCGTACATTCATATGACAAACCGGCTCTATTAAAGGCACTAGCCATATCTGAGATAAGATACAAGGTTGTAGACAAAAATACGATACAAAGAATTTATTTTAGAATCATATCAAAGGCAGATGATGACTATTATAAAACAAATAGTCCCTGGAGATATCAAGAACCCATGCATTTTACCCCAGCCGACTCAATACCGCCTTCAGACAACTGGTTAAAAGAAAACAAATGGATTTGGCGTAACGAATCCGACTGGAAAGACTATATGCAAAAAGTGGAACAGAAGAAAAAGCAATTTAAAAAGAAATGAAAAATAAATGTCTTGCTTGATGGGAAAGCCATTTCATAAGGGAGTGGGATAATTTCATTTATAAAATTCCATCGAAGATGGTAAAGAAAATATTATTTATTTCAGGTAGTCTATTAATCTTGTCTTCTTTATTTTTTAAAAGGGCAAACGATGGACAGTGTTAAATGCGAAGATTATTTTAGATGTATAAATAATGATTTATTAATAACAAGGTGGTCGCGAGCGCCAATATTAAAAGAATCAAATGATTCAATAATCTGTAAATTATGTGAAATTCTTTTGAATAATACATATGAAAAAGTAATTGCCACTTTAATTATAGATGAAAATGGTATTCCTGTCTGTGTAAAAACTATTCCGAAAATTGATAATGATTCTTTAAGAACTATAGTGAAAGAAATGTTATATGCGATAAAATTTAAGCCAGCAAAAAGATACGAAGAACCAGTAATTTCATATTATCCGATAATATTTAATGGACAAAGATGCGGAATGTATATGGCCAATACTAATAAAAGAGTGAAATATAAAAAATAAAACAGTAAGCAAATTGAAGATTGGACAATTCTCTGCCGGAATCAACTCTCAAGGTACGGATATTGCCAGTGGCCGGAAAGATAGGGAGGGATTGAAAGAAATAGTCCCTGGAGATATCAAGAACCCATGCATTTTATCCCAGCCGACTCAATACCGCCTTCAGATAACTGGTTAAAAGAAAAATTCATTTACCAAAGAATTTTCGGCAACAGCATTGTGCATATAAATCCCGGCTTGCTTCATTACTCTATCAAATTAGTCCTGTCCATCGGCACAGCGCCGAGCTGCATCCCGAACAGTTTTAATACCTGGTTCACTTTATCCATTTTCAGGGTTTCTTTCCCCTGTTCCAGTTCACGCAGGAAGCGAAGCCCTACACCTGCTTTCTGTGCGAACTCTTCCCGTGAAAATCCAAGCGCCTTGCGTTTAGTCTTCACATATTCGTTCAATGGTAAATTATTCATATTTGATACCTTTTCGGGTACAAATATAAGGATTTTATTTAATAAATACCCGAAAGGGTATTGTGTTGAAGTAATATTTGCAAGAATTATCAAATGAATGCCGGTAGTGTTTGGTAAATACCGGATCTGTTTTTTAGCTTTTCTTTTTTCTGGCGAGTTGTTTTAACCGGAGTTTCATGATAGCGTCGGCTATCTTCCCAGGCTTCTTCACTATTAAATAGTTCCAATATACAATTAAGTTTTGATTCAGAATCCTCTGCTCTATCTATTCGGAAGTCTTAATTTTAGTTGGGTGAAATTCTTTCCAAATCAGGCTTTCCGGATGATCACAAGAATTAAAAATATCAATATCAGGAAGTTTCTCTTGCTCTTCGATGCTGGGCAACTTCATATAATCACCATAACAACGTTTCAAATAAGAATCATAACCGATCGGGATTGGAAATTCATGCCCTTCAAAGCTGGCCGTATCCAAATATTCTATTTCCTCAAGTTTTAAATAGATTCTGGACTGGCTGAGAATTCTCTCAAATCCATTAGAAAACCAGCCATTTTTTGAATCATAATCATAAACAAAAATATCAAGTTGAATACCATTATGCCAGTTTGTTGAACTACTTTTGGACTTTTGGGCGCCAATATTATTACTGAACCGATCGCGTAAGCGGCCTTCAACAATAAAGCCCCATTCACCTATATTAGGATCTGAGTCTCGGTTTTGAAAAAATATATCAAAAGGTAAGTCTTTTACACCTTTCTCTATAAATAGATTATAGTCTTCTCTGAGCATACCTATATCTATATCATAATCCCATGGAATAAAACCCTGATGACGTATTGCTCCCAACAAAGTCCCATAATCTAACCAATAATCAATGTTGTATTTCTCACAAATAAAATTAAATATTCTAAGCAGTCTGAATAAGACAATATTTAATTGTTTTAGAGGAGTTCCCCCTGCCTCTCTTTCATCTGGGAATTGCGGGTATTTTAAGTAGTTATTTGTTCTCATTTCTTAACATTTTTAATGCCGTTAATAATTTATTATTATTAAATCTGTCTTTAATGGCAACTCGAACATATTCTTTGTTTTTTATGCCTTTTTTATCGGAGCAGTCTTTTATAAAAATATTATATTCCAATAATAGTTTTCGGGTTAGCTCTTTTGACGAATATTGTGAGGTAACCTCACATAAAAAATAATTGGCTTTAGAGGGGATAACTCTCAAATAAGTAATTTTACATAATTCACTGTATATATATTCCCTTTCCTCCATAAACCGGATACAGGCCTGCTTATAATCATTTCGATACCTATCTATAATTTGCATAAAAAATTCTCCGTATGAATTAATATTCCAGATGGGTAGTTGCTTATTTACTTGGTCAATTATATCCTTGTTTGAGGTAGCCAGTATTCCTAAACGAATACCAGGAACTCCGTATGATTTCGATACACTTTTTATAATAGCCAGATGTGGATTATCTTGGATTATCTTATTATCAAGTAAAGTATCTTCTTGACCATTACCTGAGAAATCGATAAATGATTCGTCTAATAGCATAAAAATATTACGTTCTCCAGCCCATAAGAGGAGATCTAAAACCTGCTTCTTCTCTATCATATTCCCACTCGGATTATCCGGATTTATTAATAGAAGAGATGATATATCCTTGTCTTCAAAATATTCTTTTATATCTTTTGAGCCATAACTAAAATTATCGGAGTTTACGGTGTAGCAAACTTTTGCTTGCTCTTCCAAACAGTTGGGATATTCCTCGAATGTTGGATAGATAATTCCTGTCTTGCCCCGTAATATATTCATTAGGGCTTTTATCAGCTCGGATGCGCCATTGGCCAGAACAATGCAATCAGGACTTATATTAAAAAAATTTGCGGCTAATCGATTGTTAACCTGGCTTCCTGAAGGGTATGAGGTCAATAAGGTTATAGAAAATTGTTTTATCTCCTCTAAGATCTGCTTAGTCGGAAAAAATGGATTAACCAGATAGCAGAAATCTATCATATCAGGGAAGCGCCAATAGCCCCCGTAGTGTTCTTTATAATTATTCAGTATATTTTTTTCAGCAGAAAATAGTGTCTGTGCAACTTGATAGTCTTGAACATCATCTATTTCATACCATTTCTCATTTTCTAAGGGCAATCCTTTTAGTTCAGTCTTTTCTATTTGAGTTAATATACCCAGAACTTCCTCATAATATTGGCTATTTCCGAATGCTTTTGTATAAGCTTCCAGAAAAGGAATATATCTGTTTCGGGAAAATTTCTTGCTGAATTTATGGATATTCACCGTTTTGTAATATTGGGATGTATTGGTTTGTTCAAAGGCTGATTTCAGGATAAAAGATGTTATCCTCCTTTCTTTATCCAGTTCTACCATAGTTCCACTCATCCAGTACTGATATGGAGCTACTACTGATAGATTAGGATATGGATCTGAAAGTAATCTACTAATTATTTTTTCTTCAAATATTAAATCTGATTCTAACAAAATAGTATCATCTTCATTGAGGTATTCTTTAGCCAAAAACAACGAATAGATATTATTGGTCTGACTATATAATGGATTATTTACAAAAGAAATAGGTATTGTCGGATATTGAATTGTCAGATGGTTTTCCAAATTATCATCACAATATCCTGTTACAATAATGATTTTACGAATATTATGTTTTAAGAGGCAATCGATAGTATAATCAATGAGTTTTTTTCCCGAAATATCAATCATGCATTTTGTATTATTCCGAGTTAATTCTTTCAAACGAGTCCCCATTCCGGCGGCTAAGATAATAGCTTGCATAATATTACGATTTTAGTGTTGTTCATATTCATTCGTTAGTTGTCCATTCCTTCTGTCCAAATTTTTCTCAAAGGCATAAAAAAGCGTTCTAGTAAGGAAATATCTTCGGTTACAATATCTGCTTGCGCTTGCATTTCAGGAAGGTAAGGTAATTCTTTCTCGTAGGTTGTCTTTAATCCATCTGGTAGTTCAATTTCTACTGTATAATAGGTTTCTCCTAGTGTGTTTTTTGTTGGAACCAGTGATATACTCTTTACTGTGCCTTTTATGATACCGTATTCATTGTCAGGAAAATTAGAGAAACGGATATTTACCTTTTGTCCCGGCTTTACTTTGCCTGAACGGGTTAACGGCATCTGGGCCTTACCGATAATTTCCAGATTATCTTTTGGTATAACTGTAAAAACAGTTTCCCCTGTTGTTACATTTTGGTTTTTTACCCAATAGCTAGTAAATGTCACACGACCGTCTATTGGGGTGACAAGGGCATAATTCAACTCCCATGCTTGTATCTCGGACAGGAGTTGCGCTATATAGGTTTTAAGCTGTGTCTCCAGTTGATTCTTTTTATCCTGATACTGGTATTCGGTATCAAGCAGGCTTTCCTGCATTCCGGTTATCTGCATTTCGGTATTTTGGATAGTGGAATGTATATTTTCCAGTGAAAGATAGCCTTGCAGGTATTGGTTACGGGTTGTTTCAAGCTCTTCGGAAGAGATGACCCCTTTTTTATTCAGTACCGAGTCCCTTTGGTATTGATTTCTACCCAGTTGGAACTGCTCTTTCACTATAGCTCTTTGTCCTGCAATGGTTTTATGGTAGTTTTGATATTGACTGATTTTTTCTTTCATAAAATCAATCTTTTGTGTATAGTATTGCAGGCGTTTGAATTCATAGTAATCGAAAAGCCTTATATAGAAACTGGAATACAGAGACTGTATTGCCCCTAATTTAAGATCTTTGGGTGGGAGGGTTATTAGAGTATCTATATTTTGGTTCAATAATTCTATATATTGTTTGAGGACTTGTATATCTTCTGTGTTTGCTGGATTTTCTATAACAGCCAGATAATCCCCAGTTTTCACTTCTTGTCTGTCCTGTATGTTCAACTCCTGTATTTTTCCAGAGGTTCTTGTAATTAATGCAGAGGCAGGAGTAGTCCCTGTAAGAGTCATGGTGGTAGCTATTATATCAGGATATTTGAAAATGGAACTTCCTATTAAAATAACTAATACAATAAGAGCAATGAGAGTAATGCCTCTCCGTAATATCCATGAGGGGATACTACCCAGTACTTCCTGGAATTCTTCGCTACGAAGCTCTATATCGGTATTACTTATTGACGTTTCGATCAATGTAAAACCAATAGATTTATCTGAACTATCGGATTCTGATATATTCTTTATTTTATTGATATCTTTTATATTTCTTTGAAACTCTTTATTCATTCTGCCTTTGTTATATACCTAATTCCAGTTGATTTTTTACCAGTGTATAATAGACTCCTCTTTTATCAGTCAGTTCCTTATGTGTTCCTTCTTCTATGATCTTGCCATTGTCCATGACCACAATGTTGTCTGCGCTTTGCACTGTACTGAGGCGATGGGCTACGATAACAACAGTCTTTCCTTTATAAAAACTATTCAGGTTATCTAGTATAATCCTTTCATTGTTGGCATCCAATGCATTAGTTGCTTCATCGAAAAAAAGAAAATCAGGGTTTTTATACACAGCCCGGGCGATCAAAAGTCGCTGACGTTGACCTTGACTAATACCGTTTCCTTCCATTCCTATTTTAGTATCATATTTAAGAGGCAATGATTCTATAAATTCCTTAATATTAGCGATCTTTACTGCGCGTAATAATTTTTTCTTATCTAGGATATCTTCTCCTACAGCTATATTATTAGCTATGGTATCGGAGAAAATGAAGCCATCTTGCATTACGGCTCCCGATTTATGTCTCCACAAATGAGGATTTATATCATCGATTGGAATATCCTCTACCTTTATCTTTCCTTTATTAGGCTGATAAAAAGCCAAAAGTAGTTTTATCAAAGTGGTCTTGCCGCTTCCGCTGGCTCCAACAATGGCTGTTATCTTATCTTCGGGTATAATAAGGTTTATTCCGTTTAAGACATAATCCCGGTCTGCGCCGTCGTAGCTGAAATACAAATCCTCTATATAGAGTGACTTACGTGCAGGCAATTCGTTTATTTTCGATCCGATGGTTTGTTCTTCATCTTCTTTATTGTGAATCTCATTTAGACGTTCGAGGCTTATCTTGGCATCCTGTGCCGCCTGCACAAAGCCTATTACTTGTCCGATTGGGCCGGATAACTGGCCAATAATGTAACTGACGGACATCATCATGCCCAATGTCATCTCTCCCTCGATAACAGAGCGGGCGGCAATGAATGAGACAAAAAGTGAGGTTGTCTGGCTGAAAAAGACCGATCCCATTTGCTGATATTGTCCCAATGCAAGTCCTTTAATGCTTATATTGAAGAGTTTTACTTGTATACGTTCCCATTTCCAGCGTTGTTGCTTTTCGCAATTATTAAGCTTGATTTCCTGCATACCTGTTACTATTTGTACCAGATTGCTTTGTTCGGCAGAGGCTTGTGAAAAACGTGCCATATCCAGTTTCCGGCGATACCTCAAGAATAAAAGTATCCATAGGATATATAAAGCATTGCCTAAAACAAATATAGCTAATATGGTAAGGTTATAGTAAGTAAGGATAAAGGTAAATATGATAAAGTTGACAAACGAAAACAGGGTGGTCAGGGTAGAACCCGTAAGGAAGGATTTGATACGGTCATTATCCCCGATACGCTGCATGATATCTCCCACGTTCTTTGTATCGAAGAAACGGAGTGGTAACTTCATTAATTTAGAGAGAAAGTCTGAAATAAGTGATATGCTGATACGACTGTTGACATGGAGCGTAATCCAGTTGCGGATAAATTCAACTGCTATCTGAGTAATAAAAAGGATTAATTGGGATATTAATACAAGTGTAACAAAATTCAGATTGCTATATCCTATCCCCTGATCCACGGCAGCCTGGGTAAGAAATGGCAGGATAAGTGAAAGTACACTCCCGACTAATAGTCCCATAATAAGCTGTATGACCTGTGATCTGTAAGGACGGAGATAGCCAAGAAAATAGTGGATACTTTTATTTGATCCATCCAATCTGTTATCCTGTATGTAGAAATCAGGGGTCGGATCTAATAACAGGGCTGTGCCAGTATCTTCCCCACCTGAACAGGAACTAATCCAGCATTTGAGGAATTCAGTCTTGTTCATTGTATATTTTTCTCCGGCTGGATCAGAAATCTTAATCTCATAATGACCATTGCGTTTCTTTTTGATACTGTAACAGACGACAAAATGATTCTGATTCCAATGTAGAATGCAAGGTAGAGGTTTTTCCGCTACAAGTTGATCAAAGCTTATTTTAATTCCACTCGTGCGGAAGCCGATTGATTCGGCGGCATCACTGATACCAAGCATGGAAACGCCTTCTCGAGTAATAAAGCTCTTTTCCCGCAGATAATGAACCGAAAAGCTACGTCCGTAATACTTCGAGATCATTCGAAGGCAAGTCGGACCACAATCCATAGCATCTAATTGACGGGAAGAAGGGAATATTTGTAACATAAAAAAGTATTATTTATTATAAAATAGTTTTGAAGTGTTGATCTCACCAGAAGTCCAATATACAATTTTCCCCAATTATCAATAATAAGATAGATTGAGAATGGAACAACACATAACTGTCTTATTTTTAATTGTATCTAGTTTTATTGAAGATGATATCTAATCACCTAAAACTCATAGCTAAAATATCATTTAATAACCTAAGTATTTCCCGTTACTGCTATTTATAATCTTGTCCAACAACTCATCCAAATCTTCACTATCAATGTTTACACTTAAAATTACACCATGCTTATCTATTAATATTCCATAAGGAATACCATCAAATTTATATTTATTTCTTATTTCGGAAATCCAGGCATCATCTAAACCTGCACAATGCAGCCAATTGTTAATTTGGTGCTTTTTGATCGCATTAATCCAATTCTTTTTCTCTTTATCCAGAGAAATCCCTATAATTTCCAGACCTTTAGTTTTATATTTATCATATATTTTATTTAAGACAGGAATATCATCTATACAGGGGCCGCACCACGATGCCCAAAAATCCAAATATAAAAAATCCGATCGACCAACAAAATCGCCAAGCGTAACAGGTATACCATTGGTATCGAATGCTGAAAAGTCTTTATATTGAGTCCCGACAAGGAGTTCCCGTGATTTATAATTCTCTCTGGTTTTAATGATCTTTGTTATGGATTTGTTCGTCTTTCTATCTCCTATATTAGTTATTATTTTCTCAAAAATACTGTCCGGACAAGATGTTGCATGTCCTGAAAGTATGTATTCACCTAATGGATTATCAATATTGTCTATAATCATATTTCCTATAAAACTGTTATAAGAAATATAGTTATTCAATTGTATCAAACTATCTATAGATGACTTTTGCGGAATCCGGTCATACTTAAAATAATCATCATAATAAGCGTGTGTGGAATCTCTATACATCTGAAGTTTATTATTGATAGGAGTGCCTTCTAAATGATGATCTACAGAGTCGACATCTATTTCGATTATTCCCGTTTCCGGAATTAAGGCTATGACTTTGTTATAATAATGATCGGCAATTCCAATATAAGAAACCCCATTTTTGTATTCCTTGCCTTCGAAGCTAAATTTTCCATTTGCTATCCGCGTAGAATCTTCAGAAACGACATTGTTTTTTTCGTTGTATAAACTAAGTACAACCATTTTCCCTTCATAATAGGGATTAGTAAATCCTTTCACATGAAAAGATCTGTTTGTCTGGCTAAACAAAGAAGTTGAAATTAGAATGCTGAACAAAAAGTGGAAAAATCTTTTTATCATATTATTAATATTTTATATGAGAGTAATCCTTCCAGATTACTCTCGCTTATTGAATTCAGATCAGTGTTTTTTAGATTCTGATATCAGTCCTTCAACTTACATTTGCAGGTAGCTTTATGGGCATTAGGAGTTTCGTTTACACACCTCATATTGCTACCACAATCATCAGAACAGCTACTATTGCAATTACGTCCACCAGATGAAGAGTATTCTCCTCCAAAAATCATTTTCATTTCATACTCTTTCAATTCTGAAGCACCTTGAAGCTTTAGTTTACTTAATTTCTTCATAAAAGTAAATTTTAAGTGATATTGCAGATTCTTATTAACAAGTGATCAGCTTGCAGCCTGTAGTCCCGCAACTTAACTACAAGGAATAGATTTATAAATCTAATGTTGTAAAATATTTTAAATCTTCAATTTTATAATTATCCGGCAATTTATATCCATTGACTAAGATTGTCGGCGTAGCAGGACGGATCCCTGTTGCCTTTTTCCAGTTCTCATGCTTTTGAAACTCTTTTCTTACAATATCACTTTCTTTATTCACATTATATATTTCAAAAATTTCTTCATTTTTAAGGTTCTTCTCTTCAAACCATCTCCTATAAATTTTGCGCCTCTCTTTAATTTCTTTTTCAAAATAAATAGCAGAAAGAAATTTATTACTAATATTTAATTCTTCTCCAAACGAAGAAAATATATACTGGATACACAGATTACTTGACTCATCCAACATTTTTTCTATTCGTTTATGCATTTTGGCACAAGGATTGCAATGAGGATTGGTAAGGATAGTTACAAGAATGTCTGCCCCTGTATTTCCCCATAAGATTGAGGATGTACTTTTATCCACCTCATAGAAAGGTTGTTTTTTTAAAATTGCAGAGAATACATTCTCGTCAGTTTTTATACTGTTTAATTCTTGCGTTATTTGCTCCATTTTCTTGTTTTGCCCTAAATTAGGGATTAGCGTATTTATTAACAATATGGGTATCAGATACAGTAAAATTGTTAATAAGGTATCTGAAATACTTATTTCAGGGAACTGAATTAATCCAAATCCTAGATTAAGGAAAAATGTAATCCCGAGTAAACATTGGACAATCAGACATAACGGGCACCATTGTTTTGCTTTAAATTTTTGATACCAGATGCTCCAAAATGAATACGGAAGAGCTAAGATGTTTATCAAAACCATATATGGTATTAGATTGGGAAAATAAGCTGTAATAACTATATTTCCAATAAAATAGCCTAATCCTATTTCGCTCCAACCAACTACACCACCCAGCTTAGCCGCATCGGATTCCAAAATATTATTACAATCACTCTGGCTAAACAATGAGCATATTTTATCTCCATACTCGCTATGTATATGTATTTGTTTTAAAACCAATAAGTAACTGATATAAATACCAGCTATATTAACTGTCGTTAATAAATAATATTCAATTCCCTTACCTAAGTTATTGCGAATAAAAGCAATAGCTAAAACAAAAAATATGGCTGTCCATAATCCTTTTTTTTGAAGCTGTTTGAAGATTTGTGTTTTGTAGTTCGATTTATATTCAGGTTCAACGGAATTCTCATCGGATTCGGCATATAATATAATTCCAGACCATATCTCGCAAAACTCGTCAATAGTGATACTCAAATCTTTCTTATTCCAGATATAATAAACCCTGTCAATTGTTATTTTATAGACAACGACAAAATCAGAACCTATATGGGCTATAAATGGGGTTTCCAACTCTCTTATTGCTGCCTGTTTATTTTGAACTTTAACGCCTGTATTCTCAATGTTATAGCTAGATAACATCCTTGATAACCCAAATAGATTATACTTATGGGGGTGTTCGTTATATAGTTTATTGGTATATTCCTTTGTATGCTTTACATCCAGATAATCTAAAAAAGAGGATAAAATATTTTTTTCTTTATTGTTTAGAAATAATTTCATAATAATAGTTATGCTATTTAGGAGTGTATTGTTAGATTTTCTTTAATTTCCTGCATGGATGAATTTTCAAAGTTGAAACGGGCAGCTGACGATATCTGGCTAAATAGAGAAGACCTGAATTTGCTATTGTCCCCTCTGGAATGTGATAAGTGGAACAACGGAGTATTAACCCGATATATTCTGTATCCTAATCCAGCAAAGCGGTAGTAACGGTCAAAATCATCATTTCCCCAGCCATAATGCCTTTCATTTTCCATCCCTGCCTCTATATATTTTTCTCTATTAACAATTACTGCGCCACCGACCATCGGTTGATGGTATAAAAGGTCTAGTTTGTTCTTGTTTCTGTATAGAACCCTGATATCTTTTGTCTTTAGATAATATTTGCGTAAAATATCTGAAGTTTCCAGGAATATGCCATTATATGGATAAGCGATATCTGCATTATTTGTACGTATATAGTTAGTTGCTTCCACAATAGCTTTTTTATCAATAACTACATCTGTATCCCATAATGCCATAATGGGTGTATCAATTTCATTTGTTAACTGATTAAAATAGAATGTGCGATGAAATACGTTGTCTTTATCTTCGATAAATTTATATATTACCTTTCCCGGTAACAACGATTTCAAAATCCCATTATAGTAATCCGTAACTTCTACAATAATAATATTCGTCTCGAAATATTTACATAACTGGGATGTGACAGCTTGTATATTCTCTAAGCGATCAATAGAATCTAGTCTTACAACTATAATAAATGTTGTGTCTTTCATATCTATTTTCATATCGAATCTCTTATTATATGCATGATCATATTTACTCCACAATATCCATTCAGTCCGATATGTCTTTTCAGATATTCAGTGTTGGATAATGATTCCCAAATCAACGATTTTTCGATCTTTTCTAATGCTTTAATATAAAATGTATTTAAGTTCAGATTTTGCTTTTCATTTTTATCTAACGATAGCATTAGTAGACATATTCCTGAAATTCCATCTTTTACAAACATATTTTTGTTTCGAAACTCATTGAGCAAATCATCAATATTGATTTGTTTAGTCAATAAAATACAATATTCGGCAAGATGCTTGTCTTTGATACAGGCATTTATCTTGCTAATACCCCATAATAAATGAAGTTTTTTTGAATTAAGAAATCCAAACTTAGATAAAAGGAAAGGTGTTATTTCCTGGATAATCTTTATGATTTTATAGCTGTATATATTAAGCTGGTAAATCTTACTTAACGCGAAAAGGAATAATGGTAAATCTGTATTTATATTGAAGCCGATGGTATTATCCTTTAATATATATTCTATTTTTGTATGAAGAGTATTAATTATCTGTATCGTAAGTTCATTGAAAAGATACTCTTGTTCTTTTTGTAAGGATTGTTTTCTTATATAAATATAAAATAATATTTGGATGAGGATAGATATATTATTATCCGATTCTTGAAAACTGACTTGTTTGAAGATTTCATCGTCTATTTCTTTCAAAATCACATTTTCATCCCCCTCTACATATCCGTTTTTTATTAAATAATTTATACCGATGGCTATTCCTGACAAACCACTTTCTATGTCAATAGTACTAACCGTAGTAATTTGTTCAAATGTTTCATCAATCAATTTTTCTGCAATTTTAGTATATCGTTCGTTGTTTTCTATTTTCCCCAAATGATAGAAATAAATACACAGTCCCATCTTTCCTGAAAAAAGACCAATTGGAATATCTTTCGTGTCCAGTATAGTAGTTAATTGAGATTTAAACTCTGCGAGATGCTTATTCATAGAGCTATGTTATTTTAATATATATTTCAATCTTTAGACAAAAAGATCTCATCACCTATAGGTTCAAAACTGTAAAATATAAAAACGATTAACTGATTCTATTAAGAGCGTTTTTCCTGTTTTACATCTATAGTATATTTTTATAATTTTATCGCAAAAAAACTTATTTATTGTTATAATTTCATTACATAAATCTATCATTTATGTTAAATTACATGAGAGAGTTTTTTGACAGTAAAAGTTAATATGTCTAATCACAATAATTGTAAAGTGCCTTTCAGAGAGATAGAAGTCCTTGAGTGCTGTTTTTCAGAATCTATAAAATAGCTGTAGATACTGATTATAAGAAATAGTTATTAAGGCTTATCATAGATTATTCGGGGTTAAACCGTGACTATTTCAATTCATATTTATGAATAAGACACATAGACAAGCAGGCTATGCCGGCTTAGCCAATGTTGTGCGACCGCTTACTGTTTATGAACTACTTACATAGACATTTCTACTCCGCTACTCACTCCCTTAGCATATACCATTCTTACCCTATGCTCGATAGGTATTTATCTGGAAGTCTTTGTTTTATACAAGGGAATCATGGTTGACAAGTGGCTGCCGGCATTTCGTATTCCGAATATTCTGAAGCATTGCCGGAATCGAATCGTTTACCTTCTTTATAATAGTAAAAGCTGTTCTTCGTAGTTTTTGCAAAACGCATAAATACGATATATATTTTTATTTTAGCTTTTCTTTTTTCTGGCAAGTTGTTTTAACCAGAGCTCCATGATAGCATCGGCTATTTCCTGGGCTTCTTCCCTGTTCAAAATATGGTTCTGGTATATATAGTCGCCAGCTTGTGATCAACCGGATTAAATGTGTTGGAAATAAAATAGTTACAATAAATCTTGCCATGTCCTTGCATATACAGGGAAAACAAGGTTGTCCCGGAGTATAAATACCCCTTGTAGAAGCTCTGTGGACAGGGCAAATTTTCCTGGAGGATTTAGGCAACCAAACGGTGAATATCGGCGAGTTCCTGGGGGTGGTTGCGGCTGTAAAATATATCATTGAAAATAATTACCATCCCAGGGTTATTTATACAGACAGCTTTACGGCTATAACCTGGCTTAACAACAAAAAAACGGCATCAGGGAAGAAAAATACGGAATTGGGGAAAGCCGAAGTCTTTTTGAAAGTGTTTTCTACGGAAGTGGATAAGATTAAAATATTACATTGGAAAAATGATTTATGGGGAGAAAATCCGGCAGATTTTGGGTGTAAATGATAAGACATGAATATTGTTAGACCGGTGCCTTCTGGTTCGCAGGAATAGGAAGGCACGCTTATTTTAATGAATGTTATGGCAAAGAAGAAATCGGAAATAGATAAACTGGTAAGCTTGGCCGCGAAGAAAGCCGGGGTATCCCAGAAATACATAGCCGACAGCTTAAGCCCGGTACTGGAAACTATTATAGAGGTATTGTCCGGAGGAAACAATATCACCATACAAGGTTTCGGGTCATTCCAGGTAAAAACCATGAAGGAACGCAAGTCAAGAAATCCGAAGACCGGGGAGTTAATTGTCCTTCCGGAAAGGATGGTTGTTAAGTTTAAGCTGACAAACGGAAACCCGGTAAAATGACCCGCTTTTTATCCTGCCTGTACCTGATGCGAATTATTCTTCTAAATTAATTCATATTAATTAGGATTAGTTTTGAAATTTATCCTACCTTTGTCTACTGTTTTGGTGCCACTTTCTGCATTCGTAGATAGTGGTGAAGAGGGAATCAGGTGCAAATCCTGAACAGACCCGCTGCTGTGAGTTCTTAATAGTTTTACACATTCTTATGCCACTGGATAAATCCGGGAAGGCGTGTAAAATGGAACGAGTCAGAAAACCTGCCAGAGCAAATTTTGTCAGGTCTTTTTTGTGTCCTACTTTTTATATTTGGACCTTACTCTTGTAAAGTCTATGTATCCAGAATACAAAAAAGAATTGTCAAAAGGAGTTTTATGAAGATAAAACTGTATATGGTTATTATTGTAAGTCCATAGTATTAAACCATGTCCAAGTATGGTCTCATGTATGAAATAGTACTATACGATACAAATAATTGCTTATATTCAGATAGTTATATCTTTAACTTCTATTGTCAGAAGACCTGCCAAGATTGATTAGTTTAAAGCTTTCGGGAAATGAAGCTGAAGAACACTGATAGGAAATCAATCTGCGCTTTGTGCTTTTGCCTTTCTTATTCACTCAATCTTCATTATAATTAATTTTCTGTAAGCTATTTGATAACGTTCATTTAGCTAAAAATGTATTTGCATAATACTAAAAAACTAATTTCGATAGTTGTACTATTGAATATTTTTCAGTTTGCTCATGGTCAAAGTAAACTGGACAGTATTCAACATCTCAAAGAGGTTGTTGTTACGGTCAGATCATATAAAGAAGTAATTCCCGCACAAAAGTTAACAGGCGAAGACCTAAAGGCTCTCAATAGTTTCTCTGTTGCTGATGCCATCAGATATTTTTCAGGGATACAAGTTAAGGACTATGGAGGCATAGGAGGACTCAAAACAGTCAATATCCGCAGTATGGGTACGCATCATGTAGGCGTATTTTATGATGGTATACAATTGGGAAATGCCCAGAATGGACAAATCGACTTAGGAAAATTCTCCCTCGACAACATGGAGGATATTTCCCTATATAATGGGCAGAAGAGCGACATATTTCAGCCGGCTAAAGATTTTGGTTCATCTGGCTCAGTATATCTTCACACTAGAACTCCTCAATTTTCAAAAAACAAAAATTATAACCTGAAAACTACTTTAAAGACCGGTTCTTTCGACTTAATAAACCCTTCGGTCTTATACGAACACAAAATAGGCAATGACTTAAAAGCTTCTTTTAATGTCGAAATGATGAATACTTCGGGAAAGTATAAATATCGTTACAAGAGAGTTTATCCAGGTTTAAAAGAAGTGATGTATGATACTACGGCTGTACGCAAAAACGGAGATGTTTTTTCTTTCCGTTCAGAAGCCGGTTTATACGGTACGATCCCTGATGGTTTGTGGAAAGTTAAATTATATTATTATGATTCAAACAGGGGACTTCCGGGAGCTATTGTCAATAATGTGTGGAAAAATTCGCAACGTCAGTGGGACAGGAGCTTTTTTGTGCAAGGCTCTTTTCAAAAAAGTGTAACGAATAAATATGAAATACAGGCTAATGCAAAATTTGCTTACGATTTTATGCGCTTTCTCAATCCGGATACCACGACTATGCGTATTGATAATTCTTTTCATCAACGGGAATGGTATGGCTCATTAGCTAATAAATATGCTATAACTCCGAATTGGGATATCTCGTTATCTACCGATGTACAATATAATTCTCTGAGTTCGGATATGCCCGGCTTTTTCTTCCCCCAGCGGACAACTTCGCTGATAGCACTGGCCAGTGCCGTCGAAATGGGCAATTTCAAAATACAAGGAAGTATCCTTGCCACATTCGTCAATGAAGATCTTAGAATTGGGAACTATAATCCGGATTCTCCCTATCAGGATACTGTTGTTGCCGCTCCAGATAAACAAGAGTTGACCCCCGCATTTTTTATTTCTTATAAGCCTTTTCGAAACAAGGATTTAAATTTCAGGGCTTTTTATAAAAAAATATTCAGAATGCCTACATTCAATGACCTGTATTATACAAACATTGGCTTTTCAGCGCTAAAACCGGAATTCACACATCAGTTCGATGTCGGGTTCCAGTATAGCCGTTCGTTCAAAAATGGATTTATTAAATATGTCCAAATGCAGGCAGATGCATACTATAATGAAGTAACGGATAAAATTGTGGCTGAACCGGCAAAGAGTAGCCTATATCGCTGGACCATGACCAATATAGGGTCCGTAGAGATATGGGGAATCGATGCCTCTTTGTCCGCTGCATTTCAATTGCTTTACGATATAGGTATGAATCTAAAACTGGCGTATACGTATCAAAAGGCACAAGATTTTACAAGGAAAGATAATCCGGTACTGCAGGAAATGAGTTATGGCGGGCAGATAAACTACATCCCCTGGCATAGTGGTTCGGTAATAGCCAGTATGACACATAAATCGTGGCAGCTTAATTATAGTTTTATATATGTTGGGGAACGTTACGAAAATTCTGTCAATATACAAGAGTTTTACCAGCAACCATGGTATACCCATGATATGGCTATTATCAAAAACTTCAAGATGAATAACATCAATATGCGTATTGCGGGTGAAATCAATAACCTGTTCGGCCAAGACTATGAAGTAGTATTAAATTATCCGATGCCAAAACGAAATTATAGAATCTTATTGACTATAGAGCTATGAAAAGAACAATATACTTATTTCTATTTACTATTATAATAACGTTCGGCTTCAGTGCTTGTCGCGAAGATATAGAAATGATTCTTTCTGAAGACCAACTTATGGGAGAGCCCAGGGAAGTTACCGGATACAGAGGCTTTTATTTGCTCAATGAGGGTAATATGGGCAGTAATAAAGCAACTTTGGATTATTATAATTTCGAAACCGGAGTTTATACACGGAATATCTATGCCGAAAGAAATCCCACAGTCCCTAAAGAAATGGGGGATGTAGGCAATGATGTTGGTATTTATGGCAGTAAATTATATGCAGTAATCAATTGCTCTAACAAAGTAGAAGTAATGGATGCCCAGACGGCCAAACGAATCACCCAGATAAATATTCCCAATTGCCGCTTTATTAAATTTCTCGGAAGATATGCATATATAACATCCTATGCCGGTCCTGTAATAATTGACCCCAATTACGAGCAGATAGGCTATGTCGCAAAAATAGATACCACAACTCTCAAAGAAGTAGATCGTTGCCTTGTGGGATTTCAGCCCGATGAGTTAGAGATCGTGGATGGTAAAATTTATGTCGCCAACTCGGGAGGTTATATGGGAGCTAGCAACACAACAGGTTATGAGCGGACTGTATCTGTCATAGATATAAAAACATTCAAAGAAGAAAAACGGATAGATGTTGCATATAATCTGGAAAGAATAAAAGCCGATAGCCGTGGTGACCTTTGGGTAAGTTCTCGCGGAGATTATAAGGGACTGCCAGCCCGTCTTTATTTTATTAATAAACAGTTGCAAAAGGTAACAGATACTATTCCTGTCGCTGCCACAAACTACTGGATCGACGATGATATGTTATATGTTTACGGAACAGAATGGAGCCATATCACTCAAGATTGGACTATATCTTATAGTCTTGTTGATACACGTACCCACAAAATAATTACTAAAAATATCATAACAGATGGTACTGATAAAGAAATACAGAAACCTTATGGTATCATGGTTGATCCGGAAACAAAAGAGATATACATAACCGATGCCGGAAACTATGTAACTCCCGGCCTTCTATATTGTTTTAGCCCGGAAGGGAAGAAAAAGTGGGTGGTGCGTTCAGGAAACATACCGGGGCATTTCGCTCTGCAACCTATATATAAAAACGAATGATTATAAGACATATAAATAATTGACAAAACTAAATTCTCATATTATGAATAATAAACACTTATTGATTTATGTGTTGTTCCTGTTCGCCTTTCTGTCAGCATGTTCCGACAGTAGTGACGAGGACGTTCTAGCACCAGCGATCTCCGGACTGGAAGATAAATATACTGTACTGGAAGGAGATGCCCTTGATCTGAAGCCTGTTATTACAAATGGTAATCCGGAGAACTATAGGTGGCTTTTGGATGGTCAGGAAGTAGCGAATACATTAAATTACACCTTTAAAGAAAGGGTAGCGGGAAGCTATAAACTTGTGCTAAATGTTACAAATGCAGGAGGAAGCGTGCAAAAAGAAATTGAAATTACTGTCGTGAAAAGAGATTCCCCTCCTGTTATTACAAATTTGGATGAGAAATATGTAGTTGATGCGGGTACAGAACTGAACTTATCTCCCTCGATAGTTAGCGATAGCGAAGTGACGTATTCATGGTTACTGGAGAGTAGGGCAGTGGCAGATACCAAAGACTATGTATTTAAGACCTTAGAGTCCGGAAAATATAAGTTGATTTTGAATGTAACGAATAAAAAAGGTACAACTGAAAAAGAGATTATAATAATAGTAAACGGAGAGAGTATCAAAGTTGAGACTCCGGTATATACTATTCTTTCACTTGAAGCCCCGGCATACTTAACCAATGTAGAAAACGTAAAATGGGAAGTTCTGGATGCTCCGTCCGATTTGTACAGGCTTTCTTCTGCAAATTCTAAAACAGCAATGTTCGTTGCAGCTAAAATGGGAGAATATAATTTACATGTGACAGATGGAGAAATAAAAAGCGTAATAAAGATTACAGTAAAAAAAACGGAGAAACAATTAAGTTCTTATATATCCAAAGTCTTTGACTATCTCCCCGCCCCGGGTCAATTTGTTAATAAATTACCCGAATATACAGAAGGTGATACACATGCAGATATGGTAAGGAAAGCAAACGAATGGCTGGTTGGAGAAGATGCCTGGATGATTACCCTTGGAGGATGGGGGGGATATGTTACAGTTGGATTTGACCATACGATTATAAATGTTCCGGGAAAACGTGATTTCAGAATTAACGGAAATGCCTTTGGCGCCAATTACGGGCGTCCGGGAGCTCCTTTTGGCGGAAGTTGCGAACCCGGTATTATCATGGTCGCATATGATAAAAACAAAAACGGAAAACCTGATGAGGATGAATGGTACGAAATTAAGGGTAGCAGTAACTTTTCTGCTGATAATGAGCCTTGGTTTTCTTATGCAAAAGAAAATAAGAATGATACTAAAGTTTACCGTGACTATGAGATGACATATTATAAACCGGCGAAAGAAGATCCGGAAATAATTGGTGAGCCTGATAATCCAAACGCATATATGACAATCGAAAAATATATCCGATGGAAAGATAATAAGAACAATAGTGGATATAAAGTAAAGAATGTTTACCATCAGCAAACCTATTATCCGGCATGGATCAAGGAAAATCAGATGACTTTTAAGGGGATACGATTGCCAGAGAATGGAATAAATGAAGGGAAATATGTTCCCGGTATTAATGAGGCTAGCACCTATTTTGTTTTATATGCTTTCAGATACGGATATGTGGATAATTATCCGAATCTGGATGATAATTCGGGCATTGATATTGACTGGGCGATAGATAAAAATGGAAACAAGGCTGATCTGCCAGGTATTGACTTTGTGAAAATATACAACGGAATAAACCAGGAAAATGGGTGGCTTGGAGAGTGCTCTACCGAAGTTGAACGAGGGGAGGATCTGCATATGTCAGGAAAAAGTATAAATACTATAGACGAGTAATCGTAATTAATTAATCTTGTTAACAAAAAGTAAAACTTATGAAAAAATTATTCTCTTATCTAATTCTGATTTCCTTAATAACACTTTTTTCTTGTTCGGAAGAAAATGTAATTATGGATAACTCAAATGTGTCGGGTGCAAAAGAAAATACATTTACTGTACAAGGACAACCTTATGATTTATCAAAATCGACAATTAGGGGTATTGAATCAGCGTATTTAACCAAATCAGCAGATACTTCAAATGGGGGAGATCCGGATTTCACAATGGATGATGTAAAATTCTGGGTGGGAACAGGTACGAATAAAGCAGCATTGGTTATAGAATGGCATGATGGTAAAACACCCGATGCTTTAGTCTGGGGGTACAAATGGAATGGAGATGCGTATGGTATTGACATGCTCAGGGAAATTGTAAAGGCGGACCCAAGGCTTATCTTCCTAACTCATATGACTGGGTCTATGGGTTATACTATTGCCGGATTGGGGTATAATATCAATAAATCAGGCAGCCACTATCTCATTTATAACAATGAAACCAATAATCCTATATATCCGGTAAACGGGATAGTGACTACAAATGCTTACAATTATGATAGCTGGACATATTCAGACGCAGCTGATCACTGGTGTGCAGGATGGTATAATGGATACTGGAGTTATTGGACCAAAGATTCGTTGGCAGCCGCATGGGGATACTCAAGCTGGGGTGCATCAAGCCGTAAACTCATCAATGGCAGTTGGGATGGCTGGTCTTTCCTTGATGATATGAGCCAATGGGAAGGAAATCAGTTAGGAAGTAAATTCTCGGCAGCATTGCCAGACTAATTTTAAACTATTTTAAATACAAAAATGAAAAAAGCAGTAAATTACTTATTTATTCTAATGAGTTGTATAGTTTTATTCAGCTGTAGTGAAGACTATGACGACTCTTATCTTAGAGGGGAGATTGACAAAATCAAAACAGAGGTTGAGTCCTTAAAGAATCAGGTGTCATCCCTTGAAACGATTGTGGATGCCTTAAACAAAGGGAAAGTTATTACCACCGTTGAAGCATTGAGTGATAATAAAGGATATAAAATAACCTTTAATGATGCTACCTCAATTGAAGTGCTGAATGGGGAAAAAGCTCCGGTTGTTGGAATAAAAGAATCAGACGGTATATATTATTGGACAATAATAACCGATAAACAAACAGATTTTCTGACCGATAAAGATGGTAATAAACTACCTGTTTCCGGTAAAAATGGAGAAAGTCCAAAGGTAACGATCGATTCTGAAGGATACTGGACGATAGATGGAACCCGGATCGAGGATGCGAATGGCGACTTGGTAAAAGCGCAAGGAGATTCTTTCTTCAAAGAAATAGAAGAAAATGAAGATACAGTTACATTTATTCTCGCTGATGGTACATCTATTGTTATACCCAAATCACAAGGCACATTCCTGTCCTTTGAAGTTACTTCGGCTGTCTTTAATGCAGGACAGGCTCAAAGGTTGAGAATAAAGTTTGCTAATATTCAATCGATGGAAGTCATTTCGAAACCGGAGGGATGGACAACAAATATCCATATACCGGACAAATATGTAAATGTTGTAGCCGCACAAAGCGGATATGGTATAGGTGAGCTTAAATTGCAGGGTATAGACAAAAACGGACTAACTTATTTAGCTGTAGTAAAAGTTAGTATTGCGGGTAAAGGCTATTCTGCCGTTGATGGTGTCTTCATTCTGAATGAAGGGAATATGACCACAGAAAACGGCTCGTTAATTTATATATCCCCTGAAGGCCAATTATATGATCGTGTTTATAACAGCTCAAATGGAACAGAACTTGGTAATGTTACACAAGACTTGTTTATTCAGAATGGGAAAATGTATATAATTTCTCAAAATGGAAGAAAAAATCCAATAGGAACTGGTTTCGAAAATGATGGCATGTTAGTCGTAGCTAACAGTGAAACTTTAAAAAAGGAAGCTTCTTATAATGATGAACTTTCTAATCTGAACTGGCCGACTCATATTGCTGTACTTGATGATGAAAATATCTTTATAAGGGATAATTATGGCGTTCATTTATTCAATAGTAAAACAAAAGAATTGACATTGATTACCGGAACAACAGGCGCTAAGAAGAACAGAATGGCTGTGGCAGACAATAAAGTTTTTGCTTCCATTGGCAGCAAGCTGGTCGTACTGGAGAAAGGAAAGACGAATGTGACCCAAACAATTGACATGGGTGCGGCCATCAGTGGCGTAATCAAATCGAAGGACGGTAATCTATGGGTGTCTACAACTGGGTCTCCGAATAAGATATCAAAAGTGAGCAGCAGTAACTATTCTACAATAAAGACGAACGAGATAACTATCGGTAAAGTTGGAGCAGGAGCAGGAGCTACACCGGGTATTACAGCAAAAGGTGACACACTTTATTATAGCAATGCCTCGACTACAATATATCGTCATATCTTTAGTACCGGAGAATCGAAAGAGATGGTAAATGCAAAAACATTCGTTACCAATGCAAATATTGTATATAATAATATTGCTGTACATCCGAGGACCGGAAAAGTATATTTGAATACAATAAAAGCCTATGGATGGGATTTTCTTATCAATAATATAAGTGTATTCGATCTGGAGGGTACAGAGCCGGTGCTAAGTAATAATTACCAGAATTATACCCATTTCCCTGCCGGAATATTTTTTCCTGCTGATTTTCAGTGAATAAAATGATGATATAATTATAAAGGCTGGCTGCTGCGCAAAGTTAGTTAGTCCTGAAAGATATCAGAGTAAAAGATAACAGCTTTCAAATCTATAGGTTGAAAGCTGTTTCTTTATATCTTTCCCGGTTCACAGACTACGAAAAGCCTGTGATCTCTAATATTCCGCCTGAATAAGTACAGGAAAATGATCTGAAGGAAAGCGCCCGTTTTGCATATCGTTCAGCACACCGTATCTCTTCACCTTAATATCAGGGGTTACCCATATATAATCTATACGGTTTTTTGCTTCAATATCTATCTTGAAGCCATTAGAGGTACCTACGGTTCCGTAACACGGGTATTCGCTGATTGTATATGAATCTTTCAATAGCTTATCATTAGATAATATAAGGACCGGTGCGTCCGTTGGCACAGCATTAAAATCACCTGTAACAAATATACTGCTCTTATTTCCTGCTATTTGCCTGATCCGTGCCAACAAGAGTTTGGATGATTCCTGACGGGCAATCTTTCCCTGATGGTCATAATGAACATTGAAAAAATAGAATTCTTTTTCATTGTTCTTATCCCTGAACTTACCCCAAGAGCAAATGCGGTTGCAGCATGTTGCATCCCACCCTTTTCCCGGAACATCCGGAGTTTCGGAAAGCCAGAAGTTACCGTTATCCAACAGTTCGAAGCGATCTCTCTTATAAAAGATAGCAGAGTGCTCGCCTCCGTCTTTACCGTCATCACGTCCGGCTCCGATATAGACATAACCATCTAATTCTGCAATATCATCCAGCATATGCTTAAAGCCTTCCTGAGTTCCAAATATATCGAAATCGTGGAACATTATCAGTCCCTTCACCATTTCTTTACGATTGGGCCAGGCATTTACGCCGTCGTTCGGAGTATCCATCCGGAGGTTGAAAGTAGCAATAATCAATTCGTTCTTGTTGTCTGTGATCCCATCCATTGCTCGTGATGGCATTGAAATTGCTGATAGGACAGCAAACAGGTACAATAATATTCTTGTTTTCATATTCTTTTTTTAATTATTCCCAGCCGGGATTTTGTTTCAGATTCTTATTTTTATTGATAGCCGACTGTGGTATTGGATAATAATATTGACGTCCGTTGCTATACCAGATACGAGGGTCTGCATCTGACCAGGTAAGATTGCCAGAAGTAGATCCGGTCAAACCTTGCTGTGTACCGTCTCCTACGGAAACCGGCGTACAACTGGCTGGTAAGCCTGATGGTTTTTCTCCCTTATAGAAGATAACATCCATAGTACCATTGTGGTCAAGATCCATTTGTACATTCAAAGCCGGTACATATATTCCTGTCCAACGCATGGTCATCAGTTCGCCACATTTCCATCGTTTAAGATCTGTAAAACGAAATCCTTCCAATGCCAGTTCGATAGAACGCTCGCGGCGTATTTCGAGGATTACGGGGTCGGATATATCCGGGAAGTAGTTTTCCTGGAAATATGTATCTACTTTGGTCGGTTTATTATTTACACCTCCTGTAATACCTGCACGTGTGCGCAATTTCCCTACGGTGTTTGTCCAATCAGCATCCGTAAGAGTCCCCAATTCAGCTTTAGCTTCGGCATAATTAAGTAATACCTCAGCATAACGAAACAATGGTATTGCATTGGTATTCAAAGCTCCGGCATCATATTTCGAAGCATCGAGAGTATATTTTATCGGTTGATAGCCGGTATAAGAATACCCATTGAAATTGGGCGGAACAAGGGCTCCGTCTCTCTTATAACCGGGTGTACGGATTGTCTGGGCTAGCCTTTTATCCCTATTCTGACATTCTTCGTAAAACTGCATAGTTTCGTATCCTGCACGGTCTGTATAAGGTGTACCATCTATATTAAGAAACGTATTTACAAAGGTACGTATCATACTAAAGCGTGCTCCATATGTTCCCGATGTCCACCACCAGTTTGCCTGGCCTAAAATAGCTAATCCTGCATCAGCACAACTGGCAAGCATAACTTCAGATGTAACCGGTTTATCGTTTATAAATAAAGCCCGGAACGATGCATCTTCACCCGCTCCCGTATAAATTGTATAATCGCTTTCGTTCATTAAAACTTCGGATGCACTGATTACTTCCGTATACCATTTATCCACTGTATTGGTCAGGCCCAGATCTGTATGATAGCGGCGAAATGAGGCTTCAAACAAGCAAATACGCGATTTCAACGCGTATGCAACCCATTTTGTAACTAATGAACCTGTATTATCCTTGGCAAGGGAAATGTTTTCACATGCATAATTGAGATCTTCCAGAACATGATCCATTACCACTGTACGTGAATCCCGGCCTGCATAAAGTAATTCGTCATCGATGGTCAATGGTCGGTCTATCCACGGCACATCACCGAAGCGTACAATTTTGGTGTAATAGAAGTAAGCACGAAAGAAACGGGCCAAACCTATATAGTGGTTTCTTACAGATTCGTCTATTGCTTCGCTGTTACAGTTTGCAATAAAATAATTTATATTGCGTAGATCTGACCATGACCAGCCCGAGCTAAGTTCGGCCGAATAAGCTCCTTCACGTATAAAGTTATCAAAACTGGTAACGGCACCATAATCGCTCATTGCATCCTGCCTGAATCCGTCTGCAACGGACGGGAGCATATTGTAGAAAGAGTAAGAATATGTTTGCAATCCTTTCTCTGTGCCGAATATTGTTTCTTTGGTTACTGAATCCTGCGGCATTTCATCTAAAGAGCAGGAAGAAAGAAACAGTAGACAGATACTTATCGAAAAATATATAATTCGTTTCATATTGTTCATTGATAGTTTTTATTAAAATGTAATAGACAAACCTAAGCTAAAACTCTTCATTAGCGGATAGCTGTTTCCATCTCCGCTGCCACGTTTTCCGTTCAGGCCCGATGACATATCGGCGTCGGTAAGATCGGGGTCGGAACCATATATATTTGTTACATCCAGATCTTTTGTGTGTTTGTAAAGAGGAGACCAGTTCCATATATTTTCGGCAGAAGCATATACACGCATATTTTGTATTTTGGCTTTTGTTACTATTTGTTTGGGTATAGTATATCCGATCTGCAAGTTTTTCAAACGGATATAGGCTACATTCTGCAAATAGCGGGTCTGGGGAGTTTCTTTCAAAGAATTATTATACCCTGCATAACGCGGCAAATAGGCATCTTTATTATCTTCTGTCCAGTAGTTGCCCATATGCCACTGAGGTAAATTATTGTAAGGACGATTATATTGTCCCCAGAAAATACTTTCAGAACTGGGATACCAGTCCTGCTTTCCTACACCTTGGAAAAATGCCGAAAAGAAGAAGTTATTCCAATCTGCAGCGATATTGAAACTGTACGAATAGCGGGGAAGCATGTTTCCGATAACCTTTTTGTCGCCATGGTCGTCAACCGTATTGTTTCCATAGTCTATAACGTTATCGTTATTGAGATCCTTTATTTTCACATCCCCGGGATAGGTTATACGTTTAGATGACGATTGTATCAGCGTCTGGTCAGCATGGTTGTCTATATCTGCCTGATCGGAAAACAAACCTTCCGTCACATATCCCCAAATCTCTCCGACTCGCTTATTTACATAATAGTCGTTGAGATCTCCTGTGGCGTTGTTATATCGGTCTATTGTAGATATATAATCGGACAACGTACCACGTATATTGTAGTTGAAAGGCTTACCACGCAGCATGAACTGATCTTGCCATGTCAGTGTTATTTCCCATCCTTTAGTCGTCAGGTCGGCATAGTTACCTTTCGGTGAAGTGGCTCCGAAAACATCGGGTAAAGTTTTTCCTACAGTGTACATATCTTTTGTCTTGCGGACATAATAGTCGCCCGAAAAGCTGAGTCTGCTGTTTAGCATACTAAAATCTAACCCTGCGTCTGTTGTTGTTGCCGTTTCCCAGGTTAGTCCGTCAGGTAACACATCCGGGGCATTGGTATATTTGTTTTTAAGCCCGTTTAATACTCGGTCTGATGTCTTGATAGACAATAGTTCGAGATAACTGTAAGGAGAGATATTACCATTACCCAGCGAACCATAGGAGGCACGCACTTTAATATCCGAAAGAATACTACGGTTTACTTTCCAGAATGGTTCTTCCGATATACGCCATCCTCCCGAAACTGAAGGAAAGAACGCCCATTGTTCTTCGTTAGGAAACTTGGACGACCCATCGTAACGTCCGTTTACTTCCAATAAGTAACGGCTGTTGAATGCATAGTTGAGGCGGAAGAACCCTCCGGCTACACGCCATTTGTTATACCCACCAGAAGTTGTAATGGCATCACCTAAGGCCAGATTTATATTTTCCAGATCGCTAAGCAACAACCCATTACGCTGAACATTAGTGCTTTTATATCTTGATTGCTCGTAGTTATACCCTATCATCCCTTTAAAATAATGCAGGCTGTTGAAAGTGTCTTCGTAATCGGTATAAATATTGGTAGCAAGGTATTCTGTTCGCATGCTGCTTTCTTTCAGGTCATTATACTGAGTACTAAGCTCCCTTATTTCACCGTCATTGATGCTATATGGAACAGGCACACGGCGTTGTGTTTGATTATTATCGGTATTGCGGAATGTGAAGTCTCCTTTGATATGAACCTTGTTTTCCAGAAAAGAAGCTGTGAATCCGGTAGTATTCTTTAAAATCCGGTTATTAGTATCAATTCCATTCTTTCCATAGATAAAGTCTCCAATAGAATATGCGGCAGAGAATGTAAGGCTGCCATCGGGATTGAAAATGGGGGAGGAGGGGTGTCCTTCGTCAGAAATATTACGCCAGATAGAACCACCTTCTCCTACATTGATGGGATTGTGGTAATCCATATTAGAGAAGTCCATATTATTCTCTATTTTTAACCAATCATATACCTGTATCGAACCTTTTGCACGCAGGTTCATCATTTTATAATCGTCAGTATTATATTTGAACAGACCTCCATAACCATAGAAACGTCCTGATAGGTAATAATTCAGTTTCCCATTATTTCCGGTTATAGATAAATTATGATCCTGAGCATAAGTATTCTTCTTGTAGAGGGCATCATAATAATCTTCGTTACCGTAATAAATATATTTGCCATTGGCATCTACGGTAACCTGACCGGTGGTGCCCTGTTCCTTTCTTTTTCTGAACTCTTCCAACCATCCAAGTGAAAACTCTTGGGATTTATTGATATTCTTAGGATCGGCAGAATAGTTGTTCCACGCATGATAAGCTTCATAGAAATGTGAAGCATATTCGTATCCATCTGTAACAAAGTCTGGTACAGTGACAGGCTTTTGTATAGAAAAGCTACCGGAATATGTAATGGATGTTTTATCTTTTGCAGGTTCTTTAGTTGTGATCAGTACCACCCCAAATGTACCGCGTGCGCCATAGATTGCTGCCGAAGCGGCATCTTTTAGTACAGTTACACTGGCTATATCATTCGGATTAAGCATCGAAGGATCACCTTCTACTCCATCTATCAAGATCAGGGCGTTTCCCCCCTGTCCTATGGATGTGGTACCACGTACGTTATAACTGGCAGAACGGGTTGGCTTGCCATCTGTCAACTGAATATTCAGATTTGGGATCGCACCTTGCAAGGCTTGGGTAACATTCGGTACAGAGCGATTTTCAAATACTTCGCTGGTTATTTGATCTACAGCTCCGGTCAGGTTAACTTTTTTCTGAACACCATACCCGACAATGATTACATCATCTAAAGTCTTGGAGTCAGGTTGCAGTATGATTTTAAGATATGTTTCATTCCCTAATGTTATTTCTTGTTGTTTATAGCCTATAAAAGAAACAACTAAAATTTCTCCTTCTTCCGGAACCTGAAGAGTAAATTTACCATCTACATCGGTCAGAGCACCGAATGTCGTACCTTTTACTGAAATGGAAGCGCCTATTATAGGCTCGTTCGTAGAATCTAATATAAGCCCTCTTACTACCCTGCGGCTTTGTGTCTTACTATTCTCTTTTTCTACAATAATAGAACTGATTGCCTCTGATTTGAGTAATTCATTTTCCCTATCATAGGATGCAGCATACAGCTGTTTTGATGGGTACACGAAATACAAAATTAAACAGCAGGCAAAAAAAAGTTTCTTCACCAAAATTTTCATTGATTTTAATTTAGACATTAAACAAATACAAATAATTACTTTTAGCTAGTGTAGTGATGAAATATAATATCGATATAGCTTACCTCACACGCAACGAAGGTAGAGTATGCTTATTAAGATTTTTTATCAATATTGTTTTATTATTATTAACAAAGGTTATGGTGTTTCTAGATGCAAATCATCACCCCTGTTTATCAGGATAATGAGGAAGACACGGATTATGAACCCGGATACTATATATAAAAAATCGGACATTGCAATTTTGTAAGCAATGCCCGAATAAAGTGATGTATGAAAAGAGAGTAAGTTTAGAAGATATATTTTAGTCCAACCTGACCTCTCCAGCGAGAATAGTAATCACTATATGAGCGCATGTTGAAATCAGCATCGTGTAAGAACTGGAACTGGCCATTACTGAAGTTGACAGGGCTGTAATAAGTGGACGATCCTCCGGCAGATGCGTAGCGTCCCCATTTTTTATTCAGCATATTCCCTATATTCAACATATCGAATGAAAGCTCAAGCGAATGAACTTTGTTGCATACATTGAAATTGAGTTTCTGTGCAATGTGGAAGTCAAAGTGATGTTCAAAATCCTCATTGTCCGCATAACGCTCATAATATGAGCCCTGGTGTTTACTCAGATAAGGATCATTTGCAATCCAGGCTTTCATATTGGCCTTCTGCTGATCGGCAGAATAAGCAGTTGTAGACAGGAACGGCATTTGGTCGATCTGAGCATTGGTAGGTATAAAAATCAGGTCGTTGCCATTTGAGCTATCGCCGTTCAAGTCACCGTTATAATATATTGAGTAAGGAGCCCCCGATGAACCTGTATAAATGAGGCCTACAGTAGTTGTCCATGAGTTACAGCCGGTATTACCGTATTCTTTATGGTAAAATATTGAGGCATTGATACGGTGAGGGATATTAAAGGCTGAGAATCCCAGTTCAGGATCGTTGGAATTACCTCGTGTATAGTTATAAGCCCAATTCGATTGTGCTACGGAAGAAGTACCGCTATTCAAAGACTTGGAACGCGTGAATGTATAAGAAGCCATCAGGTCCAACCCGAAGTCAAACTTCTTTTCACCTTTCAGAGATAAATTGTAAGAATAACCCTTACTTGTATTCGACAGGGCATAAATATATGCATAGTCGGTTCCCGTAGTTACTCTTCCAAACATTGGACGCTGATCGAATTCCAGACCTGAAACGGTTTCACCCAGAGTTTTTCCATTCACATCGTAAGCCAGATTCTGGTAAAGAATATCATTCAGCGTTTTAGAATAGATGGCTTCAGCAGTCCAGTCGATACCACCCAATTCAAAATCCAGGCCTAAGTTTAGACGAAGATTCTGAGCAAATTTGAAATCATCACTGAATACATTGATAGTCTGGCTACCTGCGGCAGTCAATTTATCTGTATTTTCCCGTTGCCTGTTTGGATCGAGAATCAAAGACAAATTACCTGCGGAAGTAGTATTGTATGTAGATAACTGGATACCTGTATTAGAGAAATTATTACTTAACCATACAAAAGGAATACGTCCCGTAAAAATACCAACCCCTCCTCTGAGAACATATTTGTTATCTTCACCTGCATTCCAGCGGAAACCCAAACGTGGAGAAAACATCGGGGAACTGCTTAATTTCTGGTTTGTTTTGAATCCCCAGCTTTTAGAAGCCGCATATTCATTAAATCCGGCATTCTCGGCAGGAGTATCAAAAAATAAAGGGATATCCATACGAAGGCCTAAAGTCAGGTCGAGTTTATCCGTCACATTCCATTTATCTTGAGCGTATAAGCCTAATTGTCCGGCTCCGAATGCTGCTTTCCATAAAGGATCGCCCGTTACATCTACATTTGCCTGAGAGAATCGGTACTGACGGATTTTACCTGCATAGAAATCGTCTACACTACTAAAATAATAGGTGCCGTAAGCATCCTGAATGAAGAGGTTGGCAAAATTATAGAACTCATTGTGGGTACCGAATGTCAGGGTATGATTACCTTTATATAATGTAAGGTTATCTGTAAAAGACCATATGTCCTGATCGAGTGAGTTGGCCATAGAAGACCGTTCATTACCTATATTTAACGTACCGTCTCCTACATTTGAAATCTGAATCATCGGAAACGGAGATCCCGGGTCGCGCCGGTCACGTGCACGAACATATGATGTACGGAATTCATTACTTATATTATCTGAGAAACGACTTTGTAATTCTGCAACGAATGTATTGGTTTTAGACACAAAATCATAACTATAATCGGAAGTATTCAGATTTGATGCAGAACTCACACTATTCAATTGTTTTGCGGAAACGAGACTCCAGCGAAAAGCAGCTTTATGTTTGTCATTAATGTTCCAGTCCAATCTGGCACCTGCTTTATCCGACTTTGTGTACACATCAGAGCTACTGAATTCTCCATTATAGGTTACCCCTTGTGCTTCGGCCATCTCCTTTATTGTATTCATTATTCTTTGTGCATCGGTTGCACTGATTTTCGAAGCAGGATCGCCTAAGCCATATGCATTGGGATATTCTTTGTTTGCTTTCTCATAATTGGCAAAAAAGAATAGTTTGTTTTTAATAATAGGCCCTCCAAGGGTAATTCCGGTCTGATATTCCGATTGCTTGTCGTATTTTTCGCTGGTCTGGCCGTTCATCAGCGTATATTTTTTACCTATTAGATTTTGATTGTTGCCAAAGCCATAGGCTGACCCGTGGAAAGTATTAGTTCCCGATTTTGTAATGGCATTGATGGCACCACCTGTAAATCCCGATTGGCGTACATCAAAAGGTGCGATGTTTATCTGGATTTGTTCGATTGTTTCCATAGATACGGGCTGAGTTCCCGCCTGCCCGCCATTGGAGCCGTTACTTGTAAGGCCAAAAACATCATTATTCATCGCCCCGTCTATCTGAAAACTATTGTAACGGTTGTTGATCCCGGCAAAGGACATTGCTCCTGTATTACTTATATTCACCTGTGGATTCATGCGGATAACATCGGCAATACCATGTGTGATAGAAGGCATACGGGTGATTTCATCAGCATTCATACTTGTTGCTGCCCCTGTTTTATTTGCAGCGACACCTGATTTCCCGATCACTACCACTTCATTTAAGGATTGGGTTGATTCCTTCAGGAGCGTTGAAATATTAGCTGTTTCTCCTAATTTTAGAGTGATTTGGGAAAATACGGCCGTCTCATATCCTACATATGATATTTTGATCATATAAGGGCCTCCGGCACGCATACCCTGGATAGTATAACGCCCGTCTGTATTTGTAGCACCACCGTAGAACGTTCCTGATGGTTCATGAACAACCTGAACCGTAGCTCCAATAATGGCTTCATTGTTTGAATCTGTTATTTTGCCACTTATCGATGATGTGGTGACCTGAGCAGATGCAAAGTAATTTATACCTGAAATGATTAACAATAATAAAATAATTCTTTTCATATAGTTTGCCTATTTTAGTTCGGCACAAAGCAATAGGAAAAGAGTTTCTTTGTGCCTAACTAAAAGTTACGTTTTTGTAAAGTTGTAATTTAAACAGATGTTAAAGCCGTGTAATAATCCTATATTGATTTTTTTGGATTAAATAATATCAAAAACAATATTCCTAAAACAAGTGCATATCCGGCAAAGACAAACCAGATGTTTTCCCAACTACGATATCCGTTCATATCAGTGAAATAATCTACTACCCATCCGCTCAGTTTAGTCCCTATTATAGTGCCGATACCATTAGTCATGAAAATAAAAATTCCCTGTGCACTTATCCGGATCGTAGGATTTACCTGCTGTTCGATAAAAAGGGAACCTGAAATCTGAAAAAAATCGAAAGCCAGCCCATATACAATCATGGAGAGAATGAGAAAGATAAAACCGCCTCCGGGATCTCCTATACCAAAAAGGCCGAAGCGAAGCATCCATCCTGCAATACTCATCAACATTACTGTTTTAATACCATACTTCCTCAAAAAGAAAGGTATGGCAAGTATAAATAAGGCCTCCGATATCTGCGATACGGAAGTCAATATACCGGGATGCCTGACAGTAAATGAATCCGAATAAGTGCCCACTAAAGAAAAGTCCGTTAGAAAGGGCTGTCCGAATGTGTTTGTTATTTGCAGGGCGGAACCGATCAACATAGAAAAGATAAAAAATATTGCCATTTGCCTTTCCTTGAATAAATGCAGGGCATCTATACCAAATATATTTTTTATGGAAATATTTTCCGATGAGTGTTCCCTTCGGTATTTTGGTAATGAGAGCGCATAAATACCATATAATAAAGATGCCGCACTTGTCAGATATATTTGTTGTTTCGAAGTTGTCCACCGGCATATGTCAACCATCCACATTGCGCCGATAAAGCCGATAGTACCCCATACCCTGATTGGCGGAAAAGATTTGACAATGTCCAGCCCATTGAATTTCAGTGTATTATATGAAAGGCTGCTGGCTAGTCCTAATGTGCTCATGTACATGGAATTATATAAAAGCATAAGCCAGAAAAAATGTTCGAAAACTGTTGTCCCGGATAAAAGGAATAGAACAATACTGCCTCCGATATGCAGTATACACAACAAGCGTTCTGCATTGATCCATTTATCAGCAATTACCCCTATAATGGCCGGCATTATAACAGCCGCAATACCCATTGTAGCAAATATGCTGGCTGTCTGGCTGCCTGTAAACCCCAAAGAATTACCCAGATATACCCCTAATGTGGTGAGCCACGATCCCCAAATAAAGAATTGCAGGAAATTCATTATTATGAGCCTGATTTTAATACTCATATGTACTATGTTTAAGATTAAAAACAACTATTAAGAATAAGGGCAAGCCTGATTCCGGCACGTTGTAACTGTAACTCTACTATGTGTTTATATTTGTATGAATAGCCATAAGATAATTCATCGCCACTCTGAACAGAAGAATATATCTCGTTAGTTAACCGGTATGTTTCGAAAAGCCAGTCGGAAAGATTACCCTCCTGTATCAGCTTTTGTTGTGATTTAGAAATGTTGCCCAGTATAGATGCATATTCAATATAGCTGTATTGCTCAAAATCAATTAGATTAGAATCCCATATTGCATGTATATTACTGTTTTCCCTGAACCATTTTACGGTAATTCTGTTGCCACCCAAATCTTCTTCCCGCCCTATATGCATGGGCTGATGCAGGTCGCCCACAAGGTGTATAATAAAGTTGAGTGCTATACGCCTGTCTTCTGTAGAGGCTTTCTTGTTTTTCAGTATCGCTTCCAGTTTTGGAATTTCACTATATATATTTTCCTGTTTAACGGCTTTTATAGCTTTCCCGAACTCCAATCTGTCCAAATCAGACGGGATATTGATATAATGCCATACATATGTATGTTTCCATATGCCGGTGGTATCCGACCGTATTTGATCTGCCCAGTCGGATGAATATGCCATCGGATAGCCATTTAATAATTTCTTAATTTTCATGTAAGACTTCCTGCTCAGATTTTGTTCTGCAATCTGTGCAATTATTCTGTGACCGCTTTTTCCCCATGCATATATTGTGGTATGGGAAAGAGTGGTAAGCAAGATAAGTAACAGTATCGTTTTTTTCATAAAATAAGTCTATATTTATTTCATATTCAATGGATTCGTTTAACTTGTCCAGATGGTTCTCTCCGGAACCATCCGGCATATACATAAAAAGAAAACCGGATATACAGCTCTGGACCTGGCTGGCTTTTCCGATTTTCTTTTTTAGTATAAGTGCCGATATAAAGTAATGTTATTAATGATTTATTTTATACAAAGGGAAATAATATTTGTTACAAAAACTTTACAAGGTTGTTGTAAAAGCGTTAACATTTTATTGTGTCTTATGGAAAAATGCGGTTGCAATCCGAATTTGGTATATGTACAATATTCAGACTTCATAAGAATAACCGGGAGAGAATAAGATTTAATGTAAGAATAGGATATTTTTCCTTTAAAAGTGGACCATGGGCTATGATGGAAGGATATCTATTAAATAAGATTTACGCCTGAATACCGGCTGTACATGCATAACCGACTTATCTAAAACAAGTTAGGAATATGGGGTGTTGAAGGATAATATACAATTTTTTTTGTCTTTTTTATATGAACCTGCTTGATTCTCTGGCTAGCAATGTTCCTTCCAAATTCACGGTCAACGCTTTCGGGCTAGGATTTTTGAGGCGCAAGAACATCATATCTATCGCCACATCTGTTATATTTGTACAAGGTTGCCGGAAAGATGTAAGAGGATATTTCAGGTGATCGGCGTATTTCATGTCGTCATATCCTGCGACAAGAACATCAGAAGTTATTTTGATTCCCAAGCCATCTATCGATGACATTAATACGGCAGCAGTTGAGTCGTTAGCGCATATAATACCTGTTTTTCGAGGTATTATTTTTAATGACTTTACTAACTCTGTATCTTCGGGGTTACCCATTACAATATTGCTTTTAGTAAACTGCAAATCACTGTCCTGCATAGCCGCCGAAACGCCATAAAAACGCATATTGACAGAGTTCGCTGAATCAGGTCTGGAGAAAAAGTAAATTTTTTCACAACCTGCTTTTATTAAATGCTGAGCCATGATATATCCGGCATGAAAATTGTCAAGACAAACCAGATCGAAGCGACTTCGCAATGGGAAATCCAGGATATCCCTGTCTATAAGTACTATAGGGATTCCTGCATCCTCCAATTTCTTACAGATTTCCTTGTTAAATTTTTCAGCATCCCTGATCCTTTCCAAAGGTGCGAAAAATATGCCGTCGACATGCTGGTTGATGTAATCCATAGTGCATTTTTCTATAAGATCTCTTCGTAGTTCAGCATTACTCGTAGTGGTGCCCTCCCACAGGCAGTTGAACAGTCCTTTTTTAGATTGGTTGAGAAAACGTTCGTTTATGATCGAAAATATCTCTGATTCTCCCGCTCCGGGCAGTAAAAGGCCAAATAAAGGGATGTCTTTTTGTGTTTTGTAGATCACCGTGGTGCCCATCCCCGGTCTTTTTACCACATATCCCTCATCCTGCAAGGTGTTGTATACCTTGGCTATTGTTGGTCGCGAAACAGAGTATTTTTCGGCCAACACCGATTCGGTAGGAAGGTAAGACTCGAACGGATATACATTGTTTATTATCTCGTTCTTTAATACATCATATATTGTTTTGTAGCTCCATTTAATACTCATCACATTTTCCTTAATTGAAAAACAAAGTTAACAATTATTTCTTAATTAATCAGAAATGCGCTTCTGGAATGTAAATAGTTTGTTACATATTTTATTTTTCCATTTGTAATCAGGATCGTCTTATATTTTATGTATTCTTATTCTGTTTCTTTGAAAATTGTTTTCATTGTGTTTGTATTTTATTTACATATTATTTGCATTATAAAAAAATATAGTTACATTTGCGGTGTTGATTCTTTACAGAGGTAAGCAAACGTTTGATTAGTGCCGGGGAAACATATTCTTATTTTGTAATGATCTTATAGATAACGATTAGGGAAAATTTGATGGTTACCGCTATTCTAAAATTTAAATTTAATAACATGAAAAAAAAATCTGATTTATTATTTAAGATTGGTGTCTTTTTCACCTTCCTGATCCCAATCTTTTTTCAAAATTGTAAAGAAAATGAAAATATAGGATTGGCATATGATCCTAAAATGCCAATCGTATGTGAGGAGTTTTTTCCCGATAGTGGAGGTGTTGGAACCCAACTGATTATCAGAGGCTCCAATTTCGGGATAGACACATCGTTGGTCAGAGTATCGGTCAATGGCAAAAATGCGGCAGTGATCGGAGTCAATGAAACCGTTATATACGCAGTAGTCCCCCGGAGAGCAGATGTAGGGCCTGTAGAAGTAACGATAGGCAAAGATAATGAAAAACAAGCCCACACTTTTCCTAATAATTTCGAATACCGGTTTTCGCAAGTAGTATCTACTCTTTGCGGACATACCAAAAATGATGGAAGCAGCGAAGTTATAAACGGTACGCTCGAAGATGCGTGGCTTGTAATGCCTCGTACCTTAACAGTTGACAATGAGGGTGATCTCTATCTGATAGAGGAGGGTAGAGGGCTGCGGGTTATATCACAGAGCAGAAATGAGGTAACTTCTCCTTTCCGTGGCTCTGGAGGGATGTCCAATGCTGTGATGCTTGATTTTTCGGCCGACTATAACACTCTATATATTACTAATGAGGTGTGGGATGATAACGGAATCGGTCTGTTTACAACTACACGTGACAATGGTTTTATGAATGCTAGATCCTTAATAAAGCAAAAGCAGGCATCAGACGTTGCAGTAAATCCTGTAGATGGTACACTCTTTTATGCATGCAAACCGGGAGGAAGTGTTTATAGATATGACTTCGAGACCAAAACATCCACCCTTGTAACAACACTCGGCGGCGATAACTTTATCAGTATGACATTCACACCCGACGGAAAGATTCTCTATCTTATGGGTGCGGACACAAATGCTATTTACAAGTCAATTTACAACTTTACTACAAAAGGGCTTGAAAATCCAACTGTATTTGCAGGTACACAATTCTCTGCCGGATATGCTGATGGAGTAGGCACTGCGGCACAATTCAGAGTGCCTTTCCAGGGAGCTGTCGATGAGGATGGTAATCTTTATGTAGCTGAATTTAATCATGTTATCCGTAAAATTACCCCTGATGGTGTAGTTTCTACTTTTGCGGGAGTACCGGAACGGTCGGGTTATATAGACGGAAAGCCATCGCAGGCAAGATTCAAAGAGCCTATGGGGGTGGCAGTTGACAAAGAAGGTACAGTTTATGTGGCTGACAGGGGGAATCATCGCATTCGTATGATCAAATATGATTGATATTCAGAATACTAATCTAAAATGGATAACACATAATATGAAAAACACTTTTATAAAAAAAGCTTTACTATTGATAAGCATTCTGGCGTTTGCCGTTAATATGAATGCCCAACGAGAACTGACAGTTATGGGAAAAATAACTGACGAAAACAAAGAACCCCTGACAGGAGCAATAATTGTGGTTAAGAATCAACCGGGCTTGGGTACTTCTGCTGACGTTGATGGTAATTATAAAATTAAAGCCGGAACAAATGATGTCCTTGTTTTTTCATTCATGGGATTCGAAACTCAGGAAATCGCCATATCCGGGAAAAGTGAGATCAATGTGGTATTGAAAGAATCTACTACCACATTAGAGGAAGTTACCGTTGTGGGTTCCGGTGTCCAGCGAAAAGTAAGTGTAGTAGGTGCGATTACTTCAGTAGAGACTCCTTTGCTTAAAAATTCGGCATCAGCAAGTTTAAGTAACTCGCTTGCCGGAAATGTGGCAGGTATCATTGCTCAACAATTGAGTGGAGAGCCCGGACAAAGTTATTCAGAGTTCTGGATACGGGGTATCAGTACATTTGGGGCAAATGCTTCTGCTTTGGTATTGGTAGACGGGATAGAACGTAACTTTAATGAAGTAAACGTAGAAGATATCGAATCTTTTTCGGTACTGAAGGATGCTTCTGCCACAGCGATTTACGGAAATAGAGGCGCTAATGGGGTTGTAATAATAACAACTAAAAAAGGTACTGCAGGTAAGGTAAACATCAATGCGAAATTGGAATATGGTATCACTACCCCATCCCGCCTGCCTAAATATGTGGATGCTACCACTTATGCCAATATGGCCAACGAGGCAAGGTTGAGCAGAGGTGAAGAGCCGAAATATACACGTTCCGAAATAGCCATTATAGGTTATGGATTGGATAAAGACCTTTATCCGAATATGGACTGGCAGGATGAGCTATTAAACAGTACTACCACCAGTAGCCGTGCTATGCTAAATATCAGTGGAGGGGGAACTACCGCACGTTACTATATATCAGGAGCATATTACAACGAAGATGGCTTGTATAAAGCCGCCAAAATGAAAAACTATGATACAAACAGCAACTATAAACGATACAATTTCCGTTCCAATATAGATGTCAACATTACCTCATCTACTGTTATCGAGTTAGGGGTTTCTGGATGGATAGCAACTCAGAATAGTCCCGGAAATGAAAGTTCGGGCGAAATATACAATTCATTTGCAACTCTTACTCCTGTAACGGTACCCAAGTTGTATTCCAATGGATTATTCCCTACCTATGGAGCCGGCAATCAGACCAATCCGTATGTATTGTTAAACGAAAAGGGATATAAGCAAACGTGGAACAACAAAATAGAGACAAACCTGGCTTTGAGACAGGATTTGAGTTTCCTTACCAAAGGATTGAACTTTTATGCACGCTTTTCATACGATGCATATAACGAAAATCATGTATCAAGGCTAAAAAGCCCCACCCTTTATCGGGCAACACAGCGCGATGCCAAAGGTAATCTTGTACTAACAAAGATTCAAGACGAAAGTCCCCTTACCCAGAGTACAAGCTCGTGGGGTGACAGGCGTTATTACGGAGAAATGAATCTTAACTATGAAAACACATTTGGCGAAGATCACCGTGTGGGAGGCTTATTACTCTACTATCAGCAGGATTATGGACGTAACGATGCCGGAGAGGATGTCTTTAAAGCCGTGCCGCAAAGGAATGTAGCATTTTCGGGTAGAACGACTTACTCATATTTGGATCGTTATTTTTTCGAATTTAACTTTGGATACACAGGCTCCGAAAACTTTGAAAAAGGTAAACGTTTCGGCTTCTTTCCTGCGATTGCAGGAGGATGGCTGATTTCTAACGAGCCGCTTATCGCAAACAATCTCAAATGGCTCACTAAATTGAAAGCCAGATATTCGTACGGACAAGTAGGTAACGACAAGTTGAGTGGAGACACGCGATTCCCTTATATTACAATCGTAAACGGAACAGGAGGATATAGTTTTGGAGAGACAGGGCAGACTGGCATGAATGGTGTGCAGATATCTACCATTGGTACCCCTTACCTGACTTGGGAAACAGCAGTGAAACATAATATAGGTATAGATGCGGACTTTTTCAACAAACTATCTTTTTCTGTCGATTTCTTTAAGGACACCCGTCGAAATATTTTCAAGAAGCGTGAGCACATACCCGGTACAACAGGACTTACCGATAGCCAGGTGCCTTGGGCCAACGTAGGGAAAATGGAGAATAAAGGATTTGACGGAACGATGGCTTTCACCGATAAAATAGGAAAGGTTTCATATACCATACGCGGTAATGTAACATATACGAACACGAATGTATTGGAGTATGACGAACCGGCCAATGAACTGCCGTACAAAATGACTCAGGGCTACCGCTTGAACCAGACCAGAGGCTTGGAAGCGTTAGGTTTATTCAAAGATGAGAACGATATTATCAATAGTCCCACACATACATTTGGACCTGTAAAACCGGGAGATATCAAATATAAAGATGTGAACGGGGATGGCAAGATAGACGATGACGATATTGTTCCTATCGGATATACAACTACACCGGGCCTGATTTACGGGATGGGTCTTAGCCTTGAATGGAACGGATTCGATTTCAACGTATTGTTCCAAGGTGCAGGAAATAGCGACTTCTTTGTAGGCGGATCGGGAGTATATCCTTTCGCAGACGGTGAAGTGGGCAATATACTCAAAGTTGCTTCAAACCCGTATGACCGTTGGATATCGCGCGAAATATCGGGGACGGCCGATACCGAAAATCCAAACGCTGTTTTTCCCCGTCTTACCTACGGAAATAGCACCAACAATAATAGGGCATCTACATTCTGGTTACGTAATGCACGTTACCTGCGTCTGAAAAATCTTACTTTCGGATACACTATCCCCCAGAAAATATCCCGCAAACTATTGATGGATAATGCACGTATTTACTTCTTGGGCAATAATCTGTGTGTATGGGACGAATTCGGATGGTGGGATCCGGAGCAGGCTTCGGGGAATGGGGCTGTATATCCGATACAAAAGAATTTTACTATTGGTTTAACTGTTAACTTCTAAACTGAACAAACATGAAAAAAATATATATATTCCTATTGTCGGTCATATCTTTGGCAGGGCTCAATTCCTGCGACGATTATCTATCGATAGATAAGTATGTCAACGATATGTTAACAATAGACACCGTATTTTCGAAAAAGCATTATACCGAACAATGGTTGTGGAACACGTATAGCACGCTCAACGGCAAAGGAGCTGAAATAGCAAATAAAGGCACCACAGCATTTGCATTTGCCTCAGACGAATCCATTTTTGGCGATTGGGATGGAGGAAAAAGATGCCAGAAATATCAAAACTGCGAATATACAGCTTCTGACCAATTGAGCGAAGACCGTTGGTCGCATCTTTATCAGGGAATACGTAAGGCATCTATATTTATCCACAATGTAGACAAGTGTGGCGAACTATCCAATAGTGAAAGGGAAGACCTGAGAGCTCAAGCCCGTTTTCTACGCGCATACTTTTACTGGATGCTTATCAAACAGTATGGTCCGGTGCCCATTATGCCCGATGAGCCTCAGGATATAAGCCTGGAATATCAAGACCTCGCGGTGGCAAGAAATACGTATGACGAATGTATCGATTTTATTAATCAGGAGTTGATACAGTCCGCAAGGGTATTGCCACCTACCCGTAATGCGTCCCGATTGGGGCAGGCTACTCGTGGAGCAGCCCTTGCTACCAGAGCGAAAGTGTTGCTATATGCGGCAAGTCCTCTATATAATGGAAATATGGATTTGAGTTCCCTGACCGATGATGCAGGGCGGCAATTGATATCGCAGACATATAGCGAAGAAAAGTGGGCAAAGGCCGCTGCTGCCGCGAAAGAAGTGATAGATCTCGGAGTTTACGAGTTGCTGACAGTAAAGGCCGGTGAGGAGACCGTGCCTGTGCCTTCTACTGTGTCAACGGCGAATACTCCATACCCGAACGGAAGTGGCGGTATTGACCCGTATAAGTCATATATGCAGTGTTTTAATGGAGAAGTGACCGCATCAAAGAATCCTGAATTTATATTCACACGTCAGAGCTATACAAGCGACGATCTGAATGATATATCTAAACATGCCGCACCACGCCAAATGATAGGCTGGAATACAATAGCTACTACATTGAAGCAAGAGAAGGCGTACCTGATGTGCGACGGAAAACCGATAACGCATTCGAGTCCCGATTATCCTTATCAGACACAAGGATTTACGTTGTCCTTGTCAGAGTACCCGTATATAGGGAATAATGTTTCTCTGAGATACGCTAATCGCGAACCCCGATTATATGCATCTATTTCGTTCAACGGATCTATATGGGAAAACGGAAGTACAACAGAAACCCAGAAGATAGGACTGCAATATTTCTATTATAAAGATGATCCGAGCGGAAAAAGATTGTCGGAGCCGGACTTCTACCTTCGTACAGGTATAGGTGTGAAAAAATATTACCATCCGGAAGATTCATGGAATATAGGAGGTCAGGTAAAATACAAAGTAGAGCCTGCCATTCGTTATGCCGATGTACTGCTATGGTACGCTGAATCTCTGAATGAACTGACCTCGGGACAGGTTTACGAAATACCTTCATACTCGGAGCAGGGTAATATATCTGTTAAGCGTGAGACTGGTTCTATAGAATCGAGGCAGGGAATGCGTTATGGATTCAGCAGGGTGCGTTTTAGAGCAGGTTTGCCGGATCTGTCCGATGCCGATTATAGCAGCTACGAACAGTTTAAGAAAGAACTGAAACGCGAAAGGCAAGTAGAACTTTTCCTTGAATCTGCCCGTTATTTCGACTTGCGCAGATGGAAAGATGCGGCAGTAGAAGAAAACTTGCCGGTTATGGGATTGAATGTGGATATGAACAATAGCGATGCTCAAAAACAAAGATTCTACGATGAACGGCCATCCGATATGCCAAAAGTATTCCTGGAAAAAATGTATTTGTGGCCAATTCCAAAGTCTGAATTAACCAGAAATAAGAAATTAACTCAAAATCCCGGCTGGAAATAAAAAAGAAAGATCTATATGAAAAAGTTAAATATATTTTTAAGTATCTTGTTCGCAATATTGTCGACCGGATGTAACGAATTACCCGAAGAACTGTTCGAAAAATATGCAGTTATCATCCGCAGCGGTTACCATGAGTGGGCCATACCATTCAGCAACGAAAGCTCAGTTGCCACATCTATTAGTGTGGCTGTAAGCGGAACATCCGTAATCTCGGAAGATATGGATGTTGAAATAGCTGTGAATTCGGCATTGCTAGACGAATATAATTTCGAGAAATTCAGAAATGACGAAGCATCTTATTATACCTTGCTACCCGAAGATTGTTATTCTTTCGAATCGATGAAAACAACAATAAAAGCAGGAGATGAATACGCCCTTATTCCATTGAACCTGAATCTGAATAATATGGATAAGTACAAAAATTATGTTCTTCCTGTAGAAATTGTTTCTGTGTCGAAACATAGTATTGGCATCAACGGCTATAACCAATCATTGATTAATATTGTATTAGTAAACGATTATTCAGGAAGTTACACAATGGCTGTCGACCTTAGAAGCTCGGAAGGCAATATCTTTATCAATCAGGAACAAAGCTTGAGAATCGTTGATCTGAATTCATGTTACTTCCATGTTCCTTACCTGAACAAGGCAAGCGAAAAAGAAGACTATATCATTAATATGAAGGTAAATAGTGACAGTACGCTTGCGTTTTCTGCCAATAATGCCGATATAGAATTAACCTTTGCTACACCAAACAAGGAAAAGGATAATGAAATAAATATTGTACAGATTACCGAAACAGAAAAAAAGACAAAAACAATCAAGTTCTTTATAGATTATTCTTATATGGATAAAAGTAATACGGAAATAGCTCCGATAAGGAGAAATATAAAAGGGTATTTCCTGAGAGAAGTAAAGATGGAGTGATTTTTTACTTAGACTGAGATGTTGTCCTGAAAGTCGATTTTCACTCCCTGTCATTTTAGTTGTTAGTGAAGAATCCCATTAGTTAGATGCATTTTAGATGTCTCGCTATAGTCCGATATAACAAGACAGAGGAGAATGTCGCTTTTGGGAACAACATCTTTATATAAAAAATAGTTACTTTATAAATAAATTTTGTAAAAAATAAAATGCAATGAAACGAATCTTTTTCGCTGTATTAGTATGTATCCTCAGTCCTTCACTATTTTCGCAAGTAGCTAAAGACTATAATCCTGCCATTCAGCGGACAACACATTTTCAGTATTTCAAACCCGTTGAGTCTCATCTTTTTTCGGGCGATTGTATGCCTTTTTCCCATAATGGCACGCTTTATCTTTATTGGCTTCTGGACGAAGGAAATCATTCAGGGCTCAATGGCCTGGGCGGGCATCAGTGGGCATTGAGTACCACAACCGATCTGGTAAACTGGAAACATTATCCCGTAGCATTGGGTATAGACGAAGAATGGGAAAAATCCATCTGCACAGGCTCTGTTATTGCCGACGGCGATAAAACCTATGCGTTTTATTCTACCCGCGTGAAGGACGAAAAGGGTGTCCACGAACAATTGAGTTATGCTATGAGTACAGACGGGGGCTTCACTTTTAAAAAGCAGCAGCCGAACCCATTCTACTTTGCTCCCGAAGAGTGTGTAAGTCGCGATTTCAGAGATCCGCGTGCGTTTAAAGATAAAGACGGAGTGTTTCATCTCTTTATTTCGGGATATGAAAAGAATCCGAATCTTGGCGGAATGGGCGGATATTTGGTGCACCTGACATCTAAAGATCTGAAAAACTGGACAGAAACCGAATCCCCACTTAAAGGACAGTATGGAGTGCCGGAGTGCCCCGATTACTTTAAATGGAACGATTGGTATTATCTGTTGTATAGTATTCATGGCGATACATATTACGTGAAATCGAAAAATCCTTATGGCCCTTGGGAATATCCCCGTACCCAGCCGATGGTGGACAAATGGGCAAATGTGGCAAAAACTGCGGAACTTAACGGCCGTCGCATTGTCGCGTTTTACACAAATGTAAAAAAGAATAATCTGGATTCGGAAGGTCAGGTTTGGGGTGGCTGTATTGTGTTGCGCGAATTGTTCCAGCAAGAGGATGGAGCGCTGTCGGTCGGATATCTGCCCGAAGTAGCTCCGGCCATGTCGCCTGTTCCCACACCGGTTATCAGTGTTCCTGCTATTTCAGACAATAAGGGCTCATACCGGAACGGTGTATTGGAAATTAATGCCTCAAACGGTGTAGGCATAGCTTCGATGAAAGATCTGCCTCGTCAGTATCGTATAACGATGACGATAGAGCCGAAAGGAAACTACGATGAATTTGGTCTGTATATGCGTGCGACCGACAAGGATAAGAAAGGATATAAACTGACATTGAATCCAGGCAGACAAATTGTTTCTTTGTTCGAATCCAGGCTGGAAGGAGTAGATGGACTAAGGAACGAGGTCAAACTCAATGCTATTGTGATGGACGATATTATAGATGTTTATATCAACAATGAGCGTTGTATTATCAATCGTTTGGGGGAGCAGAAGGGCGAAAATCTGTTTTTCTCCGTCAAAAACGGGAGCATCGCCATAAAGGATATCAAAATCTATAAAATAATGCAATAAGATATAGAATAAACTATTCTTTTTCTTACTTCAGTGATACAGTTCCGCATAGGTTCTTTCCTGTATTATTGGGTGATAGCGAAACATCTATTTCTCGGGATAACTGAAGAAAAATTTATTTTGATTATGCTGAGTCATACAAAACAATTAATGTAATTGAATATTTTAATAACAAATAAGAATAACCATATAAACATCTCTTTATGCAAACAAAGCCATGTATTGTAGGTATTGATTTTGGGACTACTTCCCTTTCGGCAGTCATCGTAAATGTAAGGAATTTGACAATCGAAAAAGTATTCAGTTATAATACCCATGCTTATATAAGCTTTTCCGACGCGAACAGAAAAGAACAGTCGGTGGAGAAGCTTAGAGATTTATTCAATAAATTATTAGACAAAATTCAATCCTATCCTGATATAAAGATAATTGCTTATGGCTTTACTGGGCAAATGCATGGTATAATAGGCGTGAACAACAAGAAGGAAGCAGTAACTAATCTGGTTACATGGCAGGACAAAAGCGGTGAACTGGTAATGCCAGGCGGTAAAAAAATATTGGAAGAAATGAAAGGGTTTACAGGTGCTGACGAAAGTATAGCCAGCGGATATGGTGCCGTGACATTGTATAAATGGTTAAAGTATGACGGACGCGAGGATATAGATAGTTTTTGTACTGTTGCCGATTATTTTGCAAGACAATTGGCAGGGAGCAATGAAAATGAAGAAGTTAAGATGAGTCCGACTATGGCTCATAGTATAGGTTTGTTTGATGTATTCACAAATAGTTGGCGCGAAAGTTCTGTTCAAAAGTTAGAGATAGATAACTTGAGCTTTCCAAAAATAGTGTCAAACAATACCATTATCGGTTATACTAATAGCAAGCCGGATACCATTCCTGTAGTCTGTGCCATCGGCGACAATCAGGCCAGCTTTATGGGAAGTGTCGTCAACGACACAGAATCGATATTGCTGAATGTGGGTACGGGAACGCAGTTATCTTTCCTTATAGCCAAAGATGACCTTAATACATTTGCTAAATATATAGATGGGTATGAAACTCAGATACGTCCGTTCGACGATAAATCTTATCTCGTAGCCACAAGCTTTATCAATGGCGGTTCGGTTTATGAGTCCTTGTTCAGCTTCTTTAAAGAAACAGGAAAAAAACTTTTCGGGTTAACTGAAATAGACGACAATATGTTGTGGCAACGTATGTTGGAGGCTGGCAGAGACAACTGTACGAAAAAAATACCCCTTGAAGTATCACCATTACTCGAAGGACAACGGAAGAATGAAGGCGTGAAAGGCTGTATCTCTGATCTGACCACGGCAAATTTCACACCAGATGATTTTGTCGCGGGTTTTCTGAAAGGATTGTCAGTTCATTACAAAACAGGTTATTTTCCTGAGTTGGAGAGCCGGGTCCGTTATATATGCGGTAGCGGCAACGGGGTAAAACGCAATCCGTTACTTTGCGAGATGATAGAGAAAGAGTTCGGTCATCCGCTTTACTTTTCGTCTTACAACGAAGAAGCAGCAATGGGCGCAGTAGTAAATGCTGCTAAAGCTATTGGTGTTATTAAGTCGGAAGAAGAAAGCTGTTCTTTTCTTAATGGTTTGTCGGAAAAGAAATATAATACTGTGATGTAAAGTGCTATTGTATAACTAAAAATATAAATTAACCAACACTATGGATACAAACAAAAGCTTGTTTAAAATAATACCCGTGATGTTCGCGTTCTTCGTCATGGGATTTGTAGATTTGGTAGGTATTGCCACCAATCATGTAAAGTTAGATTTTCGACTATCTGATACAGTTTCGAGCTTCTTGCCGAGTATGGTCTTTTTATGGTTCTTTATTTTCTCTATCCCTACAGGATTGTTGATGAATAAAATAGGGCGCCGTAAGACGGTTCTTTTGAGCCTTATTGTTACTTTTCTTGCCATGATTGTGCCCCTTATCAGTTACAGTCTGCCAATTATGCTGGTGTCTTTTGCTCTGTTGGGTATAGGTAATACATTGATGCAGGTGTCCTTAAATCCATTGATAACTAATATAGTAAGTGGCCATCAATTGGCTAGTACACTCACTCTGGGGCAATTTTTCAAGGCTATAGCTTCATTTATTGCGCCAATCATCGCTTCATGGGCAGCTTTGGAGTATGGCAACTGGCGGCTTTTGTATCCTGTATTCGCAGGAATATCCATTATTGCTATCATTTATTTGTTTCTGACCCCTATCAAAGAAGACATGGCAGAAGGGAAAACGTCATCGTTCATAAAGTGCCTTTCTCTATTGGCAAATAAGGTCGTTGTTTTATTGTTTATAGGAATATTGGTACACGTGGGTATAGATGTGGGTGTGAACCTTACCGCCCCAAAGATTCTGATGGAGAGGTTGAATATGAATATTGAAGATGCCGGCTATGCCATAAGTCTCTATTTTGTATTTCGTACAATCGGTTGTTTTTCCGGAGCTTTTATTCTCTCATACCTGTCTGCCAAACGATTTTTCATTTTGAGTGTGGTAATTATGTTATTGGGGGTCTTAGTATTATTTTTTGCTGAAAACCAAATTGTTATCTATGTGTGTATAGCTCTTCTGGGAATCGGTAATTCAAATATTTTCCCCATGATTTTTTCTCAAGCCATGCATATGGTTCCGGATAAAAACAATGAAGTGTCGGGATTGATGATAATGGGTATTGCGGGTGGAGCTATATTTCCTGTATTTATGGGAGTGGCGTCTGATACCGTTGGCAGTCAGGCGGGTGCAATAGCAGTTATTACACTTTGTATTTTATATCTAGTCTTCCTTACAACTCAGATCAAAGGAAAAGATATGAATTAATATTTTAATATAGAAAAAAGCAGTACCTCTTTTCCATTAATGGAAAAGAGGTTTTTTATAGTTGACTTACACAATTCACTTCAACCTGCATTTTTACTGAGGTATAAAAAGAGGTATCCTGTTGCAGGATACCTCTTTCTTTACTGTTTTATTAGTTTTATTCTATCAGTTCAGCTATTTTTATATTCTTCACGTCTGCCCCTTCTGTGCGAAATCTCAGATTACTTACAGTCAGATCCGGACGATAAGATATCATTGTACGTTTTCCTGCAATTTCAGTATCAATCAACGCTCCACCGAATTTATTGGAGTTCTTTACCACCATACGTACAGTAAATGGCTTGTCGGTATCTATAAGTTTCTCTATTGCATAGTTGTGCGCGCCATGCGGAGCACCTCCTTCTCGCAGGCTTTTTTCTTTGCCGGAATAATTACTTAATGAACCATTTGCGTATTGTGCATACATACCGTCTAACCGTATCTGGAATTCACATGCGCCTTTATCTCCATTTTCCGGTAAAAGCAGTACAGACATTTTACCATTTTTAATGTCTGACGGATGAACATCGAATGTCAGCATAAACGGCTTTTCTCCGGTTGGTTGAACTATTTTGTCATTGTTGTCCAGATTTTTGGATTTTGTGGTCGCAGGAACGATTTCGTCCATCCATTTCGAACCTATCCTGCCGTCAGGAAGTTGTATCAATTCATATATATTAAGAGAGCCTCCCCAGTTGCGCATTTTTACCCATCCAGCCATAAGGAAGCGGCCATCTTTGATTTCACTGACTGCCGGAACTGAAAGTCCGTTGTAATAATCCACGCCTTGCTGAACTATGTCAACATAACTGTTTTCGGGATCGGTAGCGGGTTTTGACCACATCCAATTGAATCCACCTAATATATAATCAAATTTGTTCCAACGGAAATAGAATGTACAGTCGCCACCACGAGGGAAATCCGGGTCGATACAATGCCATCCACCGTCTATGTTTTCAGATTCCCATGTTCCTTTCGAACCGTAATTGGCTATCATACGCAGCGTGCCTTCAGGGTTGGTATATACGCTTGGGTTTTCGCAAGGGTGAAATAATATGTGAGTCTTTTTGAAGTTGGTGACTCCATCTTCACTGATGGAATAAGTAGAGCCGGCGGGGATTCCTGCTATGGTTTTGTAGTCGTGTGAGCCTGTTTTCCCATTCTTGTTCAGTTCGTCCCAAAGCATCGGCAATGTTGTTTTTTCTGAAGGGTAGATACGTGTTGTATGGAGCCCGTAGCTAATGCAGAGTTTGCCATTGAATACAAATGGAGTTCCTGTTCCGAGTGTTTCCCATTGCTCTTCGATAGGAGCTGCTGCTTCATGCTCAGTCCATGTTTTGAAGTCGGCGGTAGAGATATGCTCAAAGTAGTGTCCTCCGCGACCGAATTTGCTTCCATGCTCGCGGCGGTCGTATAGATAGAATATATGATAACGGCCATTATGATATAATGTAGCAACATCACCCACCCAGTTATTATGTCCTTCAGGAGTCCAATATTGTATATTTGTAGCTGTTTCCGCATTCTTTGACTCTACTCTTTTGGCAGGTATGTAAGGATAAAAGAATTCTGCGTTTTTCACATACTCCGTATTTATTTTCCAGTTACTTTTGCCCCTTACCACCGGATACCCTAACGGATAGTCATTGTCGAGCGCTTTGCCATCCACATACATTGTAAAGTGTGCATCGGTAAAATTGAGGACGATATCATGTTCTCCTTCGGGATTGTCGAGCATAGCGAGAGGAATACCTATTGTCATATCTTCTATCGGATTGTTCGCGGTAGGTAATTGTAGTTTTAAAATTGCCTCCAGAACAGGAACAGAACCGTCCGCCATTTTATAGGCAGGATAGTTTTGTCTCTTCCGGTCTTGTACATCATGTTGGCGAAGGCATACTCTTATCATTTCGGGGATGTTGAGAATCTCTTTTTCTCCTTCAATTTTTTTCAGATCAACTTTGAATTTGATTGTAAAACCTTTCATTGTATCGGCAGGTAGAGATAGCTCTGCTTCTGCACTTTGCATTGATAGAGTCCCGGAGGCAGGTTGTGTGCTCTCAAACGTCCATGAATTGGATAAAAGATTTACTTTCACAGGTGTTTTGCCGCCGATGCAACACGACGCCGTAATACTAATCACAGTAAAGACTAATACAACGTTAAGGGTTAGTTTTTTTCCCATTTTCGCGATTTTAGATTTTTATTTATAAAGTAATATTTTATACTTGCTTTTGTAAATAGGTATATGCAAATGTAATAATAATTTATCATATTGCGATCATAATGGAAAAATATATTTTACATTAATGTAAACTCTAGTGTTGTTTATTTTATGTGCGTACCTTTTATCCTTCCATATATAAGATGTTTCGGACTCCCCACTATCTGAGAAGTGTATATTCCGGTATGTCCCGAAAACAAATAAGATATTACACAAGCAATCCCTATATAAATACCGCTTTCCATCCCAAATAATTCGGTTCCCATAAAGGTACATGCAACAGGAGTATTTGTTGCTCCTGCAAATACAGCAACAAACCCCATTCCTGCTAATAAAGCTATAGGTAGAGGAATAATACAGGATAATGCACTTCCCAGTGTAGCACCGATGAAGAATAACGGGGTTACTTCTCCACCTTTAAATCCTACTCCTATGGTGAATGTCGTGAAAAGTATTTTTGCTAAAAAGTCATACCAATCCTGCTGTACAGAAAACGCCTCGATAATGGTTGGTAGACCGAGCCCGATATATTTCGTTGTGCCTAAGCCCCAAACGGCCAGAGCTATAATCGCTCCGCCTGCAAGCGGGCGGCACGGTGCATATTTAATCTTATCTTTCGCCAATTTGGCCCAGAAATGTACCGAGCGGGAAAAAAGCATAGCTGTAAGACCAAAGAGAATACTAACGGCTACTACAAGCATGATATTCGGAATGCTTAGTTCGGGAACAAAAGGAATACTATAATGAGTATGCGCCGCTCCCCATAAATGGCAGGTCAGGTGAGCAAAAACAGCCGCGAAAAAACTTGGCAATATAGCTTCATATCTCATTCTTCCTACAATAATCACTTCCAATGCAAAGACGGCCCCTGCCAATGGGGTTCCGAATACAGATGCAAATCCTGCACTGATACCGACTATGACCATTATTTTATGGTCGCGCTGCCTTAGTTTAAACAGACGGGAAAACTGATCGGCAATTGCTCCCCCCATTTGTACTGCAGTTCCTTCCCGCCCTGCAGAACCTCCAAAAAGATGCGTAATAACCGTCCCTATATAAATAAAAGGAGCCATCTTAAAGGGAATAATATCTTTGGGTGCATGTATTTCATCGATCAGATAATTATTCCCTTTTACGATATTACTACCCCAATAATGATACATCAATCCGATAAGCAGACCTGCAATTGGTAACAAAGCAATTACCCATCTATGTGATTCTCTGTAATTTGTTACTAAATCTAGTGAAAAAAGCAATAATGCCGATGCTGAACCAATCAATGCTCCTGCAATTAATGTTATAATTAACCATTTGAACAGGTAAAACAGAAGTGGAATCTGCTCCACTTTGATCATTAACCTTTTGTATGAATTTATCCGGTACATATTGTTACTTAATTATTCTTTTAATGTTTTTTTTGTTGCCGTCCCCGGCTTCTGACACTTCTATTTTTGAAATTTTCATGATTTAATTTTTTATTTAATTGATAGTATTGGTAAAATGATATAGGGATTCTGCATACAAAATCAATTGTATGTTTATTTACGAATTTATTAAGATGTGTCTTGTGGAAATAAAAAATCCGCTATCAAATGCTTATATATATAATTCCTACCCATACCTTGTTACAGATTAATTGATTGGTAGGAACTATTAGCTACTTGATTAGCGGTTTATAACAGGGAAGTTCCATTCCCTTTGGAATAACAGGACAAAATTAGGAAAAAACTTTTTATTAAATACTATAAAAAGATGTGTTTTGTGCTAATACCAGCGTCTAACGTTCTTCATATGTAATTAAGCGGGTTACTTAGCAATATAATTTTTCAATTTGGCACGGAGAATTTTTAAGGATTTTGTTATGCGATATTCTACCGTTTTTATAGATATTCCGAGGTTTACTGCGATTTCGGCATTTGTTTTTTCTCCAAACCTGCTCATTTCAAAAACTTCTTTATATCTTTCAGGCAATTCTTCTATTGTATTTTGTATTTCAACAGATAATTGATCTGTCATATAATAATCAGGGTCTTCAAACTGTTGTTTAAGCTTCTCATATAATATGGAATGTACCTTCCTCTTTTTTTCCTGATTCCGTATTGCATTGAGAGACCTGTTTTTTACGGACATGAACAAGTATGATTTTAGAGAGCTCTCTATTGAGAGATACTCCCTTTTTTCCCAAATGTAGACCATCAAATCCTGTACTAATTCTTCGGCATCTGTATCAGAGATAAATTGAGAAGCATATTCACAAAGAGGAGAATAATACTTCATAAACATTTTCTTATAGGCTTCCGGACTCCCTTCTTGGATTTCAGATAGAAGCAATTGCTCATTCATAGCGATTATTAAGTTAGTGGCAAAGATAATTTTTAATGAACAAAAGATACCTAAAAAGATAAAAAAATAATAGGAGTAAGGAATCAAGATATTTTAGAATAATAGTTCGGATACTTTATGTTTTTGCTTCTTGATAAAAATTTATATAAAAATAATCATGCAAAAGTTTAGGGTTATTTTACAGATATGTGTCGTATATATAAAGAGTACATTTGGACAAGCCTTATTTCTCAGATATTGAGATTGGGTAAGAACAGATTAACAAAGAAGATAAAGTATTGATGGAATCGGACAAGAGTTCAGACATTCATATTCCGGACGAAGGATTATTACTTAAATACATCATTGGAGATGTTACTGATAGTGAAGTGGTATCGGTCGAAAATTGGATTGGAGAAAATAAAGAGAATGAAACTGTATTAATTCATCTGGCCCAGATATACTATGCTCAAAAAACACAGCAACGACTTAAAGATCGTGATGTAGAATCTGCTTTCAGGCAGGTAGAAAACAGATTGAAGAAAAAAACAAGAATATTGTTCTTTAAAAAAATTGCTGTTGCCGCTTCATTGATAATCGGCTTATTCGGAATAGGGTCTTTTTTCTTACAAAAATCGGATTTGCAAGAAGCATTTACTCCGTCCATGATTACTGTACATTCAAATGATAATTCTCATACCCAACTGGTACTTCCCGATGGAACGAACGTTTACCTCAATTCAGGAAGTAGCCTGACCTATCCATCTCATTATATGGGAGATGAACGGAAAGTTACATTGTCAGGAGAAGCTTATTTCAAAGTAGTTCACAATGCCGATAAACCATTTATTGTAAGTACGTCGGATAAAAAATACCACATTAAAGTGCTGGGGACAGAATTTAATATGCAGGCATATGAAGAAGATGAAATAATACAAACTACTTTAGTGTCGGGCAGTGTGCTGATAGATATTGCCGGCAAAAATGCCGGAACTGTACTCTCTCCATCTCAAAAAGCAGTTTATTCACTTGTTTCAAATGAACTGAGTGTCGTTACAGCAAACACGGCGAGAGAAACCGATTGGCTATATAACCGACTGGTTTTTAAAAATACTCCAATGCCCGAAGTGCTGACCCGTTTGTCCCGTTTTTATAATATAGAGTTCGATGTTAGAAATAATATTATAAATACATATACATTCACCGGAACCTTCGAAGACAAACCGTTGTATCAGGTGCTGGATTATATGAGGATATCCTCGCGGATAGATTATAATATAACTTACCAGAAAGATAAAAAAGGAACTAAATCTGTCGTGGTATTAAGACGATAGAACGAAAGGAAAACAACTTAAATATATGTATTGAAAACCAACTAACCTTAAAAATTTAACAGCCTATGAAAAAATAACCGGAAGAAATCTAATAAAAAAACACGGAAACATGTTACCAGCATATCTCCGTGCTAAAAAACAAATTCGAAAAACAATTTATTTTTTACTTAAAGCATAACAAAAATATGAGAAAAATCCATCATCTCCAACAAACTTGGGGATATTGTAACCGTTTCCTCAAGTTACACAAAATTCCTCTTACTATGAAATTATCGTTGGCATTACTTATTTTGTCAATTAATGTATCTTTTGCAGCACATTCGTATGCTCAACAAGTAACATTATCACTTGACATCCAAAACAAGAAAGTAGTCGATGTTTTGGACGAAATCGAAAAGCAGTCGGAATTCCGCTTTTATTACAATAATAAACTGGTCGATGTAGACCGTACGGTATCTGTAAAAGTGAAAAAGAAGGCCGTGTTTTCTATTCTGGACGAATTGTTCTCAAATTACAATGTAGAATACAAAGTAATTGATAAAGATGTTATTCTTACTGAAAAAAACAGGGGAGAAGATAAGACCCGCGAAGCCTATCAGCAACAAATGAATATAACAGGCATAGTGACAGATGCAAACGGGGAAGTATTACCCGGAGTAAGTGTTGTCCTTAAAAATACTACATTAGGTACAATCACCGACACAGATGGCAAGTATTCCATAAATGTTCCCGACGGAAATGCTGTTCTGATTTATTCGATGATAGGTTTTCTGAAACATGAAGAGCCTGTGGCTAACAGAAGATCTATAAATATATCACTGAAAGAAGAAATCCGCGAAATGGATGAAGTAGTTGTGATTGGTTACGGTACTGTAAAAAGGGCCAATCTGGGAGGAGCTGTCGCAACAGCCGACTCTAAAGTATTCCAGTCCCGTCCTGTACAAAATGCCGCCTCTGCACTTCAGGGTGAGGTCCCGGGCCTTACTGTGATACGTACAAGCGGAGCCCCGGGTAGCAGTCCGGTTTTGCGTGTACGTGATATATCTTCAACCAATGGTGGTTCTCCGTTAATTTTAATTGATGGAGCAGAAGGTGACCTGAGTACGATAAATCCTGCCGATATTGAGAACATATCTGTTCTGAAAGACGGGACGGCAGCTATCTACGGGGCGCGTGCTGCCGATGGGGTGGTTCTGATTACCACGAAAGGAGCAAACAGGAATCAAAAGCTGAAAGTAACCCTTGATGCGTATTACTCGGTAAAGAAACCTGCACTATTGAAAAAGCCTGCAAATCTTTATCAGCATGCTGCTATGGCTCTCGAAATTACAGACGGTTCTTTCCCTATAGAATATACTCAGGACGAATTACAACTCATTCTTGAGGGCAGCGATAAAGTCATACCATCCGGAACCACATGGGGACGCTGGGGCAATGCATATCCGAAATTCTATAAAGACCAGAATTGGAATGAACATATTATAGGAAATGGCAATATTCAGAATTATAATATCAGCCTTTCCGGAGGGGGAGATAAATATACATATCTCATTTCCCTGGGTTACCAGAAAGAAGAGGGACTACCTAAATTCGGAATAGATTTGGACAAGCGTTATTTTGTGCGTGCAAAATCCAATATAGAAATAGTAAAAAACCTGAATTACGACCTTAATATATCCTATGAGGCCAGCGACAGGGATTATTCTTCCGGTATTAGCCAGGGACAGAATATATGGGAATTGATATACAAAACCCGCAGCTGGGCACCTGTATATAATCCGGCAGGAAACTTCTATACTTTCGAAGGTTTTGATAATCCGGCACAAGTATTGGAAGATGGAGGAGAGTCTCGGCGAACAACCGGAAATTTTACTTTCAACAACCAATTGCGCTGGCAGGTCATAGACGGGCTAAACCTTATAGGCCGGGCTATAGTTCGCAAGAGCGATGCCGATGAGTATATAGTCCAGAAGATGCTTTACAGCTACAATTGGGAAAATGTAAATCATAGGACAGCAAGAAAACCCAATAGCGCCGAGCGTAATTATGCCAAAACGCTGTCTAAAAACTTTACGTTATATGGAGAGTACAAAAAGATATTTGCTGAAAAACATGATATAGGTATAATGTTCGGAGGGTCTCATGAATCCGCCGACTATGACAAATTCTGGGCAAAGCGTATCAATTTCGATCAGCAGGAACAGATGCCTGTCAGCATGGGGAGCCCCGAAGACCAGGATGCAGCCAGTGATGGTAACGCATGGACCATCAACTCTTTCTTCTCGAGGCTTAATTATGGATTCGCCAATAAGTATTTTATCGAAGGTACATTACGCGGCGACGGTTGTTCCCGGTTTGCCCCGGGTGAACGTTGGGGATATTTCCCGGGCGTAAATGCAACATGGCGTATAGGCGAGGAATCATTTATAAAGCCACTGAATATCTTCGACGATCTCAAATTCAGGGCTTCCTATGGAGAAATGGGAAATCAGTCTAATATAGGCCCTTATGATTTCATTGAACTAATTAATATCAGCAGAAATTATTATCCGTTCGGCAATGGAGCAAAAGGTCAGATGGCGAATCAGTCGAACCTGGTTTCTACTTCCCGTACATGGGAGACTATCAGGTCTGTAAACGTCGGTACAGATTTCAGCTTCCTGAATAACAGATTATACGGGTCTTTCGACTACTTCTGGAAAACCAATGAGAATATGTTGATTTCCATTACTTATCCTTCCATTTTGGGGATTGCAGCTCCTTCAACGAACAGTGGAGAACTGAAAATCCACGGTTGGGAAATCATATTAGGATGGAGAGACCAGATCGGTGATTTCAAATATTCGGTAAGAGCGAGTTTAAGTGATGCTCAGAATGAAATAGCCAAAAGAATCGGGAATTCTATAATAGGATACGGGAATAACAGGACACCTGTCGGCTATCCGATGGATTCATATTTCGGATATGTATTTGATGGTATTATCCAAAATGAACAGGAACTCGCCGAATACAAGTCCCGTTTCCCTAATAGCGGAACCGTACAGGATAAGAGGATACAAGTAGGGGATGCCAAGTACAAAGACTTGAACGGCGATGGTAACCTGACTGAATATGCCGACGGGGATGGCGACCTTGTTTATTTAGGGAACACTAATCCGCGGTACAACTTCGGATTCAATCTCAATGCTGAATATAAAGGATTCGACTTAGGTGCATTCTTCCAGGGAGTAGGCAAACGCACGATGTTCCTCGAAGGAGATGCCAGTAAACCTTTTAATGCACCATGGTATCAGTCGGCAGAATACTGGTATGGAAAAACATGGACGCCTGAAAGAACCGATGCCAAGTATCCGGCTATATCAAACGATGGTACCAGAAAAAATTATAACTATTATATCTCTACCAACACCAAACATAATGTAGGGTATATCAGGTTGAAGAACTTGCAGGTCGGCTATACTATCCCTAAAAAGTATACACTGAAAGCGAAACTGGAGAAAGTCAGGGTATACTTCAGCGGGGAAGACCTCTTTGAAATACACAATGCGCCCGGCGGATGGGACCCTGAAGACGGAGGCAGTTTTGTGAGTTATCCGTTTGCCCGTAATTACTCGTTAGGTGTTAATATTGTTTTCTAAATTTCGCTAAAGTAAATAATCATGAAAAAATATATATCAATAATTTCTGCGCTCATTGCTATTTTAATGGTAATGTCAGGTTGCCAGGATATGGATTTGCTTCCGAAAGAAAACCTAAGCGATCCTCAGTTTTGGAAAACCCCGGCCGATTATAAGAAAGCGGCAAATCTCTTGTATGACAGGATGGAAAGTTTTAATACAAGCGATAGTGAAAGTGATATTGCTTACGGCGAAGGAGCAAATAGTGTAAGTAATGGGACATATATAGCAAATCCTTCGGATGGGAATTGGAATGACCGGTTTACTGATGTCCGTAATTGTAATAAAATTATAGAGAAAAGTGAAGTCTACGAAGGCGATCCTTCCGAAATAGAACGCTATGTCGCCGAAGCCCGTTTCTTCAGGGCTTATACCTACTGGCGTTTGATGAAGAGATTCGCTGACGTGCCTGTCATTACTAAAACATTAAATGTGGATTCCCCTGAATTATTTGCTCATAGGGATTCTCAGGCCAAAGTAGAAGATTTTATACTTTCGGAACTGGAAGCAATCTATACAAAATTGCCAAAACAGAGTGAGCTGGCAGCCGATGATAGGGGCCGTATCACTCAGGGTGCGGTATTAGCACTGAAAGCAAGAGTGGCATTGTTTGCCGGCACTTGGGCTAAATACCATAATCACCGGACCGACTATAAGGATGTACTGGAACAGGCTATCGTTGCTGCCGAAAAGGTAAGGACAAGTGGTGAATATTCCCTGTACGAAGGCTCAGGAGCCGAAAGCTACCGTTACCTGTTTATCGAAGAAGGGGACGATGCCCCCGAAGCGATTCTTTCCAACCGTTACTTTAAGGATATACGTATGCATTCGCAGGCGCACGGAGTATATTGGGGACAGAGAGGTACTCCGACAAAAAAGCTGGCTGAGATGTATCTGTGCAAAAGTACGGGCTTGCCTATAGATGATCCAAATTCCGGATTCGAAGGATATAGCAGAATGGCAGATGAATTTAAGAATCGCGACCCGCGTATGACTCAGACATTCCTGACACCTGGGACAACATTCCTGAGCCCGCAGGATGGCCAGTTGGTCAGTGCTCCGGGTTTTGAGACCCGTCCTAATACCAAGACAGGATATAAGCTTTGGAAGTTTATGGGAGAAGAAAGAACCGGGGTAAACGATTCATACTATGATTATCATATCATCCGTTACGCGGAAGTATTACTTATCCTGGCAGAAGCCACATTCGAAAAAGATGATAAAATCAGCAATGAAGTCCTGAATAATACAATTAATGTAGTCCGCTCGCGAAAGGGAGTAGAGATGCCTGCCCTTACAAACGAATTTGTACAGGCAAACGGGCTGAACATGCAGACCGAGATACGGAGGGAACGTACTATAGAACTTGCATTCGAAGGGTTCAGACGTGATGACCTCAGACGTTGGAAAACTGCAGAAGCTGAATTGGTCGGAGCTTTGAAAGGCTTCAGGTATAAAGATAGTGAGTATGCAGAATTGAAAGTGCTGGATGATGAAAGTGCAAAAAAACTGGATGAGAATGGTTTCTATATTGTAGAGCCTGAGACAAACCGTAAGTTTGTGGCACCTAAAAATTATTATTATTCTCTACCTTTGGATGAAACAAAGCTCAATCCGAATTTATTGCCCAATAATCCAGGCTGGTAAAATATATTAACGGTTATAAGATGATAAAGAAAAACTTATTAATTCTATTAACCTTCACTTTTGTTTGGTGTGGCTCTCTATCTTCCCTGAAAGGACAGGGTAGGGGGGAGCCTGCACCGGCAGGGCTGATGGGAAACCGGTTTCTCACCCTGAATACTATAATCCGTGTAAATCAGATTGAGGTAAGCAGGGACAGAAACGAAGGTATGGACGAACGTTCGGAGCATACTCCCGAACGCGTAATTGCATTTAGGGAAGCTGTATCATCAGAGTTTCCGGGTGCAAGAATAACATGGGCATTCAGTTGGCTGGCATTACATGACCAAACCGAAAATTATAAGAAGATTCGTGAACTGGTAGTCGGGTATCACCATAAGTATGGTGACGATATTACATTCATACCGGGTGCATACTTTGCCAATGCTTATAACACACGCGAACAGGTAAATAAAGATTTGCACGATGGACTGGCTAAGGTGAGCGAAATAGTCGGGAACGGATTCCGCCCCAAGAGTGTTGTTGCCGGCTTTCTGGCTGCCGAAAATCAGCAATATTTAGCTGAAAAAGAGGGAATCCATGTATGCCAGGGCAATATATGGAGCCAATTCTCTATCGATAATCAGGATGGCGACGGGGCAGTTTCTTATCCTTTCTATCCATCGAAGGAACATTTTTGTAAGCCCGCTCAAGGCAAAGATGACTTTATTGACTGTGTGAATCTGGACGGATGGACAATGGACTTCCTCTCGGCTCGTAGAGATGGTTTTGCCGATGGTTTCAACAGCCGTATGGGTGTAGGCCCTATCGAAACCTTAATGGCTTATGGGAAATTGACAGGACTGACACAGATGCTATATACTACCGCTATGCACTATGACAGGGGTTTTGAGCTCAACGGCTTTGCATGGGTAACTAATTGCTGGGAGTTGTCCCTTCCAATAGATATTTCAGGACTGAAAGACTGGTTGAATGAGATAAAACGAAACTGGCCAGATGTTAAGTTCATCACTCAGGGCGAATTCGGCTTATTATGGAGAGATCATTACAAAGATAATTCTTTCAATTACCGTTTCGAGCTGAAAGGCTCAGGTATCGGAGGCTCTGATTCTAATCTGAAAATCAGATGGTTTATGAACAAGGATTTCCGTCTGGCACTGATTAAAGATTGGCAGAAGAACAGACGGGAAAATGTAATTGATTTTACCAACTATAACCTCAAGGCAGAAGAACCTAAGGATATGACCAGAAAATGGAGCCTGATGGGAGAAATCAATCAAAAACAGAGCCGTTCGCAAGATAAACCGAAGGTAATTAATAAAATATCTCCGGATGGACTTGCGTTAATTAAGAAATATTACCCATATTTGTTGACTGACAAATAGTAATACCTGAAACATAGAATAATATCACCGGCTATTCGCTTCAGGAAAAACGGGTCGCCGGTGATTAAGATATAAACTATAAACTATCACTAAAAGATATATTTCATTTATTATGAGTTTTATGAAAACAAGATTTATACTATTACTCCTAACTGTAATATGCCTGGGATGTAATACTGATACAGGTAAGAAGGAGCAAAGTAAAGAACCGGGGTCTCCCAGGATAATTAATATTGTAAACTTTATCCGCCAGACTGATTATCGGGTACAAAATGCAGATAGTTTATTATTTGAAACAGTTCGTGAACAAATAAACTTACTGAATAGATATTCTTTTGCAGCTACTTTTTTACTTCAATACGATGCCCTGATAAATCCAAAATATCAGGAATTACTCAAGAAAGGACTGAAACCGGATTCTGAAATCGGTGCGTGGTGGGAGATTACCCAGCCCCATGTAGAGGCGGCAGGTATAAAGTGGCGTGGAGAACATTCATGGGTTTCTCATGCAAATATTGCCTTCACTACAGGATATACACCACAGGAGAGGGAAAAGCTGGTAGATGTGTATATGGAGAAATTCAGGGAAATATTCGGAAAATATCCGCAATCGGTAGGTTCATGGTATATCGATTCGCATACACTCGCATATATGTACGAAAAATACAAGATAATAGCATCCTGTAACTGTAAAGATCAGGTCGGAACAGATGGATATACGCTTTGGGGTGGATACTGGAATCAGGCCTATTACCCTAGCAAGCTGAATGCCTACATGCCTGCCCAGACTATCGAAGGGCAAATACCCGTGCCAATCTTCCGCATGTTGGGAAGCGACCCTATTTATCAATATGATACCGGACTGGGACGTGACAGGCAGGGGGTTATATCACTGGAGCCGGTGTACAGGGATTCGGGGATGGACAAGAAATGGGTTGAATACCTTTTGGAGTCGATCGTAAATCAGCCATGCCTCGCTTTTAATTATGCACAGGCCGGGCAGGAGAATTCCTTTACATGGAACGGCATGCAGAAAGGATTGGAAATGCAATTCCCTATATTCGATTCGCTAAAGAAATTAGATAAAATCAAGATACAGACATTGGGCGAATCGGGCAAATGGTTTAAAGAAAAATATTCACTTACACCGCCGACGGCAGTAACTGTACTTACAGATATTCGTAATGAAGGGAGAAAAACAGTCTGGTTCAATAGCCGCTATTATCGTACCAACCTGCTATGGGAAGGGAAATCGTTCCGCTTTAGAGATATTCATCTTTTCGATGAAAAAATGGAATCGGCATATCTGAATAAACCCGGAGAAGGGAATCAGTTTTTATATTTTACGCTTCCTGTTGTCGACGGATTTATGTGGAGTACAGCTGATGACCGTGCAGGCCTGCGTATTAATTGTATAGATAAGGAAGGAAACAAGACAGAGGTACTGTTGAACGAACCTGTAGTAACAGAAATAGCTAAAGATGTGCTGCAAGTGGAATGTAAAGATCAAAATAATAATATCTTCAAAATCATATTCTATGAGGATAGATTCGAAGTATCTAGCCAACCTTCGAGCAATGGACTGAATTGGTTTCTTGAGCTTAAAACTGTCGAAGGAAAAGAATTACCATTCCGCTCCATAGACAACAATCGTATCGATGCTGAATTTATGAACTACAAATACAGTATTACATGCAAAGAAGGGATAATAGACAAGGGAATTACTGCCAACTATATCTTTCGTTTGATACCTGTAAATAATAAACTAGTTGTTGATTGTACAAATAAACGATAAAATGAATACCATACAGTGCATTCGTTTTTTTAGAATGCACTGCGTTCTTAATTTCTTTCGAAAGATGTTGTAAAAAACAAATAAATATGAACAAAAATATTCTTTTGCCAAAGACTATAATCCTCTTTGTAATCTTTGCTTTTACCAACTTACTAAAAGCCTCAGAACCTTTCTTTGGCTCCAATAATGAAACTATCCCGCTCAAGGGGAATAGATTTGTAACCCTTTGTATAATGATACGTACTACCCCTTGGGAAGTATCGCGCGATGTTAAACTTCATCCACGTGACGAGGGAGACTGGCATACTCTGGATGGGGTTCGTTCATTGAGAGAGGCCTTTGCCAAGAACAATCCGGATGGACGATTGACCTGGGGTTTTACGATGAATGCATTGGAAGACCAGCGTGAAAATTACAAGCAGATCCGTCAGTATATTGTAGAATGTCAGAAAAAATATGGTGACGAGGTATCTTACTTTCCGGGTTATTTTCCGGCGATGTATCTGCCCCGTGAGCGGGTAAACCGTGAAATGTCTGAAGCAATTCAACTCATATCCGATATGGTTGGGAATGGATATCGTCCCCAGTCAGTTATCGGCGGATTTTTATCAGCCGACAACTTAAAATACCTTGCAGAAAAAGAAAAGATACATACAGCACATGCTGTCATCTGGAGTCAGCACAATATAGACGGAGGAGGGGCTGACGGCTCCCCGTCATACCCATTCTATCCGTCAACAGAACATTTTTGCAAGCCGGCGCAAGGCAAAAAAGATTTTATAGACTGCGTGAATCTCGATGGCTGGACAATGGATTTCCTATGTGCACGTCGTAGTGGGCAAAACGGACATGGTATTGAAGGATATAACAGCCGGCGCGGGGTAGGCCCGATAGAGACATATAAAGGTTGGGGACTCGACTTGGGACATCTGGAAGTTATGCATACACAATCCATTCATTTCGATAAAGGTGTGGAACTAAACGGATTTGGCTGGGTAACCAATATTTGGGAAGCACAAATGGTACATGAATTTGGAAAGGAGTTTATATGCAAAGCTATGGAAATGTGGGTGAGCGGGACAAAAGAACGCTGGCCCGATACTCATTTTATAAGTTTTGGGGAGTTTGGAAACATCTGGCGTGAACATAATAAGACGAATGACGACTGGAACTACAGATTTGAGGAAAGAGGATCGGGACTTGGCGATTCATATAATAATCTGGAGATAAAGTGGTTTATGAATAAAGAATTCCGGTTGGCTTTATTGCGCGATTGGCATAGAAAGACACCCTTCCGTGTTATCGATTTTACCCGCTACGATATCGAGGCAAAAGAACCATCCGACCCTACACCTCAAAAACCTGTCAAAGACTGGAGTTTAATAAATGTGATGAATCAAAAAGGATTACGGCCACAAGACGAACCAAGGCTTTTAGAAGAGCTGGACAAGAAAGATCAGGATCTGATAAGAAAGCATTACCCTGAATTATTTGATGGTAAAAAGGACTTATTGTAAATAGTTTCATAGTCTTATGAATAAAACTTTAAGAGCTCGTTTATTAAAAACATTTGTATAGGTATGAAAAGAGAATATTCAATCCGGAATAAGATAAATCCAAATGGATATTATCTATTAATGTTATTATTGATTTTTATATATCCCTCAATTTTAAATGCTTACAATGACAGTCTGAAAGGTGGGACGCGCCATGCTGATGCTGAGATAAAAAAACATATATATCATAATGCAGCCTCCAAAACAGTTAGAATCACAGATTCGGCTGATAATCTTGGTATTTTGATAGATTACTCGAAAGGGTGTAAGATTACCGGATTGAATGTCAAAGGGAAAAATACGTTATCATCATCAGGTGTCTATACCTGTTTCAGTACACGAGGAGGTAAATTTTCCTCATGTAACAGTACATCCGGCATAGAAGTAAAAAAAACGGACGGAGGGATAACCATGAGTAATATAGTTTATGGGGATAACTCTATCAATGTAAACGAGTCATGGGATTTTAAACTTGTTGATGATAAGATATTCTGGAAAATAGATCGTCGATACAGCAATCTTGCAAAATTGGAAGAAACTGCTTTTCCACAATGGAGTTTTGCCAGTCTTTCGGTATGGAAAGGTGGTATATTGGACAATGGCGGTATGGTTTGGTGTAAGTATCTGGCTACTGTGAATGATACTTATGGCGTACATACAGGAGGTGTGACATTTTGGAATCCCGATTCCGGTGATGCTTTGCGCATAGCAGCAAAATCGGATGAAAAGAAGTATATAGCAGCAAAATATTCTCAAAGTGAAAAGAACGAATTTACATTTACTCAGTCTGTAACAGATGTGGAACTTGAACCTCGTTACAATCTAAACCGGTTTGTAGAAAAGAAGGCAGATGTGTTTTCTGCTTTCGATGTACAAAAAGGTAATACTTCGATCAACCTCGAAATACAATATATAGATTACGAAAAGGAATATTCGAGAGGCAAGCTGCCTGCGATTGATGCCGAAGCAGTGCGTGAGTTATTGAATACAACAGGCAGATATGGAGTAGTGGATAATAATATTGTCGGAGCCAACGGTTGGACCACCAATTGGAAATGTTTACATGAACCGTTCTTCGCTCAAATTGGTATGGCTCTGAATGATGAGAATTATACACGCAATTTGTCATCAACCCTTGATCAGGAAAGAAATTATGCAATAACAGCCGATGGCCGCGTATTGTCTCGTTGGCACAATGCGGATGATGACCAGATGCCGGGGACATTTAATTATAAGACAGGCTATTATGAAGCCAGATGGGGATATACTGTTGATTCTCAAACAGGTTATATTATCAATACAGCCGAACAGTTTGATTTGTGTGGTGATATAGATTGGTTACGTTCGCATAAAGAAAGTTGTGAAAAGGCGTTAGGTTGGTTAATAAAGCGAGATTCGAACAATAACGGCATCTTTGAAATGGTAAACAGTTCCATTGCGGAGCAAAAGGCAAGCGATTGGCTCGATATAGTTTGGGCCAGTTTCGAAAATGGATTTGTAAATGCCCAAATGTATGAAGCACTCCGATTGTGGGCCAATTGTGAATTGATTTTGGGTGATAAAGAAAAATCAGATTATTATTTTTCCGTAGCATCACGACTAAAAGAGAACTTCAATAAGCCTGTAGACAATGGTGGATTCTGGTCGCCTCAAAAGAAACAATATGTTTATTGGCGAGACAAAGACGGAACAGTGCATGGAGACAATTTAGTAACCCCTGTTAATTTTGCTGTCATTGCATTTGGCCTTTGTGACGATAAAGAACGCATAGCTGTTATCCTCAATGAAATAGAAAAACGAACTGTGGCCGAGAAACTTTTTCACTGGCCTTTGTGCTTCGATTCTTATAAAAGGGAAGAAGTACATCTGAATAATTGGCCATTCCCTAAATATGAAAATGGAGATATTTTCCCTACCTGGGGATATCTGGGGATCAGGGCATATGTTGGTTACAATAAAGAAACAGCATTGAAATATATACGGAATATCCTTGAACAATACAATAAGGATGGACTTTCATCTCAGCGTTATAGCAGGGATACACAATTGGGGCAAGGCTCTGATATATTGGCCGGTATTTGTACTAGTATTACTGCGCTATATAGGGACATATACGGCATTCGTCCAAAATGGAACAGGATGGGAGTGGAGCCGAATATGCTTAAAACCCTTAATGGAACAGAGTTTTCCTACAAGCTCCGTGGTACAGATTATCATCTCGCTCTTAGTGTCGATGATTATACTATTAGTACAAGCGAATTTACACTTAGAAGCAAAAGTAAACTAGGAGTAAATAAGTCCGGAACTATATTGACTTATTACCCGGATAATAAAGAAGAGATGACTTTAGCTATAGATTCAAAGTCCGAACACCCTATCTATATTGATGTTATTAGTTGGAAAACAGGAACATATTCATGGAAAATAAACTCAAAAGATGATTATGGGTTTAGTTTGACGGGACTTATTCCGGAGGCGGTGTATAAATTGTTAATAAATGGTAGGGCTGAAACAGTGAAGGCTGATAAAGGCGGACGAATTTTGAGAGAGCATCATAATGATGGAAAAACGGCTACTTTTATTTTGAAAAAAATGTAATCGATTGATCCTTATGTTGATAAGAAAATAATGAAGAATAGCGAATGGCTGACAAACCTATTTTCTACCCTTTCTGCAATCTACATATATGATGCAACTTATAAGAGATACACAAGAAACTCCCCCATATCCATATACAAGGGAGTTTCTTAAAGTAGTGCTTATAATCTTTCGTAAATCAAAATGAAAATAAAGTGTTTTTTAGAAGTCCCCTTAAGTAAATTTGAAAATCGTTAACTTAAAAAAAAAATCATGAAAAGAATTATCATTACTTCTATTTTAGTGATTGCCTTTTTATCACTAACCATTATGAACTGTACACGACACGATGAAGTCTATGAAAACAATTTAGACAACGGTGGTATACCAATTAAAAAGTCTGAACAAAGCACTATCGTCAACTCAGATGAGAGTCAATCTGCAACGTATGCACGTTGTTGGGAACAATTCTATAAAGATAAAGACATGCAAAAATTAAAGGAATGTTTAGGAGAGATGGCTGGTGGTCCCTCTGGTCAACCTCGTCCTGACCTTAACCCAGACGCAGTTACCATACCACCACCTCTTTCTTATGCTAATCCAATGTATAATAAGACAAATCTTAATGACCATTTTTGGCTTGGAAAAGAGGTTTTATCTAAATTAAGAACGGTAAATTATTGCGATCGTGCAAGTATTATTGAATTTAGAAATGTTTTAAAACAACGATTCCCCGTTGTATTTGAAATAATAGAAGCTTATGGAGAAATAGGTGCTGTTATTCTATTAGATGAGGGTGTCGAATATAGTCCTTATGAAAAAAGGGGAATAATGGTACGAAAGAGCTTTGACGAAACTCATAACAGAAGTACAACAGAGGTTATCATTGATGGTAATAATAGTAGATTCGGATTTGATGAAAACTTTGATAACATGCTATCTTTTGCTCGACAAAGAGGATATAATACTGATTTATTCATAAATATGAACGGAGATATCTATTATACACTTAATTATTGGTTATTACATAATATAGCGTTAGGACATGATGCTTTTATATTTGCTTACCCACCAGCCCGCATTAAATGTACCCCTCCCTTACAAGAAACCGTAGATGATTTCAATTAAATGGTTATATAATTATTTCAGCCCGGTACAAATACCGGGCTACTTTTCAATACGGAAATATCTCCTGATACAGAGATAAACAAGGAGTTGTGTGTCCCAGATGTGGGAGCAAGGAACATTATTGGAAGAAAGGCAAAGAATGTTACGAATGCAAAAAATGTCGTACCCGTCAAAGTCTAAAGAGTCATACCGTTATGCATAGTTCAAATAGCCGAAAAAAGCAGCATTTATTGTTAAGGATATTATACTGAGAATTGGCATTCAGTGTGTAACGGTTTACACTGCTTTGCTTATGCCATCCCGGGTCTTCCATGAAACTCATGGAAACATATGAAGAGGATCTTTCCGTACCCGATGAAATGCTCAATGAATGATTCATCATTATGTTGTTGGAAAATAATTCATCAAACCAGTCTGTATTACGCATCTCAGCATCTGTGAGGAATCTGTTTCGCGCTTCCGGTGTGTTTTCCAATCCAAAAACACCACTTGTTCTGTCATAGCTGTCGATCAGCCTGTACATCTGGCCATAAACACCGCTCTTTGACCTGCGCAATACATCAGAAAAATTAAGCCATCCTTTAGCTTCCAATTCTTTGTAAATACCCATCTGGTCCTGCGAATTCATGATGTTGAAATTGCGGTAGCTGGGTTTCATTCTGGAAGTCAGTTCCGCAGTATAGTTGATACTGGATGTTCCTGCCCTTCCCCGTTTGGTGGTAATAACAATAACGCCCGACATGGCCCGTGCTCCATATATAGAAGTTGCCGAACCGTCTTTTAATATGTCGAAAGATTCAATATCATCCGCATTCAGTCCGGCAATAGCATTGCCCAATAATGTTACGGCATCGCCGGATGAAAGTTGATCGGCAGAAATGTCTGTTACATCTTCAATAATCACGCCGTCGACCACCCAGAGAGGCTTGGAATTACCATAGATGGAAGTAGCCCCGCGTATACGGATTTTCGGAGCTGTGCCGAAAGTCCCCGAGACATTTTGTACTGAAACGCCCGCCGAGCGTCCTTCCAGCGAGCGGCTAATATCAGAGACACCGCTCAGCATCATCTTTTCTGCATCCAAACGATCGGCTGCTCCACTAAACATACGTTTATCAGTACGGGTCATACTTTTATTTTTTTTGATAATTGTTATATTTAGCCATGACTAACGCCGTAAATTATAAGACCGTATTCCTTAAATTTTCTATTCGATATATCTTGTCCGTTTCCTGTGTATGTCCTGACAATGAATGCCTGTAAAAAACAATTGTTTCTTTGACTTATTTTTTTATCTGTATTTTATCATATTGGGCATCCGCAGATATTTCAGAATATTTCTTGGCATACGACATCTCTGTCAGTGCCCTCAGCACAGGACCTTCACCCATCGGGGCATTTTCCTGCGTTTTACGATTGTAATAGAACGTTAAGGACGGCATAATCCCTGTCCCTACACATATGGCTGTTACATCGCCCTTATCCGTCATCTTAGTCATCATCCCTTTCAACCCCAGTTCCGCGGCGTAGATATAATCCTTATTGATCCAGCCTTCGCGTACACCTCTGGCAATACCGAAAACAAACATAGCTGTTCCGGTTATCTCCTCATACGAATCTGTTCTGTCCAATACCTGATGCCACAATCCATTTTTACCCTGATATTGCAGGACACCTTTCACCTGACGGTTGAAGTTCTCAATAACGGCACTACGCTTAGGATGGCTCTCAGGCATCATAGTTAACAGATCCGCCTGGGCCATCAACATCCATCCGTTTGCCCTCGACCAATGCGCGACTCCATGCTCTTTTACATCTGTATGATAACAATGGTAATATATTTTTCTTCTGTCATCCCAAAGATATTTGTGGTAATTCAAGACCTGATTGGCCGCATCATCGAAATACCTGACATCGCCTGTTATCTTACCCATACGGCACAGGAACGATATTCCCATAAACAGGTCGTCTGCCCAGATCGTGTTTTCATGGGGCCATATACGCGCTATTGTTCCGTCTTCCAGACGAGGTTCTGCATACAGCAGATGTTCGGCTGTAGTATTCACATAATTCATAAATGCCGGGCTAGGCCTTCTCATCACCAATTCGATAAGGCTTGCGCCCATAGGCCCGTTATCATCCAAACGTTTATTACGGAATATCATATGCCAGCTCAAATTACGGATGGCACGCCATCCTCCGTTTTCGAATGCTTCATTATATTGTTTTTCGAAGAAACCCAGATTATCTTTATCGAAAACAAAGTCCATATTTTTGAAGGCATAATCCTGAAACTTCTTATCACCCGTCTTATCTGCGAGTTCTAAAAGAGCCATATTCAAAACACCATTGGTATAATGCCATTCGTTGTATTCACTGGTAACCCGAATATCCTGTGTCACAGGAATATTTTTAAGGCTGGCATAAGTTTGCCGGGTTCTGGTATTTACAAAAGTATAAGGTGTTTCCGAGATAATACGTTCCGCAATAACTGCTGCTAACTCCCCGGGTGGGAGGGTAGCTTGTGAAAAAGCAGGAACCAGGCAAAATACTCCCAATATAAAGCACAATATTCTTTTTACATTCATCTTATATTAATTTTATTGTTTATCAGTTGATATTTTAAATTTTCTCGTATTGTAACCTATCCTTATGACCGGCAGGTTTTTTACATATATTAACAGTATATGGTTAAAAAGTAACAAAAGTAACAGATATATCAGTTAACAACTCGTATCTTGTCTACTCGTAACCCGTAACTGCCCGAAGGGCGAAGTAACTCGTAACTATATCAAAAAAGTTACAAAAGTTACACTTTTTCCACTATTTTTTATCTGTTCTTTTTTCCTCTCTGTAAGTCCCCCTTGGGCGCTCGTTCATCCTTTCAAAGAGCTATCGGCTAATAACATAGATAAAGTTTTCTATTCTTCATTCACATTACGATCTTTTGATACTCTTCCATGTTTATCTCATTGCTCTTTACCATTCACTTTTACATTTTTCAAAGTGAGACCGGTTATAAAATCAGTATGAATGTCAAGCGCTTTTTCAGCCCGGATATCCAGATTTTCAAAAGTAAAGTCCGACAAACCGTAGCGGTCCGATTTCTGTACATCGAAGAACGAGGCGCACTCCAGAGTAATATTACGCATGGTTACATGATACGAATATGAAAAGGGAATTTCTTTTTCTCCCTTCAGGTCAAAAAACTGTATCCAGGGCCTTATGTATAAGAAGCTATCCGCGTTACCCGTGATATCTTCAACTGAAACGTATTCATATTTCTGAGGAGTATCGGGACGCATCTTCAACCACAGAAGGCGTTTGGCGCTATTTATATTACAGCGGCGTAGAACGATATTGCGATTGTGAATGGACTCGCTGCCGAGTGTTAAAACGGCATGGCAAAATCCGTAAGTACAATCTTCTATTATTATATTACGATTTGCCCCGTTATCCGGGTCTTTGTCTGCTTTGGGCCCTTTTCCACCTTTCAGGGCAACCGCATCGTCATTCACCGACAGATAACAATTCTTGATATGCACATTGGTGCATACATCTATATCTACGCCATCCGTACTTGGCGCTTTTACAGGCTCCTTCGGCGAATAAATATACAGGTTCAGCAACTTGACATTCTCGCATTTATAAAGGTGTGTAGTCCAGAACGGAGAATTAACCAGCCTGACATCCGATAACTGCACGTTTTTACTGTTCGAAATATAAACAAGGCGTGGACGCAGCTCTTCTGTATTTGTACATTTGGGATTGACCTCCCTGCGCAGCCAGAAAGACTTCCAATATCGCAATCCGTTACCATCGATAGTTCCCTTTCCCGTGATAGTAAATCCATCCACATGATCGGCATTGACCAGTGCCGCGAAATATTTTATGCTTTGCCCTTCTATTCTGGTCAGCAGGACAGGAAAATTGCTGATGTCGTCGCTTCCCTTCAATACTGCATCTTCTTCTAAATACAGATGTGTCCCGGGTTTGAAGAAAAGGGAACCGCTCAGGAATATTCCTTTCGGGATAAGGATTACCCCGCCACCTGCCTGAAAAGCTTTATCTATAACAGACTGAATTTCCCCTGTCTGTATTATGGTACTGTCATTTACTACTCCATAATCTGTAATCCGGTAAGTCATACCTAATGTTTTGATGTCTGCAACTTCATTCTGTCTGAACCATTCAGGAACAGGTGACCCGTCAGGAAATACATCTTTTGCTGAAAACTGCAAATTCACAACTGCACAAAAGAATAAGGCTAAGATTATCTTTCTCATACTATAATACGTTTTTTATCGCAACTAATTTATTTTTTATGCTTTTCAAAGCAATCAAAGAACCTGCAACTTAATCCGGCTTATTCAGTTTTACAATATCCGGTTGAGTATCTTTTCCGGTTTTTAATTTATCTGCTCCATAAGATGATGAGATGTTTATATTTTGCGACCTGCTTCCCGTGATTTCAAAAATTGTCTCTAAGCTCTCATCTGTATTAAAGCCTTCCACACTCACATTCTTCACATTTCTAAGTAACAATGCAGGTGCTTGCTCCGAATAAATATTTACGTTCTTCAACCTGATATTCTCGGACTCCATCAACTCCGCGCCTACCTGCGAATGAACAGTCACATTCTCTATATTGACATTTTCTATATGATGCTCGGGTAATCCGTAGAAATACATAGCCCGGCGTGCCTTACTGCAAATCACATCTTTTATATAAATATTCCTGAATGTAGGCGTGGTTTCATCCACAGGAGGGAAAACTTCCTCCCGGGGCTGGGTAATCCCTTCTTCGAGCGTTTCTACGGCAGATTTTCCTCCATAATAAAGATTGAACAGAAGCGGTTCTGTCGCAATATCGAACATGCTGATGTTTGAAATATAAATATTCTCCACAATTCCGCCCCGTCCTCTGCTGCTTTTAAAACGAAGCCCTACATCTGTACCCAGAAACTGGCAATTAGACACAGATACATTCCGCACTCCTCCCGACATTTCACTACCTACTACAAATCCACCGTGACCTTTGAAAACAGTACAATTGTCAACTATCACATTTTCGCAAGAACGGTTTCGTCTGCGTCCATCTTCATCTTTACCCGACTTGATGCAGATCCCGTCATCTCCCACATCGAATGTGGAGTTTACTATAATGGTATTTTTACACGATTCCAGATCCAGGCCGTCCCCATTCTGTGCATAGGAAGGGTTGCGCACCTGTACTCCGTCTATAATTATATTTTCGCACAGCAGCGGATGTATATTCCATGCAGGGGAATTCTGGAAGATAATACCTTGCAGATATACATTTCTGCAATTTTGCAGACTTATCATTACTGGCCGCAGGAAATCCTTTACCGAAGCCCATTCTTCTTCTGTTTTCAAATGGCGGGGAACATTCATGTCGCTGATAGTATCCCCGTGCAGATACTGTGCCGAAGGCATCCAGTAATCGTCCCGTTTAAATGCGCCGCCATTAGAAGTCGCTTTTTTCCAGAGACTTTCCGGAACTTTCTGCTTTTTCAACGGCCGCCAGTAATGGCCGTTCCCGTCGATAGCCCCACTTCCTGTTATTGCTACATTTTCCAGATCTTTTCCCGAAACCGGCGACTGGCATCTGCGGGTATCCAAACCTTCGAACGAAGTTTCTACAAGCGGATATAAATCCTTGTCGGGAGAGAACAACACGATAGCACGGTCTTCCAAATGGAGATTGATATTGCTTTTCAGAACAATAGGCCCTGTAAACCATACTCCCGAAGGGACAATCAGACGGCCTCCCCCTTTTTGGGAAAGTGCCTCAATCGCGTTCTTAAAGGCCTCAGTATTCAATCCGGTACCATCGCCTATTCCTCCGTAATCTCTGATAGATACTTCATTGTCCGGAAACACGGGAGGAGAAAATGCGACCATTTCGAACGGCAAGTCTTTGTAGAGATATGCGTATTTATTCTCCGTCCGGCTATCCGTACAAGACGTACCCCAACTTATAACAGCCAGCAGCACGGCTGGTAAATAATAGTATTTCATGGTTCTTTAAGATTTAGTTACTTTCCTAATTCAAGACATCCCATAATAAACGGACCTGTTGCTTTAGCGTCGTTATCGCGGATACGCTCACTTACATAATATCCGAAACTTCCGTCACGGTACGGATTCCCTCCCAACCCGGAGACGGCGCAGCATTTGGTCAGGGTCAATGTGCCATCCGCGTTCTTCACTATCAATGTATTCATCAGCCCGTCATAAGCCTTTTCCGCTATCTCCCTGTATTTATCATCGATATATCCTTTATTTACAGCTTTGGCATACGAATACATAAACATGGACGAAACCGATGCCTCAGGATAATTGCCGCTTTTATACCCTTTATCCAACACCTGATACCAAAGGCCTGTCTTGTCCTGATATTTGGGTAATGTTTCTGCCAGACCGTTTATCATTTTAATTAATTCTCCCCTTTGAGGATGATTTGCAGGAACAAAATCTAAAACATCGACCAATGCCATAAACCACCAGCCCATAGCACGCCCCCAGAAATTAGGAGATTGCCCGGTTTCTTTATTGGCCCAGCGTTGCTTTTTACTTTCGTCCCAGGCATGGTAATACAAGCCTGTTTTAACGTCATAGGTATGCCGGGCGCAAATAAGAAACTGGCTGATTACATCTTCTATTATATCGGGCTGATTGAAAGTCACTGCATATTGTGCCAGAAACGGCGATCCCATATACAGACCATCGAGCCATATCTGATGCTGGTAAATCAGTTTGTGCCAGAAAGCGCCTTCCAGTGTACGTGGATGCATCTTCATCTGGGCAGCCAGCCTGTCCATTGCCAGCTTGTATTTTTCATCTCCGGTTTGCTGGTAAACATCGAATAAAACCTTACCGGAATTTATATAGTCTATATTATAGGATTCCACTTTGTAGAGATGGATTTCACCTTTATCATTAATAACAGTATCTACCCAATTAACTACATAATCGAGATATTTGCGATCGTTGGTCTTTTTCCACACTTTCAGCATGGCTGTACAGCCTACCCCTTGCGAATATCCGAAATACAATCTTTTCCCATGGTCTAACTGCCATGCCTGCGGAAAACGCTTCATCTCGGAATCAGCAAAAAGGATTCCTGTTTTCTGGGCTTGCGCCAACTGTAAAATAAACAACGAAATAAAAATTAATACCAATTTTCTCATAAACTTGTCTTATTATCGTAAAAGGGTAATCCCCATCAAACCTATAATCACTTCGTTGGCTATACATTTCAGTTCGAGTGACTGAAGTTCTTTCCTTTTATCCAACGGTAAATCCAGAATTATTCCTGCTCCGCCATCAATACTTCTTCCGTAAACTTCACCGGAGTCTATTTTCATATCCTTTTCCATATTCCGGCTGATTATACCCGTCTTAAAGGCTACCCGGTACGGACGGGGTTGTTTCGATCCGAAAGCCTGACCGTCCATATAGAAGTCCTGCTCAATAGGAGCCCATGTTTCAGGCGGAACAAGCTGCAAAACAAATTGGCTTCCATCGGTATATTTAACTGTTGCCGTGCCATTCACCACATGACATTGCATATGATTGGTACTACCCGCCATCATCAGATAGGCGTGTGACGATTTACCCGAAAGGGGTATCCTTACTTCGGCAGGGTAATTATCCCAAAGTGTTGTAAATGCTATATTGTTCGCGTTTGTATCTCCTGTTGTCCGGAAAGAAATATCAAAAGGCGTTGCGACTTCGTTGTTTACAACGGATTTTCTCAGGCCTGCATCATCAATAGCGGCGGTGAGTAAAGGATGGCACCATTCTCCCATACCCTGCGTCGGAACCTGCAATGTTGTATAAGGAGAACGGGGTGTCAGATATTCATTCCTGAATATCTGCGAAACCGGAGCATTCAGGTATTTATCTATCTCTATGGTTTCATATACAGGCTGGCTGTTCCTGATATTCCAGTTTATAAGATTCGTATCGTAAATAACTTCCCCTTCTTTTTCTATCTGCAAGGAGTTTGTTCCGGTCTTCACTTTATCATCGGGTATAGTTATCAGTGCCGATATTTCTCCTTTTCCTAAGGTTAAAGACCGGGTATAATTTTCAGAATCCTTATTCACAAATAATTTTATATTGGCCGGGGTTTGTTGATTGTTCTTCAACCTGAATTGCAACTTGTCCGTTTCCGCGTCAAATTCTACGGAAAACGGCTCTCGCATTTCGATATGGATGGGCTGCCACCACAACATCCGGCCTTGTTTTACCTGTACAAACAATGTCCGGTGTCCTGTTCCTCCTTTCAATATTCCGGACAGGCTATTCTCTTTCTGCCTGACATTTAGCAAAACATGCTGGGGATCATAAACTTTCACTATCTCCCGTGAAGAATTTAAATTCCATTTTTCACCCTTTACTCCCATATACTGACTGACGGCATCACTCAATGTATTACCCGACCATTCGATAACAACCTCAAACACTTCGGCATCCGTACAGTCTATTCTTATTAATGGATTGCCGATATTTTCAACCAACGTCCATTCTTGTTTTTTACCGTTTACGGTTAATGATGTTATATTTTCCCGGTTAGCCCTGATTAACAGTTCAATATGCAATTGCTTACCAAACCGGTTTTTTATCAGATAGGTGTCTGTCAGTTTGTTTCGTTTATAATCAAAAACGACATCCGGAGTAGAAAGGGAAGCATAATCCCATCGTGTGGGAAATCCGGGACGGATAACCAACCGGTTATTCATTGCATCGGGTAATATCCCGAAAAGTCCCTGAATAAGCACTCTCGAATATACTCCGATGGGATCGCCGAAATCACGGTAACATTCTCCCCGCGCAGCGTCGTAAAAACTGACCTGCCCTATATTACCCGGACTGCTACCCAGATACATTCCATCCAAAACGGAACTTTTAAACAGCTTGTATGCTTCGTCTGCTCTGCCCGCCTGCCAATAAGCCAGACTGGTATGTGCAACTTCGGCAAAGGCCACATTATTTACAGACCATGAATAAGGAAGCCAATTCGTAGTAGAAACCGTCTGATAACCTTCATCCTCTAAACCGCTTGCCAATACAGGTATATGAGGTATTTCCGTATCTATATAACGTGTTGCCTGATAGGCCTGAAAAGGCGTGTGAATATCAGAATCGATAGCATGATATACCGTCCATACAGCTGCATCCGGGTGTATCATCCGGTTGCCCATAAGGTCTTTGTATTCAGCCCACCACCCTTTGTCCGGCAGCCATAATTGATTATCGATGGCGTTCAGTATTCTTCCGGCTTCAGTTTTATAAGGTTCGGGATTTTCTCCCAGCTTTTCAGCTATTCCGGCAGCCATTTTATTGGCACGGTAATTATATGCGGAAGAATGCGTTACACCTCCGCTGTTGTATTGTAGCGCATCACTCGCCCATATTCCCGCATAAGCATCGTATAAACCGTCGCCGTCAGGATCGAAATTCCGTTTTTCCCATGCTAAGTGCCGCTTCAATACAGGCCACATTTTACGGACATAATCCATATCGCCGGTCCAGTTGAAATGCCAGAGCAGTTCGTCTATGTACACCAGATTCATATCATAATGGTGCATCTGGCTTGTATTATCAGGGTTGCGGCAGATATAGCCATTACTATACATCTGCGTCCCCCATGTTTTTTCGGCTCTGGCGAGATTTAATTTCCGGTCTTGCGCAGGGTGGGGGATAACCGGCCCGATATTGGTAATCTGCGAATTTGCATATCCGTCGAAATGCTTACGGCTACGTTCGTGCCAGCCTATGACATCCCCGGCATACGCTGCCCGCCAACCATTCAGCGGCATGCGCCAGCCGACTGCGCCATGTTGCCATGTATTGGAGGCATCATCCCAAATACCATCGGCGGCAATGCTCAATACGCCTCCCAGTGTATTGAAATAAGGGTCCGGAGTATTGATTTTTACCGTTTCCGCTATTTCTTTACGTTTGGTTTCAGCCTTATCGAACTCATTTTTCAGCCGGGTATAATTCAAACTGTTATTGTCTTCTTTTTTTATAGAAAAGTAATATACTTCCGATTTATCCAAAATAGTTTTAGAGACGAGTACCGGCTTATTGCCGGGCACAGAAGAATCCCACAATCCAAGGGGAGTCATTACAGCATAAGGCGAAGCCTCTTTCAGTAATGATTTTTCAGGAAAAACTCCTTTTATTTTAAGTGGCCCACCTTTTGTCCCTTGTCCGTATTCCAATGAAAAAGAATTCTGATTTATCGTATAACGGTTATTCTCACAAGCATCAGGCTTCAGAGCGAAGGCATCCGGATCATCAACACCTAAATCCCCGTTCCGGGAGAAACGTTTGTTGCTTGCCCCGCCATACATGCATATCAACTCCACGTCCGCAGGTAAATTTACAGTTTCCAATTTCAGGATCATCCCTTCTGTTCCGGCCATAGCCAAAGCTGTAATAATAATTTCCCCATGAGCTATAAACGGGTCTTTTATTTCATAAATACGGCTTCCCGCCCTGTAAACAGATTTGATATATTCCGCATCGTTCAACCAGATACTTTTTCCGTTTTTAATAAGTCCTAATTGCATATTACCTCCCATATCCGGCATAAAGAATCCGAATTCGGGCAGGTCCCCTGTTTCTAAGCGAAAGGCTGTATTGGTACCATATAAGGCACGGTTAAACTTCTTATTTCCATTCACAATAACGAAATCCCCGTCTTCGGGCATATAGCGTAACTGCCGTTCCTTTCCATGCCAATAGCCTTTCGGCTGAGCGGAAACATGCAAACAGGAAATTGCAAACAGAAAGTATATCAACGCAAAATATCTCATGTTGTAAGTAAACGGGCAGAGAGAAACTCTGCCCCTGCATTTTTAATTATTCATTTTTCACTTTTCATTCATTTAAGGCATCGGTTTCAGGTCTTCCCAGACGACATTCCATGTACCATCTTTAGGGAATCCCGGGTTTTCAGTTCCATTTCCGTCCCAGCCTGCGCACATCATTGCCACCGCGGTAAGTAAGCCCCCATTCCCCGGAAGATATACCCGCAGACGGGAATCCTGATAATTATGACCGTTAAGAAGATATGTATTGGTACGCTTTTCCATCAGAAGGGCGCCAATCGCTTTTTCCGGATCGCCAAGACGGGCCGCACTCATGGCAGTCATCGGATAATCCCATCCCCATGTTTTACCCCAGTTCCAGTTGTCCCATATCCAGTTCAATGTGTTCTTCATATAATCGGGGCGTACCAGCTTACATTGAGGCAATATACCCAATGCACCCAATACAGCCGGATGGTCGGACGTAAAACGGATATCTTTGTAAGTATCCACAGCGTCTTCGGAAGCTAAATATAAACCATCTGAAGCCGTCAACGGTGAAAGCTTATCAATCAGTTCGTCCCATTGCGGTTTACGTTTTTCGCCTGCGCGTTCTCTCCACAGTTGCGCCACAGACATGGCGTAATGCCAATATGCGAGTTCGAAAGGCGGATTGATCGTTTCCGAAGCTCTCAACGTTTCCTGAGCCGGAATAATTCCTTTCAGTATATAACGTCCTTCCAATTCGTCGTAGGTGGCAAATGACGCCATAAATTCAGCAGTTTCATTAACAAGGAAACCATACTTTTTAACCACCTCTTCCGAAGGGTTATTCCTGTAAATAAGTTCCGCCATATAGATGAAGTGAGGCTGTTGCCAAATTAGGAAAGATCCTACTTTCGACGGCGCTTCCGTACCTGAAGGGTCTGTCATCTTCATCCAGCGCGCGCCTTTGAATCCCTGCCTTTCGGCTATCCGCTTAGCAACGGGATAAACCTGCGCATACCAGTCCATACTACGCTCCAGCAAATCGGTTCTGTTCCACAATGCGAAATGTACGGCATGCCACCAGTGCATTTCGAGATGGAATTTTCCAAACCAGCTGTTATAAGTCAAACCTGTCTCTTGCGGAGGATACATTCCTGCAGATTGTATTGCCATCAGATATTGTGACAGGATAACCCTGCGCTCCAGTTCCTTCGCCCGGGGGTCTGTACATTTCGAAAAATCGACGGCTCCCCCCTTTTCCCAGAATGCAGTCCAATACCGTGATGAAGCCCCGAATGTTTCATCTGTATTGTCATCCAGTTTCGCGGGAGCTTTATCTGTGAACTCACATACGAATGAGAATTTATCACTTTCAGGTGTCAGGAGTAAATAATGCGCTTCTTTCTCCGACAGAGCAGCTTTACCTTCATATTTTACCGAAATATAATATACGGTTGTATCTAATGTCCTTTTCAAGACGAAAGAATGGTCATCCCGGGAAATGATTTCCGTTTTATGTTTTTGCGGAACAGTCCAATCCGTAGCATCGTCTGAATGATTGCCGGTAGGGTAGGGAAAACGGAAGTTCACTTGCATTTTTCCTTTTCCGATCAAAGGTGAATTCAGGTTTATAGCTAGACGGTCCCGGTCAGGATGGACTGCCGTCTGTACAGATACCGAATCGGAATTTACTGTGTACCGGCTGGAGATAATTCCTTTCCACAGATCGAGTGTCTGGTTAATATTCTTAAATTCTTCGGGCTTAACCTTTTCGCCGTTATCATCGGTCACCTCTAACCCGACATAACCTAAATGCAGACGGTGAGGATTGACACGGAAATAATTCGCAGCATCCTGTTGACGGCCTTTTTCATTAAACTGAACGGCATAAGGCTCGTCCCATCCTCTAAAGTTGTAATTTCTGAGGGTCTCTTCGGGTTTGAAATTTTCCGTATCCGGATAACTGTGCCACCCCCACTGGGATTGTGTGCCCAAAGGTACTCCGGCAGAATACAACCCGGGAAATGTCTGCAATCCGGTAGCATCTGCCGTAAAGGCAAAATTACCGTTGCCGACGGACAGTGAAGATAATTCTTCGAACTCCGTCACCTTCGGATTATTTCTCTCTACCAGGGCGTAACGGTCTATCTTTTCAGGAGCATTATTCCCGCAGCCAGCCAGTAAGCCTGTCAAAAGCAGAACTGCCCATTTTTTCATCATAAAGGTATTATTCATTATCAGATAATATTTTAAATACAAACCCGGAGGCTGTTTCATATTTTCCTCCTTGCATAGCATTGAAAAGGTATGCAGGTTTTCCGTTCTTCATTAATAACTGCGGACGCTCAAACCGTCCGTATCTTTTGAGGTGTTTGGGAGCAGGCGGCTCCTGCAAATAGGCATCCGCGCCAAACCAGGCTATCTGAGGCTCCGACCAGTTTATTCCGTCTTCCGATTCGAAAATCAATCCTGCCTCATGATCGAAATATCCCATATCGCGCATCAGCATTTTAAATTTGCCATCCTCTATATACACATATGCATCTTCAACCTGTTTATTGTCACCGTATTTTGAAAGATCGACAACCGGATTTTGCTTTATTCTCTTATATTTTCCTTCTATGTTGTCAGCTATAGCCAGACCGTATTTCCGGTTGGCACGGATAGTTCCTTTTTCATTTTGGTAAGCCTCTTTGTTCCATGACTTATAGTAAAGCCATGCTTGTCCGTCGGGATGTGAAACGAATGCGGGATTGGTCGTATTGCAATCGTCCCATTCACCGCTCTTCCCTGCTTCCAGAAGCGGTTTTTCGCATCTTTCCCAAGGCCCGTCCAGTGACCCGGATTTTGCCATGCCGATACGTTTGGTATAAACCGTTCCATCGCTGTTACCCATATAAAAAAGGTAATAGGTCCCGTCCACATATTGTATATGCGGATTATGGCAGGTCGTCGCATCAAAATATCCCGGGCGGGGAACCAATACAGTTTCCACATAGGTATAAGGCCCTTCCGGCTTATCTGCTACAGCATGTGCGATTTCACTTTTATGTATCCATCCTCCCATTTTATATTTTTCAGGCCAGCGTGAATAAAAGACATGGACTTTTCCTTCTTTATCGAATACCGGAGCACAGCACCATACATAGTATCCTTCCGATTCCAGAATACGCCCAATCGGCTGTAATTTTTTACTAAAATCAGAAATCTTATCCTGAGGGTATTTTCCCGTTATTTTCAAATTTGTATTTTTCCTTATCACAGAATAATGATAGTTGTCTAAATTTACTAAAGAATTGAGATACACTTCAATATTTGTATAATCTTCATTGAGATTGTACAGATTTCCATCTTTAGGATCATTCGGGTTCAATCCGTGTGCTGTCTCCCATGTATCGGGTATTCCGTCCCCGTCACTGTCCGCGGAATATTTTCCTTGTTTCAATCCGGGCCATCCACCGACTGCATTTTGCGAATCGATGATACCTTTATTGCCTCCGCCATATGTTTCCCCACCTATGGCCGTCCCTGTCTTTACTTCCTCAATCACCCGTTTATCATATTCATCTCTGCGGTGGCTGCAACCCGCGTAGGCAAGTACCTTTTCGTAAGCTATTTCAGGGATGTCTTCCATAATCGGCTCATAAGGAAACGGCTGTCCGGCTTTTATCCTCTTTTCAGTACCCACTCCTTTCCAGTTATCGGTAGTAACTTCATCGCTGCCTTCCATTACATTTCCGGCAATGTAATATGAGCCCGTCCCATCTTCTGCCGGATCAAGAAACCATGCCCTCTTGCTGTCCGAAGTTGCAGGGCCGGGCTTATAATAATTTGCCGCAAAATTTATTTTTCCGTGTTGTCCTCCGCCATAAGCAGATTTAAATCCCCAATTATAAACTACATTGTTCCGGAAATCTACGGGAGAATATCCGTCCGACGCAAAACGGGGATTCCGGCTGCTGTGATGAGCCAACAGGTTATGGTGGAAAGTAGCTTTGCTGCCGCCCCATATTCCGCCGAAACCATGCGCACCTTTTGAATGGACAGATTTAGCCAGACTATGTGTAACCATGCACCATTGTACAGTTACATTTTCAGATCTGTAAACTGAAAGACACTCATCTACCGACCACGAAACGGAACAATGGTCTATAATCAAATCTTTTACCCGCATAGCGCCCATCGCATCGTCTTCTATCGCGTGAAGGTCCCCCATACGGGTGCGGATATAACGGATAATCACATTATTAGCCCTCACATAGAGAGGGTAACCTTTGAGACAGATTCCATCACCAGGTGCACTTTGCCCGGCAATGGTTATGTTGTCTGTTTCAATAATCAGCTTCGATTGCAGGTCGATAGTCCCGTCTACCGCGAAAACTATTATTCGTGCTCCCTGCTGCTCTATGGCATCCCGCAGACTTCCCGTGCCCGAATCGTTCAGGTTGGTAACTGTAATCACACGTCCGCCCCTTCCGCCGGAAGTGTATTTACCATAGCCTTCAGCAGTAGGAAATGCAAGAGGTTGCGAGGATAAATTACAGATATATCCTAATATGCATACCGGTATAAGAAGTAAATTACGCATAGGCTTTCTGATTAATACATTGGATGCTGTTGACCTATCAGTCCGGGATTTACATCAATTATATTCGTAGTATTGAATGGAAGGATTTCTACCATATTCTTCTGCATGCCATAAAACATATTCTCGATCCATTTATTAACTGAAGCTAATCCCGGCACGTCCTCTACGGAAAGCCCGCCCATCTGTTTCACCGAATGGCAACCAAACATATTTAATATAGTATATGATACTTCTGTAACGTCTGTTCCGGTGGGCACGCTGCTTTTGGTAAAGTAGACTTTGCCTGTGGCGCTATTTTCGTAGAAAGTTTTATCCAGATAGCCTTTGCCTGAGGCATTTATCGTATTGAGAGTCGTAATTTCCCCTTCTGTAAGGTTCATAGAATTGATATCCGTGTCATCCATAGAAATATAAGGAACAGCTATAAGCGGATTTTTAACGACAGCTTTCACCTTCTTATATGCACGGTATACACCTACATCTGCATATTGACCTTCGTGCTTTGCCAATTGGTACAGCTTCTCTCTTTCCGCTGTTAAATATTCGTATAATATACCCCAGCGTGTAAGGTCGCTCTTACGTAACGATTCGTTGGAAAGCTCCAGTTTGCGCTCTTTGATAATGGCATCCTTGAACCCGTTATATTCTGAGGGAATAGTACCTACCTTAGAAGCGTCCTTATTAAAAGCACGCAGACGAACTGTTTTTATTGCGTTTGCAGCAGCTTCCGTAGGCCCATTATTCAATTCGTTCAAAGCCTCTGCATACATCAGCAATACATCCGAATAGCGTAACAATGGGAAATTAATATCCCGTTTACTGTCTGATGTTCCCCGGTCCGCTTTCCAGTCGATACGGTATTTACCCAGGCAAGTCCCGATATATGTACTCATCTGCAAATTGTCATCCGACAGAATGCCATAGTTGCAAACCGATACATCGCGGCGCTGATCTCCTTCATCAAATTCGAAGTAAAGAGTCGGCATAGTTATCATCTGGGGACCTCCTTTACCGAATGTAGCGCTTGTTCCGCTGGTAGCAACCCCATTCACATAACCAGTACGTACATCCGGGCTTTCGGAGCCATACCAGCCATATTCAAGGATCGTTTCATTGTTGTATTGTTTCAAAGCCAGGTCACGGAATACCTGATCGTAGTTGCTTAACAAGCTATTTTCATTTTTAGCAATGACTGCTGCACATGCGTCGGCAGCTATCTGATATAGTTCTCTGATGCGGGCTGCATCTTCACGCTGTGCATTTTTCACAGTGCTTTTATTATAAGGAACGGTATTCAAATCCCAGCGCAGTGAATATCCGGCAGCATGCAGGGCTACACGTGCTAAAATACCATACGCCGCATTCTTGGTGAAACGTTCTCCTGTACTTACCATCCCCTCACTTTTCCAGGGGAGTAATTCGACGGCTTTCTGCAAATCAGCAATACAACGATCCCATATTTCATCGCGACTGACACGTGAAGATGAAAAAGTCGTCAAATCGGAAGTAGGGATGTCTGTATAAGGAACATCACCATAAAAACGCACAATATTCCAGTATGCATACGCGCGAACGGCATAAGCCTCACCCAACAGTGAATTAACCTTTGTTTGTTCAGCTTCGGCAGCACTCATCAAAGGAATATTCTTAATACAGACATTGGAATATTCGATAGCGCGATACATGGTGGTATAAGTAGAACTTAACATCCCGGTAAGATTCGTATAATCATAATTCGAAACATTGTATTTGGAATTTGATTCCGTCGAACTTGATTCGTCTGTACCCATCAATAACTGGTATCCCAATTCTTGTGTAAATATATATGGATAAGCTCCGACTACTGCCATTTCGGCTCTGCTCACCGTTGAAAACACACTGGAGCTATCGGCTTTTGATTCGGAGGGCATGTCCAACCAGTCCTCACATGAACTGAACATCAGCAACAGGATAGATATTCCTAAAATATTTATTATCTTTTTCATATTCATGATCTATTTAAAAGGTTAAATTTACTCCCAACACCCAACTTTTTGCCCGTGGATAAGAAGAATTGTCTATACCCGGAGTCAAAGCATTATCGCTTGCCGATACTTCGGGATCATAACCGCTATATTTAGTGAATGTATGGATATTGTTCAGCGTACCATAGACCCGGACACTATTGATCCTTGCCTTTTGTACTAGTTTCTTAGGCAATGTATAACCCAAGGTAATATTATTCAGACGCAAATAAGAACCATCTTCCAGGTAATAACTACTGTGGTCGCTGATAGCTGTCTTATTATTGGAAGAAATATTCCATAATAAACCTCCGTTCTGGTTGGGATTCAGCTCAGCCAATCTTGCCAGATTAGTACTCTCTTTGCCTGTCTCAGAATCTATCAATGTAAACCTGTCGCTCATCTTCGATAGTGTATTTTGATTTGCCAGATATGGACCAATAAATCGTTGTGTACTCATATTGAACACTTTATTGCCATATACAAAATTAAAGAAGATGTTCAGGTCAAAACCTTTATACCTGAAAGTATTGTTCATACCTCCTGTAAATTTAGGTTGTGCTTTACCGATAACCGTACGGTCATTGACAGAGAAAACAGGATTTCCATCCTGATCCGTTTCACCGGCAATCGCTTTATATTTCACATCGCCTACTTTTACGCTGGAGCGGGTACTTCCTTTCAGATAGGGTACATCATCCTTCAGCGTATAAGTTCCGTCCTGGTTCTGAATAAAATCATCGGTAGTATAGATGCCATCATAAATAAGTCCGTAGAACTGTCCTAAAGGTTGTCCCACTTCTATTTTGTATCCCATACGGGATTCATAATCTTTTATAAAATAATTGAGTTCGTCACTTCCATACAGATCCAATACTTTCGAACGGTTGAATGCGATATTAAAATCAGTCGACCATGTAAAATCTTTGGTGGAAACATTCGTTGTATTCAACACGATTTCAACCCCTCTGTTGCGAATAGAGCCGATATTTTGTATCTGGGTAGAATATCCGGTGGAAGTAGGTATTTTATTTTCTATCAACAGGTTGGATGATTCATTATTATACCAGTCCACAGAGAGGTTAAAACGGCTGTTGAGCCAAGCCATATCTAATCCTATATTAGTGGTGGTCGTTTTCTCCCATTTCAAGTCTGGATTCCCCAATGTCGTACCGGGAATGTATGTAATATAATCTCCTCCGTTATATCCATAATGCCCGGATCCGTAAGAGGTCGCATACATATTGTTTTTAATATTGTTGTTACCCGCAATACCGTAGCCCACACGCAGTTTCAGATTATTCATAATCGTTTTTACATTTTCCATGAAGGACTCTTCCGTAATACGCCACGCCCCCGAAGCAGAAGGGAAATATCCCCATTGCTTGCCTCTGGCAAACTTGGACGACCCGTCTCCGCGCAAGGTACCCGTAAAAAGATAACGTTCATCAAAATTATAAGAAAGACGGCCAAATACAGAAACCAATCCTACTTTCTCCTTATCAGACTTCCATGTATAAGGGATTCCCATACTCACATCATTCAGTCCGAAGTTACCATCAGAGAAACTACGGTATTCATTTTCCAGCATCATATTTTCGGTATAATAAGTCTCCTGTCCCAAGAGTACATTAAAACGATGTACTTCTTTCAGGTTGAATGCATAGTTCAAAGTATTTGTGATCTGCCATGAATATTTTTCACTATTATCCCGGGAGCCATAACCATAAGGGCTTTTATTTGCTTTAGCTTGTTTGGTGCTGCCGTCATCCCAATAATCTTTACGAATCTGCTGCCATGTATAGCTGCCGGCCGTGCGGAACGTCATGTTCTTTATAAGATCAAATTCAAGTCCGGCATTGACAGTTGCTAAACGGGTATATTTCTCGTTAGTAATAGCCCTGTTATCCAGAATCGGGTTTTGAGCATCATAATTGGCATCATTCATTATATTACCGATCTCCGTACCTATATCGGAACCTATCATTTGTTCATTTGTCCACCTTGCCCCTCCGGTGATCGGTTGCAGGATTGTCTGCTTTAGCTTTCCTCCCAGCGAACCACCACCGTCAACCTTGGTCATTTGCAGGCTGGAAGCAAAATCGAAACGTACACCTTTACTTAATTCATGATTGATCTTGGCGCGAATACTGTTTTTCTTATAGCCATGTTTCTCCATAATACCGTCTTCACCGGTATAGTTATAACTCACCATATACCTGGTTTTATTGGTGCCACCACTTATATTTATATTGTGATTCTGGGTAATTCCGGTATCACCGAATACAATATCCTGCCAATCGATTCCCGCGCGATTCCCATATTCTTGAGAGATTCTGGAATAAGCTCCGGAATAAAAGTCAGCTGCATTGACATCACCTCCGAAAAAATTGGCAAAACTATCCGCATTACCACGAAGCACGTTATATTCATATTGATATTTCACATAGTCTTCGACTCCTAATAAATCCAGTTTTTTGCCCAGACGGTTGAAGCTGACATATGCATTATAAGAAACTTCCGTTCTTCCCGATTTACCGGATTTTGTAGTGATCAATACAACACCGTTCGATCCTCTTGCCCCGTAAATAGCCGTTGCGGAAGCATCCTTCATCACGTCGATACTTTCGATATCATTAATATCTACATTCTGCAAACCGTTTTCCATTTGAAAACCGTCCACAATATACAATGGTTCTGTACCTTGCGTAATAGATGTGCCGCCCCGTACAGTGATCTGAACATTAGCGCCCGGTGCGCCGCTTTGCTGAATAACATTCACACCGGCAGCTTTACCGGCTAAGGCCTGAGCTGCTGTAGTTACCGGAATGTTGGCCAGATCGGAACCTTTGACCGATACGGTAGATCCGGTCAGATCTTTTTTTCTCACGGTGCCGTAACCGATAACTACTACTTCATCCAAAGAATTATCTTCAGTCTTCATCGTTACATTGAAAATTCTGTCGGAACCTACTGTTATGTTCTGCGAAACATAGCCTATAAAGGAGAAAGTAAGAACTACCTTATCATTTGGGACGGTTAATGAAAATTTACCATCCACATCGGTCAATGTACCTGTAGTAGTTCCTTTAATCGCGATGCTCACTCCCACGAGTGTTCCTAATTCGTCCTGCACTGTACCGGAAACTGTAATCCCATTTTGTGCAAAAATGATACTGCTATTCACAAGCGATAAAGCAAAGAATAGCAATACCTTGAAAAGAATTGGCTTTCGTTCTTTTTTCATACAATTATTCATGATATTAAATTTAGTTAGGTTATGGAACCAAAATTTGAATTTTCAATAGTATTATTTATAATGTAGTTTCAGATGTGAAAAAATATTCGCAACAAATGTATTGATGTTTCAAGGGCCGCGCATCGAAGATTTGACATTATACCTGTATTTTTGTGTAGTAAAATCGATTTTATGCTTGTCGCAGTTCCCGTCGTATGGAATAATCGTTAAATTGCATGGATAAATGTTTACAGCACCTGTAAAAACAGAAGAAAAGAACTTCCCTTTATCTGAACTTGTATAATTTTGTATTGTTGCCTTTTGATTAAATGAGTAAATTAAATCTAATCTGTATATTTCTGTATTTTCTGACTTTCCCTGTATATGCCATCGACGGTCTGAAATTTGAGAATATTACTAATAAAAACGGACTATCCCACAATACTGTAAGGAGTATCATGCAGGATAAACGGGGCTTTATATGGGTCAGTACCATAAATGGGCTGAACCGCTATGATGGCCGTGAATTTGATGTAATGCGCCCTCAATTCAATTTATTGTCACTCACCGAAAGCAAAATAAAAAAGACGGTAGAGGACAACAACGGGCGTATCTGGATACTCTCTACATCCGGGATTGTCGACTGTTACGATACTCATACCGAATCGTTTGTCGATTATACCGGAAAGAATGAGGCGAGAAGTTATCTGGATATCCTGGTGACAAGAAACGGGGATATCTGGCTGTGGGGAACAAAAGAAGGCGCATGCCGCATTCAATACGTGAATAACGAGCTTTTGCCGACATTATTCGATAAGAATAACATACAAACCAATATAGTAAACTTCGTATATGAAGATTCGGGTAATCAGATATGGTTGGGGACGGATAAAGAGTTGTATAAGATAATAAGGGATAATCCTGAATATTATATCACGGGAGACAATAATCTTAACTTTCAGAAAGCTGAAGAATCAGGCAGATACATTTACTTTTTTACTCATAACAATAAAATTATTGTAGGAGAAAAAAATAAGAAGAGATATTCTTCCATGATCGATATCTATCCGCAAAGAGGTAAATTTATTATTAATCAGACTGCTGTCCTGGATGAAAACAGAATTCTGATTACCGGGAAACAAGGAACATATATATTAAATATCCGCTTATCCGTAGTAACCGACGCAAAAGATATTTTTAATGGTGAGGAACTGACCGGAACGAGGATATTTACCGATAACAATAATAACCCGTGGATATATAACAAATCGGGTAATATATGGAAGTATGAAAAGCCTATACAAAAATTTAGGCGTATAGAGTTAATACCTAAATCCATTCTGCCGGTCATTGATCTGGAAAGGTATGATATTTATTGCGATTCGCGGGATATAATCTGGATTACAACATACGGGAACGGCCTGTTCGCCTTAGATCAGAACACGGGAGAATTAAGCCATTATACCCGCTACAACAGCGGGCTTAAAACCAATTATCTTCTTTCCGTATTCGAAGATAAATCCGGAGAGATATGGATAGGGACAGAACATACCGGTATTTCTAAAATCTCATTGACAAAATACCAGAATGAGGTATTTTTTCCGGATATGGATAAGACCAACGCTGAAAACAGAATAATCAGGACTATTTTCCAGGATAAGTCCGGAGATATATGGATAGGAACGAAAAGTGGCAATATTTACGTCTTCGATGAAAACCTTCAATCAAAGAATATTATCTCATTATCGCAGGGAATGCCGTATTGCATGATTGAAGACAGTAAGGGCGATAAATGGGTAGGTACCAAAGGAAACGGCCTGTTGGTCATCTCCGGTAACAGAGGTGAATATAAAACATATACTCACAACCCGACAGATACCATAAGTCTTGCTAATAACAGTATATACTCGATATTAATCGATTCGAAAGAAAACCTGTGGGTAGGGACTTTCGGCGCAGGATTACTCTATTGTAAGAAGGATGGTAAAGATTTAATCTTTGAAAGGATACCGGCTATATCTAACGAACAAAAGTTTATCCGGTGTATCATTCAAGACAGATCCGGCATGATCTGGCTCGGAGGGAACAATGGCATCGTCACCTTTACCCCTGATAAAATGAATAAGCAACCGGCTGATATCAGAAGTTTTCATTTCGACAGGAACAATCCCGCTTCATTAAATCATAGTGAAGTAAAATGCTTATTCGAAGACAGCCGGGGGCAAATCTGGATAGGAACATCGGGCGGGGGCCTTAATTTAGCCGTGAAAAACAGTCTGAACGGAGAAATCAGCTTCAGACATTTTTCATCCGAAGAAGGATTGATAAACAATGTAGTACAATCGATAGAAGAAGATAATAACGGCAATTTATGGATAAGTACCGAAAGCGGAGTTTCTAAATTGAATCTGGATACAATGATTTTCGAGAATTACAGTTTCCCCGACACTTGGGAAAGTGATCTGTTCTGTGAGTCTTCGAGTTACAAAAGAAAAAACGGAGAAATTATGCTGGGGAGTTATAACGGAATGTATATACTCGATCCATCTTCCTTCAAAAACAATGCTCCCGACCGGCCGGTATTATTGACCAAGCTTCGCATAAACGGTATTCCGGCAGTACCTAACGGACAGGATTCGCCTTTGAGTAAAAGCATTACCGAAACGAAATCCATAAAGTTAAAGAATGGTCAGAATTCTTTTAGCATAGAATTTTCATCATTAAATTTTCAGGACGCGTATTCCGACAGGTACACATATATACTTGAAAACTATGATAATAAATGGAATCCCATCACGCAATATAATGTAGCAACTTACAAGAATATTCCGGCGGGAAAATATATTTTCAGAGTAAAAGGGAGCAATAGTTCCGGTATTATGGCCGAACAGGAAACAGTGTTGGAGATTATCGTTGTCCCGCCTTTCTGGACATCGTCGAAAGCTATTGCTATATATATTATTACAGCGCTTATCCTCTGCTTTTTCGCGTCCAAACTTATTCTGAAAATGAACAGGCTACATAATGCAGTCGAAGTAGAAAAAAGGCTGACTGAATATCGTTTACGCTTTTTCACCAATATATCTCACGAATTCAGGACACCCCTGACCATTATCAGTGGAAGTATTGAGAATATGAGTGAAATGAAGTCTTTGCCTGCGCCCTTAAAAAAACAGATCAGGATTTTAGAGAAGAGTTCATTACGCTTAATGAGGCTGATAAACCAATTACTGGAATTCCGGAAAATGCAAAAAGACAGAATGGAACTCACTCTGGAATATACAGAAACTGTTAGTTTTTTTTCTGACATCTATCATATATTTACTGAGACAGCGGATAAAAATCATATCAATTTCACATTCTCATCGGACAAAGATTCGAAAATAACATTATTAGACAGGGGAAAGATGGATAAAGTGGCTTTCAATCTGCTGTCCAATGCCTTTAAGCATACTCCGGCCGAGGGTAATATTTCAGTAAAGCTTGAATTTAACGAAAAAGATGATTATTGGCAACTGACCGTTTCTGATTCGGGGACGGGTATTCCTCAGGATAAAAGAGACTTGCTGTTTCAGAGATTCAAACAGATTAATTATTCCATACCGGGCATTGGTATCGGCCTTAATCTTACCTATGAGCTGGTTAATGTACATCTGGGACGTATCGAATATTCAGAATCCGAATGGGAAGGTGCTTCGTTCATTGTAACGATTCCTTTGGCCGACAGCAATTATAACAGAGAGAACATCATCCATCCTGAACCCGTAATCAACTCTTCTTCCATTGAAGAGAATATATTTGAAGAGGATAACCTGAACGGAACTTTGAGCTCATATAAGATTCTTATTATTGAAGACGATGAAGATATCAGGTCATTCCTGACGGAACAATTAAAACCTGTTTTCAGTATTCTGACCGCACCCAACGGTGTTGAAGGGCTTAATATGGCTGTAAATGAGCAACCCAGCCTGATTATATGCGATGTTATGATGCCCGAAATGGATGGTTTTGAAGTTACAAAGAGGCTGAAATCGGATTTTCAATCAAGTCATATTCCTATAATTCTGCTCACAGCCCATTCATCTGTAGAACATCAGGTAGAAGGTATACAATCGGGTGCAGACGCCTATATAATCAAACCTTTTAGTACAAAATATCTGATGGCCCGGATTATTAAACTTATCGAACAACGGGAGAAATTACAGCAGAAATTTTCACAGGAACCCGGAATAGGACTTACCACGATTTGTACGACAGACAAAGATAAAGCCTTTATAGACAAAGTACATTCTATAATTGATACAAATCTGGATAACCCTGATTTTTCAGTCGATGTATTCGCTCAGTCTACGAATCTGGGAAGAACCATGCTCTATAAAAAAGTAAAAGGAATTACAGGCTACTCTCCAAATGAGTACGTACGGATAATACGCCTGAAAAAAGCGGCAGAACTACTGAAAACAACCGGTCTGAATGTTTCTGAAGTTGCTTACAAGGTAGGATTTAATGACCCTTTCTACTTCAGTAAGTGCTTTAAAGAGCAATTTTCTATATCACCTGTCCAATTTAAAGGAGGAAGAGAAAATTAATAATTGATTATAAGCTTTTTTCATTTTCTTATTCCTGACATATTCCCTCGCTTTAGTTAGATATTGGATATTCTTGTGAATAGTTATATTTTTGTAAATCCTGCATAATGATAGAAATTTCATGATAAATAAAAGTATACTTGAAGAAAAGCAAATAAGTATCTATATAATAATACTGTTGATCAGTGTTATCGTTGGATTGGCCTGGGATCAATCGAATATATTTGAACACGCCATTGAACCAATAATCGGGGTTTTACTTTACAGTATGTTTTGTCAGATTCCTTTTCTGGAACTGAAACAGGCATTAAAAAATCGCTCATTCTTCGCTGCTCTCTTATTTGGAAACTTTATACTGATACCGTTGCTTGTATGGCTCTTAGTAAGTATTTTTCCGCTAAACCCTGTAACCAGTATTGGGGTTCTTCTTGTTTTATTGACGCCATGTATTGATTATGTAATTGTTTTTTCCCATTTGGGGAAAGGAGATTCCAAATCGGTTTTGGCTTCCACCCCCTTACTGTTTATTTTTCAAATGGTATTATTACCTCTGTACCTGTGGTTTTTTCTTGGAAAAGAGACTGTCGGTATAATCGAGGTTACACCTTTTGTGAAAGCATTTTTTTATTTGATCGTTATTCCATTTGTACTTTCAATAATAACACAGTTAATCTCAAAGTCAGATAATAGAATAGGAAAAAGTATTTTGAGTTTCTCGGGTTGGTTACCAGTCCCGCTTATGGCATTGACATTTTTTGTCGTTATTGCTTCTCAAGTCGGGATGTTATATGAAGATCCGGCACCAATATTAACCGTTGTACCGATCTATGTTACATTTGCCATTATTGCCCCTTTGACAGGAAAGCTCTCGGCTAAAATATTTAAAGTTGATGTATATGGTTCACGGGCTGTTTCATTCTCTACCGGTACAAGAAATTCTTTAGTCGTTCTGCCGCTTGCGTTATCTTTGCCTGCCCCTGAAAATCAGCTGGTCGCCGCAGTTATTGTGACACAAACTATTGTAGAGATTCTGTTTGAACTGATTTATATCAAGGTAATTCCGATCATGACAAACAGTAAAACAAAAGAATAACAAATTGTAAAAAGGAATTAAAGTTTTAGATTAATAAAGAATGAGTATAAGAAATATTAATGCAGATATTCTTTCATACTCGTATGAGGTAAACTAAATGCCTGTTTGCATAATTCCTCCTTGTATTTTTTATTTGCCGGATTTGTTGTTTGACATTATGTTAAAAAGGCCTTATACATTGCCTGTAATATCTGATCTTTCTGTTTTATAGCTGTCTGGGCTATTCCATTTCTAACCATGCCGTCCTTTTACACGATCTTTTATTTAATAACTGTATCCTCTTTAGATTATCATTGTTCGCCAGGTGTTGTGAAGCTACAGTGTATGCCTTTATTGAAGCATATCTGATAATTCGATTTTCAGCCGATGAATTGGGATTGAAAATGCAGTATTTCACTCTTATTTTCATTCAATATAATTTGCATTCAATTTATGACTGCAAGTTATTTCTAAAATTTCACATAAATTTTATAGATTTTCGCCATTATATTTTACATTTTCTCCTCGTAGTGTGAAAAAATGTAACAATGGGATATTGTTAGAATTTAAATATTTGTCAATCAACGGAGCCTCTTGCTTATTTTTAATATATAAGAAATAAGAAATAAAATACAGGGAATATTAGCCTTTACAGACGAAAGATTATCTATTAATTGCCTATGTTAATAGGCAATGGATTTTCCGGATTTTCTGATGTTGGAAGGGGTAGTTCCCAGATACGACTTGCAAAAATTGGTAAAATGGGAGATACTGGAAAAGCCGAATTCGTCACAAATTTCTTTAAAGCTTTGTTTTTCGAGCCGTATTTCATAATAGATTTTTTCCGCCTTGTTCCGGAGCATCCATTTATACGGGGAAACGCCGAATACACGCTTGAAGTGCTTCTCGAAACCGGAAACCGAGTAATGAAGCGCCTCTGCCAATTCGCTTACCGATTTATAGTTATGTCCATAATGTGTGATATAAGAAGAGAAGCCCGAATCAGAATGTAATGCTCTACTGAAAAACTGGGCAAGATTATCCTGGGGATAGAATGCCCGCATCAGAAAGAATAATTCTGCGATTTTGTGTTGAAAAAACTCCCTGCAACATATGCCTTTATCAATGCAAGTCTGGATAAACGATATAAACTGTTTGATTTCCGGATTTGTTTCCAGTAAATATACGTAATGCTTACTTTTACAGCATTCGTCAAGGTTACTTTTTATTAGATCCATGATACGCAGGCAATTGCAAAATAAAATGGGATCATGTATGCGTACAATTAGCAAAGTTGAATCTTCCAGAATACGAGCTAAGTAGTGACAATCTATAGGCAGGTATATGATGTCATCTACTTTTATTTCAGAATTAATAGATACGTCTATAGACAAATCGATTTTGCCTTTAATAACAAAGGCCATTATATCTTCGGCTGATATTTCTTTAATTACATTTCCCTGATCCAGTTTTAAAAGTTCAAAGGTAGGATCTTCTTTTTCAGCCATAGGGCAATCATTATCACAGAAAGTATTCATAAATTATATTCCTTAATTAATAGACCGCTATGAGAATTTTTATGTAATTATATCTCTTATGCCCGGGCCGGACATTCAAGAAAACTCCCGAAAATGAATCTTAAATAAGATATTTGCTACATGAATATAATTACGATGATTAAATATTCCTGTAATATTTATCAAATCGAAGCTGTTAGAAATATACAAATTGCAAACAATAATGATGATATTTGTTCTATAATGCAACACGAAGAAAGTGATGAAATGATAAAATGTTTATTTCGAATCACTATTTTTTGTCCTCCATTCCGTCTGTCTTTTAAACACCTATCTGCCTGATTTTGTTCTCAGTAATTTAAAAAATATAATTACAACGGGAAGGGTAACCTCTAAATTCACGATAAGAATATATAAGATTATATAACATTTTTTTTATATATCGCTTATACATATCGGGATAATATACTTATACTGCATCCATTAGGATGGAAGAAAAATAATAAAAAATGGAGGAAATATGTAAAAAATAATTCAATTCAAACCTCTACATTTGTGCCGAATACAAATTCTTACAAGAAGTACCTATTCTTATTTATATCTCTACTTTCATTTAATTTAATTATTACTTTTTACAAGAGACGAGTTGAACCTGGTCTTATTAATGATAAGGTCATTCTATAGTTTTTTGTTTTATTAGCCAATTTATATGAGCGAATTATATTGTTCGGATAAATTATCGTGCCCTTATAAAGAAAAAGGGCGTCATTCTACTATTCAGTTGTTGGAACTGAATCAGAATGACCTGATAGATAATAATTCCCTGAATGATAAGATGGTTTTTCTTATAAAAGGAAAAGTTTCTTTGTCGTTCGCAAGTCATACTGGAGCGATTATTGAAGAAAATAAGGCTGTATATCTTCCTGTAAATCAACATTATTCACTTAATGCGTTAGAGTATTCTACCTTGTTGATCATACGGCTTCAGGAACAAATTACATTTTGCAATTGCATGAATATTGAGGATATTGCCAGGTTTTTTGAGAACGAAAACGATCAAACCATGGACGATTTATATCTTTTAGACCTAAATGTGGAAATAAAGAAATATATTGAGTTTGTGCTGACCTGTATCAACCAAGGAATATATTGCGGTATATTTTACCGGAATAAAGTAAAAGAGTTGTTCTTTCTCCTGCGTGCTTTTTATCCCCAGAAAGATTTATCGTTTTTTTTTCGTAAGGCTCTCAGTGCCGATTCCGTGTTTTCATCTTATATTATGCGTAATAGCCACAACTATAAATCGGTAAGCGAATTGGCAGAGGCGCTTCATTACTCGGTTTCCGGTTTCGAGAAGCACTTCAAGCGTGTATTCGGCGTTTCCCCGTATAAATGGATGCTCCGGAACAAGGCGGAAAAAATCTATTATGAAATACGGCTCGAAAAACAAAGCTTTAAAGATATTTGTGACGAATTCGGCTTTTCCAGTATCTCTCATTTTACCAATTTCTGCAAGACATATTTAGGGGATACACCTTCAAATATAAGGAAATACGGGAAGATATGGGAAAACGGATGTGAACCGGATTTTCAGGAAAATTAGAAAGGAACTACCCTTTTTTTGAGAATAAAGCCCCTGACCAGCTATGTTTTACATATGTACGATTTTTTGTTACATTATGGTGGATATATGTAAAAGCATTTTTGTTTCATCCATATAACTTTGCAATTGAAATAATTCAGAGATACAGAATAAGAATTGACTTTTTATCAGAGAGTAATTGACAACGGATAAATATAAAGAATAACAAATTAAAAGAACAGTATTAAAAACAGTAAATCATGGCCTGGTTACAGGCTGTTGATGGCATACATGGATGAATAATATTTTGCGAAAGCGCTGATTTTTCCGTTTGTGCATTCTGATACATTGTTTATTGATACCGATAGTTTTATATAGTTCTGTATTACAGCATGCACAATGCATTACAAACGTGAATGGGAATAGGAACAGAAGCAAACAACAAAACGAAAATTAAACGACTGAATATATGAGAATAAAAAAATATATTGAGGTAATACTATTTCCTAATAGCAGAATATTAGAATCATATACTTTATCTCCGGGCATTAAAACCTGAAATATTTTGAATAATCAGTTTCGCCAATATCCGGATTTTCTTAAAGAATATGATATATCTAAATAATATTATTCCTTTTTCCGCATCTCAATTGTCTTTATCTTACATTATGAATATTATATGCGGAAATTTTTTGTCTTTTACGGATTACCTTGTCTGCGACAGGTAGGGTAATCCTATTTTCTATTTATATAACATAATAAAGATGAAACATATTGACATAAATACAGATAACCCCCTGAACCGGGTAACAGTATGCCTATATAACTTGATTTTATTAACATTTCAAACAAAAAAAATGGAAACAAGAAAATACTACAGAGTTACATTGAGTATTATTATCGGTCTGCTGCTGACAGTAGCGGCATATTCCCAATCAGGCACTCCGGTTATTGAAAAAAAGAAGAACCCGGTAAAGGAAGAAACGGTAAACACGGTATTGCAGCCCAAAAAAAGAGAACCAAAGCCTATGGCGATCTACGGAGGATTGGTCTTGTACAAGGTACAACTGAAATCCCGTACCAGTTTATCGCCTTATGCAGAGGAGAATACTCCTGACTATAACGACAAGAAGGAAGATCTGACCGGACTGATGATCTTTCACCAGAATAAAGATAAGCAGGACGGTGCAATGCCGGATGGGGTTTATGTATGGGACGGTGAACAGTGGTTAAATATAAGCCTGCCTGTTAACAATGAAACTAAATAATACAGAGTGGGGTATTGCCGTTATGGCACTGGGGATAATATAGTATAATGTAAGTGCAGGCAGAGTAGGGATTTGTCCTTGCAGGCTTCTTTTACTATCTTTATTGTTTCTAATCTTTAAGGATATGTTTAAAAAACTTGTAGCCATAGAGCCCGTAAGCCTGATTCCGCCGGCTGCGGAGGAATTGTATTTTTTTGCAAAAGAAGTTGTTATGCATCAGGATATACCTATAGGCGACGACGCTATTGTTGCGCGCATAGGAGATGCAGACGCTGTACTCCTGAGTTATACATCACAGATCAATCGTTATATCTTGGAAAGATGTCCCGATATTAAATATATCGGGATGTGCTGTTCTCTGTATTCTCCCGAAAGCGCCAACGTGGATATCCGTTATGCTAACGAACGGGGTATTACCGTAACAGGCATCCGGGATTATGGTGACGAAGGAGTGGTAGAATATGTGATAAGCGAGCTTGTGCGTTGTCTGCATGGATTCGGACAGGAACCTTGGGATGGGATGCCCCGCGAAATTACAGGATTGAAGGCCGGTATTATAGGACTGGGTAAATCGGGAGGCATGATAGCTGACGCATTGAGCTTTTTTGGCGCGGACATAGCTTATTTTGCCCGAAAAGAAAAAGAAGATGCAAGAAACAAGGGTTATCATTTTCTACCATTGGGTGAACTTCTCGCCCGGAGCGAAAAAGTCTGTTAATCTACTGACTAACAGACTTTTTGTCTTTTATTGGCTTCTCCTGCCTTTTCAGGATTTTGCCTTTCGGTGGGCGTTGACGTATTCGACCCGGCGAACCGTCGTGGCTCACCGGGTCAAAATACAAACTAAACAAAACTAAGCGATAATATTTAGTAAGCTCTATAATCTATACTATTCCTCAGTTCTTAAACAGTTCCCTGAGTTGTGCGTACCGTCCCCGCACAATACCTTCCCTGTCGGTCAGGATAAATGTGGGCGTACCTACAATGCCGTAGTTGTGGAAGTTCTCCCCGTCGAAGCCTTTGAAGTCGCAAAGCTTGTCTACCCAAGGAAAACCCGTTGCCGTTTCCACGAATACATTCCTATCCACATCGGCGGAAATGGTTATCACACGGATATTGTTATCTGTCAATAGTTTATATTTACTTTTCAGTTCCTCCAACTCATTATGACAGTTGCCGCAACCTGTCTCGTAAAAAACGATCAGGCTGTGTTTGGGAAGGAAAAGGCTATCGCCTGCTACGATCTCCGGTGCAGGCTGCCCGTTCAGAGGCATAGTAAGGTATTCCGTGCCGAGTTCGGCAAGCAGGGCGTCTTTTGCATATTTAGTGAACATACGGATAATAGCCTGCGTTACTTCCCTGCGGATAAATATATCGTTGCCGCACCTGTCGATCATATGGCGGGCATCGTTGAGCAGCAGGCTGTCGTTGACCGAAGTTTGCACCCATACTTCGAATACAGGCTGCCAGAAACCACTGGTGTACAGATCGCCAAAATCGACCTTACCGACAATAAAATCCCTCAATTCTTCCAATATGCCCTCCTGCGACACATTGAAAGAACTGCCTGTTCCCGAAAGGCAATTCAGTATCTCCACTATGCGGGCGGCATACAAAGGGCTGTCATTTATTTCTTTGCGAAAAGTCTTATACTCATTATCCAATGCCAGCATATGCTGTTCAGGCGGAGCCAGCACATAGGACGGGCTTTGGTTTTGAGGACGGCCCGAAACTTCGACATATTCGCTTATGATCTTGTTTTGCCGGGCAAGTGAATTAATCAGGAAACTATTTTCGGCTGAGCCTTCAAATACAGGGCTTGCTTCCTGTCCTGCCCCTTCGGGGGAGCCGGAGGGGGCTTCACTCATTAAAACATCCTCTTTGCCGTTGATAACGATATTCCATATTTTGCCGTATTTCCTGATAGAGAGGCGTCCCACTCCCCGGTAGTTTCGTGGCAGGGTAACAGACGCCCTGCCTCCGGCATCCAGTTTCCCTCTTCCGATAGTGTCCTCCTTAGCCCCTTCCGGCAGGCAGAAATAATAGTCGCGTCCGGCATACCACGGTAGCCGGACGGATACGGACTGGGCAAAGAATATTGACGGAAGCAGTAAAAGTAAGGATTGAATGCTGAAAAGCCTGATGGTTTTGTGCATTATATATAGTTAATAAAATCTTAATCGGATTATGAATTCTTGATGCAACGCAAAGCAATGCCTTCTGCGCGGTAGATACTGTAGGCAGGGTACACGCTACCACTGTTGAAGTGCAGGCCGTACGCATCTGTACTGATAATGTTGATACTCCAGTAGTAGCCGTTCACGCCCTGGCCGTAGAGCGAGCCACTGCCGTAGCTCCGGGTGCCATTAGCAGGCAAAAAGAGGGTTGTAGTGGCGCCGTCAGGTCTGATTTCGTACCCACGACCGTTAGTATTGTACCATACCCAGGTATTAGCTGTGGCTGTTGACGAAAATCCCGAAACAGTACCGCCTTTATACAGGTTTCCCCATTCGTCCTGCGAAGGTGTGCGCCAGCTCGTATCTGCACTGCCATCATTAATATTATTACTTTGGGCAGGGTAGTAGCTTTCGTAAGTCAACCCGTCTTCCTTGATCTTGGCGCAGGGATCATTAGGGGCAAAACGTCCGGTACGCCACAACTGGTCTATCTGGTTTGCAAGCAAGTTATATGCCCAGTTGTAATTTTGTCCTGAACCTGTTCCGTAAATAAACATACCGTAATGAGTAGCGTCCGTACGGGCCACCTGTCTCCATGGGTAACGCGTTGTTGGACCAATCAGATTGCCGTCCTCGTACGTCGGACCTGAACCATAGGCTACCTGATTTGTCCCCGCGGTGTTTGCTCCGACAGTAAAACCCTGTGCGGCTCCCCGCTTTTGATGTCCGTCGCCGATACGGCCCCACTGGTACAAGTCGCCGTAAAGGTTTTCTTCTCCTGCAATATAATAATGCCTGCCGTCTGAATCGTTAAGAATATTGGTCATGGGATGATTTCTTTGTGCGGCAATAGTCAGGTCGGTAGCTCCCAGGTTAAAGCACATAAAGGAAATCCATTCGCCGGCATTATTCTTAGCTCCACAGCCCACGGCTACTTCGGCTATGTCGGAGGTTAATTCTGCGCCGAGGGTGCTTGTAGCGATGCAGTAGAATTTATAAAAGCCTGTATTATTGGCATTGCGGGTAGTGCCTTTAAGGGCTCCAGCAGGAGTGAAGGAAGTAGTGGTAGCTCCTATGCCCGATATGGTCCCGCTTCCGCCAATAGGTGTACCGATAAGCACATGCACATTATTACCCGTTACCTGATACCACTGGTACGTCCATGTACCCAGCCCGTCTACTGTAAAGGTTAGCGGTGCGGCCGTTTCAGTACCCAGTTCGTAGAAGGTGAACTGTTGGGGTTGCCCTGTAATAGACGATACGGCCTCGTTAGCCTGTGAGGTAACCCATATCGCTCCGTTCCATGTATAAACAGCAGGATAGAGGGTACTACCCACACCGTTGTTGGTGATATTATACACCATCAGTCCGGCAAGGCGCTCTTTCAGGTTGTCGGTATTGGCTGTAAAGTCAGGATCGCTGGTCGGGATAAATGGTTCGAGGGTACTGATGCTGACCAGTTTTACGCGGGGAAGCAGCAAACCGCCGTCACCCAATCCGGAAGTGATATTAGCGTCATCCGAAACGGAAGATACCGTACCCGCAGCGCCCTGGCGGGTTTTCAGGTCGAGCAAAGCCGCTCGTCTGGGTTCTAGACCCGAACCGATGGTCACTTGCGATTGCAGTTGTAAAGTCATAAGGGATAATGCGCCTATGACCAATAGTTTTAAAGTTTTTCGTTCCATAATTGTAGTTTCATAATTAAAATCATAATATAGGATTTATCTTTCCCCGGGAGAAAAATAATACAGGGCGTACTCTGCCGGAAAACAGAATATACCCTGTATTGTGATTTCGGAATAAATGTGTAAATTTTGCGCACCCATATATGGGCGCAATCAATTAAACTGTAGAAATGATAGTGGATTATTTTTTTAAGGGTAGTAGCTAATAAGCTCTCTCTCTCTCTCTCTCTCTCTCTCTCTCTCTCTCTCTCTCTCTCTCTCTCTCTCTCTCTCTCTCTAACAAAATAAAACTAACTTCCAAATTTTCAAAGAAAAAAATGGTAGGAAAAGTTGTGTTTTTGTATTGCAATTTCTGTCTTTCTATAGCCACATCTAAATACTTTGATGCCCCGAAGTTAAAAAAAATATTCGGTTTGACCAATACAAACTTCATATAATAGATAAAATTATATTGAGAGTTTTGGTACTTATCGAGTTTTTTCTCCAAATATTATATATATTTGCAACCGGTAAGATCACAAGTACACGCTAAGCTTCATGAAAAAACAATTCTTTAAACTTTTTAGTCAGCAGAGAATTTTATTGACTGTTTAATACGTATATGTTATACCAGCAAAAGTGTATGACGGCGTTCTTGTGACGTATAGAATGATACGGATAACCTGTATAACTGCAATAATTTAGGTAAAAGAGCAGGCTACAGATGGGTAATAAGGTGGGTGGTGCTACTTATTATCTTATAAAACTGTAGCCTATGTTTTTTCTGGTTCATATTATTCATCTTCTTCCTTCATCAGTAATATCCCGCTAAGAACAGAGCTTACAACGTCTGCCTTTTTTATTACCATCAGATGATCGCCGTCTTCGACCGGAAATGCATTTCTTATATGTTCATAGGGAAATATCTGATCCAGAGTGCCATGTATATGATACAGATGCTTGTGGTTTCCTCCCGGTATCCATTCTGTAATTTGTTTCACAGCCCATTTAATATATGCCGGGTCGGTATATGTCATTACTTCCGACAACTCCGAAGCAGGCATATTATATACAAAACGGTTGAATGCGTTGGTTATAAATTCAGTAGAAGAATATACACGCATCGGCACCCGTTCTGCCAGATTAGTTCTTTTCACGGCACGGAACAGGGTAGGGATTTCATCTTCGCTTTTGAAAGACGATATTATTATACTTTTTACAGGTTCCAAGAAACGGCCCATTTCCTGCATGATAACAGCACCGAACGAATAACCTACCAATACATAAGGGCGCGAAGTATCTATCTTTCCGGCCATTACATGCGCATACTCATCCAGCGATTCATCGGGCCGGGGAATATGCCATTCTATATATTTTTTCCTGAACCCCCTGGGTAATTTCAGGTTGTTAAATACGCTGCAATTGTAGCACATGCCCGATATGAAATACACAGTGACGTCATTCTTCTTTGTTCCCACAATACCCTGCCACATTCTTTTCAGCAGGTTTGATATTCCCTTTCCGGTATTTTTGTCCTGTGTCATTATTGGTTTACAGTGTTATATTCAGGTATATAAAGATAATGATTTTAATTTATAAACAACCGGGTCTAATTAAGTTAATATCAGTAAAAACAGTGTTAAAAATAAATTTATATACCATTTTCACCTTGCTTTTCCGTTAAAAAATAGGATTTCCGGTTTATATATTTTAAATTTGTTGTTACAACCGGATATAATACGGAAATCGCAAAAAAATCGGCCAAAATGAGACTTCAGTACAGCCATATATTCCTGGCCATCATACTCCTGTCGGGCTTGCAGGCCTGTGTCGATAAAGACTACGACTGGGGGAATATGGATAAAAGCGGAGTAATAAGTATTCCGCCTATTCCATTAGGCGATATTGATACAATATATATAAAAGGTTTGCCGCAACTGGACGGGTCGTGGGGGATACCTATTCCTGACGGCTCTATCGCGTTGAGCGATACAATACGCGGACTGTTTGACGATAATGCGGTCCGGAAATTTTTTTATGAAGGCAGCGAGACGGTGGAAATATCTGCAAAAATAGATATTTATGTGGCTACCAGGGGAGTGTCACTCGATGTCTATTTCAATATCATCAATACCGAAAAGCAAAGGATTGCCCAAGTCATTATACCGAAACAAACGCTGACTACCGGAATAGAACAGGAATTCTCTGTCAAGATTACGTCCGGGTACATGCAATATATGGAGAATGCTTCCGATTTGCAGCTTATAATTGTCCTCAAATCAAAAGATGCTACTTTATGGTTGAGCAACGACGACTACCTGTATATATGGGGAGCCATAGTAAAAACCGGTGGCTTCTACTATGAACTTTAAACACAGTTGATAGGAATATGAAGTTTATTACAGGACTACATGCCGTGTCGATAACCATTTTATGCATTTTCTCCATAAATGGAGGATATGGGCAGGTTACTCAATCGGACTATTTTATGGAGACCTCTTATCTCCGAAACAGCCTTAATCCGGCATTACGTCCCGAACAGGGATACCTTGTAATTCCAGTGCTCCCCGGCATAGGCGCAAATGCGCAAACGAATAAAATCAATTTACACAATTTTACGTTCAGGGGGCCCGATGGCGGGCGTGTGACCTTTATGCATCAGAGTGTAGGTGCAGAGCAATTTCTGTCAAAACTGTCCTACGATAATTATGCCAATACGGATGTAAATATAAAGCTTTTCGGACTGGGCTTTTTCAAAGGGGATGATTACTGGAATATCGATCTGGGTATAAGAACCCATGCAGATATTAATATTCCGAAACCGTTTTTTGAACTTCTGAAAAGAGGATTCGGACAGGAAGAGCAGTCTACATACGACCTGTCCGACCTGCATGCCACGGGTTATTCGTTTATAGAAATCGGTGTTGCACATTCACGTATGTTTATGAATGAGAAACTAACATTGGGTGCACGGGTGAAATTTCTTGGCGGGCTGGCCGATTTTAAATTAGATACCAAAAGCCTGAATATAGACGCTGGTCCCGATTACTGGAAAGCAAAATCAAAAGCCACGCTAATCGGTTCCGCCCCCGGCATAGCGCCCAGATACGATGAAAAAGGAAATCTGGATGGCTTTACTTTCGGTAGTTTTAATCTGCCGGGTTTAGGACTGGGTATAGATATGGGTGTGGTGTATGACGTGAGAGAACTGATTCCGGCTCTGAACGGTTTGAAGATTTCCGGAGCAATAAACGATATTGGTTTTATATCATGGTCTAAGGCTAATACCATAAACCTGCAATCTCCCGAAACAGAGGTAATTGTTTCCCCTAACGATTATTCGATATATGAAAGGGACGGTTCTTCGGTATTCGATGTTTTTCAGGACGCGCTGGACGATATAAAAAAAGCAGTGAACCTGAAAGGGGAGACCAAAAGGGGGCGGGCATCCATGCTTCGTATGAATATGAATCTGGGAGCCGAATACGAATTGATAAAGAATAAACTTTCCGGAGGAGCATTATATACCATCCGTTTCGGCAGTTATTCCAATATTTCGGAATTCACCCTTTCTGCTAATTACCGTCCTTGTACATGGTTTGCAACCAGTCTGACCTATTCGGTCAATCACAGTCAGTTCGATACATTTGGTCTGGCACTCCATATTGTACCCTCCAAAGGTTTGAATTTGTTCCTCGCGAGTGATTATGCAACGCCTCATATTTCATCAGATTTTATTCCTACTACCAGTCGGGCGCTTAATTTTCAATTTGGAATAAGTATTCCATTAGGAGAAAGGCGAAAATAAATCAACATTTATTGACAATATACGCCTTATATACAGTGTATTAAATGTTTATGAAAATAATTATTCACTTTTGAAAACATTATTAACCCCAAAAATGTTTAATATCTTGAAAGGCAGATAAGATAAATAATACGGTTAATTGTTAATTGATACTGCCATACAGTTAAAGTAATAGTATCTAATGATTTAATACTTAAAATACGAATGGCAACAGTTAATCCCTACCTTTCCTTCAACGGTAATTGCGAGGCTGCTTTCAATTTCTATAAATCTGTATTTGGCGGTGAATTTACATACCTGAGCCGTTTCAAAGATATGCCTTCGGAACAGCCGCTCCCCGATACAGAGAAAGAAAAAATACTGCATATGTCATTGCCTATAGGAGGCGGAACTATTCTTATGGGTTCCGATACATCCGAAGTATTTGGTATCAGGACTAAGTTTGGAGACAATATATCTTTATCGGTAAATATGAATAGTGAAGCTGAAACTCAGCGTATATTCAATGAGCTTTCGGCTGGAGGGGAAGTGATAATGCCTTTGGATAAAATGTTTTGGGGCGCATTATTCGGCCATTTCACAGATAAATTCGAAGTTTTATGGATGGTAAATTATGAGTATAAAATATAACGGAGAAACAAAAGAGTGAACAGACTTTTCAACCTTTAGATAAATTGAACAAAATTTTTGCTCCGTATCCTCAGAATGATTTTTCAGGCGAGGGTACGGAGTTCTCATTTTTATATTAAATTGCAGACCGAAAACACATAATGCCTTATACGATATAATTATGAGCGGACAGATAATAAATAAACTGAGAATTAATACTTACGGGAGTGTGCTGGCGCTGGATAAACCCGGAGATATACATGACCTGGATAGCCTGCTTCCTGACAATAGCGTGCAAAAGGAAAAATACAATACCATTTTTGCATTTGTCTTCACTCTGGATGAATTTATGAAGAAATTGCAGATGGTCATAGAGAAGGATATGCTGGATAGAGGCGGCAATCTGTTCTTTATCTATCCCAAAAAAGGAAATAAGAGGTATAAAGAGTATATCGGCCGTGACGATTTTTTTGAGCGGGTGGACGTGGACGACGATGGTTATGTAAAAGGCAGTTTGCTGAAATTTTTTAAAATGCTGGCTTTTGATGATACATTCACTCTTATCGGGCTTAAACATGAAGAAACGCGGAAGGGCCGGGCAAATCAACTCAGCCAGTGCGTTTCAGATTATATAGGCCGTATTCCTGATCTGCAAAAACACTTCGCTGAAGATAAAGAGATACTTGCTTTTTTTAATAACCTTACGCCCGGTTATCAGCGAGGGTGGGCACGTTTCGTGTATAATACACGCTCGGAGGAAACTGTAAAAAAACGGCTTGACGAGATGGCCGGCATTATTCGAAAGGGCTATAAGTCCATTGATTTATACAGGGCGGATAAGAGAAAATAAATTAATTAAGAATTTAAAATTAAAGTTCCTTATATATTTAATTATGATCTACATAGCACTATTGCGGGGTATTAACGTCGGCGGAAAGAATATTATAAAGATGGCTGAATTGAAAAAAGTATTCGAAAATTTGGGCTTTCAAAACGTACAGTCATACATTCAGAGCGGTAATGTATTGTTTATTTCCGATAAGGAAGAAGAACAACTCCGCATAGAAATAGAAACAACTATAGAACGTACTTTCGGGTTTCCTGTTGCCGTAATATTGAGGACATTGAGCGAATTGGAAACCATTATAGCGGGATGCCCGTTCACGTTGAAAAAAATAGCCGGGGCTATGGCTGCATCGGAAGGTGAGGTATTGTATGTATCTATGTTTTCCCGGAATCCGTCATCAAAAGATATCGGGCGCCTGATAAAATATGATAAGGAAGGAGATGAATACAAGATAGCAGGGCGGGATATATACCTGCTGTTTTGTAAGAGTATCCGTAATTCCAAATTAGCGGGCAGTATACAGAAAACGGATGTTCCATTCACATCACGTAATTTTAGAACGATAAGCAAATTAGCGGAGTTGGGGAAAACCATGAAATAAGCAAATGAACTACAATAAAAAGCGAGAGGTTGCTTCCATCCCGGGAGCAGCCTCTCAATGTTTTGAAGAGATTTTTGAGTAATTTAGAGTAATTGCTTATATAGTTATTCAGAACACGAAATTTAAACCTAATTGTATCTGGCTGAGGTCGAAATCGAAGCCGAAAGTATTGGTCTTCTGGCTGCCGAATTTTTCATACTGATAGCCTAAGAATCCGAATTTTCCGGTCAGGGTCAGATTGTCGGAAACATTGATGGCAACGCCGGGTCTGAAGCCGACTTCCAACTCATGCACCTTCGTATCGGTAGATTTTACCTTACTGTAAGTATATCCGGCGCCGCCATCAACAAACAAACCACCTATATTTCCTCTGAGGAATGAGTAACGCGCAAACGGATTTACTGTGAACCCGTCGGACTTAGCCTTACCATCCGGCACATTATATTCTTTATGTGCATATCCCAGTTTCATTCCTACGCCCCAGTTGTCCGACAACATATAGCCCACCTCAGGTGTTATGTTGTAATTTGTCAATCGTTCGCCATCTGTTATTTTGCTTGTATTAAAACCTGTACTACCACCTATCCAGACCTTGCCTGTCTGGGCATTAACAACCGAAGTCAAACCGAACATAATTGCAAGTGTAAAAAATAGCTTTTTCATAATCTTTCATTTTAAAATTGATAACCTAACTAATCTTTATTTCGTATTCACCTTACCTTACATTGCTTTCGAATACATGACAAAGGTCGTGCAAAACCAATGGTGAAAAAAGCCCCGTATGGCGGTAATAATGTCCTATTATTCTTATTTCGCAAAAAATGAAGAAAAAGTATTTCCGGCTAATGTTCTGATATTCCTACAGTATGTCCTGAAATTCTTATAAAGGAAAAAGGTCGCTTTTGAATAAAAAATAGTACGTTTGTAAATATGAGGTTATCCGGCCTTTAAAAATTAGAGATGTTATGATATAAATTGCCTTTTCATTATTTTACGGGTAAGAACTCATAAGGCCCCCGGGTGCCGATAATTATTTATACCGATAGCGTGAAGAAATAATAACAGACCATATGAACTTATCTAAAGTACAACTCAAAGATATTTCGGAACAGATAGACCCGTTCGCGATCAAAAACTTTATCGTATCGGATAAGGCGGTACATTTCCCTTCTATGTCATCGAACTATCCCATCATTATCGACGGGGTGGTATTTGCCATTTGCATCAGCGGTGTGGGAAAGATAAAGATAAACTTTAAGGAATATGAAACCAAGAAGGGAACTATACTGACCATTTTACCTAGTTATGTACTCGAGATCATTGAACAGAGTGACGACATGATGACTGAGTTCCTTATTTTCTCACCCGATTTTCTAACGGAAATACCTGTTTCAAGTAATTTTGATATCTCGATGAGCATAATACAGTCGCCCTGCCTTCATATATCGGAGGCGCAAGCCGGGAAACTGCTTGAGTTCCATTCATTTATTGTAACCCAATACAAACGTCGGGATCATCCCTTTAGGGAACAAATGGCGAAAAGTCTCCTCTACGCGTTATTAATAGAAGTAGGAGCTATTTATTATAACAAAATAAAGGAATCGGAAGATAATCCCGCAACAGATACGATGTCAGATGCTAATTCATATCAGAAAGAGCAGGTTTTTACTTTTTTCAAGCTATTACTGCATAATCATAAAAAGGAAAAAACGCTCCAGTTTTATGCCAATAAGATGTGCCTGACACCCAAATACCTGTCTACCATCATAAAAGAACGTACAGGCCGCACAGCCTTCTCGTGGATAAATGAGATACTTATTTCATCTACAAAATATATGCTTAAGACTACAGACCTGACTATCTTGCAGATTTCGGAAGAACTGAATTTTCCCAATCCGTCTTTTTTCGGGCGCTTTTTTAAGAAACATACTGGAATGACACCGGTGCAGTATCGGGAAAACTAAGTTTTATAATTATAAGGCAGGGTAGATGTCTGTAGTAACATTTTGAAAAACAGGTATTAACCTGCATGAATCCTTCCGACATAAAGAAAGAGACCGGCCATACCGGATATTGCTTCATGACATAAATCGCTTTAGCAGAGGATGCTTTTCTATGTCTTCGAATTTTTTGACTGCAACTCCCAGCTTTTCAAACAGCTTTTTCACCAGAGGGTCAATATCCATTACATACACTTCTTTGATGCGGTTGGTTAATAACCAAAGCGCTACATAGTTGACGTCTTTCTTCACGATAATGTCTTTTTCTATCTCCACTACCGATTTACTGTCTATGTGCAATACAATAATAGGTACTGTATCCAGGTACGCTTCGTCTATTATGTCTTTTTTGAGGAATAGTGCTATTTTCATACTCAGATAATTTTATTCAGAAACTACCGTTCCAGCGATCTGCCGGATAGCCCGGCTTTTTAGTTTCAATGTTCTTTGCCAGTTGAGATACTGCCGAAAGTAAAACCGAGGAAATATTATTTTCCTGTAAGGTACCTGTTTCTTTATTTTTAGAAAGCTGCATCATTTCCTTATATGACTTATCGTTTTGTAAAGTTCATCAATGAAACCGGTTAATAAAAGCCCTATTGAGAGGAATAAATGTTCTGATAGTCGGATTTGAAGATTATAGGAGAAACAATAGGTATGTATAAGGATCAGTAATATTATCAGAAGTATATTTTTTAACGTTTTTTTTAGTTCAAAAGATAGAACAGTTTGAGAATGGTCGATATATTTATTTATATACACATTGTTCGTAATATATTACATCTGATTATTAAATAATAAATTACTCTTTAAAATCCTTATTAAATCAGGTTTTTCTTATTTTAGCATCTAAACAAAATATAATAATTAATATAAGATCATATATGAGAATGGATTATATTTATATTAAACAATACACTATTCTTGCATTTAATTATCTAATTAATAAATATATACACAATGCAAATAGAATGCCTTATCCCGGGAAACAGATAGGGTAGGAAAAAGAAATGGTGAGTTACAGATCATTTAGTTTTATCCAATCGAATATCATATTGTAGACATTGTTTCGTACATTCTCCGCCGATAATATCAGATCATGTAATCCTCCCTCTACAGAAAGTATTTCCACATTACCTTTTATATTGTGCGCTATGCGTTCAATGTCATTTACATTCAATATAGCATCGCGGCCCGATACTTGTTCCAAGTTTTTGATATCCGTTACCGACTGAGCTGAATGCAATATTAATATGGGCTTAGGTATATAGAATACTTTTTTCAGTTCACTTTGGGCTTTGTGAATTGCACGCAACCACCCCAGATTTATTTTAGGAGCGAGATTAGGCTTCCAATCCAGTATATATTCCCATTCCCCCCTGTATAATCTGTGGATACTCTTCCCATATTCTTCGCTGAACCCTCCTGGAATAGTAACTTTAGGGATAAACCGCCCGATAAAAGATACAAGGGGCAAAAGCCTTTTGATCCATTTAGCGAGATTAAATTCATAAAAGGGGCTGTTGAGTATCAGTCCATCAAACAATCTGCTGTTCGTATGATCTTTGGCAAATAAAGTGGAAATAAGTCCGCCTGTGGAATGGCCAAACAGAAGAATCTCTTTATTTCCTTCGCTATGTATTATATTCAAAGATTGGAGTATCTCTTCGTAATAATCTTTCAGATTGCGTATATCATTAAATTTTTGATGGGTGAGATACGAACGTCCGTATTTTCGCAGGTCGACGGCATAAAAATTAAACCCCTCGCCATTGAAGCGGTGCGCCATCTCCGACTGAAAGAAATAATCGTTGAATCCGTGTATGTACAATATCGCTTTTTCGGCTCCGCTTTTGCACAGGCGGCGTATAAGGGTAGCTGTAACTGTGCCCTCGTAATCATCTCCCAATTTGAGGGTTTGCGACTCGAATCCGTCTTTCAGTATATCTTCTTTGTATGGAGGATTGTCCATAGTTTTTTATTTTTTATTTTTCAGAGTTAACGCCGCCTGCCCGGATTTGTACACCTAACCGGAGATATTGAATCCTTGAAACATGCCTAAAGTTATAAATTATTCTTTATGGATATATTAATATATAATAATATTCTCCCGCAAAGGCGTGAAGAAGCAAAACCCGATTTATAATTTATCGGCGCATTTAGATTTATTGACTATATTCAGTTAAAAAGTAATAGAAGTAACAGATATATCAGTGAACAGTGCTGTACGTTGTCCTGCTGAGCGGAGCGAAGCGTATGCAAAAGTTACACTTTTCCACTATTTTTTATCTGTTCCTTTTTTTCCTCTCTGTAAGTCCCCCTTGGGGGCTCGTTCATCATTTCAAAGAGCTAAAAGCTATCAGCTAATGGCTAAAAGCTATCATATACATATAGATAAACTTTTTTGAAAAGATCAAGAGCCCGTTTAAAATTTAACGAAAATTTTTCATAGGGTTCTTTTAAAATAAATCCGGTGTCATTTTTACTTTTGATCGAGGCTGCTAATTAGCTGCGCTGGCCGCTGGTATCAAAAAAAATATCTCAGAATAATTATAAAAAAGTTCAGCTATAAAATTTAAGCAGGTGCTAAATTTCGCGCGTTTGCCCTAATTACCGACCTTACTTAAGTGAAATCTCCACATAATTTAATACTTTTATGGCTTAATTATATATCACAGCAACAAAACATTCTCCCTTGTTGTTTTAGTCATAAATATATCTGATATTAATTCAAAAAAACAGAAACAATGAAATTAACGAAAGGAATAATCGCCATTATTGTGCTTGTGGTTCTCGGACTGATTGTATTTATGTATGCAAAGTCGCTTCAGAACAGTATGGTAGGAAAAGAAGAAGGTGTAACTTCGCAATGGGCTCAGGTACAGAATGCTTATCAGCGCCGTGCCGACCTTGTTCCTAATCTGGTAGCCACCGTGAAAGGGTATGCCACACACGAGCAGGAAACTCTTCAGGCAGTGGTGGATGCCCGTGCAAAAGCAACACAAATGAATGTGAACGCAGACCAGCTGACTGAAGAAAATATCAAAAAATACCAGGAAGCGCAAGGACAACTGGGAGCTGCCCTGGGACGCTTGCTGATGGTACAGGAAAATTATCCCGACCTGAAAGCAAATACTAACTTCCTTGCCTTACAGGATGAACTTACCGGAACAGAAAACCGTATATCTACCGAACGTAATAAGTTTAATGAAAAAGTGAGGGATTATAACATTTACATTCGTATGTTCCCTAAAAATATTTTTGCCGGCATGTTCGGTTTCGAAAAGAAAGGATATTTTGAAGCGGACGCATCGGCTCAGAGCGCGCCTAAAGTAGAATTTTAATTAGGTAACAATCAATAGTCAGCAGTTAACATATTACAAAATTGAAACGGATATTTAGAATATTCTTGCTTTTGTTTGTCGCCATTTCATTACAGGCGCAAGACGATCTGCCTTCTCCAATGTCGCCTCCGAGGCTCGTTAACGACTTTGCCCGGACATTCGAAACCCCGCAACGTGACGAACTGGAGCAGATACTGAAAGCGTATAATGACAGCACATCTACACAGATATATGTGGTAACGGTGACCGGCCTGCAAGGGTATGCCGTATCGGACTATGCCGCACGTCTGGGTGAAAAATGGGGTATAGGACAAAAAGACAAGAATAACGGTGTGCTTATACTGATAAAACCGCGCATAGGCAACGAACGCGGGCAAGTATTCATCGCCACAGGCTACGGTGTGGAACATATACTTACCGATGCCCGTTGTGGCCGCATCATAGACGAATATATGATCCCATATCTGCAAACGGGGGACTATTACAATGCATCCAAAGCGGCAGCCCTTGCCATTATTAAATATCTGGCGGGAGAATTTAAAGCTGATGAAGATAATGATCAGGGCAGCTCTCTTATTGCAAATATCGTGCTTGTAGTTGCTGTATTACTTATCCTCTATTTTATTTCCAAAAATAGCAAAGGAGGCCCTTCTTCGGGTGGGCGCAGGCGTGGCGGAGGTTTTGGAGGCGGCTTCGGCGGCTGGGGAGGCGGAAGTTCTTCCGGCGGTGGATGGAGCAGCGGAGGAGGCAGCTTTGGTGGCGGAGGCGGTGGTAGCTTCGGAGGCGGTGGTGCCGGACGTAGCTTTTGAACAAATAATGATCTTAAAAATACAAGCCGACTGTCGCGTTAGAAAAAAACCGAACGTAAAAACTTAACTGCCGATTCGCATTAAGAATGAAGAATAACCTCTTTACTTGTAACTCGTAACTGCCCTGGGGCGAAGAAATAACATTCGCCGAAGCGAAGGCGAGGCAAACTTGTAACCAGAAATTAATCTGTTCTCGATGTATATCCCGGCGGCAGAAACGGATAGAGATTCTTCGGCTTGGGTTTTTCTAACGGGGCGACAGGTAATTGTATGACAGGCGGATGCTCTATAACTTGTTCCGTCTGCTCATGCCCGTTTTTCGTTTTTCTTTCTTCTCCTTTCACTTTGTTTTCCTCCTCCAGTTCCTTATCCACGGCCGCCACTACCTCCGGATTGAGCGAGCCGCCCGGACGGAAGCCATTCTCCTTTAATATCATCAGCTGACGCCGGGTTTCCTCGTCCTGTACTTCAATGACCAGCGGATGGCGCTCCGATGCCAGTAAACGGTCTTTGTCTTTCTTCCTTTCCTCACGGTCCAGCACGTACTTTATAGCACGGATGCTCGGCGGGCAGAATTTCTTTTCCACTACGCGGCATTTCACCATATCCTCCACCGGATTGTCCTTGTCAGGGACATAGGTGACCTTCTCTTTTTTCTGTACATAACCCTCTAACAATTGTTTCAGTCCGATACGTGCCGAGGCGACAAGCGTCTCTTCGCGGCGGGTAATGGCATCATCCACCGCGTCGTTGAAATCGGAACGGGTTTTCTTCCAGTCGTAGAAAGTCTTTGGATTGATATTAACGATCTTACAAATCTCGGAAATACCGAAAAGGTCTTGTTCCAGCATTTCAATGATACGTGTGGCGGTTTTGTTGGAATATTTCATAATGCTAAATGTTTGGCTCCTTTCGCCCTCTCCAAAGGGGAGGCGGCAAAGAGGCTGTCGTTTGTCAATATATTATTTATAAAAGCTGAAGGCTAATGACTGACAGCTTTATTCTATAGATAAATATTTTGAATTTTGATAAAGATTATATGTACTTCGTTGCGAGGGCTTTTATTATCAGGACTTTCTCTATATTATGCTTCAGGCTATAGAAAAAAATAACTGGGCAGCTATATTTTTTTTGTTTTTGTTAAATTACATAATTTTAATTGTATATTTATGACACAAGCCTTAAAAACAAAACTTAACTTTTACGCACCTGGATATTATAGTTAAAGATATTGATGATAAAGCCGGAGCGTCTGTCGCATCCTCCTGTAAAGAATGTACTGATAAATACAGGACAACATTAACTAATATAAGAAATAAATACTTGGGGTAACGGAAGAAATGATACATCTGCCTGAGGAGGAAACGATAATAAAAAAGGAGGATAAGGATGAAGAGACTATGGCGGAAGTTCCGGAAGATTTTTAATAAATAACATAAAAAGTTCCTATGTTTAAAATCGGAAGCGATGGCTGAGTAGAAAAAATAAGCTATATGTTTTTGGTTAATTTTAGTAATAGAGATTACTTACTTATTAACCTCAAAGAATATAGCTTATGAGACAAAGAAAGGAATTAGATTTCAAAGGACAAAATATCTATGTAGGGATAGATGTTCATTTGAAGAGTTGGTCGGTAACAGTTTTGTCGGAAACCTCTGTAATGAAGAAGTTTAGCCAAATACCAGAACCGGAAGCGTTGTATAAGTTTCTGGTCACGAATTATCCGGGAGCGGATTATCACTCGGTATACGAAGCGGGATTCTGTGGTTTTTGGATACATGAAAGATTGACAGGGTTAGGAATTGATAATATTGTTGTAAATCCGGCCGATGTTCCGACCAAAAGCAGTGAAAAGCTGCGTAAGACCGATTCCATAGACAGTGGAAAACTGGCGCGAAGCCTGCGGGCTAAAGAGCTGAAAGGCATCTACACGCCGGACAGTGTGTCATTGGAGATGCGTTCTTTGATAAGATTGAAAAACTCGATAACGAAAGACATGACCCGGCAGAAGAACCGCATCAAGTCACAGTTACGCTATCTGGGGATAGAGATTCCCGTAGAGTATCTGGAGCCGTACTCTAATTGGTCGAAGCGCTTCATCGTCTGGCTGAAGGAGGTACAGACACTCACATCTGTCGGCCGTCAGTCGCTTGACATCCGGATCAGGCATCTGGAGGAATTGCGCAGGCAGAAGCTGGAGATGACGCGGGCCTTGCGGGCTCTGGCCAGGACGGAACAGTTCCGCGAACCGCTACGGTTAATCATGACAGTTCCGGGTATCGGTCAGGCCACGGGTATGGTGTTCCTGTCGGAGATATGCGACATATCCCGTTTCAGGAATGCCGAACAACTGGCGGCTTATATCGGTATGATCCCCATGTGTCATTCAAGCGGAGAAAAAGATGGGACAGGAGATATTACCGTGCGCAAGCACGCTGCTATGCGCTGTAATCTGATTGAGGCCGCGTGGGTGGCAATCCGGCAAGATCCTGCAATGAACCTGATCTACACGCATAACTGCAAAAGGATGGCTCCAAGCAAAGCCATCGTAAAGGTGGCGCGTAAACTGGTTAACAGATTATTCTTCGTACTGAAACACAAAACAGAATATATCAATGGTATTGTGTCATAGAGAGAACTTCCTTCCGGTAGACGGATTTTCCGAGAGAGAATACTACATAATTGTTGCGGCTTTGAAGTCCGCTTAAAAAAGTTTGCTCCTCTCGCCTTTGTGAACTAATGCAGGAACTTGCGGCAGAGACTGACCGCTGTGGAAAGTCTGTTTACCGAAGGATTTAATATCGGGTTTTTTAAGCCATACGGACAGTATCGGTAACTTAAAAAGAGAGGCAGAAAACCGGCCTCCCAAGTAGCGTTACCGCGTACCGTCAGGATGTTTATTGCTGACAGGTTGCTCCCCAGCAGTGCCTGTTTCCTCTTAACATCCTGACATAAAGATATAAAACTGAAATTAATTAAAAATAATCATCCAATTTGTTTGGATTTTAACTGGAATATACAATTATGAAAGAATATCTATTATTAGAGATAAGTGGTGTGGTTATTTTTGCAATCTATGTTCTTGTTGTTATTTGGTTGATAAAAAGGATACTTAATAATAAATATATATCTTCTAACAGGAAAATAGTGTATATAGTCCTTACATGCATTAATCTTTTTCTGGGACTTCTATTTTACTACTTGGAAGCGAATAAAAGGTTGAGAGAAAGATATTCCGCCAAAGAGTAGAGAGTAGTTTTATATATACCGTACCCAAAAATGCTGTTTATAAAATCTAAGGATGATAAAAATATATCGCCGAAAAGAAAAAAAATCTATAAAATCCTTTTCTGCGTATTTCCTTTTTGCAGTGTTTTAATCTATGATATAGAAAAGAGAAAGAATGAAAATACTCCCGCTATTGCGCGATTTTAAAATTTAGATACAGGAAATTTAAAATTACCAACTGTAATAATATAAATGGAGTTATCTCTCCGGCTTTTGAGACAACTCCATTTTATTATTTTGGTTGGATGATCTACAATTTCACACTCCTGCCTGTCTTACTGCTTTCTATGGCCGCATTGAGTATCTCTACGACTATAAGGTTATTTTCCAGCGATGACAAATCGGTAGGCTTCACCTCTATTTCGCCACGTACGGCAGCTTTGAGGTAATAGAAAGAATCGTTGTACGGTGCAGCCAGTTTCTCGGCTACCATCTTATTTTCTTTCTTATCCGAATATACACGCATATCATTCGCGTTATCCTGGTATATATAGCCTTTATCGCCATAAATATGCATATCCTTGCGGCTCATCGGCCAGTTCCACGAAGCCATGATAACGACTGTGGCATCAGGATACTCAAGCATAATAGTGGCATCATCGTCCACTTTGGGATAAACCTGCGGTTTCAGATGCTGCAAGGTAGCGGATACGCTGACAGGCTTCCGGCCTCCCATCAACCATGTGCTCAGGTTTGCCCCATAGCAGCCGAAGTCAACAACAGCCCCGCCTCCATTGAGCACAGGATCGGTAAGCCAGCGGAGAAATTCAGGACCGCAACCTATTTCTACGGGTCCCTGATGTCCGTCATATACATTTATACGCGATATCCGGCCAATCAAATTTTCATTCTTAATCAGGTAGTAAGCTTTATGATTGGCGGCATACCATGTCGTTTCATAATTGGTCAGCACCATTATATTATGCCTGCGGGCCAGTTCGGCTATGCGTTTAGCCTGTTTAGTCGTGGTAGCGAGCGGTTTCTCTACCATTACATGTATGCCGCGCGGAGCACAGGCTTCTATTACACGCAGGTGGTCGTATATGCTTTCATATACGATAACGGCTTCGGGCTTGGTTTTATCCAGCATTTCGTCCAGATTCTCAAAGAATTTGCTTTTATCTACTTTTGCCCGTAATGTCTTATTGTTCCATAGGGAGGTGTCTTTTTCGGCAATGCCTACCACTTCGAAGTCACCCCTGTCGAGGCGGGAAAGGACTTCCCATAGGTGTCCGTGCGAAAGGCCTGCCACAGCAAGCCGGAGAGGTTTGTCATTTTGTGCCGATGCAACGGCAGATATAGCTGACAGAGCCATTATCAGAAGGATTTTAATTTTTCTCATGTGTATTTCCTTGTTAAATTAACGTTGTTCAAAGGTAAAAAAAATAATAAGTTCCGATCCTTCTCCCGTAGCTTTTATTCCGAAGAAAATGCATCTTTTTCACCGTTCATATACCTTTCATACCTCTTCTGCCACTCACTTAATGGATAATCCTGCCCGGACGGCTGATGCAGAACCGATATATCTCCCGATCTCTTATCCACATAGAAGATATAAACCGTATCGAAACGACCTTCACTGCTAAGACCTACGTTTACCGTATAGCGCTGTTCCGTATTATTTGCGGGGTCTATGAATGCCGTCGCACCCTGTTTGCCGGACGTTTCTTTTTCCAGATATTCCGAATATTTCTTCACTTCCGGAATATCGAGTATCCTGCTCAACAGCGAATCTCTCAGCTCTACAGGAACAGAGTCTGTTTTCACTTTGAGACTATCATGGGTATAGTCGAATACAGCACTTCTTTCAGGCTGTTTATTTGTGCAGGAAGATGCAAGCAGGAAGGAAACGATAAATGACAAGGCGATAATATTTTTCATTTTATTGTTTTGAAAAAAATATAATAAATATTATGAAGTGTTCAGTGTTCATCCCGACACTCAATTATATCTGTTTTTCTGTAGAATGAATGTAAAAGCAAACCCTTCTTGTTCTTATAAAACAAAGCAGGTATGTATCTTGTTTTGTACCTGCCTGTTATTTATGTCAGTCAGTAGTTTCCTGCCATGCGCGATCAAATGTTGCTTGTAATTCTCCAAAGGAACCAAAAACGCTTCAGTACCCCCGTTTCAAAGACCGGCCCTTAACGGACAAAAAGACAAAACGCAGGCAGGGAAAAAGCTCTCTCCACAGATTGTGTAAGCCGGATCACCGGCTAAGTTAAAACTCCTTCCTGTTTTTTTTCGTCTTTTCATCCTACGTCGTAATAAGATTTACCGATTACTGAAAAAAAGCGTATATTTGAGTCTGTAACAGCAAATATATACTTATTCGTAATACCCTAAACTTATTACTTGAATGATACTAAGTGCTTTAAAATATACCCGCTATGTAGGAGAACCCCGCGAATGGAGCATTGTGGGGAATGACGGCGATTATGCTTATTTCAACAATATAAACTTACTGGTAGGCAAAAATGCTTCGGGCAAGAGCCGCACATTGAATGTCATTCGTGAAATTGCGGACTTACTATCGGGCAGGATAGATTTGAAATATGCAATCAGTCCGTCCGAATTGTTCGAACTGGTATTTACCAATGGCAATAATGATAAATACAAATATTCTTTGACCTTTAAGGACAGAATAGTTTCGGATGAGGTATTGACAATCAATAATAAAGTATTACTGAACAGGTCAAAAAAGATACTGTTAAACCCTCAGGGAGAAAATATTCCGTTCGAAGTTGCCGGTTTCGAAATCGCCATAGCGCAGTGCGATGCCGAAGGCAAACCCTATTTCGCGAACCTTGTATCATGGGGTGAATCATTAAAGAATTATCTGTTTGCCAATCAGTTGGAAAAGAATCGCCTGGTAAAAGATTATACCCAAATAGACGGGGACGACCATGACATAGACGACCCGGATGTACTCATATACACATTCTACAAGGGGCGGGAGCTTTTTGGTGAAACGTTTATATCGGAAGTTAAAGCCGGTATGCAGGAATTGGGTTATTCAATCACAAATATAGATATAAAGGAAACCCGTGGCGGCTTTGGTATCTTTATTGAAGAAGACGGGGAATATACCATCTCGCAGCGCGAGATGTCGCAGGGAATGTTCCGTGCCTTATCTTTATTTATTATGTTGAGTTATGCCCGGCTGAGCGATATTTCCCTTTGCCTGCTTATCGATGATATGGGCGAAGGCCTTGACTTCGAAAGTTCGAAGAAGATGATGGATCTGGTTATAAAGAAAGTCAACAAATCGAATATGCAGTTCTTTATGACATCCAACGACAGGCAGGTTATGAACCAGATACCCCTTCGCTACTGGTCTGTGATAGGGCGGGAGAGTAGTAAATCTATATTTTACGATTATACCAATTCGAAAGATACGTTCGACGATTTTAAATACACAGGACTGAATAACTTTGATTTTCTTGCCACGGACTTTTTCAAAAAAGGCTTTGGTGTTATAGATGAAGATAACGATTGATGAAACGGATTGCTTTTTTTGTTGAAGGACAGACCGAGCAGATTTTCGTGAATCGCTTGATAAAGGAAATTCTGGGAACTCAACAGATAAATATTATACAGAAACAGTTTCGCGGAGGAGTGAATATACCGAAAGTAGAGATTGTGCGGAACTCTTCATTTTCGCGTAATCCGAAATATGAAGTACTCATTTTCGACTGTGGCTCGGACAACCGTGTGAAATCTGAAATACTGGACAATATAGAGACTTTACGAAAAAACGGTTATGAAATGATCATTGGCCTACGCGACCTGTACCCGTTGCCGATAGACGATCTGGAAAAACTGGAAAAAGGGTTGCGGTTTCTTCCCAATAAATTGAAAAATGATGCTCAGTATTTTGACGTCATTATAGCCGTACACGAAATAGAAGCGTGGTTCCTGGCCGAGACGAACCATTTCAGGAAAATAGACAAACGGCTGACAGGGCGCTTTATAAAAGATAAGCTGGGATTCGATCCCTATGCTTCCGATCCGCAAGCAAGGGAGCATCCGGCCAAAGACCTTGATAATATCTATCGCCTTGTAGGCAAGTCGTATACCAAGAAATACAATGCTACTACACGTGTGGTCAACAAGCTGGATTTTAATAATATACGATTCAATCTCCGCTATGATGTCAGTCCTTTGGACCGCCTGTTGAAAGCGATAGAGAATTTCAAAGGGAAGAAGTGATTATTATTAATCCCCTTTTAATGATTTTGCAGGATTGATACGGGCTGCCCTAAGGCTTTGCCAGCTGATAGCGAGGAAAGAAACCAGAAAAACCGATACTCCCGCAAGGACAAACATCCACCAGTAGATGGTTGTCTTATATGCGAAGTTTTCGAGCCACTTGTCCATGACATACCATGCAACGGGCATCGCTATGATAAAGGATAAAAATATCCAGCGCAACAGTCCCAAATTGAGCATAAAGACGATCTCGCTGTTGGTAGCGCCATTTACTTTGCGGATACTGATTTCCTTCATACGGTTCTTTATCATAAAGGCCATGAATATAATCAGTCCGAGGATAGTGATAATGAAAGATAGTATGGAGAAGAACAGAACGACCTTCTCAGCGTTCAGTTCGTTCTCATATAGGGATTTGTAAGAGTCGGACAAGAATTTGTAGTTGATCGGATAATCAGGATTTAATGTGGCCCATACAGAGTTCAGGGTAGATAAAGCCTGTTCGTTCCTGCCGGGAGCAATGCGGATGATGAAGCAATTCATAAACATATTGCGTTGGAGTATAACCATAGGGATGGCATCTTCATAGACATTGGTATATGTGAAGTCTTCAACTACTCCGCAGATTATTCCTGTAGGGAAATAGTCGAGAGAGTTGTGGACTATGCCGACCTCTTTTCCGATAGCTTCTTCAAAAGATGAGAAACCTAATTGGCCAAGTGCTTTTCTGTTGACGATAATATTGTCTTTGTGGGATGATTTAAAGCCTTCTTCATACATCTTCCTTTGCTGAAGGTTTTCTTCTTCCGCATATGATAACCGGAGAGGAGGAAACAGTGTTCCGGCCGCAGGTTTTATATCGAGAGTCTGCATAAAGTCTTCACCGACTACCAGTACGGGTATATATACCGGTTCTTTCCCTTGTGTGGTTATGGCAATCATATCGCGGACAGCGATTCCCGGTAGTTGCATAGCGGCTGTAACCGATTCTATTTCGCTATGTTTGAGGAGCTCGTCCCGAAAGGCTGTATAGTTTTTTATGACCTCGTACGGTTGTTCTTCAAATACAAGTATACTGTCATTGTTGCCTGCAACCTGAGTGTTGCGGATAAGGGCCATCTGGTTATTGATACCGATACCTACAATGATAATGAACAGGACGATACTATACTGCACTATAAGCATGTATTTTACATTGGATATAGAAAAACGGGATTGCTGCAAGTCTGTCTGTTCATTCAGAAAGATGGTTGCCGACATATTGATAAGTATAGGCAATAGAGATACAAAGATGGTGAAAAGGATAAAAAGAAGGGCTATGATGATTGTTTCGCTCAAAGATAATGCGGAGAATGAGATGGAAAAATAGCTGCCGATGAATACCGACAGTAATTTCCCTGCTAATATGGAGATAACGCCTAAGAGTAGCGAAACCCATATCTCGTCTTTTATTACAGCCGAAGAGGAGGCTCCGTTCATTCTCAGCAACTGGTAATACCGCTTATTGTAAGAGAAGATTACACTGGAATTGAGCCACAGATTGAACAGGACGATTATAAGAAGAAGAAGGTTTACGCCTGCTATCAGGTAAACATAGTATATGTTGCCGTTGGTTTCCATTTCGCGCAGTAAATGGCTATGCAAATGGATGTCGGTCATCGGCATCAGACTGATTACGGCATTCTCGTTATCCGGGTTTTGTGATTTGAAATTGGCAGTCAGCCTGCTTTGAATGTCAGTGAGGTCATAACCGTCTTTCAACAACAGGTATGTATAGTAGAAAGAATTGTCGAAATCGTCTTTATGGATAATAATATCACTATGGAAGTGGGTATTTTCGGGCATGTTCTTAAATACTCCACTTATAAAGCGGACAGTAGATTCGATTCGTCTGCTGCTCAATTCTATTTTTTCGCCGATTACATCCGTCCTGCCAAAGAGTTGGTGTGCGAGGCATTCGCTGATGATGACACTTTCGGGGGAACTGAATGCTTCTTTGCTGTTGCCCTCTATTAACGGGATGTCGAGGATATTCAATAAGTTCTCACTGGCGAAGAAGAGGTTGTTTAATACTTGTTTGTTGCCATTATGGTTTAGTATTGCCGTGTTTACCAGCTCCAATTTGAACTCGTCTTCTATCTCGGGTATGTTTTGCCATATTTGTTTTGCAGAAATACCATAAATACGCCCGTCGGCTGTATTGTTGTCATATGAAAGAGTCATGCGGGCTATCCGGTGAGCATTGCTGTAAAACTTATCGTAGCTAAGTTCGCGCTTGATGTATGTATAGGAAACCAGTATACAGGCAAATATGAGGGTTAGTCCCAGCAGATTTATAATACGGAGACTTTTACTTTTCAGGAAGCGGCGGAGTATAAACGGTATATGGTACATAAAGAGTTCTTTAACTTATTGATTTAACATGAATTGCAGAAGGAGCAAAAGGCTAAAAACATGGAAAGAAAGAAAAAGAGTGTGCCTGCTTCTAAATCCTTAATACTCCTCCACAATTATTTATGGAAACTAATGCTATTCATTTTGTATGGCGTCTACAGGGTTCATATTGGCTGCTTTCCATGTCTGATAACAGACTGTAAGCATTGCGATGATGAAAGACAAAGCTCCGGCTCCCAGAAATACCCATATGCTCAATGATGTTTTTACTACAAAGCCATCCAGCCAACGGGCTACAAAGTAATACGAGACAGGGCAGGCTATCAGGAACGAGATGATTATCCATATTATAGTGTCCTTGTTTAATAATGCAAGAAGGTCGAGAACCGTAGCCCCGTTTATTTTGCGGATGCCTATTTCCTTTATCCTTCTCTGTGTAGAGTAGAATATCATCGCGTATAGCCCCATGACTGTAATTATCAGCGTGATAACCAAAGCATAGCTTAATACATTACGGGCGCTCATCTCAGAAGCATACTGAGCCTCATATGTTGTGTCCAGATAATGATATTCGAAAGGTACATTCGGTAACATTTGCTTCCATTTCTTTTCTATGGTTCTTATTGCTCTTTGAGGGTCTCCGGCGATCTTGAAGAATATCGGGTTGTGGTCGTCCCTCGATAAATTGAGATACATCTGAGCATCAGGTTCCTGATATAACGATTTTACATATGAATCGCGTATTACACCTTTCACAACATACTCCTTCCCTTCGTTTTCACTAAGTTTTCCTCCTATGGATATTATCTGGAACGATTTACCGACAGGATCTTTAAGCCCCAGTAACTGAACAGCCCGTTCATTTAGCACACAGAACCGCGAACTCGCCGCACTTTCCTGATATAAAGGATTTTCACCGGCTATAAATTCCATCCTGAAGAAGTCGAAATAATTGGGCGATACTTCCGACAGGTCAAGTAATATCTGTTCTCCGTTCTCTACATTCTTACCACCGATTCCGTTGCCCATTTCGAGAGGCAGATCATATTGTTTCATCGCCACATCCATGATAGACGGGTCTTGTACCAGTTCTTCACGCAGGGCTTTATAATCGCGGCCAAAGTCTCTCCAGCCATTCATGTAAACGATGTTTTTGTTGTCGAAGCCCAAGTCCTGATCCAGTATCTGATCTATTTGCTTAGCAAAGAAAAGGACTATGATGAGCAGACAGATAGATGTGGTGAACTGGATGATTATAAGTATCTTTTGGAACACAGACATCCTCTTGCCACGGAATTTTCCTCTGAGGGTTTCTATAACTCCGAATTTAGTCATTTGGAATGCGGGAAATGAACCGGCCATAAGGATTGTTATAATGAACAGGGAAACAGTAAAGATATATAATCCGGGTGAGAAGAAATCCAGAACCACATTGGACCGTGTATAATTATTGAAAACGGGAAGAGCCACCGTTGTAAGTAATATACCCAAAAAGATGGCAATCAGGATATATATGGCAGTCTCTTTATAAAAATCCACTATAAGAAGCTTTTTGCCGGCGCCAAGGGATTTTTTGATTCCAATGGTTTTTGCCCTGATAAAAGAAGTGGAGATGAAAAGGTTTGTAAAATTGATGCAGGCTATAATAAGGATTGCTATCGCCACGCCTATAAAAGTATTTAACAGCCCCTTATTCCCTTTTACTGCACTGTCGAAGCCTGCACTCGTTTTGCTGAAATGTATTTCTTTGAGAGGCTCCAGGTCTACCGAAAAATTTGCATCACGAATGAATGTTGATATTCCGCGCTTATTAATCTGCGTCACCTTATTCTCGATTGAGTGAATATCTGTACCGGGCAAAAGGATAAAATAGGTATCGTAATTGAAACTGCTCTCCCATTGCCAATCCTTGAAAAAGGAGAATAACGGAAAAACAACATCTGCCTGTATATGCGAATTCTTAGGCATATCGTACATGATTGCCGATACTGTAAACGTCCATCCGTGAAACCGTACCGTTTTACCCATAGGATTTTCGTTCGGAAAATATTTCCTTGCTGCAGATTCTGTGAAAATAACATTGTCCGGAGCTGAAAAGGCAGTCTTTATATCCCCTTCTTTCAACGGAAAGGTAAAGAATGAAAAGAAGTTGTGGTCGGTAATAATATTTCTTACATTAAAATATGTAATTTGATCTATCTCTATTCCGTTATTTTCGATCACCACACGGCACATCTGTTCTATTTCAGGAATTTCAGCTGCCGCCAGTTCCCCGAGTGGCTTAAATGCTGTAGCTGCTCTGACCGGCTTACTGCTATACCGAAAGTTTTGCACTACCCGGTACATTCTTTCTCCGTTCTTATGGAAATTGTCGAAGGACAATTCATTGATAGCCCAAAGACCGACTGTGACGGAAACCATGATGCCGAGGCTTAATCCGCAAATATTAAGTGTACCCACGGTTTTCTGTTTCCTGAAATTCCTGAAAAATTGTTTCATAAGTATATTACTTCATTAATTCATAGGGGAGCAAGTCCATATGGGGATATTACATTATGCTTTCCACCTCGGTGACGATCTGCCCGTCAAAGAGGTTCACTATACGGTGAGCAAATGACGCATCGTGCTGGGAGTGAGTTACCATGACGATAGTTGCACCTTCCCTGTTAAGTTCTGTGAGCAGGTCCATCACATCCTTTCCGTTTTTAGAATCCAGATTTCCGGTCGGCTCATCGGCCAGTATCAGCTTAGGATTAGCTATTACGGCACGTGCTATGGCAACACGTTGTTGCTGACCTCCTGATAGCTGGTTGGGGAAATGGCCTGCCCTGTGGCTGATGCTCATCCTGCGGAGAGTGTCTTCTACCCGTTTTTTGCGTTCCGATGCTTTTACTTTCAGATAGGTGAGGGGGAGCTCCACATTTTCGAAGACGGTCATTTCTTCAATCAGGTTGAAACTCTGGAATACAAACCCGATATTTCCTTTGCGGGTCTGTGTGCGTTCTTTTTCTTTCAGGTTACCGACTTCGTTGGTGTCGAGCAGGTAATGACCGGATGTAGGATTATCCAGCAGTCCCAGAATATTCAGCAGGGTAGATTTACCGCAGCCCGAAGGTCCCATAATAGCAATAAACTCGCCTTTGTTGACATGCATGGATATACCGTTCAGAGCGATTGTCTCCACTTCTTCGGTACGGAATACTTTCTTTAAATCATTGATCTGTATCATAACTTTAAATATTAAATTATTTTTTATTTTATTCGTTTTTTAATGAATCGACAGGATTAACCGTTGCTGCCCGCCAGCTTTGCCAGCTGACTGTCAGTATAATGATAAGTAGTATAGGGATACCGGCTAAAACAAATCCCCACCATTCTAAAGGAGTTTTGTAAGTGAAATTTTCCAGCCAGCGATTTAAAATGCAATGACTGACAGGAATGGATATGATAAAGCATATAATGAAAATCAAAAGGTAATTCTTATTGAAAAGAATCAGTATCTCGAATTCATCGGAGCCCAGGATCTTTCGCACACCTATTTCCTTACGCTTGTATTCACATTCAAACATGGCTATACCAAATACCCCGACAATGGATATGATAACAGCCAGCATGCTGAATATGCTTATGGTGGCTTCCGTACTTATTTCCTGTTTATACAAATTATTGAATACCTGGTCATAAAATTCTATTTTGACCGGGTATGCCGGATCGAATTCCGAAATGGTTTTCTCAATATATGATACAGCCTGCCTTATATCCGCGCCGGCTTTTATACGTATATACGAATATGGTTGTAAATTGCCGTCATTGAAAACAAAAGCCATATCTTCCGACCGGTTGCGCAGCGACCTGAATTTTACGTCGTCTATCACACCCAGTACCCGTCCGTCGTTATTTTGTCTGTGAGTCCTGCTCCATTCCACATCTATAATTTCACCCGGTTTTATATCATATTTTTTTTGCAGGTTGCTGTTTATAATATACGACACAACAGAATCATTTTTCACTGATTCATCCGGCATACGTCCTTCTTTGACTTTTATATTCATTACATCAAGGAAATTCCATGATACGGACAGTGAATAAAAACCAATACTTTCATCTTTATATTTCGCGCCCCATGAACGGTAATTATCCGAAGCTCCGAACTTCTGATGGGAGAAAGCCACGTCTATTATAACGGGATTGTCTTTCAACGCGGCCGTAAAAGAGTTTTTATCTTTCCATGCAATGCTTTGTGGCAGTTCGACAACAGCTATATTTTCTGTGTTATAACCGAGTGCATATTTTTGCATAAATAGATTTTGTTTATAGACAAAGAATGAAGTTATGATGAGTACAATAGATGCCAGGAACTGAAATCCGATCAATATAGTCCGCAGTTTCCTGCCCGAAGGCGATAGACCGAAATTTCCTTTCAGGGCTAATGCCGGGGAATAGGATGTCATATAATAAGCGGGACGTATGCCCGCAATGATTCCGGCTACAACAGCAATCAGTCCTGTCATAACAGTCGGAAAAATATTCTTTGCGGGATTTATACCGGCATGAATAAAAGGTAACGCATTGCTTTTATCCAGGATGACAATAACAACTATAGCCAGAAGAAATGAGATGAAACTCATGATGATACCCTCCGAAATAATACCCAACCGGAGGTATGTATTGGTACTTCCCAGTATTTTCCTCGTGTTTATACTACGCATACGCATCGGGGACAACGCCATATTGAAGTTCGTATAATTAATAATGGCTATGACTATAATGATGATGCCAATAGTAATCAGCAACAGGGGTGTGGTTTCACTCCCGCTTTTCACGAACTTGCCTGAAGGATCACTGTTTTGAAAATAAACAGCCGGGAGTGGAGTCAGCTTTATCCCTGTTTCATTATCTTCATTGAAAGTCTTGGTAAAATCGAAATTCTTATTGAAATTATCAGCTATTTCCTGCGGGGATACATTATTGTCGAGCAGGATGTAGCAGAAATAGTTAGAACTGCCCCAGTCGCTTATTGCATAATTTTCTGCTATTGCTGTATAAATACAATTTTTCAGTTGAGTATTATCGGGGAAATCTTCGAATACACCGCCTATAATCAGGAATCCTTTATCCTGTTTCGACCATAAACTTCCGGTCAGGTTGAGTTGTTTACCTACCGCCTGTTTATCACCAAACATTTTACGGGCTATGCTCTTCGGAATCATTACATTTTCGGGGTTTTTCAGGCAATCGGCCTGCCCTTCGAGCATCTTGAAGTCGAACATCTTTACTATACCTGTATTGCAGGTAGTAAAAGCTTCTTTAAATCCTCTCTGTATATTCCCTTCATCGACAGTAACGTAGAATTCGTCTATATAAGGATTAATAAGCGTACCGGCGATAATATGCGGTGAAGACGCTATTACGGCAGCCGTAAATGGGCGTGAATGAATCGGCCAGTCTTCGCCTGTCCTGAAGTTGGTACCTTCCACCCTGTATATCCTGCCCGCATTGGAATGGCACTTCTCGAAACTATACTCGAAATCTACCTGAATGGCAATGATAAGGAATGCGGCAAAGGCGGCGGTCAGTCCGAGTATATTAAGGATACCCGACACTCTGAATTTCTTGATTGTGTAAATAAAATTACTGAATATGGCTTTCATCTTTTCATTCTGTCTTTAATGCTTCTATGGGATTCCTGGATAATACCCTGATACTAACCAACGATGTGACTGAAATAGCTATAATATATTGAATCAGTATGGGAAATAGAAAAATACTCCAACCGAGAGTTGTACGGTTCGTGTAATTATTGAGCCACTCGGTAGTGAAATAGTACACTATAGGCATAGCTATCGCTCCGGCGATACAAATCCATATTATAATATCACGTGTAAGCAGTGTGAAAATGTTTTCTACACTGGCTCCGTTCACTCTCCTTATACCGATCTCTTTTATACGGCGCATAGTGCTGTAGAGATGCATGGCCACCAATCCCAACATAGCAATAAATATAGATAAGAATGAGCTTATCATTATAACTTTTCCCTGAGTCTTGATGGTATCGAATTTAGCCTTATATATATCTTCGCTCCACATCGGGTTAAGATAAAAATCGGGATCAAATTTTCTGAGAGTATTTACTGTTACTTCCTGAGCAGTTCTTCTGCTCACATGCTCATCATACTTTATATAAAGAAGTCCTGCTCCTCTTACACGGGTCAGCACTATAGGTGCTATACTATTGGCCGGACTGTCATAATAAAAATCTTTCACGACACCTATAATTTCACTGGTACCTTTGTAGTAAACTTGTTTTCCAACAACGGGATAAGTAAGTCCCAGCATTTTTATAGCGGCTTCGTTTAATACGATCTGGCGGATGCTGTCAGGGGTTTCTTCTTTATAAAACTCCCCTTCCTGCAGCTTAAATTCCATTAATTCGCACAATCCGCTCATAATTCTGTATTCGTTTATTGAAAGCCCTTTTTCTTTGCTTTCCAATAATGCGATCAGTTGCCCGCTACATCCTTCGCCAATGATATGATGGCCTCCGCTTACCATTTTTATTTCAGGTAAACTGAGTAATTCCTGTTTTACTGCATCATAACTCTTGGATATATCCTTTGTAACCAGTGCGCACATTACGCCATCCGGATTATAGCCTAACGGTATATTTTGGAGGTAAGCAGTCTGTTTATTGATAATCAGAATGAACGAAATAAGTACAATTGTTATAACAGACTGGAAGATTACAACAATAGTATTCAATCTGCGTTTCGAAAATTTAATACGTTTACCCAGAATGTCCAGTGGATTGTAACGGCTCAAATAAAATGCAGGATAAAATGCAGACAGTACGACAGTAATAATAAAGAGAGCTATAATACATACTATAAATGCAGGATTCAGCAACTGCATCAGGTCTATATCCTTTTTTATCAGATCGGCAAAGTAAGGCGTGCAGACGACAGCCAGAATGAATCCGGCGGCAAACGCAACGAAGACAATAAGCGATACTTCCCTGAAAAATTGCCCGATAATATCCTGTACACGTGCACCATTCGTCTTGCGTATTCCGATTTCATTCATACGTGTTTCTCCTTGTGCCATAAACAGGTTTATAAAGTTTGTTATAGCCAAAACCAGTATAAAGAGGGTCAATCCCGATAACAACCACATAAAAGTCGTACTGCTGCGTTTCCAAAGACGGCTATCGGCCAGAGAATGCATGTATATATCAGTGACATTCTGTGTCATGCCATAGGCTTTTGCTCCGAAGTTAGCAGCCCAGGGTTTCATCAGGGTAGCATATTCCTTTTCAATGGATGCCGTAACATTTGCCATCGGAATATCAGCTTTTATAAGATAATATGTATTGAATTCCAGTCCTTTATAATAATCTTCCATGTATTGAGGAATTTTTCCCATTACATCAAAGGTGAAATGAGTGTTTTTTGGAAATTCTTCGACTACTGCCGAAATGGTAACATCTTCTCCGTCGATCTTCAAGGTTTTCCCCATGGCATTGCTTGCGCTCCCAAATATAACTTCGGCTTTTTGACGGGTGATGACAAATGAGTTCATATCGTTTAGGGCAGTCTGAGGCGTACCTTCTACAAACTTTAAAGAAAATACCTTGAAAAAATCAGGATCAGCAAAAATAAGCCTTAAATTCTGGAAATGTTCGAGGTTATTTATAGCTTCAGTATTCCCGGCATCATATATTTGAGTGGCGGCTTCTATTCCCGGAACTTTTGCCGGAAGTTCAGTATAAGCAGTGCGTAGTGTTATGCCGTTTTTACGTATATTGCCATTATCGTCTACTATGGTTACCAGATTCACTATCCGCTCATTATTTACAAGATGTTTATCATAACTCCATTCATTTATAATAAAAAGAATCAGCATGATGGAAGTAGCCAGCCCGATAGCCAGTCCTGTTATATTCACCCACAGAAAAAGCCGGGTACGCTTGTAAGACCTTAATATATTCATAGTATTTCTATTTTAGTATCAGTTCCTGTATATCTCCATAGCTATCGTATGCAGACGTAATCACTTTTTCGCCCGGCTCCAGTCCGCTGGTTACCTCGTAATAGTTCGGGTTCTGGCGGCCTATCGTTATTTTACGCCTTACGGCCTTGCTTCCGTCCGGTACAACAACGAATATCCATTGCCCACCGGTAGTCTGATAAAACGGGCCGCGCGGTATTAATATAGCTTCGGCAGGTTGCCCCAATTGGAGATTTATATAGTATGTCTGTCCGGCGCGGATATTATCGGGGCGCTCTCCTTCGAATACAAAATCGGTTTTAAATTGTTTATCCCGTACTTCCGGATATACTTTCCTTACACGCAGGGCAAAGTCTTTATTCTGACGTTCGAATGTGGCGTCCAATCCGGCTTTTACCCTATCTATATAGTGCTCGTCGATCATCGCTTCTACCTTATAATCGGATAATACGCTGATTTGGCCTATACGTTCACCGGAAGCGACTGTTTGTCCTATCTCGACATCCAGTACACCCAATTGTCCGTCGACAGGGGCTTTCACATTCAGATTATCCACCCGTTGACGTACCAGTACCAGATTCTTACGGATATTGTGCAAACTTTCTTCCATCTGGTCTACCTGGATACCCCGGTATAAGGAATCCTGTTTCTGGCGCTCAACAACCAATACCCGTCCGTCTACTGCAAATTCGTAATCTTCTTTGGCCTGCAGGTATTCTTCTTTAGAAGTCAGCTTTTCAGAATATAGTTGCTTATACTGTTCATATTTTCTCTTCTTGCGTTCCACGTCCACATCCAGTTGCAGTTTCTCTTTTTTCAGGCTGAGTCTTTCCTGCTCCATAGACACCTGCGTATTACGAAGAAAGTTTTGCTTTTCGGCCAGTTGTGCTTCGCTATCGAGTATGTTGAGGCTTAACATCGGGTTCGTCAGCCGGATTATAATATCTCCTTTGCGTACTTCCGAACCCTCTTCTATCAGCTTCTCTGCTACCATACCGCCTTCTATTGCGCTGAGGAAGATTGTATTGATGGGCTGTACCTGTCCGGGAATGCGGACATAATCGTTGAACATGCCTTTCGTCGATTCCTGTATGGTAACCTTGTCTTTTTCGATATTCAGCTTTGAGGCATGATTACCGAATATATACCAACCGGTAAGCCCAAGTAAAAAGATACCTCCGGCAATGAAAGGGATATGCTTTTTCTGTATTCCTTTTTTCTTTTCTATTTTAATATCCATATGATTTATTATTTCAAGATTTCAAGATTTGGCTCCGTTTATAATTTAATTCAAAATACACATATTCAATTATTTACATTATTCTGTGATGAATGGAGCGCCTTTGTAATAATCTACCAAACGATGCTTTATTTCGTATTTCAGACGTGCGTTCAGTTCATCTACTTTTGCCTGTAGCAGACGATTGGAACTGGTATGCAGTTCTATTGCATTTATCAATCCTTCGGTAAATTTCCGTTGATTTACATTGTGTGCGACAGTCATGGCATCAGTTTGTTTTTTTGCCTGATAAAACTCGTCGGCCAGCCCGTTCATATCGGCAACCGCCTGCTCTACCTCGCTATATAGTGTACGCAACGTTTCGTCCCGTTCGTTACGTGCTATGACGGTTTGAGCCTTGCTTCTTTTTACTTGTGCAGAACGTGAGAATCCTGAGAATATAGGGATAGAAAGGGAAAATCCTATGTAATGCCCGCGCTTGTCTCTTATCTGGTCTTTGAATGAAGAGTATTCACTGCCGTCCATATAACGGGAAAAGTTAGTAGAAATGCCGGCTTCCATAGACAGAGTGGGAGAGAAGCTCCCTTTCGCCGACTTGTATGCCAGTTGCTGTGCCTGAAACGCGGATTCGGCCGCCATCGCTTTCGGATTGACTGACTTTGCATTTTCAAAAATGGAGACTGCTGTTTCCTGAGTCTTCGTTATCAATTCGTCCGAGACGATATTGCTTATCTCGATATCGTCTTCGATGGGGAAATTCATTTTTTCCTTTAATACGATAATGCCTATTACCAAAAGATTTTTCTGGCGTGTAAGGTTATAATTATCGGCTGCTTCTTTGGCTACAAGTTCGGCTACATCTGCCGCGCCTTTCATTCCCAGTTCTTCCATCCGTTTGATTTGCCCCACATTAGCAGCACTTTCTTCAAGCTGTTGTTCAGCCAGTTTTACCATATCCATATAATATGCTACATTGATAAATGCTTCCATGGTTTCGTAAGCTATTACATCTTTAGTCTGCTGTAATTGCTGTTTACCCATCAGTTTGTTCACCTTCTGCATTTTCATCTTATTAATATTCGAAAAACCATCGAATAAAACAAGTGACGAGTAAAGACTATAATTGTTACTGAAAGAGTTGATATCGGTGTATGTGTTTGTTTCAGAATCCAGCCCACGTCCGAAATTGAATGAAGCATTGGTATTTGCGCTCAGAGATGGTATAAGTTTGCCTACAGCTTCCAGGAAGTTCTGGTGGTAGATGCTGTTTTGAGCGTCTTGCTTATTTTTCTTCGGGCTGTTCTCTATTGCATAGCGCATACACTCTTCCAGTGTCCACTTTTTTTTCTGGGCATTGGCTGTAAAGCCGATCAGGAATGCGATAATAAAGATTATATATTTCATAGTTTTATTTACATTTTTAATATTTAAAGAGCGAAAGTCGTGCCAGAATGTATAATAAACTGTTGTATAGGTGTTTATGTATTTTGGTGAATGGTAAAAGTGTAAAATAATTTTACAGTGTTTGTCAAATTTTATTACAATAGATCAATATTCCTTCATCTATGTTGTATAAATACTATTGATATAGAAAATTGGTACTGTTAGCTGTATCCTGTATATCTTTGTCTTTTTATTTGTAATTATTCTAAATTAAGTAAATGATGATAATTGTTGTCGCCTTTGTCATTTTGAACGAAGTGAAAAATCTCTTGTATAAAAGGAATGAGATGCTTCGTTACCTCAGCATGACAAACGAGAATATATGACATTATATTCTTTTATTATTTACTCAATACTTTATATAAAATGCAATTATATAATACATTAAGCGCAGAAGAAAGAGCCAGACTTATTGATGATGCCGGACTTCAACGATTGACTTTGTCTTTCTATGCATACGCGCATATACAAAATCCGCAAGAGTTCAGAGACGAATTGTTTGTCCGTTGGAATGAATTAGATGTCCTCGGGCGTATCTATGTGGCTAAGGAAGGTATCAATGCCCAGTTGTCATTACCGGCAGCTAATATGGAAGCCTTTAAAGATTTTCTGGATACATATCCATTTATGAAAGGAATACGGCTGAATGTAGCTGTGGAACATGATAACAAATCTTTTCTGAAACTCAAGATAAAAGTAAGGGATAAAATTGTGGCCGACGGATTGAATGATGAGACTTTCGACCCCACTGATATAGGCATACACTTAAAGGCAAAAGATTTTAACAGCATGATGGATGATCCGGATACTATAGTAATAGATATGCGAAACCATTATGAAAGCGAAATAGGACATTTCACGGGAGCCATAACTCCGGATGTGGATACGTTCCGCGATTCACTGCCCATTATACACGAGCAGTTGAAAGACTATAAAGACAATAAAAAGCTGTTGATGTATTGTACAGGCGGTATTCGTTGCGAGAAAGCCAGTGCGTACTTCAAACATCAGGGATTCAGGAACGTTTATCAGCTCGAAGGCGGTATTATCGAATATACCCGTCAGATAAAAGCAGAAGGGCTGGAATCTAAGTTTACAGGCAAGAACTTTGTATTCGATAACCGTCTGGGGGAACGTATCACAGAAGATATAATCGCTCATTGCCATCAGTGTGGAAGACCGTGCGATACACATACCAACTGTAAGAATGACGGATGCCATCTGCTGTTCATACAATGTGATGAATGTGCGGAAAAAATGAAAGGCTGCTGCTCTGATGATTGTAAGGATATTGTATCTTTGCCAGATGAACAGCAAAAGGTGATACGAAAGGGTGTCAGGAACGGCACAATGATTTTCAAGAAAGGACGTTCGGAAAGCCTTTTGTTTAAAGACTGATATGATTATGCCGGAAGAAATTTTTCCGCTTGTTGACGAAACAGGCAATATAATCGGACAGGCGCCACGCAGTGTTTGTCACGATGGTTCGAAACTTTTACACCCTGTTATTCATTTGCATATATTCAATTCGGAAGGGGATTTGTATCTGCAAAAGCGTTCCGCGACAAAAGACGTACAGCCCGACAAGTGGGATTCGTCCGTTGCCGGACATATCGATCTGGATGAAATGCCGGAGCTGGCAGCCTGCCGCGAAGCCGGAGAAGAATTAGGCCTTTCGGGTATAGAGCCGCATTTTATCACAAAATATATTATAGAAACAGATCGGGAGCGCGAATTAAGTTATTGTTTCTATGCGGTATATAATGGTGGCTTTGTATTAAACAGGGATGAACTGGCGGACGGACGCTTCTGGAAGATAGAAGAAATCCAGTCCAATCTGGGTAAAGATGTTTTTACGACAAATTTTGAACTGGATTTTATTAAGTTTCTGAACAAGGGGCTGGCCGGAATCAGTTCAGATATTTGATAATTTGCTGCATATCAGTAAAATCCGGTATCACATTCTCGGTTCTTTCTACCAGGACTTCGCGCGGTATGGTGGTCGACAGGCCGATTACTTTCATTCCCGCATCCTGACCTGCCCGTATGCCATGCAGTGAGTCCTCAAAGACAATACATTCAGCCGGAGAAGAATTCAGGTCTTGAGCAGCTAGTTTGTAGCACATCGGATTAGGCTTGCCTTCGGTAATACGCGCGGCAGTGACTACCACATCGAAAGTATCGGATAATTGAAGAATATCAAGCGCCCTTTTCATTTTGAAGTCCTGGGAGCTGGTTACTATACCTGTTTTATAGTTATTATCTTTCAGGTACCTGATAAAGTCCATCACACCATCGACCAGCGGAAAATCCATATTGAGTTCAAAATCTTCCAGTTCTTTGGCTATTTTGGTTTGTTCTTCCCCGGGCAAATGGCTGAAATACTTTTTCAGTATATCCGGTGAGGTCGTACCTTTCACCTGTAAGGCAAAATTTTCTATACCCAGATTATATCTTTCTCCCAGGTCTTCAATATGGATATCATATTGAGGTTCGGTATCAGCAATAACTCCGTCGAAATCGAAAAGAACCGTTGAAATTTTAGTCATGTCTATATTGTTATTTTTACGCTGCAAAGGTAAGACTTTATATTTTGATAAGCAACCTGAGTGAAGTCAGGTGTATGCGTCATAATATAAAAGATATGGCTTCGGCTGGAAGTCATATCTCTGTATATCAATATTATAACGTTATTATTTCAATCTGTATGTGATGCCTATTGTCCCATAGATATTGTGCATCTTGAATTCGATAGGATTTGTTCCCGAATAAAAATAAGGAACCAGCCCCCATGTAAGGCTTCCGTAAAATCCCACACGGTTTGTTAGCCGGAATTCACCTCCGCCTAATATACCGAAATCATAGTCGCGGGTGTCGTCGCTAAAGTCGAATGTGGCTCCCTCTCCATCTATTTCCTGTCTTTGTCCCACGGGTGTATCTATGCGCATATATCCGTCGTAGACTTTCCCGTTGAACCTGGAAGAGAGTGTCCTCGCGGCATATATACCCAGGCGTGCTTGCCATCTGTTGTTGAAATTATATGTCCCATAGATAGGTATGGTAAGGTAGGTCATATCTACGTTTGTCATATTCTTTCCTACAAAATAGCCGCTAAGGCGACTGCCATCTTCCGTAAGGACAACGCTTGTTTTCATGTATTTCACTTCGTCCCTTACTCTCATCCCTTTCCAGTCGAGAGTTGCTCCTGTTCCTACACCCCATTTGTCATCGAGGCTGTATACAACGTTGAAGCCCAATTGCGGATTAAATTTCGGATTATAACTTTCAATTTTCCTCACTTCGGCCGGTAGAGGGAGCGGGGCTGTACCTCCGATATTAAAACCGAGCAGGAATGATAAGTCGAGAGGCTTCTTGTCCTGTATCTGTGCGGACAAACTTGCCGAAAACAAAGAGACAACGACCAATGTTAATACAATATTATAAAAATTCGGTTTCATACTCTTCCAATTTAAAAACTTTCGGTTAATATTTCCAGTTCATCAACAATCAATGTACTGCCTATCGCTCCCTCATATAGATTTCCATCCTGACTCGAAGATAAGACGATCGTCAGCTTATAATTGTTCTTCGTGAAATCGAAATTTTCTTTATATACGAACGGGATGGTGAATTTGTAGAAACCTTTATTTACTTCTTCATCGGTAATAGAGCTCGTTTCTCTACTCCATTCGGCCCTGGCTATAACTTTATCCGAGGTCGAGACCGTTTCACCATTCAGATATTCAGTGTGTCCGGAAGAGTTCTTGCTAACTTTAAATATAACAGCATATATACTGCATTCATCTACCCTTCCGGCGACAGGATTACCGTCTTTATCAGTAAATACGTCTCCCGGAGTGTATTTATAATATCCGGTGAAGGTGACGGGTTTACCGTTTGTTTCCGAATACATACGCCCCAGTTTAAGTGATAGCAGAGGATTAGTGATGTTTGCGCTAAATTCGCCTAAGAACAGCGATCCGGCAAAGATAGGTATATTCTGACCGGTTATGGAAATATACAGGCCCTTAATGGTTTGCAATCTGGCTGCATAGGTCCCCGCATAAGAGTCTGTTGTTTTCTCTGTCGGATAAGGGTTTGCATTCACAACTATAGCAACGCCGGAGTTGCCGGTACTCCATGCATTATGATTGGACAACAATATGGGGTATTTACGTCCGCTTACCCCCGCTTCTCCCCAGTCTTCAAAGTCATATTTCAGATCAATATTAGATGTCACTGTAATGGTATATTCTTTCGAATAATTACCGTCTTCCGATGTAACCTTATATTTTTGTCCTTCTGTGAAGTCCATAGCTACTCCCGATGCGGGGGAAACTGTCGCACCCGGGGAAAGTTCTATTACCGGAGCTAGATTAGTTATATCGGCTTTGCCGGTCACAAATATATTGATTTCGTTGTTCGCTTCGGATATGATACTCGAAATAAAAGTATCTCCTTCTACTTTTATATCTGTGATGTCGGCTTCTCTGTTCAGAGGTTCATCCTGGATACAGGAATTCAAAGTCAGGGCAATGACGATGCAGAGGGCTAATAACGATTTAGATCTCATATATTTCGATTAAATAATAGAATGTAAAGGTAAAGAATTCCTTTAACATTTTGCCTAATATCTGAATTATAAGCTGTAATCGTCTCTCTTTTCTGCAAAAAAACAAGAGCTTTCCTGATATTTTATCAGGAAAGCTCTTGTTTTCCGGAATAAAATCTCCTGCACCTATTTGTTCATTGTAAGCAGATTAAAGTCCTTGGTGTCGATAGTTATCTGCCTTACTATTACACCTTTATTTCCATACGAATGCGCTATGCACTGCGATTTTCCGGCCCACACATTCTGTCCCTGAATCCATTTTGTACAGATTATATTGGCAATTTTCCCATCGGCGGTATATTCATATTTGTATTTTTGGACAGGAATCCATTTTGCACCATACTCTGAAATGTAGCTCATTCTTTCTATCAGCCTGTCGGCCGGATCGTATAGATATACAATCTTTGAGACTGCTTTTGTCCGTTGATACTGAATGGACTCTTTAGTCGTGTATCCATTGCCATCTTTACTGATTTTTGTATCTCTTCCGGCATTACTTTGGGAAAAAAGGCTTGCCGATAGAAATAAGAATGCTATTATTAAAGTTAAAACTTTTGCCTTCATAATCGTTTTTTATTAAACTAAATTTATACTGATTGAAAATCTTTATAAGCGCTTTCTATGTATATGACGAGAATGGCAGAAAAAAGTTACAGAAATTCAGATATAAAAAACAATTTTCCACTTATTATTCTGGTTGACAAGCTATTTATTGCATTTTAGAAAAAGATATCCCTTATTGAATCGTGTATAACAAAAAAAACCGCCCTTTTCTATAAAAAGAGCGGCGTCATATAATTCACTTTAGCTATTCGGGAATAATTCTAAACTTTAAATTATTCAAAGAGTCTTTGTCTTAAGTATTTATATATGTAGTGTGTAAAGTTTTTTATTTTTCAGCCCAATCGTTAGACTTCTTGTCCCACTTGATCATTGTCGGCGCCTGAGCCTGATTCTCCGCATTGTAGGTATATTCATACTTTTGGATACCGGTCCATCCTTTTTCGCCCATCCATTCATAAGTGGCTTTCTCTATCATGCGGTTAGCGGCATCATAGACATAAGTAGTCTTCGTCAGTGGAGCATTTGTATTTTTGTCACAAAAAATAAATTCTTTTACACAACCTTCTTCTGTTTGTTCAACATTAGTAAATTTAATAGTTTCCGGTGTGCCTGCATAAATATTTGCAGAGAAGAACAAAATAGCTAATAACGAAAATAAAGTTTTTGCTTTCATGATTCAAAATTAATTTAGTACTGCAAAGATATATTGTTTTCTGATATATTGGAAAGAAAAACTATCAAATAGTCATCAACTTATAGTTAAATATAGTTAATACAACATAAATAGCGCTCAAAATACCGACATATAACGCATATAATCTATCATAATGATATATTATACTGAAGCAATATTACTAAAAATGATAAAAGGATAAATAAAACCATCAAAAGAGAAGATTATATCAAAAAAACAATGCTTATTGTACAAAAACGGAACAGATATGGCTCACAAATCCTTTCATATTTGAAAAAAAATAACGAAATTTGCGAGCCTTAAAAGAGCTGAATAAATTTAACTATATAAACCAATAAAAAAACGATGGTAAAAAGTGCTTTACAAGTAGCCAGGGCTGCTTATAAACCAAAAATGCCGAAAGCATTGTATGGTTCTGTGAAAATTGAAGAAGGTGCGGCGACTCAATCGGTAGCTGACCAGGAGGAAGTGAATAAATTATTTCCCAATACATACGGAATGCCAACCCTCAAGTTTGTAGAAGCTTCTGAAAAAACAAACTATCCGGCTATCAATGTCGGGGTTATCCTTTCGGGTGGACAAGCTCCCGGTGGCCACAATGTAATCGCAGGCCTCTTCGACGGAATTAAGAACTTAAACTCAGGCAGTCGCCTCTATGGTTTCCTTATGGGCCCCGGAGGATTGGTCGACCACGATTATAAAGAACTTACAGGCGAAATTATTGATGAATACCGTAATACAGGTGGTTTTGATATCATAGGTTCGGGACGTACCAAACTGGAATCGAAAGAACAGTTTGACAAAGGACTTGAAATTCTTAAAAAGCTGGATATCAAAGCGCTGGTTATTATTGGCGGTGATGACTCAAATACAAATGCCTGTGTATTAGCTGAATATTACAAAGCTATCAATGCAGGCGTACAGGTGATCGGCTGTCCTAAAACAATCGATGGTGACCTGAAAAACGAAATGATAGAAACTTCGTTCGGTTTCGATACAGCATGTAAAGTATATGCGGAAGTTATCGGCAACATTCAACGTGACTGTAACTCAGCCCGTAAATACTGGCACTTCATCAAGCTGATGGGACGTTCAGCTTCTCATATCGCTCTCGAATGTGCGTTGCAGGTACAACCTAATATCTGTATCATTTCGGAAGAAGTGGAAGCGAAGAAATTATCGCTCGATGATATTGTAACCGATATAGCAAATGCTGTGGCACGCCGTGCTGCCGATGGCAACAACTTCGGTACCGTACTTATCCCTGAAGGCCTTATCGAATTTATCCCTGCAATGAAACTGCTTATCTCGGAATTGAACGATTTCCTTGCACATCATCAGGACGAATTCAATGCAGTGCCTAAAGATGAGCAACTGGCTTATATCAGAAAAAGCCTGTCTGCCGACAATTCAAAAGTATTCGCAAGCCTTCCTGATGGAGTTGCACGCCAGTTGACACTCGACCGCGACCCTCATGGTAATGTACAGGTTTCTCTTATCGAAACAGAAAAATTATTAGCTGAAATGGTAGGCAATAAACTTGCCGCAATGAAAGCTGAAGGAAAATACAGCGGAAAATTTGCTTCACAGGTACATTTCTTCGGATATGAAGGCCGTTGCGCTGCTCCGTCAAACTACGATGCCGACTATTGCTATTCATTGGGTTATACTGCCGCCGCTCTTATCGGTGCCGGCAAAACAGGATATATGTCATCGATACGTAATACAACTGCTCCTGCCGACCAATGGATCGCGGGCGGAGTACCTGTAACAATGATGATGAATATGGAACGCCGTCACGGTGAAATGAAACCTGTTATCCGCAAAGCTCTGGTAGAACTTGATGGCGCCCCGTTTAAATATCTGGCGGCAAACCGTGAAGCCTGGGCTGTAGGTACAGAGTTTGTTTACCCTGGTCCGATCCAATACTTCGGTCCTACTGAAGTTTGTGACCAGCCTACAATTACACTGAAACTGGAGCAAGGTAAATAATTTACCCCGGAATATAAAACAGAAGAGGCATGGAACAAATTCCGTGCCTCTTTGTTTTTTCGCAATTTTATATCTGTAGCTATATGAGATGTGGATCTCCCGCAAAGATGCAAAGAAGGGCCCTGCTATATTAATCACAACTAATACGGATCAGTAGTTGAGTTTTAACGTTCCTTTTTCATTGACTACACTTCGTTTTGTCTGAATGTTCATTTTGACATTGCCCAAAACGAACCAAAAGGCTAGCGCTCCATTCGACCTCTCCAAAGGGCAGGGCTGTTAAGTCCTCCGCTTTGTTCAGTTATTTTCTGCTGTCATCCTGAGTGGAACGAAGGATCTCTTTCGATTTAAGAGATGTTTCACTTCGTTCAACATGGCAAAGAGGATATAAGAATTCAGAACTTAACAGCCCTGCCCCAAAGGGAGAGGGAGTCAAAACCGCAGCTCTATTCAGAGCGAGTTTTTTCGTTTCGTCTTTTTGTCCGTTACGGGTCGGCCTTTGAAGCGGGGTGCTAAAGCATTTTTGGTTCCTTTTGGGGATTTGGCCAAAAGGAACACAAGCAATCTTTGATTGCGCGTAGTAGAAAAAATCCAATGTTTTCACGCAACAACAATTATTTCAGCTACTAATTGGCATAACTAATAAATTTCTATATTTGTACCATTGACCAATAAAGCCCGGAATGAAAAAAGGTAGCATCCTGATTGTAGATGATAATAAAAATGTATTGAGCGCACTGCGAATCTTACTTGATAATTACTTCGAAGAAGTCACTTTGTTGCCATCGCCCAATATGCTCCTCTCTACGCTCAGAGAAAAAAATCCGGATATTGTTTTGCTGGATATGAATTATTCGGCCGGAATAAATACCGGAAACGAAGGGTTGTTCTGGCTGTCGGAAGTAAAGAAGACCGACCCGGAACTTCCGGTTGTTTTATTCACGGCGTATGCCGATATAGAACTGGCTGTGAAGGCTCTGAAAGAAGGTGCGAGCGACTTTGTAGTGAAACCCTGGGATAATACCAAATTGCTGGCAACATTGCAATCTGCCTTCGCGCTCCGTCAATCGAGAAAAGAAGTTAAGAAACTCAGGGAAAAACAGGATGTACTGAATTCCGAACTAGCTAAAGACTCTGATGTATGCTGGGGGAAATCCGAAGCCATGCAAAATTTACTTTCGATGATAGAGAAGGTCGCTAAAACGGATGCGAATGTACTTATCACAGGTGAGAATGGTACAGGAAAAGAATTGATTGCCCGAAAAATACATCAGTTATCCCTGCGGGCAGGTGAAACGCTGGTCAGTGTAGATATGGGCGCTATTACCGAAACTTTATTCGAAAGCGAGCTTTTCGGCCATACAAAAGGTGCGTTTACCGACGCAAGAACCGACCGTGCCGGAAAATTTGAGGCAGCGGATAAAGGTACACTTTTTCTGGACGAGATAGGGAACCTTAGTTATATATTGCAGGCAAAGCTGCTTACGGCATTACAATCGCGACAAATAGTAAGGGTAGGGAGTAACAAGCCTGTCGTAGTGGATATACGGCTGATAAGTGCCACAAACCGTAATCTGTTCGAATCTGTAAAAAACGGTGAGTTCAGGGAAGATCTGCTATACCGTCTCGATACTATCCAGATCGAAGTACCTGCATTACGCAACCGCAGGGAAGATATTTCCGTTCTGGCCACCTTTTTCCTATCCCGTTTTGCAAAAAAATACAATAAAAAAGGGCTTGTCTTTAATGATAAAACCATTGCGAAACTGGAGAATTATTCATGGCCGGGGAATGTTCGGGAACTGGAGCATGCTGTAGAAAAAGCTGTCATCCTGTGTGACGGAACAGAACTGCAACCATCTGATTTTTATATGCGGGCTACCGAAGCCAAGGCTGCTATTATCGACTCCATCACACTGGACGAAATGGAAAAGATACTCATAGAAAAAGCGTTGAGCAAATATCAGAAGAATATATCCGCTATTGCCGCCGAACTGGGAATTACGCGTCCGACACTTTATAATAAAATGAAAAAATATGGATTATAATCAGGTTTCTTTATCTATATAGAAAACATAAGTAATAAGAGAGTAGTGAAAAACAGGACGTGGAAAATATGTTATTTGTGTTACTTTTTAACAGTCATGAGTTACAAGTAAACAAGATACAAGTTGTTAACTGCTAACTGTTAACTGTTAACTGAAAAAGCTGTTACTTTTGTTACCTTTTAACTATATATGGTTAATAAATGTAAAAAATGAGAACAGGAAAGTAAATTATTGAGTAATATGTTTAAATCGATAGAATATAAATTGTTGATATACATAAGTTTGCTGATACTTTCGGTAGCTGCCGCCACCTATTGTTTTCTGGAAAAAGAATATGTATACGGGCCATTGTGTATCCTGATAGCCGTATTTTCCATCAACAGGTTACATAAACACTACAGGAAATTCAATCAGAATATTTTGTTTTTGCTTAATGCCCTTGATAATGGCGATTATTCCTTCAATTTTGCGGTAACCAAAATATCGAAGCGCGAACAGGAACTGAACCAGATGATGAACCGCATCAAGGAAATCCTGTCCAAGGCCCGGAAAGAAGTGATAGAAAACGAAAAGTTCCTGAGCCTGATAGTCGAAAGCGTTTCTACCGGTATCATTATACTGGATGAACATAACAATGTGCTGATAACGAACCGGGCAACGAATGAATTGCTGGGATTACCGGTCTTTACCCATTTAAATCAGTTGAAAGTAATTGACGAATCATTTCCATCTATATTTCTCCATCTGGAAACAAATGACAATAAGTATCTGAGAATAGCCAATGAACGAGAAGAAACTCTGATAAGCTTGCGTGTATCCAAAATAACACTGAAAAGGGGTACAATGAAAATCTTTACGCTTAATAGTATCGGGAACGAGCTGGAGGCGAAAGAGATGGAATCATGGGTGCGCCTTATACGAGTGATGACTCACGAAATAATGAACTCGATAGCGCCTATCACATCGCTGACGGATACATTGTTGTTCTCTTATAAAATATCCCGGGATAACCAATCGGATGATAATCTCCGGCAAAATACAGTGGAGGCATTGGAAACCATCAGTTCCACAGCTAAAGGACTTATGGTATTTGTGGAATCGTACCGTAAATTTACAGGAGTTCCAAAGCCTCAATTGATAGAATTCGACCTGATCCCTCTGGTAGAAAAGGTGGTTAGCCTGGAGTCGGCAATGATGCAGGAAAAAGGAATATCACTGGAACTGCAGTACATCGCGCCATCCCTGGTTGTAAATGCTGACGAGTCACAGATTACACAGGTATTGGTCAATTTAGTAAAAAATGCGGTTGAAGCATTAGATCCCGTTGAAGGGAGAAGTATCAAAATAAAGATCAGCCATGCCGATAATAAAACGAATATAGAGGTATGCAATAATGGCGAACCGATTCCGCAGGAGGTAATACCGAATATATTCATCCCGTTTTTTACAACTAAAAATACAGGTACGGGAATAGGCCTGAGTATATCCCGTTATATTATGCGCATGCATGGCGGAAACCTGAAACATTATGCCAAAGATGGGTGGACTATTTTTAGTATGTCATTTTAACCGGATGTATTGACTTCTTTTTCAGTAAATTTATCAAAATATAACTATAAGAACAGACATAAAATCATAATGGATCGAAAATTAATATAAAGAAAATCAATAGAATAAACGAATGACAAGATACGTAGTCTAAGGTATAGAGACAACAGATTATTCACAGACAATTACAATCATGACTTTAGGTATCGTTCTTATATCATTTTATCTTATTTATTCTATCTCATTGTTTTTAAGTTGCAGAAATGCACCTTTGGATAACGAATGACAACGAGAACAAAAAAAGAAGCCCCGCACATAGTACAGGGGCATCTTCAGCAACTATAATAAAAAACACTAGACTTAGCTCACGCTAATTTTATATCTTTATCCAAATATACATCTTGTATCGTGTTAATCAACTCTACACCTTCTATCATCGGACGCTGGAACGCTTTACGTCCACAGATCAGGCCCATGCCTCCGGCGCGTTTATTTACCACGGCTGTATATACAGCATCTTTAAGGTCGGAAGCGCCATGTGATTCGCCTCCCGAATTGATCAGGCCTACACGTCCCATATATCCGTTGGCTACCTGATAGCGGCAGAGATCTATCGGATGGTCCGATGCCAGTTCGGTATACATACGTTCGTCCCATTTGGAGAAGTTTATAGCCTTGAATCCTCCGTTACTAGTAGGCAGCTTTTGCTTCACTATATCAGCTTTTATGGTTACTCCAATATGATTGGCCTGACTTGTCAGGTCGGCTGCGCTATGGTAATCCACACCGTCCTTTTTGAAATCACTGTTTCGGAGGTAACACCAAAGGATCGTCGCCATTCCCAACTCGTGCGCATACTCGAATGCTTTAGCTATATCAACAATCTGCCGGCGACTTTGTTCGGAGCCGAAGTAAATTGTTGCACCGACGGCAGCCGCCCCCATATTCCAGGCCTCTTTTATTGTACCGAACAATACCTGGTCATAAGCCGTAGGATAGGTCAGAAGCTCATTATGATTAATCTTCACCACGAATGGTATTTTATGCGCATACTTGCGGGCTACTGAACCCAATACGCCATAGGTAGATGCGACGGCACTACATCCGGCTTCTATTGCTAATTTTACAATATTCTCCGAATCAAAATAAATGGGGTTCGGCGCAAAAGAAGCACCTGCAGTATGCTCGATATCCTGATCTACAGGCAGGATTGATAAATATCCCGTATTGGCAAGCCGGCCATGACTGAATAAGCGCTGAAGACTATTCAACGTGGGAATGTTGCGATCCGAATCTGTCCAGATATTATCTATGAAATTTGGTTCGGGGGCATGGATTAGTGACTTGTCGATCGTTTTACTTACGTGCCCGAGCAGATATTCACTTTGATCGCCCAGAATACTTGTAATCTTAGAATTTGCCATACTATTATTGTTTTAACGGATACACTGCTATTGGCATCCATTGTATTTACTTACCCTTTATTATAAAACAAAGTTGATACATATAAGTTTTATAACGGGTTGATAATTTATATGGCTCTAAAAGAATATTTAACATACACGTCTTATTTATAACGTGTCAAAATAACCGAAAAGTTAAATAAAACTGTTATCTTTGCTTAGATAGTTCTAAGGAAATTAATCTTTTTGTATTTATTTAACCATATATAAAACATTATGTTACACGAATTTACGCTTTCGAGAGGAAGAGCAATGATTAACTTTACGCTCAAATATTGCGATACGAAGCAAAAGCTGCTTAATAGTTACGGATTCAGACGTGTTGTCGAATCTTTTATTAAACAGGTTTTGAAGAAAGACGAGGGAGTCATTTACGACTATTATACCTCTCACTTCGGCAATGAAGACGAAACGGTCGATTCCCTCATAGAAGTCTTTAAATTACTGACAGTATTTGAAATAGATGAAGTAATAGCAGTCGATAATAAATATTCGAAATTCTTTGAAGATAAACACCTGTTTATAGAGGTTACCGAATTGCTTTTCGCTTACTGGAAGCGGCTCGAGCGCTATACTATCGTAAGAAATTCGCGGGTAGGGGAAGGCTTACAGAATGTACGTTTTATCCAGGCCAATGATATGTTTAATGACCTTGTGTTATCAACAGGCCGCAGGATACAGACAACAGTCAACGGGCACGAAACACGTGTTTATCGCCAGTCTGTAGCCGGAGCTAATGCCGGACTTACCCTGAATGATGTAAACTGGAATTGTCCGGTAGAATACAAAGGACTTACATCTATTCCATTTATCAGTACAGTTGTTTTCCAGCCGCCATATATATCATACACAAAAAGGAATACGCGTGACGGAATATTCCAGGAGCACCAGCAAAATCCACTGGTAAATGTTGTGCTTAATGAAGATGATTGGTTTGTCTTTCCGGCTAAGGTAGGTAATATGCTTACCTTTGTTTATTTTCATAAGGATTTTATGGTTCATGGCATTGGACTGGCAAATCTGTTTGAACTGGCGACAGAAACCGAATATATCGGAAAGAAACCGGACATGATATATGTATTCGGATATCCTGACGGATATGAAGAAAAACGTACATTCTATTATAAAGATAAAAAGAATGATATTCTTATCGGCTACGCTAATTATTGCGACGATATCGATTATTTCGGCTACATGAAGAAAATGCTTCTTACATTGCATAATGTAAAGCAGATAGACACAGGGAGCCTGCCTATTCACGGAGCAATGGTAAACATTGTGCTTCGCAACGGTAAAGAATCCAACATTATCATTATGGGAGACAGCGGGGCCGGAAAATCGGAAAGCCTCGAAGCATTCCGTACCCTGAACGAAAATTACATTCGGCACATGCGTGTAATCTTCGATGATATGGGGTATCTGAAAAAAGAGAAAGACGGTACTATCAAAGCATACGGAACCGAGATCGGAGCATTTGTCCGTGTAGACGACCTTGACCCGGCTTATGCCTTCGAGCAATTGGATAAAGGGGTATATACCAATATGGACAAAGTAAATGCCCGTGTTACAATACCGATCTCCACCTACGAGATTATATCCAAAGGCTATCCGATAGATTATTTCCTTTATGCAAATAACTACAATGAGGCGGATAAGAAAATCCTCATTTATGACAATCTGGACCATGCCATTCAGGTATTTGAAGATGGTGCCCGCAAAGCAAAAGGAACTACAACCGAAAAAGGGCTGGTGAAATCATATTTTGCAAATCCGTTCGGTCCTGTTCAGGAACGCAAAGAAACAGAGGTCTTAGTCCGTGCTTACTTTAAAGATATGAAGGCCGCCGGAGTAAAGATAGGAGAGATACATACATCTCTTGCTATCGATGGTAAGACAAAAGACGGTCCGCGTGAAGCTGCTGAAGAGTTGTTCACACTGATAAATGAATGATAACTCTTATTATATGAAAAAAGACTCCGGATGTTACCGGAGTCTTTTTTATTTGGGGGAAACAGATCCGGCCTTTTATTAGGTATTCTCCTCACTGCTTTCTGTTTTGAGCCATTTAATTAGCAATGGAAAACCCGTAACATCAATACAAGAAGTAATACGATAAGAAATATAATGCTATTGCACTGGGGAAAAATAGTTCCAACCCAATGCTACAGGCAGGACAATCGCCGTAGCGACACAATGCCCCGCATGCCCGACCAGCCAATAAGCAATGCATCCTTCCAATTACAGTAGAAACAATAGTAAAAGGGCAATGGTTTCCAAAAGATAAAAATTTAATAATAGCGATTATACAATTAATAAAAACGTGAGATGAGTAAATTTTTATTTAAAAAAATTGAATATTATTTATATTATATTTGATATTATTAAAATAATATTTAGTTTTGTAAAAAAAAACAATGATAATATGTTACCTTGTAATTGCCCGAGCTGTCAGGCTCAACTGAAAGTAAAAAGTTTACTGTGCGAAAATTGTGGTACAGAAGTGCACGGATTATACGCACTCCCGGTATTGGCGCGATTGCCTTTTGATGAACAAGGGTTTATCCTCAAGTTTGTAAAGAATAGCGGAAGCCTTAAGGATATGGCCAAAGACTTGGGCTTAAGCTATCCTACGGTGAGAAATTTACTAGATGATATAATTGAAAAAATAAAAAACTATGAAAAATAACAAATCGATCAGTACATGGATATTCAAACCTTTTAAATTCATAGCAGGGCTAAAGGCCCTGATTATTGGCCTTGCAGTCATGACGCTTTTATCCGTACTGGGATATCTGAGCAATACCCATTTCGACGGAGTACTAGATATTCATTATGGATGCCCGGCCATACTAACGCCATATATCAATCATGTTCTATACCAATTGGTAGGATGGTGCTTATCAACATTGGTATTTTATATTACAGCGCGCATTGTCACCAAATCATCCATACGGTTTATAGATATTGCCGGAACAATGGCATTATCGCAGGCTCCGTTGATATTTGCTGCGTTATTAGGTTTTGTTTCTTCTTTTCATATCTGCATAGGCGATATTAATACAACAAACATAGGCAAAATGATGGCTATACTTAGAGAAAATGCAGTAATGATGACCGTAGCCGGATTAACCGCAATATTATTTGCCATTTGGTCTGTTATTCTCAAATATAATGCCTATACGGTATCGGCCAATATAAAGGGGATAGTAGGGGGAATATCATTTGCAATTGCATTGATTGTTGCGGAAATCCTTTCCAAAATAGTTCTGTATATTATTTTATAAACGCCATAATATCATGAAGAAAGTATATATTTCATTGTTATTCTGCATGTTATCTGTTTCAATATCAGCACAGTTACTGGTTACTGAGGAACCCGCAATCTTAAAAACGGGTACAGGAGATATTTATGGAACATTAAAAGTTCCTGTGAATAATAGACCAATCCCGGTAGCCCTGATTATTGCCGGTTCCGGCCCGACAGACCGAAACGGCAATCAGCCCCAAATGAAGAATAATTCACTGAAAATGTTATCCGATGGATTATATTATAACAACATAGCTACGCTTTGTTTCGATAAACGTGGTATTGCGGAAAGTAAGGATGCCGGGCAAAATGAATCAGACCTGCGTTTCGACGACTATATTAAAGACGTACAGGACTGGATCGATTATCTGGCAAAAGATAAACGCTTTTCGGACATTGTCATTATCGGGCACAGTGAAGGTTCGCTGCTAGGTATGATTGCAGCGCGAAATAATAAGAAAGCCTCCAAATATATATCTGTTGCAGGGGTAGGGGAGCCGGCAGCAAATATATTGAAGGAGCAGTTGAGTAAACAAATGGTTGCGCAGCCACAGGTAGTAAAGGATATGATATTTTCATATATCGATAAATTAGATAAAGGCGAAATCATCGCAGATGTTCCCGCCTCGCTCAATATGTTGTTCCGCCCAAGTGTACAACCTTATATGATCTCCTGGTTTAAGTACAATCCGCAGGCAGAAATTTCGGGATTAGAGATTCCGGTTCTAATACTGCAAGGGACAACCGACATTCAGGTAACAGTAAAGCAGGCCGAACTGCTGGCCGAGGCAAACAAAAAAGCCAGGAAAGTAATTATCGATAAGATGGATCATGTAATGAAAAACAGTGAAACTACAGATCAGCAAACTCAGATAAAAGATTCATATACAAATCCTGACAAGCCTGTTATACCAGAGGTTATAAAGCGTATAGCCGACTTTATCAAAGAATAAGAAACCCTTAAAAAAAGTGAAATATAAAGATGGAGAGCCGCTATATAGCGGCTTTTTTATTGAGATAAAGATAATTATATGACTTTGTGCACATCTTTAAATAGTTTATTGCAATTGGACTATTCCTCAAATAATCTTATAAATTTGTATTCAGCTACACATAAGTATAAACTGGACACTAAATATGATGGAAATTACGCAGAAAAAAATCGAAGAATTGGCACCTAATGCCGATGCGGCTAAAAATGGCCGTGATCTGGTGAAAAAAAATAAATTTGCAAATCTCAGAATCTCATCCGAAAAAAATCTTATATGGGGCGAATGTGCCGGAAGCGGCAAAAATCCGTACTATTGCTCTGCAGATTATATTGAGGTGAGCAATCCTGTTTTCAGATGCAACTGCCCCAGCAGACAATTTCCCTGCAAACATGCCATAGGATTACTTTATGCTTACGAAGCCAATAACGGAGCCTTCTCCATAGCGGATATTCCCGATGATATAATATCTAAACGGGAAAAAATAGAGAAAAAGCAGGAGAAAAAAGAGCAGGAAAAAGAATCTATAAAAGAGAAGGCGGAGAAACCCAAAAAAGTTAATAGAGCTGTCTTACTTAAAAAAAACAGACGCCCAGCTTACAGGTATAGATATAGCCGGAAAGATACTGAAAGATATTGTACAGACAGGACTTTCATCTATTGATGCAAAAATATCGAGGACTTTGCAGGCACAGGTAAAGGAATTGGGGAACTACTATATTGGCGGCATACAAACCGCTTTCAACAATCTCTTATTGGAACTGGGGGAAGTGGAAAACGAAGAATACACACACGTTATAGACCAGATCAATTTCATCTCTGCTCTGTTGAAAAAAAGTACAGAATATCTGAACAGGCGCAAGGTAGACCCGGAAGGTGATCCTGAACTGGACTCTGCCATCGAAGAGCAAATAGGATATGTCTGGAAATTGATAGAACTTATGCAATATGGCCTGTATGAAGAAAACGGAGAACTCATTCAACTTTCTTTCAATAGCTATGATAATCAGGCTCGCAAAGAATATGTGGATGAAGGACTTTGGTTAAATATGAGAACAGGCAGGATATATAAAACGAAAAATTACCGCCCCTACCGTGCTGCCAAGTATATAAAGGAGGATAACAGTTCTTTTGACGTGCTGCAACTTAAAGAAATGTACATCTATCCGGGCGACCAGAACCCACGCGTGCGCTGGGAAACCGAAGCCGTGAAAGGACGTAAGTTAACAGCTAAAGATTTAGCTGCTATACTTGCTTTTGCTTCCCGAAATTACGCTGATACTATAAAGACCATAAAGAATACAATTAAGAATCCGCTGATGGATAAACATCCGGTCGTATTGATTTCATTGCATAAAGCATATCTGTGCGGCGATAACCTTGTGGTGGAAGATCAGCTGGGAAATAAACTGACATTGAAAGATATCGAAGAACAGAATGTTTCTTCTGCAACCAATCTGAAAGCAATCCTGCCATCTGCTCCTGAAGGCTTAGCCCTTACGGTGATGATGAATAATGATATGCAAACGGGATTGTTATCTGCTCAGCCAATGTCACTTATCACTCCCGAAAAGATAATAAGGTTACTATATTAACAATCTTGAAATTATTTTACAATGAGACTACAACCATTATACGACCTTCAACAAGAAATAAACCGCCTGTTTATAGCCGGAAGTAAATTCGCCAAAGGCGATCCTCGCTTGCAAAAACATATTCCGGTATTCCAAAAATTAGGAGAGAAAGCCCCTGTTTTCAGTAAATTGGCAAAAGATATAGAAGATCTGGTTAATACCGAAGTACAGCAATCACCTGAAAAACTGATGGCTATATCCACTTTGCTTTATTCTGTCCTATATACTCAGGGTGAACCGGCAGAATCCGGAGCCAAAGAAGCTTTGCAGATACCCAATATCCCTTTGAATGAAGTGAACACCGAATACTCATACCTGCAACTGAAACCTGTGATGCAGGCCCTGACAACCAGCAATTCAGGCCGGTTGGAAATATTGAAAGATGCACTGGAGCGGAATGTATTCAGCGACTCACGCACCTATCAGTACCTTGATTTAGCTTTGGCTGATAAATATGCCGAATTATGTGACTATGTGGAAAAAACGATTATACCGGAGGTTGGTAAGCCGATTGTGCCATTCCTGATTCAGAACTTTAAATATGAGGATAAAACGGAAAATGTAAGACGGCTGCGCCTGCTGAATAAATTTAATTATCCGCAATTGCCGGAAATGGTAGACAAGATATTATCGGGCCCCCTGCCGGCTCTTCAGGCGGAAGCAATTCACATATTAAGCGCCGATACTAAGAATGAAGAACTGATAATAAAACTGGCTGACGATAAGAACAAACTGGTTCGTGAAGCCGCCTACATGGGGCTTGTAGAACTGGGAACACCTACCAGTTTCGAAAAGCTGAAAGATGTATATATAAATAACAAAAACAGGACAAATCTCCCGGCAATAGTTACAGCATTAGCTTCTTCGAAGCTTCCATTTTTTTTTCAAGAAGTTTTTAATCAGGTGGTCAAAACCTTCGAAGAGTTCATAACATTAGAAAAGGATGAAAAGGAAAAGGTCTTGGTTAATAAATTGGAACAATTCAAATATAACCTTGCAACATTGGCAAATAAAGATAATAACGAGGTTATCGACTTCTATGCGAAAGTATTGAGAAATGAAGAATATAACAATTTGATTTCAGCAAAGAAGAACCTGCTTGAAAATTTAGCATCCGACATAACCGTCAGCATAACGGATGGACTTAAATCGTTCTCAAAAGCGCGGATAATAAAGTTTTACGAATCAAACATAGATGATATTCCTAAAACCAACTGGAAACGTCCGCTATGGTGGAATTATTTCTATGCAGCCATAGACGCAAATTATCCCAAAGAGAAGGTATTCGATGTATTTAGTGATCAGTTCAAAAGGAATACTATAAGTATCGATCACCTGCATACGGCATATTCCAACAATAATAATTACCATTATGGCAATCAATCCAAAAGAGAAATATTTGCAGATAAAATAGACAAGCGCTGGTTGGACTTATTGTACGATATCTTTAAAGGTGAAAAATATAAATGGAGATATGACCATGATCGTGCTCTTCGCCTTTTGGATGCCTGCGAATCCGATAAAAAGAAGTTCGATGAGTTATTGGTGAGGTTAACCGGATGGACAATGCCAAACGAACAGGCGACCTTGTTCATGCTTATAATAGACAGGAAAATTGAAAACTGTTTCGAAGTTGTCTATTCCGCTATGTCGAAATATGCTTCCAAAACTTATTTTTATGGCTTAAACTGGCTCAAGAACATAGGATTATGGAAACAATTCCCAAAAGAATATGCAGCTAAATACGAGGAATTGTATAAGAAAAATCCCCTACAGGTGTATAAAGATATAGCAGACGAAATAGAATCTTCCTATAAAAATTCATAACTTATAATTTATAACTACATATACTTATGTCAGAAAAGAAACAAGACGTACTCCGGTTACCCGCCGAGTCATTATATGCGCATGAACTGGAAGTGCTGAAAGAAGAAGATAAAAAAGAAGAAAAGCCAATTGGATGGCAACTCTCGCCAAAGGCAGTATTGAAATTCGTAGTAGGAGGCAAAGCCAACGGCATAGACATTACACCAAAATATATAGGTCACAACCGGCTTGTAGAGATTGCCATCGCTACACTACTTACCGACCGTTCGCTGCTGCTTATCGGGGAACCGGGAACAGCAAAATCATGGTTGTCGGAGAATCTTACGGCTGCTATTTGCGGCGATTCGGCTAAGGTAATACAAGGTACAGCCGGGACAAGTGAGGAAGCTATCCGCTATTCGTGGAATTATGCCATGCTTCTGGCTAATGGCCCTTCTAATGAAGCACTGATAAAAAGTCCGATATACCGTGCAATGGAAACGGGTAGTGTCGCCCGCTTCGAAGAAATATCGCGTTGTGCGTCTGAAGTTCAGGACGCATTGATTTCCATAATGTCGGAAAAGACAATCGCCATACCCGAACTGGGCAGGGAACTTCCCGCGCAGCGTGGTTTCTCCATTATCGCAACGGCGAATACACGCGACAGGGGTGTTAATGATATGTCTTCGGCGCTGAAACGCCGTTTTAATATCATCGTATTGCCTGCTCCGGCCAATCTGGAAACGGAAGTATCGATTGTAACCAGACGTGTGGCTGAAATTTCCGGTAATTACCGCCTGAAAGCTAGTCTGCCTACAAACGAATCCATCGAAAAGATAGTTACTATCTTCCGAGAACTTCGTCAGGGACTTACACTCGATGAAAAACAAAAACTAAAATCGCCGAGTGGTGTAATTTCGACTGCGGAAGCCATATCCCTTATTACAAACAGCATGGCTCTTGCAGCCAGTTTCGGCAATGGGACTATTACCGATGAAGATTTGGCTGCAGGATTACAGGGAGCTGTTGTAAAAGACGAAGATAAAGACAAGCTGGTGTGGAAAGAATACCTGGAGAACGTAATGAAAAAACGGGGGGCATCGTGGCGTGGATTGTACAATACATGTAGCGATATGAACGGATAATGGCTTTTATTGTCCCTGCTGCTCATAGTAAAAGATAAAAGAATGGCCTGTCAAAACCTATCTCAACGCCGCAGTATTCGCCTTTATGAATATGATTATTCACAAGGGGGATTATATTTTGTGACCATTTGCACGAAAGATAAGGTATGCTTATTTGGAAATATTGTTGACGGTGAAATGATTTTGAATGACGCAGGAAAAATAGCACGAGAATGCTGGTTGGCCATACCTGAACATTACAGAAAATGGCGGAATACATCTGGGAAAACTCTAAATACTGGCAAACAGACGATTATTACAATTAGAATAAATGACAAACCAATATAATATTTTCGGTGTACGCCACTTATCACCCGGTGCTTCCTATCACCTGATACAATACCTGGAGGAAAAGAAACCCAGATGTATCCTGATAGAAGGGCCCGCCGACGCTACAGATATGCTGTATAATGTTGCGAACGAGGAAGTGAAACCACCTATTGCGATATTAGCATACACCACCGAATTACCTATCGAAACCGTATTGTACCCATTTGCTTCCTATTCTCCCGAATATCAGGCGATATGCTGGGGTGCGAAGAAAAAGCTGGATGTGCGGTTTATTGACCTTCCCTCCGATATAATGCTGAAAATAAGGCAGGAAAGGAACCGTGAAGCCAACGAAGCAGCCGATGAATTCTATATGTTCCATAACGGGCTTTATGATAAAGTAGCCGGGCTCTATGAAGAAGATGACTATGAAAGCTACTGGGAAAGGAATTTCGAACATAATCTCAATGCCGGTACATTCAGAGATGGCCTGAGTTACCAATCGGGACAGATACGGGATATGGTAGTGGATAAGGAATACGAAAGCGTGCCTTACGATTACTCGTATAATCTTATCCGTGAGGCTTATATGCGAAGGGAAATACAACGTGCTGTATCAGAAGGTTTCAAGCCGGAAGAAATTGTTATCATTGTCGGCGCATACCACGTATCGGGCATCCTTTCAGATCTGCCGCCTGTCTCGGACAGTGAATTGAAGAATATACCCCGCGCTGCTTCCCGGATTACGCTGATGCCTTATTCATATCTTCGCTTAAGTAGCCGTACAGGATATGGCGCAGGAAATCGTGCTCCATACTATTTCGAACTGATGTGGAAAGCCGTCCAACAGGACAGGATGGGTGATCTGCCGGCAGTTTACCTCTCTAAAATAGCAAAAGCCTTGCGCGATAAAGGAGATAATGCATCATCAGCAAGTGTGATTGAAGCGGTCCGGTTGGCCAACGCTTTGACGTCGATGCGTGGAGGTTCACTGCCAGTATTGAAAGACTTGCATGATGCTGTCGTTACCTGCTTTGGTGGAGGCGATTTACCTTCCGTTGCCGAAGCTATCAACAAAGTGGATATAGGAACGGCCATCGGTAGTTTGCCCGAAGGCGTGAGCCAGACTCCCGTACAGGAAGATATGAATCAGGAACTGAAACGCCTGAAACTGACAAACTATAAATCAGCAGTAGCGCAGGAACTTACTCTTGACCTCCGCGAAAACCTGAAAGTAAAGACAAAAGAGGCTGCCTTTATCGACCTGAACCGTTCTACCTTTTTACATCGGTTAAGAACATTGGGCATTCATTTTGCCGAACAGGTACGCGTATCCCAGGATAGTGCCACATGGGCTGAAAAATGGATATTACGTTGGACACCTGAGGTAGAGATTGAGATAGTAGAAGCTAATCTGAAAGGTGAAACGCTCGAAATAGCGGCTGCCTACCAGTTGAAAGAACAATTGAATGAATGTACGGATGTTTCGCTTACTGCCAAAATTATCCGGCAGGCTTGCGAATGCCATCTGACAAATATATTCGATAATGCGTTAAGCACATTGCAACGTTTACTGGTCGACTCGGACGATTTCAGAGAAACTGCATATGCTGCGCACGAACTATCCATATTGATACAATATGGTGATTTACGGCAGTTTAACCTTGAGCCGTTAATTCCTATTTTACAACAGTTATTCCTGCGTTCATCCCTGTTGCTTGTAGATGCTTCATCCTGTGACGACAAGGCTGCCGGAGGAATCGCTCAGGCTATCAATGTGATGGAACTGATATCGCAGCAGCAATACGAAACGGTCGATGTGGAAACATGGCAGAAAGAATTGCTGAAACTGGCTTGGCGCGACGACTTGAATACCAGGCTTTCGGGTACAGCGTTTTCGATCCTGCTGGAACACAATCTTGCAAGTGAAGATGACTGTGCCAAGGAGGTTTCGCGCCGGCTATCGCCCGGTGCCCCTGCCGATTTGGGTGCGGGATGGTTCGAAGGCCTGTCGGGGAGGAACCGCTATGCACTGTTATCCCGTGTTTCGCTTTGGAAAGAGTTGGATAAGTATGTTGAACAGTTAGACGATGAAGAATTTTTCCGCTCGGTTGTTTTCCTGCGGCGTGCATTCGGGGAATTCGAGCCAAATCAGAAAAACAGTATTGCAGAATTGCTGGGCGACATCTGGGGAACAGGTGCGGAAACTACGGCTGAGATATTGCAATCTGAATTGACAGAGACAGAAACAGAGAAACTGGACGAATTGAATGATTTTGATTTTGACTTTTAAGAGTCTGAAAATATGAACAGACAGCGTTATCCTCACCATCGGAGTATTCGCCTTTATGGATACGATTATTCACAAGAAGGATTATATTTTATAACCATTTGTGAAGATAAGGCGTGTTTGTCCGGGGATATTGTCGATGCAGGGAGGATAGTACGTGAGGAATGGAAAGACACAGAAGTTTTAAAACATAATAGATGACAAAAGAAAATAACAAAAATACAACCCGCTGGCGACTCATACTCGGCTCCGATACCCGTGCTTTGGACAATGTAGGACTGAACGAACAACAATCGGTGATGGACGCCGCCCTTGCAGCCATCTATGACGGGAATACATCGCAGAATGGGGCAGGAGGCAAGAAAGGCGGGCTTGGCCCATCGGCTCCGAATCTGGCAAAATGGCTTACCGATGTCCGTACACTCTTCCCGCAGGACGTCGTAAGTGTAATACAATCGGACGCCATTGAACGAAAAGGACTCACTAAATTATTATTTGAACCTGAAACGCTTAAAAATGTAAAGCCGGATATCTCGATGGTCAGTACGCTGATGGCCCTGAAAGGGCAGATACCTGAGAAATCGAAAGAGACCGCCCGCCAACTGGTAAAAGAAGTTGTGGACGAGATAATGAAGCGCATGGAACAGAACCTGCGCCGTGCTGTTACAGGTGCATTGAATAAAAAAGCACATTCACCTATCAGCAATTATGCTTCCACAGACTGGAAACGGACAATAAACCGTAACCTCAGGAATTATGATACAAATTCGAAACGTCTTATCCCCGAAAAATTCTACTTTTTCGAACGCAGCCAAAAGCAAAAGAACTGGACAGTAATACTTGATATAGATCAGAGTGGTTCGATGGCCGATTCCATTATTTATTCATCAGTAATGGGTTCTATCTTTGCCAGTATGCCCGCACTGGATACGCATGTGGTCGCGTTTGATACACAGGTTACAGACCTGACGGAGCTTTGCCGGAACGACCCCGTGGATATGCTTTTCGGTGTACAATTGGGAGGTGGTACAGATATCAACAAGTCGGTGGCTTACTGTCAGGAACTGATAACCAATCCACGCAAGACGATGTTTATCCTCATTTCCGACCTCTATGAAGGCGGTGTGCGTGCGGGATTGCTACGAAGATTGTCGCAAATGCACGAAGATGGCGTAAAAGTTATAACTTTGCTGGCGTTATCCGATAGCGGACGTCCCGATTATGATGCAAATCTGGGTAAAGAAATCAGTAAACTGGAAATCGCCTGTTTTGCCTGCTCACCGGATAAGTTGCCTGAATTAGTTGAAGCAGCTTTGAAAGGTATGGATTTGACAAAGTTTGGGCAAAAGGATAAGGTTTGATTATAGATTGGTATTATGAGATACTTTGTAACTTCTGTTTTATTAATACTAATAATTATATTTACTAATTCATGTGTAACAGATACCCGTCATGCTATTACATCATGTGGCGATGGTCCTTATCTCTTTATGAAAGGGGACTCGGCAATGGTCATAACACAAAAGCGAGATGGTATATTTGATTCGTTGTATTTTTCGAATTCCGAATTGCAGAATTTAACTTTCAGATATGAATTTGATGGTATTCCATATCCCGCGCTGTCTTTTAATATTGATTCTCAATCTGTAAATATCCACAAAAAAGGAATATTTCCTATGCCAGATAAAGTATTGGCGGTATCGGATATTGAAGGAAATTACGAGAAATATTATGATTTACTACTAGCAAATAATGTAATAGACTCATTATATAAATGGACATTCGGAAAAGGGCATTTGGTTATCATTGGCGACCTGGTAGACAGAGGTAATTATGTTACACAATGCTTATGGCTGACTTACTATTTAGAGAAGGAAGCAAAAAGAAATGGTGGTGAAGTACATTATCTATTAGGAAACCACGAACAGCTTCTATTATCGGGATATGATAATTATTGTGCTCAGAAATATAAGGATATTTTTAAAAGTCTACATACAAATGTTTCGCATATGTATTCTAAGCAGACTAAACTAGGTGAATGGATAAGGAGTAAAAGCTCAATTATAAAAATAGGAGATTATATTTTTGTTCATGCCGGTATAAGCCCATCTGTCTTAAAATATAACCTGACTATGGAAAAAATTAATTTTGAGGTTTCGAGAGCTATAGATACAAATGATTTTAAGACAGATGAATCATTGGAATTACTTACACAAGAGGGAATTCTCTGGTATCGAGGTCTCATTGAAGATGATGACAATAAACAGTATAAAAAAGCGACAGAAGCTCAGGTAAACGATATTTTAATGTATTTTGAAGGTAAGTCAATTGTGATCGGGCATACACCAATAGACAGCATATCGAAAGATTATGGCGGAAAAGTTATTCGTATAGATGTAGATCATTATGAAAACAGCTCAGCCTTATATATCGAAAATGGTATTCAATATATAGTTGATAACAAAGGGCAAAAAAGAAATTTTTAATTTAAGGAAAACGATAAATCCCATGAACGAAAATTATAATAACTATAAGCAGCATACCAATGTCGGTTTCCGTATAATATCCATCTTCACCATATTACTGAGTGGATATATGATGTGTACATACTTTTATTCATTTGGAAATGCCACTTTTTTCGAAACGGTATCGAAACTACCTACAGGAGAAGTACCGCTTGCGGAATCCTATTATATAGAAACGGTAAAATATCCGGTCAGGGATTTTATTTATGGAACTTTGTTTTTTATCACCCTGATCTGGGCAATAGCATCGACAGCGAAACGAAACGTCAGGTCATTGTCTATATGTCTTGTTACTGCGATAATGTTATGTGTCGCCGTATTCCTTATAAATGAAATATTGATTTATAGCTGAATCAGATAGATTTAGAATATCTGTTCTCTTTTGTATCTATCAGTTTGTCGAAAGACGCAGCTACATTGCGGACAAAAGGAGCAGCATCGGGAAGGATGCTTATATAATCCTCATTATATTCTATAATCCCATCGGCAGCAAATGCCTGTAATGCTGTTTCGTTATAATTAACAGCAGATTTTATCTTCGCCATAGGAATATCCAATGTATTGGATAGCTCCGGCCAATTTACCGTATAATTACACATTAGTTGAGAAATAACCTCGCGTGTAATCTGTTCCTCTTCATTCAATATATAGCCTTTTGCAATAGGAAAAACGCCTTCGTTTATTTGCCTGATATAAGTATTCAGGTCTTTAGTATTCTGGCTGTAGGCTGTTGCCAACTGGCTGATACCTGTTATGCCGAATGCGTAAACCTGCCCTGTAGTCCTGCGGGTACAATATCCCTGAAAATTACGGTGCAGCGCTTTCGATTGTTGAGCTGCAAATAATTCATCGTCAGGAAGTACGAAGTGGTCGAGGCCGATAGTCTTGTATCCGGCATCGGTCAACAGTTTCTTCGCTGTTGCATATAGCTGGCTTTTTACCTCCACCGATGGTAAACCCACCTTTTCCAGATTCTTTTGTAATTCGTTTACCCAGGGCACATGCGCATAGGAGAAAGTAACTATCCTGTCGGGGCGTAGCGCGATGGCTCTGTTTATAGTTTTTGCGAACGATTCAGGTGTTTGAAGCGGCAGCCCGTAGATAAAATCCATATTCAGCGACACATTCCTATTGCGGAGTATGCGGACTACATCTTCCATGGCCATTCCCGGTGCTTTACGGTTCGATGCTTTCAATACCTCCTCGTCAAAGTCCTGTACTCCGAGGCTGATGCGGTTGAATCCGGCATTTACAAGCTCATTCCAATACGCTTCATCGGCATAGCCGGGATGGCATTCAATGGCTATCTCGGGATTCTCTATACAATCGAATTCGGATAATACCAGTTCATTCAGCTCTTTAAGTACAGATACCGGTTGCGATGTCGGCGTGCCCCCGCCGTAATGTATCTGCGATATCTTACGATTGCGGTCGAGTAGGGGAAGTACCATTTTAATCTCCTTCTTCAGGGCGTCTATGTATTTCAGGACAACAGCGTTATCTCTTAGCAACTGTGAGTTACACCCGCAGTAGAAGCACATATGATAACAAAAAGGAATATGGATATACACAGAAATATGCTGCGGATTTTCCTTATTCGATTCTATAACGATCTGACGGAATTTTCCGGCTGTAAACGATTCGTTGAAGAAGTTTGCAGGTGGATAGCTCGTATATCGTGGTACAGGTATGCTGTATTTATTCAGTAATTCTTGTTTCATCTTTTTCCTCCGGCGCTTTTAATTTGAATGCAAAGAGTATGAATGTAAGTGAAATGGCTGCAATACACATTTCCACGACAAACAAACCTTTATAAGTAATCATTGCGGCTATCTTACCCGAACTGACGCCCATTATGATGCCGCTAAGGTGCGTGATAACCGTTTGTATAGTAAAATCCGTGCCTTCGTATCCCTTGCGCACACAGTCCATAGCAGTGGTATATACCACAATGACAGACAGGCCGTAGCTTCCCCACAACAGGGAGATACCTAAATGTAATGTCGCTATATTGACAGGCAGTACAGTTACCAGCAGACAGAAATATATAGTGGTAATTAACGTGAATACGGCAAATATAAGACGTGCGGCGTGCCGCCCTATTTTACGCACGACGAAACCGCCTCCGAAGGAAGCAAGGCATCCGATGGAAGTACCTACAATACCCGACATAACGCCTATTTCTTTCATATCATACCCATAGTCCACAAGCATAGGCTTCAACATGGCCAAAATACCGATCAACCCGGCATAATAGAAAAACAGGAAAACGATTTGCTTCCATATACCCCGTTGCCTGAAAAATCCCAGTATATCATTTGCCGTAGCTTTTTCGGCTTGCTTTTCTTTTATGATTTCATGTCCCCTGTTACCCTTGAAGAAAAAGAGGGGGATAATCGCTATGATGACAAACAGGGCAAGAAAGGGCAGGAGGTTGCCCCATCCGAATTTGTGGTAAAGCAACAGCAAAAATCCTCCACCGACCATTGCCCCGGCAAAGCTGCCCATCGATTGCATGCTGTTGGCCAGGCTCTTGTCTTTTTTACTGAATGACAATACGGCCAGCGAATCGGTTGCTATGTCCTGTGTGGCGGATGCGATGAATGAGAATATGACAAGGCCTATTATCAGGTAAGGGGTGGTTTTGAAATCGAGGAACGAAACGGCAAGGATAATACTTGCATAGATAAGTTCGGATGAGAATATCCAGCGCTTAAAATCGTTCAGCTTATAGGTTGAGCGGTCTACCATCGGCGACCACAGGAATTTGAGTATCCAGGGCAGTTTGAGCAACTGAAGCATACCTATTGTCTCCAGGGAGAAATTCTGTTGCCGCATAATAACAGGAAGCACCGTAGAGAAAAAGCTCATCGGGATCGACTGTGCAATATACAGGCAAAAAAATGTAAATAAGTGTCCCCCTTTTTGATAGTTTAGCTTCATCCCGATAGTTTAAAATTTCAGGTTCATATTTACTCCGCAGGTAAACGGCCTGCCTCTTTGCACATAATGTTGACTCGATGTGGAGAAGTAATAAGAATTATATTTCTCCCCCCCAATATTTTTCGACCACAAATCTATGGAAAAATCTTTCTTTACGAAAGAAATTTTGCCATTGAACAGGCTATAATAATCCTGTGATATATCATTCTTGTCGGTCCAGTATAATTTGCCTGCTCCAATATACTGAGCGTTCAATACGATATTATCCAGCCATTTCCGGTTTATGGCTAATGTATAGTTCGCCGATATGGAAACTGTATTCTGCGGTACCATCGGCAGGTAATTATCATCATATGCAGTTGTTACCCCGGTAGCGGCATTATAGTCCTTATAGTCTTTATACTTTGCGTTTGTATAACCATACACCAGTTGAAAGCTAAGATTTTTCACAGGGTTCACCTGTGCCGACAGCTCAACTCCTTTGCTGGCCGATTTGCCTGCATTCTTGATTATAAAGCCTTTTCCACTGGTCTTTGTCTGTGATATCTGCTGGTTTTCCCAGTTGATATAGAACAAACTCAAGTCGAGGAATAAAAGATTGTTGAAAAATCCGGAGCGTGAACCAATCTCGTAACTCCAGCTATATTCGGGGTTGAATATCAGGTCTTCTTCCTTTTCGGCTGTATTGTTAAAGCCTCCTGTCTTATATCCTTTAGTTACTGAAAAGTAAGCCAATCCGTCTTGTTTGAAAGTATATTGGATAGCGGCTTTCGGAGTTAATTGCGAAAAAGAAGTCTTGTCGGTAATGGATTCGCCAGCCTTTGTCAACGGGGTACCTATCATAGTGGATTTAGTTTTCTCCCGGTCGTAACGAACGCCCAACACAAGGGATAAACCGGGTGTTATAATATCGTTAATCGTAGACTGGTGATAGGCAGCAAAGCCGTCGGTCGGATTTTTTGCACTTTGGATTGTATGTGCTCCTGTTAAAAGATTATTGACATCGTTTGTCTGGAAATAACTCTGATGAAAACCAAACAGGCCGAACTGCCATACATAACGGCTGTCGTCTTTCAGTGACCCGATATTAAATTCCTGTGAGTACATCTGTTGACGCTGATAAAAATCTACATAATAGGAATCCTTAGGCGTAAAGTCCTGATCCAGTCCCTGCTTGCCATTATAAAACTGAAAAGACGATTGAGAACTAAGTTTAAACAGGTCGGTTATATATTCTATGTTCAATCCGTTTGTAGACATATTCCGGAGGTAATAGCTGCGGGCATTGTAATTCACCTCGTCTATTTCTCCGGTGTCTTTATGTAGTACCCTGTAAGGATAGCCATCCTGATCGGAATATTCATACGCCATTATCAGATGCATCAGCAATTGGGGCTGCACACGCCAGCTGATGCGCGCACGGGTGGAAACGGCATCTATAGGATCGGCCTTCTTTCCGGTTGTCGTATTCTTGAAATATCCTCCCGAGTGCAGGTAATTTCCCGATATGGCATAACCTATTTTGTTATCCACATTGCCGTAATGAGACAAGCTTGTTTGATAATTGTTATAATTCCCTGCTGTCAGATTCAGGTTTGTACCCTTGTATTTAAATGGCGATTTGGTGAAAACATTGATTATCCCTCCCATCGTATTACGGCCGTAGATAGTACCCTGTGGCCCCCGCAATACTTCAATGCGGTCGATGTCGTTGATATTAATATCAAATGTGGAACGGTCGAAATACGGTACGCCATCCACATAAAGCCCTACAGACGGAGCATTGCGGTGTGAGCCTATTCCCCTGATATATGCAGGCGATGTCATTTTGGAACCATAGTCGGGAATAAACAGGTTTGGAACAAGGGAAGTAATTTCCTTTATGTTTATGATATTGAAATCCTTCACCTCCCTGCCTGTCAGTAATGAAGCGGATACAGGCTGTATAAAGAGGTTGTTGTTCTGCTTAAATGATTCTATGACCACTTCGTTTGCAGTGAATTTCATTTTCACGGAATCGTTCTCTCCCTGTATATCCTCTGCTTTTACATATGTGTAAGTAGCTGTAAATAAAAATATTAATAAGATAATATTTTTGATGTCCGGTTTCTTTTTCAAGGTGCTTCGATTGTATTTTAGTTGATACGCAAATTTAAGTAAAAGCCTTAATAAAAGTCAATCACTAGATGTAGTGATATTTTTAATTAATTTATAAATTAAAGATAGTGAGAGAGAGTGTTTTTAAGTGTAATATTTATTACTAAGTTCTGAATAATACGAATTGAGAATCAAAAACTTTATCTATATAGCAGGCTATAAGCCGATAGTTCTTTGATGTATTGAACAAGCTCTCTTGCTTGCGATGAGACAACAGAAAAAATGTAAAATGTGTCAACTTTGTCAAGTTTTCTATGGAAATCATAAGTTATAAGGAAAAGTACAACAGATAAAAAAAGTGTAAAAAGTGTCAAGTTTGTCAGGTTTTAGTTTCTTCCAGGAGATCCTGCCGGTGCAGTCAAAATCTCTTTTTGCTTACCAGGCGCCGGTTCCTGCTACTTTTCCGGATCAGGCGAGTGTAATTCTTGTGGTAGAGTATCCGTCTTATAAACATCATCTATTTCCTCTTAAATTAAAATTATCTATAAAATACACTTTATTAAAAAACTTACCTGTAAATTTAGCTGTTTAAGAAAAGGTATCAATTTATAACATTTAAATTTTTTTATACCTATGAAGATACACGAATATCAGGCAAAAAATCTATTCTCGTCTTATGGCATTCCCGTTGAAAAGTATATCCTGTGCAATGTAGCAGAAGAAGCTGCAGTGGCATACGACGGGTTGAACATGGAACGTGTGGTAGTAAAGGCACAGGTGCTAACCGGAGGCCGCGGTAAAGCAGGAGGAGTAAAACTGGCAAAAAACAGGGAAGATGTAAAACGATATGCATCAGACATTCTGGGTATGACTATCAAAGAATTTCCCGTTACAAAAATTATCGTCAGCGAAGCCGTCAACATCGGGTCGGAATATTATGTGAGCTTCGTTATCGACCGCAACACCAAGTCGGTGATACTGATGATGAGTGCCGAAGGAGGAATGGATATTGAAGACGTAGCATCCCATTCGCCGGAGAAGATACACAAATTTGCCATCGACCCGTTTATCGGGGTTCCTGATTATCTGGCGCGCCGATTCGCATTCTCCATATTCGAAGAAATAAATCAGGTGAACCAAATGGCAGCAATATTGCAAAAGCTGTACAAACTCTTTATCGACAAAGACGCTTCATTAGCGGAAATAAATCCGCTGGTACTCACCAAAGAAGGCAATCTTATAGCGATTGACGCTAAAATGACCTTCGATGACAATGCCCTTTACCGCCAACCACAAATACATGCCCTCTTTGAACCTACCGAGGAAGAAAAAACGGAAGCATATGCCAAGGAGAAAGGATTCAGTTATGTACATCTCGACGGTGAAATAGGTTGTATGGTAAATGGCGCAGGCCTTGCTATGGCAACTATGGACATGATAAAGTTATATGGCGGCACTCCTGCCAATTTCCTTGATATAGGCGGCAGTTCCAACCCTAATAAGGTAATAGATGCCATGACCCTATTGCTCAAAGATCCGAAAGTGAAAGTAGTATTGATAAATATATTTGGCGGTATAACCCGTTGCGACGATGTAGCATCGGGATTGCTCACCGCTTTCGAACAGTTGGAAACCGATATTCCCGTTATCGTCCGCCTTACAGGTACCAACGAAAAGCAGGGGCGGGATATGCTTTCAGGGACACGATTCAAAGTAGCGGAAACCATGGGAGAAGCTGTAAGGTTAGCTGTTGGCCTGTAGCTGATAGCTCTTAACTTAAAAAAATAATATCAATCGAAAACAAAAAGCTAATAGCTAAACAATATGAGCATACTAATAAACGAATCCACACGACTGATAGTACAGGGGATCACCGGACGCGACGGCAGTTTCCATACAAAAAAAATGAAAGAATACGGAACTAATGTGGTAGGCGGCACATCGCCCGGAAAAGGCGGTACCGAAATACTCGGCGTACCCGTATTCAATACCGTATACGAGGCAGTGCAACAGACCCAGGCAGATACTTCCATTATATTCGTACCCGCACGGTTTGCTGCCGATGCAATTATGGAAGCTGCCGATGCAGGTATAAGGCTAATTATCTGCATATCCGAGGGGCTTCCAACACTGGACGCAGTAAAGGCATACCGCTATACTCAACTGAAAGGGGCTATGCTGATAGGGCCTAATTGTCCGGGACTGATGTCACCAGACAAATGCCTTGCAGGAATATTGCCCGGACAGATTTTCAAAAAAGGGAATGTAGGTGTAATCAGCCGAAGCGGTACATTAACATATGAGGTTGTATATCATCTTACGGCAAACGGCATGGGCCAATCTACGGCCGTAGGTATGGGGGGTGATCCCGTTGTAGGCCTTTATTACCGCGAATTACTGGAAATGCTGCAAAACGATCCCGATACTGATGCAATAGTCATGATAGGTGAAATAGGCGGAAATGCGGAAGAGCAGGCTGCCGAATATATCCGCAAGCATGTAACGAAACCGGTTGTAGGATTCATTGCCGGACAGGCGGCGCCTCAAGGTAAGCAAATGGGACATGCCGGCGCTATCATAGCAGGCGGCTCAGGTACGGCTGCCGATAAAATCGCCGCTTTGGAAGCTGCAGGTGTACGCGTGGCCAAAGAACCCTCGGAGATACCGGAACTACTCCGAAAGCAACTCGGTAATTAAGGGAAATCATACCTGAATAAAAATAAAGTGCCCTCAAAAGTCAGAGATGATTTTGAAAGGGCACTTTTTATGGAAAGTAAGGACCGGACTGTTCGATGAACAAGTGCCGGCAGGAGTGATGTATGATAAAAAGAAACAGGGAAAAGCATAACTGTTAAATAATGAATCGTATCTTTACATACAAATAAGAAATATGAAAACAGGATTTATAATCACTATGTTATTCTTCTGCGTAAACACCTTCTGCCAGCAGGATAATACAACAAAGTCTTATATGGAAACAAAGAAAGCTCTATTGATCATTGACATGCAAAACGATTACTTCGAATATGGAGCAAACCCATTGACCGGAAGTCTGGAAGCCAGTTTAAAAGCAAAGGAGATTTTAGAAGCATTTCGCAAGGACTCACTTCCCGTAATTCATATTCAACACCTTTCTGTGCGTCCCGGCTCTACGTTCTTTGTACCTAATACGGCCGGCGCAGAAATACATAAAAATGTATTTCCTGTTGACGGGGAAAGAGTAATTACCAAGAATTATCCCAATAGCTTTCGTGAAACACCATTATTGGATTACTTAATATCTAATGGCATCACCGATTTGGTTATTTGTGGCATGATGACCCACATGTGTGTCGATGCAACCACAAGAGCAGCTAAAGATTTCGGGTTTAACTGTATTGTTATCAGCGATGCCTGCGCTACAAAGGATTTAGAAATTCAAGCCCAGACGGTTTCTGCTAAAGACGTCCAATATGCTTTTCTTGCTGCCCTCGATTATTTTTATTCAACGGTAAAAACAACGAGAGAGTATTTAGCTCAATAAGCATAGTGTCAGTGATCAGAAATTACAGAGGCTTTTGCTATTCCTATATCGGATGATACTGAATAAAAAAGGCCGGAAGAAGACTCTTCCGGCCATAAACCAAACATTAATGTATCCTTTTGATTTAATGCTTGTTTAAGGACATCTTACTCCTTCAACCCAGCTTACATTTCTTATACCCTTTGCATGATAACCGTTCCCTGTAAGGTCAGGCACAACATTTAACTCAGTGTCACTCTTTGCCGAGTTAAATTTCCAGTATGCCAGCAACCCTTCAGATGCCGGAGATACAGCACATATACCATTCTGTATTTCTTCTTTAGTCAAAGCTTTTGTCCAGACGCGTACTTCACTGATTTTTCCGTACAGATACCTTCCATACAAAGCAGTTTGTCCTATATAGAACTTACGGTCACCGTCCAGACCAGCGAGATTGACAGGCCCTCGGGGTGCTTCGACATATGATTCCAGTTCTCCGTTGACATAAAGTTTTATAAGTTTTCCATCATATGTTACAGCCACATGAGTCCAGGCATTTGCGGACAATCCGTTTACTGATGTTACCGGATATCCTCCTCCTGCTAATTGCAACTGATTATTATCTATAGTAACATCACCTATCCTGAGCAGGAAATTTTCCTCCAATCCCATTATGGTACTAATAAACGGATTCGTTGTCTGGAACCTGTCCACATAAATTCTGGCTTCCATAGTCAATTCATTCACTGCCGACAGATCACCTTTACCCAGGTCTTTATTCTCGAAGTCTACCTTAAAGTAGTTTCCGCTCAGATTGGCAGCTTTTGTTATAATCGTCTTGTTTATTACCAGGTATATAATCCTTGAAGCATCTAAAACAGGGAAGTCGCCTCCCTGCACATTCTTTATTTCCATAGGGACACAATAGATATCTTCATCCGTAAATTCATTTAATGATTTAATGGACAATTTCAGCGGCTCCGAGATATACTTTCCTGCCTTAATTTGAAGGTTTGTATTGCTGATATCATATATATCCGTAGATAAAGTCTTATAATTTGTTCCGTTCTCTTTATTGTATTTATCTACCAGCGCCTCATTTACAGCCACAGTAACGTTAATATCGTTTTTTGTTATGGCAGAGGCTCTGACACTTATACCTAAATCCGTCGGTTCCTCGATAGACATCTTCAGTACCGGGCTGTTTTCAGTGCCTGTAAAATAAATTACGTTCTGAAATTCATCGGCGTCTTTGCACGAGTACAAAACACTCAGCAAAGCGGCTATAAATAGTATTATTCTTGTTTTCATATTTCACTCTTTTCTGTTATTCATAAAAGTAGACTTCGGCAATACTGGTCAGATTGTAACTGTTTGAAAATTTATCCGGAAGAATGCGTACATATCTGCTCTCTAAAGGCTCTGCAAATTGATAAATAGCATCTACCTTTTCGTTATTCTCAATAACAGGCTCCACACTGCCTAAATCGGTCCAGTTCACACCATCGGCACTTACTCCAATACTGAATCCGGCCAATACACAATTATAGTATCCGTATAAAATATATGAAGAAACCAAACTGAAACCTTTCACCTTATGAACTTCACTCATATCATAATATATGCCATGGGATGAATTACCTGATTGAATAACCCATGAGGTAGAAAGATCTCCGTCATATGAATTCTGCGCCGGACCGTAAGCATAACTGTGCCTGGACTCGGATGTCCATGCCGAACGGTCGATAGATGCGCCTGGTTTTACAGCCGTTTCTGATACGAAGCCGGTCAGGGAAAAATCTACAATAGCATAGACTACATTGAAGTTAGTACTCACCCTTACATTTTTATCACCTGTCTGCACAGAGGATATTTTTATTGGGAGTATAAATGTCGTGTTTATAAATCCGGTAAAATGTTCTTCTATAAATGCCTTATTAAAAACAATTTGTACAGAATCGGCAGAAATATTACTTCCTGAAGCGATACTTATATGATTCTTGTCCATCGAATAGGCCGAAGACGGAAGGATCTCATATTCTGTTCCTTTTGCATCGTTGTAACTCTTCACTAAAGATTCATCCGTCTCCAGGATAACTTTTGTTTCCTGATTGACTCTTCCCGTAGCTTTTACAGGTAATAATATATAGTTCAGATCAGACGACTCTTTTAGCCGTTTATAGTTTATATTCACGGCCACCTGAGGATCTCCCTGCTTGGTGTTCAGGTAAATTATCGGGTCTAATGTCTCCGTATCGTCGTCCGAGCTACAGCTTGTCCAGAACAGGCAAGCTATGAAGAGATAATGAAATATATGTATTTTATATGTTTTCATATATGATCAGTTATTAGAGAATATATAATGATATTCATTTTACTCCAGGATTCATTATTTGAACCGCCTGACGGAGGTATTTGTACTCCATCTCTGTATTCCTGTATTCGTATTCCATATGATAAGTACCACATCCCCCCTTTACCCCTTGGGTTGGGTTCCATTTGGCCATGCCTAAAATAGATGGTACTTTGTTTCCATTCGTTTCGGTATAGCTGACCCCGCCGGTCCTCCAGTGGGCTTCAAAGTCTTCCGTAACAATGAATTGTTCGGGTTTGAATATGGACCTGATTCTATTATACCTGCTTTGCAGGTTACTGCCGCTGGTTGTCGAATATGCCTGGGCTATCGCATAATTGAAATAGGGGCCAGTCTCTTCAGGCAGTACATCCAATTCTCCGTCGACTACTAATAATTTACCGGAATTGGACTTCGGCCCTAAATATTTTCCAAGCTCCTGAACAAAAACAATCATGTCCTCGCCTCTGGGGCAATCCCTTACATCTGTCTGGCCTCCCACATTCGGTTCATAGTCGATATCCAGTCCGTCAAAACCGAGGTCGATAATTTCTTCAGCGAGTGCCTTTGCATATTTGCGTAATCCTTCCTGGCGGTCGGTTCCCCAATTTTCTTCGGGTATGTTTGGCAACTCTTTTCCGGTCCAGCCTAAAAGGGTTGTCACCAGTATCTTCGTTCCTTTTACTTCCCGGGTAAGTCGCAAATCATCAATTTTTTCAGGAGTCATTTTATCCCTATGCCACATATTTCCCCATAAGCCTATCATATCTACACTATCGGGTATGGAGTAGAGACGGGTAACCATCGACGGGCCGGCAGCTGTCCAGCCTCCAAACCAACCAAACGCAATCTGATGGTCAGACTGTTTATAATCTCTCAGATTGGCAAAATAAGCGTCTGAGCCAATTTCAGGCTGATCCACATCTATTGTTTTCGGCTCCGTCCATTCATTGTCACACGAAGTGGCAAATGCAATTGCAGCAAATAAAAAGATAGATATGTATATATATTTTTTCATACTTTTCGTATTTTGTTATTCTACATTATTTTTTATCCCACCAAACTTTGGTGCCGCCATTATCCGGCCCTCCGAGAAGAGTGCTTACAGCTTCTGTGACATTGGTCAGATTCGATGTATATTCAGTCTTAGGATAAGGGACTCTTCTTACCTGAATATCGGTATTTATTTTCCCGGAACTATTATTAGTTACTACGGGGAATATCTTAGGATAACCGGTTCTTCTGAATTCACTCCAGGCCTCTTGTCCTTCAGGATACATAGCCAGCCATTTTTGAGTAATAATACGCTCCAGTTTCTTTTCAAATGATGCCGAGTTGTCCCATTTTATAGTAATCGTTGAAAGAGGATTGATACTATTGGAAGCTACTGCATCGCTAAACCGGGCAGGGACAGATGTGTTATTACCAACGTATGAAGTATATGAGGACGAGACTCCATGCTGAGCGAATGAGGCCTCTATTCCCTTATTATATAGATCTTCAGCCGAAGATAAATTATCTGTGCCTGCCATATTCCATCCCCGCAGCACTCCTTCTGCTCTAAGGAAATAGGCTTCGGCTGCGCACATCCATTGTATAGGAGCTGAAGCTTCTACATTCGGGTTTGAAAGATCCTCATATCTTGATTTATTCGATATCACTACCCCGTTGCGAACCCCGTTGTAAGATCCTGAAACAGCTGGCCTAAAGTATTTACTTAACCGGGGATCTTCGTATCCTTTCAGGAAGGATTCTATACTCGCCCCCATTTTAGTATCTTTATATGAACTCCATATGACAGTTAACGGATGGGATATTGTATAGCCTTTACCTGACTTCACGGTGACATTTTCCATATTGTCGGTAAGGACGCCATAGCTGTTATTCACAGCTTTTTCCGCATTTTCTTTTGCCAAATCCGGATTTACATAAGCTACCCGTATAGCAAGACGAAGCCTTAATGTATTTGCAAATTTTATCCAACTGCGGATATTACCGTTATATACTAAGTCGTATTTTGCTAATGGCCCGGAATCACTATTAGCCGTCACGAATTTGTCTAATTCAGCAATAGCTTCGTCCAGTTCTTCAAAAAAAGATTTATAAATAGCCTCTTGGGAATCGTACGCTGCCCCCATAGCTCCTTTACCAAATTGAGAGTAGGGGATAGGTCCGTGATTATCAGTTATACGGTGCATACCGGCAATTTTGATTATCTGTGCCAGATAGAAAATGTAAGGCACCCCGTATTCTCCGGATTTTACCTTTATCTGGCTCCATGGAGACATTACAGAGCGGTAAGCTACATTAAATCCTACATCATTCCAGTCGCTGAAATCCATATTGTAGGTACTATTGTTACTTGAGCCGTTCCACTGGCCGATAGCAGCCATGTATCCCGAAAAGATATCTCCTGTCAGGTTTTGGGCACGTTGGTATTCATTAGCACCCACGTCGCTCGTTGGAATTACATCTGTCTGCATTGTCGGAATAAATCCTCCGACACCCAATAAATCTTTTTTTATATCCTCCTCTAAGGCTCTGTTCGGATCGGTATTCTTGCGTTCAAAATCATCAGTACAAGAAAAAAGAAAAGCAGAACAGAGTAAGAATGCTAAACACAGATTATGTGTGATATTGTGGATTTTATAGAATCTCATAATGTTTTTCATTTAAGTTATTAAAATTCTACTTTCACATTAAACCCGAAGCTACGAAGGCTTGGCTGCATAAAGTAATCGAATCCTTGATAGTACGTGCCTGTGGAAGCCGTGATTTCAGGGTCGAACGGAGCTCTGTTATATATCATCCACAGATTGCGTCCGATCACAGACAGGGTCACATTCTTAACATATCCTTTGAAGAGATTTGCCGGAAGGGTATAGCTAAGACTGGCTTCCCGCAACCTGACATTGGTCATACTATAGACATATTCGGACAGAATACCTGTCGTACCTCCCCCAACTACGGAATAATAATTTTCGGGGTTCAGCAGGCCGCCATTAACGGCAACCCCTCCGGCGTCTCTGGCATTTGCTGAAGCTTTTGACACACCGTAACGGTCCATCAAAGCCTGAGTTGCCGATACTCCGACACCTCCGACACGGGCATCGAATAAAAAGCCCAGAGAAAAATCTTTATAGCTAAAGGTATTCTGGAATCCAAGGTTATATTTTGGAGCCGGATTTCCTGCCCTGACCCAGTTTTTGGTATCGGCGCTTACAGTTCCGTTAACAGGGTCTACATATACATTCCCATTTAAATCTTTTTTTAGTGTATATACATAGATATCTCCCATAGCGGCTCCTTCTTTTATTACCATCCGGTATGCATCCTGTTCGCTGGCTATAATTTCATTCATGCCGTTTTCCATCGGCTGGTTAGTTGTCGGATCTATTGTCCCGGCTGCTACCATTTTCTTTACTTTGTTCCGGTTCAGGGTGTAAGTAAAGTTTGAGCTCCATTGGAAATCCCTCCATCTTTTATCCAGTCCTAATGAAATTTCGACGCCCTGGTTGTTTACTTTTCCGGCATTCAGATAATAGTAGGAAAAGCCCGAAGTCGTAGACGCATCTATTTTAAATAGCTGATTGTAAGTATTCGTATTGTAATATGTTATATCGAACCTTAGCATATTATTCAAAAACTTCGTGTTCAACCCAACTTCATAAGCTTTTGTCCTTTCCGGCTTCAGACCCCGGGCCGGATAAAACGGCAGCAGATCGAGGCTGCCGTTTTGTTTCAGCCCATAATTTACCATCGTGATATATCTGAGAGGGGCATTTCCCACTTCACTATAAGACCCCCTTACTTTCAGAAATGAGACTACGGAGCTTAAATCCGTCATTTCACTTATTATACCCGACAAGCCGACAGAAGGATAGAAAAAAGCTGTTCCGTGGTCTGTATATGCCAGTGCGGAAGACCATTCATTACGTGCGGTCAGATCCATATAAAGCATACTCTTGTAACCTAACTGGGCTGTCGCGAAAACAGATTGAGTCTGCTCGTTATAATCATTCTGCAGGAGTCTTGATTCGGGATGGGTGAGGTCTAAATTTCCTAAATAGAAAAAGTCGGGGATTATACTTAGGTGGCCTTCGGCTCCGCTCTGACGATATTTAAAGTCGAGAACGGAAGCTCCTAATACTCCGGTTAAGCTAAGATCGTCACCAAACCGTTTGTCAACTGTGGCTAAGAAATCCGCATATAACTGCTTATTGCTTGTCTGCCGGTGCATATAGTTTCCTTTTTCGGAGGCAAAGAGAAGATCAGCCGAAGCGGAAATTTTTCTTTCAAACGTGTTAGATGTAAATGTACTCAATGCCCGTCCGGTCAATGTCAGCCAGTTTACCGGTTTATAAATCAGAGCGCCATTGATGGAATACCTGTCTGTTTTGTTTTCAAATGCTTCCCGGTTAACTATCCAGTACGGATTTTGCATTCCTAAACCCTGATTACCATATGGCCAGTATTGCAGTGAGAAATTACGGCCTTCATCATATCTTTGATATACTTTATACTTGTTGATATCATCACCTCTCGGAAACAGGTAAAGAGGTACGAGGGGATTGTGATATTGCCCCTGAATCAACATGTTTTTATCCTTTTGGGTTGCATATGAAAAGCCGAGATCGAGCGTTAGCTTATCTTTAATTAAGCTGGTAGTATTATTGACTGTCAGGTTTATACGTCTCAAATCATTATTCGGGATAATCCCCCGGGCTAAAAGAGCAGATGCCGAAGCGTACGTTTGGTTATACTGGTTTCCGGCCGATACACTTAATGAATTTGTTTCTGTATATCCTGTCTGGAAGAAGTCCATAGGGTCGTATGATGTCGGTTTATCCAGTTTTGCCCCCCAACTATTAAATTCCGTACCCTTTGTTCCATAAGTATTTTGGAATTGAGGTTTAACGAATGGCGCCATAAACATGGTACTATTCGAATAATTAAGCCGTACCCGGCCTTCTTTACCTTTTTTTGTCGTTACCAAGATAACCCCGTTCGCACCCTGACTGCCATATAACGCGGCTGAGGCAGCCCCGGACAGGACAGATATAGATTCTATATCCTCAGGATTGAGAAATGACATGACATCTCCGTCTCCGCCATCGGGCGATTCGTAAGCGGCTTCGGGCTGATCGTTCTTTGTATTATAAATGGGGATACCATCTATAACATAGAGTGCATTATTATTTCCGAGCAACGATTTGGTTCCACGCATTATTACACGGGAAGAACCTCCTATACCCGATGCGCTCTGATTGATTGTAATACCCGCAACTTTACCTACAAGAGAATTGACAAAGTTGGCATCTTTTACGGTCGTTAATTCTTCGGCTTTGATTTCTTGTACGTTATAAGTAAGGGCCTTTTCCTCTCTTCTGATACCTAAGGCTGTGACTACGACTTCATCCATTGTCACGGTCGCATTTTTAAGAATAATATTGTAGTTATTCTGTGCACCTACAGTAAATTCATATGTTACCATTCCGATGAAGGATACCATCAGTTTTGAAGTTCCGGCCGGCAGGGAAATTTCGAATCGTCCGTCAATATCTGAAAAGGTTCCTTTGGTTGTTCCCTCTATGGAAACCGAAGCACCTATTATAGCTTCTCCATTCTCGTCTCGAACGGTACCTGTTATAGTACGCTGCTGCTGAGGAGTGTCCTTCGATCCGATATTTTTTGTGCTAAGGACAATATTGGTTCCTTCTACAAAATAAGAAATATTGGTAGATTTAAATAGGTTTTCCAGAACATCGGCTAATGTTTGTTCTGTCTCCGTTACAGATACAATGCGGTCTTTGTTTATTGACTTGTCATAAACAAATAAATAATCCGTTTGAGATTCAATCTTGTTCAAAACTGTTTCTAACGTGACATTTTTTTGATTTAAGGTTACCTTTATGTTTTGTGAACTGAGATTCCCTGCATTTAGACAAAAAACAAAAACGATTAAAAAGAAAGAAGTAAGTTTCATCACTCTTAATAATTGTTTATGACAGACGTTTTTAGTAGCAAAAACATCTGTTTTTGTTATAATTTTCATATATTTACATTGTTAAAGGTTTTTATGGAAATAATGATAAAATCTTTTTCTCTTATCTGTCGGTGTGGTCGCATCGACAGATTTTTTTAGATTCAAATGTTTTTCAGGTTTTTTATTTTTTCATAGGCGATTAGATTTTTAGGTTAATAATAAGTGTTTTTCTAATTTATATATATAATATTATTCTCTTCACTGTCCCTTTTATATTTAAAGTCTGAATTTTTCTGAATAACTTTCAAGGCATGCTCTATCCCGTCATTGACCCGTATCTTTCCGGTAAGCTCCGTATTTGATAAATTCGGATTTTGGATATATATTTTCACATCATAATATTTCTCAAAGGTTTTTATAAGTTCCGGGAACGGGGTATCTTTAAATGCTATTATTCCATCTTTCCACATCGCAGCAGAATAATTTTCCAGCATTTTTACGGTGTATTCATTACCTACACTTTCAAAATATTCGTTAGCAGCCAATATAACAGGCTTCGGCAGCATTATACCGGAAAACTCAACTTTACCTTTAAATAATGAAATAGTCATTTTGGGAGAATGAGAGTAAGCATCGACATTAAATTCTGTACCCAATACTTTTACTTCTCCCTTCGGCGTTTCAACGATAAAAGGTAGTTTTTTATTACTTGTCACATCAAAGAAGGCTTCACCATCCAAGAGTACCCGTCTCTCTTTATCTCCAAACAAGGCAGGATAAGTGAATTTTGATTTCGCGTTAACCCATACTTTTGTTCCATCGGAAAGAGTAAGGCTAACTCTTTCTCCCGCCGGTAAAACAATCTCATTTGAAAGAGTTTGCAAATTATTATACTGATGCTTGTTAAAGAAGTACGCACCGCCTAAGACCAACAGGATCACAGCGGATATTTTCAGCACTTCTTTTATCCACACCGGTATTCTTTTGACCTTGTTGTATTCTCCAGCGCTTGCTGAATCTATAAGATTTTTTTCTCCGATATTCAGGATCAACCGGTTGTACATTTTCCTTTCGGATAAGAATATATCTTTATTATCCCCGGATTCATCAATCCAATCTAATAATTGTTGTTCTTCACCGGCAGTGATATTCCGGGTAAAGAACTTATACATTATATTCTTGTCAAATTCTTGGTTCATATATATAAAGCATTTATAAAAGACAAATCCCTGTCAGGATCAATTAATTTAACCAATATTAACTATTTCTTATTTGAAGAATGATAACAATATGAGAAGATGGAGATAATCTTTAAGATTTTCCTTTAATATTTTTATCGCTTTAGTTAGGTGATACTCAATACTTTTTTCTGAAATATTCAAATCATGTCCAATCTCTTTATAAGTTTTATTCTTAAGTCTGCTCTTTATGAAAATAGTCCGGGAGGGTTCCGGTAATTGGTTAAGCGTATCCATTATCAAAGCCTCAAGTTCTTTTGCAAACAGCTCCTGAGGTTCACAGGCTTCCAGTGATGAGATATTTAATTCTGTAACCCTGCTTTGATGAGACTTAATTTCTGAGTGAGTCTTTTCTACATGTAATTTATGTTTCAGATAATTCAGGCATTTATGCTTTATTGTGGTAAGTATATATCCGGGTATGTTTGATGTATCGTCTAATTCTTTCCGTTTTTCCCAGTAATACATAAAGCTATCCATGACGATATCTTCTGCTGCTTCCTTGTTATCGACATAGCTAATTGCAAATAAGATGAAGCGATTCCGGTATACAGAAAACAACTCATTAAAGTTTTGCATAACTAGCTCATCTTTCAACATGAATGTCCAGGTTAGGTTATTGTAGAAATCAAATATACAAAATTTGTAAGAAACCAAGGCAATATCTAAAAAATAGCCAGGACAACCGCATTAAATTTGCATAAGCGATTTTATGTAAGCGGGATTTAAAAAGTTTATCTATATGTATATGATAGCTTTTAGTCTTTGAAGGAATTAATCAGCAAATTGGTAAATAGTGTACCAGTTTACAAGATGGAGGGTTCTTTGACGTAATGAGAAAAAATAAAATTGAGTAAAAAGTGTAACATGTGTACTTTTTTAGTTACAAGTTACTTCGCCCTTCGGGCAGTTACGGGTTACAAGTTGGTTTACTGTTAGCTGATATATCTGTTACTTTTGTTACCTTTTTTAAGAGTTACAAGTTACTGCGCCCTGCGGGCAGTTACAAGTTACAAGTTGGCTAGCACCCTATTTTGTTTCACGCAAAGACGCAAAGGCGCATTTTTTTTTACATCTTACGGGTTAATGACTGTTTACTGCTAACTGATATATCTGTTACTTTTTAACTATATATAGTTAATAAAAGTAAAAAATCGAGGATAAAAGAATGAAAAATGGATTTTACGCCTCAGGGTCTTTATGAAATAAATTTTTCATGAAGGAGATGCTTCGCTTCGCTCAGCATGACAAAAGAATTAGCTCTGCTGACCGTTGGTCTTAATTTTTCATTCTTCATTCTTAATTGTATTCTGTTACCTTTGTTACTTTTTAACTGAATATAGTTAACAGATATAAAAATAACGATTTAAAAACAGTAAGAAAAGTGTCAGAAGTGTCAGGTTTTAACAATATACGGTTAATTAATGTAAAAATAACTAATATAGACTCATATGACTGTTGATAATCTATTAATCAACTTCTTCACCCCATAGATCAATATCTGTAGGGACTCTATTCATACTTAAAATAATAAATAACCAGTATATAACCTGACATCCGGCCAAAAGAAAAAAATATGTGTCCATTGTCTGTTTTTTTAATCTTGTCAATTATATATAGGGAAATGGCTATCAAACCTCCTGCTAACACTCCATTTTTGTAAGAAGTATCGATGAAGGTCGTACCAGTGCCATGTAAAAGTAAGCAGGAACCTAAAAAACAGTAGGAGGATAAGATTTCATCTTTACTGGAATTCAGGTACCTGCAAGTTCTCAGATTGATTATTTCCGCCAGTTCCTTGCCTGTTTACGAAGCCGGTCGAGCGAGCTTTGGCTGGATTGTACGGTATCGGGCCTCACAATCTTTGGCGCTACGCCTTCGATCTTTACATGAGGTGTTTCTTTAGGTTTAGGCAACGTTGACAAGAATTTATTATATGCCTCCTGCAAATGAGTTGCTTCTTCCGCATTCAGGTCAATGTTTTGATAACCTTGAGCATAATGGACGGTAAAATTTTTCATCAGATTATTACTTAGAAAAGATAAATCTCCGCCAAAAATAACCCTTATGTCTGCGGTTTTCTGAGCAACAGTACTCATCCTTCTGGCTTTAGCATACCTTACTGCCCTAAGTTCGAACTTACCCTTATCCGTAACGCATTCGAGCTTTTCATTTTTGTAATATTCCACCGGGACTGCCTCTTCAAACACGGCATCAGTGAACATGTATTTAAGAGAAAGGTGTAAAAAACGGGCTCCTTCTTCCGATATAAAACGAACAGAAATCATAGGTTCTTTAAACCGGGGTTTCTTTTGTAGTTTACCCAACGATATATTTTCCCACTCCGAAGTTATCGAATTTTTGGAATCCGTTTGTGAAAAAGCTGCCAAGGATACAGCCATGAACCCTAGTGTTAATATAATTCTGATATAATTCATACTGTCTTATATTTATATATTATGTTAATATTTACTTAGCCGTGGCCATAGGTTGACCCTGTCTGCCAGTTCGCTTACTTCCGAATCCAATCTTATTCTATTGTATAGATCAGGATTCAACTTGCAGGCGTTTATCAGTCTTTTGGCGGCCTCTTTATCATCTTTTTTACGGGAAAATATAATAGCCGATAAATACTCATTTTGCGGAGATTCCGGTAATTTATCCAATACAGTTAAAGCCTTATCGTTATACCCCAGACATACCAGGCATAAGGCCGTATTATAGTCACCATAAGCCGCCAATATTTCAAGAGCGTCCATATATTCCCCGTTTTTTAATAAACGGATTGCATCGGCATAATCTTCACGATAAGTAACCTGGATAGTATCTTTTTCAATATCAGTCCTGCACAGCTCGATAAAATAATCAATACGATTTAGTTTCGGGTATATTTCATCCCGGATAATCCTGTAATCTTCAGGATATATTTTTTTGATAGTTTCTTCCGATTTGTCCGGATAGACGGCATTCGTTAATGTATCCAGTATAGCAGCCTTATTAGGCAAATCATTCCGCAATTGGATTTCTTTAACCAAGGCACTCCAATCCTCTCCTTTAGGCTTAACTACTAAAGGTGCGGCAATCTTATTTTTCAAAAAAGCGGAAATAGCATTTCCCCGGCGCAGTGATTGTTCGTAGTTAGATTCCCAATCACCTTGTAAATCTACGCTACATTGTATAATTATACTATCCACTGAATATTCAGGCTTGGCCGCATAAGTATTGTACGCTTCCACTAATTTATCAAAAACACCCTGATTTATACTCTCATCAAACTGATATGATTTGCGCGTCTTGTAATCTGGCTGTACACTTCCTTTATCAAAGAGATATTTATGCAATTTCCTGCGGTCTGTGGCGAGATCACCATCCGCCAATTGTGATAATGAGGCTATAAAATAAGTCAGAGTATCAGAAGTGGGAAATACAAATACAGAGCGATCTATAGCCTCTGCCTTTGATTCCAGAACTATCTTCAGATTCTTCATACCGGGCCTTACCATCCATGGCTGACGATAATGGTAAATAACGTCATTCTCTGCTGTGATCGTCGTATCTATTTTCAATCCTTCCGGACCGGACCGGTAAGGGAATTCAACAGTTTCTTTAAATATATCATCTTTACGGTTTATATTAAGCTCATTCAGCACGATCTCATCTATCAGGTAGTGATGCTTTGCTATCCTGGCTGAATCTTCCCGCGTAAAAGCTTGCGCCTTCATGTCATTTAAGGTCAGCTTCTTTGCGTGTATCTCCCGATATTTGCGGGGCACATGGCTTCTCTTTAAGATACTATCTTTTTGTGCATGCAGATTAAGATCGATCGTAACACTATCGAGCCAGTGTAAAGAGAATACATCTTTCAGAAAATTCACATAGTCTTTCTTATATTTCTGATCGTATTTCTCATGTATACCGTCCCAGATTTTTCCGCTCTCTTTATTCTTTATTACCTGATTCTCAGCTTTACGCCAATATTTGCTATACATATGTTTTTTGTGACGCATAGCCAGAGCTTCCATACTCAAGAATTCCATTTCGTTCATCTTTTTCCAATTCTCGTAGTTCCTTACCAGTTCATATTGATTCCGATAATCTTCATAGTTGCGCCGTTGCACTTTATGAATTTCTTTGTACAAACTTTTCCAGTTTACGAACAAAGAATCGTAGGCTGAAGGATCGACGATGGTAGAAAGAAAGTCTTCATAAGCCTCATAATCCCCGGTTTGCTTATCTTTGAAGCCTTCTCCCACAAGGATGACCGTATCCAAGCGGCAGATAGAATCTCCGTCTATAAGCTTGGGTACAAGTACCAGCCGCCAATTAGGGTCTAAAACATCAATCGGTGCAATGATATTAAAGTCAAGATTAACCTTCCCATCGCGCTCTGGTGCAAAATATGATTTGACCTTTATAACTACTTCCGATAACTTATAAACTTTACTGGTATCTAATTTGGTCGCTTTACTGGCGAAGACTTCATTCTCTTCCAGAGATTGGTCTTCGGGATTTGTAAATGATACTTCTTCCGATATTGTCCGGGGTCCGCCCTGGCCTTGTAGTCCTCCGCTATTTACAAAATCTATTTCAGGCTTTGTCGTTTGCATGAAAAGCCGTTCTATTTCTATTTTGCCTCTCATCTTATTTGAAGAACAGGAAACAAACATAGCAAATATGGCTATCAACAAGAGCAACAATAATAAAACGGATGACGATATATTTGATTTAGCACTTTTTTTCATATTAATAATTTAGTCCTTGATATATTTTTTACTTTGGAGATATACTCAACCTCAGCCTAGGTATTTTGATACGTATCTGTTCGCTTCTGGAAGTCCCCGGATAGCCCAGGACCACTTCTGCTACTTTGGGGGCAGCGTCTTTATACGTATAATCGGGGTCGCATAAATATTGTTCCTCGACCACCCAGTCGTATCCTATATTTCGGGGGTTGGTTGTACTTTCAGTAATATTTTTTCTATAAAGGGTGTACTTCCCCTGCATTTCACCGGCTTCATTCACCTTCCCCAATGCTTCATACTTCAGGTTTCCGAGCTCGAAATTGAATGTTCCGGCCAGTGTATCATTCTTTACAGTTAACTTTAGATTATTAACGACATAAGATTCTACCGGAATTAACGACACTTTCCTACCTTTTCCTTTTATAAACTCACTTTTCCTTTGCCATTTATATTTTTCACAGTTAATAGTTACAACACCATTCAACCTATTATCTGCAAATGTTGCCGTTATGACTTCGCGTCCCGACCAGTTACCCCTGTCATCCTTGGGTAGAGACCACTGCCGCTTGTATTTGCCGTGAAGTATTTTTTTGCCCTCCGGATCTTTATAGTACTCGTAAGTGATAACACACCCGGTAATTCTATCCTTAAATTCTTCTGTAAGAATTTTTTTCCCGGACTCCGGTTTTCCTTTATCCCGGGTTTTACCTCCATCCGCCTGTAATGAGATGGCCACAAGCAGCCCACTCATTAATGTTAAAATAATTCTGTTCTTTATCATCCTGTTCTATCTTTAATTTCTTCTTAACTCAATCTTAATCAAATGAAAAATGTAGGAATTTATGAATTCCACAATCTTAAATAGTTATTCCGGTTGAAACAAATTTCAGAAACTCCATTTGCTATTGCTCTGTTTACCCTTCTGCTAACCTTCCCAAGAGGGGGGGAAGGTTAGTTGCAGGGTTGATTACATTGGCTTCCCAGCTTATATAATCACAACAGACTTTACAAAACTACATTGCGGTATCCATTCTATTTTTATTACTCATTTTCCACCATTGGTAATATACTGGTCTTGGCATCTTCAAGGATCTCATCTTCTTCCATCCTGCAATTGCCAAAGAAACTGGCTCCGGCTTCGATCTCTATGTTACGGGCTGTTATCTGCCCTTCATAATAGCATGAGGCACGCAAAACAACAACGTCAGAGACTATCACATCACCCAGGATCTTCCCAATGACTTCAACCGATTTTCCAACTATTTTACCTTTGACGCAGCCTTCAATGCCTATAACTACCTTACCGCCGCTATAGATATCTCCATGCACATTACCATCTATTCTAAAGTCATCTTCAATTTTGATTTCACCCTTCAGTTCTGCAGAACCGGAGAGAATACTAAGAGACCTTGAATCCGGATTCTGGCCATTAGAACCCTTATTTATTCTGTATTTATTAAACATCTCAATATATATTAAAAAAGATAACATAATGAGGCTGAATACCCTTTATTACAGACATACACCGTCTGATCGCCAAGCATTAAATTACGGCCGGCAAATCCGTGTTCATACCTGACATCCAGAATAATCTGCCGGGTCAGATAAACTCCGGCACCTATGACAATTCCATAATCGAGCCGGTGTCCTGCTTTCTCGTATATTATACTATTCCTTGAATCGCTGTCCTTTATGTTACCTGAGATAGCATAAGAAGTATATAAGCCCGCTTGTACAAAAGGTTTTATTTGTGCCGGGAACGGAGTCCACTCAACTATCAACGGCAACTTCAGATTATCTTCCATAAAATGGTAGGTAATTCCGGTATTGTTTCCCATATCGTTTTCCAGACTGAATTCCTGATTGAAATAAAGTATTGCAGCGCGAAAATTCAATCCGGGCAAACCTATAGGATGCTGGTAAGAGAGGCCTCCTTCAAAACCGGCTTTACGGCTTATATCCACTCCGGCATATCTTATAGCAGACGTATTGAGCCGAATCCCGGCTTGTACTCCGATAGTTTGGGAACCGGCTGTATATGTACCTGCAAGGAACAATATCGTGATAAAGAGTGTCTTCATAGCAGCATAAAAGTTATCATACCAAATAAAAACACCATAATAGTACCACATCCTCCAATCAGGATTGCTCTTATATCTATTACCGGATTATTACAACGTCTCCTGAGCACGGGCAACGCCCTTTTTCTATCCCTTCGTACAATATGTATATAATCAGATAAATTTTCGGAAATCATTACCATTTTGTTAATTGTTAATGAGTTATAATTTATGATGCCGGATTTGACACCGGTCATTATGTCTTTTTGTTAACAGAGCAACATCTCTAAACTCAAATGTTGGAACATATGAGGAATATCTTCCTCAGAGGCCGGATGAATATTTTTTCTGAACCTCGGAATCAAGCTGTCTTTCCAGAATGCGAATCCCTTACAGATCGTACGGCTGGCTATTAGCATTTCATTTTCCGAACTGTCGAGAACTGTGAAATGCGGATTGAACAAGCAAGGTTCCCCGTCCTTCACGATGACAATCAGGATACTGCTTCCTTCTTCCCGGACGTCTTTTATCTTGAGAATCATATCTACGTTGCAGACCGAGAATAAATTGAAAGCTGAACGCTCAAAGGCAAGCCAGTACCCATCGATCCGGTATAGGCGGATATGCTTGTCGTTAGACTTTTCCTTTTCCAATATTTGCTGAATGTTGCTCATATTTTTTTAATTTTTAAGGTGCTATTATTTTGCCAACTTTTATTCCTCCCTCCTTAGTATGCACTTTTACAATATAGATACCCTGATTTAGCGGTATGAATCTTACATAAAGGCTGGTATTTATTTTCATATCAGAAAATATACGGCGCCCAAGGACATCATATATCCGGATCTGTTCTATATTCCGGTTTGCATTAACTACCAACTGTTTATTATTGTATATGATACTTATATCGGAGCCCGGTTCCGGCTCTAACAGATTATCGGGCGATATTAATTGTAAAGCAAACCTATCGGCATCGATATATTCATTTTTAGAATCCACCGGACGTTGGGTAAAATCATAGGTATTATTCAAAACCAGATTTTGTTTAACTCCTAAATATTTATCAACAAGTACCGGGTATAAATTACTGGCAGATAAAAATCGATCTGCATTCTCGAAGGTAAGCGAAAGTGTATTTTTAGTATCAGAGCATTTTACTCCTATTCCTATTTCGCTAATTCCTTTTTCATATGCCTGAATCAGATTATAACTTTTGTTATCAGTAGCAATAAAGAATGTTTCCGGTATAGCATACCCTTGCGAACTAATCATTTTCTTAACATTGGATATATTCGATTCCGCTTTAGGCCCGTAGGATACAAGAACGGAACGATCACCTTCCGTCCCATTACCAGTAACGGACTTCAGATATAAGCTTCCCGCACTTAAAACTGAAGAAGAACTGCCGGCTGTAATTGGGCTTGTAAGAGCATAAGTTCCTTCGAGAGGAAAAAGCAGGTTTACCTCTTCATCCATAAGGGTGATTATAAACGACTGGTATGCTGGAATATAGTTGGAGTTTGAGAAAGAGTAATGTTTCCATGTACCATCCAAACTATTAAACAACTGGTATCCTGCCGTTTCATTTATTTTTTTCCTGGCAGCATCCGAATTGTTTATATCTAAAAAATGACCGGAGTTTATTTGTGCCAGGAACGGATTACCAATCATGGCCTTCAATGATGTGCTACTATTCCTTTTTACCTTTTGTTCATAGCCAGGGACCGAAGCAGGGGAACCTGAGACGGTAATATTGGGGGCTGTTCCGTTTTCTTCATAAATAAATCTATAAGCTTCGCTGCCACGCTTCATCCGCCCGAGAGGGGAATACAACAGTTGTAATGTCTGCGTGTTGAAGTAGAAGAACTTACTCTCTTTCGTAAACCTGTCGTAGCTGTGTCCCGGATAATAAGGAAGTTTTTCAGCACTCTCAAAATACGGGATTTCTATTATTCCTTTTAGACCTTCAAGATTGCGATGGTCTGCATAACCGACAGAGTTCTGATATAAAGCAACTTTTACAGCAATAGCATTGTTTGTTTCATTTAACGGCACATCATTAGCTGAGAACTTTTTGCTGAAATCACCAACTTCAATCTCTCTTCCTTTTATTCCGGTTTGGGGATCTGATAAAGCAAATCCGGCCTGCCATGTCAGAGGATATCCCGCAAAAGCAAAATCTCCTGTGGCCATTCCTTTCAGTGGAGCCGATAGTGCATACCACTTATCCCGTAGCATTGCTGTTCCCGAAATACCGGCATTACCAACCGGCTGATTTCCATAATTTACCCCGGCCATATTCCCATAATAACCCCAGTTATATTGGATATACGCTTTCTCATAAGTCAGTCTGTGCTGATATGCCAGCTCCGCTCCATATTCGAATGTTATGTTGCAGCATATAGGCATACCGTACACATCAACCGGCGTGCTATTGGCATCCAGCGATGGATAAACAGTTAAACCTCCCGGAATATATACGTTGGAACAAGAAACAGGTACCATATTCAGTGCTGTTCCCGATACATCAACCCAATTGGACGGATCGTTCCAATTATTGTTGGCAGCACTTTTTTTCCAATATAGTGTCTGACCACCTGCTACTATACCGATAGAGAAAACATTACTATAATAGGTTCCTCCATACTGATTGTCTGTAGTTGTCCGGCAGTAATAAGCCGGAGATGCAGTCAATATAGCCGGAGTATAGTTAAGTGCATTATTCGTGCCGGGAGCATCGGTCCAGGTTACATTGTCGGTACTTACCTGCCATTTGTAGCTAAAATCACCACTGCCACCCGAGGAGGCTTCTCCTTTTATTTCGGTTGGGATCTGTCCACTGCATACATACGGATTACCAGCCAATGTGCCGGCTGTCACAGCATCAGCAATTATATAGGGTCCAAAACCGCCGTATGTAAGCGGAGGATTAGTTACGTCCTGACTATGTGCATATACCACACCCGATTCTACATACCAGTGAATATAATAACCGGTCCTTTTATTTATATTTGCTCCGTTAAAAGAGACAGTCGTTTTCTTATCCGTATTAATACCATCAGGTATATTCAGATTCGTCCAGTCATTGACGGAAGTAGTGATTGCACTATAATTCTTTTCTGTTGTTATTATATATTTGGCTTTTACATCAAGCGGATCATAATTAACCCCTGTACCTGTATGATTTATATTCAAGGCCAACTCTACATTTTTATTTGATGCCGATGTCAGGAATATAGACTTATTGGGTGAAGCGGTTACTTTAATATGTTCATTTATACCCGTATCATTACTTACAACTCTTTGCATACCTATCCTGCGGATATAGCCGGGTAAGGCGATACCTTTCCAGTTCCCGTTAATAAGAAGGACATCAGAATACACACCTATCTGCTTACCTGTCACTATAGGTAAAACTATATAATAAACATCGCCTTTGATTAAGGTAGTGGGCGCAGAAACTACAGTAATTCCGTCTGCCGCCAGAAATTTAATCCCTGTAAAATTACTTGCCGTCCCGGCCTGAAGTTTAAACGTAAGATTACTCATAGATTCATTGTCTTTGTATTCCATCTTTATCCTATAAGCATTGTTCCATGCTTGTTGAGCCGTATAACCAACCTCAAGAGGAGTTGACGCATAATCAGTAAAGGCAATATCTGTTTTCAAAAGTGGTAGCTCTATGTCTCTTGTACTACCCTGATTTCCTATAACGGTGGTCACTACCGGCATATAAGGACGCCCGTTACTATTACTGGATGCATCGGTAAAGAATGTTGTAAGCTGTTCAAAATGTGCATTGAAAACAAATTTACCGTCCGCACCGGTTCTCCCAACCCTCACCTTTTTCAAATCATAGTCAATCCCCAGCTGGGTAAATATATTTGCCAGACCTGTGGTTTGCGTCAGATCGAGATAAATATTCGCATCAGGCTGATAATCTTCAGTATGCACTGTGATTTTTGTTTTGTTCGGATCGTTTATATAAGTTATGTTTTTTGCTCCTGCCAGTGCCAGATCAGGAACTACCGTATTTGTTTCCCCTGCTCCATAACCTTCTATAGTTGCAGGTGGCAATGATATTATTGCGCTATTATCCGCATAACATCCAATAACTCCGCTTCCGGTCGGACACCCGCTTCCGATACCTGCCGCATGACGTTTCGAGCTGGCTGTTACATCACCTCCATATATTAGGATTATCCCGTTATAATATGTGTACCATCCACCACCAATACCAGCAGCATGTCCTCCATTAGCTATTACCGTTCCACTGGAAATAATAATATTCCCTCCGGCTGTATTTTTATACGACCCACCATTACTTCCTGCATTACAGGTAATTGAAGAAGAAGTCCCTTGCCCATACCCGGAATTAAAATTAGGTGCGCCAATAGCAGCTCCACCTCCTCCACTACCGCTTGCACCGACTGTACATCCAGCAGTTAGCTTTCCGGAAGAATTATCATCAGGATTATCAGCACTGATATGTATCTGCGCACCCTGATTTACCTGGATAGCGCAATAGTTATTTTGTGTATACGTAAGGGCGTTGATTCCTTTCAATATAAAATTGACTTTAGTAACAGGATTGAGATTAGATCGGTCATTTTCTCCCAGAACAGTGATACACGATACATCTGTACTGGTTCCCTTGGTTGAAGTTCCCGTCAACCCTGTCTTTGATGATGTAATGGATACATTGTCCAATGTGACAGTACCATGGTAACCGGATTGAATTGTGATAGTATTAGCCGTGGTTGTCCCGGTAATAATATAATTACTGGAAGAATTACCCGGTATAGTCAAACTTCTTAAACCTATATTGTGTGTAACCACAGTCTGCGCCTGCACGGCTGTCGTTATAAATCCTAACCACAGAATTGAAAGTACCTGTACCAAACGTTTTCTTATGCCTTTCTGAAGAAAAGAACCGTTAGAAAATATTTTATGTAAAACAGTAAAATGTTGCATATTTCTTTACATTTATTACTTCACTACTAGGATGAAAATATGTTACTTATTTTTTGTATAAATCAGTAAAATCTTAATTTCCTTTGATGTATTATAGGGATTAGAACTATTGAACTCCATGTATAACTTGTCGTCGAGTACAGCCCATTCAGCGATGAACGATTGTCCGGATGAAAGGTCAAATCCCAGAAAGTTCCCATCCACTTCGTATTTCACTTCCTGATTTTTCGTCTCATCTTCTTTAAGACATATTATATTTTCTTTGATCTCTATTCCGGAGTAAAATTCACCGTAACTACTGGAGCTATCAATATATAGCGTACGTCCTGCATCATCAACACAAACATTCTCCAGTACCCATTTCCCTTGCAGTAAATCCTTATTATTTTCTTTTGTCTGCGCAACTGCGAACAGTGAGATACTGAAGAAAATAATCAGTAAATGTGCCTTTGAACATATATTTTTAGGTTCCATAGACTTGCTCTTTTAATTTATTCAAATATTATCTCCTGATCGATGGGATCAGCCCAATCCTTAACAGTTATATTTATACTTAGATTTGTTTCCGGTTCCCCCCTGAAAGTGACTATGAGTTGTATGATCCGGTTAATTTTAGGTACAAAAGATATCTCGATGGGAGTCTTCCCGAAGTAGCTCTGTCCTTTCAGCGGCATACTGGTACGCAATCGCAATTTGTGAGTTGTGGTATCTATATGCTGTGTTTCGAAAGCATCAGACCCCCTGTGCGCCGGAACTATAAAATTTACAGTGTCGGCTTTTAATTGGGCATTAAAGTTGAAATACTCCCTGACCGGTATATTTCCCGAGTGGTCCGGATTGTCTTTACCGGGATAATATCCGCCAGACCAATCCAGCGTTGTAGGCACATCCAGCAGATCGACAAATGCATAATCATTTCTTCCTGAATGTATCTGGTCAAAGCCGGTATAATCCTTTAATATAACCTGTATTTTTGCCACATTCCGGTTCATCGTAGCTTGCTTTTCCGTCTTCATATTTTCGGTTATAACCGTATTTGGTAACGACGCGTATCTGAGTTCTGCCGGAGTTTGTGCTAAAAACTCATTTGCTGAAGTGGTAAAACCCGTTTTCCACATAGGATAAGTATTTGCTCCCCCATAAGGTGGAAGGGTTACTTTTCCGGCTATATCCGTATTACATGTCAAAAGCACAAGATTCGATATACCCACAGGCATATAAGTAGAAAGCTTATTATCATTTCTGACTATATTCAATTTCTTTTCTACAAACTTATCAGTGCTGGTAAACACATATATTAAAGCGTTATTCAGGAATACAGGATCGGTACCTGACTTTAAAGTCATCGTGATATTTGTCTCAAGAGGTTCTTCTTCTCCCACGATTTTATCTCCGTCGCATCCGGACAAAAGCGCAATTAAGGCGAATATGACAAACAACCCGAATGCTTTCGTAAATGAATCCATGCAATTAAAGGATAAGCTTATAATGATATTTTTATTCATAATCATTTCTTTTTACTTGTAAACATCTCCTGTCCAAGGGAAGAGATTCCGTCCCACTGTTTCTGTTATTTCAACTTCCGAATCTGTTGCCAGCGCATTCTTCAAGGCTGTAGGATTTCCGTACATACTTCCCAATCCTTTTATAGTAGCTGTGATCTGGTATTGATAATTACGCTTAACATAGTCATGATCTGCTGGTTTTCCCGCTTTAGGCTGATTTACTATTACCGGATAGTAGCACTTGAGAGTATTGAGACTGTTATCTTTAGAACTTTTAAAATTGTATCTTACACCTATTACCAGATAAGTGGGATAGCTACCGCTTTCATTCTCAAATGCGTAGAACCATAGAGGCGTCGCATTTGTACTAATATCATAATTAGTCGCTGTTATGGCTTCCATAAGATAATCTGCCGGCTCACTATCCTGATTCAGATTGTAAATCCGGGTTGAATTATTCAAAAAAGAATAACCTGTTTGACATCCATGACCAAACTTCTCGGTAAATCCAATCTGAGAATCAGCTGCAAATTTTGAAGTTGTCTTTGTATTCAGCATGAACACAGAATCTATCTGAAAGGTATAATCATTTGAAGGATAGCTAACCCCTTCAAAAGGCAGACTGGCAGGTAGGTCAAATTCAATTTTTCGTATGGCAATTCTTGCTGCCAAGCGCTCTATGTAGAAAGGGTTAGAGCCATCCAGCAACCAACCCTGACCCGGGTCAACGCCGTCGGGACGACCATTATTTGTTGTATATCCCAGATACTGGTGATCATATAAATTGTTAAGGGATACATTTTTTTTATAATTGCACATGGTAAGATTCATTTTCAGATTGGAAGGATTTATGCCTCCAATCGGTAAATCTTCGTCCGCATTCGGGGTTGTAGTCCCCGGATAAGGATAGCGTCCCTGTGTTGATAAATCTTCGTATTTCTTCAGGAAATCCTGGCTGTTGGTAACTGAGCTGAAATATTTATCAGGAGCATTTGCAATCACATAAATATCCCGTTTCCCCGCTGTAACGGTTATATCTTTTATTTCATTTATCTCTATATATTCTTTATCGTAAATTTGTCCGGTTACATTTTTTGTCTGACGGGCAACATATCCATATCCATCCAGTTTTCCTTCTTCCGACTCACCTTCCGATTTGAATACAAGCACTTCGAGACTGTATATCTTACTTTCAGCGCTTATATCCGGATTACCGGAAGATTTCTCTTTCCCTTGCTGAGGGGCATTAAGTAAAATAGAAAGAGAGGTTCCCTGTTTGAGACCTTCAGGAGCTGGTGATTCATCTCCGGAACATGAATACATAAGTGCCCCTGCCAGTATGCACATTAGCAGATAAGTATGTTTCTTTATATTCATTTTTTCCATTATCAATTTTCTTCTTTGCATTTGAGTCAGCGTCTTAATTATTGAAAAACATAGTGGATGTTGCACCAGGCTATTTTTTTCTTTTCGTTTTTCAGTAAGGATAAGGTGGACAGGCCTGCATAGTTGAATGCACTCCAGCATGTCTCGTTGTAGTTCAATGAACGTTTCTTTTCTACACCGCTAATATCCACTATACCTGTCAATCCCAATCTTATTGTCAACTTATCCCTGTTCCCATAGGCGAACGGTATCCATTTGTCTTTTCCGGAAACCAGAATTTCCACAACTCCGTTTCTCATCCTGTATCTGTAGAAGTAGCCGTAAGGCATGATTTTTAGCCGGGAATCATCTATAAAAATTACTCTCATCTCTTTATATAGATTTTCTTTTTCTTCTATCTCATCTTTCCACAAGTCGGATGGTCTTACCTCCGTAATGTCACAGGTGATAGCCCCTTTACGAGAACCTGTGTACATTACAAACTCTTTTATCTGTGAATGTCTGAACGATAAAATCAAAGGAATATTTATGTGTTTCATGTCTTACTTTTCATTAAATTTTAACTGCTAACGACCCCGGCTTCCCATCATACTTCACTTATTATTCGACAACTGAAAATCCGGCGATAGATTCTTTGGGAGAAATCTGTATTTCAGGAGCATTGTCCGGTTTCTTTACAGAGTCTATGCCTACTGCCAATTTTTTAATTCCTTTATTATCCGGGTTATGCAGAATAATACCGCTCAGGTTAATAGCACTACGGTTGCCATCGCCCCAGATACGTAAATCGTGACGGTTCGTGAATACGAAGTCTTTACCTTCTTCTGCTGTTGTCTGAGTATCTACTGAACAGGAAATAGCAATATCTCCTCCTGTGGCATTTGTAAGCAAAGCTCCATCCGAAGCCCTTAACAGGGCGAATTTGAAGAAACCGGAAACAATACTATTCATTCTGCCATGGTCGCCCAGCGAGTTTATCGCAATATGTGCCGGTTGATCTATAATTGTACCGGTACAGCTTAAGTTTGAGCTTTCGAAATTGATATTCGCATCATTGATCGCATATATCTTTCTGAAGTCTACAACCACAGACTTAGGTAATTCATAACGGGTGTCTTCTAATGTTTTCACATTAAACTTACCGGAACTGGCACCCCTTCCTATAACTATGCGCGGGCTGACTCCCATGTCAAAGTCCAAATTATCTGCGGTGCCTTTTCCATAAATACCTTCCACTATAATATCAGAGCCTGTAGCATTGATCAATGCTTCGCCATTTGTTTTGAAGATCCCCAGTTCATATATAATATCCTGTGCACCTTCAAGTCCGTCACGTGTACCCATCAACTTAACCAATACTTCCTGATCTTCTATATCTCCTACACCGACAGGTTTCACCATATAGCTTTGCTCCACATTTGCCAGGCGCAGTTCGAACATTTTACGCCCCTCCATCAAATTATTGGCCTTCACCGGGACTTCTACATCCTGCTTTATCATATATCGTGCTGTGCCATCGTTGGAAGGGACAAAAGACAGGCTACCCCTGGCAGGAAGATAGTTGTCGCTTTTGTTGGCTGTACCGTCTGTAGTCAGATATTCTACCCTTACAGGTATAGGGGCGCCCTGGTCTGTTGTCGGATAACCGGTAAGTGTGATGGTGAAGATAGCAGTTGTGAAGCCACTTACCGGTTTGTTTATCTTTACATCCGACACATATAGTCCATGCCCTAATTTTATCAGGCGGTTTTTCATATCTTTAAACAGGATATCCCCGTTTGGTGTGAACAGTATTTCTTCAAACATCTTTTTGTCATCCTCTATAGCATAACGATCGAACAGGAGTTCACCTGACGCAGACAACATACATACCCGTCCGCTCGACCTGCTGGTTAAGAATATACCGTTTGTTGTCATATGTACCTGATCGAAATTACCATCAGTAGCCTTTTGGTATATCTGGCGTCCGTCTTTAGACAATCCTATCATTGTGCCGCGACCACGTTCAGTATCATAGCCTACAATAACAGATTCTCCCGAAACAGGATTCATTTCCATACCCGAAATAGTTCCCTGCATTATATACTTCTGCAAATCTGTACCATCATTGCGCAACAGGGAATAGTAACTCTTATCCGCTGAATTTCCACCAACAAGAACATTCCCGTTCTTTGCCAGAGATAAATATTGTAAGGAAGCCTCGCCCGAAGCCGGTACAATCTCTTTGCTGAATATAATATCTCCTTCCGGACGTATTTTCATTATTCGTCCACCGGCTATTTGGCTGTTTCCGATAAGGAATATGTGGTCATCCTCCGCCGTAATCATTTTAAAGAGATGAAATTCCGGTTCCGGTAATTTTGTAACGAATACAGGTTTTCCATTACTGTCGAGCCTGACCACAGCAGATACAGTACCTTCTTCGGCTGTAAAAGCCGCATGTATATATTCCCTGGAACTGCCGAGTACATCGAAACCCATACATGGACCACCTTCATCGGAAATATATTTATAAACTACTTTGCCGGTAGAATCCACCTTGGCAAGCATACCTGCCCGAACGCTTCCGGAGCGCGGCTCATATCCTCCTAATACAAAGCTGCCGTCCCGAAGCTGCTGTCCGCAGAACAGTTCACTACCGATTTCTCCGACATTAATATCTTTAAGTATTTCTCCTGTTTTATCAGTTATAATAAATCTGCCGTAAACGCCTTTGTCTTTTTTCTTCGAAAGCCAATCCCGGGATTGCCCCAGTATCAATAGTTTACTATTACCTATGTGGTAAGCGTTGTTTACAGACTCAAACCCTTTCGTCAAAGTACGGGAAGCAACAGCCGATCCATCCCTGCTGATCCATGTGACCGTAGTAACACCGTCATTACTTCCTATCAGGGCTACCTCCCCGTTTGTGACAGGGCAGGTATACTGGTATGTGATGTCTTCACCATATGTCCTGTCGTAAACGACAGGCATGTATTGGGCATGAATATTGATTAGTGGATATGTCGATGACAAAACCAAAACGACCAAAATGGCATACAATTTCCTTCTTAACTGCATTGTAATAATATTTATTTTGTTATTGCTTTTATATCTACTCGCCGTACATCCCGGTTGAGTCGTATTTTATTCTCTAATGGAAGATATTGGTAAAGGGATTTACCTGATAATTCCTGGCTGAATTGCGATAATAAAGAGGAAAAATCGATATCGGCCGCAATCTGTCCTTTACCTTGCATTAACAGCTTAGCCGTTATACCGTTATCTTTCATCCAGTTTCCGACTTCGACAGCTCTTTGTTCAGAAAGAACCTGATTATATTGTTCTCCTCCGATTTCATCAGCATAACCTTCCATGACGAGCGTATCTATTTTGCTGAAATCAGATTCTTTTTGCCATGCCTCAAGGGCTTTCAACGATTCTGCGCCTAACATATAAGAGTTAAAATCGAAATAGAGGCTCAACACATGTTCTACAAACCGGCTACTGGGCAAAGCCTCCTTTAAAGGACCTGTATGACTCTTATTTTCGTCCCTTATTAGATTTATAGATCCATTGCTTACAGCTTTAGCTTCTGATATGCCAAAAAGCATGTTATTTTTTCGTTTGTCCGATATATTCCGCTCGAAGTAGAATATATCATCTTTATTTGCTGTTTTTCTGTCCGAAACAATGTATCCTCGGTCTTCGTCGATATGAAGCAAGCTAAAATCATTGTGAACCGTATTTATCGGATAGTCAAAATGTACCAGGCTTCCATCTACGGTATGTCCGTTTTCATAAGTTATGCCATATACATCATAACCGCCAAATCCTATATGACCATTAGAGGAAAAGATCAGCATATCATCAAACAAGCTCGGTGAGATTTCATCTCCTTCGGTATTGACCTGAGAGCCAAGGTTTACAGATTCACCCCATGTTCCTTTCCGGTCGTCCCAGTGAGTAACATAAATATCGTACCCGCCAAAACCGCCGGGCATATCCGATGCAAAAAGCAACGAACGGTCGTTATTGAATAAATAAGGATGAGAATAAGAGCTGCCTTCTATTTGATGGAAAATTTCTTTGAAGGAAGACCAGCCTTTTCGTTTCTGGTCATAGTTTGAATAATATAATCTGGTCTGGAAAGTATTCAGCCCCTGAGCTGTCATTCCTATTCCTTCGCTTTTTCCATAATAAACCTGAGTTACTACCATTCTGGTCATATTACGCGAAAACGACATGGGGCCATTTTGCAAACTGGAAGGAATCATATCCAACATCCGTTTTTTTATATCTCCTTCATTCCTAACGGAATATACGGAACTTTCAGCCAGTGAAAAATAATTGCTGCGGTGGTAGAATTTCTTATTCGGATCGTGGAAACGACTCTTGCTGCTGGCATAAAAATACTCACCTGCTTTCACACCTACCCAAAACTCAGAATTAGAAGTATTTACTTTATCCAATGACCGAACTGTAAACTCGGGTATCCCTATTGGTAAAAAGCCATCTTCGTAATTAAGAGCATGTAAGATATTCTGGTAACGCTGATCTGAATGATAAGTATCGCGAAAGGCATACCGTCGGGCCAGGCTAATGGCTTTCATCCGCTGTCCAGAAAAACGCAGGGCATCCAGATAATTACATATATCCGCTGTACTGAATAAGTTGCCGGAGATAGCCATGGCCGACTCATAATGAGGTACAGCCTTTGCATAATCCAACAGAGTGAGGTATAAACGCGCTACTTTCAGATGTAAAGCTGCCCCATATCCTGAACTTAAAGCATGACTAAAGGCTGTTTCGTAAATAGCCATCGCCTCGTCAAAATCCTGACGAATGAATTTTCGGTCGGCGCGAGCCTCAATCCCTTTAGCTCTCCTGTCTCCTTCCGTTTCATTTTTGATATCATCACCTATTGCGGATAATGAAATAAAAAACAAGAATATAAGGAAAACGGATCGTATTATATTGTTAATCATAAGAGTCTTTTATCTGAATATATTATACACGAATGATACTCCGATTTTAGTGGGTCCTACATAATTTTTTGTCTTTTTGATTTCCTCTGCGAAATTTGCGTATTCACCCCCAAGTTGATATTTATCATATTCCAGAAGAGCATATCCTACTCCAATATTAACATCTATGCGAAAACGGCTCGACAGATAGAATTTATATCCGGCTGTGACTCCGGCCGACATTCCCCATCCTTTGCGACGGTAACTGGTTTTCTCTTCATCCTTGTTTTTTAGTCCGATATTGAAATTTCCGGCCATTGCATAAGGTCCTACATAAAAACCGTCCCAAAGGTCGTTTGTATAATAATACTTAGGATTGAGGTAATACCTGAAATCGAGACTGCCGACAAGTACCCGGAACACTTCTTCATTTTTTTTGAATAAATAGGGCATCCACATGACATCTGTGTTTATCGTAAGCTGCCGTCCGACAGTCCATTCAATACCAAAATTGGGGTTTCCGGTCAAAATAAAAGGAATATTTGTTTTCAGTGCCTGAGATTTTACTACCGGGGTATAACAAAAGAACATCAGTAGTATAGCACCGGTAAAAATGTATTTAAAATAATGTTTCATTGATTCATAAATTAATAAATATCTGTTTATACGCCTATTCCGCCACCACCGGGGCCGGAGTTTTCTTCCGTCTCTATCTGAGGATTCCATTTCTCCGGATCCTCTAACCTCAATATCTGGATATTATTACCATCAACTTCTATTATGTGGGTCTCATTCATATGCAAGACGATTGGGATTCCCATTTTGTCTGTAAAAGGAATGGTCAAAACGGATAAGGTATTATCAGATTGCCCGATAAAGCTCAACTTTAAAACGATGGGTTCAAGCTCACGTCCTTCTGCTGATAAGTCGGGTGAAGGAAAATAATAATTCTGAACCCCGAATTCGAAGTCTTTATATTCAACATCGAATGTTTTACCGCTCAATCGCATTATATCTGATGTACTATTTCGCGAAGACCGAGTACTGGTACTGTCTTTTAGCGCCAACAGGTATTGGGTGACACCTACACCTGAGGCCTCAATGTCTATTTTCTTTATATTGGTATATGTTAATGAAGCATCTAATTTGAAAAGATTCTTAAAAGCTATGCAAATACGCCCTACATATTTCCGTTCAAAAAAAGCCGTATCGGAAACTACCGGGCCAGGAAAGTTAATTGATGGAGTTTTATACTCCAGATAAATTGCAGAAGGTTCTTTATAAGTTCCATCCGTAGATTGTTGCAGATCGAATCTGGCTTGGCTATATATGTTTAAGTCCTGAAAAAGTGTTCCCTGGGCATTTGTAAAGCAGTACACATTGTAACTGCCGGGATAAAGCCTGAAATTAAAATTTCCCAGCCTGCTTCGTGCATTTTCCGAAAATGGACTACCGGAATATCTTTCCTTTTTAAGTTCATCATTATAGATAAAGATGCTAAGATCCTCGATACTATATGTCTCTGTCCTTATATTCTTATCAGCTTTGGGTACATAAATTTCATAATTGGTTTCATCCTCGAAATAGTCATATGTACATGATGATAAATACAATAGAGCAGGTAGATAAAAAAACTGTAAGTAATATCTTTTATTCATTTTTTTTAGATAATAAGATAACATCCAGCTACTATCCGCCCTGCCGGAACAATACTTGGATAAAGTATTGTTCCAGTAAAAGAGCAAGATAATAATGTTCAATTAGTTATTCAGATCTTGATTGTTTATGAAAAACCCGGCACAAATATTTAGACTTCGACTTGTTCGCTTTCTATTTTTGAGTTCCAGTTTTCAGGAGCGCCAACTTCTATAATCAGTGTGCCTTCGTTTTGAGGTTCAGGTATTTCGGGGTATCCCTTCGATTTGATGGTCATATTTACTTCCCGTATCACATTTGGAGAGAAAACACCTTTGATTGTACCTGCCCAATATACCGATTGAGGTTTTGATGCTATTGTTCCATCAGCATACTGATATCCGGTTGGAGCCCATCCTGTGAGGATAACAAAATACATTCTTGCAGGCTCCGCGTTAACATTCGTAGCTTTCCCTTCTGCCTTGGTGGCATTTGGTAATACATGGATATCTTTCCATAGCGTAAATTTATTATCAACAATAACTTTTGGGTCATAACCTGTTGTCGGATCAGCATCATTATAAGTACTTGTTCCGCTGGAACCGATCATAATTCTGTTAGCATCGGAAGCAGTCGCATAAATACCACCGGCAAATGATCCCGACTTGAGGCCTATACCAACAGGCATGTTTCCTATAGCAATAAAATTACTGGTATTGGCAAAATCTACCGTGCTCAACTTTGGCGCGTCCTCCTTATCAGTTTTATCTACGCGTATACGCATCAATGAGATTTCTCTTTTCAGCATTAACGGGGTAGAAGAAAGGTCTGTAGTTTTTCCTTCTTCTACTTTTATATTTGAAGAATATGCCGTGAATATTTCTGAAGCAGGCGAGTATGCAGCCGTTTGAGAGAAAGTATGTCCGGCAGGCAGAGTAGATTCTTTCAGATCGATAAACAGTTCAGAATTAAGTTTTTTGTTCAAAACATTGTATGCATCAAATTTTGCCCAAGTTGTACCGCCATCGAGTGAAGTAGCCACATTGTCCACATCGCTCTTGATGTTTGCCACGATTGCCAGATCATAAGTGCCCTGAGGTACATTTGTCCATTTAAAAACCTTGGTTGAAGACGTTGATGGATCTATAACATCTGAAAAAGCAACAGCGCCACTCACTGAGTTATATAAAAATAATTGTATTTTGTTCACGTTGCTCCAACCAGTAACAGGGATAGCTGTTGAAGACGCATCTTTGGTGGTAATACCATCAAATCTGACTTCAGTCACTAAGTCTCCTGTATTTGAAGCCACCGGAACATTTTCATCGCTACCGCAAGAAGAGAGTAGCAGGATGGCAGAAGCCAGGCTAAATAATACTTTTTTCATTTTTCTAATTTTTAATTTAAAATAGATTTTAGATAATATAGTTGATTAAAAAATGGATAATCTCTCCCAATCCAAACTTTATCAATGTCAAACAGTATTTGTTAATATATAACTCGATCAAATAGTCTTAACATTAGATAATTCATTTCGCTTCATGCTATATCATTGATAATATTACTATTATCAAGTTTGTAATAATATTATCTTTTTGTTAATAGTCTGTCACTTTAGAAGTGACAGGCAGAAGATAGACACTGATATATAAATAGCTGACATATAGTATATAAAATACTAACCCAACCTTCAAATAGTTTTACAAACTGTCGAACAAATTATTTATCCGAAAGGGTATATAGTATGTAAATTAATAGCTATTAATTTGAATAATAGATAGTTGTAATTGATACTATGTATAAGTAAAGGCAAAAATGATTTTTTTTTACAAACATTTGTTAAACATATTGAAAACTTGGGTGTTATGGGACTTTTATATTTAGAAGAGCATTTAAGATGTATAAATTACGACCATGATAAAAATCCCGCAATAGAATTCGTTTCTATTGAAGAGGGGGAATCTTGGGACAATCTGTCTTTGGGCAATAAACTGATATTCTTGTTAGATGGGAGATTTGTCTTTTCATTCGGGGAATATTCTGATTGCCAAATTAGATGTAAGCAGATATTATATCTTCCTACAGGCTATAAGTTTAATTGTAAGGCATTGGAGAAAAGTAACTTTTTTGTAATATGCATACAAGGGCATACTTGTTTCTGTGATAATTACCATTTCAAAGATCTTGAGAAAGAAGTCATATATAAGGTTAAACGCCCGGCCTCTACAGTAAATAGCTTATTCACACTGGAAATGAATGAATACTTAGAGAAGTATCTTGATAATCTGCTTGATTATATACATGTTGGTGTCAAATGCAGGTCTTTTTATCAGCTGAAAATAAAAGAGTTATTCTATATTTTCCGATGGTTTTATCCGAAAAATGTTTTGTGGGAGTTCTTTCAATATGATTTGAAGAGTGGAAACGAGTTTGCAGCATCTATCATGGATACCTGGTATAAATACAAATCGGTGGGAGAACTCGCTAATGCCATGAATTACACAACATCCGGCTTCGAAAAACGATTTAAGCGTATATTTGGATTATCTCCATATAAATGGATGAAGGATCAGAAAGCTAAAAGGATCTTTCATCAGATAAGAAATACGAATCAAACTTTTAAACAGATTAGTTCTGACTTCGGATTTGCATCCTTACCTAGTTTTAATGATTTTTGTAAAGCTAATTTCGGAAAGCCACCGGGGAATATAAGAGAAAAATAATAGGTTTGGCGGAAAATCAGAATAAGTGGGTAGCTATTAATAAGGTTTAATATTAAAATTTAAATAAATTTGTGTATCCGTTTTTTGGCTTCTGCCTGTCACTTCTAAAGTGACGGAGTTGATGGTAAACAATCTACAGATCGTAAAGATATGTATTTAACATTTATAAATTGACATATTTATGAACATTTTAACAGTTTTTTTATTAATAATACATATATACTATTTACATAAAGATGGCGTTTTCTTAGAATTATACAAATCTCAGCTTACCTTATATAAGGCAAGAAAAACAGGAGATAATATCATATGAGTTCTGCAAGGTTATGATAATGATAAATATTCAATCTGTTGCAAACAACTGCTTTCGCGGATTTATATCTATAGAAGCTGAAACAATATCATTTGCGTTATCCAAAACCGAGCGATCCAAAGATGCCAAATAGGTATAGGTTGTTTTTTCATTATTGTGTCCTAAGCTTTCGCTTATTACCCATATAGGCAGGTTCTCTTTTTTTGCCATTGTTGCCCAACTATGACGGGATACATGTGTAGATAGGGACTTGTCGATATTGGCTTGGGATGCCAGGATTTTGAGATATCTGTTTTGTTGGCGTAATCCGCTTTCATAGTACAATCGTTTCGACTTATTATCATCGTGGATAATAGGGAATAAATAAGGTGAATTCTTCACGTCGTTAGCAAAGCTATCTATCAGTGACTGTAATCTGGGTGTTATCTTAATTTCTATCATCTGTCCTGTTTTTTTCCGGTAGTAACGGATAAGCTCGCCCTGAATATTATCTTTACGTAAATAAGCCATATCTACGAAGCTCATACCACGGGTATGGAAACAAAAGAAGAATAAACGCCACGCCTTGTACAGACTCACATCGCTCAAAGAATCAGGAACCTTCTCACTATCGGAGAACTGAGAGAATTTCAAATTATGAAGCCGCAGAATTTCCTCTTGATTAAGTGCTCGTTTTCGTGTTTTATCCACTCCGGTATAGACTTCCAAAAATGGGTTTTCATTTTTGTTCTCTATAAATCCTTTGCGTACAGCTTTATTATAGATAGCCCGTAGATTCCGCATATAAAAAGAAATAGTGTTCAGGCTTCGTCCTTTTTCTTTCATGGAGCGCTCATAACTCCTGATAAGAAAATTATCAATATGGATTAGAGGAATATCTTTCCCTTTATTAAATTCTATAAGTCCATAGGCTGCTGTCCGGTAAGCCCGGGCTGTACGCTCCTGTCCGAAACGTACCAGTTCACAGGATAATTGCCGGACTAATTGCTGGAGGCTCATATCCGACGAGTCATATCTGAAGTGGAGAGCAATATCCTCCACATCATAATGCCCGTCTTTCTCCAATAAACACACAGCCTGTTCGAATAGACTTTTGCTTTGCGCCAGATACTTTTCAGCCTGAAGTATATAAGATTCTCTTTCCGGATATTTATGTACTATCCGTTGCTGGTCTGCGTTCCATTCTTCAGGGTACAATTTGAACGGAATACTCAACTGTTTAATTTTACGATGGTGAATGAATCTCATATTCAAACTTCCAACATAATCCGTACCTCTGGATGAAGGACGGTAGATAAAAGACATAGTCGCCATTATTAAGCTCTTTTATATAAATATTAAAAAATTAATTACTCAAATATTCTGATAAACTCACTTGATATTAACTGTCAAAACCTGAAGGCGTGTTCTTCGATAGATTATAAATACATTTGGTAATTATTTCCCTCATATAACACCTGGCTTCCTCTACAGGACTTAAGCAAGCCGATAATAAATCTCCGGATCTGGATATACATCAATGCCTGATATTGTCAATATAGAGGATACCCTGGTATATTCGAAAGTCTCCCTTAAACGTTCTTTGACGGATAAGAAGTTGCTCTTTTAATCAAAGTTTACAACAAGTCCTCTCTTTGCAGGCTTTCCCCTCCTAAAACCTGCAACCTTTTCTTAGAAATCTGTTTGTAGGCAATCAGAAATTACTGCCCTATGGAGAAACCATATAGCGATGCCAAACAAACTGAATTCATCGTAAAAAAGATGATGCCCCTGTCGGAGTCATACTTCTAAAAAAATTCTTATATCTTCTTTTGTCTGTCGTCCTTTTGCTTCATCTCTATTGGATAGAAACCTTTTTCTGTCGGAAAGAAAATCCAATGAATAAAACATATTATAAATACAGGCCTGTTTATACTCACCCCTGTATTGTATTGGCATAAAATTACCTTTTAGGCCCCTGCACGTACTATATAGATAAAATCTGCACCTCTCTGGGTCCCGCTTTACAGATTCTTTACGAAACTCCTTCTGTATTCAATTTAACTGTGCCGGATTTACCTTTGCTGAATTGAAAAGCAATATAAAACTTTATCTTCAATTTATATTTATCATCATAACTAAGCCCTAAGCTACAGCTCTTTTACTTTATGGTCAATAATTTTTATGATTTAGCCATAAAGATAATAAGAATATATGTATGTCCTATTTAATCCGGAAGCTTTTATCTTATATTAAAAGTCTTTATAAATAAAGAGAAAAGCAGAAGAAAAAGAAGCCCTCTGTTCCCCCATGAAGAATTTACAATGCCCTGCATGGGGGAGAATAGGAGAGGGCCTGTTCTCTAATCTACTTATAATAATTTTAATATCAATACTTTGAAACGATAAAACTATAAGCTCCGGATGGAACAGTTATTTGATTCGGACTCTTCTTATCTACCGTAATCCCACTTACTTTCTCAAGAGGGATTCCCGATTCGGAAACAATATTTTTTCCCCATTCCGGAAAGCTTATCGTTGCTGTCGTATTCGCAGGAATAAGTACCTTAAGACAGAAGTTCTCTTCTTTATCGATACTCCAGTCCGAAACGATCTTTCCGTACAAACTATTGTAGGATGCTTTACAATACCGTAAATCCTGAACCGGTTTCGGCTCTATGTAAAAATGCTTCATCCCCGGATTTAACTTATCGGCTTTTATTCCGGCAAGCGAATTGTAAAACCATGCTACTACACTGCCAAACATCGGATGACAATGTCCGCTTCCATTGGGATCATCACCGCCGCCATCCCATGTTTCCCATAGGGTACTGTTCTTGTCATCCATCAGATAGCCATATCCTGTAAAGTCTTTTTGATCCATCAGCTTATATGCGATATCCACCCTTCCGTTTTCGGTTAACGCACTTAAAGTAAGAGGTGTGCCGAATATCCCCGTATCGAAATGATAATTGATACTTTCCAGGTGTTCCAGCATGGCTGCCAGAACATTATCCCGCTTATCTCCGGGTACCAGTCCGAATGCGAGAGCATAAGCGTCGGCTCCTTGCTTTCCTTTCCGGTAATGACTGGTTGAGGGATCAAAAAAAGCCTTGTTAAAATTGCTTTTTATCGTTTCCGCCAAAGAGGCAAATGCTGCTTCATCATCACCTCTGCCCAATACTTTTGCTACATCGGCCATTATACTGGCTGTACGATAGAAGAAAGCCGTATTAACAAATTCTGTGGGGATCTCTATACTATTGTAAGGCGTACACCAATCGCCCAGACACCATCCCCCGGGCTCTTCCCTGACCACAAGTCCCCTTTCGTCCGTTCTTGTTTGCAGATATCCTATCCATTGTTTCATTCCATTATAATGTTTTTGCAATATAGAGATATCTCCGTAATGGCAAAAATAAGCCCATGGTATTATCACATAGGCCGATCCCCACGCGGGACCGCCACCGCCGCCGCTAAATGGTGCGGTATGCGGTACATAGCCGGAATTTTTATTTCGGGCATCATCCATATCATCAATGAATTTGCTGAGAAAACGCGTCATATCGAACGAATATAACAAACTCTCCGATATTACCTGTCCGTCGCCTGTATACGCCAGCCTTTCTCTGTGTGGATCGCTGCTTATGATCCCCTTAAAATTTGCATGCATAGTGCGGACCCAGGCTCTGTGTATACGATTGAAGAGTTCATTAGAGCACTCGAAGCTGCCTGTATTGTCTACATCCGTATAAATAGATTTGACTGTTACGCTGCGTTCCGATACAGAGGTACCTTTCGCTGCTATCTCTATCTTTCTGAAAGTATGCCATGTGAATTTCGGCTCCCAGGTCTCACTATTTCCTCCTCTCAGTATATAGGTATCTGTTTGCCCGTAATCGTAACCCTCCTCGGTAATGAACCGAAGCTTCAAAATATCCCCTTTATTTCCTTTAACATCGATGCTACACCATCCCGAAACAGTTTCCGGGAGAGTAAATGTATAAATACTATCGCCGGAATTTTTAAACGTAGTGTCTACCGTGCGCATTACCTTTGTGAAAGGTACGGTCTGCGCCATTAACCTGCCGCTCGGAGGGCGGACTTCGAGGGCCGCCTGCCATGCCTTATCTTCATATGATTCACGGTTCCACGCCCCCAGGTCCAGACGGGCATCATAAACTTCCCCCGTAAATATGGCATCATGCACCAATGGGCCGGTCGTTGCCTTCCATGATTTGTCCGAAACGATCGTTTCCCGGGTTCCATCCTTATATTCTATCTCCAGTTGCAGTATCATTTTGGGCACATCATACCACATATATCCTTCGACAATGCGGTCGCGTTGGTTGTACCAGCCATTACCCAGTATTACTCCTATGGCGTTGTTCTTTGCTTTTAAGTTTTTAGTAACATCGAATGTATTATAAAACACACGTTGGGTGGATTGGTCGTCGTAATGATACAAAAGGTTTTTAAGCGAACGCCTGTCATAATTGGTAACGGCCGGGGACAATACCTGGTCTCCTATTTTCTCTCCATTGATATACATTTCGTAAAAACCCAGGCCACTGATATAAGCCATTGCTTTTTTTACGGTTTTGCCAACAGCAAACTCTTTCCGGAGATAAGGTGCCGGAAAAATCTGTGTGGAGTCAGGAAACTGATCCACTCTTTGTCCTATCCATTTGGCCTTCCAATCGGAGGGCTGAAGCAGCCCCATAGTCCAGGTGGCTATATCGCTCCAACCGGAAGGTGTACCGGTTTCGTCCCATACCATTACCTTCCAATACGCTTGCGCCTTCGAATTCAGAGGTATTCCTTTATATCTGATGATCGACCCGGACGATTGTACCTTCCCCGAATCCCAATAGTCACTCTGATCTTTTTCCAGTAAAGAAATATCGCTTGAAACCAGAATGCGGTATGCTGACTGACTTTTAGCCCTTTTATCTGACGAGAGTTGCCACTTGAGGAGAGGGGTAACACTCTCTATGGATAAAGGTTCTTCCATATAGTCGCATAATAGATTTTCTACAAGAATATCTTTCTTTTCGCAGGCAGTAAAAATGACTACAAAAAGTATGATAAGAATATTTTTCCTATTTTTTTTCATGGATAAAAATATATTTAAAGTCTCTTTTTATTTTTAATTGTCAACATTCAACTCAAAAAAGGTAACAAAAGTAACAGAGTACAATGAAGAATTAAGAACCAACGCTCAACGGAGCTAATCCTTTTGTCATGTTGAGCGAAGCATCTCCTTCATAAAAAATTTCTTTCTTAAAGGTCATGAGGCGTAAAATCCATTTTTCATTCTTTTATTCTCAAATTTTTACTTTTATTAACCATATATGGTTAAAAAGTAACAAAGGTAACACGAAATACAATTAAGAATGAAGAATGAAAAATTGAGAACCAACGGTCAGCGGAGCTAATTCTTTTCCTTGTAACCCGTAACTGCCCGAAGGGCGAAGTAACTCGTAACTATTTCAAAAAAGTTACAAAAGTTACACTTTTTCCACTATTTTTTATCTGTTCCTTTTTTCCTCTCTGTAAGTCCCCCTTGGGGCAAGGCCGTTAAGTTCTCCGCTTTGTTCTGTTATTTTCTACTGTCATTGGCTCCGCTTCGCTCTACCGAACGTTGTTTCTGAGTGGAAAGAAGGATCTCATTCTATTTAGGAGATGTTTCACTTCGCTCAACATGACAAAGAGGATATAAGTATTCAGAACTTAACAGCCCTGCCCCTTGGGGGATTTAGGGGGCTCGTTCATTCTTTCAAAGAACTATCAGCTAACTAATAGCTTACTATATAGATAAAGTATTTTCCAAAAATCAAACAATTATTTTCATGACAGTTCCACTGAATATAATGTCTTTAATTTGTTAGATAAAGATTAAGGATGCCGTGTAATCAACATCCTTAATCTTTCCTGCAAGCTACTTTGCCCTTCGGGCTGTCACAAGTTTTCAGTCACTTTGCAAAATTTATGTTCCCGCCAGCCTGTAACCCGTTATTAGCTTGCCAATAGTATTTCAAAAGTATAAGATCCGTTATCGATTGCAACACTGTTATTTCTCGTCTTAACTGTCTTTCCGTTCAGCTTACAATTTGTCGCACTCTGCGGTAATATAACAGTCCCTGTGCTGCCTACAGGCAATACGGCGGTGATTGTCAGTTTACCGGCATTCAGGTTCCAGTCTACCGAAATAGTACCGTAAGGCGACTCTTTCGTAGTCTTTGCCCATGATACGCCTCTAGGGATTTGCGGTTCTATTATCACATGCTGATAGCCGGGTTTATCTTCATCGGTACGAATACCTCCCACAGCCTGATAGAACCACATTCCTATACCATTGTAGCAGTTATGCACCCTGCTGCGTTCACCGCTCCAGTATTCCCAGGTAGTAGTTGCCCCGTTGTCTATCATATGCAAATAACCCGGATAATCATGCTTTTTCAGCATCGTGTACATAAAATCGACGGCTTTATTCTCGATTGCCCATTTGGTAAGGATAGGTACCCCGACCAGTCCCACGGCTATATGATTGTTGTGCCGTTCTGCAGTCAGGGAGAGCAGCCGCTCTTTGATATCGTCGTACAGGGTAGGAGGGGTGACCCCAACCAGCATAGGATAAGACATATCCAGTTGTGAACCTGTCGAATACATCTTTTCATCTTTATTGTAATACGTCTTTTGCAGCAGTTGGTTAAGTTTATCCCTGCGTGAGGCAAATTCTTTTGCTTCACCGGGCTTACCCAGTATTCCCGCTATCTTTTCCATTTTGGAAAAACAATCGCTTACGAAACAGTTATTAACCAGATTTACAGACAGCTCATTACCTGAGTCTACACCGATCGGTGCCAGCCAGTCTCCCAAAAACCAGTCACGATACGGAGTATCCGGCCATCGTTTCAGCAATCCGTCCACTGTGTATTTTTCCACATAGCCGAGCCACTCTTTCATGGCCGGGTAATGCTTCTCTATCAATCTCGGATCATTATAATTCAGATATGTCTGCCATGGAGCCATAATAATGAAGCCACACCAGTACGGACCACCGCCGCCGGCTCCCGGGTTGGGGGCGACATGGGGCAGGCTGCCGCCTTCGCGCATCGAGTCGTCCCATGCCTGCAGCCAGTTGGTAAACAGGGGCGCAACATTATACATGGTCTGGAGGCTTTCTGTCGAAGAGTTCCCGTCGCCTCCGTATCCGGCACGTTCGAGATGAGGACAGTCTACCATATATCCGCTGTATGCCAGGCATTTCATGGTATATTGAATCATGTTGTGTATGGCATTTAATTCAGGATCAGAACATTCGAATGTCGATGCCTGACGGTAACCGGTATGGATGAGATATGCTTTTATATCTTCCTTATCCGGTCTGACCGTAAGATTGGATATCCGGATATAACGGAAAGCATGACTATGAAATTTATTACAAAATATATCCGTACCGTTGCCTACCCCGACATAAATATCACTTTGTCCCTGATCATCGAATTTACCTTCCTTATCCATAAAATCAGTGTACTCCATCAAAACCTCCTGGCCTTCGCTAAGCCGGGGCAGACGGATTTTAAACCAGCCATTCAGCACTTTACCCATATCTACCAGCCAGGCATTATCACTCAACTGTTTAATATTTTGAGGTATTAAGGTTTCCTGTATTTTGTCAGGCTCCGTCATTACGGGCGTGGCTTTATGTTCCGGAACGGCGATTTCCACGACAGGGTACCAGCTCATCTGGTCGAGGGTTGTGGAGTTCAAATCTTTAGGAAGTACTCTTCCGTCCAGCTTTTCACCTGCAAACCGGAGTGCCTGCCATATACCAGTCTCTACATATCCTCCGTGCCTGCCTCTCCAGGAGCTGTCAGTCGCAATCAAGGTATTCCATCCGCCATTCTCTTTGATATCCAGCTGAGCCTTCACCAAAGGCCCGTCATATACGGCATCGAATGTGTTTTTCCGGTACCATCCTTTGGCAAGCCACAAGACCAGTTCGTTTTTACCTTCTTTCAGGTAAGGGGTCACATCGTATGTAACGATCAAAGACCTTTTATTCAACTGCGATACTGCAGGAGAAAGTACATCGTCGCCCACCTTCCGGCCGTTGATATATACCTCATAGTATCCCAATGCGTTGACATGCAAAAACGATGTATTGATACTATTGACATTGAAACTCTTTCTTAGAATCGGACTTTGTACATTCCCCGCCGCCGGCGATAGACCTATATAACTACCCCGTGCATCTTCCTTATCTATTATACCTACTCCGAATCTGTTGATTCCACTCCATCCGGAAACTTCATTCTTACTGTTCCATACACGAACCCGCCAGTAGCATAGTGAACGCGACGCCAATCCCTTACCTTTGTATGGGACCATTACGGAAGAGGCCGATTTTTGCTTGCCGGAATTCCATAAGTCAGCCTTGTTTCCGAGCAAAGACATACTGTCGGAGGCAACCTGTATTTCATAATACTGTTGTTGCATGGCTCCTTTGGTATATTTTATCTTCCAACTGAAATGCGGCGATGTATTATCTATCGCATCAGGATTTGTAAGATTTTCACACTTCAGGTCATATACTGTTATAGAGGCATTCAGACTGCAACTGATTGCAACAAACAGGAAAGATATGATTGTGAAAATTAAACATTTTTTCTTTTGCATAATTTTTCTTGTTTTTAAGGATTATATATAAGATATACAATGATTTGATGACAAGTCCGGTTTATTTTTTTGAAAGAGAGAATGGAACCGCGTCTTTACCCGTACCTCTGCTCTTGTTCGGCTGACTTCCCATCTCATATTTGATTGTTCCTCCGTTTACGATGTCTTTGTAAGTGATATAGTTCTTGCTCAACGGGCTGCCATTCAATGTAACAGACTGTACATATACATTATCTTTACTGTTGCTGCTTGCCTCGATTACAAATTTTTTACCGTCTTCCATCGTAATAGTCGCCTTTTTGAATAACGGACTACCCAATACATATTCATCCGTTCCGGGACAAACGGCATAAATCCCCAAAGCGCTAAGAACATACCATGACGCCATGCCTCCCTGATCTTCGTCGCCCGGATAACCTCTCTCCGTATGATTATACAGATCATTCATTATACGGCGTGCCCAGTATTGGGTTTTCCATGGCTGCCCCGCATACGAATACATATAAATCATATGCTGGATAGGCTGGTTACCTTGTGCATATTGTCCCATGCCGGCTAGTTCCATTTCTCTCATTTCGTGGATTACACCGCCATAAGTGCCGGGTTTGATAATATTAGGAACGGTGAATACCGAATCCATCTTCGCCGTCATTTTATCGGGACCTCCAAACATATCGATCAGGCCTTGTACATCATGGAAAACAGACCATGTATAATGCCACGCGTTGCCTTCACAATAAGGACCTCCCCAGACAAACGGATCGAATGGTTCCTGCCATTTTCCGTCTTTATCTTTTCCTCTCATAAATCCCACGGTCGGGTCAAATACATTGCGGTAATTATACATCTGCCTTTCAAAAACATCCATATAGAAACGGTTTCCTGTCATTCTTGCCAGTTCATAACCGCACCAGTCATCGTAAGCATACTCAAGCGTCTGTGCAGTAGAACCGGACGATTCCGGGTATGGGACATAACCCAGCTGGAAATATTCTTTCCAGAAAATACGTCCGTTAGCACCGCCCCACGGGCCTTTGTTCATCGCTTCGTGCGCATAGGCTTTCAAAGCCCGTCCGGGATCGAATGTGCGGATACCTTTTGCCCATGCATCGGCAAGAAGCGAGATTGCATGGTTACCGATCATACCGCCTGTTTCGCCGGGTTGTGACCATGAAGGCAACCAGCCGCACTGGTCATGCGCATCGAGTAAGGCATTCATATATTGTCCCTGCATAGTAGGGTGAAGAATGTTAGTCAGAGGGAATTGTGTACGGAATGTATCCCAGAATCCGTTATCGGTATACATATAACCGCTATAAATCTTCCCGTCGTAAGGACTATAATAATAAGGTTCGTTATTTTCGTTACGTTCGTAAAACTTGCGCGAAAAAAGATTCGCACGGAAAAGGCACGAATAAAAAGTTCTTATTTGCTCATCCGTTTCTCCTTCTACAATTACCTTGCTCAGTAATTTGTTCCAGGTTTCTGCCCCCCGGGCCTTTGTTACTTCCAGATTCTCATCGTTGCCTAATTCCCTGTTTAATGTGAGCAATGCCTGTTCGGGGCTTATATATGATGAAGCAGCTTTTAGTTGTACTGTTGTTCCTTTTTTGAATTTAATGTATGCACCCGCACCTTTGTCGTCGCGATGCAATTCGTCAGGGAAAATTTTGTCTTTCTCATTCTCCCATGTACCATATGCCTCAAAAGGCTTATCGAATTGTATTATAAAATAATTACGGAAGTTTTCCGGATGATTTACAAAACGCTGGTTATTTACCCAGCCTTTAATCTGTCTTTTCTGCGGATCTATTTTTACTTCGCTCATATTGGTATATCCGTCGAGTACCAAATAAGCGTCCCCGTTTTCAGGGAATGAGAAGCGGATATGTACCCCGCGCGTTGTAGGCGCCATTTCGGTAGTAATACCATTGTCAAATGTAACTTTATAATAATGCGGGTTGCCGATTTCGTTATCGTGGCTGAACTTCGCGGCTCTCTTATCTTGATTAACAATCAATTCGCCAACCATCGGCATCAAGGAATAAACAGCATAGTCACTCACCCACGGACTACATTGATGGGCCTGCTGGAATCCTCGGATTTTATTATCGGCATACATATATTTGAACCCTTCTCCGTTCCTGTTTGTCTGAGCTGCCCATGTATGCATCCCGAAAGGCATAGCCGTTGTAGGATATGTATTACCGTAACTAAGCCCGAAATTGGAATCGGTTCCCTGAAGCGTATTTACATATTGCACAAGGTCTTTTAACTGCGCATTGGCGGTTGTAGCGGATAATAAAAGAACCCAGAATATAAAGTTAATTTTTTTCATATATATGATTATTGAATCCGCAAGGTCCGAATATTAAACATTCTTATATCCGGACTTTGCGGATAATTATAATTTATAACCCTAAAGCCAATCTGACTTTTAGCCCGATACTGACAGGTATCACCCTGTCACTCAACGTTTGGGTAAGTGTATTGCTACCATAGCCGATCGATGAATTAAGGACGCTGCTATTCAATGTAACCAATCCTTCGGATGTATCCCTAAACTTGATAAAGTTCTGATTGCGGCTGTCTTTCACGATATCATTCAATCCGTAATCGAGATATGCGCCCGTATATAAAAACAGCTTATCCGACAAAGCCCACTTCATACCCAGATCGGCACTGAAAAAGCAAACGACCCTTAGCCTGATATCTTCATTATTCGAATAATTTGTAAACGTTCCGAAGCCCATAAATTCCTGAGTTTCACCCCAGTTTTCAGTATCATGAAAGAATCCTTTATTTACCATTTCGGAAGCCGAAGATTTGTATTTCCCTTTCACGGGAATGCCCAATTTAACTCCTGCCTGCGCATACAGCTTGTTCTTTTCCCCTGATTGGAACTGCGCCATTAGCGGGATATTCAGATATGTCACATTTTGTTTTTCCTTATAACCCTTCACCGAAGAATAAAAATCATACAATTCTCCATCCGATGCGTCAACCAGAGACCGGGACACATTATTAAACTTATCTTTAGTCAACTCAGCCTGATATAGGGAGAACTCAGCCCCTGTATTCAATCCGAAATTTTCGGAAATGAAATAGGTATAGCCTATCCCAAGGTTACCTCCGGCACCATTCTTATGGTTGCCAAAAGCCGCTTCATAATCCAGCGTCGACAACCCTCCCGCTACAAATACCGAAACCTCAGACTTGTTTCCCTGAGCCGAAAGAACAGTAGCCGAAGTAAATAAAATGAAAACGGCTGTAAGGCCTTTTATTATTGTTTTTCTCATAATCATTTAATTAATATACGTTTAACTAAGACATTCCTATTTAACAACAACCTTCAGCGTTTTTTCAAAATCATTTTTTGCCTTGAACCGAACCATATATATACCGGATGTAAACGGCATACTTACCTTGGTTGAACGTCCCTGAGCTTTAACAGCACTGAGTTTGTTACCATAAATGTTGTAGACTTCAATCGTTGCATTCCGGAGTAAATCTTCATCAACATCCGCATCTACAGTCACTTCTTCGCCTGATTTTACAGGATTCGGATGAGTGATTATACCCGTACTCTTCAGCGTTATCCGTTCTGCTTCGGAACGTAAATCTCCGTCAGGGGTTTTCAATACAATGTGATAAGCTGATGTCTGGCTCAACAGGTCGTTCTTCTTTGAACCAGCTACATAGCTGGTTCCCGTGGCGCCTGCAACCGGGCTTCCGTCGAGGTACCACTGGTAACCCGTTATATCGTAATCTTTCAATTTGTTAAGATACAACATAAGGGTATTGTTCCATTTCACTTTAATAAGGTCGTCAAAGGCAAAACGCTTGTTGAAAATTAACGTATAGTCCTTTTGGGCTTTTCCGTCTTCCGATATGACTTTTATGTTATATTTTTTGATATCAGGCCTGTCCAGTTCGGCAGAAAATGTATATTTACTTGCCTTACCATCTATTGTTCCTTTGTCGACGGTTGCTAAATTAACTGTAAAACCGCTTCCGCTTGAAGCCGGCAGATCTATAGCCATAACATCTTGTACAGCCACAGGGTTACCATCTACGGTCACGCTTTCCAATTCGGCGACAGTACCATACTCATATTCGAATTTACCTAAAAGCTGCCATTCGGCTATTTGTAATCCTGTTCCTCCCTTCGATGCCAGAACATCGAGGCGGAAATGAGTATAATTGCCATCGACAGGCACATTATAATTCACGGTTTGGGAGCGGTGCTCAAACTCGGCATAATAACGCTCGTCGAGTACAGTCCATGATGTTCCGTCATTCGAACCCAATAGCTTCCAATGCAGAGGGTCTTTGTCGTCTTTGTCGGGAGAATCCGGCGCAGAAGTGATTGTATAGCGCCTTAAATTAACCGGAGACGGAGATTCGTATTCAATCCAGGCTTTTCCTGCATTGACCGAATAGATAGTCGCAGCATCATTATCTGTCGCATTTTCCATATCGCTTTCGTATTGGGCGGTAAGAATGCCCTTATTGTCGGTAGCATCCTGATTCGCAATGCTTAATTTGTCACGCCAGTCTTTCACCCGGAAGAAGTATGGCAGGTATGTGTCGGCATTTCCGGTTGCATACCACGGCTTGTCGTCCTGAAAGTTTTTGGAAACGGAAAAGAATATTTCCCCGTTTTTGGAATGCTGCGGATGAACGGCCAATAATGAACAGAAAAATGAGTTCTCCGTGCTTATTTCGGCCGGTAATTTCGCTATTATTTTCCTGTTTGTGAATGGCCCATAAGGAGTCTCGGCCTCATAAAGTACGATTTCATCGCTAAAACACTTTCCCGGCTGGGCAATCCCATAATATTTCCCGGCATCTTTAAATACAAACACAGGGTCTTGCACTATAGTAGCACCTTCCCAATTGGCAAGGTCATTTTGCCATGACGTATCGGTAGACCATTCTTTTGTCCTGGCATTATAAAATTCCCAGTCCCCCGTAAGGTCTCCATTCGTAACACGGGCTACAAGGCCATACCGTGTACAGATACCTTCAATATCGGCATAACCGTATATATACACAGTTTCGTCATCGTCTTTGAATACATATCCTCCGAAATCCAGCCCGAATTTGCTATCGCCTTTTGCAAGGCTCCGGGTCATATGCTTATATTTTTTTATCTCCTTCAACTTAAGATCGGGCAGGGAGAATACGGCAACGTCAGCCGACACACCCACCATACCCCACATTCCTCCCGAGCCATCGTTTTGCACACGGCTGAGAATCATCTGAAGTTCAGGAACGCCATTGCGATAGTAAACAGAACTTCCCGCAGGCCAGTACCATACACTGTTCTTGTTCAAAGGGTTTCCATTGTCATCGGTAGGTATCAGTACTTCCTTTACCGGAGGGTTGCCACCCGGCGAGCCGTCATTCAATAGCCTGAAAGCGCTAAAATCCTCACCGTCCTGAACCATGACGAAGTTGCGTTCGAATTGGTTATCTCCTTTATTTCCTACTCTGGTGCGGCCGGAAAGTACAGTACCTGTATGGGAGTCGCCCCATACCCAAATACTCCGCCCGTCGCCCAGCGGCTCAGACCGGCCAATGTCGCCGCCTGTCCATCCGTGCCAGCGAGTGAAGAATCCGTCGTAATCCTTATCGGAATAAACCTGTACATTGGCATCTTCACCTCTGTTTGGCAAAAGTACCCAGTTCGGAGTCTTCTGCATCGGATATTCGCTACCTTGTGTAATAGAGATTGTCCGCGTTTCATCGATATACTTCCCGTTTCCGGCCGGATTTTCATCGTTGCCATCGGTGCCCACCACGTATCTAAGGCTAAAATTCCCGGTCTGATTATCTGTAAATATGCGGAATGTAAAAGTAAAATCATCGCTTTTATTATTGTCGCTATGCAAAAGTTCAAGTATATCGATTGAACGGCCGCCCCACCAATAATAACCCGCAGGAGCCGGAAAAGCGGTATTTAAAGCATCCGTATAATATTGGTCGAAAGCGAGGCGCCCGTATATATTTTCATCGGGATTAGGAAAATGTACGGTATATTCGGTATAATCCTGCGCTCTCCATCCTTCAGGCAAAAGCGCGCCGAAATAACCTCTTCCTTCTGTTTTGGTCGGATTGGTATGTTCGCAGACAAAGGTCACGTCAAAATAACTGTTGGTCTCCGCCGTTGTGGGATGGTTCAGCGATCTCAATCTGAAACAGCCATATAGTATAAAGCTGATAACGAATAATGACAGGACGAATATGTATAACCTCTGCGAAGTTTTGAAAAATTCATAAAATCTTTTCATATGCATTATAAATAAAGGTCATGAATGTGTATCGTAATAGTATACAGGGTTATCATTCATATATACGGTAGATAACCCTGCTACAATGATTTTTTTAGAACGACATCTGCACGCCGAAGTTTACCACCCGCTGATTCATATATGCGTCACCTGCCGAGTTCGTCTTTATTTCAGGGTCCTGCTGATATTTATCATAGTTCGTTTTAGTGAACAGGTTATAAGCATTCATATAGAAGCGTGTGCTATATATCCCTTTAGGCAATACACTCTTAGGTAGTTCATAGCCCAGGTCAATCGTTTTTAGACGGATATACCATGCGTTTACCAGCCAGAAGTCCGACATGTATGCTTCACTACTGCTTACGGTCGAAGGGTTCGTTGTCAGGCGCGGAAAATCGATTACCTCACCGTTATCATATCTCTCCTGTGTCCAGCGTTTCAAGTGGATGGGCTGAAACTGGCTTTTGAAAGATTCTATGCCCGTTCCTACGACACTGAAACTATAATCAAATGATCCCTGGAACAACAGGTTCAGTGAAAAACCCTTATATGATCCGCCTATCGTAAATCCAAGTGTGGTTGTCGGCAGGTTAGGTTTACCGATAGCGCTTTTGTCGAAGTCATCGATAGCGCCATCGTCATTCATATCCAGATATTTAAGGTCGCCTGCCGATACAGGAACTGAAGGCACGGGAATCTTATTCGGATTACCCGCGTTGATTTCATCTATATCCTGTTGTGTGTAATATCCAAGCCATGTATAACCGAATGGTTGACCGATAGGTTTGCCTGTTTCGGCCAGCCAGGGATATCTTTGCTGAGCCTCGGCTTTGTACTTCACTTTATTCTTTGCATAGGAAAACACCAGGTTAGTATTAAAACTAAAATCTCCGAATTTGTCAGTATAACCGATTTGCCCGTCGAAACCCTGATTAGTGGTTTCTCCTATATTTTTGCGGGCCGAACCCAAACCAAAGACCAGAGACACATCACTTCTCTCTACCAACTGGTCATAGCGGAAATCATAAAAATAGTCTATCGTGAAGGATACCTTATTATTGAACAGGCTGGCATCTATGCCGACGTCGAATTTACGGGCTTTTTCCCATGTAACCGATTCATCTGCCAATGAGCCTTCCTTATATGAAGATATTCTATTATTATAATTTTCGCCAAAACTATATCCGCCTCCTTGCTCATAATACTGCTTATAAAGGTAACGGCCACCCGATGCTACGTCTGATCCTACCAAACCATACGAGGCCCTGATTTTCAGCATATCGACCTTGCTGCCGAATTTCTCCTGAAAAAATGGTTCTTCGCCGATATTCCATCCTGCCGCGACAGAGGGGAACCAGCCGAAACGCTTGTTCCTACTAAATCGGTCGGTCCCGTTATAGGCCGTGTTCAGGTCGAACAGATACCGGTTCTTGTAGTTATATTTGATCTGGCCCGTATATCCGACAAATTTTGCAGGAACGTCAGGCTGGCTGAAAAAAGGCACGTTTTCCCAGTCCCTTGTACGGCTTTGCCTGTTGTACAACAACATTCCGTTGATATTATGGTCTTCGTTAAAGGTCCGTTCGTAATTGATGAATGTCTGTATATTCAAATCCCTTATAGCCTTATTGATACCGGCGCCTGATACATACTTCTCGTAAGCATAGGAGTTCACCGTAGGGTTGATTGTATATGTACCTCCGTTCCCCGAAGGAGTATAATGATAGGTAGGATACATATCCTTAGCCCGCCACATCCTTCTGGAATTTTCATCTATACTGGAATATGCTACGCGTAACATGCCGGAAAGCCCTTTGGTAACAAAGTCCATATTCTGGGATACGTCGAATAGTATATTGGAATCGAATCTCCTTGTGCGGCTGTAACCTTCATTTGCCAGACGTGCATTCAAAGTAGGGTCTTTACTGTCGGGAAAGAAGTAATTATGATAAGCGTAGGTTCCGTTGGGGTTTTTCAATGGAGCCGAAAACGGGGTCATATTCTTGAAGTTATAGATTTCCCCTACGGCATTTAAGCCGTTTGGCTCATTGATATTCATAAAACGGGACGACATATCGAGACGGACTTTGGTAGTAGAAGTGACATCGAAATCCAGATTGGAGCGGAAATTAAACCTGCGGTAGAAGTAATCAGTGTTCACTTCGCCGTACGGGTCTTCGAAATTGCGTGTCAAACCATTTTGGGAGAAGAATCCACCCGTAACAAAATATCTCAGCCTTTTAGTACCACCCGAAATATCCACGTTTGCATTCTGCTGACTGGCTATGTCTTTAAAAATCTCTTTATACCAGTTCACATCAGGATGGCCATAAGGATCGTCTCCCAGCCTGAAATGCTCCAAATCGGCAGCGGTAAACGGCTTGCTGCTTTCCAATCCATCATTTCCAAAAGCCTCGTTTGTAAGCGATGCCGCTTCATAAGCGTTCAGAAATTTGGGTGTACGTATGGGCATAGTCAAACCACCTTCGAGCCGTACATTTATACGGGGGCGTCCTTCTTCGCCACGGCGGGTTTTTACCACCAAAACGCCGTTAGCACCCTTAATACCATAGATAGCCGTAGTAGAAGCATCTTTCAGAATCGAAATGCTTTCTATTTCGTTCACATTGATCTGTTGCAGCTGGTCGTATGTATATTGAACATCGTCTACAATGATCAGCGGTTGATTACCCTCCTCGTTCAGGGAACTGACTCCCCTGATAAAGAAATCGGAGGCGTCTTTACCGGGCTGTCCCGAACGCTGTTGAGAAAAGAATCCGGGTAGTTTTCCCGCCAACGCATTTTGCACACTGGATGTGGGGACCGTTCGTATTTCTTCGGCCGACATAGCGCTTACAGCTCCGGTCAATGTGATTTTTTTCACTTTACCATAACCGACAACCACAACTTCGTCTAATGCTGTCTGATCGGAATGGAGTACAATATCCAGAATCTTCTGATTAGTTATTTTGACAGATTGCTTTGCGAAACTGATAAAAGAGAATGTTACCTGATCTCCGGGTTTTACTGTTAATGTATAATTACCATCAGAATCTGTCATCGTGCCGTTTGTCGTTCCATCAACAGTGACGCTCACTCCGGTCAGGAGTTCCCCGTCAGTTGATGACACCTTGCCTTTCAGTTGGAACTGTTGTTGCCCGAAAGCAAAGGCAAAGATTTGTATGCTTATAAATAATAAAGTTAGTCTTTTCATATCAATCGATTGTTAAAGAATTGATAAACATAGCTTTGTTACCATCCAGGGTTTTGAACCATGTTACTGTTTTTGTTTACTTCGCTGTATGGTATAGGATATAGGTATCTTTTCGGATCGAATTTTGCATTCAGAACATCAATATGTTCAATCTGTATATTCCCTGTCCTCATCACCAGTGCTAATCCTCTTAGTGGCCGGTTGAAAATATCTTCGGCTATTTTCCAACGTCGTATATCCCAGAAGCGTTGCTCCTCAAATGCCATTTCAATTCTTCTTTCGTTACGGATAAGTTCCCTCATCGCTACGCAGGTTGTGTTACCGGCTATGCCATAAGTATCATCGTCACCGTCAATTCCGGCTCTTTTTCTTATTTCCCTGATATATTCGATCACTTTGGCGTCGGCTGTTGTTTTCGAAGAAGCAAGGTCATATTCGTTTTTGGCTTCCGCATAATTTAGTAATATTTCTGCGTAGCGGAATAGAACCCAGTTGCGGAGAGTCTCTTCATATTTCTCCTTATCTTCGTATTTACCCATAAATTTACGAAGGTAATAGCTGGTTTTTGTCGTGGCTTCGGTAGTTCCGCCCGGATTATTTCGTCCGCCTATGTATGTGGCCAGCACCGAACTAAGCCAGCGTGAACCGTTATGTAATACTGTGTAATCGAGGCGGGGATCGCGGTTGTCGTACATCGATTGTTCCGAATATGTATATTTTGAACTCACGTCGCTTATTGGTTTTCCGTCCTTCATAGGGAAAGCATCCACCAGATTTTGTGTAGGACTGGTGCGTCCGTTGCCTTTGGCTTCACTGGAAAATCCTATCGGCCCGTTATTTACTTCCACATCTCTTTTTTTCTGACCATCCTGTACCTGTACATGGAATATGACTTCATTTGTAGACGGGCCGTAATAATAAAGGAATACATCCCTGAAATCATTCATTAAAGCATATCCCCCATAATTTCCTCCAGGACCCCAGTCCTTGATGAAATTCTCCGCTGCATCCGCTGCTCTTTTCCAGCGGGCAGGATCATATTTATCATAACCTACATACGGATTTCCGGCTTCGATCGGAGATTCGTTAAACAATGGACTTGCGGCATATAACAATACCCTTGTTTTGAGAGCCATAGCCGCTCCCGATGTCACCACATGGCCGTCTGCCCCGACATTGGCGATAGGAACCGAACGCAGGCTGTCTTTGATATTGTCGAGCTCATTTACGATATACTCTATACATTCGTCGAATGTATTTCGCGGAAACTCCATCGGTTCTCCTAATTCGTAAGGTATGTCACCAACCAAAGGCACACCACCATAGCGTTTTACAAGTTCGAAATAATAAAATGCTTTGAAGAAACGAGCCTCGGCCTTCAGTGCTCTGTTAAGAGGTATTTTAGTACCGGCGTGATTGTTATATGTTTGCATGAATGGAACCACGTCTATATTTTTAATGAATGTATTCGACCAGCGAATGCCCCTGTAATAATTAGCCCATCCCATGTCAGTAAGGCGTACAAAAGGTGAATAACGGCCGACCTGCAATTGATAGATTTGATTTTCCGAATTGACCGATGTGACAGCATCGTCCGAAGCTGCATCCAGATAGTCTCCGTCAATGCCATTGTGTCCGTATCGCAAAACACTGTAAATGTTGTTTAAATACCTTTTTGCATCTACACCCAGTGAATCTGTAGTTGAGAACACATACTCAAGCGTATGCTTTTCCACAGGAACATCTTCATAGTCGTTGCATGACCACAACGTGCAGAACAGGCCTATCAGTATGATATATAATTTATTTTTCATGTCTTTCATTTTTTAGAGAATGCTAAAATTTGATGTTGATCCCTGTGTTGAAGCCACGTAGCGCCGGATAGTTCCTGAAATCTACAACTTCAGGGTCAACCAGATCGAAAGCAGCTTGTGTCCATAAATTCTGACCACCGACGAATACCTTTACTTTCACTCCGCCAAGATAATTCCGCGAAAATGAATCGGGGAGGGTATAGGCTATATTCAGGTTTTTCAACCGTATGTAATTTCCTGATTTCAACCAGAATGAATTATTCATGCCATTAGGAGCAACATTGTAATTCGGGCTTGTGGAAAGCCTTGGGAACAGAGCCGTTTCGGCCGTTTCGGGAGTCCAGCGGTTCAGTACATGTTCATATGCCTGACTGTAGGTATTACCCCATGCTATGAATCCTGTTGCATATTCCCAGCCTGCATCCGGAAAATAAATTTCACGGTTGTAAGCGCCTTGAAATAAAGCTGACAACTCAAGTCCCTTGTATTCGAATCCAAAGTTCAGACCGAAAAAGCAGAGCGGTTTATTGCCGCCTATTGCAGTCTGGTCATATTCGTTGATTACTCCGTCTCCATTCATATCCTTATATTTAAGATCGCCCGGGACGATATTATAACCGGAAATAACCGGGCTGTTTGCCACCTCGTCCCTTGTCTGGAAAAATCCTTCGGCAATAAGCCCATAGCGGGTTCCGGCCGGATTGCCTGTCCTGCGCATGTATTCTTCGGGAACATTTTGTTCATCCATAAATAAAATCTTCGATTGATTTATGCTCCAGTTTCCGGTCACATAATAATTGAAATTCCCGATGTGATCCTGATAAGTTACTGATAGATCGGCACCCTGATACCGGACTTTCCCTATATTTTCAGTAGGATAGTTCAAACCGATGAGCTCTATACTTTTCCCTCTGGTCATCAAAAGATCGAAATGTTTGTCGCTGTATAAATCAGCTGTAATCCATAGTTTGTTGTCGAACAGGTTGGCATCGAGCCCCAGATTCAGTTTATTGGCTCTCTCCCATGTCAGGTTCGGATTCGACAAGCTGAGATTTGTTTCGATAAGCCCGACTGCAACATTTTCATACAAGCCCGTATAGTTCGATCCCTGCGGATAATAAGCTCCTGTACCCGCAACAGTAACGGCATTACTTTCATACTGTTGTCTCCATGTATAATAATTGTCGCGTCCGATACTGTTTCCCGTTTGTCCGAACACCGCACGTAGCTTTAGTTTATTTACCCAGTCGATGGATTGCATAAATGCTTCCTTACTGATATCCCATCCTAAGCCGAAAGCGTAAAACGTCCCCCATCTTTTACCCGGCGCATACCTGTTCAGGTAGCTTCTGGAAACGGCCGCTTGGGCGAAATATTTCTGCTGATAGTCGTATTTGGCTTCTGCATTAAGATTTGCAGGTTTTTCAGGCAACTGATAATTGTCCAAAACCTCTTTTACATCAGCAAATACATTTCCTTCTATCGTATGCGATTTATTTATCACTTTTTTATAGTCCAGTGCAACCTGCCCATACATATACTGAAAGTTTGATACACCAATGAAACTATTCTTTTGCGGGACTATACTCCCAAAGCGTTCATAGCCTCTCAGCGATCCATCGGGATTCAGAGAACGAAGATAGACAGGTTCCTGCTTGCTGCGGTCCAAGGCATTGCGGCTTTGCGAAACAACACTTCCTACCATACGCGCCGATAAGCCTTCGGCAAGCCATGCCATGTCGTGATCGATAACAATATTGCCATATCCGTCGCGCATATGATCTTTTATATAACCCGAACCGATAGTTTTCGCCATCAGATTATTCTGGTAGCTGTTGTTCCCGCCATAGGAGCCGTCGGGATTGTAAACCGGATATACGCTTCCCGGAAGTGTGTATATATCGCTCATAATGCTACTTGTACCTGCTCCCGGCTGGTTGCCCTCCTCGATACGCCCTATAACGGTGGCTCCCATTTTGAGTCCCGGTAAAACATTTACGTTAATCTTGGAAGTTACCATGTACCGGTCGTATGATAGGTTGGTATTGTAGGCGTTCTGCGCGTTTTCGCGAAACAGCCCGTTTTCTGTGAAGTATCCCAAACTGACGAAGTACTGGGCTGTTTTATTTCCTCCGGTTGCATTCAGGTTGTAGGATTGGATATCGGAGTTGTTCTTCAGTACCTGATCGTACCAGTTTACGTCAGGGTATGCTATCGGGTCTTTCCCGTAGCGGAACGACTCTATGTTACTGGCTGTATATACTCCGTTTTTACCATCGTTGACCAGAGCCTCATTCAGCAGGTACGCCCATTGATAGGCCGGAAGCGGCTTGGGCGTCTTTATGGGTTCCTGTATGCCATACCTGCCGGTGAATGATATCTTAAACCCTTCTTCTACCGGTTTTTTAGTAGTAATATACATTACCCCGCGCGAACTTCTTCCTCCCAGAAACATGGAAGACAAGGCGTCTTTCTGTACCGAAACCGATTCGATGCTTTCCACATCGATGTTGAACAGTTCGCTTTGAAATCCGTCGACAACCACTACCGGCGAAAAAGCTCCACGTAATGAGAAACCGTACTGCGTATTGTCGTTATATCCTACTCTGGAATCATCGGCCTGACCGCCCAGAAAAGCATTGTTAACTGTACTCTGGTTGGTAAAAGTATTTCTGTATCCTCTACCCTGGGAAATATACAGGCCGGGCAACCTGCCTGATAATGCGCCCAGTATATTAGCAGACAATGCAGGGGCTATTTCATCTGTATAAATGGTCGATGCCGCACCCAGATAAGTTTCCTTGTCTACCGTTTTTCCGTAAGGGATATCCAGCTTAGCAGGATTTTTTAGCTTCTTATCTTTTATATCTACTTTAAATACTGTTCCCTTTTTGATGTCCTTGGGAATTCTGATTTCTTTTACTAAATAATCGGGATGTGTGAGAACAAGCGTATTTCCAATAACAGCATCAATGCCAAACGTTCCTGCTTCATCGCTTATTGCCTTGTAACTGCCTGCTTTAATTGCTATTTCCACGCCTTGTACCGGTCTCCCGTACTGGTCGACAACCACACCCGAAAAGCCGGATGCGCCGTTAGCCGCCTTCTCCTGGGCATAAGCGGTCCCGTATCCTGACAACAACCACCATACGATCATAAGCAAGAAGTAACAGCTCTTACTCATCTTTTTATATATTGAATTATACATAAATTCCGGTTTTAATTATAAAAATTTATACATTGATCTCATTTACAAACGAAATTGTAAACAAACGGCTTTTTCTCCCTTGTCGAATGATCGTCGTCTCCGGCCGGATCATCTTTTCCTGCTTGTTCGTCGTCATATTTGTCGACAAATAGAGAACCGTCCGCATTTGTAAAATAATATTCGATATGAGTGATAGTCTCGTTGGCTGGCACGCCGAAAAAGCCTTCAGGCCACAGTGTCGCACTCCACATTACTCCCCATCTGGAATCTTTCAGTAGTTTTGTTTTGTCGGATATTTCGTCTACTGTATATGTATTACCATTTGCAGTGTGAGCCTTGGCATTCAGGTAGATATTACTTTCATTTATCAACTGGTTGTTGTAATAATCGCCGATATACCTGAACGTAAGAATATCATTATGTGCAGCATTGCCCGGAGTTACCTGATAGAAATGATACTGGCAGAAGTCTATCGGTTCGACGCCTTCACCGTCCGTCACTTCAAAACAGTCGCCCCACATCACTTTCCAATGATCCGGCCCTACCTGATTGTTTCCTGAACTATACTCGCTCAGTCCGTCAGATTCATAATTAGCGAAGAATCCTATTTTCGCCCTCAGGTTATCGGGACCGGTTTTCATTTTTATCTTTATTTTTACATACAGGTCATACGCATTGCCTCCGTTATCTATAGTCCCCGCAGCATCAGACACAAATGCCACCCATTGGGTATCGTCCAGTACATTCGGATTTTCTCCACCGAATTTGTTAAGGAGTGCTTGATCCCAAGTCAGACCCGGCTTACTCACAGGGGAAGTTCCATCAGGGATCGGCGACATCTTATGTTCTCCCTCCAGATTTTTACCATTGCCGGTACCTTCCCATGTTACTATAGCATTTTTGGCATCTGTCCACACTTTAGGAACATTAACGGCGATTATCAGTTTTTCTGTCCGGCCACCGTCTATGTTCGACCCGCATTTTATATACATGACAAATTCGGCATATTCACCTGCCTTTACGGAATTTGTCTTATAAATGATTGGAGAGTTGTTATCCTTATATTCGTCATCAAATTTACTCCCATGGTCTGTGAACCATTCTATGCCACAGGAAATAAATGCGACAAGACAGATCATACACCCTAATATTTTATATATCAATATTTTATTTTTCGGTTTTGTTTTCATGGTGTTCTGTTTTATTTATTAGACGCCCGCTCCAATACATAGGAATATACATTGCTCTGACATCCCGGCGAGAATGAAAGGGTTATCTGCCGTTCTCCTTTCACTGTCTGATAGTCGAAAAGAGAAATATTGGATCCGGTAGAAGTTCCTTCCTTAAACAACAGTTGTGTGGGATACTGAGGGTCGTTTACATTCCATGTCCCGTCCTGGCGAACCAAAAATGGAAGGTAATTATCAATGGTATACGTATTATCGTCATTGAAGGTAATCCTGAAAGCACTGAAATCCATAGCTTTGGTTATATCTATTCCATTCCTTACGGCCTTGGTAATATACCATGAACCGGCAAGGTTTTTAACAGGTTCCTCGATGTCGTAACCGTTCGAATCTTTAAATTTATCGCAGGAAAGGAAAGAGTATACCATAATACAAAGCATAAACATCATTTTTGTATTTAATCTTCTCATAATGAATCTTTGTTTACAGAGTTAGAAAAAAGGTTAATCTTAATAATTAGGGTTTTGGATCAGGTTCGGAGACTTGGATGTTTCCGCATACGGGATAGGCCAGAAATACATCGCCTTTCTGAAAATACGCTGCCGTACATTGAAACGCGTATATGACTTGCCACCCTCAGGTGTCAGCCTGACTTCCATACCCGTCATCATCTGGCTGTCTGTTTGTTCAGCTATTTTCCAGCGCCTTACATCAAAGAAACGGTGGCCTTCTATAGCAAATTCGATACGTCTTTCATCGCGTATGGCCTGACGCATTTCCAGGCGTGTCATATCCGGTTTTAATCCGTACATACCGTCTGTACCGGCCTCTATTCCTCCGCGTGCCCTAATCGCTTTTAATATTTCGTATGTTTTGTCTGCTGGCGATACTAGTTGAGATCCGTTGCCATCACCTATCTCATATTCGTTCATTGCTTCGGCATAGGCCATGTAAATTTCGGCGAAGCGTAAGATCGGAGTTGCCTCATTTTCGCCATGTACAGCGTTGGCCGCCAAATGACGACTGACCATTTTGTTGATATAATAGCCGGTAGGCGTGCCCTGATGTACAGCATCTTTACCACTGGAAGAACCGTCGGCTTTGCGGTACACGTTTATTGGATCAGGGTTATTATTCGGTGCTAACGCAATCATTGTCTGGTCGTGGGCCACAGTGTTATTGAACCTCGGGTCGCGGTTTGCATATGGATTATTAGGATCATATCCTGACGCAGGATCGCTGATCGGCTTTCCGTTTTTCATCGGGAATGCATCTACCAGATTTTGATAGATAAATCCGCTTTTTGCAGCACCACGGGATGGAGGCTGAAACCAGCTTTCTCTCGCTACTCGCCCAAGACTACGATCATCGAGTATAGATTCAGCGAGAGATGAGGGCTTATATTCATCTTTTAATGATTGGAACAAAGCATAGAAACCATGTCCGGAATCGGGATTATTGTTATTGAAAGGATCTGTGTGTAATACATACAAACTGTACTGCCCCAGGGAGATTACATCGTTCGCGGCATTCATCGCTTCTTCCCATCGTTTCTTGCTGTACCCGGGATATCCGACCAACTCGGCAGGGACGTTTGTTCCCGCAACTATATCGCTGTTCCCGTTATAAAGAGGACTGGCTGCCAATAGTTTTATACGGGCAATCAAAGCCCTGCAAGCGCCTCTTCCCGCATGCCCATAATATGATCCCGTAGGTTTTACAGGCAGATTGGGTTCGGTAGCTGCAGTCTCACATTCTTTAACGATATAGTTCACACAGTCTTCAAATGTATCACGGGTATCTTTCGGTTTGTCACCGTCAGCATAAATGGTATCACCGATTAAAGGTACACCTCCGTAATGCCTTACCATGATATGATAATACCAGGCCCTCAGAAAACGGGCTTCGGCTTTAAGACGAGCCTTACGGAAGCTTTGCAGGGGTGCCTGTTCTATCCCTTTAAAAAAGATATTTACCCTCCGGATGTTTTGGTAAGGTATCTTCCATGCATCATCGGTAATAATTATCGGATTAACGGTCCCCGACGCAAACTGCACATCGGCGATACCTTCCGAAGAGAGTCTGAATTCGGCTTCGTCGCATGCGGTCTGAAGGCCACCCAATTGTTCCGATATAGTACTGAAACGATTGCCTTTCACGTCAAAACCCACATCCCGATAGATTTCGGCCAGAAAGCCCTCGGTAAGCGCACTGTCGGAAAAAACCCTATTATAATTGAGGTCTGTCGTTACGGTTTCGTCGAGAAACCCTTTGTCGTTACAAGAGGAAAAGCATCCCCACACGACTGTTAACGTTAATAATAAATATAAAATGTTTTTCATACATAATGTATTAGGTTAATAAAAACTTTTCATTTAAATACCCGAAACTCTACCTATCGATCAATCAACATTGTTTTAATATATCAAATTATGGTCCCTTTGTATCCGCTTTTTCATTCCATAAGAAAGTGTATTTGTGATTTATTCCGCATCATATTTCTAAAGCTCTCCAAGTTTCATATACCCCAGTCTTTGTTTGGTTTCCTGCCCATGAACAATTCCAAGGTGGCTCCGTCTGCTATAGTTGAAAAATCTATATAACAGTCTTTATATTCTTTTCCGTTAAGCAATGCTTTTTGTATGTATATATTTTGATGTGAGTTATTATGGGCTATTATGGTGAACTTTCCTCCTTTAAAGTATCTCGTATCCAGCTTGTATTCTATCTTGTCGAATACCGGACTTGTTATTTCAAGACGTGTATCTCCCGGACACACAGGGTGTATCCCGGAGGCGGCAAGCACATACCAGGCCGACATTTGGCCTACATCTTCATTGCCCACTATGCCTTCTACTTTGTTGGCATAGGCTTTATCGCATATATGGCGGGTCCATTTTTGCGTCAGCCAGGGCCGTCTCAGGCGGTTGAACAGGAAAGGAACATGATGTACCGGCTCGTTGGCATGGTTATAATAGTCGTTCCACAAAAAATTGTCGGGAGTCTTTTCAAAGAGATTTGTAAGATTGGTAACAACCTTGTCTTCTCCTCCCATCAACTCCACCATACCCGGAACATCGTGAGGTACAAACCACCCCTGCTGGTAAGAATTAGATTCTATGCAGCCATACCATTCTTTAAATAGCGCATTTTCAGGCCATTCTTCCCAAGAACCATCAGCCTTCCGCGGACGGAACCAGCCCTTTTCCTTATCAAAAATATTCCTGTAGGCCTGACCTTTTTTCAGGAACAGTTTTTCATCGTCGCTATTGCCCATTTTGTTGGCAATACGGGATATACACCAGTCAGCATAAGCATACTCGAGCGTATGGGATATGCTGAGTGACGAAGCTGTATAGCCGAGGGCGTCATTGCCATATTTTTTCGATGTATTCACTGCATATTTGTAGGCCTTATCTATATCATAATTGCGGATACCCTTCACATACGCGTCTGCCAGAACCGATAAGGCAGGATTCCCTATCATACAGCCCGAGTATGCATTCACAATTTCCCAGCGCTCGAAATATCCGCGTCCGCTCTGTTCGGCGAGGGTAATCAGAGAGTTGAGTTGATCGTTTACCAATTCGGGGTTAATAATGGTTTGCAGAGGGAACTGGCTCCGGAATACGTCCCATCCGCTGAATATAGTACGTTTCGTGAATGTGGAATCACTGTATATCTGCTTATCACCACCTGTGTAACGCCCGTCTACATCGGTATATATGCGCGGATCTATCATTGTGTGATAAAGGGATGTATAGAAAATTGTTTTCTGATCGTCTGTTCCTCCCGTAATATTTATTTTGCCCAATTCCCTATCCCAACTTGCTTTTGCCTTGTTGCGGACAAGGTCGAAATTCTTATCTGCGATTTCCGCTTTGAAGTTCTTGCCGGCACCATCCATATCGACAAAAGATATTCCCACTTTCAGTGTTACCTCCTCATCTTTTTTCGTATCGAACTCTGTATAGAATCCCAGATGTTTGCCTTCCAATTCCTTGACATCTTTGATAATTTTAGCTTCCGATACCCTTTTCAGATAAGGGATGCTTGTAACATCTTTGAGTTTACGTTTCCAATTATCAGGTATATCGGCGCTCCAGAAGCCGTAATTGTTCAACGGACGACTGAATTGCGCATAGAAAAACACAGTATAATCGGTATTGCCTTCTCCATCACCCCATCCGCCGCCATCCGGCGTACACTTCATCCACCCTTGTATAGTGCTGTCATTAACTACTTTTACATATTGGTATGTCGATGTCCCGCCAACTCTTCGAGCCAAGTCTATCTGTATGCGTGATTGTTTATGCTCGGGGAATGTAAATCGTAAGATTCCGCTATGCGGTGCTGCCGTGGCTTCTACCCGGATATTATAGTCGGTCAGGTTTACTGAATAATACCCTGCTTTGGCAATTTCCGTCTTTTTATCGTACAGCGAACGGTATCCGCTTATGCTCCCGTCTTCTTTACCCGCAATTGTCTTCAGGTCTCCTGTAGCAGGCATTACAAGGAAATTACCAAGATCGCCGAACCAGCCCACACCACTCATTTGTGTAAATGCAAAACCTTCGATAGTTTTATGTTCGTAACTGTAGCCCGGCGAATTGTCACCTCCTGTTATTGTATTGGGGTTAACCTGAACCATCCCGTATGGTGTGGCCGCTCCGGGGAAAGTTTTTCCCAGTCCATGGTAGACTCCGGCAGCACCTACGCTGGTACTGGCTCCGATAAACGGATTGACATAATCGGAAGGTGCAGAACTTTTTGTTTCTACTTCCGTGGTGCATCCCGTTATAGTCAGGCAAAGAACCGTTATAAGAGCTGTTGTCATCTTTAGCATAGTATCAATCATTTCAATTATTTTCCTATCTTATCTTTTTATTAATAATGTTTTAATCCCGAAACGGGGTATCGACAGCGATATACTGTTTTTGTGAATTGTATTTTTTGTGATTATATTCCCTCTTAAATCAACTTCTTCCACTGATGATACGGGAAACCCGAACTTCAGTTTCTGTACGGAAGTATTTCCTTCGGCATTGAACAGCCTGATGAGCAGATCGTCGCCATGAGTCTTAAATGCAGTTACCTCATAGCCTGAGTTGCCGGTATCGAAATAGGATTTGTCTTCTGTTGAAGTTTTAGCGAGAAGCGAAGCCACTAAAGGTTCATTCCACTTGTTACTTTCAGTCGACACACGGGATTCTTTCCATTTTCCGGTATGTGGAATGACAGCATATTTCATTTTCAACGGCCCTGTTATTTTATAATCCATACCCCATAATCCGATGCCCGAATACTGGGCGGTCAGGCTTAACGGATAATTTTCTCCGAAAGAATAAGAGGTGGTATGATCTGATAAGAGGGTAAAGCCATATACCTCGTTTTTATCGACAAGGTCTACCCAGTTAAGGATTATATTGTGTTTTATGCTGTCCCATGTATTGAAGAATGTGTTTTTGAGGTTGCTTTCACATACATCGAAAGGAGCATTTTTATACAATTTGGGTGAAGATAAGCCTACAGGGAACATTATATTCAATTTGAACTTGTCGTCTACATATGCCCTCCTGTTATCACGCCAATTATTACCTTGTTTGTATTCACCTATGCCGACATTGCTCTTCCAATCTACCGTCAGGTCGAAATCGATACGTTTCTGTCCACTGTTCAAAGTGATAATCTGCGTGAAAGGGTGAATAGAGATATTCCCTTCTATTTTCACTATGGTTCTGAGGCCGTTGTCTTCCAATACAGTGATTTTTGCCGGAGAGTCAACGGTAGAATAATATTTCCCTTCCTCATAAAAATAGCCTCTCAGTTCGCCGAAGCCGTGTTGGTTGGCAGTGTCGATATATTCTTTGTTTTTCTCTTTTTTGGCAATCAGACTTTTTATTGTTCCTCCCTTTGCAGCATCGATAACGATCTTATACATATCGTTTTCCAGTATATAATCGCCTTCTGAGTTATTTTTACCAGCAGAATATGTTTCTTTATTTGGTTTCTCATCTTGTAAACTGTATGTTGCATAACCGAAAGAAGGCACCTCCGCTCTGAAGGTGAGACAGATAGAATCTCCCTCGTGTCGAAGACTCGAAGGAATTCTTTTTTTCTTCGAATCATATACCGCCAATCCCTGCCTGATGCGGGTAGCGGGCAGGCTTATGGTTACTAACTCCGACCTTTCTGTTGCCAGCGTATTGTATACTTTTACAAAAGACAAGTCACGGGAAGGTGATCCATTTTTGGAACCATATGTTTTGACAGCCTCTTCGATGATATTGTCCGAAATTTTATTTGTATTGTTTGTCCACAGAGTGATCTCCTGCGCCCATGTGCGATTTTTATGCAGACGGTTGTAAGGAACTATCCATGAGTCGTGATGTTGCGCCAGCATCAGGGTACGCCACGCTTCGTCCAGTGATGTTTGCAGCGGGGCATAATTATTCCCGATAGTTGCCATAGCTGCTATCTTCTCAGCCATCACAATCTTATTTTCGGATATACGTACTTCCTGTGCAATCTTCTGAAGCACCTGACTTCCCCACATCAGGTTGACCAGCATATTTTCCTGCGAAAAGTGCAGATTATCGAAGGAACTGCCTACCGACTTGTTTTCTATATATTCTTTCCATGTCACATATACAGAGTTGTTCCTTACCTTGTTGCCGTGACCAAGCCACGGGCCGTTTTTCCATCCTGCATCCTGATAACACATTCCGACAGGATTTTTTATCCCGTAGTCGAAGCATGCCTTGAGATAGGCTTTGGAATTTCCCCATGCTGTGGTTTGCCATGTGGAATTTTCTTCCAACTCTTCGCATGCATAGCGCGGCACTGTAAGGATAGCAGTTCCGTCAGGTCCTATCCAGTTAATCAGCTCACCACCATAGGCTGCCGTATATCCGCCCCAGCAGGTATTCGGACATTTAAGTACGGCATATTTGAAACCGAACGACTTTAGAATCTGTGGCAGACTGCTTGTAAAACAGGGTTCCTCTACCGAATATGTCGTAAAAGTCACATCCGGGAAATGCTGATGTATCTTATTAATACCATATTCGAACTGCCGTATAATACTTTCTCCCGATATGTTGTATAAATAGGGTTGGGCGTAGGTAGGATTCGTAAACTCGATTCTTTTATCCGTTACGATACTTCTGAAATTGTGATACGCAAGCGGTTCTTTTACTTTTACCGTATCCCATGTTTCGGGTTCTATTTCGAGTCCTATGCGCCACTCCGGGTGTTGTGACAGTTTATCTGTCATAAACTGGGTCACCCACATCGGGTAATGCCCATAGACGCCACCATGATAGCCGTCAACAAAGTATGCCTGCTGTTGGGAAGATACTTTTCCGAGTATAGACACAGATATCAGTACAAAAGCAAAAATCCGCTTCATATATCAATTTTGGGTTTATTTTTCGAATACGTTGGTTTAAGAGATTGTCGAAGTCCTTTTACTCCGGGTGGTCTTCATCCTCCGCCTGAATTGAGGTTATACAACTCATTCAAGCCTAAGTGTATTGATTTTATATTACTTACAATTAACTTTCAAATAGATTCCATTCAAAAACAATCTATGAATTTTCAATTCATAGCCTTATTTTACGCGAACAAGAGTTATCTTTCTTTTCACAGGAGTATTTACTTCATAAATAGCCGAAAGAAGCAAATCCATCTCATCCTGCCATGCCTGTCTTACTTCAGGAAACATCGCTTTCGAGTAAAGGTCACGCCTGCCATTAAGCCAGCCATCACTGCCTTTATATTTATCCAATACCTTAATAGCTTCTCTGGTATTCGGATCGGTTATACCTTTGTTGAGAAAAAAGTTGAACTGTACCCATGCATATTCACGAAAACGGCATTCTATTTCCCAGCGTTCTTCATTCAGGAACATAACTCTGAGGGCCTGCTGGTACTGAGGTGTATTGGTAAGCGTGGCAAGGTTGATGCCCTCTGCCAGATCTTTTGCAGGCCATGTTCCTATATTTTCCTCATCTATCATTAGTTTATAATCCCCTTTCAATCCTTTTACTGATAGTATTTCCCTGTTCATTTCATCTATAAACGGAACTGATTTAACCACTTCGGCCTGGCTTTTCTTATATCCCCATCCACGGGCTATTGTATCCATCGGGTAGGGTAATGATTTTGCGAGATAGTCAAACGTGATTCCAGCAGAGTTTTTTTTCAGGTTGGAAATTTCACAGTTCGAAGAAGATATGATATTCATCTTTGAGCCGTCTATATTTATGTCTGCAACTTCCTTACCTGCAAATCCCTGTGCTTTGAGGAACAGATATGCCATTACCATATGCCCGTCATTGTCGGGATGAATGCGGTCGGTCCCGCAAAGGGTAAACTTAGGATTGTGCTGTTGAAATTGTTGATTAATGGCTGTCATAGGCTCGTTAAAGTCGAAAAACTCCCATCCGTTATTTTTTGCAGATTCGCGTTGGAAATCGACTATCCTGAGCATTGCCTTATTCTTGTTCCTGAAAGGATTGTTTCCTTCTATAACAGCAGTTTCGTCGTAAGGAGAGCTGCCCATGAGCACCACCTTTACATTCTCCAAATTCCGGAATCTGGCCTCCATTTGCCTGTAAGCGTCATAAGATTCTTTGACCTTTTCGTCTGCAAATTTTTCGGGTTGATCTCCGTTGTATTCAAAGTAGCCCGAGTCATTCATTCCAAAAGTGGCTATTATTACTGTGGGATTCTTACTGAATACATCACCATCCAGCCGTTTTACCATATCAATGGCCCTGTCGCCTCCGATTCCGGCATTCAATATCTTAATCCTCATTTCTGGGAAATGAGTCATATAATAAAGCCATATATATGAATGATAGTGTCCACCATGAGTAATACTGTTTCCCAGGAATACAGCCCTTTCCCCGTCCTTAAATGGACTGATTTTCTGAGCGTTCGATGTCATGAAAGAACATAGCAGCACGAACAGAATAATGATTGCAACAGATTTGTTTTTCATTTGGTATTGGATTTTACGACTTTTAGTCAGGTTATCTCAAAATACTTACGTTAGTGTACGGCTCCAAAAAGCCATGTACAAATATATTTACAAAAAAAACTCACTCCTGTTCGAAGTAAGCATTTGAGTAAATGATTTTCAATCCAATTATCCAGTAAACCTCTATATGTAAGCTATTTACCTGTTTTATTTATTGGGGTTTTGGTAAATTATATAGAGTTATCTTTAATAGAAAATACCTCAATTTTTTTCACCTCTTCTTCAAAATATTCACTGTCTATTATAGCCTTTCCTTTTACCTTACTTTTATAGTTGTAAATAGTCTGGATGGAATAACGTAAAAATACGGCTATCTGATTGACATCTGTTATACCTAATCTGATGAGAGCAAAAATCCGGAGTTCAGTATTCAATTGTTCTTTTTCCAGTTTGTAACGTTCTTCTTTTTTAAGTAAAGTATTGAACTCCTCCACAAAATTGGGATATATCTTGAAGAATGCCTTATCAAAGGTAATGTAAAGTTCTTCCACGTCTTTTTCCAAACTACGGTTGGAAGCAGTCATATTATACAATTCATCTATTTGACCCGCTTTTATCTTGCGGTTTACATTTTTTCTGTAATCATCCAGCTTGTCAATATATACGCCGCATTGATTCATAAAGTAACCGATGTATTTTTCTTTTATAAGATTAGCTTCATCCAGCTTATGATTGATACTGGCTAACTTCTCATTCATTGCTTTCAGGTTTTTCCTGGCTCTGGAAACTATTTTTACTTGTTTATAAATAAAGAATAAAGCAATGGCCAGCACAATAACAAACAAACTGATGATTACAGCATATGCCTTTAAATTTCTCTTCTGTTGCTCTATTTTGTTCAGGTATGTGTCTTCTATAATAGGCTGTACACGCGCGATCATCGTATTTCTGAAACGGGAATTATAGAAATTTGCATCGTCAAGTGCTGCTCTTATGTAATTATAAGCCCTATTAACATCACCTTTATTATATAGGTTTATTGCTAATGCCAAAAGCGCCTCATTTTCTTTCACAGCAAGTTGAGTATCTGTTATTGCTGCTAAAATAAGGTACATTTCTTCCAGTTCACTATTTTTCAGGTATTTATAAACCAATGCCAGACTCATTGCAGACATAGCGTAGTTGTGTGTCCGAAGTTCCTGTTTGGAAAATATATCGGATAATATCTGCCTGGCTTCATCATATCTGCCTTCGTCCTGAAACTTGAAAGCTTCCTCCTTCACATACATATCTGTACCTTTTCCAAGAAATGACATGACCGTATCCCTGTAATGCATTTTTTCAATCTGATATTTTTTCTCATATTGAGGATCGTCTGTATATTTTATAAGATTTTCATAATATCGTATATATGTCCAGCAATACATGGATTTTAAATGTGTGGGAAGTTCTTTATACTCGATACTATTCAACTCCTCCAAAGCCTGTGTGAATGAGCCGGACAAAGATAGGACGAAGGAGAGCTTCAATTTGCTTTGCGACAAAAATTCTTTATTGTCTAACTTTTCAGCTATTTTTATATTCTTATCTATATATGCAATAGCTGAATCGCAGGCAAAAGATTCATACTCGGCAATAATATCTTCATTTATTCTGAATATTTTATCCAGTGAAAGGCTATTATTTAGTTTTAATTTGAAACTGTCTATTCGTTGTATCTTTTCCTTCATATATGTGGGACGTTCTGAGATAGTCTTATCCAGAACTTTAAGAAGAGAATCAATCTTATTTTTGGAATATATATATCCTGTTGTATTGTATATAATACAAAACAGAATGAGGAGTGTCTTTTTCATTTAGTTATAAGATTCGTATGTTATGGATAAAAGTACATATAAATCTGATATAATAGTCATATGGAAGCATAATATTGCTGTATAACCAAAAGAAATTCCTTCCGGATACAGCTTTTATGCCTAGGAAAGAATTGTTTTAAAACAGTACTTTGTTCAATATAGCAGAGAGGTATGTGAAATTCAAGATTATGTTGTTTTATAAGTATAATAAGATCAAATAGTGGGAATAACGGTGATTAAAAACATCAGGAAGGATTTCATTGAAATATTACAATAAAAATAAATTATCAATAACTTTAAATTCTTATTTTTGCAGGGCAACAATTTCAGATTTAGAGTATCATGGAATAAACGACAGTCAAGAAAAACAGTCATGGCACGAATGTCTGTCGATGGAGAGATTGGCGTAATATAAATCAGGATATCCTTGCCGAACAAATAGGTGTATCACAAGCCATTTTGACCGGTTATGAAAAAGGATATAAACTTGGAACAAAATATCCGGATAAGATTGCGGAACTATACAAACGCCTTCCTATAATCTGAAAAAAGTGGCTATGTTAAAAGAGGTTTTAAAGGGTAGATATAAAAAGGTTATATTAAAAGCTTGGATTTCCTGCTTATATCTGGCGCATATAGTAATCAGTAATAGACCTCCAAAGTTATGTTCTAAAAAGTTTCTCTGCGAATCTTCCTGACCTTTGTCAGTATATTTGCAGTAAAAATCTTGTCTTGTTTAGCTGAGAATACACGGTATCTTATACATATTTGATTCCCATTCGCAGGATACAACAAGATTGGTATAAGATGCAACGGACATATAAAAGGCTAATCGGCTTGACTTACATATACCGTGCAATGCATTGTTATTTAATTATTATCATTTTTAATGAGAGACTCTTTTGATAATTTTGTAGACGATTCTTCATTATGGAAAAGCTTTCAGGCCGGAAATGATGCAGCATTTACGCATATTTATAAAAAATATGTCCAAAGTCTGTTTCATTATGGTATGCAACTTTCATCAGATAGAGAACTTGTAAAAGACTGTATTCAGGATATTTTCATTAATTTATATGATAATAAAGAAAAGATTGGTTTTACCGATAATATAAAATTTTATCTCTTTAGGGTTTTGAAAAATCATTTGATCAACGTACTAAAACGTCATCAAACCCATATAGCATTTCTTGATACTCAGGAAAAACAGGCAGAAACTTATACGGAAGATACGGCCGAGACATTACTGATAGATATTGAAGTAGATCTGTCTGTTAAAGCAACTGTGGATAAAGTGATGTCCCTACTCACAATGAGGCAGCGGGAGATCATATACTACCGTTTTGTGGAGAACATGAGTATTGATGAAATCAGCATTCTTACAGAGATGAATTATCAGTCTGTAGCAAACGTTATACAACGGTCATTAAAAAAAATCAGAAGCTTTTATAAAAAATCAGAATAAAATTGAGTATAAAAATAAGGAGAGTTTGTTTACTTGATAAATGAACAAAAAACGTATGCCTGAAAATACTCATAAATCAGATTATTTAAATTATTCATTTGAAGATTTCCTTCAAGACGATTTCTTTATTTCTTCTATTAAAGAACCATCAGGAGAATCTGAGATTTTTTGGGCAAATTTTCAGAATGAAAAGCCCGATAATATTCAAGAGTATATACTTGCAAAACAATATCTCCAATCTATAGCTGCTCCGGCCGATCCTCTGTCTGATGATGAAATATCGCATATGTGGAATAATATTTCTTCACATAGGAACGGGGATAAGAAACGTAAAAGAGGAAAGCCACTGTTTATTACTATAGGAGTGGCGGCAAGTATAGCCATACTGGCCATCTCATTTCCCTTCCTTACGGATATATTTTCCGGTAAAAATACATCGGATATAATTGCCTACGCGGATAAGAACAAAGTAGAACTGCCCGATAATTCCGAAATACAGCTGATTATTTCTGATAATAAGACTATACTTTTTGATGAAAAAGAAGCGACAATTACTTACGACCAGAATGAGATAAAAACAGAAAAAGGTGTACTTGAGAAAGAAAAGTCTGTAACAATACATCAATTGATTATACCAAAGGGCAAACGCTCCGTACTTACCTTGTCCGATGGCTCCAAACTGTGGGCTAATGCAGGTTCGAGGGTAATATATCCGAGCGAATTCGGTAAAGATAAAAGAGAGATATACGTCGATGGTGAAATATTTGTTGAAGTTGCCAAGGATGCAAGCAAGCCTTTTTTTGTAAGGACTAAAGATATGAGCGTACAAGCCCTGGGTACGAGCTTTAATGTTATGGCTTATGAATCCGATGCATTGAAGAGGGTTGTTTTAGTTTCGGGTATAGTAAAAGTAGAAACTGAAGAATCCAAAGGTACAATATTGAATCCCAACACAATGTTTCAAACTCAGGGAGGCGATGAAAAGATAATTCCGGTAGAAGCTGATAAATATATCTCATGGATAAAAGGACTTTACCTGTTCCGGAATGAAAGACTGGGAGTCGTATTCGAACGGTTGTCACGATATTATGGAATACATATAGAATGTAGTCCGGAAGCTTCAATGATAAGATGTTCAGGGAAACTGGATTTGAAAGATAACATCGAGGAAATAATGAAAGGATTATCTTTCGACGGGAAAATCATTTATTCGCAGGAAGGAAATATATATAAAATAAATAAGAACTAGTGAAAAAGTACCATTTAAAATAAGTATTAACCTTAAATCAGTAAAATGCCTATGTAAAGAAGCTTACAGAAAAAATTGGATGGTAGTACCAGTACCATCCAATAGAGTTTAAATTGTTAAAACTGTACAAAGTCTAACCTTTAAATCATAACAAATGTATGATAAAAAAACGTTCTTTTAGCATAAAAGATGCTAATATTAGAAAAATATTGCGGATTATGAGACTGATTATATGTTTCCTGCTACTGGGAATAAATCTGTCATATGCCGTGGAAAGTTATTCTCAGACAACAAGAATCTCCGTTAATTTAAAGAATACACCCTTAAAAGAAATTTTCTCAGAAATAGAAAAAAACAGTGAATATGTTTTTTTCTATTATGATGAATCTGTGGATTTGAACAAAAGTATGACCATAGATATGAAAGGTCAGACTATCGACAAAGTGCTTAAAGAGCTTTTTAAATCCACTGATTATATTTATACTGTATCCGACAGGCAGGTATTTGTGTCCAGAAAGCCGGCGCCTGCTACTCCCCGGCAAAATCAGAATAAAACTACTGTCAGGGGAAATGTAACGGATATGAAAGGGGAACCTTTGATTGGGGTTTCTATCATTGTTAAGAATAATCCAAGTACAGGCACTGTTACAGATACCGACGGGAATTATTCGATAAACGTACCTGATAAATATACTGTGTTACAGTACAAATACATCGGCTTTCTACCTAAAGAAGAAACCGTAGGTGAGCGTAAAATAATAAATGTAATAATGCAGGAAGATGTCGGGCAGCTTGACGAAGTCGTAGTTGTCGGCTACAGTACACAGAAAAAAGAATCTGTCGTAGGTTCCATCTCTACTATCGAACCCGGAAAGCTTGCAGCCGGAACTACACGCTCGATGAGTAATAACCTTGCAGGACAATTGGCCGGTGTTATTGGCGTGCAACGATCGGGAGAGCCCGGTTATGACAATTCCAACTTCTGGATACGTGGTATCAGTACATTCCAGGGCAATCGCACTCCATTAGTGCTTATTGATGGTATTGAACGTTCATTGAATAATATCGACCCCGAAGAGATCGAATCTTTTTCTGTATTGAAAGATGCGTCTGCCAGTGCTGTATATGGGGTGAGAGGCGCAAATGGAGTGATACTTATCAATACAAAACGGGGGCGTGTGGGTAAACCGACCCTTTCCTTTAAAGTGGAGCAGGCAATCACACAACCGACTAAGATACCTGAATTTGTCGGTGCAGCCGATTACCTCGAAGTAATGAACAGTATACGCCACGAGAGTGGTAAAGAACCGATGTATAGCCAACAGCATATCGATAATATAAGGAATGGGGTAGACCCCGATTTATATCCGAGTGTGGACTGGATGGATGCAATACTTAAAGATTTCGGTACCAATACCAGGGCTTCTATTGATATTAACGGAGGATCGGAGGTATTACGCTATTCTTTTGTAGGAGCCTTTTACCACGAAGGCGGAATTCTTGAAAGAGATAAAAATCAGGGATGGAATTCTTCTCTCAGGCTGAACAGGTACAATATGCGCTCTAATGTAGATATAAATCTGACCCCTACCACTTTGGTAAGGTTCAATGTCGGAGGCTATATGCAGGAACGCACATCTCCGCCGCAGAGTATTGATAATCTTTTTGCAATGGCATACCAGACACCCCCATATCAGCATCCCACACGTTATTCTACAGGCGAGATTCCGCAAGTTCCGCAACGTGTAAATCCGTGGGCATTACTCACTCAAACCGGTTATGAACGTGTGGTACAGAGTAAACTTGAATCTTTATTTGTAGTGGAACAGGATTTGAAAATGTTTCTTCCCGGATTGAAGGTAAAAGGAACATTCTCTTTCGACAATTATTCCGATAATAATGTAAGAAGAGGGAAAAGTCCCGATTATTATAATCCGGCTACAGGGAGGGACCCAGAAACAGGCCGATTACAACTTATAGTTTCTTCATACGGGCAGGAATTCCTGGATCATTCTGTAGGAGCTAATTTTGGAAATAAAAACACTTATCTGGAAGGTACACTTACGTATGACAATACATTCGGAGATCATACTGTAAATGCCCTTTTCATGTATAATCAACGAAATTACGATGACGGGGGCAAGCTTCCGTTCCGTTTTCAGGGAATAGCGGGTCGCATGTCATATACGATGAAGGGACGATATATAGGCGAGTTTAATTTCGGTTATAATGGTTCCGAGAACTTTGCAAAAGGCAAGCGCTATGGATTTTTTCCTTCGGTAGCAGCCGGATGGATCTTATCGGAAGAGCCTTTTATGCAAGGAATAAGAAATACCTTGTCTAAGGTAAAATTCAGAGGATCGTGGGGGCTTGTAGGAAATGACCGTTTCAAGATAGGTGATACAGAATACCGCTTTCCGTATATTTCTACCATAAACAATACAGATGGCTATGTATGGGGATATAACAGGGATGAATTCGGAAGAGCAGGACGCTGGGAAGGAAATATCGCGAATACAGGTTTGAAATGGGAAACTGTGGCAAAGACAAACTTAGGAGTAGAACTGGGCCTGTTCAACGCAATCGAACTGCAAGTGGATTACTTTATGGAAAAACGAAGGGATATTTTTATGCGCCGTACCACGATGCCTGCTTCTGCAGGATTTGTTGACATGCCTTTTGCCAATTTCGGAAAAGTAGACAATAAAGGTGTAGATATGGTGCTGGATGTCAACAAACAAATTAATAAGGATTGGTTTGTGTCGGCAAGGGGTACATTTACATATGCAAAGAATAAGATTATAGAACAGGATGAATCATTAGGTATAATAGGTACAAACCGTTCGTCTACAGGGCTCCCGGTAGGTCAGATATTCGGGCTGGTGGCCGAGAGACTGTTCACTGACGAGGATTTTGCCGATGTGGAAAATGGCATTCTTAAAGATGATATACCGACGCCAACCTTTACTTCGTCCGTTCGTCCGGGAGATATCAAATATGTTGATGTTAACGGTGATAACAGAATTGATGCTCTGGACAGGACAAATCTCGGAGGAACGGTCGATCCTCAGATTGTCTACGGATTTGGAGCCAACCTCAGATATAAGAATATCGATTTCGGCTTTTTCTTCCAGGGAAACGGTCATACTTACCGTATGATAGGACGTGAAGCATATTTTATTCCCGGATCTGGTCTCGGTGGAGTAGGTAACTTCTTTACAAATGCCGGAGACAGGTGGACTATCGAAAATCCAAGACAGGATGTTTTCTATCCGAGATTGTATGAGGGGCTGAACGAAAACAACTATCAGGAGTCTACATGGTGGATGAAGAATATGAAAATGCTGCGCCTGAAAAATATCGAACTCGGCTATAATTTCCCTGTAACAATGGTTCGGAAATTCGGGTCTTCGGGTGCAAGGATATTCTGCCGGGGAACTAATATACTGACTATATCCGACTTCAAGTTATGGGACCCTGAAATCGACTCTGACAGGGGAAGTAAATACCCGCTGGTAAAATCATATTCTATCGGTCTAAATATCAGTTTCTGAAACATCAAAATCGAAAATTATGAAAAAAACAATATATAGATTTTTTTATCTTTCGCTTATCCTCCTCTTAACAGGAGGTATGAGCTCCTGCTCAGACTTTTTGGATAAAGAGCCTGACGACCAGTTGACACTGGAAATGATATTCAAAGACAAGACCAGAACCGAAGACTGGCTGGCCGGTGTATATTCCAATATCCCGGATACATACTGGACATACGCCAGAGGAATGGACCCTCTGGGAGACGATCTGGCTCCATCTACAGGCTGGCTCCAGTTTGGATGGAATATTATCGGGAAGCAACAGGGAAACTGGAATCCTACTTCGGATTGGGTACCGAATTACTTCAATCAGCTTCCGAAAAGGATACGTGCCGCTTATATTTTTATTGATAATGTAAGGGCCAACGAAGCTCAGCTGGTTACTGAACAGGAAGTACAATATATGAAGGCTGAAGCGCGCTTTCTTATAGCATATTATTATTATCTGTTGTTGAACTATTATGGAGCTATACCTTTGCAACTAGGCCTGGTGGATGTAAATGCACCTGCTTCGGAACTGATGATACCTCAGAAACCATTTGATGAAGTCGTTGACTGGATAGATCAGGAACTGGTTGCCGTGTCGAAGATTCTGCCTCCATACTATAATGAATCCAAAAAGTACGGAAGAGCCACTTCTGTTGCGTGCCTGGCAGTAAGAGCGCGGATGCTGTTATTTGCGGCAAGTCCTTTAGTTAACGGAAATCCCGACTATGCCAATTATACAAACAGTGAAGGCACTCCTGTATTTAACTCTACCCCTGATGCGTCTAAATGGGCGAAAGCGGTAAAAGCAAACATGGATCTGATAGAACTGGCTGAGAAAAACGGACATGCTCTGTATTACGAATATCTGAATAATGGTGATATCGATCCATTCCTATCATATCAGAATATGCTGTTCCGTAGATTTAACGAAGGTAACAAAGAGATCTTATTTGCCAGAAATCCGGCGGAAACATGGGAATATGACAGGCATGCACAGCCCCGTGGAACCGGTGGTAATGGTGGTATGGGTGTAACTCAGTCTTTGGTCGATGCTTTCTTTATGAAAAATGGTTTACCGGCTATAACAGGATATAATGCGAACGGCTCTCCGATCATAAACACAGCATCGGGTTATACGGAAACAGGCTTTTCAACGGCAGAAGAAAAGCGGGATACAAAATGGATAGAAGTAAAAGGAAATCGTGATTCGGATTCCAATCCTGTTACATTAGCCGATACATATAATATGTATTGTAACCGTGAGCCACGGTTCTATATATCGGTGCTTTATAATGAATGCTGGTTCAGACGTGAGAACAGGACTACCCGTTTTTATAGTGGAGCATGGGATGGCGGACCTACGCATGATGCACCTCAGAACGGATACCTTGTAAGAAAGAAAGTACATCCTGACCACGACCCGCGAAATAATGTAAACCCGTACCGTCCGGGTATTTTATTCAGACTGGGAGAATTTTATCTTAATTATGCGGAAGCACTGAATGAATCGGAACCGGCTAAAACAACGGAAATCTTATTTTACCTGAATAAGATAAGAGAAAGGGCAGGTATACCAATCTACGGCTCAGGTGAAGGACAAATTGCAGTGCCAAGCGGACAGGATGCAATGCGGGAAGCTATTCGCCGCGAGCGCCGGGTGGAACTCAATTGCGAAAATGGAACCAGATGGGACGATATCAGGAGATGGAAACTAGGGGAGAAGTTACTAAATGGTGATTTCTGGGGAATGAATTTTTCCGGTACGGACAAAAGCGACGATAAGAACAACGATAAAGCTTTCTTTGTGAGAAAAGTCTATCAGAAGCGTGTGTTTACCAAGAAAAATTATTGGGTTCCGATACCACAAGACCAGATAGACAAGAATCCGAATCTGCGTCAATTACCGTTTTGGGATACATCAGAATAATTCTAACCCGTGAAAATGATATAACTATGCAAAAGCAATTATTATATATATCGATATTATTTTTAGCTGCATTTTATTTTGCAGCTTGTAGTGATGATGATAAGGAGAATAATGGGGATGCTTTATCTCTGAAAGCATCGAGTGAGTCTATTGTCTTGGACGAAGCCAAGGGCAATGATGTGGTAGTTTTCTTTACATGGAATAAGGGAAAAGATCCGGGGCAGGAGAATACATTAGTGTATTTTTTCAGGCTTGATATTTGGGGCGCAGATTTCAAAACATCTACCGACCCGATAGAATTTGCTCCTGATGCAGAGTTCAAGGTTGAATATACCAATAAGGAACTGAACGATCTGATTCTGAATAAATGGGGGCAAATACCGGGTTCTGACGTGAAAATACAGGCTAGGGTAGTTGCAAAGGTAATCGGACCTAAGTTTATATATCCCGAAATTTCCATAATGACTCTCGAAGTAAAAAGTTATGTACCGACACCTGAAACCTTGTATCTTACAGGAGATGCCACTCCCGCGGGAACAGATCTCTCGAAGGCTATTAAAATGACAGAGGCGGAAGCCGGTAATGTTTATCAATGGCAGGGTGTCCTGAAGCCGGGGTATTTTAAATTCATATCCATATTGGGAGAGTCTTTGCCTTCACTGAATAAAGGTGCAGGCGATAACACACTGATCAATAGAGCTCTAGAAAGCGAACCCGACAATATGTTTGGAATCAGTACCGAGAGCATCTATAATATAGAGGTGAGAAAGGATAATATGACGCTGAAATGCGAAATGAATGTACCCTATCCGAACCTGTATCTTGTAGGTAATGCGGGTACCGGATGGGGAATCCCGCAAGACCTCCATAAGTTTACAATGAAAGCAGATAACCATAATTTGTTTGAATTGGATATCAATCTTAATCCTGGTGAATTTAAGATACTTAGTGCCGAAAATTATGATAATTACACACTAAGGCCGATGATAGCAGGCGCCCCTGTTACCGATGACAGGATGCAGGCTAATAAAGGAGGAGAGGACCTGAAATGGGTAATAAAGGATGGTGAAGGCGGACATTATAGAATAACACTGGATATATATAAGATGAAGATAAAGTTCGAACAACAATAACTAATCCATCTTTCTGACCATAGCTTGCAGATATGCAGACGGGCCGTATTATAATAATACGGCCTGTTCTTTTATATCCGGGTCGAGAGGTGGATCAGAAGATTCACGGAATCATTAAGAATGAGGTATTAGAATTTTATACAAAAAATAATAAAGTATGCAAATGGGTCAAATTACATAACAAATTTCCTATAAAATCAAATGTAAAATCTAAATGAAGCAATATTACAATTTATTGAAGAACTGGCATATATTAATAGTAGATTTAAAGCCTACCTTTTTTGCTTAATGTGAATAGACCCGGATGCTCTTGAACGTGTGGGGATACCAGTACGTTGATCCAATTGTTTGAGTAAAATATTTATTATTAATTCTTTTTTGGGGGATATAATAACCGATAGCATTAATATACAGTGTTTCAGCAGTTCTTAAAACTTTTATTCAAACATTATAAAGAGGAGCGGTCAATAAAATATTATGCATCGAAGTTATATTTTACCCCCAAACATTTGGCACGTATTGTAAAAGAAGCCAGCGACCGGGCGGCATCCGAATGGATTGATGAAATGGTTATTATGACAACAAAAGCATTACTTAAAAGTTCGAACCGGACAGTAGCCCAGATCCCAGATGAGCTAAATTTTGCAAATTCCTCTTTTTTTCGGTACTTATTTCAAAAAAAACAGGTATGACACCTCTGCAATATCGGGATAATTAAAGGAATATCTAAATCTTCTATGTGTATGTATTATCTTTTTAAGGCAAGATACTCAAAACACTATTTTCTTATAAAAGTTAATAAAATATAATTTAAATAGTGATAATACAATACCGTAACATATGTGACATTTTCTTTATTTTATTTTTACATTAGACTGTTTTATAACTATATAAAGTAATCATAAATCATTAGTTTCTTATTAAAAAACCCTAATTTTTAGGTATTGTTACTCACTCATGCATCGAATACCTTTGCAAAACATTAAATTATATTAATCAATAAACATATGAAAAATATTAAAGTTGTACTGCTTGCTCTATGCAGTATATTATTTTTGAATTCTTGCAGTAGTGATGATGATAATGATAATAATCCGGTAATACCGACCGAAAGTATAAAGTTGGAAGGAAAATGGATTATTAAAGAAATAAACTTCAAGTCGAATGTTAAAGCATGGAAAAACGAAACATTCACTGATGTAATGGATGTTTTCGGCTGGGCTCCTTATATGTTCGAAAGTGCTTCGGGTGTTGAGTTTACGAACGAGGATTACACAGACTCTCAGACACAGAAATCGGGAAAAGTATTTAAGTTAATAACCGGCAGCTCATATGGAGGCTCAGGAAAGGTATATTGGATATGGAATCAGAGTGAAGACGGAAAAGCGTTTGAAGTCGTTCAGTTTAACAGCCAGATGCCTCCCTATGACTTTTCAATGTCCAAAACTTCTTCTTTAGAAGAAACTACTCTCGATGGTAAACGTGTGCTTATTTTCACAACAACATTGATAAGTATCGATCAGGATAGAATGGACGAATCTTCAAACCCGATGACTCGTCCTAAAGTGGCAGCAACAGCAACATTCACGCTAGTGGAGACCAGCGGGGAAATAGATACGGAAGTATCTCCCAATCTGAAATTGAACGGTGCAGCGTTTAAACTGCCGGAACAAATTTATCCTACTGTGGTAACAAAAGCAAATCTGGCAGGCACTGCATGGATGCTGAAAATAGGATCGAAAATATATGATCCGGGATTTGCTACCCAGAATCCGGTATTGGAATTTGCTAAACTTATCACTCTCTATTTCGAAGATGAGAGTGTACTTAAATTCAGATATTCATTTCCAATGGGTATTGTGAGTACAAAGGAAACGACCTGGCAATATGATAATGCAACATACATTGTAAGTTATGCCAAAGGAGAAGGAGCAATGGAAAGCTCTGTGATGAAATTTGTATGGAAAGCTTCATATCAGATAACTGACGATGTGAAATCACTCATACTGGAATTACAAGAAGTGATAAATAATGCCGGGCAGGAAGCTGAAACCAAACTAGATCTAAGTACAGTAAGCGCTGATATTCTGAAAAGAGAATTTACTTCTGTATCTGCTGACGATGTAAGCGATAATAGTACTACTGTAAAAAAGGACAATTATACGATTTTCACTAAATAATGTAGATAGTATCTAAATCAGAGTAGGGAAGGAGTAAACGGAGAAACTCCTTCTTTTACTTTATTTATTTAAACGAGATGAAATATATACTAATCTGTATATTAATAATATCGCTTTGCCCATACCAATCTTATTCTCAAAATAAAAAGTATAGTATTTCCGGGTGTGTATACGTTGACAATACAGTTCGGGAAAATATAGAGATAATAATTGAAGAATTGGATACTCGGGCTTTTACTGATGTTAAGGGTAGATATACAATCAACAATTTACCGTCAGGTACCTATGTTCTGTACGCGCTACATCAGGATGGATATGTTGAAATAAAGTCTGTCGACCTCAAAGCATCTACTGATACATTGGATTTCCATATAAAAACTTCAGCCATAGAGCTCAAAGAAGTAACTATAAGTGCCAGCAGAAAGATTGATGAACTCAGATTGAATCCCATCAAGGCAGAAGTGATCGATGTAACTCACTTTCACGAAAAGGCTACAAATATTCAAAATTTGCTGAATGTAAGCCCGGGCGTGCGTTTGCGTAATACGGGGGCATTAGGAGCAAGTAATGAGGTTATAATAAACGGATTTAGCGGCAGATCTATCAAACTGATGCGGGACGGTATTCCCTTGGATTATCTCGGTTCAAGTTTCGGTATAACCAAAATTCCGGTCAATTCTGTCGAACGTATGGAGGTTTATAAAGGTGTATTACCGACAGAAATAGGGATAGATGCTTTAGGGGGAGCTATAAATCTGGTAAGCCGTAAGTTATACGATTCAGAGATTCAAGTATCATTCGAAAGAGGGTCTTTCAATACGAACATAGCGACTATTAACGGATTCCGGCGGTTGAATAGAAATATATCAGTAGGTTTGTATGCCTTCGGAAATTATTCCGATAACGATTACAAGGTAAAAAATCTGCCTTATTATGAAGAAGAAACAGGACGTAATACATACATAGAAGCCCGTTTATTCCACAATAAATTTAAGCAATATTTTGTAGAAGGGTATGTAAACTTCGACAATCTGTCGTGGGCAGACCTTTTGCAGTTCAGAGTAACCAGCTTTGCCCTGCATCAGGATATGCAAAACGATTTTACCACCCGTGACAGGGCTTTTGGTGCGGTCTATCGTACCGAAAAAGCTATTGCCATACCTTCTGTTACTTACCGGAAATCTTTTATGGACAACAAGTTGAATACTACTCAGTTTCTTGTTTATAGTAAGATCGACAACCTGTTTGTAGATACACTTAAGAATACATATTACGACTGGAAAGGAGAGGCGCATTCTTCCACTTCGGCTTCGGAAATAGGGAGTGTTTATACATCTGCTCCGGGGAAAAACGGGCTTGAGTCCGATTATCAGAATATGATATATCGTGGATTATTGTCTTACCATATCACCCCGTCCCATATACTTACCGCTAATGTAGTTGATAACTATTTCATCAACAAGAAAGATGATGAGGTCAATCCTTTAGAAAAAAAACGCATTACGTATAATCGTCTGATTGTAGGGGTAGGGTATAATGCCGGATTGTTTGACAACAAGTTGAATACGATTGTACAAATGAAGTCCCTGTTCTATCAGACTAAAGGCAAAGAATCGGTATACAGTTCGTCCGAATTGGTAAATGAAGACAGATCCATCTCTAAACAAGGGCTTAGTTTCTCTCTGGCAGTAAAGTATAATATACTGAATAACCTCCTGATACGCGCGTCATATGAAAACACCTACCGGTTACCCGACCAGATGGAAATCTTCGGGGATAATACTTTTATCATTTCCAATCTCGATTTATCACCTGAGAAAAGTAATAATTTCAATTTAGGACTAAAGCTGCATAAGCCGGCAAAATACAATTTTGAAATAAATACTTATTTCAGGAATACAACAGACCTGATAAAACTCAAGGAAATCAACCAATATCAGGGTTTGTTCCTCAATCTGGAGAAAGTAAAAGGGTATGGGATTGAACTCGACGGATATTATACCTTTTTCGATAAGTTCAGACTGACGGGGAATCTTACTTATAACGAGTTCAGATACAATGGCTCGCTCGACGAAAATGCAAATAATGTGCATTTTAAAGATGCCCGTATCAGCAATATGCCTTTCTATTATGGGAATCTGGGTGTAGAATATACTTTCAATAATGTATTGGGTAAGAATAATATACTTCGTACCTACTGGAATTATTCATATGTACATCAATATTATCTGGATTATATAGAGAAACAGTACGAACCTGATGGTTTCTTAGGCCTTTTTGGGAAATCGAAAATTTCCACAGACCGTGTTATCCCTCAACAACAGCTTCACACAGCAGGAACTTCTTTCGATATGAAGACATATAAGGAAAGCAGGTTGACATTGGGATTGGAAGTACGTAATATTTTTGATAAAGACATCTATAATAATTTCAAAATGCAGAATCCCGGACGTAGTTTCTGGGCTAAAGCGGTTTATCTCTTCAAATAGATTCGATTATGAAGACTTTAAAATATTTCTGTTTTATAATTCTCAGCTCTCTTTTTATACAATCGTGCGAAGTTGAGAATCTTGAAAATGACAATACACCCCGTCTGGACTTCACCTCTAATAATTATGTGCTGGCTGTAGAGGAGGCGTCCAACTCGGATATAACACGATTTTTCACATTTGAAATGAATCAGGTGAAGAATAATACTGAGCCATACGAATTATTGTCGGAAGAATCTTTGTTTACAAATTCAGATCCGTCTACCTCAGCCGGACATCAATCTATCGGAAAATATTTCTTTGCTATGGCAAAGGATAAAAAGGGAATGTCGTCCACCCCCGGTATATATCGCTTAAGCCTCAATATGAGTAATCGGGTATTTATAAACGAGAGTCTCAATCTGAGAAAAAATAACTTGTTCCCGTCCCGTAAACTATGTATTGTTGACCGTAACCTCGGGTTTTATTATAACGAAGGCTTGTCCCCGCAGAGCATATACATGTTCAATCCGTACACAATGAATACTACCGGGTCAATCGATCTGAAGGACGCGATAATGAACTTCCGTCCCGATGCTAAATGGCTCGACGAAAGCGGTAATAATATGGTGCGTACGGGTTCATTGGTATTAGACGAAAAAGAAGGAAAGTTATATGTAAGCGTAGTATTTCTGGAAACAGTGGGTTTTAATATTATAGCCGACAATGAAACGAATTTCTATCTGGCCATAATAGATATAGAGACAAAACAGGTGGAGAAAATCATCAATTATCCCAATACCCGTACAGTCGGTTTCTTTGTTTCGGAAAACAATCCTACAACTAAGACCGAGTCGGGTGATATGTATCTCTGTTCGTGGGGATGGAACCAATTTGGTACGCCTACCGAATCTAAAATATTCAGAATAGAAAGAGGAGAAACGGATTTTGACAAGACGTGGGAATTTAACGTAGATAAATATTTTGGAAAGGGACGTATTGCTCAGTCTATTATCAGCTATAACAATAGAATATACCTGCATATATCCACTATCAAATATACATTTTCGGATAGTGATTCGGAAGGGAGTAAGATAGAGATGGAATATTATGAACTAAATCCCCAGGATATGTCTATCCGCAAGTTAGACATTCCGGCATCTAACCCGTCTGCACGGATGAACGTATTCAGTATTGCAGATGATAAACTCTATATATGTGTACCCAACAGCAGTACGGACAAGATCAACGGGATATATTCAATAAACAGAGATGGCACAATAGCTAAAGAAATACTTCTGCAAAACAAGTATAGACCAGTCAGGCTATATAAACTGACTAACTAAAAGCCGTCTTATTGACGGAAGATGCTATAAGAAAAATCACTAAAACCAGTAATAACGAATTATTTCAATGAAATCGAAAAAGAAATACATAATAATTGCCTTATCTGCCCTGTTAGTTATTATATCGGGTTGGATTATCTGGCAGAGAACGGCCTCTCCGACGAGAATAGCTCTTCTCAATTTCCAGCCTTTTCAGGTATCGAATATTTCCTTATCCAATGAGGACAAATTTATAAAGTATAAAATTGTCTCCGTAGACGATCTGGGCAAACTGACTAATTATGATTTTGTCTTAGGTTTTGGAATGGGACTGAAAGTCTCTGAAGAACAAAGAAATCAAATACAATTGGCAGCGGACAAAGGAACACCGGTCTATATGTTTGCTGTTACTAATCCGGAAAATAATATCTGCAATCTGGATAGTACAGACCTCAAACAGATATCCGGATATCTCGAGAATGCAAATAAGCCTAATTACCAGAATATGGCACGCTACATCCGTCAGAATATAGACAAAAAGACCTTTTTTGTCACAGGGGCGCAGCCTGTAATAGAAAGTGTATCCGATGCGTTCTTCCATCTCGATGAAAATATTGCTTTCACAGACGTAAAGGAATATGAATCTTATTTAAAGAAACAAGGTTTTTATAGGGAAGGCTCAGGTAAAGTTGCTATTGTTGCAGGGATACACGATCCTTTCAGTGGAAATAAAGAACATCTGGACAGCCTGATTGTATCCTTGCAAAACTCAGGGCTGAATGTGTATCCTATATCTTCGATGACAAAACGCATCGAATTTCTGGAGCAGATAAACCCGTCAGCTGTTGTTTATTTCCCGCACGGGCGCCTTTTGATGGGACAGGCAGACGCAGCAATTGATTGGTTGAAAGCACATAATATCCCTATATTTACACCGCTCACCATTCTCCAGTTGAAAGAAAACTGGATGAAAGACCCGATGGGGATGTTCGGCGGATTTATGGGGCAAAGTCTGGTTATGCCGGAACTGGACGGCTCAATTTATCCATACTCATTAGTCGCTCAGGAAAAGAACAATGATGGTTTATATGTGTTCAGGACAATACCTGACAGGCTTAAAAGTTTTACGACCATAGTGAATAACCTGATTACACTCAAACACAAAAAGAATGCAGATAAGAAGGTTGCCATATATTATTTTAAAGGAGCAGGACAGGAAACATTAGCTGCCCAGGGGCTGGAAACAGTTCTGTCTCTCTATAATCTATTGAAACGGTTGAAGTCCGAGGGATATAAAGTCGACAATCTTCCTGCAACCGAAAAAGAATTTGAAAAACTCTTGATGACACAAGGCTCTGTTTTGAGCACTTATGCAGAAGGTGCTTTCGATGATTATCTTAAAAACGGCAATCCGGAGCTGATAAAAAAACAAGACTATGAAGCATGGATACATCGATCTTTATCGCCGGAACTGTATAAAGAGGTAACGGATACCTACGGAGAAGCTCCCGGTGCATATATGAGCATGATAAAAAACGATGGAGCGTATCTTGCTGTAGCCCGCATTCAGTTAGGAAATATTGTTTTACTTCCTCAACCAATGGCCGCTTTAGGCGATGATAGCTTTGCCATCGTACATGGGACAAAATCACCTCCGCCACATACCTATATTGGTTCGTATCTATGGACACAATATGGATTTAAAGCAGATGCCTTAATTCACTTTGGAACGCATGGCAGCCTTGAGTTCACACCTCAGAAGCAAGTGGCCTTGAGTAGTAACGACTGGCCCGACCGTTTGATAGGCACTCTCCCTCATTTCTATTACTATACCATAGGGAATATAGGTGAAAGCATGATGGCTAAACGCCGATCTTATGCAACAACGGTCTCTTACCTTACTCCGGCTTTCATGGAAAGCGATACACGCTCGCAATTCAAAGTATTGGAAAACAAAATACGCGAATATTATAAAACAGAGGAGCCTAAACAACCTCAGGCATCCCTTCAGGTAAAAAAGATTGCTGTAGACATGGGAATTCACCGGGACTTGCGTTTAGATAGTATTCTCACAAAACCCTATACTACTGAGGACATAGAGCGTATAGAGAATTATGCGGAAGAAATAGCCAATGAAAAAATGAACGGGCAACTCTATACTTCGGGTATACCGTACACTGCCGAAAAAATAAAATCTACGGTATTGGCGATGAGCGCCGACCCGATAGCTTACAGCCTGGCTGCTTTGGACCGGCAACGGGGAAAGGTATCCGAAAAACAATTGAAAAACAAATCATTTTTCACGCGGTCTTACCTCGATCCTGCAAAAAGTTTGGTGAATCAGGTATTGAATGGAAAAGTTGTGAGTAATGAACTGATCTGTGGTATAGCAAATATAAATCAATCTGATCTGGAGAAATCAAAAGAGATTCTGTCTCCACCCAAACGGGGCATGGCAGCTGCAATGGCTGCGATGAACAGTGATAGTCCGGGATCTCAGTCAAAAGCACCATCTTCGGGAGGCCATCCTTCGTGGATACCAAAAGTTGGGAAACGCCCGGATAGCTCCAAAAGGGAAGAAGGGACTAAGCCTACTAAGGTTGATCCGGCGGCGATGGGAAAACCATCCGCAAAAGGTGGAAAATCTGAAATGTCGAAAGCCCCTGAATATACAAAGGCTCAAAAAGAAGAGGCACGGGCAATCGTTGAAATAGAACGTACTATAAATAATATAGTATATTATAAACAGGCATTGGAAGATAGTCCGGAACAAGAGTTCAAATCTATATTAAATGCTTTAGCTGGTGGTTATATCGCTCCATCTTCGGGAGGAGACGCTGTTGCAAACCCTATGGCGGTACCGACAGGTCACAATCTGTATTCGATAAATGCTGAATCCACACCGTCCGAATTAGCTTGGGACAGGGGTGTGTCTTTAGTAAATACGACACTGGAGCAATATAAAAAACAGCATGGAGAATACCCCCGTAAGGTTAGTTATACATTCTGGAGCAGTGAATTTATAGAAAGTGAAGGAACAACAATAGCTCAGGTATTATATATGCTGGGTGTTGAGCCGGTACGTGATACATACGGCAGGGTTTCCGACCTGCGCCTTATTCCGGTTGAGACACTGGGGCGTCCACGTATAGATGTTGTGGTTCAGACATCCGGACAATTCCGGGATTTGGCGGCATCACGTTTGATACTGATATCGAAAGCTGTGGAAATGGCAGCAACGGCAAAAGATGAAAAATATGAAAACCTTGTACATCAAAGTACGGTTGAGATAGAACGTCAGTTGGTTGAGCAAGGAATATCACCTAAAGATGCCCGTGCAATGTCTACTCAACGGATATTCGGAGGAATAAACGGAATGTACGGAACAGGTATTCAGGAAATGATAACCGGCAGCGACAAATGGGAATCGGAAAAAGAAATAGCCGATACATATATCAATAATATGGGAGCAGCATATGGAAGCGATAAGAATTGGGGAGAGTTTCAGACAGGGCTTCTACGTACAGTACTTCATAACACGGATGTGGTTGTGCAGCCACGGCAGAATAATACATGGGGAGCTTTAAGCCTGGATCATGTATATGAATTTATGGGCGGTATGAATCTGGCTATACGGAATGTTACGGGTAAAGATCCCGATGCATATTTTGCTGATTACCGAAACCGTAATAATGCTAAGATGCAGGATCTGAAAGAGGCCATCGGAGTGGAATCCCGCACTACAGTTTTAAATCCGGCGTATGTGAAAGAAGTAATGAAAGGTGGTGCGGCAAGTGCGTCTCAGATTACAGAAGTAGTAACAAATACTTTTGGCTGGAATGTTGCTAAACCCGATGTTATTGATAACGAACTGTGGGATCAGTTATATGATATGTACGTAAAAGATTCTCAAAATCTGGGAACTAAAGATTTCTTCAAACAGACAAATCCCGAGGCTTTGCAAGAGATCACAGCCATTATGATGGAGACTGCCCGCAAAGGAATGTGGAAGGCTACAGATGCTCAATTGGCGGATATTGCGAGCTTGCATACCGGCCTGGTTAAAGAATTTGGTTCTTCGGGCGCAGGTTTTGCCGGAGGGAATGCCAAGTTGCAGGATTTCATTTCGAAAAAAGTATCGACAGAAGAAGCAAAAGTGTATAATCGGCAGATACAACAAATGAAGACTGCTGCACCTTCATCCGACATCGCACAAAATGGCATGGTATTGAAAAAAGACCAAGTAGGAACGACTATACCGGAAGAGTCAAAAACCTCCCTGAACGGGCTTATTATTGCAGGAGTAGTACTTGTCGTATTTTTTATCCTGTTATTTATACTAAAGAAGAAACGGAAAAGTAATGATTAATCTTAATCGGGTAGGGAGATATATTTCCCTGCCTGATTTGACAATAATTATATGGAGCTTATTATTCAGATATTAATGCTGTTTATTATTATCAACTGCATACTGAAACTCAGTTTCTGGAAGTGGTGGCAGGCTGCTATATTCAGCATTGTTTGTGCAGTTTTCCTCCTTTGGGCGGAACAATATGCTATCTTACAGTCAAAGACTCAGATAAATGATTATTTGATGAACCGCGAGGCCTTACAGGATGCTGCTGTACTGGTTACTATCGAATCTGTAATCTGCTTTGCTTTTTGCTTCGCGGCACTCCGGAATTTATTCGGGAGAAGGATAAAACGATGGTTATTGCCTCTGTACTGGTATCCCAGCCTACTTCTGTTCCCGGTGCTTTTTTATATACTCACTCAGAGTATTTTTAGCCTTTCAGGAACAGATTTTGATACAGTCTCTTATATAATGGCAGGAACGGTATTAGTTATTCTTCCTATGGCTGCTTACGGAATAAGATATATGTTCCCGGAAAAAGAATTAAGACTGGAGGTGCATTTTCTGGTAAGCCTTTTTGTGGCAATTCTGGGACTATTGACGACAGTCAACGGGAATGTCACCTATGCGGTAGCTGAAGAGCCTGTTAACTTCAAAGCATTGGGGTTATCACTGGCCCTTTTTGCCATTGCTTTCCTTATCGGATATGTATGGAACAAAATCCGGTGGCGAATTATGCAAAGAAAACAAATGAAAAAATAATTTATATAAACAGAATCAACCAATGGAAATTATTTCTAAAGTACTCTTCTGGGTCGCAAATAGTTTATTAATACCGGATATCATTATTTTACTCTGTCTATTTGCCAGAGGATTATTACTGGTCGGGAGCTTTTACAATCAATATATGACCAAACGAAAAAACGATAAGGTGCTCAATGATCAGATAAAAAGATTAAACCTTTCATCTGTAGATGAACTTAAATCTTTATTGCCTCAAAATGATAATTCTTTATTCATTAAATATCTGAGAGATCTGCTAACGACTCCTGCCAGTGATGCATATTCCGACTATTTAATCTCTAATTTTGAAAATGAGGCGGAAAAAGATGCATCACTATCAAAACTTTTAGCAAAAATGGGACCTGTGCTTGGACTTATCGGAACCCTTATTGCTATGAGTCCGGCTTTGGTAGGGCTATCTACAGGAGATATCGCAGGAATGGCTTATAATATGCAGGTTGTATTTGCTACAACAGTAGTCGGGCTGGTAGTATCTGCCATCGGATTGGTAACATTGCAGTTCAAACAACGCTGGTACGCCAAAGATGTGAATAACCTGGATTATGTATCACGTGTATTAACTCAAAAAGAAGGATAATATGAGAAGACAACGCCGGGTCAGCAGATTTGCCAAAGAAGAGGATACCGATCCGCTAAGTGTTATCGTAAACCTTTTCGATGTAGCAATGGTATTTGCTGTTGCTCTCATGGTGGCAATGGTCATGCACATGAATATGACGGAAGTATTTACTCAGGAAGATTATACAATAGTAAAAAATCCGGGCAAAGAAAACATGGAAATTATAACCAAAGAAGGAAATAAAATAAATAAATATACTCCTTCGAAGGAACAGTCGTCCGGCTCTAAGGGACGTAAGGTAGGAATAGCCTACGAGCTGGAAAATGGAGAAATAATTTATGTTCCGGAATAATTACCTTGTTCTCTTTCGAAAAGGGACAGGGGCTAAAGGGCCACCTAGAAAGGTTATTAACGCACTTAGTTATTGCTTGAGTAACGGAAGTACAACTATAGAGGATAAAATCAATATAGATGGCTATTAAAGAGAGATGATTTTATTGAAAAAATCTAGATATGTTCTTTTTACTATCCTTTTCGCACTTTTTTCGGTCATCCTAATAATTTCATCATGAGAATTGACAAATAGCCAATCATGTAAATCAAGTGTTTTAGTGCTTTAAAATACCCTAAAAAGTAATATGCTTCATTCGTTCCCTTTTTTATTATATAACTCTGCCAAATGTGGAGGCAAAAGTCAATATCACGTATTGTCGGGAGAAAGGCATACCTATTACAGGATAACCTATAATGTCCCGTCCTAAAATAGGTTGACACAAAAAACTTATTTATGGATAAAGAATTGAATTCAAGTTATGTAAAGCGTAGTCTAAAAGATTATAGTATGTCTTTCAAACTAGAGGTGGTCAGGGAAGTAGAAACAGGAGAGCTTTCTGCTACAGCGGCCACAAATTACCTGCAGCTGTTGTGGGGCAATTAAGGTAACGTGCACGGCAATCGTAGTTGCAAACACGAAAGTATTCAAGGATATTGAACCGGAAGGATTTTATCCGTTTACTTTAAGTTATGATATTCTGAGTACATATCCTCTTTTATTTAATGAAATAATGGATATGGAACTATCTGCTTCCAGTATTTTTCTCAAATAAGTAATCTGGACATTTAGTGATAATGAATTGGAATTATTACTACATCCCCAAATATTTTCAAGAATATAATCCCTGTCTACAACAGAGTTAAGATGCCGGACCAATATTTTAAGTATATCTGATTGTCTCGCAGATATATTTTGAGAAACACCTGAAAAATTAATATTACAAAGAGAATAATTAAAGGCCGTATTTCCGACTTGATATATTTCTTCCTCACAGTTTGATAATCCATCAAACCGTTCTCTTATCTTAGCTATCAATTCTTCCGGATAAAACGGTTTGGGTATATAGTCATTCCCTTTCAGTCCGAAACCTTTCAGGCGGTCTGACTTTTCCGTCCGGTCCGTCAGAAAGAAGATAATAACTTTTTTGTCGCATTTCCGTATTTTATGAGCAAGTTCAAAACCATCCATTTCAGGCATATTAATATCTAATAATACCAAATCAGGTTTAAGTGATGCAAATAATCCCCAAGCCACCTTCCCATTATTGGCATAAGTTATTTCATATGATTCTTCCTCCAAGAACCGCTTTAGAAACATGGAATTCTTTAAATCATCATCCACCAATAATATTTTTCGTACTCTCATTTTATTATTTTTTGGGTATCTCAATGATAAATTTACTACCGCTTGCCAATGTGCTTTCTAAAGATATTTTTCCTTTGTGGGCAATAACCAATAGTTTAACGTAACTTAGTCCCAATCCTATTCCGGGAATGTTTTTGTTTATAATGTTTGAACTCCGGAAAAACTTATCAAAAACGAAAGGACATTCAGCCAGTGAAATTCCAAAACCATTATCTGAAACTTCTATTATATACTTATTATCTATTGAATGGCCGTCAATCAGAATAGATGTTTCTCCTTCCGAATACTTAACAGCGTTTTCCAATAAATTGCATATAATATTAATTACATGCATTCTATCCGCTGTGATTTCAACATTATCATTGTCAAAACAGGCTGTGATGGTAATTTGTCTATCAACAGGAAGATTTTGTTTTTCAATACATTCTTCTATTAGTCTTTTTATGTTGAAGGTTGATAAATTCAGAGGTATTTCTTCCATATCTCCATACGTTAAATCCCTTAATTTAGAGAAGTAAGAAGACAGATTATCCAACTCGTTTTGCGAACTGTGAATAATATCGTCTTTCATCGTTTTATCCTGCATCATTTTATCATTTTTCATGAAAGAGATACACATTTTCAATGTAGCAACCGGTCTTTTTAACTCGTGAATCATTGTCTTGATAAAATCTTTTCTCAATTCATCAATCCGTTGCTGCTTAATAATTGTCCGTATCTGATATATCAGGCAAAATGCGAGTAATAAAGAAATGAGTATTGAACATAAGAGAGATTTGAGCATCTTTCCAAGTATCGGCGATCCCCCCAATTTATAGGTTATTCGAACCTGCTCTTTCTGCAAAATATTAAAGGGATAAGTAACTTCCATTGTTGGATTCCATATTGAGGTATGGCTTATCTTATGTGGATTCCAGACCATTGAATCTGTAACTTCAGTCTTTATAGATAGAGCTTTGATTCCTTGCGTCAAGAGCAAGGAATCAAAACGCTCTGTATTAAAAGGACATAGTTTGTTTATATGAAATCGTTCCAACGCATCATAGACATCATATTCACGATTAGGGATTTTAATATCAAATCTGTATTTCTCAATGTCTTTACTTACCTCAGATAGAGAATCTATTTGCTGTAATGACATAGAATTATAATGTTCAATCTCTCTTGTATCAATAATATATGTATCAAAAACCCACTCCAATTCGGGATTAAATGTTGAGACATTATTTTGTGTAGCCTCCATTTTCCACCAGGTCATTATCTTAAATCCCTCATCATGTAGTTCTTTTCTTAAATTCCTATCCATCTGACCTACATGAATGGTTTTTTCAAATAACTCTCCTTCATATTGCACCAAAGTATAGGTATACTGATTAAACAACCAATAACCTTGTATCACCACCAATGCCGCCAATGCGATGATTGTCAGCCAGTAGATTATTTTAATTCGTGTTTCCATTCTCTCCGTTATTTAGGTCAAAATTATGAAAATTACTTGTATTGGATAGTGATTATCAGGCAAAACCCTGACAGCGTAATAAATTAATAATAATTCGGTAATGCTTCAATAATAATTATATGAAAATAGGAGAATACCGGTATGTATTTTTGCGAATAAGAAATTTAAAACAAAGAAATATGAAGAATTTGAATGTACTGCTTACTGTATTATTTCTGCAATTATTGGCTTATAACGCTTATGGGCAGCAATCCTCTTGCGGAGAAACAATGGAAGAAAGCTTACAACAAACAGCCGAAATACTGAATAGGCCGGAGTCGAAAGAATTATGGGGTATTTCGCTGAATGCACCCGTTATAATCATCGACCACTTCAACAATAAGATGTTTTTTACGGCCATTGAAAATGGCGTGATGCAAACCGTCAAAGAAGAGCAATGGGATAACAAAGTCCCCTTAGCCAATAGTTTCTTTGAATATGATGGTAAAAAATATATTACCATTATTCATGCAACCCTAATGAATACTCCATGCGAACAGCGGGTAAATTTATTAACTCACGAAATATTCCATTTACATCAAAACAGCTTGGGTATAGAGAATCAATTATCTGCAAACTATCATATGGATGAAGCAGAGGGTAGGGCATTACTTCAAATTGAGATGGGAAATCTTCAAAGGGCATTGGATGGTGACGCTCAAAGCCTATATGATGCGTTATATATTCGGGCCTATCGTCAAAGCCTATATCCAAATAACAATGAGGATTTATATGAATTAAATGAAGGATTGGCAGAATATACCGGAGTGAAGCTATCTACTACCAATATGCGGGAATATGTCAAAAGCCGCTTAAACTATGATATTTCAAAAGGGTATGCGAATGCGTTCGGTTACTTTACAGGCTCCGCTTATGCTGATATATTGGATGAGTTATACCCTGAATGGAAACGTGATAAGGATTTAGGCTATGGTATGATTTATTTGATAAAAAAGACAAGTCCGCAACATGCTTTTGTAATTGATGATGTTTATCTGGAAAAACTACTTGACAAATATAATTATGACAAGATTTTATCTGAAGAAAAAGAGGAACTAAAATCCTTTGGAGATATTGCTCAATTTGAAGAATTACTTAAACCTGGCACAAGAAAATTATTGATTACAAATAGCAAAATTAATTTCACCTATAATCCTCATGACCGGGTAATTACAATAGGTGATGCTGTATTATTACGAAATATGACACTTACAGGGGAATGGGGGCAAATCAACGTTAAAAAAGGCATTGTTCGCCTAAATAATTGGTCTGCATTCTATCTTCTTCCCCCGAAAAGGATAGCAGAAAACATTGTTGAAGGAGACGATTATAAGATTCAAATAAATCAAGGATGGAAAGCTATTGAAAAAGGTGGAATTTACACAATGGTAAAAGAATAAACCAAAGGCTTGTTGCCACCTGCCGATATGGGCAAAGTAAGAGCAGAGTGTAATAAACATCCTGCCTTCGTCACTTATTCAATCATTTGCGTAAATTTGAATAACGTTGGATAATTTTAAGTTTTACCTAAAAACAACCTCAACCCCGATGACAAAACACCCATTATGGGGATAATCAAAGCTAAAGCCGAATGGTACAGCATAGGAACTTTTACTTATCCATACCTTTGAAAAGATAACAGAGCTGGCAACAGAGTATAAGGAATCGTGAGACAATCCGATACTGCCGACTTATAGAATGTGTGATACGACGAATAGGATTCATCTCCCTTTCGAAAAAAACGGAAAATGAATTAATAGATTTGAATTTCTTATCTTTGTATTATGAAGAAAGAACGTTCAATATCCGAATTTAATACTGAACTCAAGCTAAAAGGGTTCAAGGCATTTCAAATTGAAGACGACAGTAATGCCACGCGCACTTACAGTCGTAAAGAATTCTATAAGATTTGTCTTACTACCGGTAAAAGCATCATTCACTATGCCGACAGGAGCTTTGAGCAGGAAGGTACAATTCTGTTTTTTGGCAATCCACATATTCCTTATTCATGGGAAACAATATCAAGAACATATATTGGTTATACTTGTCTTTTCTCTGAAGACTTTTTAAAACAATCCGATCGTTCGGAGAGCTTGCTTCAATCACCATTCTTTAAAATTGACGGAACACCTGTTTTAGAAATATCCGAAGAACAAAGATTGTTCCTCAATACTCTTTTTCAAAAAATGATTGAAGAGCAGGAAAACGATTATACCTTTAAAGATGAACTTATCCGAAACTATATCAGCCTGATTATTCATGAAGCATTGAAATTGCAACCCTCAGAACATTATCATCAGGCAAAAAAAGCAACCGCAAGAATTACCTCCGTATTTCTTGAACTGTTAGAAAGACAATTCCCCATCGAAACCTCCGACCATCCTTTGCAACTGAAAACGGCACAGAATTACGCACGCTATCTCAATGTTCACACCAATTACCTGAATCGGGCAGTGAAGGAAATTACAGGAAAATCAACAACTTCACATATCACCGAACGCATTATTGCCGAAGCAAAAGCCCTCTTGCTGCATACGGATTGGAATATTGCGGAAATCGCTTATGCTCTCGGTTTTGAATATCCTACCTACTTCAACAACTTCTTTAAAAAGCAAACAGGCACTAATCCGAAGTCACTCCGCGAATCAATGGTTTGAATTTCTTAATTATTGGTTTGAATATCGTTAACAGGTAAAGCCGATAAATCCTGAACTTTGTATCAAAAAATACAGAGATGGATAAAGTAGATATTTTTGAACGGCTTAGAGACGGAGAAACTATCTTGTCCGACGATCCTCAGCGATATAAAATGCGAGAAGCTTCATACCGTACTAAAATGTTGCTGACGCAAATGAACAATTCTGCTGATCCGGCAGAAATAAGGAATCTGTTAAGCCTAATTACAGACAGCGGAATTCACGAAAGCGTTGCCGTATTTACCCCTTTGTATATCAATTACGGAAAGCATACCACAATAGGTAAAAATGTATTTATCAATTTCAACTGCACTTTGCTGGACTTGGGCGGCATCACCATCGAAGACAACGTACTGATAGGTCCCAACGTCAGCATATTATCCGAAGGGCATCCCGTTGGGCCGGAAGAACGGCATTCACTCAAACCCAAATCCATTCATATCAAGAATAACGCTTGGATTGGCGCAGGAGCAACCATTCTGCAAGGGGTAATAATCGGAGAAAACGCTATTGTAGCCGCAGGAGCAGTTGTATCTAAAGATGTTCCCGATAATGTGATTGTCGGCGGTATTCCTGCTAAAATCATCAATACAATTTAAACAGAACAATTATGAAAAAGCTTATAATAATAATTTCCTCTTTGATGGTAATAACAGGACTTTCAGCCTGTGATACCGATGAGATAAGAAGTCCCGAACCACTTCAGCAACCGGAGAACACGGGCAACGATAATGAAAACGAAAATCCGCAAGAGAATATGAAAATGAAAATAACGATAGGCTCAACCGCATTTACCGCTACCCTTGAAAGTAATGCAACGGCGACCGCTTTCAAGAAACTGTTACCCATAACAATCACAATGTCCGAGTTAAACAATAATGAAAAGTATTATAGCCTGCCAAACAGCTTACCCACCAATCCTATTAATCCGAAAACGATACAAAACGGCGATTTAATGCTGTACGGCTCGCAAACATTGGTATTGTTCTACAAAAGTTTTTCTACATCGTACAGCTATACCCGATTGGGAAAAGTAGATGATACAACAGGCTTAGCCTCCGCATCAGGTTCGGAAAATATCACCGTAATTTTTGAAATGGAATAAAAAAAGAATCATATATAACAGATAAATAGTTACAGAAAATGAAGAAAATAATACTCATGGCTTTGCTCGTAATAGGAACAATCACAGCAGAAGCAACAAACGGAACAACCGTATTAACCGAAAATAATCAAGCAAACGATAAAAATATGAAAAAGTCAAAATTAATACCTGAATGGGACAAAGTATTTCCCAAAAGCGATAAAGTCGATCATCGCAAAGTAACCTTCCGCAACCGCTACGGTATCACCCTTGCTGCCGATATGTATATACCTAAAAATCCAACCGGAAAATTGGCAGCTATTGCCGTGAGTGGACCTTTCGGCGCAGTAAAAGAACAATCATCGGGACTCTATGCACAGACAATGGCCGAACGTGGTTTCCTGACTATTGCTTTTGACCCCTCATATACAGGTGATAGTGGCGGTGAACCCCGCTATGTAGCTTCACCCGACATTAATACGGAGGATTTCAGTGCTGCCGTCGATTTCCTTTCCACACGTGATGATGTAGACCCTGAACGGATCGGAATCATCGGTATTTGTGGCTGGAGTGGTCTGGCTATCAACGCAGCCGCTATGGACACCCGGATTAAAGCAACTGCCACATCTACCATGTATGATATGAGCCGTGTAAATGCCAATGGTTATTTTGATTCTATGGATGCGGACGCACGTTATAAACTCCGTGAGCAACTGAATACCCAGCGCACAATCGACTCAAAAAACGGCACATATACACTTGCCGGAGGCGTTATTGATCCGTTACCGGACGATGCTCCTTGGTTCGTGAAAGATTACCACAGTTACTACAAAACTGAACGAGGCTATCACGAGCGTTCACTCAATTCGAATGGTGGTTGGAATATAACATCGTCTCTTTCGTTTATCAATATGCCGCAACTTGCCTATGCCGACGAAATCCGCAATGCAGTACTCATTATTCACGGTGAAAAAGCACATTCCCGCTATTTCAGTGAAGATGCTTTCAAAAAGTTAAAAGGCGATAATAAGGAACTGATGATTATTCCCAATGCTACTCATGTGGATTTATATGACCGTATGGATATTATACCATTTGACAAACTGGAATCTTTCTTTAAGGAATATTTGAAATAGAGTGGATATAAACATACGATATATAACGAGAGAATTTTTACGGATTCTCTCGTTTTTATTAATTCATCAACCGATAATCACTTGGCGAACTACCCACAATCTTCTTAAACATCCGGCTGAAATGATGCGGATATTTAAACCCTAATTCATAAGCAATTTCATTTACCGACTTATCCGGGTGGTACAGTTTATCCTTTGCCTTTTCAATAACCTTTATCTGGATATACTCCTGAGCCGATTTACCTGTTTCTTTTTTGATTAAATCCCCGAAATAATTGGCTGACAAATGAAGTTCATCTGCAAAATACTGCACCGAAGGTAAACCGATTGTTTGCGGTTTATCCGATTCAAAGTAACCGTTAAGCAGTTCCTCGAACCGGGACAATACATCTTTATTTATATTTTCACGGGTAATGAATTGGCGGTCATAAAAGCGCAGGCAATGATTAAGAAAAACCTCAATATTCGCCGTAATGATGGCTTTACTGTGTTTATCAACAGAATGACTCAATTCGTCTTTTATTTCCTGAAAACAATTTATGATAATCTGCCGTTCACGTTCCGACATATGCAACGATTCATTCGATTCGTAAGAGAAAAACGAATAATCATTCATTTTCTGTCCGAGCAGTGTACCCCGAAGCAAATCGGGATGAAAACACAACCCCCAGCCCTGCATTTTGAAAGTTTCGCCCGTATCATCTTTTCCGGCCACTTGTCCCGGAGCAATAAACACAAGCGTTCCTTCCTGATAGTCGTATGTATGGCGGCCATAAATCAAATCGCCGCATTTTACATCTTTCAGGAAAATAAAATAGAAACCATATCTTTTACGGATATGATGAAATTCTTTTGTGACTGTGGAAAAGTCGATAGAACTTACCAAAGGGTGCAGCGTTTCTATTCCCAGAAAGGTGTTATAATCGTGTATCGTATCAAAATTCAATATTTCGCTCATAATTTCTGATTTTATGTATAACAAATATATAAAAAGCCGAAAGCGATCAAATTTATTTGAATTGCTGAGGCGCATCCTATATTCTGTAAAAATAAGGCTTCTTGTTTGAAATCTACCATTCCACGCTGTAAATCAGTAATTCACGACAGTACAGGGTTCTAAACATCAAATAATCAAAAAAATGAAAAATTAACCGGATGGTTCAAGTTCTGTTTCACTGTTATTGTCGCCATCAGTAAAATGGTCGCGTATGAATTTTTCTACGTTTTTTTCCGTATAAAATATTTTATGGTGGATGGTTATATAGGTCAGTTCTCCCGCAGAGCGGTAGCGTTGCAGTGTCCGTTTACTTACATTCAGCAGTTGGCACAAGTCCTGATTATCCAAAAGCCGTTCGCCGTTCAATACATTATGCCGTCCGCTCATTATATCCATGAATTTATCCAATCGGTCGAAACGTCCCATGAATTGCTCTAACCATTCTTGCATGAAATCTCTTATATTATCATCTTCCATTATGCTTCGTATCTTATTGATTCACTGCAAAGTTCGGGGGATTTCTGATAGTCGCTAACGAGGTTGGTATGACTTTTTTTGAAAGTTTTTCCCAAATTATTTATTTACAGTGCATTACAAACGCATTTTTCTCTGAAAAGCGACAAGAAAAAAATCGGAAAAGGTCGGTATAATGTGGTTTATAAGCCAAAACACCCGATTTTGACCTAAATTAGCATCAAAATCGGGTGTTTTACAGAAAATACCGACATCGGTATTAGCTACTTTCTTCCCATACGCCGCAATAGAGCGTTTTTTAGTTTATCAAGAAATGGTGTCGGGCTATTTCGTATTTTCAGGTCATCGAAACTTCGCGACAGGTTGCGGTCTAACTGAATGTTGAATACATTTTGAATATAGTCGAATAGTTGTGTGAGTGGTACTTTCCCGAATGTTCCTGCACTATCCCATGAGAAAATTTGTTCCTGCAATTCCGCTTTACTTCCCAGCCATGTTATTTTGCTGGCAGGAAAACCGTTGGTGAAAATTTTAATCCCATTGTCTGTTAGTAGCTCTATTTCATCCATTAAATAAGCGGAAAGCATATCATTCGCTAAAATTTTTGCGACCTTAAAATCGCAGTTGGTGGAAAAATTCTGGTCAAATTCGTGGCGAAATGTTTCCAAATATTGTTCTGCATTTGTTTGACCGCGCAGAAAATAGAGTGAATCCAAATGAGATGAACTTGAACGGTAGTAACGTATAAAATCGAGCCGCTTGCAGTTATACCTGTTTATATCATTTAGTATTTCACTTAGGTATTCCCTTTGTTTGTCACTACCGGTAGGGCGGTTCATTTCAATGTTGTAAACCTTTCGATAGTATATCAAACGGGAACAAAATCTGGGCTTTGCATCTTTAAAAAAGAATATTTCTTCTTCCTCGTCTTTGAATTTGTATGACAGAATAAATGCTTTCAGTTGATTGAATGCTTCGGTAAGGATATAGGAAGCCTCCAAAGACTTTGTAATCATGCTGATTTCCGAGCGTTCTATTTGCTCAATCTTTGCATCTATTTCTTTTTTAGACGGGAAGTAAATTGAAGCATACACTTGTTTTACCTTTTAACTCAAATATTTTTATCTCTATAATTCTGACGGGTTTTTATGTGTCAAATCTTTGGCTTCTTTCACAAAATGAGAAAAATCGGTATAGCCTAATTCCTCATACAAATCATAACCACTTTTAGAACGATAACTTCTTAATGCAACCTTAAAACGTAAGGCTCTAAAGCACTGCTTGGGAGATATCCCTAAAACTTCTCTAAAATATCTGTTAAGTGTGGCAGTTGAAACGCCAACCTGTTTACTTACTACATTCGCTTTATATTCACAATTATTATTAATATAATAAATTGCTTTTGATACGATTTTAAGTTTATGGTCTGCATCAAAGTTTTTCAAGCAATCTAAAATAAATTCTTCCGCAAAACGGACACGTTCATCAAAGGATTTTTTTAGTTTTAATTGATCTATAACCTCCTGCTTAATGTATTTTTGCAGGGGTAAATGGCTATCGACAAGTAACTGAATCTCGCCAGCGAAATAAGAGTAAAACTCCAGGCTTAAATTTTATAGCAAACTCATGCGTTCCGGGAGCATATATTATAGCGATTGCTTCCGTTAAACTGCCAGAAATTCTGTTGCCTGTTGTTTCAATTATACCATATTCACGGTGTACTTTAAATGTTTGGCTACTATCAGATAGAAAAATTGAAACTGATATATTAGCATTAGGCAAAGCCACAAGTGAAAGCGGAGTTATAGAGTTGTTAGGAGTACATATTTCAAAATAATACTCTACAACATCCTTTAATTCAAAGCAGGGATATTTAATCGCTACTTTTTCCTCATCTTCAAATATGACTTTACCCTTTACCATGTTTATTTAGTCAAATGATATAATACCTGAATGCCAAGACCAAATGTCATCATTCGCTCCTTTTTGTTAGTTAGAAGCTGTTGCGTCCAGTCAAGTAGCCCACCGTCAGCAATTTCAATAGTATTGCCGCCAATCACTATTTGCTGTTTTATCCTGAAACCTTGATAATAGTTATTATCATGTTGTGGCTTAACAGCCGCAACTTCAAGACTACTTTTTTCCCGGACATACGATATTGTTTCCGTTATAAGCGGGCTTTGACAGTCATAGCCTTTGCACGGAATAATCTCATAATATATTTTATCCACTCCGAAACTTTTACATATTTCATACGATGTAGTCAGATGTTTTAATAGTTCTTCTTTTTCAAAAGTGAAACTACCAGTATCTCTACCGCATGAAATCAAAGCAAGAACAATAAAATGAGGCGTGAAATTAGGATTATCAAAAACTTGTGTCCTTATTACCCGTGAAATGTTACTGTAATTGTAGGTTTTGTTATCTAATTCTCCTTTTTTCTTTAATGCCGCATAATGTAATGCTATTGCGTTAGTTGGGTCGGCCTGTACTTCCGTATTTCTCAAAGCGGTAAGGACTTTCTTTTGATCTACCGTTGCTATAACACTACTTGTCCCAAGCTGTGCAACAGGGGAAAGTTCTACGGGTTTAAATCCTTTGCTTGCTATTAATTTATAAGTCCGCAATTCATTTTCTTTGTAGTCCAAAACATCTTCTAACGGGGCGGGTTTAACAAGTTTGTTGCTCTCGTATTTCTGTAATAAAGACGAGGGTGTTTCCTGCTGAACACGCCTGTTAAAAACATCCAGTAAAACCGTGTTTAACTCTGACCCACTTAATTCGTCGGCAAGTATTTTGTCTATATCCTGCAAATCCAATTTGCTGATAATATGAGCGCCTATGTCTTTTTTCATTGCTTCCTAATACTATATAAATGTTCGTCAAATATTTTGCCTTCTTTCATTATCGAGGACTTAATAATGGCCTCTTTTTCAAAGCCTACTTTTTCCAAAACTTTCATTGAGCCTATATTGTACTCGCAAATATTCGCATAAACCCGCAACAAATTAAGTTCCTCAAAGGCAAATTTTAAGCATTGCCTTACTACATCGGTCGCATATCCTCTGCCCCAATAAGGCTCTCCAATCCAATATCCTATTTCTGCATTAATACGATATACATCATTTTGCGGAATCAGGCTGCAACAGCCGACGAACGTATCATTGTCATATATACCAAAAACGTGTCCTAATACGCCATTTGCGGCTAATTCAAGATAAGTAACAGCATCTTCAACCGTATAAGGATATGGAAAAGCATCCCGTAGATTTACAGCGATTGCATGATTATTTGCTAATTTTTGTATTTCTTCGGGTGTAGCTGTGTTTACATTCCTTAACTGTATCATTTTAATATATTTATATTTTCTGCAAAGTTACCTCAACCTGATAAATGAATCGGTGTAAAAATGAATCAAATTAACATCAACAAGTCTTATTTATTATATAATCCACCTTTAGAACACCTGAATTGTAGGCCGTGCTTCCTATATATTTCCATGTAGACTCTATGTGATTACTTGGAAATAAAGGGATACCTTTCCCTAAAATTATAGGAAAATAACATATCTGTATTTCATCAATTAATTTAGCAGTAAGTAGTGCCGAAGTCAATTCACCACCTCCGACTAACCAAATGTCTTTCCCTTCCTGATTACGTAGTTCGGAAATCGTCTCAATAATATTTTCTGTGATGAAATGCATATTTTCCTTTGCTTCCCATTTGTGGTGGGAAATAACATAAGCTATTTGTTCTGAATACGGCCAAATTACATCCATATTCAATATTTCTCGATAAGTACGTCCGCCCATAATAACGGTATCGATCGATGCTAATAGCTCTTTGTAGCCATAATCTGTCTTTTCGGAATTTGGAAATCCAGTAAGCCATTCTAATCCGCCATCCGGCTCTGCAATACGTTGATCGAGCGATGCAGCAATGTAAAGGATAATCTTTTTCATGTTTCAAAAATTTAATTGTTCATACCATTGCTCGCTGTACCTCAAAAAAGAAGCGTGGACACGCATTGTTCCATTGCGAGGCACTGGTATGCCCTTAGAAGAAACAAGCAGCCCACGCTATACGTTTGTATAGCATGAACATGCGCTTTGTCTCTTCTAATTGAAAGTTACCAGTTTTCGCAATGAGACGTTCAGCGAACGTTATGTTATATCTAAACGGAAATTCATCCGTTAAAATTCTAAATTCTGATGCAAAGATAGTGATTCCAGTCAAATTATTGCTGGAATTGATCCTGAACTATTTGTGGTTACAGATTTTTAATAGGAAAGTTTTGACAAATAAGATACAATATATCCGGTAGTTTTCGTACCTTTGTATCCATTAAGTCGCTCTTAATGTATTGTTGAAAACGAAGCTAATCAGCGAATAATGATAGCTGGTTTCTAAATCGTTACCTATCGGCAACGTCAACTTTGTAACACACTGAAATACACTTGATTAAGGGACTCTCTGTATCTTGCTATATGGAAGCTCAATTCTTTATCAATTCCGCATAAAGAACCGATTTCCTTCAAATACGCATTTACCTTTTGATTACTTGGAACCGGAAGTACACGATCATCCGATAATGCTCCCTCATATTTATCCAGTATCCTTTGAGGAATATCAAGTAAAGGAATAGTAAAAGACACTCCTGTTTTCTCTCTTTTTCCTATTAGCCAGAGTTTGTCATCAAATGATATACGAATATTTTCTTTTCGCAAATTTTTCACATCGATGTAAGCCAATCCGCAAAAACAGGAGAAAATAAAAATGTCCCGAATCTGATCCAGGCGCTTTATCGTTATCTTCTTGTTGATGATAGATTCTATTTCGTTTTGTGTTAAATAACCTCGGTCGACTTTCTTAATCCGGATCTTATAATTTATAAATGGGTCACTCTTTAACCAGCCATTATTCTTGGCTATAATAACAATCCGTTTGAAAAACTGCATAAATTTGGCTGTTGTATTCGGATTACAACCAGCTGTGGTCAAGAGGTAAACTTCAAAATCAGTTATAAAAATAAAGTCGATTTCTTTTAAGGCAACATCCGATCGATTGTATTTTTCTTTGATGAAAGAAGTTAGATGTTTTCTGGTAACTTCGTACTTTTGGTAAGTAGCCTTACTTTTATTTATGCCGATCAGTTTCTCAACATCTTCATTATGCTTCCTAAAAAGATCAAGCAGCATCTGTTGTTGGATCTCAACACCAAAGAAGATGTTTTTAATACGTTCAGGACTGACAGAAACTTCTCTTTCAAGTAGTTCTCTGTAAATCTTAGTCATCGTTGCTTTGATACTATCAAGCACTGAGTTTGAGTTAATGACTTCCTGTGTTTTCCCGACAAGCTTACTTGCCGTTACATTCCATAATTTAGGATCAACATCAACCTTTGTTCCAAACTGGATCGATTTTCCATTCACGGTAATTCGTCCCATAACCGGCATCTTACCGTTTGCCTTTAATCCATTCTTTTTTCCATAAAAAAGGATACTGAATGTGGTCTTTTTCATAACTCAAAATTTAATTTAAAAAATACATTCAACAATCAAATAATGAGATAAATACAGACTTCCAAAAATGGACTTCAAACTGCCCAAATCAGACAAATCGTAACCTGTTTTGATTTTCTGACAATAGGTTACGAATAGGTTACGCAGCTATGTCAAAAAATGGCTTTTTTATGGCTTCTATATGAAATGGGGATAAACGAAAAAGTCCCACAAATCACTGATTTGTAGGACTTTCCTTGCTTTTGACTTCTTTTGTCTTAGCCTTTCCGCGGAGAGAGAGGGATTCGAACCCCCGGAACCTCGCAGTTCAACGGTTTTCAAGACCGCCGCAATCGACCACTCTGCCATCTCTCCAGTGTTTATCCTAACACTGTGCTTTTCCTAAAAAGCGATGCAAAGATATGTACTTTTTTCTAATTCCAAAATAAATATCAGCCTTTTTTGCGATAAATCTGCATCATTAAAAGAAATGCTTGTTGAGGAAATCCATGAATTTTACCTTATATGATTCGGACACAGGAATATATTCCTTTCCGAACACAACACAGTTTCTTTCTATCGTTTTTATCTTATCCAGATTAACAATGAAAGAGCGATGCACCCGCATAAACTGCTTTTCGGGAAGCTTCTCCTCCAGTGATTGCATACTCATCAACGAACTAACCGGCTCCTTCTGATTTTCCAGATGGAACTTTACATAATCCTTCTGATTTTCTATATAGAGAATATCATCAAATTCTATTTTTTCCATCCTGTAGCCCGATTTCACGAATATACTCGTCGCAGTGGATGTAGAACTATCATTTGACGAAGCGGCTGTCAACTTAAACCATTCCAATGCTTTATTCGCTGCCTGAAGAAACTCTGTATAATTAATTGGTTTCAATAGATAGTCCAGTGCATTTAGCCGGAAACCGTCCACAGCATACTGGTCATACGCAGTTGTAAATATAATCTTTGTAGTAGGAGGGAGGGTCTTGGAAAATTCCAGTCCTGTTATCTGAGGCATGTTTATATCCAAAAACAATACATCCACATTCCCATTGCTTATGGTATCCATAGCAGACAAAGCATTGTTGAAAGTCCCGGTCAATTCTAAAAAAGGAGTTTTAACAACGTATGTCTTCAACAAATCTATTGCTAGAGGCTCATCGTCTATTATTACACATCTCAGTTTCATAACACATTATTTTCTTTTCCAAAATCGATCCTTAATAAAGTAAAGAAACTATTTGTCCGTCTCTCTGCGATAAATTCATGCCTGTTAGGATATAAAAGATCGAGCCTTTTGGACAGGTTAGTTAAACCAATACCGGAATTATGCTCTTCCATATTCATTTTTTCTTCTCTTTCCACAAGGCTGTTCTCCACCGTGCAAAGCACTCCTTTTCCCGGATCTACCAAAATACTAACATCGATAAAACTTTCTTCACCATTATTTATCCCATGTTTAAAAGCATTCTCTATCAGGGTGATAAACATTAATGACGCAATCATATCATGGCTGCTTTTGCCGTCTATCAGCACATTCAGTTTCACGTTAGCACTAAGACGGAGCTTCATTAAATCAATATAATTCTGAGTAAACGTCAATTCCTTATCCAAAGGAACAAATTTCTCATCATTATCGTACATCACATATCGTAAAAGATTACTGAGCCTATGGACGGCATCCTGTGCCCTGTTCTGATCGATGGCGATCAGTGAATATATATTATTCAGTGTATTAAAAAGAAAGTGAGGATTAAGCTGGCTTCTCAAGTTACGCAAATCGGCCTCTAACTGAACACTTTTCGACTTCTCAAAATTAATAGAATCCCGATACCAGCGAATAGTTGTTTTTATTGCCACAGCGAGCCCTATCACAAAAATAATGGATACATAATCGAATACGAAACGCATCAGAATTGGTGGTCCACCATGTTTGCCTTCCGGGAATCGGCCCATATGGAGAGGTCTCTTCTGCATGCCTTGTTCCATACTCTCTATTACCTGCGGATCAGGTCGCATGGATTCTGATATAAAAGTCTGAAGAATTACCAGAACGATTATAAGTGCTATATTTGTAATAACGTAAAGAGCGAACTTCCTAGTGAACAAGTACTTTTCTATCAAATAAGAATAGTTTGCATAAAACAATATGGCAAATATCCCCATGCGGATAACATAATTATAATAAGGTTTATAATCGAATGTCCCTTCACGCGAAATCAAATACATCGGAACCAGCAATGCAATCGTCCATATAATGATGTGTGGAAATATTTTTATAAAGTTTTTCATGTTTATATCATTTTAAAATACAATAAGTTAACTTTAGACACCTTAAGATCGAATTCACATTTGTTAACCGTTTTTCGTTAAAAAGTAACAAACGTAACGTTTTTTTCAGTTATCAGTGAACAGTCATCAGTTAACAACTTTATATCTCGTATCTCATATAACTTTCAACTTACTGCTTGTTAAAAAGTAACAAAGGTAACACATTATTCATATTTTGTTACTGTTACTTTTTCCGAAAACCAATAACGAAATCAAATATCTCTGTACTTATAGCACAAACGTATAGATAAACAATTCTAGAGATAATTCACCCTTATTCATATCTCAGAGCTTCGATCGGATCAAGGTATGATGCTTTTTTTGCAGGATACCAGCCGAAGAAAATTCCCGTTGCAGTACACACAATGAAAGACAATACAATAGTATATACCTGGATGCTGATAGGCCATGCCAGCAGATAATTTACCATAAAAGCACTGCTGACGCCGAGTATCACACCGATAACCCCTCCTGTTACGCTCAGCAGGATAGCTTCGATCAGGAACTGCATCAATATATCCACACCTTTGGCTCCGATAGACATACGCAGCCCGATTTCACGGGTACGTTCAGTTACAGATACATACATGATATTCATAATGCCTATACCACCGACCAACAGCGATATACCGGCAATGCATGCCAGAAGGATTGTCATCATATCCGTTGTGGAACTCATCATGGAAATCAGCTCTTTCTGTGAACGTACATTGAAATCAACTTCATCATTCGCACCTATTTTATGACGCTGCCGTAAAATGTTTTCTATACTTGTTATAGCATTCTCTGTCACATCCTCTGTTACGGCAGAGGCCGATATGGACTGAATGTAAGTAATGGCCAGAATACGCTTCTGAACTGTCGTATAAGGGGCGATTATCAGGTCGTCCTGATCCATCCCCATCGTATTATCACCTTTGGAGGTAAGTACACCTATTACCTTAAAAGGTATTTTGTTGAAACGGATCGTCTGCCCAACAGGGTCTTCACCGTTTGTAAACAAATTATCTACAACAGTCTGTCCTATTACGCAAACTTTTGCAGAAGTCTTAACATCTCCTTCACTAAACATTTCGCCCTGGGCAATAGTATATTTGCGGATATCGAGATAGGACGGGTTTACACCATAAATGGAAGTAGGAGAGTTGTTAGCCCCGTAAATCACCTGTCCCGAAGACTGTACTTCGGGCGATGCTGCCGAAATATATTCGGCCTGTTCCACAATAGCCTCATAATCTTCGAGTTTCAGTGTCTGCATACTCGATGCGCTCTGTCGTACTCCGCCAAACTGACCTGTTCCGGGACGGATATTTATCATATTCGAACCCATCGTGGATATCTGATCCTGTATACTCTTCTTCGAGCCTTGTCCTATTGCAAGCATGGTAATAACGGCCGCTACACCGATTATAATACCAAGCATGGTAAGGAATCCCCTGAACTTATTACCGCTCAGCGCCCGGAGAGCTATTCTGAATAGATTTACTAGATTCATAACTTTAATATGCCAATTTTTAATATACTAATGTGCCAATATTTTTTAACGAAAAGTGAAGGACGAAAAACGAAAAATATTTTTCACTTTCAAATTGGCACATTGGCGTATTATCTCATTATTTCATTAATTATCTTCTTTCGGCAGTTTTGCTAAAAACTCCTTTGCCAACTGAATATTTTCATTATACTTATCCTCCTTGATACTACCATCGCGAATAACAATATTGCGACTGCTGAATGCCGAGATTTCAGGATTGTGTGTTACAAATATGATTGTACGTCCCTCTTCGTCATGCATACGTTGCAGTACGGAAAGAATTTCGAAAGATGTACGGGTATCGAGGTTTCCGGTAGCTTCATCAGCCAGTATTATTACGGGTTCATTTACCAGTGCCCGGGCAATAGCCACACGTTGCATCTGACCTCCCGACATCTGATTGGACTTATGGTTCAGCCTGTCACCCAATCCGACTTCTTCCAAGGCCTTTATAGCACGCTGGTGGCGTTCCTTTGCCGAAACATCGGGGTTGTACATAAGGGGTAATTCCACATTTTCCACAGCTGTAGTCTTCGCCAGCAGATTATAAGACTGGAATATAAATCCTATCTTACGGTTGCGTAGTGTAGCCCTGTCATTCTTTCCCATTTTGCGGACAGAAATACCGTCAAGGTAATATTCTCCCTCTGTGGGTGTATCCAGACAACCCAATATATTTAACAAGGTAGATTTTCCGGAACCGCTGGTACCCATGATGGTCACAAATTCGCCCTCCTGTATGCTGAAGCTGATGCCCCGCAAGGCATGAACCGTTTCATCGCCTACAACATAGTCGCGTTTCAGATTTTCTACTCTTATAATTTCCTTATTCTGATTCATTACATTATCTCCTTCTGTTGCCGCCCGGACGCTGAGGCATAAACGGGCTCGATTCGCCATTTACTTTTTCAGGCTCGGACATACTGCTATTTGTCTCTTGCGAAATACCTGTAACAACTACTTCTCCCTGATTAAGTCCTTCCTTTACAGATACATGTACGCCATCAGTAGTTCCTACTGTTACCTGTTTTGGTGAAAGTGTATTTCCCGATTTTACCCAAACTACTTTCTTTGTTTTATCCTTCAGATCGAACTGCAGAGGCTGCCCCAACGTCAGGTCTTTAAAATTCTTCATTATATCGGGCTCAGGATTGAAGCGCAAAGCCTTAGATGGTACTACCAACACGTCTTGTTCTTCCTGTGTATAGATATTGACACTGGCTGTAAGTCCCGGTTTCAGTTTCAATTCGGGATTCGGAGCGTCTATAACGACTTCATATGTAACAACATTCGATGTTGTTGTAGCTTCGAGCCTTACCTGTACCACTTTTCCTTCAAATTCATCATCAGGGAAAGCATCCACTGTAAATGTTACACGTTGTCCTTCTTTCACACCGCCTATATCAGCCTCGTCCACATTGGCGATCACCCGCATCTTTGTCAGGTCGTTAGCTATGGTAAACAGGGTAGGGGTGCTGAACGAAGCGGCTACGGTTTGCCCTTCTTCTACCGCGCGGGATATAACTACGCCGTCGATAGTAGATGTGATGGTTGCATATCCCAGATTGGTTTGTGCTTTCAGTACAGCGGCCTTCGATGAAGTTACAGCCAACTGTGCCGTCTGATATGCCGATTCGGCATTTTCCCAGTCTACCTTGCTTATAGCTTGCTTTTCCCACAGACCTTTCTGACGGTCGTAATTTTGTTTTTGTAATGTAAGCTCAACCTGTCTTGTCTGTAGATTGGCATTCGCGTTTTCCAGTTCCGACACAAGCAGCCTCTTATCCAGCTCGGCCAGTACTTGTCCGGCTTTTACTTCTGAATTAAAATCCACATATATTTTGGATATGACACCCGATACCTGTGTACCTACTTCCACAAGTGTGATCGGTTCTATAGTACCTGTCGCGGTAACAGCGATCGAGATATCACCTTTTTCTACCTTTGCTGTGTCCAGTATAATCGCAGAACCTTTTGTTGACGGCAGAAGGAAGAATATCCCTGTAGCCACAATTGCTATTACGACTGCAATAATCAGGTATTTTTTCAATTTCTTGTTCATAATTAGTTACGAGTTACGAGTAAACGAGTTACAAGTTGTTTATAATCTGTAAAGAGTTAATTGTCAACTATTAATTAATAATTATAATGCGATTTCCTGTCCCTGATAAAAATTAAGTAATTTGAGACTTACCAACGCCGTATATTTAGCTTGCAGCAAATCCTGCAAAGCATTGGCATAATTATTTTTTTCGGTCGTCAGTTCAACTGTATTGCGCATTCCCAGCGCATATTGTTCCTGCACCAGTTCATAGCTCAATTTGGCCGAATTAAGTTTGTCTTTTGCCGCATTGTATTTACTTTGTCCAGATACCGCATCCTGATACAGGTTTTCTATTGTCGACAGCAATGTCTTTTGTGTATCGATAAGATCCAGTTCAGCCATTTGAATATTCAAATCGGCTTTCTTTACATTCGACCGGTTCTGTTTATTATCAAATATAGGGATGCTGACCGTCAGTCCCACACTCTGATTGAAATTACGCCCTATCTGTGTCGCAAATGAGGGACTGCTGTTGAATATATTTCCTGTACCGATACTTCCCGATACGGATACTGTCGGTAAATAGCCCGCTTTGGCAGACGATTTGTTGAGTTCTGCCAGTTTTATATTTGTTTTGCCGCTGGCAATTTCCGGCATAATATTCAAAGCCCTCTGATAAACTTCATATTTTGAAGGGATAAAAGATAATATGTCCTGATCGGCAATCCGTGGAAAATCGATATCCATTTCTTCGTCATAATCAAGCTCCAGCAGTTGTTTTAATTGCAGCTTATAAACCTCAAACGAATTCTGAGCCTGCACCAGATTATATTTATCGGCACTGTATTGCGCTTCCACCTGCGCATATTCGCTCCGGGTTATACTACCGGCATCAAGAAATATTTTAGTCTGTTCCAATTGAGCGGAATCTGAAGCGACTATATTTTCATTGTTTTTTATCGATTCCCTGCTGTATAGTATTTGCAGGTAGGCCTGAGTTATAGCTATTTCAATATTGTTCCGGGTATTCTGGGTATTCAGGTTCTGCATCTCTTTCTGCAATTGAGCCTGCTTTATATCATTCCTGTTTTTTCCACCGTTGTACACAGTCCAGTTCGCATTCAGGGTATATTGCCCGTTGAATAGACCTTCGTACCTGTAATCCCCGTTTCCGTCCGGCGACTGGGAATTGGTATATCGCTGTGAGACACTTCCGCTGAGGGAAGGGAACAATGCGGCCTTGGATTGCGAAATATCCACATCGTAAGTTTCTGCTGTAATGTCCGATTTTTTCACCTGAATATTTTCCTGCCGTGCATAATCGATGCAATCCCGCAAAGTCCATTTCTTTTGTGAAAAAGCAATGGCTGGTATAAGAACACCAACCATTACCAAACCAAACAATCTTCTAATATTATACGTGTTCATAAAATATCTGATTCATGAAATTATCAAAACATATCCTCATCCGGCATATCCGGACGGCCTCCGCCATCATCGGGTCTTTGTGCAGGCGGCTGTTGCCTGTTGCCCCTTTCGGGTCTGCCTTGCCCTCTGAACTCTATATTCTTCTTACTAGCGGAGAATATATCATATTGCTCTTCAGATAGGATAGAACGATACTTCTTGTCATATCTTTCTTCTTTCTTTTTTATCTTTTCGTCTATTTTAGCCATCTTCCCGAAAAGTTTCTGTCTTTCTTTTTCCGCCATTCCCGGATTTTCGGAATCTATTTTCAATTGCTGCTTTTCCTGCATCAACTTGGAAATATCCTTACGTTCATTGGTTATTTCCTTTCCCAGTTTTTCGCGTTGTTCCAGTGTTAGGCCCGGGATTTCGGGCATCCCCATTATCATAAAACTATCCTGGTTTTGTCCCTGACCGTTCATCATAGGCGGACGGCCTCCCCCTCGGCCACCCTGAGGCCTGCCACCACTCATTGGCGGTTGTGCAGCCAAAGCGGAGCATATAAGAATGAATGTTGCTGTTAGAATTGACCTTTTCATAATTCTTATTTTTATTTCTATCTCAAAATTAGGAGGAGGAAGGGTGACAAACAAAGCTAATCGACAGACAGGCAGATTCCATAGAAGTATAAGCGTTTTCGCATGATAAAAGGGAAGTATTCGCTGTTAAGAATATTACGAAATACTTAACCGTAAAGAAATAATTTCTTTGTCCAACCTTATTTTTTATGTAGCGTTTCTGTAACAAAAATACAAGTGCTTTGTATTGTAAAATTCAAAGAAAATATATACAAGGAAATTAGGAATATGTTTAAACAACGTAACTATTTATTAAAAGCTTTTTTTGCGGTATTTATATTACTATCAGCAAACACTCTGTCGGCACAGACAATAATAAAGGGATCGGTAAAAGATGCAAAAACACAGGAAACTTTACCCGGAGTAGCCATATCTGTAAAAAACTCCACAATAGGAGTTATAACAAATGAAAACGGTGACTACGAACTCAATGTTGGCCCCGGGAAATATACCATAGTAACATCTTATTTATCCTATCAGCCAATGGAAATCACAGATGTGGAAGTGAAGAGAGGCGAACCTACTATAGTAAACATTCCCATGAAAGAATCGGAGCATGCCCTGGGTGAAGTATATGTAGTAGCAATAGGCCGTATAAACTCGGAAGTATCTCTCCTGAGTTCAATAAAGAAATCCAATGCGGTTGTAAACGGAGTGTCCTCACAGCAAATATCGAAAAGTCAGGACAGAGATGCATCGGAAGTAATAAGACGTGTCCCCGGAATTTCTATCATGGACGATAAGTTTGTAGTAGCCAGAGGATTATCCCAAAGATATAATAATGTGTGGGTAAATAACAGTACAATACCCAGTTCGGAAGCGGACACACGTGCTTTCTCATTCGATATCATCCCCAGTTCACAGATAGAAAACATAATGATTGTAAAATCACCGCAACCGGAACTGCCCGCCGATTTCTCGGGAGGTTTTATCAAGGTGGAGACTAAAGGAATTCCCAGTGAAAATTCAATACAGATAAATTATGGTCTCGGCATCAATACTCAGACTCAGTTTAAGGATTTCAAATACAGCAAAGGCAGCGGAACCGATTTTCTTGGTTTTGACGACGGAATGAGAAGTTTGTCAAGTGCCTTTAATTCAGGACGAATCGACAATGCTAATGCAGAGCAAGTAAATAACCTGGCAAAGAACGGATTCAATAACGATTGGTCTGTAAAGACAAAAAATCCATTACCCGACCAACGTTTAGGTTTCGTTATCAACCGTAAATATACCGGACAGGATAATAGTATGTGGGGGCTTATCGCGGCATTGAACTATAGCAATACAAGCAAGACATATACAGATATGGAAAACTCCAGATACGGCGTATATGATTCCGATAATGACAAACCATATTTTACATTTAAATACAAGGACAATCAGTATAATAATGACGCAAGGGTAGGGGCTTTGGCTAATCTTATATATATGCCGAACGACAAGCATCGTTTCGAATTCAGGAATATAGTAAATCAGATAGGGAAGAACAGATATACCGACCGCGAAGGATATCAGAACACAAGTGGATTTTACGGGCAGCGCAAAGCCGAATATATCTACAGTAGCCGCCTGGCCTATTCGGGACAATTAGCCGGAAAACATACCCTAACCGATAAAGACAATCTGGACTGGGTCACAGGTTTTTCCTACAGCAACAAGAACCAGCCGGACAGGCGTATTATCAACTGGGAAGAAAACGGATATTCCGGAGATGCCCATTACAAAGAATACCAAATAGACCAGAACGATATAACCCGGGACTATAATAAACTGAATGAATATAGCTATACTTTATCGACAAATTATACACATGATTTTTCGTTCGACAATGGCTTCAAACCTTCTGTAAAAGCTGGAGTATACGGCGAATACAGAGACAGGAATTACAATACACGGTTTTTTAAATACCGCTGGATACCTGAAAACCTGCCCGATGATTTCGGTTACAGAGATGCCATTTCAGGAATACTGATTCCGGAAAATTATGGCGCAGATAAATTATACGCTTATGACGATACCGACAGGCTTAACGATTATTCGGGTACGAATACACAGGCAGCAGGATATGTAGGTTTCAACATCCCGTTCAGCAAGTTCAATATTTACACCGGTGCCCGTCTGGAGCACAATAAGATGTCGCTGAAAAGCTATACAACCATCTCCGGGGACAAATCGAAGACAACAGATTATTCATATACAGATATATTCCCGTCGTTGAATGCTTCATATAATCTTACAGACGACCATCTGGTACGCGTGGCTTACGGACGCTCTACCAACAGGCAGGAATTCAGGGAAATATCATCTTCTTCATATTATGATTTCGACCTGTTCAGTTTCGTATCGGGTAATCCGGATCTGAAACCCGCTTATATCGACAATTTTGATATCAGATACGAGTTTTATCCTTCGTCTTCGGAAATATTCTCCGTAGCCCTGTTCTACAAACGTTTTAAAGACCCTATCGAATGGACTTACCTTGACGGGGGAGGAACCTATATCTATACATTCAAAAATGCGGATAATGCAGATAATTACGGTATAGAAGTAGATATAAAAAAGAAACTGGACTTTATGGGACTGAAAGATTTTTCCCTGACATTCAATGGCTCATTGATAAAAAGTAAAGTGAAATTTAAAGAAAACTCGGGAGCAAATTACGACCGTCCGATGCAGGGACAATCCCCCTACCTGATAAATGCGGGTATATTCTATCAGAATGAAGTCCTCGGACTGAACGCAACAGTGCTCTATAATATTATAGGTAAACGTATTGTGGGAATCGGCCGTATATCCACCTCTTCAGGCACTTCTATCAACAATGATATACCTGATATGTATGAAATGCCCCGCAATGTACTCGACCTGACCGTGACTAAAAAACTGGGTAAACATTTCGAGCTGAATGCCGGAATAAAGGATATCCTGGCTGCAAAAGCAAAGTATGCACAGTTTCCAAAATTTGTAGACAAGGATGGTAATACTCAGGAGAGAGAGCAAATAACGAAGGAATATAAAACCGGACAAAATATTTCATTAACAGCCAGATACTCATTCTAATTATACATATAGTTATCAAACAGTAAAACATTTATTAATAATATTGATTATGAAAACTTTAAGTTTATTTAAAAGCGCATTTTTTATTGCATGTATAGCGTTATTTCCGGCATGCTCGGATAGTAATGATGACACGGGCGGAAATGGCGGAGAAGAGACCGAACAAATCCTGTTTAATAACGGAACAGAAATCGGTAACGGAGAACAAAGTTTCGTTATAAAAGAAAGCCATACCATTAAGAAAGGAACTTACGTACTCAAAGGCTGGGTATATATCGAAGACGGAGCCACTCTTACAATAGAGCCGGGGACAGTCATAAAAGGTGATAAAGAGACTAAAGCTGCTCTGATAGCCAGAAAAGGAGGTAAGTTAATAGCTAAAGGAACAGCCTCCGAACCGATTGTATTTACATCAAATCAGGCAAAAGGAAGCCGTAAACCGGGTGACTGGGGAGGTATTATCCTATGCGGTAGGGCTAAAAACAACATTGATATTGTTGCCGGAATGCCGATAGAAGGAGGTCCTGTAGCTCCTCATGGTGGTAACAATGACGATGATAACTCAGGTATCGTCAGTTACGTGAGAATAGAATATGCCGGTTTTCCGTTTGCCACCGATCAGGAAATAAACGGTCTCACAATGGGATCGGTAGGTCGCGGTACACAGATAGACCATGTACAGGTGTCTTATAGTAACGACGATTCTTTTGAGTGGTTTGGCGGAACAGTAAATGCAAAATACCTTGTGGCATACCACGGATGGGATGACGATTTCGATACCGACAATGGATATTCAGGTAAATTACAGTTCCTTCTGGGAATAAGAAATCCTAAAATTGCCGACCAGTCATTATCAAATGGTTTCGAATCTGATAACAACGCCAACGGTACAACTGACGAACCATATACTAAAGCTGTATTCAGTAATGTTACTCTGATAGGCCCTATGGGACAGGCTACGGATTTCGCTAATACCACACAGTATATTGCAGGTGACGGACTGAATCCTAACAATGGATCGAGATTTGGCATATTTCAGGCAGCAATACAAATTCGCCGCAATTCACGCCTGAATCTCTTTAATTCTGTTGCTACAGGATATCCGGTAGGTCTATTACTGGACAACCAGAAAGGTACTACTCAAAAATGGGCTACAGACGGCATACTTAAATTACAAAACAATGTATTTGCCGGAATGGGAATCACAGGTTCCGATATCAACAAGCAGGCTAATGGATGGACAGACCAGTTATCTACAGACGGCACGAATGTTACCGATGCTACAAAGGCTTCATTCTCCAGTACATTCTTCAACCTGACTGCCAACAATAACAGAGCTCTGACAAATATATCAGACCTGAAGCTAAGACAACCTAACAGTAAAGAAGCTAATCCTAACTATGGGCCTGTTGCAGGAAGCCCGGTTCTTGGCTTAGGCGCATTTACAGATGCCACGCTGAACGATCCGTTCTTTACTAAAGTAAATTATTCGGGAGCTTTCGCCAGCGACTCTGATAATGACAACTGGCTGAAAGGATGGACAAATTTTGACCCTCAAAACACTACTTATTGATATTATTTCATTTTTCATAGAAAGGGACGGTTATACTTTGTAACCGTCCCTTTTTTATATTTGATATGGAGTAAAAAAAGACTTATTTCGTCTAGAATATTGAAAGATATAGATTAAAAGAATAAGAGAAGCTGAGCATATTTTATATCCGGCTTCTTTTTTTGCATTATATTTGTTGCTTATATATCATCCTGATAAACGAAAGTATGCCGGAAAATATTTTACTAAAGACAGACTGGCAACTCGTAATTAATAACTGTAACTGTTTTCTATGAAACGAATACCAGATATCAAAGATTTCCGTATCAAAGACACTTCATTCGCAAACCTGATGAATAAACGAATCTACAATGTTTTGCTGATAGCGACCAAGTATGATTCATTTATTCTGGAAGACGATGGGCGTATCGATGAACAGATATTCAATGAATATACATCCCTTAACCTGAACTATCCACCCCGTTTTACACAAGTAGTTACTGAAGAAGAGGCTCTGACCGAACTTATTGAGAATCACTACGAACTTATTATCCAGATGCCGAATATGGATGAAACCGATATGTTTGCCACGGCAAAACATATAAAAGAACATTTTAATGATATACCGTTTGTTGTTCTTACCCCGTTTTCCAGAGAAGTGACCAAGAGGCTGTCGCAGGAAGACCTGTCCGGCGTAGATTATGTGTTTAGCTGGCTCGGCAATCCCGATCTACTACTGGCCATCATAAAACTGATAGAAGACGCGATGAATGCCGAACATGATACGGAAAGTGTAGGTGTACAGATTATCCTTCTTATCGAAGATTCGGTACGGTTTTACTCATCGGCACTGCCAACCTTGTTCAAAATAGTTATGGAAGAGTCGAAAGAATTTTCGAAAGAAGCCCTGAACGAACACCAGCAAATGCTGCGTATGCGCGGCCGGCCGAAAATCATGCTTGCCCGTACTTATGAAGAAGCTGTCGGGATATATACCGAATATAAAGATAATATACTTGGCATTGTGACCGATATGAGTTACATGCACGAAGGCACAAAGGATAAGCTTGCAGGCTATAACTTTGCCAAATGGGTAAAGACCAGAGACCGCTTCAAACCAATCGTTTTCACTTCATCCGAAATATCCAACAAATTATATGCCGACGAATTAGGATGCAGTTTTATCGATAAAAATTCGAAAAGCTTTCCCCGCGATTTAAGAAAACAGGTTGTAAATAATTTTGGTTTCGGCGACTTTATAATTATAAATCCGGATACAGAAGAAGAAATATTCCGCATCCGTAACCTGAAGGACTTACAGAAGAACATATTTAATATACCTACCGATTCACTGGTATATCATATGTCTCACAATCACTTTTCACGCTTCTTCTACTCCCGTGCACTGTTCCCGCTGGCAGAAGGACTCAAGAAAATAGATATTTCGGACTTCGACAATGTAGAAGATGCCCGCCAGATTATCTATGATATGATAATAAAATACAGGCGTATCAAGAATTCGGGAATTGTGGCCGTATTTGATAAAGACAGGTTCGATGAGTTCTCCAATTTTGTGCGAATGGGTGATGGTTCTATAGGGGGGAAAGGGCGTAGCATCGCATTCATGGACAATATTGTAAAAGAACACACGGAACTGAACAATGATGAGAATATTGCAGTGAGAATCCCCCGTACAGTGGTTATGTCCACCGACCTTTTTGACGAATTTATGGAAATAAACGACTTATACCCCATAGCTTTATCGGACAGGCCGGATGATGAGATCCTCCGTTATTTCCTCAAAGCAGGGTTGCCCGACCGCCTGATTGAAGACTTCATGGCATTTCTGGATGTAGTAAAAGCACCGGTAGCCGTACGCTCATCAAGTTTATTGGAAGACTCCCATTATCAACCCTTTGCAGGTGTGTATTCCACATACATGATACCATTACTGCCCGATAAATACGAAATGCTGGGTCTTTTAGGAAAAGCAATTAAAGCCGTTTATGCATCCGTATTTTACAGAGACAGCAAAACATATATGGTAGCCACACAAAACCTGATTGATCAGGAAAAAATGGCAATTGTATTACAGGAAGCTGTAGGAAGCCGTTATGGAGACCATTTCTATCCTACATTATCGGGGGTTGCCCGCTCGCTTAATTTTTATCCTGTAGGCAATGAAAAACCGGAAGAAGGCATTGCAAATATTGTATTGGGGCTGGGCAAATATATTGTCGAAGGCGGAGTCAGCCTACGCTTTTCACCTGCCCATCCGCATAATATAATACAATTAAGTTCTGTAGATTTCGCATTAAGGGATACACAACGCTTCTTCTATGCGCTGGATATGAAAGATACAGAAAAGGAGTTTTCTACGAACGATGGCTTTAACCTGTTGAAACTGAATCTGAAAGATGCCGAGAAAGACGGCTCTATCAAATATATATCATCTACATACGATCCTGTAGACCAGGTAATCTATGATGGTTACTATGAAGGAGGACGTAAAATCTTATCGTTTGTTAATATATTGCAACACAATGTTTTTCCTTTGGCTGAAATACTGAAACAAACGCTGAGAATAGGCCAGGAAGAAATGGGGCGGGCTGTGGAAATAGAATTTGCCGCCGACCTGAAAGACAAAGGGGAAGGTACTTTCTACCTTTTGCAGATACGTCCTATTGTACAGAACCGCGAATTGCAAAGTGAGGACCTGTCGCAAATAAAGCCCGAACAGGAAATACTCCATTCTACCAGCGCCCTCGGACATGGTGTAACCAGCGATGTTTACGACATAGTTTATGTGAAAACCAAAAGTTTCAGTGCAGCCAATAACCAATTGATTGCCATAGAGATAGATGCTATAAATAAAGAATTTCTGGATAATGATAAGAACTATGTGCTCATTGGCCCGGGAAGATGGGGGAGCAGCGATCCCTGGCTGGGAATACCGGTACGTTGGCCACAGATAAGTAACGCACGTGTCCTGGTAGAGATTGCACTGGATAACTATAAGATAGAACCAAGTCAGGGTACGCACTTTTTTCAAAACCTGACATCCTTTGGAGTCGGCTATTTTTCCATCAATCCGTTTTTACAAAATGACGGACTGTTTGATGAAGAATACCTGAACAGTCAACCGGCCGTATATGAAACAGGATATCTGCGCCATGTCCGTTTTTCTAATCCTGTTACAATAAAAATAAACGGAAAGAAAAAAATCGGTGTTGTGTTAAAACCGGAGTAACTAAGTAATTATTAACCTTATGAAGAAAACGGTATTCGGACTCTTTTTGCTTTTTGTCGTTTTAGTGGCTAATGCCCAGCATACAGGAAAGGCAACATTCTACGGAACAAAGTTCAATAACAGAAAAACTGCCAGTGGAGAGATATACAGAAAGGATAGCATGGTATGCGCCCATAAGACATATCCTTTTGGAACGATGCTAACGGTGAAAAACCTTCATAACGACAGGGAAGTTGTTGTACGGGTAATAGACAGGGGGCCTTTCAGAAAAAAATTCATCATAGATTTATCTTATGCCGCTGCTAAAAAACTGGATATATTAAGCCGGGGCGTTGCTAACGTGATGGTATCAGAATATAAAAATAATTTGCCCTTACCTTTTACAATTTATATGTTCGATACGTTAAAGCTTCAAAAATAATGAGAGAATCTGAATTATTTTTATTAGATTTGAAATTAACAACTAAATTGCAGTGAACATTTGAATAAAATCAGTATTTGCATATCATCCTAACTAGTAAGTAAATACGAGATCTGATAATAATTGATAATCTTTTGCGTTCTATATTATAACCGGAGAGAGCCTTGGTTTCGGGATAAAAAAATTTATAAAAACTTGCCTGTTGAATAAATTGTTATATCTTTGCATTCGCTAACCGAAAATGGTTCCTTGGCCGAGTGGTTAGGCACCGGTCTGCAAAACCGTTGACGGCGGTTCGAATCCGCCAGGAACCTCCAAAAGAGCAAACTTTTTGGCATTATGATAATTAATCATTTTGGGTTATTATCTTCTAAAAATAAGATCCATAATAATATTATAATAGTATTTAAACTACCAAAAGATCATTCCTTAATTATTTTTTGAAATACATACAAAATCAATATAATTTAATATAGATATACATGCGTATATATAACATTCTTGAGCTCAACGAAAAGCTCACAATAGAACTAAGAACTATCGCTAAAGAACTTGGAATCAGGCGCCCCGATGCTTATAAGAAGGATGAGCTCATCTATAAAATATTAGATGAACAAGCTATCATGGAAGCTAAAAATAAAAATTCGGAGAGCTACCAAAGTGAAGATAGAATAGAACAACAGCAGAAAAAATCGCAAGCTGCTGCAAAAGGAAAACAAAAAGCCCAGAACCAAGCAAAAAAACAGGATCAGCCCCCTAAACCTCAAAGCACACCACCTGCTCCGGGAAAGGAAAAAATGGCAGCAGTTCAGCCACCGAAAAAAGAGGAGGCTCCGAAGCCAAAACCTCAGGAAGAGATAAAAAAAGAAGTCAAACCGGAACCGGTAAAAGCACCTGTAGTAGACAAAAAAGATATCCCGGCACCTGTCGCAGCTACAGAAAAAGCTCCGCAAAAAGAAATTATTGTTAAAAAAAACAATAATGCAGAACCTAAGGAAAAGGAGAATAAACCCGAAGCTGAAGTTAAACCACAACAACCGGCAGCAAAACCGACTCAACTGGTTTTCCGTTCAAACAAAGTGAGAGAAGAAGAACCACAGGAGCCTATCCCGGGATTACCTTTGCTTTCCCCTTTAGAAGTGGATTCGGAAGTAGCCCCTGTTGAAATCGTAGTACCGGAAACTCCTGCAAAACCCACCGGAAAGCAGAACCAACAACATAACAATAATAATCAGAAGCAAAATAACCAACAACAAGACAACAAGCAATTCGATTTCGAAGGTATCCTAAATGCTATAGGCGTACTCGAAATCATGCAAGAAGGCTATGGCTTTTTGCGTTCATCTGATTACAACTACATGTCATCACCTGATGACGTATATATTTCCCAGTCGCAAATCCGTTTGTTCGGGTTAAAAACCGGAGATATCGTAGAAGGACCTATCCGCCCGCCAAAAGAATCGGAAAAATTCTTTCCACTGGTAAAAGTTGACAGAATCAACGGGCGCACTCCGGACGAGGTTCGTGACCGTGTTCCGTTCGATCACCTGAAACCACTTTTCCCGGATGAAAAATTCAAGTTGACAAAAGGGCGCAACGATAACTTATCGTGTCGTGTCGTGGATTTATTTTCACCGATAGGAAAAGGGCAGCGCGGGCTTATTGTTGCCCAGCCAAAAACAGGTAAAACCACATTATTGAAAGATATAGCGAATGCCATTGCCGACAACCATCCGGAAGTATACATGATAGTGCTTCTTATTGATGAACGTCCGGAAGAGGTAACAGATATGGAACGCAGTGTAAACGCCGAAGTAATTGCTTCTACATTCGACGAACCGGCAGATCGCCACGTGAAAATTGCCGAAATAGTGCTCAATAAGGCTAAACGTATGGTAGAATGCGGTCATGACGTTGTTATCCTGCTCGACTCCATTACCCGCCTGGCGCGTGCATATAATACAGTACAACCGGCATCGGGTAAAGTACTGACAGGAGGTGTGGATGCTAACGCCCTGCATAAACCGAAACGCTTCTTCGGTGCTGCCCGTAATATAGAAAATGGGGGTTCACTCACTATCATAGCTACAGCACTTACCGAAACAGGTTCCAAGATGGATGATGTTATCTTCGAAGAATTCAAAGGTACAGGTAATATGGAACTTCAACTCGACCGTAAACTGTCCAACAAACGTATCTTCCCTGCTGTGGATATCATTGCATCCAGTACACGTCGCGACGACCTGCTGCTTAGCAACGATACACTCAGCCGTATGTGGGTATTGCGCAATTTCTTATCGGATATGAATTCGGTAGAAGCAATGCAATTCCTCGAAAATAGATTGAGAAAGACAGTAAACAATGAAGAATTCCTCATTTCAATGAACGACTGACAGAAGATATTTATAACATTAAATACTGAAAGCAAGGGAAAAAGGTTTAACTTTACCCTTGCTTTTTCTTTTATAAATAAACAAAGGGCAATTTTATCTATATGTCAGATAACTAAAACAAGTTATCATTACCGGATGTTTACATAGATAGGCCGTAGAAAGGAATGTTCATACCTATTTTTTATCACTTTTTAATTAAACGGTTTTATGAAGCACAACCATAGCCACGATGACCACGATCACGGGCATTCACACGGAGGACACAGTCACAGTCACAATGCAAACAAAAAAGCATTGACCATCAGTTTTATCCTGATTACCGGATTTATGTTTATCGAATTTATCGGAGGCTATATGACAAACAGCCTGGCATTAATCTCCGATGCAGGACACATGTTAAGTGATGCCGTGGCACTCGGACTAAGCCTAAGCGCACTGATCTTCGGTGCGAGAGCTGCCACTCCGTCCAAAACATATGGCTATAAACGTTTCGAAATTCTTGCTGCATTATTAAACGGGATCGTATTGGTCTTATTAGCTGTTTTTATATGTAAAGAGGCGATAGAACGTCTGTCGTCCCCACCTCATGTAATAGGTAAAGGAATGATGATAATATCCACGATAGGGCTGGTTATCAATATTATTGTAGCATGGATACTGCATTCGCAGGGTTCTCCTGAAGAAAACCTGAATGTACGCAGCGCGTTTCTTCATGTTATAGGCGATTTACTCGGTTCGGTCGGAGCTATTATCGCCGCAGTGCTTATTATGCTGTTCGGCTGGTATATAGCCGATCCTATAGCCAGTATGATTGTTTCATTACTAGTACTTTACAGCGGTTGGAACGTACTCAGGGAATCAGTGAACATATTGATGGAAGCCAAGCCTTCCGGTATTGATTCTCAAGAGGTGATAAAGGTTCTGAAATCGCTAGATGGGGTAGAGGGCGTCCATGATCTGCATATATGGATGATTACCTCCGATTTCTCCGTAATGACTGTACATCTGAAAGTAAGCCCTGGAGCCGATCGGGACCTTATCTTGGAAAATGCAAAACGGTCGATCGGCAAGCAGTTTGGCATCAGGCATGTAACAATACAGACCGAAGGCCGTGAATTGTGCCTGTGCGAAGAATCCTGCAATTGACCGCTATTCTGATGCCAATACTGTCATATTGTCAAAAGACATTTTGAGGCTATCGTAATCTTGGCTGATATATGTTTCGTTTGTTTCGTTTCAGACCATACCGGCAGATACCATCATTCAGATAGATTTCCATATACAAAAATATGTAAATATTAATGCGATTTTATACTATTTTTTTCTGACTGACATATTCCTGAAAAATTATATTAAAAACGGCCTGTAATAACAATAGTTTTTATAACTTTGTTCCCCTGAAAAAGTCGGATAATTAACACATCATGTCTTCAGAGAAAAAAATAAAAACAGCGTTAGTTTCAGTTTATCATAAGGATGGATTGGATGAGATCTTAAAGAAATTAGATAGTTTAGGTGTTCGTTTCATTTCTACAGGGGGAACGAAGAGTTTCATTGAATCGTTAGGCTTGCCATGCGATGCCGTGGAAGATACAACAGGTTATCCCTCTATCTTGGGCGGACGGGTAAAAACATTACATCCGAAAATCTTTGGTGGCATCCTGTGCCGCAGGGAACTGCCCGAAGATATGAAGCAGATAAAAGCATACGATATACATGAAATAGACCTGGTTATCGTAGATTTGTATCCTTTCGAAGACACAGTCGCTTCAGGTGCCGGAGAACAAGATATTATAGAAAAAATAGATATAGGCGGCATTTCTCTTATACGTGCTGCAGCAAAGAACTTCAAAGATGTAATTATCATTGCATCAAAGCAACAATACCAGCCGTTGATTAACCTGCTGGAAGAAAAGTCGGGAAAATCGGATATCGCAGACCGTAAATTCTTTGCTAAAGAAGCCTTCTCGGTATCTTCATCTTATGATACAGCCATATTTAATTATATGGATAATAATGAAGGAACAGCATTCCGTTATGCCGAAGACGACGCCATGCATCTTCGCTATGGAGAAAACCCGCATCAGAAAGGTACATTCTATGGTGATTTCAATGCTATGTTCGATCAATTGCACGGCCGTGAAATATCATATAACAATTTGCTGGATATAGAATCTGCAGTAAGCCTTATCAGCGAATTCGACGAAACAACCGTCGCAATATTGAAGCATAATAATGCCTGTGGTATAGCGTCGCGCGCTTCCGTAGCTGAAGCATGGAAAGATGCTTTGGCCGGAGATCCTGTCTCGGCCTTTGGCGGTATCATTGTCAGCAACCGGAAAATCGATAAATCGGCAGCAGAGGAGATCAACAATATCTTCTTTGAAATAGTAATTGCGCCCGAATATGATAAGGATGCACTTGAAATTTTGGAACAAAAGAAAAATCGTATTATCTTAGTGCAAAAACAAGAACTGACGGAAAGTAAACAATTCCGCTCTCTGTTGAACGGAGTATTGGTACAAGATAAAGATTTAAGCATACAGACGGCTGACGATTTAAAATTGGTAACAAACAGGCCACTCCAGGGTACAGAACTTGAGGATCTGTTGTTCGCCAATAAACTGGTGAAACATACAAAATCGAATGCTATCATTTTGGTTAAAAACAAACAATTGTGTGCCGGAGGTACCGGCCAGACTTCGCGTGTCGATGCATTGAAGCAGGCGATAGAAAAAGCCGATTCTTTTGGCTTTAATCTCGATGGTTCTGTTATGGCTTCGGATGCCTTCTTCCCGTTTCCCGACTGTGTGGAAATAGCCGGCAATGCAGGTGTCACAGCTGTGGTGCAACCCGGAGGGTCGGTGAAAGACAATTTATCCGTCGAATATTGCAACGAACACAATATTTCAATGGTAATGACTGGTATCCGCCACTTTAAACATTAATAATTAACTGGTTAGTAAGCAAAAATAAACAAGCTCGAATATGGGATTATTCTCTTTCACGCAAGAAATAGCGATGGATCTTGGCACGGCCAATACTATCATAATACATAATGGCAGAATTGTTGTAGACCAGCCCTCAGTAATAGCCCTGGAACGTAAAACAGGAAAAGTAATTGCTGTAGGGGAACAGGCCAGACAGATGCATGGTAAGACCCATGAAGATATCCGTACTGTAAGACCATTGAAAGATGGTGTGATTGCAGACTTTACGGCTGCCGAACAAATGATTCGCGGATTGATAAAGATGTTTAATAATAAAAGTCGTCTTTTCTCTCCGTCATTGCGCATTGTCATTTGTATCCCTTCGGGAAGTACCGAGGTGGAAACCCGTGCTATCCGCGACTCGGCAGAGCATGCCGGAGGTCGCGATGTGTATATGATTTATGAGCCGATGGCTGCGGCTTTAGGTATCGGTATCGACGTAGAAGCTCCGGAAGGAAACATGATAGTAGATATAGGCGGTGGTACAACAGAAATCGCAGTTATCTCCCTGGGTGGTATCGTTTCTAATAAATCGATAAAAATCGCAGGGGATGACCTGACTGAAGATATCCAGGAATATATGGGACGTCAACACAATATTAAAGTAGGAGAACGTACAGCGGAAAACATAAAAATAGCCGTTGGCGCTGCTTTGACCGAATTACCGGACGAAGAAGTTCCGGAAGATTTTATCGTACACGGACCAAACCGGATGACATCATTACCGATGGATATTCCTGTATCGTATCAGGAAATGGCTCATTGCCTCGATAAATCTTTATCCAAAATGGATTCGGCTATCTTGAGCGCATTAGAACAAACTCCTCCGGAATTATATGCCGATATTGTTCGCAATGGTATTTACCTGACAGGAGGCGGTGCCTTGTTAAGAGGACTTAGCAAGCGCTTCTCTGACCGGATCGGAATACAATTTTATGTTGCCGAAGATCCGCTTCATGCTGTGGCTAAAGGTACAGGAATTGCCTTGAAAAACATCGAGAAATTCAATTTCCTGATGCGATAAGATATTTAGGATTAACATCTTATACCTAATTGATTTTAAATAGATAAGAACGGATTATGCGCAGCCTGATAAACTTTTTATTAAAAAATAGTTCATGGTTTGTTTTCATTATTCTTGAAATAATCTGTTTCTCTTTCGTTTTTAGCGGAAATTCATACCAAAAAAGTATATACTTAAACTCTTCCAATGAAATAACGGGAAGGGTTTATGCTATATCAGGGAGCATCTCCTCTTATTTTGGGTTAAGAACAGAGAATCAGCAACTTTTGCAGAAAAGTGCTGAATTGCAAGCCGAAATAAACGAACTGAAAGACTATATATTTGCAATAGAAGCCGATTCGTTGAAAACAGAAGCTTTCTTGCGCGATTCGTTAGGGCAAAGGGTTGAGCCGCATTTTGTTATTGCCCGGATAGAGAAGAACAGTATCTCTCTTGTTGATAACTACATAATTATCAATAAAGGTAAAAAAGATGGTGTGCGGCCCGATATGGGCGTTGTTTCTCAACAAGGAATAGTCGGTGTTGTCATTGATGCCAGTGCTAATTACGGTATAGTACAGCCCGTGTTGAATCCGCATAGCCGCTTTAGCTGTAAAATTTTGAACTCGAATGCTGCCGGAATCCTTATCTGGGAAGGGGGAGACCCACGTTACGCAATGCTTACCGAATATCCTAAATATGAGAATGTACAGATAGGAGATACGATTGTAACAACCGGCTTCTCGGACTTCTTTCCCGAAGGTATAATGGTTGGCACAATAGAAGGATACAAGAGTGAGACAGATGATAATTTCAATAGCTTGAAGGTAAAATTATCCACGGACTTTGGCTCTCTCAAAAATGTACTTCTTATTAACAATACTAATGAGGAAATAAAAGAACTGGAGAATAAGATTAAAACCAAGAATGTTAAAAAGTAGTGTCATAAAATATGCTTTGATGTTTGTACTGCTTGTATTATTACAGGTTTTGGTACTTAACAGGATTTCTTTTCTAAGTTATGCTGTACCTTTTGCATATATCTACTTTGTACTGAAGTTGCCTGTAGGGTTCAGTAGAAACCTGTCTACCTTATTAGGATTCATACTCGGGTTCATTATCGATATTTTTTGTAATACACCCGGGATGAATGCAGCAGCTACTACTCTTATCGGATTTCTTTGCCGTCCTGTGCAGGGACTGTTTTTTATGATAGACGACTATGACGAACAGACGCCCGGACTAAGGCTGCTGGGAACAGCATATATGAAATTTGCATTCTTTTTGACTCTTATACATCATATAGGACTAATCTCCATAGAGTCATTTTCTTATTTCAATATAAAACTTGTTATAATAAGGATATTACTATCAACAGTACTCACAACTATCCTTATTTTTGCATTTGAAGGATTTTCGTTAAAGCAAAAGAGTTCATGGCAAAAATCAACTTAGACCTCACTAAACGAAAATATGTTTTAGGCGGGATAGCCTGCAGCATAGTGCTTATATATATAATCCAATTGTTCAATCTGCAGATAGTCAATAGTGAATATAAAAGTTCTGCCGATGGGAATGCATTCTTCAACAGAACTTTATACCCTTCGCGTGGAAAGATATCCGACAGAAACGATAAGCTCTTAGTATACAATCAGCCTACTTACGACCTTGTATACATACCCCGGGAAGTACAACCTTTCGATACCCTTGATTTATGTAAGACTCTAGGTATTACGCGTGAACAATTCGATAAACGTTTGACTGATATAAAAGACAGGAGATTGAATCCCGGATACTCCTCATATACCCAGCAGACTTTTATGACCCAACTCACCACGCAGGAAAGCGGCATCCTTCAGGAGAAATTATACAAGTTCTCAGGCTTTTTTATACAAAAGAGAACACTGAGGCAATATAACTATCCTAACGCAGGCTTACTATTCGGCTATGTAGCTGAAGTAAGCAAAACTCAGATGGAAAACGACAACTACTATGTAAGAGGGGATTATGGAGGAAAATCCGGAATAGAATCATCTTACGAAAAATATCTGAGAGGAGAAAAAGGCATTGAGATACTGCTGCGGGATGCCCACGGCCGCATACAGGGTAAATACGAAAACGGAAAGAATGACATCGCACCAATTTCGGGGAAAGACTTAACATTGTCTATTGACATAGAGTTGCAGGCATACGGTGAGTATCTGATGCAAAACAAGGTAGGCAGTATTGTAATGATCGAACCATCAACCGGTGAAGTCTTATGCATGGTTACATCTCCTTCCTACGATCCGTCTATGTTGCTTGGCGGACGTAATTTCAAAAAGAACTATGTCGAACTGGAGAATAATCCGTTGAAGCCCTTGTTGAACAGACCTATACAAGGTATGTATCCTCCGGGCTCAACATTCAAGACCACGCAGGGATTAGTATTTCTGCAAGAAGATATTATCACAGAGAACACGATGTACTCCTGTGCCGGAGGATATCCGCCATTAGGTGGCAGGCCAAAATGCCATCCTCATGGTTCACCGCTGGCTTTAATTCCGGCTATTGCAACATCCTGTAATTCATATTTCTGTTATGGATTATCTGCTATGCTCAGCAACAGAAAGAAGTACAAAAGCACACCGGAAGCCTTTGAAGTATGGAAAGACCATATGGTAGATATGGGATTCGGCTATCGCCTGGGGGTAGACCTCCCTTCAGAAAAGAGAGGGTTTATACCTAACAGCAATTTCTACGACAGAGCTTATAGGAATAGTTGGAATGCTTCCACTATCATATCTATAGCAATCGGGCAAGGAGAAGTCACTGCTACTCCGTTGCAGGTTGCAAATCTGGCCGCAACGATCGCAAACAGAGGTAATTACATCGTACCTCATGTAGTGAAGAATATACAGGACACTCCGCTCGACAGTATCTATACTCATAAACGGGAAACCGGAATAAAGAAGGAACACTATCAATCTATAGTGGAAGGTATGGCCCGTGCAGTAACAGGAGGTACATGCCGTGGAGCAAACCTGTTGCCGGACATTGAAGTCTGCGGTAAGACAGGTACTGCCGAGAACCCCCATGGGAAAGACCATTCTATATTCATGGGATTTGCACCTAAGGATAACCCCAAAGTAGCTATATTTGTGATTGTTGAAAATGCAGGATTCGGAGCAACATTCGGAGTTCCCGTAGGAAGGTTGATGATGCAAAAGTATCTGAGAGGGGAAGTGCCTGCCAGCGATAAGTATATCGAGGAGCGGGTTGCGAATACAACCATATTGCCACAAACATTCTTTAACTGGAACCGGACTAACAAACGGACCATGGAATTTTCAGAACCTGCAGTTGTAAGCAATGATGTAGAGAAAGATGAAGTGAAACCGTTCACACTGGAAAGTGATAATTGATAATCATATAAGGGTCATATACTTGAGATGTATCAGAGAGAAGATGAAAACATAAAGAAGAGCCTCGATTGGTTTACCATAGCCTTGTATATGATATTGATACTGGGCGGGTGGTTCAGCATATATGGAGCCAGCTATCAGTACGAGCATGCCACCAGTATGTTCGACTTATCCGGACGGGCCGGTATGCAGCTGATATGGATGGGAACATCTGTTATTCTCGGCTTCATCATCCTGAAACTGGATAGCAATCTCTATGATATACTCGCATATTATATATATGCTGCTTTCATACTCCTCTTGCTGGCAACGGTCTTTTTAGCAACAGATATCAGGGGCTCGCGGTCGTGGCTCAAGATAACCAATTCGATACAAATCCAACCCGCCGAATTCGCCAAGTTCGCTGTAGCACTGGCTTTGGCCAGATTTCTCAATTCTTACAACTTTAAGTTACTTACGGCGCAGAACCTGTCTATAATAGCTGTGATGATTTTAGTGCCTATGGCATTGATTATGCTACAAAAGGAAACAGGATCGGCTCTCGTATATACAGTCTTTATACTAATGCTGTATAGAGAGGGGTTGCCGGGGATTATTCTCTTTCTGGGCTTATCCGCAGTTGTGCTCTTTGTTGTAGGGCTCAAATATTCGGAGACAGATATAGGTATCATTTCAACAGGAGAGTTTATATCCATTATATTGGTTATCCTTGTCAGCGCCATACTTGTTATCAGTTACCGTAAGGATGGTATAACCGCGCGAAATATATTTCTCGGAGCAGTGGTTATATTCGGCATCGCATACCTACTCACGTTAATCGATGTACCTATCGATTTTGGCATAGTAGCTCTTGTGGCTCTGGCTATTTTAGTCGGTTATTTGCTGTATCTAGCCAAAAAGCATTGGTCGAAAGTCTATATGCTTACAGCTGTATTCGCATTGGGCAGCCTATTATTTGTTAGTTCGGTCGACTACCTGTTTACCGACATAATGCAGCCTCACCAGCAGATGCGTATCAAAGTTACGCTAGGCATGGAAGAGGACCTGATGGGTGCAGGATACAATGTCAATCAGTCAAAGATCGCGATCGGTTCGGGAGGTATTTTGGGTAAAGGATACCTGAACGGCACACAGACCAAACTCAAATATGTCCCTGAACAAGATACCGACTTCATTTTCTGTACAGTAGGAGAAGAACAAGGTTTCGTCGGTTCTGTACTTGTCTTACTCTTATTCTTGGCCCTGATTACCAGATTGATATATCTGGCTGAAAGACAAAAGAATATATTTGGCCGTGTTTATGGCTATTGCGTAGCCTGCATCTTCCTTTTCCATCTGGCAATCAATATCGGAATGGTTATAGGACTAACTCCCGTAATTGGTATTCCCCTGCCATTCTTCAGCTATGGAGGCTCTTCCCTGTGGGGATTTACTATCCTTTTATTCATCTTCCTGCGCATTGATATGGCAAGGAAAAGACGATAGATAAAGTACTATATACCGGACAGATAATCTGACAGTTGTTCATAATTAGCTAACTTATCTACAATTTCATCTTTTTTTACTATCCGGATAGAAACAGCAGATTCTACTATTACCGAGAACAAGGTATCCTTCTCTTCTTCAACCACTCCAAAGCCATGTCTTTCCAGCATATTTTTGGTCCAGTGATATAAATATCCCTCTGCCTGCAAATATACCTTTCTGCGGCTTTCCCTGTTCGGTAAAAAATTCCCTGAATTCTTATCAAAAAGAATATTATCGCCCTTAAAGAAGTTGTCCATTGTACCGGATAATACAATATCTTCTGTTACTCCGCCAGTCAATCCTTTTTCCCGCGACAATAGCCATAAACGGTCGGCGAGGAGCAAAGCCAGATCTATATCGTGTGTAGAGAGCAATATTGTTTTACCCTGATTCATAGTCAGGTTGTGAAGGAGATTCATTACTTCTATGCGGCTCTCGATATCAAGAAATGCGGTAGGCTCATCCAATAATACAACCGGACATTGTTGCGCCAACGCTTTGGCTATCATGACCTTTTGCCGTTCTCCATCCGACAGTTCAGCGACATATACCTCCGCTTTATGTACGATGCAGACATCCTCCATTGCCTTTTGCACTATTTCTTTATCTTCTTTTGCCAGTTGCCCGAAAAATCCGGTGTATGGGTAACGTCCCAATTCAACTAATTCCCTGACTAACAATCCTCCCACCGAAGTCTTATCGGTCAGCACCAAGCCCAATAGCCGGGAGAATTCCTTTTCTGAATATAAGTTTACATCCTTATTTTCATAATGCACTTTGCCCCGCAAACTTGGTTGTGAAGCACTGATGGTCCGCAATAAAGTGGATTTACCTGCTCCATTAGCGCCGATCAGGCACACAAGTTCTCCCTGATACAAGTCGAAGGACAAATCTTCGTACAAAGCTGTCTTGTCCCTATGCTTTGTTTTTGCATAGCCTATACTTATATTTCTTGCAGATATTATCGCTTTTCTATTCATATTTGGTTATATACTCCCTGTAAAACAATGTTACATATTTTAACTATATATAGTTAAAAAGTAACAGAAGTAACAGGAAAACTAATATCTCAATTAGTAGATTTGCCGCTGTGCCAATTAACAATCGCCGAAGCGAAGGCGAGGCAATGGTGCGAGACGACAAAACTTGTAACATTAAAAAAAGTAACAAAAGTAATAATCATTTAAATTCTTTCTATTTCAATTTTAACAATATATCGCTAAAAACATGTATTAAATTAACCTATATTAATCCTATATAGTTAAAAGGTAACAAAGTATACAACTTTTCTCTGTTTTTAGTAATATTACTTTTTACTCATTACTTTCTGCATTTTACTTTATATAGATAAATCAATTGAAATATTGTATCTTTTTCTGGTTCAAAATCACATATATAATAACCGGGGCTCCGAATATAGGAGTTATCGCATTTAGGGGCAATGAACCCGAAGCACCCGGAAGCACACTTATCAGGTTGCATATAAGAGCCATTACCGAACCTATCAGAATAGTAAAAGGTAACAGCGACTTATGATTGGATGTTCCCAGCAGCAAACGGGCGATGTGCGGAACTGCCAAACCGATAAATGCAATAGGCCCGCAAAAAGCACAGGTTATTGCCGTCAAAAGGCCCGCGCATAATAGCAAAAGGAAACGGATCAATTTTATATTCACACCCAGATTGGTAGCATACCGTTCTCCTAAGAGCAGAGCATTCAACGGTTTAATCAATAAAACGGACAATAACAGGCCGGCACTTACCACTATGCAATAAAATGGTAGCTGCTCGGTGGATACGCCCGAAAAATCTCCCATGCCCCAAATCATAAACGAATAAGCGTCTTCGCTCGTGCTCCAGAATTTAAGGATGGAAATTATGGAAGATGTGAGATAACCAACCATAATACCGATTATCAGCAACATAACATTGTTGCGAATAACAGATGCAAAACCCATAATAATGGCAAGAATGAGAGCTGCCCCGAGAAACGCACCGAATACGATACTCATCGAATAGGAAAAATCGAAACCACCCACTGAACCTATCGTATTCCCTATCAGTAAAATAACAAGAGCCACACCCAGATTTGCCCCCGAACTTATACCCAAGATCCCGGCATCGGCCAAAGGATTACGAAAAGCTGTCTGCAACAGCAATCCCGATACGGCTATGCCCCCTCCGGTAAATAGTGCCGTGATGGCCTGTGGTAACCGCGACTGTAATACGATATATTCCCAAGCCTGCTTCTCAACTTCATTTCCTGCCAATATATCGAAGATAGCGTGAGCCGGAATGGATACAGAGCCCAGAAACAGATTTGCGGTAAACAAAACGGGAATACTTATTGTAAACAGGAGGCTATATATGAGACTTTTAGACATTAATTTTCTTAAGTTCTTTTGCCATTCCGAACGGAGTGAAGAATCGGGTGTAAATTTACGGAATTCTTCACTCCGTTCAGATATAACGTTCGACAGAACGAAGCAGAGCCTATGGCAAAATTTTCTATTTATTATGTTTAATACAATACTTTATATTTATCTCCGGTTTCTTTCACCACCTGCCGGTAAAATTCTTTCGGGTAACCTACGCGTTGCGGTGAAGACGGTTTTCCGTGTTCGTTACGGATAAACTCTCCGTCTTTTTCCTTGCGTACTACGCCGTCCATATATTTAATAACAAGGAACTCGCCCAGCTTCTTCCATTTGTCAAATGCATACTGTGCTTGTTCTCCACTATATTTAGTAAGGAACTGAACAGCTTGTGCCGGCGATTTTTCATATAATGCAATAGCTTCTTTCTCAGTTTTGTCCTGTTCGGCAAAGAATTTACTTTCCAGTTCCTTTTGTACCTTTTCCAGATCCGGATGCATATAGCTATATTTATTATACACCATGTTCGATACCCAGTTCTGAATCCAGAAACTGGATGTCCATGAAAAAGTATATAAATCTCCGTTCCCTTCACGGTAACATTCCGGAATTTCGGTAATAGAACAATACATCGGGGTGAAAACTGTCTGGTCGGCATCGTCTGTACCAAACCAAAGAATACCGCCTATTGGATCAGGCAACCAGGAGCGCATTTGCGATGTAAATACAAATCCGGTTTGCTGGGTAGCCACAGGACGCTCATTACAATACTGGACCGAATCCGATTCCCAGGTCAGAGGAGCCCAGCGATATGGAGATTTGAACGGACCTGCGCCTATATCATTGCTCCAGTCCAGTTCGGTACCTTCATAATGGTCGCGCATCATTTCCTGTATATCGGCTATTGATAACTTTCTGTCGGGTTTAATGTATAGGGGCATTGGTTCTTGCGTCTTACCTTGGGCATAAGTCACAAATTTTGCCATATCTTTATTATAGCGGTTGAAGAAAGTCCATACACGGGCTTCACAGAAACGTTGTCCGCCAAAATCAAGTGGATTATAAGCCTTCGCGAAGCTAAAATCAGCATCCTTACCTGTATAATAGCCTTTTTCCTTAGCAAAAGAAATTACGTCTTTCGAATAGATGCAATTCTCCGGGTCGTTGAGCGGAAATTGTTGTATACGGGCCTGATTGGCATGAGCGGATATACAATCGTCAGGAATACGTACAGCTACCCAAACAGCGCCTTTGTTTCCTTTACCTTTACCTATCATCTCCAGTACCCAGATTTCGTTGGGGTCGCCGATAGAAAAAGATTCACCACCGCTATAATAGCCATATTCGGTTACCAGTTCTGTCATCACTTTTATCGCTTCCCGCGCATTCTTTGCTCTTTGCAGAGTTATATATATAAGGCTGCCGTAATCCATTATTCCATCCGGATCGGCCAGTTCTTCACGTCCGCCGAACGTTGTTTCACCGATAGTCACCTGATGCTCATTCATATTTCCCACCACATTATAGTTCTGGGCGGCCTGGGCTATCTCACCCATATATCTTCCGGTATCCCATTCATACACTTTCAGCATATCACCTTTAGCCCATTTTTTGGCAGGCCAATGGTAGAGTTCACCGAATAAAGCGTAAGAATCGGCAGAATAACTGATAATAGTTGAGCCGTCGAGAGACGCTTTTTTGCCGACTAAAAAATTTGTGCAGGCAAATACGTGAATCTGGGAGACTAAACAAAAGAAAGTAAATAAAAATATCTTCTTCATAGTTCTAATTTTTTTTAATGGTGTAAAGATAAACTTTATTATTTATATATAAGGAAGGCATATGAATAAATATACAAAAGTATTGCAACTGAAATTTACATAAGTATACAAGTTATAATATTCAAGAATATGTTGTGCAATATCCAAATGTAAATAGCTAAAATTGTATTGAAACATATCGACTCTTATACATTTGTAATTCTGGCTGAAATACACAGATGTATATAGTTAAAATAATATATTAAAATAATAATAATACATTATATTCCAGTATATTAATATAAATATTTGAAGCTATAATTTAATATAAAAATTAATAGAGTAGGGGATATAATGGTATTTAGGGGTTATATACGTCTATTTGTTATAATATATATCTAATTATTAGTATTTTAATTAAAATATGTAAAGTAATACTTATTCAATATATCAATATAAATACATTTGTATTCAGACTTGTTGTAAACAAAGTCAACAAACGTAAATAACAAATGTAAATAAGTAAAATTTCCTTTTGTAAAAAATATTATTTACATTTGTTACATCATTATATACATTACTATATATGAAAGATCGTATAAGATTAATAATGGAGCGTGAACATCTTACTCCATCAGCGTTTGCCGACAGGTTACAGCTTGGCCGGGCTGTTATATCACATATACTTAATGGACGTAACAATCCCAGCCTGGATGTGGTTACACGTATTTTATCCAGGGTCAATTATATCAATCCCGACTGGTTACTTACCGGAAATGGCGATATGATAAAAACTGATGGAGGAAAAACTTCAACTATGCATCAAGTATCTACTCCTTCATCCTATAATTACCATCCGGGTCAAAATCAACCGGATTTATTCTCTCAGGATTCTGTATCTCCGCCCATTCCCCGACCGGAAACAGAATATCGCAAGGAAAATATAGTTGATCAGGTTCAGAATGTACCTGAAAAAACTATGAATCAACCTGTTATGTATCAAAAAACTACTGAGCGAAAAATCAGTAAAATAATCATTTATTACTCGGATAATACATTTGAGACATTCAACGCCGATAATTCACCCTTATAATAAAAAATAAGAGGGTGTGTCAAAAGTAATTTTTACTTTCATTTTCTCATGTTGAACGGAGTGAAACATCTCGTGTCTGGAGGTTCGGGATTCTTCATTGCATTCAGAAACAACGTTCGGCAGAGCGAAGCGGAGCCAATGACAAAGAGGGTAATAATTCGATAGTGCAATTTGGCTTTTGACACACCCTCTTATTTTTTATGATAGGTACAGATTGGAAGTTCGTGTCAGGGTTAATCTATTATTTCGTATTCTACCGGAGTTGGATTATCCACATTATCTATGGCTGCCCCGATTTTCAATACATCATTTATAAACAATTTCTTTTCTTCTTTTGTCATATCCGACTCGAACCGGATTTTGAGGTTCAGTCCTGAAAATCCTGCGCGGTTGGCATCGTTTATACCTAATGCTTTTGAAAAATCAATGCTGCCTTCGACTTGCACAAATATATCTTGTATGGTTAAGTTACGCTGCAATGCCAAAAGCTGCATGGTAGAAACCACACAGCTCCCATAGGCTATGGAAAGCATCTCCGGAGGAGTTGGTCCCAAATCATCTGCGCCGAATGCTTTAGGTTGATCTACAATTATCGTATGATCACGCACCTTACATTCCAATGTACGGTTTCTTAATTCCGAAATTTGTGTTTTTACCCTATAAATAGCCGGATTATTTATACTGTCATTCTGAGCATAAAAGTTTACAGCTAACAGAATGAATAGGACGAGATTTATTATTTTTTTCATATAAATATCTTTTACTTGATTTTTTTTAGTTTTACCGTAAAATGCCGTAACAGATCGGCCTCCCATACTATTTCCACACCCTTAGTGATAGATTCGCGGCGGTCGAATATATTTTTCAATGCCGCGGCTACCACATTCATATGATTATCGGTATATACACGCCTGGGAATAGCCAGCCGCAATAAATCCAATCCGTCGAAACGGTTTTCGCGTGTTACAGGATCACGGTCAGCCAGTATATACCCTATCTCGCATCCGCGTATACCTGCTTCCAGGTATAGTTCCACTGTCAGGGTTTGCGCCGGAAACTGCTCCTTGGGCACGTGTGCCAGCACTTTAGCGGCATCAACGAATATCGCATGCCCTCCAGCTGGACGTTGATATGGTATGCCGTACTCGTCAAGTTTCTTACCCAGATATTCTACCTGTTTGATACGGCTCTCCAGATTGTCGAATTCGGTGTTCTCGTCAAGGCCTATAGCCAGCGCATTCATATCGCGGCCATTCATGCCACCATAGGTTATAAAGCCCTCGTAGGCAATTCCTTTTACCTTGGCCATATCATACCACGATTTCAGCCGGGTAGCAATAAATCCGCCCATGTTTACAATTGCGTCTTTCTTGGCGCTCATTGTCATTGCATCGGCATTTGTAAACATTTCTAAACATATCTCTTTGATTGACTTATCCTTATATCCATCTTCACGCATCTTTATGAAATAGGCATTCTCGGCAAAACGAGCCGAGTCGAACAACACTTTTTTGCTATACTTATCGGCCAAAGCGTGTACTTCCTTGAGATTCTGCATAGATACAGGTTGCCCGCCCGCCGTATTATTCGTTATGGTAACGATAATAAACGGGATGCGATCACCATATTTGATCAGGGCATTTTCCAGTTTCTTCACATCCACATTTCCTTTAAACGGGATTTCGAGCTGTGTGTCCTTTGCTTCATCGATTGTACAATCGAGCGCAACGGCCTTCCGGGACTCTATATGCCCTTTTGTAGTATCGAAATGGGAATTACCCGGGCACACATCGCCTTCATTTACCAGGCAAGAGAATAATACGTTTTCGGCAGCACGTCCCTGATGGGTCGGCAATACATATTCAAATCCTGTGATAAGGGTCACCATATCCTTCATATTGTAATAAGACGTTGCTCCGGCATAACTTTCATCCCCGAGCATCATACCGGCCCACTGACGGTCGCTCATGGCTCCTGTACCCGAATCGGTAATAAGATCTATATAAACCTGTTCGGATTTCAGTTGAAACATATTGTATCCGGCTTCTTTAAGCCATTGCTCACGTTCTTCTCTCGTACTTTTCCGGACCGTCTCAATCATCTTTATTTTCCATGATTCTGCAAATGGTAGTTCCATATATATATTTTAAGTTACAAATTATGAATTAGAGAATGTATATACTTCAATTGTATATATAACTCATCGACTAAAACCTGTTTGTTTTAGAAAATGATAAATAAATAAATGTTGGAGTAAATTTATAACGTAAAATGGTCTCTATCCTTAATATTAAGGAATATGGGGCTGAATAATGTGTTTTTGAAACTTAAAGCCATAGTGTACTATTGTTTCAGGTTTTAAATGATACAATAAAGATACAATTATTTTTCAAAAAATTATTCTTCCCTCGCAATTTCCTAGTACGCCCAAACTTTACTAACTTTGTACCCGAATAGAAACAGATATTTATCTCTAAAAAACCAAGGTAAATGAAAAAAATGCTGGATTTAGTTGTTACCGAAAACAACCAACTAAACCAAAGTTATTGCCTCATCAAACTTACCACCACAGACCATTCCCCTTTACCGGAGATGTTTCCCGGACAATTTGTCGAAGTAAGAGTAGATGGTTCTTCATCTACTTATTTGCGCCGGCCAATTTCCGTAAACTTTGTGGATAAAGCAAAAAATGAGCTGTGGCTGCTTGTACAGGCAATTGGCGACGGAACACGTAAAATGTGCGAATATAATAAAGGTGATATCGTAAACCTTTTACTTCCGCTAGGTAATTCATTCTCTGTCCCTACCGCGAAAGAAGGACAGGAATTATTACTAATCGGCGGCGGTGTGGGAACAGCTCCTATGCTATATCTTGGTGCATCCCTGAAAGAAAAAGGATTCAGTCCTAAATTTCTCTTAGGGGCAAGATCGAAGAACGATTTACTCCAATTGGATGACTTTGCCCGCTATGGAGAAGTGTTTTGCACGACTGAAGATGGCAGCTATGGAGAAACGGGATATGTTACCAATCATTCAGTGTTAAAAAACACCCGTTTTACCTCCATTTATACCTGTGGGCCAAAGCCTATGATGGTAGCTGTGGCAAGGTATGCAAACGATCATGAAATCAACTGCGAAGTATCTCTCGAAAACATGATGGCATGCGGATTTGGCGTATGTTTGTGCTGTGTGGAAAAGACCAGCGAAGGGAATATATGTGCATGCACAGATGGACCCGTATTTAATATAGAAAAGTTAACATGGATAAACTAGCTGTAAACATAGGTAAACTACATTTGAAGAACCCGGTTATGACCGCATCGGGTACTTTCGGTTATGGAAAAGAGTATTTGGACTTCATAGACCTATCGCGAATAGGTGGTATTTTTGTAAAAGGAACCACCATTCGACCTCGACAGGGAAATGATTATCCTCGTATGGCAGAGACTCCTTCCGGCATGTTAAATGCTGTGGGACTGCAAAATAAAGGCGTTGACTACTTCGTATCGAGTATCTACCCCGAGATAAAAGACTTCAATACAAATGTAATAGTCAATGTATCGGGTTCCACCATCGAAGATTATGTAGAATGTACCGAGAAACTGGTCGATTTGGACAAAATTCCAGCTATTGAGCTAAATATTTCCTGTCCGAATGTAAAAGAAGGCGGTATGGCTTTCGGGGTATGTGCCGATTCGGCTGCCGATGTTACAAGGGCTGTCCGCAGAGTTTGGGACAAAACACTGATAGTAAAATTATCCCCCAATGTGACCGATGTCACTGAAATAGCCCGTGCTGTAGAAGCTGAAGGAGCTGACTCTGTTTCTCTGATAAATACACTATTGGGTATGGCCATCGATATAAACAAAAGACGCCCTGTACTATCTACCGTAACGGGAGGCCTTTCCGGTCCATGTGTGAAGCCTGTTGCCCTGCGGATGGTATGGCAAACATATAATGCTGTAAAAATCCCGGTTATCGGTATGGGAGGAATCTCCTGCTGGCAAGATGCCATTGAGTTTATTCTGGCGGGATCGTCGGCAATTCAGATAGGTACGCACAACTTTATTGATCCTGCGATCTCGGTAAAGGTAGTGGATGGTATAAAAGAATATCTGGACAGGAACAATATCGGTTCGGTACGGGAATTAATAGGGGCTTTGGAGGTATGAATGAATTTGAAACAAACAATACAGAGCTGTTGCGGCTGATTGATGAATGGGAACCCAAGTTACAATCCTTACCGGAAGACGTAATCTCCAGTCGAAAAACGACTCAGGGCTGGACTATAAGAGAGACATTGGGACATCTTGCCGATTCGGCTTCAAATAATATCCATCGTATTATTCATCTGCAATACCAAGCCAATCCGCTGATTTTCCCCGACTATGCCAATATGGGAAATAACGACAAGTGGGTTGCCATTCAGAATTATCAGACCGAGGATTGGCATGATCTGATCCAGCTATGGAAATACATGAATTTCCATTCATTATTATCCATATTATCCGCCATGTAAATTCTGAAAAACTGGAAAATGAATGGATTACGGCTTTAGGGGATAAAGTATCCCTAAAAACGATGATCCTGGACTATCTACCCCATTTCAGACTGCATCTGAGTGAAATAGAGGAAGTGATTTAATACACCTCTTACACTTCTTCCGGAAAAAATCGCGGAAAATATAAAGGCACAATATGATAATGCTTATAATTGACACACAATAACTTATACGCTGGATAATTGTACCGTTGTACCAGACTTTCACATGTCCTTGTTTATCCACCGGAATTTGTACCAATCCTTTGGAGCTTTCACTCACAGGAAGCCTTTTGCCGTCCATTTCCGCCGCGTATCCCTTGTAATACACCAGGGGAAGTTCCAGGCTGTCAGGAATATACACATCTACATCAAGACTCGTTATTCCTTTATTTTTGCTAAATCCGGATATAGATGTCGCGGCATTTTTACTTTTCACGGTATCGCCCCTTGACCAGATATAATCAAAGCCAGGCAGCTTTGTGGGAAAATATTCTCCTCCCGCAACGCGCCAATATACAAGCAACGAATCTTTCTTCGAGTACTGCTGCAACTGTTCCCGCAATGGCGTATCTTTGCCTATTGTATATTTATAACCTCTCCTTTCGCTATACGAATAAGCATCATTATCGATAATTGTGTATATGAATACAAAGGTTACAAACACAACAATGCTTCCTATCAGCTGCTTTCTTGTTGTTCTAAGTATCTGCGACAAATAATACCCCGAGGCTATAGCAAAGAAAAGGCTGGAAAAGCCGAACAACCTCCACGGGAACTGGATAAAATCCAGCAGGCGGAAAGGAAAAACATCCCACGGGAATACATTTAAGTTTGGTGTAATATAGATCAGGCCTATGATTACACCAATATCGGCATATTTCAATTGCCCGGATTTATTACGGACAAAGAAACGTAATAAAACAGGCATAATAAGCAATATACCTATTGGCGGGAAAAAGTGCCAGGTATGTAAATTTGCGTAAATATCTTTCGGATAGGAAATTACACTTCGCAATACATAGGAAAAATTAAACGTCATATCTGTTATTCCTACAATACGGCGGCTTTTATCCTCAAAGTAAAATGTATCGGACGCCATCTGCTCCAGCATGGGAAACAGGTAATAACTTGTAATAACTATGGTTACGATACCTGCCAGCACTAAATAGCCGAGACGTTTCGGCTCTTTTACCAGGCTCTTATAATTGACGGCAAGCAAAATGACTGCCGTTACAAACATCAGTACCGATGAAATCAGGTGCGTGAAAATCAGCAGGCTATATGCTATGGCTAAGACATACCATTTTTTGTAATCACCCTTAATTATAAGACAAAGCCCTAAAAGGACGAAAGGAATAAGGGAGAGGGAGATACTTTCACCCAACGCGGCCCGTTCATACAAATTGATTATACGATAGACACTGAATGTATATAACAATGATGAAACCGCGGCAGCAAAAGAATCCTTAAAGAGATAGTTCACAAACAAATAGGACGAAATACCACACAGGACAGTGATGGAAAAAAGCATAATGAGGTAAACGTATATCAGGGGAATAAATTTACCCAGGATGGCAAAAGGGATCAGCATGACGTCCGGGTAAAATGCTTTTGTAAAATATCCGTAGCCGTTTGCTCCATCATAGTCCAGATAGATAAGAAACGGGCTTCCCAGATTATCGATCAGTGCCTGCAACCTTCCGCAATGGAAATAGAAATCATGACCGGGGGCAAAAGGAATATAAAGCACTATCATTGCCGCAGACAGCAAGATAAGAGCAGTCAGAAATATAAAAAACGTTTTTCCCCGTTTTTCGTTATTAAGAATATGTATCATTATGAAATAACCTGAGTCGCTTGCTATAAAACCATACAGTCCACCCAAAGAACGTATTTGGGCAGCAGTATTTTATCCCGCTATCCTCTTGCACATTATATGCAATATTATACTATTTGAGCTTTCAATTTACTTAATAAATCCCACGGCCTGCACCAGGGCAACCTCCTGTTTATCTGTCAGTTTCAACACATTGTGTACATCCGGTCTTTTGAATGAACCACGGGCTACAGCTCCCAGTCCTGCCGAAGCACAATAAAGATATACATTCTGAATGGAGAAACCTGCATCCATGAGTCCTGCATCCCGGCTATTTTTATCCAGGTTAATAACATAAATCAAAGATAACGAAGCATTTTCAGATATATTCGGTTGTCCCAAAGCAGCTCTGAAATCACCTTTTTCTTTTAAGACCAATTTGTTTGCTTTAGCATCATAAAAATAAATACCACTACTAAACATCACATATACATCTACTTCCTGTTTGTTTTGAGAGGAAGGTACCGTACGCTTATCTTCCCTGTTGAAACCGTATGCCGCCCACAATAAATCAGATAAAGTCTGAGCCGGCAGATCTTTCTTTTCAAAGCTGCGATGCGACTGGCGGTCATTCAGAGCCTCCATCAAAGGTTTTCCTCCGGTTTTTGCAGGGGGAACTAACTGTATATCCTGAGCCGATAAATAGCTAACCAGACATAATAAAGCAATGATTAATGATCCTCTTTTCATAATTAAAAAATACTTTTAAATTTTAACATTAACAAAAATAGATAATAATAACAATTAAAGCTTCCCATTTGAAATCTTTAATGCTATTTTTTAAGTAAAATTCACAACATTATGTACGAATGAATACTCTATTCGAATATATTTTTCATCATATATCTTATCTTTGTGATGAAATTTTTCAATAATGCGAAAACTGATTATACTTCTTTCGGTAATTATCGGGATGGGTGCCCAGACAAAGGCTCAGGATATACCCCGGACCATATTGAGCGATTCGGCCAAAGTCAGCCTGCTCACTAATGCTCCATGGGATGAAGCCGTCTATTCCTTGTTCGGGCATACATCTGTCCGGGTAAGCGATCCGATGCAAAATATTGATTATGCCTTTAACTTTGGCCTGTTCAATATATCCAAATCCAATTTTATACTTCTCTTTATGAAGGGGGAAACCGATTATATGGTTGCTCCCATACCTTATAATTCATATTATCAGGAATATAAAGAAAGAGGTGTAGGTGTGGTTGAACAGATATTTAACCTTAGCCAAAAAGAAAAACAGGATATATATGATGCGCTGTTAACAAACTGTTTGCCGGAGAATAGAGTATATCGTTACAATTATTTTTACGATAATTGTACGACCCGCCCCAGAGATATATTTGAAAAATATATTAACGGTAAAATAAATTATACACCTACCGATAAAAAACAAACATATAGGGATTTAGTTGTAGAATGTACCAAAAGTAAACAATGGTTCCGTTTCGGAATAAATCTGGTCATAGGTGCAGATGCAGATAAAGTGATAACAGACAGGCAAAAATACTTTCTGCCTCAATATCTGATGAATGCCTATGAGGGAGCCACTGTAACAGGCGACAGTATTCCGAGAAATATTTTATTGTCCACAACCACTCTTCTGGAAGCGAAACCTTTTGAAAAAGATTTTCCCGTTACCCCCTTATATGCAGGTATAATACTACTGGTTGCCAGTATTATTGTATCATATCTGACTTATAAAAAACAAAGAACGGTGCCGGGAAAATTATTCGATACTGTATTATTTCTGATTGCAGGAATAGCGGGGTGTATTATCTTTTTCCTCATGTTCTTTTCGGTACACCCTTGTACGAATCCAAACTGGAATATAATATGGCTAAATCCGCTGCAACTCATTGTGGCTCTGCTATTCTTTGTAAAATCACTGTCAAAGTGTATTTATTATTATCATTTTATTAACTTTGTGGCGCTTTTAGCGTTTCTTTTGGCATGGAATTTGATTCCTCAACAGTTAGAAATGACATTCATTCCGTTCATTTTGTCCCTCGGACTAAGATCGTTTATGAATATTTTGCAACAAAAAAAGTTAAAGAAAAAAGCTGATTACAGTTTACCAAGAACAAAATGATAAGAATAATAACCTCATTAGTAGCAGTATTGACTATTACATCTGTTCAGGCTCAGACCACTGTGCGTGAAACACCCAAATTAGTAATAGGCATTACTATAGATCAGTTAAGGGGGGATTATCTCGAACTTTTCCGAAACAATTTTACTGAAAGAGGATTTAAGCGCCTGCTCAATGAAGGCCTTGTCTATCAAAATATAAAATTCGATTTCCCTTATCTCGATGATGCTTCAGCCATAGCCACGATCTACACCGGTACTACGCCGTTTTACCATGGGATCGTAGGCAATAAAAAGTATCTGGCGGCAAAGGAGCAGGAAGTCTTCACGTTCTCAGATCCCGCCTATTTAGGCAACTATACAGATGATAAGGTTTCTCCTCTAGCACTCAAATCCTCGACTATTACCGATGAATTGAAGCTTGCCACCAAGGGAACTTCTGATGTATATTCGTTTGCTCCGCAAATATCTCAGGCTTTGATCACTGCGGGATTGAGGGGCAATGCCGCATACTGGGTCGACGACTACACAGGCAAATGGGCTTCGAGTACATATTACAAAAATTTTTACTGGACAGTAGACCAGGATAACCGGGGCAATGCAGGCTTTTCGGTTCAGGCATGGGATATGCGATGGACTCCGCTTTTGAATATCAGCGATTATAAAGCTTTCCCTTATGTAGAGAACAAAGCCTCTTTTACACATCATACAGGTACTGACAAAGCGACATACTTACTGGCAAAACAAACTCCCGTCGTAAATCAGAATGTGACAAGCACAGCTTTGACAGTACTTTCTAAAGCCGAATTAGGAAAACGTACAAGCCCGGATTTTTTGTCACTCACGTTTTATGCAGGTAATTACCCTAACGTAAGATCAGATTATTCATACGAAATCCAGGATGTATATGTACGGCTCGATCGCGAGATAGAAAAAATTCTGGATGAAGTAGAAAGAACGGTAGGCCTTAAGAATACATTGATCTTTATCTCATCTACAGGATACTACAACTCTAATGACGCCAGCTATCCGGACGGACAAAATATCCCTGAAAACAAATTCTATGTCAATCGTTGCGAAGCATTGCTGAACATGTATCTGATGGCCATTTATGGCAGGGACAACAAGTGGGTGAATAAAATCTACAACGGACAGGTATATCTCAATAGGGAATTAATAAAGCAAAAACAAATATCATTACAGGAAATACAGGATAAAGCTGCCGAATTCGTTTCCGAATTCACAGGGGTACAAGAGGTGTATACCTCTTACCAGATACAGCACGGGCAATGGAATCCTGTAATGGAATATTATAAAAACGGTTATACAAGAGAAACGTCAGGTGACCTTTTCATCGAGTTACAGCCGGGCTATAAAATTGTAAATGAACAGGATGCTTCTTTTAAGGAAAAGCAGATACGAAATAATGCGGTTGTCTGTCCTGTTATATTCTTCGGGAATAACATAAAGGCCGACAGGGTGAAAAGGACTGTCAAGGCTACAGAAATAGCCCCAACGGTGTCCTATATCATGCGCATACGTTCGCCGAATGCGGCAAGGGAAGAAGCTCTGTCAGAATTACTTTAGAAATCTTTAAATCTTGAAACATTAAATTTCGAAATAAATAAACTAAATATATGGGATTCGCTGATATTTTATCATCATTATTCGGAAACAAATCTCAACGCGACTTAAAAGAGATTAATCCGTACGTAGACCGCATCAGAGCAGTATATCCGTCAATAGAAAAACTTTCTCATGACGAATTGCGCGCCAAAACTGCTGAAATAAGGCAACAGGTACAAGATTATGTGGCCACCGAAAAAAATAAGATTGCTGAACTGAAAGCCGGTGTAGAAGCGTTGGAAATAGACCAGCGTGAAGATGTATGGGCAGAAGTGGACAAGCTTGAAAAGGAAGTTACCGACAAATATGAAGAAGTACTGGAGAAAGTACTTCCGGAGGTATTTTCAATTGTAAAAGAAACTGCCCGCCGTTTCACCCAAAATGAAGAAATTGTAGTAACTGCAACCGATTTCGATAGAGAGCTTGCAGAAACACACGATTTTGTCGATATAGATGGAGACAAGGCTGTTTATTACAAACACTGGACTGCCGGAGGTAATGAAATAGTCTGGGATATGATCCATTACGACGTACAGCTCTTTGGAGGGGTTGTACTGCATAAAGGTAAAATTGCCGAAATGGCCACCGGGGAAGGTAAAACACTGGTAGGCACACTGCCTGTATTCCTCAATGCCCTTACCGGAAACGGAGTGCACGTGGTAACGGTGAATGACTACCTCGCAAAACGTGACTCGGAATGGATGGGACCTATATATATGTTCAACGGCTTATCCGTCGACTGTATCGATAAGCATCAACCGAATTCGGAAGGCCGCCGCAAAGCATACCAGGCAGACATCACATTCGGTACGAACAATGAGTTCGGATTCGACTATCTGCGTGACAATATGGCGATCAATCCTTCAGACCTCGTTCAACGTAAACATAATTACGCGATTGTCGACGAGGTGGACTCTGTATTGATCGACGATGCACGTACTCCATTGATTATATCTGGGCCGATACCGAGAGGCGAACAGCAATTGTTCGAAGAATTCCGTCCCCGTGTAGAGATTATCGTAAAAGCGCAAAGGGACCTTTGTACTAAATTACTTGCGGAAGCTAAAGTAAAAATGGCTTCGGAAGACAAAAAAGAACAAGAAGAAGGCAGCCTGCTCCTATATCGCTCATTCAAAGGACTTCCTAAGAATAAGCCGCTTATTAAATTTCTGAGTGAACCGGGAATTAAATCTTCGATGTTGAAAACCGAAGAACATTATATGGCTGAACAGATGCGCAACATGCATATTGTTACTGACGACTTGTACTTCGTTATCGATGAAAAGAATAATAGCATAGAACTTACAGATAAAGGTATCGACCTGCTTACAGGCAATTCCGACGACCCGTTATTCTTTGTATTACCGGATATCGGCGCACTTCTTTCCGACTTGGAAAATCAGTCATTGACCGATGCTCAAAAAGCTGAAAAGAAAGACGAACTGATGCAGAGTTACTCTATCAAATCGGAACGAGTACACACTGTAAACCAATTACTTAAAGCATATGCATTGTTTGAGAAAGACGATGAATACGTTGTTATCGACAACAAAGTAATGATTGTAGACGAGCAGACCGGCCGTATCATGGATGGCCGCCGCTACTCTGACGGGCTCCATCAGGCAATAGAAGCAAAAGAACGTGTGAAAGTGGAAGCTGCCACGCAAACATTTGCGACTATTACCCTCCAGAACTATTTCCGTATGTATCATAAACTTTCGGGGATGACCGGTACGGCAGAAACAGAGGCAGGCGAATTATGGAATATCTACAAGCTGGATGTGGTTGTAATCCCTACCAACAGGCCAATTGCCCGTAAGGATATGAACGACCGTATATACAAAACGAAACGTGAAAAATACACAGCTGTTATACACGAAATAGAAGAACTTGTAAATCAGGGCCGCGCCGTACTCGTAGGTACTACTTCGGTAGAGATATCAGAATTATTGAGCAAGATGCTTACCATGCGTAAGATCAAGCATAACGTACTGAATGCCAAGCTACACCAGCGTGAGGCCGAAGTTGTGGCACTAGCCGGGCAACCGGGAGCAGTTACCATCGCCACCAATATGGCCGGTCGTGGTACCGACATCAAACTTGCACCAAGTGTGAAAGAAGCCGGAGGTTTGGCTATTATAGGTACCGAAAGGCACGAATCACGTCGTGTAGACCGCCAGTTGCGTGGTCGTGCAGGACGTCAGGGAGACCCGGGTTCTTCCGTATTCTATATCTCGCTGGAGGACGATTTGATGCGCCTGTTCGCTTCGGAACGTATTGCCGGGATGATGGACCGTATGGGCTTCAAAGAAGGTGAAATGCTTGAACACAACATGCTTAGCAAGTCTGTGGAACGTGCACAGAAAAAAGTGGAAGAAAATAACTTCGGTATCCGTAAACGCTTATTGGAATATGACGATGTAATGAACTCACAACGCGAGGTTATCTACAAACGTCGTCGCCACGCACTTATGGGTGAACGTATTGGTATCGATATCGTGAATATGTTCTACGACACAGCCGTAAACATAGTAGAACAATATGCCGATAATCTCGATTACGAAGGCTTGAAGATAGATCTGCTGCGTTTGCTTGCTATTGAAGTTCCGTTCGATGAAGCTGGCTTCCGCACAATGAAATCGGATACAATGGTAGATCAGATTTATGACAGGGCAGTCCAGAACTTTAAACATAAAATGGACCGTCTGGCAGAAATCGCAAATCCGGTAATCAAGCAGGTTTATGAAGAACAAGGCGATAAGTTCGAAAACATACTGATCCCTATCACAGACGGAAAACGCGTCTATAATATATCATGTAATCTGAAAGAAGCATATGACAGCCAGTCGAAAGATATTATCAAATCATTCGAGAAAGCCATTGTATTGCACACCATAGACGAAGAATGGAAAGAACATCTCCGCGAAATGGACGAACTTCGCCAGTCTGTACAGAATGCAAGTTATGAGCAGAAAGACCCGTTATTGATCTATAAACTGGAATCGTTCAATCTGTTCAAGTCGATGCTCAACAGTGTTAACGGTAAAGCTGTTACAATACTGATGCGCGGACAAATACCTGTGCGTGAACCTGAACAGGTACGTCAGGCTGCTCCTGAACAAAAGACAGATTACAGCCGTTACCGCACCGAGCGCAATGAAATTGAGGATGGAGGTGCTGCTCAGGGGGGAGGACAAAGACCTCCGCAACCACAGGGAGCGCCGAAAATTGCACCTGTACATGTGGATAAGAAACCGGGAAGAAACGATCCTTGTTTTTGTGGAAGCGGCAAAAAATATAAAAACTGTCACGGAAAAAATGAATAAATAAGTAATGAGTCGTAAGTCGTAAGCTTGCCAGTATATCAAACGATATAATCTTGTGGCTTTGCCATCTTAAAACCTATTAGCTACTACTTAAAACTTACCACTCATCAAACCACATAAAAAGCCCGATGAATTTAGTATTCATCGGGCTTTTTTGCCTTATTATATTTTCTTAATACAAAGAAAATTTGTATCTTAGCATGTTTTTTGAACACTAGAAAATACCTTATTTCCGAGGTACTTCACAAATATTTGAGAATAAAAATTTTATCTTAAAATAATGGCAGAAACAGAGGACAGAATTATTAAGATTAACATCGAGGATGAAATGAAATCGGCCTACATTGACTATTCAATGTCGGTAATTGTATCGAGGGCATTACCCGATGTCAGAGACGGATTTAAACCCGTTCACCGCCGTATCCTTTTCGGTATGAGCGAACTTGGTAACGCATCTAACAAACCACACAAAAAATCCGCCAGAATAGTCGGAGAAGTATTAGGTAAATACCACCCACACGGCGATTCATCAGTTTATTTTGCGATGGTACGTATGGCCCAGGAATGGAGCATGCGATACCTGTTGGTAGACGGACAGGGTAACATGGGTAGTGTTGATGGTGATATGCCTGCTGCCATGCGTTATACAGAAGCAAGACTTAGCCGTTTGGCCGAAGAAATGCTTAAAGATATAGATAAGGAAACCGTTGATTTTCAGTTAAATTTTGACGATACGCTCAAAGAACCGACAGTTCTTCCCACACGTATTCCGAATCTGCTCATAAATGGAGCTTCTGGTATAGCCGTAGGTATGGCTACCAATATGGCTCCTCATAATATGACGGAAGCTATCAACGCCACTATTGCCTATATAGAAAATAAAGACATAGACACTGCCGGATTGATGCAGCATATAAAAGCCCCCGACTTTCCATCAGGAGGCTTTATTTATGGTTATCAGGGTGTTATTGATGCTTTCGAAACAGGTCGCGGACGCGTGGTTATGCGTGGCCGTGCCGAAATAGAAATGGAAGGTAATCATGAGAAGATCGTGATTACAGAAATTCCATATCTTGTAAACAAAGCTGAATTAATCAAACACATAGCAGACCTGGTCGGGGAAAAACGTCTCGAAGGCATCAGCAATGTCAATGATGAATCAGACCGTCAGGGGATGCGTATTGTGGTGGATGTCAAACGTGATGCAAATGCGAATGTTGTTTTAAATAAACTATATAAACTAACGGCATTACAATCTTCATTCAGCGTAAATAATATAGCCCTGGTCAAAGGCCGGCCAAAAACGTTGAACCTAAAAGAAATGATAGGCTTTTTCGTTGAGCACAGGATTGACGTTGTAACGCGCAGGACTATTTATGAACTTCGCAAAGCAGAAGAACGTGCTCATATATTAGAAGGATTAATCATAGCCTCAGATAATATCGATGAAGTCATTGCTATCATCAGGGCCTCAAAGTCGCCGCAAGAGGCTATAGAAAGCTTAATAGAGCGATTTAAGCTATCTGATATACAAGCCCGTGCCATAGTCGAAATGCGTCTGCGTCAGTTGACCGGACTGGAGCAGGATAAACTACGTAACGAATATGAAGAAATTCAGAAATTAATAGCTTATTTGAATGAAATTCTTGTAAATGAAGAACTTCGCATGAAAGTTATTACCGATGAATTGATTGAAGTAAGAGATAAATACGGTGATGCGCGCCGCACAGAAATCGTATACGCTTCAGAAGAACTTAATCCCGAAGATTTCTATTCCAATGATGAAATGATCATTACCATTTCACATCTTGGCTATATAAAACGTACTCCTCTTTCTGAATTCAGAGCGCAAAACAGAGGTGGAGTAGGAGCAAAAGGTTCGGAAACCCGCGATACGGACTTCATAGAACATATTTATCCGGCATCTATGCATAATTATATGCTGTTGTTTACGCAAAAGGGTAAATGTTACTGGCTGCGTGTATTCGATATACCTGAAGGAACCAAGAACTCGAAAGGGCGTGCTATTCAAAACCTGTTGAATATAGATTCCGATGATAAAGTGACAGCATTTGTCCGTGTAAGAGGCTTCAGTGACACAGAATTTATAAACAGTCATTATCTGATCTTCTGTACAAAAGAAGGCGTTATAAAGAAAACAAGCCTGGAAGCTTATTCCCGTCCACGTCAGAACGGAGTGAATGCAATTACTATCCGCGAAGAGGATAAAGTGATTGAAGTACTGATGACTGACGGCGAAAGTGAAATCTTGCTGGCAAACCGCAACGGACGTGCAATCCGCTTCAATGAAAAAGACGTGCGTGTAATGGGACGCACCGCCACAGGAGTACGAGGCATGCGTTTGGACGAAGACGGCCAGGACGAGGTGATCGGTATGTTGGCTATGTCGAAAGAAGCCCAGAGAAATGAAACTATCATGGTGGTTTCAGAGCAAGGCTATGGTAAACGTACAAACCTTAACGAAAAAGATGAAGAAGGAAACGAAATACTCGATGAAAACGGCGAAATAATACCGGTTTACCGCATTACCAGTCGTGGTGGCAAAGGGGTTAAAACTCTTAATATTACAGAAAAAACCGGTAAGCTTGTATCCATAAATAGTGTAACAGACGAAAACGATTTAATGATTATTAACAAGTCTGGTATCACTATTCGTCTAAAAGTTTCAGATATTCGCACTATGGGACGTGCTACTCAGGGAGTAAGGCTCATAAATTTAGGAAAAAGAAACGATGAAATCGCATCAATCTGTAAAGTTGAATCTGAACCGGAACAGGATGAAGCAGAGGATATTGACATTCTGGACAGAACAGATAATACAAACAATACAGAAATAACCGAAGAATAATTAATTTAAAATAAATGATTTTATGAAACGTATATTATTAGTAACATCATTATGCTTGCTTGCCAGCTTTTCATTCGCTCAGAAAAAAGCTGTGAAAGATGCAAAATCTGCCATGAAGAATAATGTGTCTGAGGCTAGGGAACTTATTAAGCCTGCTCTGACAGACCCGGAAACGAGTAATGATCCGGAAACATGGAAAATAGCCGGAGATATTGAATATAAGGCATTCGACGATGAGCGTACTCTGGAAATGCAGAAAGAAATAACCGGAAAAGGTGGTAACGAAGAATCTATGTATATCGGCTTGTATAATATGTACGATCCATATATCAAAGCTGACGAATTGGGCCAGGTAAAAAATAAATTCAGAAAAGATATCGTTAAAAATATGAGAGACGGCCACAGGTTCTATATCAATGGCGGTGTTTTCTACAACGATAAAAAAGACTTTAAAAAAGCGGCTGACTTCTTTGAAAGATACTGGGAGTTGCCTACATTAGCGATGTTTGCTGATTCACAAGCTGATTTTAACCTGCAGGATACGACATATCAAACAATCAAATATTACGCAGTAATCAGTTCAATCCAGTCTCAAGATCATCCACGCTCGATAAAACTATTGAAAAAACTGATAGCAGAGCCATATGTTCAAAACAGCACATACAAAGAAAGTGATGTATATGAACTGCTTACAAGCGAATATCAGCAAATAGAAGACAGTGTGGCATATGTAAACGCTTTATTGGAGGGTGCTCAGAAATTCCCTAAAAATAAATATTTTACACCAAATCTGATCAATGAATACATCAGAGGAGGCAAGACTAAAGAAGCCATTGCATATCTAGATCAGGCAATTATAAATGACCCGTCAAATACATGTGACCTGATGAGCGTTAAAGCGTCTTTGTATTCAGAACAGAAAGATTATGCCCAGGCGGAACCTGCCTATCAGACCGCTTTAAATGCCGATGCAAATTGTGAAAGAGCTTTAGAAGGATTAGGCGTACTTTATGTACTGCAAGCACAGGATATGAAAGAAAAAGCCGGACAAACCACTAACAGGAAAGAACAAGCTGAGATGGACAAACAAACAACAGAGTTATATACAAAAGCTCTGCCGTATCTGGAAAAATACCGCGACATCCTGAAGAACAAAAATGCTGACAGTTCAGACCTGAGACCGGCATTAATGAAACTACAGAACGTTTATTATAACTTAAGTCTTTTGAATGTAGATAAATCAAAAGAATTAGACGCAATAGACAAAGAACTCAGTGAATTGAACTAAGTTTTCTAAATAATATATAAGAAAGCATCTATGGAGTTTCTATAGATGCTTTTCTTTTTATTATCTTCTCGTTTTTTGCTATATTTACAAGCTGAATTTAAAGATTAAATTAATCAAGGAATAAATCCGGATCAAAGTTATATAATTACTATTATGTTTAATTACATATTTTGATAGTTCCCTTTATAACTTCCTATCCAGACTTATTTATAGCAATAAGCACGTACATGGAACATTTCGAAAATGATGAACAATTTCAGGGATTGCGCGTAAATAAAGGTACAGGAGAACAGCCTACAGTCAATCCTTACTTAGATAACTTCAAAAAATTCAAACGTAAGACATATACTGTATCAGAATACGTTGAAGGGATACTCAAAGGAAATATAAGTATTCTGGGACAAGCTGTAACACTTATAGAAAGCGCAAAAACAGATCATCAATCTATAGCGCAGGAAGTTATCGAAAAATGTCTTCCATATACCGGTAATTCTGTACGTGTGGGTATTACAGGTGTACCTGGAGCGGGAAAAAGTACATCTATAGACGCTTTTGGAATGCACATTCTTAAAGAAAATGAAGCATCAAAGGTTGCAGTATTGGCTATAGACCCGTCCAGCGAACTCACCAAAGGCAGTATCCTGGGAGACAAAACACGTATGGAACGGCTGTCCATAGAAAAGCGAGCCTTCATTCGCCCCTCCCCTTCCGCAGGCTCACTTGGCGGTGTTGCCCGCAAAACACGGGAAACGATTATTCTATGCGAAGCTGCCGGGTTTGATCGTATTATAGTAGAAACTGTAGGTGTTGGACAATCTGAAACGGCTGTACATTCGATGGTCGATTTCTTTTTATTGATACAATTAGCCGGAACCGGCGACGAATTGCAAGGGATCAAACGCGGAATAATGGAAATGGCTGACGGAATAGTTATCAATAAGGCAGATGGAAATAATATTGAAAAAGCCCGTTTGGCACAATCCCACTTTCAGAATGCATTACACCTGTTTCCCCTACCCGATTCGGGCTGGGAACCTAAAGTGTTGACATACTCCGGCTATTATGAAATAGGGATTGATGAAGTATGGAATATGATAGACGATTATATCAATTTTGTTAAGAAAAGCGGCTACTTTGAACACAGACGCAATTCCCAATCCAGATTCTGGATGTATGAAACTATTAATGAACGACTGAAAAGTAATTTTTATAACGATCCGGAAGTGCAAAAGGAATTGAAATTTTGCGAAAACCAAGTGTTAAATTCACATATGAGTTCGTTCGTTGCAGCTAATAAAGTGTTGGACATATACTTAAAACGCTCATAGATAACCTCTTTTTAACTAAAGAGAAGCTTTATTATTCACTTTTAAAGTCCTTATTTTACCACAGAATTGATTATATTTGTACGCATTATCACAAAAATAATTTCATTGTTGAATTAACATAATATAAATCATGGAAAAACCATATGCTATTGGAATCGATATCGGTGGAACTAACTCTGTTTTCGGTATAGTCGACAAGCGCGGCCATATCATAAATCAGGGTTCTATAAAAACAGGTGCTTACAAAGAAATAAACGAATACGTAGACCATTTATCTGCCGGCGTTCAGGAGATAATAGATCAGGTCGGAGGTTCGGGAAATATCAAAGGTATTGGAGTTGGAGCACCGAATGGTAATTTTTTCACCGGTTGTATCGAATTTGCACCAAACCTCCCTTGGAAAGGTGTAATTCCATTGGCCCAAATGCTTACTGATAAATTAAATATACCTGTAGCCCTTACAAATGACGCAAATGCCGCCGCGATCGGCGAAATGACCTATGGCGCTGCACGCGGAATGAAAGACTTCATTGTAATTACATTAGGAACAGGTGTCGGTAGTGGTATTGTGGTAAATGGCCAGTTAGTATATGGACATGACGGATTTGCCGGAGAGTTAGGTCATACAACAGCTATTCGTGACGGGCGTATATGCGGCTGTGGAAAAAAAGGATGTCTCGAAACATATAGTTCGGCAACAGGTGTTGCCCGTACAGCTAAAGAATACCTGCAGACAAGAAAGGACCCCAGCGTATTGCGCGAATTAGCTATCGATGAGATCACATCGAAGGACGTATATGACGCAGCTGTAAAAGGAGATAAAATGGCTAAAGAAATATTTGAATATACAGGACAGATTTTAGGCGAATCGTTCGCAGACTTTGTAGCGTTCTCCAGTCCGGAAGCTATTATCTTATTTGGAGGTTTAATAAAGGCTGGCAAACTTATTTTCGATCCGGTTCGCAAACATATGGAAGAAAACATGTTACCTATATACCGCAATAAAATTAAGCTATTAATGTCGGAACTTAAGGAAAGCGATGCCGCCGTACTTGGAGCCAGTGCATTAGGTTGGGAAGTAAAAGACTATTAAAATCAAGCAAACAGTAAATGTATGTATAATTAACAGCCTGTAGAATAAAGAGATTTGCAGGCTGTTTCCTTTTCGCAGCCGAAGTTTCAAAATCAGCCTGATTTTATTAACTTTGTCCGAGAATAAATAGGTCTGAGACCTCAAATAAAAACTTATTAATAACAAACATGAGCGACCAACGATATAACCAGCGAGGAGTTTCAGCTTCGAAAGAAGATGTACACAATGCTATAAAGGACATTGACAAAGGAATATTTCCAAAAGCATTTTGCAAAATAATTCCCGATATACTGGGCGGTGATCCCGAATATTGCAATATAATGCACGCTGATGGAGCTGGTACTAAATCATCCCTTGCATACATTTACTGGAAAGAAACCGGAGATATATCTATCTGGAAAGGCATTGCCCAGGATGCATTGATAATGAACATCGATGACCTGCTATGTGTTGGCGCAACAGATAACATACTACTATCATCCACTATCGGCAGAAACAAAATGCTGATTCCCGGCGAAGTTATAGCAGCCATTATAAGCGGGACAAACAACTTATGTGAGGAACTATCAAGCCTCGGTGTCAACATATATCCTACAGGCGGTGAAACAGCCGATGTAGGCGATCTGGTACGTACGATCATTGTGGACAGTACTGTTACTTGCCGCATGAAACGATCTGATGTAATCTCCAACGACAAAATACAGGGAGGTGATGTCATAGTTGGGCTTTCATCGTACGGCCGCGCGACATATGAGAAAGAATATAACGGCGGAATGGGTAGCAATGGGCTTACATCAGCACGCCACGATGTATTTGCCAAATATCTTGCGGCCAAGTATCCTGAAAGTTATGACTCTTCTATCCCATTAGATTTGGTATATTCCGGAAGCATGAAGTTAACTGATGGAATAGAGGGTTTGGATATAGACGCCGGAAAATTGGTACTCTCCCCTACCCGCACCTATGCGCCCGTTATCAAACAGATATTGGAAAAACTAAGATCTCATGTGCATGGTATGGTACATTGCTCTGGTGGCGCTCAAACCAAAGTTTTACATTTTGTTGATAATGTGAAAATTACAAAGAACAATCTATTCCCTGTTCCCCCATTATTCAAACTTATTCAGGAACAATCCAGTACAGACTGGAAAGAGATGTACAAGGTATTTAATATGGGACATCGCATGGAGATATATTTATCACCGGAATATGCTCAGGAAGTAATTGATATTTCCAAATCATACGGAATCGATGCACAAATAGTGGGTTTTGTTGAAAAATCAGATAAAACAGAACTGGTTATAGAAAGTGAATTCGGTCGCTTCGAATACTAATTTAGAATGATTATCTATAAGACGTTTCATATTTAACTTCTATTAATAATATTTTAACCGAATAGCACTTATATTTGCAGTATTACCAAACTCAGTGTGTAACTAACAATTAAAAAAGAAAGAGATGAAAAAACTTCTAATGTCAGTTATTATGTGTATCGCTTTTGTTGCATCATCAAGTGTAATGGCTCAGGATACTACTCCTAAGAAAGAGTGCTGCAAAGCTAAAACAGAATGCACAAAAGATAAAAAAGAATGTGCGAAAGACAAGAAAGAATGCACCAAGGACAAGGCTGCTGATAAAAAAGCTTGTTGCACTAAAGATAAAAAAGCTGACAAAAAGTAATTTTAAAGAACTGATAAAAAAGGGATTCCGGTTGGAGTCCCTTTTTCTGCTCATATCTTACAGCTTTCTGAAGGGTGGCTTCACCACTTCTGCTTTCAGGTTCTTATCACGCACTTTAATGAAAACCGGTGTACCCAATGCTGCATACTCTGGTTTAATATAGCCAAGCCCCACACCTATTTTTGTGGTAGGTGACATTGTTCCGGATGTTACTATCCCGATTTTTTCATTCTTTTCATTCACTATATCGTAGCCATGACGCGGGATTCCCTTTTCCAGCATATGAAATCCGCATAACTTACGACTTATGCCATCTGCCTTTTGCTTTTCCAATATAGCGCGGGCAGTAAAGTTCCGCCCGTCCGTAAATTTAGTTATCCAACCCAATCCGGCCTCGATAGGCGTAGTGGTATCATCCAAATCGTTTCCGTACAGGCAGAATCCCATTTCGAGACGTAATGTATCACGTGCACCCAGCCCGATCGGTTTGATTCCGAATTCTTCTCCTGCCTCAAATAAAGCATTCCATATATCTACCCCATATTGCGGATAAAAGTAGATTTCGAAGCCTCCCGCACCTGTATATCCGGTATTGGATATAATCACATTCTCCAGGCCAGAACCGTCCAGACTGCCTATAGCAAACGAGTAATAAGGAATCTTGGTCAGATCTATTTTAGTCAGTTTTTGCAGTGTTGCCAGGGCTTTAGGACCTTGTATCGCCAATTGAGCAACTTCTTCCGAAGCATTTTCCAAATCAGCAAATTCATCGTTATGCTCCGTGAACCATTTCCAGTCCTTCTCTATATTCGATGCATTAACAACAAGCATATACTTTTCCGGCTCGTAATGATATACGATTATGTCATCCACAATACCTCCCTGCTCATTTATAATGGCTGAATACTGCGCTTTTCCTATTTCGAGGGAGGCGACATCATTACTCATCATTCGTCGCAGGAAAGCTTCCGCACGGGGGCCTTTAACCCATATTTCACCCATATGTGAAACATCAAATACTCCTACTCCGGTGCATACGGTCATATGCTCATCTATTATACCCGAATATTCGATGGGCATATTGTAGCCTGCAAATTCATGCATTTTTGCCCCGAGTGCAACGTGAATATCCGTAAAAGGTGTTTTCTTCATATTTGTTTATGTATTTTAAGTATCAACATTGATTTTATTTATTTGCTACTATCTCGGCTAGTTTTACTATTACTTCCACAGCCTTTTCCATCGATTGTACAGGCACGAACTCATAACGTCCATGAAAATTATGCCCTCCGGCAAAGATATTCGGACAAGGAAGCCCTTTAAATGATAACTGTGCACCGTCTGTCCCTCCTCGTATCGGTTTAACGATCGGAGTAACCCCTGCTGCTTCCATTGCCTCAAAAGCCATATCTACAATATGCTTCACAGGCTCTACCTTTTCACGCATATTATAGTATTGGTCTTTGATTTCAAGAGTCGTACTATTAGGATACAATCTATTTATGAAGTCTACAACCTCGATCATCAATTGTTTCCGCCCTTCAAACAGCTTACGGTCATGGTCGCGTATTATATAGCCCACTGTAGCCGAATCTACTGTTCCCGACACATTTGTCAGATGAAAAAAACCTTCGTATTTGGTGGTATGCTCGGGCCTTTCATTCGCCGGAAGAAGGGATATAAGTCTACTGGCAACTACCAGCGCATTTGTCATCTTATCTTTTGCATATCCCGGATGTACACTCCTTCCCTGTATATTAATCTTTACGCCGGCAGCATTGAAGTTTTCATACTCCAGTTCTCCTATCGGGCCGCCATCCATTGTGTAAGCCCACTCACAGCCAAATTTTTCCACATCAAATTTATGCGCACCCAGTCCGATCTCTTCATCAGGATTGAATCCTATACGGATTTTTCCATGTTTGATTTCAGGATGATCTTGCAGATATCTGATCGCTGTTATAATTTCCGCGATTCCGGCTTTATCATCTGCACCCAGCAATGTATCCCCATCCGTCACTATCAGATCCTGTCCTTTATAATCGAGCATTTCGGGAAAGTCGGCAGGAGAAAGCACTACATTTGTATCCTTGTTCAGTATTATATCCTTTCCATCGTAGTTTTTTACAATACGGGGATTAACGTTCTTTCCTGACAGATCGGGGCTGGTATCCAGATGGGCTATAAAACCAATAGTGGGGACTTTCTTATCTGTATTAGCGGGAAGAGTAGCCATCAGATAGGCATTCTCGTCCAGTGTAACGTCATCCAACCCCATTTCACGAAGTTCTTTTTCTATTTCGCGGGCCAGAACCATTTGTCCCGGTGTACTGGGGGTTATACCTGTTTCTGTATTCGATTCCGTATCAAATTTTGCGTATTTGATAAAACGATCTGTTACTGTCATGTTATTTTGTTTTTTTCTTAATATTTTTTTATGTAAAATGTCAATTTATAAGTCACTGATATCTAACTTCTTTTTCTGGAAAAGACTTCCAATACAAATGTAGTAAAAGGAAATCAAAGGAAAAAATCGAATTCATATTTTGTGAATATGAAAAATTTATCTACTTTTGTCGCGGGTAAGTCCTATACGGTCAGCTCCCGATTAATCCCCCAGGGTTTGATCGCAGCAAGGGCCGTCGGTTGTAGCGACGCGATATAGTCAGCTTACCCACTTGCCTCTTTAGCTCAGTTGGCCAGAGCACGTGATTTGTAATCTCGGGGTCGTTGGTTCGAATCCGACAAGAGGCTCAAAAAAAGCGGACCGTTTGAAGTATTCAGACGGTCTTTTTTGGCTTTATATTGCGGTCTGCCGTTGACAACGCATAACACATACTCTTTGCTGTCAAAAAGGTAACAAAAGTAACACCATTTGCATACTTTTTTCATTGTTACTTTTTCGCCTATGAACTGATGATATTCAGTTGCTCCCAGATATTCAAACCGATCAAAAAAGTAACACCCTGTCCTTACTTCCTCTGTCATCACATTAACAATAACCGGCTCAAAAACCTTATTAAATTAACCTATATTTACACTATATAGTTAAAAGGTAACAAAAGTAACAGAATACAATTAAGAATGAAGTAACCCGTAACTGCCCGAAGGGCTCAGAAATAGCATTCGCCGAAGCGAAGGCGAGGCAAACTTGTAACTGTTAAAAGGTAACAGATATATCAGTAAACAGTCATCAGTTAACAACTTGTATCTCGTATCTTGTTTACTTGTAACTTATAACTGCCCCAAGACGAAGAAATAACATTCGCCGAAGCGAAGGCGAGGCAAACTCGTAACTGCTTTAATCAATACTTCAAAGAACTATCAGCTAACGGCTAAAAGCTATCATATACATATAGATAAAGTATTTCCCAAAAATCAAACAATTATGTTCAAAAATAACAGTAAAAGAGATTCCTATAAATCAGCTCATTACACCATACCTTTGGGATTCATCAAATGAACGATGAACGCAGTCTTCTAAAGATAATCCGTAAAAATAGTTACCAAGCAGATAAATACTATCCGATTGCCTCATTTTAACCACTTGTTCAGCCATATTCAGATGTGACATACGCAACGAAGGCAGTATATGCCTGATCATTTTACATTCCAATATATCATTGCGGGAAATATTCAGCACTTTGCATATAATATCGGACTTTTCATCTTCGTCTTTTTCTCCCTTTTCAAAATGAAAAGTAAAACTCCTTAACGTTTCATCTTCTATCAGATCACGGGATACGGCCGAATGGAAGTCGTCGGAAACAGGTATTATTCCGGCTATACTTTGCATTACCAGTTTATCCTTCGGTACAATAACATTCAACGATTCAGTCTGGAACAGTGGTATTGATGCCAGCAATGACGACAAGGACGGCTCTATATCCTTAATCAGCCGTGAAGCCGCCTGGGGATCTGTGGCTATAGCTATATGGGGCGCATCAAATATTTTACCTTCCATCGTGATAACTCTATATGCATTGCCGCTACGCTGTATATCCAACACTTCACATGATTTTTCTATTTGCAGCTTATCCTTCTCTATTATGGAATGCAGAAATGACGACAAGCCTTCATGAAAGCTATATTTCCGGGGAAACTCTTTATATCTGTCTTTCCTGTGTTTCAAAAATAATTCAACAGGATAATCGTCTGCATTCTGTGATATAACAGCTCTGAAAAGCCTGGTAAACAATTTATTATAGTTAGACGAACCTACAATTTTACTGAAATACTCCTTCACAGTCTTCCCTTTCTTTGATGTAAAGAACATTCTGGGTCCGTTCAGTATAAGAGAAGGCATCGACAGTTCTGCAAACATTTTTTTTATCAGTCCATCAGAATATGTCACATAGCTTCCTTTTCCCAATGGTCTTATCAGATCGACGCACCCGATATCTTTTACAATCGACAATAAACGGGTATAGGAATTATAACAGGTATGCGCGCCAAACTCTCTCCAATAAGCGGGATATTGCTCCGAAAACAAGCTTTGCACCTGCCCTCCCGCATTCTTATCCTTCTCTATAATTAATGTCTTTTTGCCCGCTATATGCATGTAATGAGCAAAAGATATTCCACTTATTCCTCCTCCTATTACAATACAGTCATACGTTATGTCACTCATAATATCTTTTATTTGTTTAGACCGGAGGCAAAGATAAATATATAATATCGTATTGGCAGCTCTTCGGCACTCTGATTTTCAACGGAACCCCGTATCACTATCATTCAAATCATCACCTGCTCAATCAAATAAATTACACTCAGTAATTATTGGATACAATATAATAAAACTATTATCTTTGTACTCCAAACCAACATTATTACATTTTGGCAACTATTCTTTTATATATACTGGCATAATATTAGCTTCAAATACCACAAGCTAGTAATTCCTCTTGTTTGAGTTTTGTACTCGAACGGGTATATCTTATTTATTTATTAATCTCACTACCCTTTCCGGCTTAAATACTCTCTGTATATAGGCCTTAACATAATTATATGTGATCAAGGGTAGTATATACATCCTGAGAGGAACAGCCAAAATGAAAAAGACAAAACGATATACATGGGAAATATGTATCCAAAATATGCCGTTATTAAAAAGAAAATGTGCAAAATGCAACAGTAGCAGCCAATTTTATTGCAGTGATAAATTCAGAATCAATGCCCAAAAAAAGATTCTGGACGTGTGGTTGATCTACAGATGTACAGAATGCGACAGTACGTTCAATCTTACTATTCTATCACGGATAAGACCTGAATCGATTGAAAAAAATTTATATCAAAAGTTCTTGACCAACGATGCAAACACTGCATGGAACTATGCATCCGATATAGAATTGATGAAAAGAAACAATGTGGAAGTTTGCTATAAATCAATAGAATACGACATTATTCATCAACCGATAACTGTTGAAGAAATGGTGAATATGGAAGAAGATAAGATTGAATTTTGTATAATAACAGCATATGATATTCATCTGAAATTATCATCTGTAATACGTCAATGTCTCAATATTTCCCTGAATCGGTTGGAGAAAATGATAGCAGCAAATGTTATGGAACTGCCGGATAATACAGATCTAAAAAAATGTAAGATCAAAAATCAATCGTTAATCACAATTGATAGGTTAAAACTTAAAGATTATATTAAACAATTTGCAGAGAATGATATCTGCTCGTAAATACACTAGTCTGTGGTAGCTGGCAAGATTAGGCCAGCTGCCTCTTTCATAGTCTTCCATATATGCATAGGAAAACCCGTATCCCAAACAAAAAAAAAGTCCCTCACTGTTTAGTGAAGGACTTATCTTAAAAACGGCGGTAACCTACTCTCCCACTTGCGCAGTACCATCGGCACGACCGGGCTTAACTTCTCTGTTCGGAATGGGAAGAGGTGGAGCCCCGGTGTTATAACCACCTGAATATCTTCAGTTAACAGTTTACAGTTAACAGTTTACAGTATTAAATACCACAACCGTATGCCTTGCTGTCAACCGTGTAGGATTGACTGATGTAAAAGAGCGAGTATCGTTATCTTATATTCGTAATATAGCAAACCTCTGGTTTGTTGTTTGGCGTCAGTTAACATCATTCTGGTTACTGACACCCTTGAAAGCGTCCGGGCTATTAGTACTACTCGGCTATGACATTGCTGCCTTTACACCTGTAGCCTATCAAGGTCGTAGTCTACAACCACCCTTAATGGATATCTTATCTTGAAGTCGGCTTCGTACTTAGATGCTTTCAGCACTTATCCAATCCGGACTTAGCTACCCGGCGATGCTCCTGGCGGAACAACCGGCAGACCAGGGGTCCGTCCAACACGGTCCTCTCGTACTAGTGTCAGATCTCCGCAAATATCCTGCGCCCACGATAGATAGAGACCGAACTGTCTCACGACGTTCTGAACCCAGCTCGCGTGCCACTTTAATGGGCGAACAGCCCAACCCTTGGGACCTGCTCCAGCCCCAGGATGTGACGAGCCGACATCGAGGTGCCAAACCATTCCGTCGATATGAGCTCTTGGGAATGATCAGCCTGTTATCCCCGGAGTACCTTTTATCCTTTGAGCGATGGCCATTCCATACTGAAACCACCGGATCACTATGCTCTAGTTTCCTACCTGATCGACTTGTGGGTCTCTCAGTCAAGCGTGCTTATACCATTACACTCTACGAACGGTTACCAATCGTCCTGAGCACACCTTTAGAAGCCTCCGTTACTCTTTTGGAGGCGACCACCCCAGTCAAACTACCCACCATACACTGTTCCTGCATCCGCAGGTTAGATTCCAAACAATTAAAGGGCCGTATTTCAAGGATGGCTCCACAAGTACTGGCGTACCCGCTTCACAGCCTCCGGCCTATCCTACACATCAAGTGCCCAGAATCAATGTAAAGCTATAGTAAAGGTTCACGGGGTCTTTTCGTCCCATCGCGGGTAATCGGCATCTTCACCGATACTACAATTTCACCGAGATCACAGTTGAGACAGTGTCAAGATCATTACACCATTCGTGCAGGTCGGAACTTACCCGACAAGGAATTTCGCTACCTTAGGACCGTTATAGTTACGGCCGCCGTTTACTGGGGCTTCAATTCAATGCTTCTGATTGCTCATGACATCTCCTCTTAACCTTCCAGCACCGGGCAGGTGTCAGGCTATATACTTCTTCTTTCAAATTTGCATAGCCATGTGTTTTTGTTAAACAGTTGCCTTGACCTATTCTCTGCGGCCACCCTTACAGATGGCACCCTTTATCCCGAAGTTACAGGGTCATTTTGCCTAATTCCTTAACTGTGAATCGCTCGAGCGCCTTAGTATTTTCAACCCGACTACGTGTGTCCGTTTGTGGTACGGTTGCTATACAGATTAGCGTTTAGCGGTTTTTCTAGGCAGTATGCTTACCTGCATTATCTACGCTCCCGAAGGATTGTAGTACTATCAGTTTCAACTCCAAAGGCGGATTTGCCTACCTCTGTCTACGTCTACTTCCTTTAACCAAGTAATCCGTCACTTGGCAGCAGTGTCACTCCTGCGTCCCCACATAACTCTGTATAACAGTACCGGAATATTAACCGGTTCTTCCATCGGCTTCGCCGTTCGGCTACACCTTAGGGTCCGACTTACCCTGATCCGATTAGCGTTGATCAGGAAACCTTAGTCTTTCGGCGAGGAGGTTTCTCACCCCCTTTATCGTTACTTATACCTACATTTGCTTTTCTACACGCTCCAGAATACCTGACGGTACGCCTTCAACGCTGAGTAGAATGCTCCCCTACCGATAATATTTTATCCCATAGCTTCGGTAACATGTTTATGCCCGATTATTATCCACGCACGACCACTCGACTAGTGAGCTGTTACGCACTCTTTAAATGAATGGCTGCTTCCAAGCCAACATCCTAGCTGTCTTAGTAGTCATACTTCGTTAATTCAACTGAACATGTATTTGGGGACCTTAGCTGATGGTCTGGGTTCTTTCCCTCTCGGACATGGACCTTAGCACCCATGCCCTCACTCCCGGTATTAACTTATGCCCATTCGGAGTTTATCTGGACTTGATAGGCGGCGAAGCCCTCGCATCCAATCAGTCGCTCTACCTGACATAAGTAATTCGCCGAGGCTGCACCTAAATGCATTTCGGGGAGTACGAGCTATCTCCAAGTTTGATTAGCCTTTCACCCCTACCCTCAGGTCATCCGAAAGCTTTTCAACGCTTACCGGTTCGGTCCTCCATTTGGTGTTACCCAAACTTCAACCTGCCCAAGGGTAGATCACTTGGTTTCGCGTCTACTCCTACTGACTCAAACGCCCTGTTAAGACTTGCTTTCGCTTCGGCTGCGTACATCATTGTACTTAACCTTGCCAGTAAGAGTAACTCGTAGGTTCATTATGCAAAAGGCACGCCGTCACATTTTAATGCTCCGACCGCTTGTAGGCACATGGTTTCAGGGTCTCTTTCACTCCTCTGTTCGAGGTGCTTTTCACCTTTCCCTCACGGTACTGGTTCACTATCGGTCTCTCAGGAGTATTTAGCCTTACCGGATGGTCCCGGCTGATTCACACAGGATTTCTCGTGTCCCGCGCTACTCAGGATACTGCTAGGCTTCGGATATGATTCGTATACGGGATTATCACCCTCTATGATCGCTCTTTCCATAGCGTTCTACTTCAAATCGGTCTTGCCACGGCGCAGTCCTACAACCCCGCTATTGCCTAAACAATAACGGTTTGGGCTCTTCCCATTTCGCTCGCCACTACTCTGGGAATCATTTTTATTTTCTTTTCCTACGGGTACTTAGATGTTTCAGTTCCCCGCGTTTGCTCACTACATACATAGTGTAATATCCTCTTCGGATACTGGGTTGCCCCATTCGGAAATCCACGGATCAAGGGTTATTTGCACCTTCCCGTAGCTTATCGCAGCTTATCACGTCCTTCTTCGCCTCTGAGAGCCTAGGCATCCCCCATGTGCCCTTTCCTACTTTCTTTTTTCTATCTAACAAATAACCCGAAGATTATTCATTAGCAGGGTTTGATAGATTATTTCCATAATCTAACTTTACTTGCTCTTTTTATACATCATGTCAAAGATCGTTTTTAAGTGTAAACTGATAAGTGTAAAGTGAAAAATATAATTTATATTCTTCGTTTTTCACTCTTCGTTATTCACTTAAGTTGTGGAGAATAACGGATTCGAACCGTTGACCCCCTGCGTGCAAGGCAGGTGCTCTAGCCAGCTGAGCTAATCCCCCGTAAGGTGATTTAAAGATTTCAAAATTTAATGATTGCAAAATTATTTGTGGAATCTTGAAATTTTTAAATCTTGGAATCTTGAAACCTCGCTGCTCTCGCAGCGATGTAGTCCCAGGCAGAGTTGAACTGCCGACCTCTACATTATCAGTGTAGCGCTCTAACCAACTGAGCTATAGGACTGGCTGTTCTCGCCTGAAACTGATTGCCAGCTTCTTGGTTTCTCTTGGTCAGTTAACAGTTAGCAGTAAACAGTAAACAGTATATTTCAACTGGTAAACCTGTACCTACTCCTGTAAACTGAGTATATGTTAAAACAACAACATCATTTAAGAGTGCAGTACCTTTCTTAAAAAGGACTACCTTGCTCGAACAGCATCTCCAGAAAGGAGGTGTTCCAGCCGCACCTTCCGGTACGGCTACCTTGTTACGACTTAGCCCCAGTCACCGGTTTTACCCTAGGACGCTCCTTGCGGTTACGCACTTCAGATACCCCCAGCTTCCATGGCTTGACGGGCGGTGTGTACAAGGCCCGGGAACGTATTCACCGCGCCATGGCTGATGCGCGATTACTAGCGAATCCAGCTTCACGGAGTCGAGTTGCAGACTCCGATCCGAACTGGGAGTGGCTTTGGAGATTAGCATCTTGTCACCAAGTAGCTGCCCTTTGTACCACCCATTGTAACACGTGTGTCGCCCCGGACGTAAGGGCCGTGCTGATTTGACGTCATCCACACCTTCCTCGCATCTTACGACGGCAGTCTTGTTAGAGTCCTCAGCCTGACCTGTTAGTAACTAACAATGTGGGTTGCGCTCGTTATGGCACTTAAGCCGACACCTCACGGCACGAGCTGACGACAACCATGCAGCACCTACATACATGCCATTGCTGGCTTACATCTTTCAACGTAATTCATGTACATTTCAAGCCCGGGTAAGGTTCCTCGCGTATCATCGAATTAAACCACATGTTCCTCCGCTTGTGCGGGCCCCCGTCAATTCCTTTGAGTTTCACCGTTGCCGGCGTACTCCCCAGGTGGATTACTTATCGCTTTCGCTTAGTCACATACGGTATATCGCATACAACTAGTAATCATCGTTTACGGCGTGGACTACCAGGGTATCTAATCCTGTTTGATCCCCACGCTTTCGTGCTTGAGCGTCAGTTATGGCTTAGTAAGCTGCCTACGCAATCGGAGTTCCTCGTTATATCTAAGCATGTCACCGCTACACAACGAATTCCGCCTACTTCATCCATACTCAAGACTCCCAGTTTCAACGGCAGTTTCGGAGTTAAGCCCCGAGATTTCACCGCTGACTTAAAAGCCCGCCTGCGCACCCTTTAAACCCAATAAATCCGGATAACGCTCGCATCCTCCGTATTACCGCGGCTGCTGGCACGGAGTTAGCCGATGCTTATTCGTACAGTACATGCAATAAGGGACGCGTCCCCCTTTTTATTCCTGTACAAAAGAAGTTTACAACCCATAAGGCAGTCTTCCTTCACGCGATTTGGCTGGTTCAGGCTCTCGCCCATTGACCAATATTCCTCACTGCTGCCTCCCGTAGGAGTCTGGTCCGTGTCTCAGTTCCAGTGTGGGGGACAAACCTCTCAGTTCCCCTATCCATCGTTGCTTTGGTGAGCCGTTACCTCACCAACTGGCTAATGGAACGCATGCCCATCTATAACCGATAAATCTTTAACAAATATCTCCATGCGGAGCCCCTGTTTTATGCGGTATTAGTCCGAATTTCTCCGGGTTATCCCCCTGTTATAGGTAGGTTGCATACGCGTTACTCACCCGTGCGCCGGTCGCCATCAAAGTATTGCTACCCTATGCTGCCCCTCGACTTGCATGTGTTAGGCCTATCGCTAGCGTTCATCCTGAGCCAGGATCAAACTCTTCTTTGTATATTCTTTTTTTTAACCTTTTGATCCTGTTCAAGCGTTTTTATTTTACTATTGGGTAATAGTAATTGACGGTAGCACCTTTTTTTACTATCTCTAGCTTTTTATCCAAACCCCAAACTTAACCAGGGTTCAGACTGTGTACTACACTCTATAATGTTGTTATTTCATAATCTCAAAGATCGCTTTCTCTACTCCCATAAACTCCCCGCTGCCGAAGAGCCTTTTAGTGGTAAAGCGGGTGCAAAGATATGTAAATAATCAGTATAACTCCAAATATTTTAAGAGGTATTTTTAAACTATTTTCAACCGTTTTTACAATACATTAATAGCCAAGTCATTACTAAAACCTCATTTTAGTTCATTTTTTTGAGAAAAATTTACAATACGGGGTTAATCCACATTCTTCACATTTTGGTTTCCGCGCAATACAGACATATCTGCCATGCAAAATTAACCAATGATGTGCCTTTGATAAATATTTCGCCGGTATATATTTTATCAATTCTTTTTCTGTTTGCTCGGGATTTTTCGAATTTTCGGTTAATCCAATTCTATTTGAAACCCGAAAAACATGTGTATCTACTGGCATCGCCGGCTTATTAAAAGCCACAATAAGCATTACATTTGCTGTTTTACGACCTACTCCGGGTATAGTCTCCAATTCTTCCATAGTATCAGGAACCTTCCCTCCGAAGTCATCTACGAGTTTCTTAGCCATTCCTAACAGATTTTTCGCTTTATTATTGGGGTAAGATACACTTTTTATGTAATGATAAATGGCATCTGTAGTAGAAACCGCCATCACTTCAGGTGTGGGATATGCTTCAAATAATGGCGGTGTTACCATATTGACCCGCTTATCGGTACACTGCGCGGATAGAATAACAGCAATCAATAGATGAAATGGATTGTCATAATGCAATTCTGTGTCTGCTACAGGCATATTTTTGTCAAACCAACTAATAACCCCGGCATAACGTTCTTTTTTTGTCATATTCTCTTTAATTAAAAAAGCCCCTCATAGCTCTGGCTACAAGGGACCTTAAATATAGTGATTAAATTTTTCTTTAAAGAATTTTACCAGAATTTCACCCTGTTATCTTCTACTTTCATCTTATTTTTCAATATAGAGACGGCTTGTGACATCATCTGATAATAATTGGCTTGCTTCAACGACTGTTTTGTCTGTTCGGCATTGAATTCTTTTGTATCTTCAGTTTTGTTTGTCACATTCAATACATATACTCCGGATTTTCCTTTCATAGGAGCTTCCAGTTTATTGACCTGGCCTAATTTCGAATATACGTTCATTAATGGTTCAAAACCAATCCCCGATAGATTGTTAGTCTGGAATGTAACAAAGTTTACTGTATCCACTTTTCCTGATACAGCTTGTGCATAAGCATCCAGAGATGTCAAATTCTTAGCTTTCAGATCCGCAATGATTTTCTCTGCTTTTTTATCATTTATCAGCTCTGATTTTAACGCTGTTGCCACTTCAGATACCGGCATATATTCTCCGGTTATTTCATTTTTCACGATTGCAACGACACGCTTGTCTGACATATCAAATTTCTTCACCGAACCGGCCTTTTCATTGAAAGCCCAGTGTATAACCTGACGGGTTCCTGTAGCTTGCCCCAATGCTATTTCGGATGGCGATATAATTGAATTTTGAATCAGGCTGTAACCTTTAGCCTGAGCGGCTTTATCAAAATTTTCGAGGTTTCCGTTTTCGCTCACGAACTGGTTCAATTCGTTATCTATAGCATTCTGTGTTTTATCACTGATTATAACAGGTAACTGTATTACTGCTAACTTCACTTTTGGTACCGGATTAGTTTTATCGGCTATACGAATCAACTGATCCTGCCCTCCCACTTTCAATTTCAGAATTTCACCTTTTGCAGCGGCAAAACATTCCTTTGCAATTCCTGCACTTGCCAACATCGCTTCGTTAGTCCAACCCAAATCACCTCCGTTAGAATTAGGGAATAATTCGTCAGCTACGGCCCCGAAATCCTTGCCACCTTTAAGAACGCTTTGGATACTATCAACAATATGGGCTGATGTTTTTTCATCAAGACCTTGTGGCAACGGTATTATTTGCAGTTTAATAGAATCGGCGGCATTTGTCCGGTCTATTAATTTATACATCAGATATGTCTGATTCTCGCGAACCGGTCCAAAAATATCACCTACTGATGCAGATTCCACAAATGTTTTGGCATCGGCCGGCAATGATGAAACTGCCATAAAAATATCCTGATATGTAGATGAATATTCACTTAGAACAATAGCAGGATTGTCTGTCATTTTCAATTTTTCATACGCGGCATTCATTTCTTGCTCTATGGCAGCATAGTCTTCATCGCTGGGAACAACATCCTTGATGAAGTATGAAATTTTGCGAAGCTCGGTATCCAGTTTATAGTTATTTTTACGCAAATCGTAAAGTGCTTTTATTTCTTTGTCTGAAACCTGAACGGCAGAATCTGCCAGGGCTGAATATCTCTGAACAACATATGCTATATCTGCTACATTCTTAGAATCGGCATAGGCTGCTTTAGCCTCAGTATCGCTAACTAAAACAGAGCCGGCAACTAAAGATGCATATTTTTCTTCAAGACGTTGATATTTCATCATATTCTGTATGAAAGCCCAGATTTCCCTTCTGGCCATAATCTCAGATCTATGAGGTTCCTGCATAGCTGCCGGATCCTGATTAATATCGGAAAGGAATTGCATCAGATAGGCCTTGTCAAACTGGCCAGTCTGAGGATTTGCGAAAAATGGTATTTGATATAATATAGGAGCTACAACAGGTCCGTAAACCATATCATTCAACTCTTCAGGTGTAACAGCTAATCCTAATCTGCCTGCTTCTTCATCCAATATTATTTCTTTGACCATTTGCTGGTAAGCCATTTCCCGGATTTGAGAGTTAGTAAACTCATCCAATGAGGATTGATTCGACATAATCTTCTGAAAGTTTTCCCATTGAGCGATTTTTTCAGAATATTCTTTTGTTGTAATCACCTTTCCATCCACAACAAATGCTTTGTCTCTCATTTTATTAACAAAGGTTGTAACTTCACCCCACGGAAATACAAATGCTAATAAACCTACCGCGATTATACCGACAAGCAGGCTTGATTTGCTCCTAATTTTCTGTAATGCAGCCATTTAAATAATAATTACTTTTTATATTGTTTATTTTAAATTCTCAAAGATACAGTTTTCAGCGTGCGAAGATAATAAATTGAGATTGAATTTCATTCATATTTGAAAAACTATTCTGCTTTTTCTTCTTTGTTTTCTTCATCTTCATTTACATAAATCAGAGTTTTTTTCCCGGCATTCTCTCCTACTTCCATAAATTCGTAGGCTGTCATTTGCTGGTTAGCCACCATACCATTTCGGGCAACCAATATCCCCTTCTCCGGCCTGGTCACTTCTACCAGTTTGTCCGAATATATTTTCTGTTCCTGCTGATTCCAAAAAAATTCATCTCCGGTGAATGTTTCCCCGACAATGTTCCTTGCAAAAACATTTCCTTTAAGCCGCCAAAGTTTGCGCCTGGTATAGTTCCACACTGTATCTGCCTTAATTGTAAATACGACAGTAAATGCAGTGTCGAACCGTTCCAGATAAAGCCCTTTCGGGAAGAACCAGTAAGGATCTTTTGCTTCATCGAAAACATCCCAGGTCTTGGTTATCATTTTATATTTGATAAGCCCCGAATCGGAAATAAGCACCCGTACGCTGTCTGTATGCATGGATGGAACAAGTTCTTTGTCATATTTGAAATTTACGGCAGAACTGACTTCTTTCTTACAGGATGCAAAAAAGAAAGGTGCAGTAAATATTGAAATTACAGCTACCATCCACAGTCCTTGTTTTTGCATTAACTTCATTAGGCTAATATACTTAAAAAGAATTAGCCTCAATCTGTAATTGAGGCTGTTTATCCTGATTCTGTATTTTTTATTCAACTTTACGGCGGAAGAACCAAAGTTCATTGATATTGACGTTCAGCGATACACCGAAGTATTCTTCACTTATCATATTACTAAGCTTCGGCTTTAGTTTTTTATATTCGAAATTAATATTGATATACGACATCCGCTGGCCGATATTATCCCGGATAGGTAAACCGAAACCTAATGTCGCTCCGTATTCTTTATATCCGTCTACTCTTCCGGATGCATCCATTACATTCAGATATGAGTTAGCATAGTTAACACCTCCTCTGAAGCGTATTTTCTTAAAGAAGCTTCTGTCGTATGGGTCTATCATATATTCAGCTCCAACGCTGTATTTCCACCTGTCATTGAAACGATCGGCATCGCTTAATCCATCATTCATATATGAAGTATATTTCGCCTTGCTCCAACGTTGATAAGTAGCATCGGCTCCAAAAACAAGTTTATTGTTGCTGTTAACTGTAAATCCCAATCCGTATGTTTCCGGAATTCCAGCATCGACCCCATTATAAATTGTAGTATCTCCGTTAATAAGCGTATTGGATGAGGATATTACATAACGCTTATTATCATAATCGGCAGAGGAGTTTATTTTGGGTGAATATACGGCACCTATTGTCAGCATTTTATTCTTAGCTATCGGCATCTCGTATTGGAGACCTATATCGAATTTCGCAGCCTTTACAGATAATTCTGTAATATCCCTGGATGTATATGAATTACTTCCTGTTAATGCAGGTAAACTGCGAGTATGATCTAATGTACCAAAAAGATATGAAATATTGGCACCCAGTGATAATCCTTTTATTGGAGATGAATAACCCAATCCTCCATATATCTGGCTTAAACCTCCGCTTCCGGAAAATGATTTGGTATATGCTACCGAGCCATTTGTTTCTGTTGATCCGAATTTATAGCCTACCGAAGAAAACGGAATGATACCAAAACTGAGTCCGAGACCTTTCTTTAAAGGTACCAGGATCGTTATATATTCCAGTCCTCCGCTGTATTTTTTATCAGAATTTACTCCGTCGCTCAGTTTTCCGCTGTTAAAGTTTATGCCGATATCAAAAAGAAAAGTAAGCGAGTCTACTCTCGAATATGATGCCGGATTCAGCGGATTTGCACTCTGGCTATTGCGAAGCCCGTAACCTATACCTCCCATTGCCTTTGATGGACCCACGGCCTGATCCTTCAGTACTCCGTAGCCATATCTGCTATACGGAGAATCGGTTTGTGCTCTGAGCGAGCCTACAATACAAGCCAAAAAGGCTATTAAAAGAAGATTTTTACTCTTTAGCATTATAATTCAATATACGGTTTTAATCCTGTAAATCTCAATTCTGGATGAAAGTACCTATGCTTTCAGCCATTTCGTATTCTCCTCTATAAACAATTTTTTGAGCAAATTATTATTCAGATAATGTAAAACTTCGAAAGAAAGCTGAATCATCATTGAAAAGCTCTGCTAACACTGGTATTTCTCGTGCGACTTATCTAATTAATAAACAGCCTGTTTAATCACGAATACCTCTTATTTACTACTAAATTCACTTAAAAACAGATGAAATTTGTGCAAAGTAAATTAAAAAAAATCAGTTAACCGACAATTTAAATAAAATGTCATATTTTTTTTGCCTTAAAAAGGTTAATTATCCTTATTTTAGTACCTTTGTATGCGAATTTAAGCAGAATGAGGAACCAGAGCATAAACTATATTAATATATTCATAAGCAAATTGAAACCATTTAAAGATATTATATGGTTTCTGTGCTTATTCCTTATATTTGAATTTATCTGGAAACTCTGCGTACATCAGGGTGAGGACGAAAGAATACTCATTGTGCTGGGAAGAGATTTGACTTCATATACCGAAGGGATGAACCGGTGGACCGCAGATGCCGTTTATTGGCTGGTACATGACTTGTTCGGATATCAGGATTTTAAAATCATCAACGGATACACACTTTATTTTGAGAACTCTATTCCGGTAGATATAATATGGGGTTGTACAGGTTTGAAACAATTGTTTATGTTTACCTTTATCCTTAGTTTTTATTTTGGCCCTGCGAAGAAAAAATTATGGTATATTCCCATGTCGCTGGCCATACTCCTCTTAATAAATATACTCAGATTGGCAATAATACTCATTATCATACGAAATCCGTTTCCTGAATGGTTTATATCTGTAAATGAATGGTACAACAACTGTCAATGGGTGAATACCAAGGAGTGCTACCTGAAATTTTACGAGGACTGGTTTAATGTTTTTCATCGCGATGTGTTTGTCTGGATATATTACGACGGTGTAATTTTTGTCTTATGGCTGATATGGGAAGAGAGAATCCATAAACCTTACCTGAAGCTGACGAGAAAAACTTCTGTAACAAAAAAAGGGCAGGAAATTAAATAAGTATCTAAATTCTCATTATCGGTTAACGCCGGCCTGTAGCCCTGTTTTTATGGTTAGTCCTGAATTTGAAGTTATAAAAGGGCTGCAGAAGATCCATCAAAATCAGTGAAAAGTGGAATTTTCCGGATTGAAAGTATCTGGCAGCCTTATTTATTATTATTGACTGTATCACTAATCTCAATACAAAGAAAAATACCGCAATACCCAATAAGGCCCAGTGAAAAGATGCGGCCGAATATACCAGAAGGGTAATCAGTACCAGATAAAACAGGTAGCGGGTAGCCGTTTCTAAACCAAATAAATTAATAGGCGTTTTATCCTTAAAATGTTTCTTCGTAATTGAATAGGATTTCTTTACTTGCTTCCACAATGAATAGCGGTCATTGGATGACTCTACAAAACTATCCGGGGACAACGCCACAGATGTATTGCTATCAGTAATTATCTGGTTGATAAATACATCTTCGCCGTTCTCCAGATTAAGGAATGCAGCAAAGCCTTTATTATCGAAAAAGAGGTGCCTGCGGAAAGCGAGATTACGGTTTATTCCGGTAAACGGCTTGTTCTTGAGAGCCATGGAAATATACTGCATGGAAAACAAATGATTATCGAAACGCGCTATACGGTTAAAAAACGTCTTTGTCCTACTATAATAGGAATATCCTAAAACAATATCTTTTTCGTCCGATAATTCTTCCACCATTGAAGATATCCATTGATCCGATACAGGCCTGGAATAAGGTTCCGTAAATAGCAGAACTTCTCCTTTAGCGGCTTTGATGCCTATGGTGAGCGCTAATTTACGGCGACCAAATGTGATATCATTTGAATATGGCAGATAGGTTATGTATAAATGAGGATATTTTAGTTGCAAAGATTGCAATAGAGTCTCACTTTCATCTGTAGAGCCGTTATTAACAACGATAACTTCATAATCGGAATAATCTTGTGTCAGGATAGCAGGAAGATTTTCAGCCAGTTCATCGGCAGCATTCTCCGAAGCTATAATAACGGATACTTTGGGCTTCGGACAAACAGGTTTGTGATTATCTTTGTCCCTCTTGCAAACGACAGAATAGGGTTTCCTGTAATAATTGAAATAAAAAAAGATCTGAATAAGGAACAGCAGGAGGTAAAACACTATCCCTGCAATTTCCAGTTCGTTAAACATGAAGTAATGTAAGATTTGCTCAACCATTGCCTGTATTATAAAAAGATATCTTCATAAAAAGACAAGAGCCATATATTCATACGACTCCTGACTTACATTGTTGTACGATTTATATTTTATCCGAGTAATATGGTTTAGGCAATTCGCGGCAGTTATACTGCGAAGCCATTATTTCGCCATACGCACCGGCCGAACGAAGTACCAGCATGTCGCCTCTCTGGGTTTCGTTCAACTCACAATCCTTCGCAAATACGTCGGAAGATTCGCATATAGGGCCTACCACGTCATATTTTTTAACCGGAAGATTGGACGAAATATTCTCAATTTGATGGTATGCCTGATACAGGGCCGGGCGAATAAGGTCCGTCATACCTGCGTCCACTATTACAAATACTTTGTTTTCGCCATGCTTCACGTATGTCGTACGTGTTACGAGTGCGCCGCACTGAGCTACGATGGAACGTCCTAATTCGAAATGGGCGATTTGTCCGTCTCTCAGTTTCAGGCTTTTATTGAACAGGGCAAAGTATCCGGCAAAATCTGAAATAGGGTGAGCATCAGGATTCTCATAGTCTATCCCCAAACCTCCGCCAAGATTGATATGTTCCAGTTTTATTTCTTTACCTTCGAAATATGTTTGTAATTCATTTACGCGTTCGCATAAAGGTTCAAAAGTCTCTGCTTCTTCTATCTGAGAACCTATATGAAAATGTATCCCAATGAGTTTGATCGCTTTCAGGACTTTCAGCCTTTCTATTACCGCATCGAGATGCGCCATAGCAAAACCAAACTTATTTTCATTCAGGCCTGTTGTTATATATTCGTGTGTATGAGCATCCACATTCGGATTGATACGCAAAGCTACCTGAGCCAGCTTGCCTTTCTTGGTTGCAAGTTCATTGATTACTTCCAATTCGGGAAAAGACTCTACATTGAAGCAAAAAATATTAAGGTCGAGAGCCAGATTTATTTCCTTATCGGTCTTACCTACTCCTGCAAAAACAATCTTCGATGCCGGAAAACCTGCATTTACAGCTGCTTTCACCTCATTCCCGCTTACACAGTCGGCACCGAAACCTTCCGAAGCAATGAGTTCAAGAATCCTGCGGTTTGCATTGGCTTTTACTGCATAATGCTGAACAAATCCGTATTTTTTTGTCTCTTCTTTTACAATTTTCAATGTCCTTTTCAACAAATCCATATCGTAATAATAAAAAGGCGTTTCGATACCTTTTAGCTTATCAACAGGAAAATTTCCTTTTGTCATTTGGAATTTAAGAATTAATTAAACAATTTGTCATTCAATATTTGAAGTGTCGTCTCTTTATCTTTATTTTCTATCAGAAAAGAAAAGTTGTATTTGCTGCCGCCATATGAAATCATACGGATAGAGACTCCCTGTACGGCATTTAATATCGTAGAGGCAAAACTGGCATCTTCCGATTCCAGATTTCCAATTACCGAAATAATTACCATATCGGAATCAACAGATACCGTACCATATTTCTTCAATTCATCAAGAATAAGTTGTATATTTTTGTCATCATCTATAGTCAGTGAAACTCCTATTTCGGATGTAGCCAGCATATCAATAGATGTCTGGTAGTTTTCAAATACTTCGGTAACACGACGTAGAAAACCATGCGCAAGCAACATCCTGCCCGATTTTATTTTTATTGCAGTAATATTCTCCTTAGCGGCCACTGCCTTTATGGCCCGAGCTTCCGTTTCGTTGGAGATAAGCGTTCCTGAGGCTTCGGGATGTTCCGTATTTTTAAGGCATACGGGTATATCTGCTAATTTGGCCGGAAGTATGCTCGACGGGTGAAGTATTTTTATACCAAAATACGCCAGCTCGGCTGCTTCATCAAAATTCATGTGACGGATAGGCGTAGTCCCTTTTACATAACGGGGGTCATTGTTTTGCATCGCATGCACATCAGCCCAAATCTGGATTTCATCGGCACCAACGGCGGCACCAATAAGCGATGCCGTGTAGTCGCTTCCTCCTTTACGCAAATCGTCGATCTCGCCATATGCATTGCGGCAAATATATCCTTGTGTGATAAACATATCCGCTCCTTTGGCCGCATCAAGTAAAGCTGTGAGCTTCTCCTTTATATATACAGGGTCAGGTGCTGAATTCTTATCGGTACGCATAAATTCAAGGGCAGGCACCAAAACTGCATTTATCTTCTTTTCGGTAAGATACAAATGAAACAATTCCGAACTGAGTAATTCGCTTTGAGCCATTACCACCCGTTCTTCAAAAAGAGTAAACAAGTCTTTGGTGAAGGTACGGATATAATTAAACTTTGCCGCGATTATTTCTTCCGCTTTCAATCTGAAACATTCTTCGCTAAAAAGGCGGGAAACAAAATCGTAGTATTGCTTCTCTAACCTGTTTATTATTTCAACGGCTCCTTCCTGGTTCTTCTTATATAAATAGTCCGAGACTTCCATTAATGCCTCCGCTGTTCCCCGCATCGATGACAACACAATGATATTATTGCCGCTTTGGGCAACAATATTTGCTACATTTTTCATCTTGTCTGCTGTAGCAATAGACGCACTACCAAATTTCAGGACTTTCATCTTCTACATTTTAATTTAAACTATTAATTGCATTACGACTATACAATCAAGGTGCAAAAATATAAATTTTTTGTGGCAAAAATTTCAGAATAAACTATATATTTGAAATTTGTTTAACTTTTTATCATATAAAACACAAAATCATTCGTTTATGTTTAGAAATTTCCTCCATCTGTCCGTTCTTTTGTTTTTCATTGCCTGTACTTCCGAAAAAACTGCTACCATAGCCAGTTATGACATAGTACCCATGGTGCAGGAAATAAAAACAACAGGTGGTAAACCATTCATATTAAGTAAAACTACAAAGATATCATTTCCTGCTTCAAATAGCAAGTTAGCCCGGTCAGCCGCACTATTATCCGAATACATAGCACAAATAACAGGTTTTAGACCTGAAATAACAGACAAACAGGATATTAAGAATACCATAAGGCTTACCACCGACTATTCGAGCGATAATCCGGAGGCATATATCATAAATATAAATTCCTCGCATATTACAATAAACGGATCTACTGAGGCTGGGGCTTTTTATGGAATCCAAACTATCCGGAAATCAATTCCGGCAGATGCAGATACCGAAATAGAATTTCCAGGCGTCGAAATTACAGATTATCCCGATTACGCTCACAGGGGAGCTTCTTTGGATGTATCACGACATTTTTTCCCTGTTGATTTTGTAAAAAAATATATTGATATACTGGCCATGTTCAATATCAATGTCTTTCACTGGCATCTGACCGATGATCAGGGATGGCGTATAGAGATAAAGAAATATCCGAAACTCACCGAAATCGGCTCCCGACGCGAACAGACAATCACAGGACGTCATACAGGTGAATTCGACAATAAACCGGTAAGCGGATTCTATACACAAGAAGAGATAAAAGACATCGTAAAATACGCCGAAGAGCGTTTTATAACCATCATTCCGGAAATAGATATTCCGGGGCATACATTAGCTGCCCTGGCTTCATACCCTTATTTGGGTTGTACGGGAGGACCCTATCAGGTAGGAACCGAATGGGGTATCTATGAAGACGTGCTTTGCGCAGGCAATGATGAAGTGTTTACATTTCTCGATGATGTGATGACTGAGGTGCTTCCCCTGTTTCCGGCCCAATATATCCATATAGGGGGTGATGAGTGCCTTAAAAACAGATGGATGGCGTGCCCTAAATGCCAGGCAAGAATGAGACATTTGGGGCTGAAAGAATCACCGGAACATTCTCCCGGAGAACAATTACAGAGCTATTTCATAGCCAGAGTCGAAAAAATGATAAACACTAAAGGCAAAAAAATTATCGGCTGGGACGAAATACTGGAGGGTGGCATCGCTCCTAATGCGGCTATAATGTCGTGGCGTGGTACTGAAGGTGGTGTCTATGCTGCGAACAAAGGTCACAATGTAATTATGACTCCTGAACAATATGTATATCTGGATTATTATCAATCTCCCGATGTGGATGACGAACCTTTCACATTCGGCTGGCTGACAGAGCTGAAAAAAACATATTCATTTAATCCAATGCCTGCCGGCTTAGAAGAGGGCAGGCAGAAATATATCCTGGGAGCACAAGTTAATATATGGACAGAATATATGCCTTCGGGACAAAATGTTGAATATATGTTGCTTCCCCGTATATGCGCTCTCGCAGAAACTGTATGGACAAATCCGGAGAGGAAAGATTATGACGATTTTGTTTCACGTTTATATCGGCTATCCGGACACTTCGACAAACTGGGATATGAAAATTGTAAACAGGCTTACGGAATACAGGATTCTATAGTCGTGGATACAATTAAGAATGAGATAAACCTTTATATGTCGACATTTGACAACAGCCCTATTTATTATACACTGGGCAATAAAGAGCCGACAGCCGAATCTGTACCTTACATATATGGCAGCCCGATAACCATAAAAGGCAATACTATATTCAAGGCTGTTGCATATCGGAAAAATGTAAGAGGCAAGGTTTATTCGAAAGACTTCATTTTTCATAAGGCTTGTGCCAAACCCATAACATTAAAATATGATCCGGATAAACGCTATATTTTCAGTGGCGCGACAACACTGGTTAATGGACAATTAGGTTCGAATGCCAGTTACCGTACAGGCATGTGGCTGGGTTTTGCCGGCACCGATTTTGAAGCAGACATAGATATGAAAGAGCAGACCGACATTTCATCTTTGGATTTGAATTCATATGTAAATACCAGAGGGGGATTATTTGCACCGAAAAGCCTTGCTTTATTAGTATCTGCAGATGGTAATACATATAAGGAAGTATTTAAGGAGACATACGAAGAACGTACAGAGCATATAAGCCCTGTGGTGATTACTTTATCGGCTAATCTGGACGAAACAGTGAAAGCCCGGTACGTAAAAGTAATTGCCGAATCAATAAAGGAATTGCCCGACTGGCACGAAAAGAAAGGGGACAAGGCTTACCTGATGATAGATGAAGTAAGAGTTTATTAAACTCATACCTCCTACTTCGCCCGCGACTGTATATTCTGCACACCTATCAGGCTATCGTAACGCTGGCCTGTGGGGCGGTAGTAAACATAGACAGAATATTCATTTTCCGTTTCGAAATAATTACCTTCCACATTGGCTGTAACAAAATTGTTTCCATCCTTTGTAAGATAGAGATAATTATACATACCCTGTTTCAGCAACAAGGAAAGGCGGTATACCTTCTCATTGTAATCATATTTCATCTTGTATTTGTCCGTGAAGGTATTATTTGTGAAATTTCCGTTTATATATATACTTTCCAACAAAGGATCGCCCATAGCCAATGTAAAATTGGTCGTAAAATAATCAGCCTCCGTTTCAGCATATTCTGTATCATTACTCCGAATAAAGAAACGGCCATTCTGATCCTGATCGTAACTATAAGAACGTCCTGCACGTACCTTATCCGCTTCAATATCCATCTCATAACCAGGACGGACATATTTGATACGGGCTACATTCATACCACTATACCTGTGGCTCGATGTCTCAAAGCGGCGATATTCGTTCCCGGCTTCGAATATCAGGTCTCTATTATGTTCATATATCAGTTTCCCGGGATTCACATATGTAGGTTTTAGTTTACGCTTTTCATTATCCAACCTGTTGTTTTGCTGTACAAATACCATGATTTCAGTATAGGGATCCCTGATATTCATACCCTGATGAAGGATGGTAAAAGATACCTGCTGATGACTTTTATTAAAGTCTATGTCGGTATTGGATGAGGCTGTAGCCGCTATACTTACAGCAGGCTCTAACAGAGAGAAGCAGGCTGTAAGCAACACTACATCGGGTTCTCCATCCTCATAAACTTCTACAACATAATTCCCGGATATTTTCAGGTTCACATCCCTGTTTGGTATCCCCAGATTAAAATGTGTATATTCGACTGTAGTATTGACCGATGGAGCATAATCATCTATAGGATTATCATTAAATCCGTTCAGGTAATCGATCTCGGAGACACCTTTACTTTTTAACCAATAAGCATCGCAATGTATGATACGATACCGGAGGCGGTTAAAGGAATTATCCGACAAGCGGTCAAAACTGATATTGATATTATCATCACTATTCAATCTAGCCACCGGATTCTGATTCGGAATTTCGTTCAGATTTACCTGTATTGTATATATTTCGGCCGAAAGAGCTTGTGTACGGTATGCCTGGGCCGAAAGTATGCTGTAAACGAACAGAAGTATCACTATAAGTTTGTATCTCATCATCGCTTCATTTTTCTTTATTGGCAAATGTAATAAAAAAAACTGCAAGAGTGGTGTCTTACAGTCTTTTATAAGATATCATCAAAGCAGGGTTACTCTTCCTCGAAATCTTCCTTCATATTGTGGAATACATTCTGAACATCGTCATCATCTTCGAATTTATCAAGTAGCTTTTGTATTTGTTCCTGCTGTTCTTTTGTCAGTTCCTTCAGGTCATTCGGAATGCGTTCAAACTCGGCACTGTGTATTTCAAATCCGTTTTCTTCGAGATATTTCTGTATTTCGGAGTAAGATTTAAACTCTCCGTAGAGTATTATATCATCACCGTCATGCTCTACTTCGTCAACACCGTAGTCAATTAATTCCAGTTCCAGATCTTCAAGTGAGACACCTTCCTTTGCTCCGATTTTAAACACACATTTGTGGTCGAAAAGAAATTCAAGGCTACCCGAAGTCCCCAGTGAACCATTATGCTTATTAAAGTAGCTGCGTACATTCGCAACAGTACGTGTCGGATTATCGGTTGCAGTCTCCACCACGATAGCAATACCAAACGGTCCGTATCCTTCATATACAACCTCCTTATAATCAGCCTCGTCTTTCGATATTGCTTTTTTTATGGCACGTTCTACATTTTCCTTCGGCATATTCTCCTTCTTCACTTGCTGCATCAACACGCGAAGACGGGGATTAGTATCGGGCTCCGGGCCACCCTCTTTCACTGCTATTGTTATTTGTCTCCCCAGTTTAGTGAACACGCGGGCCATATTGCCCCAACGTTTCATCTTTGTCGCTTTGCGGTATTCGAACGCTCTTCCCATAATATTATAATATCAATCGTTTATTCTTTTGGTAGGCAAAAGTATAAAAAATATTGGAGATTTGGAATAAGGACTATTTATTCGTTGTCACGAACAAGAATTTTCTCCTGTTCCTTTTTTATTCCTGATAGTTATCAGCTCTATAATTAACAATCAGTCCCAGTCCCCGATAATTTCATCACAAAAAATCACAGTAATTATCCGGTTTGTATAATCATTATTAAAAACAACCCTATATCAAAACTAATATGTACCATCTTTGTTTTAGGATATATAGAGTTCATAAATCTATATCCCCATATTATTATCAACCTTTAAAAGTCTACGGATATGGATATTATATACAATAACCTCAAATATGCGACCCTTACAGTTCAAGGCAATTGTGAGATATGCAAGCAACGGATAGAAAACGCAGCTTTATCAGTAGACGGCGTATTTTCCGCGACATGGAATATACAGAATGGCAAACTCCAGATAGGCTTTAACCCTGAGAAAACAAATCTCGAAGAGATCAGTAAAGCTATCGCAAAAGTAGGCCACGACACCGATAAGAACAAAGCCGACAAGGTAAAACATGATGAACTGTCCGACTGTTGTAAATGAGTTCTAAATCAATATAGAAAGCGATAAGATATTGGCTCTTACCGCTTTTTTTATGTATATCCTTTTTGCAGGCCTTATCTCAATTGTGCACCAAGTTCACTCTCCAACGATTTCTGTATCTTCTGCATAATGGCATCTATCTGCTTGTCATTAAGCGTCTTTTCATCGTCCTGCAATACAAACTTCACAGCATATGACTTCTTGCCTTCAGGCAGATTCTTGCCTTCATATACATCGAATAGCCTTACCTCTTTCAGTAATTTGCGTTCCGTCCTGTATGCTATTTTCTCTATCTGGTCGAACAATACAGCCTCATCCAGCAACAAAGCCAAATCCCGTTTCACAGCCGGGAATTTTGATATTTCAGAATAAGTGATCGTATTCTTCCTTATCTCTTTCATCAGCGCATCCCAGTTGAGCTCCGCAAAATATACTTCGACACTTATATCCTGTGCCTTAAGCAGCTTTTTATTTACTATTCCCAGTACACCCAGCGACTTTCCTTTACCCTTTGCCTGGATATCTACAGCCGTGCTGAATATCTCATTCGAAAACTGCCCATAATCGTATTTAGAGGCAGGTATGCCCAAACGGGCAAGTATATTTTCCACATAGGCTTTCAACTGGAAAACAGACGATTTCTCATTAGCCGACGTCCAGCTATTATCGATACTGCTTCCGCTGAGCCACATACCTAAATGGTATTCCTCACTGTATTCCTTCAGTGTTTCACCTTCCGTTTTCTTTTCGGCATCGTAGAAATAACAATTCCCGAATTCATAGAAACGGATATCGGGATTCTGCCGGTTGCGGTTATAAGCGATACTCTCCAGCCCCCCGTAAATAAGCGTCTGACGCATAACATTCAGGTCGGTACTCAAAGGATTGAGCAGATACACACACTTAGAAGCGGGATATACTTGAGAATCGCTATAGTAAGCCTCTTTCGTAAGCGAGTTGTTCATTATCTCATTGAACCCGCTTCCTGTCAGTTGTTCCGAGACCAGATTCTGGAGATCATACCCCTTATCGGTAGGTGTTTCGTATGACAGGTTCGATTTCAGGTTGTCGCCTATTTCTATATTATTGTAGCCATATACACGCAGTATATCTTCTATCACGTCCACGTCACGCAATACATCTACACGGTATGTCGGTATTTCGATAGTCAGCATATCATCGATTTCTTCAGTGATGACCATCTCCAGATTATTCAGGATAGACCTCACCGTTTGCTTATCTATAATCTTACCTATAAGCGAGTTTACCTTTTCGTATGATAATTTTACAATCGGCTTCGCTACAGGATTAGGATATACATCCTGGATATCTCCTGTAATCTTTCCTCCTGCAATTTCCTTTATCAGCATTGCGGCATATTTCAGTACATAAATGGTATCATTCGGATCGCAGCCGCGCTCAAAATGGAAAGACGCATCTGTATTCAGTCCGTGGCGGCGTGCTGTTTTGCGTATCCACGTAGGGTTGAAGTATGCCGATTCAAGAAACACCTCTGTTGTACTCTCGGTCACACCCGACTTCATTCCGCCGAATACCCCCCCGATACACATGCCCTCCTTATCGTTGCATATCATCAGGTCTCTGTCGCTAAGGGTACGCTCCACTTCATCCAGTGTAACAAATTTAGTGCCTTCGGGTAATGTCCTCACAATTACTTCTCCGCCTGTGATATGGGCCACATCGAAAGCATGAAGGGGATGTCCCATGCTGTGCAACACATAGTTGGTGATATCCACCACACTATTAATAGGACGCTGGCCGATAAGTGTAAGCTTTTCTTTCAGCCAGCCGGGACTTTCGGTTACTTTCACACCCCGGATCGTAAGTCCTGCATAACGCGGGCAAGCCTCTGTGTTTTCTACCCTTACAGTAATTGCACCCGTCGGTTCATCTATCTTGAAGTCATCCACAGATGGCAATGTGAGTGCCCCTTTCAGTTTATTCTGACGCAAATAGGCTTCCAGATCGCGGGCTACACCGTAATGCGACGCTCCGTCTATACGATTAGGTGTAATATCTACTTCGAGGATATAATCGCTTTTGATATTGTAATATTCTTTGGCCGGCATTCCTACCTTCGCATCGGCTGGCAGCACAATGATCCCCGCATGGCTGGTACCGATACCGATTTCATCTTCGGCACATATCATCCCGAAAGATTCCGTTCCCCTGATTTTGGATTTCTTGATTGTAAACGATTCTTCTCCCTGATACAGTTTAGTACCCACAAGAGCAACCACTACTTTCTGTCCGGCAGCCACATTCGGCGCGCCGCAAACAATCTGCAACGGCTCCTCCTGTCCCACGTTAACGGTGGTTACATGCAGGTGGTCGGAATCGGGATGATCTGCACACGTTAGCACTTCTCCGATAACAAGGCCTTCCAGCCCGCCTTTGATAGTTTCTACTTCTTCCACACCGCCTGTTTCCAAACCCAAAGATGTAAGGGCAGCGGATGTTTCCTCCGGAGTCAAATCGAAATCAAGGTAATCTTTCAACCAATTGTACGAAATATTCATTATATGATAGTTTATATTTTTTCATTTCATTTGCCGGTTTCCCGGCACTCAACACAATCAAAATAAATTTTGCTTCTGCTCTTGCTTTTTGAAACGTTCAAAAAAAGTCCGTCAAAAATACAAAATATATTTTAGTAAACAGTAATCAGAAATAAGCAAACAATAGACATAAGATATAAAAGGTAACAAAAGTAACACATATATCAGTTAGCAGAAAACAACCCGTATCCCGTCTATTCGTAACCCGTACTATTAAAAAGTAACAAAGGTTACACCTTTTCTGTAAGCAGTAAACAGTCTGCCAACTCGTACTTGTAACTGCCCTAGGGCGAAGTAACTCATTATTAAAAAACTTGACTTACTACTTAAAACTTACTACTTGTTAAAAGGTTACAAAGGTTACATTTTTTTAAGTCATTAAACCTTGAATCTTTAAATCCTCATATCATTCTTTCAAAAGCTGATAGCTATCAGCTAACGGCTAAAAGCTAAAAGCTATTATTACATATATAGATAAACTTTTTCCGCAAGAATCGGGTTTATTTTCTAATTCCCCTACCCTAACTTCGCTTTATAATATTTAAATTTGTTTCTTATGAACCAGCAAAACAATATAGACTTCGACCGCATAAAAGATGCTATTGGATATATAATAAATAATTATAAATTCCAGCCCGGTTTGGACGATGTTGCTGCCCATGTTGCGCTTAGCCCTTACCATCTTCAACGTATGTTTACCGAGTGGGCGGGAGTAAGCCCTAAAAAATTTCTCCAGTACATCAGTATCGAAAATGCCAAGAAGATACTCAAAGAGAGCCGTGCCACACTTTTTGATGCTGCTTTTGAGGTCGGATTATCGGGCACAGGACGCCTACATGACCTGTTTGTAAAAATAGAAGGGATGACACCCGGAGAATATAAAAACGGAGGAGAAAACCTGACTATCAATTACAGCTTTGCAGAAACACCCTTCGGCGAGATCCTGATAGCATCTACTATGAAAGGTATCTGCTATATGGCTTTCGCTAATAATGAAACAACCGCTTTGGAAGAACTTCAAAAACTATTCCCGAACGCAGACTATAAACAACTGACAGACAACAACCAACAAAACGCACTCTATATATTCAAACAAGACTGGCAACGACCGGAACAAATAAAACTGCATGTGAAAGGCACAGATTTTCAGCTTAAAGTATGGGAGTCCCTCCTGAAAATACCCATGGGTAGACTCTTAACTTATAGCGACATTGCCAGACAAACAGGCAACCCCAAGGCAAGCAGGGCCGTAGGTTCTGCCGTGGGCGACAACCCTGTTGCATACCTTATTCCCTGCCACCGTGTAATACTATCTTCGGGTTCATTCGGACAGTATCACTGGGACAGCGGCCGTAAGGCTGCAATAATAGGATGGGAAAATATAAACATACATAATCATTGAAAAGTGCCTTCACATCTTTGCGAGGGATTTCTTTATTAATAATGCGGATCAGTAGTTGAGTTTTAACGTTGGATTTTTTCTACTACGCGCAATCAAAGATTGCTTGTGTTCGTTTTGGGCAATGCCAAAATGAACATTTAAGCGGAACAAAGTGGAGCATAAAAAATTGAACAATAAATTCCAACCACTAATTCGCATTAATATCTAAAAAAGCAAACTTTCTGAAATATTTTTATTTCATTACCTTTCAAAACTATTGTATATTTCGGAAAAAATCTTATTTTTGTATTAAGCAAAAAAAGCGCAAATAAACTATTAACAAAGAACTGCCATGAAAGAGTTTTTTTCAAGTATGGATGCTACACAACAGTTTTATTGGTATGTGGCTATCGGAGCAAGTGTTATATTTATAATCCAGACCATTATGACTTTTATAGGGGCCGATACCGATACAGGTATAGATGCTGATTTCGATGGTAATCTGGATGGAGCCGATTCTCCTTTTCAATTATTTTCGCTAAGGAATCTGATTAACTTCCTGCTTGGATTCGGATGGACAGGAGCAGTATTGTACGGTTCGTTCGAAAGTAAGATTGTAGTAGGCATAATCGCATTCCTTGTAGGTTCACTATTTATCATTCTCTTTTTCCTTGTTATGAAAGGACTGATGAAATTGTCAGAAGACAATACATTCAAAATAGAAGATACAATAGGGAAAACAGCTGATGTATATATGAATATCCCTGCCGCAAAAAGCGGAAAAGGTAAAATATTTATAAGTATCAATGGTTCTACACACGAATTGCCGGCTATCACATCCTGTGATATGGATATAAAAAGCGGTTCACTCGTGAAAGTAGAGGCCATAGAAGGAGGTATCCTTCTGGTTTCGCCCATGGCTAATTAAAGTAACTCTATTATAAACTAATTTAAAAACATTTATTAATTATGATTGATGGTATACCTGATGTTGCGATTATTATAGTCGTAGGTGTCATTGCCCTGTTTGTATTTATTTCGGCCATGGTGTCGAGATACAAACGATGTCCGTCCGATAAAATCCTGGTAGTATATGGAAAAACAGGCGGTGCATCGGCCAAATGTATTCATGGTGGCGGTGCATTCATTATTCCTGTTATCCAGGATTTTGCTTATCTGGATCTGAAACCGATATCCATCGAAGCTAACCTCACCAGCGCGCTGAGTAAACAGAATATCCGTGTAGATGTTCCGTGTCGCTTTACTATTGCCATTTCCACCGAAAAGGAAAATATGAACAATGCCGCTGAAAGGCTTCTTGGGCTGACTACTTCTCAAATACAGGAATTGGCTAAAGATATCCTGTTCGGACAATTGCGTCTGGTTATCGCTACCATGATGATCGAGGAGATCAACTCCGACCGGGACAAGTTCCTTGACAACATTGCTAAAAACGTGGATACTGAACTTCGCAAAATTGGCCTGAAACTGATAAATGTAAACGTTACCGACATCAATGATGAATCTGGCTACATAGAGGCATTAGGTAAGGAAGCCGCTGCAAAAGCCATCAATGAAGCTAAAATAAGCGTGGCTGAACAGGAGAAAATCGGGGAAACAGGTAAGGCTGTCGCCGACAGAATGCGCGATGTACAAATTGCCGAAACTCACAGAGACAGGGACGTATCCATCGCTGTGGCTCAGAAGGACAGAGAAGTAAGCATTGCGGGTGCTGCAAGAGACGAATCTATCGGTAAGGCTGAAGCAGACAGGGATACCCGTGTGAAGACCGCCGAAGCCAATGCTATTGCTGTAAAGGGTGAAAATACCGCAAAAATAGAAATTGCAGGTTCGGATGCCCAACGCCGCGAGAAAGAAGCGGAAGCTGCACGTCTGGCTGTTGCTGCCGAAAAAGTACAGCAGGCCAAGGCTCTCGAAGAAGCATATATGGCTGAACAAAAAGCCGAGTTGGCTCGTTCGGAAAGAGAGCGTTCCACACAGATAGCCAACGTTGTGGTTCCTGCCGAAATAGAAAAGCAAAAAATTATCATTGAAGCACAGGCTGCCGCCGAACGTGTACGTGAACAGGCTAAAGGAGATGCAGACGCTATCTTCGCCAAAATGGATGCGGAAGCGCGCGGTTTGTATGAAATACTGACCAAACAGGCGGAAGGATACAGGGATGTGGTAAATGCTGCAAAAGGCGATCCTGTGGCAGCTTACCAGCTATTGTTGATAGAGAAACTGCCCGAACTGGTTAAAACTCAGGTTGAAGCCGTTAAGAATATCAAAATTGACAAAGTTACTGTCTGGGACACAGGAAACGGTGCGGGTGACGATGGCAGGACATCTACTGCCAACTTTATATCGGGCCTGATGAAATCCGTACCTCCGTTAAACGACTTGTTCGGAATGGCAGGAATGAATCTTCCGTCTTATTTGAAAGGACAGGCGGAAAAGGATAAAGAGGTAATAATTCCACTGGCTCCTACACCTGCTGAAGATGAAAAAAAGAAGAAATAATATCAGTAAATAATTGAAGAAAAGCCTTGCATGAAATATCGTGCGAGGCTTTTTTTTATATTCAGGCTTTATGGCAAATCAATAAGACCTTCCTGTCATCGGCTAATGTGGTGGCAAATATGTATATATCTCCCCCATCCTTCAGCCCTGTTTTTTTTCTTATTTCCTGGACAGACAAAGGGAAATTTCGGGTAGTAATATTTGCCTGCTTAATATCCGACAGGTATTCCTTCATATCTTTCTTATTCAGAGAGCAGATATTATCCACAACAAACTTTCGTCCCGGAAAATCCCCCGACAATACATCCGACATATACAGGTGGCTGCTGGGATGCAGCTTATCCAGAGAATAAGCTCTCGCTATGCTTTTATATGCACCGGCTTTCAATATCGACGCATTGGGTTCGTACAGATACTTTGCTGTTTTAGATGTATAATCCAAAGAGATAGTATCTTCATCTTCTTTATAGAAAGTATAAGTATCTGTACTCCTGTTTTGTATATTCACGCAATGGTAGAGTATTTTACCCGTATTTCCTTTTTTGATAAAGAGCAACTCTTTGCATTCATTATTCACACTGATGATATATACATCCGACACGGATTTCACCGATTTTACGGCAAGAGTAATATCCAACATCGGCGACAGTTTTATCATTACCTGCTCCGATTTTTCTTCCAGCAATGATTCTATATCGAGAATATTCGGGGTACAATCTTCTATCAGCACTGTTTTACGGCCTGTATTATCTCTGCGTGCAGGATCTATATAAATCAGGTTGACAGGAGGCATAGAAGACAAGTAGCTTACTGCATCTTCATTTACCACCTTTATATCCTGTTCCAGTATTTTAAAGTTATGAGCAGCTATTCCGGCCAGTTCGGGTTGTTGCTCTACATAAACAGCATGAGCGAAACCATGAGCGAGAAAAGAACAATCTACCCCCAGGCCACCAGTAAGATCGGCCATGGATTCACCACCACACAGCAAAGCCTTAAATAAGGCTGTCTGTTCCGACGAACATTGTTCCATCGACAAATGCTTGGGATAAACTATGTTGTCATTGGCATACCACGAAGGGATTTTCTCCTTAGCTATCCTGCGTCCCGTAATCTGACGAATAGCCATTTGTATATCTATACCGGGATATTGCTTTACCTGTAAAGCGAGCGAATGCACATCGTCTGCCTCATGAGCAAGTATAAAGGCCTTTAATCTGTCGCTAAGGTTCATTTTTTCTTCATTCTGATGAAAGGACTCAGTGTACTGCCCTTCTGTGTAGAATCAGGTACAACCGGAGGGGGCGGCACCGTATCTTTTTTGTGTCTTATCCACGGATAGTTGAACAAGTCGCGCAACCCGTCAAAATCTTTCTTATAAATGATGCCGACACCCTGTGTCTGGGTAGAACGTTCCTGTCCCAGAATATAATACTTCTCATTATAATGATTATAGGCCTTTATACGCCATGTACCCGCGTTATTAATCAGATATTCTATATCTATGTCGGTTATCATGGCTTCATTTTTCAAATTGATGTCGTTTCGGTAACCGAAGTTTCCATTTATCAGAAGCCTGTCGTTTAATAGCTGGCTCGACAATAACAATTCAGCCTCCGTATACATTAATTCGGCATCACTATACCGTATGTTTGTGCCCAGTTGCCACCTGTCATCTATATTGCTTACTATTTTTGTCAACTGATTGGATAAGGTGGCGGAGGCCACTGCGGCAAAATCTGATGTTTGCGCACCTGGCGTCGCGTAACCAGGCGCCTTGAACTTGGATAATATCAGCAGGTATGCAACCTGTTTATTTATCTCGTCCTGAGTATTCAACAGGTTCTTCACCTGCCGCTCTACCTCCGCATCAGTCGATGGTAATGCTATATCCAGATCTACATTGGGATGCTTGAGCGGACCGGTCAGGCTGAGTACACAATTGACCGGAATAGTAGTTTGCCCCACCTTACTAGCCAAATCATCATCCAAATCGTTGAGACTCGCATTTACTTTGTATATAGCATCCACACTCAGGGTTGCATCGAACGGATCACCCCTGAATTGCACATTACTTCCATCCTGTATATCGAACCGTCTCTCCATCAATCGCTGGAAAGTAAAGTTATAACTTCCCCTGTTGATATTATATGTGCCATAGAGGCGTGGCGAGGATTTCAGATTCCATTCGAAACGCATGGCCCCACTACCGGTTCCTCTCAGGATATCACCGCCCACAGGGTCCATCAGCAGTTCTAATGTAGCATCGGGAGTAACGTCTACATAAAAATTCATATTAATATCCATTCCCCCATCATTGCGGGGAGCCAGCATCGATGATTTCACCTGTTTTACCGTATCTTCTTCCTGTTTATTCTTATAGGTTATGAAAGAATATTCATTGACTACATCTTCCATAAAGTTCATGCGTACAAGTGTATTGGCTTCCGTACGCATCCTGATATTTACATCCACAGCACTTTCGTCACCGCCTATAGTCCCGTTTCCACTACCGAATACTTTTCCGTAAAACAATGGATTCACCGAATGAGAAGCGTTGTAAACAAGGAAATTATCAGCTTTCAGCTCGACCAGATACATAAATTTGCTGAAAAAATCATGAGCAACCTTGCCACTTGCATGTGCCCTGTTATTAAACTGATCGGTCAGTATCAAATCATTAAAGTAGATAAGGTCTTTTTTCAGGTAAATGGTATCTGAAAATGAATAGCGGGTATTCAGGAAGCGGATTCCCATGCTTCCGTCGTTGATAAACGCCTTCCCTTCTACTGTTACATTCGAAAAGTCTCCATATAGATGTACTTTTCCTGTGCCTCGTCCCGTTATATTGTCAAAGATAGTTTCGGCATATTTGTTCAGAAAGCCTATATTGATACTATCAGCATCGAAATTTAACGATAATCTCTGATTTACAGGATCTAACATTCCATCTACTTTCGTCTGCTTATTTTCCTTGCTGACGATCTGCCCGTCGAGCATAACCTGATTGGTCTCATCATCCAGTTCACTGAATATATTCAATTTACCTAATTCCGTTCCGTTAAATTTAAAGTCGGTCACTTCGAGGCGTGTATTTGCATACGGCTTCTTCTCTATACTCGATACGAACAGGCTGCCTGTGGCTGCTCCGCCAAACTGGAGGGCGTCTATAGCCAAAGTCTGGAAAACATATTCGAGATTAATATTTTTGAGTTCAGCCTTTAATATATCATTGGAATCCTTTTGGGTATATTTTCCGTTTACTTTTACCTCCTGACTACCGTCTTCGTTATATATACGGAAATTATCGACGGACACCAAACCATCCTGTATGGTTATATGAGACTGGTCCATCTTCCAACCGGCATTATTCAGCAACAGTTCACCGGGTAATGTATTTATGTCCACCCTGAAAGGCTCCGCTTCATTTTTAGTAAGAAGTGTACTTATCGAAAAATTCCCCCGGGCTTTCTGCGCACCTGTATTTATCAGTGATATATTTGTATTGATTAGATTATCTTTAATCTTAGAATTAATAGCAACATCATTGATTGTATTTTTCTTGCCTGCAACCAATGCGTTTATTTTAGCATCTATCGTATCGTGAGGATTGCGTATTGCAACATATCCCGACTGTATATTCATCCCTGCCACTTTTACCGAGGGTGCAAATATTTCGAGATTAAACCTGTCGTTTATATTGTTATAAGACCCTATTATTTTGGAAGTGCTCAATACTGTAACAGGCAAATTGAGTATACTGCTCAGCGATTCACTGTTGTTGATCTGCAACTCGAAATTAAGTATATTCGGTTTCTCTTCCGGCCTTTTTTTATTGTCAGGTTGTATCAGGGCCGGCAAATACATGCCCAATGTCTGCTTCACACTATTTATCATCGATGACATGGAATATACACCGTTGATATCCCCTTTCAGTAAATCAGACCTTATACTCAGCCTGCGGTTGTCAGGGAATCCGGCAACCCTCGCGACAAGGCTATCCATCTGGAAGAGTTTATCTTCCCTGATAAAGTCTATGGAATCTATCCTGACATATCCCTCAGCATTATCGATATGGCGGCCTATAAAATCTGCATCTATGACAAATGAAAGATAAGAATGCTGCATCTTTTCGGCTAAATGCAGATTAGCCAGCTGAACATTCTTCACCTTAGCTTTGAAATTCAATTCCGGATTTTCCTTATCTGTCAGGTCGAACAACCCGTTAACATTCAATATACCGTTCTCATCATTTACATTCAGTCGCCCATCTACCCGTAGGCCATCATAAGCAGCGTCCAGCGATATTTCCTTATATGTGTATCCCTTGAAATCGAAATTATGTATATCTCCGTCTGCTGTACCCCTGATTTTGCCATATACGGGCTTCTCCAAATCAACGGCCAGATTCAATGATATCTTGTTCAAGTCTTTGTTATCGAGAAGTTTTCCCAGTTCGAAGTCAGAAGTATAGACTTTCCCTTGTACAAAGGAACTTATCCCTTTTCTCGGATTCAAACCGAAAAGCATATCCGTTTTGACAATACCTAAATCTGTATCCAGACTGCCAAAGGCTGTAAGTTGCTTTAAATAACCTGAAATATCACCGATAAACGACAGTGTACCTAACTTTTTTAATTGCGGCGGCAATTGGGTCTTGTTTTTCGAGAAGTTATTAAGAATACTTTCCACTTCGTTAATCCCGATAGTCAGTTCATCTACATTACCCAAAAGATACGTCTTTTCAGAATCCCGGATATCTTTAACTTCTGCATTAGCAATCAAATGCATCTTTTCCCCATAATTCACAGATAATTCCGAAAGGGTCAGATTATTCAACGAACCTGAGATATGTGCACGTATATTAACCAGATCCTTAAAATTCTGCAATATGGGAGCAAATGCGGCTATATCTTTGGGGGCTATGTACGAAGGCGCTACGCGGCAATCGAGGACAGCATAATCAAGTATTTTAGTTGTATCACCAGTTGGAGTCAGGTCTACTTCACACCTGTCTAATACCAGATAGGAAGAGGGCAGATTCAACTCAAATCCCCTGACCGATATTTTTTTGCCCTGACTGATTACCCTGAATACAAGATTTGATATTTCCAGTCCGCTTTTTTCCTTCAGACTGATTTTTTTTACCTGAATATTAAGAGAGTCTTCCTGTACAGACTTTACAGTAAACTTTGCATCCATGGCGGATACTTGTATATGATTCGCATCAAACTGCCCTTCCTTAAAAGGGCGGTCTTTCACATCATATGAAAAGCGGCCGTTGGACAGATTGATCGCATTCAGCTTAATATCCAGCTTAGCTTTCGGTTTATCGTTTTTCGATTTGAAAGCATCGATCACATATTGTATATTCAGAGGGGCGTCTGTACTATCTTTTGATAAGTGAACTTCAAAATCGGTAAGCCATGCGGAAGTTATAACTATCTTGCCGTTTATGAGGGCAAGTATATCGACTCCTGCCGAAACCTTATCAGCCATAAGGACTCTTTCGTTAGACTGGTCGTAAAGATACAGGCTGTCGATAGCAATAGTGTTGAACGGCTGGAAATGAAGACGGCCTATGCCGAGTTCTGTGCCTAATTTAGCTTTCAGTTCCTTCACAATAAGGTCTTTGGCATATTCCTGAACAGCGGATGTGTTCAATAAGCCAAACAAAAGGATAACCAAACCGAAAATTATCCCAAGAATAGTGAGAAATATTTGCTTAAACCGTTTTATAACTCTTTCCTTTAAGGCCGCAGACCTATTTATTACTTTGGTAAGTATAATAACTAATGTAAGTACCGCTCGAAGACATATTATTAATACTTTCTTCTGCAAAGGAACGGTTTAAATTTCAGCAAAAAAGTTATTATACCCCCTGACATATAATCCTTAACAGCTTTTTCATGCTCTTTTTACCGTATTTCCTCCTTTCCCTTTCGGAATACCTATAAAAAAGATGTGCTATAAAATTTAAACAGCCTTTTATAATGCAAAAGTATTAAAAAAATGAGATTTTTCCTTATCCCGATACGGCTATCTTAAACAAAAGGAATGAAGTTAAGATTATTTATGGAAAATTCCTTTTCAACAAAAGAAAAGCTGCCTGTAAACCGTCTGTCTGTCAGTAGCTGTTATTCATTATCCGTACGGGGTTCCTTCTCTTTCCTTATCCGTCCCGCTTTACGAAGCGCCTGATCGAGAATATACTGTATCTGCCCGTTGGTACTGCGAAATTCATCAGCAGCCCATTTCTCAATTGCATCCATCATTTCGGGGTCGATACGCAGGACGAAGCTTTTTACAGTAGATTCTTTTTCTTTTTTAGCCACAATAATATTAATTTAAAGATTTCAAAATTTCAAAATGATATTTCTTTCAATATTGAAATCTTGAAATCTGAAATAGAATTAATGGTGCAGTGTTCCCGCATTTACAATCGGTTGAGCCGCCTCATCAGCACAAAGTACCACAAGCAGATTACTCACCATGGCAGCTTTACGCTCCTCGTCAAGTTCCACTATCTGGTCTTTTTGCAGTTTATCCAAAGCCAACTGCACCATGCTTACCGCGCCTTCCACTATCTTCTCACGGGCAGCGATAATCGCATCAGCCTGCTGCCGGCGGAGCATCACGCTTGCTATTTCAGCTGCATATGCGAGGTAATTGATGCGAGCTTCTATGACTTCGATACCAGCAATTGCCAAGCGGCTATTCAGTTCATCTTCCAGCTTCTGACTCACCTCGTCACCGTCGGAACGAAGAGTTATCGCATCCGCTTCATGATTGTTATTATCATATGCATACATACCGGCTACCTGACGCAAAGCGGCATCACTCTGTATTTTCACAAAGTTGGCGGCTGCAGTCATTACACTGCTTCCGGCTGCATCAATGTCGAAAGATGCTTTATATGTATCTTTTACTTTCCAAACCAACACTGCGCCAATCATTATAGGATTACCCACTTTGTCATTTACCTTTACAGGCTCTATATCGAGATTTCGTGCACGAATAGGAATCCGGCGTGTAGAATAGAAAGGATTTACCCAGAAAAAACCATTTTCGGTAAATGTTCCTCTATATTTTCCAAAGAATATCATTACACGGGTTTCGTTCGGTTCTATCATAATAAGCCCGTAGAATATTGCAGGAATCAGCAACACACAACCGACTATTCCTCCTGCCACCCCTGCGATCGTTTCTGTTGTTATAGCAAAAATACTTGCACCAACCAAAATCAATCCAATTACAATAGCTGCAAATCCTGAGATTTTAGCTCCTTCAAACTTCTTCTCCTGTGTTTCCATATTATTTATTTTTTTGATATTAAAATGATATCATAAAGATATAAATAATTTTATTATATACAAATGAAACAGGATATATTTTATATAAATAGGTTTCATAGTATATACACTATGAAACTACACCTGGACAATATTATGTTTTATTCAGATAAGTTCGAATTCTGATATCTGCCCGTACTCCGACAAATCATCGAACGCCCCGGCCAAATCTGTTTTACCGAAATACACTTTAAAACAGTTTATTACCCCGCCATGAGCAAAGACTGCCACAGTAGAGTGATCCTGTCCTTTTAGCTCATCGAGAAAAGATGCTATACGCTTATACATTTGTGCAAAGGATTCTCCGTTGGGCGCAGGGGTATTTATCCAGTCTTTTTCCCATTCCGTCATATCTATTTTGTTCCACTCCTGCATTTCCCATTCGCCGAAATTCAGTTCTTTCAATCTGTCCTTGAGACGTATATTTTCATATCCGCAATACTCGGCAAGTTTTTTTGCCCGGCTCAACGGACTGGAAAATACAGCATCGAAAGCTATATCTTTCAGGTTTTGCTTTACTATTTCAGCCTCACTTTCAAAGGTTTCTTTTAATGGCACATCAGTTTGTCCGTAGCAAACATCGTTTACGCCAACTGCTGTATGTCGTACAATATATATTTTCATGAAATCAATTAGTAAATTAGCCAATTTGAATATTAGCCTATTAAACAGCTAAACAATTCAATATTATCACTATTCCCAGATAAAAAGACAATTCACACATCAGGAATGTAGCTCCGCAACAATCACCTGTATAGCCCCCGATTTTCTTTTTCATCAGAAGAATTAATCCTGCGAAAACAAAGATAGGAAATATTATAGCCGGCAAAAAGTCAATTTTTAATAATAAAATAAAAGGAAGGAATCCAAATATAATGGAGATAATACCCATTTTGGCTGACATTTTGTTATAAACCACCTTCGATTTGCTGGTTTCCTCATTCCGGGCATATGGCAGGAACAGAGTTATGAGTGATGCTATGAATTTACATAACGGATCTGCCGATAATATCACAAGGCAAGCCATTTCGAGACTAAGATTGCTCAGAAGCAAATAAAATAATGAAAAATAAAATATCAGGCTGACAACCCCATATGTACCTATGTGCGAATCCTTCATTATCTCCAGCGTCCGCTCGCGTGTATTCCCTCCCCCAAATCCATCGAAGAAATCGGCCAGACCATCTTCGTGCAATGCGCCGGTAACGAGCAAACGGCTTAGTATTGCCAGAATAACAGCAATGGAATAAGGCAAAATTTGTGCAGCGCCCCAAAGCACCCCTGCCATCACCGCTGCCGTGAGCCATCCGGCAACGGGCCAGTAATTGATTACCTGCTTATAATACGGGGCAGGTACATTAAAGGCCCTCAACCGCCAGAACGGTAAGCGGGTAAAGAAAACGAGGGCGGCAGCTATATTTTTCATTATAAAACAGTTACGAGTTACAAGTTACATGTTACGAGTCAATAATTCGCCAACCTGTTTTTGATGTGTTAGCAAACTTGTAACTCGTAACTGCCTACAGGGCGAAGTAACTTGTAACTATTTAAAAATACTTTGTCACTTTTATCTCCTTAAACGAATGCATCTCGTTTATCATATGCAGGGCAGAAGCGACAATAGGATAGGCACATAACGCACCTGTGCCCTCTCCCAACCTGAGACCAAGATTCAGTATAGGTTTTGCCTTCAGATAATCCAGTACAAGTTTATGACCTGCTTCATCACCCTGATGCCCGAAAATAGCATAATGCAATACATTTTCGTTTAACTTAGATGCTACAAGCATGCAATTCGTCATAATGAAACCATCGACCAGAATCATCATTTTCAGTTCGGCAGCTTTGAGCATAGCACCCACAGTCATCACCATCTCATAACCGCCAAAGTAGCGCATAATATCCTCGGCAGAGGCATCTCCTTTGTAATTTTCCATAGATTGTTTCAGCACATTGTATTTGTGACTGATGATTTTACCTGTATGGTCACATCCGGCGCCAATGCACTGATCTAACGGGATACCCGTAAGATAGGTCATCCAGAGGGAAGAAGACGAAGTATTGGTTATCCCCATTTCACCGAATCCTATAACATTACACCCCTCATTATAGCAATCCTGTGCACACTCTGCCCCGCGCTGTATAGCCAGTTCCATTTCTTCATGCGTCATGGCTGCTTCGTGGAGGTAATTACGTGTACTTTTACGGATCTTCTTATTTATGATAGGATCATCATCTTTGAAATCGAAATTAACACCGGAATCCACTACTTTAAGCTTGAAACCATGCTGACGGGACAGAAAATTGATGCCTGCACCTCCTGCCCAGAAATTAAGTATCATCTGGTATGTTACTTCCTGCGGAGAGGGGCTTACACCTTCGGTCGCGATACCGTGATCGCCTGCAAATACGATATGGCAGGGATTCGTCAGTTTAGGACTGAGGGATTGTTGCACCCAGCCGATTTGCATGGCAAGGTCTTCCAGTACGCCTAATGAACCTTTCGGTTTGGTAAGATTATCAATTTTTTCCTGTAAATAAGAACGGACTTCGTCGTTTGGTTTTTCGATGTTGAATTGTTGCATTATATTTTAGTTTATGCTGCCAGCGAATACAGACAGATTATATTAGTCTCTTTTGTCCTCCCGGATTTGCAATCCGAAAGTTTTATACCATTCATAGCCAGTATATATTTTGTTAAAAAGTAACAAAGGTAACAACCTTTACAGTTATCAGTGAACAGTCATCAGTTAACAGCTCGTATCTCGTGTCTTGTCTACTTGTAACTCGTAACTGCCCGTAGGGCGAAGTAACTTGTAACTGTTAAAAAGTAACAAAGGTAACAACCTTTCGAAATTTTTCACACTGTTACTTTTCTATCGACAACACGCTTGTTATCTGTACCGTATAGATAAAATGACATTAAAAAAGTAACAGTTTTCGGGTCTATAGGGGCGAAAAATCATTCACCCATTAATTAGGGCAATTTTTTGCTCCTACGGAATCACCCGCAACGATCCTATTTATACCCGAAAGTATTCAGAGCATCAGCTACAACAAAGTTACTACCTCCGATGAATATGAAATCATTGGATGCCGCCCAGTCTTTTGCCGCCCGAACAGCTTCCGCCACCGTCGGATATGAATATCCCATCAAACCTTTCTTCTGGGCCTGCATTTGCAGTTCCCGTTCATTCATGGCGCGGGGAACAGATGCTTTGGTAAAATAATAAATGGCTTTGCGGGGCAATATTTCGAGGACAGAGGCAATATCCTTATCATTTACCATTCCCAGCACAATATGCAATGTATCATATTTCTCATTTACCAGTTGCCCGGCTATATATTTTATCCCCGCGGCATTATGGCCTGTATCGCATACTATTTTAGGGTGCGACTCCTGTAATATCTGCCAACGCCCCATCAATCCTGTCAGTTTGGTTACATAAGCAAAACCGTTGTAGACAGCCTTGGACGGAATAGTATATCCTATTTTCTGCAATTCCTTGACTGCACATAATACTGTGGTCGCATTCTTTATTTGCGCATATCCTGACAGCTCGCCTTTCAGGTGCAGATAATATTTCGTATCGAAAAGCCAGCCGCTTGCAGTCCTCAAACTCGATTGTATTATGTGTTCATCTTCGGCAAAGAGAATAGGCGCTCCTACCCTTTCCGCTGTGTCGGCAAATACAGTCTTTACCTCACCTTCCGCTTCTCCTATGATTACAGGTATATCTTTCTTTATAATACCGGCCTTTTCGGAAGCAATCTTTTCCAATGTATTGCCAAGAAACTGCATATGGTCGAAACTGATGTTTGTGATAACACTCAGGTCCGGTGTGATAATATTGGTACTATCCAGCCGCCCGCCCAGTCCTACTTCAATGATAGCTACATCCACATGCATATCTGCAAAGTAAAGGAACGACATCATCATTGTCAGTTCAAAAAACGAAGGCTCTACCGGTTCGAAATATTCCCGGTGCTTTTCTACAAAATCCACAACATACTGCTGTGATATTTTTTCCCCGTTGACACGTATACGCTCCCGAAAGTCTATCAGATGCGGAGAAGTATATAATCCGACTTTGTACCCTGCTTCCTGTAATATGGCTGCAAGCAAATGTGAGGTCGAGCCCTTGCCGTTTGTTCCGGCTATATGGATTGTTTTATATTTAGTGTGGGGATGAGCGAAGTAAGTATCGAGGGCAAGGCTGTTGTCCAATCCTTCTTTATAGGCACTTCCTCCTGTCTTCTGATATACTGGCAATTGGTTATATAAATATTCTATGGTTTCCTGATAGGTCATTATCCTTATTATCTTTTATATTTTAGAGCGAATGAATACACTCGTGTAACTTATCCAGAAATTGCGCTACATGCAAGCCATCCATTACAGCATGATTTACAGTTATAGAAACAGGCAATAGCAATTTTTGTTCTTTTGAAAAGAGTTTTCCCGTCGATATTTTAGGGATGGCCCCGTTATTACCGAACGAAACGGCATGCTTCATATCGGTAAACCGTATCCACGGAACTGATGAATAATGAATAACATTATTATTGCCGGGAAGGCCTTGCAGTCCCAACCCTGTCGTATCCTTCACCCGCTCTATGACCAATAAAGCATTGTTCGTAAATTCTTCTATATCGGGAAAATATTCGAAAAAAGAAAAACTGAATGTACCGTCATCACGGCCTACCGTCGATTCGGGATGAATGGTATCGTAGCAGACCAGTTCTTCACCCTCGATCCTGTAACGGAACGCTTCTACCGCATTGGCAGCCCGCATAATCCGGTGTAACGAATGAAGGAAAAACGAAGACTTACTATCTTTACTATAATTATAAACAGGAGTAAAATCAACATCGACCGTCATACCGAAAAAGGGATCGTCGAACGACCTGAAAAAATTGTAATGCTCTTTCCGGTTCCATGTATTTAAATCGATTCTTTTTTTCATCCGGCATTCTGCATAGTAGGAAGGTACATCAGTTTATAAGACAACATGATAGATGTATCATCTGCATCGAATGCTATTATCTGTATATCCATTATAAAAAATAATGCACTTAAGTATTAATAAAAATCAGTCTTTAGATTGTAAAGATATTAACTATTTAGGGGAATTATTCATTTTTTTCTTAATTAATTGCAGTATTATGGGAAAAGACATAATAAGAAATCCTCCAAGCAAACTTATTATTGCAAAAGAAATAGTCAGTATCCCTTTTAATAATAATTTACCAACAATAAATTTACGAGTCCAGTTGATGCTGCGGCTCCTATAAGTATAAAGGAGTGAACCGAATTAAATACAGTCGTTTTCCATCGTAAGGCAAACAGGTGAATTACAAGATGCGCAATCATCAGAATATTCCAGACTATCCATAATATTATATTATCAAGATTGTATACACTCCATAAATAATAAACTATAAGCAATAATAAGGGAATATGAAGATATAAGAAAATCAAAAATTGCGTATTTTCTTTCAAATGGCGGAGGAATTTAAACATTATCCATTCCCTATGATAGAAAGCGTCAAATTCGTGCATAATGAAAAATATAACATTCAGTACCGAAACTATTATGATTATATCTTTCATCGTATTTGATTTATATTTAAAACCTTTTATCCGAAAAGCTGCCTGAAAGCCTCTTCGACCTTTCTCACCTGAATGATTTCGATATTGACTCTCGATGTAAATCCTTTCAGATTATTTTGTGGTACAAGAATTTTCGAAAAGCCAAGTTTTTCAGCTTCCAGTATGCGTTGTTCTATACGGTTAACCGGACGGATTTCTCCGGACAGACCAACTTCACCCGTCATACACACATGTTTCTCGATGGAAATATCCAGGCTGGATGATAATACGGCGCTGATAACAGACAAGTCCATGCCGGGATCATTCACTTTCAGCCCGCCCGCAATATTCAGGAAAACATCTTTCTGGATAAGTTTGAAACCCGCCCGTTTTTCCAGCACGGCAAGAAGCATGTTCATCCGGCGGAGATCAAATCCGGTAGCCGAGCGTTGCGGCGTACCGTATGCAGCCGTGCTGACCAGTGCCTGTGTTTCTATCAGAAACGGACGTATGCCTTCGATAGACGCGGAAATGGATACACCACTCAGTCCTTCATGATTTTGTGTAAGCAATAGCTCTGACGGATTACTTACTTCACGCAATCCATTTTGACGCATCTCATAAATACCCAGTTCGGCAGTGCTGCCAAAACGGTTTTTAATACTGCGCAGGATACGGTACATATAGTGTTGGTCACCTTCGAACTGGAGTACAGTATCAACGATATGTTCCAATACCTTTGGTCCGGCTATACTGCCTTCTTTATTGATATGCCCTATCAGTACCACAGGTGTATTTGTTTCTTTTGCAAACTTAAGTATCGCGGCGGAACATTCGCGTACCTGCGATACGCTACCCGGCGATGATTCCACTGAGTCAGTAAAAACAGTCTGAATGGAATCGATAATAACGAAATCGGGATTCAGATTCTGTATATGTACGAATATCTGTTCCAGATTGGTTTCGCAGACAATAAAGCAATTCTCGCTATTGGAATTGATGCGGTCGGCCCTAAGTTTTAACTGACGAGCGCTTTCTTCACCTGAGATGTATAACGTTTTTATTTCGTTCAGGCCTAATACGGTCTGCAATATTAAAGTCGATTTTCCGATACCGGGCTCCCCTCCTATCAATACCAGCGAGCCGGGAACAAGCCCTCCCCCGAGTACACGGTTGAGTTCCCCGTCGCGCAAGTCTATACGTGGTTCTTCACCTGTCTGTACATCTTTCAGAAGTAAAGGCTTAGCCTTAGTGGTATCGAATATATGTAAGCCGCTTTTTGCCGGAGACTTCTCCTTACTTATTATTTCTTCCACATAAGTATTCCATTCGCCGCAAACAGGGCATTTACCCAGCCATTTGGGTGAATCATTGCCGCAATTGCTGCAAACATATACCGATTTTATCTTTACCATGTTATTTTCTCTGCTTTCTTTGTCCCGTTTTTGGTTATAGTTTGTATGATATATGTGTCCCTTGGCAAAATACTTATATCTATTGGCTCCTCTTTTGCATCAAGGCCTTTTTTATCAATGACCGTATCGCCGTTCAGATTGATTATCCGTACCCGATTAATAGAATCGTCCTCTTTATTAAGGGTTACTGTAAGGGTTTTTGTCCCGGTTATAGCGTATTTCACTGTACTTACCACTGAAACTGTTATTCTGGCTGTCTTATTTTTCTTATCCGTAACATTAACTGTTGCAGAACCAAAATTTAGAGCCTTAATTATAACCTTATTACTATTTAATTCTGCCGACACGATATTACTGTTAGACGATGAAACAGTATAATCACCATTTCCATCAAGAATTGTTACTTCAGTCGTTGCATTCAGAATCATAGAGAGATCATTATTATCCAATACAATATTTTTTTCTATACCATCATTGTTGTTCAGTCCGGCAAGCTTGGTTACTCCTTTATTTGTGGGGTCTAAATACTTACTCATATGCTTGTTTACATCTGCATATTGATCCCAATGATACCACATCTTTCCATAAAGGTCAGGCTTTGATAAATCACAAGAGATGTTTTCACCTCCTGTCAGCGTGCCTATTATCAACCCCGACGAATTAAAAACAGGACTGCCCGACGAACCACGCTGGGTTGCCCCTTTTGCATAAGTAACCACCCAATGCGCATTTGTTGCTGAGCCATTCCATGTACCCGTGGCCAATTCCTTTTCATAAAATGATATTTTCTTCACATCTCCCTCCGGATGGTGAATTATGGCACCGCTACTACTCGCTTTATTTTCTCTGTCCCAGCCATTGAAATATACATCCCAATCGTCGGGTATATTTCCCGTAAGCCTGAGCAATGCTCCGTCGCTTCCTCCGCTTATCGGATTAAGTACCATTACTTCCGAACCCTTGTGATACTTATATTTTGGAGGCTGCGCGTCTGTTCCCATCTCACAGGTAGGATATTCATATTCAAAAATGAATGATGTGTTACTCTGGATTTGGGCTACAGTCATATTTTCAAAACAATGGTCTGCTGTAAGCAAATACGGCGTTTTATCATTGTTGGTATTATTAATAAGTGTTCCCGAGCATAAATAGGTATTACTGCTTTTAACCATCCTTAACAAGACCACGCCTTTCTTTTGGTATTGCCAATTCTCAGCATCAGGGCAATTAACATTAATCATACAAGACGCGGATTCACCAAAATCGGCATGTTCTCCATTGCCATTTGTATATTTATATCCTACATCGGATAAAAGTATACGGGGTGTTTCCACTACTCTTCCCGGTGCAACATATTCCAATACGACATTGTCTCCCTTCAGGTTTTCTATCGAGTATGCGCCACCATCAGGATTATCTCCATGATTATATACTACTGCATCTGTCGTATTGTTCTTATTGTAGACATATAACTTTGCTCCTTCGGGTAAATAAAGGTCATCGAAACGGACAAAAAACCCTTTGGCCTGAGGCACACTTATGTTTAACTTCCATATCTTATCTTTGTCAGACAGGCCCGACCAGGAGCCTATAGTGTCCATATTGATGCCGAGTGTGTACAATTTTGCTTCCAACAGGGCTGTTCCCCGTTTATTGTATTGGATATCGGCAACTGTATATTTGGTCTGCTTCGAATCTACAATCAATGAAACCTGCGATTTATCTTCATTCAGTGTGTATTGCTTATCCTGAGCAACAACAGAAACAACTGACGCAAGTATTATCACGCCTGTTAAAAACTTCCTCGATAGATTGGATTTCATAATTTATTAATTAGTAGCTGAACATATTTATTAACATCTTCACGATTTACAAGTTCTTCCGTTTCGAATATAATTTGAGCCTGAGTGTAATACGGATTCCTTTTTTCTAGGCTTTGCACTATAAAGTCGAGAAGTTCCTCTTCATTCTTATCCTTTATAAGAGGGCGTTTTTCCTTACATGTGTTTAACCGTACAGCGAGTGCCTCAGGCGCAGCATTCAGATATACCGTAGTTCCGGCCTTATTCATATACTCCATATTATCAAAGAAACATGGAGTACCGCCTCCTGTAGAAATAACTACATTTTCAAATTCGCCAACTTCTTTCAGTACACTGCTCTCTATCTTGCGGAATTCTCTTTCGCCAATATCCTGAAACAACTGGCTCACAGTTTTCTGATACCGCGCTTGTATAAAGTGGTCTAAATCTATAAATTCAAGTTCCAGAACTTTAGCTAGTTCTTTTCCGGCAGTGGTTTTCCCGGCACCCATATACCCAACAAGGAATATTCTCTTCATTTATACTATCCGATATATCTAATCATACAAAAATAGAAATAAAATAGTTAACGAAGATGACAGTTCTTAATATTATTATGTTTTAACGACTATAAATATCCTTTACTGAAATCCTTTACTTCAATACTCCAGAACAGTAAAAAACAGTTAATAATTTGATTATTAACTTCTATTCGAAGTAAAGAAACATTTATGTCTAAAAAAATAGTCCAAAAGCCTTGCGTGTCTAAAAAAATAGACATACATTTGTCCAATAACAACAAAAAACAATATGCAACTGACTAAAGCTGAAGAACAAATAATGCAGATACTGTGGACAATGGAAGAAGGCACAGTGCAGGATATACTGAAAGGATTTACCGGAAATAAACCGGCAAGGACAACAATAGCCACAGTGCTGACTATTCTGGAGGGTAAAGATTTTGTATCGCACCGCAGTGAAGGACGTGTGAACATATATAGGGCTTTGGTATCGAAAGAGAATTATTCCAAGAAACAATTATTCGGATTTGTAAAGGACTATTTTAACGGCTCCTTCTCATCTATGGTTTCATTTTTTGCCAAAGAAACCAACCTCTCCATCGAACAAATGGATGAAATACTGGATGAAACACGCAAAGCACTCGAAGAGGAAACTGATAAAACCAGGTAGTCATGGAAGCATTTATCATTTATATAGCAAAAACCGGCATATGCCTCGGTATATTCCTTATTATATACTCTCTTTTTCTGCGGCCGGCTACATTCTTCCGTTTCAACAGGCTGTTTCTGTTATCCGGCTTTGTGGCATCGCTGATTATTCCGGCAATTAAATATACCTATGAGGTGGTTATTCCCGTCTCTGTTGTGCAAAGTATAGAAACGACCTTAGAAACTGTGCCTGCGACACCTTCCCCGGACATCAATATCTGGATCATATTATCGGTTCTGTACCTGATCGGCACATTGGTACTGATCGGGCGGAATATGTATGTGTATGTAAAACTCCGGAAACTGGTTAAAAGCGGTGTAAAATCCAGTAGCAAAGGTTTTAAAGTGATAGAAAGCACTGATATAAATTCTCCTTTTACCGTATTGAACTATATATTAGTCAATACAAATAATCTGAGCCTGATAGAAAAAGACCTTATACTCAAACATGAAATAACCCATATAAGCCAAAAGCATTGGGTTGACCTCCTTTGCGGCGAATGTATCCTGTTGTTGCAATGGTTCAATCCGTTGGCCTGGATATATGTAAAGTTATTAAAAGAAAACCATGAGTTCCTTGCAGACAAGGCTGTGATAGACTCAGGAGTTTCCCCCGCCCTTTATCAGGCTGTATTAATCAACCAGAAGTTTCAGGGGCCCGTATTCTCGTTTTCCAATTCATTCAATTATTCCAAACCCTTAAATCGTTTATCCATGATAAAAAAAGCTAAGAGTTCGCCATGGAAGAGGTCTATAGTTTTAGCCATCATTCCTATCTTCGGATTATTCTTGTGGGCGTCGTCAGAGCCCCGCTATGTATTCGACCAGACATATGTGCCCAATACTGTTCCTGATGATTCCATACTCGTTCTTGGATATGGTATATTGGATAAAAAAGAAAACATCCTGCGAACCGACTCTGCCACATTAACGACCAGGAAGGGAATTGTAAAGATGAGATATGACTCTATCAGCACGGATAAAGGCAATACAAAAATAGAGGTCAGAGGGGTATATACCATGACCGGAGGAGACGCAGATCCCGTAATTTTTATTGATGGCAAAAAATCGGATAAAGCAAAGATAAAAAGCATTAATCCTGCTGATGTAGAGTCTGTTTCGGTACTTAAAGATGCTCTCGCGGCAGAGATGTATGGAGAAGACACAAAACAAGGAGTTATCCATATCAAAACAAAGGAATATGTGAAGAAACATCCGGAACAGGAAGCAAAGACGATACAGGATATAAAGATAGTATCGGCAAAATCAATCAAAAAGGATAGTATCACCTGGGATAATAACCCTGCACCTGCCGTTATAGGAAGATTACATAAATCAGTCAAGAAGGATAGTATAAACCGAAGTCAAAACCCTGTTTATATAAGGGGACTGGACCTTTCATCAGGTGACAATACACCTATCTATTTCATTGATGGAAAGAAAGTAAAGAGCATTCAGGATGTGAAGCCCAACGATATAGAAAGCATCAGCGTACTTAAAGACGACGCGACCGTATCTATATATGGTCCCGCAGCGAAAAACGGTGTGATACTGATAACCACAAAGAAACAAGACAAAACCAAATAAGAAGATGTGAAAAGGAGAGGTTGGTCTAACTTCTCCTTTCTTATTTCATTTTACAAGATTCAATCAAAAAGCTTTCAGGCTCAAATCTATATTCGGAGCAGCATATATTATTGCCCCCGATGAAATGTAATCCACGCCCGTTTCAGCTATTGCATGCACAGATTCTTTCGTAATTCCGCCTGATGCTTCTACTTTAACAGCGCCATTGATGAGTTGTACGGCGGCAGCCATTTCAAAGATGGACATATTGTCGAGCATAATCACATCCACGGCTTTGGTTGCCAACGCTTCTTCCACTTCTTTCAGGTTACGGGTCTCCACTTCTATTTGCAGATCTTTTCCTATCTCTTTCAGATATTTTACTGTAGCTTGCACGGCGTTGGTAATACTTCCGGCATAATCGTTATGATTGTCTTTCAGCATTACCATATCAAAAAGCCCGTAACGGTGATTCTTTCCCCCGCCGATATACACTGCCCATTTCTCGCACATGCGAAAAATCGGGGATGTTTTGCGGGTATCGAGTATGCGGGTATTGGTATCGGCCAATAGCTCCACCATTTCGTGTGTATAAGTAGCTATACCGCTCATCCGTTGCATGCAATTCAGCACCAATCGCTCCATTGTAAGAATGGAACGGGCCGAGCCGGATACGATGAAAGCAATATCGCCTTCTTTTACGCTATCTCCGTCATTCTTATATACTTCTATTTTCAGGCTCTTATCATAATAATGGAATATTTCCTGTGCAAGGTCCACCCCTGCCAGAATACAGTCATGCTTGATAAGCAGACGGGCTCTTCGCTGCAGATCGGCAGGAACACTGGCCAATGTGGAGTGGTCGCCGTCGCCTATATCTTCTTTTATGGCTTCATCTATAAAATGATATAGCCTTTCATCTGTTACATAAGACGGTCTTTTCATTTTTTATCCAAATCTTTATTATAAAATGTACCTCTGTTTTCTGTTTGTTCCATACTCTGGGCTATAATCAGGAATGCGACACTGACCAGATTCCGCAATTCTGATAACTGTGGCGACAAAATGGAAAAGTTATATATTTCTTTCACCGACTTATATATCTCTTCTTCTTTTTGCTTTGCCAGCTTTAGGCGTCTGTTACTGCGAACAATACCTACCAGATCACTCATCAGGGTCTGCAATTCCTTGCGCAGATAATTCAGCAGGACCATTTCTTCGTTTACTTTCATTCCTTCCTGATCCCATTCCGGAATTTTAAGAAGTTGTTCATAGTTAAAATTGTCTTCACTGAGTCGTTCCAGCGTTTTTACGGCTGCACGATGACCGAATACCAATGCTTCAAGCAGGGAATTTGATGCCAGGCGGTTCGCTCCATGCAATCCCGTATTGGAACATTCGCCCACGGCAAACATATTTTTAATCGTACTTTGTCCGAATAAGTCTACATCAATACCTCCGCACAGGTAATGACTGGCTGGAACAACCGGGATCAGATCCCTGAACATATCCAGTCCCGCATCTTTGCACTGCTTGTAAATATTGGGGAAATGTTCCATAAACTTACGCTGATCGAGATGGCGGCAATCGAGGCATACATAATCATCTCCCCTCAGCTTCATTTCGCTATCGATAGCACGGGCTACAATATCGCGTGAGGCAAGCTCTTCCCGGTCATCGTATTTGTGCATAAAGGGTTCGCCGGATGCTGTACACAACTTTGCCCCGAATCCTCTCACAGCTTCCGAAATCAAGGGCAATTGTCCGGTGGTGAGACTGTAAAACGCAGTCGGATGAAACTGGATGAACTGCATATTGCTGATCCTTGCCTTTGCCCTGTGCGCCAGACCTATGCCATCACCCGTAGCAATTATCGGATTGGTTGTATTCTTATATACATGCCCGCAACCGCCCGTCGCCATAAGTGTTATCTTGGCCGACATCTTCTTTATGCGTTGCGTCTTCAGGTCAAGAACGTAAGCCCCATAACAATTCAGGTTATATTTATCGAATGATTCACCGGGTATATGATGTTCAGTAATAAGGTCTATCACATAGTGGTGATTAAGCAGTTCCACATTCGGCAGCCGCTCGATAGCTTTCAATAGGGCCCTCTCTATTTCCGCTCCGGTAATATCTTTATAATGCACTACACGGTTTTCCGTATGGCCGCCCTCACGTCCCAGATCGTACGTCTGAAACTCATTTTTATCGAAGTTAGCCCCCCACTCCACTATTTCGCGGATACGCTCAGGGCCTTCTGTTACCACTGCTTCCACAGCTTCTCTCTTGCATAATCCGTCTCCGGCACGCAGGGTATCTTCAATATGTTTTTCGAAACTGTCTTTTGTGAAGTCTGTTACTACAGCTACACCACCCTGGGCATACTTTGTATTCGACTCTTCATCATCCGATTTGGTTATAACCGCAACTTTGGCTCCGGGCTTCTGCTGCGCTATTTTCATCGCATAAGAGAGTCCGGATATGCCAGAGCCGATTACCAGAACATCTGTATATATCATTCTATAAATTAAAAAATTATAAATGAAGAATTATGAATTACTAAGCATCTGTGCCATTTTTCATTCTTAATTCTTAATTTCCTATTATCTATTTAATTGCTTTCGAAAGTTCCAGCATCTTATTTATCGGACGCAGGGCTTTAATTCGAATTTCTTCATCCATCAGGATTTCAGGAAGCTCATACTTCATACACAGATACAATTTTTCCATTGTATTCAGTTTCATAAAATGGCATTCACTGCAATTACATTTATCATCGATAGTAAGTGCCGGAATAAGTTTCTTTCCGGGCGCCCGTTTACGCATCTCATGCAATATACCTTCTTCTGTGGCTACTATAAATTCTTCCGCCGCATCGTTTACGACATAGTTCAACAGGTTGGCGGTAGAACCAATATAGTGTGCAACCTGCAATACCGGTTTCTGAGCTTCCGGGTGCGCTATCAACTTCGCTTTCGGATGATTGAGCATTTGCTCTGCTATCCGTTCCAGTGAAAATGCTTCATGCACAATACAGGCACCATCCCAAAGTATCATGTCACGGCCCGTTACCTGGTTGATGTAGCGTCCGAGATTTTTATCAGGAGCAAAAATTATTTTTTGTTCCTCAGGTAACGAATTTATTATATGCTCGGCATTGGATGAGGTTACTATAATGTCGCTTTCGGCTTTTACTCCCGAATCGCAGTTAATATAGCTTACCACGATTGCTCCGGGATGCTTCTTTTTCAACTCCCTCAAGCCTTCGCCCGAACAGGAATCGGCCAAAGAACAGCCAGCCAGTAAATCGGGTAATACGACTTTCTTGGTTGGATTAAGAATTTTCGCAGTTTCTGCCATAAAATGAACACCGCAAAATACAATCATGTCTGCATCCGTTTTTTCGGCTGCACGCGCCAGTTGCAGGCTATCGCCTAAAAAGTCGGCAATATCCTGAATATCGCCAGTCTGATAGTAGTGCGCGAGAATAATAGCATTCTTCTCTTTCCGCATACGGTTGATCTCCTCTATCAGATCGATTCCTTTTGGTATCTCCATATTCAGATAACCTTTGGCAGGTAGCAATTCAACCGCTTTATCGAATGTTGTCATATCTTTCGTGAAATAGAATTACTCGTTTTTTTAGTAAATAAGTATTGTAAAATATTTATCATTAAGCTATTCAGCCATAACCAACTATTGTTGTTACACTTACAAAATAACAACCAGGCCGGTGACCTTAGTTTCTAAATTCCGTAAGCAAAAATACTTATAAAAACTGATTTTTCCGAAAATCGGGTATATATAAATGAAAGGCTTATCTATTAGTTCATGTTACTATTACTCGCAAAAAGTAACATCTCCAATATATATACAAAAAGGGTTTAACTATAAAGCAATGGAAACCCTCATTGAATTAACCTTTATTTTCATTATATAGTTAAAAAGTAACAGATGTAACAGTTTTTTCTAACTTTTCTATTTGTTACATTCTCGGTTATCAAAACACCACAATAAAATTTTAGTACAATCATTTCAAAGAACCTTCCCGTATACAGCTTCTATGTATAGAGATAAACAAAAAGAAATATTATAAATCATTCTGCGGGTTATTAAAGAGATTAAATAGTTGGATTTTAACGTTCTGTTTTTAGTTACAGGTTACTACGCCCTGCGGGCAGTTACAAGTTACGAGTCGGCTGATGCATATATGGCCAGAGCATGAAGAGTCTCTGTCTTGTCGCCGCATCGCGATTCCGGCCTCGTCCCGCAGGCGGGGTACCCAATCCGTAAAGCGCCCGCTCGCGCAGACGTCCCGTCTGTGTGTTGCGTAGCAAACATTTTGCCCCACCGAAGCTGCGGTTTTGGGTCGCCGGGGGATGCAGCCTTGATTTTTTGTTTCGTTTTGCATCAAGGCAAAATGAATTGGAGCGAAGCGTAAATCGGCAGAGCCAAATATAAGCCGGCTGGCGCGTTAGAAAAAAATCCAGCAATTTTATACGGCAATAATAATTTCAGCTACTGATTGGCATAATTAGTTATCAATAGCAGGACAGGATTCGTTTGGTAAGCCCGAATCCTGTTTTTATATTACATAGTAGTGCGTGATAGGTTTTCCTCCAGGAAATTTTAGTCAGGAAAAATTTTAGCAATTCTTTATCTTTTCCTATTTTCGCTTGTGCTTGCTTCTATATTAGATTACTAATTTAAATCTATATATCATGCTGAAACATTTACTTTTATCGATCCTTACACTGCTTTTATCCATTTTACCCCTTGCTGCACAGGAGCAAAAGGAGTTGGTCTTAAAAACGGATGTATCCGAAGTTACGGTTTTTATCAATGGCGCACAGGTTTTAAGAAAAAAGACTGTCGATCTGCTGCCGGGCAAGACCAAAATAAGGTTTACAAACCTTTCCCCCTATATTGACGCTAAAAGTGTACAGGTAAAAATGGATGGGGAAGTGATGGTCGTCTCCGTAAACCATCAGTCGGGCTTTCTGGATAGTCTGAAAAAACCGGTGGTATCAAAAACTGCCGACCAGCAGGTAAAAGATATAAGTGACAAACTCGCTTCGGAACAAATATCCAAAACAGTGATCCAGGATGAACTGAAATTTTTGGAAGAAAACAAGAAGATTGGCGGTTCTAATACAGGCGTCAGCCTCCTGACATTAAAAGAAACAGCAAATTACTATAGGGAACGTATGACGGCCCTGAAAGTAAAAGACCTCGAAATATCGAATCGTATCCAAGCTTTGGAAGCCGAAAAAAAAGCAATTCTCAGCGAGGGCAGGCAAGATGGAAACACAACCAAACGTACTCCGATAGGGGAAGTCGTGGTGGAAGTGGATTGCAAAAGAGCTACCAGGGCCAATATGGAACTTATGTATTATGTGAAAAATGCAGGCTGGTATCCGGCATATGACGTGCGGGCTATCAGCATAGATAAACCGGTACAGCTGGTATATAAGGCCAATATCCATCAGAATACACAGGAAGAATGGAAGGATGTGAAATTGAAAATATCGTCGGCCGACCCGAATCAGGGAAACGTAGTGCCCAAGCTTAAAACATATTTGCTGAATTATTATACAGCTCCTCCGCGTTACGATACCCGTATAGATAATAATCAGGTAAGTGGTGTTGTGCTTGAAAACTCCGGCGAGCCGCTTATCGGAGTATCTGTAGTAGTGAAAGGTACGACTATAGGCACGGTTACAGACCTCGACGGCCGTTTTTCGCTTGTAATCCCTCAAAACGGCAAAGATTTGGTGTTCTCGTATGTGGGCATGGTGTCGCAGACTCTACCCATCACTGGTTCTAATATGACTGTATATATGCAGGAAGATTCCAAAATGCTGGATGAGGTAGTGGTAGTCGGTTATGGTGCTGTTAAGAAAGAACTTACAGGTGCTGTGGCCGGAGTCCGAGCCGAAGCTAAGCCCGCTTCTCCTGCTCCGGTATTTATAAGAAAAGATATCGCAATGCCTATAGTTCAGGTGGAAAACCAGACAGCGGTGGAGTTCGAAATTAAAATACCTTATACAGTCAAGTCTGATAACAAAAATACGATTGTAGAGGTAGACCGTTACGAACTGCCTGCCGATTATGAATATTTTGCGATCCCGAAAATTAATAAAGATGCTTTCCTTCTGGCAAATATTACCGACTGGGAAAAGTACAATTTGCTGGAGGGTGAGGCAAATATTTTCTTTGAAAATACATATATAGGTAAAACGATACTTGATACACGTTATGTCTCAGATACCTTAAGCATATCCCTTGGACGCGATAAGAATATTCTGGTCAGCCGCGATAAGGTAAAGGACTTTAATACGAAGAAATTTTTAGGGTCTAAGAAAGAAGATACACGGGCATGGAAAATTAGTGTGAGGAATAACAAAAGCCAGCCGATCAAATTTGTTGTACTCGACCAGATACCTGTATCTACTACCACCGAGATAGAGGTGAATGCGGAGAACCTATCGGGAGGAGATTTGAATACCGATACGGGGGAGGTGAAATGGAAAATGGAATTGAACCCGTCGGCAAAGAAAGAATTGGAACTCAGATATAAGGTGAAGTATCCGAAAGACCGGAACCTGACAATAGAATAGGAAAAGAAGGGAAAAGTGAAAAATAAGATAATTACCACCTTATTTTTCACTTTTCGCTTTTTAATTAATGTGCACTCTCAAATTGCTCCAGGAAACGTTTGTCGTTTTCTGAGAACATCCGCAGGTCTTTTACCCTGTATTTGAGATTCGTGATACGTTCTATTCCCATGCCAAGGGCATAGCCTGTATATACTTTACTGTCGATGCCGCAATTCTCCAGCACATTCGGGTCTACCATGCCGCAACCAAGTATTTCTACCCAGCCTGTGTGCTTACAGAAAGGACAGCCTTTGCCTCCACAGATATTACACGATATATCCATTTCGGCACTTGGTTCAGTGAAGGGGAAGTAAGACGGACGCAAACGGATTTTGGTGTCTGCACCGAACATTTCCTTGGCAAAGAAGAGTAGCGCCTGCTTGAGATCGGCAAATGAAACGTTTTTATCTATATATAATGCTTCTACCTGATGGAAAAAGCAGTGTGCGCGATACGATATGGCCTCGTTGCGGTAAACTCGTCCCGGGCAGATGATGCGGATAGGAGGTTGTTGTTTCTCCATCACGCGGGTTTGCACGGATGAGGTATGTGTGCGGAGCACTATCTCGGGACTGCGGGCTATGAAGAATGTATCCTGCATATCACGTGCCGGGTGGTCTTCGGCAAAGTTGAGCGATGAAAATACGTGCCAGTCGTCTTCTATCTCCGGCCCTTCGGCAATGGAGAAACCAAGGCGGCGGAATATATCACAGATCTCTTTCTTAACGATTGATAAGGGATGACGGGTGCCTAATGCTACCGGTGCAGCTGTGCGGGTAAGATCGATAGATAAATCACCTGTCTGTGAGTTTTCTAACGATTCTTTCAAAAGGTTGATTTTCTCCTGAGCCTTTTCCTTTAGCTCATTTAGTCTCATACCTACCTCGCGCTTTTGTTCAGCAGCAACATTGCGGAAGTCGTTCATCAACATTGAAACTTCACCTTTCTTACTCAGATATTTAATACGCAGAGCTTCTATTTCTTCTGCTTTAGCGGCTTTCAGGTTGTCTATTTCGGACAACAACTGGTTAATCTTGTCAATCATATCTTGTTTTCGTATTTTCTAAGAAACGAGTACAAAAATACATTTTTCTTTCTTTATATCCGATAGATGCAATACCTTTTTAAGGTAAACGCACGAAAATCGGCAAGGTTTCAGGTAACATCAATGCTTAGCAGTTAACGGTATTCTCACGCAGAAATGCAAAGGCGCAAAGTCCAATTCATGATTTATCACCGTATTCACATTCGTTGACTGTATTTGGTTAAAACCTGACACCTTTCAGTGAACAGTCAGTAGTAAACAGTCATCAACCCGTAACTTGTAACTGCCCGAAGGGCGCAGAAATAACATTCGCCGAAGCGAAGGCGAGGCAAACTCGTAACTATTTCAAAAAAGTAACAAACGTAACGGATTTTTCCACCTTTGTGCCCTTTGTGATTTCTTTTTGTGTACTTAATGATTAAAAACTCCTTACCACAAAGGTTTACACAAAGGGCACTACATAAAAATCTGACAAACCTGACACAAACTAACGACTTTTTCTTGTTTTTCTCCTGTCGACTTTTTACTTATTAATTCAAGTTGCTATTTATAGAATTATCCAATAAAAAAGGTCAATCCCTTAACTTTGCGGTGCTAACACACAAAAAAGGACTGACCATGGTTACAAAAACCATTGCAATATACGTATTTTTTGATGATATATTGAAATCGATGAACCACAAAGAGCCTGAGAGCCGTAAGACCAGTGATGCGGAAATCATTACGGTAGTTCTGATTGCCGCCCAGTATTTTGCAGGCAATATAGAGAAATCCATCTGTTTTGTCCGTTCTACCGGATTGATGCCTCGTATGCTTGGCAAAAGCCGCTTCAACCGCAGGTTGCACAATATAGGAGAATTTCTTAGCCAACTCTTTTTCTATACAGGCCAGGCAATAAAGGGTATGAGCCTTGAGACAACTTATAGCATCGATAGCTTTCCTGTAGAGGTCTGCCATAATATACGCATAAGTAGATCCAGGATTGTCAAAGGGGAACAATACCGAGGTAAATGTGCTTCCAAACGTGTTTATTTTTATGGTTTTAAAGTTCATATGATAGTTACTTCGGATGGTATTCCCGTAGAATTTACCTTTACAGCAGGCGGAATCCATGATATTGACGGTATAAAACAATTGCCGGTCAACCTGCCTGATGGAAGTCAACTTCTGGCTGATTCCGCTTACACTGATTATTTGCTTGAAGACATGCTGGCCGATAATAATATTTATCTGAAAGCTGCCAGGAAAAGTAATTCCACAAAGCCGCATAATCCGTGTATGGAATATCTGATATCTATTCACAGAAAGCGGATTGAAACAGCTTTTAGTGATATTACCAAGTATTTGCCTAAGAAAATTCATGCCGTCACTCAAAAGGGGTTCTTGATTAAACTTATTGCTTTCATTTGGGGATATACTTTTGATAAAATTTACAATCTATAAATAGCAACTTAAATTTATTACTTAAAACTTTTCAAAGAGCGATATGCTAACAGCTAATAGCTCTCAGCTATATACATAGATAAACTTTTTCAAAAAAAATTAAATGTCATGCGGTTTCCCTGATACATTTTTACTGATATACTCTTATTAAATATCTTGATCTGACCAAATAAAAATAAGGATGTCCCGAAAGACATCCTTATCCATATAACGTGTATTATATCTTTTACTTAGTTATAGCTGTAAATACTACTACACGGTTCCATTGGTCGGTAGGGAACAACTGTTCTTTGTCGCCGCTGGCTTTTGTAGTAATACGGCCGGGAGCAATATCATATTTGTCGATCAACACTTTAGCTACAGCTTCGGCACGTTGCTCGGATAGCCTTTGGTTGATAGCCGGAGTACCGGTGCTCCTATCGGCATAACCTGTAACGACTACATTCACGCTTGGATTATCCTTCAGGTAGCGGGCAGCGTTGAAGATATTGATATCCTGATTTTGTTCAAGTTTTGCACTACCGATACGGAATACTACAACAGCATTCATCAATACTTCGGTTTGTTCTTTTATCTCTTTAGTTTCCTGTACGATAACCTGAGGTTCCGGTTTATTGGCCAGGTCGGTTTTCAGCCTGTTGATTTCTGCGTCTTTACTGCTCAGAAGAGACCTCTGGCTGTTTATTTCGTTATTTAAACGCTGTAGTTCAGCCGGATCTGCCGCATCTACAACTTTGAACCCGCCTTTCGACAACCTGAATGAAACTCCAAGTAAGGCATTGACTGTCCCGTCATAGTGCGATCCTTCTTCACGTCCGTTAAAATCGTCACGCATAAGGTTACCGGCGACTTCCAGATTGATACTGGCCACTTCACTTACCCGGAAATCGGCTTGCAAACCTACACGTGGTACGATACTGTTTACAGTATGGATGCTGTTTTCCGAATCTTTAAATACATGTACATAACCAAGACCGGCAAAACCGATCAGATTGAACATCCTGTCTTCTTTGTACGGAAGTACGAGGTTAGTCAGGTTTAGTAACCCGTCCGCGTTTATCTGGAAGTACTTCGATTTGTATGTACCATCCGTATTATTCAATTTATAATAATTCTTGGATTCCCATCCCCCAACTTGTAAACGTGCACCGGTTTTCGGTGAAAAATATTTACCAAGAGATACAGCTGCATATGGAGTTACAACATCCCCGAAAGATGCATCTTTATGATACTCACTGATTGTGTATGATGCCCCGCCTTGTAGTTGCAAAAACCAATTATCACCCAATGTCGACGGAACAATAGCTTTTTCTTGCGCTAATGCAGGAGATGCTAATATGGCAACTGCTGCGATAGATAAAATAACTTTTTTCATTTCTAATAATTTAGTTACTATTTTGTATAAACGACTGTCAGCATCACATTGTTCAAATATAGAAGTAGAATAAATTGCCTGGAGAAAAAAATGTTAAATAAAAAAAAGAGAAGTATAATACACTAATTGCCTGGGTGACAGTAAAGAGTGAAGTTTCGGAAAAAAGAGGCAAGTTGATAAATTTTAGTGACAATTTGATTTTTTATTTCTAAACCCATTTTTTTTTGTTACTTTTAAATGCCGAAAACATCTATTGGCAATATCCTTTAAGGGAATAAAGGAAATATACACAAAATAGAATTATTATAAATATATGGCGCATCTACCAGATTTTATAAGCGACTTGGCTATAATACTTATTACAGCCGGGTTTGTTACCATTGTGTTCAAATGGCTGAAACAACCTGTTGTACTTGGCTATATTGTTGCAGGATTCATTGCGAGCCTGCATTTCAAAAAATTTATAGAAGATCTTGTTATAAAGGTAACTGACATCCCCGAAGGACAGGTCGCTAATGTCTTTAAGGCATTACCTGAAATATCGGATATGGCGAATGTCAGCATTTGGGCAGAGATAGGGGTGGTATTCCTCTTGTTTGCGCTCGGGTTGGAATTTAGTTTCAAGAAACTGATCGATGTGGGAGGCAGGGCCTCGATAGCTACGCTTATCAACCTGGGATCGATGATAATAATCGGCTATCTGGCAGGCGAACTGTTTATTGTAAACCTTATTGACGATTGGACATCGATGGATAGTATCTATCTGGGTTGTATGCTGTCCATGTCTTCCACTACCATTATTATAAAGGCATTTAACGATATGGAGCTGCAAAAGAAAAAGTTTGCAGGCATTGTATTTGGTATGCTTATTGTCGAGGATATTGCAGCTATCGTTATGATGGTATTGCTTACCACATTTGCATCCAGCCAGCATTTCGAAAGCGGCGAGGTGGCAAACAGTGTGGTCAAACTGGTTTTCTTTATGCTTATCTGGTTTGTAGTGGGTATTTATATGATACCGACAATGCTGAAGAAACTGAAAAAATATCTGAACGACGAAACACTCCTTATTGTTGCCATCGGGCTTTGCCTCGGTATGGTATTATTTGCTACCAGTGTCGGTTTCTCTGCTGCACTGGGGGCGTTTATAATGGGTTCGATTCTGGCCGAAACAATAGAGTCGAAGCATATCGAGCATCTTATCGAGCCACTGAAAAACCTCTTCGGGGCTGTTTTCTTCGTTTCGGTAGGTATGATGATCGACCCGGCGGTAATCGGGGAATACGCCGTACTTATACTTATATTGACATTAGTTATTCTGATCGGGCGTACTATCTTTGCCACAATCGGTGTCCTTGCATCGGGTGAAGGCCTTAAAGTAGCTATGCAATCGGGATTCAGTCTGGCTCAGATTGGGGAGTTCTCCTTTATTATTGCATCGCTGGGTATGGGACTGGGTGTTATTACTGAAACCCTTTATCCTATCATTGTCGCCGTATCGGTAATAACTACTTTTACAACGCCATATTGTATCAAAGGGGCCGAGCCGGTTTATAACTGGGTAGAAAAGCGTATCCCCAAGAAATGGGATAAACTCGTGGAGGGCTACGGTATGTCGAGTTACAATACGGTAAATAAGCAGAATGACTGGAAAAAGTTACTTCAAAGCATCCTCAAACTAGTGGCGATCTATACCACTATTTCAATTGCGATACTTCTTGTGTTCCAGAATTTTATAAACCCGTATATCGTAGAATACGTGCCGGGCAGTATTTGGGGCAATATAATGGCTGCAGTGATTACGCTTACATTGATGGCACCGTTTCTCCGGGCTATAATGATGAAGAAAAACCGTTCGGAAGAGTTCAAGAAGCTCTGGAAAGATAATCGGTTCAACAGAGGAGCATTGATCTCCCTTATTGCTTTCCGTATCATTATCTGTGTTACACTGGTATTGATGGTTCTTATCCCCTTGTTCCCCAGACTGACCGTACTGATGGTGATAATATCGCTGGCGGTAGTTACATTGATTGTATTCTCGCAGGGCTTTAAGAAGCAGTCGCGTAAAATAGAAGCCCGTTTTCTTGAAAATCTGAATCTGAAGCAAAAGCACGATGAGAAGAAGGCCGCCTTTTTGCCTACAGTGGCTAATGACCTGCGTTCGAAAAGTATCCATATCGAAGAATTCGAAATATCCCAATCTTCGCCTAGTATAGGAAAAACATTGCGAGAACTCAATTTCAGGCAGAAGACAGGAGTGAATATCGTGACTATAATACGCGGAAGTAAAAAGATAAACATTCCTGATGGTAATGAACGTCTCTATCCTTTCGATAAACTTGTAGTTTCGGGTTCCGACGAGGAGATGCAAACTTTGGCGCAATATCTGCACGATAAGCGTGAACAGGCGTCTCAAATGGAAGAGGAAGCCCAGCATCATATCAGCCTGTCGCAGTATCTTGTAGAACCGGGCTGTCCCCTTATAGGTAAAACAATTGCCAATGCCGCAATACGGGAGAAGACCGAATGTATGGTTATCGGTATAGACCGTAATGATGAGTCTATTATACAGTTTACCCCGAACTTTATGTTTGAGGAGGGCGATATTATATGGCTTGCCGGCGAAAAAGATAAATTGAATTCGTTTGAAGAAAATATCGGGGATTTGATTCCACTGATACTTAATGGTTCGAATTTAAGATAGTTAAATTATTAAAGAATAAGCCATGATTGAAATACCAGAATCCCGAACGATAAGCCGTCAGGCCGAGACGATACTGGCCGGAAAACGTATAGCAGAAGTAGTACAAGCTACCAGCCCGCACAAATTCACATGGTATAACGGCGACCCGCTATTATATCCTGATATCCTTGTAGGCCGGGAAATTGAATCGGTAAGAGGGCAGGGGATGTTTGTAGACATCTTGTGCGATGAAGATGTGACCGTAACGATCGGGGACGGAACAAATATGAAATATTATCCCGCCATAGAAAAGCATCCGGCAAAGCATCAGCTGCTAATCGCCTTTGACGATAAGAGCTTCATTGCCTTTACCGTATCTATGTACGGGGCGATTTTCGCTTATAAGGGGGAACTGGATAATCCCTATCATAAGGGCAGCTTGGCCAAGCTATCACCATTAGACGATACTTTCGATGAGCAATATTTCGACAGCATCTTTAAAGGTGTAAAGAAAGATATGTCGATAAAGGCTTTACTTGCAACCGAGCAGCGTATTCCGGGATTCGGAAACGGGGTATTGCAGGATATTCTGTTCAAGTCCGGACTCCATCCCAAGCGTAAAATATCCACTATATCGGATTTTGAGAAAGGGGATTTGTTCCATTGCCTCAAAGTAACTATCCAAAGCATGACCGAAAAAGGCGGGCGTGATACGGAAAAGGACTTTTATGGCAATTTTGGCGGCTATAAATGCATCCTCTCCAGAAATACCTACAAACAACCATGTCCCAATTGCGGTGATGAAATCGTCAAGGAAGCTTACCTTGGAGGCACGATATATTATTGTCCGTCCTGCCAGAAATAGTATTGTCGCATTATACGATATTCAAAATAAAAGGGTTGCTTTTGCTGGCAACCCTTTTGTATATGAGGCAATATAAGAAACTATCGCAGAAATCTTATAGTGTTTTCAGCTTCAGATTGCGCCACAATACTTTAATCCCTCCGCCGTCATGTATCTGGAGCGCGATACGTCCTTGTCCTTTTCCGATCTTCTCATCTACAAGATTTACTATTTCTTCGCCGTTGAGCCATGTAGTAACCTTATCTCCCTGAACGAGGATACGCATTGTATTCCAGTCTCCGACTTTAAGTACATTATCCTTTTCTTTCGGAGCTTCAATGATCCATCCCCGTCCGTAAGATTCATAGATGCCGCCCGTTCCATGACCTTTTGGTGCCACCTCTACCTGCCATCCGTTTACTCTCACATCTTTTTCTATAAATGAGCGGATAAATACGCCGGAGTTTCCGTCGGCTTCCTGCTTAAATTCCACAGTCAGGTCGAAATCGTCGTAGTACTCGCGTGTAGCCAGATAGCCGTATTGTTTGTCCGGGCCGCTTTCGCAAACGAGTAGGCCGTCTTGTACATACCATTTTTCGGTTCCGTATACATCCCACCCTGCAAGGTCGGTTCCGTTGAACAGTGTCACCTCTTTTGTCTTGCGAGGAAGTTCTTTTATTTTGATATTGCGGAATGATGCAGGATATCCATGATCTTGCAGGCATATCACGCCTTTTTTAGCGAGTCCGTATTCAGGTGCATTATGCCATTTTCCGCTATTCTTGCGGGCATACCAGTCGTCGGTCCAAGCTTCAAATTCAAGTATCTTTACACCGTTGAGCCAATGTTCGACATGGCCGTTATCAAATACAATTTTAGAATTGTTCCATTCGCCCTGCGGATTTACTTTCATTACCGATGTATCAGGTAGATGCATGGCATAGTCCGCACCCATATTTTGCCAGTCTTCGAGTTTGTCGGGAAAATTAGGAGCATCTATTAATTGATATTCAGGGCCTGTAACGTAAGGCACACTATACTGCGGACGTTCTACTACATGGTACAGCATACCGCTGTTGCCACCTTTAGACAGTTTCCAGTCCCATGAAAGTTCAAAGTTTTCATATTCTTTATCAGTTACAATGTAACCGCTGGCATCGCTGCCGTCACCTTTAGCCTGAATACAGCCTTCCACTACATGCCAGGGCTGAGTAAGAGTTGTACCATTGTAATCTTTCCATCCGGCCATCGTTTGACCATCGAAGAGCAATTGCCATCCTTCGGCTTTTTCCTTTTCTGTCAGCGTGTTGTCAGGCTGTGTACTGTTGCAGGATGTCAGAGCTATAGACAATATGGCACATGATGCAACAAAATTCTTAATTTTTGATTTCATTAAATTAGGACTTTGGTATTAAAAAAAATAATTAACTATTTCAACAAAGATAATAAAAATACCGTAAGGTAAAAGTTTATTTACTGATATAATGCGTATAAATGTTAGTATTCATGTATATTATTTATATAAATAATGCATCTTTGAAAGCCGTTTGAAAGCCGCTGTATCTTTATTTCAAAAATCTTTTATATTATCAAGATTTGCAAATATTGTTTCGTCAGGATAGAACTTTGTATCTTTCAGCTTTTCTTCGTTAATTTTTAGTTTCTTTTTGTCTGGTTCACCCTTTTTAGGCCAACTTTTGTTCGTGTTTAGTTAACAGTCATCAGTTAACAACTTGTAACTCGTAACTGCCCGAAGGGCGCAGAAATAACATTCGCCGAAGCGAAGGCGAGGCAAACTTGTAACTAAAAAAGGTAACAAAGGTAACACTTATTTCAGTAAACAGTCTGCAGTTAACAACTCGTATCTCGTATCTTGTCTACTCGTAACTTGTAACTGCCCGTAGGGCAAAGTAACTCGTAACTATCAAAAAGTAACACCTTTTTTAGCTATTAGCTGACAGCTGTTAGCCAATAGGCTATGTACAAAACTTGACAAACTTGACAAACTTGACACATTTTCCACTTTTCTCTCCTGTCACTTTTCCTTATCCGGGCGTAAAGTTTTACGTCCCTACAAATTCCAAAAAGTAACATAGGTTACAACTTTTTACACATATTCAATTTTTAAATCATTAAACCTTGAATCTTTAAATCTTTCCTATTCTTTCAAAGAACTATCAGCTGACGGCTATCAGCTAATAGTATAGATAAAGTTTTCAAGACTCAATTCACATAAAACAAAAAAGTAAAACGGCTTTATTAATACAAGGAACGCCAAAAGCCGTTTTACTTGCCAAATACTAATTAGAAACAGGTTAACTAGTGTTCTTCTTTTGCTTTTCCGTAGTCAGAGGCTATTTTTAACAGCGATACGACTATAATCGGTATTATACTGCATATATCATTGCCCAGATAAAGAAATGGTTATAGCTCAAATATTCCTGTCGTCATCAGCCCTGTACAGAATGCGTAGTGAGCTGTTTTGTGCCTCCCTTCGGAGAAATACATCGGATAGAGCATGTAAGCAGTAAATCCGAAGCCATGACCAAATTGCTCTATAAACACACAAGGGAGGGGCGTTAATAACTCTTCTCTATACTTGCACCCACATAATAATGCAGTAAAATCTTATCGTAAGAATACCCCTTTTCCCCCATCACCGCGGCCCCTATCTGACAAAGGCCCACGCCGTGTCCCCAGCCTGCGCCGGTGAGGATAAATCTATCATCCGTTTTGGTGACTGTAAAGGCAGAACTGTAAAGATGTGAAGTGGATAAGATACGGCGTATTTCGAGTTCCTTGCCTATAATCATAGTCTTTTCAGAGCCAACGATCTTGAGTTTTACCAGTCGGCCCGAAGTCCCTCTTTGGATAGGTATGAGTTCCTGTATAGTGCCAAAATCGATTCCGGAACGTTTGAGAATCAGAGCCGATAATTCCTCCTGCTGATATGTAAGCTGCCAGCGGTAAAAGCTTGTCGTTTCCTGATCGTAATTGTTCAATACCTGTGCCAGTATTCCCTTATCCTGCGTGTTGCAGAATGCCGGAGGGCACGACTCTATCCATTTTACAGACTCCGTTTCTATGGTAAGGTCGGGTATATCCGTAGCGTTTTCATCATCCCGTAGTTTTACCAGATAAGGATATTTTATATCTTCCCAGCAATTCTGGAATTCTTCTACGACCCCGCCGCAGCATTTCGAAAAGCGGGCATCGCATATCTTGTTCCCTGATATCAGCACCTGCCCCCGTGTCTCCTTTATGGCCTGCTTCACTGTGTCGATATTTGCCGAAGCACGGGTTATACCTTGGTATCGCTGGCAATGGTCATCGGCACAAACATCGAAATTGAGGTGGTCTTCACGGTCATACCAGCGGATAATCTCGTCTCCGGTCTCGGTGAAGGTTGTATATTTTTCTTTGGCTGCCACTATCTCCTTGTTCTTCTCGATCTGGGCCAACAGCCAGCTCCGGGAGATAACAGCATGGGCTTTAAGTAGTTCCAATGAAGCGGTAGCGCTCATTTCGGAGGATATGACACTGGTCAGGTAATCTTCTGTTTTGATAAGGTTTATAGCTGTAATCTCATCATTTTCCACGATCAGCCTCAATGCGCCCTGAAACCGCTGGTCTTCTTTACGTTCCCAATGGAAATTGATTCCGATGGTAACTTCTTTCAGCGTGAAAGAAGCATGTTCATTTTTGGGGATGAACAGTAATTCCTTGTAAAGATTTTCGTTCCATAAGATTAATCCGTATTTATAAGATACAGTATTTTTTCCTGTTACTTCATTGTCCAGACAAATGTATTCTTTGTCGAGTACAAAACTTATTTCCTTGTTTGCTAAGATGCCAACACTTACTTCTGGTTCCATATTATTAGTTTAGTTATGAGTTACGAGTAAAAAAGATACAGGTTATTTGAGTATTCTAGCTATATAATTTTCATTGAATTAGCTATAGCCATCATTTTTTCGTTGCTGATGCATATTTCATTAAGAATGCTTACGATATTTTTTTTTGTTATCCTGTCATAATCCTTTTTTAGCGGAGTTATAAATACTCCGGCCAGGTCAACGGCCGCCGGGCTGACGAGCAGATTTTCGTCCCCTAAGGCAAAGAAGCATTCCGGTCTGTGTTTCTCGCGAGGGAATATGCAGCTGTAATACTTCTTGTTTTCGTACCAAGTGAGTATATTCATCATGGGCTCGTTATGCGTGTCTTTCAATTCGAGCAATGCATATAATTTCCTGAAGCAGGCCAGAGCCTCATTTTTATTTTCTGTTTCTAACAGGAAACAGTTTCTGAGATAGTCTCTGATGGCATACAGGATCAGTTCATCGGTGTGGTATATGATCTCCTTGCCAATATTCTTTATCTCCCTTTCAAAAGGGAGGAAGCCCTTTATCCCCGCTTGGAAATGCGCATGGTCAGGCGCAGAAGCCCCGCACTTTGGCCCGTTATAGAACAGTGTATACCCATTGAGGCTTTTAGCCATGTCCAGCATATCGCCATACCTGTTGAAAATAAGCTGGTCGGCATGGGAGTAAGCCGCTATAGTCAAATGGCGCGGGAATATTGGATATGGGTTTACTAAGATCTGGTACTGCGTACCGAATGGTATCCCCACTTGGACGGGTGGTAAATTTTGGGGGCAAAGGAAGCATTTCCTTTGCCGTATAGACTCCGTATCCACTTTTGCCGCCGAAGAAATGATCCTCCCGGGATTGAACTGTACCCTGACAGTGAAGTCGCCGAAAACGAAATCTTTGGTATTTACTTTTTGCAAGGCCTTATAATTCGCCCTTGCCAGTTCCCATTTTTGAAGTTGGGAAAAGAATAGCCCGTCTATGTTGAAATGATCTTCCGCCATGTTTATCCCCCTTTATTTATTTCCTATTCAACGCAATGCGGGCTTCGAGTTCCCATGTACGAATCCTGTCCTTATATGTATTGTGAGCGTTCAACCTGACAATATCGAGAGACGCGTCCGAATTATCGTCCCATCGGCGGCACAGGTATAAGACCTCATAAATACGTCCTATCTGGTATTCGCGTGAAAAATATAACCCCAGCGCATAATCTTCACCATAACTTGTATTGGGTACCTTTATATTTCTCAGTATGGGGGTATAGAATGCCCTTGGAGCTCCCAGTCCGTTGATTCGAATGGCATTGTTCCGTCCGTTGTCAGGAGTCCATTCCTTATGGTCTATAATGCCCGGGGGTATCATTTTCATATCAAAACCGGTGAGCATATATGTTCCCACGACCATTGCGCAATTCTGTTCGTAAAAAGCATCGACAATTTTCTGCAGGGTCTTTTCATGAGCATATACATCGTCGCTATCGAGCTGTACAGCAAATTTTCCGCATTTGGGATGATGCACGCCTAGGTTCCAGCACCCTCCGATCCCCAGTTCCTTATTATCGGGTATTATATGCACCAGCCGGCTGTCAGAGGCAAATTTCCTGATTTCTTGCGTTGTACCGTCGGTAGAATAATTGTCGATAACAATAATGTTGAATTTGAAAGATGTCTTTTGCTCCAGGGCCGATTTTATGGCATCGCCTATAGTCCGTATACGGTTCCTTACCGGAATGATGACCGATGCTTCATATTCGAAGTCAGATTTTCCGAACTCTACGTTTTTGAAATCCGGGGTCAGATAGGCCCCTGTCTTTTTGAGATGGTCGGTGCATGCCAGTTCCATTTCTCTCTGTACCTCCCGGTTTTTCGGGTCAACATAATCGAATATTTTTTCTCCGCTTTTCCGTGTGTCATATTCTATTTCAGTATACAGGTACTCGTTGATATGTACTAAATCCGCCTCCTGGGATACTTTGAGGCGCAGATCGTAAATTCCTGCGAATTTATATTCCCTGTCCATTTTAGATACAGCCATTTTCAGGTCAAGAGATTTGTACAGCAGTAGCGACCCGAAATTGAAATCGTCCCTTAAGCTGCCCTTTTGATAAGCGATAAGCGGATTGTTTTTCTTTTCGTCGCCCACCACCTGGTAATGGTCGGCATACACAAGCCCTGCACCCGAATCTGCTATAACCTGCGCCATGCGGTCCAGGGCAAACATACCCAGGCGGAGCTCAGCCGGTTTTGTGTAAATTAGGGTGTAATCAGAATCGGCCATTTCGGCTATCTTCTTGATCGTGGCTGTAGAATGGAGAGAATCGACAGGTATTGTTTGGCAACCGTTGATTATATCCCCATGATCGTTGTCTGCCAGTAAGAATATCTTATTGACCAGCGATGAGCCTTTTAGATTGGTTATGGTTTCTTTTGACTGACTTGAGTTTTGAAAAGATATAAAGCAATTGATTTTCATTTTCATCCCGGTTTTTATTATACATTATATATAAATTATGTGTTATGTGTCTGATTTATTAAAAATTAATACGAGTGATACAGGCGTTTTATGTAACCGATAAACAGATTGTTGGTGTATATAGATTAATAAATCCTTTTAGTATTTTTTTAAGGTTATGAATCACTTGCCACAAATTTATATTCAATATCTCAAATAAGGGGATTAGAAGTGTTAAATTTCGGGTTTATTAGTGTTTATTATATGTTAGATACATATTTTCACAAATATCTATCACTTTTGTGATACTCAATTAATCCTTTGATAGGATTTTCTATAATTATATCTATATGGACATTAAGTTCCTCAGCTATTTCTCTGATAATATCGGCATACATATTGGCAATAGTACCTACAAGCCTGACGGGATATAGGGTGTAGTCGTATTGCAGAACATTCCGTTCGAAGAAAGAGCGCAGGCTGTGATATACCAGACCTCTTACATAGGGATCATCCATATAATCATGTAAGAAGTATGACATGACGGATAGCAGCCTGTTTGGAAAAGGTTTGGTATATACATAATCTATGATTTCGTCCGGTGTAATCTTGTATTTTTCGTAAAATAATGTTGCCAGTCCCTCCGGGGCCAGCCCTTTCAGGCAATCTGAAACGAATGCTTTTCCCATTGATGCGCCGCTGCCTTCATCACCAAGTATGTATCCGAGCGATTTAATATTCTTTATAATGTCGGTACCGTCATAGAAACAAGAATTGGACCCCGTTCCAAGTATACAGGCTATTCCTGCCTTATCCTGAAACAATGCACGGGCCGAGCCCAGAAGGTCGCTCTCTATCACGGCAGGTGTTCTGAATTGCGCCTCAAACGAGGCTTTTACTATCCCTTTTTTCTCTGGGGAAGAACATCCCGCCCCATAAAAATAGATGGCATTGAATTTTGCCCTGAAAAATATCTGGGGAAGCTGTATCCGTATTAGTCGGCTAATCTCTTTTCTCGATTGGAAAAAGGGATTTATGCCATCCGACAAGAAATGGGCTGCGACACCTTCTCTGTCTACCAAGCACCATTCGGTTTTTGTTGAGCCACTTTCTGCGATTAAGATCACAAGTTCATTATTTTATTTTCTGCAAAGATATAAAAAATAGATATGCAGTTTAGCTCTTTAAGGCTTAATAGATTTTATGATTTTTGTATATTATAAAAATGTATCGGGATTTTATCGGAACAAATTGCTGTTTGCTTTGCAAACCTTGCATGATCCTGCACACTCTTTTTATTCATTGAATCAGATAATGCATTATGAAATGGAGATTTACAGCTTTCAGGATTGCAGATAAATAATAAACTTTAATAAATAAGCCGGGATTACTCTATATTATCACACAAATAAACACTATTATTAATAATATCTAAACGCAAATTTATTACTTTCAAATTGATGAGGTAATTTAGAAAAGTATCTTACATTTGCGGAAATATATATCATTATTTACTTAAAGAATGCACTATGAAACCTTTATTATTAACATTTCTCCTACTTTTTCCTCTGACCTTTTTTGCCCAGGATAAACTCGCATATGTCAATGTTGACGAGGTCTTTTCCAAAATGCCGGAATTGAAAGATGTGGAGACAAAACTAATGGCAAAAAGTGAAACTATAAAAAAGAGCCTGACTGCCATGCAAACCGAATATAATCAGATGCTCGAAAGATATGGAAAGACTCCTACCGATAGCATTACTCAGGCCATTGCGGAAGACAGGCATAAACAGATGACAGATTTCCAGGAAAGGTATCGTGTCTTTTCAAACAACAGCCAGCAGGAACTGGAAAAAGAGCAGCAGGCACTGATGGCTCCATTACAACAAAAACTGATGAAAGCTATAAAAGATGTTGGGGCCGAAAACGGCTATACTTATATCCTCAATTCGGCTAGCCTGCTTCATATGGGTACAGCCGCCAAGGATGCAAACGGGCAGGTGAAGGCTAAATTGGGAATTACAAATTGAAGCTGTCCGTACCAGACTATAATTACTTATTTACAAAAAGAAAAGGCTTGAAATATGATATTTCAAGCCTTTTTCATATTTATATAATCTCCGTATTTCAGATATTTTCCATATTTCTCTTTACAAAGTTGTTTAAAGCTTCCCCTTTTAGCATGCCGTTGGATAAGAGTGCAAGATCTATCAATTGACGGATATTAGCGCTTTCGGTAGCATATGAATCTACAGCCTCTTTGTTTTTACCTTCTATATCACTCATTATCTTTTTTATGAGCGGATGTTCTATATTCAGCACCAGATTGTAGCTATTGGGCATCTCACCATAGAAGCCCATGCCGGTTTGCATTGCCGACATCTCTTTCATACGGCGCATAAATTCGTTTTGGGTTATCTGTACCGGCTGAGCCCTGGCGTCCAAAGCTTTATAATCTATGGTAAATTCGGTTTTCTCTATTTTTGGAAGCTGGGAGGTAAAGGCTTCATTCAATTCTTCTTTTTGCTTGTCGGTCAGATTGACTTCTTTGCTGTCTTCTTTCCTGACAAGGTTGTCGATAGTGTCCGCATCTACTCTGACAAATTTACTTTTTCCGAATTTTTGTTCCAGCATTCCGGCCATATGCACATCGAGTTGTCCGTCGAAAAGGATCACATCATAACCTTTATCTTTGGCTGTATTGATATAAGAATATTGTTCATCCTTATTATTTGCATACAGATATATAAGATTGTCGTCTTTATCGGTTTGATTGGACGAAATCAACGTCTTGTATTCTTCGAAAGTAAATGCCTTGCCGTCCGTATTCTTTAGCAGGCAGATTTTCTGAGCCCGTTCATAGAATTTATCATCAGTAAGCATACCATATTCTATAAATATTTTCAGGTTGTCCCATTTTTCTTCAAACCGGGAGCGGTCGTTCTTGAATATTTCTTCCAGACGATCGGCTACTTTCTTTGTAATGTGGTTCGATATTTTCTTTACATTCTGATCGCTTTGCAGATAGGACCGCGATACATTGAGCGGGATATCCGGAGAATCGAGTACCCCATGCATTAATGTAAGGAACTCCGGAACAATACCTTCTACCGAGTCGGTAACGAAGACTTGATTACTGTAGAGTTGTATCTTGTTACGGTTCATATCCACATTGCTCTTTATCTGCGGAAAGTAAAGAACACCTGTTAATTTGAACGGGTAGTCTACATTCAGGTGTATCCAGAACATTGGTTCGTCAGAAAAAGGGTAGAGTTCCTGATAGAATTTCTTATAGTCCTCATCTTTCAGGTCGGCAGGTTTACGTGTCCAAAGCGGGTTGGTGTCATTTATAATATTGTCTTCGCCAGTTTCTATTGATTTTCCGTCTTTCCACTCTGTCTTTTTACCAAATACAATCGGAACCGGCAAAAAACGACAGTATTTTTTCAATAACTTATCGATTTCTCCTTGTTCCAGAAAATTTTTGTTTTCATCATCTATATATAATATAATGTCTGTACCGCGTTCTGCTTTTTCGATCACTTCGATAGTATATTCCGGAGAACCGTCACAACTCCATTTAACAGCTTCGGTCCCTTCTTTAAATGATTTGGTTATAATTTCCACTTTTTGGGATACCATAAAAGAAGAATAAAATCCAAGGCCGAAATGCCCGATGATAGAGTTGGCATCTTTCTTATATTTATCAAGAAACTCGTTTGCAGAAGAGAATGCAATTTGATTGATATACTTATCTATCTCTTCATTTGTCATACCTATACCGTTGTCGGATATAGTAATTGTTCCGTTTTCTTTATCTATTTTAATTTTTACTGAAAGATTTCCGAGCTCACCTTTAAATTCGCCTAGAGAAGCGTACGTTTTTAACTTTTGAGTAGCATCTACAGCATTAGACACTAGTTCTCGTAGAAAAATTTCATGATCGCTATATAAAAATTTCTTTATTATTGGGAAAATATTCTCAGTAGTAACCCCAATTTTACCGTTTTGTTGCATATTATTAATATTTTAATTCGTATATTTGTTTTTAATGATGTTGGGGACAAAATAAGTGCCAAATATATCCATAATGACATTTTGTCGGAGGCCTAATAGTATTATTTATATACATTTTTAGTTAATAGATATTATTTATAATACATACACTCTCTCTAGCTATTGTTTAGATTCTTGATTATCAAGATATTGTGAAAATAAAATTCTGTAATTAACGTTTTAATTTAACAAATCAACTAATTTTTAACCAAGATGAGAAAAAGTATATATCTTTGTTTCAACGACAGGAAAATTTAAATACCTGCTGCAACTATAGAATGAGTTAAACTATATTTCGCCAACTAAATACTTAATAAACGATGGCAACACTAGATAAAAACAATAAAGGTTTTGAAGATAAGTTAATAGACTTACAAAACAATATGATGAATTTCGCACTCACCCTTACATCGAACAGAGAAGAAGCAAAAGATTTGTTACAGGAAACAACATTGAGGGCTTTGGATAACAGGGAAAAGTATTACGAAAATGTTAATTTCAAAGGCTGGGTATTTACTATAATGCATAATATATTTGTAAATAACTATCGCCGTGTGGTTCGCAGCCAGACAATGATCGATCAAACGGAGAATTTATATCATCTGAACATGCCTCAGGATTCGGGATTCGATACACCGGAAGGTGCATATACCGTATCTGAAATATCCAGAGTAATAAATAGTTTTTCGGATGAATATAAAGTTCCATTCTCAATGCATGTTACAGGATTTAAATATGAAGAAATCGCTCAGCAATTAAGTTTGCCTATAGGTACTGTGAAGAGCCGTATTTTCTTCGCCAGAAAACGTCTTCAGGAATTATTAGCTGATTATAAATATCAGGACAGGGAATGATGTTATTTCTACTTTGATTATAGGCCTGCATAATTTTGCAGGCTTTTTTTATATTTTAGCTTCCCATTTCGGAGGACAGGACAAACTCTATATAATCGAAAATATGTCGAAAGATTATTGTCCGGTCGATATTCTACTCTGTACAATAATCGTATTCCACAACTGCTTCCCATCCGTTCTTAACATACTTGGGATCAACCGAAAATTCAGCAGCGCCGATATCCAGATCATTTGAACAAGGGATTCTGTAATGTCCCCATGCACAACGTTTCGACGATTTTGTCGCAGGATTATAACTTGTCCATGTGCCGAGGAACTGGTTATTGCAATAGCCGTCGGCATCGGACATCAGATCGTCGTACAAAAGATTTCCGTCTTCATCTATATACCAGTATGTAACCAGTTTACCCGAAAATATACCACTGTATTTTTGTTCCTTATTTTCGCTGAAAGAAAAATCAGCCATAATATAACCCTCACTGACAGGTTGTGTTTCCTCTTCTTCGCCCGCATCCGCATCTATATTACTGTATTCTCTGACACCTGTAATTTTAATAGTACCTTCGAAATCGCAAATATTGGTTTTTACTTTCGAACTGCCTTTTACATGGTAGGTATTTGCCGAGGTACGCTCTATCTCTGTGAAATAGATATGCAAGCGTTGAAAATCATCCCCTATATATCCCAGATAGCATGTCTGGTTGTCGAGCCACAGGGGAGAGAAATCAAGATCATTAAGAAAACCCGGTTCCGGAGAAACGGTTTCCGCTTCCAATATAAAATCCTTTATCCATTCGTCAGCACTACAATCTGTCTGTGCATGCACAGACAGCGCTATACTCATCAAAAACACACACAAGACCTTTTTCATTTATATAAAATTTTTCTTAGTTCCTCGTCAGTCAGGTTTTCGCCCGCTTCATCGAATGTCAGCCTGAATGTGCATCCGGCTTTCCATTCCGAACAGCCGTAGGCTGCTTTTCCTCTCAATACCGTCCCTTTTTTACATAGGGGACACACAAGAGGCTGCTGGGCGGCTTCTGTCTGGGCGGCTTTCTCCGTTTTATCCTTTTTTGCTCTCGGTTTTCGTTCCGGTACAGGCTTTTTCTCTTTTGGCGCTTTTTGTTTTGGCTTCTCGGCTTCCTCTTTCACGGCTGCTTCTATTGTTATCCGGCTGCCCCAGTCACTTTTTACATTGGTTACGATCTCGGTAAGCATCTGTTTCAGTTCGTCGATGAACTGGCGCGGGTCGTATTCGCTCTTCTCTATCTGGCGGAGTTTCTTTTCCCATAGTCCGGTAAGTTCAGCCGATTTCAGTAATTCCTCTTTAATCGTACCTATCAGTTCCACTCCTGTCTGTGTAGCATAGAGGTTTTTACGTTCCTTGCGGATATAGTTGCGTTTAAACAATGTTTCTATTATAGCTGCACGGGTCGACGGGCGTCCGATGCCGTTCTCTTTCAGGGCATCACGCAGTTCATCGTCTTCTACCAGTTTACCCGCGGTTTCCATCGCCCGCAGCAGGGTGGCCTCAGTATAATACTTGGGAGGCTGCGTCCATTTTTCATTCAGTGCAGGCTCATGCGGGCCTTTTTCACCTTTTACGAACGGAGGGAGTATGTTATCATCATCTTTGTCTGTTTCCTCTTCTTCCTGGTTAGGGCTATTCGGGTTATTGGCCGGTCTTTCGAATACCACACGCCATCCGGGTTCGAGTATTTGCTTACCTGTCACCTTAAATTCCACTTTGGCAGCTTCACCCAATACGGTAGTGGTTGAAATCTTGCAATTCGGGTAGAATGTAGCGATAAAACGCCGGGTAATGAGATCGTACACTTTGCGTTCTTCGGCTGAAATAGCGCTTGCCCTTACCCCTGTGGGGATGATGGCATGGTGGTCGGTGACCTTGCTGTTATCGAATACTTTCTTCGACTTTGGGATTTTAGGCAATGCCAATACAGGCTTGACCAATTCTTCATACCCTGCCAGGCCTCTCAATATAGCGGGTACTTTCGGATACATATCGTCGCTCAGATAAGTAGTATCTACGCGGGGATAGGTGGTTAGTTTCTTTTCGTACAGGGATTGTATGGTTTTCAATGTGTCTTCGGCTGAAAAGGCAAATTTCTTATTACATTCCACCTGCAAAGCTGTGAGGTCGAACAGGCGGGGGGCCAGCTCTTCACCGTTTTTTGTGCTGACGTCCGTTACTTCAAATTCAGACAGCTTTATTTCTTCAAGGAACTTTTCTCCTTCTTCCTTCGAAGTAAAACGACCTTTAGTCGCCGAAAATGTCGTCTCCCTGTAAACTGTTTTCAGTTCCCAATACGGTTCAGGTTTGAAATTCTCTATTTCAAGCTGACGGTTTACAATCAAGGCTAAGGTTGGTGTCTGTACCCGCCCGATGGACAGTACGGAACGGTTTTGACCGTATTTGACCGTATATAGCCGTGTTGCATTCATTCCCAGCAGCCAGTCACCGATAGCCCGGGATAATCCGGCTTCATAAAGCTTATCGAATGCGGCCTGATCTTTTAGATTATTGAACCCTTCGCGGATAGAGTCTTCTGTCAGTGAAGATATCCACAAACGCTTTACCGGAGCCTTATTCTGCGCTTTCTGCATCACCCATCGCTGGATAAGTTCTCCTTCTTGTCCGGCATCACCGCAGTTGATTACTTCATCTGCTTCAGACATCAGTTTCTCTATTACTGCGAACTGCTTTTTCACTCCTTCGTTCTCAATAAGCCTGATACCAAAACGGGGAGGAATCATCGGCAACAAGTCCAGTGACCACTGTTTCCATTGGGGTGCATATTCGTGCGGTTCTTTGAGCGTACAGAAATGCCCGAACGTCCATGTCACCTGATAGCCGTTGCCCTCAAAATATCCGTCCCTACGGGCATTTGCCCCCAGTATTCCGGCTATTTCGCGTGCCACGCTTGGTTTTTCGGCTATACAGACTTTCATATAAATTATTAATTGGCAAATTTGAAGATTCGTATATTAGCAAATAAATCGTTGAAATACCCCTTACTGAGTGGGGCGAAACACCTTATCAGTTAACAGTAAACAGTCAGCAGTTAACAACTCGTATCTTAAATAACTTTCAACTTACTACCCATTATCTGAAACTCATTACTTGTTAAAACTTGACAAACTTGACACTTTTTTTCGATATTTTTATTTGTCAGCTTCTCTTGTTATTTTAGCTCAATACTTGAAAGAAGTATCAGCTAATAGCTAAAGGCTACCGGCTACTATATAGATAAAGTTTAATAGCTTTCGTTATCATTCGGGAAATCCGAAGACTTCACATCCTTGATATATCCCTGCACGGCCTCAGTCATTACTGTATGCAGGTCGGCATAACGGCGTAAGAATTTGGGTGAGAAATTTTTATTGATACCGAGCATATCGTGTACGACAAGCACTTGACCATCTGCATGCGGACCGGCGCCAATACCGATAGTTGGTATTGTTAGTTGCGAGCTTACGGTCTTTGTCAATTCGGCCGGTATCTTCTCCAATACCATGCCGAAACAGCCTACTTCCTGAAGTAGTAGAGCATCTTTTATCAGTTTGTCTGCTTCAGCACCGTCTTTTGCGCGCACATTATATGTGCCGTATTTATTAATAGACTGTGGCATCAGGCCGAGATGTCCCATTACAGGAATACCCGCGTCTATAATTTTCTTTATATCGGGAATAACTTCTTCCCCGCCTTCTATTTTTAAAGCATCTGCACCTGTCTCTTTCATCATACGGATAGCGTATTCCAGCGATTTAAGCGGATTACCCGATACTGTACCGAAAGGCATATCTACGATAACCAAAGCGCGTTTTGCCCCATTCATCACCGAACGTCCATGATATATCATCTGATCGAGAGTCATAGGTAAAGTGGTAATGTTCCCCACCATGACATTGGATGCTGAGTCGCCGACAAGAATAACATCCAGCCCGGCCTGATCCAGAATAGATGCCATAGAATAATCATATGCTGTAAGCATTGAGATCTTTTCGCCGCGTTGCTTCATTTCTATCAGGCGGCGTGTTGTAACCTTGCGGTTATCCTCGGTGTATGTAGACATATCTTTTCTTTTTTAATTAATTTAAGTTGCTATTTATAGATTGTAAATTTTATCAAAAGTATATCCCCAAATGAAAGCAATAAGTTTAATCAAGAACCCCTTTTGAGTGACGGCATGAATTTTCTTAGGCAAATACTTGGTAATATCACTAAAAGCTGTTTCAATCCGCTTTCTGTGAATAGATATCAGATATTCCATACACGGATTATGCGGCTTTGTGGAATTACTTTTCCTGGCAGCTTTCAGATAAATATTATTATCGGCCAGCATGTCTTCAAGCAAATAATCAGTGTAAGCGGAATCAGCCAGAAGTTGACTTCCATCAGGCAGGTTGACCGGCAATTGTTTTATACCGTCAATATCATGGATTCCGCCTGCTGTAAAGGTAAATTCTACGGGAATACCATCCGAAGTAACTATCATATGAACTTTAAAACCATAAAAATAAACACGTTTGGAAGCACATTTACCTCGGTATTGTTCCCCTTTGACAATCCTGGATCTACTTATGCGTATATTATGGCAGACCTCTACAGGAAAGCTATCGATGCTATAAGTTGTCTCAAGGCTCATACCCTTTATTGCCTGGCCTGTATAGAAAAAGAGTTGGCTAAGAAATTCTCCTATATTGTGCAACCTGCGGTTGAAGCGGCTTTTGCCAAGCATACGAGGCATCAATCCGGTAGAACGGACAAAACAGATGGATTTCTCTATATTGCCTGCAAAATACTGGGCGGCAATCAGAACTACCGTAATGATTTCCGCATCACTGGTCTTACGGCTCTCAGGCTCTTTGTGGTTCATCGATTTCAATATATCATCAAAAAATACGTATATTGCAATGGTTTTTGTAACCATGGTCAGTCCTTTTTTGTGTGTTAGCACCGCAAAGTTAAGGGATTGACCTTTTTTATTGGATAATTCTATAAATAGCAACTTGAATTAATTAATAAAAATCAGGGCAAAGTTATAAAATAAATGTAAGAATGAACCTAAAAAAAGCCTTGCCAATATTACGTCATTATATATCAGGGTATTGTTATTATATTAACTGAAAATTTGCCTAAATATCAGAAAGGAATATTGCATTCTTCATAAAATGGATTATATTTGTTCATCAGTAATTTATTACTGATATAAAACTTTATTAACAAACTAAATTAAAAACTATGGGTTTATTTGACAAGGTGTTTAAATCAGCACCAAGCGGGGATGAGAAATTTACACAACAAGAGTCTTTCGCAGCAGTGGCATTAGCAGTAGCAGGCGCAGACGGTTCAGTATCTACACAAGAATGGAACAGCATCGTAACTTACATCAGACGTCTTCGTATCTATGACAATTTTTCGGGTCCTGCGTTTGACAAATTATTCGATAAATTGTTTTCCAAACTGAAAAAAGAAGGTCCCGGTGCTTTGGTCGAAGCAGCCAAAGACGGGTTAGGAGATGATCTGAAAATGACCGCATTCGCTTGTGCGGTAGATATCGCTCTTGCCGACGGGGTACTCGAAGATGATGAAAAGGATATTATTAATCAACTTGCCGAAGCATTAGCAGTAGACGAGAAAACAGCTATTTCTATCATCGAAGTAATGATTATCAAGAATAAGTGTTAACCGTATTCCGGTAATAAAAAAGGATGCCCTTGAAAGGGCATCCTTTTTTATTACTTTCGGAAGTATATATGAACTATGAGTTATGAACGATAACTCGTTGGCTTTTACTAAGTATTACGGAAACTTACTTTTTTACCTGATAACCTGCTTCAGAGGCATATTCCATCTGGGCTGTAGCTAAATCCTCGAATGATTTTGAATACTCATCCACTTTTGCCTGATATGTTTCCTGCAATTTATCCATATCTTCGATTGCAGATTCCTTAGTTAAAGCTGCAAAACCTTTTCCGGCTTCTACAACCCCTCTGAGGCTTTCATATGTTTTGAGTGCAGCTTCTTTAAACTTGTCACCGCCTTTAGGAACATCCAGCGCTTTTACAATTGTTATCTCTGCGTCTATCTTGGCCAGGGCGCTGTCGGTCTTGGCTGCAATGGAGGCAAAGTCCTCATTGTTAACTGCATTGGTCAGGTCTCCGTCATAAGAAACACTCATCTCCGTGATTGCCGCATTTGCTTTGGCAATGGCGTCATTGAACTTTACAGCATCAGGACCGCAAGAAGACAGAATGAATAGTACAGTCAGTAAATAAAATAAGTTTTTTTTCATGTTAGGTTCTGTTTTAGCAATTAAATAAAAAATGGCCTTCGGTAAAAATAAATAAAATAGCTGGAAAAATAACAGATTAAAATGTTAAATTCTTTTTCTTTGCCAGGAAATCCCTTATACCTCCGATGTGCTCCCTTACTTTCTTATCAGAAAATTCAAATACTTTGGTTACTAGGCCGTCAAGAAAATCACGGTCGTGGGAAACTAATATAACTGTACCGTCATAATCTAACAAGGCATTTTTCAAAACCTCTTTTGTTTTCAGGTCGAGATGATTGGTTGGCTCATCGAGAATAAGCAGGTTGACAGGCTCAAGCAATAGTTTTATCATTGCCAGACGTGTGCGTTCACCCCCCGAAAGCACTTTGACCTTTTTTTCGGAATCGTCTCGGTTGAACATAAATGCGCCTAATATATTGCGTATCTGTGTGCGTATATCCCCTTCGGCAACACGGTCGATAGTTTCAAAAACAGTGAGGTCTTCATCTAGCAGATCGGCCTGATTCTGGGCGAAGTATCCGACTTCCACATTGTGACCCGGCATAATATTCCCTTCATAGGGAGTTTCACCCATCACGCATTTTACGAATGTCGATTTACCTTCGCCGTTTTTTCCCGCCAGAGCTATCTTTTCGCCTCGTTCAATCATCAGGTTGGCATTTTCGAACACAAGGTAATCATCATATTTCTTTGTTACCATATCCACTGTCAGCGGATAGTTTCCCGAACGGGTAGCAGGCTGGAAACGAATGCGTATCTGTGATTTATCTTCTTCGTCTATTTCCACGCGCTCCATCTTTTCCAACTGGCGGATACGGCTCTGAACCAAAACGGCTTTAGCTGCCTGCGCACGGAAGCGCTCGATAAATTCCTCTATTTCTGCAATCTGTTTTTGCTGGGCTTCCCATGCATGTATTTGTTGCTGGCGGCGTTCCTGACGAAGTTCCACATATTTGGAGTAATTGACTTTATAGTCGTAAATACGCCCCATCGTAAGCTCGATGGTACGGGTGGTAACGGCATCTATAAATGCCCTGTCGTGCGAAATCAGTACCACCGCTTTGGCTTGTGTATTGATGAAGTCTTCGAGCCAGCCGATAGATTCTATATCGAGATGGTTGGTCGGCTCATCGAGCAGCATAACATCGGGATTTCTCAACAGAAGCTTGGCCAGCTCGATGCGCATACGCCATCCTCCGCTGAATTCACTGGTCAGCCTGTCCAGATCGCTACGCTTAAAGCCTAATCCAAGCAATGCTTTTTCCACTTCTCCTTCGAAGCTGATGCCTTCCACCATTGCCAGGCGTTCGTGCGCATGGCTAAAGTCGTCTATCAGTTTGGCATAATCATCTGATTCGTAATCGGTACGGGTTTCCAGTTGCCTGTTCATATCTTCTATGTCGGCCTGTAAATCGAATATATGAGAGAATGCCAGGGAGGCTTCTTCTCTTACCGTACGTTCATCGGTGATCTTCATTACCTGAGGTAAATAGCCGACAGTTACACCGTCGGGCCCTGTTACCGAGCCTTTATAGTGAGTATTCACCCCGGCCAGTATCTTGAGCATGGTACTTTTTCCTGCCCCGTTTTTACCGACCAAAGCGATTTTATCCTTATCGTTTATTATATAGCTGATATTATCGAACAATATCCTGTCGCCTAATTCTACCTTTAAACTGTCTACAATTAACATCTAAATTTACCTTTTTATTTTTTTAGAGCTGCAAAGGTAGGAAAAAGAAACAAACAATTAGTGACAGGAAGATATGGCGGGCAAAATATTTGTTGTTGCCGCAAAGTCATTATCTATTTATTTTAGGAAATTTGCATTATTCATAAAAATAAACGCAGAATACTTAAAATATTTTTCCGTTTCATCCGTCTAAATAAATAGGTGATTTAACATTTGAAACGATACGAAGATGAGAGGTTATAAAGACAAAATGGACGACAATAAAACAGGAAAAAAGAAAAACCAGAAAACAAAACCTTCCGAAAATACGGACAGCCCGTATGTAAAACTGGCTATAGCCCTGGAAGAATTATGTTCCGATGATTTTGAATTTGAAAAAGATGATGCATAAAACCGATCTGATTTTTTCTTTTTCATTATAAGATTCATACATTTGTTCCTGTTGCGTTTGTATCAATATCTACATTCATGCAGGAAGAAACGGCTGAAAAAATACTGACAGGCATTATGTGCGGCTCATTCAACCCCTTACACATGGGGCATATTATGATAGCCAATTATATGTATGCCTTCGAAAATCTGGAAGAAGTGTGGCTGATAGTCACCCCTCGCTGTCCTTCAGATAAAGGGGATGATATGGCCGATGCAACAGTGCGATCCGGTATATTGAGCCGTTTTTGTAACCCGTATCCCCGGATATCGCCCTGTGATATAGAGTTTCGTCTGTCTCCGCCTTATTATACGATAAATACGATAATTGCGCTGAAAGAACAGTATCCCGAACGTGAATTTGTTTTATTATTGGGTGAAGATAATTGGGCGAACTTTCATTATTGGTACCGAAGTGAAGATATAAGGAACGAAGTGTCTATACTCGTCTATCCAAGAAAAGACAGCAAGACAGGTTCTGATTTACCTGAAAATGTACGGAAAGTAAATGCTCCGCTGATCGAAATATCTTCTACTTTTATAAGAAATGCGATAAAGGAGGATAGGGATATCCGCAGTTTTCTGCCGGTTGGGGAATATGAGTATTTAATTGAAAATAAGATTTATAATAAATAAAAAACAGGATGCTGACATCATATCAGCATCCTGTAATATATCCGTATCTTTAATCGAATCAGGACAAAGCAGCGATAGCCGACCCTATAAGGTTGGCATTCTTCATCTTACTGATATGAACATGTACATCGCTGAGATTAAATTCGATCAACAGCTTGCGAAGTTCTTCCGACACCAGGTCTTTGTAGTTTTTTCCTTTGCGGTCTTCGCTCCAGAAAAGGCTTCCTTCAGCTACCAGATGGATTTTCTTTATCGATTTGTCATGTGATACAAGTACCATCACCAATCCGGCAAGCGATGCGGCTACCAGTTGAGCCGAACGTTTATATATCCAGCGCGATACATCTACATATCTTTTTTTGTGGATATCAGGGTAATTCATGATATTGGTCAGCTTTTGTGCGTCGAATCTTTCTTCAAATTCATCACAAGGGAAAACCGATTTCAGAATTTCACCCAGATACATACCCGAAACGGCTTTTTCGAACCGTTGCGCCCCTTTGCTGTCCGAACAGGCGTCTACCTTATCATCTATAACGGTTAAATGCGGCGGATAGAAGTTACCTGATTCCAGGTTTACGGGGATCAGGCCTTCGCCTTTATAGTCGGGATTCAGTTTTTTTATTTTATCAGGGCGGATAAATGTAGCCATATTTGTTCCTGTACCTACTATCAATCCGATATAAGCATCGTAACTGCTATCGGTCAGACCGGCAAAAAGACTTGCTACGGTATCATTTATGACTTTTACTTCTGTAAACTTGCCTCCGTTTTCCTTATTCAGATAATCACGCAGTGGCTGGCCAACAGGTTTTCCCAGCATTTCTTTGATATCTACGCCTTTTGTCCAGCGTATGAGGGATGCATCGCCATTGAGCATGGATTCTGCCGGATAAGAAAAGCAGTAACCGATTGGCATCTTTCCTTCCATTTTTATCTCGCCGATCGGGTCAGCCTGCTCTTTGAACAGGTCAGCTTCGGTAAAGCCCGGTGTTTTCATTACCGACAGGTCTTTCTTCCATCCATTTTCGGGATGTATAGACGCTTTTCCGTCGACAAAATCAATTGTGGCAACACGGTAATTCGTTCCTCCCAAATCGAGTACCAGTGCCGATCCTTCTATTCCCGATGTTTTGGGATTGATATAAGTAGGAATACACTGAATTTCGGTATTGTCTTTTACAAGGCCGTTTTCTACTTTGGTTTGGAGTGATTGCGCAATTTCTTTTAATTGCTTTGTTTTCAGTTTAAAGATGTTTTTCTTCATAGGGTATATTTATCGTTAAATTAGGCAATTTAGAATTGTTTTACAAAAATATAAATCTATCTTGAATATCGGTCATTTATATAAACATATTGACATATGAATAACTAATTTTATTACGTCTTAACACCGCCCACATTTTTTTTTTTGTAAAAATGAAAATATACTGCTATATTTTTTACACCCTAATATCTTGATTTAAAAAATATTGTTATATTTGTGAAAACCGATTGATCACAAGATGTACATTCCGGCACATATATTCAAAACCTTAAAATATTAGACTACAAAGATGGAAAAGAAAGGTGTTAACAGAAGAGATTTCCTCCGGCTTTCGGCAACCGTGGGTGCAGGTGCCCTGATTGTTCCCGGAGCTACAGCGTCTACATTAAGTAAGACCACACAGCTTAAAATGGATGAGATACCCGTGCGCACGTTAGGCCGCACAGGCATTAAACTCCCGATTCTGAGTATGGGTGTCATGCGTGCCGATAATCCGAATGTAGTAAGAGCGGCCTATAATTCGGGGATTTTTCATTTCGACACCGCACACGGTTATCAGAACGGACGGAACGAAGAAATGCTTGGCAACTTCTTTGAAGGGAAACCGCGCGAAAGCTATTTTATGGGTACAAAAGTTAAAATCGACTATCCATTAAAAGCCGATTTTGAACAAGACCTCAATGCTAAAATAGAATTGAGCCTCAAGCGCCTCAAAATGGAGTATGTAGATATTTTTTACGCCCATGCCTACAGCAATGTGGAAGAAGTTTTGGACGAAAGGATAATCGCAGCTCTCAGGAAAATAAAAGAAGAAGGCAAAGCCCGTTTTATAGGTTTTTCCACGCACGCTCATAAACCGGAACTAATAGATGCAGCCATAAAGGCCGGGATATATGATGTATTACTTATCAGCTACAATTTCAAACTGAATAATCTGAAAGAAACGGACGCCGCTGTCAAACGTGCCGCCGAAGCCGGTATTGGCATTGTAGCCATGAAAACGATGACCGGTGGTGTGGAAGATGCCGAGGGAAAGAAAAAAATAAACGCGCAGGCATGCCTGAAGTGGGCATGGCAGAATGAACATATTACAACGGCAATCCCGGGATTTTCCAATTATGATGAATTTGACGAGTGTCTGGCAGCAGCGCAAAGTCCGCAACTGACATCAGGTGAACAAGAATATCTGGCGGCCTTATGTGATAAGGAAATGATGTTTTGCCAGCAATGTAATAAATGTGTGGCCCAATGCACCGAACATCTTCCTATCCCCGATATTATGCGCGCGTATATGTACACTTACGGATATAAATATTCGCAATTGTCGAAAGAGACGCTTACAGAGCTAAATCTGGCGGAAAATACCTGCTCAGGTTGTAACTCATGTGCCGTGGACTGCCCATCGGGGTTCAATGTAGCGCAAAAGATAGCAGCGATCACTCCTGTGATGCATGTACCCACCGAGTTCTTAACTTAATTATATCAGATATATATGAAACCCTTTAAATGCACTGTTATTTTCTTCTTCTGCGTAATATACTCCCTGTCGGTGTCGGCGCAAACACCTGCCGAGTTGAAATCGTGGCTGCCTGCAATCAGTGGCTGGACGGTTTCGGATAAGGTTGAAGTATTCAGCCCCGAGAACCTGTTCGACCGTATCAACGGTGCGGCACCTTTATATTTAGAGAATAATTTCAGGGAAATGACCCAGATGGAATACACCCGGGGCGACGACTATATCTCTATACAGGCATACCGCCATGCGAGCCCGGAAGATGCATTCGGAATGTATGCATCGGAGCGTTCGTCCGAACTGAAGTTTTTTCCTGTCGGGGGTGAAGCTCAGGGGGACGATTCCGGTATTTTCTTTTTTGCAGGCAATGTATATGTGAAAATGTGGAGCAGCGCAGAGGAAAACGTATCGGAAACGATGAGAGCAATAGCAACGCGTTTAGCCGGAAGTATCGATGCAAATGCAGATTATCCCCCGGTCGTTAAAGCTTTTCCCGGAGAGGATATGCTCCCTCATTCCGAAACATACGTTACTGCCAATTATATAGGTCATAATTTTCTCAATATGGTTTATACAGCCAAGTATGAGAAGGATAACATGACGTTTCAGGCATTCATTGTCGACGCTAAATCGGCCGACGGGGCAAAGGCGGTACTGGAAAAGTATTTCACTTTTACTAAACAACCTCTAGACTTCACAGAGGGGAATCTAATGATAAAAGACCGCTATAATGGAGATATCCCAGCTATCTGGAAAGGGCAATATATAATAGGTATATTCTCCGAAAATGGGAATAAAATAGCTGGAGCAGGTGATATTCTGGAAAAGATAGCCGTATCACTTTAAATATGAAATGCAGCAAACAATCACACAATAAAAGCTTAATGAACAAATGTCATTGAGCTTTTATATTTTCAGACAAAATCCTTTGCGTAATTTTTGTTTACCAATGTGAAGAAACACTAAAATTGCACTCCGGCATTAAACCTTTTTATTTACTTGCCGTCACATTTTCCGAGAGTATATTTTTGAGGCCCTAAATAGAGACCGTTTTCGTTGAGCCATGGGTAGAAACGAAATTCATTTTGATATGCCGAGTCACGAAGAACGACTAGTGAAATTGAACGTTTTAAGTAGCGAGAGCAGAGCAAAATTTATTTTGATTATGCCGGGTCACGAAAAACGACTAATGAAATTGAATATTTACTATGAACAAAAAGACGAAAATAGCACTTATCGTTATAATTGTGCTGCTTATTGCCGGAATGGCATTTTATCCTCAGATAAAGAGGATCGTATCGCCTGAAGAAGAACAAAACACTACAATAAAAGACAGTGGTCCGGGTGGCAACCGTGTGCGGAATACATTGAATGTAAACGCCATGATACTAAAGCCGGATAACCTGACCGAAACGATTCGTGAAAAAGGCTTACTGATACCCGACGAAGAGGTGGACCTGTCGTTTGAGACTTCCGGGAAAATCACGGAAATACATTTCAACGAAGGTTCCAATGTGCGGAAAGGGCAATTGCTGGCCAAAGTAAACGACAAGCCATTACAGGCTGAACTAAAAAAACTGAAAGCGCAGATACCTCTGGCGCAAGACCGTGTATTTCGTCAAAAAGCGCTGCTGGCTAAGGATGCTGTGAGCCAGGAAGCGTATGAGTCCGTAAATACGGAACTGGATAAACTTATGGCTGACATCGAACTTACCGAATCGCGAATTGCGCAAACCGAGCTGCGTGCTCCATTCGATGGTATTGTGGGCCTGCGTTTGGTAAGTGAAGGCACATACGCTTCCCCGTCGACGATTGTAACGCGGCTGACTAAAATATCACCGCTGAAAGTCGAGTTTTCGGTGGGTGAAGCCTATGTAAACAATATAAAGGCCGGGACGCCTATCACTTTTACATTCGACAACGACCTGAGTACATACGGAGCCACCGTGTATGCCGTGGAATCGAATCTTGACAAAGTCACACTGACTCTAAAAGCCCGTGCTTTATATCCCAATGTCGGCGGACGCCTCAAACCGGGTTTATCTACAAACGTGGAGATAAGATTGCAGGAAATAAAGAATACTATTGTTGTGCCCAGTTTGTCTACTATAGCGGAGATGGGGCGTGACATAGCCTATGTGTACAAAGATGGAAAAGCTCATCAGGTGACATTGAAAAAAGGAATGCGTACGGCCGCTTCGGTACAGGTACTCAATGGACTGAGCATAGGTGATACTTTGCTTGTTACGGGAGTGATGCAATTGCGTGACGGGTTACCCGTGACAATAGATAATTTTGTAGACAATAATTGATTGGTAAATTTGAGAATTAGCCGATCTGTAAATGGCGCGAAGCGACAGGTACAGGAATATATAATCTGCTAATCTGCTAATTTGCTAATTTGCTAATTGAATTTAAAATATGACAATATCCGAAGTAAGTATCAAACGCCCCGTACTGGCAACAGTATTCGTACTGGTCATATTCCTGTTGGGTATGATTGGGTATACATATCTGGGCGTACGTGAATATCCCAATATAGACAACCCCATTATCTCGGTAAACGTCACCTATCCCGGTGCGAATGCCGAAATTATAGAGAATCAGATAACCGAACCTCTGGAACAGAATATTAACGGTATTCCGGGCATCAGGTCGCTGACCAGTAGCAGTAGCCAGGGCTCGTGCCGTATTACGGTGGAGTTCGAACTTACAGTAGATTTGGAGACGGCAGCTAATGATGTGCGTGACAAAGTATCACGAGCACAGCGTTATCTGCCCCGCGATTGCGATCCGCCTACCGTATCGAAAGCAGATGCCGATGCAAACCCGATTATCCAGATCAGTATTCAGAGTGAAAAGCGTTCGTTATTGGAGCTCAGCGAAATAGCCGAACTTACAGTAAAAGAACGTTTGCAGACAATACCAAACGTGAGCGCGGTGGAAATATGGGGACAAAACCGTTACTCGATGCGCCTTTGGCTAGATCCTGTAAAAATGGCTTCGTACGGTATTACTCCTATGGATGTGAAAAATGCCGTCGACCGCGAGAACGTAGAATTACCTTCGGGAAGTATAGAAGGCGATGCCCTGGAACTTACTATCCGTACACTAGGTCTGATGCAGACTCCGGAAGAGTTTAACAATATGATTATCAAGGAAGATAATTTTAATGTGGTGCGCTTCAAGGATGTGGGTACCGCCGAACTGGGAACGGAAGATCAGCGCAGCCTCATGCGCCGCAACGGGGTACCGGCTGTAAGTACCGTTATCATACCTCAGCCGGGTGCAAATCAGATAGAAATATCGGACGAAGCAATGGTACGTCTCGAACAACTGAAAAAAGACCTGCCTGAAGATGTATTCATCGATGTGGCTTTTGATAATACTAAATTTATACGCGCGTCGATAGCCGAAGTGGAAGAAACCGTGTATATTGCCTTTGCCCTTGTTGTTATCATTATCTTTCTCTTTCTGCGCGACTGGCGCGTGACCCTCGTGCCATGCGTGGTGATACCCGTATCGCTGGTAGGTGCATTTTTCGTCATGTATGTGGCCGGATTCTCCATCAATGTACTATCCATGCTTGCCGTAGTGCTTGCCGTGGGGCTGGTGGTCGACGATGCCATTGTGGTCACGGAGAACATATATCTGAAAATAGAAGAAGGAATGTCCCCTAAAGAGGCCGGGATAGAGGGCTCGAAGGAAATATTCTTTGCCGTGATATCTACAACTATTAGTGTTGTAGCCGTATTTTTTCCTATCGTATTCCTGGAAGGAATGACAGGGCGGCTTTTCCGCGAGTTCAGCTTCGTCATCGCCGGAGCCGTGCTCATTTCTGCATTTGTGGCTCTGACATTTACCCCGATGCTCTCCACCAAATTGTTGAAGAAAGAAGACAAGCCCAATTGGTTTTATAGAAAGACTGAGCCGTTTTTCAACGGATTGATGAACGGATACCATAATGCCCTGCATAAGTTTCTGAGCATCAAGATTATCATATGGCCTATTATTATCATTACATTAGTGTCAATCGTATATTTGATGAAGGTTATTCCATCCGAAATGGCTCCGTTGGAAGACCGTTCACAAATAACAATAAGAACCAGCGGTCCGGAAGGCTCTACTTATGAATATATGAGAAATTATACGGAAAAAATAGCGACTATAGCTGATTCCGTAGCGCCCGAAAGACTGATAAATACGATGCGTGTATGGACCGGGGGAGGTAACGTCAACCTCAACCTGTCCGGTATTAAAGACAGGGACAGGAGCCAGATGGAAATAGCCGACGAACTATCCAAAGCCGTAAGAAAGGAAACGGGTGCCCGTACCTTTGTCCAGCAGCAATCTACATTCGGAGGCCGGCGTTCCAGTATGCCTATACAATATGTACTGCAGGCTCCTAATATTGCCAAACTGGAAGAGTTTATCCCTGCATTTATGCAGAAAGTGCAGGAAAGTCCTTTATTCCAAATGGCCGATGTAAACCTCAAATTCACCAAACCCGAAACGCGGATAATCATCGACCGCAACAAGGCGGCCGTATTGGGTGTCAGCACGAGAGATATCGGACAAACGCTCCAGTATGCGCTCAGCGGACAGCGTATGGGCTATTTCTACATGAACGGAAAACAATACCAGATACTAGGTGAGATAAACCGTCAGCAACGGAATACACCGGTCGATTTGAAATCGATATATCTCAAAAATCTTACGGGTAGTATGATTCAGTTAGGTAATCTGGTAAAATTGGAAGAAAGCGTGGCTCCTCCGCAACTTTATCGTTACAATCGCTTCAACTCGGCTACAATATCCGCCGGACTCTCTCCGGGTGTGACTATAGGCGCGGGACTCAACGAAATGGATCGCATAGCCAAAGAAACTCTCGATGATACTTTCCGTACGGCATTGGCCGGAGATTCGAAAGATTTCAGGGAAAGTTCATCCAGCCTGATGTTTGCATTTGTACTGGCTATATTGCTCATATTCCTTATTCTGGCCGCGCAGTTCGAAAGTTTCAAAGATCCGTTCGTTATCATGCTTACGGTTCCGCTGGCTATTGCAGGGGCGTTGCTGTTTATGTACATAAAAGATATATCAATGAATATTTTCAGCCAGATTGGTATTATCATGCTCATTGGTCTGGTAGCCAAAAATGGTATCCTTATCGTTGAATTTGCTAACCAGCGGCAGGAAGCCGGAATGAGTAAACTGGAAGCTATACAGGGAGCATCCGTGCAGCGTCTGCGTCCAATCCTTATGACCAGTTTTTGTACCGTGCTGGGGCTGCTGCCTCTTGTATTTGCAAGTGCTGAAGGTGCAAACGGACGTATGGCAATGGGTGTGGCTGTTATCGGAGGGATGATGGTATCTACGTTGCTGACGATATTTATAGTGCCTGCCATGTATTTGTATATTTCGACAGACAGGGGAAGGAAGAAAGAAAAAGAAGACGCAAAGATTGCTCTTAATGGTTAATGTATTATATTACAATCGTATATGAAAAAATATTTATCTGCTATATTACTGTTATTTATTTTGCCTGCCATATCTGAATCCCAGAATATATATGACCTGAACAGGTGTATACAGGAGGGTTTAATGAATAACTATGATATCCGTATATCAAGAAACAATCAGGAAGTATCCGATAATAATATGACTATAGGGAATGCCGGATATTTACCTACGGTAGACCTTACGAGCGGCTACTCGGGTACCTCGAACAATGTAAAGCAGAAACTGGAGTCGGGGGAGACGAATACAAGCAATGGAGTGAATAATCAGAATCTCAACGCAGGTATAAACCTTAACTGGACTATCTTCGATGGCTTCAATATACAGACGAATTATAACCGGCTGAAAGAACTGCAACAAATGGGTAAACTGGATACCCAGCTGGCTATCGAAACTTTTATAGCTGATATTACTTCCGAATATTATAATTATATACAGCAAACCATCCGCCTGAAAAACCTGAAATCGGCAGTGAAATTATCGAAAGAACGCTTGCGGATAGTAGAAGCCCGTTATGAAATAGGAGCAGGTTCACGGCTGGATATGCAGCAGGCGCGTGTAGACTTCAACAGTGACAGTTCACAGTTAATCAAGCAATATGAAGTGCTGTACACATCCCGTGTATTGCTGAATAAGCTGATGGCTCAGAAGAAGATAGACCAGATGATAGAAACTAAGGATTCGGTTATTATATACAACGAGTTCCTCGACCAGAACGATATAATGCAGGGTATGCTTTCGAATAATACGTTCCTGCTGTTATCCGACAAAAATAAGAAACTAAGTGTATTGGACCTGAAGACTGCCCAGAGCGAAAATTATCCTTATCTGAAGTTCAATGCAGGATATGGAATTACGAAGAATATTTATAATACAGGAACCATAGGCAATCAGCGTACATTAGGGCTTAATTATGGACTAACACTGGGATTCAACCTGTTTAACGGCTTCAATAGCAGAAGGAAACAGCGGAATGCTAAAATCGAGATTGAGAACAGGCAACTGGAATATGAACAAACCACACTGTCGCTGAAAGCAGATCTGGCCAATATGTGGATGGCTTACCGTAACAATATAGAGTTGACCAATCTGGAAAAGGAGAATGTAGAAACTGCCCGTGAAAACCACGAAATAGCGATAGAACGTTACAAACTTGGAGACTTGTCGGGGATAGAGTTGAGGGAAGCCCAGAATAGTTTGTTGGAGGCCGAGGAACGTTTGGTTCAGGCTGAATTCAATACAAAACTGTGTGAAATTTCCCTGATGCAAATCAGTGGTCAGGTTTTGAAGTATATGGATGCTGATAATTGATTTTAAAGGAGTATTCTATATCCTGAGCGCTTTGAAATTGGATTTACGGATGTGAGAATCATTGTTTCTCGGTTAGATATTTCCAAAAGCGTTTTGGCATATGCTGACGTTGCAGTTTCAGGTTGATCCGCTCTTTTATTGTCATCGATTTGAAGTATCCTTTCCATAATTCCTGAAACATCTTCTCATCTTCTGCCATCAGGTTCTCGTCTAATTTACCGCTCAGCAGATGTTCATCGTTATCGAGAGTCATTTCCACTACTGTGTGCAGATCGTAGTAAAAACCATATCTGCGTTTCAGATCGTAAATAACCCATTTCTGGTCCGAAAAACGGTCCCTGAAATGTTCTATCGCCAAAGGCAGTGCATTATGACGGGGTGATATGGCAGAGAAGAAAATATCGTCAGCTGCCTTCTGAAAGCGTACGAATTGTTTTATATACAATTCTTCATGGGAAACCTTTCTGGCCAGTTGGTGCAGTTTGAGGACATCCTCATCCCCAAAATTGGTTTCGATAGATATTTTACTGTCAAATGATTTCCTGATAAATCTGAACAGCAGTTCGTCACTTCCTTCTTCTTCAGACAACCAGGCATATGTCACCATATTCTGCGCTCCTTTACTTAGTTTATTTTGCAGGGAAGTCCATACGCGGGTAGCTTTATCTTCCTGAGTGGTTATGGTATGACAGTCTTCCATAAACATAGGTGCAATCTCTCCTTCACCTAATAGTCTGTCAGGAAAAGTTTTCCGGCTATAGGCGTCGAAGATTGCGGTAAGCAAACCTTCAAATGTTTTATCGTAAAAAAAGACGAGCAATTTTTTAATTAAGAATTAAGATTTTCAGTATGATCCTAATCCGGAAAAAGAATCGACAACTGTTTATCATCTATTTCCTTTTTCTTCGGTTCTGTAAGGATTTTGCGAATATACTCCGGAGTCGCTTCATTTACAGTGTACATTGGCAGTTCGTTGCATGTAATGAAATATTGCGCCTTCTTCATTACCACACCTATCTTTTTCAGTTGCGATGCATTTATCCGGCCATGCCTGCGTGACATCACGATAAATTGCGCGGACTTTACGCCAATACCCGGCACACGAAGAATCATTGCATAATCCGCCTTATTTATATCTATAGGGAATGCTTCGGGATGCCGGAGTGCCCAGACCAGTTTAGGATCGATTTCTAGGTCCAGATCGGGGTAAGCATCATCTACAATTTCATCGGCACGGTACTGGTAAAACCGCATAAGCCAATCGGCCTGATAGAGACGGTTTTCTCTTACCAGGGGAGCTTGTTTCAGGGCAGGTAAACGGCTGTCGTAGCTATTCACCGGAATGAACCCCGAATAATAAACCCTCCGCATCTGCGTCTGCTGATAGAGGATGGACGATACCCGCAAAATGTCCTTATCCTTTTCATTTGTGGCTCCCACAATCATCTGTGTGCTTTGTCCTGCCGGGACAAAACGAGGCGCAGAACGAAATTTACGCCGATCCTCAATGCTTTGCTGCATACCTATTTGTATGTAGCGCATCGGTTTATATACGCTGCGGTGATCCTTTTCGGGAGCCAACAGTTTCAGGTTCGCTTCGGTAGGTATTTCCAGATTCACGCTCATACGATCGGCATAAAGCCCGGCTTCACTTATCAACTCCTGACTTGCTCCGGGAATACTTTTCATATGTATGTACCCATTGAAGCGGTGTACTGTGCGCAGGTCTTTGACTACCCGCACCATACGCTCCATTGTATAGTCGGGATTGTTGATGACACCCGAACTAAGGAAAAGCCCCTCTATATAATTACGCCGATAAAACTCGATGGTGAGTTCCACCAGTTCCTGTACGGTAAACGTTGCCCGGCGAATGTCGTTTGTCCTGCGGTTTATGCAGTATGCACAATCATAGATACAAAAGTTTGTAAGCATGATTTTAAGTAGGGAAACGCATCTTCCATCTTCTGTAAAACTATGACAAATACCCATCCCGCCAACAGTATTTCCCATCCCGCCCGCTTTGTTTTTGCGGACAGTACCACTGGAAGAACAGGAAACATCGTACTTCGCTGATTCTGCCAATACTTTTAGTTTTTCGAGTACATTATCATTCATCTTATTACAAAGGAAAGCATTTAAGATGACAGATTTGTATCAAATAACATTAAAAATTGATATGATGTTGAAAAGTAAATAAGCTCATATTATTGCCATTATTTAGCTGTTAAATAATAAAAGTAATTATACCCGCAAAAGCGCAAAAGACAGTTTTATCAATATTCTGTAAGAATAATATTTATCTTTTTGACAGATGAAAGTTCAATAATTGTGGAAATTTATCAGATTTAAGCCTTAAAAGTTTATCTTTGTGGCTTCAAAAATTTAACTGAAAAATATTTATTATGAAACCTACTTTGTATGTATTAGCTGCCGGTATGGGAAGCCGGTATGGCAGCCTTAAACAAATGGACGGGCTTGGGCCTAACGGCGAAACGATCATGGATTATTCCATCTATGACGCCCTTAGAGCAGGATTCGGGAAAGTCGTTTTCGTTATCCGTAAATCATTTGACAAGGACTTCCGTGAAAAAATCGTTTCCAAATATGAAGACCATATTCCGGTAGAAGTAGTTTATCAGGAACTGGACAATCTGCCGGAAGGATTTGAACTGCATCCCGACAGGCAAAAACCATGGGGTACGAATCATGCCGTGATGATGGCTAAAGATGTTATCAAAGAACCATTCGCGGTTATCAATGCCGACGACTTTTACGGCCGTGAGAGCTATGCTATCCTGGCTGAGCAATTGAATAAAATGAACGGTACCGCAAACCATTATTGCATGGTGGGCTATCGTTTGAGCAATACATTGTCTGAAAGCGGGGCAGTAGCCAGAGGTGTTTGCGAAACAGATAGCAATCATTTTCTGAAAAGCGTGGTTGAACGTACGCATATCGAACTTAAAGACGGAAAGATTCAATATAAAGATGCCGAAAATTATTGGTTCGAACTGCCTGAAAATGCTCCTGTATCGATGAATATGTGGGGATTCACACCGGATTATTTCGAACATTCCGAAAAATATTTTATCAAATTCCTCGAACAGAACGCCGGTAATCACAAGGCTGAATACTTTATCCCGTTGATGGTAGACCACCTTATAGTAAATAAGACAGCCGATGTGAAGGTTTTGGATACTCCTTCAAAATGGTTTGGAGTGACATATGCCGAAGACAGGGAAGGTGTGGTGGAAAAACTGCATAAACTGGTAGAGACCGGAGAGTACCCAAGCCCATTGTGGAAATAACGCGGATTAGGTTATTTTATCTTTTTTAGGTACTTAATATCGTATAAATTTGTTACTTTTGTAACGATTAAAAGATTTATTCTATTCATAATTATTATAAATAAAAAATTCAAAAACAATGGTAAGTTACAAAGACTTGGGATTAGTGAACACTAAAGAAATGTTTGCTAAAGCAGTAAAAGGCGGATATGCTATTCCTGCGTTCAATGTTAACAACATGGAGCAGTTACAGGCTATCGTTCAGGCTGCTGCTGAAACAAAGTCACCGGTTATCGTACAGGCATCTAAAGGTGCCCGTCAATATGCAAACCCTATCTTGTTGCGTTATATGCTTCAAGGTGCTGTAGAATATGCAAAAAGCTTAGGTTGGGAAAAACCGCAAATCGTACTTCATTTAGACCATGGCGATACTTTCGAAACTTGTAAAGACTGTATCGATTCAGGATTTTCTTCTGTGATGATCGACGGTTCTCACCTTCCATATGATGAAAACGTAGCTCTTACTAAAAAAGTAGTGGAATATGCTCATCAGTTCGATGTAACAGTTGAAGGAGAACTAGGAGTATTGGCCGGTGTAGAAGACGAAGTGTCTGCAGAACACCACACTTATACAAAACCTGAAGAAGTAGTGGATTTCGTTACAAAAACCGGATGTGATTCATTGGCTATTTCTATCGGTACTTCTCACGGAGCAAACAAATTTACTCCGGAACAATGTACAAGAGACGCTAACGGTCACCTTGTTCCGCCTCCATTGCGTTTCGACGTATTGGAAGAATGCGAAAAAGAACTTCCGGGATTCCCTATCGTACTTCACGGAGCATCTTCTGTACCACAGGAAGAAGTTGAAACTATCAACAAATATGGTGGTGCGCTTAAAGATGCAATCGGTATCCCTGAAGAGCAACTTCGCAAAGCTGCAAAATCAGCAGTATGCAAAATCAATATCGACTCAGACAGCCGTCTGGCTATGACTGCTGCTGTACGTGAAGTATTTGCTACTAAACCAGCTGAGTTTGACCCTCGTAAATATCTCGGACCAGCCCGCGATAACATGAAAAAACTATACAAGCACAAAATAGAAGCAGTGCTTGGTAGTGCAGGAAAAGCTTAATATCAATAAGCCTAAATAATAGAAGGAAGCTGCCCCGATGGGGCAGCTTCTTTTTTTATAATAAGTAATCGTCTCAATTTGTAGCTGAAATAATTAATCAAGGCTGCATCCCCCGGCGACCCAAAACCGCAGCTTCGGTGGGGCAAAATGTTTGCTACGCAACACACAGACGGGACGTCTGCGCGAGCGGGCGCTTTACGGATTGGGTACCCCGCCTGCGGGACGAGGCCGGAATCGCGATGCGGCGACAAGACAAAGGCTCTTCAGGCTTTAGCCATATGTGTATCAGCCGACTCGTAACTTGTAACTGCCCGCAGGGCGTAGTAACCTGTAACTAAAAACAGAACGTTAAAATCCAACTGGTGATTCTCATTAATTATAAAAACTAACCTGATTATTTAATCTGAGCGTCATTTTCTATTTTCTTTTCCACTTCTTTCAAGTTATATTTCGCAGCCTCTATGCCACTTTCGGCAGCCTTGCCAAACTGGATTTTCGCCCTGTCCACATCACCGCTCAAAAGATACAGGACTCCTATATTGTTTGCATATTCCGCGGAATTCACATTCGATTTTTTCAGATACTTCTCTGCGTTTACCGGATTGTTTGCCGACAAGGCCGCAGCCGCAGCATTCAGATTGGCGATTTCATCATCCGGGAACATTCTTACTGCTGTTTCAAATACATCGATGAAATCGTTACTACCTGCCTCATAGGAATTTGCAATACGGAACATTTCATCCAGACTCAACTGTTGCGGACGCGACTTGATCACTTCTTTTGCCTCTGCTACGTCAAATCCTTTCACATTATAAATAGCTGACGACTCCACTTTACGCAATCTCGGGTATATTTCCTTCAGCATCTGCTGATAAGGCAATCCGTTATTCAGGCCTCTGAGTCTTGCTTTACGTGTGGCTAAATCGCGTGTATTCTTTATTATATCAATAACCGCATCTTTATCTTCCATATCCGAGGCCTCTAACGCGGCAAGCAGTCCATCCCAGTTTTCCCCGCCATATTCTACCTTATATATACCAGCAGAAAAATCCAGTTTCGATGCCAGGTATTTCTTAAATGCCTCTGCCCTACCCCTCGACAATTTTTCGTTATCCCCTACAAGGCCTTCAGGTGAAGCATAACCCGAAATATCAATGCGCGTTACAGTCAGATTATTATCAGCCTTCACAGCCTTAAGCATACGCTCTATTTTAGATAGTTCTACGGGGTTCCCCATATAATCGGACAAGATATCCGTCTTATTTACCGGAAAATCCAAATATACATCCCATTGTTCTTTACGCGATTTCACATCTTCCACCTTAGGCTGTATATACGCCAGCTGAGGAATCATTATATATGGAGTTATCACCAGCGGCGGCACATTTTCTATTACCCTCTCCATAGCTACTTCCTGTTCATATCCTCCACATCCGCAAAGGACTTCTTTCATATCCAGATGAGCCGTATCCATCCACTTCTCGTAAGGGATGGTTTGTTTATAATGCAGCGGACCTTTCGATTTTCTATCCAGTTTGACCACACTATATGATGTATTCGCACTCTTCCCACCACCCAGAGCCTGTGCCCTTAGATAGGCTTTATGACGCGTAGTACCATTAATAAGCACATCGGGTAATTCCTTGTCATGGCTGCCGTTGGTCAATAGCGGAGCCAGGGTAAGTGAACGGTTTTTATCCAGTCTCAAGCCTGACATATCTATTATCATATGTACATACAGGAAATCGCCTTCACGTATCATTTCGCCCGAAGCTATACTTATTTGCCCTTTGTAAATCTGTTGTGACATAAGAGGCATAGCCAATACAAACAACAATACGATTATGCCGATATTTAATATTTTTTTCATCCTGATCTTACTTTTATCTGAGAACGTAAATTATGCTTAAGCCGGCTTTTGTAGGACCCCAGTAATTTTTCGTATCATCTTTGATTTTTGTTCCGCACTGCTCGCATTTGTATTTGTCGTAGTCCAGGTGAGCATAACCGACCCCGATAGTAGCTTCTATACTCCAGTGATTACTCAGAATCCAATGATATCCGTACGATATGCCTCCTCCCCAAAGATTACCCTCATAACGATGTTCTTTTAATCCCAGTTGCTTGATACCACCTACATTATATTCGGCATAGTGGCCGTGTAAACCGAAAAAATGGCCATTGAATCGTTCACAAAGCCAATATCTCAGTTCGGGTTGGACAAGCCAATGTTTCAGTTTCCTGTTATCGGAAAATGTCCACGGATTATAGTTACCCGATATTTCCAATGTAAACTTCCCGGATAAGCCGAATTCGATACTCAGGTTTGGGGTAGTTGTGGTCCAGTACAACGCGTTTGTCTTCAATGCAAAAATGGGTAAGTAAGCCTCTTTCCGTTCCTCCTGACCATATACTATATGCACAATTGCGAGAACAATGCATGTTAAAAAAAGTCTCTTAATCATTATTGTGCTTTTTTTCTTAAAAATTTGTCGTAATCTGTAAAACGAAACACGAAATATAAGCACCCGGATGCGCTGGGTTTCTTGTTTGTATATAAACAAAATTTAAATCGGAAAAGTTTTCATTAGCACCGAAAATATTGATTTACAGACATTCTAGATAAACAATGTCGTATATTCTGCTAATATATTCCTTTTACGGATGGTAGAAAAATGAATAATGAAGCCCTTTTTACCCGCATGCTTGTAAGTATCGTCTAAAAGTTGACAAAAGTTACAGATTATACCCATTTTCCTCCTCTGTCACTTTTTCAATTTTTAAATTTCCAACACATCGGACAGTCTTTTTCTCGTCCATTTTAAACTCCAACCCCACAACATGACATTATGTCACTATAATTGATTTATACATGCCACACTACAAATAGCTAAAAACAACTCATTACAAAATAGTTAACATTTGAATTTGATATTTAAAATATTTTCACACAGCTAATATATGCCAATTAGTCACTTTTGCATACTTTTTGCTATATACTTTACAGATATGAAAATGTATAATATTAAGATTAAACTAAAAATAAATTTAAGGAGGATCAGATTATGAGAAATCAACTTAGAAGGTACGACAGAAGCGGTAGTTTTTTCCCTGCATTCTTTTCTAATTACATCAATGATGAAGTATTGAACGGTTTCGGGAATACATACCTTCCGGCCACCAATGTTTCAGAAAATGAAAAGGCATTCAGCATTGAATTGTCTGTTCCAGGATTCAACAAAGAAGACATCAAAATAGAAATAGAAAATGATGTGCTTAAAATCTCGGCTCAGAATGAAGTAAAAAGTGAAGAAAAAGACGAAAACGAAAAAGTGCTTCGCCGCGAATTCAAAAAATCTTCTTTCACCCGTAGCTTCACTATTCCGGAAGATATAGACACTGACAATATCTCAGCTGTGCAAAAAGACGGAATTCTGCAAATCACACTGCCTAAACAAGACAAGGCTATCGAAGACAAAGTGAAGAAGATAGAGATACAATAACTGCATAGGTTTTAATTTAGGTTTTTAGGTGAATAGAAAAGGTTACTCGATATTCGGGTAGCCTTTTTTGATTTTCATGCAATAAGTCCCTGCCTGTTCTTCATAAAAAGTAACAGATGTAACAAATATTACGTCTGCCCACTCCACAGAAAACAGTCGCAAAGCTCGCCCCATACTGAAAACCTAAAAAGGTAACACTTCCCAGAATAACAGGTAACCCGTATTTAATAATCAATATATCAAAGACCGCTTAAAATTAACCTATATTCACAATATATAGTTAAAAGGTAACAGAAGTAACACATTTTTCAGTAAACAGTAAACAGTTAGCAGTAAACAACTCGTATCTCGTGTCTTGTCTACTCGTATCTCATATAACTTTCAACCTATTGCTTAAAACTTACGACATGTTAAAAAGTAACACATGTAACATATTTTTCTAACTGTTACTTTTACCCTTTCATCAAATATAAAGAGCATTACGGGTATTCGCCAATACCCGTAGATATAGATAAATATAATCCGTAATAATTATTTGTTCTCCGGAAATATATCCATAAATTTGTTTTTTATAAAAACCAAAAACTAAGCAATGTCAAAGAAACAATTCCTGTTATTACTCTTTTTTATTTCGGTTTCTTCCTATGCGCAGAAAGTGAAAATTGCAGGAATAGTTACAGATAAGCATTACCGTCCGTTGGAACAAGTGTCGGTATCGCAACCGGACACAAGCAATGGAGTATATACAAATAGTTACGGATTCTATGAACTGGAAGCATTTCCCGGCGATTCCGTCAAGCTCATTTTCTCACTGATCGGCTACCGGAAGCACCTGTATGTCATACCTGAGTTAACAAAAGATTTCAACCTGAGTGTTACACTCCACGAGGAAGATAACAGCCTTGCACCTGTCACTGTGGAAGGTGAACGCATGGTAACTACTGTAATCGGACGAATCGACTATATAGCCGCCAAGCGTCCCTCAAATCCGTGGAACAGCATAGAATCACTCCTGGCCACTATGGGAGGGGTAAGCTCTACAAACGAACTGAGTAGCCAATATTCGGTACGTGGCGGGAACTTTGATGAAAACATCGTTTATGTGAACGGCATAGAGATATATCGTCCCCTGCTTGTGCGTTCAGCGCAGCAGGAAGGACTTAGTTTTATCAATCCCAATATGGTTCAAAAAGTGGGGTTTTCTGCCGGAGGCTTCAGCGCCGAGTATGGGGATAAGATGTCGTCGGTATTGGATATTACCTATAAAAGGCCACAACGGTTCGAAGGCGCTGTTTCGGCAGGGCTGCTCGGCGGAGAGATATATGCAGGTAATTCCACCGAAAAATTTTCCCAGGTTACCAGTGTCAGGTATAAGACATTGCGCTCCCTGTTGAGTACCACCGATACCAAAGCCGAGTATGATCCTTCTTTCCTCGATTTCCAGACATATATCACCTATAAGCCGGGTACTAAATGGGAAGCCGGTTTCCTAGGGAATTATTCCCATAATAAATATGAATTTACACCCGAAACACGCAAAACATCATTTGGAACATTAACGTCTCCCCGCACATTTACGGTACATTTCAACGGCTGGGAAAATGATAAATTTCTCACTTACCAAGGGGCTTTAATATTAAAAGGAAAGATCACAGACAACCTGAATATCGGACTTACAGCCTCCGCTTTTTCATCAGATGAACAGGAACGTTACGATATAGACGGTCGTTATCTTTTACAGGAAACAAGTTTAGTGGGCGAGGATGAAAATATCGGCTCACAACTGGCTATAGGCACCTACCATGAACACGCACGAAATAAATTAAAATCGGATGTATATACTTTCACTCATTCCGGTAATCTGAAAATAGACCGGAACATGCTGAAATGGAGTATCAGCTATCAAAAGGAAAAAATAAACGATAAAATAAAGGAATGGGAAATGCGCGACTCGGCGGGATTCTCCTTACCGAGTACCGGAACAGATGTGAATGTATTTTCAAACCTGAAATCGGATAATAAAATCAACCCCACCCGTATTTCGGGATATATACAGGACACCTACAATTTTAGTACAGGCGCAGGCTTATTCATTCTAAACGCCGGGGTGCGGGCCAGTTACTGGACTTTCAACGAAGAACTGATTGTAAGTCCGCGCGGAGCTTTGGCTTTTGTCCCTGCAAAGTTGGAAAGTCTTTCATTGCGGGTAGCGGGAGGAATATATTACCAGGCTCCTTTTTATAAAGAATTCCAGCGCATTGTTAATATAGACGGGAATAATATCATAGAACTGAATAAAGATATCAAGTCACAGAAATCGATACATATCGTATTGGGCGCCGACTATTACTTCGGACGGGATATACAGAAGAACATTCCCCCGTTCAAATTATCAGGTGAAATATATTACAAAAAATTATCCGATCTTGTACCATATACTGTCAACAATGTAAAGATAAGATACACAGGCGAGAACTCCTCCAAAGGCTACTCGATGGGAGCTGACGTAAAATTATACGGTGAATTTATTCCCGGGGCAGATAGTTGGATAAGCCTGTCATTCATGAAAACCGAACAGGATATAAACGGGGTAAAAGTGCCTCTGCCTACCGACCAGCGATTCAACCTCGCACTCTTCTACCAGGATTATTTTCCCGGATATGAACGCTTGAAAATGAGTCTGCGCGGTCTATGGTCGCAAGGATTACCTGTATCCGCCCCGTACAAAGGATACGAAACCGGATATTTCCGCACACCGGATTATAAACGTATCGACATCGGTTTCTCATGGCTGGTACTGGGAGAGGATTTTGCTATCCGTGACAGGAATTCATTCTGTAAAGCCTTTAAAAATATATGGCTGGGACTGGATGCGTTTAACATCTTCGACATGCAGAATACAAATACTTATTATTGGATAACCGATGTGAATAATCAACACCATGCCGTACCTAATTACCTGACGGGAAGACAGCTGAACGTGCGGTTGCTGGCAGAATTTTAAGAGTCTACTCCATTTCTACGGAACACTCCCTGATTATTACCGCATCACTATTGACAACCAACCACTACATCAGGTATATTTGTGTCATTTTTTGAATTTTATTTTGCATAAGGACTACAGAGGGAATATTCGGAAAGGAATAGATTGTTTCACTTATATATGAGCGACAAGACTGTTTATAGACTAATCGCTTCTACTAAAAAGGGGCTTATTGCGGAGTATCCGGAAACTGTCTCTCATTTGAATAGTTTTTAACAACTTTAATAATTAAAGCATATACATATTCTATCAAATGATATACCTTTGTTCCAATTACAAAAGATACAATTATGAACAACTTCGCTTATGCAAATCCCGTAAAAATCATATTTGGGAAAGATACAATCAAGGAAATAACAAACGAAATACCACAGGGTAGCAAAGTATTGATTACTTACGGTGGTGGCAGTATCAAAAAGAACGGAGTATACGACCAGACGGTGAAGGCCCTCGAAGGCTTTGAATGGTACGAATTCGCAGGAATAGAACCTAATCCGCACTACGAAACTTGTATGAAAGCTGTGGAATTTATCAAGAAAAAAGGGATCACCTTTCTTCTGTCCGTTGGTGGAGGCTCGGTGCTTGATGCTACAAAATTTATTGCGGCGGCTGCCCTTTTCGAAGGTAGCGAACCTTGGGATATCCTGTCGAAAGGCAGTGAGATAAAAAAAGCGATGCCTTTTGCCGACATTATTACTTTGCCGGCCACAGGCTCGGAAATGAACAACGGAGGAGTTATCACCCGTGTATCTACAGTAGAAAAGCTGGCCTTCTCTTCCGATTTTACTTATCCTTTATTCTCTGTACTCGACCCTGCAGTAACATTCAGCCTGCCTGCACGCCAGGTAGGGAATGGTGTTGTAGATGCGTTTGTACATGTGATGGAGCAATACCTCACATATAGCGAGAGTAATTCCTTATTGCAGGACAATATGGCCGAAGCCATTGTAAAAACACTGGTAGAAGAAGGTCCGAAGGCTTTAAGCAACCCTGATAATTATGATGTGCGGGCGAATCTGATGTGGGCTTCAACATGGGCACTGAACGGATGGATAAACTGTGGCGTACCTCAGGACTGGGCTACACATATGATCGGACATGAAATTACAGCATTCTACGGCTTAGACCATGCGCAAACATTAGCCATCGTATTACCGGGAGTAATGGCCGTGCTGAAAGAACAGAAGTCGAAAAAGATAATCCGCCTCGGCCGTGAAGTATTCGGCATACAGGGTGACGGGGCAATAGAAAAGACAATAAAGGCTGTGGAGAACTTTTTTGAAACGATGGGAGTCAAAACACATCTGGGCGATTATAGTTTGGGTGATGAAGCCATCGAAAAGGTGAGTAAACGCTTAGCTGACCGCGGCTGGAAATTAGGCGAATGCCACAATATTACATCCGATACCATAAAAGAAATACTGACATTAAGAAAATAATATCGTATTTTATCCAGTAGAAAGAGTGAGGATTTATGGTTCTCGCTCTTTTATTATTGATTCACCTGGTTAATTCAAGTCAGAATTAAATATTGGTATAGAATTTGTAGTATGTTTTTACTACTTTTGTATCCCGAAATTTTATAAATTTACTACATTGAAATTAGCTGTTTTACAAGAGGTTTTCGAGTCTCACAAAAACATACCTGCTGTTGTAAATATTTTACCAAAATATAAAAATATTTATGCAAAAGGATTATACGGATCATCGGCTGCGATGTTTGCAGCAGCCATTTATCACAAAACAAACGATTGTTTCCTGTACATTCTGAACGACCTCGAAAGTGCAGGCTATTTTTATCACGATCTGATACAGATACTGGATACGGACAAAGTACTGTTTTTCCCGTCAGCCTATAAACGTGCGATCAAATACGGGCAGATAGATGCTGCAAATGAAATACTCCGTACCGAAGTGATGGGTAAATTGCAAACTGATAACAAGCATCTGATTATAGTCACATACCCGGAGGCGCTTGCAGAGAAAGTTGTTGCAAAAAGCATTCTGGAAAAAAATACAATACACATCAATGTAAATGAAGAAGTAGACCGCAGCTTTGTATCGGAAATGCTGGACAGCTTCGGATTCGAATATGTAGACTATGTTTACGAACCGGGGCAGTATGCTATTCGCGGAAGTATTCTCGACGTATTCTCATTCTCTTATGAATTCCCATATCGCATCGACTTTTTCGGCGATGAGGTAAGCACAATACGCACATTCGATATAGAAACACAGTTATCGAAAGAGCGTTTGCAGCAGATACAGATTATACCTGATATGCAGAAAGATGACCTGGACAGGGACTCTTTATTGAGGCTGATACCCGGGGACAGTGTTATCGGATTCAAGGACTTTGCATGGGCAGAAGAAAAAATAGAATCTGTCTATAATGATTCTACGATACTGGATAATCCCGAATATGAAAAAGATATACAGAATAAATTATCAGACAGGGAAGAGTATGCAGACCTGATAAACGGATTCAGGCATATTCATTTCGGAGCAAGAGCAGGCGGTGTACCCCAAGCAACCATTGAGTTTGAAACAAACCTGCAACCACCTTTCCATAAAAACTTTGACCTGATAAGCGAGACTTTTCACAAGGATATAGAGAAAGGCTTCAAAATATACATCCTGAGCGATAGCGAAAAGCAGCACAAGCGCCTCCAATCTATCTTCGAAGACAGGGGCGACGATATTACATTCATACCTGTAGAAAGAACATTATCGGAAGGATTCAGTGACGAAACATTGAAAATATGTTGCTTTACCGACCACCAGTTATTTGACCGCTATCATAAATATAATCTGAAATCGGACAGGGTACGCTCCGGTAAGTTCGCCCTATCACTCAAAGAACTGCAACAATTTCAGATAGGCGACTACATTGTGCATATCGACCACGGTGTAGGACAGTTCGGCGGGCTTGTCCGCTCCGATATGAACGGGAAGATGCAGGAGCTTATCAAGCTGATATATCTCAACAACGACTCCATCTTTGTATCACTGCATGCCCTGCATAAAATATCCAAGTACAGAGGCAAAGAAGGTGAACCGCCCCGTATCAACAAACTGGGGACCGGCGCATGGAACAAAATAAAGGAGAAGACTAAAAGCAAAGTAAAAGATATTGCCCGCGACCTGATAGAACTATATGCTAAGCGACGTCAGGAAGAAGGGTTCAAATTTTCCCCCGATTCATTCTTGCAGCATGAACTGGAAGCATCCTTCATCTATGAGGATACGCCCGACCAGGTAAAAGCTACTTCGGATGTAAAGCAGGACATGGAAAACAGCAAACCGATGGACCGCCTCATATGTGGCGATGTAGGTTTCGGAAAAACGGAAGTTGCTATCCGGGGGGCTTTCAAAGCTGTGTCGGACAATAAACAAGTAGCCGTGTTAGTACCTACCACCGTACTGGCATACCAGCATTACCAGACATTCAGGGAGCGGTTAAAGGATTTCCCGTGCCGTGTAGAATACATCAGCCGCGCCCGCAGTGCAAACCAGATAAAAGAAACTCTGAACGATCTGAAGGAGGGTAAGGTAGATGTACTTATAGGAACTCACCGCATAGTGAGCAAGGATATACAGTTTAAAGACCTCGGATTACTGATAATAGACGAGGAACAAAAATTCGGGGTAGCAGTAAAGGAAAAGCTGAAACAGATGAAATCGAATGTGGATACGCTCACAATGACAGCCACTCCTATACCACGCACATTACAGTTCTCCTTGATGGGTGCACGGGATTTATCGGCTATCACTACCCCGCCACCAAACCGTTACCCTATCCAGACCGAAGTGCATACATTCGATCCGCAGATAATACGTGAAGCCATCGAATTTGAAATGAGCCGTAATGGCCAGATATTCTTCATCAACAACCGGATAAAAAATATTTACGAACTGGAGGATATTATCCGTCGCGAAGTTCCAGATGCGCGGGTGGTAGTCGGCCATGGACAAATGGACCCGGCCAAACTGGAATCGGTTATTATAGATTTCGTAAACCATGAATATGACGTATTGATCGCAACATCCATCATAGAATCGGGAATAGATATCCCGAATGCAAATACAATCATCGTAAACAATGCCCAGAACTTCGGACTGAGTGATTTGCACCAGCTCCGCGGACGTGTGGGACGAAGCAATAAAAAAGCTTTTGCATACCTCCTTGCTCCTCCCCTCCATACATTGACCCCCGAGGCCAGAAGACGTTTACAGGCAATAGAAAATTTTTCCGAACTTGGTCATGGCTTCCATATAGCCATGCAGGACCTGGATATACGGGGTGCCGGAAATTTACTCGGAGCAGAGCAGAGCGGATTTATCGCCGATTTAGGATATGAGGTATATCAAAAAATATTGACAGAAGCTGTTAATGAACTGAAGAATGACGAATTCGCCGATATTTACCATGAAGCAGAAAGTGGCGAAAAAATAGCCGGGGATAACTTCGTGGACGACGTACAGATAGAAAGCGATCTGGAATTACTGTTCCCTGCCACATATATCCCCAACGATTCGGAACGTATCACCCTTTATCGCGAGCTGGACAATATGGAATGGGAAACTGACATTCAGAATTTCACACTACGTCTTGAAGACCGTTTTGGCAAAATACCACCCGAAGGGCGTGAATTAATTATGATTGTTCGCCTGAGAATACTGGCGAAAACACTCGGTATAGAAAAGGTGGTACTGAAAGGCGGGCGTATGAGCCTGTTCCTCGTATCCAATCCGGAATCTCCTTATTATCAGTCGAAAGCCTTTGATAAACTACTGGATTATATACAGAAATATCCGCGCAGTTGCGAACTGAAAGAACGCAATGGCAAACGTTCGGTAAGTATCCAGCATATTCCGAATGTAGAAACGGCTTGTATGGTTTTGATGGAGATAATAGGGTAAAAACGTGTCCGTATATTAAAAAGACGAATCCGTACATCCAAGATGAATAATTATTCTACATTTATTTATAAAAAATAGTAATACCTTGCAATTCTAAATTTTGTAACTGATTATCATGATTAAAACACAACAGCGAATAGATGTCGCGGATGCCCTGAGAGGCTTCTCCATTATGGGAATTTTTCTCCTTCACAGTATTGAACATTTTAATTTTTATTCATTTCCGGAGATTGACAGTCCCTGGTTACAGTTTACAGACAAATCCATCTGGGATTCCCTTTTCTTTATTTTTGGAGGGAAAGCCTATGGCATTTTTGCCCTCTTATTTGGATTCAGCTTCTTTATACAGGACAACAACCAGTTGCAACGCGGTAATGATTTCAGGCTGCGTTTCCTATGGCGGCTATTCCTGTTGTTTATCTGGGGAAATATAAATGCCATGTTCTTTACAGGTGAAATACTCGTTCTCTACTCCATCGTGGGCATATCACTCATCTTTGTCGCCCGGCTAAAAATTAAGACTGTCGTTATTATTGCTACAGTACTCATGTTACAACCGATGGAATGGGGCAAACTCATATATGCGCTGGCCAATCCGGATTATGTTTCGGACGCGCCTCTGGCCGACAAATATTTTAAAATAGCCTATGAAGTACAGACTAACGGTACATTTTTGGAGACTGCGAAAATGAATCTTTGGGACGGACAACTGGCCAGTCTTACATGGGCATGGGAGAACGCACGCTTCTTTCAGACCCCGGCATTGTTCATGTTTGGTATAGTAATCGGAAAAGCAGGCTTACTGTTGTATAATGAGAAGAACAGCCGTTTCTGGATGAAAGCTTTGGTTATAGGTATTATTTGCTTCTTCCCACTGAATGGATTGGCAGGTATGCTCTCCGGATTTATAGAAAACGACGCGATACTGACACCATTAAGATTAATTATCAGATCGCTTGCCAATATGGGCTTTATGGCCTTCCTTGTTTCTTTGGTGATCCTTATCTATTACCATACTACTAAAGGACATAACCTGCTGGATAAATTACGCCCTTACGGGAAAATGACATTGACTAATTACATTATGCAATCTATAATAGGCTCCTTTATTTTCTATAACTGGGGATTGGGAATGCATAATAAACTGGGCATTACTTATTCGTTCCTGCTGGGAATAGTATTATTTATACTGCAATATTTCTTCTGCTACTGGTGGATGAAAAACCACAAACATGGGCCACTTGAATATGTATGGAAGAAACTGACATGGATAGGTGCAAAGAAAAAATAATCATATAACACAAAAAAGGAGAAGATTGAAATCTTCTCCTTTTTTAATTATTTCTTATTTATTACCGTATACGATCCAATGATTTCACCAGCTTTTCGTCTTTCTTTATCCGCGAAATAGCCAACAGATCAAAAATAAGCGCTACAACCGGAAGTATAATGCCAAACTGGAGATTCATAGTATAAGCACTATCTATTTTTGCTAAAAAAGCATTCATATATACCAGAGCTGTGATATAATATACAACTATCATGATAGCTGTCAAATAGCCTATATTTATCTGCAACTTTCTTTTCTTATAAAGAAAGATATTGACGAATGCCAATAATCCGCTTGCAATAGCGAAAATCAGAACTCCCCATGTAGGAAAATCAACTCCTATCCCGTAAGAGTGGAAAGCAGTGGACAACTGAGGGGTCCCGTTTACGATTTCAACCAATGGGCAAAAAGCCGTAGCCCCCATCAATACCACTACCAAAAGTAGAAATACTGTCTGTATACGTTGTATCATTCGTATTTTTTAGAAGTTGTCTTTATCCTTATTTGGATTTCTGTAGTAAAGTTTACCTTCTGTATATTCCTGGGCAGCGATCAGCGATGCCTTAGGTAGCTTCTCATAATAACGGGAAATCTCGATTTGTTCCCTGTTTTCGAAAACTTCTTCCAAATTATCGTTATATGAAGCAAATTCCTGCAGCTTTTTATCCAAATCCTGTTTCATTTCAACAGAGATCTGATTAGCACGTTTTGATATGATTCTCACAGTTTCATATACATTACCTGTATCTTCCGACAAAGTCATCATGTCTCTGGTAACTGTATTACTGGCTGCATTTGATTTTCTGTAATCCATTTTAATCCTTAAATTTATATTAGTAGAATATCTTGCTTATTTGCTTAACTCCTGTTGTACTGCCTCATTTGTAACCTGATCTACTTCCTGTCCGAGAGCTTTTAAAGCCTGGCGGTAGTATCTTTCGCTTTCTTTCAGGTATTTTCCGCTGGGAAACATATTCTTGTAATTGAAATGTTCGTCCATCAGTTCACGATAGCGGGTAGGTTTCTTTTCTTCAATACTATAATATGCCAGTTCGTATCTCGATCTCACGATTAATATCTGAAATTCTTCAGAGAATTCCGAAAACGGATAATTCTTTAATGCTTCACGGGCTGTAACGATACAGGATTCATAATTATTTCCCATATACAACCCTAAGTTGAAATAAAGACGGGCAGCCAAAAACTCTTTGTATGATAATTTTTCCTGCAGTTTGAACATTAAATCCTGCGCTTCGGGAGCCTTCTCACTTTGAGGAAAATACTCGAGGAAACTCTGGAATTCCTGGATTCCCTTTATTGTACTTGTCTGATCCAAACGGGCATCAGGTGAATCTAAATACAGACCGTATGCAGCGTTAAACCTCGCCAGCTCGGTATAGTCCCCTTTAGGAAATTTGTTATAGTATCTTGTATAATATTGAGTAGCAGTAGTATAATCTTTATCGTAGAAATAGGCTTGCGCCATCAAAAATAAAATCTCCTGCTCTTTGGAGGAGCCTGTGTATGTAGAAAGAATTTCGTCCAGCAAGGTAGTAGTCCTACCATATTTTTTTTCATCGAAATATTTCTTGGCATATGTGTATTTCAGCTCGGCATCGCGGCTTTTCAGTATTTTATTATACTCTCCGCACGAAGCTAGTAATAAGGCCAATAACAGTGTACACAGAATTTTAATCTTCATTCTACTCAAAAATTAGTTTGCAAATTTACACAAAGCTTTTATAATTTGAAAATAAACTTTTACAATTATGTTTTTTTGAGATTCAAAGCTATGATCAGCCAAACATAGTTACTATCCTTTTTATGCCTTCAATAAGCTTATCTATCTCCTCCTTTGTATTATAAAATGCAATCGAAACCCTTACAGTACCTTCTATACCAAGCTCTTCCATAAGCGGCTGGGCACAATGGTGGCCTGTACGAACAGCTATTCCCATTTTATCCAAAAGCATTCCCATATCGTAATGATGAATATTTCCTATAAGAAACGAAATAACGCTGCTCTTATTGTCAGAAGTGCCGAAAATACGGATATTTTCTATTTTCTTCAATTCATCGGTACAATAGTTTAATAACTGATCTTCGTATTCTTTTATTGAGTCCAGTCCTATATTTTTTATATAGTTTATAGCTTTTGCGAAGGCTATTACATCCGGATAATTGGGTGTACCTGCTTCAAATTTGAATGGTAATTCATTGAATGTCGTCTTCTTAAATGAAACCTGACTTATCATTTCCCCACCTCCCTGATAAGGGGGCATGAGGTTCAGCCACTTCTCTTTTCCGTAAAGCACCCCTACTCCATTCGGCCCGTACACTTTGTGTGCCGAGAAAACCAGAAAATCACAATCGAGTTTTTGCACATCCACCTCCATGTGTTGCACAGACTGTGCCGCATCTATTAGCACCGGAATATCGTGGCTATGCGCAATCTCAATAATATCTTCTATCGGATTCACCGTACCCAATACATTCGAAATATGCATAACCGATACCAAGCGTGTTTTGGGAGATATAAGCTTTTTAAACTCATCCATCCTCAACTCACCTTTTTCGTTGATCGGAATAACCTTTAGCCGTATGCCTCTTATCTCCTCCTGTAATTGCCACGAAACAATATTGGCATGGTGCTCCATTGCGGAAATAATGATTTCATCACCCTCCTTACAAAACTGCTGGCAAAAACTATGCGCCACCAGATTGATTGATTCGGTGGTACCTTTGGTAAAGATAATTTCCCTACTATGCTCTGCATTAATGAATTGCTGCACCACAGCACGGGATTCTTCTGCCAAATCAGTGGCCTGTTGGCTTAAATGATGTACACCACGATGCACATTTGCATTCGTGGTGTAATATACTTTTTCTATTTCTTCTACTACGCATTTGGGTTTTTGAGTGGTAGCACCATTATCGAAATAGATAAGTGGTTTACCATAAACAGCAGTGGAAAGAATAGGAAAGTCGGCTCTTATTTTTTCAATGTTCATTTTTTTCAGTTAGCAGTTAGCAGTTAGCAGTCAACAGAATAAGCACCTGCGACTTATAACTCATAACTTATAATTTATAACTACTAATCTTATTTGCACACCAGGCAATTTCCACAGCGCGCATTTTCTCCACGGAAACGTTTTTCAACGAGATCCTGCAATCTTTCTCTCAGGCGCGGAATACGCACATGCTCCAAAACTCCTGCCGTAAAGGCCTGCATCAACATCAGTTTGGCGGCGTCATATCCTATACCACGCGAACGGAGATAGAACAGCGCTTCCTCATCCAGTTGTCCGGTAGTAAGTCCGTGAGAACATTTTACATCGTCGGCATATATTTCGAGCTGTGGTTTAGCATACATTTTTGCATTCGGCGAGATGCAAAGATTGTTATTAGACTGGTATGCCATTGTTTTCTGAGCATCTTTCTCTACCAGAATACGACCGCAAAAAGAACCTTTAGCTTCATCCTGCAATACATATTTAAACAACTGCGTACTGGTGCAATGTGGCTTAGCATGATCCAGGAATGCAAAGTTATCTACATATTGCTGCCTGTCGGCGATAACCATTCCGCATACATATGCTTCGGCGTGTTCACCGTTCAGTTTTACATTATAGTTATTACGGCTTACACCTGTATTCAAAGTCATGTTATTCACCAGTACGTTCGAAGATTCCTCTTGTAATACAAATGTATTTGTCAACCGAGTCACCTTATCCGAATTTTCTTCCAGGTCATAACAGTCTACAATAGCATTCCGTCCGGCATATATTTCAGTTACCTGAGTAGCCAGAAAGTGGGATTCGTCCACGGTATGGTCACAAATAAGCAGTTTCACCTGAGCATCGTCCTCCGCAATAATCAGTATGCGGCGATTTACCAGATAATTAAACTCGCTTTTCAGAATGTTGATTAATTGTATCGGCTCTTCAACGATCACTCCTTTAGGCACGTATATTACAAAGCCATCCTGGGCAAACATAGTATTAAATGCAATGATACCATTGTTATTCACATCTGCTATTTGTCCGTAATATTTACTGCAAACTTCGGGTTTCTGCTCTGCAAATTCTTTCAGGCTACCTACAAATACACCTTTAGGGTATTCTACGTGTGGACTGTGTTCCTGATGAAACAAATCGTTCAGTACAAAATACAGATTCGTTGTCATATTAGGAATCTCGCACCTGAATGCCACGTATGGATTTCCCTGAAACGGAACACGGTTCAAGTTGAGACCAAAATCAGGCATAAACTCCGCCGCCACATCCAAATAAAGGTAATCCTCCAGTTTCTTTGTGGGGAAACCTTGTTTCTGAAAGGCTTCGAATGCTTTATCGCGTTGGCTGTTCAGCTCCGGCGCAGATTTAGCATCGATTTTATCCCTGTACTGGTTAAATATATCTATATATTGATTTTCTATCATTATTCCTGAAATTCTTTAATAATCCAATCGTAACCTTTTTCCTCCAGTTCCAAAGCCAGCTCCGCCCCCGCACTTTTTACAATGCGCCCTTTGTAAAGAACGTGTACAAAGTCCGGTTTAATATAGTCCAGCAAGCGTTGGTAGTGAGTAATCACCACTGTAGCGTTATCTTTACGTCTCAGCTTGTTAACGCCGGCTGCAACGATACGAAGGGCATCGATATCAAGCCCGGAATCGGTTTCGTCCAGTATTGCAAGCTTTGGCTCAAGCATGGCCATCTGAAATATCTCGTTACGTTTTTTCTCTCCACCCGAAAAACCTTCGTTTACCGAACGTCCGGCAAGATCCTTATCCAGTTCTACAAGTTCTCTTTTTTCTCTTATCATTTTCAGGAAGTCAGAAGCCGATATCGGTTCTTGTTCCCGGTGCTTACGAATTTCGTTAAGGGAAGCACGCATGAAATTAGTCATACTTACACCCGGTATTTCCACAGGATACTGGAAGCTAAGGAAAAGGCCTTCACGCGCCCTGTCTTCCGGGTCCATATCCAACAAATCGTGTCCTCTGTAATCTATTTCTCCCTCTGTTACTTCAAAGTTGGGATTACCTACAAGTACAGAAGCAAGTGTGCTTTTACCTGCTCCGTTAGGCCCCATAATTGCATGAATTTCGCCCTCGTTAACCTCAAGGTTCAATCCTTTCAGTATTTCCTTGCCTTCAACATTGGCGTGCAAGTCTTTTATGTTTAATAAGTTTGCCATTATAAATTTTATGTTGTTTAAATAATAATCCCAGTGTTTACTAACCATTTTAACACTAAGAAATAATATATGTTCAAGTCGTAACGACTTCCGGACACAAAATTAATAAATAAAAAGCAAAATAGCTTGTTTATGACAAGCTATTAGTTATTTATTAAATCTATATCTCCAAAGACATAATTCAGACTATTTATTTCAAAAATCCATTTCCACGACTATCGGGCAATGATCCGAAAAATCTATATCGCTCAATATTGCCGCTCCATTAAGGCGGGGTCTGGCTTCTTCCGATATGATATGGTAGTCGATACGCCAGCCCAGATTCTTACTTCTGGCTCCGGCCCGGTAGCTCCACCAACTGTATTTATCGGGACTTTCGTCATATACACGGAAAGTATCTATCAATCCTGTGGCAATATATTCGTCAAACCACTGACGCTCTTCAGGCAAGAAGCCTGAGTCTTTGGTATGACGCTCAGGATGGCTGATATCTATTGGCTTGTGACAAATATTATAATCACCGCAGATAAGTATCTGAGGCCTTTCTTTCCGTAGTTCATTTATGAAATGGGTGAAATCGGCCAGAAATTTCATTTTTATATCCTGACGTATATCGCCCATTGTTCCGGAAGGGATATAGACACAGATCACCGTCATATCTCCATAATCGGCACGAAGTACCCTACCCTCTCTATCATATACAGGCATATCCATACCTGATTTCACAAAATCGGGTTTCTTTTTTGTCAGGATGCCGACTCCGCTATATCCTTTTTTCTCTGCAGAATGAAAATAATAATGATATCCCAACGATTGAATGGTCAGCACATCTATCTGTTCTTCCATCGCCTTTATCTCCTGCAGACAAAGAATATCCGGCGATTCTTTTTCCATCCATTCGTATAACCCTTTATTTACGGCAGCACGTATACCGTTAACGTTGTATGATATTATTTTCATAGTTTATAATCCAGCGAATTAGCATATCTATCAATTAGTAAATAACATCATTTTCAAATTTACTAATTTCCGAATCTGCTAATTATTATGTTAGTTTTATTCCTTCGTTTTCTGCAGCTTTCACTTTTTTGAATAAGTCGGAGGCAAAGACGAAATCATTGAAATCTTCGTTTGTCGAAGACATCACGTCGGCGCTCGTACCCTGCCATTCCAGATTTCCTTCTTTGATATAATTGATACGCTCACCGATCCCCATCACCGAATTCATATCATGGGTATTGATAATCGTTGTCATATTATACTCTTTCGTGATATCGTGTATCAGGTCGTCTATAACCAATGAAGTCTGAGGGTCAAGTCCTGAATTAGGTTCATCACAGAACAGATACTTCGGGTTGAGTGCAATAGCCCGGGCAATAGCCGAACGCTTCATCATGCCTCCACTTATTTCGGAGGGATATAAATGGCCTGAATCGGCAAGATTTACCCTTTCGAGGCAGAATTGTGTACGCTTTGCCTGTTCGGCTCTCGACATGTCGGAAAACATCATCAGCGGAAAGTTGACATTTTCAGATACTGTCATGGAATCAAATAATGCAGATCCCTGAAATATCATGCCCATCTCCTGACGCAATGCTTTTACCTCAGCCGTTTTCATTTTTGTAAGGTCTCGTCCATCGTACAGAATCTGCCCGCTGGTAGGTCGCATCAAACCTACTAAGTTCTTGAGAAGTACAGTTTTTCCCGAACCGCTCCGGCCTATTATAAGATTGGTTTTTCCTGCTTCGAATACGATATTTATATCTTTCAGCACTTCCCTGCCGTCGAACGACTTATCTAAATTTTTTACTTCTATCATGACATCATCAATTGAGTGATTAACAAGTCTGACACGAGCACAAGGATACTACTCATCACAACAGAATCCGTACTGGCTTTACCCACATCCAGCGAACCCCCTCTGGCCGAATAACCGTAAAAAGAAGCTACGGAGGCTATGATGAAAGCAAACACTATCGTTTTTATAATTGCATACCAGACATAAAACTCTTTAAAGAATGATTGCAGACCATATTGAAATGTATCGGCAGGCATTATCTGCCCTATTATACAAACAGAAAAACCACCAATAACACCAAACACCATACTCAACACCACCAGCACCGGAATGAAAGCCATCAAAGCTGTAATTTTAGGCAGGATTATATAATTTGCCGAATTCACACCCATGATTTCGAGGGCGTCTATCTGTTCGGTCACCTGCATAGTTCCTATTTCCGAGGCTATATTAGATCCTACTTTCCCGGCTAATATAAGACACATGATAGTGGACGAGAATTCCAGGATCAGGATTTCACGGGATACATATCCCACTGTATATCGCGGCATAAAAGGAGAATCTATATTCAACTTAATCTGTACTACGATTACGGCTCCGATAAAGAATGAGATAATGATAACTATCCAGATGGAATTTACTCCAAGCTTGCTCATTTCGGTAAAGAACTGACGAAAAAATACATTCCATTTCTGAGGCCTGGTAAAAACCTTTTGCATGAGAAGCGTATATCGTCCCAATTTTTCTAAAAGAGATGTCAACATATATTGATTATTTCTTTGTGCAATAATACAAAACTCCGACAAAGATACATCTTTTTAATAAATGTAAGTTTGTATCATTCTAAAATTTCCCTAAGCACAGCAAACATAGGCTGTTGAATGAATCCGCTTTATTTGTTATAACATTAACAAAAATCTACCGGTACTTGTTGTCCGTACAACAATCATTTTAGCTAAATTTAGCAGGCATATGATATGGATCAATATTTTTTTTCGCAGCTACACCTTTATTGGTTTTGATAATGATAATCGTATTCCTGAATGGTTTTTCCATCTACATCTTTGGTTCGTTTCAGGCGGCCGAAGGTATCGTACTCATAATAAACAGTAGTACCGGATGGGGCTGTTACCGTCAATAGGCCGACAAGAGGCTGGTAAGTGTAGGTGGTAACATGAGCATTGGGTAATGCCCGCTGTAGGCTGCCATCCTTCAACTTTCCTTCGTTTGGCGTGGTTAATGCGGATAATGCATCGACACTGTTTACTCCAAAAATAGAATTCAGAACCGCAGTAACTTCGGTTAGTGTAGTGTTCTTAATTTCTGCTATAGGATATTGGCCCGAGTATGACCAAAGATAGACGACTGGAAATGTAGCCTGTGGCATTATATTTTTTATATTGCCATAGCTATCATAAGCCAGAGCAAATTTTTGCTTATAGTGATTATCTTTACTTATGATGGTATTAGGAGTATCCGGGGTATATTTACCGTTAGTTCCTTTATTTGATAACTTAAAATCGGTAACAGCAATATTATCTTCCAAATGATCGACTGCAGATATCCGGCCTGACATATCGTAATTTAAAAATTCTCCTGAAATGATGTTTCCATTACGGTACGATATCTTTTCAATTGGAAAAGATATCATGTTCTTACCAAGTAAATCAGCAATAAAATTTCCGGATAAGTAGTCTTCCGGATAAGTAGTCTGCTCAGTCAACACCGTTCCATCACTTAGCTTTTTAACTTTTCTGCCAGTCGTATATTTATTAGGATTATCGTAGTAGTATTCTGTTTCTTCGATCAGTATATTTTCTTTTTCTTTAATATACTCCACTTCTTTAATAAGTTGCATCACTCCTGTTTTCAGGCCATCATATTTATGGTAAATGGTTGCAAGATCGGTCAGAACATCCAAATAATGTCTGGTTAATCCGACTATTACCTCAGGAACTTCATGCATCCATACTTTCTCCCTGAATATCTGAACAGGCTGATAATATGCGCCATACACATACTTCTTTCTTCTTTGCCATTCATATTTATTTAAACTACTGTTATATTTATAAATAATAACTGAATCCAGCATTCCCATATCCCATTCTTCTTGTTCGAACGGATAAGGATCAGTTGGTGAAGCATAAGCAGGTATATAATTCTTTAAATCGTATTTATATACTGTTTTACCAGTTTCTTTCCCCATATCAGATTCATATTCAGAAACCTCATTATAATTAACAGGCGAACCATTACCAAAAGTCATAGCTCTGGTACTTGTTCCTAAAAAAACACGCTTACGTTCTGTTTGAAAGAGGGATGATGGATTATTATCTGACAAATAGTATTTTATAAGCTGTTCTGTATAATCGGTTTTAGGATAATAAGAAAATGATGGTTCATCTCTTATTATACCTGTTCCATCTTCATCTGGCCCATATTTATATATTTTTTCTTTAATCGGATTGGTATTTATTCCGTCATAAAATTTTATCCGTTGTATTCTATAACCTCCCGCACCTTTGATCTGGCTATCAAACTTACTCCGGAATAAATTCTGGCCTACAATAAACTCGGTGCTGCCTCCTGTCGGGTACTTAATTTTCAGCAATGTAAAGTCCGGCCTGACATAAAAGATATCACTAGATGTTTTTCCTAAAAGATGATACCAGACATAAGGGTCGCTAACCGGTTCACACCCCCAAAAGGATTTTACCCCCCAAGGATTCTGCCCCCATTGTACATCTATATCTTGTTCTAAGTTGGCTATAGAGCCCGCACCTCCATATCCACTCCCCGGGTAGTATCCGTTATATCCCCAGAAATCAGCTTCCACATATCCTTTCCTTTGATAACCATAATGAAAAGAGTAAGTTTCACCATTAATTTTCAGCGTCTTTAATATCCTATTATAAAATTGGTCACTATATACCTGATTATTTCCCCCTCCTTCTTGTTCTAATATAATTGCTTTTGTTACTTTTCCTTGATTATCTACAATTTTTATAGAAGTCATTATTGAGTTATCCTCATATGTAAACAACACTTTTCCTCCTCTGAACCTGATCTCATCAAGGTAATCCGAACTCATATACCAATAAGTAGCGGACGGGGAGCCTCCCACCGGATAGTCGGAAAAAGAATCTTCAAAAGCACCACCGGCATTCATAGTTTTCAGATCGTTCCCAAAACCGGCATAACGCTTCATCTTAGGCCCGATTATTTTCCAGAAAGGAGTTTCTTTTACCAACAAATAATTTCCACCATTACATTGACTATACCGGTCATCATAAGGCCCGGCATAATTTCGTTGATCATCATATAATTCCAGACGAGAAGCAAACTCTACAATACTTCCCCCGTTAGGCTTATAAACCGTATTGTATATAAATTCGATCTCGTCTCCATTAGGGCTAACTATTTTTTTACATTTCCATGCTATAACACTTTCATCATAATAATTTGTAGGTGTTCTGTAGTCTCGTCCCCCGCCTTCAAATAAATATTTAGTTCCATCGGTATCTATGATTGTAAATACCCAAGGTTTTACTAATATTATTTTCACACCATCTAAAGGAACCGAAATACATTTAATTTCATTTGGCTTATCTTTTACTCTTTGCAGATAAAAGGTTCCGCTCTTGCCGAGTATATTGTAATAATACTTATCCGATTCGCCGTCAATACCACCCATTCCTCCTTCCACAAATAACTTTGATTTATAAAAATTGTCTCTTATGACATCCTTGTTGCTCCCCTGATCGTTATAATCGAAAGGGCCGGGATATGCAGGGACGTTGCAATATCCTCCTGCTTTAAAATCGTCTTTCCCGTTTATACTCCTGCTGATTTGTATATTTGTATTCAAAGTCCATCCTGCTCCTGTAGATTCAGGGATTTGATTCGAGCGCATAAAATTGTCTATATGAAAACTCAATTCGATAGGAATTATCTTATCCCCGGCCTTTAATGTGTGTAGTGGAATTTTAATATCAGGAATTCCGGTTTTATAACTTACGGGGTAATCAGTATACCGCATTAATGATGTGGCTGTGGGCATTTGTATATCAACTTTATCGTATTGGGGAAATACAGATAATGAACAGAAGAACAGTATAATTACATGTATTATATATTTTCTCATAGCACTATTATATTTAGCTGCAGTTTAATTAACACATCGCCTGGGTATATATGATTGAGAGAACTGTCCAATTGACTAAAACCGGATAACACCATCCACAGGGACAGCAAGAAGATAATCTGGGCAGGCTTCACAGTTAAAACATTTACTATTAGTCTTTTAATTGCAATTTCAGGCACTTTATATAAAGAGATACGCTTCTTTCTTTTCCTATGGATAAATGCCATCTTGAGACCTTACAAACTAAAATATAAAAATAACATAATTTAATTAATATTGAATATTCAAGCAGTTTTTTTAATGCAAAAATCACTGAAGTATTTCACGCTTTCAATTTAAAATTCAGTTATACCTTAAAACATAAACAAACTGATATCTTGCATAGAAAAATATAAAGAAGAGGAGAAACTCAATTTTAGAAAAGTATCTTTCGGTTGACATCCTGGTTGACATTTGGATTGACCTAAACAATCAGAACCATTCAAAACCTTCCGCTCACCTCAATAAAAAAAAGGTAAATTATTAATTTCCAACAACATTCGCTTTTAATAAGAAATTAGAGCAAGGGACTACCCCGAAGTTATAAATAGATATGTAAATTTAAATGACCGGATAATTGAGTTATAGCAAGAATTTAAGGCTCATGAGGATTTTCTGTCATGTCTCCCGTATCCTTAGGTGGCTTAGGGCTGCCTCCAGAACCTCCAGAACCTCCTATATTAAGATGGAAACCATCATACAAACCATTTATGGCTCCATCATAATACCTTATCATATTGAAATCTCCACTATTCTTTATTTTTGCTTGATAAAACGCATTACCCATAGCGTCATAGTAATCTTTCAGCGGCATGATTCTCTTTATAGTTGTAAACTGCATTTTACCTTTAGCATCTGTGCCCACATAGGCAATAATAGTTTCTTTTTGCCCTGAAGTTGCATAATATTTGCCTAATTTGAATCCATAGTCATATCCTTCTTGCCAATAATCTGCATGTGGTATCGGTTCTTCCGGGAAAGTAGGATCACCCCTATCAATACCTTGAGAAAAAATGCTATCAACAAACATATAATTAAATGTCAAAAAGAACAAGAAAGAATATAGAAGTAATTGGTGTTTTGTTCTCATATTTTTTTATTAAATTTTGGTTTAAGAAATATAATTTATCCGGTCATTTATCTTCTAATTAAGTAGAGTTTAATATATGGGCAATTAGTGATCAAAATTGGTAATACAATATACAATATATTTCAAAACAATAGCTTTTTTTACGAGACAAAATACAGCGAAATATTTGAGGTAAATAAAATAAACTGTTAATAACTCTCATTTCTCCGTTTCAACGCATTATTTTCATAGATGATATTACCTATATAATCAGTGGTCCTGGCTTGAGTCAGCGATGTCATGTTGATACCCGAACCGATAACAGGAGCTGTAGAAAAATTAGGGTTCCATTTCTGTACCACTTCAGTTCCCTGCCTGACGCACTATAGGTATATTCGTTCCTTGCCTCTGCAACGGGACTTTTTATATCCATCATCCGGGGTAAATTTAAGGAAAAAGTTACAAAAGTTACACTTTTTCTATTTCATTCTTCCCATAGCTAATTTTACATTCATTAACCATATATAGTTAAAAGGTAACAGAAGTAACAGATTTTGCAATAACTTTTATCCTGTATTTTTTTTGCTCCGTTGAACAAAATGTATATACTATAGATAAATTATCCTGCCGATGATAATACCGGCAGGATTATAATTATGCTGTGCAACACTCAGACGGGACGTCGCGCGAGCGGGAGATATAAACTTTAAGGATTGTGTTTTAGCAATAATTCCAAGTTGCCTTCAATAGAACTTAGTATTTTCCTGTTATATATCCCTATTCTAAAATTTGTTATATTCCCATTTTTAGTGGAATATATGCCTATAAAATTGTTACTTAAGCTTTTATATAAATAGTGATCCTCGATTATTTTATAAGGGGTTCCTAATACTTTTATCAAATCATCAGTAGATGATCCGACTTTAAGTTGATTGTTATACACTGAAATTGTAGGAAAGATATTTGATATAAACTCTACAAATAAACTTCCTTTGTTACAATTCTTTGTTTCATAAACGATTAAAGAGCCAATTATATCACCGGCCGGCTCATCATAAAGCATTGAGTCTGCAATAAGTATGTAACGGACAAACTGTCCTTCAATTGAAGGTTGCATATAAATGAAGCTTAAACTATCAGGTAAAATGCTACGAATAGAATTATCTCTGTACACATTGATTAGGCTATCGCAATTCAAACTAAAAGCATCTCTATTCTGAATAGAGCAGATGTTGACTTTAACATTATCAAAAGAAAAATTAAAATTAAAGCCTAACAATACTAATATGATACAAATGATTTTCATTGAATTATTAATTTTATATTGGAATTAACACTCATTGCATTCTGTATAAAAGACATGACTTCATTCCAAGTTTGTTGGGCAGAAATAGGCTCAATATTAGAAGAGGTTGCTCTTTTGGCTTTATCTAGCCATTCTATAACATCAGTTCTACCTCCTATTTTTTTAGGATTGTCGTACATAGAAAATTCATAGAAGCTATTCTTTTTCGGAAAACCAGTACTGTATACCATCTCGTTGGCATTTTCCGTTATCGGAGTTACCTTATCATTTGCCGCGATAACCCTTGCCCCTGTTATTTGAGCTAAGGTTGAAGCGAATTCTCTGGTTCCGGCATTGCAAGCTCCAAGATATATAATAGCGTTTTCATGAAATACGACTTCCCCCTTTTCAATAGCTGTTTTTAACTCACTTAAAGCGGATGTATATATGTTATTATTTTTAAAATCTTCACCAAATACCCCATTAGCAGAGCCATAAGACCATAGGGATATAAAGCCAATACCTTCAGGGTCTGAACTAGTTGCTGTTTTTAAGATAGACACTAAATCTCCGACACCTTTGTTAACTTCGTGATGTTCAACTCCTTTTTGATTGGAAGATAGCATTTGTCCTCTATATTTCGACTCATAGCCCATTGTTATAGCTAATAATTTAATCATGCCTGTTGGGTCTATAAATTTCAAAGGATTATTTGCCACATAGACATATGGTGACCAGCTATAATATAATTCCGCTTTAGGGTCAATACTCGTAAACCTCGGAACATCTAAGGCCAAATGTCTAGCCGAATAATCATACATATTTAATCCGTGCATCTGATCTAATTCCTTACCATTATACTTATACGGCTGTTTTCCCTGCTCTGCCAGTGGTGTGTCGGCAAAGGACATACCAAACGGATAGTAGTGGTTTCTTTGTATAACAGTACCGCTGGCATTGGCTACCACTCTGTTGTTACCCAAGTGATCGGTCAGGTAGTAGCAATATGCTCCACCCTCGATGTATCCGCCGTCTACCAGAATCCTTGTCCTGTTGGTAATCGCCGATCCGTTTTTTGCCGTTTCATAAATAATATTGCCTGTATAATCCCTATTCATATAATCAGCCAGCCCGTCATTTGCGGGATTGGTTGCATTAGATGGTGTTACCGTATAATTAGGGTCGTATCGCTGTTCCGTCCTCAGCTTCACGCCTGATGCCGAGTAGGTATAATAATTTTTAGCTTTGGCTGTCGGGCTGTTTATTATCATTACCTGCGGTAAATTTAAGGAAAAAAGTTACAAAAGTTACACTATTTTATCTCTTTCTTCCCCATGACTAATTTCATATTAATTAACCATATATAGTTAAAAGGTAACAAACGTAACATATTTTGCAATAATTTTCATGCTGTATCTTTTTTGCTCCGCTGAATAAAATGTATATACTATAGATAAATTATCCTGCCGATAATGATATCGGCAGGATTTTTGTGATAAGAATTACATATCCCGAAAGACAGGGGTATTTTATTATTTTATTCGTGTTTTAAATGTCATAGAGGAACCGTTTCTTTTTTTATTGTTATAAAATCTTCGTTCTTCTTCTTAATTATAGAATCTCCTATTGAAGCGTATAACCAACTCTTTGGATAAAAATCTGCAATAAAAGTCCCATCGTACCAACTATTTGACTTTATGGTAAAGGTGTAGACTTCATGGTTTTTTCTATCTTGATAGATACTGATGATAACACCTTCTACTTCCATATTTAGAATTACTTCCTTATTTTTATGACATCCAAAACAGATACATCCACATAAAAACATCAATAAATATACTGATATATGTTTCATAGCTCATTATTTTTTATATAAATAAGTAGTCCCAAATGTTTGAGAAAGTCCAAAATGGCCTCCAACAATGCTCTTAGAACCAAAAGTTACCCCTCCAGAATATACATTCCAAGCATTTCCATTAGTTACACTAGTAACAATGTTTCTTGAATTATAGGTTTCAACCCGATCCTCGCTATATCCCATATTTACGAATGAAGCTCCTCCAGAAATATCTCTATTTGTTCCTTCTAAGCTTGTTGCTGTAGGTTTTCCCGCTCCTTTATAGACACCTTGTTTAATATTAACAGAACCCGAAATATCAAGACCTCCTCCAAAACCTATTGAAGGTTGAATAAAAATGCCATCTTTTCCTATTATTCCGATTGTAATATCCCCATAAAACCCTACACCACAAACAGCAGAACCTGATAAAGAAATAGCCCAATAATCAAAAGGAGACTTAATAGGTGCAACCCCATCAATAAAAACGTCAGGCAAAGGATTGTCTACAACAATCATTCCCTCTCCTCCAGACAGATTTGCTTGAATTTGATAGTCCTGATTATCCATACTATTATACGCTACATGGGTCGTATCCATTCCGGACGGGTCAATTACTTTCATCGGATTATTCCCTATCCACGAATACGGAGACATATTATAATATTTCTCCGCATGCGGGTCTGACATAGGCGTATGTGGTATCACAGGGTCATACAAACGGGCAAAATTATCATACATATTCAGTCCGTTCCTGCCATCCAACTCCTTATTATTATACTTGTACGGCTGAACATCCGGCCCCGTTGCATCCGCAAACGGCATCCCGAAAGGATAATACTGTGTACTCTGAACCACCGATGCCGCCGCATTGGCTACTATCCGGTTGTTACCCAGATGGTCGTTGATGTAAAAGTAATAATTTCCTCCGTCATTATATCCTCCGTCAACTAATATTCTTTTCAGGGTTCCGTTTTCATAGATAACATTCCCGACATAATCCGTTGTCTGGGTCACATTCAGGGCGGTAGGATTTATAGCCGAACCGATAACTGGAGTAGTCGAATTCATGTATGCGGTGGATAGGCTGATTCAGCATGCCAAAACTAGGCAGGCGTATAAAAAATAAACGGCTACTTATTTGAGCAGCCGTTTGTCATCGGTTAGTTTATTGGCTTTCTATTCTTATATCCCTGAATGATTAGATACAATAATAATACAGATATAACTTCTGCGCAGATACTTGGTAAAAAGATTAAACCTTGTATAATATCAATTTCTAAAGGCCAGAATCGCCATATAAGGATTGAAAGTATTATAGATAATAAGAGTTGAACAAAGCTTAATATGACTAAATTAAGCTTATTATTAAATTTTCTATAAATCAAAAAAATAAAAATAATCAATCCTATTAGATATACAATAGAACCTAAATATACTGTTAATAAGAACATTTCTATCAGTGAAATACTTTTATCTTCCATCATTATTCCTTTTTATCTTTATTAGGGTCATATGTGATTTTTTCAAAATTACTTTGCCAATCTTTCACCATACCGTTTGGTCGTGCGATAATAGTTGTTGGAGCTTTCTTTTTTACATCTGGATCTTGCTTTAAGACATCAGCTGCAAATGTTCCACAATTGTTTCCTGTCAATGTATATTCTTTTCTATCAGAATTGCTGTTTTCCGCTTTTTTAGATTCTGCATAATCTTTCATCTCATCAAATTTGTCACTCTCTACATATGCTCCTTCTATTTTCCCTTTTTGTCCCGCTTTATCTGATATTTGCCCTAATACTTTATTTAAGGATTCCTCTGTTGGTTTTCCATCCTTTCCTATTTTTACATTAGAAACAGAATGTGTTTGAACTAAGCCCTTTTCTTCTTTGTCATATCTACCATATTCGTAATATTTAGTATATCCAGTTTTATTGTCAATAAGTAAAACTCCAGCATGACCTAATCCTCCAACTTTACCAACAGGAGTAGAAATCTTATAATCAGGGAAAGCTATAAAAATTCCATCTTTCCCATCTGGGTCAATATACTTCAATGGATTATTATTACAGTACACATATGGACTGATACTATAATACTTCTCCGCATGCGGGTCGACACTTGTAAACCTTCCCAATGCGCTCTCATAATACCTCGCAGAATAATCATACAGGTTCAACTGGTGCATACCGTCCAATTCCTTACCATTATACTTGTACGGCTGGTTTGTCCCGTTATCATACTTATCCGCAAAAGCAGTACCGAACGGGTAATAATGGTTTTTCTGGGTAACTGTCCCACTCTGGTTTACTACCACACGGTTATTTCCCAAATGGTCGGTCACATAGAAATAGTAAACATTATTTTCCCAGTATCCGCCGTCTACCAATATCCTTGTCCTGTTGGTAATCGCCGATCCGTTTTTTGCCGTTTCGTAGATAATATTGCCTGCATAATCCCTATTCATATAATCCGGCAATCCGTCATTAGCCGGGTTTGTGGTATTAACAGGCGACACATTCAGGTTCGGGTCATAACGCTGCTCTGTCCTCAGCTTCACGCCTGATGCCGAGTAGGTGTAATAATTTTTAGCTTTGGCCGTCGGGCTGTTTATTATCATTACCTGCGGTAAATTTAACGAAAAAAGTTACAAAAGTTACACTTTTTCTATTTCTTTCCTCCACAGCTAATTTCATATTAATTAACCATATATAGTTAAAAGGTAACAAACGTAACAGATTCTTCAATAATTTTCATCCTGTATCTTTTCCGTTCCGTTGAACAAAATGTATAATACTATAGATAAATTATCCTGCCGATGATGATACCGACAGGATTATAATTATTGCTACGCAACACTCAGACGGGACGTCTGCGCGAGCGGGGGTATACTTTTAGCATTTCTCAATCTTGCCTTAAATAAAGAGCATTTTTTTTATTTTCCTCTATGTCTATAAATATGATTTTATTTCTCTTTATGGCTAATTCTATATTATCAAAAACTCTATAGCCAAATAGAGAATCATTAATTGTTAGATTGAAGGTAATATCTTTCCCTATTACTTTATCAAAGTACATAGTCTTTGTTGTTAGGATCCTTGTTGGACGGCCAATAAATGGATCTTTCAATATCCATAATTTTATACTATCTATAGGCTCTGTGTAATATATTGTATAGTTTCCCCATTTTTCATCTATTTGTATGCCCTGAGTAAAATAAATTATTCCCTCTTTATTATTTAAAGTATCATTATTCAGAATAGGTATACATTTGTAGCCCTTTTGCTCTTCTTCTGAAAGATTAAATGAAAAAGTTACCCTGTTTTTCTCTATTAATGAATCTGATGGAATAACCAAACATTCTACCGGTATAGTCGTGTTACTAATGTTACTATTCAAAATTATTCTATTGTCCCTTATTCCATATTTGCCCGAAGAATGCTTCCCTATTGAGCCATAATAATTATAACTGAATGTAGAGTCTGCAAAAAAGGTGAAATCATTGGGATTTCCACTATTGTTTCTACCATTGTATCTACCTAATTTAAAGGAAGACACACATGAGTAACATATGATACAAATAAAACACAATAAGTATACAAAACTCTTTTTCATGGCAATCCGCTTTTACGTCTTTGGTCTAACAATCGTTCTACTGCGGCAGATGTATACTGAACTCTTGAATTTTCTAATAACTTATCAGCATACAGATAATTTCTGACTCCTCCCACCTCATTATAAACTCCATAAACCCAACCTTCCGTTATGTTACTCCGGTTAGAAATACCACCCCAATATGAATTAGGCAAAGAAGATTTATCATAAGAAAACTGCCTGCCGTATGCTTTAATCTCTCGGGGAGCAAAATTGCTTCTTGTGATTCCTCCCCCTTTCCAAAGATCATAGCCATGGGCAGACTCATGAACCCCAATAGAAGTACCAGTAACTTGCATTTCTATGACCCCGTCTCTTTTTTCTGTGCTACCTTCATTTCCTGATATTTTTTTAAAAGCAAATGTCTGATCTTTGGTGTCACCCATTGCTGTTAATTCAGTAATACCACTTTCTAAATCTTCTATACTAGCACGAAGCCCTAAACCTTCGGCAAGTAATTGACCAGCCTTTTCTGAATCTCCACTCTTAAGGGCTTTTACATAATTATTTGCAACTGTTTGCCTCTCTTTATTTAAAGAAGATACACGATTACTCATATCAGCAGATAATTTCTCGGCATATTTTCTACTTTTTTCATCTTCCCAATCCATCCCTGTTGGATCAGTAAGTCTCAACGGATTGTTACCAACGTAACAGTATGGACTCCAACTATAATACTTCTCCGCCAATGGATCCACAGTTGTAAACCTTGGAACATCCAAAGCCAAATATCTAGCCGAATAATCATACATATTCAGCCCGTGCATCTGATCCAGCTCCTTATTATTGTACTTGTACGGCTGCTTTCCCTGCTCAGCCAACGGTGTATCGGCAAAGGACATGCCAAATGGATAGTAGTGGTTCCTTTGTATAACAGTACCGCTGGCATTGGCTACCACTCTGTTGTTACCCAAGTGGTCGGTCAGGTAGTAGTAATATACTCCACCCTCGATGTATCCTCCGGAAACCAGTATCCGCGTTTTATTCGTTATTGTAGAACCGCTCTTTACTGTTTCATAGATGATATTGCCTGCATAATCCGTATTCTTATAGTCAGCCAATCCATCATTTGTCGGATTGGTCGCATTGGACGGCGTTACCGTATAATTAGGATCGTATCGCTGCTCTGTCCTCAGCTTCACGCCTGAAGCCGAGTAAGTATAATAATTCTTGGCCTTTACCGAAGAACTATTGATTATCATTTGCCTTGGTAAATTTAACGAATTATATTGGATTTCGGTAATCCCCTTATTCAAATCTTTATTCATCGCCCCATTGGCATTGTAGGTGTATTCGTTGGCTACATTACTGCCATTCTTAAAGTCCATTGATTCAGCAATGCTGATGGCTGCTGCCGCCTCATCTACCCTTGTCATCTGATTACCGACATAAGTCATTGTCAGGTTATCAATCAATCCGTATTTCGCTGCATCGATATTACCATAACGTTGTAGGGTTTTCATATTCCCATGCTTATCATAACTGTAAGCTGTCTGATAGATAGGGTTGGTTGGGGTGTTTGCATTATAAGTCTGCACGGCACCGTTGATCAGATAGCTGGCTTTTGTCAGCCGCGACAGGTTGTCATAAACAAAGGCGTAACCGCGTGGATTGGTCTCGGTATTATGCTTCCAGCTCATTGCCGAGATATTGCCATTATACAGCCTGGCGCTGCCTCCGTAGGATTCATTATAATACAGCGTTTCGGTAAACAGCGGGCTGGAGATTGATTTCGTCCACGAACGCACATTATAAGCGTAAGTAGCCAGCGTACCTGCCACTCCTCCTTTCTTATTAGTCTTCAACCTACCCAAATCATCATAAGAGTTTTCCGCCAGTGTTACCTGCGGTTTTACCGTTGTCCCGTCTGTTAGCTGATGTGTGGTTGTCAGCAGGCGGCCTGCGTGGTCATAGGTATAAGTATACAGCTCGGTCAGCTTTCCTCCTCCGTTGGCATCCTTGGTGTGCACATGCAGTTTCTTGACCGGCTGCCCGGTGAAGTTATAGGCGATGTATTCTTTTTCAATTCCTCCGGCAAGCTGGTTGTTACCCTTTGTTTGGATAAGTCTTCCCCTGCTGTCATAATACATCACCGAATAGAGATAAGAGGAAGGGGTGGAAGATATTGTGCCGTCGTAATTCATCTGTGCAGTAAGTGTGCCTGTCAGTATTCCTTTGTTCTTATACTTGTTGGCATCGGAATAATCCGTCCCATACCATGTACCGTAGCCTGTTTCGGGGTTATACTCCGTTCCGCTTGCCGGTATTTCAGCCATGCCCCGGAAATCGTAGTTGTCATAGAAATTAACGGACAGGATAGACGGGGTATTGGTAAAGGTCTTGTTGACGCCATCGACCTGTATATTATACCTTTTGTAGCTGCCTGTACTTGCATATACGCCTTTGACCACCTTGTTGCTTACCGGGATGGTATCCTTGCATATGCCTGTCAGTACCACCCGCCCGAAAGCATCGGGGATAATGAACGTCCATTCCTTCGGACTTTTATTGTACTGTACTCCGTCCTGTGTATATACCAGCCTGTCGGCTTTATCGTAAACGTAACGGATAGGTTCACAACCGGGAAGCTTCTTCCATATACAGCGGTTGCGGTTGTCGTATTTATACTGGTAAGCCAGTTCGTCGAGCTTTGTTTGTGCTATCCCTTCGTCCTGTATCCGTGGGGGTAACACATAGCATTGGTTGCCAAAATCGTCATAGACATAATAGGTGTCGAGGGGCGTTGTCCCGTCCATCTGGCGGGTAAGGACTACCTGTCCCAGTTTGTCCTTGAACTCATAGGATGCATTGCCGTCTTCATCTTTTAATTCTGTTACATAGAGTTGCCCTGTGGTATAATTGGTGGTTTGGCCCAGGGTCGGGCTCTGGCTTGTCACTGTGATGAAGTATAGCTTGCAGTTCAAAGTGGCATCGCCTGCTATATTGGTTTTATATGCGGTTAGCACGGCTTTTTCATTGGCTGTATTCTGCCAGTCAGCCCCGGGGCCGAACTGTTTCAGTACCCTGTTTAATGGCGAGGCTTCATAGACGGGATAGGAATAAGGCTTCTGGTCGCTGGCATTAGAGGTTATGGCGTTTGTCTTTACGGTTTCGGGCGTCACATAAGCACCATTGTTACCGGAAACAACGGCAGGAAGCCATGCTTTATCTTCCCGCCCGAAAGCGTCGTATTCCTGCAAGCTAATGAGGTCTTTCCTTGCCGATACATCCGTTCCCGGTGTGATGGCTTTCTGTACTGTTTGCACAGGACGTCCCAGGCCATCGAAGTATTGTACCTGGTCGAGGTAAGTAGTCCCCGCTTCATCGGTATAGGTGCGGGTATGGATGTAGTTCCGGTCGGTAGAACCTACACCCATGCCGACAACCGGGACTATGCCTTGTATGGCGGTCGTTATATTCCCGTTCTGGCTGTAGCCTTCCGAGACTACATAATAGGTTCCCGGTGCAAGGTTCGTCATTTTCAGGAAGGACTGTGTCGTAGTCGAACATTTACCCTCCCCACTATAGTCGTCATTGTAGGCAATCCGGGTTCCCGAAGCGTCCAGAAGGTGTACATAGGTATCGGATAAAGCCGAGCCGCAATGCGAGATAACTACATCCATTACAACGGTGGTTGTGAACTTATAAAATACATCGTTGGAGGATTGCCCCGTATAACTGTTCGGGCAACTGGCTGTATTCTGCGTATGGGTATAGGTAAACGAGCCGCTTTTACTACCCAGGTCGTATTCAACCTTTTGGACCGTTCCCTGTATCGTGGTTGTGATATTCCCGTTCTGGCTGTAACCTTCCGAAACCACATAATAGGTCCCTGCCGCAAGGTTCGTCATTTTCAGGTAGGACTGTGTCGTGGTCGAACATTTACCTTCCCCGCTATAGTCGTCATTGGAAGCTAAAAGTCCCCCGGAAGAGTTCAGCAGGTAGACATAGGTGTCGCTGACAGCCGAGCCGCAATGCGAGATAACCACATCCATCGCTGTGGTGGTAGTGAATTTATAATATACATCACTGGTCGAACGTCCTGTGTAATTATTCGTATAGCTGCTTGTGTTCTTCGTATCGGTATAGGTGAACGAACCGCTTTTAGTGCCTAAATCCACAGGGCTGGACATCGTGTTTTGCCCGGACAATGTTCCAACACATAGTATGAGGAACAGGATGATATAAATATATTTTGTATTCATAGCTGTATCTGGTTACTGGTTCTGGTAATGGTAGTCGTATTTCTGGACAGTCTGCTTATTGCCCGAGGCGTCCTTGATATAGGTTTCTTCCAGCCGCCCGAAAGCATCATATTCATAGTAAGTAGTTACACCCGACGGGCCGGTAGCCGTAAGCATCCCTACCAAAGGTTTGTATGTGTAGGTGGTGACAAGGGCGTTAGCCAAAGCTCTTTGCAGGCTACCGTCTTTAAGTTTGGCCTCATTCGGTGTTAATTGCGCGGACAAGGCATCGGTATTGGCTACTGAAAATACCGTTTTTGCTGCAACCTCCACTTCTGTGAATGTGGCATTCTTGATTTCAGCTATCGGGTACTGGCCGCTGTAACTCCAGACCAATATTGTGATAACGCCGTCTTTTGTTATATGCTCAAGGATATTGCCTGATTTATCATATCTTGTGAAGGTATTTTCTGCTATAAAATCATTTCCATTGTACTTGTTCTCAATTGAGGCTATTTCTATATTCTTATTATCATTGAAAAAACTATAGTTATATCTGTTTGTTTCAGCATTAATATTATTCACTTTATTTATCTTTTCAACGGGCTTGTTAATGATATTCAGTTCTTTCATCTTTATATATACAGCATCCGATTTATCATAAGGGTATTTCATTTCTTGTTTTACTTCATTATTTCTACTATCAGTTTGTACTATGTCCGATGGTTGTAAATAGAATGAATTATTATATGAATAGTTCTGAACTACCGTTATTGAATTACCCGTTTTATCCGTTGTTTTAATACTTTTCTTTGCTAAGTATGAAGCTCCGGAAACCAGTTTGTATGCGGAATATTTAAAATCGACTCTTTGGTCATTTAAATTTCTACATTGCGAGTCATACTCCACATATTTTTTCTCTACATGATACGCGGTAATCTTCTTTATGGGCAGAGGTGTATAGTCATTATACTCTTCCCTGACTGAAATGAAAGAATTGTCCCGCTTTTCGTAATCTTTTCTACTTACCAGGAATCCGTATTGATAGTTATCTTCACTCTGGCGATAGGCTTCAAGATAACCTAAAACAGAATGAGCTATGCCAAAGAGGTATTCCGTATACTGTTTTACTTTATATTTATATTCGGAACGAAGGACCGGCTTTGAGTCCTCCATTTTATCAACAATTATATTCTCATATTGTACTACAGGATATGTAACATTTCTTACACTTTGCTCAGATATACCTTCATATACATTATAACAGGAATACATGGGACTAGCAACAACGTCAACGCCAAACAATGGGTCCATGCATTTTATATAAGTCCTGTCAATTTTAAAGTAAGGCCCCGGAGCATCCACCCCTGATGAATTTCCATTTGAATCGGCATATGAGAATTTTTCTTCACTCAATCTCTTCCCATCTGCATCATAATTTTCGATTTTTGCTATTCGGAGTCCTCCCAGCCATTGTTCCAAACTGCTTCCTATTCTTTCCAGCCCTGTATAATTAACAGTGAGAGATGTTCCAACCATGAAATTCACAGGCTTCAAACCGCTAACAGTTATAGTGTAGTTATAAGTGCCGGGTTCCAGTTCGAGTTCATATACACCCGTCATAATCATGTTGCTGTAACTATCTTTCGAGGCGGTACAGTTTCCTTCATTTTGGCATCTGATAAAATCATTTCCATTTCCATCCCAGGTTACTACAGGCTTTCCGTCTTTACGAACTTCTATCTTTGAAGTGTAAAGTCCTACCTCATGGAATGCATATTTATAATTAAATGCAACCCATTGTTTTCTGTCAATAATAAATGATTTGGTAGTGGTTCCGTAACTATCAAGAGCATTAGAAGAGGATAGCTTTTTCTCACCTATCAAATAGTCGGCATTTTCCCTTGCTTTGGCAATATTATTTTCATGGGAAAAAACCGTATATCCTTTTGTCGGGTAAATTATCTTTTTAAGGGTTCCTGTCATTGCTTTTTCTGTCGGTCTACGGTCTGCCGCTTTATAAGCAATAGACAGGTCATAACTGGAATAGCGGGGAAACTTCGTAGTATTGGTCATAATGCCGTTATAATATCCCCAGATATCAACAGCGTTTGAACCACGTGGAGGGAATGTGCCTTTATCATAATATTCAAATTGTCTGTAATCTATTGATGAGTTATCCTTTCCTGAATATTTTATCTTGTCAAGAAAATGTTTATTGTAAAATGAATACTCAAAGGAGTAACTGCTCACTTTATTATTGCTTTTATCAGAAAGCTCAATTGTGCCAAGCAATTGTGCAGTTGTAGATACGCCGTCTCTCCTGTTCATTCCTCCTGAGAATGTGATTCTCCCCTGTTTGGGAATGTCTATAGCTGTTAAATTACTACAGCCTGTAAGATCTACGGTTTTTCCTCCGGTATACTCAATTGTAGGTTCTTTCGTGTATAAGCAATCTGTATGTTTAAGTTTTAATATCGTTGTATATGAAGTGGTGGTATATGATACTTCCCGGGAAGTATTATAAGAGAAGCTGGCCAGCAATTCTCCGCTGGAAGAATAGATACTGCTAAGATACCATGAAACGGGAACTTCCCATCCATAATATTTTATTATATCAATTCCGGCTGTCGGCGAATCCCCGAAAACATACCTGGTGCCTGATTCATCGACAAGTTCCCAGCTACCCGTTGCTAACCTGTTTCCCAGGGGATGTTTCACAATTTTAATATTAGAATGAGGCAACATTCTGAATTCCCCGGTATTGTCTACAAAAAACTTACCTGTCTGCCCGTTAAAATTGAAGGTAAATATATCCGGTTCCGTGTCAAACCCGGCATTAGTAATTTTGTTTAAGAATGCATAATCGTTATCGCTGCTATGTGGCATCAAAGGGGCTTCCGGAAATACATGCCCCTTATTTTTAATGGAATAAGAATAGAATCCGCTTCCTGCTTCATCCCTATATCCCCTTTGTTCTCTATTGATTACGCCTCCTGCTGATAATGCCCATCCTGCACCGATCCAGCTTGTTATTTCGTCTACCTTAATACCGGATGCATGATAATCTAACTGTACATTCAAGGTTACATCTTCGTTCAACTTAATGCTATATAGGGAAATAGAAATATTTACTAATCCATTGTGGTGGCTTACCGGATAATCTCCAAATTTTTGGAGCGATGCGGCATTCGGTGATAAAAAATAGTGAGAATAGTCATTAACGTCCTGTGATTGTATAGTTAGAGCTAAAACCAGCATATATACCAATACAATATATCTTTTCATAGCATTATCTTTTTACTTTTTAATAATTACTTCATTCACAAACACCCCATTCGCCGTAATCCTGAGTACATAATTCTTCGGATGCAGGTTCGAACAGTCTACCGTCTCATAATAAGTGCCCGCCGTTTTGCTTTTAGCTGCTATCTTTTTTACCGGTAGTCCCTCAATAGAGTATAACTCAAACGATACCCTGGCATCCTCTTTGAGTTCATACTCGATGTTCAGCATCGATTCTACCGGATTAGGATATAGCTTACAGCTCATTATATCATCCAGTGTAACTGTTTTTACCGTTGGATCATCTGTCTGATTATTGTTTTCCGTCTCTTTCCATAATTCATCCAGTAAGGCTAAATTTTCGGGGTCGGTTTCCAGGTACAGATGGTCTTGCGGGGGGAAGAAGAAAGCTGTCGAGAAGATTTCGGTACTGTCATTCAGGTTGATATTACGAATTGTCTCAAATACCGGATAACGGTAGCCTTTGCTATACCAGCGGCAGGTCTCAAGGGATTTGCCTTTGCTGTCAGCCTCATTTACCGTGAAACTTCCTTCTGCGGGTATATCATAAATTGTCTGGACGGTCTTTACCCTCAACACAGGGCTGAGCGTATCCCCCGATGGCAGTATCATTCTCCCGTAGGCATCGGCTGTAGTGGTCATAGTTCCCTGTGTGCGGATATCCACCGTGCCCGAATACAGACCTTCCGACTTATAAACAGATGAAACAGTTTGACCATAATTCAATGGGAATTGCATCAGTGTCATTGGAGTAATATATGCCAGCTTGACAGAGGGGTTCTCATGGCCCTGCTGTAGCAGAGAATCATTGGAAAGACGGTAGTAATACATGGTATTATGCTCTGTACCTACTATCAGTTCATTATCCGATACTTTCTTCTTGTTGTAGCGGATATTACCCAGTATATAGACCGAGTCACCTTCCAGCGGTGGCAAGCCATAGGTGAGGGTATATTCATCGTTAACGGTTTTGAGTTTACTAAAGTCCCAAATCCGGTTCACTCCGGCTTTTCCCGGATCTACAAATTCGACCTGTTGTTTTATTAACACATCACCGGGACGGTAATAATTGTGCGAAGTGTTAAGTTGACCGAGGACAGGCAATGCCACCCACAGGGACAGCAAGAAGAAAATTTGAGCAGGCTTCATAGTTAAGATATTAATTATTAATCTTTAAATTACGATTACAAGCAATATTGTATAAAAAGAAATATATCTCTTTCCATCATAGTGATAAATGTCTTCTTCATATTTCACCAACAAAGCATAAAAATAACATAATTTAATTAATATTAAATATATGATAACAGGTTTTAAAACATAAAATTCATATAAAAAAAATGATATGTGCCGGCTACGCCTGGAACTACAAGGATTTAATAGATAAATATTACATCAAGCTCCAAGAGAAAGCTAAAGCGCGTAGAAATCTTCGTCGGTTGTTTCCAGAATCTGCCTTTCACCGCTCTCTTCCGAGTTGATGAAAGCGACAAGCTATAATTATCAGGATCACTGTCGAAATCTACCTTTGTCGGAGATATAAAGTATCCGCCAATGGCAATTTTAAGCCTATCAGGGTTCGGTGTGTATGTTTTAGAGACTTTCATACAAATAATAGGACTGCGCTGTATAATCCGTCAATACGGCCGAATTATAAGCTGATACGGTCCAGTATAAATAATCCTGCTCCTATCTGGCTGAACCGTATCAATACTGAGCGTCATACAAGTACCTAAAACAATAGGCGTGTAAACCATTGATTTACACGCCTATTCATATTTATTTTGTGACCACGGCAGGATTCAAACCTGCAACCTTCTGATCCGTAGTCAGATGCTCTATTCAGTTGAGCTACGTAGCCATTGCTTAATTGCGATGCAAAGGTAAAATAGTTTTATATATTCTCCAAATCTGAAAGGCAGTTTTTCGCAAAAAAATTACCTAAACCTTGATCAGCACTTGATATTCAACTCTATAAGAACATTCCTTATTTGTTCATATGTGGTAATACGCGTTGGCACAAGAGGCAAGCGTAACCTATTTTCAATATATCCCATCATATTCAGCATACATTTCACTCCTGCCGGGTTACCATCCACAAAAAGCAGATTGAATAATTCGTTAAAGCTATGATGTATCGTTAGAGCACTACTATAGTCACCCTCAAGAGCCAGACGTGTCATCCGGCTAAATTCTTTGGGAAAAGCATTCCCTATAACGGAAATAACCCCTATAGCCCCTAAGGTTATCAAAGGGAAGGTAACTCCGTCATCTCCCGATATGACATCAAAATTTTCGGGCTTACGCTTGATGATTTCATCCATCTGGCTCATATTACCCGAAGCCTCTTTCACCGCAACTATATTCGGAAAATCATTAGCGATACGCAATGTCGTATCAGCAGTCATATTTACCCCCGTCCGTCCCGGTACATTATATGATATAACAGGCAGGGACGAAGCCTCTGAAATCGCCTTATAATGCTGATAAATACCTTCCTGCGAAGGTTTATTATAGTATGGCACAACGGAAAGAATACCATCGATACCTGCATAGTCGTTCTTTTTTAGTTTCTCTACGATGGCACGTGTATTATTACCACCTTCACCCAGAATAACAGGAATCCGGCCATTCACACGGCTCACTACCAGTTCCACAATCTGTTTCTTTTCATCTTCGGTCAATGTAGGGGTTTCGGCTGTAGTTCCCAGCACAACGAGATAATCAGTACCATTTTGCAGTTGGTAATCTACAAGACGAAGCAGTGCATCGTAATCTACGCTTTCATCGTCTTTAAAAGGAGTTATCAAAGCAACCCCCATTCCTCTGAGATTTATTCTAGGCATAAAAATAGTTCAAGACATTTATCTTTTCTTCCAAAAAGACTTTCTGCATTTTGTTTGTGCAAAATTAAGAATTAATTTATTCCTCAACGTATATTGTTCAGGTAAAATTTTATCTGCTTATATGTTTCAAGAAGATTTGAATCCTCTTCTTTAAGGATAATAAGGTCGTAAACTTTAAAATCCTGCTCCCTGATGCCGATACAGAATTCAGCAGAATTATTGGCCAGCAGATACAGCAAAGACTTATCGTTCTTTGTCGTCAGGTCCAACAATGTATCATACGACAGTTTTCTGAATTCGTCAATAACCCGGGAAGACAATCCCAACCATTTAGAAATATCTTTCTGACCGATAACCCTTACATCCGGAGGATATGTCAGGCTATCCCCATTTTTCCCCAACTGAACCGTCCATAATATGATATCCTTGCCTTTATCTTTTAAATCCCGGCTGATCTGAAGCACTTCATTCCAGTCTTCACCGGTAAATAGTATAAGGATTTTTTTCATATCGTCCAGTTTATGAAAGATATGTGTACGTTCGTTGCTCTTAAGAGCAGCATGTATCTTCTTTTTAACCTTAAAGCCAAACATATGATTGAATATATGGTTGAAATATTATTTTTATTATTGCATAGTTTGTTGTATTTGTGTTTCAAATCCCCCCGTCTAATACGAACGGGGGGACCCTAAATATTAGTATGTATCAAAAGCCATGAATTTTAATCCATCTAAAATCCGGCCTGATTATTAAAGTTTTCTAGCACCGTCTTTGATTACGACATCGTAGACTTTAGGTTTGATTTTAAACTTTTGTTCATAAGCTTCGGTCGCACGCTTGATAAAGCTATCGTGAAGTTCGTTCTTCACAAGGTTGATTGTACAACCTCCAAAACCACCACCCATCACACGTGAACCTGTCACACCGCATTGGCGGGCTACATCGTTCAGGAAGTCAAGTTCGTCGCAGCTTACTTCATATTTACGGCTCAGTCCGATATGGGTTTCATACATCTTCTTACCCACTGTTTCGTAATCACCTTTCTTCAATGCTTCGCAGGCATCCTGCAAACGCTGTATTTCCTCAATTACGAATTCTGCACGCATATAGTCCTCCGCGCTCACTTCATTGGCCACCTCTTTCAGCATATCCAGTGTCGCATCGCGGAGCAGTTCCACTTCCGGATGATATTTGCGGATATAAGAAGCCGCATTCTCGCACGATTCACGGCGCTTGTTATAAGCTGAAGAAGCCAATTCGTGAGCTACACATGTATTCAATAATACCAGACGATATCCTACCGGATCGAATGGCACATATTCGTATTCCAGTGAACGGCAATCGAGACGGATAAGCGAACCTTCTTTACCAAAGCAAGATGCGAACTGATCCATAATACCGCATTTAACACCTACATAATTGTGTTCGGTAGCCTGACCTATCAATGCCAGTTCGAAACGGTCGAAACCTAAGTTATACATATCATTGATAGCGAAGCCAAAGCAGCTTTCCAAAGCAGCGGAAGAAGACATGCCTGCTCCCAGCGGCACATCACCCGCAAATACACAGTCGAATCCTTCAACTTTCTTTCCGCGTTTGATCATCTCGTTGCATACTCCGAATATGTATTTACCCCACTGCTTGATTGGAATATCGTCCAATCCGAATTCGTCCATTTCCGACAAGTCCATAGCATATGCCCTGATACGGTCCGGTGTACCGTTCGGCTTAATCACGCAATACATAGCTTTATCTATTGCTCCGGGTAGTACGAAACCACCATTGTAGTCTGTATGTTCTCCGATAAGGTTGATACGTCCGGGCGATGTATATGTTACACCATCAGTCCCGTAAAGTGATTTAAATTTTTCTTGGATTGGTTTCAATTCCATGGTTGTTTTTTATTTAGGTTTATAAAAAATAAGTTTCTATTTATTAGAGATACAAGATACGGGTAAACGAGTCACGAGTTGCCTGCACCATTCTTAATCATTCACTTTTCATTTATCATTTCCAGAAACGCGTCCTCTGTTATAATAGGCACACCCAGGCTTTCCGCCTTTTCCAACTTAGCCGGGCCCATATTATCACCACCGAGTATATAATTCGTTTTTGAAGAGATAGAACCGCTGTTCTTTCCTCCGTTTTGTTCTATCATGGCTTTATATTCGTCCCGTGAATGTTTTTCAAAGGTACCGCTGATAACAATTGACAGACCTTTCAGCTTTTCGGTTCGCTGAGAAACGATGTCTTCACTAAGTTCAAATTGTATGCCAAACTCCCTTAGTCTATTTACCACCTCCACATTACTGCTTTCACCAAAATATCTGACAATACTTTGCGCTATCCTGTCACCTATTTCGTCCACTTGCACCAGGTCTTCTGCCGGGGCTGCCATAAGCGCATCGATATCAGGAAATGCGAGAGCCAGCTTTTTAGCCACGGTTTCCCCTACATAACGGATACCCAAAGCATAAAGGACACGGGCATAAGGTACCGAGACCGATGCATGGATACTATCCACAAGGTTTTTGGCGCTTTTTTCCGCCCAGCGTTCGAGACGGGATACATCCTGCCATTTCAATGTGTACAGGTCTGCAATATTATGTATAAGACGCGCGTTGTACAGATGCTCTACCGTCTCCGATCCTCCGGCTATATTCATTGCCTTGCGGGTAAGGAAATGTTCTATACGCCCTTTGATCTGCGGCGGGCATGATATATCATTCGGACAATAATAAATAGCTTCCCCTTCGTCCTTCACCAATGGAGTACCGCATTCAGGACAGTTTTTGGTAAATTCTACCTTTTCATCGAATATTCCTCTTTTCGATATATCCACCCCTGTTATTTTGGGTATGATTTCACCGCCTTTTTCCACATATACCTGATCGTTAATATGTAAATCGAGCAGGTTTATATAATCTTCATTATAGAGGGAAGCACGCTTTACTGTCGTACCCGATAGCTTCACAGGCTTCAGATTGGCAACAGGAGTAACAGCCCCTGTCCTACCCACCTGATAAGAGACAGATTCCAAGGTAGTCACCGCCTTTTCGGCCTGAAACTTGAACGCTATCGCCCAACGTGGAAACTTCGAGGTATATCCGAGATTCCGTTGTTGCGTAAGCGAATTTACTTTCAATACAATTCCATCGGTAGCTACAGGAAGATTCTTGCGCTCAATATCCCAGTAATGAATATAGGCAAATATCTCGTCCAGCGTCTTACACTTCTTCGTTGCATCCGAAATTTTGAATCCCCATTCTTTGGCTTTCATCAGGTTTTCGTAGTGCCCATCAGTCGGCAGATTCTCTCCCAGCATAAAATAAAGGTAAGAATCGAGCTTACGGGTAGCCACTATTTTAGGGTCTTGTTGCTTCAATGTGCCCGAACCTGCATTACGCGGATTGGCAAAAAGCGCCTCTTCCTGCTCTGCCCTTTCCTTGTTCAGATCTTCGAATACAGACCAGGGCATAAGTATCTCGCCACGTATTTCAAATTCGGCAGGATAATCATTGCCACGCAAACGTAATGGAATACTGCGGATAGTACGCACATTGGCCGTCACATCATCCCCCTGTACTCCGTCACCGCGGGTTATCGCCTGTGTCAGTTCACCGTTTATATATGTCAGGGATATGGATGTACCGTCATATTTGAGTTCACAGACTATTTCAAATTCATCGTTCAATCCTTTTTGTACACGGTTGTAAAAATCCGTTACTTCGGCTTCGGTATAAGTGTTGCCGAGTGAAAGCATAGGATATTTATGTCTTACCTGCCTGAACGATTTATTAATATCGCTGCCTACACGCTGAGTCGGGGAATTAGCATCGAAATATTCGGGATGCAAAGCTTCCAACTCAGATAATTCCTTTAATTTTTTATCGAATTCGAAATCAGATATTGTGGGTGCAGACAAAACGTAATAATCATAATTATGTTTATTAAGCTCTTCCCTGAGAGCTTCTATCCGTTGTTTTATATGGTCCATTCTTAATGTTAAAAGTGTATATACAAATATAGTGAGAAATAGGTTTATCAAACAAATAATTAGTTATTTTTCAGAATTGATGGATATATGTTAGCAATAAACGGTTATCAGTTAGCAGTAAACAACGGATGCACATTTTTTCATTCAGGCAATTTCCACCTCTGTAATTCATAGCTATTTTCTAAAAACCTGACAAACCTGACATATTTTACACCTTTTTTCATCTGTCGGTTTTTTCCCCATTTTTCGATTTCACCATAACTTCCCGGAGGAAATAAAAACCTGACAAACCTGACACTTATTATATTTTTCCGTTTATCACCTTTCGTTCAATATTTCAATGAATTATAGACTAACAGCTATACTATTATAGATAAATCAATTCTATTTTAATCAACAATAAAGTTCTTACTTTTCATACTTTCTCTTCCTGTATATAAAAGTTCCTCCCATAAGCAAAGTCATAAACAGGATAGGAAACCCGATATTCAATACCATGTATCTATCCCTGTTATCAAAAGCTTCTTTCTTATTTAACAGATAAAGCCTCTGCCGTTTGGTGCGCAACGCCATCAATCCATCCTCATCAGTCAGCCAGTTAACGGCATTCACAATAAAATCACGATTACCATATTGCTGCTGCGATATACGGTCATATCCCATTGGCAATACCCGGGAGTTTTGCCCCTGTCCCTGTACTTCGTTACTGATAATATCGGAAGACGAAACGATTATCATCTTAGTCTCCTTACTCCGGCCTATAGTTTTATCCCCTCCCTCTATGCTATCGGGGATCAACCGGTTTGTAAACGCCGAAGCAAATGTACCTTCGAGGCTTACCGCTACAGGCACAAACGGCTGATTAAAATAATCTGGTATATCCTGTACACGTTCCACATCAAAATCGATTATTTCAGGTACCTGCATCAAATGGGCATTAGCCGAACTTGTCAGCAATATGGTCTTTTTCACAGCAGGCGAATTATTTACCACATCTACCGAACTGGCAAAACCGGCCTTTACGTCCCTTACATTCTTAGTTACAGGATGATCTGGAGAAGGAATCAGCAGGGGTTGAAAAAAACTGGGCAAGAGTGTCCCTGCCTGTATTTTTTCGTCCGTCATCAGATATGTGGATACACATTGCCTGTCCTGTATCAGGTCCGGGTTTATACGCACCCCGTAGGTAAATAACAGGTCGTCAAGGTTCACATTGTTCTTCATTGTAGCCGATTGCCCTGTCGTGGCTAAATCCTTATGCGAATAGTACACGCCGTCTACCAGCCACAACACTTTTCCTCCATTCATTATATACTGGTCGATAATATACTTTTCGGCCTCGGTATATTCCGATAGAGGGCCGGCAATGATAACCGCTGCAAACCCATCCAGTATTCCGGTATTGTTACCTATTTCGCCACGATCGACGGAGTAATATTTGGACAGTAATTCTTCGGCATCATATACATATGTTCTGGGCAATTCATCATGTCCTTCAATGAATGCTATGGTTTTAGGATTCTCCCGGTTTAGCAGCCGTATAGCATCTGTAAATTCGAATTCAAGACTTTCAACGGATGCATTTAAGTTTTCTTCAGCCGTATTGCCTGCCATATTTTTAAGCAACGAGACTATTAACGTATCCCTCCCGTTTGTAATCTGCGCGTAAGGATAGATCATCTTCCGGCTGGCTTTCCCCTCACGGTCTACTTCGTTCAGCATAACACCGGTCATTCCTTTTGTGGAAAAGGATTCGAATGTATCCTCCATTGACTTGCCGCTTTCATATGGATTTATATATCTGATATGAATATTATCATCCGCAAAGCGGTTAAAATCCGAGAGCAGATCTGATGTAGCATCTTTCAATCGCTGAAAGCCATAATTTAAGTCCCCTGTCAAATAAACATCAACCTTTAATAAACTCCCGTCTCCCACCCGCTCAAGTATATCTTTGGAATAATCACTCAATGTATAACGTTTATCCGCGGTGAAGTCCAATCTGGAATTTGGAGCAAAGAAAAATACTATATTTAAGATCAGTACCGCCGACGCCAAAGCAATCAGCAGTCGCGGTTTATTCTGTTTCAAATATAAAACAGCCAACAAAACGAATACTACCAGATAATTAATCACAACCGCTAAATCCTTGATTTCTATTGCCCCGCGCTGCATCAGATTATAATGCCCCGACAATCCGAAAGAAGCTACCGACGCCTGTATTTTCCCCGAAAGGAAGAAGCCCGATAGCATATCGAACCCATAAAAGGAAAATAAACAAAGGAAAACAGATACGATGAGCGCAACCACCTGATTCTTCGTAATCACCGACCCGAACAAACCGATGGAAATAAATACCGAAGCTATTAATACCAGAGAGATATATGAAGCCATTATGCTATCCAAATCGATATTCCCCACAGGATTCGCCAGCTGATATAAAGAGCAGGCATAAACGGCAGTAGGCAGGAGAGTAACCAATACAAAAACAACAGCAGCCAGAAACTTACTGAAATATATTTCCGAAGCCTTCACCGGTCTCGCCTTCAAAATATCGAGTGTCTTGTTTTTCTTTTCCTCGGAGAACAAGCGCATAGTCAGCGCCGGAATCAACACTGCAAATAACACGGGGGCCAGACCGAAGAAACGGTTCAGATCGACATATCCGCCATCGATCAGATTATACCTACCCGAAAAAGCCCAGAGCATCACTCCCGCTGTTAAAAGAAAGGCCAAAGCATAAAAAGCACCTGCAGCGGAGCAAAAAACAGACTTAAGTTCTCTCAATACTAAAGCTTTCATATATCTTTGTAAGAATACATTCTTTTACTTATCTATGACTAAACGGAGGATAAAGATAGTTATTTTATTTGTTCTGATAATCACTATTCTTATTGGCGGATGGCAGATGTACAAAAGATTGAAATACAACAAGCAATCTTTCGATACTGACTTGTACAGCTATGTATCGCCCCAGGCTACGGAAGTAATAAATATAAACAGGGGCTATAATCTGGAAAAGCTGTTTAGTTATGCACCATCCTTGACCGGATTGATAGATATACTGGGAAACAATATCCATTACCCGGTCATAATCTCAAAATATGCCAACGGAAATATGCTCTTAGCGGTAAAGACCAGCCATGAAGAAGAATATGCGATAAGGGAGCATATAGAAAAAGTGGTGTCCCTACCCTTTTCCCCTAAAATAATAAGATATAAAGATGCAGAAATATATATACACGCACTAGCCGATAATCAATTTCTTGTATATTCTTTTTATAAAGGGCTGTTTTTTATAAGCCATCATTACATGCCTGTTGAAAATATTCTGAATTCTGATCCCGAAAACACATTCTTCTCCGGAGAAGAGCATAAAGAGATCATAGAAAAAGTAAGGCTTAGCGCGCCTGTCAGTATGTATATGACATTGCCCGGTAATATGCTGGCTATAGATTACAGTGTACATGACGATACCATATATATGGAAGGATACATACTTAACCATGGTAAGCATGGCTCTTTTACTCCAAACCCGAACCTGATCCCTTTTATGATAAACCTGCCGGATAGCATATGCGTAGAAGACTATATAATATCGGATGAAAATAAACCGGCAGCCATTAAAATTAAATTAAACAAAATATATTAAGTTTGTGTTTTAATTCTAATTGTAGTATTTAACAAACTAAAACATATAAAAATTAATATGGCAGTATTAAAAGAATTGAAGAATTTCATGATGCGCGGCAACGTAGTCGATATGGCAGTCGGTGTCATTGTCGGTGGAGCTTTCGGAAAAATAGTATCATCTCTGGTAAGTGATATTATAATGCCCCCAATAGGGATTATCTTAGGCGGAGTAAATTTTACAGATCTAAAATTCGTGCTTAAAGATGCGGTAGGTGATATTCCGGCAGTGAGCATCAACTATGGTACTTTTATACAGACTATCTTGGACTTTGTAATAATTGCAACAGCTATTTTCTTTGCCATCAAAGGAATAAATGCTTTACAAACAAAAAAAGCGGAAGAACCGGCTGCACCTCCGGCTCCGACTAAAGAAGAGACACTGTTGACAGAAATAAGGGATTTACTGAAAGAACAGAATAATAAATAATTTTAACAGATCAAACTAACAAACTATTATGGTAAAAAAATGTCTCATATTATTCCTCGGCTATACGCTACTATTTACAGGATGCGGAAGTGTTCCGGTAACGGGCCGGAAGCAACTGAACCTGGTTTCGAACAGCGAAGTGCTGACTCTTAGCCTGCAACAATACGGCGAATTCATAAAATCGGCTCCTATATCTACAGACAAGGCCAATACGGCTCTTGTACAGAAAGTAGGCCGCAATATAGCCAACGCTGTAGAAACTTATCTGAATAATAACGGCTATGCCGATCAGGTAAAAGATTACTCATGGGAATTCAACCTGGTAAAGAGTGCTGATGTAAATGCATTCTGTATGCCCGGCGGAAAAATAGTAGTATATGAAGGCATATTGCCTTATACTCAGAACGAAACAGGACTGGCAGTAGTTTTAGGACATGAGGTTGCACATGCCGTTGCAAAACATGCGAACGAACGCATGAGCAACCAGATGGCTACACAGTATGGTACTGCTGCTGTCGGAGCAGCCCTTGGTGGCACATCCGCGGTTACACAACAGGTAGCGGCGGCGGCATTAGGATTGGGGGCACAATATGGAATTCTGTTGCCGTATTCGCGCAAGCAGGAACTTGAGGCTGACCAGCTGGGACTTATATTCATGGCTATGGCCGGATACGACCCCAGTGCCGCATCTGCATTCTGGCAACGTATGGCACAAAAAGGAAGCAGCACGCCAGAGTTTATGAGTACCCACCCTTCGGACGATACCCGTATCAAACAGATACAAAAAGACCTCCCTGCAGCTTTGAAATATTATAAAGGAGGGACAGGCAAAACGGGTGCGGCTAAAACATCGGAGAAATGGAGTTTCTGATAATATACTTCTAATGAAAATAAAAAGCCGGAGATAGTAAATTCTCCGGCTTTTTGTTTTTCCTGTTGGGAAAGAATGCTTATTTCTTTATTCCAAGTATTTTATCGATGGCAGCAACTATATCATTAATATCCATAGTATTGGTATCGACAGCCACACTTCCTTCATTATAAGGCTTATACTTGTCTGCATTTGTAACGGAAAACAATCCCACAACAGGAGTTTGTGCCGCGCTCGCCAAATGCATAATGCCACTATCGGCTCCAATGAAGACTTCCGTATTATTGATAAAAGCAGTTATTTCACGAATGTCTTTGCTATAATACGATGGAGCTTTAAAGTCTATCTGCGAAACATTCTCGACAGGTAAAATTTCCAGAATATTATATTTTTCACCATATTCGGCTTTAAGTCTCTCATAAGTATTGAACCACCAATCCTTTGAGTAACATTTATCTCCTGTAGCATAAGTATAAACAGATATTGTCTTTTTCTCCTTGTCAACCAGACTATCCATTATTTTTTTCCCTGTAGCAATTTCGGAAAGGCTCAGTTTTATGTCCAAAACCGGAATCGGTTTATCAATATCTGTCCCGTTAAATCCTAACCGGATAAGGTTGCCCCGAAAATTATAGACCGGAAATTTCGCTATATGCTCATAATCTTCATACTTCGCCAGAAGATCCTTATCCAGATCATTGAAAAATTTAAAGCGGGCATTCGTAAATTGCGTGGAAAGCCTTCCGGATGAAGAATTATTATCTACATTTATTACAATATCATAATTATGTTTCTTCAATGAAAACCAGACTTTCAAGTATTTAAACAATTCCCTGAAAGGTTTCTTGGGCAACTTAATTATTCGATCAACATTTTTATAGTTCTCGAATAAAATAAAGGAGATATTTCCTCTGACAAACAAATCTATTTTACAATTGGGGAATGTGCCGGAGATTTCCTGTACCAAAGGTGTTATCAACAGTTGGTTTCCCAAACGGCTGTTCGGCCTTGAGATCAAAACTCTTCTGATATCAGAATCAGATATACCGTGGGCGTACTTATTAAACGCGGAACGGCCAATATTTCTGGTCAATCCCCGCATGATGGCCCTTCTTTTGCCATTTACACTGCTCTTAAAACTCATATGTTATTTTACTCAAACTCTATGGCAGCAAATATATGAATAAACACAACAATGTAATTCATTTTTTATCAGAAAAAAAATGACCGGAAGTAATATTTTTTACAAAGGTATTTCCTGCACGTAAACAAGGGCGACCAGAATAATCGCGCATACCCGGATATTGCGCATCGTTACCGCTATCAGGCATTTATAAAAGTCAGGGGCAAGTCCCTTTAAAACCTGCCCCTGACTTGTTATTTAAGTTATCAATCAAGAATTAATACCTCATTTTTCAGGAGTATCTGATCATTCGCCCCCGGTACATAATGCGTCAATAAAATAAAAAAAGGTTCTTAATATTTATTTTCCACATTAAAATATCCGAATACCGCCTTATTATCCTTTCCATTATTTCCGGTAAGCAGGCCTATACGCAATCCGCGTCCCCACTGAGGAAGCCCGGTTATGTCTACCCGCTGGTTACCGGACGGGAATATATGCCACTCCGTTCCGTCCGCCGACCAATAGAAACGGTATAGCCTGGCATTTATGGCTTCGGCTTTTAGCATTACAGATTGATTATCGCCGAACGCGGTCGAATACAATTCTGTTTTCTGCCCTTTCTCCAGTTTGAATAGTTTTACTTCTTTGCCTTCAACACCCCATGCATAGAGATTTTCAAATCCCGCATATATGGTCAATCCTTTAAAGTTGGAACCTGTAGTATTCACCATAGTGGCCATAGTGTAATTACCTGTCTGTACATTTATTCCGCGAAAACCAAGGCCATTTTTGGTATTTGTTATAGTCAGAGAACCATTATTCTTCTCCGTTAATGGTTTGGATAAATACATATCCCATTGCCAGTATTTATCTTTTCCCTCATCTGCAACAGTAAAGTCGTCATAGAAATCTATATTCCTCTTCTGCACTGTACCTTTGAATGGTACCGGAGCCTGAGCCGTAGGAGTATCGCCATATCTGAAATAGGGCCATCCTGTGGTATCGTTCCATACCAACTCGTCTAAAAGCGCCTGACGGCCTACATATTCGAAATCATAAGCGTTGTATGCGTGATAGAGGTAAAAATATCTGTTATCGGGAGTCTGCACAAGCGTACCATGCCCCGAACACCGCCAGTCTTTACCTCCTTGCAGTATCGGGTCAGGCTCATATTGTTCCCATTCGCCCCTGAGGCTTTTTGCACGCGCAACATGTATCCGGTAATCGCAACGGTTGTCGCAACATCCACCGATAGAGTAGAAATGATAATAATAGCCGTTACGTTTCACAATACATTGCCCTTCGTCGCCGCGCCCGATCCAGCCTTTAGTGTGATCGGTCAGTGTAAAATGCTCTCCTTTAAGAGACAAACCGTCAGACGACAACCCGGAAGCCAGTATCTCTATCGGACGCTCATCGAGCCCGTAAGCTTTCCATGTTATATAAAGCTTACCGTCATCATCTTTAAATATATAGGCATCTATCGCTTCCTTACCCCATTCTATAAGCGGGCCATGATCGGTAAATCCTTTTGTAATGTCTTTTGTGGAAGCTACACCTATACACGATATATTATCGCTTTTTTTGCGAGCCGTGTAATAGACAAAATATGTGCCATTGTTGTAATACAATTCCGGAGCCCAGCAGTCACCTTTAATCCAGGCCGGAGGATCATTAAATACCGCGCCTATACGTTCCCAATTGATAAGGTCTTTGGAGTGAAATAAAGGATAACCGGGAACAAACTCGGAAGTTGTCCCTGCCGCATAGTAACTGTCACCTACACGGATAACAGTCGGGTCCGGCAAATCGCCGGCAATAACCGGATTACGGTATGTCTGCTCTATATTCTGGGCAAAAAGAGAGACAGAAATAAAGAATAATAAAAAAGTCAGTTTGTACATAAATCGTTATATTATATAAGTGTTTATTCAGACCAGGACATTTATCCCGTATTAAGACTCCTGCTTCTTACCCGTTCCGTTTGCCGCCTTCTTCCATGGCTTCAAAACCGATATGACAATAAAACCAAGCAATATAGTTGTCTGTACCGTACCCCATATACGTGTCATCTCCAGATTGTGGAAATAGCCGGTACCGGACAGTATGTCCCGGCCCGGCGTCTGTGCAAGTTCTACATTCCCGTTTATCCAGGGACCCAATACAAATGTACCGAACAAGACCTGAACGATAGTCAGTATCCATTTCACAGTCAGCCAGCGGTGTTTGAAAAAGCCCCACTTTGTCCATATACCGTAAACGATACCTATCAGTATATTTCCCATCGCGCCGGGAATAATCAGGTAATCGTCTATAATTTGCAGCATGCGCGAAAACATATACAGTTCATCATCCGTTCCAGGCTTGCCTGTCAAAGCAAGAACCGACATTGCCAGCGCTCCGCCGATCCACATAATAGCCAGGAGAAGATGTAATATTTTCAGGTATTTTATACCTTTGGGGCCTAGTGCTTTCATGATTATACCTTTATTTACCCAAAGATATCAAAATCCCATTCCCAAACCAAACATAAAACGGAAATCATCACCCGAACCGAACCATGAATATTTAGTGGTTATTTTATTGATAATGGTCATCCATGCACCGCCACCATAAGATGCATGCCATTTTTTCGAAGACTCGTGCGGATACCACACCCGCCCGAAATCGAATCCGGCAAACAACCCGTATTTGAGAGGAGTGAACGGGTTCTTTATTTTCCCCATATCCAAACGTAAATCGGAATACTGATAATAGGATTGCCGCCCTATAAACCGGCTGTCACGATATCCCCGCAATTCGGTAGAAGCCGATTGGTAAAACTCGTATTTATCGTTAAATATAGCTTTTCCCTTCATCTTTGTAGCCCAGGTAATCCGGTCTGTAAGTTTCACATTAAGAGACACATCAAACTCTGCATATGGAAAATTCCGTCCGGGATGGAGTATATTCATTTTCCATCCGGCAGTAAGCACTCCCGTAAAAGCGGGAACAATATTGGAAATTTCCTTATCTATTTCATACGACACACTCAAATCTGCAAAATAACGGGTATCGAATATTGAATAATCGTTATTGTAGTATTCATTGATATACCTGCCGTCGACCCGCTTGATTTTAAACATTTCGATTGAGGATGCTAATACGAGCTGATGATCTTTCGCCAATGTATAATGAAAAGATGGCGCTAATGAATACTGCCCCACCTTCACGCGGTTATATACCCTCTTTTCATCTTTAAATCCATCCGTATTGTTCCCAAATCCGAAGAAGTTGGAGAAGTTTGCAGGAGAACCTACAAAAGCATCTAAATAAATACTTTTGCGATCGTCGTACATCGGGAAAATACCTTTATACATAAATCCTTTCAAATAATTATAGCCTATACGGTGCTGGTATGAAAAAGGGGAGCGTTTCAGTCCATAACGGGTATATGTCACAAAACTGCCAAGGCTCAGCCCCCAGTCAGAGTCATACACTCCCCACGGGCTGAATGAAACACTTTTATAACGGGTTTTCTCGTAATCATAATCGTGGATATTAGCATTATCGGTAATTATTACCTTTGCTTTCTTTATGGAGTCTAATGCCTGTTTCTGAGAATTATAACCGAATATTTTTATTTTACTGCCGGGCTGCATATCGAATCTGTTGTCTCCTTTCCCTCCCAGCAGATACAATGGTATTTTATTTTTTCCGTTGCCCCTCACCTCAAAGCTGTCATCTCCACCCATACCATACATCCATATTTCTTTCGAGTTTTTCTTCGTATACCTGTGACTGAATACGAGTTTGTTCGTATTCCGGTTATATACGTCTATCTGTATGCTGTCACGATGGAATTTATCTATTATGAACCTATCGTCATTGTCCGTTCCGGTTATTACCGGATTGAACTGTAATTCTTTATAATATTCCAAAGCTATTTCTACAAGATTATCCCTCCGCTTTTTCAGTTTTTGCTCTATCTCATCTATTTCGCCGCATTGTATCTCTTTAGGCAGACGGGCAAACGCATCATCGATTACACGGTCGGTCAGTTTGCGCTTCAGATATTGCGCCTGCCGGAGCCAATCGGCACGTTTACTTTGGCCGGCTAAGGCTACATCGAGGGTAAATCCCAGCTTATTGAACTTTTTCAGATTGGCAATATGATCCTTGTAATCGGATATAAATCCGAGAGACAATACACTCAGCATTTGTCCTGTCAGCAAACCATCCACTTTCATAAAAGCATGGCTGCGGTCTATTACAATAGGTTTATACAGAACCTTGTCATCCTTGATACTCATCTGCCAGTTCCAGTTCTCTGGCGTCTTGTTCCAGTCGCCGATCAGCATATCAAATAACCGTTCACGTATATAAAGATCCCTGTCTACAACATGAGATTTGTCACCCTGCATATTTTTCAACAGATCAGCCGTACTGATTATATCTTTCCGTGTGGCCAGGTCGGGAACATTCATTATACTTACAAGCTTATCCTGAATCTCCGTACCATCTACTATAGTATCCGACGTAGCATTCTGAGCTATATAGTAAAGGCGGGGATTGTTCGAATTCAGATCCAGAACTTTAGCCATATAGTCGGAAGCAATGAAGGTATAGGGGTTTACGATAGTATAGGCGTCTCCTATAAAGCTATTGATATATGTATCCTTAAAGTCGTTTTTATTATACATTTCCTGAAAAAACTCCGACTGAAGAAAGCTGGAAGAACCGCTTAAAGGCTTCACCAGATAGTTTCGTCCATTCTTATCTACCATATAAAGGCCATGAAATTCTTCTGCCTGACCGGTGACCTCAAGCCTTCCAAAAAGAGATTTTAATGTCGATGAGCCTACCGAAACGGGAATAGTATACAACTCCCTGTAATGTTTACCCCAAACGAAGTCATAGATAGTACTTCTATTTTTCATTTGCTGCGAATAAATAGATTTACGGATCGTATCGCCCGAATATAAAGGTATCGTATCATTATTCGTTCCGCCAGTCTGTGCCAATAGAATTGCAGGCAGCAATAACTGACATATCGAAAAAATAAACAGTATAGTTACATATTTTCTGGTGTACCTTGACAAATTATCCACGATTAAGTACTCTTTTTACACATTATAATTAAATAACCGGCAGCCAAAGTTACGATTATTACAGATTACCTTCTCAGCTACCCTCTTAAAAAAAATGGAGTAACTATCATCTCGCAAATTTTAGACTTCTGATGCAATAATAGTTCTTTATTTTTCAATAAACTAATAAACATAACGTATCAAGAGAACAAAAAGGCGTTATCGCTTGTTCTATTGTTTTAAGTTAATATATCATATTTTTACAAAAGACATATAAACAGATAAAATTATCATATACTATAATCGATCAAACTAATTCGACCCAGGACAGAAATCATATGTTAATGAAAACAAGCCTTAGTTTTATTTATTGATTACTAGCAATTTATTTATATATATTTTTTAACATTTAAGGCTTACTTTTTAGTTGTTTATGCAATCATATGCAAAAAAACATATATCTTTGTAATATCAAAGACTAGAAGAATTATAAAACATTTACAAAAAAGAAGAGTAATGAAGACTAGCAAACAAACACTGGAACACGACTTGGTACTAATGCAAAACAACATGTTAAATTATGCATTGACTCTCACGACGAACCGAGATGAAGCTAAAGATCTTACTCAAGAAACTACACTGAAAGCCTTGAGTAATATAGACAAGTATTACGACAATATAAACTTTAAAGGATGGGTTTTCACTATAATGCACAACCTGTTTATAAATAACTATCGCCGGATTGTACGCATGCAAACAGTTCTGGATAACTCCGACAACTTATATCAATTAAATATGCCTCAGGAATCCGGCTTCGACTCACCGGAAGGTTCTTTCACATATCATGAAATAATGAAAGTGCTGGATACTTTCAATGATGATTATAAAATACCGTTTTCTATGTACTTTACAGGTTTCAAGTATAATGAAATAGCCAAATCTCTGAATTTACCTTTAGGTACGGTAAAAAGCCGGATATTTTTTGCACGCAAAAGATTACAGGAGATCCTGAAAGATTATAAATAATTTCGTAAACAAATAAGTATTGAGGCCTTCCGGATTTACTACCGGAAGGCTTTTTTTGTTATTCTCATAAAGATACAGTTATACATTGACACTCTCTTCTTTCAGCACACAACGCTCTCGCATCAATGCTATGAGAACCGGAATGCAATCAATCTTATAATATGACAGAAAAAAAAATCAGAATAAAATATGGAATCTGCGCTTATCCATATCTATATATAAGCTTATGTTTATATTACGATATACACCGATAAAGCATAAAATAAAACATTTATCGTATATTTGAAGAATCATCAGATACAAACCTATGTCTATGAAAAAGAGAGAAACCGACATCATATACTATTCGAACAAAAGACAGGACTATATTTTCGGTACTATCTTTTTATTTATTACCTGTGCTTTTATAATCTTTTCATACCTCTTTATATCAGACGGGATCAGGGCTGTTCATACCAACCCGGCCGGGGAGGGAATAATAGGCTCCATATCCGGCCTCGTACTTATTTCCTTATTATTTATAATGGCGACAATGCTGTTTGGGATAAGGGCCTATGTCAATCTTTTCAAGAAAATAGAAATAGCCCGCCTGGCCGATGAAGGCCTGTTCTTTTCCGAAATGAAGGGACAGATGCAAATACACAAAAACTATGTAGCATACGCTAATATAGGCCGCGCATACATGAGAAAAAGCAGATTAACTGGCTCAACCGTCGTTATAGAAAGTAACGATGAAATACCCGCGCCATTAGGATATATAAACAGTTTATTATCGCTTGCAAACAAAGAAGCCCTGATAGAAAACCTTAATAACAGACTGTCTAAAAAAACAGAACAAGCTCAACCCGAATAACCCCTACCCTATGGATATACTTACCCACGCCTTGTCCGGTGCAGCCGTGGCAACCAGCGCTTCAACTTTTGTAAAAACTACCCCCCTCCGAAAAGTGAAAATAATACTGACGGGTACTCTCGGCGGCATGCTCCCAGATATAGATGCTATCAGTATGTGGCCGCGCTTCGATGCTACATTTGGTAAATTATTCGGGCTCGCAGATACAGGTAAAATTATTTACAGCAATAAATTCTGGTATTCGCATCACGCATTCTTTCATTCTTTAACGGCCAGTATCCTTTTAGGGATATTACTTATCCTCAGCATGTTCCTCATACGAAAACTATCAAAAAAATCTGATTTGCATATTATTGACTTTACCAGGAGCCACATAATCTATTTCGTTGTGTTTGTTCTGGGCATCTGGGCACATCTGGCCGGAGACCTGCCTACTCCCGCCTCGGCATGGGGAGGCATAGCACTTTGGTGGCCGTCGGAAAACTATACCGGAGGATATGGGAAAATATGGTGGTGGAACAATTACGATATATTCCTGCTTATCACATGCTGTACCATTGCCAATCTTACTATTCCTATGTTCAGAACTTTAAGGGACAATGCAAAGGCCATTACCACCACGATCTTATCTTTTACTATCATATTTATACTTATACAGATCAACACCCGGCAATATGGCTATGCCTACACAAAAAGTACAGCTACAACTTACGCAGAAATGGAACAAAACTCCAAAAAAGAACAGCAACGCATTTTAGGCAAACGACTGTATAAAATAATGGATAGATTTGACCGGACTTTAAGGATTTACTTCTGATTTATCCTCTTTAAAAACACCATACAATGTTAACAGATATTAAATACAAAAATAGGCCGGCCAAATGAACAACTGATTTACAGCGCAATATTAATCCCCGTAAATTTTAACACTGTTAAATCGAAATATACAGCGAACATTTTATCCTGATAGTGGTTTTATGTTTGTGTAGTTTTGTAAAGTTTGTGTTAAGGTTGGGAAAGTCAGCGATGTGATGTTGCGGACTTTTTCGTTTTATATAGATCAATATAATCTTCCTCTCACATTCAGTTTTTCAACAAATTCATCTACTACATGCTCCGGAGTAGCCCATGATGTAATAAAGCGTACAGCCGTTTGTTCTTCGTCCACAATACTCCATACCAAGCATCCGTAATTATCCTGCACATGCTTTAATAATTCGTTTGGTAATATTGGAAATATCTGGTTCGTATCCGAATCAATAAGTAAGGAAAATCCTTTCGCTTTGAATGCCGCGGCCATTTTTGCCGCCATACGGTTGGCATGGCCGGCCAGGTCAAAGATCAAATTATCCCGCAATAGCTGGTCGAACTGTATTCCCATTGCCCGGCCTTTTGCTGTAAGTGCCCCCCGTTGCTTCAGATGAAATTTGAAATCTTTCTTCAATTCAGGATTTGTTATTACGACAGCCTCACCAAGCAATGCCCCGCATTTGGTTCCACCTATATAAAATACATCGGTCAATGCCGCTATGTCCGCCAGGTCCATATCGTTAGAGGGCGCGGTCAAAGCCATCGGCAACCTGGCTCCGTCCATAAATAATATAAGATCGTTAGCCTTGCAAAACGTGAATAAATCAGTCAGTTCCCGTTTTGTATATACTGTCCCCAGCTCTGTGGAATTCGATATATATACGACCCTCGTGCGCACCACATGGTGCCCTCTTATCTTATTCAGGAACGGCTTTATATCTTCCGGGCGCAATTTGCCGTTACTAACCGGAGCCGCTTCCACCTTATGCCCCGCAGCTTCTATAGCCCCGGCTTCATTTACATAAATATGGCCTGTTGTGGCAGCCACCACCGATTCGAATGGGCGAAGTATAGAAGCCAGCACCGTCAGGTTAGCTAAAGTACCTCCCGAGATCATATGGACATCGGCTTCACTATTGGTTAATTCTCTGATCTTCCTTTCGGCATTACGGCTATATTCATCATCACCATATCCGGGTTGCTGAGAATAATTGCTGCTTAACAAAGCCTCTAGTATGGAGGGATGGCACCCTTCTGCATAATCGTTTGCAAAACTGTATATCATGTCTATTTGTAGTTATTAAGGTCGCAGACCTGTTTGTTGATCTATTCCGTCATTAAATACGTTCTTTTACTTAACTGACTACAAATGTAATATCTTAACAGGAAAAAACGGAACGTAAGACATGAAATAAATCATACGTTCAACAAGTGTAATTAAACATTAATACCTTTTTGAGAACCGGCCCTAACAAGCTGCTTTTTATACTTCCGTCCTTTCAGTATGGCATTCAATGCCTCATCCAGATGCTCGAAGGTAAACCGGTAATGCAGGGCGGTAAGATGTTGCGGTATTGCCCGCTGCCCGTCAACTACCATCGTGGCAGCCTCACTCATAACAAGCTTCATTACAAATGCAGGCATGCGAAATATACGCGGACGATACAGTGTTGCAGACAATATATTTGAAAACCGCTTATTTGTTACCGGATTGGGAGCAGTAAGGTTGAATATTCCCCGGGCTTCAGGCATATCCATCAGGTAAACAATCGCATTTACCATATCCTGTATATGTATCCACGATATATACTGGTTACCCTTGCCGAGTGTACATCCCAGGCCCAGGCGGAAAGGGAGGGTCAGAATAGATAACATCCCACCCTCTTTTGAAAGGACGACCCCCGTACGCGATATGCAGACTCTCGTCTTGTCGCTTTGGGCTGCCAATGCCAGGTCCTCCCACTTTTTACACAACTGATGAGTAAATTCATCGTTAAAGCCCGATTGCTCTGTCAGTACACTATTATCCTGCGCACCATAATACCCGACAGCAGAACCGGAAATAAATACTTTAGGGGGTATATCACTGGCTTTTATCAACTCTGTCAACCGGCGGGTAATATTCCACCGGCTATTACACAAACGCTCTTTCTGCTTTTTGGTCCAGCGCTTTCCGATAATAGGCTCTCCCGCGAGATTTATGACAGCTTCATAACCGTCGAGAGACTTCATAGCCTGTAATGAAGTACAAAACTTTGCCTGTTTATCAAGTTTTTTCTCAGCTTTAAGAGGATTACGGCTCAGTACCATAACGTCATGTCCTTGTCTGATGAGTGTCTTAACCAAAGCCGTACCAATCAGCCCTGTGCCTCCGGTAATAAAAATATGCATAGGCGTTTTTTAAAGTAATGAGTTACTTATCTACTATAAAACAGCGATATACATCTTAATGTTTAACGGAGCCCGTTAATGTTTTCTTTCTTTATGCCGGCTCCGATTATTAGTTTCTACTTCCCGTAGACAAAATCTTTCAGTTCGTTCAGTTCATAGGCAATCTGATCTTCCCACTCTTTTTGCTTAACCGGATCACTTGCCGAATTAGTTTCCTGCGTATATTTACTCCTGCGGTCGAGGAACTCCGACATCACCTTCCAGTTTAGTTCATCGGCAACCTTAGTACCCGAAATCAACAGTTTGCGATTTTCTTTTAATGCTTTTCTCAGTTCACGGGCATATATTTCACTCAGGTTGAAAAGTGTCTGCTGGTAAAGCAAATATTGCTGCACATTGCCGGTAGTATCAATCTGTGAAGTCGATTTAACCATATAGTTGCGAACATTCTTATTGAAATTCTTACTTATGAAGTTGAAACGGCTCACATCATAATCGATAGCAAAATCAGCCGAAGTTGCCCCACTTTCCAGATTCCTGGTTTTGATACCGAAATCGTCGACAATCAGTTTTTGCCTGTCATTCCAATATACCCTGTCGTCATCCTTTTTTTGTGAGTAAGCAGCTGCGAAAACGAGAAGAGAGAAAATCAGGGTAAGCAGTCTTTTTGGTTTTAATAGTTCCATAGCGGCATCATTTTATCGTTTAAGTGATAAATGTATGGAAAATGCATCCATTACAAATGGAAAAAGGCGATGATTATCAGCCTGTATAACAAAATAAAACTTATTTTTACATACATTTAATCAAACAGTCCCTTAATCTTTTCGCACAATTTTATCTATATGTAGCTGACAGCCTTTAGCTGTTAGCTGATAGTTCTTTGAAAAATTGATTTAAGATTTAAAGATTCAGGGTTTAATAATTTAAAAATTTAAATACCGTAAAAAGTTGCCAAGTACATGACCCAAGGGGGACCTACAGAGAGGGAAAAAAGTAACAGATAAAAAATAGTGGGAAATGTGTCAAGTTTGTCAGGTTTTATCCATAAGCTATTGGCTGACAGCTATCAGCTAATAGCTAAAAAGGTGTTACTTTTTAATAGTTACGAGTTACTTCGCCCTACGGGCAGTTACAAGTTACGAGTAGACAAGATACGACCTGTCGACTGTTAACTGAAAAAAGTGTTACTTTTGTTACCTTTTTTAATTGAAAGCTGAATTGAAGCGAAACGTAAATCGGCGGAGCCAAAGTTGAAAATTGACAATGACTGTTATAAGAGCAGGAGGATTTTATTGTTAACTGATGACTGTTAACTGTTAACTGATTTCCCGTTACCTTTTAACTGGGTTTAGTTAACAGATATAAAATAGACAATATAAAAACAGTAAATAAAGTGTCAGATATGTCAGATTTTAACACCAAATAGTTAATTAATGTAAAATGACGAAAATATAATTATAACTATCAATTTTCGCCCATTTACCCTAAAAAGATTTGGGATCGGGGTTCGGCTATGTAAAAAAATAAGTACCTTGCATCCCACAAAAAACCGTAAACATATATTCTCAAACGAAACAATATAGATCATGCTGAAAAAGGATACCCTCGATTTCCTCGCCGCACTAAAGGAAAACAACTATCGCGAATGGTTTACCGAAAATAAGAAATGGTATGACCGGGCACGTGCCGACTACGAGAAGCTGGTCGGGCAAACAATACAGGCGATAGCCACATTCGACCCTGAAACAGGATTACTGGAGCCGAAGAAATGTATCTTCCGGATCTACCGGGATGTACGCTTCTCTTCTGATAAGTCGCCGTATAAAACACACTTCGGCGCAGTATTCCGTCCCCGTGGTCTGGATAAATCATCGGGCTATTACCTGCATATCGACCCGGAAGAAAGTTTCATTTCGTGCGGACATTATATGCTGACGCCCGACCAATTGAAAAAAGTGAGACGGGGCATATATGAGGACTTCGAACTGTTTCAGGAAATACTCAACGAGAAGCGTTTCAAAAAGGAAATAGGAGATCTCTTCCGTGACGAAGACGCCTTGCAACGTGTTCCTAATGGATTCGACAAAAATCATCCCGCGGCAGAATACCTGAAGTTGAAACATTTCTATGCGTACAAGCCGATCCCTGCTGAAAAGCTGTTCAGTGACGATCTGGTACCGTATATCAGAGAGATGTATAAATTGATGCAACCATTGAGTGAGTTTCTGAATGATCTGATAATGGAGGATTGATAAGAATCCTCCCTCCTTTTCCTTTAATTTGCAAATATTTCTCTCCGGCATTTGGAAAAAATAGCGATAGCCGATATCTTTACGGTTTCAATAAAGAATATATATGGAAATCGCAATAATTATTGCACTGATACTATTGAATGGTATCTTCTCAATGTCGGAAATAGCCGTCGTATCCGCCCGTAAGTCCAGTCTCAATAACGAAGCCAAACGAGGCAACAAGGCTGCTCAGGCCGCTGTGAATCTGGCAAATCACCCAGACCGTTTTTTGTCGACTGTACAGGTTGGGATCACATTAATAGGAATCCTGACCGGTCTTTATTCGGGAGATGTACTAGCCGATGATTTTGCCAAGATACTGAACAGCACAGGTATTCCGAATCAGTATGTGCTGACCATCGCAAAAGTTAGTATTGTCATTGTAGTTACCTATTTTACGATTGTCTTCGGTGAATTGGTTCCTAAAAGGATTGGCTTAAGCGCGTCTGAAAAGATAGCCAAGTTTATAGCTCGCCCGATGCATTATCTTTCCATCGTTGTATCTCCTTTCGTTTGGATTCTTTCCAAGAGCACTTCTCTCATTTTTAACCTGTTGGGCATCAAAAATTCTGATACCAAGGTAACGGAGGAAGAGATAAAGTCGATGATACAGGAAGGAACCGAAGGAGGTGAAGTACAGGAAGTGGAACAAGATATAGTGGAGCGCGTCTTCACCCTGGGCGACAGGGATCTGGAATCTATTATGACCTACCGGGGCGAAATAGTATGGATAGATACTGATATGACCAATCAGGAAATAATCGGGATTATACAGAATAACCCATTCGACAAATATCCTGTGGGTAATAAGGATTTAGATCATATAGAAGGTATTGTGCACTTGAAGGATATGTTCGGGAAAATAGAAGACCCCGGCTTTGATATCATGCAGGTGGTTCGTCCCGTTCATTACTTTTACGAAAATATGGAAGTCTACAGTGCTTTGGAAGAGATGAAGATGAAGCATATACAGTACGCCCTTGTTTGTGATGAATTCGGTATTGTACGCGGGATCGTCACCCTCAAAGATATTCTGGAAGCATTGGTAGGCACAATACTCGACCCGCATGAAGAGCCCGACATAGTGCAACGGCAGGACGGTAGCTGCCTTGTGGACGGGCAATGTTCATTCTATGATTTCCTTACTTATTTCAAGAAAGGCGATCTGTATTCCAGATATGAATACAACACGCTTAGCGGCCTGATACTCGATCTGCTGGAGCATATACCGAAAACAGGAGAACTGCTAACGTGGAAAGGATTTTCTTTCGAAATTGTGGATATGGATGGTGCACGCATCGACAAAGTACTGGTGAAAAGGCCATAGCAACTGTCTAAAATTAACAGGTAAGCATCAAACGGCCTTCTGCCGTTGAAGGGAACACATTGTCGAAATATTGTCGGTATTAGTTTAAACAAAACTGACTCAGAATGATCCCATATCCATATTATCAATGTGATACCGCCTTCAACCCGACTACCGATGCTATCAATGTGACGATGAAAAATATCCGCATCATATTGGCAGGCTCTTTAAACACAATTATCCCCAAAAGCACAGTTCCGGCTGCGCCTATACCTGTAAATATGGCATATGCAGTCCCCATCGGGATCGTCTGGGTGGCTTTCACCAACAAGCCCATTCCCAATATCAGACATACGCCAAATGCAAGATACCAGTATGTGGATTGCGGCGCGGATACGATTTTTGCTTTTGATATGCAAAATGTGAAACCTACTTCGAAAGCGCTAGCCAATAATAAATAAACCCAACTCATGATAATTTTATTTTAAAAGTATTGCAGTATATATTGAACAGATGTTCAATACAGGTGCAAAAAATATATATTCCTTATTTTAATAATGCGACATAATGGAGCAATGCATTTTCCAGATTCCGTATAATACCTTGTCCGTCCGGCGAAAAAATACCCTGAAACCAGACACCATCCGTGAGTGTAAATAACTGATTCGCTGAAATGTTAATATCTACGTTTTGCCGTATCTCACTTCTCTCTATACTATTACCCAGAGCAAATTCCCATCCTGTGCGCTCTTTTTCAGTGGTTACCCTGTAATTATTCCTGAAGATGGCATCCCGTTGCATTACCTGATAGAACAGAAAATGATAATTAAGCACCGAAATATCTTTTATACTTCCGGTTTCTTCTATGATATCTGATATCGTTTTATTAATCTTGCTAAATCGATCGCACATAAAACGAATAAATTCAGTGACTGTATAATCCTTGGTCTTGCGGATATCAAAATCAAATATCTGAACAAAAAATTTCTCGGTTACCTGTATAAACAGTTCTTCCTTGTTTTTGAAATAATGATAAAGAAGCCCTCGCGATAAACCGGTCGCAGCCTGAATATCGGTAATGGAAGTAGCATCGAAACCCTTTAGCAGTAAAAGTCCGAATGTTTTTTTCAATATAAGTTCTTCTGTATTCATATCATATAATTGAATAATCGTTCAACAAAGATATGCTGTTTTGAATGCACCGCCAAACTTTTATGAATAATATTGAATCCGCTTTACATATCCCACATTTATTAAAAGCTTATCTATATCCTCCTGTTCTCGAATATTAAAGCGTTCATTGAAAGCTGAGTACGTATATAGAGCTTAGGTTAAAAAAATCATCTGAAATAGGTTGTAGTAAAACGGAGTTTTAATCGATTAAAATATGGTTAATTTCACAATACTTATTATGTTTATTTGGTAATATCATATAATATAGATATTTTTATACAGTATTTGTTAATTAACTTTTTATGGCTAAAATTATTATTAATTCCTACGCTGATTTTGAACAGTACGTAGGGAAAGAATTGGGGACTTCCGACTGGCTGAAAATATCTCAGGACCGTATTAATAAATTTGCGGAAGCTACACTCGATTACCAATGGATCCATGTAGATGAAGAAAGAGCGAAGACAGAGAGTCCTTTCAAAAGCACTATTGCACACGGGTATCTGATGGTATCTATTCTGCCTTATCTTTGGGATCAGATAATAGAGGTGAACAACATAAAGATGCTGATAAATTATGGTATCGAAAAATTGAAATTCAACCAGGCTGTCATTGTCGATAATGAAGTTCGCTTACGGGTTACATTGGCATCCCTTGTTAATCTGAGAGGAATAGCCAAAGCTGAATTAAAGGTTGTTTTAGAGATAAAAGACTGTCCGAAAAATGCATTGGAAGAAACAGTCATATTCCTGTACCACTTCAATAGTTAACTCTAAAATTTTATAGACGATATAAAAAAGGGATACCTGAGTGATTTTTCAGATATCCTTTTTTATATATAATAACGTAAGCACTGCCTATTTTTCTTATATCATTGTGTTGTAATTGATACAGGCCTTAACAATAGCTTTCCATCGTATACTTTGTATCGGCACATCTTTCGGATGATATTTTTGATTGTATCCGCTAAGGCAGACATAGTCATCAGCTATCTCAGATTTCTTCAAATATTTAATGGTGAGAAATTCTTCTCCATCGATAATGAGATATATGATATACATTTCGCCCCAATTTATATCATTTGTGTGATTTGCTGTTTTATAACATACGATATCGCCTGGTTTAATCAGTGGATACATACTGTCGGATTTTACAAATCCTGCACCATCGCATGAACTTAGATTGGGTATGGACAAATACCCCTGACATTTGTGTGATCCCTTATGGGAAAATATCGGTATAAATTCCAAAGGAGACTCGGCTTTGAGCAGATTCTTATCTGAGACAGTAGACGGGTCTATGTTCATTACTGCGGCATATTGTTCCCGTACCGACTCCAGATTGTCATACAACCAGAATATTGACGATTTTATCATCTCCCCTTCACCTGAAATAAGCCATTCGAGATTTATTTCAGGATATGCAGTATATATCTTAGCTATTGTGTCACCTGTGACACCGCTTTTCTTGTCCAGAGTACCGTTAGAGACGCCCGTCTGATTATAAAATTTATTTTTACTAATCCCCTGTTTGTCTATAAACTGTATAATTCTGTCCTTTTGAGTTAAGTTTTCGTTCATTGAGTGTAATCAATAATGTATTATAACTATATCCGTTGAGATATAGTCTGCAATATAGTCTGTAAGATTTCTAACAAAAATAACTTTAATTATTGAAATATCAAAAAAGTTAATTTTGGTGTGTATAGAATAAAGATAAAGTAAAAAATGGTTAATGTAGAATTATTTCATTATATTTATTTTTAATTATGAAATATTTCTCTAATTTTGCGGAAATTTTAATATGAAATCACAAAAAATACAACTATGCCGCTTAGTTACTATACACATAAAGATTTGTATTTTAAGAGTTTAACCCATCCTTAGGAATGTTACTATATGAAAGAACTACATATCAAGATACAAACAAAAATAATTTTATCTACATATGAACACTTACACAAGAACAATAAGATTCACTTTGTTAGGGTTTGTTACGCTCGCTCTTCACTCATTTGGACTTCATGCACAGGTTACAATTGGCCTGGGAACAGCCCCTGCCAAGGCAGGATTATTACAACTGAAAGAACAGGAACCTGATGCGAATAATGTAACATGTAAAACAGGAGGCTTTATCTTACCTCGAGTGGCATTAGTGAACCTGAGAACCTTAGAACCATTTGTCAATCCTGCAGAGTCCGGATATGATAGCGAAAAATCAAAAAATATAGGTCTATTAGTATATAATATGACTAAAACAACACCCTTTGTTCCGGGGTTATATTTATGGGACGGGGAAAAGTGGGATATACTGAGAACAGCTTCTGACTCTATTCCCACAAGAGATAATCCAGGCAGTGTCCCTGTAGAACCGAATGCACCATCCAGCATGACAGATCCTGCGGCACTGAAATTATCCAACTCATTCATTGTGGGCTACAACAAAACGATAGATATCCCTGTAATAAAGGCATATGCGGTGTGGAATCAACTATTGAACCTGAATGAGGTAGGATTGCAAGGAACTGTTAGTGTCGAATTGTTATGGGAAGATAAAAAGGATTTAATTAAAGAAGTGACCCTTGCTTCGGGAGACAAAGGGACAGCTTCGATGCTGAGAATTACAACCAATAACAATAGCCTGCAGGGGAACGCACTTGTGGCCGTGAAAATAAATAATGTGATACGTTGGAGCTGGCATATATGGATCACCAATTATGATCCTGAAGTCCTTGCCGGAGAAAAAGTATTTAACAATGCTACATTTATGGACCGTAACCTGGGTGCGATAAATACGATACCGGGTAATATCGGTGCGTTGGGATTACTTTACCAATGGGGAAGAAAAGATCCGTTCCCAGGATCTTCGGCCGTAGACGATAATATAGAGATAACACTTTATAATCTGACCGGGGCAAATGTCTCTATTGAGAAGAGCAAAGTGAATAATAATCTCAATATGCCTAATTCGATTATCAATCCGCATACATTCTATTTTAGCACCGAAGGTAATCAGGACTGGTATAGTAATTCCGGTACAACCAATAACCATTTGTGGAATAATACCGACGATACAAAAGGCACCTATGACCCGTGCCCTAAAGGATGGCGTGTACCTCGGAGCGGATCTGGCAGTAATTCTGCCTGGAACGGCTTAGGCGGTGGTGGACCTGCCTTCGATAAAGGCAAAGGAGAAGAATGGGCTACGGCTGGATATTATCCGGCTGCCGGATATCGCGAACCAACTACCGGAAATTTGACAATGGTGGGGCTGGAAGGGTATAACTGGTCTGCCACAGCCTTCTACAGTACAATATACCGGCTGTTTTTCAAATCTTATTATGTCCAGGTAGACGCAACGGACAACAGGGGTAAAGGAAGTTCGGTACGATGTGTAAAAGAATAATTCGATATAGATAAGATTTATCTACTCTGTGTAGTTTTTTTAATTTGTCTTAAGGTTGGGATGGCATATGCGTGAGCATGTGCCTTTCTGTTTCATAAGAATAATTTTTAGTTGAAAATAATGAGTCCCGCGAATCTCTCGACTCACAGGACCCAACCTTAACACAAACTTTACAAAACTACATATATATTTTTTTGTTCATTCTTATTTATCCATCCGGTATTGTGTAGGAGACAGCCCCGTATGCTTCTTAAAAAACCTACTTAAAGAAGTTTGATTAGAAAAATTAGTCTTTACGGTTATCTCCTGTATATTCAATGCCGGATTCTTCAATAGCGACTTTATCTCCATTATACTATATTCTACAATCCAATCTTTTGCTGACCGGCCACTAACATCCTTTACTACCGATGTCAGGTATTTAGGTGTAATATGGAGCTTTTCGGCATAAAAAGCAATCTCTCTGTTTTCTCTGAAATATTGCATTATCAGGAGAAAGAAATCGTATGCAAGCTTTTCTTTCCGGCTATCAAGATCCCTTATGGCATTTTTAGATAATAGATTGCTCCTATAATTATTATAAAGATCAAGATAGAAAAGCCTCAACAGGTTGACTATATATTCCCTCTGGAACAGATTATCGGCCGACTTCACCCAACTATATACGAGATCGTAATATCCGGAAAACCGGCACACTTCATCTTTCGACAGCTTGTAGTGATACTTTCTTCTCATATGGATAAAGAATAGAGGTGAAAGACGCGCTACTCCGCTAAGGACATCATTTATTAATAGATGCGACACCGTAAAATAGTTGATAGAAAAATCAGCGCTTTTGCTTTTCAGCGAAATGATTTGTCCGGGAAGAATTACCATTAACTCACCTTTCAACAAACGATGCTCCTGCATATATACATCTATTATCGCAGAGCCTTCTATACAAAGCCCCAAGATTCCGACAGGAAGATACGTCTGGGTATATGTAACCGGAAGAGCATTTTCCCCCACACAAATATTAAAATCATACCCAAAAGAATATACAGAATTTTCCTTGTCCTCTGACAGAGATTTTTTTTCTCCGTACATTTTCGCCTTGTCTTCCATCTCAGTCTTGTCTCTCCTCAATATCGGGTGCAAATATATAACATCATTCCTTACAATTTTCATCTAGTGGAAATATGGTATAACATTTAGGAAGTATGGTATCCATTTTATTCGGATTTTCGATAAAAGATATCCTTATTGGCTCGAAAACCGGCCAATCACACTCTGATTACATCCATTTTTTGTCTCTATCCTTAGTGTAAGTTTATCCTGCAAATTTAGCAAAACAAGAGATATAACATATAAATAATAAGATATATTATAAAAATAATATAGATTTTATTTAATACAGAAACCAAATAAAGAGAATTTATACATCTATATCCTTTATATTATACCCGGAGACTGAAGCTATTCAAAACAAAAGCTTATCAGACAAGTCATCTGATAAGCTTCTTTATATAATAGCCCTCAATATTTTTACTTCAGATAAGTATCGAACCAGCGGAAAAACTCCCGTTGGAATAGTATCCCGTTTTGAGGCTGGGCAATCCAATGGTTTTCATTCGGATAAATAAGCATACGTGCCGGAATCCCCCTCAGCTTAGCGGCATTGAATGCCATCATGCCCTGCGAGGCGAGGATGCGGTAATCCAGTTCTCCATGCGAAATCATTATCGGAGTATCCCATTTCTCCACAAATTTGTGAGGAGAGTTAGCATACGAACGCTGTGCGATAGAATTACTCCTGTCCCAGAAAGAGCCGCCCAGATCCCAGTTGGCGAACCACATCTCTTCTGTTTCGAGGTATTGCGCCTCTACATTGAAGATACCGGCATGAGCAAGAAATGCTTTGAAGCGCTTGTTGTGGTTTCCGGCCAACCAATAAACGGAAAATCCGCCATAACTTGCGCCTGTACAACCAAGTTTATCCGCATTTACAAAAGGCTCCTTAGCCATAGCATCTATAGCCGAAAGATAATCTTTCATATTCTGTCCGCCGTAATCTTTGCTGATCTGTTCCAGCCATTCCTGACCAAAACCCGGAAGACCTCTGCGATTAGGGGCAACGACAATATACCCGTTTGCAGCCATCATCTGCAAATTCCAACGGTACGACCAAAACTGGCTCACAGTACTTTGAGGACCACCCTGGCAGTATAAAAGAGCCGGATATTTTTTATTTGGGTCGAAGTTTGGCGGATAGACGATCCATGTCAGCATTTTCTTCCCGTCAGTAGTAGCAATCCAACGCTCTTCCACTTTACCCATTTTTAACTGCCCGAGTATTTCTTTATTTTCAAAGCTCAATTCGGTGGCTTCCCCGTTAGTTGTATTTACAGAATATATTTCATTTGGCGCCGATAACGAATGGCGTATTGCGATAAGTTTATCTCCGGCTATGCCGAATGATTCATAATCGTAATCACCCTTTGTTATCTGATTTATTTCCTTGGTATGCACAAAGGCCTTGAACAGATGCGTCTTAGCCTCTACACATGAAACGAAATAAATACTCTCATTATCGTTCCAGGCCAGATAATCGGTGTTATAATCAAACTTTTCGGTTACATAAATTTTATCGTTAGTGGTCAGATTCATTACAAACATCCGGTTTTTGTCCGATTCGTATCCGTCACGCTCCATACTTTGCCATGCAATATATTTGCCATCAGGAGAGAAAACAGGATTGATGTCATATCCCATCATACCTTCTGTAAGATTTTTCGTCTCTTTTGTATCTATATTATACAGGTATATATCGGAGTTGGTAGACAAGGCATATTCCATCCCTTTTTTCTTCCGGCAGGTGTATGCAATGGATTTACCGTCGGGACTCCAGGCGAGTTGCTCTATTCCGCCGAACGGGAGCATAGGGCATTCGTAAGGTTCATCGCCTAAAATATCTATACCGTCTGTCATTTTTGTACCGTCATAACCGGCTATGAAGCTGTGGGGGATTTCCTCCACCCATTCCGACCAGTGTTTATACATCAAATCATCTATGATGCGGCCCGATGCTTTAGGCAGATCGGGGTATTTATCGGCAGTACGTTCTCCGTACTTTATATTTTTAATGTACAGGATTTTCTTCTCATCAGGCGAATAAGAAAATCCGTTGACACCGCCTTCTATGTCGCTTATCTGCACTCGTTCACTGCCATCAGGATTCATTTCCCAAATTTGCGAAGAGCCGCTTTCGCTACTTAGGAATGCGATCTTGGCACCACCTTTCACCCATACAGCATTGTTTTCGCTTTTGGCAGTTTGGGTTATCTGCTTTTTGTCCGAGCCATCAATATTCATGGTGAATAACTCCCGGTTGGTCTTATTCTGCTCGATGCTCACATAAGTGACTCCATAGAGTACTTTTGATTTATCAGGCGAAACTTGTACGTCGGATACGCGTCCGAAGCTGTAAAGGACTTCGGGGGTCATGATACCGTTTTCTACTTTTACGGTGGCTTTGCCGATCAGGGGGGCATCTTTCTCCGTGTCTTCTATTTTTGCGGAAAATTTACCGCCACACGAAACGACTGATGCGCCGAGTAATAATGCCATAATTGATTTATTCATATAGTTAAATTATATTTTATAGGTTCAAAGATATTTGTTTTTTGCAATACATACAACAAATGTGTCGACGCTCCAATTCAATTAGCAAATCTTTTTTTCGTTATCCCTAACCACACACAAGGTGCATCAACCAGCAACTTATTTTCTAAAAAACTTGACAAACCTGACACATTTTACATTTTTTCCCTGTACCCTTTACGTAAATCTTTGCGCCCTCCGCAGTAAAAAGTTGATTACACTCAAAAAGCGCAGATATACCCTGATTTATTACAACAAACAGTGAACAACCCGTATTTTGTCCTTTGGTAACTATCTTCCAAAAATCTGACAAACTTTACATATTTTCATATAGATATAAAACTTTACAAACCTGACAACTTTTCAGTTAACAGTTAGCAGTCATCAGTTAACAACTCGTATCTTGTATCTTGTTTACTCGTAACTTGTAACTGCCCTAGGGCGAAGTAACTTGTAACTGTTAAAAAGTTACAAAAGTTACACTTTTATCAATTATTTTCTCTCCTCAAAGCCAAGGTTTCTCTCCTCAAAGCTAAGGTGGGGGATTGAGGGGGCTGATTCATTCTTTCAAAGAGCTATGAGCTAGAAGCTAAATATATAGATAAAGTTATTTCACATACATTATATAAATCATTATAAATTTAATTCCATATCTTTGCACTAAGTTCTGGTGTTACAAATCCGCGTGCCGGACGAGTAATTAAAAGGGAATCAGGTGCAAATCCTGAACAGACCCGCTGCTGTAAGCTCTATTCAGTTAACAGTTAACAGTCATCAGTTAACAATGTTTCTGAAAAAAGTTTTTGAACAATACTCAAACCACTGATTGACAGTCATCAGTCATCAGCTATCAGTTAATAATTTTTGTTAACTGTTTACTGCTAACTGTTTACTGAAAATGGGAAGGCCGTTCAAAAATGGAGTAAGTCAGAAAACCTGCCGGAACATTATTAGTTGAAAGCTCGAGGTTTAGGCTTAAATACTATTTACAGACAACACACATACCTGTTCGTCTATTTTAGTCCTATACTAAAGGCATCTGATTCTAACTCTTATAAAATGAATCTTAAAGATGTTTGATCCTGTTACGTTCGTATCCCTCGGTCCCGGAGACCCGGAACTGATAACCTTGAAAGGTTTGAAAACACTGCAAGAAGCAGATTTGATATTTTGTCCGTCAACCGCCCTTCCCGGAGGAAAAAGCTCCTCACGGGCAAAAGATGTCCTATTGCAATTGAGCATCGGCGAATCAAAGCTGAACACATTCAATGTACCTATGAACAAAGACCGTTCTCTGGCCATTGAGAGCTACAAGGCTGTGGCGGAAGAAATATCGGACAGGTATAAATCCGGACATAAAATAGCTGTTACAGCCGAAGGTGATGCCGGATTCTACTCTACCATCTATTACATAAGCGAATATCTTACACAGGAGAATATACCGGTCAGCCGCATCGCGGGCGTACCTGCGTTTATAGCCTGTGGCACTCTGGCCAACATTCATATTGTGAAACAAGAGGAAGAACTCGAAGTTATTCCGGGTATCATAACATCAGCAGATGGTCTGGAAGAAAAGATCAAAACCGGCAAAACCGTTGTACTGATGAAAGCTTCCCAGTGCGAACAAGTAATAAAGGAAGCATTAGAAAATATTCAGGACATCACTTTCCACTATTTTGAAAATGCAGGAATCTCCGGCAAAGAAGTCTATACTCAGAACAGGGAAGAAATACTCAATCGTAAATTCCCTTACTTTTCACTAATAATAATCCGCAAATAAACAAATATGAAATTCCTTGCCCGTTCAATAATCCTGCTTGCTTTTGGCTGCTTCATAGCATGTAACCCGAATAAGAAAGACAGCAACAATATTTCCAGCATGCATGATACATTAAATATCAAATATGCAAAAGGCTTTACCGTATCCGAACATGGAAATTACAAACTGGTGGATATACATGATCCTTCCGGCGAAAGCGATACCAAGTATCAATATGCTTTATTGAAAAGAGGGGAAGATAAAACGGGCATACCTGCCGGATACCAGATTATAGAAGTCCCCGTAAAAAGCGTGGTGTGTATGACCACCCTGCAAATTTCCAATTTTATCAAATTAGACGCTGTAGACAAAATAGCGGGGATAACCAGTACCCGTTTCCTGTTTAATCCTCAGCTAAATGAACAATTGAAAACCGGGAAAACAAGCAAAATCGGTATCGAAGGGGAGTTTGACAACGAAGTGGTTATGGCTATCGATCCCGACATTATCCTTGTTTCGCCCTTCAAGCGCGGAGGTTATGATGCTATCCGCAATCTGGATATTCCTCTGATCAGCTTTTTAGGATATAAAGAATCGTCTCCTCTGGGACAGGCCGAATGGATAAAATTTACAGGGCTTTTATTGGGAATGGAAGAACAGGCAGGTAAACAATTCGATGAAATAGAAAAAAAATATAATAAACTGAAATCATTGGCCGGACCAGTGGCGCATAAGCCGGCAGTGCTTAGCGGGGAACTGCATTCGGGCAATTGGTATGTCGTAGGAGGGAACAGCTATCTGGCGCAACTCTTCCGCGATGCGGGAGCATCCTATTTTATGAAAAACGATGACGAATCGGGCGGATTTTATGTGGATTTCGAAACTGTATATTCTCAGGGCGCGAATGCCGAATACTGGCGTATGGTAAACAGCCACAACGGAACGTTCGGCTATGAAGCGCTGAAACAAAGCGACGCACGTTACACAGATTTCAAAGCATACAAAGATAAAAAACTTATCTATTGCAATCTCAGGGAAAAACCCTTCTATGAAAATACGCCTGTAGAGCCGGAAGTCGTACTGGCCGACCTGATAAAGATATTCCACCCCGAGCTGTTACCGGAACACACACCTGTATATTATGAACTATTGAAATAATGAAACATCATATAGTTTTACTCGCACTTATTTTTGCATCTATCCTGCTGTTTTTCATACTCAATCTTGTATTGGGAACTATCTCCATACCCGTAGGCTCTATCTGGAACATATTATCCGGAACAGGAGATGAACCGCTGATATGGCAGAATATAATCTGGAAATCCCGTTTTCCCCAGACACTGACAGCCTTGGTTGCGGGAGCAGGTTTATCTATAAGCGGGTTGCAGATGCAGACCGTATTCCGTAATCCCCTGGCCGGTCCCTCCGAACTGGGTATCAGTTCGGGCGCAAGCCTCGGTGTAGCTTTCATTATCCTTCTGTCGGGAAGCATTGCAGGAACGGCGTTGAGTACTTTAGGCTTTTTCGGGGAAGTGGCTGTATCTGTGGCGGCTATTGCCGGGGCAATGACTGTGATGGCAATCATAATAGCCATTTCGCAACGGGTAAGGGGAAATGTCATACTCCTTATTATCGGAGTCATGATAGGCTATATAGCGACCGCCATTATCGGCGTCCTTAAATTTTTCAGCAACGATGAAGATGTCAGGGCATATGTAATATGGGGACTGGGCAGTTTCGCGAAAGTATCGGGTAATCAGGTCTATACTTTCGTCTTTATAATGGCCGTACTTATCCCGCTTTCATTCCTGCTTATCAAGACCCTGAACCTTATGCTGCTCGGCGATGGCTATGCCCGTAATTTAGGGCTGAATATAAAACGTGCCCGCCTGTACGTGATTTGCTGTTCGTGCGTTATCACGGCTATTATCACAGCTTATTGCGGACCTATCGTCTTTCTGGGACTGGCCGTACCTCATCTGTGCCGTACAATATTTGTCTCATCCGACCACCGGATACTGATGCCTGCCGTCACACTCACAGGGGCATCCCTTGCCCTGCTGTGCAACCTTATAGCACGCATGCCGGGATTTGAAGGGGCATTACCTATCAACTCGGTGACGGCACTCATAGGTGCGCCGATAGTTATATCGGTATTATTCGGAAAACGTAAGAATGAGATAACGGAATAGGAAGATGAAACAAAAGACAATCGATATACAGCATCTTTCGATAGGATATTCTTCAAAAAAGAATATCATCACTGTCGCCGAAAGTATAACTTCATCCATTTTCAGCGGGGAACTTACCTGCTTGCTCGGAGCCAACGGGATAGGCAAGTCTACCTTGCTGCGGACACTTTCGGCTTTCCAGCCCAAATTGTCGGGCAGTATCTATATACGCGGAAAGGAAATAAAAGAATATAGCGAAAAGGAATTTGCTACCCTCGCCAGTGTAGTCCTGACCGAAAAATTTGATATAAAAAACATGAGCGCCCGCGAACTTATCGGCTTGGGACGCAGCCCATATACAGGATTCTGGGGAAAACTGAATAAAGAAGATAAAGAGATCGTAGATAAGGCCATCGCGATGGTGAAAATAGAAAATCTGGCGCACAGGATGGTTCATACACTAAGTGACGGGGAACGGCAGAAAGTGATGATCGCGAAAGCGCTGGCGCAGGAAACACCGATAATCCTTCTGGATGAGCCTACTGCTTTTCTCGATTTCCCGAGCAAAGTAGAAATCATGCAATTGCTGCACCAACTATCCCGCAAGACGAATAAAACTATTTTTCTTTCCACTCACGATTTGGAACTGGCGCTCCAGATAGCTGATAAAATATGGCTGATGGACAAGCAGAGCGGAATAAAGATAGGGACACCCGAAGATCTGTCCCTGGATGGCAGCCTGAGTAGTTTCTTTGCCAGAAAAGGGATTATTTTCGACCAGGACACCGGACTGTTTAGAATAGAAAATGAATCCGACAGACAGATAAAACTACTTGGGCACGGACAAAAATATACAATGGTCAGAAAAGCGCTGCAACGGAATGGAATACTGGCTTCGCGGCAGTTTAACACCGATTCTTACATTGATATTACAGATAACGGGATAAAAATTTGTATGCCGGAGCAACCGGACTTATTAATTTCCAGCATTGAAGAATTACTGGACAATATACATCGGCTATGATACTTATATTCGGAGGAACAACAGAAGGACGCAAAGCCCTATCGGTGTGCGATGGAGCGGCCAAACCATATTATTATTCCACGAAAGGCGATTTGCAGAAAGTGGAGAGTGTGTATGCTATTCTTCTCTCCGGAGGCCTCGATGAAGAGTCTATGATTACATGCTGTAAGGAGAATAACATTAAGCTTATTATAGACGCAGCGCATCCCTTTGCCGGGAACCTGCACGGGAATATAGCTTCCGCGTCCGCAAAATTGGAAATACCCGTAGTCAGGTATGAACGCAGTTATCCGGAACATACGGACGATTTGCTCTGGTTCGATTCTTACAACGATGCAATCCATTATCTCGAAAATAATAAGATAGATAACCTGCTTGCGCTGACAGGAGTAAATACGATAGCAAAACTTAAACCGTACTGGAAACGGCACAACTGCTGGTTCAGAATTCTGGACAGGGAAGAATCCCGCACTATTGCACAGGCAAACAATTTTCCATATGACAAAATATTATATTACAGACAGGGAGAGGATGAAACTCCCTTATTCGAAAGAATAAAGCCACAGGCGATTATAACAAAAGAAAGTGGCGACTCCGGTGGATTTAACGAAAAAGCAGATGCCGCCCGCAAACTGAATATACCCTTTTTAGTCCTCAAACGGCCCCCTCTATCCCCTTCTTTCATTTCCGTTTATGGCGAAAACGGACTACGCAAAGAAATTGAAAAATATGCACCCGGGTTCTTCGATTTAAGGACAGGATATACTACAGGAACATGTGCCACTGCTGCTGCTAAAGCGGCACTCACAACCCTGCTCACCAATGAGATACAGGAAGAAATCGGCCTGACACTGCCAAACGGCGAATGGATACGCATTCCTGTTGCTACCACACGGTTTTCAGAAAATACAGTCAGTTGTTCAGTCATAAAAGACTCCGGAGATGACCCGGACATTACCAACGGATGCGAAATAGTATCTACGGTACAACTCTGCGATACTCATAAAGGCGTCCGTTTTTTACAGGGAAAAGGCGTGGGTACAGTAACACTTCCCGGACTGGATATAGAAATTGGTGAACCGGCCATCAACAAGACGCCCCGTATGATGATAAAGCGGGAAATCTTCAAAGTCTTGCGCCATAATCAGGACAAATTACCGGACGGGAATTTAAAGACAGGTGTAGATGTCACTATTTCCGTTACCAACGGAGAAGAAATTGCACTAAAAACATTCAATCCCAAACTGGGTATTACAGGCGGAATATCTATTATCGGCACTTCGGGAATAGTGAAACCCTTTTCTTCGGAAGCATTCATCAACTCCATCCGCCGCGAAATGCAGGTAGCCAAAGCCCTGGGATGCGAGCGGGTAGTGATTAACTCGGGAGCAAAGAGCGAACGTTTCGTGAAACAAAGATATCCTGATCTGCCTGCACAGGCATTTATCCATTACGGGAATTTCATCGGCGAAACGATAAAGATAGCGTCTGACCTTGGTTTCAAAAGCCTGACGCTGGGTATTATGCTCGGGAAGGCCGTGAAACTTGCCGAAGGCTCACTGGATACACACAGTAAAAAAACGGTGATGAACAAAGAGTTCCTTACCGGATTGGCTTACGAAAGTAATTGCTCCGAAAGAACAATTGCAGCGATACAGGAAATGACTCTAGCCCGGCAGTTATGGGATATTATTATTACCCAAGAGGAAGTTTTTTTTACACTTCTTATCAAACAATGTTATGATACATGCGTTCCGCTTTTGCCAAACGGAAAGCTGATAATTATGCTCATAGACGAAGATGGGAATATTATCCTCTGAACAGATGTTTGAACTGGTGAGAATATAATTTCGACAATCCTTCCCTGTTTCCGATCGCGTCACCTACTACAATCATGGTAGTCAGTGTCAGGTTATTTTCTTTGACAATCTTAACCAAATCCTTTAGTTGCCCACGGTATATTTTTTCATCTTTCCATGTGAGCTTATAACAGGCTGCTACCGGGGTTTCGGGCGGGTAATGTTCCATCAGTTCCTTTTGTACCTGCTCCACGACAGTTGCACTCAGGAAGATACACATCGTGCTTTGTGAGCGCGCCAGTAAATGAAGCTTTTCTTTTTCGGGCATCGGAGTCCTCCCCTCCCCTCTTGTCAGTATGATAGTCTGCACCTTTTCGGGTATCGTAAACTGTGATTCCAAAGCAGCTGCAGCAGCCAGAAATGACGATATGCCCGGAGTGATATGATAAGACATATTATATTTATCGAAAAAAGCCATCTGCTCCTGAATAGCCCCGTAAATACACGGGTCACCCGTGTGCAAACGTACTACCAGTTTGCCCTTGTCGTAAAACTCTTTCATCAAATCAAATTGCTCTTCCAGATCCATCGAAGCGGAACTACGCACAACCGCTCCTTGTTTTGCACAATAAGTAAGCTCCACCGGAACAAGGCTTCCTGCATATAAAATCAGATCGGCAGCTTCCAGAAAATAACGGCCTTTCACCGAAATCAAATCCGGGTCGCCCGGCCCCGCGCCTACTATCTCGATATGTCCTTGCCGGACTGCCATACGTCCGACGGCAATAGCAAAAGTAAAATCATTGCCCTGACTCAATACTCCTTTCTGTTTTTCCAATATAAGAGGTCCTCCGTCAGAACTTTTAATGGCTGTGGACTCGGAAACTCCGGCAACTGTTGTTACTTCTTTCACCTTATCCGATGGATTAGGTACTTCAATGTCTTTCAGTTCCTCCGCGTTATATATATGTACCGGAATATCTCCGAGATACGATTGTAACTCACGAAGCAGAGGCTCATCCTTTTTAATATCTATAGTCGAAATACTGCTTATGGAAGCAATAGCAATATGCTTTTGCAACAGAGTACCGGCAATATATCCGTTTATACCCTCAGGATTACAGTCTTTGCGGCATCCGATACCCAGATGCAATACTTTCGGATGATAGCTGATAACAGGTATGCCCGCATCAGGATAAAGGTATGGAGAAACTGTTATCAACATCTCATATTCCTGTAAATCAATGTCTTCATACTTGTAATATATCTTCACATGCCCGGCAACTGTACGCTCCATAAATTCAGTTCCTTCGTCCACAATATCGAGCAATAGCGCGGTGGGCTTTCTGTTTACATAAGCCGTAAGCGGTTCATTGAAATTATCTGCGTTGGAAGTCGTTACCCAATTATATTTTTCACCGATTGTATCCAGCGCCCAAAGGTTAGTATTATCGCTTTGGGTAGTGATAACCGCTTCCGCGCCTGTAATATTGGCGATCCTCTTTGTCAGTTCGTTAGCACCTCCCACATGTCCCGAAAGCACGGACACCGCATAGCGCCCGGTACTGTCCACATTTACAATGGCAGGGTCGGTATGCTTGTCTTTGATATAAGGGGCGATGCTACGGACGCAAATACCCATAGCCCCTATAAATATGATTGCCTCCGATTGGCCGAATAAGTCTTTTACACAGTCGTTTATAGAAGAAATCCGATCCGTTCCTTTTAAGCCGGCTTTTGTGTATATATTAGTTTCACCTAATTCTTTCCTGATGGTTTCAGCTAAAGGAAGGCTAGTTTCAGATGTTAGTATTATAGCGTATTTCATATGTTTTCAGTTACGAGTTACTTCGCCCTATGGGCAGTTACAAGTTACAAGATGCTTGCGCAATTATTAATTTCATTCTTAATTTTTAATTTCATATACCCTCTCTGTAAGTCCCCCTTGGGGAAACAACGTTCGGCGGAGCCAATTTAGGGAGCTTGTGCTTTCATCACTTCAATAGCATTAAAATCATCCACAGCAACAGTGATGCTTTCCTTTATTACCAAATCATTATCCTTTGCCGCTGCCAGAAACATTTCTTTGCTTTCGGCTGATACAGAATTGAATACTATTGTTCCTCCCGGGACTAATACCGAAAATACTTTCGACATTATATCCTTCATGCGTCCGCCATGCCCGCCGATAAAAACAGCATCGGGACGGGGAAAGTCAGAAATATCCGTTTCCACAAAATCACCTATGATGGTATTTATGCCCGGCGTACCGAATTTCCGGGAGTTATTTTCCATAAGTTCTTGTCCTTCTTCCCGTTTTTCGAAAGAGAAAACCCCTAAATGAGGAAACTGCATCTTTGCTTCAATAGATACCGAACCTGTACAGAAACCGATATCCCAGAATACCGACTTGTTTCTCAAATCCAGTAAACTTAAAGAAAGCAGGCGCACCGGCATTTTTGTTATCATCTTAGCCCTGCCATTCAGCAAATCGAACTCGCTTTCAGGGATGCCGAAAGGACGTGGACGTTCATATGTCTTTTGCAAAATAAGATTATTGGGAAACGAGAATGTTTTTCCCGTAACATCGGATAATTCCAATGCAGTTACATTCTCCTTTTCTTTATTCCCCAACAATTCACCTATATACATCTTGTAATTATCATACCCATAATACAGCATTCGTTCGGCGATAGCCGCAGGTGTATGTTCCTTATTGTCGGTAAGCACCCCTATCTTATTATATCCGCAGATTAACGCCTCATCGAAACGAAGCCACGGGCGTCCGGTAAGCGAAACGATATGCATATCGTGATATGGCATCAACAGGCGGTGAGCCAGTAATTGCAAGGAATTGAAGTATGGATACAACAGTATTTCAGCCTCCGGTAACTCCCGCCGAATGGTGTTGGCAAAACCATAAAAAAGAGGATCTCCCGAAGCAAACACCACGATTTCATCATAAGTCCGGTATTGCCCGAAAATCTTGTTCAGGGGAACAGTTATCTCTATCCACGAATAATCTTCCGGAAGGAAAGGCCTCACTATTTCGTGATGGCGTATTCCACCCGAAAAAACAGTATGCGAGTTAATCACATCTGTTATTTCAGGAGAGAAATGTTGAGACTGGTTATCGTCAATACCTATAACATAGAATTTCATTCGTCATATTTTCTAATTAATGTATTATCTATTACCCTATTTGCAAGTCCCCCTCCGGAGGATTAGGGGATCTAGTTAAACATCCCTGCCCGGTTTCAATTGCTCCGCATCATCGAAGGTAAGAATGGAATTAACCAGTGTCGCCGCCAGATTACTTCCACCTTTACGTCCTTCAACGATCAGTTTAGGCACATCTTTAAAGGGTTTGGTCATATGCTTGGATTCCCTGACATTTACGAAGCCGACCGGAGCAGCGATAATACCTGCCGGATGCGTTTTCTTCTTGCGTATGAGTTCGCACAATTCCATCAATGCCGTAGGGGCATTACCAAACACATACAAGGCATCGGGATGTTCTTCCGCCGCCAGACGGATACCTGCCTGAGTGCGGGTAATCTCCTTATCTTTTGCCAGTTGCGCAACACGCTCATCATGCAGATAACATTTCACCTCAACGCCAAGACGCTCCAATGCTCCTTTGCGGATGCCCGAGGCAACCATAGTCACATCCGTAACAATCGTTTTTACCTTTCCCGATATAAATTGATTATGGAGTTTCTCAACAGCCCCTTCATCCGTATATAGTATATTCTCCATATCGAAATCGGCAGTCGTATGTATCGCATGCAGCAAAGCCCATTTCTTATCCAAAGGAATATCCTTCTTTTTCAGTTCGCTTTCTATGGTTCTGAAACTGCGGATCATTATATCTTGCCCGATACCGACATCATCTGTTTTAGACTCCCGATAATATCCTCTCGGTGTTACAATGTTCTGATTGTCGAAAATATAAGACTGGGAATTCCCGATAATAATTATGGTAAACATATCTATTTCCTCGGGGTCGAGCTCTCCCAAAGTGGTTACGACCACCTCCTGTTCCTCCCGTCCCGCCTGACGTACATAGCCGACCGGGGTTTCGGGTGATCGTTCCTGGAGAAAAATTTCTATCAACCTGTATAGTTGCCAGTAACGGCCATTGCTCCTCGGATTATAAACTGCCGTTACAAAATCGGCGGAGGCCGCGGCTATAATGCGCTTTTCTATCCTGTCCCATGGTGTCATCAGATCAGATAAGGAAATAATACAGAAATCGTGTCCGACTGGTGCCCCTAATAATGCCGCCGCTTTCTGGAAAGCACTGATACCCGGCAAGACATCGACGGCTATATCGCTTTGCTTTTCCTTTTTCATTTCGTACACCAGAGGAGCCATTCCGTAAATTCCGGAATCGCCCGAACTGATAACACAAACGGTACGCCCTTCTTCGGCATGGCGGAAAGCTTCTTCTGCCCGTTCCCGTTCTTTCTTCATTCCCGTGTCGATACAAAGCGTCCCGGGACGGAGAATATCTTCTACAAACCGGAAATAATATTTATAACCTACAACTACGTCCGATATCTTCAGCGCATCCAGTACGGCAGGAGTAATATCCTCCTGCGAACCCGGGCCTATCCCCGCAACAATAATTCTTCCTACTGACATATATTCGTATTGTTTTTTTTCTTTGAACAAATATACTTTTTTAATCTCTTTATTTTCCTCTTTATATACCTGAATCCTAACCACACTCCCGTCAGGGAAACCAATGTTCCACCAATCATAGTTGTCCACATCACTATGTTCCAAAGGACAGGGCGTTCTGCCAGAAATTTAAATTTAAAACTATGTAAAGCCTGATAAGACCAGCGTCTTACTTTGGTATTATTATTAAAATAACGTGTATTCCCATTCTTCGGGTTAATGTAATATGTACTGTTGTCGGCATCTTCGACCTGTACTTTATATACAGGGAGAGGCAGGTGATCTGTCAATCCTACATAATAGTTGTCGTATTCGTCCATTAAGGATATAACCGCCGGTTCTTTATGAAGCAATGAGATACGGCTCTTAATAGCTGCTTCGTCCAGCTGCATGGCAAGCACAGATGTACCGGAAGCATCGATTGTATGCAAACGGTCATCTATTACAGCCTTGTATATTGGCTTTTGGCCGAAAGAACTCCATTCTATGGATTTTATCTGGCCGTGATATTTCTCATAAAGACGCCTGTAATCCAAGGTATAAGTATCGGACTCTATTTTTTGTTTTGAATACAGCCTTTTCTCAGCCGATGGATCATGTACTTTTACCATCCATCCGGGCACTTTGGCCAGAGACATCATGCCGCTGAAAACGAAGGTAAAAACAAATATACCGAACATGAAGCCCAATATATGATGCCATTTATATGCAAACTTCCGATAAGGGCTCTTCATCTTTTTCTTCCGGCGATATTCTTTTATATACGAACGGATGCCCAGTATCAGCCCGGCAATACACATAACGGAACCTATTCCCGAAAGCCATATGACAACATCCATCCATTGCTGCGAATTCTGACGGAGCGATGTAAAATATACCCAATGGGGTATCGCGCCCAGCCATGCCCAGAAGCGGCTGTCTTTGTCTGTAAACTGCAAGGCGTCTCCCGATACGGACGAAACATATAACTGCGACTTCCCTTCATCTCCGAAGTAGAATTTATAGATAGGAAAATCTTTTCGTAAGGGCCCGAAAGGAATCCATTGCTCCAATTCCCGCAAAGTATCTACCCTGACAATTTCCGCCTGACACCAACGTTGGGCATAGGCCTTTATCTCCGGATAATCCGGCGGGGTTTTCAATTCCATGTCCGGACTTGCGGGAATCCGGTAAATACTATCGGATGTTTTTACTTCAAAAAAAGAAGTTCCGGCATAGGATTTCAGCGAAAGTGCGGATATTTCCTCACCCTTCGGGATATTATTAGCCAGTACGGAATCAAGGGCCGGCATATCTCCCTGCAATGGATACATATGCTTGTTTTTATCCCGCTCGGTCGCTTTTGGAAATGTATGGTATATCATTACAAATCCGGACAGGAACCAAACGAGGAACAGGATACTGAGGAGTGTCCCCAGTATCCTGTGAATAGAATATAGTATATTTTTCAGCATATTCTACAGGCTGTATGCCAGAGTAAACAGGTAGTTGCGAGGCATGCTCGGCACCATCTGTGTACCCAATGACTGATTATAATATTTCTCATCAAATACATTATTGACATTCGCCCTTAGCTGTATTCCATTTTTCAGCTTATATGAAACACCCAGGTCGGTCAGCCAATATGCGGGATATACGACACCTTTGTCGACTGTCCTGTATACATTATCCGTGTATGAAACTGTCAGATTGAAACCCAGATTGCTGAACACCCCCTTAGATATCCGGTAGTTTCCCGCCGCAAAAAATGTATTTTTGGGGATTCCAGCCAAACGCATTCCTTTTTGCACCTCTTCTTCCATGTATTCATTCTTCTTTATATCACGGATTGCAGCATCGGTATAACCATAACCGAAAGACAGGGCTGTATTATCTACAGGGGTAAGGGTCAGTTCCAACTCAAGGCCTTTCGATTCCGATGATCCTACAACGCCTACTACACTTTTTGTTACTCCGTCTTCGACCACTCCTGTCTTCAACGTTTTCTTCTCATTGTTTTTGCGGATATAGAATGCGCTTGCTGTCGCCTGTAAGATGTTATTGAGAGAATATCGTACACCGATTTCCCCCTGATATCCCGTCTGAGGCTTGAATACCTGATCTCCGTCTTTGGGTTCGAACCTGTTACCTTCGGCATTGATATAGATAATGTTAGAACTTACTATATCCCGGTACGGCATAAAGAAATTGGCAAAAGATCCATATACAGAAAGATTTGTAGCAGGTAAATAAACCGCGCCAAGCCTGTATGTAAAAGCGGAAGTTGTAGTTTTGTCGAATTCAGGTTGATCTGAATATTTCCGTTCTTTAGATATTGGATTTATTGTGGCTGTGGCTGTTTTAAACAAAAAATGATCGAAACGGCCGGAAACCATCACTTTAAACTGATTCGAGAGTTCCAGTAAGTTCTGAAGATAAACACCATTTGTAATATTACGTGTCGCGGTTCCTGCACTAAAATGAGGGTCCATATATCCCATACTGTGAGGATTATAAACAGGGACTTTAGAGTTCAGGCCGGGCCCGTCAATTAAATCAGAAAGTTGATAAGTCTTGTTTGTTTGAGGATTTGTACCTCCATAACCACGATAAGTATTGCGATGAAAATAAACGAAATTGTATCCTCCCAAATAATTATATTTCATACCGTTGTCAAACTCAATTTTCCCCGATGCCTCAAGCTGTTCGTTTATCACATGCACTGTATAAGCAAAACGTAATGGATATGTGAGCTGTACCGTATCAAGTTGAATATAGACTGTAGAGTCACGTAATCCGTCTTTACTCTTTCTTATATAATGATGATCGTATATAGGCTTATCCTCTCCACTTTCACGATATGTCAAAGTTTCGGTACTGAAGTAGTCTATATTATCGTAATTATAGGCCAGTCTGTTTTCAATCTTCAATGATTCCGATACCTTATTACTATAGCGGACAGAGATATTCGAGCCGTTATTTATCATGAAATCAGATTCATTGTTGTACCTCCACCGCCTGTTCAGACCGGGAAGCATATCCCCTTTCGACAAATATTTACTACCATCAGCATTATAAATATCATTCGCCATAAACTGGGGCAGGCCAATCTCCGTTCCATACCAGTCACGGTTAAAACCGGCCCGTATATCCAGTTCCTGCTTAGCATCCAATTGTCCGCCCAAAGCGAAATAGCCGGAGAAACGTTTGTCGTTGGTATATCTGTAACCTTCGTTATCCGACCAGTTAACGACAGCCCTGTAATTGAACGGCCCGAAAAATTTTCCTCCAAAATCAATCATAGCCCTCTTATTATCCCATGACCCATAACTCATCAGGGCATTCAATGTATTCTTTGATGTCGGTGCTTTTCTGATTACGTTCAGAACACCACCGACTGTAGAATGGCCGTACAGAACAGAAGCCGGACCTTTGAGCAATTCGATAGACTCTACCGAAGACAAATCGGGTAAGGGAGCAGAATTAGTAATAGAAGTACGCTCGTCCCTCACTCCATCTATCATAATCGGTGTATAGTCGAATCCCCGAACTTCAAATTGCTGATATGCACCATAGGTAGTACGCATACGGGTGTTAGGCAAGAACTTTACAGCATCCTGCATATTCACGATACCTCTCATATCCAGGGTATTTGCCAATACTGTAGTTACAGAAAGCGGCAAATATTGGAGAGGTACGTTGAGTTTGCCTACTTCGTTCTTTTTCAGATTAGTACCCACAACTTCTACTTCCCGAATAGAGAAGATCGTGTCTGTCATAGTTTTATTTTGGGCAAATACATTGCCTATCATCATGGTACCGATGATTATATATAGATATTTTTTCATTTGTTTTTTGTCTTTTATTAATGCATTACTTCCCCCGTAACTTCATAGATGGCTTTTTTCTTCATTATCCCGATTTTACGGTGACCGGTTTTAAATTTGAGATGGGAAATATACAAGTCCTGTATCGCTGGATTTTCCCCCAAGCCTTTCAACTGTAGTTCCACAGTGAATCCTTCTTCTTCCAAATCATTCTTCCAGTCTTCGGCAATATCATTTTTTGCATGTTCACCAGCCACAAACATAAGAGGAGTCAGCACAACTTTCTTGAGCCCCGAAGCTTTCAGCTGCGCCAGCATGTCTTCGAAAGCGGGATACCCTTCTATCGTACCTACAAAATGATTTTTATGACCCTTGGCTTTCAGCATGTAATCAAGCATTGCATATTGAGCCGTAGTTGCATCGTATGTTCCGTGTCCTACCCAGACATAAGCTATCTTACCGTCAGTATCGTCTGTCAGTATTTCTGTCACCTTTTCATAATCCTCAGGGGTATAAAGCAAGGGATTACCTACGCGTATATCTTTAAATAAGGGTTCTATTTCGGCCACATTCTTGTCCAGTGACTCCATTTCCACTCCGTCGATAATCGTAGATGCCTGTATCAAAATATGAGTATATCCATCTGAATGTAATTGTTTCAAAGCCTCTAACGGATTCTGTTTGTTTATACCCCGTTCGCCTAAGCGTTTGATAATTATGCGCGAGGTATAAGCTTCACGCAGTTCCACTTCAGGAAATTCTTTCCTCACTTTATCATTCAGTGCATCTATGGTCAGTTCACGGGTATCGGCATGTGTAGTTCCAAAATGCACCATCAGAATAGCAGCCTTATCTCCCGGCTTCATCGTCTTGAAGAAATCGGAGTGTTCATAATTTCCGCCTCCGTGGGCAAGAACCGGTAATACTGCAATATATAATAGTATAGTTGCTAAAATATTTTTCATATATCCAGATTATTTACTGAACTTTAGAGACAAACTCACATAAAAGACCCGTCCGGGGGACAGTGTAGCGTAATTTGCCCCGAAAGGCTTGTCGTCCACGAAATCAAAAATATTTTCGATACCGAAGCCCGGTTCTACAACAAAACCGTTGAAATTCTTCAAACGATGGCGGGTCGCCACGTTCCATTGATTATATGCGCGCGCGGGATCTTTATCTCCCATATAACGGCTGCTTTGTATCCGTCCGTTAAAGTTTATGTTCGAATCTACAATCCACCATTTTTTATTCCAGTTTACATTTCCTGTACCGATATGCTTGCTGGAACGCACCAACGGCTTACCTGTATCGTAATCCTTGGAATTTACATAACTATAACCCAGCCCTATACTGAGTCCCGCACCAAGGTATGAATTCACGGAGGTTTCGAATCCGTTTACACGGGCTCTGGATGAATTGGTGTATTCCTGTTTTTTCTTTATCCCTTCATTCTTTTCATCTTGGGTTATCGTTTCGGTAACATCCCTTGTCTGGATAATATTCTTTATCCGATTGATATATCCTGTAACAGAGACTGTCAGAAAATCGTTGTGATATTCGGTATTCAATGAGTAATAATTGGATGATTCCGGCTTCAGACCGGAATTACCAAGACTTAGTGTAGAACGCGTTATGGTTCTTGTATATAATTCTTTCATATCCGGAGCGCGGAATCCGGCCGAATAAGACGCCCTGAAATTGAAATGATCGAGTGAATACATTCCCGACAACTTCGGCGTAAACCTATTTCCAAATGCTTCATTATAAACATAGCGGAAGCCGGGCACGAATTGCAGCCTGCTATCCAGCAGCTTTATCTCATCCTGCGCATATACCGAATATGTATATACATCTCTCGAACCATCTTTTGTATCCGACTGACTTTCAATATAATCCAACTGATATTGCGTTCCTACCGAAAGGCGATTGTATTTACCTAAGCTGAATATGCCTTTCAGGTTAGCGTCATAATATTTCTGTCTTCTTTCCTTCGATTCATCCCCGTTTTTATAATTACCATCATCCTTGATATATTCACGGTAATATTCAAAATTGTCGGTATATAAATCCAGTGTGATTACAGCCAGATCTTTAAGGAGATACCTTGCTCCCGCACTTATATTATAATCTTCATATTTCATATCATACGCATATGACGATACAGGCCTTTTCAGCTTCTTGTCATAGAGGCTTCCTTCTGCGTATATGCTTAGGGATTTATTCGGCCTCACAGTGAATTTCTGGCTCACCACATCAGAATAATTTGTATTCACGGCCATTTTATCTGTATCTATCAGCTTATCACCCGATGTCTCCTGCGTGTTTAACTGCCAGCCATCGCTCTGGTTACGCTGAAAGGATGTTGAAGATGAAAACCATTTGTAATTTACATCAGCGTTTATAGCCTGTGAAAATTGTCCATATCCGGCATAACGGGTATCGGATGTGATAAATACTGACTCTTTAGGATTTTCAGTAATAATATTAATAACTCCTCCCATTGCTTCCGATCCGTATAATGCCGATGCCGCACCTTTAAGCACCTCTATACGCTTTACATTCTTCATGTTTATCCGCGACAGGTCTGTATTACCCGACACATCTCCTGCAAGCTTTTTCCCATCTACCAATACAAGTATATAACGATTACTTAATCCGTTCATCTGCATATAAGAACCCATAGCCGTGGTCATGAAAGAAAATGACGGGCTGACAGCCATCATGGCATTATCGAATGTGGGAATATTGATATTCTCCAGTTCCTTTTTGGTAATCATATCCATTGCTACAGGGGTATTCTTTAGTCTGTTGTGCGTACCTGTACCTGTAATTACTACTTCATTTAACTTTAGAGGTGATTTCCTTAAGATAAATAAGATATCACCCCGGGATGAAGCAACATCAATCTTATCTCCATTGTAGTCGAGAGCAGATGCTCTTAAAGTGTGTTTTCCTTCGGGTACTCTCTGCAAACTAAACTCTCCGTTCTCGTCCGTCGAAGTTCCCAGTGTGGTGTATTCGATCCATACACTGGCACCCGCAACAGGGTTCTCATTTTCATCCACGACTTTTCCCTTTAAGGTCATTTGGGCAAATGCCATGCTTACAATACAGCACAGGATGGCTGTAACCAATACTTTTTTTCTCATTAAAATGCGAAGTATAATGTTAGTAATTATATTCTTGGCCCCGAGAATATTTAATTTATTGTATGCTAGGCAGGTTTCCTGACTTACTCCATCTCTGAACGGCCTTCCCGACATTCAGTTAACAGTGAGCAGTTAACAGTCAACAAAGAATTGATAACAGTTGACTGATGCATGATAACTTTCAATCAGTGGTATTTGGTCTTGTTCAAAGACTTTTTTCAGAAACATTGTTAACTGATGACTGTTAACTGTTAACTGAATAGAGCTTACAGTAGCGGGCACTGTTCCGGAATTTAACCGGATTCCCTTTTTATGTAAAAGACGGATGTCTGTTTACATCACCTTAGCGGCAGCAAAGTTAATTTTTTTAAATATCAGAAAAAAGTATTTAAGGAAATAATTTGCAAGTATATTATTTTCTATACACCGATACGGGTTTCATATCCCATATTTTATACTTTTGCTGAAGAAAAAGAAGAATCATGACATATACATCCAATTTCCTTATCTCGGCGATAGCTTCCGGCTCCGGTAAAACTACAGTTACTTTAGGTTTATTAAGAGCACTCCGGAACAGAGGGCTGAACATACAACCCTTTAAATGCGGGCCGGATTATATAGATACGAAATATCACGTCCTGGCGGCAGGAAAGGAATCTGTCAATCTCGACCTGTTCTTATCGTCGGAAAGCCATATAAAGTATTTGTATAATAAATATTCGTCGGATAAAGATGTCTGTATCACCGAAGGTGTCATGGGGCTATTCGATGGATACGACCGCATGAATGGAAGCAGCGCGCAAATAGCAGAGAAACTGGATATACCTGTCATATTAGTCCTGAATGCAAAATCGATGGCCTATTCGGCAGCGGCCCTGCTCTATGGCTTCAAGAATTTCTCCGATAAGATAAATATTACAGGCGTCATATTCAATTTTGTAGCTTCCGAAAGCCACTACAATTTCTTAAAAGATGCCTGCCACGATGCAGGACTTGAGCCATTGGGCTATCTGCCTAAAAATACTGATATAGAAATACCGTCCCGCCATTTGGGATTGAATATCGACGAACAATACCGCTTCGATGATTTCGCCGACAAGGCTGCTGCCCTGATAGAAAAACATATAGACATAGACAGGCTACTGTCCGTTACAGCAAAAAGAGAATCGGATGCAGGAGTAATAAAAGAAATTAACGTACCCTTACAGGGGTTAAGGATAAGCGTAGCCCGTGATGCGGCTTTTAACTTCATGTATCATGAAAATATGGAATACCTGAAAAGGATAGGCGCTGTGTCTTATTTCAGCCCGCTGCACGACAAGCATCTGCCTGAATCTGATTTTGTCTATCTGCCCGGAGGATACCCGGAGTTATATCTTAGCGAATTAAATAATAACCGGACGATGCAGGACAGTATCTGCCATTACGTTGAAGCCGGAGGTAAAGCACTCGCCGAATGTGGTGGCATGATGTACCTTTCATCATCCATTTCCGATGAAGACGGTACTGAATACGCGATGGTAAATATTTTCGACCAAAAAGCCACAATGGAGAATATGAGGCTCAAACTGGGTTACAGGCAATTCGAATATAACGGCGTATTACTCAAAGGACACGAATTCCACTATTCTTCCATAAAAAGCGAACAACAAAGCGTTGTACAACAATACACAGCCAAAGGGCAACCCACAGATACCAAACTATTGCGCTATAAGAATGTCATCGCAGGTTACACGCATCTGTACTGGGCAGATATGGATAACCTGATGGACTTATTTTAAAACCGGTGACTATTAGGCATCCATTTAGTTACTATATTTGTAGAAATATATAACGGATGGCTATAGATATTATTCTTACCATAATAGGCGCGATACTCATTATCACGGGTATAATCGGCTGTATCGTACCCGTATTGCCGGGCATTCCGCTCAGTTATGCAGGTATTTTCCTGTTACACCTCACATCGAAGGTTGAATTTTCCTCCCGGTTTCTAATCATATGGGCCATTGTTGTCATCATTGTACAGATACTGGATTTTTATATCCCTATATGGGGTACCCAGAAATTCGGCGGAGGAAAGAAAGGTATTTGGGGTAGTGCAATAGGAATTATCTTCGGTCTGTTCTTTCTTCAACCCTTCGGTATCATCCTTTTCCCATTTCTAGGAGCTTTCATCGGAGAACTGATAGACGGCAAAGAACCGAAACCCGCTCTTAAAGCCGGATTTGGAGCCTTCATTGGATTTATGGCCGGAACAGTAATGAAACTGGCTGTAGCTTTCATTCTTGCTTTTTACTTTTTTAAAGAGGTAATTGGTATCTTTTTCTGAAGCTTTTATAGAGTCTGTATAGGTAGCCTTCTCAGGTTTTAACATTTGAGACGGTATACTTTCCAAATGTTAATTAACAGTTTTAAAATACAACTAAGCTAAACGATGCTTATATTTGTATGTATTATAGAGAACCTTTAATTAAAATTAAATCATTATGCTAATGAAAAAACTCGTTCCTTTGTTTTCTCTGGCAGCTATGGTGCTGATAACATCGTGCAGCGAAACGGAACCAACTGTGGAGAAACCCTACAACCAAGGTATAAACATTACTCCTATCCCGCTAGAACTGACACAAAAGGAGGATACTTTTAAACTTTCAAAAAGTATAGTTTTCGTCTCCGGTAATGCAGATATAGATAAGGTCGCTGCTTATTTTTCCGCAAAGATAAAGGCTTCGACAGGCTACGATATCAAAACGGTAAAAGATAAACCGGCTTCCGGCTATATCGATCTGAGTATCACTCCTGAACTGGATGTCAACGACGAAGGATATACATTAGACATAACTAATCAGGGCATAGACATACAGGCAAAAACACCTCAGGGATTATTCTACAGTATGCAAACGGTTATGCAATTGCTACCGGCCGAAATAGAAAGCCCTACTCTGGTAAAAAACATAGCCTGGAATATTCCGGCCGTGACAGTGAAAGATGAACCCCGTTTCAAATACCGAGGTCAACATCTCGATGTATGCCGGCACTTTGTCGATGTAGACTTTCTCAAGAAGCAACTGGATGTACTGGCTATGTTTAAAATCAATAAATTCCACTGGCATCTGACAGAAGACCAGGGTTGGCGCATCGAGATAAAGAAATACCCTAAACTGACTGAAATGGGATCTGTCCGTACCGAAGGTGAAGGAAATACCTATGGACCGTTCTTCTACACGCAGGAACAGGTGAAAGAAGTAGTAGCCTATGCCAAAGAACGGTTTATAGAAGTGATACCCGAAATAGAACTTCCCGGTCATGCTGTGGCGGCATTACATGCTTATCCGGAATTATCATGCACCGGAAAACCAATCGAAGTGCGTAACATCTGGGGTGTTGCAAATGATGTTTTCTGTGCAGGAAACGATTCAGTATTTCAGTTTCTTGAAGATGTGATTGCCGAAGTAGTTCCTTTGTTCGAAAGTGAATATTTCCATATCGGCGGCGATGAATGTCCGAAAATACGCTGGGAAAAATGCCCTAAGTGCCAGGCCCGTATCAGGGAACTTGGATTGAAAGGCAATAAAGAACACAGTGCGGAAGAGATGCTTCAAAGCTACTTCGTTCAGCGGATAGAAAAAGTTCTGTTGAAACACAACAAAAAAATGATAGGCTGGGATGAGATACTCGAAGGCGGACTTGCTCCATCTGCAACTGTAATGAGTTGGCGGGGAGAAGAAGGCGGTATCGCTTCGGCAAATATGGGACATGATGTAATTATGACCCCGGGAGCATGGCTGTATGTGGATAAATATCAAGGAGATGCTAATCTTCAGACAGTAACTATAGGCGGACTTCTGACTTTGAAGAAGGTATATAATTACGAACCCGTTCCTGAATCAATTGCCGATGACAAGAGACATCACATACTTGGAGCTCAGGCGAATATGTGGAACGAATATAATTATACCGGTGAGGAGATGGAACTCGACATGTATCCGCGCGCTATAGCCCTGTCTGAATTGACATGGTCCGCAAAGGAAAATAAGAACTATGAAGATTTTGAACGACGTATCGACAACCAACGTGTACGTCTCGATATGCACGGAATCAATTACTACATACCTATGCCGGAGGATAAAGGCCCTTATACGATAAAATACTGGGGTGACTCTGTCAGTGCGCCATTCTCGTGTAATTTCGTAGCATTTACAGATCAGGCAACACTTGACTTCAAGACAACCGAACCGGCCAGAATGGTTTATACGACAGACGGCAGTGAACCTACACTAAAATCGGAAGTATTTACAAAACCGTTGACATTCACTGAAAATACGACACTGAAAATACGTTCGGTACTACTTTCCGATAAAATGAGCCCTGTACGCACTATTACAATAGAAAAACAGACATACGCCCCTGCGGTAGAAAAGGAGAAAGATGCTAAACCCGGGCTAAAAGCAGAATATTACAAAGGATACGCAAGAACGGTTGCTGAGCTGAATGGTAAAACACCGGCTGAAACCGAACAGATAGCCACACCTCTGGATGCCAAATACAGAGTTAAAAACTATGTGGAAGTATATGCCGACGATTTCTATTCCCATATCCTGACCGGCTATATCAATATCCCTGAGGATGGAATATATTATTTCAATACAGATAGTGAATTCTGGATCGACGGTACATATTTAATCTCTAATGAGAAGGATAATAATGGCACTGCCCGCCGTTTCTCCCGTAGCAACAAATCCATCGCTCTGGCAAAAGGCGCTCATGCTATCAAGATAATAAGATTGGGAGCAATATTCGGAGGATGGCCTACTCAATGGGACCCGGTAATGCTTTCGATACGCAAGGCCGACCAGCCGGAATTTGTTCTTATGGATGCTTCTTATTTTAAATAAAAATTTTCAGTTAGATTTTGAAAGCCTTTGGAGATATATTTCTCCAGAGGCTTTTCTATATTCTTTCAGCTAAATGCGACAGCCTATAAAACAGCCAACTTATCCCATTCCGTATTTCACCTGATCGAATAAAAAAGGAAATATCCGCCCGTCTACACCGTGATTGATAAGAGTGACTCTGTCAGCATCGAAAAGCATCTGGAACAATTCAAAATCATTGTCCTGATACAAAGCCTGCTTATAATATTCGATTGATTTCTTTTTGTTTCCCATACATAGTTCCACATGTCCGGCATTCAGATAATCATGCACTGTCGGCTTGCCCGCCAATATCCGGATGTAGTATTTTTGAGCCAGATCATATTTTTTTTGCAGGAAAGCTGTCCATGCAATCGGACGCTGGGCTTTTGTCCCTTTACTGTCGAGCAATTCTACTTTGAAATAAGTATTTAACGCCTGTTCGTAGTCGTTCAGTTCCAGATAGCAATGACCGATATTCAATTCTATATTTATATTATCGGGGGTCAGTTTCGCCGCTTTCTTATAATATTCCAGTGATAGTTCGGGTTGTTTCTGCGAACGGTACAATTGGGCAATACGTTTGATTATCCATGAATTATCAGGTTTGAGTAAATCTGCTTGCAGATAAGCATCGAGAGCACCGTCCAGATCATTAATCATTTGCCGGCAATAACCGATCTTCTGCCATATATCATCACTCTTATCGTCGATAGCTATAAGCCGGTTGAAGATATCAAGGGCTTCACCAAAATTATTTTTTTCGAAACAATACAGTGCTATTTTCTTCATATCTTCTATGTTTGATATAAGCGGGGCTATCGATTTCTTATCATAGAAATTGAGACTCAGCCTGAATATATCATAGAAACTGTTTCGGGAAGGATTCAGTTTGAAAAAACGGTACAAATCCTGGATATACTGATTCGACACCACTTCTTCATCTACTGCAGGATTCATTTCCTTGGCCTCCTTTTGCAACTGTTTTATCTCTTCCGATTCAGCCCCCATACGTCCGAGCATCATTTCACGCTGAGCCGCCGGAATTTGCAGAAGGCTCAGACAGAATGAATATTTATCGGAATTGCACATATGTCCCGAATCCACTACAGCAGCCTGTAACAGGGCGCTTTTCTTTTCTTCAGGGAATAGGGTGGAAAATTCAGAGTATGAAGGATCAAATGGCAGAAACCAGTTGCCTATATCGGAGAAGAATGAAAAATTCTTTAATCCCGAAAATGTAGAGTGGAATACGTCTGCTCCTTCCATCTGCAGATTGGAATATTCCTGTAATTTTTTGCCCAGGCCGGATTCTTCCAATTCTTTTTGCCATTCGGGATTCTTTTCAGAGAAGTCGGTATCGCCTCCCATCAGTTCATCCATATTGAGTTTCCTTCCCGCCAGATTATTGAATTTCATCATCTCAGGAAGTATTTCTTCCTTGATCTTTTTGGTTATCTGCTCTGTTTCCCGCGAACGGATAAGTTGTATGATAGTTCTTAATACGGCTTTCCGGAACTCCGGCTTTTCGGAGAGTATATCCAGTTGATTCTGCAATTCGGGGTATAACGGCCAGCGCACGTCATACATTTGCATTACTACGACCAGACCCACGATTGCCCTGGCCCTCAGTTGTATATTTTCTGAAACTGAAGCCTGCATCAAGACCTGTATTTTGCGGAAATCGAAACGATGAAACAGACTCAAAGTAACCGCCGACAGGAACAGGCTTTTTTCACGTACAGGCAGGTCGAAATTATTTATAAACGAAATATAGTTATTAAAGTCATTCACATCGGAGCGCGGCGAGACGAATACCATATTGAACATGTCGGATGCTATCCGTTCACGTTTTACAGCCAGCTCACGTTTCCTATTTGTTTTCTCTTCACCGTCTTCGAGTAGATCAATCAGGGCAATAGAGTCGGCCACATCTTTTAGTTGTGAAGTATAGTCGGATATTGTACCACTTTTCAGTGCATTGACACGAAGTTTTTCGTAAAAGACGTTCGAAGACTCGATTCTGAGTAACTCATCAGCCGAATCATCCGCCAGTTCATATAATGAACGCAATAAGTTATGATACACACTCTCCCGCTCAGGGTCTTCAACCCCTTCAAAAAGGTAATGGAGCATAAATTTATAGTTTGTCTCCAGTTCACTGAGTGTTTCAGTAATTTTCCAGTCCTGCGTATTTATTGTCAGTTTCATTAATGACTCAAAGGCATCTTTTAACTGTCTTTTTGACAGGTTTTGAAGAATATCTTTCTTTAATGAAATTATGTCGCGGCTATTCATACTTTAGTTACGAGTTATAAGTTACAAGTTTACCAGAGTCCCGGCAATTAATTAGTAAGGACTAAAGTGGACGGTGCATCTTTCATCAGTTTAGGGTTTCTGCTATCCAGTTCCTTCCAGCTATTGAGGCTGATCATTATCAGATCCTGCTTCTTCAGAATATCACTATCGATAGGAATATTATTGTTCCAAAGTTGGAACAGATAAGGGTTTATAGCCTTAATAGCGCGAACGGATTTTATAAAATCCATCGAAGTATCCATCAGTCCGATGGCATCCCAAAGAGTGATGCGCACATATGAGTTTTCAGCCAGCCGTTCCATAAAACTTCCTACAAAGATGTCGTCCTCGTCGAGTATGGGAACAAATATATTCCTCATACTTACCAGTCCTTTATCTATACCTCTATCAACAAATATGCCAACCGGCATATCGCTCTTGGAAACAATGGTCCTTTGTCCTTCGTCGAGGGGTGCCAGCAGCATGCGGCTCCATTTTTTCTGGTTCCCTAATTTTGTAAGTAAATAATTAGGTAGATGAAGTATCCTGTTAGAGAAGCCGAGGAAACGCCCCAAAACATTATCTGATAAAACAGAGCCTTGATAACCGATCAGCAGAAAGTCATACTCTCCTTTGTTTGCAATCTTGGCAACACTGTTGTTGGTATCTCCCACAACTTTGAATATAGGGATGAAGCTTTGTTGCAGGCTGTGAGCCTCCTCTTCCACCGGTTTGAACATCTCCTCTTCTTCTTCCTCTATACCATATTGATACAGCAGGTTTCCTTCCGAAAGATGAAGCATGGTAAGTTCCGAAGCCGCTTGCTTCTTCCTTATGAAACTATTCGCTAGAAACATTAGTTTACGCCCCATTTCAGGGCTTTGGAACCATACCAGTATTTTATATTTATCTTCCTCAACCAAATCTGTATCGGCATGCTTTTTCTTAAATACTTTATCTATAAGACTAAGCAAAGGAGAGGTCATAAATGTAGTGGTTAGCGCCATCACAACCATCATAGCAAAGACTTCGGGGGTAAGGATGCCCAGGTCGAGCCCGATATTGAGAACCACCAGTTCCATTAATCCCCTCGTATTCATCAGTGCCCCGATAGTAAGGCTATCTTTCCAATTATTGCCTACAAACCGTGCGGCAATTGCGCTTCCCATTGTTTTCCCAAATATAGCAAGGAAAACAATCCCCCCGCAGATCATCCATAAGCCCGGTTCGTTGAGCAGGCCTATTTCAGTGCGCAGGCCGGTGAAGACAAAGAATAAAGGAAGTAACAGTACCAATGAGACATCTTCTATTTTCTCGGTAAACAGATTTCTGAAATTGAGATTGGGCGGCATAATCACACCTGCCAGAAATGCACCGAACAACGCGTGTATACCAATTATTTCGGTAGCATAGGCCGACAGAAACAATATCAAGAAAAACACACCGATAACCGACTTGCTTATGGTTCTGCCAGACAATTGCAGATCAGCTATCCGTTTGAGGAAAGGGCGTACAATCTTGAACATAGCCAGCACGTATAACAAAGCGAGAAGTATGATAAACAATGAACTTGCAAACGAGCCGGCCTTAACAACGGCTATAACGGCGGCTAATAAGCACCAGGCCGTAATATCATCTATCGCGGCGCATGTGATGATAATGGCACCTAAAGGCGTTTTATTGATTCCTCTCTCGTGTATAATTCGCGCCATGACGGGAAATGCGGCAATACTCATGGCAATGCCCATAAATAACGCGAAAGGGAGAAATATGGTACTTTGGTGTGTAAAAGTTCCAAAAAGACAGTAGGCGACAAGAACACCCAATGTAAAGCAGACGGCAATACTGGTATGGCTGATTATAAGGGCATTATTGGCTTTGTTTTTTAAGGTTCTCAAATTCAGTTCCATGCCTACTATAAACATAAACAGGACAAGGCCTATCTGACTGAGAAAACGTATATTTTCGAGGGAGGAGGCAGGAAAAAGAAATTCGGATACCTGAGGAAAATAATGTCCCAGGAGAGAAGGGCCGAGAACTACTCCTGCAAAAATTTCACCTACAACCGTAGGTTGCCCTATTTTCTGGCATATCCATCCGAATACCCTAACAGCCAACAAAATAACTACTATCTGTAATAATAATACAGCTACAGGAGCGGCGAAGTCTTCGGTCAGATGATGTAAAAAATCACTCCACGCAGAAGTGGTCGATGCCAGCCCGTATACGTTTTGTTTAGCTTCCAGATTATACCTTCCAACTCTGACGATAAAATATATCAGTGCCGAAAACAGGCCTATGATAGATGTGTAAAATATAAGGTTTCTATATTTTTTCATAAACTTAATACGCTGTTTATGAGCTTACTTTTTTCTTTCAGATACAAAGATACAATTTAAAGTGATAATCCGGCACTTCATTCGGGAACGAAAAAATGATAAATACTGTTTCAGCGCAATATTCATCTCTATATAAACAGGTTGTCTGCCACATGATAATTTTCAGATACGACATGGCATATCCATTCCGTTTTATATATTGCAAAAGAATGTGTATGTATGCTTATTACTATACAACGAAGAGTACAGGCCGATCTATCCCGGTTTAAGCGACTGATAGTTAAGACGAAAACAAGAAAAGGCCTTACAATATATTTAAAATATTCAATAAAGTGTTAAACAGGCATATATTTGTTGAAAATAGCTTTAAAAATATGTATTATTCCAAAATTTAGACCTGGAGTTATCAAAATTTTATTATATAATAATTATCTTTGCAGCGTTTTTAAAATCAATAAATATTGCAAACTTTACGATTTCGATTTTCGAGCCAAAAATAAACTTTATGGAGAAAAAAACTTACAAACTATTATCCGGAATATCGTTTACTAGTATGTTGTCCATCCCTATTGCCGCGCTGACTTTGATGTTGTCGTGTTCCACGTCCAATTCAGTGCGTGAGATACGGGCTTCCCGCGACCCATACGCTAATTATGTACCCCCTGTAAAGGTCAAAGTTCCGGTCACAAAGGATGATGCTATGACTAAGGAGCTATTTATGCAATCCCAGTCAAAGCGGCCTAATATAGAATTGCCTTATATAGAGGGGCAGGATAAAGGCCAGGTTGTTATAGCCGAACAGGTTACCTACACCAATGCAGAAGCAATACCCCAATCTAAGCCAAATGCAAATGTTGTACTCGACCTGAGCCAAGTACAACATTTGAGTGAAGTAGTGGTTACAGCCAAATCGCGTTTTACACCGGAGCAAAACGGAAGAGTAAACGTGGACTTTGTGATGAGAGTACCGAAAGAACTGCTCTCCACTAATTTCAGGGTAACAATGTCCCCTAATTTGTTGCATAACGACTCTGTGGTGCCGCTTAAAACTATTGTACTAAAGGGGCAGGAATTCTCCAATAAGCAGAAGCAATCATATAAAGATTATGAAGACTATGTAAATTCCATCGTAGATGAATCGCAATACGACAGCGTATTTGTCGACTATAAAGGGGTAGAGGAAGATATCGCTTTTCAGCAAAACTTCTATTACAACCAGTATCATAAAGAATGGAGCAGGCAGGCCGATTTTGAAGAATGGAAGACCAATAAAGAAGATGCGGAAGCATTAATGGCTGCCAAACAGACGGGGGTCGACAAAAAACTCTATTACGAGAATGTACGTAAAGCAAGAGAAAAAGCGATGAAAGAGGTTGCAAAAGGAAAAGATACGACCGGCTTTTTTGCAAAATACATGAAGAATGTTCCTAAACCCGACGATTTGACAAAAGGCCGGGCTGTCGTAGAACAGAAGAATGATTACCGTCTCGATTTTTATAAAGAATATTCGAACCGTGCTAAAGAGCAGGTACTGCGCGACTGGGCTACCGGGAAAGATACAGTAGGTGCCTATACCCGTTATATGAAGAACTTCGATAAGAACCTGAAAACGCTGATGCTGGAAGGTGAAGACCTGACAAGGATTCCGGATAGATTCAGGGACATTTACAGGGAAGGCCGCGCCATGAACCAGATCAAAAATCAATATCTGACAGCTAAGGACTCTATAGAAATAGCCCAAAGCCGCTATAAATTTGAAGATATAGCGCTTAACGAGATGAAAAAGGAAAGGCGCGAAGAGAAAAGGCGCGAGCTGATAGTCTTTCCTTATGAAGAAAATACACGCCTCGATACCGTTATCCAGACTGACCGTGATTTCTTCTTTGTATATAGGCAGGACTATCCGGTAAGTCCGGGGATGAGAAGGCTTCGTCTGACTATGAATACAAAAATAGATGCGATAGACCGCAGCAGCTTTATCACCCCTCTGTCCGATACATTGTCTTATTTTATCTCGTCTTTGTCGCAGTTGGCGGATTCTACGCTTATATCCAAGACCACAACAATCCATAGGGATGTGTATAATACAATGGTCGTATATCCTAAATTCGCGGCAGGAAAATCCTCATTCAATATAAATTACAGGGACAATAAAAAACAGGCAGATAAAGTATTAGATACTTACCGTACATTTACGGGAGAGGGTAAATTATTGATGGATAGTGTTGTTATACGGGTATCAACAGCATTGGATGGCTCGTACGATGATAACATCGAATTGTCAATGAAGCGTGCAAATGCACTGAAAGACTACTTTGTGAAGTCGCTGGGAGGCAACAAGGCAGATGTGGCAATGGCATTCAAAACACGCTACAGTGGTGAGGACTGGAATACAATGGCTCGTTTGGTTGTTAAGAGGACCGATATGCCTAACAAGTCTGAAATACTGGATATGCTGACACAAGCAGTAAATCCGGACCAATGTGAAGAGGAGATAAAGAAAAACTATCCGGCTGATTTCAAAATCATCAGGGATTCAATATATCCATTATTGAATAAAGCGGATATCATATTCAATATGACCCGCCCGGGAATGGCGGAAGAAATCACCGTAAATACCGAAGTACGCCCTGATTATGAACAGGCGCTCCGTTTCCTGCAAGACAGGGAATACTGGAAAGCATTGGATATATTGCAGGCTTATCCCGATTACAATACGGCATTATGCCTTGTGTGCATGGGATACAACGCCAAGGCCCTGGATCTGTTAAACGATTTGCAGCAGACAGGAAATACCGAATATCTGAGAGCAATACTCTCTATTCGCGCGGGTAACGACAATGAAGCAATCGGGCATTTGGTAAAAGCCTGCGAATTGGACCCTACAAAAGCGTACCGCGCCCCACTCGATCCTGAAGTTGCAGGATTGGTACGCAAATATAATTTGCAGGAACGATTAAACAACAGTGCAGATGCATCTCCGGTTAGCTTGCCGGATCAGGAATAAAGTGATTGAACCTTAATAATAAAAATAACCTCAACTATAAACGGTTGAGGTTATTTTTTGTCCGGAATATTCAGGCATAGAGAATACAACGGGTAGTTTTTAGGATTTTATGCTTACATTTTCTTTCTTTCTTGTTATTTTTACGATTCATTAGCTATCCGAATGGCCAACGAACAATAAAACTGATAATCAACAATATGAATTACAGATCTCTGACTCCTCAGGAAATAAACGTATTAAAATCGCAAAGCTGTATAGCCGATAATTGGGACAATATAGAGGTTGCCGACAATTTCAGGCCGGATTATATCAGGCATGTAAATTTTTCGGGTAAAATAAGAATGGGTGTCTTCGAGGAAGAATTCTCCCTGCCCGGAGGACTAAAGAAACATTCAGGCATCCACCACGCCTGTCTCCACAATTGTGAGTTAGGCGACAATGTACTTATCGAGAACATTCAGAATTATATTGCAAATTACAAGATAGGCAACAATGTACTGATCCAGAATATACACCATTTGTATGTAGATGGGCAGACTTCTTTTGGTAACGGAGTAGAAACCTGTGTACTGAACGAGACCGGAGGGCGTGAGGTATTGATATATGATAAGTTAAGCGCGCATTTTGCATATATCCTTTCGTTCTACCGCCACCGTCCGGTATTGACCAAGAAATTGCAGGATATGGTAATGGCATATGCCGCAGAAAATACTTCTACCACGGGTACTATCGGCAACGATGTTACAATAGTAAATGCCGGCGCCATAAAGAATGTCCGTATCGGGGATTGCGCCGTTATAGAAGGTGCCCGCCATTTGGAAAACGGTAGCATAAACAGCAATAGGTACGACCCTGTACATATCGGGTATAGTGTAATGGCCAACGATTTTATTATAAGCTCGGGATCTCGTGTAGAAGACGGAACAATGCTCTCCCGTTGTTTTGTAGGTCAGGCATGCCAGCTGGGACACACATATTCAGCCAGCGATTCTTTGTTTTTCAGTAATTGCCAGGGTGAGAATGGCGAGGCATGCGCCTTATTTGCAGGGCCGTACACAGTTACACACCATAAATCGACACTGCTGATTGCCGGAATGTTTTCATTCATGAATGCCGGTTCGGGCTCTAATCAGAGTAATCATATGTATAAGTTAGGCCCCATACATCAGGGCATCGTGGAGCGCGGAGGCAAAACAACCAGCGATTCGTATATATTGTGGCCGTCCCGTATCGGCGCGTTTTCCCTTATAATGGGGCGCCACTACCACAATACCGATACATCGAACATGCCGTTTTCGTATCTGATAGAAGATAAGAACGAAACGGTTTTAGTACCGGGAGTCAACTTGCGAAGTGTAGGCACTATCCGCGACGCGCAAAAATTTCCAAAACGTGATAAGCGCAAAGACCCGGAGAAGCTGGACCAGATTAATTTTAATCTGTTAAGCCCCTATACAGTACAAAAAATGTTCAAAGCAATATCTATATTAAGGGAAATGCTCGACACATGTGGCGAAGCCAGCGATTTTTATTCATATAAAGGTTGCCGGATTAAAAACTCGTCGTTGAATAAAGGCATAAAGCTCTATGATATGGCTATAAATAAGTTCTTGGGCAACTCTATCATATCGCGGCTCGGCAATTGTCCATGTACAAGCAACGAGGAAATACGGAGTTATCTGAAACCCGACACGAATATAGGACTATTTGTATGGAGTGATATAGGCGGCATGCTTGCTCCCCGCTCCGAAATAGACAAGCTGATATCAGATATAGAATCGGAAAAGATAACACAGGTAGCAGAGATAAATGCTATTTTTGCCCGGCTCCATAAAGATTATTATTCACTGGAATGGACCTGGGCATGGGATAAGATCCGGCAATATTACGGATTGTCTTTGGAAACAATTACAGCGCAGGATATCATAAATATCGTTGAGCGTTGGAAAACGGTTGTTGTAGACTTGGATAAGATGATATATGAAGATGCTAAAAAGGAATTTTCGCTGTCTTCACGTACCGGTTTTGGACTGGATGGCGACCGTAACCAGCAGAAAGATGACTTTGAACAGGTGCGTGGTGTATTCGAAGAGAATGCTTTTGTGAAGGCTGTTCTGACGCATATAGACACCAAGACAAAACTGGGTAATGAGATAATAAGCCGATTGAAAAAAGCAGTGAAATAATATCGCGTTTTAAGTAGAATAAAATATTTATACGAATCAATAGTTGGGTTTTATTCATTGCTATATTTCCATAATTATTATCCATTTAATAGAAAACAAACACAAGGAGAGTGACTGACCGGAATAAAATAGAAAAGCTCTAAAGTTAAACTTTAGAGCTTTTTAAATTGTTTCGACCGATGCAAAAATCAGTTATTTCTTAGGCTGAGTACGTTTTGCATAACGATTCATAAACTTATCAACACGTCCGGCTGTATCCACAAGTTTTTGTTTACCTGTGTAGAACGGGTGAGACGCACTGGTGATCTCAAGCTTAACCAGCGGATAAGTAACACCATCTATTTCGATAGTTTCCTTAGCATTGATAGTTGAACGCGAGATAAATACCTCATCGTTTGACATATCTTTGAAAGCTACCGGACGGTAATTCTCTGGATGAATATCTTTCTTCATTTTATAGTAGTTTAAGTTATTTCTTCTTTTTCAGCCGACAAAGATAGTCCTTTTATCCTATTAAAACAAAATATTTCTCTCAAATTTAGGATAAATATATGAATATTTCCTTTTGAATTTTATCTATATATGCGAACAGTTACGAGTTTGCCTCGCCTTCGCTTCGGCGAATGTTATTTCTGCGCCCTTCGGGCAGTTACGAGTAAAAGAGACACGAGATACAAGTAGACAAGTTACGAGTTACAAGTTGATGACTGTTTACTGTTCACTGAAAAGTGTAAAGTTTGTAAGGTTTTTAAGGAATCCGTTGCGTCCTTAATTTTATTAGCTAAATATGTGCCAGACTGATAAATTTTGCTTTCTTTTGTTTTGTAAAACGTTTTTAAATAAGTAAATATGAAAATTATGTGTAAATACATTTTATTATCAACAGCTGTTGCACTTTCACTATTGTCATGTAATAATAAAAAAAATGCTTCAGATAATTTGACAGATAATCAAACCGACACTATAAATATGGAATCTATATCAGACAAAACCAGCATGTATCTTCTTGTCGGCACCTATACCTCAGGTGAGAGTGAAGGAATATACGTATATCAGTTCGATACGGTATCGGGATATTCCCAATATAAAAGCATGGTTAAAGTTACAAACCCGTCTTACCTGACTGTCAGTAAAGATGAAAAGTTTGTTTATGCAGTGACCGAAACGGGTGACAATAGCGCCGCCGCCAATGCTTATTCTTTCGATAAGAATAAAGGTGAATTGAAACACCTGAATACAGAACCGGCTAAAGGCGCAGATCCTTGCTATATTTCAGTAGATGCCACAGGTAAGCATGTGATTACGGCGAACTATTCGGGAGGAAGCCTTAGCGTATTTGGCGTAAAAGAAGACGGTTCGCTTACTCCTGTCTCTCAGGTTATAAGTTTTACCGGCCAAGGTGCAGATACAGAGCGTCAGACAAAGCCGCATATACATTGTGTGATGTTTTCGCCCGACGGAAAATATCTGCTTGCCGACGATCTGGGAACAGATAAAATACATAAATTCGATGTAAACCCAAATGCCACAGGTGACTATCTGAAACAGGGAACACCTTCATCGTTTAAGGTTACCGGTGCATCGGGACCGCGCCATCTTGAATTTCATCCGAGCGGTAAATACGCCTATCTCATCAATGAGTTGTCCGGTGCTGTAATTGCCTTTAATTATGACGGGATAAAGGGAAATCTTACCGAAATACAATCTGTACAGGCTGATACTCTTAACGCCAAGGGAAGCGCAGATATACATATATCTCCCGATGGCAAATTCCTGTATGCGTCCAATCGCCTGAAAGGTGACGGGTTGGCGATATTTTCAATCAATCAGGCCGACGGGAAACTGACTAAGGCGGGCTATCAGGAAACAGGGGTACATCCCCGTAATTTTGCCATCACACCGAATGGTAAATACCTGCTTGTGGCAAGCCGTGACAGCGATATAATCCAGATATTCCTCCGAAACGAAAATACAGGCTTACTGGAAGATACATTTAAAGATATAAAACTGGATATGCCGGTATGTCTTAAATTTGTTTCTTTTAAATAGCTTAACCTTCTCCGGAAGCGTCTTCAGGTTGAGGGTCTTCGTTAAATTCATGTATGTTTACAACGCGGTTAACCCGGTAATGAGGCGATAGTATTTCTATACCGGCTTCTTTGAAAACATCCTGTATATTCTTTCGAAGGTCGGAATATATATCGTTCATCTTATTGGCATCTTTTGTGAATACATTCAGCTGATATTCTACATAGAAGTCTTCAAAGGCTGTTTGCATGATAAAAGGCTTTTGCTTCCGGCTCAGGTTGTCAGTCTTATATGCGACTTTTAGCAATAACTCGTGTACCAGTCTCCATGGCACATCATAGCCGATAGTGACTGTTGTATAGAGTATCAGCCCATACTGGCTCGCGGAGAAAGTATAATTAACAGTCTTCGTGCTCATTACACTGGAATTGGGTATAGTGATTACCTCATTCTTGGCTGTTTTCACACGGGTCACCAAAGCCGTTTTCTCTATCACGTTGCCCACGGTATCATCCATTTTCACACGGTCTCCTATTTTAAAAGGCCTCATATATGTGATTACAAACCCGGCAATGATATTCCCGATAACGGATGTGGAACCCAGCGATATCATCAACCCCAGGAATACGGATACGCCCTGGAATATCTGTGAGTCCGAATTAGGGAGATAGGGAAATATCAGGATAAATGTGAATACCATAAGTATGGCTATGACAATATTGTATGTAGGTTTAGCCCAATCGGGATAAAAGCCTTTGAACGTAATCTTATTGTCTGATATTTTATCTGTAATAGAACGGAGGAATTTCTTTATAAACCTGAATATAAAAGCAATAACCAATATTGTAAACAGGTTTGGCAGATAGTTCTTAATACTGATCGCGATCCTTTTTACAGGCGATATAACATAGTCGAGAAGTTGGTCCGATAAGCCTGTCGTATGTGGGAATATCTTGAAGAACAACAGGGTACACACGAACAAAGAGGCTACTATCAATACGAAGCGCAGAATTTTGAGCAAGGCAAATATGATTTGTTCGGCTTTCTCAGCTTCGATAATGCCAAACAGGCCTTTGACTTTCTTATGCCGCTGTTTCCGTACGAAAATCTTCAATCTGCGATATCCGAACCGGAATCCCCGCAGGAAGAAATATTCTCCTGCAATTATCAGTATAACGAACAAGGCTTGCAGTCCTATCCGTTGCCAACTGGTTTCGCTCTGCCGCTTGTCAATGGCACTTATTATAATATTGCGATACGAAGCGGCTAACTCCAGTTTTGTCCTGCCGTATATCTGAGCCTGCAACGTATCTATACTGATTATGATTCTGGAATTTTGGTATTTCTGGTCGTCATATACTATATTTATCTGGTCGCTAAACTCAACTAGTTTTAGAGAATCCGGATTAAAAAGGGGATACTCTTCCAGCAATCGTATTTTGTCTTCAATAGCAGATGCTCTCTGATCGACGGTAAAAGATCCTACTCCGCCATGTATAAGGAATAGTGTATCGGTGAAAGGAGCTACGGGCGCGCCCTTGGCCTGGGTTAATATGATTTCGGTAGAATCGACCTTGGCTATAACAGGTTCTTTTTTGCTTGTAGTTCTTTTCTGGGCTGAGGCACCTATTGTAGTGAGACATATAATAGTGATGCATAGCAGTGACGTTAAGATGTTATATTTGCTCATAGTAGTTTTTTGCCTTTTTGAATATAACAAATATATATAAGTTAACTGATATATCGTATAATAAATAGATAATAAAAAATGAAAATGTATTTATAAAGTAGATGAAAAAGTATCATTGACTGGTATTATCACAATAGGATTCAGCTTTTTACAGCCATCGGATATTTATGAGTGTTATGGTTTTTAGCCGGCATGTATATAGAAACTCCCTATAGAGTGCACATACAGGGAGTATTGCAGCATAATTTTGATATTAACCTCTGCTTTTCATACTGTCTTCATCAGGATTAATTTTATTCAGGGCAGCCTTAACCTCTTTTTCGCTGATGATGGCCGGACAGGAGCTGTTACCTTTATCTTTTCTGGCTTCCTCATAGGCCACAAAATCCTGTGGCGACTTTACTATTTCATTCTTTTTCATGACTAATGGCAGATTTAATTAAACATATATACTAAACACGGCCACAATGATTTATGTTCAGTTGAAAATAATAAAAAGACGGATAGTTTATATGAAACCATCCGCCTTTGCCATCAGAACTGTGTTTAATTCTATTTACAAGATGACACTCAAATTCGCTCTATTTTCAAATGTATAATTATCCTCTACATTCCTCGCATAATCTACAATATTACTCACTGTTATATTTGATGCCGGATTGTTTAGGATATACTGCACATAAAAACCCCGCACATATCCGTGAGGCAGTTCTATATATCCGCTTGGGGCAGGTGTTTCCAGATCAAGTTTCTTTATATCCGTCTGATCTGCATTTATATATAATTTATAGCCGAGTTCTATATCGCTAAGCCTTCTGCACCAGCGCACATTCATCATGTGGTAGCTTAATACATCTTTAGTATCTACAAAGTCATGTAGCATGACCACGCCCATGGACAATTCGTCGTTCCAAAGTTGTACAGCCATGTATGCTGAGTAAAAAAGGTGGTAAATATCTCCTTTCTTCCCATCGGTATAGCAGCCGTTTGTAGGTCCCAATCCGTTACACCAAGGGCCATCCCCGTTTAATCTTGCTCCCCCGGGCATCAGATTGAATTTATACTTATTGGTCGTATTTTTTTGATCAAACCAGTACGTTTTATATGGGCCACCGCCCGGATTAGCGATATTATAAGCCAAAGGGTTATCTCCGGCCCCGGCACCCAATGCAAAGCGTACATCACGTTCATTAAGTCTGGTATGAGGGCCGTCGTACGTGGTGTTGAAGGGGCACATGGCGAATAATTGCCTGTAATCTTCCGGCGCAGGTATTTTCCATCCTTTGATATCCTGATCGTTCTGGTCGCGCATTACGCCATATTTATTCATATATAATATACTTGGGTAGCTGTAATATCGGCCATAACTTTTTTCAAAATCGCCAATATCCTGTAACTGGAATTGTGACGGGGCTATCCTGATGCGTTCCAAATAGCGGTTAAGAACGCTTTGGGTGATAGGATAGATATTTTCAAAATCATTGCCCCATTTCACTGTATGGTAAAAATTACGGTCCATCCAATAATATTCGCCCACACGCACTGCATTGTATTCGCCAAGAAGCTGGTTTCCTTCAGTAGTAAAAAAGTTTACCTTCATCGATTCAGGTAAAGCCCTTGTATTTTTGTCTATATATCGAAAAACGAAATCTTCTGAATTCTTATTGAAATATAGATACTTCTTTTCTTTTTCATTCCCCACATAACCACTGGGAGGTGTAACTTCTACTACTGTATAATTTTTAGCCGGCAGGTTTGTGACCTCTATTTTACCTTCGTGGAGAGTATATGTGGCAACAACTTCATTGTTGTAATCGAGTACCTGATACTTCCCTCCACCGATAAATTCGTTTGTCACTACATCTCTAGCCGAGATTGTGAAGTGAGCCATTTCAATGTCACCGCTATCTGTACATGCATACAACCCTATTAATGACAATAAGTAAATTATAATATTCCTTTCCATTTTCTATTCCTTCCTTTTATTTTATACCAAAAACCTGTAGTTCGTAAAATAAAATGATAAGGTATGTAGTGTATAGATGTGATAGAATTTATAGATCCTTATGTCTTCTCGAGATAAACATGCCAGCTTACTTATTTGTTTTTGGAATTTTAATTAAATTATAAGGAAATTTCACCTTATTGAACCTTTTTGGTTTTCCGTATCCCTTATATTGAAAACAAAAAAAGCGTTATTATCTAAATAACGCTTTTTTCTATAATGAATAAATTTAATCAATAATATGTTTCTGATACGGAGTGATTCAATTCGATGTATAGATGACCATTTTCGTCAAAGAAACGAACTTTGTTCTCTCTTGACAACCATCCTAGCGCCATATTTATAAGAGAGTCCTTAAAATCGGAGAATTCCCCGATTTCCCTTATGGTTAACTTACCTTTTTCAGCCAGTAAATTCCATATTATACCTGCATTAATTCCAATGTCATTTTTCAGCATAATTTACTAGTTTTAATTTATAAAATGAATCATACATTCTTGTTATCCATCAGGCTTGATACAAACCCGCCCAATAGAGCGCCATAGCAGCAATTGACCCAACACTCGGCCGATAAGGGATAGGTACCCCAATAACATGCAAAATAGAACCAATAGACAAAACCTATAACCATTCCGGTCAACATGCCTAATAGTATGGTACTATTATTCGTAATGAAAGCCAATATCTTATTCATAATCAGAATTTTTAGGGATGATTCCAATAAAATTGCCCGGAATGTACCGGTTCTGCAAGCATAGCAACTTTCGTTGATTTAGGTTCTTTTATTGCTTCGCGTATAGCTCTGGCAAACAGATTATTGATTTTATGCCCCGGGCAATTCGCGATAATCCTTCCTTTTATAAAATGGCCTACCAATGCTATATCCCCTATGATATCGAGAAGTTTATGTCTGGCCGGTTCGTTAGGATAAAGTAACGGTTTATTCATGATATATCCTAATTTATTGGCATCCTTTCTCTTTACGCCCATTACGTCTGCCAAATGGTCGAAATTATCTTGTTCGATTGGCTTGTCGTATATTATGATAGCATTATCCAGGTCACCGCCCTTTACCAGATTATTCTGTAATAAAGGCTCTATTTCGCGCACAAAGACAAATGTTCTGGCAGAGGCGAAGTCTTTAGTAAACTCGGACAAATCATTCAGACTTGCATCCTGTCGTCTCAGTAGTGCCGAGTTGAATGCGATATGTGATTGGATACTGAATGAATCGTCAGGTAATAAGAGCATGGAGGAACCAGTGGCTTTATCTACTACCTTGATTCTTTTCCGTTTGAATGTAATATATTTTCTTTCAGTGTCTTGCTGTTGTATGCCGGTTTCTTTTATCTTGCTTACATAGGCAATAGAACTTCCATCCAAGATGGGAAATTCGGGTGCGTCGACATCTATCAGACAGTTATCTATCTCACATGCGTAGAGGGCAGCCAATGCATGCTCTACGGTGCTGACCTGCACGCCATTGGCCGACAATACGGTGCCTCGTTGTGTAGCCGATACATTTTCGGCCAAAGCATCTATTACCGGCTGTCCCAGAACATCTGTACGTCTGATTTTATACCCATGGTTTTCAGGTGCAGGATTGAACGTAATGTTGATATTAAGTCCTGTGTGCAACCCTTTTCCACTTAGTGAAAAACTATTCTTTAAAGTTCTTTGATTAACCATAACAAATCTTTTTATTGTTTTTGTATCTTAAGGCATTGTTAATAAGCATGTACCAGCGGAATATCCTCCGCCAAAAACGGATATGCATATCAAGTCTCCGGACCGGAACCTGCCGGTATTCTGTGCATATACCAATAAGGCGCTGGCCGAACCTGTGTTGCCTAATTCTTCTATATTGGATAATATTATATCAGTGCTCAAATCGAGCTGCTTGGTTACATTCTTCAATATTCTCATATTGGCCTGATGGCCTATAAAATAAGACAGCCTGTCGAGAGTATATCCGCTGTTCTCTACGATCTCTCTCGTATTTTGAGATATATAATTGCAAGCATACAGGAACACATCTTTCCCGTATGGCATTTGCAGTCCGCCATTGCCGGGTGTGAGAAAAACGCTCTGCGGTCCCAACCCTACGTGTCCCAACCCCTGAGTTGTTATATCAATGACATGAGGATCATTTCCGGTCTGTGCAGTGTCTGAGAAGAAATAGGCGACAGCCCCGTCTCCCCATAGATGGCCTGACATACAATCGGTATCATCCGAATATGTCGAATTCCGGTCGGCACATATCAACAAGGCCTTACTTGCTATTTCGGAAGAGAAAAACGAGTATATGATTTCCATGGCGTTGATCGCAGAAGAACAGGCCGAAGATATGTGAAATACTTTGGCGCCGGATATATTGTATTCCCGTTGTATGTAATGCCCGGCCGTGGCAATTGTATCTGACGGTGTATATGAAGCAAATATGATCAAATCCACATCGTTGATATTGTAAGGCAGTTTGGGCAAAGCATTACTTACCGCTTCAGCACACATATAGTTCATCGTTTCTTTTTCGGTAGCTCTTGAACGTGAGCGTATGCCGGTTCTTTGCAAAATCCAGTCACTGCTAAGACCATTCATTTCCGTAAAATAGTCATTGGTAACTCTTGTGGGAGGGATATAGTACCCGGTTGCGTTAATATACATATTCTATATATTTAAATTCTCAATATTGGTTTTCACATTCGGGATGACGCAATAGATATTTCTTCCAAAAACGCCGGTTATACTGATGTATTAGTTTTTGGCATATTTTTTCATCATATTTACGGATTTTTGAATATTCTTCACCAATATAATTCAATGTATTATCATTGGCTTTGATCCGTCTGAAGCTTTTACAGCTATCCAGTAAACTGATGTATCCGAACGACATCCGGTTGAGGTCTACCAGATAAAACTGATAGCCATCTTTGGTAGTTTTATACAAGATATTTCCCGGTGAATAATCTTTATGAAGTATTCCTCTTTTATGTATTTCGGCTGTAAACGTCGTAAAAGCCTGTATTAATTCCTTGCTTTCTTTCTCCGTCTGCCTGTATACTTCTCTCATTGTACCTTCTACATTTTCGTGGATGGAGATATAGTATGACTCGGACAACAGCCTGTTTTTACAAATATCGATATACGCGATAGGCTCAGGGGTGTTAACCCCTTTATCCAGAACAGATATCGCATTATTAAAAGATCTTTCGGCCTTGGACTTCCTGATGTATTTATATACAAAGCGGTTGATTAGAATAGGCCTTTTAAACGATTTTACATTTATAGAGAAACCATTTATCCGGAACAGCTTGATCGTATTACGCGCATCATATACCAATTCTCCTTGCCGGGAAAAAATTTCAGGGATCGAACCTACAAATTCCGAGAGTCCGCTATATTTGGGATTGATACATACTTTCATTTTATAACTCTGTTGTAAATTATTTTTAAATTAGATTCAGGAATAACTCCCAAAATCCTCTCAGCTTCTTTTCCGTCTTTGTATATCAGTACACTCGGGACACCGGATATACGATATTTTGCTTCCAGAGCGTAGAATTGGGCAATATTTACTTTATAATAATTAATCTTTTCATTATCATCTGCAGGTAATTGGTTGAGATTATATTCCATTTTGTCACACAAATCTGAATTTTCTTTATAAAAAAGGACAAAACCGGTACCGGAACGGATCGCTTCATCAAAGGTTTTATCATTCAGTTCTACAAACCGGCTATCTTCAATTTTATCAGGAATACTGTTTACCGCCCAGGTTCCTATAATATTAGTAACTATACTTAATGCAATAAGCATTAGCCCGAAATGCCATGTCTGAAGTTTAAAAGTTTTCATTACTGTTTAGTTTAGTAAAAAAAGTTTTTAATGCTGTGCTTGGAAACCAAAGCTGTCAGCCATAGATATTTTTCAGAAGAAGCAATTCTAAACCTAAAAGATGCTGTAAAAATCAGGTTTAATGCATATTCCCAACCGGATATTCATTGAATATTTATCATAATCCAGCAGACTTTCACCATATCCATGAAAGAAACGTGCAAACAGGTACTGGTTGGCTTTCTCTGAAATCCTGAAACTTGCCGTGAGCGTTGTATTCACATTGCCAAAACCTCTTTTGGGGTTTAATTCAGCGGACAACCACCATTTGTGCTTATCGCTTATATAGTTTATCGACAAGTAACCGATACCTCTGTAATCGATCAAATCCTTGTTGTTACCCCCGTCTACATAAGGTATCCAAAATTCGCCGGACAGATTGAAGCGTGCATTGAAATAATACTTCATAGATATGCTCAGGTAATTCCAACTACGCGAATCTTCCCCGTCGCGCCCGTTCGATTCATGTTTAAGCTGGGCAAACATAGCCCCCACCAGCTTTTTATCATGAAATATGTATTTACCCAAACCTAATCCCGGGTTATAATTAGTATCCCTGAAAGGACTGGATTCGGCATATATATCCCAAAATGATTTTTGTGTATATGTCAGGTAAGCGAATGTTTTGAACGGAAGCACGCTCTTAGTCAGCCGCTGCCTGATGCTGATCTGAAAGCTGGCATCGGCCGAGGTGTTTGTAATTTCCTCATTCAACGGTATTCCGGTTACAAAGTATGTATCTTTATACACTGCAAACGACGGCATTCTGTCAGCCATTCTTATAGCTTCAGCCTCCGATATCTCAAAGTGTCTGGGCCTGAATATATTCGGGTCCCGCATAGCTATATTGTATTGTTCCCTGATACTGTCATCGGCGTACAGCAGATCGTCCTGAGCAGATATAGAGACAGAAATTGTTGCTAATAAAATAAATAAATAGACCTTTCGCATAAGTTAAAAAATCAGCTAAATGATCCCTCACTTTTAATTTACTGAATACTTGTTACTATTAATCGAAGATAATAGGCAGGCTAGCCGAAGATAAATTGACTGATAAACCTGTCGTTTGGTATATCTTCTTTACATTTTGTTTTGATCCCTATTTCATTCAGAATTTTTTTCAGATCGGAGTTAATTGTATCCGCATACACAAGACTGACCTTTTTGATAGCCATAAGTAACGAAAAATAGTTATTCCCGGTACTTTCCAGCGTTATACATTCAACACCCTTTACGTTTTCATCTTCCAATTCAAACAGGTTTACAGTAGTATTTCCTTGAATCCCTATACTTAATGCCCCTTTTTGAGTGAGGACAGCTATTATTTTTTTCATAAAATCGTTGTTTGAATTATGAACAATTGTTCATTTAGTTATATAAAACAAAAGCTTGTCTTTGTTATGTTAATGAACGATAGTTCACTCCCAAATAAAAAAATTAAACTTTAATCAAACAGTATAGATAATCCATCACTTCCTTTCTCCTTTCCATATCTTTCACCACATTTGTCACAAACTGGGATTCGTCACAAGCTTGATCCGAAGTCTCTTTTACTCCGGTATTGTTGAAGAGGATACACATTATCTCAACATCTATATCGGCCCTCACTTCTTTGATCTCTATGCTTTTAAGCAAGGCATTCCGCCAATTATCGAGCAGGCGGGCATAGATAAACCTGAAGCGGTTGACAAAATCCGGGTAATGCTTGGCAGCCTGTATTATCAAAGCTGTATAATTCAGAAAAACCGTATGCGTAACGCCTGCCCTCATAAATGCATTCGTTACAATTTTCTGACGTCTGTGCATAGCTTCAATTAATTCGGGCACCGTGATATCTCCTTTGATACCATTAAGCATTTTATCAAATATTTTGAAAAAATATTCGTCAATGACAGCAAAAAACAGTTCTTCCTTATTTTTAAAGTACCTGTACATAGCTCCGCGAGACATGCCCAATTCCTCTTGCAGAACAGAAATTGATGCACTATCATATCCTTTGTTCATAAAAACATCGAAAGCTCGTCTTAATATGTATTCCCTGCTATATTTCATTAATCAAACATTTTAAATACGTGAACAATCGTTCACAATGCAAAATTGCGACATAAAATTTGATTGCGCACTATTTTTAATGTTAAAAAATATTTTTAATCAGCATCAAATACAACTATTTCCGATAGGATTTAAACAAGCGCTTAGTAATCAGGTGTTAAATTTCCATATCTTTTCTTCTCCATCAAATGTTACGCCAAATAGAGCAGGTGAAGGCAACCGCAGATAACTAAACTGCATATCCAATGCTATTTTAGCTCCGGAAAGCTTTTCCACTCTGGCATTCCACTCAAGTACCTTATCATACAATTCATTTGTTTTCGCCATATCAGACCGGGAGATCGCATTATTAAGCTTCTCCACGAGATTGCTTATTTCCAGTTCTTCAAATTTGGCTGCGAGCTCATTGTATTTCTCCATGTAGCGTTTTGACAAATCTTCGGTATCCATTGGTGTTTTATTTAGATTGTTAAATAAGAATAGCTCATGTGTCTATTCCGGCATACTGTTACTTTTTTCTTATATTGAAATAACATTTCAATGAGATATTAAGTTTAGGGCTGAGTCAGAATAAATCAAACGTAATGCTCTTTAAAGATTCTATTATTTCGTATTTTCCGGCTTTCTTCGTTAATTTGCATCCGAAACCAATGGTTGTTTTACTAAGTAGAATATAATTAGTGGCAAAGAAGAATTTTTATGTGGTGTGGAATGGAGTGACTCCGGGAGTGTATTCGTCATGGAATGAGGCAAAAGCTCAGATTGAAGGGTACGAAGGGGCTATATATAAATCTTTTCCTACCAAAGAAGAGGCAGAGAAAGCCTATAACGACAATCCATGGTTGTATATCGGAAAGAATGCTGAAAAAAAGAAGATCTCCATTCACAATATTCCCGAAATAATAAAAAACAGCTTATCTGTAGATGCCGCTTGTAGCGGAAATCCGGGTTTACTGGAATACAGGGGGGTATATGTGCAGACCGGAGAACAGGTGTTCCATCAGGGACCGTTTGAGAAAGGCACCAATAATATAGGTGAATTCCTGGCCCTGGTACATGGATTGGCTTTGCTAAAACAAAAGAAATTTAAAATCCCTATCTATTCGGATAGTGCTAATGCTATAAAATGGGTAAAAGAGAAAAAATGTAAGACAAAATTGGAAAGACTTCCCGAAAATGAGTCTCTGTTCTATATGATAGAACGTGCTGAAAAATGGCTCCGGGACAATACATATACTACTCAGATAATAAAATGGAAAACGGACGAATGGGGGGAAATCCCTGCCGATTTCGGACGAAAATGAATCCGAAGTTAACTGTTCCACGGATTTACCGACATTAAAAACCTCCATCGGTCTGCATCATACTTATACAGGTAATATTTTCCATAAGCACATCCGTACCCGCATGTGTAAACTTTGTAAATGATAACATACTCCTTGTTCCGGGAAAATAGAGGAACAGAATAATAATTCACATCCGCATAATCCTTTTTATCGGCCGGAAGCATTTTCTTGCCTGACATGCCCTTTTGCCAGACAGAATCTTTGATAGATACAAATTGTTCGTAAAAATAGTCTTTGTCGGCCTGTGCAAATAATGTATCCAGACCGGAAGATTTTTTGAACAGGTATTTATTGTCGGGTTCAAGATGACTGATATCGTATTCACCGATATATTTACTGATAAAGTTGGCTGTATCCCAAGGCAGTATTTTCACGGATACTTTTTTGTTATTTTTAAGGAATTTAATCTCGGATTTTTTATCATTATTGGTCATCCAGTTCAGGAAGGCATAAATCTCCTCATCGGAAATAACAGTACTGTAAGTATGTGTTTGTGCCTGTACAATGCCGGATTGCACAAAGAATATGGTAAAGAAAACAAGTAGCCCCCTGAACAGCATATCTATTTTGAGTTTGGTTCAAAGATAATAAAAAAAATAAAATCCGAATGACTTTAAATTATGGCCATACAACAATAGGAATAGCGTATATCATATGGTCGTCAACATTTTATCCACAAACGACAGCTGACAGGTTCACTGCTTATTAAAGTATTTATATTAGCAGAAAAAGGAACACAAGCAATCTCTGATTGCGCGTAGTAGAAAACAATCCAACGTTTTTATACAGCAATAATAATATCACTATGAATTCATATTATCAAAATCCCAATCATTTATCTATACGTAAAAGCTGCTAGCCATCAGCTTTTATAAATAGTATATTAACAAACAATATCCTTTTTGTAGCCTCCCCTATGGGGTAGGGCTGTTAAGTTCTGATAAATGATGAATACAAAGAGAATTATTACACTGAGTTTCTCTGAGAAGACACTGAGATGCACTGAGAGAATATACCTCAGTGTTCCTCAGTGTAACAAAAAACTGAGAGAACTTAACAGTCCGGCCCTGTGGGGAGGACGGAAGGGGCAAAACCTTTAACATTATGAAATATAACGACAAAACCGCAGTACGTATCGTGGAAATGATAGAACAAGACCTTCACGGAGTATCTGAAATATGTAAGATACTCCGGATCAGCCGCCAGACTTTCTATGACTGGAAAAAGAACAGGCCCGGATTTAAGGAAGAAGTCGAAGAAGCGTTTATCCGCAGGGAAGAGGCGCTGGTAGCCAATGCCCGCATAGGATTGAAACAATTACTCGAAGGCTACATACAGAAAAAAGAGAAGATCACCTATGTCCCGGATAAAGACAACCCTGCGGAAGATGTGGTGAAATGCCGTGTAGTGGAAAAGAAATTCTGCCCGCCGAGTATCCGTGCGATAAAGTACGTACTCGACCATGAGGAAAGGAGGAAAGAGCAGTTGCAGTTGGAAAGCAGGGAAAAACGCCCGTTGATCATCGAGGTACAGGACGAGGAAACCAGGCGGCAACTGATGATATTAAAGGAGAACGGCTTCCGTCCGGGCGGCTTGCTCGATCCGGAGGTTGTGGCGGCCGTGGATAAGGAGCTGGAGGAGGAAGGCAAAGTGAAAAGTGAAGAACGGAAAATGAAAATTGAGCAGGCAGACAAACAGGATAAAGCACAGGAACAGCCGCCTGTTGTGGAACCGCCTGCCGCTCCGGTAGAAAAACCTAAGCCGAATCTTTACCCGTTTCTGCCACCGGGATATACATCGAGAACGGATTGAGTTGAAAGTTGAAAAGCAGTGAGTCGAAAATATGGAAATAGTGCAAAAGTTGTCAAGTTTGTCAAGTTTTAACAGGGAGTAAGTTTCAAATAAATAAGTATTGGGTTACTTATGCTATAACTACAGCTAGCGGCTAAAAACCAATTACGATATATAGTAAATTAAACAGACAGCCAACGGAGATTATACCCATATATAAAAAGAATGCGAATTATAACAATATTTAAATCAATTAAATAGAGAACTTTTATTGTATGATAGATTTTATAAATTAAATTTGTTAAATTTGCAACGACAAATTATAGATTTTAATAATAACAATACATTTATATGCACAATTGGTTTGAATGTAAGGTAAGTTACGAAAAAATGCTGGAAAACGGTATGCAGAAAAAAGTTACCGAACCTTATCTAGTCGATGCCATGTCTTTTACTGAGGCAGAAGCACGTATTATAGAAGAAATAAAGCCTTATATAACAGGGGAATTTACTATCACGGATATTAAGCGGGCTAAATTGTCGGAATTGTTTTTCAATGACAATGGTGACCGTTTTTTTAAAGCCAAAGTTATGTTTATCTCTCTGGATGAAAAAAGTGGCACGGAGAAAAAAACAGCAGTGAACATGCTGGCCCAGGCTTCGGATCTGAAAGAGGCATTGAAAGTTGTGGAAAAAGGGATGGAAGGCACTTTGGCCGATTATGCCATAGCCTCTCTGAGCGAAACCATGATAATGGATGTATTCCCTTATTCTGAAGATCAGAAGAAGAAAGTAATTCTTGTCTAAAAAATACCGAATGGGCATTTCCGAAAATATACATAGTATAAAAGGCCGCTTGCCGGCAAATGTAAAACTGGTGGCAGTATCTAAATTTCACCCTGTGGATGCTATCAGGGTGGCGTATAATGCCGGTCAGCATATTTTCGGAGAAAGCCGGATGCAGGAAATAAGCCAAAAGCATTCCTTGCTGCCTCAGGATATAGAATGGCATTTCATAGGGCATTTACAGACGAATAAAGTAAAGTCGATTATACCTTATACACATACAATACACAGTGTTGACAGTTGGAAATTGCTTGCCGAAATAGAGAAGTCCGCAGCCCGTATAGGAAAAAGGATTTGTTGTTTGCTGGAGATCCATATAGCGCAAGAAGATGCCAAGTACGGATTTACTTTTGACGAGTGCCGCAGTTTCCTGTCTGCAAACCAGTGGAAAGACTGTAAATTTGCTTATCTTGGAGGAGTAATGGGTATGGCTTCCAACGTCGAAGAGGAATCGCAGGTCAGAAAAGAATTTAAAAGTCTGAAACTATTCTTCGATGAAATAAAAAATGACTATTTTGCAGAGGATGATTGCTTCTCTGAAATATCAATGGGTATGTCGGGAGACTATATGATAGCAGTCGAAGAGGGGTCTACAATGATACGGGTAGGCTCGTCTATTTTTGGAGAACGCGAATATTAACACAAAATATAAAGAAAATGAATATACAGCAACTGGAATATATTATAGCAGTGGATAATCACCGCCACTTTGCTAAAGCAGCAGAGTCTTCATTTGTTACCCAGCCTACGCTGAGTATGATGATTCAGAAGTTGGAAGATGAGTTGGGTGTAAAGATATTCGACCGCAGCCAACTGCCGGTTCAGCCTACGGTAATAGGCACGCAAATCATCAATCAGGCCAGGGTGATCGTTTCGCAGGTGAAGCAGATCAAAGAAATTATCCAGGAAGAGAAAGGCGTGGTGCAGGGTGTATTCAAACTGGGTATTATCCCTACCATTGCTCCATATCTGTTGCCAAAACTGATGCAGGTGCACGACCAGAATGGTTATGACATTGTGTTGGTAATAGAAGAAACCACTACGGCTCAGATAATCGAAAAGCTGCTCAATGGTGCCTTGGATGGCGCTATACTGGCTACTCCGCTTAAAAACGAAAAGATCACGGAGCATCCGATTTATTATGAACGGTTCTATGCTTATGTTTCGCCTCGTGAAACATCATTGTATGCAAAGAAAGAACTGGAGGAGGAAGATTTGAATATCAACCGCCTGTGGCTGCTCGAAGAAGTACATTGTTTCCGCGGTCAGATATTGCGTATATGTAATATGCGCAAACGTAAGAGCTCTCATTCACTCTTCTCATACGAAGCGGGAAGCATCAGCACCCTGATCAATATCGTGGATAATAACAGCGGGCTGACTATAATCCCTGAAATGGCCATAGAGGAACTGAACGAAAAGCAAAGACGTAATGTACGCCCGTTAAAAGGGGTGTCGCCTGTTCGTGAGGTGAGTCTTGTTACCCGTAAGGAATTTTTACGCGAACGGGTACTCGACATTATTATCTCCGAGATAAAACAGTCTGTACCTCAGCCGTTATTGAACCTTGAACTGAAAAAGTTTGTAGTGGATATCTAAGATTTTCTGTAAAAGTATGATCGGATAACAAAAAATATTATCTTTGTATCCGAATTGGGGGATTAGCTCATCTGGCTAGAGCGCAACGCTGGCAGTGTTGAGGTGATCGGTTCGAGTCCGATATTCTCCACAGAAGATTAAGTCCCTGCATTGGAAAATGTGGGGATTTTTTCAATGTTTATTTCCAAAAAGAATAACTCTTTATAAAAGAATTATCAAAGTCGGATAATAAGCCTACGACTAAACCGACTCCTCCATCACAGATAATTTCGAAATTATTTTTTTTATCTGAAACTTTAAAACTAGTAGTCCATTCATCTTTTTTCTGTTTCGTTAAAACTATGTCAGCGTTATTGAAATCTAAATTGCCTGAAAAGGACTCGCATGATACACAATTGATACATAATACAGTTTCCAAATTTTCTTTTTCTAATTTTAATAGAAATTTTCGGTGAGATAGGCTGTATGCAAATGCCTGAAAATCCGCACCTTTATATTTTTCAAGATATAAATCAGTTTCTTTCGCCGAGATATAATTAATCATATAAGGTCTTTTTTAATTGTCTATAAATTGATCTAACCAATTATCCCTTTCTTCAACAACTCCTAAATATTTATGATATCTAAATCCTGAGGTTTTTTCATTTGCAGATTGTTCTGCCAATATAGCATACTTTTTAGCTTGTTCTAAATTTTCATTTTGTTTATTTATTATCGATAAAAATGAATAAACTTTATATTTCTCAATAGGAAAAGCTAAATCTGATAATTTTGACTTTAATATATTTTCAACAGTATTGTATAAATTTATTTGACCTGTTTTTATTATTAATTCAGAATAATTTAAATATGCCTTTGTTATGACATTCGGAAAAATTTTCTCGAAATCAAGAGCCTGTTTATAATAATCGATTGCCTTAGTAAAGTGTTTATGAAACTTGTAAATGTCTCCTAAAGCATAGAAGGAAAGCCCCCTATCGAGTTTATTCTCAGGATAATCTTTCAAAATCTTATTGAGGAGCATTTCAGCTACTTTCAACAGATTTTCTTGTTGCGTCTCTATGAATGTTATAGCTTGAATTCTTAGATATTGAGCCCTATTATACTCTCTTGCCCTTCCAAGCCTCTGGAAGAAATCTTCTTCATCTTCTCTTGTCCATGTTGTTTTTCTATACCAATCAGACATATTCATTACAAAATTAAAATCTTCTGCAAAGTTAAGAATCTTCTCATAAAACCCTCACAAAAAGAATTTGATACTTTATCCCTACCAGCTTTCTACTATGATAAATAATACCCCTGCGCATTCATTTCGCTTATCTGGAGGTATTTATAATTCTCCTCATCCAATAAGTAATCCCAACATCCTAAATGGTGGAACAGTTCCCCGCCAAATCCTGTTTTAAACTGATATAGCCCGTACATTGGATGTGACCTGTCCGGGCCGGGGGAGACTCCAAACATGTCATACTCCCTACAGTCATTCGCCTTAGCTATCCTTACAGCTTCCCATTGTAAGGCATAAGCCGGCATATAGTTCCGTTTACGTGAAGAGGAAGCCCCGTAGAGATAGGTCCCCCGGTGTCCCGACATCACCAGAAATATAGCAGCCAAGGGCTCACCTTCATGTTCGGCTATTAGTAACTCTACATGAGCGGGTGAAGATGTATCATCTGCACGGGCTGTAAGGACAGACACAAAATACTCGATATCATTTATGAAAAGCCCGTTACGTAATGCCGTTTCTTTGTATAGTTCGTACCAGATGGATATTTTATCCATGCCGGCCCGGCAGACACGTACACCTTTCTTTTCGGCTAACCGTATATTATAGCGGGTCTTAGGTTTCATCTGCATCAATATATCTTCTTCGGAAAGAGATAAGTCCAAAAAAACCGTTGTAGAAGGCAGGATATCAGAATTACTCTTACGGAGATTCCACTCTATTGTATTATAATTTAAATTGAATTCCTGAAACTTCTTGTCCGGAGGCCCCGTCCACAAGCCCGCTTCGTCAAAATAACTATCATCGCACCAATGCGACTGCCAGTTGAGGTCGTAACGGATAGCGATGCAACTCTTCGGTAAATATGAACGCATAACTTCCGATAATTCTTCCAGAAAACGTCCCTGATACTCCTCAGAGGGCTCTATTTCGGGGCCATAAGGCACATATGCTATGCTGTATTGCGAACCGAGGGGCTTTTGCAAGACCAGCAAGTCTGCGTCGGTATAGGAATGTCCTCCTACATTGGTATATATATCGCGGTTCTTTACTTTAAAATCAAAGGCTTTGGTCCCCAATCCCTGATGAGCTTTTACTTCCGACCAAAAGGCAGTTTGCTGTACAATGGGCGTATTGTTAATATCCCGTGTAGCTTTTTCTGATATATCGATAGTCATAATTTTACAAAATAGCCGCAAAGATAGCCAATATAAAAAGGATAAACAATCTAAGTATCGGTATCTTCCTGTATTTAACGATTAGTGAACCACTACTTTGTGAACTCCCTAAAAGTAATACCTGCTTGGCTTCGCCGATTTTACCTTGCTTACTCTTTGGTGATTGATAATCCAATTCGAATTTTTACGAACCTGTATCTCGAGCCTTATTGCTTGTAACTTTAAACATCATTTCAAAGAACTAACCGTTTTATATTATAGATAAATGATTTGGAATTTGATAATAATATCAATCCGGAGTGCTTGTTTATTTTGTTATAGGACTAAATTCTTGAGAGACAAATCAAAGAAAGATCAACCTTCAAAATGAGATTTTGTGTGTCCCATTTTAAACTGATCAAAATATTCTGTATCTTTGCCGCATGACAAAAACTTTTAAAGCGGATTTGGTGTAATAAACAATCTGTGTTTCTGATACAGATTGTCCTTTCGTTTACTCTCGGATAACTCCTTTCGAGGGTATTTTCCTGTTATTATAATTTTAGTTTTTTACCTGTGTACAGAGGTGAAAGCATTGCTATGCTTCTCTGTGTATGCACAATATATTAAAACAATGAGTAACGAAAATATTACAACTATTCACGAATTCGATTTTAATTTAATCTGTGAATTCTTTTTAAATACAGAACGACAAGGGCCCGGAAGTCCGGGGATAACCCTTAAAGCATTGAGTTTTATAGATAACCTTACCGACACATCGCTTATTGCCGACGTCGGCTGCGGAACAGGTGGCCAGACCATGGTGTTAGCCGGACATGCACCGGGGCATATTACCGGTTTCGATCTTTTCCCGGCATTTATTGACAGGTTTAATTATAATGCCGGAAAGCTGGGTCTTCAGGATAGAGTGAAAGGTATTGTCCGTTCGATGGACGATCTTCCTTTTCAAAATGAAGAGCTAGACCTGATCTGGTGTGAAGGAGCAATTTATAACATCGGTTTTGAACGGGGACTGAACGAATGGCGTAAATTTCTGAAAGCAGGAGGATATATTGCCGTTTCGGAAGGCTCATGGTTTACGGAGAAACGTCCGGCGGAAATTGAGAATTACTGTATGCCTCATTTTCCGGAGATGGATACTATTTCTAATAAAATAGCCCGTATACAGGAAGCGGGGTATGTACCCGTCGCTACATTTATTCTGCCTGAGACTTGCTGGACAGAGCATTATTTTACGCCATTGATTAAGGCTCAGGAGATGTTTCTTGATAAATATGCAGGAAATAAGATCGCCGGAGAATTTGTTGAATTCCAACGTTACGATGCGGAAATATACCGCAAGTATAAAGAATTCTACGGCTATGTATTCTACATCGCGAAAAAGATATGACAATGATTAATTTGAATAATTATGGTTGGAACGATAAGTTAAACCAATTAAAACAGGAATCAATACATAAAGTCTTGTCTCACGGACGAGTAGCAGTTGTACATCGTACATGCTACGAAATTATTACCGAAAGCGGACTACTGCAATGTGAGCTAACGGGAAATATGATGTATGGGAAATCGGACTTTGAATTGCCTTCTGTGGGTGATTGGGTTGTTTTTCAACCATTTGATGAAAGTAAAGGAATTATCGTGGATTTACTGCCGCGCGAACGGATGTTGTATCGCAAGAAAAGTGGAGCAGTTGCAGAGAAACAGGCTATTGCTTCTTATGTAGATAAGGCATTTATTGTGCAAAGCCTTGATGATAATTTCAATGTCCGCAGAGCCGAACGTTTTGTGGTTCAGATATTGGAAGCGGATATCAAACCTGTATTGGTACTCAATAAAGCCGATTTGGGCTTTGACAGACAGGAAATAGATAAAGCAATCAAACATATTGCCCGCCAGATGCCGGTGTTCATAACAAGTGTACATCATCCCAAAACGATTCGCCAGTTACAGGAATCCATATCGGAAGGTGAAACAGTAGTGTTTGTAGGTTCTTCGGGTGTCGGCAAAAGTTCTCTGGTGAATGCCCTCTGTGGGAAGCCGGAATTACTTACATCCGGTATCAGCTTGTCCACGGGAAAAGGACGGCATACTTCGACCCGCCGGGAAATGGTATTGATGGACGGTTCAGGTGTTTTAATTGATACCCCGGGTGTCCGGGAATTTGGATTGGCTGTTGATAATCCCGGCTCACTCGCGGAAATGCTCGAAATTTCCGACTATGCGGCATTATGCCGTTTCAAGGATTGTGCACATATAAGGGAACCCGGTTGCGCGGTACTGGAAGCAGTGGATAATGGCATATTAGACTATAAAGTTTATGAAAGCTATTTGAAACTCCGGCGCGAAGCGTGGCACTTCTCGGTATCGGAGCATGAAAAACGTAAAAGGGATAAATCCTTTTCAAAACTCGTAGAGGAAGTGAAGAAACTCAAATCGGATTTCTAACCTCTATTTAAGTAATGCGGGTATTCCTTATTGGAATACCCGCATTTTTTATCTGCAAAATGAGATATAAAAAAGCCGGGGCTTATAATCTGCCACTAACCGCTTTTTACTACATTTCTTACTTAAAAGTTCCATTTCAATGGTTCGAAGTATGCCTGAGGATGTAAACATGCCGGGCAGGTCTTAGGAGCCATTTTGCTCTTGATAACGAATCCGCAATTGCGGCATTGCCAGTCGATAGCCTCTTCACGGGTAAATACACCGTTGCTTTCCACGCGTGCAAGAAGAGCTTTATAACGGTCTTCATGGATGTTTTCTACTTTAGCTATCATGCGGTACATTACGGCTATTTCTTTGAAGCCTTCCTTTTCTGCTATTTCAGCAAATGCAGGGTAATCGACAGCCCACTCTTCATGTTCTCCGGCTGCAGCTTCTATCAGGTTTTCGGCAGTTGTTCCTATCTTTCCGGCGGGATACATTGCGGTGATCTCTACCATACCGCCTTCCAAGAACTTAAACATACGTTTTGCATGTTCCTTTTCCTGATCTGCTGTTTCAAGAAATATAGCCGCAATTTGTTCCAGTCCTTCTTTTTTCGCCTGGCTGGCAAACATTGTGTAACGCATTCTGGCTTGAGATTCTCCCGCAAATGATTTTAACAGGCACTTTTCGGTCTCTGTACCTTTGATACTTTTTTCCATAACTTTTTGATAGTTTAAATTGATAGTTTTTACAAAATTAATAATTATTATCAATCAAAAGAAATGAAACCAAATCATTTTGTAACTTTGCGCTCTTAAAAATGTGTAATCAATAACCTGTTTCGAATAAGTAAATTAGACGCATTCTAAACTAGTTTGGCCTATATTTTGATAAACGGTTATTTATTAGTATCTTGTATGTTTGCGAGCCGATTACTAATGTAAGTTAATAGTGTTTTTTGTTTTGATATGAAAAAAGATCTTCTCAAAGATTTCACGCCCCAGTTATTTATTTCACTGAAGACGTACGATAAAGGAAAATTCATAAATGACCTCATGGCAGGTCTTATTGTTGGTATTGTTGCCCTACCTCTGGCTCTGGCATTTGGTATTGCGTCGGGTGTAACTCCTGAACAAGGTATAATCACGGCTATTATTGCCGGGTTTGTCATCTCCTTTCTGGGAGGCAGCCGCGTGCAGATAGGAGGGCCGACGGGCGCTTTTATCGTTATTGTCTATGGAGTGGTACAGACGCACGGAATAAAGGGATTACTCATAGCTACTATTATCGCGGGAGTCATTCTGGTTTTACTGGGTATTTTCAAACTGGGGAAGATAATCAAGTTCATCCCTTACCCTATCATAGTCGGTTTTACCAGTGGTATTGCCGTCACCATTTTTACGACGCAGATTGCCGATATCTTCGGACTCAACTTCGGCGGGGAGAAAGCTCCCGGGGATTTTATCGGTAAATGGATTATATACATTAAGCACTTCGATACCATCAACTGGTGGAACACAGCAGTAAGTATAGGCAGTATCCTGATTATTGTACTTACGCCACGCATTGTAAAGAAGGTACCGGGTTCACTTGTAGCCATTATCCTCGTTACGGCCATCGTCTATTTCATGAAAACGTATTTCGGTATCAATGCTATAGATACTATTGGCGACCGCTTCAGAATAAATGCGGAGTTGCCCGATGCTGCTATCCCTGATATTAATATGGCGGCGATAACCGATTTGCTTCCTGTAGCTATAACGATTGCCTTGCTCGGCGCTATTGAATCGCTATTGTCGGCTACAGTGGCCGACGGTGTGATAGGTGGGGAGAAGCATAATTCCAATACGGAACTGATAGCACAAGGAGTGGCAAATATCATTACTCCTTTGTTTGGAGGTATTCCGGCTACGGGAGCCATTGCCCGCACCATGACGAATATCAATAACGGGGGACGGACACCGGTGGCGGGTATAATCCATGCCGTTGTCTTATTGCTTATTTTACTCCTGTTGATGCCTCTGGCCCAATATATACCGATGGCCTGCCTTGCCGGAGTATTGGTCATTGTGTCATATAATATGAGTGAATGGCGTACATTCAAAGCTCTTCTGAGAAACCAGAAATCGGATGTCGCCGTATTGCTTATCACATTTTTCCTGACGGTAATATTCGACCTGACCATTGCTATCGAAGTGGGTTTATTACTGGCTGTGGTACTCTTTATGAGACGGATCAACGAGGTAACTCATGTTTCTGTGATAAAGAACGAACTGGATTTAACGGATGAAAGCGAATTTACCCAGGATGAAGAGATACTCACCTTGCCCGACGGCGTAGAGGTCTATGAGATCGACGGTCCTTTCTTCTTCGGCATTGCCAACAAGTTTGAGGAAAGCATGCGTGTAATTGGAGATAAATCGAAGATACGCATTATACGGATGCGCAAAGTTCCGTTTATCGATTCCACAGGGCTGCATAACCTGGAAAGCCTCTGTCAGAAGTCAATGAAGGATGGCATACAGGTTATTTTGTCGGGCGTAAGGCCGAAAGTACACGCCATGATAGAGACTTCAGGCATACCAGCTATGATAGGAGAGGTGAATATATGCGATAACATTAATATTGCAATAGCCCGTGCGAACGTGATTCTCAGTGAGGCGGCGGGGTAGAGGGCTGTCTATATCCCTCTTATCATTTCATACTGCATTCCTGTAATCCCTATATTCTTTGATTTCAGAAACGCTGTAATGGAACTACAGGAAATATCTGTATTTATAACCTTTACAGCATCGTTCTTATTTAGCCCGGTCATTTCCCTGAGTAACAGCGATGCTACTCCTTTCCGTCTGTATTGCTTATCAACCGATATCTGGGTGATATCTCCCGAAATGGGTTCGAATACGCAATATCCGGCCAATTTATTTTCGATAAATGCGCCCAGGCTCACAAAATCCTCGGTTACTCTGCTGATGGACCCAAAGCTATTTTGCCATGATGGATAAAAGTCCCAAAAATTCGGAAGGAAGTTAAAATCCCCGATATTGATTTGTTTTATCGAACAGGATATGCCGGAGGTTTTTATTTCATTATTGATCTTCTCATTACTTTGTCTGAAATAATTGAACTCCCGGCTTATTTCGAACCCTGTATTTTTATAAACAGACACAGCATTTGTATTATGTTGTAACACTTCGAGCAAATATTGTTTGATATTCTGTTCTCTCAGGTAAGGAATCGAGTATTCAAAGATTTTTGTAGCCAAACCCTTTCCCCTGTATGCTTTCAATGTACCTGTACCTGTATCGTAGGCTGTTGCAATCCCGTTGAAATTTCCTGTTCCATTAAGCGTAAAAGCTACGATTTCATTTCCTTCAAATGCAGCAAAAGACAAACTGGGATTGAAACCGCGCCTTTTTATCATGGTTTGGAGTTGTTCCTTGTCCAGTTGGATTTCATAATCGGCAAAAGCCTGATTAAAAGCCCGGAATATTGTATCAAAGTCTGTTTCAATAAGGGATTTTATTTCCATTTCGCCATCTCTTTATTATTTCACTTCTAATATAGTTGATTTTTCTCACTTTAGTGAAAACTATTTATTTCTATCTGGATAACCGCATCACATATTTCCGGGAATCTGAAACTTGACAAACTTGACACTTTTCAGTGAACAGTAAACAGTCATCAACCCGTAACTTGTAACTGCCCGAAGGGCGCAGTAACCTGTAACTATTTCAAAAAAGTAACAAACGTAACGGATTTTTCCACCTTTGTGCCCTTTGTGATTTCTTTTTGTGTACTTAATGATTAAAAACTCCTTACCACAAAGGGCACAAAGGTCTACACAAAGGACACTGTCTGAAAATCTGACAAACCTGACACAAACTAACGACTTTTTCTTATTTTTCTCCTGTCGACTTTTTACTTATTACTTAAAACTTTTCAAAGAGCGATAAGCTAACAGCTAAAGATTATCAGCTATATACATAGATAAAGTATTTCCAAAAAGATGAAATAAAAGAAAGAGGATATTCCCCGGTGGAAATATCCTCTTTCATAAATAAGAATGTTATCAGATTGTTGTTACTCGATACCTCCTCCAAGTGCTCTGTAAAGATTTACAGATGCCTGCAGTTGTTCAAGTTTATCGCTTACCTGTCCAAGTTGTGCCTGTAGCAAACTTTGTTCAGCTTGTAATACTTCTGTATAATTGGCTTCACCGGCTTTCAGTAACTGCTGGGTATCACCTACGGCAAGGGAAAGAGCATCTACTTGTTTAGCACGGTCCTCATTCTTGCGGAGTGAGGTTTCGTATGTAAACATAATGTTCGATACTTCCTGACTTGCGGTCAATACTGTTTGTTCGAAAGTAAGTAATGCTTCTTCCTGTTGAGCCTTTGCTATCTTATATTGCCCTCTCAGCTGATTACCGGCAAATATAGGCTGGGTAAGCCCTCCTACGATATTAGCCAGAATGTTTGTCGGTTTAAAGAACTGCGAAAGCGTATTGGATGCAAATCCAACAGTAGAAGTGCCTAATGTCAAAGACGGATACAGAGAGCGCTGAGCTACATTTCTCATTTCGAATGCATATCTGAATCCCATTTCGGCTTGCAATACATCCGGGCGTTTTGCCAGCATCTGTGCAGGGATACCTGCTTGTAGTCCGGCAGGAACCGCCTGGTTGTCGATGGACGTCCTTGTAATGGGTCCCGGTTTGCGTCCTAATAACAGGCTAAGTGAATTCTCCAGCTGATTGATTTGCATTTGCAGATCCGGTACGCTGACCTGTGTACTGTAGAGCAAAGCCTCACTTTGCTTTACACCGGCACGATTGAGGAGCCCGGCCTGCATCATGGCCTGCATTGTTGCAGTACTTTCCTTTAGCAATTCAATAGTTTCCAATGTAATCTTCAACTGCTCGTCGAGTGCCAGCAGCGAGTAATAGGTGGTAGCTATATTGGCAACCAGGGATGTCTGAATTAGATTACGGTAAGCATGCGTGCTAACGAGGTTGGCATACTGGGCTTTTGTTTTGCTGTTCAGTTTACCCCAGATGTCAGCTTCCCATTGTACTACAAAGCCTAAACCCCATTGGTCGCCGCCATTATATCCGAGTACCCTTTCCTTGCCATTGCTGATACTTTTTTGAGTATGTGTAACCTGAGCACCTAAAGCAACAGTAGGGAAATATGCCGATTTGGCGATATATAGTCCGGCTTCGGCCTGTTGGATGCGGTTATATGCCAGGCGCAGGTCATAGTTGTTGGTAAGGCCTTCATCTATCAATGCCTGAAGAGCCGGGTCGCTGAAATATTCCCGCCAGGGTATATTTGCTATAGTAGTAGTATCCGTTGGATTTTCATCTCTGAACATCCCTGAAGCATCTACTTCCGGAGATTTATATTTGTTGGAATTCAAAACTCCGCAGGATGTGAATCCCATTGAGAGTATTACTCCCAACAGAACCGCACCTTTTATTTGTTTACTTATCATAATGTTATTGTCCTTGTTTGTTTATGAATTCGTCGTTCGAATTTATCATTCCCGATTTACTTACTTTATCCTGTAGAGACTGGAATATGATATACAATGACGGTATAACCAATACCCCGATCATAGTACCGATAAACATACCTCCGATAGCACTGATACCGATAGAGCGGTTACCGATGGCACCTGCACCGGATGCAATAAACAGAGGGAATAATCCCGCTATGAATGCAAACGATGTCATCAGAATAGGACGAAGACGTGCAACAGCTCCGTTTACGGCAGCTTCTATAATACTCATTCCCTGCTGACGGCGTTGCAATGCATATTCCACAATCAGAATCGCATTCTTCGCCAGGAGTCCGATAAGCATGATCATCGATATCTGGACGTAAATGTTATTCACAATACCCTGCGATACACCGAATATCATCAGGAAGATAAATACTCCGGCCAATCCGACAGGAAGTGAGAATAATACCGCCAATGGTATAATATAACTTTCGTAAAGGGCGCAAAGCAGCAAGTATACGAAAATGATACAGATACCAAATATGAGGACGGTCTGGCTACCGGTATTAGCTTCTTCACGGGTCATTCCACCAAATTCGTATGTATAGCCATCAGGGAAGATGCTTTTATCCTGAGACATTTCCTCTATCAGCTTCAATACATCCCCGGTACTTTTTCCGTCAAGCATATTAGGTATAATGGTCATATCTATAGATGTATACATATTGAAACGGCTCAATGTAGGAGGGGCATCGATATCTTCTACATGAATAAACTCTGTGATAGGAGCCATATCCCCACTTCCGGTCTTGACGAATAAACCACTCAGGTCATCCAATTTTCTTCTGTACTCAGGAGAAGCCTGCAATACGACCCTAAATTGCTTCCCATATAAGTTGAATGTTGAGATATACGAACTACCGATATAAGCCTGCAATGTCCCCATCACCTCGCTGAGACTTAATCCTGCTGCCTTAATCTTAGGTAAGTCAGCTGATATTTCTTTCTGCGGGAAGGCAGGGTTAAAGTTTGTCATAGCCATGAGTATGACATCATTTCTGCTTTGTAGTTTATGGAGGAAGTTTTGAGCTATTTTATTAAATTCGTTAATATCTCCCCCTGTACGGTCTTGCAACTGCATATCAACCCCTGCACTCAATCCAAATCCCTGAAGGGTAGGAGTAGCTACAAAGAAGAATGTCGCATCCTTGATATGGCTTGTCTTTTCTTTCAAGATGGCAGATACTTCATTGGTTGATAGTTTACGATCATTCCATGACTCCATTTTTACAATCAAAGTACCATAAGAACTGTTCATACCGGCGGTAAAGTTAACCCCCGAGATATTAGTCACACTCTTAACACCATCAATTTCCTGTGCCATATGGACAACCTGATTTACAACAGAATCTGTTCTCTCCAGGGATGAACCCGGAGGTAAAGTCACGAAACCGATAACACCTCCACTATCCTCATTCGGAACGAAACCGGTAGGCAACATATTCATCAGAAAGAATAGTATGGCTGAAGAAACGGCTATAATAGCTACCGTAATCCAGCGATGGCCTCTTCTTCCCAGGAACTGGAGGCTCTTTTTGTACTTTTGCGTTGCACTGTTGAACGTAATATTGAAATAATAATAGAACCTCTGCAAGAAACCTTTTTTCTGATGCTCTTCGTCGTGCGCTTTCAGGAACAAGGCGCAAAGAGCCGGGCTCAGCGTCAAGGCATTTACAGCCGAAATAAGAATGGCAATAGCCAGAGTCAGACCGAACTGCTTGAAGAATATACCGCTGGTACCGCCGATAAAGCTGACCGGAATAAATACCGCCGACATAACCAGTGTAATGGATACAATAGCCGGTGCGATTTCCTTCATAGCAGTCATGGTCGCCTTTTTAGGATCTTTTTCTCCTGCGTCGAGCTGTGCATGGACAGCCTCGACGACGACTATGGCGTCATCGACCACAATACCAATAGCAAGCACCAATGCAAACAAAGTCAGCAAGTTGATAGAGAAACCAAACACCTGTAAGAAGAAGAATGTACCTACAATGGCCACCGGTACTGCTACCGCAGGAATGATTGTAGACCTGAAGTCCTGCAAGAATACGAATACTACGATAAATACGAGGACAAAGGCTTCCAGCAATGTATGGATAACTTTTTCGATAGATGCATCCAGAAACTCACTGGAGTCCATCATATAGTTAAATTTAACACCTGTAGGTAATAATTTTTCTGCGTTATTCAGTACATCCTTCACATTCTTAATTACCTCCTGGGCATTTGAGCCGGCTGTCTGGTTGATCATGATAAATACAGACTGATTCCTGTCGGTCTGGGAAATAACGCTATAGTTCAAAGAACCTAACTTTATATCCGCGATGTCTTTCAGCCTTAGAATATGTCCATCCTGCGAACGCAGGATAATATTACCAAATTGGTCTTCTGTCCGCAGTTTTCCGGTATATCTCATTGTATACTGGAAAGACTGGTCGCTATTTTGTCCCAGCTCACCGGGAGCAGCTTCTATATTCTGATCGGCCAATGCTGCGCTTACCTCCTGTACGGAAATTTTGTAGGCAGCCATCACATCCGGTTTGAGCCATACACGCATAGCATAGTCCCTTGCTCCAAAAACACTGGCATTACCAACACCATATACACGTTTTATCTGAGGGAGAATATTGATATTAGCATAGTTCTGAAGGAATTCCCCGTCATAGTCAGGATTGCTTGTACTGATTGTAAGCCCCAGCAATGTACTGTTCTGTTGTTTTGCAACAGTTACCCCCAATTGAGTTACCTCTTGCGGTAATAACGGATTTGCGCGTGCCGCGAGATTTTGCACGTTCACAGCAGCAATATCGGGATTAACCCCTTGCTTGAAATAAACTCTGATCGTAGCAGATCCACTTGTTGCAGACGATGTCATATATGTCATCCCCTCCACACCATTGATTTGTTCTTCGAGTGGAACAACCACACTATTCATTACCACATCCGCGTTTGCACCGGGATAGGTAGCTGACACCTGCACTGTCGGAGGAGCGATATCGGGATACTGCTCTACTGGCAAGGTTGCCAGCCCAATAATCCCCAGTACCACAATAATGACAGAAATCACCGTGGAGAGTACAGGTCTTTCTATAAATGTTTTTAACATTAGTTCTTTATTTTATTTATTAAATAAATAGTCTTATTTTTTCACAATGATTGTTGTACTATCAGACAGGGTGGCAACTCCACCTGTTACAATGCGGTCTCCGCTCGAAAGGCCGTTTGTTACAACATAGCTTTTCCCGTCAGGTGTAGCAGTAACATCAATTAGTGTTTGTACAGCAATAGAATCGCTGACCACTTTATAAACCAGGCGCTTATTCTGTTTTGTAAATGTGGCTGCCTGCGGTATTACTATAGCCTCTTCTACATGCTGAGGAATAGACAGGTTTCCGCTGAATCCGCTTCTCAACACTCCGTGAGGATTTGGAAATTCGGCCCTGAAGTTTGCAGATCCGGTCGATACGCTTACTGAGCCGGAAATTGTTTTTATCTTACCTTTCTCTTCATATACATTACCATCAGCCATTTTCAGGGTAACTGCAGGCAGGTTGTTTATTTTTTCAGCCTGGGTTTTACCCGGCAGGTCTGCCAATAAAGTAACAAGGTCTTTCTCATTCAGTGAAAAATATGCAAATACATTACCTGTACTCGATACTGTAGTCAGAGCATTGCTATTATTTACCAGACTCCCCTGACGATAATTGATCGTACCTACAACGCCATCTACCGGACTGGAAACATTTGTCCAGCTCATCTGTGCCTGTGCGCTTGTGAGTTGGGCCTGAGCCTGAGCCAAAGCCGCTTTTGATGTAAGCAATGTGTTTTGGTAAGTATCGAGTTGTACCTGGCTTACGATACCTTGTTCGGCCAAAGGTTTGAACCTGTCGACATTCAATTGGGCTGTGCCCACCTGTGCCCTGGCACTTTCAACTGCAGCCTGTGCTGTTCTCAAAACTTGTTCGGCTGTAGGGGAATTGATTTTAAACAAAATCTGTCCCTTTTTCACCACTGCTCCTTCATCCACGTAAACAGCATCTATAAAACCATCGATACGGGGCCTGATTTCAACATCTTCCTGTCCTTTTATAGTCACTGGATAAACAGTTTCCAGTTCTGTGTCCTGTATACTTAATACCTGTGTCGGATATTCCTGAGGAGTTTTGTCTCCACCTCCGAAGGGATTGGAGCCCTTGTTCCCACAAGATACCATAACCAATAGAGCCATTGCTCCGATAACAATCTTTTTCACATTCATACCTAAATTTATTTAATTGTTTGATTTACTTAATCTGTCCATTTCCTGTAATAATATGCTTAGTTGCGTTTTTAATACTTCCACATCAATATTTTTGAATAAAAGTTCCTGTCCGGTTTTGACTTTTTCTATTGCTTTTTCGAAAAGTTCTTTCCCTTCATCGGTTAGTTCAACGATGCGTGCTCTTGTATCGGTAATGCTCTCCCGTCTGTTTATTAGCTTCTTTTTTTCAAGATTTCTTAATATCGTCGAAGTAGTCATAGGATCTATATCCGTTTCTTGCGATAAAACGATTTGTGTAGCTTCTTTTTGTTGCCTGGACATATGATATATAGCTCCTAATAACTCCATCTGTGATGATGTTAATCCAAATTCATCCAATACTTTGTGCTTACCTCTTTGCCAGTACTTGGAAACACGCCAGATTAGATATCCCACCTCCTCATTTGGATTCCCCAGTTTGCAGTTTACTTCCATTTATTCATTTTTAAAAATTTTCGTGCAAATATAGTAAGTGTACTTATAATAAGTTCACACGATAGTAAGTAAAATTTACTTTCTTAACATTTTTTATTAAAAAACCTGTTGTAAAACATATTTTGTAGAAATAAATGGTCGTGGGCAATAAAGCAGGGAGGACATAATTCTTTCTGTAATCCTTTGCTAAAACTGTTTTCGTTTAATTGTTAATGTGTTGCTAATGTGATCCTTTAAAATATCATAACAATTCTGATTTAATAATTGTTGTCTGTTTGGAAGTATTTATTTAGAAATTCCGCTTTATACGGATAATAAGTTTTTTGTGTTACTATTTTCGCAAATATACCGGGTAAAAAAGCCGGATAATTACTATCCGGCTTTGCTTAGTATTTTTTATATACCCAGATCTTTACAGACTTGGTCTATCTTCTTTTCTGTACTGGCGTCGATGGCATCGTAATCGGCTCTGGACCTCAATTTGGCTTTTACTTCTATATAGAATTTAATTTTCGGTTCTGTGCCTGAAGGACGGATCGATATTTTTGTTCCGTCTTCGGTGAAGTACTGCAATACGTTTGAAGTCGTTGGCATTTCCAATGTATATTCTTCATTGATGGCCAGATCCTGGGCTTTTAGTGTTACAAAGTCTTTGATGAGTGTAACTTTAGAGCCCGCAATCTGTTTGATCGGATTCTCTCTGAAATTCTTCATCATAGTTTCTATCTCTTCGGCCCCGCTGCGTCCTTCCTTAGTTACCGAAATTCCCTTTTCTTTAGAGAAACCGTATTCTACATAGATGTCCTGAAGCATTTCGTACAATGTTTTACCATTATCTTTCGCCCATGCCGCAATTTCACCGAACAGCATAGCCGCTGAGACGGAATCTTTGTCGCGAACAAAATCTTCGGCAAGGAAACCGTAACTTTCTTCGCCTCCTCCTATATATTGGCGTTTACCTTCAAGCTCGCGCATGATAGCTGCGATCCATTTGAATCCTGTATAGCATTCGAACATCTCTACTCCGTTCTTTTCAGAAACTACCTGTGTCAGAGCGCTGGTTACAATTGTCCGTACGGTATATTCTTTTCCGGTAAGCTGTCCGAGTTCCCTCTTGCGGGTAATGATATAATAGATAAGGATAAGCATTGTCTGATTTCCGTTCAACAGGATAAACTCTCCTTTATCGTTACGGATACCTGCCCCGAAACGGTCGGCATCGGGATCAGTCGCGAATACTAACTCGGCATTTGTTTCCACGGCTTTTTTTACGGCCAGTGCCATAGCTGCGGGATCTTCAGGATTTGGAGATACGACAGTAGGAAAATCGCCGCTTAGTACGTCTTGTTCCGGTACATTGATTATATTTGTAAATCCGGATGCTTTAAGAGCCTGGGGTATTACAGTGAATCCTGTCCCATGTAAAGGAGTGTACACAATACCTATTCCGCTGTGGCGTTTGATGGCATCAGGTGAAAGCAGTATGGTTTTCAACTCTTTTATGTATGCTTCATCCATATCTTTACCTAATATCTCTATCAGGTTCTTATCGCCTTTAAATTTGATGTTCCCTACATTTACACGATTCACTTCAGCGATGATATTCTTATCGTGCGGAGGTATAACCTGTGCCCCGTCCTCCCAATAGGCCTTATATCCGTTATATGCTTTAGGATTGTGTGATGCCGTAATCATAATACCGCTCTGGCAACCCAATTTACGGATGGCATAGGATACTTCGGGCGTAGGACGTAAATCTTCGAACAAATAGGCTTTGATTCCGTTAGCAGATAGTATGTCTGCCGATATTTCGGCGTATTTCCTGCTATTGTTCCGGCAATCGTGTCCGATGACTACTTTTATCTGTTTTAGTGAAGAAAATTCTTTCAGCAGATAATTGGTCAGGCCTTGTGTGGCTGCACCTATAGTATATATGTTAACTCTGTTGGTACCGACTCCCATAATACCGCGAAGACCTCCTGTTCCGAATTCAAGGTCTTTGTAGAAAGCCTCTATCAACTCTGTTTTATCTTCTTTGTCTAATAATGCTTGCACTTCTTTCCTCGTCTCTTCATCGTATTTGTCCGAAAGCCACGTTTTGGCTTTGGCTGTCACTTGCATTAGCAAATCATTACTTTCCATGCGTGTTTGTTTTATTATTTATAGTTCTATGCAATGTTAATATTACAAAGAGCAAAAGTAGCATTTTTTTTGCTGTTCGGGGATAAGAATAAGTAAGAAATTATAAGTAAATTTTTTAGACAAAGTTATATCTCGTGATTTCCAAAAGATTAATTGTTAAGGCGAACCGGAAGTAGAAATTGGTCGTTCTGTTATTAATGTGAATCAATAGTTGAGTTTTATTGTTGGATTTTTTCTAACGCGCCAGTCAGCTTGCATTTGGCTCCGCCGATTTTCAATTCCGCTTCGCTCCAATTCATTTTGCCTTGATGCAAAACGAAACAAAAGATCAAGGCTGCATCCCACAGCGACCCAAAACCGCAGCTCCGGTGGGGCAAAATAATACGAAGTCATCTTTAGCCGGATTACCGGCAGGGTATAGCATCTGCCATATTTTGCCCTACACCTCCGCTTTACGGATTGGGTGCCCCGCCTGCGGGACGAGGCCGGAATCGCGATGCGACGACAAGACAAAGGCTCTTCAGTCTTTAACCCTATGTGCATAAGCCTACTCGTAACTTGTAACTGCCCATAGGGCGTAGTAACTTGTAACTAAAAATAGAACGTTTTTATACTACAATAATCGCTTTAACGACTGATTAGCACCAATAAGCAGATACAAAAAACAGAGTCACAAATTCTCACTTGCAACTCTGTAATTATAATGTATAGTATTTATTCCTTATTTCTCCTGTAATAATACTTCCACAGCTTTTTCCAATTGGCTGTCCTTTCCTTGTAATGTAGAAGCAGGATCATTATATATTTCAATATCCGGCTGCAATTCCTGATTTTCCAGATACTGCCCGCGCATATCTTTCACTGCTACCTGCGGAATACCGAAAACGATACCCGGATCGATCTGCGATTCCCACCATACTGCGGTCATCGTTCCCGGAACAGGCGTTCCTATCAGTTTACCTACTTTCAATTCTTTATACAGCCACGGGAATCCGTGAGCATTCGAATAATTATCTTCACAGACCAATACGGCTGACGGCTTAGTCCATTTATTGTACGGATCGCTGCCTATATATTGTCCGCGGGGTTCGAAACGCTGATATTCTTTTCCGCTCAGGAGGGTAACCAGATCATCGTGTAACCAGCCTCCACCATTGTGACGGGTATCTATTATGACAGCATCTTTGTTCCGGCAACGGCCCAACAATTCGGAATATACTTCCCTGAAACTGTCACTATTCATGCCGCGTACATGTACATATCCAACTTTTCCGTCCGACAGTTTGTCTACCATCTGGCGGCGTTGTTCTACCCAACGTTTATAAAGCAGGTTATTTTGTTCACCGTAAGAAACGGGTTTTACCCATTCTTCTATCTCACTACCCGATTCGGATGTTTTGAATGTAAGCAGCACCTTTTTTCCGGCTTTTCCTACCAGCAAAGGATAATAATCCTGTCCCTTCATTATTGGTTTGCCGTCTATCTTCAATATAATTGTCCCCTCTCCTATTTTCGTATTCGCATTAGTCAACGGTCCCTGATTAATGATCTCCTTAATCTTGATACCGTCTCCAAGATAAGCTTCGTCGAAGAACGCTCCCAGAGAAGCCGTAGGCATCGGAGAACCCTGCCCGGAACTTCGTGCCCCGGTATGCGACCCATTTAGTTCTCCCAGCATTTCCGACAACATTTCAGCAAAATCATTATTATTATTGATATGAGGAAGAAAACGTTCATAAGCAGCTTTATATCCATCCCAATCCACACCATGCAAATCCGTTACATAGAACTTGTCTTTGACCTGCTTCCATGCATGGTTGAAAATATAACTGCGTTCCTCTTCGGGCTGATATTCAAACTGCGCATTGATCTTAATAGGAGTCACAGTTCCGTTCTCCATATCTATTTTCTTCAACTGGCCGCCTCCCAGCAACAGGATATTCTTTCCGATGCTGTCTGTGTTCAGTTCGCCGGCTCCTGCTTCTTTTACCAATATCTTCGAAGATTTATCTTTCAGGTCATAAACCCACAGATCATAGCCTTTTTCGAATCGGGTCAGGTAATAAAGCTTATCGCCTTTTTTATTGAGCATGGCATCTGCCAGGGACGAAGAGTTCGGCGTCAGGCGGATAATCCAGTCCCGTCTGTTATCGAGATTAAATTTCAGCGGTTTTACTTCTTTATCTTTCTTGTCATCCTTTTTATCATCCTTCTTGCCCTTACTGTCTTTCTTATCCTTATCTTTTCCCTCTTCTTTCTTCTTGTCTTTCTTTTCCTGTTCTTCCTGTAATGCGAACTCCTCTTTGCTCATACGAAATTTGTCGTATGCTTCCCCATCAAAAAACATGATATATGCGTCCATGTATGCACCCCAACTGCCATGACTGCGGTATCCGGCCCTGTCTGAAAACCAGATCATAGCCTTTCCGTCCTGCACAAAGCGCGGATTAGCATCACTATAGCCGCTCTCTGTCAGATTAGTAAGCTCTCCGCTGCCGTCCGCTTTTACCAAAGCGACATCCGTACTGTTCCAGCCTCCTATGCCTATATATTGGGTCAAAAGCCATTTACTGTCCGGTGCCCACCTGAACCACTGATCCCCGTCGGCGTACGAATAATTGAACTTGCCGTCCAGTACTGTGCGTATTTCCTTGCTGGCCAGATTCAACACCCGCAAAATCGTACGGTTTTCGAGATATGCTATCTCCTTGCCGTCCGGCGAGTATAATGGCTGAAAAGAGGCCAGGGTGGAATTTGTCAACTGTTCCTCTTTAAAATCCTTGGCGTAAACAAACGATTCGTCTTCCTTGTGCGTGAGTGTAGACTGATATACATTCCACAACCCGTTACGTTCCGCGGCATACAACACCGAACGTCCGTCCGGGCTGAAGGATACGTTGCGTTCCTGTTCCGGCGTATTGGTTATCCGTCTTGTAGTGCCGTATTCTACAGAAGCGACAAACACATCGCCGCGTATCACAAAGGCAACTTCCTTTCCACCCGGTGAAACTGCCATTTCCCCTGCTCCGGTAGAGAAGTTGATATATTTCAATTTATTTTCCTGATTATCAGTAGCAATCCGAATATTCACCTTCTGAGGCTGCTGACCCTCATTCATCGTATATATTTCACCGTCATAGGAAAAACAAAGCTTTCCCTGCTTACTTGATGAAAGAAAGCGTACCGGATGTTTCTCCAGATTCGTAAGTTTTGCGGGTGCAGATACATCTAAACCGCTTTTATAAATATTAAACGAGCCGCTTTGCTCACTCAGGTAATAAAAGTTTTGTCCGTCCGCGGCCCAAACCGGATTACGGTCTTCCCCCCTGAAAGTAGTCAGCTTCTTATATGTTCTTTCGCCACTCAAATCGCACAACCACAAATCGCGTGTTATAGACGATTGGTGATGTTTACGCCACGGGTCTTCATACCCTTTCCTGTCGTGATATAGAACCTTTGTCCCGCTGGGATCGATAGACAAATCTTCCATTGTCAGTGATGAGAAAAGAGACGGACGCCCTCCCAATGTACTAATTTCGTAGATCTGGGCAAAGAGTCCCGACGGAAACTCACCGTCTTTCACATCCTGTATGATACTGGCCGAATAAAGCAACCTGTCATTATCACGGAAAGCAACCGGATATTCGCCTGCGGAGTGTGTAGTCAGACGTTTGGGCGTACCCCCTTCAGCCGATACGAGATATACATCGAGGCTACCCTCCCTGTCGGAAGCAAAAGCGATACTTTTACTGTCGGGCGACCATACAGGACGGGTATCGTATCCGGGGTGGGTAGTGATCTGCATGGCGCGGCCGCCGGTTACGGGTACTTTATAAATATCTCCCTTATAACAAAACGCGATCTGATTACCATCGGGCGATATAGCGCAATAGCGCAGCCACAAAGGAGCCTCCTGCGCTTTTAACCCCACTATAAAAAAGAGGAAGAAAGCAGTGAACAAAAGTTTTCTCATAATATTTTAATTAAATAAGTAATAATAAGCTTTTGATGTTATGGGCACTACTATATCCGGTAGATACAACCATAAAGGAATCAGAGCATTGAACCCGGATATCCTATATTTAACGTATCAAATATAGCTAGATACTAGCTATATGACGAAAGAAAAGTGAAAATGTTACAAAAATTTATTCAGGACAGGATAAAAAATAAAAAGTGCCTTAATGATAAAGCACTTTTTCCGGTACGATGATATACTTAGCCGGGCTATATTCCTCTATATGAAATCCATACTCTGCTTTTTTACACTTATATGGTTAACACTCTAAAAAAAACGCCTCTTATTTGCAGTTCATTTCCAGGCTTTGGCCTTTTTTCAGTGAAACAGTTATAAAGTTATGGTTCCTTTCCGTATTCCTCTGTATTCTTACATTATCCGCTCCTTTGGGAAAGGATATATCGCCATGGCTTTTGGCAACCTTAAATGTAAATTCATTATCCGCAGTAGCCTTAATCACTATATTCCGGACCCGGCCTTCTTTCCATTTCAAATCCACTTCACCCCCGCCTCTGACACAAAGACCTCTGAAATAACCTGTATTCCATTGCTGAGGTAAAGCCGGCAACAATTCAATATACCCTTCATGGCTTTGAATCAACATCTCGGCTATTCCGGCGCCCCCGGCCTCATTCCCGTCAAAGATGAAGATATCGTATGGAGCTCCTGCAATACCTTCAGGGGATATTGTCAACAGATTCTCACGGGTAAATTCACGCTGAAGTTGCACAACACTCTCATATGCTTTCTTTGCGTCGAACAGGCGCGCATAGAGGCAAATCATATTAGCACGGCTCCATTCCACATCTTCCCAATTTGGCGCGGCCAGGCGGTATTCTATTGTCTTGCGGGCGGCATTGGCCAGATCGGGTGTCTTTACCGGACTGATTTGCGAAAATGGATAGAGCGCCAGCAGGTGCGTGGTATGGCGGTGGTTAGCCTGTGCCTCCTCGAGATCTTCGAACCATTCCTGTACGGCACCATTCTTGCCTATCATAATAGGAGGAAACTTTTTCAACGCCATATTCAGGCTATCCCTGAATTTGTCATCTGTCTTCAATATTTTCGATGCTTCGATACAAGATGTAAAGGCCTCATAAGCAAGTTGCCGGTCGCAGGCAGGCATTAATGAAACCGATAGTTCATCACCTTTATATCTGAATGAGTTTTCGGGAGAAGTACCGGGGCCTGTCATCAAATAACCACTTTCAGGATCTTGTACCATATAGTCCAACAAGAATTCCGCATTACTCTTCAATATCGGATAGGCCTCGTCCCGCAGAAAACCATCGTCAAGCGTATATACATAATGCGCCCACAAATGAGATGCTATCCATGAACCGGCCAGAGGAAAAAGCCCCCAGTTAACACCTTGTCCCGAAGCCGTATAACCCCACACATTAGCTACGGTATTCGCAGCCCATCCTCTTGCTCCGTACACATTCTTTGCTGTTTTCCGTCCATGAACGGAAAGGTCTTTGATATAACCGAACAAGGGTACATTGCATTCGTGCAGGTTGCCGATATTAGACAGCCAGTAATTTTGCTGGGTATTGATATCCAGATGATAATCATTGGTCCACCCCATATTACAAGCCAGATTATCATTCCATATCCCTTGCAGGTTAGCAGGCAATGGTGAATTTTCGCGTGACGCGGCAATCAATAGATATCTTGCATACAGGAAAAACAGGGCATCCAGCCCTACGTCTTCTTTCCCGGCTTTTACCCGTTCCCACCGCCTGTCGGTAGGCAGTTTATCAGCTTCGCTCCGTCCCAAAAACAGGTCTACCCTTTTATACAGATTTGAATAATCATTTATATGCCTATTTCTTAAAAGATTATAAGTCTGGGATAATGCTTTATCCACCGTCCCGGTACAGTCTTCCTTATACTGCTTATTATTGTAATCCGTCCGCAGGTCTAGGATCAGAGTCACTTCTGTTGCGCCCTCGATGTTTATCATGCTGTTCGCAGCCGAGACTTTACCATCCTTAGCCGACACAGCCACTTTACCTTTAAAGTTTACTCCGCCGGGGCCTTGTTTCGGGAAAGACACTTTACCGGAAAACTCCAATCCGTTATCCACATCTGTAATGACAGACTCACGAAGCATATCCAATGATATATCCAGACTGAGCGATCTTGATTTACTTGCGGTAAGATGAATAATAAGAGCATTATCGGGATTACTGCAAAAATATTCTCTTGTATATTGTACATTACCAATCTTATATGATACTGTATTGATAGCATTATCGAGATTCAATTCCCTTTTATAACCTGAAATTGTGCCGGCAGGATATCTGAATTTCAGTTTGAGATCCCCTGCCGGGACATGTGACCCAAAAGAATGAGGCGTGCCCGACATAAACTCGGAAACAACACGGTTACCCTTGGCATATTTCCCTTCAAAGAATAATTGCCTGATGTCATTCAGCATTGTTTTACCCAATGGGCGCTCCTGAAATTTATCAGGTTGCCCCGACCACATCGTCACCTCGTTCAGTGCTATCGTTTCCGTTTCTATGCCGCCAAATACCATTGCACCTATGCGTCCGTTGCCCAGAGGCAAAGATTTCATCCATTCATCAGCCGGCTGCTCATACCAAAGGGTTGACGACGGGACATTTTGCGAAAACACGAATTGGACATTCGTTATTAAAATTGTTATTATCGATATTAATAATATAGAACAAGTCTTTCTCATAATTTTAAATTCAATTAGCATATATTCATTCTGTAGAGAGGATGCATGGGATAAAGTTTTCAATTTCCGACTCTATCGCTCATAAAGACAGGCATCTTAAAAGCCATCCCTTAATGATACAACCTTCAACTGTTTTTCAAATTCGGGCCGGGATAAAGATGTTTTTACTTTTACTACTGCTGTTTGTCCCGGAAGAATATCAAAATAATTGTTCTCAAAGAAATTATCTATTCCTTCAACGGACATAAATACCGCGCGGGCAAAATTGTCCGCCGACAGGGATACCTCATAGCCTCCTTCCAAAGTCTTTACCGTTTTAGATATACTTGCGTGAGGGAAGTTTATATTCTTCTGTTGCAACAGGAAGTAGTTATTCTTATAAATCTTACTCCTATTGTCCGCCAGTTCCACATGAATTACCACATCGCTTTTTGCCGTTCCTTTCAGTAAATCATTTACAGAACCAGTGAATACATTTTTACTTGTATTCTTGGGTATTGTTATATTTAATTTTCTGCTGTCTATAATATGTCCGTCCAGTTTTATGATCTTTATGCTTAGAGTTCCCTTCGATTCGGAAAGCCTGTCCGACACAACATAGATATCCAGCTTATCATCTTTAGCAATGGGGGAAACCAGCACATCTTTATATGCTTCGCGGGCAAAGTAATGCTGCGCCTTCCAACGGCCGTAATAGTCCCGGCTCGACCATGAAGCCACGGGCCAGCAATCGTTGTGTTGCCAAAACAAAGTACCCATACAGTAAGGCATATCGCGGCGATGGGCCTCCATAGCTATTTTCACAGCATCGCCCTGCAACACCTGATTCATGTAAAGAAATGATTCAAAATCTTTTGGCTTCTGATATTCGTTCAACAGGTATTCTTCTATCAGATTATTGGCATAAGTACCTGCCCGCTGATGATCCATCATAACTTCCGATGTAATTACCCAGTCTTTTTTGTCAGGCGCGTATATCTTTACCGACTCAAATTCGGGGAACGACTGGAATCCATATTCGCTAAAGAACCTGCTGCGTTCCACATTGTATTGAGCAATAGGTTTGCGTCCATGCCATACATCCCAATAATGCCTGTCGCCGTGCTTATCGTCACAGCCTTGTCCCGGCAAGCCGTATGGAGAAGAAGGCCAGTAAAAAGACTGAGGAGCATATTGCGCTACCATATCGGGTAGTAATTTGTGAAACAGATCGGCATATTGTTTCCACATAATACGGGCATATTCGGGGTTCTGCTTTGTGTAATCTTCGCGGCGTCCCCATCCGAACCAACCGTCATAAGCCTCATTATTACCGCACCAAATAGAAATGGAAGGATGATTCCGTAAACGCTTAATGTTATCTATTGCTTCATATTTCACATTTTCGAGATATGCGCCTTCCGAAGGATACATACTGCACGCAAACATGAAATCCTGCCATACCATTATGCCGTTTTCGTCGCACAGGTCATAGAAATAGTCTTCTTCATAAGTACCTCCACCCCATACCCGGAGCATATTCATATTTACATCTACGGCATCCTGTATTGTTTTCCTGTACTTTTCGCGGGTAACACGGGGAAGGAAGTTATCGGAGGGAATATAATTCGCACCTTTGGCAAACACAGGAACACCGTTCAATACAAAATAAAATGAAGCTCCGTCTTTATCCGTTTCATTCACGACTTTAATAGAACGTATCCCTGTCCGTATATTTTTGGTATCAACGGTTGCCGACTTCAGGTCTATTATTGTCGTAAACTCGTATAAATTAGGCTCTCCCAGTCCGTTACTCCACCACAAGCGGGGATTATCGATCGTAAAATCGACAGGAACCGTGTTTATCCCTTTTTTCAGATCCAGATTCTTTGTCCCATAAACCGTATTGTTATTTTTATCCTTTATTATTATCTTGACATCCGCCAGCTCTTTATCGGACAGGAGTTCAGCATGAGCCGTAATCCGGGCTATTTTAGAACTGACTTCTTTCTGTTCTATAAATACATTTTCTATCTTCACATCATTCCAGGCCTCGAGATACACAGGACGCCAGATACCCGACGTTACCAAACGGGGACCCCAGTCCCAGCCGTAATGGTATCCTGCCTTGCGGGCAAATGTACTGACTGTTTTATTGAAGATCCCACCCTGTTGGGACTGGTCGGGTCCGGTCGGATACTGAAAAGGCAAAGCGTCCCATTTGGGAATATCTTCTTTGATCGGTGAGCGGAAAAAGACCTCCAGCTTATTATCTTTCCGCTTCACCTTGTCTTTAATGTCCACTTTCCATTCGCGGAACATATTATCTCCCTCAAGGATACTCTCCCCATTCAGATAAACATGCACATAGGTATCCAGCCCCATAAAGTGCAGGCGGATATTTTCCCTACCGAATGTGTCGTCATCCAGGTCGAAATGAGTTTCATACATCCAGTCTTCCTTGTCTACCCATTGTACACTTCTTTCGTTCAATCTGTAAAACGGATCTTCAATTATCCCGTTCGCGATCAGGTCGGTATGGATTACACCCGGAACAGAGGCCGGATACCAATTGTTTAGCCGCCATTGGCGAAATTTCCAGCCCGAGTTGAGTTCTTTCTTTATGGGTATAGCCGATACCGGATCACAAAATAGTATGACCAGTGCCAATAAGGTCAATTTGAGAGAATAATTTCTTAATAGTTTCAGCATTCTTGAATATGAATTAATTTCCGATAAATTACGTTGGGTCAGGACACCAGGGTCAACTTATACAGATCCTTATTCCTGAGAAATAAGCAACACTGTGCTATCGAACGGATTCCCTATATTCAGGCTAATACCTGCTTTCATCAGATAGTCACCTGAAAACACCTGCCCGTCTCCATAGAAAGAACTACCGCCCGGTTTAACGTTCAGTTCCGTTATCTTATAATTCTTATCAGGGTCGAGTCCTTTCAGTTTAGTTTCGAGATATGTCGTACGCCCGTGATATTTCAGGCTGTAAGCGAAGAACACCGATTGCTTCTTATCTTTCGAAACATACATATGCGATGCCCAGCCATTCTTTCCATACGGGGATACCAGCCTGTACAAATCACCGAGCTGTACAATCGGCCTGATTGTTTTATAGTCTTTTATCGCGTTAGCTGCAAATTGGTATTCGTCCCCAATATCTTTCGGCTGCAATTCCATTCCCAGGCGGCCCGACATAGCTACATCGAAGCGGAATTTAAGCGGGGTTATCATACCTGTCTGATGGTTGGGACTGGTAGATACATGTGATCCAGTAGCTATTGCGGGAAAGAACAGATTCGTCCCGTATTGTATAAAAATACGGTCCAGGGCATTTGTGTTATCGCTCGTCCAAAACTCTGTATGATACTTCAACGCACCAAACTCCAGACGACCACCCCCTGAAGAACATAACTGCATATCTATATCGGGATATTTTGCCCTGATTCTATCGTATACTTTATACAATCCCTTCACATATTCATACCAGAAATGAGTTTGCTCATCCTTGGGCAGATAATCGGACCCTACATTATCTACATGCCTGTTGGCATCCCATTTGATGTAACTTATGTTTTTAGACATGGAGACCACATCGTCAAATGTTTTAAAGACAAAATCCTGCACCTCAGGATTACTTAAATCCAGAAGCCATTGGTTACGCATCGGAAGAATATCCCGTTTACCACTTTTTACAATCCACTCCGGATGCTTTTTAGCCAGTTCACTATCAGGATTTACCATCTCGGGCTCAATCCAGATACCGAATTTCACCCCTTTATTTACCGCATAGTCTGCCAGGTAGTTAATACCCCGCGGCAGTTTTTTCTTATTCACCTGCCAGTCGCCGAGACCCGCATTATCTGCATTACGGGGATATTTATTGCCAAACCATCCATCGTCCAAGACAAACATTTCTACTCCAAATTTAGCGGCGTCATCTATCATGTCCGTTATAGTCTTTTCGTCGAATGAAAAATAAGCGCCTTCCCAGCTATTGAGGATAACAGGACGCAATTTATCTCCATGAACAAGAGCGTATTTACGTGCCCAGTCATGATAATTTCTCGATAGCTGACCCACACCAGTGGCGCTATAGGTGAGAATCATTTCGGGTGTTTCCAGTTTTTGTTCCGGTTTCAGATAGAAGGTAGAAGCGAAAGGATTCATCCCCGCTATAATACCCAGTTTGCCTGTCTCATCGAGTTCAAACGATAATTTATAATTGCCCGACCATGCCAACGAGCCGCCGTATACTTCACCCGAGTCTTCATTTGCAGGTCCATTTAATGAAAGAAGAAACGATGGGTTCTCCGACTGTGTTGCTCTTACTCCTTTCTTTGTTTCCACAACTTTTATACCATGAGTAAGCTCTTCTTCTTCCATCTGCATTTCGGCAGCCCATGTTCCGCTAAAATGGGTAAGATAATATGATCCGGCATGAATCGGGATATATGATGACGCCAGATTTTCCACTTTTATACTGCTTTTTTCTTTATGGGATATCGTAACCGACTGTGCAATAATATTCTCCTTCTTATAAGCAATAAAACGAACATCTACATAGACGGGATACATCTTGTCTTTCAGGCTGATTACAGTCTCCGTTGTATTGTTATCCAAGGGCTTTGTCTGTGTACCGGCATAAACGAGTTCGGTAGTCAGTACCCCGTCATCGTGTGTTAGTTTTAATGCAGGATTGAGATAATAACGACCACCGTATGCAGGATACATTTGTGATGCAAAATCGTCACTTGTATCCGGTTGCCCTTTAATTTTTTTGTCCGTGAATGAGGAGACCCCATTCAGTTTGTTCCCCCAATACTGAAAAATTACCTTTTCGTTGGGTGAAGCTGTGAATATCATCGACAGATTGTCCGTTTCCACTTGTATAACGTTCTTTTCCTGACTGAATACATTTAATGCCGTCAGAAACAACAGAAGAATGCTTAATACAGATGTTCTCATTTAAAATAGATGTTTAGTAGAAATGCCTAATATTATATGGATATACAAAAAGACCTTCTTTTTATTATTAATGTTTATTCCTTCGTTTTCATTTTTTTATGGAGAATACATATATACCTCTGAAAAACAACGATAAGCATTTACTATGCAATTATTGTTTTACATATAAAGGTATATATGTATATCTGCCACGCCAGATCATGATAACCAAACTTTCATCATTCTCTATTTATGCGGATTATTTATCTATTCTGTATACCCTTACATCCTGTGATGGTACCGAATATTGTAAATTATTATTGTTAACGGAAAGTTGAGTGGATGTCCATAGTTCTTTCACTCCAGATTTATCAGCATGCTCCAGACCTACGCGGCTAAGGTCCAGATTTCCTTCTTTAACCGTATTTTTGTCAAAATTGAAGATAGCCACATAAATATATTCTTTAGTATCCAGCATGTACATTGGCTCCGCTTTGCCGGGCCCGGCGGCAGTATAGCCTTCTACCGGATAAAAAGACTTGCCTATACGGGCTATATCATTGATATCTTTATTTGTAGCCACTTTCATGGCTTTATCGCGGGCTTCCTTATCTCCGGGGAAACTTCCTTTCAGACTGAAATTATCACCCAGCATATAGATACCGGTAATAACGGCCGAGGTAATACGCCCCCTGTTGCTTCCTTCTTTATAATCATCGGCTTCCTGAGGTTTATAAAGTAAGATATGGTCGGAGTCATTAAATGGATAAACTCGGTCGAGCCACCAGCCGAACGAAAGGCTATTGAGCATATAGCCTGTTGTTCCCCATTCGCCTTCGGTCATCGCACCCCAGGCGTCGCAACTGATCCGCTTCGAAGTTCCGTACTGAGATGGGAATGTGGGCGCAATGGACAATGCCATGAACATGTCTTCGCCACACAAGTCAGACAGGTATTTCATGCCTTCGTTATATGCCTGTATGCCTGTGGTTACATCGGGATTGTAGAAAGAATCGGCTTCAAGCGTTCCGTTATTGATAAAGTCGAGTTTCACATAAGTATATCCCAGTTTCTTAAACTTGTTGATATAATAATCCATCCTCTGCTTTGTTGCCGGATGGGTGGGATCTACAGCCAATGATTCTACCTTACGGGGCTTGCCGTTGGCATATAAATAAATATCTTTATATTTCCACTTACCATCGGTACCTTCAACAGTCGCTTCTGCATTTCCATGCCAATCGGAGAAGGGACACCAGTAGATTCCGGCTTTCTGTCCGTTGGCCTTACAATGTTCTGCAAATGTACCAAGTTGCTCTTCGGAAAAATTATCCCAGAAAGAATCCAGTCCTATATATACCGTATTGTCGTTTTCAAAATTATTCGGCTGTAATTGGTTTTTGAAGAAATCGGAAACTTCAGTCGCGCCCTCATAGTTCACTTTCGCAGCCATCGCAGCCCAGCTGTTCCAGCCGAAAGGTGTTCCTCCATTCCATTTACGGGGAGGAGTTATCAGGGCATTCGCCTCGCCGAACAATTCCAATCCTTTACGCCAATCGGAGAAAAATCCGATAAATATTTTAGGTGATTTCAGGCTTTTGCCTTTTATACTGCCATGCTCTTTCGATGGCCTGTCGGGTTTTTCACTGATATCCCTTGTCAATTCATGAGTTACACCACCATAACACTCCAATTCGGTTATATATTGATTATCCTCGCCCTTATAGCGGATACCGGTCTTCCATGTATCATGTTCCACCGAGCCGATAACTAATCCGGCACGGCCCTTTCCATTGAATACGGACGTTACTTCGAAAGACATGTCCTCTCCTGTCAGAGGAGATGAAAGATAATGTACGAAGGCGTCGTTGTCGAAGGGCACACGTAATACACGGTTGCTCTCATCATGAGGCAGAAAAGCATTTTTTGCCACAGTGTACACCGGGGCTATATAATTACTAGAGATGTCCGTGGGGGATTCCAGATATACTTCTGTCAGAAAATATTCTTTATCTGAGTAAAAGTAATACACCTGCCGGATATCAGGCTTACCGGATAATCCGGTATAGCTAACAGTAAACTTTTCTCCTTTTCCCAATACATCGGAAACAGATTCTTCCGTGATGCTGACTACCGGGTAAGCAGTACTTTCGATAAAATCATCCCCAATTTTTGCCTTTACAAATACACCGGATAATATACTCTTGCCATTGTGCCTGTAGTCTAAAGTTTTGGAATCTTCATTATAAATGATAGCCCACTGTTTATTTCCTATATTGTTTCCACTTGCACAAGATGCATATGCCAAAAGGCATATGCAACTCATACAAATAAAAACTATCAGACCTGTTGTTTTCGTCATCTCGTTTTTATTTTAATTATTCAGTTAATTATATCCCGGGTTCTGATCTTCTTTGCTGAATGCTTCATTGGTTTTGATCTCAGTGTCCGGAATCGGATAACGTTTGTTGAAATCCTGTATTGTTCCCGATTCTTTTGCCCATCTGTTACGCTCTTTTATCAGTTCTACAAATTTGTTGGTACGCAACAAGTCGATGCGACGCCATCCTTCAAAACATAATTCACGCATACGTTCATCCATGATTTTTATACGGAAATCGCCCTGAGACATATTGTTCCACTTCTTATCCGCCGGTAATGTCCCACCCCATGCACGTGTACGGATCTCATTATTTACAAGATTTACCGCATCAGAAGTTTGTCCTAATTCATTCAGACATTCGGCATGCAGAAGCAGAACATCCGCATAACGTATCACAGTAAAATTCTTGCCGGAATTCCACATATTGTTGATTCCAAGATTTGAAAGGCTGTCTGTACGGAAATCTTCATATTTCTTTATATGCGGGTCCAATTCATCTGTTGTACCTGTCCACTGGGTCTTTGACAAGTCCGGAGTTACATATTGGTAAGTACCGTTTCCCGAATATTTACGGGTATAGTAAGTGAAGTCGTAGCGCAATGCTTCGTTTTTACGAAGGTCGCCATCTTCCCAAATACCTCCTTCTGTTACTGTTTTGTAAGCAAAGGGTGTAGGGACAAGGAAGTCATAACCGGAGAAAGAACATGCCTGACTGAACCATGAGTCGCAAGCACGTGAACCTGTATCGAACTGCCAGTAATTACAATCAGGCCATACGTTATTGAATTGCAATTCGAACAGTGATTCGGCTGAATTCGGGTTGTCATAACGGAACAAATCGCTATAGTTATTCAACAATCTGTAACGGCCCATATCGATTATCTGTTTAAAGCAATCATCCGCCTTAGAAAAATCGCGTAAGTTGGTAGATTCGGGAGCTGCCATATAAGCTTTTCCGAGCATAGCTAAAGCGGCTCCTTTCGTTGCACGTTGTGGCTCGCCGTTGTAGGAATCCGGTAAATTCCGGGCAGCAGTTGTAAAATCATCAATAATGTATTTCCATACTATATCCAGCGGTTGGCGTCCAAGTCCTAACTCGTCAGTCTTTGCTATATCAATAACCGGGATCTCACCCCAATACATACTCAACTCAAACATCAACATTCCACGGATGAAACAAGCTTCTCCAAGTAATTTCGCCGCACGTTCGGGCTGTTCGGTAGTCATGCCTAATGCATAAATAGCTTTCGCGGCCGATACAACAGCTGGCCAGCGATTGTTCCATATACTCGAAACCTGAGTAGAAGTGGCATTCAACTGTCCGTTGTATTTGTCCATACCTGCCTGGTCGCCGGAAGAAATCAGCTGGAAGTTGCCTTGCTGGGTTTCGTCAGTTCCCAAATAGGGCATCAAACCGTTACGTCCTTCTTTACAATTGCGATAACTCTTATATAATCCGAGAACTAACGGCTCTACATTATCAATCTTTTCAAAAACCTGTTCTTCAGCTAATGACCCTGTCGGATCTACTTTCAAAAAATCAGCACAGGAAGTTATGTTCAGAGCAAATGTACAAACCAATGCACATATTGCACTATATTTATATATCTTTTTCATTGTATATTCTCTTTAAAATTTAAATGTTTTTATCTCCTGTTCCGTTAGAAAGCTATATTTACACCGAAAGTCCACATGCGTGTAGGAGGATACCAATCACCTGTTTCAGGGTCATATCCTTTATAGTCGGTCAGACAAAAGATGTTGGAACCGGTAGTATAAACACGAAGGTTGGAGAGCTTCATTGCATTCACTACTTTAGCAGGAAATGTATAAGCCAGTGTCAATGCAGACAAACGAAGGAATGACGCTTTTTGCACACTGAAATCCATCTGGCCCGCGTTATAGTGGTTATAATCGAAACCAGCCAATGCACGCGGGAATTTAGCATCTGTATTCTCAGGGGTCCAACGATCCAGCAGGTCGGCCGAAGCAACGCTCGAACCGGTGCTGCCAATGAGGGACTCGTACCACGGACTTAATTTTTTCGCACCGTAGGAATAACTGAATACGGCATTCAAGGAAAGACCTTTCCAACTGAAATCGGAAGAGAAACCGCCATAGAACTTAGGGTCTGTAGAACCTACGACGACACGGTCATTCTGATCTATTTGCTTATCATCGTTTACATCCAGGGGATAAAGGTCTCCCGGATTTACATTATATCCATTCCAGTTGATTCCGTTCAAACGATCCATATCCACCGCCTGAGCAATACCGCCTGTCCTCCAGATATAAAGTGTGTTGCGCGATTCCCCCAGGAACAGGTTGCCTTCTTTCTGGATATTACGGTCACCATCTACATTATAAACTACGCCTGTGTTTCCGTAAAGTTGAGTAACCTTATTTTTATCCATCGACAGCGTAGCCGCGAAGTTCCATTCAAAGTCTTTTGTCCTCATCAGATTCGCATTTAATGCAAACTCCAGTCCTTTATTTTCGATAGCACCAATGTTTTCAATTGTAGTTGAATAACCTGTGGTAGTAGGTAATGAATGGCTCATAAGCAAGTCTTTGTTCTTTATTAAGAAGGCATCCACCGACAGATTGATACGGCCTTTTAAGAACGCCATATCCAGACCAAGGTTCCATTGTTTTTGTTTTTCCCAGCTAATATCCGGTGTGCCACGGCGCCCGTTAGACACGAATGAATTGGTATAACCTGTCTCCGAAGTACCGGTATAGCTGACATTATATAGAGACAGATAAGCGAAGTCGTCGATATTCTGATTACCTACAACACCAAATCCGGCACGTAATTTCAACTGGTCAAACAAAGTCTGATTTTTCATAAAGTCTTCCTGCGTAATATTCCATGCAGCCGACAGTGACGGAAATATGCCCCACTGATTACCATCAGCAAATTTAGATGAACCATCGTAACGGGCAGTAGCCGTCAATAAATATTTATCTGCGTAGGTATAATTTACACGTGCAATGTAGGATAATAAAGTCTGTTTTGACCATCCCGAACTCAAACCACGCTGGTCCTTCTTATAGCCTGATTGTAAGCTGTGATACCCGAACAGGTTAGAACCATAACCTGTAGAAGTTCCATTAATATAACTGTAATTTGTTTGGGTAGCACTTGTACCCAACATTCCATTCAGTTTATGTAGGTTATTAATAGTAGTTGCGTAAGAAATTGTGTTATCCCACTGCCATACGGTACGTGTGTCACGATTGTCGACAGCTTCACCCTGAGTTCCGTAACGCTCCGATTCATAAATATCGTTAGGAGTATATTTATTTTGTTGTTTCTGAGCATAGTCGACAGAGAAAGTGGACCGCAGGTTCAATCCTTCTATTGGGTTAATATTGATATAGTTAGAGCTAAGCAAGCGATTATATGCTAAATCATTGTCAACTTTCAAAGATCGCAAAGGATTAAAATTGTTCTGATCGAAGATTCCCTGCCAGTTCAATGTCTTGAGCTCATCGGAAATTGCCAGCATCGGATTAGCCAAACGCGCGCGGTTCATAATACCGTCATCAACCAATGTATTATTTGTACGTGTATAAGAAGTATTGGTACCAACTTTCAGCCAGGGTTTGATCTGTTGGTCGGCATTGATACGTCCCGAATATTTTTTTTGCCCGGATTTTTCAATCACCCCTTTATTATCCGTGTAACCGAAGCTGAGATAGTAAGTACCTCTGTCGTCACCGTTTGACAAGCTTACGACATGGCTTTGTTGCACACCTGTACGGCTCACCGCATCCAGCCAGTCATAGTTTTCATTGTTTTTGTAAGCATTAAATTCATAATCGGCAAATACGGTATTTGAACCCATAATAACATCATTAATATACGCATTCACATCCCCATTCGGATTTGTCTGCTTATAACCGTTTGTATAGGCCTCTTTACGAAGTTCAAATAACTGAGAGGTATTCATTGTCTTTGGTGTATTGGCATAGGTCTGGAAACCTACCCAACCGTCATATGTTACCCGGCCTTCTCCTTTTCTACCTTTCTTGGTGGTAATTACAACAACCCCGTTAGAACCGCGCGATCCGTACAAAGCTGTGGCAGAAGCATCTTTCAGAACTTCGATGGACGCAACATCGTTCAGGTTCACGGCATTGAAGCCGGAGAACGAATTATCCATTACCATGCCGTCTACTACGTATATAGGATCGGTAGAACCATTGATTGTATTGATTCCGCGAATTTTGATGGAAGCATCATCTGTCGGGCGTGTCGGGTTAGAGATAAAAACACCGGCTACACGGCCTTGTAGAGCCTGATTGATATTGGTTACCGGTTTCTCTTCCAGCACTTTACTACTTACACTGCCTATAGCTCCGGTCAGATCGCTTTTTTTGAAAGTTGCACCTACTATTACAACCTCATCTATCTGGAAATCCAGTGACATAAGGGTAACGTTCATTATTTCACCGGTTACGGTGACTTCTTTTGCCTCATACCCCAAAAGAGAAAAAGTCAATGTGCTATTTCTCGCCGCAGATATAGAATATTGTCCGTTTTCATCAGAAAATGTTCCGGTGGTTGTACCCTTCACAGCCACTGATGCTCCAATTACAGGTTCTTTTGTCTGGCTATCAGTTATAACTCCCGTAACAGTCATATTCTGTGCGAAAGCTACACCCCCTGAAACAATAAATAGCATCATTATTATTAATGCCATTTTCAGTTTGGAATTAATGTTAATACACTCGTTCATAAGTTATTTATTTTAGATAAAAAGATTTATGGTTTAATTATTCGAAATATAAAATGCAGTAAATCAGGTTCTTCAAAAAAAAGATCTTCTTTGGTTCTACGTTTTTTTTCCTATCATAAAAATCAATTTAAAGTGTTTTTACTTAGATAAAATAAAGGGTGTTCTTTGCTTGGCTTAAAATATGTTTAACAAGTATAATCAATTCTAGTTTGGTGCAAATGTAAACCGAACCCCCTGTAATAGGAATTCCCATCCTGTCAAAAAATGGAAGACATGTCCTATCGGGATGTTTTTCGTCCGGAATCGGACATTTGTCCTATTTATTGCGACATATGTGATTTATATAATATGTATATTTGCTACAAATACGACATCTACCATATAATTCCATGAAAAATATAATTTTAATCACACTTATATTTCTATTTTTCACAATAGATATACCTGCCAATAACTATTACTTTTCTATTATTGACGGTAATATGGGCTTATCCCAGAACAATGTAAAATCCATTTATCAGGATAGTTACGGATTCATGTGGTTTGGAACACGTAACCGCCTCAATCGTTACGACGGGGTCTCCCTTAAAGTTTACAACTGCTATGACAACATAACAAAAAAAGGGAATAATAATATCAGCACAATATTTGAAAGCGTTGATAAGAAATTATGGCTGGGGACGGATAAAGGAGTTTTTATCTTCGATCCGGTAACCGAACGGTTCAGTTCTTTCGACTTAAAGACAGCGCAAGGGGTGAACATTAATGAATGGATAGCTGACATACAGCAAGACCAGAGCGATAATATCTGGATCGTAGTACCCAATCAAGGTGTATTCAGATATGAGCTTACGACCGGGAAATTGCATTTATATACCGTTGTTAAAGAACTTAAGCCCAGTATAAGTAATCCGCAATGTATTGCCATAGAAAAAAACGGCAGAGTATGGATCGGCTCGAATGGTTCGGGAGTATTCCGGTACAATGATTCCGACGATACTTTTACCCAGTATCTGGGGGATGGGACAGGCAATATAAGCCTTGCCGGGAAAAATATATATACGATTTGCCATGACAATGACCATATTATTATCGGAATACATGAAGAAAAATTATTAAAACTCGACAAACGCCGGAACATACTCAAAGAGATGAATGTCCCCGATGTGAATTATAAAATAATCAGGTATGTGACAATTATCAACGATGATGAAATATGGGTGGGCACACAAGCCGGGCTGTACATCATAAACGAAAAGACGCAAACTGTAGACCATGTGAAAGAAGACCCTCTGAACAACCATTCATTATCGGATAATAAAATAGAAAAGATATACAAGGACAGAGAAGGGGGTATATGGGTGGGTACTAATTTCGGCGGTGTAAATTATCTTCCGAACAGGAACAATAAATTTGAGAAATATTTTCCTACCAGTGAACCCGGCTCACTCAAATCGAAGCGGATACGGGAAATAAAAGAAGATAAAAACGGAAAAATATGGATAGGAACAGAAGATGCCGGCATTTCCATATTCAACCCGGATACACAAAAATTCAGTTCAGTAAACAACCTCTCGGATAATAAGACCCTGGCCTTGCTGATCCAGGAATCCAAAATATGGATCGGTTTCTTTAAAAACGGGTTGGATATAATCCATCAGCCTCAAAATAATGTACAGCATTATTCTCATTTCGATATGGGATTGAACGAGGAAAGTATATATGCCCTGTGTGAAGACCGAAACGGGAAAATCTGGCTGGGAAACGCCTGGGGTATTTTCGTTGCGGACAAAGGCAGTATGAAATTCAGGCATATGACGGGATTCAGCCTGAGCTACACATACGACATCATGGAAGATTCCGAAGGCTATATATGGATCGCAACTATGGGCAACGGCGTTTTTCAGTATGACCAAAAACAAGATATAATTATCCATCACAAAACGGGAGGAGAAAACAGCCTGAGTTCTAATTCCGTAAGTAGTATAACAGAGGACCATCTGGGACAGATTTGGTTCTCGACCGACCGTGGGGGCATCTGCGTATATAATAAAAAAGATAAGCAGTTCACTTCTTACTCTATAAAGGACGGATTACCCGACGATGTAGCGTATAAAATACTGGAAGATAAAAATTATAATCTTTGGTTTGGTACTAATTCAGGGCTGGTACAATTCAACCCCGAAACCAAGGCTATAAGAATATTTACTCAAAACGAAGGATTATTATCTAACCAGTTTAACTATAAATCAGGATTGGTAAGCAGTTCGGAAAAACTCTATTTCGGCAGTATGGAAGGTATGATCGCCTTTAAGCCGGAAGAATTTAAAACGAATAATTTTGTCCCGCCTGTATATATCACCAAGTTATCCATATTGAATAAGGAAGTAGATTCCAATATGGAAGGCTCTCCTCTGAAAAAGAGTATCCCGCATACAGACAAAATAGAATTACCATACAATCAGGCAAATATCAGACTCGACTTCGTATCACTCAGTTATACGGCGCCCCAAGCCAATATGTATGCATACAAAATGGAGAATATAGATACAGAATGGATATATACACAAAACAATCATAGTGCGTCTTATGCCAAACTTCCTCCGGGCAAATACATATTCAGGGTCAAAGGTTCAAATAACGACGGATTATGGAACGAAGAGGGGGCTTCGCTGGAGATTATCATATTACCGCCTTGGTGGGCCTCAAGCATTGCCTACCTCATATACTTCATTCTGTTCATTACAATATTATACCTTTCCATGAAATTTTCATTGAAGAAATATCAGAAAAGGAACAATGAAAGGCAAAAGCTGTTCGAAGTAGAGAAAGAAAGGGAACTGTATGAGGCCAAAGTTAATTTCTTCACTGACATAGCTCACGAGATACGCACCCCGGTAACCCTCATCAACGGGCCTTTAGAGTCTATTATAGAAATGGATATACCCAATGAATCAGTTAAGAGGAATCTCACCATCATAGAACAAAATACAAAGCAATTGCTTAATCTTATCAATCAGTTACTGGATTTCAGGAAAGTAGATAGTAATAAATTCCTGTTGAGCTTCAGAAATACAAATATATCCCTGCTGATAAACGAAATTCTGTCACGATTCGAAGAACAGTTTATGTCCGCAAAAAAAGAGATCAGTATAGAGTTACCGGATAGCAATCCTGTTTTTGCACTGGTAGACAAGGAAGGATTGACCAAGATATTAACTAACTTATTATCCAATGCTTTCAAATATTCCGATACATCAATAGACATTGCTCTCTTTCGCGACAAAACATACTTCACATTCCAGATATCAAATGATGGACCATTAATTCCTGAAGAGTTAAAAGATAAAATATTCGAGCCGTTTTTCCAGTTAAAAACAACTTTCCGTGAAACCTCCGGCTCCGGAATAGGTTTATCTCTCGCCCGCTCTTTAGCAGAACTTCATGACGGATACTTATTCTATAGTTCCCAGTCGGGTATGAATACATTTATTCTAAAAATACCTCTGTATCAGGAAAACAAGATAGAGGACGGAACACCAACATATCCGGAATCCCAATCAGAGTACATCGTAGAGCATGAAACAACTCCTGCAAAAAAAAGAAGTGCAGAATCTATCTTAGTGGTTGAAGATAATGCCGATATGCTCAGCTTCATCTCCGACAAGCTGAATGAACAATACATTGTAGAACGCGCAAGGAATGGAGTTGAAGCTCAGAAAATATTAAAGATGAAAAGCATTGATATCGTGATCAGCGACATCATGATGCCTGAAATGAACGGATTCGATCTGTGCGAATTTATAAAATCCGATATCGAATACAGCCATATAATAGTCATTCTGCTCACGGCTAAAAATGACCTGCAAAGTAAAATCAAAGGGCTCGAAACCGGTGCCGATGCTTACGTCGAAAAACCGTTTTCGTTCCAGTATCTGCAAACATTGCTGACATCGCTCATGAACAACAGGAAGCGGGAGATAGAACTATTCCTGAAAAAACCATTCTTGCCAATCCAGCAATCGAGTATGAATAAGGCTGATGAAGAGTTTCTGAACAAAATAATAGAAATCATACATGATAATATAACAGATGCCGATTTCAATGTAGAAGGTTTAGCCGACCGTATTCATATGAGCCGGTCGAGCCTTCACCGGAAAATAAAGGCAACTATAGATACCACTCCTACCGATTTTATTCGGCTGGTCCGCTTGCAAAAAGGAGCCCAGCTGATTCAGGAAGGGAAATACAGGATAAATGAGATCTGCTATCTGGTTGGAATAAACACTCCATCCTATTTCATTAAATTGTTTCAAAACCAATATGGAATAACACCTAAAGAGTTTGAAAAACAAAGCAGGCAGTAGCTATTCACAAAAGGTGAAGGCTATCAGTATCACTGATAGCCTTCCTGAAAATATATAAATGTGTTATGCAGGTTTGTTATTTTGTGTTTTACGCGCTTCTTTAATTATCTCCAGTCTTTCTTTCCTGAAATTCTGACGTAAATCGGCAATTTTTTGCTTTTGCGCATCGGGAGCAATGCGGCTAAGTTCTATTGCTTTCTTTTCTTTTTCAAAATTCTCATACAACGATTTTAGTTTTGTTTTGCCCGCTTCATCAAGTTTGCTCATTTCTCTTCTTCCATTGAATACAAAGCGGCCGTCTTCTTTATTGAAATCTTTTCTGAATTCTTTCAGTTTTGTCTGCTGCTCCGGAGTGTATACTTTGTTCAGTTCCTCCATGTGTTGTTTCGCCAGTTCTCTCGATTTTGTTCTGAAATCTTCATTCAGTGCTTTAATTTTTTGCTTCTGGTCGTCTGTCAGATTTAAATCCTTCATCCGGTCACCATGTTTGTCAGCTCTCATGACTTTGTTCCGGTCACCTTTTTTACCGCTCATACCCAAATCTTTCCCCCCTTTCCTCATATCTCTGTTCCCTTTTTGAGCTTGAGCCATGAGTTTTTTCATCTTGGTTTGCTGGTCCGGAGTCAGTATATTATTTACTGCCGTCTGGTGTTGTGTCCTCAATTCCTTTACTTTTGCCAGCTTATCTTCTTTCGACAAATCAGACTGAGCTTTTAGTCCGGCCATTTTAGCCTTAAAGTCCTTATTGGCAGACTCTACTTTTGCTTTCTGTTCGGCTGTCAGGTTCAACTCTTTCTGAAAATCCGCCCTGCGCTTCCCGTCTCTTTTTTCTCCCTGAGCACTAACTGATGCCGTAAGAGAAACAGATGCTATTATAACTAATGATAAAAATAATCTTTTCATAATCTTTATTTTAAATGTTTTATAGTGTTTAGATGCAATAAGAAAGCAGGGGTTTAATTCATATTTATTATTTAACATTTTGTCACATCCCGAATATAAACTATACTCTCGGTGCAGCCTGCCCTTTTGGCAAGTTTAGGGGGTAAAAAACTTTACAAAGTTTACACTTTTTATGTCTTTTTTCCCTGTTGCTTTCTATATAGTCCACAAAGTACCAGTATCTATATCAAGGACACTGAATAAAAATCTGGCCAATCCGGTAAGTAATAACAATTATCTTACAAAACTTGACAAACTTGACACATTTCAGTGAACAGTCAGCAGTGCCCCCCCGCTGGCGCGCAGGGCTGTTAAGTTCTCCGCTTTATTTTGTTATTCTCTGCTGTCATCCTGAGTGGAACGAAGGATCTCATTCGATTTAAGAGATGTTTCACTTCGTTCAACATGACAAAGAGGATATAAGGATTCAGAACTTAACAGCTAACAACTTGTATCTCGTGTCTTGTCTACTCGTAACTTGTAACTGCCCAAAGGGCGCAGAAATAACATTCGCCGAAGCGAAGGCGAGGCAAACTTGTAACTCTTAAAAAAGGTAACAAAAGTAACAGTCTTTTTAGCCTTTGTGTACTTCGTGGTTAAAACTCTTTACCACAAGGGGCACAAAGATTTACACAAAGAACACTATATAAAAAGTAACAAAAGTGACAAATATATCAGTTAGCAGTAAACAGTCATCAGTTAACAACTTGTATGTCGTATCTCGTTTACTTGTAACTCGTAACTGCCCAAAGGGCGCAGAAATAACATTCGCCGAAGCGAAGGCGAGGCAAACTCGTAACTGCTTTAATCAATACTTCAAAGACTATAAGCTAACAGCTAAAGGCTATCGGCTTGATATATAGATAAAGTTTTTCAAAAAGATTAAATTTCATGCATTTGCCCTAAGCTTGCAATGTCCGATAATTAAAAGTTGATATTTCTTTTGTATATTTGCACTCTAATTTGGGGTAGTATTTCTATCCCGGTTTGAAGAGGATTAAAAGAATCAAATTATATAAATGAATAAAATACGGAATTTTTGCATTATAGCACATATCGACCATGGTAAGAGTACGCTTGCAGACAGGCTTCTGGAATACACTCGCACTGTCGAGGGAAAAGATATGCAGGCGCAGGTACTCGACAATATGGATTTGGAACGTGAACGCGGTATCACGATCAAAAGCCATGCCATCCAGATGGAATATACATATAAAGACGAAAAATATATCCTCAACCTGATAGATACTCCCGGACACGTCGACTTTTCGTATGAAGTATCGCGTTCCATAGCGGCTTGCGAAGGTGCGTTGCTTATCGTAGACGCCGCACAGGGTATACAGGCGCAGACCATTTCCAACCTGTACATGGCTATAGAAAATGATCTGGAGATTATACCGATTCTGAATAAAATAGACCTGCCCAGCGCAATGCCGGACGAGGTGGAAGACCAGATTATAGAATTACTTGGCGTAAAGCGTGAAGAGATAATCCGTGCCAGCGGGAAAACCGGAGAAGGGGTATATGATATAATCGATGCCATAATCGAGCGTATCCCTGCGCCGAAAGGAGATCCGGAAGCACCTTTACAGGCTCTGATCTTCGACTCTGTATTCAACTCTTTCCGTGGTATCATCGCATACTTTAAAGTGGTAAACGGTACAATCCGTAAAGGGGACCTGGTTAAATTCTTCTCCACCGGCAAGGAATACGACGCTGATGAAGTCGGAGTCCTGAAACTGGAAATGTCGCCCCGCAATGAAGTGACATGCGGAGACGTCGGCTATATCATATCCGGCATTAAAACATCGAAAGAGGTAAAAGTAGGTGATACCATTACGCATGTCAAGAACCCGTGTAAAGAGGCTATCGACGGATTCGAAGAAGTGAAGCCGATGGTATTTGCCGGAGTATATCCCATCGAAAGTGAAGACTTTGAAGATTTGCGCGCCTCACTCGAAAAACTTCAGTTGAATGACGCCTCCCTTACTTTCCAGCCTGAATCATCGGTTGCCCTCGGCTTTGGCTTCCGTTGCGGATTCCTCGGGCTGCTGCATATGGAGATCATACAGGAGCGTCTCGACAGGGAATTCAATATGGATGTGATAACCACCGTGCCGAACGTATCCTACATTGTACACGATAAAAAAGGAAATACGAAGGAGGTGCATAATCCGGCCGGATTGCCCGACCAGACATTGATCGACTATATAGAAGAGCCTTATATACGCGCCTCCGTGATTACAAACACGACTTATATAGGCCCTATTATGACACTGTGCCTCGGTAAGCGTGGTATCTTACTGAAACAGGATTACATATCGGGCGACCGTGTGGAAATCACTTACGATATACCTCTGGGCGAAATTGTAATCGACTTCTATGACAAACTGAAAAGCATATCGAAAGGTTATGCTTCGTTCGACTATCATATGCACGATTACCGCGAGGCGAAACTTGCCAAACTGGATATCCTGCTTAACGGTGAATCGGTAGATGCCTTATCTACGCTTACACATGTGGATAATGCCGTAACATTCGGACGCCGTATGTGCGAAAAACTGAAAGAACTGATTCCCCGCCAGCAATTCGACATTGCCATACAGGCGGCTATCGGCGCTAAGATTATAGCCCGTGAGACAATAAAGGCCGTCCGTAAGGATGTAACTGCCAAATGTTATGGCGGTGATATTTCCCGTAAGCGCAAATTGCTGGAGAAACAGAAAGAAGGTAAGAAACGCATGAAGCAGGTGGGTAATGTGGAAGTGCCGCAGAAGGCATTCCTTGCAGTATTAAAACTGGATTAAGAGCATAATAATGAGCAACTTCAAAGAAATAAACATAAAAGACTTCTCCCCAAACCCATTTGAAATAAAAGACAAATGGATGCTGATTTCCTCTGCCAAACCCGATGGCTCGGTAAATACAATGACTGCCAGTTGGGGCAGTTTCGGCGTTATGTGGAACAAAGAAGTGGTTTTTGTTGTTATACGTCCCCAGCGTTTTACCAGGGAATTTGTGGAAAGTTCAGAATCATTGTCGCTGACATTCTTCGACGACAGCTATAAAAAAGCTCTTGCTTATCTGGGAAAAGCATCGGGAAGAGACGAGGACAAGATAACAAAAGCAGGACTATCCGTTGTTATGGATAATGAAGTACCTTACTTCCAAGAAGCAGAAAGGGTAATCTTTGCAAAGAAACTTTTCGTACAGCGTATCAAAGAAGGGGCTTTCCTTGATGAAAAGATAATAGACAGATGGTATCCCGAAAAAGATTTCCATTATTTATATATTGCCGAAATAACTAAAGTTTTGGAAAAATGAAACAAGAGGAAGTAGTCCTGGATAAGTTCTCTGTTGTTGGCATCTCCGTAAGGACTACCAATCAGGATTATAAGTCACAGGATGATATAGCCAAATTGTGGGAAATATTCCTGAGAAACGGCTATTTGGAGTCGATGCCGAAGGTATCGGATGATATCTATTGTATCTACACCGATTACGAGAGTGATTATACAGGTGAATACACCACTGTACTGGGCTATAAGGTCGCGGACGCCGGAAGCATCCCCACCAACCTGAGCCTGACTATCAAAGAGATACCTTCCTGCAAATATTATAAATATATATCCGAAGGTGAATTGCCATATGCCGTTGGTAAAACATGGGCGCACATCTGGCAATCGGATGTAGACAGACGATACCTGGCTGATTTCGACGTATATGGTAAGGAAGCAAAAGATCCTGCCAATGCGAAAATCACCACATATTTGTCAGTGAACAGTTAGTTAAAAACAACTTGTAACTCGTAACTGCCCATAGGGCATAGTAACCCGTAACTAATTTATAATTTATCACTTTACAAGAAAGAATGAGAAAATGGCGCATCGAAGACTCATCCGAGTTGTATAACATCCCGGGATGGGGAATTAATTACTTTTCTGTCAACGAGAAAGGTAACGTTGTCGTAACTCCTCGTAAAGACGGAGTGGCTGTTGATTTAAAAGAACTGATGGACGAATTGCAACTTCGCGATGTATCGGCTCCCGTACTGATTCGTTTTCCCGATATTCTGGATAACAGGATTGAAAAGATATCGACGTGTTTCAAACTGGCTGCGGAAGAATACGAATACAAGGCGCAGAACCATATAATCTATCCCATCAAGGTAAATCAAATGCGCCCTGTGGTCGAGGAACTTATCAGCCATGGTAAAAAATTCAATATCGGCCTCGAAGCCGGCTCGAAGCCGGAACTTCATGCCGTTATCGCCATCAATACCGACTCTGACTCGCTGATCATATGTAACGGATATAAAGACGAAAGCTATATTGAACTGGCCCTGTTGGCGCAGAAAATGGGCAAGCGCATCTTTATAGTTGTTGAAAAGCTGAACGAACTGGCTCTCATTACCAAGGTAGCCAAACGATTGAAAATAAGGCCGAACATCGGCATCCGCATTAAGCTGGCCAGTTCCGGCAGCGGCAAATGGGAAGAATCGGGAGGTGACGGCAGCAAATTCGGATTGAATTCGAGTGAATTGCTTGAAGCCCTTGCCTACCTTGAGAAGAATAATATGCAGGAATCCCTTCGCCTGATTCATTTCCATATCGGCAGCCAGATCACAAAAATCCGCCGTATCAAGACAGCGCTGCGCGAAGCCGCTCAATTCTATGTGCAATTGCATTCAATGGGCTTCAAAGTAGAATTTGTGGATATCGGTGGCGGACTTGGTGTAGACTATGACGGCACACGTTCATCATATAATGAAAGCAGCGTCAACTATTCCATACAGGAGTATGTGAATGACTCTATCGCCACAATGGTAGATGCCGCAAACAAGAACGATATCCCCCACCCTAATATCATTACCGAATCGGGACGTTCACTTACCGCACATCACTCTATACTGGTGTTCGAAGTTCTGGAAACGGCTACTTTGCCCGAATGGGATGAAGACGAAGAGTTGTCGGACGATGACCACGAACTGGTTCGCGAACTCTATCAGATATGGGACGACCTCAGCCAGTCACGTATGCTGGAAGCATGGCACGATGCTCAGCAAATCCGTGAAGAGGCGTTGGACTTGTTCAGCCTGGGACTGCTCACCCTGAAAACAAGGGCGCAGGTCGAACGCTTATACTTCTCCATTGCCCGCGAAATATTCCATATCGCAGGGCGATCGAAGCATGCGCCGGAAGAATTGAAGCAATTATCGAAACTGTTGCCGGATAAGTACTTCTGTAACTTCTCTTTATTCCAGTCGTTACCCGATTCATGGGCGATAGACCAGGTATTTCCTATTATACCTATTCACCGTCTGGATGAAAAACCCGAACGTACAGCCACTTTACAGGATGTAACCTGTGACTCGGACGGCAAAATCGATAACTTCATATCGAACGGCAACCAGTCTTCTTATCTGCCTGTACATACAAAGAAAAAGAACGAGCCGTATTATCTGGGCGTATTCCTTGTAGGTGCGTATCAGGAAATACTGGGAGACCTTCATAATCTGTTCGGCGACACCAATGCCGTACATATATCGGTAGACGAAGGAGGCTATAAGATAGAGCAAATGATAGACGGTGAAACTGTGGCCGAAGTCCTCGACTATGCCCAGTACAATGCCAAGAAACTTGTACGCACAGTGGAAACATGGGTTACCAGCTGTGTGAAGCAAGGTTCCATAACAGTAGAAGAAGGGAAGGAATTCCTGTCCAACTATCGCTCAGGTCTCTACGGATACACATATTTGGAATAAGCAATCTTTATTATATTCCCTCTCCATTAGTATGTGGAGGGGGATTATTTTTAAAACCCACAACTATGAAAAAATATTTATCAGCTCTTCTATTGCTCATTAGTGCATCTTTTAACAGTTGTGCCATATACGAAAATATATATTTTCAGGAAGACGGAAGTGTAAAGTATGATATGTCTATCGACGCCAGTGAGATACTATCCATGACATCGGACATGAATATGAATATGGCTGACAAAATACCGGCAGACAGTGTCATTTATCTGTCCGACATCATTAAAGATACGCTGAATATCACAGATGATATGAAAGAAGATATGGTAAATATTGCTCCGTTAGCTATAAGGATGCAGAATGATATGGCAAACAAGAAGCTTGGGATATCTTTGTCGGGCACTTTCAAGGATGCCGGGGCTTTCAATAAGGCTTTCATTTCTATGAAGAAACTGGAAGATAAGATTAAATCGAGAGATGATGAAGCACAAGCCCTTAGTCAAAATCTTTCTATAGATAAGCTATACAGCCAAAGCACACTTACATGGGATGGTTCGGTTATGATAAGAACGGTAGAACCGAATAACGATATAGAGCCGGAAAATGGGGCGGATAATCTGCTGAAAGGTAATAATCCGTTCGGCATGTTTTTAGAAAAAGGAAAGATGGTGGTAAAATATCATTTTCCTAAGAAAATAGAAAAGATAAGCAATCCGGATGCTGTATTCTCCCAGGATGGGAAAACAGCCATAATTGAATATAGCGGCTCCATCTTTTCCAAACCTACAAACGAGTTTTCGGTAGAGATAACAACAGAGAAATAAAACACGGGCTGCAACCTTTCCGGCAGATATTCCTTTACTTATTTATTTTTGGGATAGAATATGGGTAAACATAAAATCAGACATAAGAAGACCTGTTTAAACTGTGGAGCCTTTGTAGAAACTCATTATTGTCCTAAATGCGGGCAGGAGAACAGTGAAAGCCGCCAGTCTTTCCACCATCTGTTTACTCATTTCGTATTCGACTTTATTCATTACGACAGTTCTTTCTGGAGAACGGTTAAGTACCTGTTTCTGTCCCCGGGAAAACTTTCGATAGAATATATGAACGGCAAACGGAAATCTTATGTCAATCCGTTTACCCTTTATATATTCATCAGCTTTATCACGTTTTTTATACCATCTGTTTTACCGGATGCCTCCAAAAGCAATAAAAATATAGTAGTGGAAGCCGAAGTGGATGAAGCAATGAGACTGAGAGACAGCCTTATCGCCACCGATACGCAAGGTAAACTTACAGCAGAAAAAATAGATGCTAAATACAAGGCTCTGCCTAAGGAAAAACAGATCTTATCCCCTGACGGCATAATGTATAAAACAGGGCTTGCGATAGTAGAAAACTCCAAGGATAAACAAAAAAACAAAGAGGCGATTGAATTTCTAATCCACAATATGCCAAAGGTTTTATTTGTCTATATGCCTATATTTGCTTTCTGGTTGTGGTTGTTTCATAATAAAAGAAAACGCTTCTATTTCGATAGTGGTGTCTTTACCCTCCATTTCTTTTCTGTAGTATTGTTATCTATTACTATTTGCAACATTTTCACCTGCCTTTTTGACTGGATAGGTACTGAATGGCCCGCGGGCCTGCTATGGACATTTATGGTCTTTTATATCACGTTCTATTTTTTCAGGGGATGCCGCCGCTTCTATGACGACAACAGGATCATCTCCAATCTGAAATCAGGGGTACTGGTTCTGATAAACAGCTTCATGATTATATTGATAACCACCCTGTATGCTATTCTGGGAATCTATATGGTTTTTGTTCATCACCACTAAGGCTATTTCATATAAGAGTCAAAGTCATCCGACGCTTTTTTTATCAGTTTGCTCAAAGCTCTGTCAGGTTGTGAAAAACAGTCGGTCTCGGATAATACGCCGTTCTTACCGGAAACTTTCTTCCACACGCCTATTATTTCCCCATTATAGAAAATAGCAGGTTTGAATATGCCATTGCTTGTTATCACCTTTTTATGATGAATAAGAGCCAGAATTTCCTTCCTGTCTTTATAACTGACCAGTAATTCATCGAATGCCGGAAGGAAATGCACAACATGGTCTTTGTGCTTGTAATCCGATGAAGACTGATGAAATATATACGTTTGCTCACCCGCCGTTTCGAATATAAAATCCGGCTTTATCAATGCTAAAGCACTTCTTGCTTCAGAAGCCGTCAATCCCGACCACCAGATAAAATCCTGTATTGTTGCCGGACCATGGCTCTGAAAATACTTATATGCTAAACGGTACAATGTTTCATCGACATTATAGTTCGAAGTCTTTGGCACACGTTGTTCCAGCAGGGCATATGTCTGTTTCTTATCTTTTACCGCACCATTACACACCAAACCGTCTAATTCGGCATGATACATAATATGACTCAAACGGCGGCTATCACACTCAACATCCGCCTTTTTCAATATTGTGCCAAGTTCCTGACGAGTCAGGTTACTTTCCCTTTCCAATGCTTTACGGATAATAGAGCTTGTCTTCCTCAGCAAATCATCGGAAAGCTCCAAATCTCTATCACTTGAACGAATAGCCAACTTTACCCGGGGGGCACTTAATTGAAGCATCCAATGTATATCATCGCGTGACACAAAATGCCATGTAGGACGTAAAATATGAGTACGGATAAGCTCGCCGTCATCCGCAGCTTTTTCCACCTGCTTATCGGTTATTCCGGGGAGCCGCACACCAACACCCCATTTTGCCATATTGAAATCCTGGGCCTGCATGGCGCCCATCCATGATACTATTTCACGTGGAGTTTTATATCTGGTCTTAACAAGTTGCTGGTTAGCAAGCCGCATAGTAGTGATATCCGCTATATTCATTGTTTGTCTTTTTTTACTTAATCATCAATGGGATACCTGAAACCATCAGGTAAACCTTGCCAGCTTTTTCCGCAATGTACTGATTCAGCCATCCCTGCAAATCAGCAAACTTGCGTTGCACATCATTCTGCGACATCTCACCCATACCTATCTCGTTGGTGACAATGATGAACCGGGCATCCTGTCCTATCAGTTTATCGAATTCTGTTTTCAATGCTTGTAAAGAGGCTTGAACATCCGCCTGCATATCGAAGAAAAAGTTTGTTGCCCACAGGGTCACACAATCTAACAGCACAACCCGTCCTGTGAAATCATGCAGGCTCAGTTCTTTTTCCTCTTCTATATTAGTCCATTCACAGCCCCGTTCGGCTTTATGCCGTTCGATACGCTTACGGTGTTCATCATCCCATACACGGGAAGTAGCGAGATAGACAGGATTTGGGGACAAGGACAATGCCAGCTTCTGCGCGTAACTGCTTTTTCCCGAACGTTGCCCTCCGGTAATAAGGATGGCACCTCCCCCTGCCCCCTCCAAAAGAGGGGGTACTGCGTCCGAATGGGATATTTGTTGTTTCATTATAGATATTATTTGGAGATGTATTAAATGTCTCCCCTTTTTGGGGAGGTTGGAGGGGGTGTTTTCTTTCTTTTGTATAAAAAGTCTTTCCAGCGTTCCTCTATATTTCCGGCCTTATACATATCATATCTCGCCATAGTAAAGAAAAGATCGGACAGACGGTTAATAAATCGCATAACAACAGCCGGAACTTCATCCTGCTTATTCAATGTCCACAGACGGCGTTCCGCACGTCGGGCGACAGCCCTTGCCAGTTGTAAGTGTGCCGAGACAATAGTGCCGCCCGGCAGGATAAAAGTTTCGCTGGGCCCCATCTCATCGGTCATTCGATCCATCCATTCCTCGCAAAGTTTATCCAAATTCTCATCCAATGTATTTGTATTAGTATCCCTGATCGCAGAAGGGGTTGCCACCTGGGACATTACAGACATCATTTCGGTTTGGATTTTAAATAAAAGAGGTTGCCATTCATGGTCTGCCGGAAGATTGGCTCTTACAACTCCTATCACCGAGTTGAGTTCATCGATTGTGCCGTTGGCTTCGATGCGTACATCATCTTTATCGACACGCTGCCCTCCAAAAATTCCGGTTTTGCCTTTATCTCCCCCGCGGGTATAGATTTTCATAAGTATATTATAATGTTTTAGTTACAAGTTACTTCGCCCTTTGGGCAATTACAAGTTACAAGCTTTTAGTATACTTGTGTATAAGGTTCTGGTTTACGAATGCCTGGTATATTAGCATGCTAAAAATTTATTACTTCCTACTCGTAACTTGTAATTGCCCAAAGGGCGAAATTACTTAAAATTTATATAATAAATAGTTTCAATCGCTACAATCAAAGCCACCATCAATATTTCAGTCCATATATTTACCTGTACGGCTTTTTTCATGTCGGCGGTAGTCAATTCTTTTTCTTTATAACCTATATAGGGCTTATCTACCAGTTCTCCAAAATAGGTATTGGGACCCCCGAAACGACAATCCAGAATCCCAGCCAAAGCGGCTTCGGGATAACCCGAGTTGGGGCTGGCATGCTGTCCTCCGAACTTTTCGATAAACGGAAACAATGAAAGTCTTCCGCTAACTATGATCATCAGTAGAGAGGTAAGACGGGCGGGAATATAATTGGCGGCATCATCGATCCGCGCAGCCCAGCAACCGAATTCTTTATATCGCTCATTCTTATAACCTATCATCGAATCCAGCGTATTTATCATCTTATAGGCAAACATACCCGGAACTCCCAGTATCATATACCAGAATAGTGGAGCTATAACTCCATCGCTCAGGTTCTCGGCCAGGGTTTCCAATGCTGCCGTACGGATCTGCTGCGGTGACAGGTTAGATGTATCGCGTCCTACAATACGTGCAACCTGTATCCTGCCCTCTTCTACCGATGAATCTACTGCGATAAACACTTTCTTTACTTCATCAATGAGCGTTTTTCCGGCAAGGCAATAAAACACAATGATTGTAGAAAATACGATGGAAAGCCAGGGGTAAATATCATTTAGGCCCTCAATTATAAAATAAATAAGGAAATAGCAGGAAAGAATAAGGACTATGGAAAATAATCCTCCTTTCAGCATTTTGCTTTTCCCCTTATTCAATATTTTTTCGCCCCATGCTATTATCTTACCCTTTGCTACCACTGTATGCGGCAGCCAGGCAGGATCACCGATGAGTTTATCGATAATCCATCCCAAAAGCAGGGGGAGCAGAATATATAGCAGATTCAAATCCATACAAGTAACGGCCCCTAGCCTCCAAAGGGGGAAACCCCTCTTCAGGAGAGGTCTGTAAGGGCATTTTTTATTGCATTAATTAATATTATATTCTCCTCAAACGACTGTGTGGCAATACGAAAATAATGCTCATCCAGCCCGTAAAAATTGGCAGCATCGCGAATTAAAATCCCATGCTTGTCTATAAGATACTTTTTCAACATGGATGCCTTCCCATCTTCAAATTTACACAAAAAGAAATGTGTATCAGTAGGTTGTACAAGAAATTTTTCTATTTTCCCTAAAGATTCCTGTAATTGTTTTGTTTCTCGCAGATATTCATTGATGTTTATTGTCTCCAGACCGCCATTCAACAAGAATTTTCCGGCTTCAACCGCTAATCCGTTTACAGACCACGGCATACGGTATTTTGCTACCTGAGCCAAAGTATCCGCATGTGCCGTAATATACCCCAGGCGCAGTCCGGGTATGGCAAAATGCTTTGTCATGGAATGCAATAATATCACATTCTTATATTGCGCAGCTTCTTCAATATCAAATAAGTCCCTGATTGTGAAATGCTCATACGACTGGTCGATAACAATATATTGAGACGGATGATTTTCAATATATGCTTTCAGTATATTTTTATCCGTTACCGTACCCGTCGGATTGTTCGGATTGCAAAGCCATACCAAACCCGCATCCTGAGGTACTTTATCAAGAGATGCTGACCAGTATATTGTATGATTGTTGATAATTGCGGCATCGCCATATTCACTGAAAGTAGGGTATATTATAGCCGATTTGGCATTATTAAACGCCTGAGCGATCAGATAAATAGCTTCTGTCGCCCCATTGGTTACACATATATTACCCGTATTAACCTTGTATTTCTCAGCCAACAATTCAACCAGAGAGGATGCACCGGGTTCGGGATAAGAATGTATAGCACTGATATGAGCACATAGATGATTCTGCAAGGCGGATAAATCCTGCCCGCTGCGTATATTGGAACTGAAATTGCTTACAATCTTCTTTCCGTGAGTATATATATCATCGCCGTGTCCGTCAATCATTGCCACCTCCCCCAACCCCCTTCCGACAGAGGGGGCTTTTGGTCAATACCATCCTCTGTTACCTCCCCATTTTGGGGGAGGCAGGAGGGGGTGATTATCTTATACACCAGTTCCATATCTACATGCTTACGCACATGGTCGGCAAGTTTATCGTATTGTTCTTCCTTAAACGCCTTGAAGTCGAATGGCACATCGGACAACTTTGCGGCATAAGGAGCTAACAGATAATCTATGACAGCCCCATTATCAAGAATACCATGTATATATGTACCAAAACATTTCTCATTCAGGAAATAGCCGTCAGTACGGCCGCCTTCCAGCTTATTCAGCAGCGAAAGACCTGCATTCCCGACAGGGACAGTCGCCCCCATATGTATCTCATATCCTTCGCAAACAGTATCAGAACCAAGAAAAGAAAACTTCACCTGACGGGTCACTTTCTCCCCTTCCATCTGCGTAGTTACAGGCAGCAAGCCCAATCCGGGCAGGCGCTCAATATTGCTTTCCACATGATTGGGGTCACATACCTCCTGCCCCATTATCTGATAACCACCGCAGATGCCTACTACCGTAGCTCCGTTCTTATGTGCTTTCACAATACTTTGTGCTACACCGTTGCGACGCAGTTCGTACAGGTCGGAAAGAGTACTCTTACTTCCGGGAACAAGCACAATATCCGCCTTTTCTATTTCATCCGTATTATTGGTATAATACAGATGTACGCGGGGATCACGTTCCAGCACATTGAAATCGGTAAAGTTGGATAAATGACGAAGCAGGATAACAGCCACATTCACCTTGCCATGTGTTGCCTGCAAGTTCTTGGTTTGCAGCATCACTGAATCTTCCTCTTCAATATATATATCCTTATAATAAGGTACCACCCCGATAACAGGAATACCGCACAAGTCTTCAATCATTTTCACTCCCGATTCGAAAAGCCTGATATCACCCCGGAACTTATTGATAAGGATACCTTTCACATACCTGCGCTCTTCCTCAGTAAGTAACATTACAGAACCATACACCGAAGCGAACACTCCGCCCCTGTCTATATCCGCTACCAATATTACATTAGCCCCGGCATGTATCGCCATCGGCATATTCACAAGGTCCACAGCCCGCAGATTGATTTCGGAGATACTGCCCGCCCCTTCCATTACAATAGGGTTGTACCGCCGGGCCAGACGGTCGAATGCATCATTTACTTCCTTCCGTAATTCTTCGCGCCCTTCCACCCTGAAATACTCATAAGCATGCTGGTTTCCCACCGGTTTGCCATTCAACACGACCTGACAGACCTTATCAGTCGTAGGCTTCAGCAACAAAGGATTCATATCGGTATGGCAGGGAACACCCGCAGCCTCGGCCTGAACGGCCTGCGCACGTCCTATTTCAAGCCCTTCGGGGGTAGCATATGAATTGAGAGCCATATTCTGCGCCTTGAATGGAGCCGGCTGATAACCGTCTTGCAGAAATATGCGGCAAAAGGCCGATGTAATAATACTTTTACCTACATCACTGCCTGTTCCCGCAAACATGATGGGATTGAGCCTTTTCGTCATTATTTTAGATCCTCTGATATTTTAGTTCTTATGTATTTTAATACACCCCTGACCCCGGGGATATAAAAACCGAATATTTTGTCCGGCAGGTTTCCTGACTTGCTCCATCTTTGAACGGCCTTCCCATTTTCAGTAAACAGTTAGCAGTTATCAGTAAACAGTCAAAAAAACTGTTAACTGATTACTGTATCACTGATTACTGTGAAACAGTGGTATTTGGTATTGCTCAAAGACTTTTTTCAGAAACATTGTTAACTGAATAGAGACCACAGTAGCGGGCACTGTTCCGGATTCTGACCGGATTCCCTTTTCATGTAAAAGACGAGTATCTGTTTACATCACCAAAACAGTTACAAAGATAGCTTTTTATTGAGGTTATACAATACGAAAATTGTAACTTTGAAATTCTGTTAATCGAGATATATTATTAGAATGATAGAAATAAAGGTGTCGGAGGAAATAAGGAAATCCTGCCCCGCTTTTGCCGGAGCAGCCATTTGTGCCAAAGTAAAGAATACCCCTCACAATGAGGAATTATGGAAACTCATAGATAACTGTGTCGCTGAATACAAGGCAAATCACCAGATAGAAGATATAAAGAAGAATCCGGCTATCGCCGCTACCCGTGCAGCATATAAAAAGTTCGGAAAAGACCCGAACCGCTACCGTCCATCGTCTGAAGCCCTTTGCCGCCGAATAGTCAGAGAATTGCCCTTGTATCAGATAGATACACTGGTAGACCTCATTAATCTGGTTTCTATCCGTACAGGTTATTCTATCGGAGGATTCGATGCAGATAAGATAAAAGGCAACACGCTGACATTAGGTGTCGGGATGACCGATGAACCCTATGAAGGGATCGGGCGGGGTATGCTGAATATTGAAGGAATCCCGGTATATCGCGATGCTACCGGTGGTGTGGGAACACCGACAAGTGACAATGAGCGGACAAAGATAGAACTAAGCACAATAAGTTTTCTGGCTATTATAAACGGATATAGCGGAAAAGAGGGTTTGGATGAAGCCGTAAAATATATGCAATCCTTACTGAAAGATTTTGCAGATTCGGATGGCGGGGAAGTTATTTTCTTTTAGTCAATTTTTTGTAAGGAATCATTTAGAACTTTATCTATACTAAATAAGTTATATAAATAAAATTTGAAAGTTATATGAGATACGAGTAGACAAGACACGAGATACAAGTTGATGACTGTTTACTGTTCACTGCTGACTGTTTACTGAAAAGTGTAAAGTTTGTCAAGTTTTAACAAGTCGTAATTTTAAAATAATAAGTCATCAGCTACTGTTTACTGCTGATTGTTAACCGATAATATAAACCTTTGATATATGAAAATACTAACAGGCGCACAAATAAAGGAAGCTGACCGGCATACTATCGAAAATGAACCTATCAGTTCGATAGAATTAATGGAAAGAGCGTCCAATTCCATCGCACAATGGATATGCAACAATGTAGAGAAAGATTATCCCCTGCTCTTCCTTACCGGAAAAGGTAACAACGGTGGTGACGGACTGGCCGTAGCCCGTATCCTGTACCATGCAGGATACAACTGTTCTGTGCATATGGCATTTGATAAAGAACAACTCACCGAGGAGTGCAGATATAATCTGGAGCGCCTGCCCTCCGGCGTCACCAGCAGTGATTTAGAGAATATAAGCGGGAATACTGTCATTATCGACGCCCTGCTGGGTACGGGAGTAAAAGGGGCAATAAAAGAACCTTTATTGCCCATCATCGACAAAGTAAATTCTTTGCGAAACAGTGTTATATCTATCGATTTACCCTCCGGCATGATCAGTGAATACGGAAACAAAAATCAAAAGATTATTAAAGCCGGCATAACCCTGACCCTTGAATTTCCCAAACTGGCGATGTTATTGCCCGAAGCCGGGGAATACTGCGGAGAAATCAAGATATTACCGATTGGACTCAGTTCACAATACATATCCAATGAAGAAACCTCCTATCATTATATAGCGCCCGGTTTCATCGGGGAAATAAAGCAGACAAGGGATAAATTCGCTCACAAAGGAACTTACGGACATGCCTTGCTCATCTGTGGGGCGAGAGGAATGGCCGGAGCCGCAATACTGGCGACAGGCTCGGCTTTGCGCTCAGGTTGCGGACTGGTAACCACACACATTCCTGCCGAAGAACGGTATGCCGTAAATATGGTGTATCCATCCGCCATACTAAGCCTAGATGACGAATCTTATTTTTCCGGCCTGCCTGCAAATGCTTCCAAATATTCATCCATAGGTGTCGGTTGCGGATTGGGACAAGCCCCGCAAACAGCCGATGCTCTCAAGCAATTACTGGTTTCGGTCTATAAACCGGTTGTGATAGACGCCGACGCACTGAATATTATATCGGATCACTACAAGATGAGGCATAATATTCCCGCCGGTTCTATCCTTACACCGCATATCGGAGAACTGAAAAGGCTGATCGGGGAATGGACCAGTGAAGAGGAAAAAATAGAACAGGTGAAAAGGCTTGCCGCCAATCTTAAATCCGTCATCATTGTAAAAGGGGCTCATAGCATGGTCTGTTTGCCGGACGGCAACTGCTATTTCAACTCTACAGGCAACAGCGGCATGGCAAAAGGCGGTAGCGGCGATGTACTCACCGGTTATATTACAGGCCTGCTGGCACGCGGGTATAGTAGTGAGCACGCTGCTATCTTAGGCGTATATATGCATGGTCTGGCCGGAGATAAAGCGGCTAAAAAATATGGAACGGAGGGAATGAATAGCAGGGATTTGATAAAATATTTATGAATTTCAAGATTTCAGGTTTCAAAATCTCAAGATTAGTTCTTCTGTAATTTTGAAATCTTGAAACTTGAAATCTTGAAATTAACCCCTAATATTTGAATTCATATTCATAACTACTCTCATTCCCGCAGGCATCGGTAGCGGTGAATACCAATTTATGGGTTTGCCCCCGTGTCAAACGTTTCGGATCGAATTTGTAGGTATAAACAGGAGATTTCACATCATTCTCAAACAGTGCAAACGCTCCGTCGATAGTTCCACGATAAGAAGCAATACCGCTTTTATTATCTGATAGTCTTATCTTTATTTCTCCTTTAGCTACCCATTTGGCAGGGAGTACAGGAGTGATGGTGGGAGCCTCGGTATCAATCGCGACAGCATAGGTATCACCCAATTCCCTGATACGAGCGGTAACAGCGCCATTGTTGTACTTACCACCTATCCAGGATTCACGGCTGCCGGTGATGCGTACGATACCGTACCGGGATTTGTTGGTCATACTGTCTTTGGTCATCTTGATGGTTATATCGCAGGATTTATCAAGTGGGACATAACTATCGTTGACCTCATAGATGGCAGACATATAATTCTTTGACATGGTTCTCTTCAGATTGAAGCACAGGTCTTTATACAGTGACCCGCCGGCAATGGAAATAGAGAACATATTGCCTTCATAATGGTTATCCTTGTCCCATGCCATTAGTTGTGTACAGTCTTTCCGCCGGGGGATATCCTGCTTTTTGCCGTACACATCGAAAGAATGAGTCGTCTTGTTGCCATAGAGGTCTTCGAGTTCGTATTTCAGCTTGTACACCTTTTCCTCGTTTATGTCGATATAACCATTATTGATGGTCTTATATATAGACAGCTTATTGCCCGGCTCAATAAATGACTTCTGATAGAAACTCTTTTTACGGGACCAATAGTCGAAATCGATCATACTGTTTATCATCCTCGTATTTCTGAAGTCTACAGATGATATATCCGAAGAGAATATCTCCTTACCGTCGCAGAACAGGCGTACTATCTTTACCCCGTATATATTGCTTGTTCCTGTCATACGGTCGTTTGCATAAACACCTATACCGATCTTTCCCCATACCTTTATTGAATCGGGAACTACTTTCGCGCCTTTCTTCCCCGGTGTTGCTCCAACAATACGACGAAAGGGTTCATAACCATTATTGACCACACCTTTGCCCTCCACGGGATAAACAGCAAAGCCTTTTACTACAGGTGGAACATTATCCTCTATCTGACCCTTATAATACTCAAGTGCATCGAGAGCCAACTGGCTTTCTGTATCTCTTATCTCGAAATGTACATGAGGTCCGCCGGAAGAACCGGTGTTACCGCTATAAGCAATCAGATCTCCTTTCTTAACGGGAAATACCGATTGATCCAATGAAAGATCTACCCTGTAAGACTCCTGCTCATATTGTTTCTCTTTTACATACCCGGCAATCTTCGGAGCAAATTTCTCAATATGACCATACACGCTTGTCTGCCCATTAGTATGAGTCACATAAATTGCCAATCCGTAGCCCGAAGGAGATACGGATATACGCGATACATATCCGTCTGCAATAGAATATACAGGCTTATTAATCACACCCTGAGTTTTCAGGTCAATACCTGAATGAAAGTGATTAGGACGCAGCTCCCCGAAATTTGCACTAAGGATAAGCGGGATATCGAGGTATAATCGGCATTTCAAATCCCACAAAAAAAAAGAACAAATCCCACAAATTCTTATAATCGGGCGGAATCTCATTTTTGGAGATTTCGCCTTTATTTTTATACTTTGTATTAAATTGGGGTTATTATTGCCTGATGGATAACAGGTATAGTAAGGGCTTTATCACAAACCCCTTATCGCTTTATCTATTTCCGATTGAATAAGCTTACTTATCCTGTTGCCAAGTTCCTGAGATTGGCCTATAAATTGTCGCCTGATAAATTTCCTGTGATATTCGCGGGAAAATGACTTAACACGATACTCTTTTACCGTTGTAGCCTTTATACGCTTGCCTTTGCGGGTATGGGAGCGGCGGCGGTGCGATTTACGCACGAACGACCGCACACGCTCCGTGCCGCTGATCTCGCCGCCCTCGTTGTGGATGCGGGCGTAAGGAACGTTCGTGCCGATAACGACACGAGAGGGCGTTACCGATACTTTGCGGATAGATTGCTTCAGCCGGCCGGATGCGACCAGCGTAGAACCTTTCTTTTTCTTTGTCTTTGGCCAGCCTTCTACACTCCGGTCTATCCAGTTCTTTTTTATAAAACGCTCCTTTGAGAAATTGACGGCCAGGACTGCCACTCGTGCAGGTATGGCCCTGACTGCCGATTCGATGCGATTAAATATTCTGACGTACTCCTGTGCTTCCCTGATTGATGCCATAGTTAAATGCTGTTTAAACGATAATTAATTATAACCGAGTTCTACATTACGGATAGCGCGGTAACACATATCGATGAACCAGTCTTCGATCTGTTTGGCGTCCATATTTTGCAGTGAGGTGTTCTGCGTGTTTATCCCGCCTTTGTTGAACGCGTCGATGTTAACTGTAATGTTACGCGGCGCTTGTGAAGCCCCTACAACACGGTTTAATTTGTCGCTAATGCCGGATAGATCGCCCGAGGTGTCGGAGGCAGGCGGTTTGGTAGGTGCTGTTGGGATATTGTCTTTATTGAGCCTTGCATCCTCGAAATCAGACATTAGCTTCGTGAGAGATTTTGACCGGGCTAAATCTTTTTGTCGGGCAAAATTATCATATTTATCATATGATTCTAATCTGTCTTTTTCGCCCAAAAACAACATTTGAGAAGGAAGCGTCAACCTATTCGCATTTTTTATATATTCTGTTTTTTGGCTGTACTTATCAAAATATCTATTAGCTTCAAAGCGCATTGCGCCAAGATATTTATTATACTGCTCCTCAGACATATTGCCAACATTCGAGAGAATACCCCCGTATTTTTTCTGTATATCTTCATCCTGTTGTACCCTGAATTCTTGCTCGCGCTCTGCCTGGCTTTTAGTCGCAAGTCCGACATACTCTACATATTTTGAAGCTTTATCCACAAACCATTCTTTAATAGGCAACATTATATGCCCCATTTTTATAACGAGCAAGTCGATCCTGTTGGCGAGCTTTTCCTGCCGGGCGACAATATCGTTTTGCGCCTGAAGCAATGCCGCGTCGGTATTGAATTTCGAGTCCTTGAACTCGTCGAGCATCTTGCGCAGCTCGCCTGATTTGTCGGTCGCGGCCTGTATCATGGCTATCAAACCCTCCGAACCGTGGAACTGGTTCTTCAGGCTGACAATAGACTTGTCATTTTTTAGCTTCAGGAATTTATCGTTCAGCTCCAGCATGATCATGTCGGCCTGCTTCAGGCGCTTATTACTGTCGAAAAGGTCGATACCTATTTTTTTGAAAGCCTTAACCGTCGTTGCTTTGGTGAGGTCATTGAACAGCGATTTTGTCAGCGTGGCCGCCTCGTCTACCGATTTCGTCTTGACGGTGAACAGGGAAAACAACTTATTCGCCGTGTCGAACGACTGGTTGATAGACGCGGCAGAACCCGCAAAGGTCGATTGCACCTTCGCCAGTTCCTCGAACGACACCACACCGACCTGCATAGCCGCGTAGTTCGACTTATTGAAGGCGTCGAGCTTATCCACCCCGAAGCGCCAGTTTGCCATCGCTTTGGCCGTACCAGCTACATAGCTGTCCATGCTGGTTTTCATGAGTAGGGCAAATTCGCCCTGCTTTTCCACGATCGGCCGCGCTTCCGCCCCGTATATCCCGGCGGTAGATTGCAGCTCGTTGTAAGCATTGGCCGTCTTTTCCGCGTTAAAACCCTTGCGCCATGCCGAGTCGAGCACCATCTTACGCAGGTCGTTGATTTCCGATTGCGGCTTGTCGAGGTTCAGGTTTGCCAGGTCGCGGAATTCATGGTTAAATTCCGCAGCCCGGTCGGTCGCCTTGACAAATCCAGCCGCAAGGCCTGTTACCAGCGTGGACGCGATAGCTATAGGGTTGGACATTAGCCTCAACCCATTGCCAAGCATGGGAATCTCCGCCGCCGCCGACTTGAAATTCTTAACCGATGACGCTGAAAACTCATTCAGGCGGCGTTGCATCTGGCTGGTATCCGTGTTGATCTGTTTTTTTGCCTGAGACAGCCCGACCCCAATACGGTTTTTAAGGTCGAGTATAAGTTCTATTTTTGATTGTCCTGAAGCCATGATTTTAATTTGAAAATTAGCAGATTAGCAAATTATTTTTTATATATTTACATCGTTTAAAATGTGTTAGAAATATATGAAACGATTGTTTTTAGAGTCAGCCTGTCGCGATGACAGGCTTTCCTATCACACCTCTACCGATTCTCCCGGCGACCCGTTCACCCATAACATCCCATCCAATACACCTATATCAGGGCTTACATTCGTAACTACATCCCCCGGGGTGAATGTTATAGTTTTAGTTACTGTGTCCCATGCTACATAATACTCTTTGTCAGTATCGGCATACAGGAAGTCAAAGTCAGGGTTCCATCCATTTTGGTAGTCCCAGATGATTGCCTCCCCGCCGCCGTAGTCAACTAAAGATATCTGTCCGATCTTTGTCTCACTGTTACCTTCCAGCCAATCCTGGCTGACTACCATTAGCCTCAAGCTATCGTTTTGTATGTTGATTGCTTCCAGCTGTTGCCCTCCGGGCACCTCCAGATCTTGGTTTACGCTATCCTTGAATGTGAACTCTTCTACAGGGGCTCCTGCCTGTGTTGTAGATGGCAAAGTGCCAATGAACTCATCGGGGGCCGTCGGTTTGAAATATTCTATAAGGTAATCGACCATACCGCCCTCTCCGGAATAATACAGTATATTTGATACCTGAAGAAAACACATGTTACTGTCGTGTGTTTGAATTATATGCTTGCGCATCCAGATTTTATACACTACGCGCTTTGTGCCGTCGCCCCGGGAGACTTCCTCCTGCGTAATATACATGTTCCCGCTTTCTAACGTACCAACTGAAACGACTTTATTTATCACCTGCGCATCATTGGGCCACTGCCCCGCATACACGCTGACATTACCTATTGCAGAGTATCCGTTTATATCTGCCGCCTGATTAGCAATAATAAAGTCAAACTTAAACATGTCCTTATACCAGAAGCTGCCCTCCGGCCGGGGGTCGGACGTTATTTTAGCCACGCAATAGTATCGATCTACGGGTGTATCCTGGTATGTATCATTAACGCTTCCGTTCGGCATCTCCACGCTTGGAGTCTGCCAGGAAGGAGATGCTCCGTCTCCGGCAGATGTGAGCACCTGCCCGGCCGTACCGCCTGTAATTATGACAGTAAGCCCGTTGGTGTCTTCCTGTATGCCGGTCAATGTATCATTCAAATCGGTTTGGTCAGACAGCGTCCCGGTAATCTGTCCCCAGGCGGCGGAACCCCCGCCACCACTAGTCAAAAAAAAATCCTCGAATTTTTCTTCTACATTGCCGGGCGTGATATCGGCGCCGTCGAGCGTCACGCCATTGGCCCAGGTCTCGGTTATGAAGTCGTTTTTGTCCGCAAAGAGATACAGATACACGCCGTTGACGGTATAATTATACCATATTTTGCCTTTTTGTTTGATGGCTACCAGTTGGCCGTCCTTGACGATCTTGATAGCCTTATTGGTAGTTGTGATTTGTAACATAATTTTTTAAGTTATAAGTTGTTAGTAATAAGCTATAAGCCGCTTTGCGGCAATTCAATCAGGGCGCAGGCGGCATATATGCCGATGCGTTCAATACCGTTACGAGTATACTCCTTTTGGCTGTCGAGCTCCTCGGTATCAGGTATATTTTGTTTGTCTCCCCCATGCGGGCGGCATCCAGATCGCCAGTGCTGGTAGAAAGCGATCCTATGTAATTCTGGGATACCCTGCATGTATTTGTAGCTGTATTCAGCAGCATGATACCCTTGGCCCCGCTGGGGGTGAATAATATACAGGTATCGTTTAGCGATATCATTTTGTAAAAAAAATACAAAGATGACACCTGGCTTCCCGGGATAGGTATTTCAGTGTATTGGCGGTTCGAACTGTCGAACCGGTACAATTTCCTGGCTTGCCCGTAGATGTATATATTGCCGTTATGAACTATCACCCGCGAGGGAGCATTCAATCCGTGCGGTATTCGTTCAAAGCTGTTACCGGCAGGATCGATAACCAGCAAATTCGTATTATCGAAAAAATATAAGAACCCGTCCGGGCCTGTAACACCGGTATCCCCGCTGGTGAATTCAGATGAAAAGCTATACCCCGGCAAATAACTGATACTGTTATCGGCAGTATTTATAATCAGTATTTTGCGATCATTGCTACCGCCGGCTGGACTCCAGTGTGTGCAATAAATCTTACCGGCAGGCGACAGCGCCATTCCACATATCATAAATCCCGGGCTACTTACCGTGGATACGGTATCCGTACCGGTGTCATATATATGGAACTGATCGCTGTCGCCGAGGTAAATTTTATCTCCTATCACCATGCTGCTTAGGATATGGTACGAAATATTCAGCGCCAGGTCTTTGAATTCGAGCGTATCATCTTCATCGATTATCATTACCTGATTCTTCCGGAAGACGTATATCCTGCCATTATAATACGTAGGCACGTAATAGTCCCGGTTAATGCCGGCATTCTCGATGCTGTATGCATGCATTATGTCATATGTAGATCGTCTGCTCATGGTTATATCCGTTAATTGTTAATCTGACACCCTTATCGATACGCTTCCGGGAGCATAACACCGCAGAGATATCTCCTTCCTGTCGCTTGGCGGAATGGATACAAACCCCATCGCATAGTCGTTACGGTATGCGCCGGTATAGGGTAATGTGACATTTACCGTAGTGTTTTGGTTGTTTGTCACAATGATAACCATCTCGTAGCCCGGCTTCAGGTCGTTCACATTGTATAGCGATAGCGTGGCATCGGCCGATATGTTTATATTCGTATTTGCTGATGTAGCGGGTATATTTACAACGGAAGACAGGTTTTGCACCGCCAGCATAAAACGGAGCAAGGCGGCCATGTCGTCGTTTATCTTGATCACCTGGGTTATGGGATCGCGCACAATGGTATCGTCGTCTATCTCGTTGTAGTTGTCCGGGGCAAAGTCCCATTTCGCGCCGCCGGCATCATAGGTTATATTACCGGCATGATTGCTGTAATCGGTAAGGCATAACGCGTAAAAGTACCATCCCGCCTGCGGGGTGATCTCCACCGGGTCGCCCCAGACAGCCCCGTCGGATGTGTATATCTTATTCTCACCGGTGACCAGGGCTTTCAGCCCGGCGGCGGCTACGGGCAATGTACCGGTAGCCATAGCCACATAATCCATTTGTCCCTGGTAATGCTCCGACAGTTGTATTTCCGTTATCTTTTCATTAGTATAGTCTTTCGCTTCCTGAACGACGGCGGCGTCTTGCTCGTCCGCGTAGTCTTTTGCAGACTGGAGGGCATTGGCCACAAACTCGTTAATGGCTGCCGCCAGCGCCTCGTTGCGCGCGTTGATATATTCATCCAGCCCGCTGATATCTTCAAAGTTGATACTGTCCAGCTTATGGATATAGCTGTCCATAAAATCGGCGAATTGCTCCTCTGTGGGGTACATCCCTGTGCGGAACCACGACTTTAGTAAGTCTCTTTCTCTTATTGCCATAATTTTAAGTAATTAAGAATGAATAATTAAGAATTAAGAATATGAGCCGCTTGCGCAATTTTTCATTCTTCATTTATAATTTAATAATATATGCTAGTACATAGTACGGCGGACGGTTTTCGTGCGGTTGGCCGCCACCGGCAGAGGTAGAGGCAAACTCGTTCGCGCCAGTGGACTCAAAATACTGAAAATCGCGGTCATTGGCGTTGTCGCTTTTCTTCAAATTCCAACGCATCCCATGTGAGTGAGACGGAATATGGTCTACCGTAAGCGCTACCTGCTTGCTGCCGCCTGTTTTGCCGATAGCGTTATAATCATCATCCGTTTGACTGAAACCCACTATAAACTTTCCCATCAGGTTCGGCCGCCCCAGCAATCCGTCGCACAGCGCCCAGCCCGGAGGTACATTGCCCGGATTGCCCGACCACATCACAATAACACCGGCGGGAATGCCGCGCAATCCGTCTACCGTCGTTGCCAGGTCTGCAATAGCCTGCGCCAGTTGCGTATTGGTCTGTACCCGATTGAAGTCAGCCCAGTTGTACTGCGGGTTGCCTAATCCGAAAGCCACGGTACGCGTTTTATATACCTGCGGGAAGTGGTAGCCTGAGGCGTCCACATCGCGCCGCACTTCGTTGATATACACGGTTGTTTGCTTGGCACCTCCGGCGAAGGGAAGCAACTCACCGTTTATGGCTACATAGCCCGGCGCCACGTTCAGCCCGTCGTCCGCGCATCCGGAAAGGATGTATTTATCACTGCCTCCCAGTTGTGCCAGCTTCGAGGCAAGGAATATCATTTCCTGCATAAAGTCCAGCGTATCGCTCGACAGCGGAAAGTTGCTCTGGCCTAAAAAATTTACACTGTTCATGTATTTTGGTTATAAGTTATAAGTTATGAATTATGAGTTACTGTTAACTGCTAACTGCTAACTGTTTACTGTTAACTGTATAATATACCGTTTTCCCGCCAGCTTGTAATACCTGAGTAGTGAGTGTATCATGTTGTAATTGTCGTCCGTCAGGCTGATCGCATAGGGTATATGCACAACAAAGTCGATACCGTCCGCTCCCATAAAGCCCTCGCGGTTCAGCAGGAATGTGCCCAGCATAATGGGCCTGTCTTCCGCTTCGCGCCAGGCGAACTGTCCCCATTCCAACGTATCCGCGTCCGTTATGCGTATCCTGCGCGCCGTAAAGTCGAAACTGTCATTTAAAACAGCCTGTAAAAAACACACCTGGCCATTGTGTGTCAGTTTGTAACGCACATCGCCCCGGAAGGACGAGAACAGGACATGCAGGCGCGACACAGGCAGCCCGGTAGCATTCAGTAACGCCACCAGCCGCGGCCGACGCAGCATCGTAGGCGATAGCAGCAAAACAAGCCGTTTATAATTAATCCTGTACCAGTTCATACGCTATCATGTTAATTGTAATATCCGCTTCCTGGTATGCCCGGAAGTAGCCCGCCTCAGGTATGCGCCGCGCGTTGATCAGCGAGTAATCGAAGTCGCCGGCGGCCGGTTTGCTGTAACTTGCCGTCAGTTCCGGGATCACTACCCCCTCGACGCCCTGCAAGGTGTCGACCAGCGCCATGTTCGAATACTCACCGTTGAAGGGCAGGTTTTCGATATAGCTAACAATCGCGGCGCGCACGGCATCCCGCACGCGGTCGGCCAGCAGCATAGCATTAAAGTAGATATCCACCTCACACTTGTACGCATCAGGGGACAAATTAACCAGGTCGATGCGCACGCCGGCGTCTTTTATCCAGTCGATATATTCCTTCACCTGGGCGGCTGTTGCATCGGGCAACTTATCGCGCAGGGCGTCGCCCCCGGCTATCTTTATAAGGATTTTGGAACTGTCCGGCGGTTCCACGGCTGCCGCATATTTAACGACCCTTGCTGCCTCGTCGATCACCGGGTAAATGTCGCTGTCTTCCGGCAGCAAGTAGCCGTCCTGGAAGGCAAGCGTCTTATCCCTGTACCATTTCAGGCGGTGCGGCTTTTGCGCCGACAAGGTATCTTCCACCTCGCGCCGGTGGATGTCAAACAGCGTCTCCAGTGTCCAGGTAGAAGCGGCCACGACGAAAAACAAAATGCTTTCGATGGAGACAACAGAAAACTGCTCCTCGAATGTCTTTGTAGCGTCCAGTTCGTATTTATCCCGGATGGCCGGATCGGATATCCAGGCGTCGGTCATTTCTTTCTTTATTTGTGCTATTGTTCTAGCCATTATCCCAGCGATTTTATAATATTTCTTTCCCTGTCGGACAACTTCCACTCTATAATGTTTGCCTTATCTGCTGCTGCTTTGTCTGCTGCTGCTTTGTCTGACAACAGGAAGCCGGAGCCGAACAGCGAAGTATTATATTTCTTTTGTTCATCCAGGCCGCCGGTATGGTACAATTCCTTTTTGTCAAATTGTACCGGAATACCTAAAGCAACAAATTTTGCAACCATCGACACGGTTAATACATTTTCCGGGTATTGGTATTTCGGAAGGTTGGCCTTTTGCTTCTCGTTAATCTTTGTCAGAGCGGAATAAAGCGCAGGGTCGCCGATAACGCGGGCGTTACCGAACAGATTAGATAAGAAAGAGGTCTTTACTTTGGCACCGTTTTCGTACACAATATCAGCGGCACACACGATCGCTGTACAATCGATGTTAGCAGAAAATAATGTAAGGTGTGGCGCAAAAAGAAAGAAATCAATATTCTTTTCGAGATAATACCGCGCTATCTTGCTTATGATTGAAAACGGCGGGTTATCGATCACGATATAATTGTCCGGGTAGTCTGTTTTCTCATAGTCGCCTCCCGGCCAGAAGGGTCTTATTATCTCGCGGCCGCTAAGGTCTACTTTCGTGGACACATACTTCAGTATGCAGTCATACACAGCCGGAGGCGTGTAACAATCATCCGTCGTTTTCTTCGGCTTGAATTTTTCAACGAAAGCCTCGTAATCCTCATGTCTGGATAGCTTCTTTTTCACCTGTAGTACAGGCGGAATATTGTCATTAAATAAATTGCCTTGCTTTTCCATTTTTTCACTGTTTACTGTTTACTGTTAACTGACTGCGAAGTCGATTTCCACTCCCATATACCCGATACCTCCGGGCAGGTCTACCGCACCCGTGGCGGGGTGTAAGTTGCGGATGGTGTAATAGCTCTGTATCTCGCGTTGGATAACGTCCGTGCGCTCTATTGCCTGCCCCGGTTCCAGCGCGTCGGTTATGCTCAGGTTATTGGCTACTGCCAGGGGGAATAAACCCTCCAGCGTGCCGCTCTCCTGGAGGGAGAGATCGGGAAGGGATTGCGAGTTCAGGGCTTTAGTTTCCATTTCAGGAATAATGTGATTAAACCAATACCGATCACCGCCATAAATACCTTGCCGAACCAGCCGCAGACGATCTGCCAGTTGGTTTGCCTGTACACTTCTACCGTTTTTAGTTCCTTGTCCTCCAGTTCGCTCACCCTATTTTGCAGATGGAATATCTCCGTTTCCTTCTCTACAATTAACTGGCTCAGGCTGTCGCAGTTGGCTGTCACCTTTATACTGTCCCCGCTGGTGCGCTCTACCGTTACGGTGGCCTGTCCCTGCTTTCCGGTGTATTTCGCACCGATGGGCAGGTCTGCCAGGCTGCCGAAGTTCAGGTCGAGCGACGCAGCCGAGGCCGGAACCGTCAGCAGGCGGGCGCGCTCCCGCTCGACGCGGCTGGTACTGTCCGCCCGGCTGTTATTGGCAATAACCGAATGTTCGCTTTTAGGCTGCGGGGATTTGCAGGCAAATAATCCAATCAACATCACTACGAATGTTATTATAAGCCAAATTCTCTCTTTCATTGTCCGGAAAATTTAAAGTCATTCAACCTGTTCAGCCAGCCTTTCAGGAATACCCTTTGCGTCGGGTCTTTTTCCGCAATATTTTCGAAATGCTGTTTCCTGCGCAGCCATAGTTTTTTAAACAGCTCCGACTGGTTGGGGTATTTGTTTATAGCGTCCAGTGTCTTAGGGCCTACAATACCATCGGCGACGACACCCAATACCTGTTGAGGGTATTTGATGCCGTAGACGCCGGAACCCCAGTACCAGTCGACTACAAGATTTGCGATTGCTTGGTTATTTATCTCATCAGCCCGCCACTTGTCCCAGAACATCGGCTTAAGGATATCGCCCCATTCTTCATCGGTCATGTTCTTAAGATCCTCGATGGTTGGCACCGGAAATCCTTTTTTCTTCCTGTATGCTGTGTAAGTAGCTAAGGTGACATCCCTGTTTGTAGGGCCGCCTTTATCGTTGGGGTGATTTACATAACCGCCGCTCCAGCGATTGATAATCGGAATCAGTAATTTAATCTTTGCCATTTTCTTTGTCTTTGTTTTCGTTATTAAATATTTTCGCCCGGTATGAATAATCTATACCGAACACTGTCCCTACGAATGTCAGTATCTCGCCGAACGCGATCAATACGGAATTATCGATCACGCCCCGCGGCGGCACGCAGAACCCGGCGATCAGTAATCCGCAGCCCACGATAATGAGAAATACCGAGATGCTTAGTTGTACTTTTAGTTTCATATACATATCCTTTTAAATATTGATTTCTATTATCCCGTCTGCGGCTACCGTCACATCCGCGCTACCGTAGCCTGTCGCATCCAGTTGTACGGCTATCTCGCGCCGCAGGTCGTTCTCTCGTCCGGTACTTTTCAGGTACTTCTCCGCGCCTACGCCCAGCACGGGTTGTTCTTTAAAGTCGCCCTTATCCGAGAGCATCAACAGCCGGATGTTCTGATAATCGGTATCTCCAGGCGTCAGGCCCGACAATATCCTGCCGTCCGCGTCCCGGATAACGTTAATATCCAGATCGCCTGTTGCCTCGTTTAATAGAATGCCTTTCATTGCTTTACTTTTAAATTTTCGTAATCACCCCGGCTGAATGACGCGGCCTGGTTAGGCGTCGGTGATGCTGTTGTTCCGGCTACCGCGTGCGTATGTAAATTGAATGTTGTCACCAGCTCGTTTAATTTTGCCGTCAGCTCGCTAACCTTCACCAATCCGCCCAGCGCACCGCCATTCAATGTAATATCATCGCTTGTAATCACAGCAGTCGTATTATTGATCTTAACAGCCACTTCGTCAGGCTCAGACATGGCGATCACCAGGCAATTGGCAGGGTCATCGAGCGTCAGACAGAGCACATAAGAACCGACGCGGGGAATTGCTGCCACATAGCTGCCGAGTGTGTCTATAACCGCGTTTAAACGGCATTTAAACAGCGTCGGCTGTCCATCACGTTCTACATCGCATGTCCGGTTTTCCCGGTCGACACTCTCTACGGTGCCGATCGTCACTGTCGCCGCTTCCGGCATCAGCTTTTTGAATAATTCCAGGAATGCAGCTTCCGCACTCATTTTATTTTGTATTTAAGTGTACATACTCTTTCAAAATACGGGTTCCCGTAGCGGATATTAACCGATTCTACCAGGTAGCTGCCGTTTTGCTCCGGCTGCCTGGGCGATACGATGTCCAGCGTGTCGCCGGCCGTTACGCGGGGATAGCCGAAACCGGTTACCGTACCCTCGAAGCCATCGAACACAAGCCTGTCGAGTTCCTTCAGCGCCAGCTCGCGCAGTTCCTTCTCTGTTTTGTTCCGGAAGTTCAGCGAGCGGATGCTGGCCTCCTTCTCCTTATTGCCTACTTCAATCTTTATTTTCTTGCCGGTATCCAGATTCGAGATTGCCTGTATGCGTATCTTGAAATCCTCCTTGCGACGGAATGTAAGGCCCGATTTCTTGACGTTCTTCGAAAAATCATACGTATGGCTCCGGCCAAGTCCACGCACATCGTAGGTAAACTGACAGTAAAGCGTGTCGCTTTTTAGAAAGGAAGAGAAACCGTAAGGCGAGTTTTTCAGCTTCTGCAAAAGAACTAATGTACTTTCGTTGTCGGCCTGGAAGGCTCCCAGGTTTACGTCCGGACATTCTATCTTGTAGCCCGGCGCGATCTCCTTCAGGAGTTGCCGCAGCGTGATGCTTTTCCATGACTTATTGAAACTGTTTTTACGGAGCTTGTAAAAGGCGTCGTCCAGGTATAGTTTCAGCGGATGTCCGCTTCCCACTTCCCGCACAAAGCCGCTAAACTCATTGTTATACTCACCGTTGTAACCAAGTTCGAGCGATACGGCATATCCCGGCTTGATATACTGAAGCACCTCCTGGTCTTTCAGCTTCCCATAGCGTCGCGGGATAGTGACCTCGGCCGTGTCGCCGGTGGTATTCACCGACTGGCGGATATCCGCTGCCGCGATATGGTCGAACCGGATGCCTTGTTTGGTTTCCGTATTCGTGATAGTCAGCCTGCTGTTAAGCCTCAGATACAATCCCATGTTATTTTCCGTTAATGATTGAAAACTCGGCAGGCTTGATGCTCTTGGCCTGCAATGAATACCGTACAGTATCGGGGAACCCTTCGAGCGGTTCGAATACCGGCATATCGCGGAAGTAGATCGAATTGATCTTCAGATCCTGAAACAATGGCGACACCACCTTGATGATGTCGTTTATCTCAAAAAACCCGGTAAGCTCCTTTACTTTCGATTGTGGGTAACGGTGTTCGTTCATGTCGATGAGCAAGCCCTGGATATCTATCTCGTAGTTTTTGAGGGAGAAGAACTCGGCGATCTCCGAATCGGTGTCGCCGTCGTCGATCGTCGTTTCCCCTATGTTCTTGCCGCGCCTGAATCTCACTACCGGCGGCGGGGCGATAACCCCGTCGGTATCTTCCAGCAGCGAGCCGTACGTAAATTTCAATATGCGATCCTGGTACTTTAGTTCCATGTCGGCGAAGTTGTAATCGAGGTTTTCATACGTGCGGATACCCTCATAAGGTCGTGAGGCGCTCTGACGCTGGTACTTTGCATCATTATACGCCACACCGGCGGCGAACAGCGCATGGTTTACAAAACCCTGCGCGTTAGCCCCGATGACGCCGTAAGCGCTCTGGAACCGGTTGAAAATATCAATTACATACCTCATATCAAGCCTTTTTTATGCTGCATACCTAAAATACCCCGCTTTGCCAGCCACTCCAGTTGTTTGACCCTTTCGGCCCACTGCTCGTCGGTCAGTTCCTCCGGGAACTGTATCTTGAAGAAGTAGGCTATCAGGGCGTCCCATTTACGGATATAGTCTTTATTGCTATTGTCGATCAGCGGCGGAAAGACTTCTACAAGTCCCCGACAATAGCTTTGTGCAAAGGGAGCAGTTCGCTCAGCGCCCAGTAGCACGAGAAGTACAGCACGTCGTCAGCCTTCACCTCTTCCTTGTTCGACAACAGGCAGGCGTTGATAAGGATATCCTTTGCCTTTCCCGGGTCGGTGCCTACCCATTTATCATACTGGTTGTAAGTCTGGCGGTCGGGCACGCGTACCACGACGTCTTTTGTCTTTTCCGGAACTTCAGGCGCCAGTGTCGCCAGTTTTACCTTATCGGGGCCGTATTGCTCTTTCCAGGCCTTTATCATTTCGGGGGTTACGCCTTCCGGCAAATTATTTTTCATACTTTTTTTAGTTACGAGTTACAAGTAAACGAGTTACGAGCAATTCTTAATTTTTAATTTTTAATTACTTACTAATTATTTGGTTTTATTTCCAGCACGAACATATCGTACTGTTGCGCCAGCCCCATCTCGGTATTTACGGTGCGTCCCTGGCTGGCAAACTTGCAAACGACCGTGTCATTGATCAGCTCGTTGTAATCATCCGCGAAGGTGATGTTCACATCAAAAGGCTTGATGTTGATCAGCTCACCTCCGGGTACGGCTTTTTCAAGCGATACCGCCTGATTCATCATCAGCGTGAGGCTGCCCTCGTAGCTTTCTTTTCCCATGCTCCACGAGGTAGGCTTGTGCGCGCCGATGGTATGGTTAAGCTGGTGTTCGCGGGTGATGTTGTAGCTGAATTCCACAACCTCGTCCCATATCTGCCCCAACGCGGTAAAGATGGCATCCGCGCCGTCGTAAGCCTTTCCGTTCTTTATTATTCTCATTGCAGCGCCCTTTTAATGTTTACAGTTCCCTTTATCCGGCTGATGGTACCCATCGGTACCCAGTCATAAAATACCTTCAGCTCCTTGTCGCCGTACAGGAGATTGCTCTCCGGGTCTACGGTCGTTATCCCGCCGCTGATCTCAGCAGCATTTTGTAAGCGTCCGAACACATCGTTGCCGATACCTTCGAAATACTTCAGCATACCTGTTCCCAGCTTCCCGCTGTCCGGGTCTACCGGTACGGTCGATTTTATCTTCGGCAGGTAAACCTTGTACAGTTCCCGCTTCACCTTCGCGTTTGTCCGGGACAACGCCATCGTATGTTCGTTCATATTGCCCTCGGCGTCGATCTTCACAGGCGCGCATACATGATCATCATTGAAGACCACCTGCCCGCTGTAATATTCGCCATAGATATAGCCTTTCGCGTTCAGCGTGTCGAGCTGCGCTTCCACATCCCTGATTTTCTCATGCGAGCAAAGCGCCGCGTTGAGCCATACACCGCGCGGCGCATTGGTCAGCGACATGGTCTGCACCTCGCCTATATTATAACTGACAGGCTGTGCGGCCATACAGCCAAGCAATGTGCCTACATCAGCGTACTTCTTCTGTGCATCAGGCAACGCATCGGCAAAATCCCAATCCTGACCTATACAGAGTGATACCTGCGAAAGTTCCACCGCCGCGCCGCTCTCGGTTATCGCCCTCAGGTCGAGGGCCGCCGCTGCCGGGCCGCCGTACCCGCTACCGGAGACAACACAATGCAATGGCCTGTTCGTATCCCAGCACCAGTCGGCAAAGGCCTGCGCCGCCTTCATCGCCGGCAATGTTTCTATATTCAGCCCGTCGACAAGCGTAGCCGCTGCCGGGATGCAGTCGAAAGCGATATTGAATATCTGCCCGTCCGCCGTCGCGACCATCTGCCTGACGGCATCATCGTTCACCAGGTCGGCAAACGTGCCGCCGCTGTTGTCCAGGTTCAGTACATACAGGCTGGCACCGCCTCCGCCTACTGCCGCGACGCGGAAGTATTCGGAGATATGGCGTTGCAACAGTGCATTGCCGGACACCCCGTAGCCTTCTGCCTCTTCGGCATTGCGGAACTGTACCGCTATGCCCGGAGCCAGTTCACCGGAGGGACCGGAGATCGCGCCGTAAGCTCCCACCAGGGCGGATATTTTTTCATATCCGCCCAGGATGGAAATGCCAACCTTGCCTTTATTGATAATAACCCTGTTACTCATCGTCGTCGGTTTTGTCCTCTTCCGGATCGGCGGAATTTTCGAAGGAGAACGTCTTAATATTCTGCTCCTTACCCTTCTCGGAGTTGAGAGCATAGTTTTTATTCGTAAAAAACTCGCCTCTGGAGTTCACGTATACGGTAGCGACGCCATTTGTTTCAGCTATTTTTTTTGCTATCGACTTCAGGTCTTCCGCGACCTCTTTTTTCTTTGCTGTTGCCATGTTTTTAATTTGAATATTTGAAAATTAGCAAATGTTTTACCTAAGCTGTTTTTGTCACAATGGCCCCACTGGCCTGTTCCCTCTTCTGAGGCAATGCGACAAAACGATTCGTAAATGATATCAGGTTCTGTTTGTTTACCGGGTCGGTTTTCGATTCGCTGTAATACATCTTGGTCGTACCTTTGGCCTTGAACATGCGCGGCACGTAGAAGAATACGGAGGCCTCGTAATCGCCGGCGGCAGGAACCGAACCGAACGACTTCTTATTGCCTGTCTGGTCGAACAGCGGGCAGTTGACGAACTCGTATATTTCGAAGCCGTAAGCCTTCATGATCTTGCCGCTCTCGTAATTGTGGTACTGATCTTTGAATTTCTGATCCAGTTCCAGCAGGTCATTAACGTGGTCGGAGCACAGCACCAGGCGACGCCCCGTTTTTGGAACCTTCAATTTGTCCAGCTTCCTCTTCAGGGCGATCAGGTCTTCACGCCTCAGGGCCTTGCGCCCGTCTATAGCACTGCCACTGGTATACACGATAGGGGTATCCGCTGTGGCGCTGACCGGGGCGAATGCATGTATCGCCTTATCGAGGTGCGCCTCGCCCAGCTTGTCCGCGTGGCGGTCTTTGGCCACCTGTATCTTATCGTAGCTGAGAGCATACAATTCATCATCGGTGATGCGCGTAGGATTAGTTTCGAATTTATGCAGCGAAATAGCGATGTCGCCGTCCGGCAGGTTCTCTATTGTCAGCGGGTAGGTTGTATTGTCTATTAATACCGTCGGGTCGCCTGTGACATCTACCAGGTGTATGACGTCGTTATCCACATACCTGCTGAAATCCGGCACCCCGTCCAGGAAGCTTCCCTGTTCGATGTACGTAAACCTCTCTACAACCTTACCTGTCCATACTTCCACATACACGCCGGCGCGTACACCCGACGGCATCGGCACGAACGACATGGCCAGGCCGACAGCATTCATCCCCAGTATGCCGTATACCGGCGGTATGCCGGCGGCGCACGCGGCCGCAGTGCCAATAACCGTATTGGCCAGCACGGCCAATATAAGAGCTAAAATTTTGATTCTCATTTTTTTAATTTTTAATTGTTAACTGTTAATTACTTCCCGTACTTCGCTTCATACAGCGCGCGAAAGGTTTCCTGATCTGATTTTTCGAGGGCCTCCAACGCGGCGCTGTCATTCTTCTGGTAATCATCCCATGTCCAGCCTTCGCGGCCTGTCGCCTGGGAATCACCGCCCTGATTCTTAATCACCTTCCCGATTGTCAGAGGCGGCATGACTGCGTCGAGGGCTGTCTGAAGAGCCTGCATGCCGAGCGTATTGCCGATCCGGGTAAATGTTTCCGCCTGTTCCTTAGTCAGTTTTTTAGGCCCTTTCGCCGCCTCTATCACGGCTGTTACCTGCTTTTCGCGCTCAGCCTGCAAGGACGCCTCGGCTTTCGCCTTCGATTCGTTGGCGATCGCCTCATAGATTTCATCTTCGGAATTTTCGGCCGTCACTGTTTTCAGGCCGTACTTTTTGATTAATGCTTCTTTATCCATTTTATTCTTATTAATTGGTTGAACCTTCTCTTTTGCCAGTGCCGCATAACGCTGTAGTAATCCGGCAGGCGTAAGCGTTTTTATTTCTTCCTTCTGCACGGTGGACTGATCCACCGACGGTATAATACCGTTTATCAGTTTTTCGTCCATCGCCTCTTTTGCCGAGAACCAGTTCTCGCCATCCATCCAGGCGGCGACCTCCGCTTCCGTTTTACCCGTTTTGGCCATATAGGCGGCGCGGAAATTCGCTTCCATAGACCGTAACAGCCTCGCTGTGCGTACAAAATCCTTGCTTGTACCCTCCGCATATCCGTTCGGGGCGTGTATCATCAGGAAGGCGTTGTCGGCCATGTAGATATTGCGGCAGGCCAGCATTATGATAGTAGCCATCGAGGCGCACACGCCGTCGATATAGGCATCTACGGGGATTTCACAGGCTTTTATCGCGTTGTGGATCGCAATACCTTCCAGTACCCCGCCGCCATTGCAATGTATATGCAGTTCGATTACCTCCGGCCTGAAGCTCACCGCATAATTCAGCCGGGCGATAAACGCCTCGGCCGAGTTATCGCCCCATTGCCATATATTGCCGTAAAGCTTTAATACTTGTTTTGCCATTCGTTCGATTTTTCAGCAAAGGAAAAGAAGCTACACCTTTAGTAAAAATAAGTGTCCAACGGTTGGACACTTATTTACATGCGTGCGGTTTAAGATGCAATTTTGAATCAAAAACAGGATGTATGGCAAAGAAAAACAGACCGAAACAGGAACTCGAACGCCTCAGGGAGATCGCCGAGGACTATTATATCAGGCTCAATAAAACGGGGCGGGAGATCGCGGAAATATTGGACGTATCGGAGCAAACAGTCTCGAACTGGAAGAAAGGGCGAACAGGTGAAAAACCGTGGGACGACAGGAAAAAGGAAATCCAGTTAACCCCGGTAAAACTCAAAGAGCTGTTGATGGAAGAATCCTACAAGATCGTAAAGGGTGAAACCTCGAATGTAAACGCCGACCAGTTATCGAAATTCATGGCGGCGATCGACAGGCTGGATAAGTCTGTAAACCCGCGTATCGCCATGTCCGTATTGCAGATGCGCGACAACTTTATGGCGGAGGTGGCCCCGGAAAGGGCAATCGAAGACCTCGAGTATAACAAACAGTTCCTGCAACATTTAATTGCTTTAGAATCATAAAATCATGGCCGCATCGGGTAAATATGAAAGAATAATCCAGGACTACGAAAAGCATTGTCTGCGTGTCGCCCTGGCTACCGAGATCAGGAAGCAGGAAAGCGTACAGGAAAAGATAAAGCGTATAAACGACCTGGAAAGCGATTACGCGAAATGGTTCGAGTATTATTTCCCCAATTTTGCCAAATCGAAATGCGCCCCCTTCCATAAGGCGCTTGCCAGGTATATCGTGAAGCACAAGCGCTGCCGCGTCCTGGCCGAATGGTACCGTTCGGCGGCCAAGTCGGTGCATATCAATATGGGGATACCCCTGTATCTGTATTTTGTAAAGCACGACCTTAAATTCATGCTGATAATAGGGGCGACCTCCCCGAAAGCAAAGAAACTGCTTTCTTCCATACAGGGGCAGTTGCAGTATAACAAGCGGCTTATAAACGATTACGGCGCACGGTACCAGTACGGCGAGTGGGCGGACGGTGACTTTGCCACTGTCGACGGCGTGCGCTTTATGGCGTTGGGCTTCGGTCAAGACCCGCGCGGATCACGCGAAGACGGCGAACGCCCCGACTATATCACCACCGATGACGTGGATACAAAAAAACACATGAACAACGACCGTATCATGCGCGAATCGGTCGATTACATAACAGAGGACGTTATGGGCTGTTTCGATGCTGCCGATAATGCTACCGAGCGGTATATCCATGCCAATAACAACACCAACAAGAATAGTATCACCAACCGCCTGAAGAAGATATTCCTCGAATTCAAGCAGCGGGCCAGGGAAGAGGGCGAGGAGGATATATTCCATATCAGCACGGTGAAGGCCGTTAAAGACCTGGCGACATTCGAGCCGGCATGGAAAGAAAAGACATCGGCGGAATATTGGCGCAAAAAATTCAATTCCACGCCTTACCGTTCCTTCATGCGCGAGTATATGCACGCCCATATACAGGACGGGGCGATATTCAAACAGGAAGATATGGTATTCGGCGAGATATGCCGGCTTGACAAATACGACGCGCTCTGTTTTTACGGCGACTTGTCCTACAAGGATACCGGCGACTTCAAGGCGCTGGTTCTGGTCGGTCGTACAGGGCGCGAGTTCCACATCATACACACCTACCTGAGGCAGGGAAGCCGCGCCAAATGCGCCGAATGGCTGTACAACCTGTATGAGGACAAGAAGCTGGAGCGCTTCAATATCCAGTACATGATAGAGGGGCTTTTTGCGATGGATGACTTTATAAACGATTTCGATATAGAGGGTGACAGCCGGGGTTATTATATCCCCGTCACGGCCGACAAGCGCGGCAAGGCGGATAAGTTCGACCGTATAGAGAGTATCAGCGGGCACTTCGAGCGGCACCACGTTATTTTCAACGTAAAGGAACAGGATTACCTCGACCAGACAACCCTGATAGACCAGTTCCTGGCATTCGAGAAAGGCAGCGGCGCGCATGACGACGGAGCCGACGCCGTACAGGGCGCGATAAGCAAGCTGAACAAGTCCGAAAAATCCGACAAGGCGAATAAGGGTGTAAGGACGACTTCCAGAAAGGATATTATATCGAGGTCGAAAAATAGATACTAACCTAATGTGTAAATATGCCAATTAGTAAATATGCCAATTGGCGCAGAGCGACAAAAAGACATTGGCACATTGGCACATTTTCATATTAACTAATTAATTATGTTCATAACAGACGAAGATTACGACGTACAGGCACAGGCTGACGTGCTGAAGCTGCTGGACGGCTCCGACGATAAGCACCGCTTACGCCAGGCGGAAAAGTACGCGATAGGTGAAATAAATAAGCGCCTGGCCGGCCGCTACGACATGGCCAGCGTATTCAACAAGACGGACGACGACCGCGACGCCTATATTGTGATGATAACGATCGATATCGCGATCTATCACCTGTACGCGCAGAAGTCGCCGCGCCAGATACCGGAATACAGGCAGATCAGGTACGACAACGCCCTGGAATGGCTCCGCGACGTAGGCAACGGCACCAACCCGACCGACCTGCCACCCGTACCCGACGAAGACTACAGGGGGCCCTTCAAGATATGGTCGCTGTACAAACCTAATGATAACAAGTATTAATGAGTAATGAGTGATGAAACATGAATAATAAGCCGTTTAAAGACCGTTTAAACCCTATTTTAATCGACAAATGGGGTAATCCTATGGCAGCGTTGCCGAACGTTCAGCAAAACGCCCGTAAATTATCCGCCGACAAAACGATAGTAGCGAAGATTATAGGCGAATTCAAAGACCGCCAGCGTGCCGAAATAAAGAAGTGGCAGCAGGCGATGGCAGCAATCAGGAATCCTGACGACCCCCGCGCCTACCTGTTACAGGATTTGTACGACAACCTGGAATCGGACGGGCACTTCATATCGGAGCGCGAGCTGCGCAAGGCGGCCACGCTCTGCGCCGAGTTCTCCATTATCGACCGGAGTACAGGCGCCGTGAACAATGAAAAGACAGACCTGTTTCGCGAAGAATGGTTTTACAGCCTCCGCGCCGACCTGCTCGACTGCATATTTAAAGGCGTCACTATATTGGAACTCACCAACCCGCTGTCGCTGGACTTCGAGGTCGTCCCGCGGCGGAACGTCCAGGCGGATACAGGGCGCGTATTCCTGGAGGCGTCAGGCAGCAAGTATATCGATTACCGGTCAGGCCTGTATGCCGGGCGCATCATCCAGGCCGGCAAGAATGACAGCCTGGGCCTGATGGCCGACCTGTGCGGCCAGCTGATATGGAAGCGGAACGCCCAGCAGTCCTGGGCGGAATATACAGAGAAATACGGACAGCCGCTGATTACAGCGACAACAAATAAAATATCCGATAGCGATATACAGCATATACAGGATATGTTGGACACACTGGGAGAGGCAGCCAGGGCGGTACTGCCGGAGGGTACGACGATCAAGATAGAGCAGTTTACCGGGGGCGATTCGTACAAGGTCTACGACATGCAGATAGAGCGTATTAACACCGAGATCAGCAAGCCGATGATAGGCGGTACCATGCTGACCAGCGACGGATCGTCGCGCAGTCAGTCGGAAGTACACGAGCGCAACCTGAACGAGAAGATCGCCGCGCGGGACAAGCTGATGATTGAATATATTGTCAACGGCCAACTGATACCCATTATGCAGCGCTGGGGACATGCCGTGAACCCGGATACGGATAAATTCGTACACAACGACACGTTCGAATTATCTGTCGAGGCTCACTGGCAAATCGTATCAGACGCAATATCTTACTTCGACGTCCCTGTAGAATGGATAAGCAAAACGTTCAACATGCCGATAACGGGGCTGAAGAAACAGGCCGCGCCGAATCCTCCGGAGCCAGGGGCGAATGAAAAGAAGCCGAAAGCGCACGGCGGCGGGTTTTCGGCAAATTTCCGGTAGGGGCAAACGATAAGGCCGCCGCGTTTGCCCCCGGGATAATAGATAATACAGTGCGGAAGTTATACGAGCCCTGCCCGTGCTGCGGCGGGTTTATTCCTGCGGATGAGTTCGACGGCGGCGACGACTTCGAAGACCTTATCCGGCAACTGGCCGACGAGGTGTATAAGTCGAAACACGGGGTGTATTCCCCGGAACTGGTGCAGGGTACTGCCGGTGAACTGACCGACGCCCTGAGCGAGGGTTACGGAGACATTGCCGTCGACTGGGATACACCGGATCACCTGATGCTGGAGAAGCTTACGGAAAATGTATTCCAGTTTTCTGCTGCTAAAAGCTACCAGCAACTGCGCGACATCACGCTGGCACTGCGCGACGGCGAAGGCAACCTGCGCGAGCCGGGCGACTTCATGGAGGCAGTGGACGCGCTCGGGTATAAGTATAACCGGGAGTGGTTGCAGACGGAATATTATACGGCCGTGGCTTCGGCGACGGCGGCGGCTCGCTGGGTGGAATACAACCGGGAGGCCGACCTCTTCCCGATGTTGCGATACGAAACCGTAGGCGATAACCGCGTACGTGCGGAACACAGGCTTCTGGACGGTATTGTAAGGCATATCAAGGATGTGTTCTGGCAGACCTACTACCCGCCTAATGGCTTCCGCTGCCGTTGCGAGGCATTACAGGAACCGGACAGCGACGCGGCCGAAACGGGCTTACCGGTGCATCTGCCGCAAGTGCCGCCGATGTTCAAAACCAATCTGGCCGAAAATGGCCTACTGTTCCCAAAGAATCACCCCTATTACGAGGGTGTGCCCAAAGATGTACTGCGCCGGGCTATGCAGTACCTTCCGGAGGATTACGCATACAGGACGCGCGACGGGTACGAAGAACACGCGATGCTGCAACATGAGCCGGAAGCGGAAGAAAACCGCGCCATCGCGGAGATACTGGCCGGAAACGGAGAGAAGGATATTAAGCTATTGCCCCGGCTACACGAGAAAGAGATCGACCTCAGAAAAAAGTATTACGGCGAGGAGTATGTGAGGGAACATCCTGCAAAATGCCCGGATAGCTTTATAGGCGGCGAGCCGGCGGAATTTAAGGAATCGGGAAAAGCCAATATGTCTAAACGTGTACTTGATGCATCCAGGCAGGCTGATATTGTTGTGATCAAAACAAAGGAAGTATTAACGGAAGGCTATATAGATATGTTTATCAAGGGGCAATGGGATCACGACGACAGGCTGAATGTAAAACGTATTATCATTATAAACGACGGTAAGACGCATAAATATGAACGCCCGGAAATACAAAAGCGGTAAGATAAACAAGTTACCTTCCCGCTTAGGAGCGTCCGGGACGCATCCCCGACATGACAAAGGTAAGAATATTTTTTAATTAGCAAATTCGAAAATGTGAAAATTATTATTACTTGCGTAATTGGCACATTTTCATATTGGCATATTAACACATTGATATTATGAAAATTTTATACAAGGCCATACTCTCGGCCTTTGAAAAAGAGAATAACCTGTACGACAATAACCCGGACAAATCCCTGTTCCGGCAGATCGACGCCGAGCCGCCGGTACTGATAGACCTGTTCGACAGCCAACCCGAAATGCCTGACCAGTTCGAGGGGTTTAAATGCCCGGCGCTGTTTATCGACTACTCCATAGCCTGGGAGCGCAACGGCTCGTTAAGGATAGGTACGCTTACGTTGGAAGCGCATGTCGTTACCGACGCGATGGAGAACACAACGAACATATCCGGGCTTCCTGACGATTGCAAAAAGATCAACTATTACGAGACTTGTGTCAATATCCTCGAAGGTATTGCCACGGAAGAAACCTCACAACTGATCCTGAGGCATGAGCGCCCGCAATCGACCGACTATTTCAACTATCATATTCTTACATTCGAGTGCACCATCAGCCGGAAGATCACAGGCGCGCGACGCTATGTCGACGGCACGATAGAAGACATTCCGATCGTAGGCAATATCAAAGAACGCCTTACGTTCGACATACCATAAAAAAAGGTGAGCAGATCTGCTCACCTTTTTTTATCCCGCCTAGCGCCATTGGCACATTGGCATATTTACTAATTAGCACATTAAACTATCTCCGCCTGCCTCACGAACCCGAATTCTTTACACAGTCGCTCAACCGCCTTCCGGTGCATCTTATTTATATCGGCCTCGTTCTGGTATTCGTAGAAAATAGTCCGCGTCTCGGTGTTGATTTTCACCCCCCCCGATTTGCGAAGCCTGTAGATTATATCACGTACTTTCCTTTCCATGTTGCAACTGTTTATAATCTGCTTCCAATTTTTCCACATAATCCAATATATCCGGCCAGGATGGCAATCCGCCCACCTGCTTGTCATCTATATACAGATGTGCCGATATTTTGCGGGAGTTAGCGTTGTGTATCTCCGTTTGCGCAGGGTTGTTATCGTTCACCCTGTCGAAAGGGATATTATTTTCCAGCAGCCAGTTAACGGCGTCGCGTTGCGCGTCACCCTCGCGGCACGTCCAGACGATAAGGTAATGCCCTTTATCTTTCAGCGCCTGCATCACATCAGCCGCACAAGGAGCGGGCGCGCCGATACCCGGCCATTCCCCTGTGTGCAGCGTTCCGTCAAAATCTATTGCGATAATCATCCGTTGTTCTCTTCTTTTTCGGCGTCCTTCGCAATAACAAACAGGGCGAATGCCATTGTCATACCCATCTCCGACTCTTTGTCGCCGTCGCTCATCTCGCTGACGTCTACCGCCAGCGGCTCATCGCGGTTGTAAAACTTCTTATCCTGTTCCTCCGGGCTAAGCGTTAAGCCCAGCATCGAGGCCGCCATACTTACGTGGCACTCGTCCACGATCAGGCGCACGCATAATTCTTTCTTTGCCATAATCAATCGTTTATAAAATCATTAATATTATTAACTATACAGACGCCTTCCATAATTTCCACGCTATCGACAGACACTATCGCTATCGCATGCGGGTGATGTTTCTCATTCAGGAACTTAATAAGGGGCAAAGCCGCCTCCCGTAATTCCTGATCAGCTTCGGCCCGGGCCTTTTCCCTGTCCGCTTTCATCTTCGCCTTAATATGTTCCGGCAGGGCTTCCTGTGCCTCCCGGTCGAATGTGATACATTTAATGTTACCCATGATTATAACCTGTTGAAGTTAATTTCTATCTTACGCCATACACCCAACGTATCCTTTTGTGAGAAATAAAAGTTCGTCGCTGTGCCCTCTATTGTGTTCGATTCCTTGAACAACTGCATGATGTCGCTGTACTCGGCGTTGTTAAACTTCTGTTCCATGTCGTACAGCTTGCTGATCGACTTATAATCGAAATCCCCGTACCTGTTACGCTCCAGCAACGTCATTGCCAACTGGTACATCGGATCATCCGTGCCCCGGTCGGAGCCATCTATCCAGCCCTGGAGAAACTCGATCAGGCGGGAGGCGGCCACATTGGCACGCTCATCAAAACCTTTCACTTTATTGGATTTTACTTCGATTTTAAAATTATCGTGTTCTACTTTATAATTCAGTTGGCCTTCATTGCGCAACTGGGCGTATTCCTTCATCACCTCATAAAATACCCCGCATTCTTTCACCACAAAGTCAAACAGGGCTTTCACGTCGTCCGACATTGTCAATATCCGGGCGGATATCGACTTCACAAAATCAGCCTTCAATGTTTCGTACGCTTCCCTGCGCTTTTGCATCCGGGTATTCCTGTCGCTTTGCAACTCGTGCAGGAGCGCGTCCTTTTGCTCCTGTGTCAACATGGACACGTCTATTAATTTTTCACTCATAACTTAAAATTTATTTGGTCAATACTCTAAAAATCATCATCGTCAAACAGGCTTTTTTGCCTTTTCTTTTCTGTTTCTTCTTTGGCCCGGCGCGCTTCTATTTCCGCCAGTTCTTTTTTGTATGGCGTACCCAGGTAATCATAGAATGTCGACCTGGAGATAAAGTGCCGGGGATAGATATAATTCCGGTAGATATAGTCCACCGGCCAGTTCTTCTCATACCGGAGGTATATCTCGTTCACATCCTTTATTTTAAGTAATATATTATATCTGTTGTAACCTGAGGCCATCGCTTTTTTATTAGTTCATTATCGCCTTTATAAGCATCTCCTGGCGCTTATTGTTATGCCACTCCAGTAACTTATGTACCTGGCGGCTGAATTTCTTCAGTTCCTCCAGGCTCATGTTTTTGAGCGTCTTGCCCTCGCCGGCATACCGTACCACAAAGTTGTTCACCTCCGACCAGTCCCGGTTTTTTACCGTAACGCCCTGTTCCTGCATGGCACGCAGTATCAGGCTGCGGTATTTACGTTTCTTTACCTCTGTCTCCGCGTCAGCCTGCTCCCTCACCTCCGGGGAGGGTTGGGGAGGGGCCGCTTTACGTTCCAGGTCGGCCAGCATATACCGGAAGCCTGTAGCATCCACGCGCTTAAATTCACGCAGGGAGGCCGTTCTTTTTCCGCTGTACGACAGTACGATCTCTTCCTTGTCCGCGTAAGGCAATTGCTTCAAAAGGGCGTAAAACTTTGCAAAATCGCTCATAATTACATTTTTTTTAATTGCCACATTGGCATATTTACTAATCGGCACATTATAATGAGCTTAATATCCCTATCTTATCCCTTATTATCCTCAGGTTGCGCTTCTTAAATGCCTGGTCGATAATTTCCTCCCGGTGGCTCAGCAGCGTTTCGGGTAGGTTCAGGTCGGTTATTTTCTCTATATCGGAGTTCAGGATCAGGTTCATGCGGGCCTGGTTCTCTATTTTCGACAGCTTCGCACTCTGGTAGTTGAGCGTCAGGAACTCGCTGCCCGTGCGGCTGAAATATTCCGCGTAACTCGGCTTTCTCAGGCGCAGCCCGTCATCCATGCGCTTCATCAGGTTGTCGGCGCCGATGTGCAGCACGCCCAGCGACAAATGGTCGCCCCGGTCGGCCTTGTTATACAGCGACTTCATCAGGGTGATTATCTGGTCGTGCGTGTCCCCGAATTCATCCAGTATCAGCAACGGGTCTTTTATCAATAGCAGTTCGTTTGTCGCGTCTACCCACATCTGCCGCAGCGAACTGCGCCGCTCGATACCGAACTGCATGGCCAGGGCTTTTATAAATTCCGGTTTCGTCTCGCAATCAGAGCATTTTATGTAAAATACCGAGCCTTTATTCCTTTTGGCAAACTGCTCGGCGGAGTATGTCTTTCCCAGGCTGGCATGGTCGCACACGGTACGCCACACGCCGTGGTTCTTGCACATCTCCAGGTATGCCGTCATAGTCTCGTACGCATGTGTCCGAGCCGTTTGCCAGTGTCCGTCGCCCAGCAGGTTGAAATATCCGGCGAGCGTCAGCCAGGTGGCGTCTTTTATCACATTGCGTTTATCCTCTTTCTTTATCTGCGACAGGGCCGCTTTGTCGAAAGGGATATTGAGCAGGTTTTTGATATACCTGGCATACTTGTTCTGTGAATCATAGCCGCGTTCCTTCATATCCTGAAGCAGGGCGTCTACTACTTTTTGCTTTATTTGCGCTGTTACCTCCATATTTTTTTATTTAAAAATTAGTAAATTATTTAAGCTAATAGCTGTTAGCTAATAGCCAATAGCTTTTTTTTAAATTGGCACATCGGCATATTAATCACATTCCCATCAGGGCCGCCCGCCGTGCGTCGATTGTTTCGTCCGCCATTCCGTTGCGGGTATCTTCCGCCGATCCCTGCACGTCGTTCCATTCCTTTTTAGGCATATCCTGCCATCCGAAACCGTCCGTGCCGGTAGCTTTTAAATCCTGTTTAAACAGTATCTCACGCTGGCGTTCCATCTCTTTCATGGCATGTTCATAACCATATTGTTCCTGCTTGGCGATAAACTGCCTGATCTTTGCGGCGTCTCCCGGCCTTAGCTTCATATCAGCCGCACAGGCGGCGAATTTATCTTTCTCGTGCGCCGTGGCTACCAGCTTGTTTTTCTGGTACAGCGTGATAAAGTCCGGGGAGAGCGGATTGATACGAACATTAAATTGCTCACCTACGTACAGCCCATTAAACATAAAGTCGCCGATACTGTCCGCGTCGGGAACGATGTAATTTCTTTTCACACCGCCCAGCGTAATGGTGATACCTTGCTGTTTGTATTCGTAGGGTTGTTTCAGTTGGCCCATAAACAGGCTGATTTTCTCGAAGTAGTTCAGTTCCACGCGGTCGGCATGCGGTTTCATATACCGTGCGATCTTCGACTCCCCGGTAAACTGTCCGTATTTGTTGCGTTTCTCGCCCCGTTCGTTCCATTTGCTTACAGCCTCGTCAAACAGGGAGATAATATCGCTTTCAGTCTTAAACCGGTTTTCTTTTTTCAGCCTGGCGAGCAGTTCCGGGTTCGCCTTCGAGTTTTCCGAACGTGTGTTTATGTTTCCGCCCTTGAATTCCTCGTACAGCCTCAATACACGCTGCTGGAAATGGCCGATATATGTTTCTATATACTTGTGGTTTCCCGAATTCGGCATACAGGGGAAGTGTACGCGGCTCATATTTGACATTACGCCCTGCATCGCGTCGCTCACATTGGCTTTCCCTGCATCGTACTGCAACTGGTAGGGTTTGTAACCGTACTTGTCGATTGCCATCTTCAGGGCTTCGGCGATCATCCCGGTACTTTCCGAGAACGCCACCGAGTAGCCCAGGATCGCGGAGCTATGCACATCGGCCACGAAATACACGTACAAATCCGATTTTATCTTGCCGTTCGCGTCTTTATAATACAACTGCATCGACGTACCGTCCAGCGACCACAGGGCGTCCGGGCGGCTTGGGAGTTCGCGTTCTATCTGCGGCTGGAATTTCAGGTCGGAATATACTTTTCCGTGTCGCGCATACGACCACACGCGCTCATGCATCGGCCTGTTCAGGTGTTGCTTGATGGCCGAGACTGTCAGCAGCGGTAAGCCCTTTTCCTGCGCCCATGAGTTATAAAACAGCCCTATATCCTCGAAAGAGAATTTCAACGGACTGCCGGCCAGCTCCATCAGCTTGGCATGTACCGCGCCTTTTATGGCCTCCCGGTTCGCATTCCCGAAGTAGCCGCCGATCAGGCAATCAAGGCCTTGCTTCTCATATTCCCGCGCCTTGCGGTCGAGCGTCCGTTCGCTGTTTATCGGCTTCGGAAACTTCACAAAGCCCGCTTTCTGCTCGTTTAAACAGCGTTTAAACACTTCCGCCTGCAACTCGGTCACCGAAGCAAAGCCATAGCCCCGGGCGGTCTTTACCGTCATGCGCCGCCACAGCCTTAGCCATCCGGCGGCGCGGGCGATGCGCTGCACATCCTGCGGGGTGAACAGCTTGCTATCGCTCAGCGCCTTCACCTCTTCGGGGCTTACCTCCACCATATGGTTAAGGTTGCTGCACAGCGTGTCGAGTTCGCGCGCCAGCTTCTCGGCCTCGCGGTTCCTGATCCATAAGGCAGGCTCCACATCCCCGCAGACCAGCGATTTTATAAGGTTTTTGTAAATATCTTTCAGCCCGTCGTAATGCAGGTACACCTTGCGCCCCTCCTTATGGTGAGGCCAGCAGTAGACCAGGCCCTGACGCTGGCGTAACAAACCATCGCCAATTGTACGATCACTTATCCCGCAACCGACCAGCTCGTCCACTGTCACACAAAGTATATTTCTGTTGTACTCCGGCATATGCTGTTTTTACTTTTTTGTTCCCGCCGGTGGCTCGAACACCGGTGCTTGCCTATCGGGAAAATGATTAACTTTGCGCTGTCTAATTCAAAAAAATTAATCATTATGGAGAAAATCATTACCGAAAAATCGGATTTGAGTATCGGAAGCCTTGATAACAAGGAACCTAGCGCCTTTATTGTGCCATTTCCCGAGATAGACAGCCATCTTGCCAAAGGCTGGCGTGTGAAGCAGATGTTCGTTACTCCTTATGGCGTCAACGGAACAGCTAAAGCGACCGATTTGGTTATTACCGTCCATTTAGAAAAGAATGAGGGTCTATAACCTTGAATAATTCAAAAGGGAGTTCTCTCCTGTACACCACAATGCCTATAAACCGGAAATCCACAATAAGCAATTCTCCGGCTTTATAGGCGTGTTTTTTTATTATACTTTTCATACTTACCGGCTTTATGATTATGATTCTATATACGCATCCACCTCCTTAGCGCTCAGGCTATGCGTCTCACCTTTCCTGCCCCTTTCCGTGAAGGAATGCCCCTCTTTGCAATTCCCGTTATACCTTACCTTTACCAGCACGCTGTTGCCGTTATACAGGTAATCCTTTCCCGGCTTTAAGTCTTTTGTTTTCATAGCCATCTATTTTGATTGTCAATAATATACATCTTCAGGTCTGCTATACCTGCCTCCAGTGCTGCCAGCTTGTCGAGTGCCTCGCGAACTCCGGACACAGCGCTCAGGTCATTATGCAACCTGATCGAGTTGTTACAGTCGTGGATAGTCAGCTTCATCTTGCCGTCAGCGTCTATCTTGGCATGGTAACACGCCATGCTGTTAGGGCTTTGGGGTAGTAAAAATCGTTTCTCGTTGTACATAATATCAATTATTTAGTTGTCAATTTCTTGCAGATCGCCATCACCCGTCGCTCCATCCTTATCACCTCCCTGGCCACTTCCCGCCAGTACCTGTTCATCAGGTATGTCATTACACCCATCAGGGCGATAATCCCCCCCCCATACCCTCAGGTCTACGCCTTTGTATGTCGTCAGCATTAATGCCAGCAACCAGCCGGCTATGATCAGTTTAGCTCTCATGGCTTACAGGTATTATGGTTATTATCGTATAGTCGCCGTTGGCGTTGCGTATGTACAGGGCATCATATTTGGCCCATTCGCAGGCAGCGCGGTAGCTTGCGTATATGCCGTTTGCTTTGGCACGGATATCAGGGTTCAGGGCATCGTAGATTTCTTTCAGGCTCTTGCCTTCCTCCAGCATGGATACGGCCTTATCCTTCAGGCCTTGTGCAAACTTGGTGATGTTCTTCCTGTACTGGCTTACATAGTGGCCGTTAACTGTCATTCTTTCCATGTCTTTCAGGCTTTGATTCTATTTTTGCGTTTCGGTTCCTTACAGCCTTCCGCCTCCAGGGCGCGGCTGTATTCGTATTGCAGGGCGTTGTATTTATTTACCAGCCCGTTCCAGTGCTCCATATCCACACCTGTGGCTATGCATTGCTCTATCTGCGCGAGATCGCTCTCTATGTCCTTCACGCTCCGCCGCTTCGGGTTATATACACACGAGCCGCCTGCCGCGTTCCTGTATCCCGGGCTACGGTGATCCCCGCCCCTTGTGCTTTTACTGTTTACTGCTAACTGTTTACTGCCCGGCAATTCCAGTTCTGTCGCCTTTTTTTCTATTAGATAGGGCGATTTATTAATTAAACCCTTCAACGTGTTCACATCCGGGTAATACTTGCGAAGCAAGCGTCTTTCTTTAATATTCCATTGTGGTACTCCCATAATCTTTAATTATTGATTAGTAAATTGTTTAAGCTAATAGCTGTTAGCTAATGGCCGATAGCTTTTTAAATTGGCATATCGGCACATTAGCTAATCGGCACATTGTTTATAATTCGTCCGGTACATCTTCCGCACAAAATCGGCTTTCTCGCCTTTGGCATTTTCAAACAGGGCTTTGCTTACCGTCTGCCGGCAGCACCCGCATAGCCGCGCCAGGTCATTGATATACCCGTGACGCGGTACTTTCTTTGTCGTTTCTTTTTGCTGGTATCTTTCCATATGTATAAAAATTTAAAAATTCTTTGCTCCAGCCGGTGGCTCGAACACCGGTGCTTGCCTATCTGGAAAAATGATTAATTTTGTTGCTACTAAACTTTCAATTATTAATCATTATGGATGAATTTCAAGAAAAATTAGACTGGATCATTAAACACCTTCGCTACACTCAAGCCCTCTGTGAAATAATTATTGAGAATCTTCCCGAATCTGATAAAAACGAATTGATAAGGAAAGCGCACGAGAGGGCCAAAGAGATTTAGTATTTGGCCTGTGATCTACTGGCTCCGTTATCGCGATTCCTGATCCCGTATTTTTCGGGCGTATACACAACCTTTCTCATCAGCAGAATACCACACAGCCGGTATTCTGTTTGTGAGCCTATAACCTGCGAGCCGAAAACAGGTGATTTTTCGATTATCGGCTCTGTAACTTTTGTTATCATAATAGAATAAATTAGTTAATCAACTTGATTATTAATACTACGATCGATACGATCAATGCTATTGAACTCAAAAGCGTATTACCGGTAAAACCCTTTCCATAATTATTATGGAATCCGGCTTTATAGGCGTGTTTTTTTATTATGCTTTTCATAAATTATTTATTTGATTACCTGCCCTTTCGTCATATATCATATGCAGTATCTCCAGCGTATCCGCGTCGACTATAGCCACGCGCATGTAGTATTCCTTGCAGGCATTCAGGAAGCCTCCACACCAGGCGTTTTTCTCTTCGTATTGCGCCACCACATTTTTTACAGTACACTCCAGGCTGGTTATAGGGCATTCCCTGCCGATGCGAATCTGATCAGCTCTGTTATGCTCCATGACTCTGATTTTTAATATTTCAGCCATATCAGTACGTCAGTTTAATGCTATACCCGTTCCCCTTGGTAATTCCACTTACAAACCACGCCGGATCACACGACAGCCCGTGATATATTATTGCCGGCTTATTACCCTCTATTACCTTTCTTAGCAGCCAGCTGGCAATCGCCAGCTCGCCCTTGCGCACCAGGTGCATGTGTATCATCCAAAAATTGTTTGTTTTCATCCTTTCTTTATTTTTTGTTATATTTATCTCAAAATCTATATATCATGTATAATTTTCACATCGACATCTTCACATACTCATCAGAGCACTATGACGGAGATCACGGGAAGCATCTGACTGAGGTATGCCTGCCTGTTTTGACAGATTTATGCGAACTTTTTTCTTGCCAACTCGAATACTCAATCCTACCGTTACCGGTTCCTCGCCCTCAATCTCCACTTTTATACACACCTCATCTACTGAAAGTACGTATCCACAGGACGTTGACTCAGAAGGATAATATTTTCCACTTACTAAAGGTTTTTGACGGTGCCTGCGGCGTCCTTTCAAATTATCCTCACATAGACTCTTGCAGGATGACGCTTGTTTAATCCAGTTATTCCTCATATTCTTTATTTTTTAGTATATTTACAGCCGAGTAACATTTGTTATTCGAATACAAATATAATAGCTTAATTTCTATTATCAAACAATTTAGTAGCTTATTTTCTATCTAAATATGAATACAAGGGAAAGAATATTAAAATATATTGAAAGTAAAAACATTAGCAAATATAGATTCTATAAAGATGTTGGCTTATCTAACGGATATCTTGATAAAGAAGGGAATGTTGGTAGTGATGTATGCGAGAAAATAAGCTATCAATATAATGATCTAAGTATCGAATGGCTTATTACGGGGCGAGGCGAAATGCTAAAGTCAGAGAAAAAGCCGGAAATAAAAAAATATAATATAGACGACAGTCTCTCTTCAATAGTCGCTGAACCTGAAAATAAAATTGAAGGGGAAACGGTTATACCTCTTTACGATATCAATGCGGCCGCGGGTATGCGCCTGCTATTCGAGAGTGGGAAGCAGAATATAATCGACACGATCAAGATTCCGTATATTACAAAGAGCGACGGCGCTATTTTTATTACAGGGGATAGTATGTACCCGTTGATGAAGTCGGGCGACATCGCAGTATATAGGCAGATTCATAGCCTCGATTACTTGCATTACGGAGACATCTACATCGTGTCATATTCAGTCGAGGGTGACGAGTATGTCGTAATTAAGTATGTCCAGCGATCGGATAAGAAGGATCACCTGAAACTGGTATCTTACAACGAACACTACAACCCGGTTGATATTCCGATATCCTCCGTTATGGCAATAGCCATCGTTCAGGCGAACATCAGATATAATACAATGACATAATAAGTAAATATAGTTGTATATCTTAATTATATTTTATGGAATATTTCTTGACAAAGGTCGTTCTTTTTATAAAAGAAACATTTAGTGTAAAGGAAAACAGGGTTATAGCCTTTCGCCTATTGTGTGGTATAGCTATCATTTGTGGAGGTATATATCTTACTGAATCCTGCAAGTCGTGCGCCTCATCTTCTTCATATTCATATGATGTTAGGTTTGATGCATATGTTACGGCTAAAGGATTTATTGAAAAGACACTTAAGGCTCCATATTCAGCTAAGTACCAAAAATACGACAACTGCAATATAACCATATCAGGTAATATATATACAGTAAGCATGTATGTCGATGCTCAAAATCCATTAGGGGTCATGCTGCGTTGTGATTATACAGTTATAATGGAGTTGTCCGGCAGTAAATGGATTGCAAAAAGTATTATGGCAGATGGAATAGAATATCTCAAATATAGTAATTAAAAGTAATAACGTTTTTCTATAAAAAAATGCGTATCTAAATGCGTATCTAAATGCGGATCTATTCGTCAAAATACATCAAAAAAATGTAGGAGAAAATGTAGGAGTATCATAAAATACATGAAAAAGGCCCGCTAATTACGGGTCTTTTGCTATTTCCGGCTTCTTTTTCCGTTGTTTGCCCCCGCTCGCGCGGACGTCTCCCCCGCTCGCGCGGACGTCTCGTCCGTGTGTTTTATCTATCTTAAAATCCAATAATGATAAAATACCCCGCTCGCGCGGACGTCTCGTCCGTGTGTTTTATCTATCTTAAAATCCAATAATGATAAAATACCCCGCTCGCGCGGACGTCTCGTCCGTATGTTTTATCTATCTTAAAATCCCCCCCCGCTCGCGCGGACGTCTCGTCCGTGTGTTTTATCTATCTTAAAATCCAATAATGATAAAATAATATACTATATTTGCATAATTATTTTTCATTTTGCAAATATGAAAGTTTTCGTCTGTATCCGGCAAAAGCCGCTAAAGGTTACAACATACACATCTCTCACGGCGTTATATGAGGCCAATAGGGCCATTTTGCGCGTCTCTAAGTCCACGCTCGACAAATACGACTTCGATGCCTTCCCATTCATCACCAGTCGCATTATAATAGCCAAAACGGAAACACAAACTACTGGCGACGTCCGCCGCATTGTACAGGAAGAATATCAAAAAACTTTCGAAGCTGGCGAAGCATCAAGGGGAGAGTGGAAGAAGGCTACCGAGACAATCCCGTCCGAGCATCCCTCATACATCCGTCTATAGGAGTTATATAAGAATATTTAAACATTGTTTAATCCCGGTTTAAACTATATATAAAGTATTGCTTTAAACTCTGTTTAAAAACTTCAATCAAAATCAACCAAGTTTAAAGTATTTGTGGGATTTGTTCCGTTTGTACATTATTCATATATTTGTGTTATTCATTTCCAGATAAGGCTTTCAATGTATTTTAATAAATATATATAATTTGTGGTATTTGAACTGCCCCTTTTAGAGGGGTGAACGGTATGTATTCTGGGCATTTAAGTTAAAAGTATATATAATGAGTAAAACCGAAAGAATCTTTTTCATTTGTAAATTGTATTAATTATAAAAATCAGGTACAAAAATAGCTGTTTTTTGCATAAAGCCAATTATCATTTATCAATATATGGAAAGGTGAGACCTCGAATCTATTTATCGTTTTTTCTGCAACAATAATGGCCGGTTTCAATTAAATAATGTTGCATTAAATACTTTTTTTTATTCATTTAGCCCCTTTCATCGTTCTTTGACAATTTTATTTAAAATAAATTTCGTTTTTGCACAAATGAATTTGTATTTTCGCGACAAATAAATGACATTGAAAATCAATATCATAATAAAATAACTAAAATTAATTTCAAAAAAATAGCATCAAACATTTGCAAGTAATCAAAAATGAATTACCTTTGCATCCGCAATCGAAGGAGAAAGCAGCTGTAAAAACAGAACGGAAACTCCGCAGGATGGCCCATTCGTCTATCGGTTAGGACGCAAGATTTTCATTCTTGAAAGAGGGGTTCGACTCCCCTATGGGCTACAAAATAAAATACAAAAATTAAAAAATAAGGATTAGTCAACATGGCAAATCATAAATCAGCAGAAAAGAGAATCAGACAAGCCGAAGTAAGACGCTTGAGAAACAGATATTCAGCAAGAACAACCCGTAATGCAGTTAGAAAGTTCCGTACGCTGACTGATAAGGCTGAAGCACAAAAATTGTATCCTTCGGTATGTTCTATGCTTGACAGACTGGCTAAAAAGAACGTTATCCACAAAAACAAAGCGGGTAACCTGAAATCTAAATTAGCTGCTCACGTTAAATCATTAGCATAAGATACTAATATAAGAACTGTCAATATAAAACAGAGGCTAAGCTCTACGGAGTTTGGCCTTTTTTAAATTCATATCCGACAGAATAAACAGGCAATATTCCATTGTATTCCAAAAACTTATTCTTATCTTTGCACCCGCTAATAACAATTATGTATTAATTAATAATTAACAAAAGAAAGAAAAATGGCTACAAAGATCCGTTTACAAAGACGAGGACGTAAAGGTTATCCTTTTTATCACATCGTCATTGCAGATAGCAGAGCTCCACGTGATGGAAAATTTATTGAAAAGGTTGGTTCATATAACCCGAACACAAATCCTGCTACAATAACTATAAATTTCGACAGGGCTTTGTACTGGTTACAAGTTGGTGCTCAACCTACCGACACTACTCGTAACATACTTTCTGAAGAAGGAGTATTGTTAAAGAAACACCTTCTTGGTGGTGTTGCTAAAGGTGCATTTACAGAAGCTGATGCAGAGAAAAAATTCGAAGCATGGAAAGCTGAGAAAGAAAAAGGAACCCAGGCTGTCATCAACAAAAACGAAACAAAAGCTAAAGCTGATGCAAAAGCCCGTTTAGATGCTGAAAAAGCTGCAAATAAGGCTAAAGCAGAAGCAGTAGCACAAAAGAAAGCTGAAGAAAATGCTGCTCAGGCACAAGCTGAAGCAGAGGCTGCTCCGGCTGAAGAAGTTGCTGAAACAGAAGCGCCAGTCGCTGAGGCTCCGGCTACTGAAACAGAAGCTCCGGCTGAAGAAAAAAGTGCTGAATAATATATTGAAAGAAATATCACAGCATATGAAAAGCTCCGGAAATCCGGAGCTTTTTTATTCGGTATGATAATAGCCAGATTATTCTACCCACATCAGGTCGCTCATAATGCCATCCGAGATAAAGATGCCTTCGCGGGTTAGTTTCAATACATTATCATTATTAGTTACGAATCCCTGATTGATATACTTCCGTACATTCTTCATGCAATAATCTTTCATTGATGTACCAAAACGGCTTTCCAGCACAACGAGGTTTACTCCCCACATGGTACGCATGCCAGTCAGTATAAAGTCATTATAACCGGTATTCTTATCAAGATATTCCGTTTCTACGGCCGGATTCCCCTGCCCTATCCCTTCCACATACTTAGAGATAGAGGCAATGTTCCATGCACGGTTCTGCCCGTCAAAAGAATGCGCCGCTGGTCCTAATCCAAGATACTTTTCTCCAAGCCAGTACGAACTATTATGTTTCGAATACAGCCCATTCCGGGCAAAGTTAGATATCTCATAGTGTTGGAATCCGGCATCACTCAGGCTGTCAATCATCGCAGAGAACATCTGCACGCTCAAATCCTCATCCACAGGCTTTACATCGCCCAATTTGAACAAACGGTACAACCGTGTTCCCTGCTCATAAATAAGGTGATAAGACGAGATATGCTGCACACCGAGATTTATAGCCTGTTCCAGATTTCGTTGCCAGATATCCATTGTCTGATTTGGCAGTCCATACATCAGATCGATGCTGATATTGTTATAGTCTGACGACTTACATAAGCTGACCGCATCTATTGCTCTTCCGGCGGAATGTCTGCGCCTGAGGAATTTCAGCTCATTGTCATCGAAACTCTGGATACCAATACTCAGGCGGTTGAAAGGTAGTCCCCGGAGCGTCTCCAAATATTTTGCATCCAGGTCGTCCGGATTGGCCTCCATTGTTATTTCAGCATCAGAGGCAACCGTAAAATTAGCCCGGATGGTATCAAATATTCTTTGGAAGTCCCCGTATGATAATTGGGAAGGCGTTCCTCCTCCGAAATAGATTGTCTTTACTACCTCACTTGAGATGTAGTCTCTGCGCAACTCTATTTCCCTGCATACAGCCGATACATAGTTATGCCTTGGAGACATATCGGTGCGGGTATAAAAATCGCAATAAATGCACCTTGTCTTGCAAAAAGGAACGTGTATATAAATGCCTGCCATGTTTTAGCCGATAGCCGATAGCCATTAGCTGATAGCTATCAGCTAAAAGCTAACAGCGTTATTCTTTATACATCTTGTCGATGATATCTTTATACTTCTCTGCGACAAACTTACGCTTAACCTTCAACGTATTGGTGAGTTCGCCACCTTCCATTGTGAATGGTTCGGGCAGCAGCCAGTATCTCTTAATCTTTTCGTAAGGAGCAAAATTTGCCTGTAACAATTCGATACGGCCATCGAGCATACGCAGGATATCCACATTTGAGAGCAGTTCTTCCAGTTTATCATATTGGATATTGTGAGCCTCTGCATAATCTTCCAATGCTTTATAGTCTGGTACAATCAGGGCGCTGACAAACTTGCGTTCATCCGCTATAACAGCTATCATATCGATAAACTTATCTTCAGACACTTTTGTTTCTATCGCCTGAGGAGCAATATATTTACCGTTAGCTGTTTTGAAAAGATCTTTTATACGCTCGGTCAGAAACAAGACATTTCCTTCCAGTCGTCCGGCATCACCTGTACGGAAATACCCATCCCCGGTAAACACTTTAGCCGTTTCTTCCGGTTTCTTATAATACTCGCGCATAACGGTTTTTCCTTTCACGAGTATCTCGTTGTTTGCAGGATCTATCCTTACATCCACCTCCGGCATAATAGTACCGATGGAACCTATTCTGAATCCTTTTTCCGGATAAAAACTGACTGTCGCACAAGTCTCTGTTAATCCATAACCTATTATTATAGGTATATTTACCGATTGCAGGAACTCATTTATAGAGTCTGACAACGGTGCTCCGGCACATGGAAATATATTGCCGTTCTGGATACCGACCACCATCTTCAACACGCGGAATACAGTATTGTTATATAAGAAGAATTTGATCCTCAGACCAAAAGGCGCACGGATTCCATTGTTCTTATAATCGAGGTTATACCTCTTGCCTGTTTTGATCGCATGAGTGTACAACCACTTCATGACTCCCTTGGAATCAGAAATTTTCTCTTGCACCCCCGCATATACCTTTTCCCAAAAACGGGGAACACTACACATAATCGAAGGCTTGATCTGTTGTATAGACTTCTGTATCTCCTTCGCATCCTGATTAATGGCAATAGTCATACCTTTGTGAAGTGCATAACATGTCCATGCCCGCTCGAAGATATGCGCCAGTGGCAGGAAATTCATCGATACATCTTTGTTGGATGTCATAGCCAGCCTCATATCGTGAATACGGAATACCTGCAAGAAGCAGGAGTGAGGTATCACAACACCTTTAGGCTCGCCTGTTGTACCTGAAGTATATATTATGCAGGCGATATCGTCTTCTTGTCTCGATTTCATGCGTACACGCACAATAACTTCCGTATTGGAATTTTCCCCCGAGGCGATAAAATCATCGAAATAAATAGATGTCTTATCTTCGGGATGGAACTTTACTTTGTTATCGAATACAATTATCCTTTTCAGGACGGAAGATCCGCTCTGCTGCACCTTAAACGCATTATTATATTGGAACTGCTCCCCAGCGAACAACAATTCCACATTCGCATCATTGACTATATACTCCACCTGTGTAGGTGAAGAGGTCGCATATATAGGTACCGATACGCACCTGTTGGCATACGAAGCAAAATCGGCAAAAAGGTACTGAGGCATATTCTGGGAATAAACCGCGACCTTATCGCCCTCATTTACACCTATTTCGGCCATAGCCCATGCCGTCTTCATTACGTTATCTGAAAACTTCTTCCATGAAATACTCTTCCATTTTTTTTCGTAAGGGTTCCTATACTTCAGGGCGGTTCTTTTCCCATATCTGATGGCTTGGCGATGCACCAAAATAGATAAATGATAATAGTTCATGGAAATTCTTTTTGATTCGTAATTCTTGCAAAGGTAGTCTTAAATATGGAAAATATATTATGTAATTGTAATTTTTATAGTTGCACAAACACCCGTTGTTAGGCCAATTAAATCAGGATACATAAACAGTTTGGTATCTCGTTTTCCATAACATGGTAAAAACTTATAACCTATAGCTTATAACTCATAACTTATTTTACTACTTTTGTAGCCAAATAATTTTCTATGGCAGGTAGTGGAATGAAGAGTTTGGCGAAAGATACTGCAATCTACGGATTGAGTAGTATTCTCGGCCGTGTTCTCAACTGGTTTCTGATGCCACTGCACATCAGCATTTTCACCAATACTATAGAATATGGGAAAGTTAGCCGCATATATGGGCTTACGGCACTGTTTCTGGTATTGCTGACTTACGGACTGGAAACGGGTTTCTTCCGATTTATGAATAAAAAGGAAGAAAACGCGGATAAGGTATATTCTACCTCACTGATAACCATAGGCTGCACCTCACTGCTCTTTATATTGTTCTGTATCTGCTTCATTACGCCCATTTCCGAATGGCTCAGATATACGGATCACAGGGAACATATAATGATTATGGCGATCGTGGTTGCCCTGGATGCGTTTATGACCATCCCTTTCGCATACCTGAGACAACAAAAAAGGCCGAAACGGTTTGCCGCGCTGAAACTCGCCTTTATTTTCTTCAATATATTTTTCAATCTGTTCTTCTTAGTATTTTGCCCCTGGATAAAAGAGGCTTACCCCGATTTTATACTCAATAAGTTTTATCATCAGGATATAGGTATAGGGTATATATTTCTGGCTAATCTTATATCTACGCTGGCTGTATTAATCCTGTTGATACCAACAACAATGAAGGGGTTGAAAATAGACTTTGACAAAAGCCTGCTGGGCCGCCTGCTGAAATATTCTTTTCCGCTGCTCATGCTGGGACTGGCAGGAGTTATCAGCCAGACCGTAGCGCAACTGGTGTATCCTTATCTTCCTTTTGATAGTGTCGAAGAAGCCGACCGCCAGTTGGGAATATACAGCGCCTGTGTCAAATTCTCGGTCATAATATCTATGTTCATCCAGGCTTTCCGTTACGCTTATGAGCCTTTCTTTTTCGGGAAAAACAAGGATGGGAAGGACAATACCAGGTCTTATGCGGACGCAATGAAATATTTCATCATATTTGTGCTGCTGATTTTTCTGGTAGTGATGTTCTACATAGATATCATCCAGTATATTATGCATAAAATCGGCCGTAATTATGCCATAGGGTTGGACGTTCTGCCGTATGCCATGATGGGTGAGATATTTTTCGGTATCTATTTCAACCTTTCGGTATGGTACAAGCTGACGGACAAGACCAAATACGGAGCATATTTCTCCATACTGGGATGCATCATACAGGTAGTAATGAATATTGTACTTGTTCCCGTTTACGGCTATATAGCCAGTGCATGGGCTACGTTCGCCTGCAACCTGATAATAGCCGCCATATCGTACTTCATCGGGCAAAAGTATTTCCCTATAAAATATGACCTGAAAAATATATTCCTTTATTTCATTCTGGCAACCGTATTTTATATAGCCGCCATGTATCCGCAGATAGACAATGAATTGCTGCGTATGGGATACCGTACATTATTCCTCATCGCTTTTGCGGCGATTGTGATTAAAAAGGATTTGCCTTTGAGTGAAATACCTCTTATCAACAGATACTTCAAGAAAAATAAATAAAACAAAATACAATTAATAAATCAATAATAATTATAAACCAATGAGAAAGATATTTCTATTTTCAATCCTCTTCCTCTCGGCCCTGTTAGTAAAGGCTGACGAAGGTATGTGGTTGCTGAAAGAGCTGAACAAACAAAGTCTGGCTCGTATGAAAGAACTGGGTTTTTCATTCCCGGCCGATAGTATTTACAGTGAGACAAACCCATCGCTGAAAGATGCGGTGGTAATCTTCGGTGGCGGATGTACCGGAGTTGCCGTTTCTGATCTGGGATTGATCTTCACAAATCATCACTGTGGCTACGGAAATATTCAGAAACTTAGTTCGGTAGAGCACGATTACCTGAAAGACGGCTTTGTCAGTCAGGCATTTGCCGATGAATTACCGGCAGAAGGATTAATGGTTGCTTTCCTGCAAAAGACAGAGGACATCACAGATTTCGTGACCTCCACTTTACTGCCTGATGACAGCGAAGATGTGCGCGACCAAAAGATAGATTCGTTATCGAATATATATTTAGAAAAATATAAAGGGAATGAATTCATACGTGCGCAGGTAGTACCGTTCTATTCCAACAACAAATATTATGCAGTTATATATGATGTCTTCCGCGACGTAAGACTTGTTTTTACTCCGCCTTCATCCGTAGGTAAATTCGGAGGAGAAACCGACAACTGGATGTGGCCACGCCACACAGGCGACTTCTCTGTATTCCGCGTATACGCGAACAAAGACAATCAGGCCGCACGCTACAGCGCCAATAATGTTCCCTACAAGCCTAAATATTCCGTTCCTGTATCCATACAGGGATTCAAGGATAAGGATTATGCCATGACTATCGGTTATCCGGGAAGTACTGAACGCTACATGTCATCGTGGGGTATCAACCAAATGGTAGAATCGGAGCACAAGCCACGCATCGAAGTACGTGGAGCAAAACAGGACATCTGGAAAAAAGCGATGAACGCAAGTGATGCTGTACGCATCAAATATGCCTCTAAATACGCAGGTAGTTCAAACTATTGGAAAAATGCAATGGGCATGAACGAAGCCATTGCAAAGCTGGATGTAATAAAAGATAAAGAAGCCCTTGAAACGAGATTTGCACAATGGGCATCCTCATCGGACAACCAGGCCAAATACGGGGATGTATTACAGATGCTGAAAGAAGGTTATACTTCTACAATGGATGCTGCTAAAATACAGACATACCTGTTCGAAACATTCTACAACGGTATAGAAATAACCCGTTTTGCCAATACAGCCTTGTTTGTCAGCAAAATGGACGAAGGAGATAAAGGCGAAGAATTAAGAAGCCGCATGACTAACGCGTACAAAGACTACGAGCCGTCTCTCGACCGTCAGGTAATGCCTGTATTGCTCAAACTATACGCAGAACGAGTGCCTGCTGCTTACCAACCAGCCATATATGAAACCATCAACAAGAAGTTCAAAGGCGATTATGATAAATACGCCGACTGGTTCTATAAAAATACGAAGCTGACAAGCCTCGACGGAATAGTAAGCCTTATTACCAGCGGTAAAGTTAAAGATATAGAAAAAGATCCTGCGATAGAACTGGCGAAATCGCTTGAGCCATGCCTGAAATTGCTTCAGAAAGACTCTGCCCCATATCACGCGCAAATAGAGAAGGGCGGGCGCTTGTTTATGGCGGGATTGATGGAAATGGAACCAAATAAAGTATTCTCGCCGGACGCCAACTTCACCCAACGCCTCAACTATGGTTCCATTGGCGGATACAAGCCTGCCGATGCTGTAACATACGATTACTATTCTACATCGAAAGGAGTTCTGGAAAAAGAAAATCCGAATGATCCCGAATTTGCAGTACAGGAATATATCCTTAACGACCTGAAAGCAGGTGACTTTGGCCAGTATGCTGACGCGGATGGTAAGATGCATGTAAACTTCTTATCTAACAATGATATAACCGGAGGTAACTCGGGTAGCCCTGTTTTCGATGGAAAAGCTCAACTTATCGGTCTGGCTTTCGACGGTAACTGGGAAGCACTGAGCGGAGACATTGTATTTGAACCGGAAGTGCAACGTACTATCAGCGTGGATATTCGCTATGTACTTTATACAATAGATAAGGTAATGAAATGTCCCCGTTTGATTCAGGAACTGAAAATTATAAAATAAGGGATATACTAAGATAAAAATGGCTGCCGAAAATGATCGGCAGCCATTTCTATTTTATACAAACCGGTGTTTTGACTGTTTTATCGCATTTCTGAGAATACACGTTACTATCTCCGGTCTAAATCTGTTATCATCAACGGATTATTGTCCCTCATCTCTTCCAGTACTTTCTTCACTTCTTCATAAGCCGAACCACTCGATTTTATCCGGTCCATCTCCTTGGAGGTAAGCCCTACCATCTGCAAGAAAGCCACTTCTCCATGCGGAGTCTGTATTTTTCCCATTTCGGGGTCAAGCGTAAAAGCAACTCCCACAATGTCTATCTCCTTTTTCCCTCCTACCCGTACAGGACCGTTGGCAGGGATTACATGGTTTTCTTCAAACCAGCGGCCGCTTTTTATCACATAGCGCGCCAGGTTATTCATCAAATTGACAACCCATGTAGGGTCTTCCCCGTCTTCTTCGAAAGGCTTGAGACGAAAAGTAAATTCGAAACCCCATTTACTAAACTCACCACCCGCAGCCTCTTCATTATAGTAAAGCTCCGACATACCATAACTCACCAGATGACGGTGAAATTCCTGGTTACGGGAATCGAAAATGCTGACTCCGTCCAAAGGGTCTTCCCCTCCGACCATATAGTGCAATTGCGGGGCGTAATGACGAGGTTCAACATCACCGTATAGTTTTTCAATTGCCTTGTCTATTTCCCACCAGCCTACGGCATCGTCTTCGTCGAAGAGATTTTTGTATTCTTTCTGTGTCATGTGCATTTAATTAATGGTTTAAAGATATAAAAAATTAGAGAAGCAGAAATAACAGTTGTGCGTGAAAGATAAGTAGAACGTTAATATCTGAATATCTAACGACTGATTGATATTATTAATTGGTTTTCACTTTGTATATGCCCAGAATCCATTATACGGCTCATAACAGGGCGGCCGATAAACCTGACAGGCTGTAAGCCTTATATAATTCAACCCCTAATTGACGTTATAAAAATATAATCACATTATAATCTATACATCACCTGTCAAAAATCGGTATATTTGCAAGAAATAAAAATCATATAGAAGCATGAAGAACATTTTTGGATTGTTGATTATTAGCTTGTTCTTTACAACAGCTAACGCGCAGCATTTAAACCTCAGGGATATCAATTCCGGGAAATATTACGCCCGTGGCGTACAGCCTGTAACATCGTCAGCTGACGGAGAATCATATTTTCAGGCCGACAGGGATAATAAAATGATTATCAAATATTCGTATAAAACAGGCTTGCCTACCGATACGATTTTTAATGTAAAAAAAGCCCGTGATTGTACAATCGACACATTCCAGGGTTTTGTGATAAGTCCCGATGAAAAACGGTTGATCGTATATAATGATTCCGAATCTATATACCGGCATTCTTTCAAAGCAAATTATTATTACTATGATGTGCGCCGCAATCTGGTGCGTAAACTGACCGAAAACAAAGGAAAGCAGTCTGTGCCTGTCTTCTCACGCGACGGGCGTATGTTAGCATATGTGATAGACAATAATATCTGGCTGGCCAAATTCGACTATGATACAGAATCGCAGGTAACCAAAGACGGTGAAATAAACAAAATTATCAACGGGGGTACCGATTGGGTATACGAAGAAGAATTCGGGACGACCAGACTGATGGATTTTTCGGCTGACGGAGGCTTATTGGCATTTGTCCGTTTCGATGAGACCGCCGTACCGCAATATTCGATGCAGATGTATAATAATCAGTTGTACCCGTCACTGTTTACATTCAAATACCCGAAAGCCGGAGAACAAAACTCGAAAGTAACCTGTAATGTCTTCGATATAGAAGCCAAGACTATCCGCAAAATGAATATTCCTGAAAGCACGGAATACATTCCGCGTATAGAATTCCTTCCTACCGGTGACGAACTCGCCATTATGACACTAAACCGTGACCAGAATAAATTTGAGATGTTCTTTACCAATGCCCGGTCGGCTGTTCCCCGCTCGGTACTGAACGAGGTGAATAGCCGCTATGTGGATTCCCAATCGCTGAATACAATCTGTTTTTTTGGAAATCAATTTACATATGTGAGCGAGAGAAGCGGATATGCGCATATCTACCTCTACGATAATACAGGTGTAATGCAGAAACAATTGACTTCGGGCAATTACGATGTAACCGGCCTGCTTGCAGTAGACCCTGTTACAAAAGCGGTATTTTATGAAGCTGCGGAAGAAAGTCCCTTGCAACGTGCCATTTATAAAGTAGATATGGTAAAAGGTATCAAAACAAAACTATCTGCCCGACAAGGAACGAATGAAGCGACATTCAGTGAAAACGGTAAATATTATATCAACAGCTACTCCAACGCCTCTGTTCCTAAGATAACTACAGTACACGACGCTACAGGCAAAGAGCTGCGTGTACTGGAGGACAATGCCGCTCTAAGCAAAACACTGGCATCAATGGCTCTTCCAAAGAAAGAGTTTATAACTGTAAAATCGGCTGATGGCAGGGATTTGAATGCATATATGATGAAGCCTGCCGACTTTAATCCGTCCCGTAAATACCCGCTCGTTATGGTACAATATAGCGGACCGGACTCGCAGCAGGTACAAGACCGTTACGGCATGGACTGGACAGATTACCTGACCACCCAGGGCTTCATAGTAGCCTGTGTAGACGGACGCGGCACGGGAGCCAGGGGCGAAGAATTCCGCAAATGTACCTATATGAATCTGGGTATTTATGAATCGGACGACCAGGTGGCTGCGGCTAAGTACTTTGCCACACTTCCATATATAGACGGTAGCAAAATAGCGATCTGGGGATGGAGCTACGGAGGGTATAATGTGCTGATGAGTATGAGCCGCGGTAATGGCACATTTAAAGCCGGAGTGGCAATTGCACCCGTAACCGACTGGCGCTTCTACGATTCGGTCTATACAGAACGTTTCATGCGTACACCTCAGCAGAACAATGCCGGATATGAAGCCGGTTCACCCGTAAATTTTGCGAATAAGCTGGAAGGAAACCTCTTATTGATACACGGTTCGGCAGACGATAATGTACATTTCCAGAATACAATGGACTATGCGGCTGCTCTGGTAAAAGCAAACAAGCAATTCGATATGTTTGTATTTACAGACAAAGACCACTCGATACGCGGTGCAGCCAACCGTACTTATCTGTATGAGAAAGTAATTAAGTTTTTGAAAACAAATATGTAGAAAAAAATTTCAACAGTACAAAAAAGCATGAGTGCATCCAGCCTCATGCTTTTTATTATGGGAGCCAGTCGTAGTCATAAAATAAAAAAGGAAGCTATATAAGCTTCCTCTGTATTTTATACTCCTGATAATATTATGCAGGGTGAATTGCTTCAGTTGGACATGCATCAGCACAAGTTCCACAATCTGTGCAAGTATCTGGATCGATCTTATAGATGTCGCCTTCTGAAATTGCGTTTACCGGACACTCGTCAATACAAGTACCGCAAGCAATACAATCTTCGTTAATTACGTAAGCCATGATTTTCGATTTTTAATATTATTACTAACTTTGATGCAACAAATATAAAGAGTTTTTTCGGTCAGCCAAAATAGATACTGTTAGATATTATAAATAAAATATCATTTTTATCTATATTGATTTTCGATTTATTAAATAATTTATTGTTTCACAATACTTTATACTCGTACCGGCTGATTAGAACATAATTTAACAAATTGCTTATTTTTACTCTTTCTAAGTAATATTAATATTGGTTTCTAGTATAATAACGGGTGTAGATCTGCGTTTCATAAAAAAAGTATCCTGATTTGAAAACAAGAATATACATATTGATTTTATTAGCCTTCTGCATTGCTTCGGCAGAAAACATGGAGGCCCAGGCTCGCAAGGCTCTGAATCAGCCGTTTGCCGATCAGAAGATGTACCATCTGGGTTTTTCGCTAGGTATTAATGCTCCTGATCTGATATTTTCCCATACAGGCTATATAGGGGAAAACGGCGATGCATGGTTTGCCGAAATACCTTCCTATTCGGTCGGATTCAGTGTGGGCATGATAGGGGACAGATACCTGAATGAATATTTCAACCTCCGTTTATCCCCGAGTATGCATTTGGGCGAAAGGCGTTTTGTATTCAGGGAGCAGTCTTCGGGTGAGGAATATACAACATCATTGAAGGCCAGTTATCTCACAGTCCCGTTACATCTTAAATTCAGCGCTCCCCGCATAGGGAACTACCGCCCTTATCTATTAGGCGGAGCTTATGCAGCGTTGGATATCGGCGCTAAAAATGATCAGGCATTACGTTTCAGGAAAATGGACTACGGATTGGAATTCGGCGTGGGGTGCAACATCTATCTGCCATTGTTCAAACTATGCCCCGAATTACGTTTTTCTTTCGGTTTAGCCGATTTAATAGACAAAGACAGGTCAGATATAACAGATAAAGAAATGTTGAAATACAGGGATGCAATATCTTCCGGGAAGTCTCGTATGATTTCACTTATTTTCAACTTTGAATAATTAGCACATATATGGATTTAATATACCAAACGGATTGCCGGGATATATCCTGGGAAAGAGTCCGTAATTTGCTGGATATTGTAGGCATGTCTACAGTTGATGCGGAGAAACACCGGATTTCTTTTGAGGCCAGTCATTCTGTTATTTTTGTTTTTAATGATACTGTGCTTATTGGATTTGGGCGTATGATATCCGATGGAGTACGGCAGTCAGCACTATACGATATTGCAGTAGACCCTGCTTATCAGGGACATCGGATAGGACAGGAAATAGTGACGCGGTTAATGGCGGCTACGCCCGGTTGTAATTTTATCCTATATGCTTCACCAGGAAAAGAAGGCTTTTACAAAAAGCTGAACTTTAAGAGGATGAAAACGGGGATGGCTTATTTTATGAATCCGGAAAGGATGATTGACAGAGGTTTTGTAAAAGATGAATGATACGGAAAAAAGGACTGTAACGAAAATGATAAGGATATACTGTGCTGCTAAACATGGTAAATCCAAGACCTTGTGCGCCGGCTGTTCACTACTGAATGAGTATGCGATGAACAGACTCGAACGCTGTACTTTTGGCGAAGATAAACCTACTTGCCAGAAATGTCCTGTCCATTGCTATAAGCCTGACATGAAATCGCGTATGCAGGAAGTCATGCGTTATTCCGGGCCGCGTATGATATTCCATAGCCCCATGCTGGCTATCGCTCATCTTGTCAAAGGTATGAAAGCCTCAAAGAAGAAGACGCCCTCTAAATAAAAAAAGCTGCCGGAATCTAATCCGACAGCTTATCTTTAGTAGTATAAAAAGTATGTATATCTTATTTTACTTCCTCAAAAGTATTTACTATTGATATTCAACATCTTACAAACACATGTCGCAAATATGGTACAAATAATAGGATTCAATCTGTTTTTATAATTACCCACTTACCACCTTTATCTGCACCGTCTCGGCGAAGTAAATTCTGTTTTTTTAATTTTGCAATTTGTTTGTTGATTGCAGCAACAGAAATTTCGACTTTTTCAGCAAGTTGAGCGGTTGTGATAGACGGATTTTCCGCCATTAAATTCAGAATTTTCTCTGTATTTTTTGAAAGTTTCTGTATAGTTTTCTCTGTACTTTCTTGTGGTTTCTCTATACCATTTTCGTCTTTCTCTATACCTTTCTCTATACCTTTCTCTGTACTTTGTCGATTTTCATTTTCAGAGAGTATGAATGTGAATTTCGTCTTATCAATAGAGGTTTCAAACAGGACTTCATTCCCTGTTTGCTTTTTCCATTGCAGCATTTTGTCAAATCCGTAACCTGCGCTTTCACAAAGTTTTGCCAAACGGAAAAATTTTGCCAAAACCGGATTTCTCGGCAAAGTTTCGTCTGTTCTCATCAGTTCTTCAACCGAGCGGGGCAATTTCCCCGGATTTTCAAACTCAATGCGGTTGGTAAAAACTCGGATTCGCGGTTTCATCGGACTGAAATAATCAGTGTGAATGAGCAGATTTACCAAGGCTTCACGCAAAGCCTCTATTTCTTTTGTGTCTTCGTGTCCGATTCCCATTTCGCCGATTGTAAGCGGGTTGTTGGCGTAAATTCGCAGGCGTTGAAACAGCTGGAAAATCCAGTGAGCGTTGCCCCCTCGTGCCAGTCTAAATTGACCCCATGTACCAAAATATGTTTGACCCTTTTCGCCAAAATAAAAATGTCCCCTGTCGGAATATAAACCAACAGGGGATTTTTATGTAATTTAGATTTACCCTCCTGGTCGATGGGTTAAAACTAAAATTACTATGACAACAAAATTAGCAAACATTCTTCATTGCTATGCAATGGGGATGGGTATAAAAGGTATCAGCGCGACCTTTGAGCTATCCCGTAACACAGTGCGCAAGTATGTGCGTTTGTTTCAAGAGAGTGGTATGCCAATGGAGCAGCTTCAGTCCATGCCGGCGAAGCGCCTTGAGGAGATGTTTGGAAGCAGCGGTGAGAGGGAACGTACCCCTTCAGTGCGTCAGTTGGAACTGGAGGCGCTCTTACCTGAGTATGCCGCAAGACTTACACGCAAAGGAGTGACAGTAAAATCTTTGTATGAAGAGTACCGGCGAGAGCATCCGGGTGGATTCCGTCATGCAAGTTTCGGCGCGTACATACAACGTTATCGGCTTGTATCACGTCCGGTGGGTCACGTTGAGCATTACGCCGCAGACCAGCTGTATATTGATTTTGCGGGCGACCGTCTAGAGGTTGTTGATGAGCAAACAGGCGAAGTCAGATCCGTTGAAGTTTTTGTAGCCATCCTTCCTTGTAGCCACTATACCTACTGTGAGGCAGTCTGGTCGCAGAAGAAAGAAGACCTTATAAAAGCATGTGAGAATGCACTACACTTCTATGAGGGTGTGCCCTTTGCAATCGTCCCTGACAATTTGAAGTCGGCGGTAACTCGGAGCAATCGCAATGAGCCGGTTATTAACGAAGACTTTGCCGCTTTTGCCGAGCATTATGGTTGTAGTGTATATCCGGCACGTGTCAGGCACCCAAAAGACAAAGCCCTTGTAGAGAACGCTGTAAAACTGATGTACAAGTCTGTTTATACCGATCTCGAAGGTCTGATGTTCCATGATTTGGAATCACTCAATGCCTGCATTATCCAATCTCTAAGTCGTTTCAACGAGAGAAAACTTACCGGACGCAATCAGTCTCGCAGGCAGTTGTTTGAAGAGGTAGAAAAAGACTATCTACGAACTTTACCCTCTGTGCGGTATCAGATGAAGGAACGCAAATCTGTGACCGTGATGCGTAATAGCTATGTAACTCTCAAGAAGCATCATTACAGCGTGCCAAAGGAATATGTAGGCAAGCGTGTCGATATTGTTTACGATGCTGATACTCTCGATATCTTCTATGGCCTGCGGCTGGTAACAACCCACCAGCGTGATGACACTCCCTATGGCTACACTCGGAAGGAGGCACACAATCTTCCCGGTAGGCATGGTAGCTACGAAAAGGATCTGGACGAGGTTTTTGAACGAGCTACTCAGATAGATAATATCGTCTTGCTTTATCTCAAGGATGTAGCATCGCAGAAGAAATATATGCCTCAGGCCTTCCGCTCATGCAGAGGTATCCTAGCCTTGGAAAAGACCTTCGGACAGGACAGGCTTGTGGCGGCATGCGCCTGTGCTTCATTGATGCGCGTTTACGGATATCAAGATGTTATCGGTATCCTGAACCGGGGCGATGATGCAGACTTTCTGCCACAGGCTGATCAGGACTCGGACACCAACTTATCACTTCCGCACCACAAGAACATCCGTGGACGTGAATACTTCTCAAAATCAACAACAAAAACTAACAACAACAATGGAAACAAATAATAAAACCGCACCCGTTACTCAGGAGAAAGACCAAAATATCATTTCTCTGGATCTGATGAACCGTATGAAGCTGCATGGTATGGCTGCCGCCTTTAAGGAAAGCCTGCAGTCCACCGTTGCCGAGTCTATGACTGCTGACGGCTTCCTCTCATTACTATTGGCTCGTGAATGGGACTATCGTTCGGATGCCTCCATACAACGCCTGATTCGAGGGGCCGGCTTTCGATACAAGGCTTATCTTGAGAATATAGACTATACCATCAATCGAAGTCTCGACCGCAACCATATAGAACGGCTCTCGTCGCTTGACTTTATCCGTCAAGGAAAGAATCTGTTCATTACCGGTTCATCCGGAACCGGCAAAAGTTATATTGCAACAGCCATTGGGTATCAGGCGTGTAAGAACGGAATACGAACTAACTATGCCAATGCATCCAAACTTATGGGAGCGCTAAAAGTTGCAAAGACAAAGGGGATCTTCGAGGCCGAACTCAAGAAAATAGAACGATGTCAGTTACTTATACTTGATGATCTCTTTCTTGTTCCTCTTGACGCTAAAGAACGTTCAATATTGCTTGACATCATCGAAGATCGTCATGAGCGCAAATCTATCATTGTGACCTCACAATTACCGGTTGCCAACTGGTATGATGCAATAGGAGAACCAACAGTCGCTGATGCCATTCTTGACCGCATCGTCCACTCGGCGCATCAGATAGAACTTACCGGTGAGAGTGTGAGAAAAATGAAGGTAGACAAAAACAAGTAAATCTAAAATAAAAATGACCCCGTCGACCAGGATAATTTAGGGGTAATCATAAAGTTTTTTCAGGGGTCAATTTAGATTTGGCACGAGGGGGCAACGCTCACTGGATTTTCCATCCCTGCGGCAAGCCGTCTAAAGTTTGAATCCTTTACGAACCTGCTTTTTGAGAAGCTGTTTTTTCCCACGCAAATAGTCGTTCAAGTCTTTATATCCTGCAAACTGTGTTGAGCGATTATACACAGTCAAGTTTGCTGACTTGATTAACTCTGTCGCCTTTCTTCCTGCATCATCGTTATCCAGATAGGTGTAAATCTCCCTGTGAGTTTTTAGAAAATTCATCGCCTTTTCAGTGTTTGCTGTGGAATTGAGAACGGCGACATCGTGCTTTGTTCGTTCGATTTTCTGAATTGTGAGGTACGAAAGAAAATCCCAAAACCCCTCGAAAACCAGACAACTGTCTTTCCCGTTTTGAAAAGTTGTTATTTCTTTCGGCGAAATACAACTTTTGAAACTTGGAGGGCTGTTCAATTCATATCCGCCTTTATCATTCCTGAACCCAACGGAAAAGAATTGTCCACTTTGGTTTTGATAGTGGATTTCTCGACAATACAGGTTTGCCAAATGCAAATCAATTCTACGTTCTTTTACCCATTCGATTAGTTTAGGGTGGGCTATTGGACGAATATCTGTAATGATGGTTGTTGGATTATCCTGCAAAATATTTTTGCTTTGGAAAAAAGAAAAATTGGGTTGAATATTGGCAAGGTTGCATAAAGCCGTTTCGACAGAGCAATTTCCAATCTTTTGTGCAAGGTCGATTATATCCCCACCTTCACCTGTTCCGAAGTCATGCCAAGTATTTTTATTGGTATCCACTTTGAACGATGCCGTCCGTTCTTCCCTGTATGGCGAACAATACCAATAGTTGCACCCCTGAATTTTTGCGGGACTGTATCCCAAACTTTGCAGATATTCTGCAATTTTAATCGTTTTTGCTTGTGCTGCGTTCATATTGTTGAATTTTAGTTGATTAATCACTTTTCTTTTTTCAAAGGCAAAAGTTTTAGCAGTTCAGTTTAGGTTATTATATATATACCCAACTTGAACCGAACTGATTTTCAGTAGTAGAAATCGGGATTGTAGCGGTAAAGTTTGTCCATTCCCTGCACAATCATTCGCTTGTTGCAAAGGAATTGTTTCAACTGCTTTGCTTTTGTATTTCCAAACTCGCAACAAACAGAGGAATAGCACTTTTTCAAACGTTCTATCAAAGTGCTGTATGACAAACTTTCGCCGATTGAGAAAACCTGTTCCAATGCCTCGCGGTGCTTTTCTTCCGAAACTTCCCGATAATCAAATGTTTGTTTCTTTTCCGATTTTTTAGGTTGATAATCTTCTATCAATTCGGGCAAACTGTTTTCATTTATCCTGAACGCAAACGGCTCAAAATCGCGGTCGCGGATGAACATAGCCGTAACGGAACTAATGTCTTTGTCAAATTCGTCTTTCGTAATCTGCAAAACGGTTTCGGCTTTGTTGTTGAGTTCCGTACCCAAATGTCCGCGCGTATTATCATTGCCTTTGTTCAGGTGTAAAACCGTATGGATATGGATTTGCCTTTCATCCGTCCATTGCATCAATTTTGTAATCAGATTGGTTGATTCGCTCGGACTGTTGATGTCGTAAGCCAAATCTCTAATGCCGTCAATTACAACCAAACCCAAATTTTCGGTATTGTAAATTGCATTCTCGATGACGGACAGGCGCATTTGAGGCGTTAATCTACGCAAACAGTGAAATTTCAGGTTTTCGGGATGTTCGTTATCTGGAATTTCAGCCAATGCCAAAATACGCTTCAATACTCTTTTGCAATGGAATTTGCTTTGTTCGGTGTCAATGTAAATGATTTTCCTTTTGCTTTCAGGCAATGAGGCTCGGTAATTCAAAACCGTGCCGTTACTCAATGCAGAAGCAACAATAGCGCAGATATTGAAAGTTTTCTTGCTTTTCGCTTTTCCTGTGGATGCGCTGAAATTGCCTAAAGTGCCGATAATGGAATCATCAACACGAAGCACGATAGGCGGGGACGGAAATTCATCGGTAATCCGCAGGCTCGTGGTCTGCCAAATTTCGGGCAAGGACAATGGCTGTTGTTGATTTTCTTTTTCCATAGCCTATTTCCTTCCGCCTGTTTTTGGCATTTTAGATTTAGTTCGATAGGTGGCTTCAACCTCATCGTTGATTTCTGCCAAGGTTTTCTTTTTGCCTTTGGAAATCCATTCCAACAGTTCATCTTCAAAGAAATAGAGCTTCTTGCCGTTTTTATAACAGGGAAGCAAGCGTTTGCGGACAAGCGTGTAAATGGTTGGCTTGGCTTTGCCAATAATCCGGCAAGCTTCTTCAATATTTATTGGAACACGCTTTTGGAGAACAGTGGACATTTGCCCTTTTTCGACTAAACATTTGATTTCAGCCACTTCATTGACCAAATAGGCGACCGCCTTTGGTAGATTTTCAAAAGAAATTTCATTTGTATCCATAACTTATCGTTTTTAATTGTTATGGTGCAAATGAAAAAAGTGTTTTCGCTGTGTTTCAATACACGAAAGAAACACTTTGAAAACACTGAAAATGGTAATATTTTGTGGTTATTATTGGTCTTTGAGAGCAATATTTTATTTTGCTAACGTTTTGGAATATTGATTGATAGGTGCAAGAGTCCCTATGTTTTATATTCATCTTTCAAATTAATAAATTCAACAGGCATTATTGTTGTCCTATCTCTAAACTGCTCCCTATTACTTTCTTCTTCATAAAACACATACGCCAAATACATTAATGCTGAACGGCTCAATTTTATAACCTTAAGCGTTTTTTCTATAAACATATCTCTATCAATTTCGTATGTCTCAGTTTCTTCTGTGTAGTTACAATTAAAACTTTCTACGATTTTAAAAGACTTATGCTCTATATAATTTCTTATTTTTGCAATTTCTTTTGCTTGTGGCTCAATCGTTGTTCCAAAATCTTCTTCATACAAGTCTTTACTCAACCAATATAGCCCTCTTAATGCCCAATTTCCTGTCTGAGATAATAATTGATTTAGGCCTTGATTCTTTCGTAGATTTTTGTACCAAACATTTTTAAATGTTACTTTATCTGGCTTATTTTCTAACTTGAAATACAAATTCAGGCAATAAGCTATTTTATCAAATAGAGAGTAGCATACTCGAAATGCTATTTTAGTCTTTTCAGCAGTCAATGAATATGCAGAATAATCAAGCGTGTCCATCAAGGTTACGTCTTTATCCGAAAAATGAGTATTATTATAAAAAAGAGATTCATAAAAAAGAAAACGTGCACTGACATACTCTTGTTTAACTTGATTATATATTGTTTGATAGATTGGTTTTTCGGAAGCATTCAAAACCATTGAAGGCATGAATAAACAATCATTTGCGACAACACTATCTGTAAAAATATCATTTAAAGGGTTTATAAAAAGTTTATGTTCTGCACACCAGTTTCTATAATCAATTTCCTCTTGCTTTAAGTCTTTGTAATAGTTTTTGTATGTTTTAAAATCATTTAAGTCATTTATTGAATAAGCTGTTTCAATATATTTTGCCTTAGAATAAAAATCTTGTTTGGCTTCTTTATAGACATCCGAACAGTTTAATGATTCCAATAAATATTTTCTTGCATATTGTAAAAAAATAAATTGATGTACAGGTTCAAAAATAACTCGTGCATAATGAAATAACCCAAAACCTCTATTTCCTATTGCCATACCAAACTTATCATTAATACTCAGGCATAAATTGAAATACTCTTGCGCTTCAACAATTCTTCCAATATGACTAAATAAATTTCCAAGATTTGTTAGAATTTGACAGGTAATAAAGTCATCTTCACAGTCTTTTATTAGTTCAAGTGCTTTTCTATAATAAAGTATTTCTTTTTCAATTTCTTCATCCTCAAAACCAAAATCTGGAATTGGATTTTTGATTTTGAAAACATAAGACCAAGCATTCCCTAAAAAATAATTTAAAATTGCTAATGAATTATTGTCAAACCCCTCTGTATTTATAGCATTAGCAATTTTAATAGATTCCTGCAATCTGTCCAAGTTCCTTGCTTCTAAGGAAGAGTCAAATAATCCACCTAAAATAGATAGAATTTCTTTCGGCTCTTTGTTGTTAAAATTCGTCGTTTCCATTATTCTTTTTATACTGTTTTGTATCCACAATTTTCGTTTCATTCACAAAGACATGCACATTTATATCTGATTCTTAGCTCAATCAATGTTTTCCTGTATCTTAATCGCCCCCTTTAATTCATCATCTTTCAAATGCCGTTTGATACTATCAACTTCCGTTTCCTTGAAAACATCGGGGAATACGATTTTCAGAAAATGGGCAATATCCATCTGATTTCTTGGTTTTGAATAGTTCCAAATATTCCAACCAAAGTGGCGGATGTCAATGGCAGTTAGTTCTTTGATTTTAACAGGCTGCAATTCTTTTACATCCAATTCGTTGATATATGCCTGTAAGTTCCGGCAAAGCACATCAAGATGTTCATTTGATAGATAGAGAGCAAAAGATTTTCGAGTATAGTTTAGAGCTATATTCAGTCTGTCTCTCTGTTCCTTAGTTTTGTTTTGTAGTTGCTTGTTCCGAATATCTTCTAAAGATGGCTGTTCCGGTGCATCAAGAAGTGTTTCTTTCGCAATCATAGGAACTTGTCGGCTTTCAATCTTCTTTCGGAAGTAAGGTATTTTGGATAGCCATTCCCCAATCCACGGCAACATCGTGTTTTGTAGTACCACATGAATACTCAAATAAACTACCACCTGAATAGCCAACACCACAATAAAAACCATAAAGGCGGTAAAGCTATCAAAGCCGATTGAAACGGTAAAGACACGAGCCAATGTAGCAATAGCCAAAGCAACACAAGCTACAATCATGTATAGAACAATGTACTGCAAAAGACTATTTTGTTTCATTCCTTTGTGTTATTAATGGTGTTCAACTGTATCGCTTGTGCCGCCTTGTTTTTCTTTTCGTCCACCACTTTAGCGTAAATCTGGGTGGTCTTTACATTGGTATGCCCTAACATCTTGCTTACGGTGTAAATGTCTGTTCCATTGGAAAGTTGCAGGGTTGCGAATGTATGCCGAAAACAATGGAACGTGATTCTCTTGGTAATTCCTGCGGCTTTTATCCACCTTTCCAATGGCTTGGAAATCCACGAGGGGTCGGGTAAATCTTCAAAAACGAGTTGGTCGAGTTTGCGTGGCTCTCCGCAAAGTTGCAATGCCTGTGCGGAAATGGGCATGTATTCCACTCCTTTGGTTTTCTGTTGGGTAAAATTGAGGCGGGCTTGGTCGCCATCAATCTGTATTTCTTTCCACTTCATTTTTTGAATATCACAGTGGCGCAAACCGGTAAGAGCCGAAAACAAGGCGGCACGTTTCATTGTGTCCTGCTCGCAAGGCGTGGCGGCAAGGATATTCAGTTCTTCGACTGTCAGGAACTCTCGGCGGGTTTCCTGTTCCTGTATGCCTTTGATTTTTGCGGACAAATCTACTGTTAAATACCCATCGACAAACGCCTGCTTTAATCCTGCTTTGAAAATGGAAAAGTAGGTTGCAGCAGTGTTTCTTGAAACTGTGCCACTCCTGTTTCCACCGCAAGGGGCTGATAACATAAACATTCTGAAATCTTCTGCCAAACGGTTGTCTATCTTTGAGAATGGCAAATATTCGCCGGCAAATAGTTTCATCAATTCAAGGGTACGTTTCCAATTTGTGCGGATTGATTCGGAACTATTGGCGTGGCGTTTCTTTGCCGCCACATCAAAATATTCAATGAAATTTTGTTGCAATTTTTCTTTTTGCTCGGCTTGTGCGGTTTCTGTATCGCTGTATAAATCGGCATTATCATATTCACGTTGGCGGAGTTTGCGAACGCCATCGGCATAAAGGATGCTTTCTTGGTCGATTTCACTTCGACAAATAATCAAACCATTATCATTGCGTTTGGGTTTATAGCTTACACTTCCATCGGCTTCGGTGCGAGCAGTGCGGGTTTTGTCCCATTCCATAGTCGTAACAGTACGGTTAAGGTACTCACGGATGCGCTGTGGTTGTTTCTTCCCCGCCACAAAGACAGGGTAGCTCTCAATATAGAGATACCACTCTTTGCGGTCTTCGACTTTGCGAAGCCTTACAGTTACTTTGGTGTTCGATAACTCTTTCATTTTCTTGCGAATATTTTATCTACTTGTTCTTTGGGTACATAAACGAATTTGCCTACCTGCCTTTTCGGTATGCTGTTTCGGCGAATGGTACCGCTAACGGTTGATAATGAAACACCGTACTTTTCGGAAATTTCGTTTATCGTATAACATTCGCTTGGCTCATATTGCAATTTGACAGGCTGCTGTTTCTGTGGCTTTTCTTCCGGCATAGCAACGGCTGTAAACATTGCTTCGATATGTGTTCGGCTTACCCTTGTAAGGCGTTCGCCCAAATTAACAGCAGGGATTTTGCCCGCTTTTATCAATCGGCGAATGGTGTCTTTTGAAATGCCAAACAATACAACAGCCTCTGCAATGGAAATGTAAGGGCGTGTTTGGATGGTGGCAATGGCAGCAGCACTCTCTTGTAAAATTTGTTGCTTACGTTCTGCTTCCAATGCCTCTTTCTTCCGCATTCGAAGTGAGGCATTGTTACAAGCATCACTACAAAAACGAGTATTGATGGTTTTCGCTTCAAAGGTTTTTCCGCAATGCTCGCATACTTTTGGTAATTTCAGTTTACTAACTCCCATATATCGTTTTTTATCTCGTTTTACATACTTAATAAGTACTAATAAGAATCTACAAGACTGTATTAGGCGCACATTCCAATCAAATAAGGCGCGATACAAATCTGGTACAAATATACGATAAATAAACAACATACAAGCATTATAAACAATAATTATTTAAAATAGAAATAGCGGTAAATCAATAATTTACCGCTATTTCACTCTATTTGATTATTGATAATAATCGTTATTACTTCACTTCCTCAAAATCCACATCAGTTACATCATTATCACCGTTTTTCGGCTGCTCTCCAGCATTGCCTCCGGCTTGTTGGCCCGGATTTGCCCCGGCCTGATTGTACATTTCCTGACTTAGATTCTGGAACAATGTGTTCAGTTCATTCATTGCAGTATCTATACCTGCCAGATCCTGAGCCTTGTGAGCATCTCTTAACTTGGTCAAGGCTCCTTCGATAGGGGCTTTCTTGTCAGCAGGAATTTTATCACCAAGTTCACTCAGTTGCTTCTCTGTTTGGAAAATCATAGAATCCGCCTGATTCAGCTTGTCTATCTTTTCCTTTTCTTTCTTATCAGATTCCGCATTAGCGGCAGCTTCGTCTTTCATCTTCTGGATTTCAGCGTCGCTAAGTCCTGATGAAGCTTCGATACGGATCGACTGTTCTTTTCCGGTAGCTTTGTCTTTTGCCGATACACTCAGGATACCATTGGCATCGATATCGAATGTCACTTCTATCTGAGGTTCGCCACGACGTGCAGGCATAATGCCATCCAGATTGAATACGCCGATTTGTTTGTTATCCCTGGCCAGCGGACGTTCTCCCTGTAGTACATTTATCTGTACTGAAGGCTGATTGTCGGCCGCGGTAGAGAATGTTTCACTCTTCTTGGTCGGGATGGTCGTGTTAGACTCTATTAATTTTGTCATCACACCACCCATCGTTTCAATACCTAAAGAAAGCGGGGTTACATCCAGCAATAACACGTCTTTCACTTCACCTGTCAGTACACCTCCTTGTATAGCAGCTCCTACGGCAACCACTTCGTCAGGATTTACACCCTTAGACGGAGTTTTACCAAAGAACTTTTCAACTTCGGCCTGTACGGCAGGGATACGGGTAGACCCCCCTACAAGGATAACTTCATCTACATCGGACGCTGAATAGCCTGCGTCGCTCAATGCCTGACGGCAAGGATCGATACATTTGCGTATCAGGGTATCGGCCAGCTGTTCGAATTTGGCTCGTGTCAATGTTTTTACCAAGTGTTTTGGAATACCATTCACCGGCATTATATATGGTAAGTTGATCTCAGTGGATGTTGTGCTCGAAAGTTCGATTTTTGCTTTTTCAGCAGCTTCTTTCAGGCGTTGAAGGGCCATCGGGTCCTTACGTAGGTCGAGTCCTTCGTCTTTCAGGAATTCTTCCGCCAGCCAGTTGATGATTACCTGGTCGAAGTCATCACCACCGAGGTGAGTATCTCCGTTAGTCGATTTCACTTCGAATACACCATCGCCCAGTTCGAGGATAGAAATATCGAATGTACCGCCACCAAGGTCGAAAACGGCTATTTTCATATCTTTATGAGCCTTGTCAAGACCGTAAGCAAGGGCTGCGGCAGTAGGTTCATTAACGATACGTTGTACTTTAAGTCCTGCAATTTCTCCGGCTTCTTTTGTAGCCTGACGTTGCGAATCGCTGAAATATGCAGGTACGGTGATAACAGCATCTGTTACTTCCTGTCCGAGATAGTCTTCTGCTGTTTTCTTCATTTTCTGAAGAATCATGGCCGAAATTTCCTGCGGAGTGTACAGGCGTCCGTCGATGTCTACACGTGGAGTATTGTTGTCTCCCTTAACTACTTTGTAAGGTACACGTGTAACTTCCGTCTGAACCTGATCCCAGGTTTCTCCCATAAATCTCTTTATGGAGTATATTGTTTTTTCAGGGTTTGTGATAGCCTGACGTTTAGCAGGGTCTCCCACTTTACGCTCGTTTCCTTCAATAAATGCCACAACGGAAGGCGTTGTTCTTTTACCTTCGTTGTTAGCGATAACGATAGGTTCGTTACCTTCCAACACGGCAACACAAGAGTTTGTGGTACCTAAGTCAATTCCAATTATTTTTCCCATTTTAATTTTTTTATATTTATTTGTTTATTCATTCTGATTGATCATCTTTACGCTTTACAGCGACACAATCTGTTATTCAAATGCTGTGCCAAAGTGGTATTTTTTTGAGGGAAAATATGAAATATGACGATTTGTCAGAAATTTTTATCAGGCAAAAAACCTGAATCCATGCGGTAAGAAACGGGGTTCTTCATGGTTTCATCCGCGTCAGGGTGAACGCCGTCAATTTAATCTTTTTGAAGAAGTTTATCTATATATTAAGCCGATAGCCATTAGCTGTTAGCTGATAGCTCTTTGAAGTATTGAAGAAGCCCCCTAAATTGGCTCCGCCGAACGTTGTTTCCCCAAGGGGGACTTACAGAGAGGGAAAAAAGTAACAGATAAAAAATAGTGGGAAAAGTGTAACTTTTGTAACTTTTTGGATATAGTTACGAGTTTGCCTCGCCTTCGCTTCGGCGAATGTTATTTCTGCGCCCTTTGGGCAGTTACAAGATACGAGTAGACAAGATACGAGTTGTTAACTGTTTACTGTTTACTGTTTACTGTTAACTGTTAACTGAAATAAGTGTTACCTTTGTTACTTTTTAACTATATATAGTCAATATATGTAAATTAAATACTATGTAAACAGTAAAAAATATGTCAGATATGTCAGGTTTTAACCAAATACAGTTAATAAATGTAAATTATAGAATGAATCAGACTTTGCGCCCTGGCGTCTCTGTGTGAGAATACTGTTAACTGCTGCAAGCTATCAGTCTACTATATATAAACTTTTACAAAAAAATAATATTGTTCTTCTGCCTGCTGCTATTCAATTACAATATCAAACTGTCTGAGTAATCCGGCTAATCCGTCTTTCGAAAAGCGGGCTTTTTTCATTTGGTTTTGACTAAGGTCTATTGTATAATTAAAGGCGGTAGTAAAATTTACCTCTTGAATATTGGAATCGTAGAATATGGCTTCGTTCAGGTCGCAGTTGATAAATTTCGATTGTTTGAGATCTGCACCGGCGAAGTCCACACCTTTTAACGAGGAATCTTTGAAGCTTGTTTTAATCATTTTTCGTTTCTCGAATGAGCTGTAGTCCAGTATGCATTTATCAAAGCCAACCTGAAATATAAAGTCGTGGCAGTGGTTGAATTTCACGCCTAATATTTTACAATTACTAAACTCCACATTATTTAGTGTAGATTGGGCCAGATCAGCCATTGAAAAGTTACAAAAGGTAAAAGTACAGTCCGTAAAGCTGCAACCTGTAATTTTGGCATTGGAAAAATCACATTTCGAGAATATACACTGGTCGAATGTTTCTTTGCTTATGCCATCGCTGTAGGATACGCTTTCTAATAATTCATCTTCGTGTATACCCGTCATTCCCTGATTATTTTTACTTCACCCGATTTACCCAGCTTAATTATGCTCGAGGCCTTCGATCTGGAGATATCGTCCTGCCTGTATCGGACAATATAATCCACACCGTTTTTGATTTCATCGCTAATCTCGCCGAAGTTCGCCGGAGAGGGCTCCCCACTGATATTGGCGGATGTAGATACCAACGCTTTGCGAAAACGTTTACAAAGTTCCTGCGAAAAGTTCTCTTTGGTAATGCGGATAGCAAGGCTGCCGTCTTCCGCTATCAGGTTGGGCGCCACATTACGCGCATTATCATATATTATGGTAAGAGGCTTATCAGCCAGTTCGATAAGATCCCAGGCTATTTCGGGTACTCCGTCAATATAGAAATCCAGCTTAACCGGATTATCCAGCAATGTAATCAAAGCTTTACTATCAGTACGCTTTTTTAGCTCATATACTTTTCGCACAGCCTCTTCATTAGTTGCATCGCAGCCAATTCCCCATATAGTATCGGTTGGGTAAAGGATAAGACCTCCTGCAACCAGTACATCGAAGGCATTCTTTATATCTTCATTCATTGTAATTATTTGAATTACTTATTGTTAACCAATTGAGATAATTGCACATCTTCAAACTTATCTACTCTCTGTATCCAGTCTTTAAATATGCCGACTTCTTTATACCCCGCTTTTTCGAAAAGCCTGATACTGTTTGTATTGCTAACGGATATGTATGCATACAACTGATGAAGATACAGGAAGTTGAAAGCGTAATCGCCCATCAGGCTTAAAGCCTGTGAAGCGTACCCTTTCTGCCGGAAAGCCTCGTCTATCAGTATTCCGATACCGGCCCGGCGGTTGTGCGCGTCTATTTCATACAGGTCGATTGTTCCTATGGTTACTTTCTCATCCGTAAGGTCTATCATCAAGCGCAATTGCTTACTCTGAAAAATATCCATTTCCAGGGCGTCATTGATATACTGGCGCAGTATCAGCTTTGAATACGGAGCAAGAGTATTACCGTGAACCCACAATGCGGTGGAATTTTCCCAGCCATAGAGCTGGTCCAGATCTTCTGGTTCTACAGCTCTTAACGATATATATGAATTTTTCAGCACCATGATTCTTAATTATGAGTTATGAACGATGTATTATAAGTTGCAAGTTATGCCGGTCAATTCGTAACCCATAACTTACAACTCATCATTATTTTCAGTACCTGTTGTTTTCAAACATTTCCCCCAGACGGATAAAGAAGTTCTTCTTCCTGCGGCGGATGCGTTGGTTTTCGCCTGATGACATCATTATTCTTTCAAACGAAGTTTCCCCTCTTTCCATAGCCTTTATCGCATGATAGATGACCCCCCAGTCGGGTAACCCGCCCAGATTGCGGTCGTCGATAAACATATCGGCATTCAGCTTTCGGGATGAGGTGGTCACATCTTCGTCCGGATGATTCTTGTTCGCAGCGTAGAACTTCAGCCCCTTTTTTTCACAATAGCTTACTGCTTCCTGAAGCATATCACCGTCGCGCACTGTCCACATAAGAAGGATATGCCCTTCTTTTTGCAATTGGAGCAATGTCTCGATGGCAAACGGTATTGCCTTCCCTATTTTAGGATATTCATGTTCCACTATCGTTCCGTCAAAATCTACTGCGATTACCATATTTGATTTGTTACGAGTTTCAATGTATTGTTGTTAAGCATGATACAAATATAAGAATAAATTGCGGTTATGGGTTATAGGAAATTCTTCACTTCTCACTTTTTAATCTTCACTTTCACATCCTGTAAGATTCGTTGAATAGGGTCCGGTTCAGAATCGAACGTCCCAGTGTGACTTCGTCCGCATATTCTATTTCGTCACCGATCGAAATGCCTCTGGCAATCATAGATACTTTTACGTCGTATGGCGCAAGTTTCTTATAAATATAAAAGTTGGTAGTATCACCCTCCATTGTAGTACTCAACGCAAGGATTATCTCGTTGATACTTCCGTGTGACACACGCTTTACGAGACTTTCGATCTCAAGGTCGGCAGGTCCTATACCGTCTATGGGGGAAATAATACCGCCTAGTACATGATACTGCCCTTTAAACTGCATCGTATTTTCAATAGCCATTACTTCCTTTATGTTTTCCACCACACAGATAGTTGATGAATCCCGTGATTTGTCCAGGCAGATGGGACATACCTCCGCATCGCTTATATTATGGCATACCTTGCAGTATTTCACTTCATGCTTCAGGGCTATCAGCGACTGAGCAAAACTATCTACCAGCGTATCATCCTGCCTTAACAGGTGGAGGATAAGACGCAGGGCCGTTTTACGGCCTATACCCGGTAGCCGGGCAAATTCATTCACCGCATTTTCCAGCAGTACGGAAGGATATCTTTGATTCATAAATATTACTCAAAACAGAAGTTCAAAGATAGGAATATTTTTAGGAGTTTTCGCCTGCCGGTCAGTCGCAGTATAAAAAAGAAACCTCTTTTTGATTGCTTTAACAGTAAACAGTTAGCAGTAAACAGTAATACAGCCTTCTCAACTTATTACTCAAAACTTACGACTTGTTAATTCTATGGTATGCGTAATCGAATACCGCTTATATTTATTATGAGCAATACCAAAACACTATTGGCTTTCACCTGTAAAAAATAGCGAGAGCCAAAAGCTGTCAGTTAATTTCGTATCAAGGTTGTTCTCCCCTATCTTTTTTATACTTTTGTGCTCGAAATGATAAATTAATGCGCCGTATCTATGAAAAAATACTTGTTTTTTGTTTCCTTATCATATTCATATACCATCCTCCGGCCTTTGCAGGACGAGATATGGAGAAGAGGGGATGATGTAGCGTGGTATATAGAGGAGTCTGCTCCCGTGTACCTGAATGATAATGAGAAGCAATTGAAAACAATCAGGGAAGTCATGGAATACGATCCCATCGCGGTTTTCGTTCCGGGAGTACGGGTCTATGATTTTTTCCCGGGGCTGAAAGTAGAAGTTTTCCACGGACTATACTATAAACGGGGCGATTATGGAGACCATTACAAAATCCGGGGATTTTTCGATATTTATTGTACCACCAGTCCGATGTTTACTCCCCGCTTCAAAGAATTGGAGCAAAAATACGGATTCTTTAAAGTATATGAAACCGGTTGGTGCAAGTTTGACGGGTGGTTATCCTCTCCTGAAGATCAAACTTCGAATACAAAACCGACGATTATATTTGCACCCACTTTTACAAAGAATATGGAATCGGCCTCAGTCCTTTATGATAAGATAGAAGAGCTACTCAATAAAAAAGACTGGGTATGGCTGTTTTCTTTTCATCCGAAGATGGATGAAGAAACTGTTAGCCGTTACAGGAACCTGGCTCAACAGTACGACAATGCCACCTTTTGTGAGACAGAAGATAAAGCGGGCTTATTCCGGCAATCGGATGTTATGTTAAGCGATACCTCATCTGTCATTTATGAGTACCTCTGGTTCAACAAGCCTGCAGTGACATACAAAAACACTTTTCCTGCCAGCCATCTTATAAATATAGACAGTCCTGATCTCCTCGAGGAAGCATTGGAAAAAGCATTTGAGTGTCCGGCGGATCTAATGGAGAATATCCGGTTATTTATGGATCAGGTACATCCTTTTCGCGATGGCAAATCATCGGCTCGTATTCTCGATTCTGTCGACGACTTCATCGCTAATTATAAAGGTAAGATAAAGAAGAAACCTTTGAATCTGTATCGCAAATACAAACTTCGTAAGAAAGCCGGATACTTTCCTTTCGGCCCACGCTATAAAAAGCTATCAGAATAATCTGGCTGTCCAAGAAGGCGGTATCAGATCAGTAAGATGCGTTAAGGATTAATATAAGACATGTGCTTTTGCTCCATTTAGGACGATATATGGTTAAACTTAATTGTAATATAATCAGGGCAAACAGCATTTAATTCTTTTTGAAAAAGTTTATCTATATATTAAGCTGATAGCCTTTAGCTGTTAGCTGATAGCTCTTTGAAGTATTGAAGGAGCCCCCTAAATTGGCTCCGCCGAACGTTGTTTCCCCAAGGGGGACTTACAGAGAGGGAAAAAAGGAACAGATAAAAAATAGTGGGAAAAGTGTAACTTTTGTAACTTTTTGGATATAGTTACGAGTTTGCCTCGCCTTCGCTTCGGCGAATGTTATTTCTGCGCCCTACGGGCAGTTACAAATTACGGGCTGGCAGACAGTTTACTGTTTACTGTTAATTGAAACGTTGCCGATTTTCGTGCGTTTGCCGTATAATGTAACTCTCAGTAATATTTTTCCGTATATTTGTCTTTATAAAAAGCTATCCTTATATGCGTAAATATAAACATAGACTATCTGGCCTGACCGAAAATGATGTCTGGAGAGAACCCATTATTCCTTTCTATGGCAATATGGGACGACCGGAAACTATACAGGACTTAGAAAACAGGAAAGCATACATTAAAAAGATAAAAGAAATACGTGAAGATATAAAGCGCGGAAATCTGGCTGTAACCTCTGATGGGAAAATTATTGCGATAAAAGGCGAACCTGTGGAAATAACGTTCATTTTGCCATTTAAGCCGCGACGTCCGGCCGGAGGGTTCAGGGTGATGTATGAATATGCCAACCGCCTGGCAAAACGGGGTTTTAAAGTGCATCTTATATATCCGATAAGAACGCAATATATGAAGTACCGCCTTCCCTACTCCATACGTCGTATATTATCCAGAATAGAAGGTTTCAGAAAGGATATATGGTTCGATTTCGAGCCATCTGTTACCATGTCGTATGTTCTTCAGGTAGAAGATAAGTATATACCTGATGCCGATATTGTAATAGCCACATGGTGGTCTACAGTGCTGGAAATGGGACGCCTGAATACAAGTAAAGGCCGGAAGATAAACCTGATACAGGGTTTCGAAAACTGGGAAGGACACGAAGACTTGCTGTTTGCTTCTTATGATATGAAAGATACTGTAAATGTGGTTGTGGCATCGTATCTGAAAAATATTGTAAGTAAGTACACTAAAAACAGGATAGAACTTATTGAAAACGGAGTAGATAACACAAAATATTTTATAAGAGACAGGATTGAAAACAGAAATCCGGCATCTGTAGCGATGACTTATTCTATACAGGAAATTAAAGGTTCTAAATACGGGTTGGAAGCATTAATGCTCGTGAAAGAATCAATACCGGAACTACAGGTAGAATTGTTCGGCATTTCACCTTGCCCGGATGGCCTGCCGGAATGGATACGGTATTTCCGCGAACCTGACGATCTTTGTGGCCTTTATAACCGTAATGCTATTTTCATTTCCAATAGCTTCACGGAAGGCTTTGGGCTGGTGTCTGTCGAGTCCATGTTCTGTGGGTGCGCTCTGGTGTGCACCGATATAGAAGGTCATCAGGAATATGCCTTCGAGGGTAAGACAGCCTTACTTGTAGAAGTGAGGGATGTGAAGCAGATGGCCGAACGGATTATTTACCTGATAAGGAACAATGAATACCGTATAGCGATGGCGAAAAATGGCAATGAGTATGTCCAACGTTTCAGATGGGATAATGCGATAGAAAAGATGAGGAAGGTGATAGAAAATTTGTTATAAGAAAGCGGTATGCTCCCTGTTAAAAGCTATCGGAGTCCCTACCCGGCTAATATAAAAAGAAAAAACAACCGATAATTCGATTGCTTTTATTCCTTATAAAAAGGACTTATTTACCTGATTCAACAAATAATAATCCAGGATGGTCATCGCTGCCATAGCTTCCACAATAGGTACAGCCCGGGGAAGCACACAGGCATCATGACGCCCGCGAGCTTTAAGGTCAGTATGCTCACCCTCCTTGTTTATAGTTTCCTGATGCATCAGTATTGTAGCCACAGGCTTAAATGCCACCCGGAAATAGATATCCTGTCCGTTTGATATACCTCCCTGAATACCACCCGAATGATTTGTATGCGTTTTTACCTGTCCATTATCGTTATAGAATACATCATTAACTTCCGAACCACGATGATTTACATCGAAACCATCGCCATATTCAAACCCTTTTACAGCATTGATTCCAAGCATGGCACTACCTAATGCCGCATGCAATTTTCCGAAAACCGGTTCACCCAAGCCCACCGGAGTTCCTTTTACCACACAGGTTATAACGCCGCCGATCGTATCCCCTTTCGATTTAACTTCTTCTATCAGGGATATCATTCCGGCAGCCTTTTCCGGGTCGGGACAACGTACAGGTGTAGATTCTATCAATGACAGGTCATATTCATTATATGCTTTCTCAAGCTTGATGTATCCTACCTGTGACGTATAAGCCGTAACTTCAATATCAAGTTGTTTCAAAGCCAGCTTGGCCAATGCTCCGCCTACACAGCGGGCAATAGTTTCACGGGCAGACGAACGCCCCCCGCCACGATGGTCGCGGATACCATACTTTTGAGTATAGGTGTAATCGGCATGCGACGGGCGGTAAATATCTTTCAGGTTGTCATAGTCGGATGAATGTTGGTTGTTGTTACGAATAATAAAACCTATCGGGGTGCCTGTTGTCTTACCATCGTATATTCCCGATAAGAATTCTACTTCGTCGGATTCTTTTCGTGGTGTGGTTATTTTTGATTGTCCAGGACGCCGGCGATTCAGTTCATTTTGGATGAAATCCATATCCACCACGATTCCTGCCGGACATCCGTCTATAACTCCGCCAATAGCTGCACCATGCGATTCGCCATATGATGTGAGTCTGAAAATATTACCAAATGTATTCATTTTTGATTGTTTCTCTAATATGTTACAAATTTACATCAAAATATTCAAACAACATGCAAATCGATATGTTTCGTGTTATAATTACAATTTTTGATTATCTGTAAGACGTGGCTCATTTAATATAAATTAAAATGAAAATTAAGATTTAATTGCTAAATTTGCAATTTAGTAAATAGGCGGATGCATTTGTTTCCCTATTTCTATGAATAATAATTATTTATATAAATGAATAACAAATGGATCTGAAATCTCGGAAAGTAGTAGAATGTTCTTTTATAGAAAAAAGATAAATGAAATGAGAGTATTCAAGTTCTTTTTCAGTTTTATTATATTTTTTATCGTGTTCGTATCGGTAAGTGCCCAACATACAAATAATACGAGAGCCAATAAAGACAGCCTGTTAAATAAAATAACAGATATAGATACCAGATTAAAGGAAATTTCAACAAAAGATACAACCAAAGGTTTTTCAGCTCCTCTGAAAATAGATACGGCATATATTAATCAGCTACACGAAGCCAATTTACTACCGCTCCGCGACAGCAATGGTTTATTGATAGTAGAGCCTGACTGGACTCCTTTCGATAATTACACATCATTCAGGGATACGATTATTTTTGAGCCGGCTTTTTTACCCGTTGTATTTGATGGTAAGATACTATCTCCACAGTTGGATTTTATCCCAAAGGATACCACTTCTATTCAATCTGAACCCTTCTACCTGATATCACCTGATAGTACATTTGCCCCTATGCTCAAACGGGCGGAAGAAATAGAGGCTATGAGACGAAGATATTATATGAATAATCCGCAGCAGATAAGGTTGAATGCCATGACATTTAAGGATGGGTCGGTAATAAAAGAAAAGGTGGTGGAGCAAAGAAACCCGTGGAAAGAGCTTATTACAGCAGACAACCCGGTAGAATTCAGTACGCCCGGAATAGAAAAAATAAGAATTAAGCCTGTATATTGGCTCAAAAACGGTTCTCATAAGTTAGACCTGAGTCAAAATAGCTTTTCTGACAATTGGTCGGGAGAAAACAATTTTAATATATATAGTGAGCATAAAGTCAATTTAAATTACAAGAAGAATAAAGTGTATTTTAACAATTTGCTGGAATGGAGGCTAAGTATCCAGCAAATGAAGGCGGATACAGTGAATAAGGTGAATATCCTGGACGACTTGTTCAGGACATATAGTTCTTTTGGTGTAAATGCATTTAAAAACTGGTCCTATTCTTCGAATCTGGAAATGAAGACGCCTTTGTTTAACAGATATAATGTAAATGACGCGAATAAGGTAAGACAAAGAGCTTTTCTTTCCCCGTTTGAGCTGAACCTCGGGGTAGGTATGAGATATGCCAAAGAAATAGTTTCCAAAGCCGATAAATACAGGAAATTTAATATAACTGCGGATATCTCGGTATTGTCTCTTAACTACAAATATGTGAGGAGTGATAAGGTCAAAGCAACTTGGTTTGGCATAGATGAGGGAGACAAAGCAAAAACAGAATATGGTTCTACTTACAACCTGAATGTTAGCTATAGTCGCAACCGATATACCAATTTCACTTCCCGCCTGAAATATTTTACAAATTATGAGAGGGTTTATGTAGAATTTGAAAACTCTGTAAATTTCAAGCTTAACAGTTATTTCAGTACTTCCCTTTATTTGTACGTAAAATATGACGATAATATTCCATACGACAGAAAAGATACAAAGTGGGGATATTTTTCCTACTATCAGAGAGTCGGATTTGGTTTGTATTATAGTTGGTAAAAAATAGCTGCAGCTAATCTGTTTTTAATCAGCCAGTAGTGTAAATAGCAAAAGTTTTTTATTTATTAATGCCATTTTTATTTGGAGTGTTATAATAAAATGCATACTTTTGCACTCACAATATCGCGGGGTGGAGCAGTGGTAGCTCGCCAGGCTCATAACCTGGAGGTCATCGGTTCGAATCCGGTCTCCGCAACTAAAGGGAAAAGCAATCGGGAAATCGGTTGCTTTTTTGTTTTATATCGGTGGTTTAAGAAGTTTGATAAAACTAATATTCTGATATTTTTATTTTTTCTTTTAGTAGGCGATATAATTTTGCTGTTGATAAGGATATTGTAGTCCAATTACCAACGGAATTGTATTTACATATTTGAGTTGTATTACCTGCACTAAATCCAATAGAAATGTTGCCTACATAACATGTGGCAAATTGGTCTGTGTATACAGGATTGATCACAATATCATAAATATATAGAAATAATGAATCTTTCTCCTGTTGACTTATTTTAAAATATTCTTGTCCTCTGTTTATTGGCTTATACTCAGTATAAGACTCATTTATCTTCACTTCTTCGAAGTCACAAGTATCTCGTATACCATATTCTTCACATCTATCAATTATAATTGTTTGACTTCTTGATTCGATCCTCAAAGTTTCCCAATATATAGATGTATCTTCTTCCTTTATATGTTTGCTTGATTTACTACATGAAATGAATGTGCAAAGGAATATGAATATTATGATAAAGTTTTCCATGTTGTAATTTATAATTTATTAAATAGAGTGAAACTATGAATAAATTCCATAATCCTCTTCCAATCCTCAATAAAATCGTTCAACAATTCAACCTATCATTCAACTGATAATACGGTTAAAAATCTGGTTGTTTTTCTTCCAATAAAACTTTACACTCCAAATTATTGTTCTATCCATATCCAATCAATAAAACCGGATATATGTTTACATTAACCCAAATAAAGGAAGCTCATGCAAAAGTGAAAAGCGGGACTGATTTTCCGCAATATACCAAAGAGTTATTATCCCTTGGAGTTTTAAGATATACCATTTATGTGCGTGACGGGCATGCTGAATATATCGGAAAAGAAGATTATTCCATTGTATCGAATGCCGGGTATACCGATTTGCATATTTCTCCTGAAGCAGATAGCGATAATTTTAAATATCACCTAAAAGCCCATCAGCAAGGAAAAACCGATTACTTGACTTTTTGCAGGGATTCGGCAGAAACAGGAATAGACAAATGGACAGTAGACATACTTGCTAAAACCTGTACTTATTATGATAAATCGGGAAACTCTGTCCTGGAAGAGAAAATACCAATATAAAAGGAGCACTTATAATCCTATTTCTTGCATATATTCGTAAATATACACCATTTACAAGCCTCACCTGTCGGTGTCTGGCTAAACGGTACCTGCGGATCGAATATTTCTTCGAGGCAAGCATCAAAATATTCTGTAAACTCCGCCCTGTATTCCGAAAAGTCCGTAATACGCCCGTCTCCCCTGCCCGATTTACTGATTACATCAGGATCGAACTTGGTATCGAAAAGATTTCGTAAGTAATAAATGCCCGGCTCCAGTATCTTGTCCGGATGGTCGAGCAGATATAGATGCGAATACATAAAGACCTGCATTACAGCTTTAGGGCGGTCTTTCATTTCCTTATCGAACAAATCCTCCATTTTCTTATAGCGCAGCACTCCTTTTCCTGTCTTATAGTCGATAATACGGGTATGACCTTTTACCTCGTCCACACGGTCGATAATACCTTTCAGCGAAACTACCTTACCAGAGGGCAAAAGATAGTCTTTCCTTATGCGTTCCTCAGAGTCGATATAGATAAATGGCGTAAGCTTGGCATCTGTAGCCAGTACCTGCCTGATATATTTGCGTAAAACTTCTCCTGTCAGGTAGTTCTGACCTGTCAGCCGTTTTACTTTCTCGCTCTTAAAATAGTTCCCGGCAAACGACCGTTCTATCATTTCCGTCAGCAATTTATTGTTTTTGCTGATGTTGTGAAGTAAATCGGCTGTTACCATTTTACTTTTAAACGGCTCGTACAACCATTCCATTATAGAGTGAAATATGGTACCGAATGTACTGGCTTCGACCGTTTCCGCTATCTCGTCCTCTTCCTCCATATTTTCCACTACAGAAAAATAGAATTGTAACGGGCAATTCAGGTATGTGTTGATAGAGCTGGCTGATAATCGTTTATCCCCGCCTTGCAGGAAGACATTCATCTTTTCCATTATCTGGGGCGTTTTCTGTATGGAAATAGCAAGGCTTTCGGTAGACGATACTTTATATACAGCGAGTTTCTCGCGGATATCGAATGAGTCGTTATATAAATGCTTTATCTGGTTATAGTAGCGGCTGACTTCGCCTGTCTGCAAGCCTTCGGTACGGGTATCGTAAAGCAGATAAATACGCTTTGCCCGGTTGATCATCCTGTAAAAGTGATAGGAAAAGATACTGTCCTGATGCTCGTATGTAGGCAGGTCAAAACCTTTACGCAAATTATATGGAATGAACGAACTGGCTGCTTTCTTCAATGGAAATATACCTTCATTCATCGACAGGATAATAAGGTTGTCGAAATCGAGGGCACGTGTTTCCAATACGCCCATTATCTGCAATCCCGACAGGGGTTCCCCCCTGAAAGGAACGCTAATGCCGGCTATCAGCCTTCGCAACAGTTTGAAGTAAGTATCTACCGACATTTCGGGCGAAACGTTTTTAAGAGCTTCGTCCATCTTGTTTATCGTTTTATAATACTCTACAATAAACTCGCATTCTATGTCGATGGAACGTGTATTTATATCCTCTTCTTTTCCTTCGTTTTTCTCATTCACGGATAATGTCCTGTTTAATGCCGACAGTACCGACTGTAAATAACCGGGTATATCCTGCCAGTTGAACACCGGCCTGAAAATGAGCTGAAATAAGGAATGACCCTGTAAGTCCTGAGATGAAACCGTTGTTTTATTATATTGGATAATATTTGTCCGTAACGCTTTGGCTTCGTCACTTGCCACATTGGTTATATAACGATGATTGAGTATCGCCAGTACCGGCTTGTAATAAAAGCCTGTATAATTTTCCGACCTGCGTATATTACGCTGCAATTCAAACACATGCTCCATCAATCCCGAAATAGAACTATTACCGAGGTTGTAGCCCATTGTTACATTGATCTTATCTATTTCTCCGGGGATGGAATATAATGCCGGAAGCAACAGGTTTTCGTCAGGCAACACCAAAGCTGTGTTCATAGCTTGAGTAGACGAAGTGATCTTTTTTTCATCCATCAGTGACCTGATGATGGAATGTACGTATTTAGCCTGCCCTACAGCCGATGGAATGCCTATCACCTCAACTACGGGCAGATCCATGCTTAATTCTTCGGACTCTAAAGTCAGCTGTGTAGGGAAAAGCATCTTATTCCTGTCTATAAAGAATGAGGCTTTGTTTTGCGGGTCACGGACCAAAGGGGAGGAATAGTCCCAGTAGAAATCGGCAATTTTACCTTTATGCAAATACTTCAAAAGTGTTTCTTCCGATTTACTATGCCCGTTCAGTCCGACAAAAATCACTTTTTCGAAGGGTAGCTTATAATCTGTATCATTCGCTAAACGTTCGGTCACATCACGGAAAATCATTCCTTCATAGGCCATTCCCCTGCTATGGAGCTGCTCGCGCAAAGAGGTGTACAATTGGAAAAGTACCTCCCACATCTCCAAAAAGTCCTTTTTCTTATCATTCTCCCCGATTGGCAGAAAGTTCGACCAAAAGCGGCGGATAGCTTCTATCTGGCTTTCGGTAAGATAATCGAATCCGGCATCAATCTCTTTCAGGTCATGTATATTACGAAATAGTTGCTGTGCGTCTACCAGATATTTATCTACATCGTCGAAGTCATTCAACAGCATTTCACCCCAATAGAGGAATTCATCGAAAGTCTCGGTAGAGGAGCTTACCCGTATATAAATATCATATAATAAGAAAAGCATCTCGATCCGGTCGGCTTTTTTATACGGACTCAGTTTTTCGAAAAGATCCGTAACGGTCAGGATTTCGGGCGAAAAAATCGGACGCCCTGCAATTTGGGACAAATAGTGCTGAAAAAATATCCCTGCCCTGCGGTTAGGAAATACAAACGTATAACGGCTTATCTCCTGCCCGTAAGATTTGTAATATGCCTGCGCTACATTGTATAGAAATGGAATCATTTAATCGACACTGTTTTTATGTATGATACAAAGGTAAAATTAATGTGCTAATTATCTAATATGCCGGTGTGCCAATTAAATTAGCAAATACGAAAATTAGCAGTTGTAACTATAGGCCGAATATATATTTATTAACCATATAATGTTAAAACCTGACACATCTGACAGTTTTTTCATTGTTTTCATCTTGTTATTTTTGCATCCGTTAACTATATATAGTTAAAAGGTAACAAAGGTAACACTTATTTCAGTTAACAGTAAACAGTAAACAGTCAGCAGTTAACAACTCGTATCTCGTATCTTGTCTACTCATAATTTGTAACTGCCCGTAGGGCGCAGAAATAACATTCGCCGAAGCGAAGGCGAGGCAAACTCGTAACTATATCCAAAAAGTTACAAAAGTTACACTTTTCCCACTATTTTTTATCTGTTACTTTTTTCCCTCTCTGTAAGTCCCCCTTGGGGAAACAACGTTCGGCGGAGCCAATTTAGGGGGCTCCTTCAATACTTCAAAGAGCTATCAGCTAACAGCTAAAGGCTATCAGCTCTAACTATATAGATAATTATTTTCAAGTCTGTTGACAAATTCCTTAGCAGTTGCCAGAGAACTTTAACAATAAATCCTTTATAATTCCGTTTTTAACTTAATTGAAAAAACAACCGGCCTATCGGTTTTTAGTGTAATTTTGTATCTGAAAAAGTTTCGGTGAACTTATATCCGTTAATGGTTGTTTATCAAGTAAAATAAATACAAACTATATCGATTATGAAAAAATTCCTTTTCGTTTTATTTACAGCGGCAATGCTTACAGCATGCGGGACTGCTTACAACACTCAGCTCAAACAAGTCCAGTTGGGCATGACCCCTCAGCAAATTGTGACATTGATGGGCGATAAATACACTGTGGTTGAACAGAAAGATAATAACAACCAGACTATCATGTACAAAGACAAATTCAAAAATGAATGGTATTTCCAGTTTGTAGACGGAAGCCTGTATAAATGGTATAAAGAAAAAGAGTAAACAAAGAAGATTAGTTTATATAAAAGGAACCGGTTTTTATCGGTTCTTTTTTATTTATAAACAAGGCAAATGAAATTTAATCTTTTCGAAAAAGTTTATCTATATATTAGATGAAGCTTTAAAATTCCTGCCGGAGAGGGGGACTGCTATGGGAGAAGATATTATCTACCCATTGTCTTCCAGCGGCTTTACGAACCAGGCCCTTAAAAGCTGGGTATTGGCGACAGGGATAAAGAAGCACGTGACATTCCACGCGGGTAAGGCACACAAACGCCACCCTTTTGCTGTCCCTGGATGTACCTATCGAGACAGTAAGTAAATTATTGGGACATGCCGATATGAAGACGACACAGATATATGCCAAAGTCATAGATAAGAATAAGCGTGAAGCAGTTGGTAAGCTGGACGGGCTGACAGATTAGGGAACAGGGCTTTCCCTTCGATTGAGCAGCAGGATGTCTGCCTTCCGTAGTTGTTGCTTCCTGTATTTAGATGGGTATAATACCCTTCCCCAATTTTTTGGGGGCCTAAGTTTTCGTAATATTCATTCAATGTATCGCAGTCAATTCTACCAAAGTTCAATTAAAAGTGAACGATTATACCTAATAAAGATACGAAATAGCAGCGGATTAATAAAATTTAATAACATCATATTGATAACCAGTGCATAATATATTATTCTTATACAAGAGTAACTTCTATATTACGCTCGCGAATAGCATCTATAATATGAGACGGAGCATTTCTGTCGGTAATAATATGATGAACTTTATCAAAATCGCAAATCTTACAGAAACCTCTTTTTCCAAATTTAGACGAATCTGTCATAATTATTATCTTTTGGGAAGCGTCAATCATTTGTTGATTGATACGAGCCTCGCTCATATCGCTCGTAGTCAATCCATAATCAAGATCAATTCCATCTACCCCCAGAAACAACTTATTGCAAGAAAGACTTTCCAATATATTCTGTGCATAAAACCCTATCACAGACACAGAATTCTTGCGCATAATACCACCTAATTGAATCACCTCTATATTAGTATTATAGCATAGAGCCAAGGACACCTTAACCGAGGATGTAATAACTGTGATATTTTCATTTACATTTATTTCGTTAGCAAATGCAAGAAGAGTAGTACCCGATGCTATAATAATCTTATCATTTGCTTCTAAAAGCCCATTTGCAGCTTTCGCTATCTGAGCTTTCTCTTCCATATACATTTTTTCTTTTATATCTATATGCTTATCAGAAATTATCGAGCTCAGGCTACTCGCACTTCCATGATTGCGATACAATAGCTTTTTACTTTCCAGATACTTTAAATCTTTACGAATTGTAACTTCCGAAACCTGCATTAGCTCGCTAAGTTCCTGTACTTTTACATACCCGTCTTTCTTTAACTGCTCTAATATTAATTTATGCCGTTTTGCGATATTTCCCATACGATAATTAATCCGTAATTATAATGAATTATACAGATACTCTTGTTTTATATATTAATTTCTATTTAACAACATTTCTATCTTTCGAGGATAAAGATACATTTTTTTTAATCAACCACTAGAAATGATACAAAAGAATTACTCTTCGAAACAACTAAAAAAGCATTAATAAAACATTCAACTATCTAAAAACTTCTTTTATCACGATTTAGGAACAAAACACGTAAACACTAAACAGCTTACATATATCAGCTCTATGTTTCCACCTTTAAATATAAAAACAATCAAAAAATCATAAACGAAACAACTTTATTTCGTTTAACTTCATATTAAATAAAAAACCATTCGAAAAACAGCAATAAAGTTGTTGATAATATCAAATAAGTTTCGATTTTGTTTTTTTATTTCATATCACTAATTATCTTTGTATATATATAAAAAACCCAATAAGATGAAAAGAGATAATCATATAAAGCAAATAGCAAACCCTTCTATCGTATGGGATATAGCAATAGTAGGAGGGGGAGCTACAGGACTTGGTGCAGCAGTCGACGCCGCTTCCCGGGGCTTCAAAGTTGTACTTTTAGAACAAGCGGACTTCACGAAAGCCACTTCTAGCCGCAGCACAAAGCTTGTCCATGGTGGGGTGCGTTATTTGGCACAAGGAGGTGTAGGGCTGGTCATAGAGGCTCTTCGTGAAAGAGGCTTGATGAGAAAGAATGCACCACATTTAGTAAAAGACCAACGCTTCATAATAGGTAATTACAAGTGGTGGGAAAAACCATTCTATACAATAGGGCTTACTATATATGACATCCTTGCCGGAAAACGCGGTTTGGGCAGATCCCTACCTATGAGCAAAAAGTCGGTAATAAAAGAAATTCCTCAAATCGAAGGAAACAAGCTAAGAGGCGGAGTAGTGTATCATGATGGCCAGTTCGACGACTCCCGTATGGCTATAAATCTTTTGCAAACAGCGGCAGAACAAGGAGCCACTCTCGCCAACTATGTCAAAGTAACCAACCTTACAAAAAACGATAAAGGCGACATATCCGGTGTAACTGTTTTCGACGAGATAGGAAAAGAAAACTATACTCTGAAAGCAAAAGTCGTTATTAACGCTACCGGTATATTTGTGGACGACCTCATGAAGATGGATTCTGCCGAAAAAGACAATATCGTCCGCCCAAGCCAGGGAGTTCATCTTGTTGTCGACAATTCTTTTCTGGGGGGAGATACAGCTATAATGATACCTAAGACAAGCGATGGGCGAGTAATGTTTGGCGTTCCATGGCACGGAAAAGTAGTATTAGGAACCACAGATACTCCCTTAAAAGAGTTCGTACTTGAACCACAGGCTTTGAAAGAAGAGATTGAATTTATACTAAAAACCGCAGGACAGTATCTTGCCAAACAACCAAAACGAGAAGACATCCTTTCTGTTTTCGCCGGCTTAAGACCTTTAGCCGCACCTAAAAAAGGTGCAGACGGACAAAAGACAAAAGAAATATCTCGCAGTCACAAAGTAGTTATATCAGAAAGTGGGCTTATCACCATCACCGGAGGAAAATGGACTACATACCGGGATATGGCAGAAGACGTAGTAAACAAAGCCATTGAAATAGGAAATCTTTCAAAAAAAGAATGCAAAACCAGACTATTGCGTATACATGGTTACAAAGAAAATGTTGACAGATCCAATTTTAACTACGTATACGGAAGTGATTTCGAAAAAATTAAAAAGCTGGAACAAGACCTGCCGCAATTAGCAGAAAAACTGCATGAAAGATGTGACTACACAGCCTCGGAAGTAGTATGGGCTGTACGAGAAGAAATGGCTCTAACTGTAGAGGATGTATTAGCAAGAAGGCTCAGGGCTCTATTCCTCGATGCAAGAGCAGCGATTGACATGACACCAAAAGTAGCAGCAATAATGGCCAAAGAAATGGGAAAAAGCGAAGAATGGGAAAAGGAACAAACAGAAGGATTTATCACTCTTGCTCAGAACTATTTGCTTGTACCTTATAAACCTCAACAACAAAACAACTAAAACCTATCACAACCATGGAACAGTATATTTTATCATTTGATGCAGGAACTACAAGCTCCAGAGCCATTGTTTTTAACAAAAAAGGAGAGATATGCTCTGTTGCCCAAAAGGAGTTTACTCAGATATTTCCCCAAAGTGGGTGGGTAGAGCACAATCCTCACGAAATATGGTCTTCTCAAGCAGCAGTAGCCGCCGAGGCCATCACAAAAATAAACATCAATGGGAAAAATATAGCTGCCATCGGTATAACTAACCAACGAGAAACAACCATCGTTTGGGATAGGAACACGGGAGAGCCCATTTATAATGCCATCGTATGGCAAGACAGACGAACCTCCGACTATTGCGACAAGCTAAAAAACGAAGGACTGCTTCCCTACATAAAAGAAAGAACCGGACTCATTATTGATGCATATTTTAGTGCAACCAAGATAAAATGGATATTGGACAATGTAGAGGGAGCCAGAGCCAAAGCAGAGAAATGCGAGTTAGCATTCGGGACAGTAGATTCTTGGATTATCTGGCAACTCACAAGAGGAGAGGTACATGCTACAGATGTCTCAAATGCTTCGCGAACAATGCTCTTCAACATAAGTACACTTGAGTGGGACGAAGATTTGCTGAAGCTATTCGACATCCCTCGAAACATGTTACCAAAAGTATGTGATTCAAGCGAAATATATGGACACACCAAAACAACAATATTTGCATCGAAAGTTCCGATTGCAGGAATTGCAGGCGACCAGCAGGCAGCTCTTTTCGGACAAATGTGTGTAGAACCGGGTATGGTAAAAAACACCTATGGAACTGGTTGTTTCATTCTAATGAATACAGGAGAGCAGCCTGTATTTTCTAAAAACAATCTGATAACAACTATAGGCTGGCGGTTAGATAGAAAAACAACCTATGCCTTGGAAGGCAGTATCTTCGTGGGAGGAGCTATAGTACAGTGGCTCAGAGACGGGTTGAAAATTATAAACTCTTCTTCCGAAATAGAACAACTTGCAATGCAGGTACCAGATAGTGGCGATGTATATTTTATTCCGGCACTCACAGGATTAGGAGCTCCATATTGGGATCAGTATGCACGCGGAACTATTGTCGGTATATCCAGAGGCACAACTTCTGCGCATATAGCCCGGGCTGCACTGGAAGGCATAGCCTACCAAACTATGGACGTTATCAATGCTATGATCCTTGATGCCGGAGTAGGACTAAAAGAACTGAGAGTAGACGGTGGTGCAGCTAATAATAATCTATTGATGCAGTTTCAGTCCAATGTATTAGGACAATCTGTGATACGCCCTCAAACAACAGAAACCACAGCACTAGGAGCTGCATACCTGGCAGGTCTGGCTGTCGGATACTGGGCAGATGTAAATGAAATAAAACAGCAATGGCACATCGAAACACAATTTACCCCAGACAAAGCAGTAGATATGCAATTGGCAAAAAGAAAATGGGCAGATGCCGTTTATCGCTCACGATCATGGGCAAAATAAAGGATTCACAAATTAACCAACACTAATATTATGGGACAAGATATTTTATTCGAATTCATTGGAACAGCTATTCTTATACTCTTTGGAGCCGGCGTATGCGCCAATGTGTCTCTAAAAAAAACACTAGGAAACAATTCGGGATGGGTAGTCATAGCATTCGGATGGGGACTGGCTGTTTTTGTGGCTGCCTACATATCCTCACCTTATTCAGGTGGACACCTCAATCCTGCCCTGACTATAGGTTTAGCCGTAGCCGGAAAATTTAAAGGAAGTATATTAGGTTATATTATAGCACAAATGCTTGGAGCTATAGTTGGAGCGTGTTTAATTTATCTCATGTACAAACCTCACTTCGATGAAGAAGAAAACCCGAACGCGAAACTAGGAGTATTTTGTACTGCTCCTGCCATAAAATCTCTCATTTCTAATTTAGCAAGTGAAATAATAGGAACATTCATTTTAGTTTTTGGCGTATTGATGGCTGCCGGGGCTGAAATAGCAGGCCCTTTACCCGTGGCTTTACTTATCGTCGCCATCGGTATGTCGCTAGGAGGAACAACAGGATATGCTATAAACCCCGCCCGAGACTTGGGTCCAAGAATAGCGCATGCCATATTACCCATCAAAGGCAAAAGAGACAGCAACTGGGGATACGCATGGCTTCCCGTCATAGCTCCTATTTGCGGAAGTGTGTTAGCAGCACTTTTATATATCCTTATTTTTTAACCAAACAAAAGAAAAACAACACAAAAGGTTCATTTTTATTTCGGTATATTTCGAAATGTTCGTTATTTTGCATCATAATACATTTATTAAAATAAGCAGTATGGGATTAACAAACCTTTCAGATCCATTTGACGTAATTATTATTATCGGTGGAGGAGCTACAGGAGCCGGTGTTGCCTGTGATTGCTCCCGAAGGGGATTCACACACTATTAATAGAACGATATGATATAGCCCCCGGAGCTACCAGACGTAATCATGGGCTATTGCATAGTGGAGCCCGTTATGCAGTTACAGATATGGAATCTGCCGAAGAGTGTATTAAAGAAAATATGATTCTGAAAAGAATAGCCAGCTATTGTATAGAAGAAACAGACGGACTATTCCTAACATTGCCCGAAGACGATATAAATTATCAGCCCAAATTAAATCCGGGGTAAGATACACCAAAAACACCTACACGACCATTATTATTAGATATATTTTCACAAGCCATTCGACAGTATCGTATGCATCACTAGCCTCATCTATATCTCTATTATTTTGTTTTTGAGCAATAAAAGGCCGAACATTTTCAAATTCTCCTTCACTCTTCCATTCACCCCTCACATCTTGAACAACATAAATGTATTCTTCTTTCAGATATTCATATAGATAACTATCCCACAAAGCCTCCTTAAAAAATGGAACTCCATAAGGCTTACATGAATAAGGAGTGCGGGTTAGAAGAAACGGATGCTTCTCTCCTCTATCCACAGGAGCATACACAGCAGTGTATAAATGAACTCCATCCCTCATCGGAATCATATATTCACTTTTTACAAAATTAACCCTAACCCATGTTTCTTGAGATATTTAAGCCCAAAGCAACATAGGCAATATAAAAAGTATATTCAACACGGACAGCTTCAAATTCATAACATTAGATATTTTCATACAAAATAACAAACATTTAACCGAAAAGCAAAATAAACAACCATACCAAAGGGTATTCTTAATACATTTGAAATATAATTCATTTAATTCGAAATATTTATGTTTTGATTTGAAATTTTATTATTTTTACAGGTAATTATATAGAAAAGACATTTTGAATCATATCAGATTAAACACCAAAGCAAATAACATGAAGAAGATATTTCTAGCTGCAGCCTGTTCTGCACTTCTTTTAGGCTGCAAAACAAGGGAAAATATAGCGAACAGCACCAAGCCCCAATCGATCTTCGACACAGAGGCTCACAGAGGAGGAAGAGGTCTTATGCCTGAAAACACAATACCTGCCATGATAGACGCTATAGACAGAGATGTCGTAACACTAGAGCTCGACCTTCAAATATCTAAAGACAAAAAAGTAATCGTATCACATGATCCATACTTCAACGACAAAATAACAACCACCCCTGAAGGTAAATTCTTAACAGCCTCGGAAGCAAAGAAACGGCTCTTATACACCATGACATACGACAGCATACGAAAATATGATGTCGGTGTAAAAAACAACCCTGATTTTCCTCAAAAGAAAAGCATTGCTGCATCTAAACCTTTACTTTCAGACCTAATAATAGCTTCGGAAGAGCACGCTCGTAGAAAAGGAAAATCAATGCTTTACAACATAGAGATAAAATCATCTCAAAAAGGAGATTACATCAACCATCCGCCTGTGGAAGAATTTGTAAACCTCGCCATAAAAACAATTACAGACAATGGTATCCGAAACAGAACAGTTGTACAATCTTTCGACATGAGAGCCCTACAGATTATACACAATAAATATCCGGACATAAAGACTTCTTTGCTTGTCAGCAAGAAGGATAAGGAAAGCGTAAAACAACAATTTAAGACACTAGGCTTCATTCCTCATACTTACAGCCCGGAATACACAATGGTCACCGATGAAATGATTCAGTATTGCCATTCAATAAATGTAAAAGTTTTGCCATGGACAGTAAATACAATTAGCGAAATTAAACAATTGAAGGACATGGGTGTTGACGGAATCATCTCAGACTATCCAAACTTATTCAAGGAATTATAATATAAAAAAGAAATCATTTATTAAAAATAACACTTATTATTATTTTATTTCGAAAAAATTCGTTTCTTTGTGAATGACTTTCGATTTAATTTCGATAAGATATTCGTTGACTTTTTTATCATGTGTACTAATAAGCTTAAATACAAAACCAATTTACGATTAATATCATGTTCAATTTTTTAAAACCACCAGCACACAAAGATTTATTACCCAACGAAAAAATAGATAAAGAATATAAGAAATTACGCTTACAAGTCTTTTTGGGTATATTTATTGGTTATGCCGGATATTATTTAGTAAGAAAAAACTTCTCGCTAATAATGCCCGACCTCATAGAAGAAGGCTCCTCTAAAGCTGCTTTAGGAATCGTCCTTTCGGCGGTTTCGATTGCCTATGGTATCAGTAAGTTTATTATGGGAAGTGTTTCCGACAGGAGCAATGCCAGAATATTTCTTCCTTTAGGGCTTCTTCTTTCAGCCCTAACTCTTGTTTTTTTAGGACTAATACCTGTTCTAACTTCATCCGTAGTAGTTATGTTCATTCTATTTTTTATGAACGGATGGTTTCAGGGTATGGGATGGGCTCCTTGCGGACGTGTAATGGTACATTGGTTTTCAATCAAAGAAAGAGGGACTAAGATGTCTATTTGGAATATAGCTCATAATGTTGGCGGAGGGATAATAGGTCCTCTGGCTATTTTAGGAGTTGCTATATTCGGAGACTGGCATAGTAAATTATATTTCCCTGCCTTTGTAGCTATTATAGTTGCATTCATAGCCTATTTACTCATCAGAGACACCCCTCAATCATGCGGTTTACCAAACATAGAAGCTTATAAGAATGATTACCCGGCCGACTACTCTAAAAGTCAGGAAGAAGAACTAACTACCAAAGAGATATTTCTTAAATATGTATTAAACAACAAATTACTCTGGCTTATTGCCTTTGCTAATGCATTTATATACCTGGTGAGATATGGTGTATTAGACTGGGCTCCGGCATATCTGGAAGACGCCAAAGGTTTTTCTGTCAAAGAATCAGGATGGGCCTATTTTGCATATGAATATGCAGGTATACCGGGTACTCTCCTGTGCGGATGGATTTCAGATAAGATATTTAGAGGAAGGCGTGCTCCAGCCATTATTATCTATATGCTATTAACTATGATTGCAGTAATAGTGTACTGGAAGAATCCGGCAGGAAACATTATAGTTGATAATATCGCACTTATTGCAATTGGATTTCTCATCTATGGCCCTGTAATGTTGATAGGAGTACAGGCTCTAGACCTTGTTCCTAAAAAAGCTGCCGGTACAGCTGCCGGACTAACAGGATTCTTCGGATATTTTCTCGGAACATCGTTATTTGCGAATATAGGCTTAGGGTTTGTAGTAGAACATTTATCATGGGACTATATGTTCATCATTCTTGTTGGAGCTTGCGTTTTATCTATTCTGTTTACTGCAACTACATGGAATAAAGAAAAAGCAAGGCTTCAAAGATAAAAAAACACATTATTTAACCAATTCTTAATTAAATCTAAATTACCATACAATAAAACTCTTCTTATTTTGTGCTTCATAAAAAAAAGGAAAGTGATGCACTTAAAACAAGAATTTAATTCATTTAATCTAAACGGAATACTATGAATGTTTTTATTTTCAGATGGAATCAATCCAGAAGAGGGATAAAACTGACCTTATTACTCTTCATTATTATGGGGAGCATAACCTCAGTTTATGCCCAACAAAACGGATCTGTATCCGGGATAATAACCGACCCGGAAACATCAGAACCATTAATTAGCGCAACAGCAGTCATTGAGGAGACAAAACATGCTGCAGGTTCAATGAGTGGCTTTATTGTCAAGCAACACTGGGAAAAAGAAGGTGTGATCATTGTAAAATGCAATGACGTTCCGAATCCAAAAGTGAAATTCCATACAGAGGGTTGGAAGATTAGAACTAACATATCGAATTCGAAACAAAGAATTCAATTATTTATTTAATAATTAATATGTTATAAAAAAAGGGTTCCATTATTTGTATTACTCTTCGTGATGTATTCTATCTCTTATGCTCTAGTGAAGGTAATAGCCCACCGTGGTTATTTGATGACACAGGGGGCGGCTCAAAACTCTCTGTCTTCTTTTATAAAGGCTGATTCTATGGCTCTATTAGTTCTGAATTTGATGTTTGGATGACAACTGATGGAAAATTAGTCGTCAATCATTATATAAAGTTCAAAGGGGTTAATATGGAAACTACACCATTTGCTAAAATCTGTAAAGTACGCTTGGATAACGGAGAACAAATTCCCACTCTTGATGAATATTTGAAAGTGGCGGCAAGTAAACCGAATACTCGTGTTATTCTGGAAATGAAATCTCTGACAGATCTTTCCAGAAAAGATGAATCTGCGGCAAGAATTGTCAAAGCTTTAAAGAAGTACAAATTGTTGGATCGTAAGGACATCTTTGCGTTTTCCCTTAATGCTTGTTTGGCTTTCAAAAAACTACTGCCCAATACCAAAATTTATTATTTGGATAGGGTTTATCTCCGAAGAAAATCAAGAAACTTGGTTTGGCAGAGATTGATTATTCGGCAGATGTATTAAGACAGCATTCCGAATGAGTAAAGGAAGCACAGCAATTAGGTTTGGAAGTGAATGTCTGGATAGTTGACAGGGATGAGGACTTGAAATATTTTATAGGACTGGGGGTAGATTACATTACAACGAATAATCCGGAACGATTGCTGGAATTACTTGCTAAATAAGAAAATATACTTTTAAATTATTGAATTGAGTGACATGAAAAATAGTAGTATTAGAAATATTGAAATATATTTATTGGGGTTGGTACTAGTATCCATTTTACCATTGTATGGTTGCAAGAGTGGGAACGGTACAGAAGAACCTACGGATAATTTTGATGTACGGATTAGCCTTCCGTCCTCAATTGATATTATCAGAGGTGATGAATATGTCTTTATAGGACAAGAGGGCGTTGGACTAAAAACATCCGACTCATTCATTCTGGAGTCGGGTGGTATATCTTACATTTGTCCTATCATCGCTGTTACATCCACAAACTTTACTGTAAGGATTTCCAATGAATGTGAAACAGGTAATTACAATGTTTACCTTAAAAGGAATGTACAGAAGAAGTCTATTGGACGTATATATATTAATATTGTTGATTTTTTGTTTACGCCAGATGAAGGCACTACGATATATGGCATCGTTAAATCGGAAGAGGGTGGCGTGAAAGATGTCGTGGTTTCGGATGGTGTAGAAGTGACCACTACAGATGAAAAAGGTATCTATCAACTCAAGTCTGCGAAAAAAAGAAATTATGTCTTTATCTCTGTTCCGAGCAATTACGAAGTCCCTTCTTCAGGAGTGCTTCCTTTGTTCTCTCAGACATTAAAAGGCAATGCTAACACAGCAGAACGAGTAGACTTTACTCTCAAGAAGGTTACAGGACAAGATATTTATAAAGTCTTCATGCTTGGAGATATGCACCTTGCCGATCGTACGAATGATATTAATCAATTTAAGGATTTCACAACCGACTTGAACAATTACCGTAATGCTCATCCAAGCGAGAAAATGTATGCGATTACGCTGGGAGATATGACATGGGATTTGTATTGGTATTCAAATAAGTATTTTGAGCTTCCTAATTACCTGAATACTATTAACGGTCTTATTAAGAATTTACAGATATTCCATACTATCGGTAATCATGATTATGATTATAAGACAACGAACGATTTTAGCGCAGAGAGCAAATATATGAGTTTCATTGGACCGACCTATTATTCCTTTAATATAGGGAAGGTACATTATGTTGTCTTGGATGACATCGATTGCAACAATTATGATGGAACGGATTCGCGTAATTATTCAAAAAATCTTTTTGCTGAACAATTGACTTGGTTAACAAAAGACCTCTCTTATATTAGCAAATCCACACCGCTGGTCATCGTGATGCATGCGCAAGTATTCTATCCTTTAGAATCCGGTGATTTCAAGATTGATCATGATGTGACTAGTACCAATCAGCTTCTTAATATTGTGAAGGACTATAAGGTGCATTTTGTGACAGGACATACGCATGAGATCTTCAATGTAACGCCTGAAGCCTCTATTGTAGGCGGTAAGGAATTCTTTGAACACAACTCGGGAGCTATTTGTGCCTCATGGTGGTGGTCAAACTACTTAACTCAGGGTGTTCATATTAGTCCTGATGGCACCCCGGGCGGATATGCTATTTGGGATGTTTCTGGTACAAATATTCAATATCTCTACAAGGGTACGGGATGGACGCAGGATTACCAGTTTCGCAGTTACGACCTGAACAATGTAAGCTTCTCGTTGACGGATGTTCCGTTGATGCCTTCTAATATCTCCAGCACAGTTAAAAATAAATATATGCAGTATGTCAATGCTTATCCGGCAAACAACAATAATGAAGTACTGATAAATATCTGGAACTGGAACCCGCGCTGGACATTGACGGTGACTGATGAGTCCGGGAAAGATCTGACTCCTATAAAAGTCTGGGCATATGACCCGCTGCATATTGCTGCTCTTTCCGTGAAACGTTTCAATTCGGCTACTCTCACTGCTACTCCTAGTTTTATTACCGAAAAAGCCAGTCATTTCTTCAAGATGAAAGTAGACAATGCCAATACGGACTTGGTTATTACTGTCAAGGATGAATTCGGACACACATGGACAGAAAATATGCAACGTCCTAAGGCTTTCTCTACAGATGTCTATAAATCCAAATAAAAATTACTTTAATTTTAATACTGTAAATTTATGAAAGTACTCAAATCATTTATTTTATGGCTACTGTTAATAGTGGGGAGTGTTTCGGTTCTTTCTGCCCAGGACAGAGTAATATTAGGTCAAGTACTTGATGAGAAACAAGATCCTCTCGTGGGAGTTACCATTCAGGTCAATGGTATGACTCGAGCTACTATTACTGCAGAGGATGGTTCTTTCAGACTTCAAGTTCCATCAGAGGCTGTCATTTTGAATATCTCTTATGTGGGTTTTTTGTCCCAAAAAGTCAAGATTTCCCCAAATCAAAATGAGATTAAGATTTATATGCAAGAAGATGCTATTTTACTTGATGAAACGGTAGTTATCGGTTATGGAACACAGAAAAAGGTTAACTTGACTGGAGCCGTTACAACGGTGAGTGGCAAATCGCTCGAAAACCGAGCATCCCATTCGTTAACCAATATGCTGCAAGGATCTGTCGCAGGACTTAACATCACCACATCTTCAGGTGTACCCGGTAGTTCGCCCGATATTAATGTACGTGGTGTGACATCTATTAACGGGGCTTCGCCACTTGTGCTGATCGACGGTGCAGTTGGTGACCTGAATCTTGTCAACGCGAACGATGTAGAATCCATCTCAGTCATCAAAGATGCTTCGGCTGCTGCTGTTTACGGTGCTCGTGCGGCTTTTGGAGTTATACTTGTTACAACGAAGTCCGGATCGGCACAAGACAATAAAGCGACTGTTCGCTATAGCGGCCGCATCGGATGGGAGAGTCCAACAACTTCCACTGATTATGAGACTACCGGATATTGGTCTGTATATACCATCAACAAGTTCTGGAAGGCTGATTCGGGAACGTTGTATGTCAACTATACAGACCGTGATATGCAGCAGTTATTGGCTCGGGTGAACGATAAAACAGAGCATCCTGATCGTCCGTGGGTGGTTGAAGACGTGAGAAACGGACGGAATCAGTGGGTTTACTACGGTAACTATGACTGGTGGCACATGATGTTTTCAGATACTCATCCGGTGCAACAACACAACATCTCTATCAGCGGAGGAGCGAAAGACATCAAATACCTCGTCTCCGGAGCATATGATTATCAGAAAGGTATTTTGAAGACGAATCCGGATATCTACAAAAAATATAATCTTCGTTCAAAGATTGACTTTCGTATCAACAAATGGGCGACGATGACAAACAACACGTCATTCTACGGTTCGCAATACACTTTCCAAGGTGATGGTAGTGTAGAGAATACCATTGCATACAGCGCCAGGCATGCATTGGCCAATTTCCCGATGAAAAATCCGGATGGATCATGGCTCTACAGTACACCCTATCTGAATTATAAAGTAGCCAATGGTCGCCACATCATTGTAGGTGAAGGTTCGCACCGCAACGTAGATCGGGCGAACGATTTTTCCAACACTACCCGGCTGGTCATTACTCCGATCAAATCGTTGAGCCTTACAGCAGATTTCACTTATCGTCTGTATCAAACACGTAATACAAGCCGTTCCAATAACATGTATTATCGGGACTATCCTGACACTGAACTCGGTGTGTATGCAACCGGTGCCGGTGCCAATCGCTTAGACGAATCAGCCAATACACGCAATTACTATTCGGCGAATACTTATGCCAACTATGAACAAACGTTCAAGAATACACACCATGTATCAGGCGTAGTAGGTTTCAACTACGAAAGGTTGTATATAAAGAATCTTTCAGCAGCCGGAGAATACCTCTCTTCCACAACGCTGGATGACTTGAACCTTGTTGGTCAAAATTCGGAGGGTCAAACAATCACAGAAGTAGGTGGTGGACAGAATGAATATGCCTTAGCTGGTATCTTCGGTCGTGTTAACTACGATTACAAAGGTCGTTATCTCGCAGAGATCAGCGGACGTTACGATGGAACTTCGCGTTTTGCCGCCAGTAGTCGGTGGGGATGGTTCCCTTCCGCCTCCGTAGGTTGGCGTATTTCCGAAGAACCTTTTTTCGAGAAGACTCGAAACATCATTGATAACTTGAAGTTGAGAGCTTCTTTCGGTAGCTTGGGTAACCAGAATGTTTCTGATTATTATACTTTTATCCGAAGGGTTACGATTAATGATTTCGCCGGCTATTCGTTCAACGAAGGTAGCACCATGGGTAAATACTCATCATTAGGAGCTCCGATTGCTTCCGACTTGACTTGGGAAACAGCGGAACAATGGAATCTTGGTGTTGACCTTGGTATGTTGAACAATCGGTTGAACGTTACTTTTGACGGTTATGTGCGCAATACAAAGGACATGCTGACCGATGGTATTGAACTGCCGGCTGTGTACGGAGCCAGTGTACCGAAAATGAATACCGCCGACTTGCGCACGAAAGGTTATGAGTTGTCTGTCCTATGGAGAGACAAGTTTTCCATAGGAAATAAACCTCTGGAGTACAGCATTGGTTTCAATGTCAGTGACTACAGCAGTTATATTACCAAGTATGACAATGCAGACAAGACCTTTGCCAAGAGCTATTACGAAGGTATGCGTTTGGGCGAAATATGGGGATTCGTTACCGACGGACTGTTTCAAAGTACGGATGAGGCACAGGCTTATGCCAAAGAGGTAGATTTAAGCTATATTAATGGTCGTATCACCGGCGGTTGGCAGGCAGGTGACCTTAAGTTCTTAGATCTTGATGGAGACCACAAACTGGGTATCGGTAGCAATAATGTCAATGATCCGGGCGACCGCAAGATCTTGGGAAACTCGCTTCCAAGCCTCTCTTACGGTATCAATGTAAGTCTCCGTTGGTATGGTTTCGATACCTCGATATTTTTACAAGGGACAGGCAACCATTATTGGTATCCATCTGGGCAAACCATGCAATTCTGGGGTCCTTATTCGTATCCTTACCAGACTTATCTGCCAAAAGATTTCTTGAAAAATGTGTGGGCTGAAGATAATCCAAGTGCTTACTTCACTCGACCGATGGCATATTCAGCTACGTCAGGTCCTCTTAGCAAAGTCAATGATCGCTATCTCCAGAACATACGTTACCTGCGCCTTAAGAATCTGACAGTAGGTTATACTATTCCTATTACTTTGACAAAGAAAGTTGGCGTCGATTTGGTTCGTTTCTATTTTTCGGGTGAGAATCTTAGCTATTGGTCGCCTTTTAAGAAACGTACTAAATACATTGATCCCGAAGGAGCTTTCGTGAAAAAATTTGGTTCCGATGAGGTGGCCAGCAATGCTTTCTATCCTTGGCAGAAGACGCTGATGTTTGGTGTTGATATTACCTTTTAATTCTTAAAATTATGATTAAGATGAAACGAATTATTATAGCATCCATGACATTGCTCATGGGTTTCACGGCCTGCAATGATATGCTGGACTTGCAGCCGTTGAGTGAGATTTCCCAATCGGACTATTTCCAGACTGAGACAGATCTTCAGTTATTCAGCAATCCTTTCTACAATAATATGCTAAATAAATCACCCTACGACAGACAAAGTGATCTATATGTCTGCCAGAACCTGCCGGATGAAATGTTGGGAGGTACCAAACGTACCGTCCCCGCTTCAGGTAGTGGTTGGACATGGACCGATTTGCGACGTATGAACACGCTGTTGGCTTACGCTGATCAGTGTAAAGACGAGAATGCCGTCATTAAATACAAGGCTTTGACTCGCTTTTTCCGTGCTTTTTTCTATTTCGAGAAGGTAAAACGTTTCGGTGATGTGCCTTGGTATGAAGTTGAATTGGGTTCAGCGGATGGAGAACTACTCTACAAGGCACGCGATTCACGGGAATTGGTTATGACTCACATGATGGAAGATATAGACTATGCTATTGCCAATCTCCCAAATAAAAAAAAGGAGACAAGCAGTCCTTATCGTGTCAATAAATATGCAGCCATGGCACTGAAAGCTCAGTTCTGTTTATATGAAGGTACCTACCGGAAATATCACCAACTCAGTCTTGAAGGGCACGACTACAAGTATTATTTGGAGCAGTCGGTAGCGGCTGCGCAACTGATAATGGAGGATTCCGATTATCCTTACAAACTATATAGCACAAATCATCCTGAAAGCGATTACCTAACACTTTTTGCCGAAGAGAATGCAAATATGGATGAGTATATTCTCGCTATCAAATTTGACTACGGACTCAGCATTTACCACAACGCTACAGCTCATACGCTGGTGCCTACACAGGGACGCCCGGGACTGACCCGCAAGATGGTGAACACTTATCTGATGAAAGACGGTACGGCATTCACCAATCAGTCCGGCTGGCAGGAAATGTCGTTCATTGACGAAATGAAGAATCGCGATCCCCGTTTGTCTCAAAGCATCCGTACACCGGGCTATACGCGTATTGGTACCACAATAGTGCTGCCACCCGATCTTTCGACAAGTGTCACCGGTTATCAGCCCATCAAATTTGTGCAAGATCCAAAGGCCTCCGGCGGGAATGTCGATCGTAACGATCGCTCTACATGCGACCTTCCGGTTTACCGCTATGCGGAGGTGCTCTTGAATTATGCCGAAGCAAAGGCTGAACTTGGTACCTTGACACAAGCCGATCTGGACAAAACTATTAACCTGATTCGTCGACGCGTAGGAATGCCGGACCTTAATATGGGTACTGCCAATGCCTCTCCGGACAGATACCTGTCTGAAGCTGAGACAGGTTATCCGAATGTTGCAGGTACGAACAAGGGTGTCATCCTTGAAATCCGTCGTGAGCGGGCCATTGAACTGAACCAAGAAGGATTCCGCTTCAATGACTTGGTGCGTTGGAAAGCCGGTTATTGCATTGGCCAGTCTACTTATGGTATGTATTTTCCCGGTCCCGGAGCATACGACCTGAGTGGAGACGGAAAGGTTGATGTTACCCTCTATGCCAATGGAACACCCAAACCAACCGTTTCTTCCGGAGTAGCATATGAGATAGGAAAAGAAATAATTCTTTCCGGAGGTGATAAGGGCTACATCTACTATCATAAAAATATCGAACGTACACCTTTCAACGAGGTACGTGATTATCTCTACCCAATTCCTATCAACGAACGTTCGCTTAATCACAATCTCACGCAGAATCCGGGTTGGAATGATGGTCTCTCTTTTTAACTGAAAAATAGTAATTGAAAAAAATGCAAGATTATGAAACGTATATGTTATTATATAATGGTCTTTCTCCTGTTGGCGTCTATGAATCTCTTAGAGGGGTGCCGCGATGAAGAAAGTACACTCTCCAAAGCTGTATTGGCAAGTACTGGTGCACTGAATTTCGAAGCGACCGGAAGGTTAGAAAAAGTCATCACAGTCTATGCTGACGCTGACTGGGTGGCGGATGTTCCCGAATGGGTAACAGTCACTCCCGCTTTGGGTACCGGAACTATGGATGTTACAATTTCTGTAACTGAAAATATGCGCGGTGGTGCTGCTGACAATCCTCGCAAGACTGCTGTTGTATTCAAGGGTAGCACACTGGCAAGTAGGGCGGAAGTGATAATTTTTCAGGAAGGAGATAAATATCGCGACTGCAAGGAATATACGCTTGCGGAATTAGCGGTATTGGCAAACGAAGAGGTAGTATCAGTACCGCAAATTACAGTAACAACTGTCACTACAAAAGGTTTCATTGTTAGCGATGGAATTGTTAATATCCTTATGCAGAGTTCCTCCACTGTAAGTGTTGGCGATAAGGTTTCGGTAAAAGGAACAAAACTCTCCGATACTTATTCGCTCCCTTACGTGGAGTGTGACGAAGTGAATGTTAATTCTACGGGTGGGACGGTATCCTATCCTATTGCGACAGATATTACCGATAAGGTGAATACCTACACTTCCGCTTCGAGGGCTTTTGTTATGGTCAGCGGCATATTGAATGGTAATAATATAACGGTAGAGGGCGCAAATTATTCTGTTTCAGTGATAGATGCGCCTGAAAGTTTGGGGATTGCCTCGCTGAATGGGCATAAGGTAAAAGTTACGGGTTATTTTGCCGGTGTAGCTGCACCGGTTGTCAGATTGATAGCGACTAAAGTAGAAGACAAGGGACTTTATGAAATCATATATTTCGCTGATGATTTTGAATGGTTGCAACCTTGGGCTGAAGCAGGTACAGCCGGGCAAACTGTCGAGATGAACAACCTCGATGCCACCGCTCCACAACTGCCCACCCCGAAGATTGACGGCATTTCAGCCCTTAACGCTCTTATCGCGAAGGGTTATGAATTCCTGCGTGTCACTCCTTCGAGCACAAACGCGAGCGAATGTATCTATCTCCAGCAGAATTACCTCAAATTCGGTAAAACCGGCTATCAGGCAGGTATCATTCTTCCGAAACTTGAAGAGGATGTGCCATCCGGTGCCACCGCCGTGTTGTCGTTCGTTTGGTGCCCGATGCGCCAGGGTTCGGGTGTAATCGATCCCGTCAACCTGATCGTCATCGTTACAAACGGAAGCAACGAAACGACATTTGACGTACCCGTAGCGGGATGGGAGAGCGGTCACAGGCTCGAATGGATCGCAGCCGAAGTGCGGCTCGACGGCGTTACGATCAGCAAAGACACGCGCATCACGATCCGGCAGAGTAATTGGCAGTTAAGTACAGCCAACCGTTGGTTCCTAGATAATATCAAACTGGTAAAGGCTAACTGACAAATTGCCGGATAAATAAAAAGAGGGTGTGCCATTTTATTAACTACTGACACATCCTCTTCATTTACAAACAACATAGTGTTACGCAATAGGGTGCCAGTCCTACCGTAAGTAACTGGTATTTAGTAAACTATTGAAATATATACACTAATAAGGTCACTAAGACTGGTTTTTATATTAATGAAGGCTTTTGTCAGACCAAGATAATACTCTTGTCCTCAAATAAGTATTTCGATATTCCTTTAGGTGCTTATTGTACATTTAAAATGAGCAATACGCTTTATGTATAATCGGCGCTTTAAATCGTACAAATAAAAAACAAATCGTATAAATTTAGATAATTGGGCGAAACCTCACTTTTGGAAGTTTCGCCCTTTCTTTCAATCTTTGACAGACTTATGAAATCGACTGGACAACTATATCTTTTGTAGACAACATTTTACCATTAATTTTGTAGAAAAAGATTATGGCAATGGAGCTTTCTCACGGAACAAATATCGATGATATGATACGCTTATATGTCATACCACCGACCCAAATGAAACGATTGTTAAAGGTAGCATCTGTTCCGTTTTTTACCTTCTGTACAAAGAGTACAACAAGGTCTTTGTTTCTTTTTTCATCAAACAAAAATATAAAAGGGTCTGCCACTGGTAAGCGTCTCGAGGATGACATAAGAAATTTGTTAATACCCCCTTGGATTAAGTATAAAAACTATCCCCGATTCGTATTAATATTGCAAACCGGGATAGCTTTTGGCCTTGAGTACAATGTTTTATTTATGCCATCTATCAGGCAAGGGATTGCGGTAATGCTCAATAGGAGTTGTGGGTCGTAATGCGGCGACACGATTCAAAATGTCAGAGAAGTATTCAAAGAAATTTATACCTTTACAACGACAGGAACATGCTAACGAGTAATAGACCACAGCCTGATCGGCTCCCTTATGGCTTCCGGAGAACAAAGAGTTGCGTCGCATCAGAGAGATACTGCAGTTCACCCGTTCAACGGCATTGTTGTCGAGTTGGTAGTTGGCTGCGGTAAGAATATTACCGATATCTGCCATTTCGTTCTGCATGTACGTGACGGCTTGGTAGATATCAGGGTCAGGAATGAAATTGCGGCGTCGGGCTATTTTTGAAAGCTTGTTTTGAATCCTGTCAAGTATCGGCGGCGAGTATTTCTGCATGAAATGCAGTTCCTTTTCTTCGGTCCATCCGTCTTTTCCGATTGCATGGAGGTGATTATAATGATAAGTTTTTTTGGGGCATTTGACTAACTGCTTTCAAATTGCTTTATTTTATGGGTATAATACCTTTATTTTACCACCTTATTGCTTACATATTGCCTGATATAACAAAATGGTGCTTACAAATTGTAAAATTCTTATAATAATTGTCCACTTGAAGACTTGGTTTGTCTATAAATAAAATCAGGATATACTGTATTCTTTCCGCATATCCTATCTATTGCCTAATATCTTTTTCATATTGATTTTAATTTCCGTAAAACTTTTTACTGCGTATGCCGTTTTATGGATGTAGTTTTGTAAAGTTTGTGTTAAGGCCCCGGAGTTAACGAAGTGATTTTGTGAACTTCCTTTTTTGCTTAGATTGGGAAATGAGGTTCCGTTTCTAAGTTTTGTATTTTGTTCATCTATCAATGATAGTATAAATAGATGACTTTTTAACCCTTACTATTTTCATGGGAAACATTCTAAGGCTTATCTTTGTTTTATATTTTCTAAAATCATAATTCACAATATAGATGGAACATGTAAAAAAACCGGACTGGTTGAAAATAAAACTGGGAGGTAGCGATCATTTCTCCGAAACTTTAAATATAGTAGAATCACATGGATTACATACGATTTGCACCAGCGGACGTTGCCCTAACATGGGTGAATGCTGGGGACGGGGAACCGCAACATTTATGATCGGCGGTGATATTTGTACCCGCTCGTGCAAGTTCTGCAATACAAAGACCGGACGTCCACTGGCTTTAAACCCTTTCGAGCCGGCTAATGTAGCCAAATCTATACAGCTGATGGGACTTAAGCATGCAGTAATAACTTCGGTAGACAGAGATGATCTCCCGGATCAGGGAGCCCAGCACTGGGTAGATACCATCAACAAGGTGCGTCAGGTAAATCCCTCTACTACTATCGAAGTGCTGATACCTGATTTTCAGGGTAAATTTGAACTGGTAGATATGGTATGCAAGGCTGCACCCAATGTTATATCACATAATATGGAAACGGTGAGAAGCCTTACCCCGAAAGTACGCAGCGCGGCAAAATACGATGTAAGCCTGTCGGTATTGAAACGTATTGCGGATAATGGACTGAAAGCTAAATCGGGAATGATGGTCGGTTTGGGAGAAACTACCGAAGAAATATTTCAGTTAATGGATGATCTCCGTGCATCGAACTGTTCGGTGTTGACTATCGGCCAATATCTGCAGCCATCGCGCAAGCATTTGCCAGTGGTTTCATATATCCATCCGGACGAGTTTAAGCGTTTCAAGGAAGTTGCCCTAAGCAAAGGATTCGATTATGTGGAGAGCGGGCCATTGGTACGATCGTCTTATCACGCCGAAAACTGCTTGTGATCATGGCCGGTCAGGTAGAATTCTCTTTACAACCCCGCAACAGGGGGTTTCATCTGATAACGGAAGAAATAGTCCGGAACCTGCCCGCTTTACCTCAGGCAGGTTTACTACATCTATTCATAAAACACACTTCAGCAGCTCTCACTATTAATGAGAATGCCGACCCGGATGTGCGGGAAGATATGGAATCAATCTTCAATCGCCTGGTACGTGAACGCGAACCTTACTATGTGCATACTATGGAAGGTGATGACGATATGCCTGCACATGCAAAGACGACTCTTGCAGGGGTTAGTCTTACTATACCGATTACAAAGGGCCGTCTTAATATGGGTGTCTGGCAGGGAATCTATTTGTGCGAGTTCCGCAACCACGGGGGCAGCCGCCGTATTGTGGCGACCATTATCGGATGATTACTTGCTGAAATACAAATAATATTCACCCGGGTTCAATGTTATTTCTTGCGTTAATCCGGTCACAACTAATGTCTTGTCTGTAAAATAGTCCTGCCATGTTCCTGTCTTGCCAAAGTTTACAGTTGCAGTTGCAGGGACAATGTCGAAATTGGCGATAGCGCATACATAACCACCAGCCGACTTCAGTAGTATTTGCTTGAAATTATCGGCAATGCCTATGGTATAATCAGTTGTGGAGAAAATAGGATTGGTCGTATGCAGTTTGTTCATTTCGGCATATACATCATACAAGGCTTTCCTGTTTGTATCTTCTAAATAATCCCATTTGATTGGTTTCTTAGCTGTACGAAAACGCCCGTCTTCATAGTCGCTTGTCCAGTAGCCGTCTTCACGGGAATTGATAGAATAATCATATCCCAATTCGCCGAACTGCCAAATCATCTTCGGACCGGGAAGTGACATCAGGATTACAGCGGCAGCCTCTGTGCGTGCCAATCCGACGGCCGGTTCCTGCACATTGTAAAGAGGGTTGTCCTTATAGCCATAGCTATTGTTTTTGAACATGATGCGTTCTTCGTCGTGGCTTTCCATATAAGCCACCAGGTTTGGTTTTGTCCAGCCTCTTTCCGCATATGAGGCCCAGCTGATATCCCCGTTTTGTTTGTTATAGTCACCAATATATTTACCCCAGCCCATAGTCGCTTCATTGAAGTTGTAATTGATATTGCCCCATAGATAGATTCCATAATCGGCTAATACCTTCTCTTCGCTGTTATCAGCCAGATGTTCAAAAATGATAATTGCATCAGGATTCCGTTTGCGAATCTCATCCACCATCCTTTTCAAGATATTGATACGGGCCTGATCTAATGCATTGCCATCTCCTTTTGTATTAGTAAAGCCTTTTGTGAAATCGAAACGGAATCCGTCTACCTTATACTCCTTCATCCAGTACGAGCATACACTGTCTACGAAAGCCTGGGTATATTTGCTTTCATGATTGAAATCATAACCCCAGGAATAAACGGGATTTGGAGATTCCTTGTTATACCATGGGTTATCCTCGATATTATCATCATTATCGTTCTTATACATAGTGACCATAGGGCTTTGACTAAAACTGTGATTCAGTACCATGTCCATGATTACAGCTATACCATTTGCATGGCATTCATCTATAAAAGCTTTATAATCATTCGAGGTACCATATGCCTTATCCGTGGCGAAGTAGAAAGACGGATTGTATCCCCAACTGTCATTCCCTTCAAACTCATTGAATGGCATCAGTTCAATAGCATTTACTCCCAGGTTCTTTATATAATTAAGTTTCTCCTGCACTCCTTTTATACTCCGTTTCTCCGTAAAATCACGGATAAGCACTTCATAGACAACCATGTTCCCAGGATTCTGAGGGCTAAAATCCGATACCTTCCAAGAGTATCCGGCAGGTGAAGTGTTTACGACCATAGACAGGCCTGTTGTTTTTGTTGTCGGTGTAATCAGACCCGGATATATATCGTATTCCATGTTTATATACCGATCGTTTTGCGGATCTGATATTTTGGAAGCATAAGGGTCTGCGACTCTTATTTTATTATCAATCAAATACTGGCATATATATTCTTTGCCTTTCTCCAAACCTCCGATCTTTATCCAGAACCGGTCATCTTTCTGATTCATTTTGTATGCCTCAGACACTCTCCAGTCGTTGAAATCACCTATGAGATATACTGATTGCTTACCCGGCGCAAATAATACAAAAGCTAAAGAATCGTCACTGATAACGGTTATACCATCTCTCAGATCTCCGATAGAAGAACCTGACGTTGGTGGTTCGGGAACCACTGGTACAACAGGGTCATCATTATCACTGCATCCGGCAAATATTAATAGAGACAGGAAAATAAAATGAAGATTTTTCATGATTAAAATTAGATTGAATTATCAATAGAATGTAACCGGATGTAAAACTAGCTCAATTTATTTATGCAGGCCTTTGTTCTGTCGCTTAATCGCCTAATTAAATATGCAAACGGTTGCAGGTTAAATAATTGGATGGGCAAATAAATATGTACAATTTGAGCTATAACGATGAGTCAGTATAATAATACGTTTTGAAATATGTGTTAATGATAGATGAAGAGAATGATTTATTGGATAGTAGATGTATTAAATTAGAGGTGCTTTATCTATAAATGCTAACTATTATGAATCTTCATATAAACGAAATACAGAGCCTGTTTTAGCAGGCTCTGTATTCTGTATCTATTACAGTCGAAAGATTTTTCTGATTATATTGAAAGAATTTTCAATGTATTTACCAAGTCCTGCTGCAACGGCTTATTTTTCTTGATCGCCTTTGAAAACGGCACATTCACTATTTCGTCGTTCTGTATGCCAATCATCACATTACGCTGTCCGTCCAGCAAAGCATCAATTGCCGCTGCACCCATCCGGCTCGCCAGAATACGGTCATTGGCAGTAGGAGAACCTCCACGCTGCACATGTCCCAGAATCGTTACACGTACGTCGTATTGGGGATATTCAGTCTTTACACGTTCTGCCATGGCCATGGCACCTCCGGTAATGTCACCTTCGGTAACAAGGACCAAACTACTGTTTTTACTTTTGCGGAAACCATTGGAAATCAGGTCTCCCAACTGGTCTTGCTGCAGCATCATTTCAGGGATAATGGCAGCTTCTGCACCTGATGCAATAGCACCGTTCAGCGCAAGAAAACCACATTCACGTCCCATAACTTCAATGAAGAACAAACGTTCGTGCGAACTCGCTGTATCACGTATCTTATCCACAGCCTGCATAATGGTGTTCAGTGCAGTATCGTAACCGATAGTCAGGTCGGTACCTTGCAAGTCGTTATCTATAGTTCCGGGTAAACCAACGATAGGATAGTTAAACTCCTGCGCAAATATACGAGCTCCGGTGAGAGATCCGTCACCACCGATAACTACCAATGCATCAATACCTTCTCTTTGCAGGGCCTCATAAGCTATTTTACGGCCTTCCGGTGTCTGAAATTCTTTACTACGGGCTGTCTTCAGTATTGTACCGCCTTGCTGTATTATATTACTTACGCTATTGGTTCTGAATGGTTCGATTTCATCGAATATCAGCCCTTTATAACCACGCATAATACCTTTTACTTCCAACCCGTTATAAATAGCGGCACGCGTAACAGCACGGATTGCAGCATTCATACCGGGAGCATCACCTCCGGATGTCAAAATACCGATACACTTAATTGTAGACATAGTTTTACTAATATTTTATTCTCTTTTGCATTTTTGAAAATCCGGTACAAAAATAAGAATAAAATAGCTGATTCGGTAATTTTTTAAAGCAATTTGGCTAAACTAATACCGATCTTATTTCATTTATCTTGGCTTCAACCTCTTCCATTTGCCATTTTGGTGTAGAGGTTGCACCACAGATTCCGATAGATGCGGTTTTGCTGACAACATCGGGATCAATATCAGACGGCGCGGTTATGAAATAAGAATTTGGATTGTATTTCTTACATTCTGCAAACAGTACCTTTCCGTTCGAGCTCTTTTCTCCTGCAACAAAGAAGATGATATCATTCTTTGAGGCAAACTCTTTGATATTCGGAATGCGGTTCGACACCTGCCGGCAGATGGTATCAAAGAATTCAAATTTGGCATCGCCTATCATGCGGCTTTGCATGATATCAATGATTTCCTGAAATCCGTCGAGCGGTTTGGTTGTCTGAGAAAACAAGCAGATGTTTTTTGAGAAATCAAGTTTCTCCAGATCGTCTTTCTTTTCTATGACAATGGCGGTAGACTCGGTTTGCCCAAGCAGTCCGTTTACTTCCGCATGCCCGTTTTTCCCATAGATAACTATTTGTGTATTATTATCTTTTTCATTATCATACTTGTCATGTATCTTCTTCTGCAGGCGGAGCACTACCGGGCATGAAGCATCGATAATTTCAATATTATTGTCCTTCGCTATCTGATATGTGGACGGCGGTTCGCCATGAGCCCTCAATAAAACCCTGGCATCTTTCAATTTTGCAAATTCCTCGTGATTGATTGTTTTCAAACCGAGTTGTTCAAGTCTGTCAACTTCCAGATTATTGTGTACAATGTCACCGAGGCAATATAATGTACCTCCTTTTGCCAGTTCCTCTTCCGCTTTTTTTATGGCATTGACCACTCCAAAACAGAAACCTGATTTTGCGTCTATCTCTATATTACTCATTTAGTTTGTTGTTATTTGTTTAAACTTCTCCAGCAACCATTGCATCTGTTCATCAATGGTCATATATGAATTATCCAGAAGGATGGCGTCATCCGCTTTTACCAATGGACTTTCAGCACGCGTCTGATCCATATGGTCCCTGGATTTCAGATTTTCCAATACTTCATCGAAAGTTGTTTCCGTATTACCTTTCGAACGTAACTCATCGAAACGCCGTTGTGCTCTTATTGTGGCATCCGCGGTAACAAAGACTTTCATCTCAGCGTCAGGGAATACAACTGTACCAATATCCCTCCCATCCATCACTATGCCTTTAGCCTTACCCAACTGTTGTTGCAAAGCAACCATTGCATGACGCACAAATGGAATGGCGCTCACAATGCTTACTTTCGATGAAACATCCATGCTACGGATAGCGGATTCAACATTCTCTCCGTTAAGATACGTATCAGGCGCTCCTGTATCTTTGTTTAACTGAAACTCTATTCTGATATTTTTTATTTCGTCATGCAATTTACCTTCGTTCAATTTGCCATCTTCGAATAAATCTTGCTGGATGCAGAAAAGTGTAACTGCCCTGTACATGGCCCCGCTGTCTATATAGATGTATCCGATTTGTTTTGCCAGGCTTTTCGCCATTGTACTTTTACCGTTCGATGAAAAACCGTCGATTGCAATAACTATTCTTTTCATATTTAATTTTAAAACATTCTATCAGAATAAATGTTTAGTCTATCCCTTATAAATTTATTTAATTATCAGGGGACAAAGATAGCTATTTTTAGCTATTGGCCGATACCTTTTTCATCCTTGTCAGACAGCCTGAAGCGCAATAATTTGTAACTCTTTCAAAAAAAACTGACATTTTTTCTTTTTTTATTCTGTCACTTTTCACTCAACGCTTGGTTTCCAATCTCTCAAAGAGCTGTAAGCTAACTGCTAAAGCCCCCGGCTCTGACTATTCCGACTGTATAGATAAAGTTTTCTGAAATATATTACAGACGCCATAATGAACTCTATTCCGAAAATAGTTACTTTATTGAAAAAAATGTTTAATTTTGCAGCCTGAAACATTTTAAATGTAGAAATGATAAACCGCGTTCTTATCCGTATCAGAGTTGTCCAGATACTGTTTTCATACAGTCAGGGTGAAACTACAGACATGAGAAAAGCCGAAAACGAGCTTCTTTTCAGTCTGCAAAAATCATACGATTTATACTTCTATTTACTATCACTTTTGGTTGAACTCACCGACTCCTATGCCCAAAAAGTCGATAACCGCAAGTCGAAACTTTTGCCCACAGAAGAAGATATAAAGCCAAATACGAGACTATTAAAAAACAAATTTATTCTTCAGTTGAGAGAAAACCTCGAATTGAATAAATATCTTAAAGACAGGCCGTTCTCATGGTACGAACATGAGACTTTCGTTCGTAGGATGCTTGACAATATTCTGAATTCGGATATTTATAGAGAATATATGGAAAGTGATTCTCACAATTATGACAATGATCGCGAATTTTGGCGTAAAACGTTCAAACACGTCATTTGTACCGATGAAGAATTATACACCTTGCTGGAGGATGAAAGCCTTTACTGGAATGACGACATTGAAATCATCGAGTCTTTTGTTTTGAAAACAATTAAACGATTTGAGGAAAATAAGGGAACGGCTCAGGAATTGCTTCCTATGTTCAAAGACGATTCCGATAGGGAATTTGCTGTGAAATTGTTACGGGAATCCCTTTGGAATGGCAAAGAGTATCGCGGGTTGATAGATAAATACACCAAAAACTGGGAATCGGAACGTATCGCTCTCATGGACATGGTAATAATGCAGATAGCTATAGCTGAGATAGTGAGCTTCCCATCCATACCGATAAGCGTAACCCTGAACGAATATATAGATATAGCAAAATCGTATAGTACAGCTAAAAGCGCATCTTTTATAAACGGTATTTTGGATGCAATTGTAAAAGAACTGAAAGAAGAAAAGAAGATAATTAAGAAATAATAATATTTATCATATTTTCACCTTCGCTCTAATTCAAAATAATCGCTTATATTTGTAAAGCTTTTTTTAGAAAAGGAGATAAATCAAGAATAATATAAATCAAATATTAAAGAATTTATGACTTTATTAAGTGTATTATTACAAGCAGCCGAGGGTGGTGCACCTGCCGGCGGAGGTTTTCTGGGATTAGGTAGCAGCGGTAGCATGATTGTGATGATGGTGTTATTGTTTGCCATCATGTATTTCTTTATGATACGTCCGCAGCAAAAGAAACAAAAAGCATTGCAGGAAGCGCGTAATGCCATCAAAGTAGGAGACAAAGTAGTTACAGCCGGAGGTATCCACGGAAAAGTGAAAGAGGTAAACGACTCTACATTTGTACTTGAAATTGCCGACGGAATAAAAATTACAATAGAAAAATCTTCTGTTTACGTTTCTGCTGCCGATACCCAGACTAACAACAGATAATTCTTTTGAACGAAACATAAGTCAGGTATAGCTATATGAGCGATACTAGAAATTTCATAATACAGGAAGTCAGATCGTTTTTCACAAAAATTTCATGGAAAAAGATGCTGACTTTTTTGTTTTTTGTATTGCTTTCCTCAGTTTTTTGGATGATGCAGGTTTATCGTCAAAAATTTGAGTCTACTCTTACCATACCTGTTAAGTATGTGAATATACCTGACAGTATAGTTTTCGAAAACGAACTGCCGTTGAAGATATATGTACGCATCAAAGATGACGGGGCGTCTATGTTCAAATACTATTTCACTCACAGAAACGATTCTTTGGAAGTAGATGTAAGGGATATAGTGAAAGGGACACAGGAAAAGGTGATCCAGGGACGAAACTTCGAACAGCTGGTACGGGGGAAACTTTTTGCTTCTTCGGAACTGATAAGCTATTCTCCTACCCGCGTATCTTATGCATATGCCGTATTGCATCAGAAGAAACTGCCTGTTATATATGACGGGTACATAAGCCTGGCATCAGGCTATCTGATCGACGGTGAGCTGACAATCAAACCCGATTCGGTGCTTGTATACGGCAGCCGTGCCGCGTTGGATACGCTGCATTACGCTCACACGGTCAGCGATACGCTCCGTGAAGTAACAGAGGATAAAAAAATGCTGGTTGCGATGAAGCAGACCAAAGGCATTCGTTTTGTACCCAACACTGTAGAATTAAATGTATCGGTAGATAAATTCAGCACAAAAGAAGTGGAAGTTCCTGTCGAGTGCATCAATTTACCGGAAAACCTGACAATCAAGTTCTTCCCGTCGTCTATCAAGATCCCGTTCTTTGTCGGTATCAAAAGATATAACGATATTTCGTCTCACGATTTTCAGGTAATTGTAGACTATAATGACCTCAAAGACCTGAAAGAAGCCTCAATTCCTGTACGGATAACCGAAAGTCCGGATTATATACAGACAAAAGGACCTGTTCCTTCCGAAGTGGAATTTGTGCTGGAGCAGAAATAGGTTGCGGACCTATTATTTACTAAGCTATCAACTGATTGGAAAAGGCTTAAATACAACACTAAGTAAATAATAGTTAATGATATGTTTTTCAAGAATTGATATAGGGCCGGAATACATCTATAATTATATACTTTTACTTAATTACAATCCTTCACAAAATGATTAAATTGGGTATAACAGGGGGAATAGGCAGTGGCAAATCTACCGTTTCCGAAATATTTTCTCTTTGTAATGTTCCTGTTTACATTGCCGATGCAGAAAGTAAAAGGCTTGTGGCAACTTCCCCAGTCATAAAGGAAAAGTTGATTAATATCTATGGGAAGGAATTATTTGAGGGCGGTGTGCTGAATAAAGCTTTGCTGGCTTCCCATATATTCAATGATAAAGCCAAATTGGAGGAGGTAAACGCAATAATACATCCCGAAGTAGAAAAAGATTTCAAAGAATGGGTAACTGACCATGCACATTATCCGGTGATAGCACACGAAGCCGCGATTCTTTTCGAGTCTGGTTTCAATAAGCTTATGGATAGGATAGTGATGGTATACGCACCTCTGGAAATAAGACTGGAACGCACTATGAAACGGGATAATACTACCCGCGAAAAAGTACTGGAACGTATGCAAAACCAGATGCCGGATGAAGAGAAAGCTAAACTTTCTGATTTTGTAATTGTTAATGATGGGACACGTTCACTGGTTGAACAAGTGCTCGGTATTCTGAAACAAGTAAAAGACTTATAAAACATAATGGAAATACAAAAATCATACAAGGGTATATTCGATGCAAATAAAAAATGGGTAGAGAAAATAAGCGAGGACAATCCGGACTTTTTTACCCATCTGGCAAATGAACAAAACCCCGATTATCTCTATATAGGATGTTCCGACAGCCGTGTGCATGCAAATGAAATAATGGGGCTTCAACCCGGAGAAGTATTTGTACATCGTAATATTGCCAATATGGTGGTCAACAATGACCTTAATGTATTGTCGGTAATAAACTATGCGGTGGAGTACCTGAATGTAAAGTATATCATTGTATGCGGACATTACAATTGCGGGGGGATAAAAGCCGCTATGGAGCCTAAAGATTTAGGAATACTGAATCCGTGGCTGCGTAACATACGTGATGTATACCGCCTGCATGAGAAAGAACTGGATACCATTTCCGACCCGCAAGCCAGGTATAACCGCCTGGTAGAAATAAACGTATACGAACAATGTCTGAATATAATAAAGACGGCGGAAGTACAGAAATCGTATCTGGCAAAGGGATATCCGCGTGTGGCCGGCTGGGTCTATGACTTGAACGACGGTATACTCCACGATCTGGAAATAGACTTTGAAAAAGAACTGAACCGTATCCGCAAGATATACGATCTAACAAAAGGAGAATAGGTCTGACGCAAGTTATAAATTATAAGTTATGAGTTATAAATTAGTTGTTACCATGATATTACTGGGTATTCTATCTCTTAGTGGTTGTAAACCATCTAAAGCAGATAAAATCCGGACTCTGTCGGTAACTATAGAACCACAAAAATATTTCCTGAGTAAAATTGCCGGGGACCATTATCAGATAAATTGTATTGTTCCATCCGGGTCCAATCCCGAAAGTGCAGACTTCACCCCATCACAGATGATGGCTATGGACAAAAGTGTGGCATACTTCAAAATCGGTTATTTGGGCATAGAAAATACATTGATAGATAAAGTATCGCAGAGTAATCCGGAACTTAAGATAGTAAACTGTTCGCAAGGAATAGAACCTATAGGTGATGCCCATATACATTGCGAAGATGACAGTCACAAACACAATCATACATACGGACATGCCGGAGGTGATCCGCATACATGGAGTTCGGTAAGGTCGGCTAAGATCATAGCCGAAAACATGTATAAAGCATTGTTAGAACTTGATGGCGAAAATGAAGCTGATTATACGGCTAATTACAACAAGTTGGTGTCGGGAATAAACAATACCGACAGCATTATAAAATCGTATTTAGACAAAGCCCCGAGCAAATCATTTATAATCTATCATCCTGCACTCAGCTATTTTGCCGATGAATACGGACTGACTCAGTATTCAATAGAATACGAGGGAAAAAATCCATCTCCATCCCAGTTAAAGGAACTGATTGACAAAGCAAAAGCTGAAGGAGTAAAAGTTGTATTCATTCAGCAGGAATTCGATACGAAAAATGCAGAAACCGTAGCAGAAGCGATAAATGGGAAAACAATCCGGATAAACCTGTTATCGTATAATTGGGACGAAGAAATGATAAAAATAGCCAAAGCATTGGCACAGGAAAACTGATGAGTAAGATACTTGAAATAAGAGACCTATCGGTCGGATATGATGACAGCCCTTATGTCTTGAAAAACGTGAACCTGAATGTTTTTCAAGACGATTTTCTGGGTATTATCGGCCCTAACGGCGGTGGAAAGACCACTTTGTTGAAAACGATACTCGGGCTTGTAAAACCAGCGAACGGCACTATATCTTTTTTCAGGAATAACGTAAAAACAGATAAGATAAACATCGGTTATCTGCCCCAGATAAATCAGATAGATAAAAAATTCCCCATATCTGTACACGATGTTATACTATCGGGGCTGACTATCAAACACCGTATTTTTTCACCTTATACCAAAGAACAAAAAGAAAAAGTAGGGGTAATCGCGAATCAGATGGGACTGGATAAACTTATCGACAGGCCTATAGGCGCATTATCCGGAGGCCAGCTCCAACGCACCTTACTTGGACGCGCTATTATAGACGGACCGGACCTGCTGGTGCTCGACGAACCTAATTCGTATGTGGACAAACGTTTTGAGACTGATTTTTATAAAATACTCGAAGATATAAATAAAGACACCGCCATTATTCTTGTCTCACATGATGTGGGTACGGTGATATCGCTCGTTAAAAATATAGCCTGCGTGAATGAAGGCCTTCACTATCATTCCGGTACCAATATTACGACCGAATGGCTCGAAGAATCATACTCCTCCTGCCCCATCGAAATTGTCGGACACGGCGATTTTCCGCATCGGGTATTGGATAAACATGAGGGTTGCGATTGTTGTAAAGATGATTAAGGACACAGTCATATCTATTTCATTTATCCAGCAGCCTTTTTATTTCCCTTCTATACACTTCATTATCAGTTATATTGTTGTGTTCTTCATTTTCTAATGTAATCAGCGAATCCGATTTTTTTAATACAGCCTTCAATCTCATGGAATTATTATAATTAATCACCTTGTCTTTATTTCCGTGAAAGATGACAACCGGCATTTTACATTCACTCACATATTTACATGTCTCCAAGTTGTATTTGACCAGAAAACCCGGGATAACAGGACAAATGTCCTGTATAACATTTGTAAGGCTATAATAAGGAGCCTGTAAAATCAGCAGGTGAGGATTATTTGTCGCGGCAATCTTTGCGGCCGGACCGGTTCCGATAGAGAAACCCAGTACAATTATCTGGTCCTCATCATATCGCTTCTTCATCTCATTGTAAGCGAGCTGGATATCACTGAATAATTGATTCTGGCTATCAACCTCTCCTCCGCTTTTGCCGAATCCTCTGTAATCGAGGAAGTAAACATCGTAGCCTAAATCCGTATATACAGAAGCCAGATGTCCCCATGAATCAAGAGCCCCGGCATTACCATGCAGATAGAAAATCAATCCTTTCGGATTTTCTGTTTTGAACAGGAGGCTATTCAATGGTGTCCCATCCTGCGCTTTTAAATATATTTCCTCAAAATCCTGCTTAAACCGGAAAATATAGTTATTATCAAGTTTTGTAGGGTAAAATATCAGCTTTTCCTGAAAAAAGTAAAAAAACCCACATAGAAATATATAGAGTGATAATAAAACCACAAAGATTCTGATTACAGCTTTTTTCATCATTTATAAAGTTCTTTTACCGTCCCATATTTCATTGGTACATTTACCGATTGGCATACCGGCACACTGTTCAATACCTGTCCTTCCACAATTTTTTCAGCCATTCCACAATTTTGCTCTCCGATGCATTTTGCTGAGGCTTCCAGAATTGGCGTCCTTTTATTTCTTTAGGCACATAATCCTGCTGTACAAAGTTATTCTCGAAGCTGTGCGCATATTTGTAGTTTTTACCGTAATCCAGTTCTTTCATAAGCTTGGTAGGAGCATTGCGCAGATGCAAGGGGACCGGCAGGTTACCCGTTTCATTCACCAACGCGATAGCCTCATCTATAGCCATATATGCCGAGTTACTCTTTGGCGAAGTTGCCAGATAAACAGTAGCTTCGGCTAAGACAATCCGGCCTTCCGGCCAGCCAATCTTCTGCAAAGTATCGAAGCATGCATTCGCCAGTAAGAGGGCATTGGGGTTTGCCAGCCCTATATCTTCCGCCGCCGAAATAACCAGCCGCCGGGCGATAAACTTCGGATCTTCTCCACCGGCCACCATCCGTGCCAGCCAGTAGATGGCCGCGTCGGGGTCACTGCCCCGGATAGACTTGATAAAGGCTGAAATAATGTCATAATGCATCTCGCCTCCTTTATCATATGCTGCCGGATTTTCCTGCAAGCGTTCTGTCACTACCTTATCTGTTATGACAACCTTATCGCCGACATCTGCTCCCGTCACTAAGTCGAGTATATTTAACAACTTGCGGGCGTCACCTCCCGAAAAGCGAAGCAATGCATTGGTCTCCTGTAATTCGACATTCCGCTCTTTAAGTATAATATCCTGTGTCACGGCACGGTGAGCCAGTTCGATCAGGTCATTCTTATCCAAGGATTGTAAAACGTACACCTGACAACGAGACAACAATGGCCGTATAACTTCAAATGAAGGGTTTTCCGTTGTGGCGCCTATCAATGTAATCACCCCCGTTTCTACCGCATTGAGCAACGAATCCTGTTGTGATTTTGAAAAACGGTGGATTTCATCGATAAATAAGATAGGGCTTTTTGTATTGAAGAACTGGCTCTTTTTGGCCTGTTCTATCACCTCACGTACATCTTTCACCCCTGAGTTTATCGCGCTCAATGTATAGAACGGCGTATCCAGTGTGTTGGCTATTATCTGGGCCAGCGTCGTCTTTCCTACTCCGGGAGGTCCCCAGAGAAGAAATGACGGTATTCGCCCCGATTCTATCATCTTGCGCAGGATAGCGCCCTCACCCACAAGATGCTTTTGTCCTATATATTCGTCCAGGGTACGTGGACGCAAACGTTCTGCTAATGGCTGGCTCATACATTTATTGAGATTATCATAACCCAAATTTACAAAAAGTTTCTATTAGTCCGAAATAGAATAATAAATTCTCCTTTACTCACTGGCTGACTAAAAGTGCGGATCAGTAGTTGTATTTAAATGTTGGATTCTTTTATGCTACGCACAGTCAAAGACTGTATCGAAGGCTACCCCATAACTAACGGACAAAAAAAGAGACGGGAATACTTTGCTGGTATTCCCGTCTCTTCTATTTAACAAGACAGATCAATACACATGTCCGTCATCTTTGAAGTCTTTTACATCGAAGCGTTTCTTTTCCAAAGAATTCCATGCATAAATAATATATGCAAGCACAAACGGAACAAGGATGGAAACAATGCTCATCACTGTTAACGTGAATTCACTCGAAGAAGAATTTTGTATTGTCAACGAGCTTTGAGGATCGGTAGCAGATGGATAATAAGCTGTATTGTTGAACCCTGTGATAAGAAGCAGCATACATACAGTCAGCACTGTACCTGACCCTGTAAACCATATACCGAAACTATAACCTTTAGTCAATAATGTTTTACCGATGCCAAATAGTACAAGCAAAACTCCTGCGACAAACACAATACCCGTTACAGGCATCTCTATCAGGTTATTAAAGTATTTATGTGGTTCCATAAATACTTCTTTTGTATCAGGGTTTACAGCGAACCCGTCTGCAATAAACGCCCAGATAACAAATGCCAAGAAGAATATTACAAATGGTACACAATTATACAATAAGAACTTACGCGAACGATCTACCAGCTTTTCGTCCTGAAGGCGATTGATAAAGAACAAACAAGCCTGCGTACGTGCAAGGAAGAAAACTGTCAGCCCTAACAGCCAATTACGAGGATTGGCAAGAGCTTCCAAGCCATGCCATTCACTTCCCCAACGGCTGATAACCGGGTTTATCACATCAGTCATATTTTCTTTATTCACTGTGAAGTCAGATCCTGTAAAGAATGTAGCCAGTGCCGCCCCCACGAGGAACGTACCCAGCAAGCCGTTGGTAAACAAGAACCAACGGTACGTATTACGCCCATACAGGTTACCTGGTTTCGACTGAAACTCATATGATACCGCCTGCAATACGAAGCAGAACAGAATCGCCATCCATACCCAATATGCCCCGCCGAAACTGGTAGAATAAAACAATGGGAAAGATGCGAACAAAGCTCCGCCAAAAGTTACAAGAGTAGTAAATGTATATTCCCACTTGCGACCTAAAGCATTAACAAGTATCATGCGCTCTTTTTCGTCTTTAGCTAAAGAGAAGAGCATCGATTGTCCGCCCTGAACAAATAGAAGGAATGCGAAGAGACCTCCGATCAGGCATATGAGGAACCACCAATAATGTTGTAAAAATGAATAATCCATAATTATATCTTTTAGAGATTTCGTGACTTTAATCTTGAAATCTTGAAATTATTAAATCTTAAAATCTTAATTAGTGAGAGTCCTCCGGACCTTTTTTAATCTGATTGAGCATAATACGAATCTCCGCGATAAGTAATGCTGTAAACAAAGCCAGGAACAAGAAGAATGATATCATTACCGATTTAACAGAAATAGCCGATACCGCTGCCTGTAGTGGTAATACATCCTGTATAGTCCAAGGCTGGCGTCCGATTTCGGCAACCATCCACCCGGCCTGACCGGCAATGTATGCCAAAGGAATAGTCCACAGACACGCCCACAGAAGCCATTTCTTATTTTCGATATCTTTATTCCTATACACAAAGAAGGAAAGCACAACGAACAACAATACGAACCAGCCCCCAAGGTAAACCATAATGTGGAATGGCCAGTACACCAACGGTATATTCGGTATCAGTTGCTCCGGAGTATCCAGATAACCATATCCGAAATATGAATAATTAGACTTCAATATTTCTTTATATTCATTGGCTGCCGTTTCATTTCCCTCTTTTTTAGCCTTTTTGTAATCGGCGAGTGCCTGGATAGCTGCTTTTCCTTTGATCTGTTTTTCTGCAAATGAAAGGGCAGTAGAACCATCCGGCTCTTTGTATCCGCCGTCAATTATGTCCTTGATACCCGGAACGTAGGCGTCCAGTTCGCCAAAGCTAAGCCATGACAGGCCTTTCGGTATACTTATATTGATTAGATATGGGTCCACACCGTCTTTATATGACTCTTTCGCCGGATTAGGGATGGCAAAGGCTATAAGCCCCACTCCTTCTCCACCTTCATATAAGCCTTCCATCACAGCCAGCTTCATCGGTTGCTTATCCGCTACCTGCTGGGCCGAACCATGTCCTGTCCAGGCTATAAGAAGAGATGACGCTAACCCGAATCCTGCTGCAACTTTCATACTCTGTTTGGCGAACTCGGTATCTCTCTTTTTCAGCAGATACCACGCAGCCACTCCGGCTACGAATACCGCACCCAGTATCCAGCCCGAAAGCACCGTATGAAAGAATTTATTAATAGCTACCGGAGATAAAGCGATATCCCAGAAGTTAATCATCTCGTTACGGGTAGTATCCGGATTAAACTCCATTCCCACAGGATATTGCATCCACGCATTTGCAATAAGTATCCATAACGCCGAAAGGGTCGCTCCGGTAACAGTTAACCATGTAGCTGTCAAGTGAGCTTTTTTGCCAACCCGTTTCCATCCGAAGAACATAATGGAAATAAAGGTGGCTTCAAGGAAAAATGCCAGTGTGGCCTCGATAGCCAGTGGCGCGCCAAAAATATCGCCTACAAACCAGCTGTAGTTAGACCAGTTGGTACCGAATTGAAATTCCATGATAATCCCTGTAGCAACCCCTATAGCGAAGTTGATACCGAAAATGACCATCCAGAACTTAGCGGTCTTCTTCCACTGTTCGTTACCTGTACGCACATACATTGTCTCCATGATTGCCATTATGATCCCCAGCCCGAGGGTAAGGGGCACAAACAACCAGTGATACATTGCTGTCATAGCAAACTGGGCTCTTGACCAGTCTATTAACGATGTACTTAGTAGTTCCATAAATATTAGTTTTATATTAGTAAATATATGAGGATTTCTATTATTATTTAGCTGAAGTGAAAAACAAAAAGTGAAAAATATTTTTCATGTTTCATTTATCATTCTCCGTTTTTCACTTCGCATTTCCGATATCAATATTCTTTATATTCAAGGCCGAATGTATGGGCTACGGCTTTGTAAACAATATCGCCTTTCAGAATGTTCAGTCCTTTCCGTAAATCTTTATACTGACGGCAAGCTTCTTCCCAGCCCAGGTTTGCAATACTGAGGGCGTAAGGGAATGTCGCGTTTGTAAGGGCTAAAGTAGAAGTCATAGGTACAGCGCCCGGTATATTCGCAACACAGTAATGTACTACATCATCAATAACAAATACGGGGTCGAGATGTGTAGTCGGTTTTGATGTTTCGAAACATCCGCCCTGATCTATGGCCACATCTACCAATACTGTGCCGGCCTGCATGATTTTGAGCATATCTTTCGATATCACCTGCGGGGCTTTATCTCCGGCAATGAGTACTGCTCCGACAATCAGATCGGCGTCTTTACACAATTCCTTGATTGTATGGGCATCCGAATAACGGGTGGTGACATTTGCAGGCATGATATCGCTCAGGTAACGCAAGCGAGGCAGGCTCTTGTCCAGAATAGTCACTCTGGCTCCGATTCCGGCTGCTATTTTAGCTGATTGTGCGCCTACAATACCGCCTCCGATAACAATTACATGTGCCGGTTTTACGCCCGGTACTCCTCCCAGAAGAACACCTTTTCCCAAATGCGGTTTTTCGAGAAAACGCGCACCTTCCTGAATAGCCATACGCCCTGCAACTTCACTCATAGGCACAAGCAGGGGCAGTGAGCGGTCAGGCAATTCTACTGTTTCATAAGCTATACAGATCGCTTTACTCTTTATCATCGCCTTGGTAAGCTCAAGGCTGGAGGCAAAATGGAAATAAGTAAATACAATCTGATTTTCCCTTACCAAGTCATATTCCTCTTTAATCGGCTCTTTCACTTTCACAATCATATCCGCGATAGCATATACCTCCCCGATGGTGGAAAGAATGGTTGCTCCGGCCTCCGTATAGTCCAGATCGGTGAAGCCGCTGCTAAGCCCGGCTCCGGTTTGTACAAATACTTCATGTCCCTCAATAACAAACTCATACACACCTGCCGGTGTAACTGCCACCCGATTTTCAAAAGCTTTCAGCTCTTTAGGAATTCCGATTTTCATAAGAATCTTTTATTTAATAGTTAAAAATATAACTTTATGCTTCTCCTATTGGTCCTGTTATCGGCGGAAGAAATCCGGCCGAATTATCGGCAGATACAGGCCCGTTCTGGGCTTCGAACCTATTGATATTTTCATTTAACGCATATAGCAAACGCTTGGCATGCTCGGGGGTCAATATAATACGTGATTGTACCTTTGCCTTCGATAATCCGGGCAAAATGCGAACAAAATCAATGACAAATTCGGATGAGGAATGGGCTATGATAGCTAGATTTGAGTATGTTCCCTGGGCTACGTCTTCCGGCAGTTCTATCTGAATCTGATTGTCCTGTTCATTTCTATTTTCCATAACTTTTCTATTATATAAATTTAATTTCAAGATTTCAGGATTTTGTCCATCAGCAAATTACAAATGTCTTCTATGAACCAACGGTCAGCACAGCTAAATTATTTATTGCAACCTAATAAAATCTCCTTTCCCGTAGCCCTTTCTACAAAGAAACAGAAATATCGCATAAAATCAAAGGAAAGCATATATATTTTATAACACAAATATACATATTTTAAGCGTCTCATGATACCTTGAGTTCATCCTCCGTATCCACGTTGCTATCAGGTAAATCTATCGGCATCAGCACCGCTTTTTTCCTTTTCTTTTTACTCAGGACTATTATTTGGGAAATGGTACCGATCAATCCTAAACCGAGCATTACAAAACGCATAGTGCCATATCCGAATACGACAAATGCCGTAAATATAATCATACTCCACATGATTCCTATCGAAATTGCCAGTCCTTTCCAGCTAAATCCTTCATTGACCCGGCGAATATATTTACCCGTCAACTTATTGTCCATTAGCTTCTGATGCAGGCGTGGCGAACTTTTCGCAAACAAAATACCTGTAAGAAGAATAAAAGGAGTGGTCGGTAATCCCGGTGTAACTATACCCAACAAACCCAGACTTAGAGTTATAAACCCTAATATTATATATACATATCTCATTTATTGTGCGTGCTGTTTTTTTTGAAATCGTTTCCACAACAAAGAAATGAAAAAAGAATGACATTTAATAATTCTATGTCAAATTTAATTTGTTAAATGCTCTCTATATTGCAGTGCCCGATATATCCGTATTTCTATGCCAGAAGGGATATGTTATCTTATCTTTAGAATTTTATCTATATATACAGCGCTTAGCTGATAGTTCTTTGAAGTATTGAAGGAGCCCCCTAAATTGGCTCCGCCGAACGTTGTTTCCCCAAGGGGGACTTACAGAGAGGGAAAAAAGGAACAGATAAAAAATAGTGGGAAAAGTGTAACTTTTGTAACTTTTTGGATATAGTTACGAGTTTGCCTCGCCTTCGCTTCGGCGAATGTTATTTCTGCGCCCTACGGGCAGTTACAAATTATGAGTAGACAAGATACGAGATACGAGTTGTTAACTGCTGACTGTTTACTGTTTACTGTTTACTGAAATAAGTGTTACCTTTTAACAGTTACAAGTTACTTCGCCCTTCGGGCAGTTACAAGTTACGAGTAGACAAGATACGAGATACGAGTTGTTAACTGCTGACTGTTTACTGTTTACTGATATATGTGTTACCTTTTGCGCCTTTGCGTGAAAATATTCTTTACCGTTCACTGAGAATGTCCGGGCCGGGATTATCTAATAGATCATCTTCATCTATTACCGGTTGCACTTTCTTTTTTCGGAATACGATTATCAGATATACTACCGACAGGACAGAAGTGGCACAGAGCAGATATACCCCGCTCCCGTATTTCGGCAGCTTATAGAAAAGATTGAGAGAGACTGCAAAAGCCAATACGCCTGCTATCATCAGGAATACCCGCGCTGATTTCTTTTTGAGGGACAGCCATAATACGGCGCTGAAGATACTGAGTAGAGGAACGAGATAAACAACATATGTAGTATAAACCGACTCTTTGTTGCGGGAGAAAAAATTTGTTACTTTCGTTACCTTTTTCTGTATGTCCGGTATATCCCAACCTACAATTTTCACTAATCCCATATCGAGCCACGGCAACGAAAAGGCTATTATAAACAACAGGGCAAAAAGTAATTCGAAAGATATGTAACGGTTTAACTTATCCATAATATTATAGTTCTATTTCGTCGGCGGTAATATATCCGTTTGTCATACAATAGAATATCAGACCGGATACTGTTTTTATCCCCAATTTGGCTGTAATATTCTTTCGGTGCGACAATACGGTGTTCAGGCTTATATTGAGTTTATCGGCCACCTCTTTGTTCAACAGCCCCAAAGCCACGAGGCGAAGTACATCCAGCTCCCGCTGCGACAGAGCCTGTGCTTTTGTTGCTTTAATAGCATGGCTAACCGATATCAGTTCCTGCAGGTCTTCTATCCCCGATTCGGACAAATCCGCAATCATGGGTTTTAAGATTTTCTCCCTGATGCGGTTATGCTTCTCCAAATCCCGTTGAAAACTGTCTATGGTAAATATAGTGGCATAGCACATATTTTCGTTAAAGTTTCCGGATATATGTTTAATTATAATGCTTTTAAGATCGGTAAGAAGAGCCAACGGAGCATCCCCTTTCATCATCCCCTGCTCAATCTGTCCTATCAGTTCATTCTTAAACTCGGTAAACAGACGGCTTATTAGTTTCAACTGGGGGTTATTGGGGTCGCTCATAGATATGAAAGCGTTCAGATGCTTTTCCAGATTGTGTAGCTGCCCGTGTATCAAGTATGCATCAGTCTGCTTTATGTATGTGACCACCAATTCAATATCGAATTTTTGGAGTTTGCGCTCAGGGAAGTAATCCTCGTTGAGGAAAGTATTGAGTATGGCGAGAAAAAACTCCGTATTGATATTTGCTTTCCGGCAAATATCGTCTATGGTTTTATCCCCCAGCCCCAGTTTTATTCCAAAACGGTTGATAACAGGGATCAACTGGTGATTTTCTTCTACGATTTCCGATAAAATAAAGGACGAATCTACAAAAAGCATATACTCGATAATTTTGAGAACAAAAATACATATTTATTCTGATATCTTTTTCTAAAATCTTTATCTATATAATTTAAGAAACATAGTCTGTATTTATATCACAATCAACACTTATAGATTTTAGCGATAATCCCTTAAAAACAATTTATGATAATTATCAGCTAATTGTTAAACAAATATCGGATTAAGATTGTTAATTTTGCATACACACTAAAAAACAGAAGTTTATGAAAAGGATATTTTTTACGTGTCTAACGCTCTCTGTATTACTTATTAGTAATGCTAAAGCACAAAATATAAACAACGATAATAATAACAATCAAAAAACAAAAGCTATGAAATTTGAATTACCAAAGTTGCCATATGCGACAAATGCTTTAGAGCCGGTTATAAGCCAACAGACTATCGAGTTACACTATGGTAAGCACCTTCAGACTTATATAACAAACCTGAATAATCTTGTTCCCGGAACCAAATTTGAGAATGCCGACCTTGAGACAATCGTAAAGGAAAGTGACGGAGCTATTTTCAACAATGCAGGACAGACATTGAACCACAATATATATTTCCTTTCTTTCAGCCCTAACGGTGGTGGAGAGCCTAAGGGAAAACTCGCCGAAGCCATTAACAAAAAATGGGGTTCGTTCGAAAACTTCAAAAAAGAATTCGTTACAGCAGGTACAGCAGTATTCGGCTCAGGCTGGGTATGGCTGGCTAAAGATAACGCAGGCAACCTGGAAATTACAAAAGAACCTAACGCCGGAAACCCTATTACAAAGGGGTTGACTCCGCTTTTGGGATTCGACGTATGGGAACATGCTTATTATCTTGATTACCAAAACCGTCGTGCAGACCATCTTGCCGAATTATGGAAGATAATTGACTGGAGCGCTGTAGAAGCTCGTTATTGATAAAGTAGTGTTTATTATATTGGAAAAGCAGCCTTTAGGGGCAGGAGTGGTCGGAAGAAATTCCGATCACTTTTTGTTTTCTACGTTTTGAAGAAAATAGAAGGATCACCACCACACTGCACAACAATCATAGATATAATCAGGTTTCTCAATTCCATGGAAAATCTTCTTTTAGCAGTTTTATATCCAAGTTTATTAGCCTGTTTATATATCAAGATAAGTATAGCCACAATCAAAGTCATATATAGGATAACTTTTATTCCATTTTTATTGAGTGACACAAGAGTACTCACATTTAGTTCCTGCTTTATAAATCGGAAGAATACTTCGATATCCCACCTTCGCCTGTAAGCGTCCGTAATATCTTTGGCTGATAAGTTAAGCACATTGGTGATAAACCAAAATTCTTTATCAGGATCATCTTTGCTTTGTGCTACAATTAAGCGAAAAGGTACTTCTACCAGCTCTTCTTTGTAATGGATATTACCTCGTTTATTATTAATAGGCTTACCGGTATATAAATAAACTTCACTATCTTTCAAAAGCATCAAACTACCCAAGTCTAGATCAATATCATCGCTTTTCAAGGATTTTAGTTCAACATGTTTTCGATTCTCTTTTGCTCTTATTATAAAAGGGATAGATTCTCCGGAAAAATCTTTCATGGTTCTAGCTGACTGCAATCCTCTGTCCAAAATGTAAATATTGTGATGTCCGGTTTCTTGTTTCACATGACTTCTTATAACCTCAGGTAAAGCTGTTTCTTCGCCAGAGTATTTGGAGTCTGTAAATATCTTAACATCACAAGGTAAAATGCCATCAAAAGCAATGCTATACTTAACTGACTTCTTTCCGTTTTTATGGTCAATACCTTCTTCTAAGAGTTTGCTACAAGCTTCACTTACCATTGAAGAATCAACTCGTATCAGATTATATTCCTCTTTTTCTGTCGATGAATAGGCTGCTGAGAATTGTTCATAAATACATTCATATATTTGTTTGAAGAAGTCCGCATCAATCTTAGAAAGCCGTTCTGATATGGAACTTCGGCGAACACTCTCTGATTTGTCTAAGTTAAAAAGCATCTTGAAGACTGGATCATTAAAGGTATCCTCTAAGGTTCGCTGACTTAATCTGTCATTCTCTAAAATGCCATACATCAAAAGGTAAAACAATTTCTTGCCATGCAGAACTTTTGAATAATAGTCAACTTTTGTATTTTCGGATAAATGACTTAAAAGTGCCTCTGGAATAACTCCCAATAGTTGATTTATTCCAATCCTATGATCTTTAAATATTGCCATAAATATATGATTATCAATACTTAAAGATAATAAAACTATGTGATAAAAACAAACATAATCAGCTTAATATCAAATGATTATATAAAAAAATAGTCGGAAGATATTTCTTCCGACCACTCCTGCCTTTAGGGGTTGCTTTTTTACTTATATTTGCATCAGAATGTAATACTTAAGCAATGAAAAGAACAGCCATCTTAGCCATAGACCTGCAAAACGACTTCACCACTCCTGCAGGTTCCCTGTTTGTGAAGGATGCCGATATAGACGTAGCCCGTATCGCAGACTTTATCCGGAAAAACCAGACTGAAATAGATTATATAGCCCTTACGCTTGACTCACATCAGCCTATACATATTGCGCATCAGATCTATTGGAAAGATAAGGGAGGGAACCACCCGCCATTGTTCTCCATTATCAGCGCTGCGGATGTTAAGTCGGGATTATGGCAGGCGCAATATAACAAGGAATTAGCCATTCCATATCTGGAACAGCTTGAAACCAAAGGCGAAGTGTGTACAATATGGCCTATGCACTGTATATTAGGAACAAACGGCTGGTCTATAGACAAAACTATTACCGACAGCCTTACTGAATGGGCCGTGAATAATAATAAGTCGTATGAACTATTCTATAAGGGTTATTCGCAATCGACAGAGCATTATAGTATCTTCAGAGCGGCTGTAGAATGGGATTTCCAACCTAAAACGCAATTGAATAGCAGATTACTGTCTATTCTGAACTCATATGATGAAGTATTGCTTATAGGGGAAGCCGCTGATTATTGCGTCGCCAATTCTCTTAATGACATACTCGATACCTGTAGCGGATTGGCAAAGAAGACTGTGGTTCTCACGGATTGCATGTCCTGGATCAATCCTGAGAATGAGAGCGCAAAAGCGATATTCGATAAAGCCAAAAGAATGGGAGTCCGCTTCGAAACAGCCGTGAACTATAAATTCTGAAACCAACTGATATTTATACATAACATATACCATGAAAAACAAACTGATTTTATCCGTACTGTCAGGGTGCGCATTTATTCCCGTACAGGCGCAGGTACACACTAATTTTATCGTTATAAATCTGGATGATGTCGGATATGGGGACTTTTCTTATAAAGGCGCACTGGGATACAGGACTCCCAACATTGACAAAATGGCGGCAGAAGGAATGCAATTTACGCATTTTCTTGCGGCCCAGCCTGTCAGTGGGGCGTCACGTGCCGCGTTGCTTACAGGATGTTATCCAAACAGAATCGGATTTTCCGGGGCACCGGGCCCGGACTCCAAAACAGGAATAGATGCCGGAGAAGAAACGATTGCCGAAGTGCTGAAAAAGAAGAATTATGCCACAGCCGTTTACGGTAAATGGCATTTAGGGCATCTCGAACCTTTTCTCCCGCTTCAAAACGGATTTGACGAATACTACGGACTACCTTATTCGAACGATATGTGGCCGTATCATCCTCAAAACGGCATATGGTTCAACTTTCCGGATTTGCCGACCATCGAGAACAATAAGATTATAGGATATAATACAGACCAGTCGAAATTTACGACTGACTATACAGACCGCACCATCAACTTCATACGAAAGAATAAGGATGTACCCTTCTTTATCTATCTGGCACATTCCATGCCCCATGTACCGCTGGCGGTATCCGGCAAGTTTAAGGGTAAAAGCGAACAGGGGCTTTACGGAGACGTAATGATGGAACTGGACTGGAGTGTAGGTCAGGTATTGCAAACGCTGAAAGACCTGAACCTCGAAGAAAATACACTGGTCATACTCACATCCGATAATGGGCCGTGGATAAATTACGGCAATCATGCTGGTTCGACCGGCGGACTGAGAGAAGCAAAAGGAACTACCTTCGAGGGTGGAAACCGTGTTCCCTTCATCGCATACTGGAAAGGCAAAATAGAAGCGGGGACAGTATGTAACAGGATGGCGTCCAATATAGACATACTACCCACATTGGCAGATATAAGCAATGCGCCGCTGTCACAGAACAAGATCGACGGGGTCAGCCTGCTGCCCCTGATGAAAGGTGATATGGAAATGATTCCTCACCAATATTTCTTCTATTATTACAGGGTAAACGATCTGGAAGCCGTAACCGACGGGACTTATAAACTTATATTTCCGCACAAGCACAGGACATACAGCCTGTTTCCCCCGGGTAATGACGGAAAACCGGGAGAAGTGAAAGAAGATTTTGAATTGAAAGAACCACAATTGTACGATCTGCGCCGCGATGCGGGTGAAAGCTATAATATTATAAACGAATATCCCGAAATAGCCGACAGGCTGGAAAAAGCAGCTATGACAACAAGAGAAGATATCGGCGATAATCTCACGAATATGAAAGGAGCAAACCGCAGGCCAATAGGCAGGGTGAATAAATAAGCTTTTCGTTCTACTCTTTGGCTGGGATATTTCCGTCGAAACTGTCGATAAAAATCTTTTTGGCTACTTTGCCCACGATCCTTGTGGATATGGCATCATATGAGCCGCCAACCACACCGCCGACTACAGGTACGGCTTTCCCTATGGAGGTTACTCCTTTTTCGCCTGCTTTTGCTGCCAGCTTGGCACTGACTTTTTCGATGGTTCTGGTTATCAGTTTTTCACTGGCCTTGATACTTACATCTTTCAGTAGTTCCTTTGCTCCATTGCCTACCATGCAAATATAGACTAGGGATTTGACTCTATCGTCTCTGATATCGTGCCCACCCATATAGGCTATAGCTGCGATCATGCGTATTTGTACATAAATCACGCTGGCAATATTTGCAGGAACAGTCAGGGGCATAATCATAACGCCGCCAAGCCCGGTGACGAAACCACTTGTAGCAGCCTTGGCTACCTGCCATTTGATTAGCGAGTCTACTTGCTGGCTCAGTGTACCATCCTGATGGAGATAGCTATTGCCCAGATCATAGGCTGAATCGACACCCGTCAGGCCGACTACAGCTTTTGAATATGCCCAGTCGAGCGTTTTGGCCATTAGCCCTTTGTTTGGCTTTATATTTTGTTTGTTGTCAGTCATTATTCTAAATCCCTAATATTTTATTTACCAGAACAATAACTATGCCAAGTTAGACAAAAAGAATAAAGCGTCTCATTTTCAGGAAATGAAACGCTTTAATAAAAAGTAAAATAATTTAATTCTCATTCAACAGTCTGCCCAGATCGTTAGGCGTAAGGTTCATTGCCACGATTACCCCGTTTTCATCAATCAGGTAATTCTTAAACCCTCGTTCCAACTGATAGCGATCATACAGCCCGGAGGAAACTTCCCCTTTGGCCAGAAACTGATACTTGGTATCAATTTTATCCATGACCAATGTCCTCTCATACACTGACTCGCTCTTGTCAAAAGAAACTGAAACCATCTGCACCGGATACCGCTTATTCTCGATAATATGAGACAGCAACACATTGTCCTTGTGCGAATAGGCGTCGTAAGCCGCCCAGAAGTTTACCAATACTTTTTGACCCCTAAGGTCAGACAAATTAATTTTTGTTCCTGATTCATTTACCAAATTTTTAATATCAGGCAACAGGTTTCCCGGATAAATACCTTCCGAAAGACTAGAAGTTCTTGATATGTTGGATGATAAACTGATAAAAGTTACACCCGCAATCAAGAAGTACTTCAAATACTTCATAAAATAATCATTAGGTTACCACTAAAGTCTTTATCCCTCACTTCCTTCACAGAAAAGGGAAAAAGACCCTCCCAACTTTTGGGAACAGAATCAATTATCTACGCTTAGATAATTTATAATCCTGTATTTCGGGGTCAAAGATAATACAATTTAGCGAAATGTGAATAATCTGTTCAAGCTAATTATTAATAGTTGCAATTTTTACAATGCCTCCAAATAGTTTATATATTTGATAATCAATGTATTGAAACGTGATCTTTTGCTCTTCTTTTTGTATTTGCAACATACTTTAAATTAGTATCTGGAGATAAATAAACCCCGGTTTCATAGCAGAAACCGGGGTTTATTTTTAATATTTATATATTATTTACTTTGTAATGCGCTCAAGCCATTTCAACATAAAGAGCATTGTAAACATTGATATACAACATGCTGCAACAAATACACACCATGTGGCCCAAATAGGAATATTTTCATACAGAATAGCACCAATAAACAACAATTGATTACCTAATGCCGTAGCACCAAGCCAGCATCCTTGCATAATTCCTTGATATTGTGGAGGTGCCACTTTAGACACAAATGATATCCCCAGAGGACTGATAAATAATTCCGCTATTGTCAATATCAGATAAGTTCCTATCAATAAGAATGGTGTTACACGAGCAGAATCCGCTAATCCACCCACTGCTTTTACTTCATTAGCTGATGGCAAACCTAAGGAACCCAAAGACATTACAACATAGGCCAAAGCTGCAATACCCATACCAATGGCAATTTTTTTAGGAGCCGAAGGCTCTTTGCCTTTTGCCCGTAACCAGCCAAATACAGCCAGAATTATCGGCGTTAATAAAACAACAAACAGCGGATTAAATGACTGAAATAGTTCTGCGCCTTCCAATGTAACTAAACCAAACAGATCAAGCTTCATACTACTCAAATCGGTGTAATCGTTTGCAAAGAATGTTAAAGTTAATCCGTTTTGATGGAATGAAAACCAGAAGAAAATCACAACAGCAAATACAGCAAATAAAGCGTATAAGCGCTGTTTCACTTCGTTCGCATCCATAGCAGGCGCTTCTTGTATTGCTGAGTGATCTTTCTTTACAGCTTTCTTCAATGCCGGATCTGGAAAACGCTTCTTATTTATAGTATAAATAGTAAGAGAGATCAGCATGGCAAAGATTGCTATACCGAAGGCATAATGGAATCCTGTATTAAATACACCAAGATATTCATTGGCAAACAAAGTCAGATCAGCAGGGGCACCATTCAGACTAACTTCGGGAGCTAACTTTGTAAAACGTTCAGCGGCTTCACCTGTAAGAGTTCCACCGATTTGCTGGTGACAAAGAGCCGGAAGATCGGAATTATATACAAAACCGTTTGTTTTAAGCCACCAGTTTCTGATACCTACTGCAATAAGCGGTGCAAAAATAGCACCTATATTAATAAACATATAAAACAATGAGAAACCGGAGTCACGCATTTTTCCATACTCTTCATTATCATACATTTGACCCACCAGGGCCTGCAAATTACCTTTAAATAAACCATTCCCAAAGGCGATAACAAATAGGCCAAAACAAGTAAGAGTTAGATATAAAGCTAAATTAGGAACCGGGGTAGGGGTCGGAATCGCTATAAGTAAATACCCTACGGCCATTAATATAATACCTACTTGAATTGTACCTTTATATTTCTTCGTTTTATCTGCAATAAGACCCCCGACAAGAGCCAAAGCATAAATAGAAAAGTAAAATACAGAGTAAATAATACCTGCATTTGATTTATCCAAACCAAATTTTGACATTAAGAAGAGGGACAGAATAGCCATCATTATATAGAAGCCGAAACGCTCTCCCATATTTGACAATGAGGCCGCTAATAAACCTTTAGGATGATTTTTAAACATAAAATTATATTTAAGATTAATATTATAAGTTATTTCATTCCTTCCTATGGTATTAAACTTTACAAAAGTAAGAAAACATACCAGATAATCGTTTTATCCAAACATATTAAAGAACATAAAACCCTGCTAACGGCATTTTTTATGCAAATAAGATAGTTTTGTTCTTATATACCAATACTCTTCTAGTAAGATGATATTCGATAGCATGGGATAATACTATCTTCTCCAGATCCTGCCCTTTACGCACCAGGTTCTCCACACTATCGCGATGCGTAATGCGGGTAATATCCTGTTCTATGATCGGCCCTGCATCAAGCTCGGCTGTTACATAGTGGCTTGTAGCGCCGATAATTTTCACACCTCTCTCATATGCCGCATGATAAGGCTTTGCTCCCACAAAAGCGGGAAGGAAAGAATGGTGGATATTAATTATCTTATTAGGATATGTTTCGATGAATTTATCCGTCAATATCTGCATATAACGTGCAAGAACAATAAAATCGATTTCCTTATCTTTTAACAAAGCCAGCTGTTGAGCTTCTATTTCATCCTTATTATCCTTGTTGAGCTTTAATACATGGTATTCAATACCGAAGCGTTCGGCAACCCACCGCATATCTTCGTGATTACTTATGATAAGGGGAATCTCCACATTCCATTCTCCTGCTGTGTAGCGAGCCAGTATATCGAACAGGCAATGTGACATCTTAGAAACAAAAACGGCCATACGTGGCGTATAGTCGTTGAAATAGAGCCGGAATGTCATATCGTACTTCTTAGCATACATCGTCTGGAAGTAATCGCTGATCTTCTCACGGGGAATAATAAAATTGGTTAAATCCCATTCGATACGCATAAAGAACGTATTCTCCTGCTTATCCACATGTTGTTCCAGATTGATGATATTACCTCCATTCACATTGATAAAATCGGTAACGGCAGCTACCAGCCCCGGCTGGTCGGGTGAAGATATAAGTATAATTGCGTGGGCGTTGTTCATTTTAATTTATTTAGTCTTCTTCTATCACCAGATTATCAATAATAAACTCTTGTCTCTCAGGGGTATTCTTACCCATGTAGAAATTGAGCATATTATTCACTAAATCTTCTTTCTTCATTGTCACCCGGTCGAGGCGCATATCTTTTCCTATGAAATGCACAAATTCGTCCGGTGATATTTCACCCAGACCTTTAAAGCGGGTTATTTCAGGATTTGCACCCAACTTACTGATGGCAGCAATTCGTTCTTCCTCGGTATAGCAATAGAATGTCTCTTTCTTGTTGCGAACGCGGAAAAGCGGTGTTTGCAATATATATACATGATTCTTCTTTATCAAATCCGGAAAGAATTGCAAAAAGAAAGTCAGTATCAGCAAACGGATGTGCATACCATCCGTATCAGCATCGGTAGCAACTATTATCTTATTGTAGCGTAGCCCGTCCAATCCGTCTTCGATATTCAAAGCTGCTTGCAACAGGTTGAATTCTTCATTCTCATATACAATCTTCTTTGTCAACCCGAAACTGTTCAATGGCTTTCCACGAAGGCTGAATACCGCTTGCAGATTCGGATTACGGCTCTTTGTGATAGAACCGCTGGCGGAATCCCCTTCGGTAATAAAAATACTGGTTTCATCCAGATTATCACCCTTGGTATCGTTATAATGAATGCGGCAGTCGCGCAATTTCTTATTATGCAGATTGGCTTTTTTTGCACGTTCACGGGCTAGCTTCGTTACTCCTGCGATAGCCTTACGTTCTTTCTCCGAGTCAAGGATCTTTTTAAGTAACGTCTCCGATACATCGGTATGTTTATGCAGATAGTTATCCAACTCCTTTTTGAGGAAGTCCCCGATAAATTTCTGTACAGAAGGCCCCCCCGGTCCCATATCTTTTGATCCCAGCTTCGTTTTGGTCTGGGATTCGAATACGGGTTCTTCAACCTTTATACTGATAGCTGCCACAATACCGCTACGGATATCAGCATAATCGAAATTTTTATTATAGTATTCTTTGACTACACGGGATAATGATTCACGAAACGCAGACTGATGCGTCCCTCCCTGTGTGGTATGTTGTCCGTTCACAAACGAATAATATTCTTCCCCGTACTGGTCGGTATGCGTAATAACGACTTCTATATCTTCATCTTTCAGGTGAATGATCGGATACAGGGCTTCGGAGGTCATATTCTCGTTCAGGAGATCTACAAGCCCGTTTTTGGAGAAGAATTTCTTACCATTATAAATAATCGTAAGTCCGGTGTTGAGGAATACATAGTTTTTGAGAAGACTTTCCACATAATCGTCCCTGAAGCTATAACTCGTAAAAATCGTATTATCCGGGATAAACTCTATCAATGTACCGTTCTCTTCCGTAGTGCTGTGCACCTTATCTTCATCAGTAACAATCGCTTTACTATATTCTACAAAAGTAGTTTGTCCATCGCGAAAGCTCTGAATACGGAAAAATGAAGAAAGGGCATTTACAGCTTTTATACCTACCCCATTCAGTCCTACCGACTTTTTAAAAGCCTTAGAGTCATATTTGGCTCCGGTATTCATTTTCGATGATACATCTTTCACTTTACCCAATGGGACTCCACGTCCGTGGTCACGCACTCTGACAACACCTTCTTCGATAGCGACATCGATAGTCTTGCCATAGCCCATCATGTATTCATCAATAGAGTTATCCAACACTTCCTTCAGAAGTACATAGACACCATCATCGGCCGATGAGCCGTCGCCCAACTTACCAATATACATCCCCGGACGGCGACGGATATGCTCCTGCCAATCGAGGGTTTTTATATCATCATCGGAATAATTAACTTCGGGTAATTCGATCTTCTCTTCTTCCATAAACTTTTTAAAAATCTCTAGTAATGAAAAACGCAGCGTAAAATTATAAAAAATTCTTCGGAAGAAAAAGTTAAAGTGACACCCCTCATCCTCAATTCAGATGTTTTATATAAGCCCGGCGCATCTTATGATTCTCTGCATTAAAGCCGTCCCATAATGATGCCACTTTATTATTCATTTCCAGTTCGGGATTGGATTCGGCGAACTGAAAACCACATTTGTATGCCGATGGTATAAAGTCATTAAATATAATCGCGTTTACCCCTTTCCCCTGATATTCAGGTGCAATACCTATCAATAGTAGGTCTATAACCGGATTCTTTTTGCTCTTCAGATCTTTCAACAGGTGATACCATCCGAAAGGGAATAGTTTTCCACGCGACTTAATCAGCCCCCGGGATAAACTTGGCATTCCGATACCAAAGCCTACAACTTCATCCGTTTCTTCTTTTATAATGATAGATACGATATCCCATCGTAAAAGAGGTACATACATTTTCACATAATGATCTATCTGCTTCTGGGTTAAAGGTGCAAAACCATAAAGAGGCTTATAGGCTTCGTTCATCAATTTGAACAGCCTGTCTACATATGGTGCAATCTGCTTCAAATTCTTAAACTTCAAAACTTTCAGGCCATAGCGGGTGGCTACCATATTGGCGATGCGTTGATGCCTTTCAGGCACTGCATCAGGCACAGGAATCCGATATTCATTCCAGTCGGCTTCTTTCCCGAAGCCCAATCGCTCCAGTTGTGTCACATAATACGGGTAACTATATTTAGTGGCCATAGTACTCACCTGATCAAACCCTTTTATAAGCATACCTTCAGGATCGAGATCCGTAAAACCCATAGGCCCTACTATGGCGTCCATACCCTTATCTTTTACCCATTTTATCGCTGCGGCGAATAAAGCATCTACCACCTCATTATCATCTATAAAATCAACAAAGCTGAAACGTGCATGTTTTTCGTTCCATACTTCATTGGCCTTATGGTTAATGATCGCTGCAATCCTGCCTACAATCTGATTCTCCTCATAAGCCAGGAACATCTGCATCTCGCAAAAATCAAATGCAGGGTTTTTCTTTATATCCAGGGTGTCCAACTCGTCCAGTATCAGCGAGGGCACATAATACGGACAATCTTTATATAATTTTATCGGGAATTTCACAAAGGCCTTCTTTAAAGCCTTATCATTCTCACTTACTTCTCTAACTACTATAGACATACTTCAATTTCTGGTTCTATTTTGGGCGTAAAGATAATATTTTAAATGACGAGTCATAATTTATGAATTATGAATTAGCTTCTGTTAACTGACTCCTTACCAAATCAACTCATTTTCTGATACAATGTAATCCATCTTTACATCATTTTTATCTGCAGGTATTCCATCGAACAGCTGAAATTCGAAGCATATACCGAGCCTGGGAGCTTTCAATTTAGGTAAAAAGCGGTCATAATAAGCTTTCCCTCTTCCCATCCGATTCATTTTCCGATCAAATGCCACTCCAGGAATTATTATCAGATCAACTTTCTTATAATCCGTATAATTATCCCCTACAGGCTCCATGATACCGAAAGCCGATTGCTGGAAACATGTATTGGTCGTGCATCTTCTGAAAACCATTTCGTCTTTTTCAATCACCGGAAGGTAAAAATCTTTGCCGGCGCTCCATTTGCGAATAAAATCGAAAGTCTGCACTTCATCATCAAGGCTATTATATATAAATATCGTTTTGGATTCCTGAAATATCCCTGTCAATTCAAGGACAGATAATACTTCCTGTGAACGATTATATAATTCATCAGAAGTAAATTTCTTTTTAAGTGCAGAAATCTCTTTTCGTAATTTATCTTTCGCTTGTTGTATATTGCTCATTTTTTTTTAACTATTGAGGCTGACAAATAACGTACCATAATTCAGCCTGATATAGAAATATCAGACAAAAATACATTTCTTCGGTAATATTATCCTATTTTTGAAGCTGAAAATAAAAATTACCCTAAAAAAACAAGACGCAATTGTTATGCATGCCATTGTCAAATTCTTTCAGAAACCGATTTTCTATGATAAACGTCTGATATTCGCCTTATGGATCGGGGCTGCTCTGCTGGCAGGACTGAGTCATCTGAACAAGGCCAATAACTATCAGATATTCAAATATGTATTCTACCATACGATAGAGCAGGTAAACCTGTATACCGAATACCCGGACCAGTATTTTGACTCGAATCACTACGGGCCGCTGTTCAGTATTATAATAGCACCTTTTGCCGTGCTGCCTGATTTTTTGGGAATACCTTTATGGGAAATGGTAATTGCCGCTACTCTACTGGTAGCGATCTATAAACTTCCGATGTCGTGGAAAGGCAAAGTTATCATCTATTGGATTGCCATGCTCGAAGTATATCTGAATGCGACCAACAGCCAGACAAATACACTTATAGCTGCATTGATAATCGGGGCTTTCATCTGCATCAAGTCAGAAAAAGACTTTTGGGCAGCCTGCTTTATTATGCTCGGTCTATTTATAAAGTTATACGGCATTGCAGGGCTGGCATTCTTCTTTTTTTCAAAACATAAGCCAAAGTTTATCGGTTACTTGTTTCTGTGGGGCATTATTTTCTTCATATTGCCAATGGTAATATCTTCTCCCCAGTTTATCGTACAAAGCTATGCGGACTGGTACGAATCGCTGATGTTGAAGAATACATTGAATACGGGTTCGGTCTATCAAAATATATCAGCAATAGGCCTGATACAAAAAGTTTTGGGGTTAACGTTCTCAAATCTGATCATTCTTATTCCTGCCGTCATTCTCTTTGCCCTGCAATATATACCGGTAAAGGAATACCGAAACCCGGTTTATCAATATGGCCTTTTAGCATCGACACTTATCTTTATCGTCTTATTCAGCACCGGCTCCGAAAACAGCACTTACATCATAGCCGTGACCGGGGTTGCTATATGGTTCCTTATACAAAAGAAGCCTTTGAATAAATACCTGCTCATTTTATTTGTATTCACCTTATTTCTTACTCTTTTCGCAAATTCGGATCTAATCCCGGCTTTTATAAGGAGAGAGGTCATAAGGCCATATTCACTCAAAGCATTCCCAAGCCTGCTGGTATGGCTGATACTGGTTTATCAGCTTACAACATTCCGCAAGGCATCCGGAAAAGAATTATCAGGCCACTATCTGCCGGCAAATAAAGCAGAAGAACGGTGAACCCATAAAGGAGCATGAGTTTATAACTCATGCTCCTTTCTTATATTATCCTATTTATACTGTTCGCTCTTTATAGCTTCGGGTGTCGCTTTATTTGCTTTCAGCAGTTTAACGGCCTCTTTCATTATCAGGTCGTCTCTCTGGGCTACCGGATAGTATGCATCTTCCCCGAAAATGTTCCGCAGGATAATCGCTTCCATCTGTGCCTGCAGGAGCCTTCTCGATTCTTCGATCAGGTATGGCTGGCGGCGTATTCCTTTACCATACGCATACTCAACCAGATAATCGACAACCGGTTGTGTAGCGAGATATTTATGAGCCTCCTGCCATGTTTTATAACCTTTCAACTTTTCCCTGTTCTTCGCTGAGTAAACGAAAGAGTATTCACGCATCATTCCGCTATTAGCCACTTTCAGGTAATAAGAGTTTATCCCTGTGGTGTCGCGGGGGACAAACACATCGGCCAGGATACCGTCATCACCATATACAGGACGTCCCGCCAAAGTGTGGAACAAAGGAAGATTATCCAGTTTTATGCTATCTCTGTTAGAAAATTCACCCCTATTATAACGGTTTAGTATATCCATATCATAATCGGTACGGTCACCTTTCTTATATGCTTTTTGGATACATCTTCCCGAAGGTGTATGGTAGCGGGCAATGGTTAATTGTAAAGCCGAACCGTCTTTGAACATAAACCGGTTTTGCACAAGACCTTTTCCGAACGAACGACGTCCTACAATCAAGCCCCTGTCGTTATCCTGCATCGCTCCCGCAAAAATTTCACTGGCAGAAGCACTTCCTTCGTCTATAAGCACGATCAACTGATTATCTTTACATGTACCCGAACCATCGGCAAATACATTTTCGCGGGGATACGCACGGCCTTCGGTATAGACAATCATATTACCGTTTGCAAGGAACTCATTCGTCATCATTATTGCCGCGCCCATATAACCACCCGTATTCTGTTGGAGGTCTATGATGAATGATTCGCAACCCTGACTTTTCAGTTTTGCTATAGCTGTGATAAACTCATTATAAGTAGTGCTTCCAAATTTCGTAACTTTGATATAGCCTATCTTATCGTCTATCATATATGATACCGGAACTGTTTTCACAGGTACATCCGCGCGTGTAACCTCAAATTCGATCAGGTCGGGACTTGTATCCCTTTTTATTTTTATTTTTACTTTGGTATCTTTCTTTCCCCGCAATGTTTTGAAAACTCTCTCTTCGCTAAGCCCTTTCCCGACAAAGAGACTGTCGTTCACATATACCAGCCTGTCGCCGGGGATAATCCCTACTGCTTCAGAAGGTCCTCCGGGTATAACGTTTACAATATTTACCGTATCGTTCTTGATAAGGAACTCCACTCCCACTCCACTGAAATGGCCTTCCAGTTCATCACCGTTATACGCCATATTCTCTGCCGAAATATACACAGAGTGAGGGTCTAACCCGGCCAGAATCGTAGGAATGGCATCTTCAACCAGTTCATTTACATTGACTGTGTCTACATACGACTTATTCACATATTCAAATATAGTCTCCAGTTTGTTGCTACCTCCGAATATTTTCCGTACAGGGGTAAATACGGAAAATATATTTCCGATAAGAATTCCTACAGCGATACTCAATGCAATGCACAAAGGCAGCCAAATGTATATCTTTTTATTACTTTTCATTTATTTTCTAACTCTATTTTATTTTCAGTTTCATCCATCTCGATAAGCACAACTTCGATCCCGGCACGCTCCAACAAAGCCGCGCCATCGCTACGCCTGTATCTCTGGTTGTAAACAACCCTTTTGATACCTGCCTGGATAATCAATTTTGCACATTCGATACAGGGAGATGTTGTTACATACATTGTTGCGTCCATGCTACTATTGTGCGAGCATGCTACTTTTGTTATGGCATTGGCCTCGGCATGTAAAACGTACGGTTTGGTCTCATTGTTCTCATCTTCGCAGATATTTTCAAAACCTGCCGGAGTACCATTATATCCATCCGATATAATCATTTTATCCTTAACAATTAACGCCCCTACTTTCCTGCGTACACAGTATGAATTTTCAGCCCAGATAGCTGCCATTCTCATATAACGTTCATCCAGCAGCTGTTGCTTATTTTTAGTCATATACTTCACCTCTTTTTCGAAGCACAAAGATAATGAAAAGTTCACGATATGTTATTATAAGCGTGTTTTTTATCTGAATAAACGCACGAAAATCGGCCCTTATAACCACCGGTCAAATATTCACTTTTATTAACTGCACTATGTTAAAACCTGACACTTTTCTGTGAACAGTAAACAGTATTCTCATGCAAAGACGCAAAAGGTAACAGATATATCAGTAAACAGTAAACAGTTATCAGTTAACAACTCGTATCTCGTATCTTGTCTACTCGTAACTTGTAACTTGTAACTGCTCAAAGGGCGCAGAAATAACATTCGCCGAAGCAAAGGCGAGGCAAACTCGTAACTATATCAAAAAAGTTACAAAAGTTACACTTTTCCCACTATTTTTTATCTGTTCCTTTTTTCCCTCTCTGTAAGTCCCCCAAGGGGGACTTAGGGGGCTTCTTCAACACTTCAAAGAACTATCAGCTAAAGGCTATCGGCTTCATATATAGATAAACTTTTTCGAAAAAAATATTTTTTTGCTAAGTACATGACAAAAATTTATATGCTGCTCTTACAGAGTATTTCCCCTGTTCTCTCCGGAATTTGATATTTGCGAAAGTGTCCAGTCGCCGGCTTCCGGCGTCAAAACAGGTTCGGTTAAATTCGTGGCAATTAGCATAAGAACGGGTGATAAACAAACACGACACATTATCTGACAAAAAGGTTGTGATGCAGCAAATCCAAATCTTTTTAATAAATTAAAAAGCTGCCTGAAATAAATCCAGGCAGCTTTTTTACCGTATAAATTATAATGAAACAGGTTATTTCTTAGGATTCATTATTACTTCAATAAAGTTACCCTGCGATATCAGTTGTTTTGTTACAGCCTTGATATCATCTTTAGTCAATGCATTTACTATTGACAAATAATCGGAATAATTATCCTCTCCATAGAAATGATATGCACTCAGGGTACCCACCCAGTAGCCGTTTTGCTTTTCATCTTCCTGGAATTTTTTCACCATATATTCTTTCACTTTCTGGAAGTCGGCATCTTCAGGTCCTTTTTCTGCTATGTTTTTCACTTCACGGTCAACAATAGGAGCTATCGATGAAGCTCTTTCAGGATCAGTGTCGAATGTCATTACTAATCTGGCTTGTCCCTCAGGTATGCGGTTAATATCCGAACCCACACCCACACCATATGTGCCACCGGCTTCGTCCCTGATGGTACGCATATATACAATGTCCAGAATTTGCTTCAATGCGGAAAGCGCTATTTGAGTTTTCTGGTCACGTTTCAATGTCCCGCTATACAATTCGAATACAGAGGTTTTAGGCGTTTTCATTTCCTGCTCGAATATATCTTCAAACTTACCTTTGCGTATATCCGCTTTTACATCCTTGTATTTAGCATCTTTATTGCCGGACGGCAGAGAGGCCAGATATTGTTCTACCAGTGGTTTTAAAGTAGCTTCATCTATAGTTCCCACAAATGTGAAAGTGAATGAGCCCGGATTGGCAAATATTTCTTTGTATATTTCAATGATACGGTCGTAATTCAATTTTTCCGCATCTTCCAGGGTCATTTCCTTCATACGCGGATTGTCGCCGTATCGGGCAGCAATAGTACGCAGGCTCATTACATATGACGGTTCGGAAGCCAGATTCTTCAGCTGGTTCTTTATCGCGTCCATCAATGTCGTGTATGCGCCCTCATCTTTACGAGGCGCGGTGAAGTACAGATATGTAAGCTGCAACAAGGTCTCTACGTTTTTGATATTTGATGAACCATTCATCCCCTGTGTCCAGCTTGATATATTGGCATTTACATTTGCCGACTTTCCGGCTAATACTTTTTTCAGGTCTGTAGAACTGAAATTTCCGATACCACCCACATATGGCACCATAGATGCCATGTTTGCATTATCTATATCGGCATCGGCTATGATGGATGTACCGCCATAACCATGCGAAGCCATGATGATCTCATCATCCTTGTAGTCGGTCTTTTTAAGAACGACTTTAATGCCATTGGATAACGTCCAGACTGTAGCACCCAGCTTATCGTCTTTTGTTGTACTAACTACTTTACCTGCCTGTGGCAATTGCGCGATAAGCGGTTCATTGGATACTGTTTCCGCATACGGAGTAATGTTTTCGGCTTCTACAGTCCTGAAAACATTCAGTAATTCATCCGTTGTCGGATATACCAGCCCTTCTTTCTCTGGTCCGGTAACGGTAATGATAATATTCTTGTTGTTGATAAGTCCCTGCGACATTGCATTGATCATTTTGGCATCAAGCATCGGGGCTATCTGTTTCAGGAAGTTGTATTCATATTCTATTCCCGGAATACCTTCATTGTCGGAAAAGCTGCGCACATATTCCTGCACATACCTTCTGTTCAACTCTTTACTCCTATTATTATACATATCCTCATATCTTTGCAGGAGGGTAGCTTTGGCTCTTTCTACTTCGGCTTCGGTGAACCCGAATTTGCGGATACGTTCGTTCTCCCTTACCATACTGGCCAAAGTTTCGTCTACTTTCCCTTCTTTACTCAAAGCCATTGTTGTCCATGCGTCTTTGGTCTTTGAGACGAAGAAATTACCATCGTAGGCATATGATGCTGCGAATGGTGCATCAGCTTTCTGAGATATTTCGTTTAATCTGTCGGATAGCATACTGGATGCCAGATTCTTAACAATGCCGGACATAAGTTCAGCTTGTGTTTTCTTCAGATTTTCGGGCAGAATATCATGCTTTATATACAGGCTGACAACAGTTTGCACGGCTTCCGGGTCCGTTATTACCGATACAATGGGTTCTTCATTGTCCGGTACAGGGAAATATACCCTTTCGGCAGGGCTGACAGGTTTAGGTATATCGGCAAACATAGTTTTTATCTGTGCTTCTATCGCATCTACGTCTATATCCCCTACCACAATGATAGCCTGTAGGTCCGGTCTGTACCACTTATGGTAATAATCTTTTAGTGTCTGATACGGGAAGTTTTCCACTATCTCCATCTTTCCTATTGGCATGCGGTCGGCATATTTACTGTCTTTGAATATAACAGGAAGCTGCTTGTCCCAAATACGCGACTGCGCCCCGCTGCGTGTACGCCATTCTTCTTTAATAACCAGACGTTCTTCGTCAATCTGCTCGTCTTTGAGGGCAATAAAGCTCGACCAGTCGTGTAATACCAACAGACAAGAGTCAATGACCGTCTGACGCACAACCGGTACATCCGACAGATTATATACGGTTTCGTCAAAAGATGTATAAGCATTTACGTTTGCACCGAACTTCACACCGATACTTTCCAGGTAATTAAGGATTGTTTTTTTGCCCGGAAAGTTTTTTGAACCATTAAAAGCCATATGCTCCAGAAAGTGAGCAAGCCCTGCCTGATTATCCTCTTCCTGCATTGAACCTACTTTTTGAGCGATATAGAAATCAGCTCTTTTCTCCGGATATGCATTATGCCTGATATAATATGTCAGACCATTTTCGAGCGTGCCGAATCTTACCTGCGGATCTATCGGTAATGGCTGAGGCATTTGCGCTTTTATCAGCCCGGTTATAACTACAAAAGCAAATAAAATAATTGATTTCCTCATACTTAAATGTTTTAGTTTAGTATAATATGTTTGTTATGAGATTCTTTATTGTTTATTAAGGGTAATAGGAATTAAATTTAATATTTTACGTCCATAATATTTAACATTAGTCTCAATTTTATATAAAAAAATCACAAAGTTTGGGTAAAAAAATAATGATTCTGCAAACCACAGATATCATAGCAGCCAGAAAAACGGCGGCAGCTGCCAGGTCTTTGATTTTCTTAATTATCATATGCCATTCGGGCGATATATAATCACATATATTTTCTATGGATGTGTTGATAATTTCCAGAGACAAAACCAGTCCGATCAGTACCAGTACAATTAGCCATTCGGTCAGGGATATATCCAGTAAGGCGCCTAGTATAACGACAATGACGGATACAATAATATGGATGCGGGCATTGTGTTCCTCTGCCCACAATACCTTAAAGCCGCAAAAGACATGTTTGAATGTTAATAGCCTTTCTTTTATAGAAAACTTCTTTTTGCTTTTTTCCATTTTTACTCTTTTTCCTGTAGTTCTTAAGGACACGCTAATGTATAAAAATAAGTTGTAAACTTATTAAAATATATGAGTAATGTCAAATCTAACTGTTCAATTGCATCCATTACTTTTGCCCCGCCTGTGCGATTCAAAACATTCAGTTTTTTATACATAATTACGATCCTCCCTTGTATCGGCAATTTTTAATTCTTAAATTTGGGAGGCTTGGGGGAATCAAGGCCGCAGGCATTATATTTATTGGCTTATTGAGATAAGAATTACAGGCAGCTATCCCTTTCATTAAATACTTCCTGTTACTCATTTTAGAAAATAAAAACTAAGGCCTGACAAAATCTGTTTACACAAAGAGTATATTAAAAAAAGTATAAATAATATGGATATAAAAGATTTACAATCCGATTACGAGTCCATGACTGTCTCGATAGCCCGGTGGATGCAAAAAATATTGTCTGATCTGGGAGTTCCCGAACAATGGATTGAATATGTCAAACTGATAGTATTGCTGGTTATAGTTGCTGTCACAGTGTATGTGTTACAGCTCGTAGTAAGGAAAATACTTACATTTGTTTTCCACCGTATCGAAAAAATAACCACATTATCATTTTTCGGGTACACTATAAGCAATAAGCTCCCTCACTATCTGGCTCTGGTCGTGCCATACTCGTTCGTCAGAGGGGCAATACCGATTGTATTCTATGACTTTAAAGGTTTGATTACCCCATTGATAAAATTGACGGATATTTACCTGGTCTTTATGGTTATATGGACTGTGATGGCACTGGTGAGATCGTTCGGGGATGTTTTACAGGAGAAACCTGCATTTAAGAACAAGCCGATGAAAAGCTATTTCCAGGTAATACAAATCATTCTTTTCATATTCGGAGCGGTAGTTGTATACGCTATTCTTACAGGACGGTCCGCCACGGCTTTTTTTGCAGCTATGGGAGCCGCTTCGGCCGTATTACTACTGATGTTTAAAGACTCTATCATGGGCTTTGTCGGCAGTATACAGATTACAACCAACGACATGGTTCAGATAGGCGACTGGATAACAATGAACAAATACGGGGCGGATGGAAATGTGGAAGAAATAACATTGACCACTGTTAAAGTCCGCAACTTTGACAAAACAATTACTACGATCCCGACTTACGCCCTGATCTCCGATTCATTCCAAAACTGGCGCGGTATGCAGGAATCCGGTGGACGGCGATTCAGGCGGGCATTAAATATCAAATATGACAGTATCCGTTTTTTGACAGAAGACGAAATTGAAAAATTTAAAAAAGTAGACGGGCTTTCCGATTATATTAAGGAGAAGCAAGGTGTGTATGCAAAGTTGAATAAACAGAGCAATAGCGATTTACCATTGAATAAACATGCCATTACCAATTGCGACCTGTTTATGCAATACGGCATATATTATCTGCGCAACCATCCGGATATAAATAAGGATATGACACTTTTGGTAAGGCAGCTGGCATCAACGACACAAGGCCTACCTATAGAATTATATACATTTACCAGCACAACCATATGGGCAGAGTACGAGACTATATTAGCCGAAATTATGAATCATCTGATAAGCGTGGTACAGTATTTCGGACTCACAATATACGAAGAGTCGTCGGGAAGTGATGATTACAATGTATATATGAAGCGGATGGAACAATAAGATTTGGTACAGATAATTGGAAAATTAGCAGATTCGAAAATCGGTAAATAATGCAAAGCGACAACCTTATTTGCTAATCTGCTAATATCCGGATTTGCTAATTTAAAAATAAAACCAATATGAAAAAGTGTATATTTTCAATAATCATTCTCTTTGGCATGCTTTCATCAACTTCTTGCCAAAGCGATCTGGATAAAATGGGCGAAGCTGTAAAAAGCCATTTCAAATACAGGGATGCCGACAATGGTACTATTACAAAAATAGAAGAGGTGAACGCATTGTCATACAAAGAAATACCCGAAGATAAGCGCGAAAACCCCGGTGAAGTCTATCTCTGCAAAGTATATGTAAGAGGCACCTGGAGTTATGCAAACAGTTTCCGTATATATAATATTAATGATACGCTCGATTGCTTTTTCAGTAAAAACAAAACGTTTTTGAGGATAGGCCAAAATAAAGCCGATTAGGTTACAGAGAGGGGTCGTTATTAAAAGGGATCAAGGACAACCTTATCAGATCAGCGTAATTTCGACTATCCGGGGAAGGTATAAAAAATCCGGAAGGTAGGTTCCCCATGCTGGTCAGGTAACTGTTTTAGATATGGCAATCATTGTATAGCGAAGGATGTAGATAATCGTAACCTTATCTTAACCAAACCTTAATGATAATACAAAGCTGTTTTCAAATCTTTAAGCTTTACTTTGCAAAAAAAAATCAGGAAATAGACATGAAACAACTTTATTTTATTTTCAGCCTCATAATTTTACAGGCCATTAGCCCTTGTTTTGCTCAGGAAAAAGACTCCGTTTCGTTTAAACCGTCAGGTAATGTTATTGCACGGGGATTTTTAGATTACAGTACAGGTTTTGGACACGTGAACAAAGAAAAAGGATTTGATATTACACGGGCATTCCTCGGATATAACTATAAATTTACCCGTACAATACAGGCACAGGTCATAATTGACGGAGCGGCAGGAAAAACATCATCCGACGGACTGGAAGTATATCTACGCAATGCTTTTGTAAACTGGAACGACAAAGGCTTCAATGTAAATCTCGGACAAACCAACCTGATGCAATTCAGCATTCAGGAAAAATACTGGATGCACCGCTATGTGATGAAATCTTTTCAGGATTTGAATAAAATGGCACCTAGCGTAGATTTAGGTTTTACAGCAGAATATACTTTCAATAATTACATTTCGGCCGACTTCAGCCTTACCAACGGAGAAGGATACAAAAAAGTAAAAAAGGACAATAGCATGCGTTATGCTGCCGGACTAAGCCTGCACCCGATAAAAAATACAATATTGAGAGTTTATGCAGACGTATATAATGATGATGAGACACAGCGAGACGCCCTGCCTACGGGTATAACAGACGCTAAATACAAAGACCAATACTCATTATCTCTCTTTGCGGGCTACCAGGATAAGAAAATATCGGGAGGTGTGGAGTATAACAGAGTTTATAACAAAGGCTTTATAGACAAAAAAGATTATTATGGATATTCCGTTTATGCATCGGCCAAAGTAGCCCCGAAATGGAGAACATTCGCCCGGTACGACCTGATGGATTCGTCCAATCCCGATAATTTTACATCGCCATGGAACAGCCTCGATGGCCAGCTTATGATGATAGGTGCGGAATTCCAGCCATTGAAGCAATTGAAAATCGCTCCAAACTTTCGCAACATAAATGCAGACAGAGGCAAAGCTGAACAGTATTTCTTTATAAACCTGGAGATTAATTTGTAAATTTTCTGATGCACAAAATAATCTTGAGCGCTCATTTTTTAATGGGCGTTTTTTATCATTGTATGCCAATCAGTAGTTGAAATAAAATCCGCAGGAACAAAGTATTTGTAATTTTAATGTTCAATTACATTCATCATTTTCAATCTTAACTGTTTCGTAACAAATCCTTAGTCCATTTGTTATAATAACATAATAATATTGCATCAGAATTTAAAAATAAAAGGAAATGAAAAAAGTTTTATTATTCACAGCAGCAACATTAATTATCGCACTAAGCTCGTGCGGAAAGAAAGAATCGGCATTATCCGGAGCCGGAGCGACATTCCCTGCACCATTCTACAACATAGTATTTAAAGAGTACGCAAAAATCGGCAGCCCCGTTACCTACGGAGCTATCGGTAGCGGCGGCGGTATCCGCAGCCTCAAAGACCAGACGGTGGACTTCGGCGCAACCGATGTATTCTTATCGGATACAGAATTGAAAGATATGGGTGCGGACATAGTACATATTCCAACCTGTCTGGGAGCTGTGGTTTTATCTTATAACCTGAAAGATGTAAAAGACCTGAAACTGACAGCAGATCTCATTTCAGATATTTACAGAGGTAAAATAACCAACTGGAATGATGCCAGGATCAAGGAAATAAATCCTGATTTAAACTTACCGGATAAAGGCATTACAGCTGTTTACCGTTCAGATGGCAGTGGAACCACATCTGTATTCTCCGAATATATGTCGAAAGTAAATGAAACATGGAAAACAGAGATAGGCGAAGGCAAATCATTGAAATTCCCGGTAGGTATCGCAGCTAAAGGAAATCCGGGCGTAGCAGGAATTATCGCCGAAACAGAAGGCGCGATAGGATATATCGGCTCTGAATACGCGTTGGCATTAAATATGTCCGCAGCATTATTGCAAAACAGCGCCGGCAACTTTATAGCGGCCGACAGCAAAAGTATCTCGGCTTCTGCCAATGTAGATATCCCGAACGACACACGTGTAGTTATCACAAACTCTCCGAATCCGGAAGCTTATCCAATCAGCACATTTACATGGATCATCGCTTACAAAGAGCAGAATTACAATGTAAGATCTGAGGTTCAGGCCAAAGCACTTGCCGGATTACTCAACTATATCATCAGTGAAGAAGGACAGACCATAGCCACTAAGACGCACTATGCACCGCTTCCTCCGGTAGCTGTAGAAAAAACAAAAGCTATTATAGAGTCGATGACTTATGATGGAAAGAAAATAGAAACATATCAATTATCAGTAGCAAAAGGAGCTGCCCACTAAGCTCCCTTCATACCTCCCCTGAGTGGAAGGTCAATAAAATGATACAACATGTTTTATTTGAAGACTAAAAATTCATCAGAGTCCACCAAAGCCTCCCGCCGGGGAGGTTCGGACGGGCTCAAAGATAAAATATTTAAAGCCACATTATTTATTGCAGCCTGCCTGATAATATTACTCACAGCAGGAGTCATATACGGGCTGGTAAGCAAGAGCATCGGAGCATTCTCCGAATTTGGGTTAGGCTTTATCACCTCTACCGAATGGGATTCACGGAATAATGTATACGGCGCACTGCCATTCATTGCGGGCACAATGATGACATCTATCCTGGCCCTGCTGTTCTGTATCCCGTTCTCTCTCTCTGTTGCATTGTTTAACGGGGAGTATTTCAGAAATAAAAAGGTATCGACAATAGTAAGTTCTGTTGTAGACCTGCTGGCGGGAATACCGTCGATAGTATATGGGTTGTGGGGTTTTTATACCTTGCGCCCTATATTGATTGATATGGGTGTGAGCGATCAGGGATTCGGCATATTGCTATCATCTATCGTTCTGGCAATTATGATTATCCCTTATGCATCATCGCTCAGTGCCGAGTTCATCGCTATGGTACCTAACGATCTTAAAGAAGGAGCATACAGCCTCGGAGCCACCAATCTGGAAGTAATAACCTCTATAAACCTGCCTGTTGCAGGTTCGGGTATATTCGCATCCTATGTATTGGCATTCGGTCGCGCCCTGGGAGAGACAATGGCCGTGACCATGCTGATAGGAAATACCAATAACATACCTGTCAGTATATCAGATACAGGAAATTCAATGGCAAGTATCATTGCCAATCAGTTTGGAGAATCCAGCGGACTGAAATTAAGCTCGCTGATGGCTATCGGATTATTACTGTTCCTGATAACGGCATGTATCAACTTTGTAGCCAAATACATCATGAAAATGGTAAATAAATGAAAAAGAAAAAGAGACTGACATCCACAGCCAAATACAGGCTGACGAAGAGTAAAATATTCTTCTTCGCTGTTTGCACCTTGTCGGCTATCACTATGATTCCTCTTTTTCTTATCCTTTGGGAACTAGTAAAAAAAGGATACAAACAATTCAATCTAAACTTGTTTACGGAAGTAGCGCCTACCTCTATGGAAGCCATGCTCGCCCGTATCAGCGACAGCCCTATACCGGGGGGGATACTGAATGGTATCACCGGTACATTGCTTATCCTCGCCATTGCTATAGTAATAGCTATCCCTGTCGGGATAATGGTGGGCGTTTACCTTGCCGAAAACCCAAAAAAACGTATGGCGGGTTTTGTACGCAGCCTTAGTGACCTCTTACAGGGAATACCGTCGATAGTCATCGGGGTTGTGGTTTACATCTGGATAGTTATCCCTATGTCGGGCTATTCAGCTCTGGCAGGTAGTATTGCTCTTGCCATAATGATGTTGCCGATGATAATACGTTCTACCGAAGAAAGTTTAAAAATGCTGCCGGTATCCCTTAAGGAAGCCGGACTGGCATTGGGCGGTTCATACACAACCGTTGTGTTGCGGGTATTATTACCTTCGGCATTCAGCGGATTGTTTACCGGCTCGCTACTGGCCATATCGCGTGTGATGGGCGAAACTGCTCCTCTGCTGGTTACGGCACTCGGAGCATCTACTGTAAACTGGGATGCAACCAACCCCACAAGTGCCATATCCTTACTGATATGGGAATTTTATAACGATCCCAATCTGGCGAATCTGGTATGGTCTTCTTCCCTGCTGCTTCTCTTATTTGTATTGGGTATAAATCTTTTTGCAAAAAGTATAGCTAAAAAATGGAAAATACAGTAAATTTGAACGAACAATATATACTGGAACTCAAAGATGTATCCGTATCTTATACTCCCGGCAAGAATGCAGTGAATATGGTGAATGCCAATATCAGGGAGAATACGGTTACGGCCATCATGGGACCATCGGGCTGTGGAAAAAGTACACTTCTGCGTGCTATAAACCGCATGCATGAATTGTATCCCGATATTGAAACAACCGGGGAAATCCTGCTGAAAGGGAAAAATATCTTTGATATGAACCCTATGAAAGTACGCAGGCTTGCAGGCATGGTATTTCAGCGGCCTAACCCCTTTCCGACAATGAGTATCTACGACAATGTCATTGCTGGATATAAACTGAATAATATTAAGCTGAGTAAAACGGAACGGGACGAAGTTGTGGAAAGCAGTTTACGCAGTGTCGCCCTCTGGGACGAAGTGAAGGACTCTATGAATAAAAAAGGAACATTCCTTTCGGGAGGACAGCAGCAACGCTTGTGCATTGCACGCGCACTGGCACTGAAACCCGAATTGTTGCTGATGGATGAGCCGACTTCGGCCCTCGACCCTATATCGACGAACAGGGTAGAAGAGTTGATATTTGAACTAAAGAAAGAATATACTATAGTAATTGTTACGCACAATATGTCTCAGGCAGCCCGTTTATCGGACAACTCGATGTTTATGTATCTGGGGGAACTGGTAGAATATGGTACCACCAAACAGATGTTTACCAAACCGAAAGATAAGCGTACGGAGGATTACCTGACAGGAGTATTTAGTTAATATAGCCTTTAGCTGATAGCTGTTAGCTATTAGCCTAAAATATTATAATGTAAAACAAAAAGCTATTGGCTAAAAGCTAATGGCTAAAAGCTAAAAGACATGACAACAAATATAAAAGCCAAGCAACTCGAACTTCTTCTCCACGATTTCGAACTATTGTCAAAAACGGCCATGATACAGATGCAGATAACCACCAAATTGCTTAACGACAATACAATCGAATCCCTTTATGAAGAAGCCGAATCGAACGAAATAATCATGGACAGGCTGGAAATAAAAGTACGTGAAGAGGTGGTATTTACCATTTTCCAGTTCAACCCTATTGCCGCCGACCTGCGTAAGATAATAACTTATCAGGATCTGACCACAAACCTGGAACGTATTGGCGATATGCTGCTGAATATCATCCATTTCCTTAAAAAAGTGGATTTATCCACTCCGTATTTTGAGGATATAAAAAAGATTATCAGCAAGATGGTACAATATACCAGCGAAATGCTCCGGAACGCAATATTCTCTTTCTCCAACGAAGATAGCTATATAGCTTATCAGGTGATAGAAGATGATGATAAAGTTGATGAATTATATCATCAAATAGGCTTATCTTTACAAGAGACTTTTGCTGACAAGAAGCTGAGCAAAAAAGAAATACAGAATATGATAAATGTAAACTCCATATCTCACAATCTGGAACGCATCGGTGACAGCGCCACTAATATCGCTGAAGCCACTATTTATTTAACAGAAGGAAAAGACATCAGACATGGAAACAAACAATAAGAATATATCCATTTTGATAGTGGACGATGAGCCGGATATCCGCGAAATCCTCCAGTTTAATCTTCAAAACGAAGGGTACAACATAGATCTCGCCGAATCGTCCGAACAGGCCGTGAAAATGCTGACACCTAAACACCGGTTGATATTACTGGATGTCATGATGGGGGGTATTTCAGGGTTTAAATTTGCCGACCAGTTAAGAAAAGACGGCAATAGTATCCCTATCATTTTCCTGACTGCAAAAGATACCGAGAATGATATGCTGACAGGCTTCTCTATCGGAGGGGACGACTATATTTCCAAACCTTTCTCAATAAAGGAAGTGGTGGCCCGTGTAAGAAGCGTGTTGAAAAGAACAGAGAACCAAAGTAACGCGGCTCAGAAAAATCTGCTGACAGTGAACAATCTGGAAATAGATTTCGATACCAAAACCGTTACCGTGGATAAGGAAGTTGTAGAGCTTACCAAAACCGAATTCAATATATTGGTATTGCTTGTACAGAACACAGGCCGCATATTTTCACGCACCGACATACTGGACAAGGCATGGAAAGATGATGGCATTGTATTGGAAAGAACTGTAGATGTACACATCGCGCGTCTCAGGAAAAAGATCGGTGCTTATGGCGATTATATCGTAAACCGTACCGGATATGGATATACATTCAATTTACAAAATAAATAATTACAAGTTACAAGTTCCTATTCTTGTAACCCGTAACTCGTAACTCGTAACCGAAAAGATTATGAAACTGACTTACAAGCAACGGATATTCTCCTATTTCTTCATCATATTCGCACTTTTCACGGTGTCTATTATAGTATTCGAACAGAAAGAGGAAAAGGCGCAACGTACAAAAGCCATGGAAAACAGGCTCGACAGCTATGCCGAGATGATACATACATATATAGAAATGCGCCAACTGACCGACAGCGACATGACACACATAGATACCCTGGCCTATATATTACCCAAAGATATCCGTATCAGCATTATAAATACGGATGGTAAGGTTACTTTCGACAAGGATGTTAAGGATATCAGCACACTGGAAAATCACCTCAACCGTCCGGAGATACGCAATGCCCTGTATCAGAATACTGGTTCCAATATCCGGATGTCTGTATCTACCAGGCACGAATATCTGTATTATGCCAAACATTACAAAAAGTACTATGTACGTGTAGCCCTGCCATATACGGTAGAGACAAAAAGCATGCTTAAAGCCGACAGCTTCTTTATATATATTGTCATCGGCATGTTTATTATAGTACTGGTTCTACTGAATTATGCGGCGGGACGATTCGGAAAGTCTATCTCGCAGCTAAAAACATTGACCACTAAAATTAAAGATGACAAGCCGTTGACCGAGAAGATAGAATTCCCTGACGATGAATTGGGTGAAATCGGCAGGCAACTGGTAACCATACTCAAACAGAAAGAAAACAGCAAACGGGAGATAGAAGTTGAGCGGGAAAAACTGATACAACACTTCCAGTTTTCACATGAAGGTATTTGCATCTTCGATAAAGATTTCAAGAAGATCTATGCCAATACACATTTCTTCCAGTATTTCAACTTTATTGTAGACCAGCCTGTTTTCAACCTGGAAGCCATTATCAAGGAAGAAATATTCGATCCTGCGATAGAGTTTATCAGCAAACGGACAAAGGATGAGAACTTCCATACTTTCCAACTGAAAAAGAATGGAAAGACCTTCTCAATTCAGACAATTGTTTTCGAAGACGACAGCTTCGAGATTACAATAAAAGACATTACCCGCACCGAAAAAACCCGCCTGCTGAAACAGGAAATGACAAATAATATCGCCCATGAACTGAGAACTCCTGTTACAAGCCTGCGTGGCTATCTCGAGACGTTGGATTCCCAAAAACTGGAAGCATACAAGCAGGCGCAATTTATCCACCGGGCCCATCAGCAGACCATCCGCCTGTCGAACCTGATAGACGATGTAAGCCTTATCAGTAAAATAGAAGAAGCTCCTGCACAGTTTAAACTGGAGAAAGTGAATCTGGCACAGCTCGTAGACGAAGTAAGGATAGATTTAGCTGACGGATTGGCGGCAAACGACATAAAGTTAAACGTGTCTATCAAAGACGACCTGACTATAGACGGGAATTATACACTGCTCTATTCTATTTTCCGCAATCTGGTAGATAATTCGATCAGCTATGCCGGACAACATATAGAGATCAACATCAAAAACTATATGGAGGATAATGAATATCTGTATTTTAGTTTCTGCGACACTGGCCGGGGCGTTGACGAACAATATCTGGCAAGGCTTTTCGAACGTTTCTATCGCGTTAACGAAGGGCGCACACGCGATACGGGCGGTTCTGGCTTAGGCTTATCCATTGTAAAGAATGCCGTCCTGTTCCACAAAGGAGAGATACAGGTTAAAAACCGTGCCGGCGGGGGATTGGAATTCTTCTTTACACTGAAGAAATAGAAGACAGTATTATTATATTATAGTAAAGATAAAAGCATGGGATATTTTCCATGCTTTTATTTTTATACAAACTTAATATTGATATTTAAAATGTGCATGATTTTTTTAAGATTTTATCAATATCGTAGTCATCAGTATGTTGTTCTTTGAAAAGCTGAATATATTAGAAAATATAACAAGATAAGAAAGCTAAAAAACTGTTACCTTTGTTACTTAAGTATGCAGAACATTACACAATTATCAAGAAACCTGACAAATATTGTTACATAACTATTACGTAAAATTATATCGCAATATGTATATCAGCATATCCATTTGACTGAACACTGATTGAGTACAAGGCAGTCTACAAAAAGGTTTAGGATAGAATCTGAATCTGGAAATTTAATTTCCTCAAACGGGTTAAAAAGTAAAATACAAACCTAATCAGGCAAAAAACAAACCTGCTTTATGTTAATGCCAAAGTATATTTGCATCATGAAAACTAACTTGATTAAAAACCAAAACCTGAATCTTTATGAAAAATTTGTTTTGTCTCTTGTATATTGTTCTTTTATCATTTTTATTTGGGGGGTGTAAAGATTTCGAAGAACCTATTGACGAGCCGCTGATAAATAATAATGAAAATAATAACGAAGAGGAGGAACTTGACACACTGCCGTCAACTACCAAAATTCTTTGGGGAATCGGAGATAATTTTACAGGCGCAAAAAGCAGCGCTCTTCTCAATGAAACATCTATAAAGTTAGTATCCCATTGGTATAATGGGCCTCAGGATATGAGCTGGATACGAGGATATAAAAATCAAACGACAGTTTCCGATATTTACGCGCAAGGATATGGAATACAACTTATCGTATGGTTGGCCCAAAACAGGGAGACTGCCGATTATGCCATTGGAGACCAGTTTCAAGATGATATAAAAGAACTGACGGAAATATTTAAGGGTAACGGTCCTAATTATGGTCCTTTGTATATAGTCCTTTTTACCGAGTTGGAGACCTATCCCCCTTCAGGAGAAGCAGCGGCGGAAAATTACAAAAAGCAGCTTTCCGCCGCTTATATAAAAGCAGCAGGCACGATTCACGACACATATGATAAAGCGTGGGTCGGACTTGGACTGGGAGGTTATCACTGGCCGCAGGCAATACCGGGGACACGCGATATAACTCGTTGGGACGAAGCTATAGAAGCAAGTGATTTCACATGCGTACAGCAAATGCAAAGTTATAAGAATTGGCAACAGATACCGGGGAAAACACGTAATGCGGTAAGCCAGCTCGGAACCTATAACAAGCCTGTAATGGTTTCTCATTTCAAGATATGGAGTGGAGGCCCCGATGATAATCCAGACCCGATAGACAAAAAAATAGCTGATGCCCAGGGAGCGTTCGATTTATTTATGGACGATATGTTTACAAATGCATCCTTAGACGCTTTATATGCAGATGGCCTAAGGGCATGGGTTTTCATGAATGACGAATACATCCGTAAACATGGCGATGAAGATAAGGTATATTTGCGTGCGAAAAACTTCGTTTCTTTACATAATGAAGAAAATCCGGTGATGAAAAGGGAATATACTCCAACTCTTCCTCCTGGGCAAGTAGATGTGCTGTTAAGCTATGATTTCAACGGAAGCTCTTTAGAACCTGTTATCAATAATGCCGGTACTATTACGGCGAGTGGGCTAAATAATCACAATTTAAGTTTTGAGTTGTTTTCGACGCAGGGTGATCCGCATACTTCGGACGGAGGAAAATGGATACGGGATCATGGACAAGGAGCGGATCATATAAACGCTCTTACAGAGAACGAGGCTGTAAATATAAACAGCGGTAACCAAAAAAACAACTATCTGTCTTTCACCATAAGCCCTTCGGATAACAAGAAGCTGGATTTGTATTGGTTTACCTTTGATATACAGGCGCGGACAGGTGCACCGGATACTCCTCCCGAACTTACCTATTTTGCAGCACTCTATACCTGTAAAGATGGAATAATTAACCATACAGGAAAGACTGTTTCCGTATCATCGAATACAGAAAACAGTGTGAGCGGCTGGGTTACAGCGCAATTTGATATAAGTAAGATGAAATTTGCAGGAGGAGAGGTCGCCGAATTCCGTATTTATGTTTGGCGTGTCGGAAGCACAAATCAACGAAGCGAAAGATGGCTCGAATTCGATAATATAAAAGTACACGGTTATTCCAGATAGTATTATATCGAAAGACAACCCTGATAAAATGTAAAATAAGGCATTAACAGACGTCCCGGAACTGATAGCAGACATTGTTAATGTCTTATCTTAAATATTTTAATACCATGAAATTGACGTTTAAAATAAAAAATCTCCGTTAATTTGCAACATATAAATCCAACACAGACTTGAATTTGGAACCTTGAGTAATATATTGTAATTTTTGATAGGAGTTGAAAAACTTTCATATATGAGAATTCTGTTTTTATTTTCTTTCTTAATATGTATTATTCCTGATATTTATTCACAGGGTTTCAGATATCTTGATATGGACGACGGATTAAGCAGTAATCAGGTATTTCAGGTTGAAAAAGATTCAACCGGATTCATGTGGTTTATTACCTATATGGGCATCGACAGGTTTGACGGATATCAGGTAAAGCATTACAAATTGAAAGATGACAGCTTGGTATATGAAAACTATCCTTCCTATACCCGGGCATTACTTAACAATAAGGGTGAGTTTATGGTCGCTTTACAGGGAGGAAAAATATTCCGTTATAATAAATTTACGGATGATTTCGAATTATACTTCGATATCAGGCAGAGAATTAATTACAAGGATTTAATGCTGTTGTCTGTGTACCTTGATTCTAACGATCAGCTGTGGATTGTCTCGAATTTCGGATTATATGTTTTCAATCCGCAAAGTGAAGATTTCCAGTCCCTTTTCATTTTTGATAATGAGCTTCCGTCCTGCGTACAGGAAGATGGCAAAGGGTCTTTTTATGTAGGGACAGATAAGCACCTGTATAAACTGGCTAAGGAAATCACCGGAGGTTATGTCATAGTACAACAAGTCGATATTGGATCGCAATACGGAAAGGTAAGCCGTTTGCTCTGTAAAGGACAGAAAATATATATAGGAACCGAATTGAAAGGAGTATCTGTATTCGATATGTCCACTAATCTGGTAAAATCATTATTTCCTGTAATACCTCATGCTGCAATCCGCTCATTGAATTATGCCGGTTACAATAAAATTGTAATCGGGACAGACGGCTCGGGGGTCTATATAATAGATTGTGATTCGGACTCACTGGTATCTTATTTTGATTCCGATCATAATTCGGGGAATGAATTGACCAGTAACTCTGTATATGACATCGCTGTAGATGAAAATAATTATATCTGGATCACAACTTATGCCAATGGAGTCAATATTATTGTTCCCGTACTTTCAGGTATTTCTTATTATAAGCATATATATAATGAGCCGAATTCGTTAGCCAATAACCAAGTAAATGCCCTTCTCGAAGATTCTGACGGGAACTTATGGGTCGGTACGAATAACGGCATAAGCTGCTATCATTCGGAAACAAAAAAATGGAAACATTATTTGATGAATAATGAAACAAGAAAAGCTGTTGTTATATCCCTTGATGAAGACGGTTATAAAAATATTTGGGCAGGAACTTACGGAATGGGAGTTTTTCGGATAAACAGGCAGAGCGGAGAAGTAGTCAATTATAAGAAAGAAGACCAAAAACTTCAGGCTTCGATCAATACAAATTATATATATTCGATCTATACGGATAAAAAGGACAATGTCTGGTTCGGCGGATTATGGGGGAAGCTTACACGATATAATATCAGGGAAAATACGTTCCAGTATTATAGCATAGAGACCCTGGGGGAAATAAGGCCTTTAAGCGAAAAATACCTGCTGATAGGAACAACTGCCGGTTTTTGTCTGTTAGATACCGGAACTTCGTATTTTAAGGAATATTCCGGATTTGAAGGAAAAAATAAGAAAAGTGCAGTTCGTGATTTTTATGTTGCCGGGGAAAACGAAGTGTGGCTGGGTACAGAGGGTAGCGGACTAGTCTTGTTTAATCCGCGTACCGAATCGTTTCAGGCATATACCACTGATCAGGGCCTTACATCAAACTACATCTACAGTATCGAAGATGACAAGAACGGGAATATCTGGATAACTACCGAACGGGATATTTTTAAGTTTAATCCGCAAACCGGACAATTTTATGGTATTAGTAGTTATCTGGGGCTTAAAAATTTTAGTTTTACACCTTGTACGTCTATCCGGAGGCAGAGCGGTAATTTAGTATTCGGTACTATCAACGGTGTACTGGAACTTCCCATTGATGGAATCACGAATACGGATATAAGAGCAAAACTTATCTTCACGGATTTCAAGCTGTTTTATAATTCTGTAAAAATAGGAGAGGATAACGGTATACTTAAAAATGCTATTAACGAAACAAATTCTTTATCGCTGACGTATAAACAAAATTCTTTTTCTTTTGCCTTCTCATCAATTAATTACAGTTCCCCCAAGCAGATAATTTACTCCTATATGTTTGAGAATTTCGATGATAAATGGTACACAGCTACAGAGAACAATACAGTTAGTTATACAAATATCAGTCCCGGCAACTATCAGTTCAGGCTAAAGATCTTAAATAAAGATAGCAGGGCACTTATCGATGAAAGAACCATAGCTGTACACATCAGTCCCCCTTTCTGGAAATCAACTTATGCATATATTTTATATATTGTTCTATTCGCGTTTATAATAAAACTAGCTACCCAGTATATGAAGGGTTCCATAGAAAAGCGCTATACAAAAGAAAAGAATCAATTCTTTATCGATATGGCACATGATATCAGAACGCCTGTCTCTTTAATTAAGGCTCCTTTAAATGATCTGTCGGAAAATGAGAATCTAACGGAAAAAGGACAGATTGCATTGGATATCGCTACCCGCAATACAGAAAAACTGGCACTGATGATAACCCGGTTACTGGACTTTCAGAAGGCAGATCTATCGCTGCTACGGCTGGTAGTCTCGAAACACGAATTGAAAGAATATATTCAGGAAAGGATATTACTTTATAAAGTAGAAGCCGAACATAAAAATATTACCCTTATACTGGAAATGGGATTCGAGCAGCTACACGTTTGGTTTGATCGTGAGAAAATGGATAAAATAATCAACAACCTGTTATCAAATGCAGTCAAATACTCCAGAAACGACGGTCAGATCATAGTCAATGTATCGCATGACCAGAAATATTGGTATCTATCAGTTGCAGATAATGGTATCGGTATTCCGCAACAGGAACAAAAGTACCTCTTTAAACAGTTTTTCAGAGCCAGGAATGCGATAAACTCAAGAGAAACGGGAAGCGGGATCGGACTAATGCTTACAAAGAAGCTTGTTAAGCTGCATGAAGGATCAATTAACTTCACAAGTAAAGAAAATACCGGAACGGAATTTAAATTATCCTTCCAGAAAGGTGAAGAATTTTTCCGTAAGAAAGAAATGTTAAAGGTATCTGTAATAGAAGAGGAAAGCCTTCATAGTGACAGGGATACTGAAATATCCGGGACAAATACCGGTATAGAAGAATATGAAAAAGAAAAAAAGAAAATCAGGCTGCTTATTGTAGAAGATAACGATGATATGCGCCTGTATTTGAAAAATAATCTGTCTGCACATTACGATATTATAGAAGCCCTGGGCGGACAGGAAGCGCTTTCAATCATAACCGAAACGCATCCCGACTTCATTATTTCAGACAACCTTATGCCGAATATGAATGGGGATGAAATGTGCGCCCGGTTAAAAAACTCGATGGAGACGAGCCATATTCCGGTTATTCTGTTAACGGCATTGGCAGAAAAAGAAAATATATTGAAAGGATTGAGTTGCGGAGCTGACGATTATATTACCAAGCCTTTCGACATATCCATTCTGAAAGCTAAAATCAGGAATATATTACAGTTCCGGGAAAATCTGAAAAAGACATTGAGCTCATCCGGTAACCCGGATCAAAATCCGGAATATACCAATCCCCTCGATAAGGAGTTCCTGGAAAAAACCATCCGTATCGTAGAGGAACACCTGGACGATCCTTCCTTTTCGATGAATAACCTTTACTTAACAATGGGGATGAGCCGTTCTACTTATTATAATAAACTTAAAGCCCTAACGGGGGAAGGACCAAATACATTTACCAGAAATATCAGGTTGAGTAAAGCAAGAGAATTATTGCAGATAGGACAATATAATGTATTCGAAGTATCCATCATGACCGGTTTTACCGACCCCAAATATTTTAGTACCGTATTTAAAGAACGATTTGGCATAAGTCCGAGTAAAATAATTAAATAAACTATAATTATCGATTTTCAAACTTATTCATTTGTATCACTTAAGAGCTTACTTATAAAGGAATACTGAAAATTTATCTATTATGCAAAAAATATTTATTGTTATTCAATTTTTATGTTTGTTATTTTCCGGTAGTCTTACAGGACAAACTGCCAGTTATGATCTTGTTATAGTCGGAGGAACGCCCGGAGGTATTATGGCGGGTATCGCGGCTGCACGGGAAGGAAAAACTTCTGTCATTCTGGAACGGACTAATAATATTGGTGGTCTTCCTGTAAATGGGCTGGGAGCTACCGATATCGCGACACGAGGAGCTACCACCGGACTGTTCAGGGAGTTTGTCGATGGGGTATTATCCTACTATATAGAAAAATATGGAAAAAACTCCGAACAGGTAAGCGTGTGTAATGGAGGGTATCATTTTGAGCCCCATGTCGCCGCGATAGTTATAGATCGTATGCTGGAAACGGAGAAGGATAAAATCACCGTCTTTAAACAACGCCAGTTTGATGCTCTTTCCCGGAATGTAGAAAGAAAGGATGGCGTTATAAAAAGTATCAGGATATACAACCGGGAAACAAAAAAAACAGAACAATATGCCGGAACTGTTTTCATAGACGCCACATATGAAGGAGACCTGGGCGCTGCCGCAGGTGTTCCTTTCTCTATTGGGAGGGAAGGCAGGAATGAATATGATGAAATAGGAAGCGGCGTATTATATAAACTCTGGGACAGCCCTGAGCTGGAAGGGTCCACTCATGCGGCGGATAACGCCGTTCAGGCGTATAATTACAGGTTATGCCTGACTAAAAATCCGGAAAACAGAATACTGCCTCAAAAGCCGGAGGGATATAAGCGTTCCGATTATATTTCTTTGATTGACGACGTTTATCTGGGGAGGTATGCCGGGTCGGGAATATTGAAGGTTACACCTGAAATGCAGCAGGCTAATAAAAAATATCTGTTGGAAGGCGGAGAAAAGACCTCCATTCCGGGCGACCCATGGGGAATATCCAAAATTATCAATATGGTTGCGTTACCGAACGGGAAAACAGACGCGAATAATCAGCATTTAGCCCTGATTTCAACCGACTTGCCTGAGGAAAACTGGAAATGGCCTACAGCCAATTGGGAATGGAGGGACAAATTTGCCAAACGACTGGAAGAATATATTACAGGCTTGCTTTGGTTTGCCCAAAACGATAAGGAATTACCTGAAGCATTCAGGATGGCATGTCAGGAATGGGGATTTGCTAAAGATGAATATCTTGATAACCACCATTTTCCACGTCAGGTTTATGTGCGGGAAGGACGCCGTTTACACGGCAAGCATATCTTTACAGCAAATGACGCTCTACCGGTAACCAGGGAAGGACGCCCGCCATTGTATCGTTCCAGTATCACATCCAGCCATTATGCATTGGATTCCCATGCCGTCCGAAAGCGCGAGAAGGAGAAGCTGGCGCTCGATGGGTTTTTCAGTTACGGCTCGGCAGTTTACACGGTACCCTATGAGGTAATACTTCCCTGGGACGTGAAAAATTTATTAATACCCGTTCCTGCTTCTGCAACACATGTCGGTTTCTCAACATTGAGGATGGAGCCTTGCTGGATGGCGCTTGGACAAGCGGCGGGAGTTGCCGCGTCAGTTTCTATAGACCGGAATATCGAACCGGGACAGGTGAATATAGAAGATGTCCAGGAAATTTTGTTGAAAGGGAAAACTACATTGTTCTATTTCTCTGATATGAAAATAAACGACCCGGATTTCGAAATAGCTCAATATATGGGACTCCGTGGATACCTGCCGGGATGGATGGCTGAGCTGGATAAGGAAATTGATCCGGAAACTTCCATAATATGGATGGAGAAATCGGGCATTTCTTTCAAACCTGAAAAGAAAAGCCGTAGAGAAATTTTGAGAAGCATTTATACTTTAATAAAATAAGTATTTTTTGACCTGATATGAACACAAACATTCATCAACTATTTATTATCCGGTATAAACCTTAACCTATATCAGTCAACGGGGGAAATAACTTTGCACCGGAAATATCATCCAATGCCATATTGCCCCATCCTCATTTTGTTAACTCTGCTTAAAATCAACAAATTGTCACGTCTGTATATAGATGCGGAAATTAATTGAATGTTTTAGCTGTAATCAAACCCTTTTAAGCAAAATCCAAACCTCATAATTGTAGAATTACCATAAAATTGCATCATGGAAACAGGTTCCGCATTATTCTGGAACTAAGAACATATATCTAAACAATAGATTTAATATTATGAAGCGATTTCCTTATAAAAAAGTTTTTGCCGGATTATATTCCGCATCTGTCGCTGTTGCCGGAGGAAGTTTGCTGCATGCTCAAACCAATGCAGACAGGCCCAATATTCTTTTTATCATGTCCGACGACCATACGTCACAGGCGATAAGTGCATACGGAGGGTACTTAGCCCCTTATCTGCCTACTCCTAATATAGACCGTATTGCAAACGAAGGGGTAAGAATGGATAACTGTTTCGTTACGAATTCCATCAGTACCCCAAGTCGCGCCTGTATTCTGACAGGCCAATATAGCCAGAAAAACGGAGTGTATACCCTAGATGACTCGTTGAACCCGGCTTTGCCTACAGTAGCAAAGGAACTACAACGGTCAGGCTATCAAACCGCTATTATCGGTAAATGGCATTTGGGTACAGAACCAATGGGTTTCGACTATTATAATGTCTTGCCCGGGCAGGGCAGGTATCACAATCCCTTATTTATAGAGAAAGGGGACTGGGATAAAGGAGAAGGCGGCAAGCCAAAAACAACTGAATACAAAGGTCATTCTACCGATGTGATTGCTGACGAAACCATTAAATACCTGCAATCGGCAGGCAAAGACAAACCGTTTTTTGTCATGTGCCATTTTAAGGCACCTCACCGTCCATGGGAACCGGCTGAGCGTTTCAGGAAACTGTTAGATAGCGTGGCTATACCTGAACCCCGGAATCTGCTTGACACTTATGAAGGGAAAGGGCTGTATACGCACTCTCTGACCATGTCTATGGAAAATATGGATTGGAATGATCTGAAAGGGAATATGCCTCCAGAGAATATGAGCCGTGATGAAAAAAGACATTTTGTATACCAGATATATATAAAAGATTACCTGCGCTGTATTGCCGGAGTCGATGAAAATATAGGACGTATCCTGAACTATCTGGACGAACATGGGCTTTCTGAAAACACAATTGTAATCTATACAGGTGACCAGGGTTTCTTCCTCGGCGAACATGGTTGGTTCGATAAACGGCTGATGTATGAAGAATGCCTGCGTATGCCTCTGTTGATACGTTATCCGAAAGAAATAAAACCAAAGGGAATCAATAAGGATATTGTTCTTAATCTGGATTTTGCCCCTTTATTTCTTGATTATGCCGGAATCGAAACTCCCGGCTATATGCAAGGTGAGAGCTTCCGTAAAAATCTTCAGGGAAAGACAACTCGGGATTGGCGCAAGTCTATGTATTACCGCTACTGGATGAATGACGACTGGCACCATCATGTTCCCGGAAATTATGGAATACGTACCGACCGGTATAAGTTAATCTATTACTATGCCCAATCCCTGGGGATGAGCGGTACCGGCAAAAAGGCGCTTAAACCTGAATGGGAACTATACGATTTGCAGGAAGACCCTGCCGAGATGCATAATATATACAGCGACCCGGCTAATAGGGAATTAATAAAACTTCTCAAAGAAGAATTGCTGTTACTGAAAGAAAAATATGGAGACGAAGATAAGAATTATCCTGAAATGGAACGATTGAACGAAAAATACTGGTAGAAACAATGATGCATCAGATAACAAAGATAACGTTTGCCTGCTGCGGATTAGTCTCCTTCCAGGCATATGCCCAGAAAGCGCCCAATATAATCCTCATTCTGGCTGATGATATGGGCTATGGAGACCTTACTGTAACGGGGGCTACCCAATATCATACTCCGGCTATTGACAGGCTGGCCGGTGAAGGAATGACCTTTACGCAGTTCTATTCGGCCCAGCCGATAAGCAGCGCGTCACGCGCCGGATTGCTGACAGGCTGTTACCCCAACAGGGTGGGAATCAGCGGGGCTTTGTATCCTCAAAGTAAAATAGGCTTAAACAAAGATGAGGAAACGATTGCCGAAATATTGAAAAAAAAGGGATACATGTGCGGCATGGTAGGTAAATGGCATTTAGGAAGTATGCAACCCTTTCTGCCTTTGCAAAACGGGTTTGACGATTATCTGGGGTTACCTTATTCCAACGATATGTGGCCAGTCGATTATGAAGGGAACAGGGTTACTCCAGACTCCGGCCTGGCTCATAAATTAAGGCACCCGGCGTTACCGTTGATTGATGGAAATGAGAAGGTAAAAGAAATATGGACACTGGAAGATCAAGGCCAGCTAACCACGCTCTATACACAGAGAGCCATACAATTTATCAGGAAATGCAAACATGAAGAAACTCCTTTCTTCCTCTATTTTGCACATTCCATGCCACACGTGCCTCTGGCTGTATCCGGCAAATTCAAGGGAAAAAGCAGGCAAGGGCTATATGGGGATGCGATGATGGAAATCGACTGGAGCTTACAGGAGATCATGAACACCCTTAAAGAATATCAGTTAGACGAAAATACGCTTATCATCTTTACTTCCGATAACGGGCCATGGGCTAATTTCGGAAATCATGCAGGAAGCACCGGAGGATTGCGGGAAGCAAAAGCCACTACTTTTGAAGGCGGGCAACGGGTACCATGTATTATGAGATGGAAAGGAGTCATCCCCGAAGGAAAAATTTGCAATGAACTAACGTCTGCCATTGACATCCTGCCTACTCTGGCAGAAATCACAAAAGCTGCTTCACCTTCGAATAAAATAGACGGAGTAAGCATATTACCGTTATTAACCGGGAATATGGATGAATCGCCCCGCAAGTACTTTCTCTACTACTATGGCGGCAATGATCTGGAAGCCATTAGGGACAGCCGGTTTAAATTGATTTTTCCCCATGAACATGAGTCTTACCGTACAAACCTGCCGGGAAACGACGGTTTTCCGGGCATAAGGGGCCGGTCAAGGATATCCGTGTCATTGTTTGATATGCGCCGTGATCCGGGCGAGCAATATAATGTCGCAGACTTATATCCCGATGCCGTTAAACGCCTGTCGGCTGTAGCCGACAGTGCCAGAACAGACCTAGGTGATAATCTCACCAAACGCGAAGGAGAAAACCGCAGGCCGCATGGTTCAATTGAATAAAGAAACCTCATATGTTATAAAAAATTCAAATTCAAAATTATGATCAACCCTAAAAAACTTGTATTGACCTTGTCATTGCTTACAATGATACTAATGACCGGTTGCATACATCTGTACGGAATAAAAAATATCGCTTTCCGGCGGGCTGTTTATCAGTCCAGTGCCATTAACTTCAATTCCACAGGCCATCTCATCACCGATGGCATCTATACTGTCAATAAGTATGGCAGTATCAGTCAAAACCAACAGTTGGACAGCCGTTGGGTAAGTAAGACAAACAGAGATGAATGGGTTTATGTCGATCTGGGGACCCAGAGTAAAATTGAAAATATAAAATTATATTGGGATACTGAAAATTTTGCGACCCAGTATGAAATACAGGTATCCGACGATGCTAAAGAGTGGAAAACCATTTTTTCACAACAAAAGGGCGATGGAGGTACAGCGTTATGCCCGGTAAAAAATACGGAAACAGCCCGTTTCGTCCGTCTTAATTGTATCTCGGGCAAGTGGAGCAATTTCTCCCTCATCGAAATGGAAGTATCCGGATCGAATAATATCGATCATAAACCGGAAGCAGTGCCAGCTCCGTCTTCCAATGGAACGCAATATTTGACAGGAGGCAACTGGCGTATTCAGAGGGCATCCGAGGTACCTGTCCAGGATGGAAAAAAACTTTCCTTATCCGGTTTCAATGATGCAGGCTGGCTTCCGGCAACAGTTCCCGGAACAGTTCTTATGTCCTATCTGAAAGCCGGAGCCATACCGGATCCGAATTATGGAGAGCAGCAACGGCTGGTTTCGGACTCTTATTTCACCGCCGATTTCTGGTACAGGAACAAATTTGAAATACCATCTTCACAAAAAGGGAAAATAACTTGGCTGAATTTTAATGCCGTTAATTGGAAAGCCGATGTTTTCTTTAACGGAACATACCTCGGACGTATTGACGGGGCTTTTATCCGCGGGCAGTTCAATATTACAGACTATGTAAAGTGGGGAAAAGATAATTATCTGGCGGTACTTGTTCATAAAAATGATACCCCGGGAGAAGTCACTATTCAGACAAAAGGAAATCCCGGACACAACGGCGGACTTCTGGGAGCAGATAATCCGACAATCCACGCCAGTATCGGGTGGGACTGGCTCCCGACCATACGTGGTAGAAATATAGGTATATACGACGATGTTTTTATTTCCTACACTCAGGATGTGCAGTTATTAAATCCATGGATTACCGTAGACCTCGATACCGGGAAAAAAGATTTTTCAAAAGCATATCTTTCTGTAAAAACGGAAGTGAGAAATTCCTCGGATAAAAAGCAGGAAGTATTTGTCAAAGGTAAAATACAGCCATCGGGATTAGATTTTCAAAGTCCGGTATTCACCCTGGAGCCGGGTGAAACACGGGAGTTATCCGTCGCTGACCTGACAATGGTAAATCCGCGCCTATGGTGGCCGAATACATATGGAGAGCAATTCCTCTATACTGCGCAACTTGAAGCTGTCACTGGAGACAGGCTGTCGGACAGTATTGGTTTTAAATTCGGTGTCCGTGAATTTACATACGATACGAACAGGCCACTGACAATCTATTGCAACGGTACACGTATTGTATGTCGGGGAGGGAACTGGGGTATGGACGATGGTAATTTGGCCGCAACCAGTGATGATTACGACATCAAGATCAAAATGCATGCCGAAGCAAACCTGACTATGATCCGCAATTGGATCGGAATGACCCGGAAAGATGCTTTCTACCGTGCATGTGATAAATACGGGATTTTGATATGGGATGACTTTTGGCTGGCAAATCCCGGTGATGGCCCTGATCCGGACAATGAAGTTATGTTCATGCACAATGCCATCGATAAAGTAAAGCGAAACCGGCACTATGCTTCAGTGGCTTTATACTGCGGACGGAACGAAGGGAATCCTCCTGAATCGCTGGACAAAGACCTTGCCTTATCTACCGAACGCCTGGACGGAACACGGACTTACATATCCCATTCCGCAAACGGAGCGGTTAGCGGCTGGGGACCATATGCTGTCCAGGATCGCGAATGGTATTTCGAGAATACATTCCCTACTATTCACAGTGAAAGGGGAATGCCCAACATACCTGCCTATGAAAGCCTGGCGCGTATGCTTCCTCCTGAAAACCACTGGCCTGTTGATGATGTATGGGGTATCCATGACTTTACGATGGAAGGGGCGCAACATGGCAAGAAATTCCTTGAGGAAATGAATCGGTATGGAACATACAATGACCTGAAATCCTTTTCCAGGGTAGCGCAGATGGTAAATTATATTGGACATAAAGGTATTTTCGAACCGGTTTATACCAATAACAGTAACGGAATGCTCATGTGGATGAGCCAGTCATCGTGGCCATCAATGGTTTGGCAAACTTATGATTATTACTATGATACGAATGCTGGGTATTTTGCTGTCAAGCAGGCCAATCAGCCTGTTAATCTGATTTATAATCCATCTACCCAGGATTTTGTATTGACGAATAATACAACGGAAGATAAGGACGGCTTAAATATTGTTATCCGGCTTTTCGATCTGAACGGAAAACTGTTGAAAGAAAGCGTTTTTGTAAAATCAGCCGTTGCAGACAGCAGAAGCATTATTTCGAAACTTGAGTTGAAAGAACTGTCAGGACTGATCTTCATAAAATCAGGGATTTATGAAAAAGGCAGGATTATTGCCGATAACTTCACATGGATTGATGCCGACGGGAAAAAAGATTATACCAAGCTATCGGAAATTCCACAGGCAAAACTGAAAGGAAACTCAGGACCGGCAGATAACGGATATTATAAAATCACAGTAACCAACGAGGGGGATAGTCCGGCACTTCTGATTCGCATAAAAGCGATTGACACCCAGTCCCAGGGGCAAATACTACCTGTCTATTTCAGTGACAATTATTTTTCATTGATGCCCGGAGAGTCTAAGGAAATCAGTATAGAGCTTCATAATAAAGCTATCGGACAGGAAGATGTTTCTTTCCGGATAGAAGGCTGGAATATTTCCGGTCAAAATCTATAAAACAAAACATATTGATAAACAAACAGATGATATATAGAATATGAAAAAACATTATTTGATAAGATGGATGGTTGTTTCAGCCGCTTTGATAACTGTTGCCGGTTGTTCAACCGATGACAAAGACTTGTATAAGTCTGCCGGCCAGCCTGTGGAAAAGCGTGTTGAAAATCTTTTGTCGCAGATGACTTTGGAAGAAAAAGTCGCGCAGATGTGCCAATACGTAGGATTGAAGCATATGCAGATTGCCGAAAAAAATATGACGGTAAAGGAATTGAAGAAAAACCATGCACAGGGTTTTTACCCCGGGTTACATTCTTCTGATCTTGTACATATGGTTGAAGAGGGAATGATCGGCTCTTTCCTTCATGCGACAGACCTGAAAGAGGCGAATTACCTGCAAAGCCTTGCACAGAAGAGCCGGCTGAAGATACCATTGCTCATGGGTATCGACGCTATTCACGGCAATGGGCAATGCGTAGGAGCGACGATCTATCCTACCCCTATCGGGCAAGCATCAACCTTCGATCCCGCTCTGGTAGAGCAAGTCTCGAAAGAGACCGCACTGGAAATGAGGGCTATGGGATCGCATTGGTCTTTCACCCCAAATGTGGAAGTAGCACGGGATCCGCGTTGGGGAAGGGTTGGGGAAACTTTCGGAGAAGATCCGTTCCTTGTCTCGAAAATGGGCGTTGCAACCATAAAAGGCCTGCAAGGAGAAAATTTCGATACACCGGAGAATGTTCTGGCCTGTGCCAAACATTTTGTAGGAGGAAGCCAGCCTGTAAACGGTATCAATGGAGCGCCTTTCGACGGCTCCGAACGGACACTGCGCGAGATATTTTTCCCGCCTTTCAAAGCTTGCGTAGAAGCAGGCGCTTATACGATAATGACTGCCCATAATGAAGTGAACGGAATACCGGCACATGGTAATAAATGGCTGATGCAGGACATATTAAGCAAAGAATGGAATTTTAAAGGATTTATTGTCAGTGACTGGATGGATATAGAACGGATGCATGATTACCATAGTGTGGCGGAATCGATGGACGACGCATTCATAATGTCAGTCAGTGCCGGAATGGATATGCATATGCATGGTCCCGGATTTATGGAAGGAATTGTAAAAGCTGTCCGTGAAGGCAAGCTATCTGAGAAAAGAATAAACGAATCCGTACGCAAGATATTGACTGCAAAATTCAAGCTGGGGCTATTTGAGAATCCCTATTACGATGAGGTTAAAAGTAAAGAGGTGCTGTTTAATCCCTCCCATCAGAAGACGGCCTTGGACATAGCACGTAAATCCATTGTGCTTCTTAAGAACGATAATATCTTACCTCTTACGGAATCAAAGTATAAAAAAGTATTTGTAACAGGCCCTAATGCAGACACTCATGTAATCCTGGGGGACTGGGCTGTTCCACAACCCCGGGAAAATATAGTTACTGTCCTGGACGGATTGAAACGGATTTCACCGGAAACGCAGTTCACAACACTGGAGTTTGGCTGGAACCTTCGGACTATGAAGCCAGAAAAAATAAAGCAGGCCGGTGTTATGGCAAAACAGGCCGATCTGGCAATTGTCGTGGTCGGGGAAAATTCGATGCGTGAACATTGGGGAGAAAAAACATGTGGGGAAAATACCGACCGTATGGATATTAATCTCCCCGGATTACAGCAGGAACTGGTCGAAACTATTTATAACACAGGAGTACCGACTATTGTGGTTTTGATCAACGGCCGGCCGTTAGGAGTAGAGTGGATAGCCGGAAATGTACAGGCCCTCGTTGAAGCCTGGGAACCGGGTTCCTTCGGTGGCCAGGCCATAGCCGAAATATTGTATGGTAAAGTAAATCCATCTGGGAAGCTGCCTGTCACCATTCCCCGCAATGTGGGGCAGATACAGTGTGTTTATAACCATAAATATACTACAAAATGGTTTCCGTATGCTATCGGTAACAGCGGGCCTCTGTATCCGTTTGGCTATGGATTGAGCTATACAACATTCAAATATGAAAATCTCAAAATAGAAAAAGAACAGGTTACATCGAAAGAATCTGTGACAGCTAGTATAGATGTAGTTAATGCCGGACAGTTTGACGGTGAAGAGATTATTCAGCTTTATATCCGGGACGATTATAGTTCGGCTACGCGTCCGGTAAAAGAATTAAAAGACTTCAGCAGGATATCCCTGAAAAAGGGAGAAAGGAAAACCATCTCATTCCGGCTGACTCCTGAACAGCTGGCTTTTTATAACGCCGATATGGAATACGGAGTCGAAGAAGGCACCTTCACGCTAATGATAGGTTCGTCGTCCCGTGACGAGGACTTGCAAAAGATCACGTTGAAAGTTAAGAATTAATGTATTATTTATAAACCTATTTTATTTAACTATGAGAAAAACGTTAGCCAAGAAAAAAACATTATTGGGGACTATTCTGTGCTTGCTGCTGATTTGCGCAACCGGAATAACCAATGTTGCAAACGCTCAGTCGAAAAGCACAAATTCAGAAACACAAAAGGGAGTGATAAGCGTTTCGGGAAAGGTTGTTGACGAAACCGGGGAAGCGTTGATCGGGGTCTCCGTCGTCATTGAAGGGACTACACAAGGTACAATCACTGATGTAGACGGTAACTATTCTATTAATGTAAAACAAGGGCAATCGCTGAAATTTTCATATGTCGGTTATACTGCACTTACTGTTAAAGCGGACAAAGAAAGGATAAATGTAGAAATGCAGTCCGCCGGGCATGCATTGGACGAAATGATCGTCATAGGGTATGGCGTGCAAAAAAAGAAATTGATAACAGGCGCTACAATACAGGTAAACGGTGACGATATATTGCGCCGTAATACTGTCAATGCTATTGGCGCCTTGCAAGGACAGACTCCGGGGGTGAATATTATTAAATCGAATGGAAAACCCGGGGAAGGATTCAAAATTACCGTACGCGGATTGGGTACCGTTGGCAATTCTACTCCGTTGTACATCGTGGACGGTATAATAGGAGCGGATATAAACACGCTGAACGCTGCCGATATAGAATCCATAGATGTACTCAAGGATGCAGCATCCGCAGCCATCTACGGTGCACGTGCGGCAAATGGGGTAATCCTTGTAACAACAAAGCAGGGAAAAGCCGGAAAAACGCAAATCAGTTATGACGGATATGTAGGGTGGCAGAATATTTACAAAAAACCGGGTATGCTGAATGCGAAAGAGTATGCGATGATAATGAATGAAGCCCGAATGAATGACAAACTTACCCCTTATGATTTTTCTACGCTGGTACCTGACTGGGATCGTATCGAACGTGGGGAGTGGCAGGGTACAGACTGGTTTGGGGAGATGCTGAACAAGGATGCCTTAACTCAAAACCATGCAATTAACGTAACAGGAGGAACAGACCGCTCTGTCTTCTCTTTCGGGGTTGGGTACACTTCGCAGGAAAGTGCCCTGGTACCTAAAAATGTAAATTCTCAGTACGAACGTTATACTTTACGCATAAACAATGAATATACGGTTTTCAAGGGGGAAGGCCATAATATCCTGAAAGTCGGGGAAAACCTTCATTATAATTTCGTTCAAAAGACAGGACTCGGCATGGCTACAGGAGGACAGACCGGTAATGATATTTACTGGGCGCTGACGACAAGTCCGTTTATGCCCGCTTACACCGAGTCCGGTGATTTTCACGGACCTGTCGGATGGGCACCACAAGCCAAGAATCCGCTTGCTAACCTGTATTATGACCGTTCACAAGGAGTAAGTAAAAGACATGGTTTGAGAGGAAACATATATGCAGTTCTCGAACCTGTCAAAAATCTTACTTACAGGACAAGCTTCGGGATAAATATGTCGGCATCCAGTAACCGGTCGTATCAAATGGCAAACTATATAAGCGCGAATCAGTACAGGTATAAAAAAGATGAAAAAATAAGCCAGGATATGTCTGTTGGTACAAACTGGGTATTCGAGAATATGCTCACCTATGATCTGGCACTCAGTGAAAGCCATCACTTCAACGTTATGGCCGGTATGACAGCAGAGAAGAGCGGTTTGGGCGAAAACGTCGGGGCATCCAATGTGAACCCTATTTTTGATGATATGGATCATGCCTATCTGGGTAATACGCCAGCGGTACTTGTGGGTGGAACGTCTTATTCAGGTAGCCCGTGGGGCAAAAGCAGCCTGGTTTCTTATTTTGGCCGTATCAATTATGATTTTCAGGAAAAATACATGGCTACAGTAGTGATGCGGGCCGATGGTTCTTCCAACTTTGCAAGAGGACACCGTTGGGGATATTTTCCATCGATATCTGCCGGCTGGATTCTGACGAATGAAAATTTCGCTGAAAGTATCCGTGGCTGGGCGGATTATCTAAAGATAAGGGCAAGCTGGGGACAGAACGGTAACCAAAGTATTACCGGGTTTCAATATGTAGCCCCTATAAGTTTTGACCTAGCAGACTATTTCTTCGGGCCCGACAAATCGGTCAGGGCTTTAGGAGCATATCCGAATCGCCTGGCAAATCCTGACGTGAAATGGGAAACATCCGAACAGTTAAACTTCGGTGTGGACGCCCGTTTCTTAAAAAGCCGGCTGGGGCTGACTTTAGATTTGTATAATAAAACAACAAAGGACTGGCTGGTGCAGGCTCCCGTTCTGGCCTCCTATGGAGCGGATGCTCCCTATATCAACGGTGGCGATGTAAGGAACAAAGGTGTTGAGCTCGCTTTGACCTGGGACGACAAAATAAGTGATTTTCGTTATGGCGTAAATGCGAATGTCAGCTATAATAAGAATGAAGTATTGAGGATAGCCAATTCGGAAGGGGTTATTCATGGAGCAAAAAATGTACTGAGTCAGGGCACCGATGAAATGTACCGTGCGCAGGTAGGTTATCCTATAGGTTATTTCTACGGCTATAAGTCAGATGGAATTTTCCAAAACGAAGATGAAGTCAGGGCATATGTAAACAGTAAAGGAGAAATGCTGTTGCCGGAAGCCCGTCCGGGAGATATTCGCTTTGTCGATTATGATAACGATGGCGTTATCACTGTAGATGACCGGACAATGATAGGTAACCCTCATCCGGACGTCCTTTTTGGGTTTTCACTCAATCTGGGGTACAAAGGATTTGATCTGTCGGTTGTTACAAGTGGAATGTTAGGCAACCAGATCGCCAAGTCATACCGGGAGTTTGCTGCCAGCCCGCTTCATAACTATACGAAAGATATATTGGACAGATGGCATGGAGAAGGTACCTCAAACAAAATACCAAAATTAACAGCCTCAACGGATATCAGTCATCAGTATATCTCCAGTTTGTATCTTGAAAACGGGGACTACTGGCGTATAAACAATATTATATTAGGATATGATTTTAAAAGGCTCCTGAAAAGTATTCCATGCGAACAGGTACGTCTTTATATCTCCCTTCAAAATCCTTATACCTTCACCAAGTATTCAGGAATGGATCCGGAAATAGGCTATGGCGATGGTAAAGGCTGGGTGTCGGGTATAGATGTAGGTAATTTCCCGGGTACCAGAACTTTCTTTATCGGATGTAATTTAAAATTCTAAAAAAATGACAATCATGATGAAATATATAAACAAAATAATTTTGCTCCTATCCCTTGTGCTATTATTTGCTTCCTGCGGTGAAAGTTTTTTGGATACGGAAAATGTGATGGAAAAGAGTACAGAGAACTTTCCTAAGACAGAACAGGACGCACAGCAGGCACTGACAGGAGTATATTCAGGGCTGGCTAAGACGGCAGGCGGTATTGACCGGCAAAGCCTTTTCATGGTATCGGAACTTATGTCTGACGACCGCCTTGGGGGTGGTGGAACAGATGACAGGTACGCACAAGCTGTAGACCGTTTTCTAGTTACGAATAATGACATGTTCAGTGGCGCGTGGGCAGCATATTATAAAGCTATCTACCGGGCCAATTCCTTATTGGAAACAATCGACCTTGTACCGTGGACCGAAAATAATATGGCTGTAAAGAACAAAATACTTGGCGAAACTTATTTCCTAAGGGCATATTTTTACTTCGATTTAGTGCGTATGTTCGGTTCAGTTCCCCTTCTGACCTCTACAGAAAAGGTGAATAAGCCCAAGACCGCGGCTAATGAAATATATGCCCAAATAGCCGAAGATTTGCAAAGGGCAATAAATATGTTGCCCGAACAATCCTTTCAGGAAATGCCGGAATCAGACCTGGGACGTGCTACCAAATGGACAGCCCAAGCCTTGGTGGCAAAGGTGTTCCTGTTCTATACAGGCTATTATAAAACGGATGCCCTGCCCACAAATGGGGACAAAATCAGTAAACAGCAGGTAATACAATGGATCGATGAGTGTATTTCAAGAAGCGGGCACGGGCTGATTACTTCTGACTTTAGAAACTTGTGGCCCTACTCTTATTGCAGTGAAGGAGGATTCTATAGTAAATACCCCGTGTCACAGGGGTTAAAATGGATACGTGAAACCGGCGATAATATAGAAACTGTTTTCGCTGTCAAATATTCTATCTATGGAGGATGGAGCGGAGCGGAACATTATTCGAATATCATGATACAATTTTTTGGATTAAGAAACGCCGCAAATTGGAAAACGTGTTTGCCTTTCGCCATAGGTTGGGGATGGGGAAATGTAAATCCTAAATTGATGGCAGAGTGGCCTAACGATGACCCCCGTAAGGAAGCGTCCGTTGTAGATTGTGCAAGGGAAATTAACGGATTTGTATGGAATGTTGCCCAGAATATGGATGAAACTGGATACATCCAGAAAAAGTATATTCCCCTCAATGTTCTGGATAAAGATGGTAATATATGTCCATACAGTATGGAACTTTATGGTATGGCTCAAAAAGACCGTCAACTCCAACATACGCAGGATATGGTCATAATACGTTTTGCCGATGTGTTGTTGATGGCAGCCGAATTAGGCAGTTCAAAGGCACAGGAATATATGGACAGGGTACGCGGCCGTGTAGGCTTGGCTTCTGTTCCCGCTACGCTGGAGAATATTAAAAAGGAACGCCGCTATGAACTTGCGTTCGAAGGTGTACGCTATTATGATATTTTACGCTGGCACGATCAGGATGTCCTTACTGCCAATCAAACGGATATTCCCGTGAAGGATGTTGGTGTGGATTATAAAAGGAATATTGTATTCCGTACTGAAACAGGAGGTTTTCTGCAAATACCTCAAACACAGATAGACTTATCGGAAGGTGTACTTACCCAGAATCCGGGATGGGAATCGGGACAACATCTATATTAACTGTAAAATTAAAATTGTTGGAATATGAAAAATTATAAGCTATTAATATTAGTACTGTCAGTAGTACTTTTCTCGATGATTTCCTGCCTCGACCCGGTAGAATCGGACCGGAGTCTGGAAGCTCTTCCTTCGGAAAGCGTGTTTGATATAGAAGTCTATCCACTCACGCCGGGGACAAATGCTATTGTGCTCAAAAACAATACTACCCAGTACGCTCCTTACTGGAACTACGTAGCCGGAATATCTACCAGGCAAATAGATACGGTATTTATACCTTATACAGGTGAATATACAATTACTTTTACAGGTATGTGCGACGGGGGACCAGTATCTACCCAGAGGAAAGTTATAATTGCTTCGGTTGACTGGCCAAAATATCCTTCGGATGAAGTAGAGTTGCTGTTAAAATATGATTTTGAGGACGGAACCTTCAATCCCCTGATAGGAACGCAGGCTAAACTGAGCGCTACATCATTTGATAACCACATTGAGGACGGTAAAAACAATGTTACTTTCGTTCCATTCGAAGCTCCAGAGGGGATTGGTGTAAGAAGATGCATACATGACTTTGGGCAATTACCCGAACATATTAATTGTACGAGTGAAACAGAAGTACTTAACGCTACTACAGCGGGATCGCAAAAAAGCGATTATCTGACCTTTACCGTCACCCCCGAAGCAGGTAAAAGACTCGATCTTAAATGGCTAAGCTTTAAGCTACAGGCTCGCACAACTGAACGCTTGGGAAATAATAAGTTATCTTATTTTGCTGCCCTGTACAGCAATGTAGATGGTTTCTCTGTGGGTAAACGCTTAGGAAATCCCGTTGAAGTTTTCGCAAATGAAGTCAATACGGTTAGCGGATGGGTTATGAATGAAGTAGATATCAGTTCTTTGGCTACGCAGAAAGATAAGCCTGTGGAATTCCGTATTTATTTCTGGCGTATCGGTAACGCTGACCCTAGAAATGACCGCTTTGTTGAGTTGGATGACGTAAAATTACACGGGTTCGTTGTTAATGAATAAAATTGGTTTATGGGGCGAATATTTTTTTCGCCCCATATAGATTAATGTTCGTCCATTCAACCGGAGACTCTCTATTTTTACACATTTGTAAACAAATTAATGTCTGATTGAATTGGTCGTACCAAAAATAAAATATATGGTAAATACCTTCTTCATAAGAAACAGTATAATTATACTATTATCGCTTTTTAGCATAAATACGCTTTCAGCTCAAAAAAGCCTTCTTACCGATATCCCGAATCGTTATGTCTCTGAAAACAAATTCCTCCAAAAGAGTCCCGACAATATGATTCCCCGGTCCTTTGAAGAATGTAAGGCGAAGCTCCCTCAACCCGAATGGGAAGCGTGTCCCGATGCTATCAGCGCCTATTGGAAAGCTTGGGAAATTGCATTTTCAAATCTGTATACTGTAGAACCGGGAAGCGGATTGATCTCACCTTATATAGATGCAGCGTTCAATCGCCATCTTTTTATGTGGGATAGTAGTTTTATGGTAATGTTTGGGCGTTATGGGAAAAACGCCTTTAATTTTCAGCAAACACTGGATAACTTCTATGCAAAACAACATAGAGATGGCTTTATAAGCCGGGAAATTTCTCAAATAGACGGGAGTGAAAGTTTTGAAAAATACGATATCTCGAGTACAGGCCCCAACCTGTTACCCTGGGCTGAGTGGGAATATTATCTTATGTTTGGTAATAAGGAAAGGTTAAAAGATGTTTTTCCCGCATTGCTTGCCTATTACCAATGGTTCAGGTCAAATTACAGTTGGCCGGACGGATCGTATTTCTCTTCAGGCTGGGGCTGTGGTATGGATAACCAGCCCCGTCTGCAAAAAGGTTACAGTGTTGATTTCAGCCATGGATTTATGTCGTGGGTAGATATTACAATTCAACAGGTATTTGCCGGAAATATTCTGGTTGAAATAGCTGAAATCATTAATCGCAGGGACGATGTTAAGGATATAATAGAAGAAAATAAATTTCTGAGACAGTATGTCCGAGATAAAATGTGGGATGAAGCTTCCGCTTACTATTATGATTTATATAGAGACGGCACCCCCAATTATGTAAAAAGTATAGCGGCATATTGGTCTTTACTGGCAAATATAGTCCCGGATGATAAGTTGGAACGCTTTTTAGAACATCTGAGCAACCCTATGGAATTTAATCGTAATCACCGTCCGCCCACATTGTCCGCAGATCATCTAGGATACGAACCGGACGGCGGATATTGGCGTGGCGGCGTATGGGCCCCCACAACTTATATGCTATTAAAAGGGCTGACTAATTGTAAACAGGATTCCCTGGCATACGAGATTGCCTTGAATCATTATAACAATGTCATAGATGTATATAACAGGACAGGTACATTATGGGAGAACTATGCTCCTGAAAAAGGGTTCTTCCCAAAACAAAGCCGTAAGGATTTTGTCGGCTGGACAGGTATTACCCCTATAAGCATTTTGTTCGAATATATTTATGGGATACATATCCAACCTGAAGGAAACAGCGTTGTCTGGGATGTCCGGCTTACCGATACGTTTGGCGTAAAAAATCTACCTGTTGGGAAAGGAAATTTTGCCGATTTCATATGTCATAAAAGGAAGAGAAAGACAGACAAGCCTGATATCCGGGTAAAGTCAGACCGGGATATTACTTTGAAATTAATATGGGAGGGCGGTTCCGAAATTATATATATCAAAGGTACTTCTCTTTGATTATTAGTTATGAGAAGCTGGCAGTTGTAAACTTTAATTCCATTTGTTATTATTTATAAACATTAAATAAATAGGAGGTTGTCTACGAATAAACGGACAATCTCCTTTTTTCAAATAATCATGAAACGATTTATCACTACGAAGTTCTTCTGCACATTGCAGGAGGCTTCACGTAAAGATATCGACATCGACACCCGGACATTGGAAAGCAGCTATAACGAGTTTGCCGGGCTTCTGTTTACTCAAAGCACCGCTTCTACCGATAAGACCGTATATCGCAACACACTTGCTTATACCCGCGCTGAATTTGCAGGATTGACAGGCGTATCGGGAAAAAATGTAAGGACTTATCTGTATAAAGCCATTAAGCTGGTCGACATACATATTGAGTGGGTGGAAAGGCAATTGCTGGCGGAGCCGAAACTCTTTTATACACAGATTGATACGCCATGGAAGAAAGTCTCACCTATGACAGGATCTTCTGCGTTCGACTGGCAAATTTCGGATAACGACCTTATAGAGTTGGCCAGATCGCTGTATGTCGCCAATATCTCCTTTCATAAAGGAAAGAGAACCAGGTTTATAGATATTGAAAAATAACTGGAAGTCTTTTTCAACAGGAAGGTGAATCGGCCGCATAATAAAGTAACGCGTATCAACGAAATGGCGGATGTCTCGCCATTTCTGGATTTGCTTAAAGACAGCTATATGAACGATCCGGATTCAAGGCTTTAGCCGCTGAAAGAAGGAGGTATTTCGAAAAAGAAATATCTCTTTCTTGGTTATAAAGTATTATGACGAACGGAAGATTTACGATATAGTTGCAGGGCGTATGCTGGAAGCTTTCTCCGGACAATGTATTATTGTTCGAATCCCGCCTTACTATAGTCTTTTCCCACCCGTGCAGAAATAGCATCATTCATTGTCCGGAAAGAATCCAGTACTGTAGGCTGGATGGAAGCTATACCCTGTACGGCATTTTTCAGGTCATCGGCATCGACCTGAGAATTAATTTCGCTCAACTCTTTATAGCGGGTGTGGATAACCCGGTTGATTTCTAGAGCCTGGTGGCTTTTGCCTTTCACCCGTCCTGCTTTGGTATCCCACAGGTTAGTATCAGCGTCTATTTTCAGACTGAACTGCGACACGGATTTACCGATACGGATGTATCCCATTACAGGGCAGAGGCCTCCTTTGTTGCGTTGGTTCTTTTTTAGGTAGAACAAACCCTTTAGTTCCGGTTTCATAGGCTCATTTTTTACATTTAAGTTATATATCAATGAGCTACAGAATGTTATGAAAAACAGGGCTAAACAGGGAAAGAAAATCCTTCGGATAAATTCGATTGCCAAAGGATGGATTATACTGCCCTTTGCCTTTGCAGATCCGGTTGTTTTGCTACCTTTAACCGTGGATTTCACGATAAAAAATGGTAACATAAGTACAATAAGTATATTAATTAAAAATATTAATCTGTTGCTTACAGGGCGAATATTTCAACGAAAACCAGTACTTTTATATCCCAATCTGAAAAAACAAGGCATCACGCCTTATGTTATCCATATAAGTATAACTATGATTGGCAGTTATGATGACTTTAAGGCACAATATAAAATTACCTTTTTGCGACTATAATTAAAAAACACAATAGAAAATGGGTGGTTTCTTTGGAACAATATCTAAAACAGCCTGTGCTACAGACCTTTTTTACGGCACGGATTACAACTCTCATCTAGGTACCCGCAGGGGAGGAATGGTTACACTCCATGACGGGACTTTTAAACGGGCTATTCATAATCTGGAAAATTCATATTTCCGTCTGCGCTTCGAAGCCGACCTGGATAAATTTCAGGGCAACTCAGGTATCGGTATCATCAGCGATACCGACCCTCAGCCTATATTTATCAGTTCCCATCTGGGCAAATATGCAGTGGTAACGGTCGCCAAAGTAAACAATATAGATGAGCTGGAAAAGGAACTGCTCGATAAAGGTTGTCACTTTTCGGAATTTAATGCCGGACAAATTAATCAAACGGAGCTGATAGCTCTCCTTATCTCACAGGCCAATACCTTTGTAGAAGGGATAGAGCTTGTTCAGGAAAAGATAAAAGGCTCTTGTTCCATGCTTATCCTTACCGAAGAAGGAATTATCGCGGCACGTGATAAATGGGGGCGTACCCCCGTCCTTATAGGAAAGAAAGACGGAGCATATGCGGCAACAAGCGAACCTTGCAGTTTTCCCAATCTGGAATACGAATTAGAATATAATGTCGGGCCGGGAGAAGTAGTCATGCTTACTGCCGACAGTATGACCCAACTGCGCAAACCAAATAAAAAGATGCAGGCCTGCTCTTTCCTCTGGGTGTACTATGGTTATCCGGTATCCGACTATGAAGGGATAAACGTGGATGCTGTGCGCTATGCCAGTGGACAAGCCATGGCTAAGAAAGACGATACGGAAGCGGATTATGTGGCAGCTATCCCCGACTCGGGTATCGGGATGGGCCTGGGATATGCCGAAGGAAAAGGAATCCCTTATCGCCGTGCCATTATCAAATATACCCCTACGTGGCCGCGAAGCTTTACACCGGCAAATCAGAAAGTGCGGGATCTGGTAGCTAAGATGAAACTGATCCCAAACCGGGAACTGCTAAGGGATAAGCGGGTAATATTCTGTGACGATTCCATTGTACGGGGCACGCAGCTCAACGACAATGTGAATATACTCTACGGATACGGAGCCAAAGAAGTACATATCCGTTTAGGTAGCCCGCCGATTTTGTTCTCATGCCCTTACCTGGGTTTTTCGGCATCACGTTCACCATTGGAACTGATTGCCCGCCGTACAGTGGAGGAACTCGAAGGTAATCACGCAAAAGATCTGGATAAGTACGCGACTACCGATTCGCCGCAATATAAGAATATGATAGACTGCATCCGTAAAAAGCTGAATATAACAACACTGAAGTTTATTACAGTAGAGGACCTGATCGCATCGATCGGACTGCCCAAAGAATGCGTTTGTACATATTGCTATAATGGCGCTAAGCCGGAAGAGGAAGTATAGTTACAAGATACGAGTTACAAGATACAAGTCGGCTGACGCATGAATAAATGGCGCAAAGCGACAAAACTCGTAACTTGTAACTTCCCGAAAGGCGAAGTAACTCGTAACTATATAAAGAACATCAGCAACAGTTGCGTAAAGATTATCCGGGCAAACATAGATACGGGATAAACAGTGGCATACGCTACTGATGGTTCATCGTCTTCTATTATCGAGTTTACATAGTTGAGCGCCATTGGGTTTGCCATACTGCCGCATAGCATTCCGACACATCTGGCATAGTTGAGTCTGAACATCTTCATGGCAAACAGGGCTATAATAATGATAGGAACAACGGTCAGGATAAAGCCGAAGCCTATCCATATCAGTCCCTCTGTCTGGAATACCGTATCGAAGAAATGCTCTCCGGCGCTGACTCCCAAGCATGCCAGATAGACCGTGAGCCCGAACTGGCGCATCAGCAAGTTTGCACTCTGAGTCGTATATGTAGTAAAGCGGAATCGTGGGCCAAATGCGCCCATCAGTATTCCTACAATGATAGGTCCCCCGGCTATACCCAGCTTCACAGGGAATGTCATACCCGGGAAAGGCAATGGTAATGCACCCAAGATAAGACCTAAGGCAATACCGGCAAAAATAGCGATGAGGTTGGGACGGTCGAGACGTTTCTCTTCGTCACCGAGTATTTTAGCCACATTGTCTATCGACGCCTTTTCTCCTACCACTGTGAGCTTGTCGCCTATCTGCAACGATAAGTCCGGGGAAGCAAGCAGGTCTATACCTGCGCGGTTGATACGGGTAATATTGATCCCATAATTGTTCCTAAGTCTTAAAGCACCCAGTTTCACACCATTGACCTTGCTGCGGGTGACAATGATGCGGCGCGATACAAGCTGGCTGTTATCTATATGATTCCAGTCTATATCTTCCTTATTCCAGTCCACGTTTTCCTGCTCACCGAACAAAACCTTGATATGCTCTACATCCGATTTAATGGAGATAATCAGTAGGTGGTCATCATGTTGCATCACACTTTCGGACGTAGGGATAGTCACTTTACCATCGCGCCATATGCGTGATATGACAAAACGCTTTGGAGACAGCTTCATTAAATCACGGATTGTCTTTCCTTCTATAGCAGGATTAGTCACATGAAACTCTCCTACATATGTATTATGGTCTTTTTTCTCGCTGGGAACAGCATAGGCTCCTTTGGCCACAAATACCTTCTTCAGAAATATGATAGCCAATATTACACCTACTACTCCCAAAGGATATGCAACGGCTGTAGCCAATGCCATATCAGCTATGGCTTTTGCATCTCCGCCGGTTATTTGCTTCAAGGCTTGTTGGGCAGCACCAAGAGCCGGAGTATTTGTAGTGGCTCCACATAGGATGCCTACCATATTAGGTAAAGAAATATCGCTTACGATACTGAATATAAGCGCCATTACCAAACCGAGGAATACAACGCCCAAAGCCAGCAGATTTAAACGAAGGCCACCTTTCCGCAGAGATGAAAAGAAGCCTGGACCAACCTGTAATCCCAACGCATAGATAAACAGTATAAGCCCGAAGTTCTGTGCAAAACTAAGCATATCTTTATTCAGGTCAAGGTTGAAATGCCCTAGTATAATGCCGACAAAGAAAACAAAGGTGATACCCAGTGAAATATTGAACAGTTTCAACTTGCCCAGTTGCAACCCAATGGCCGAAACGACCGAAATAACTATAATAGATTGAACCGACGAGGGCTCAAAAATGGTCTCCATTAACCAATCCATGACATTACACAACGTTAGAAATGCTGCGACAAAGGTAAGACAATAAAAACGAATGCGCCAATATTACACGGATGAAAATTCTGGTAACTATCTGAATATTTTCGTAAAAACTTTATCTATATATAAAAAGAAAGCGTTCTTTGAAAAGTTTATAAAGCTTCAGTATAACCAGAGATATAAATAATTAAAAAGTATTTAGATATTTAATAACAGAGATGAATTCACTCAAAAAACAGGCGACTAATTATATAATCAGCCGCCCGTTAAATAATGCTTTATATCGTTTCTATTTTGAATCCGGCCTTCTGTACAGTATCTATTACTTCACTTTCGGTGATGCCGTCCGATACTACAGTCAGTACCTTATTCTTATTCGTGGTATCAACATTCCAGTTTGAAATGCCCTTCACTTCATCGAGGAATGGGGTAACTTTGGCGATACATCCGCCACAATTGATATTGGTCTTAAATGTAAATGTCTTTGTTTCCATATGTTTAATGAGTTATGAGTTATAAGTTATGAATTACTTTGCCCTACCAGTTATGAGGGTTATAAATCTTTATTTCTTCCATTTCAAGCGTAAGCTATTACTAACCACGCTGACACTACTCAATGCCATCGCCGCGCCTGCTATCATCGGATTAAGTAAAAAACCGTTGATTGGGAAAAGGATACCCGCGGCAATAGGAATCCCTATCAGGTTATATATAAATGCCCAGAACAGGTTTTGCCGTATAGTAGTCACAGTTTGCCGCGACAGCTTAATCGCTTCGGGTATTTTGGTGAGGTCCGACGATATAATTGTCATCTTTGCCACATCCATAGCAATATCGCTGCCTTTACCCATCGCTATGCTCAAATCGGACTGAGCCAGCGCCGTACTGTCATTAATGCCGTCTCCGACCATCGCTACTATTTTACCTTCTGCTTGCAATTGCTTTATAAATTCAGCTTTTTGTTGAGGCAACACTTCGGCTTTATAGTGTTTTATACCGGTTCTCGCGGCTATCTCCTTAGCTGTGGAGCCATTGTCGCCGGTGAGCATATACACCTCTATTCCTGAGGATTGTAATTCCCGCACAGCGGTTTGCGAAGTCATCTTTATCTCATCTGCAATGGCAACGACAGCAATCGCCTGCTTATCATCAGCAAACCAGATTACGGTTTTAGACTGGGAACTAAGTTCTTCGGCCTTTTTGCCTAAGGCTTCATTTATAACAATGTTGTTATCATTCAGCAATTTATAATTTCCGGCAAAATATAACTGCCCGCCAACAAAGCCTTTAGCTCCTTTTCCCGTAATACTTTCGAAACCAGAAACAGGAATAGACGCCAATGCATCGAAATATCGTACCACAGCCTCTGCCAGCGGATGCTCCGACTGCTTCTCCAGACTTAACAAAGCGGCTTTGCGGCTGTCATCATTATTCAGCCAGAGAATATCGGTTACCTGAGGTTTACCTTCTGTTATGGTTCCGGTCTTGTCCAGCACAACTGCGTTTATCTTCTTCGCCAGTTCGAGGCTTTCGGCATCTTTTATCAGGATGCCTTTTTCAGCGCCTTTCCCTACCCCGACCATTATCGCTGTCGGCGTAGCAAGTCCCAAAGCACAAGGACAGGCTATAATCAGCACCGTTACCAATGCCAGTAATCCATGCGTAAACCCTCCGCTACCGCCTGACACAAGCCAGATAATGAAAGACACAATCGCAATGCTTATCACCACAGGAACAAATATCCCTGCTATTTTGTCAACCAGTTTCTGCACTGGCGCTTTACTCCCTTGGGCTTCCTGTACCATCTTTATGATTTGGGCAAGCATGGTTTCGGAACCTACTTTCTCTGCTTTGAAGCGGAAACTTCCCTTCTGGTTTATTGTTCCGGCAAATACTTTTTCATCTGCTTCCTTCAATACAGGTACAGGCTCTCCGCTCAGCATACTTTCGTCTACATACGATGTACCCTCTGTAACCCGTCCGTCGACCGCAATCTTTTCTCCCGGCTTTACCAGGATCAGGTCACCTATACTTACATTTTCAACCGGAATTTGATTGTGACTGCCATCTTCTTGTATAATCGTAACGGTCTTCGGTTGCAAGCCCATCAGCTTTTTTATGGCAGACGAAGTATTCCCTTTTGCCTTTTCCTCCAGCAACCGTCCTAATAGAATAAATGCGATGATAACGCTGGCAGCCTCGAAATAGACATGGGGTTCTACTCCTCTCGCTATCCAGAAATCAGGGAACAGCGTATTGAATACGCTAAACAAATAAGCCACACTTGTACTCAACGCCACGAGTGTATCCATATTTGCAGATCTGTGCTTTGTCTGCTTCCACGCATTGATAAAGAAATCTTTACCCAACCAGAAAATAACAGGAGTGGAAAGCACCCACATTATTTCGTTGGCATAGGGCATATGCATAAAGGACATCCCTATCACAACTACCGGTATAGAAAGGACGATGGCTAATATCGTTTTCCGTTTCAGATCACCGAATTTCTTCCGGTGAATTTCTTCCAAAGTTTCAGTGGTTGTATTCTTGTCTTCTTCAATAAGTAGGTCATATCCCCCGTCCTGAATTGCATCACGCATATTTTCGGGAGATATATCATCCGGTAAATATTCTACAGTCAATGTTGCAGTAGCAAAGTTAACTGATGCATTTACCACCCCTTTCAGTCCCTTAACAATACTCTCCGCGCTTATAGCACACGACGCGCATGACATCTGGAGTACGGGGAACGTCTTCTTTACTGTATTATCTGTTGCTTTCATAATCTTCATCTTTTGATTGTACAAAGATGGCAACAAAATAGCCGGAATTTGTTATACTATTCTTTGGAAAGTTTATGAGATTTACACCTCATCCAATGGCTTTCGCTTGTTTGTTCTTATTTGCCTGAAGTGGCTCGGGGTGAGGCCCGTTACTTTCTTGAACTGGGCGCTAAGATGAGCAACACTGGAATAATTCAGGTTGAAAGCTATTTCATTCAGCGTTAACTCATCATATACCAGCAATTCCTTTACCTTTTCTATTTTCTGGGCGATAAAATACTTTTCTATCGTAGTGCCCTCTACTTCCGAAAACAGATTGCTGGTATAGTTATAATCGTGATGAAGCTTCGCACTGATATAATCAGACAGATTGATTTTCAGATTATTGTTATTATAATGCACCAACTCTATAATAAGGTTCTTGACCTGTTCTATCAAACGGCCTTTTTTATCGTCTATCAACGAAAATCCCAGAGATTCGAGCCTCCCGCTCAGCTTATTTTTCTGCTCTGCGGTTAGTTTCTTATCGAGACGGACTTCTCCCAATTCAACCGAAAGCGGTTGTATATTCAGTTTTTCGAGCTCCGATTCCACAACCATAATGCAACGGTTGCAAACCATATTTTTTATGTATAACACTTCCATAAATTTATCTATATATTATAAACCCGCAAAAAGTATACCATGCAATTACAGAATAATGAACGATGGACACTTTAATAGATAATATTAAACAATAAATAGCGATATAAAGTTACAACTCTTTTTTATTTCATTAAATTTGAACCGTTTTTAATATAAACTTATGAATTTAGAACATATAACATCCGAAGTCTGCAAAATAGCTACCGAAGGCGGACATTTTCTCGCAAAGGAGAGAAAAGTTTTTCAAAGAAACAGAGTAGAAGAAAAGAACGCACACGACTATGTATCGTATGTGGATAAAGAGACTGAAAAACTTCTGGTAAAAAAATTATCGGCCCTGTTGCCGGAAGCCGGATTTGTCACCGAAGAAGAAACTATAAAAACCGAAGAAAAAGACTATTGCTGGGTTATCGATCCACTCGACGGAACAACCAACTTTATTCACGACAACGCTCCGTACTGTGTAAGTATAGCCCTTACCTACAAATCGAAGCCATTAGTAGGCGTTGTATATGAAGTATGCCGTGATGAATGCTTTTATGCATGGAAAGGCGGCAACGCGTACCTGAATGGAAAACAGATATCAGTATCTGCCACGAACGACATAAACAAGGCTCTGGTGGGACTTGATTTACCATATAACGACAAAGAGTACAAACCCCTGATGAACCACTTTATGGATCAGTTATACGGCAAAGCATCCAGTATCCGCGTCAATGGTTCGGCCGCCATGTCGTTATGTTATGTAGCTGCCGGACGGTTCGATATCTGGTGTGAAGCCTTCATCAATCCCTGGGACTTTATGGCAGGCGCACTCATAGTAGAAGAAGCCGGCGGACGGATTACAAACTTTGAAGGAAAGGAATTCCTTTTTAATAACCACCATATTGTAGCATCGAACAATACTGTGATACATGATGAAATACTTACACTGATACAACCTTTTTTTGGCTTTATAAAATAAAATATCTCATTTTAATCTCAGTCTTTTATATTTATATTTAACTGTTTTTTTCTTTAGCGCATTGCAGGAGATGTCAAAAAGTAATACTTTTGCAAATCTTTAATCTGATTATAAAGAAAAATGGGAAAAGCCCTTGACATTGATTCTATATACACACTTTTATTTAAGGAAAAGAAACTGGTTGTTGATAAAGATAGTATTGACCAAGTACAACAAAGCTATGACTTTCTGAAAAAATTTTCGGAGGATAAGATCATATATGGTATCAATACCGGATTTGGCCCTATGGCCCAATACCGTGTCGATGATGACTTCCTGAACAATCTCCAATACAATATTATCCGCAGCCATTCCACAGGAGCAGGCAAACCTCTGGACGCCCTCTATGTGAAATCGGCGATGATAGTACGCCTGAATAATCTGTTGCAGGGAAAATCAGGTATTCATCCCGAATTAATTCATTTATTAGCGGAATTTATCAACCGCGGCATCTGTCCGTTTGTACCCGAGCATGGCAGCGTAGGAGCAAGTGGCGACCTTGTACAATTGGCACACATCGCATTAGCTTTAATAGGTGAGGGTGAAGTATTTTACAACGGTGAATTGAGAGATACGGCGGAGGTATTGAAAGAAAACCGGTTGAAGCCAATCTCCATGCATATACGTGAGGGCCTTTCGGTTACCAACGGAACTTCTGTAATGACAGGAATCGGTATTGTAAACCTCATATACGCAAAGAGATTACTGCACTGGGCTGTTGCGGCATCAGTGATGATAAATGAGATAGCCTCTTCGTATGATGACTTTATGTCCGAAGAACTGAATGCGACAAAACATCATAAAGGTCAGAAAGAGATAGCCAAGATGATGCGTAAATGGAGCAAGGGAAGTTCCAGCTTACGCAAGCGTGAGAATTACCTGTATAATAAAGAGAATAAAGAAAAAATACTTAAGCATAAAGTCCAGCCATATTATTCATTACGTTGCATTCCTCAGATATTAGGCCCGGTACACGATACTTTGGTAAATACCGAGGAGGTATTGGTTAACGAAACCAATTCGGCCTGTGATAACCCTATTGTAGACAAAGAAAGCGGAAATGTATATCATGGCGGAAATTTCCACGGCGATTATGTGTCCTTTGAAATGGATAAACTGAAAATCGCTGTAACAAAAATGGTTATGCTTTCCGAGAGGCAGCTCAATTACCTGTTTCACGACCGGATAAACGATATACTTCCTCCCTTTGTTAATATGGGTGTACTGGGATTGAACTACGGATTACAGGCTGCGCAATTTACAGCAACCTCCACCACGGCAGAGTGCCAGACACTCTCCTATCCTATGTATGTACACAGCATACCGAATAACAATGACAATCAGGATATTGTAAGCATGGGGACAAATTCGGCCCTACTTGCCAAAACGGTAATAGACAACGGATATCAGGTTATGTCTGTTTTGTTTATGGGGATAACACAGGCGATAGACTGTCTGGATATACAAAACGACTTATCAAAGAATACAAAAGTAATCTATGATGAAATAAGGGAGATCTTCCCTAAATTTGTAGAAGATACACCGAAATACAAAGAGATCGGTAAGCTGACAAATTACCTAACGAATAAAGAGATAGAAAAAATTTCATTATGAAATACGCTTTAGTAACAGGAGCCAGCAAAGGAATCGGCAGAGCAACCAGTCTCAGACTTGCCGAAATGGGATATTTTATCCTCATCAACTATAATTCGAGCCGTGAAGACGCAGAAAAAACATTAGAGTTGGTTAAGGAAAAAGGCTCTGACGGGGAACTGCTGAAATTTGATGTATCGGATGCCGCCGAAACAAAGTCGGTTCTCGATACATGGACAGCCCGACATAAAAACGAATATATAGAAGTTCTGGTAAATAACGCAGGTATCAGAAAAGATAACCTGATGATATGGATGCCCGAAGAAGACTGGACAAGTGTATTAAACGTCAGCCTCAACGGATTCTTCCATGTGACCCAGTATATGTTGAAAAATATGCTGGTAAAGAGATTCGGCCGAATTATAAATATTGTATCTTTGTCCGGCATTAAAGGAATGAAAGGACAGGCAAACTATTCGGCAGCCAAAGGCGGCCTTATAGCAGCGACAAAAGCGCTTGCAGCTGAAGTCGGCCCAAGAAACGTGACTGTAAACGCCGTAGCTCCGGGATTCATACAAACGGATATGGTAAAAGACCTGCCGGAAGAAGAGTTGAAAAAACTGATACCCGCAGGGCGTTTCGGCACAGCGGAAGAAGTAGCGTCATTAGTCGGCTTTCTGGCTTCGAAAGAAGCATCGTACATTACAGGCGAAGTGATTTCCATTAATGGCGGTATATATACCTGATAATACTATAAATACATAAATGAGGAGAGTTGTTATAACAGGCATGGGAATTTATTCCTGCATCGGAAAAAATCTTGATGAGGTAAAAGATTCGCTATATCATGGCAAATCGGGTATAGGCATCGACCCCGAAAGACTGGACTTCGGTTTCCTTTCCCCTCTGACAGGCATAATAGAAAGGCCTGACATGAAAAAACTTCTCGATCGTAAAAAGCGTAACTTCTTAGCCGAACAGGGCGAATATGCATATGTCGCTACTCTCGAAGCCTTCCGGAATGCAGGAATAGACGATGTATTCCTCGAAGCGAATGAGGTAGGTGTACTCTATGGCAACGATAGCAGCGCGCTCCCTGTCATAGAAGCCGCCGATATTATCCGTAACAAGAAGAATACAGTGCTCGTTGGCTCGGGATCAATCTTCCAGTCGATGAACTCGACCGTAACAATGAATCTCTCTGTTATTTTCAAACTGAGGGGTATTAATCTCACTGTTTCGGGCGCATGTGCGAGTGGTTCACATGCTATCGGATTAGCATACTTCCTCATCAAAAACGGTTTACAGGATTGTATCCTTTGCGGAGGCGCCCAAGAAGTAAACCCATATTCGGTAGGTAGCTTCGATGGATTGGGAACATTTTCCAAATTGACAGATGAACCTGCCAGAGCATCCCGCCCATTCGACAAGAACAGGGACGGGCTTATTCCCAGCGGCGGTGCCGCCAGTCTGGTAGTGGAAAGCTACGAATCTGCGGTAAAACGCGGCGCTAATATTCTGGCAGAAGTAATCGGATATGGATTCTCTTCAAACGGGGACCATATATCTACCCCGAATATAGACGGGCCAGTCCGTTCATTGGAGATGTGCCTGAAAGACGCAAATGTAAAGCCGGAAGAAATCGGGTATATAAACGCGCATGCCACATCTACCCCTATCGGGGACATGAATGAGGCTAAAGCGATCAGCATGGTACTCGGTGAACATAAGCCTTTTGTAACGTCCACAAAGTCAATGACAGGACACGAAATGTGGATGGCGGGAGCCAGCGAAGCGATCTATTCGATATTGATGATGAATAATAATTTCATTGCCCCGAATCTTAATTTTGAAGAAGCAGACGAAGCCTCGGCTTTGCTTAATATACCTAATAAGCGTATCGATACATCATTTGACATGTTCCTTTCCAACTCATTCGGTTTTGGAGGGACAAATTCAACCCTGATAATTAAAAAATTCAAAGAGTAACTAGTCTTTTATGGAAATGACGAACGAGGAGATAATAGAGAAAATAAGAACTACTTTAGCCGAAGAATTCGAAGTAGATGTAGAAACTATCCAGCCGGATGCGCCTCTGATCGAGACACTGGAAATGGATAGCCTCGACTTTGTAGATATGGTCGTACTGATAGAACAGAATTTCGGATTTACCGTAAATGGTAATGACTTTGTAAATATAAAAACTTTTCAGGATTTCTATGATTTTATCATAGAACATCTCGACAAGCCAAATGACGGAATGGAAGGGTAAAACCAGAGGAGGAGTATTCGGATACCTTTTCTTTATCTTCCTGATAAAGAAAATCGGAATTACTGCGGCTTATATATTTTTAAGCACTATCGTCTTATACTTTATCCCCTTTGCGCCAAAAGCTACCGGAAGTATCTGGTACTATTCCCGTAAGGTACTAAACAAAAGCATATTTTCCTCTATCGGAATGCTCTTTTGTAGCTATTACAGGTTTGGGCAAACGCTGATAGATAAAATTGCTATCGGCAACGGAATGAAAGATAAATATACTTTCCGTTTCGAAAATTATGAAAGTTTCCTTGATATACTGAATGCCGACACGGGAGCAATTATAATCGGGGCGCATGTCGGCAATTGGGAAATGGGTACACCGTTCTTTGAGGAATATGGTAAAAAAATCAACATCCTTTTATATGACGCTGAATATAAGAGGATAAAAGAATTACTTCAAAAAAATTCCGTTCCGGCCGGTTTTAAAGTAATTCCTGTAAATGATACTGATCTGAACCATGTATTTGCTATAAAGGGAGCTTTGGATAATAAAGAGTATATCTGTTTTCAGGGCGACCGGTATATCAATGAAGAGAGACGCCTGAAAGGTATATTCATGGGAAAAGAAACCAGCTTTCCATCCGGACCTTTTCTATTGGCGACAAAGATGAAAGTCCCCGTAGTATTTTATTTTGCCATGCGCGAACCTAAAAAATCGTACCGGTTCCATTTCATTGTGGCTGCACCTGTTTCTAAAAATGAAAAAGAAAAGCCTGAACAACAATTACTTGACCAATATATCCCGGCTCTGGAAAATATTCTAAAAAAATATCCGGAACAATGGTTCAACTACTATAAATTCTGGAACGAAAAGTAAAGCATAACAATCCGACTAACATATAATCAATCATGAACTTGTTTCCTTCCTTACAAAAAAGATATTCCGAAGAGCAGTTTTCAGCGGCCGAAGCACAGCGGATGGCCCAGGAAATAGCCTTTGGCCCTATTGTTTTTCAGGTATCACGGCTTATGCTCAAATTCGGTGTTTTCGAATTGTTAGCAGAGAAGCGTGAGGGATTAACATTGAATGAAATATCAGAATATAAGAAGCTATCCCGTTATGCAGTTCAAGTATTGCTGGAGGCTTCGCTTTCGATTGGCACAGTATTGGTAAAGGACGATAAATATATGCTGTCCAAGGTCGGATGGTTCTTATTGAACGATGAAATGGTACGTATCAATATGAACTTTAATCATGATGTAAACTATCAGGGACTATTCAATCTGGAAGAAGCTCTTTTGAATGGGAAACCTGAAGGGTTGAAAGTATTTGGTGAGTGGCCGACAATATACGAAGGCCTGTCAAAGTTGCCCGAAAATGTACAAAAAAGCTGGTTCGGTTTCGACCATTTTTATTCCGATAATTCTTTTTCACAAGCATTGGAAATCGTCTTTGCAAACAATCCCCGTACATTGCTCGATGTGGGAGGTAATACAGGCCGCTGGGCCATGAAGTGCGTTGAATTCAACACCGAAGTAGATGTAACCATCATGGATTTACCCCAGCAACTTGAATTGATGAAAAAACAAACTTCCGGACAAACCGGCTCCGATCGCATACACGGGCATGGGTGCAATCTGCTGGATAAAGAAGCACCTTTCCCAAAAGGCTTCGATGCTATATGGATGAGTCAGTTTCTCGACTGTTTTTCGGAAGAAGAAGCTACAAGTATTTTGACCCGCGCCGCGGCATCTATGGAAAAATCTTCGTTCCTTTACATTATGGAAACATTCTGGGATCGTCAGAAATTTGAAACAGCAGCTTATTGCCTCACTCTGACCAGCCTGTATTTTACGGCACTGGCAAACGGCAACAGCAAGATGTATCATTCGGATGATATGATACGCTGTGTAAAAGCAGCCGGACTGGAAGTTAACGAAATACACGACGGATTGGGATTGGGGCATAGCATTATGGTTTGTAAACGAATATGAGTAAACTGGTAATAACAGAAGAAGGAGGTATATTGGACTTAATTCCGCAACGTCCACCAATAGTGATGGTCGATAAGTTTTATGGAATTGAAGGTGACTGTTCATATACGGGACTGACAATCAGCCCCGGTAATATTTTCATTGAAAACAATTATTTCAAGGAACCCGGTATTATAGAACATATCGCGCAATCGGCCGCAGCACGTGTGGGATATATCTGTAGGCAAAATAATGTCGCCGTACCACTCGGCTTTATCGGATCTGTAGACAAGATGACAATTCACATCTTACCAAAGGTAGGTAATGAACTGCATACCGAGATAAAAATAATACAGGAAGTCGCCGAAATCACCCTGATAGGTGCGACAGTAAAAATCGGAGATAACCTTGTCGCCGAATGCCGTATGAAAATATTTTTGAAAAAGGAATGAAAAAACATAAATACAGAGCTAAAGAATCCGCGCTAACAGACAGAACTACTATAAAAGTCCGTTTCAGTGAAGTAGACTCCATGCGTATTGTATGGCATGGCCAGTACATCAAGTATTTTGAGGATGGCCGGGAAACCTTTGGCAAACGATATGGAATCGGTTATTGCGACATTTACGAAAACGGATACACTGCACCCATTGTCGACCTCACCTGCCAGTATAAGCAATCCTTATCATTCGGGGAAGAAGCCATTGTGGAAACAAACTATATAGCTTCGGATGCCGCAAAAATAATATTTGAATATACTGTTTACAAAAGTGATGGTGAGACAGTTGTTGCTACAGGAAGTACGGTTCAGGTATTCTTAAATTCTAATAATGAACTGGAGTGGACAAATCCCGATTTTTATCAGGAGTGGAAGAAGAAATGGAATATCTGAATGACATATACATTACTGCCGATAACATTATCAGTTCTTTAGGATTTACGACTAAAGAGAATGTCGGTGCCATTAATCTGAATAAATCCGGGATTGCCTCTGTCGAAGCAGGAAAAATCTCCGATGCACCAATTCTTGCCGGGTTAATTAATTCCGGTATTCTGAACGGACTGACAGAAAAGCATAGCCTGCAAGAATTCAGCAAGGCCGAACAACTCGCCATATTATCAATTAAGGACTTATTATCGCAAAAAGATATAGATCTGAAGCAGTGTGGCTTCATTCTTTCTACAACAAAAGGGAATGTAGACTTACTGCAACATCATACAGAAAACATTGACAGGAACGTTTTTCTCAGGGAAAGCGCGTCTAAGATTACAGATTATTTCGGAATGGACGATAGGGCTATGGTTGTCTCCAATGCCTGCATATCGGGGGTATCAGCTCTTATTATTGCCCGCCGCTTACTCCTGAATGGTGACTACAAGCATATAATCGTTACGGGGGTAGATGTCCTTTCTCATTTTATTACCACTGGTTTCCGGTCATTCCGTTCCCTGAGTGAAAACCTTTGCAGGCCTTACGACAGTGAAAGGGACGGGTTAAACCTGGGAGAAGCTTGTGGAAGCATCCTGCTGTCCGCAGAATCCGAAACGAACAATATAATTATCAGAGGCGGGGCTATAAGCAACGACGCCAATCATATATCAGGCCCATCACGCACAGGTGATGGCCTGTACTATGCAATGAGGGACGCAATGGATGAAGCCGGAGTAACAGCCAATAACATTGACTGCATAAACCTGCATGGCACTGCAACCGTTTTCAACGATGAAATGGAAGCAAAAGCTGTTCATCTGGCTCAATTAGAAAAGGTTCCTGTCAATAGCCTAAAGTCGTATTTCGGGCATACATTAGGCGCATCGGGAATCATTGAAACAATTATTTGCGCACACCAATTAAAAGAGAACGTCATATACGGCACATTAGGTTATCAGACAAATGGTGTTTCACAATCCCTGAATGTAAGTAATAATCACATCTGTGAAAAGACGATAAACACCTGTTTAAAAACGGCTTCCGGCTTTGGCGGTTGTAATGCTGCTATTATATTATCCAAAATACCTTCGCATAAGTCAATCGAGCAGGGAACATTTTTATTCAACGAAATAAAGCGCTGTATTATAGAGAATAGTTCTATAAAAGTAAATGATGAAGTCATATTTAACTCCACATCCGGTGATTTTGCCGTTTTCATCCGCGAAGCATACAAAAATACAGGCGACAGCAACCAGAAGTTCTATAAGATGGATGACCTCTGCAAACTGGGATATATAGCAGCGCTGCATTTACTAGATGGAATCACTTTTAATTCCGATGAAATGGGAATTATCTTATCCAATTACTCTTCGTCATCAGATACGGATTTAAAGCATCAGCGGATAATAGATGAAGGTGGAGACGATGCTGCCAGTCCGGCTGTATTCGTTTATACACTGCCCAACATTGTTGCCGGTGAAATATGTATCCGTCATAAAATACAAGGTGAAAATACCTTCTTTATCGAATATCCCGATAGTTCGGAAAGACAGGAAAAATATGTAAAACTCGCCATGAACAGGAGTAAATTACAATTTTGCATCACCGGTCGGTGCGAATATTTTGCAAATAAATACAAAGCTGAATTCATACTCATAAAGAAAGATAAAATATGGAAGAATTGATAGAAAAACTGAAAAAAGAACTGATACAGGAATTAAATCTTGAAGAAATGACTCCCGAAGATATAGATGCCGATGCCCCGTTATTCGGAGACGGCTTGGGTCTGGATTCCATCGACGCTCTCGAAATTATCCTTATCCTCGAACGTAATTACGGTATCAAAATCAAAAAGCCGGGAGAAGGTGAAGGACGCGAAATATTCAGGTCGGTAAGATCATTAGCCGAATTTATTTCTACACATCAGAAATAATGAAGATTTACATTACAGGAATAGGTATTGTATCGGGTATAGGCATAAATGCAGAAGAAAACCTGCATGCTATCCGGCACAAAAGTCATGGAATGGGGAAAGTTACACTTTTCCCTACCAGCCTCGATGTTCCTGTAAGTGAGGTGAAATATACAAATGAGCAGCTTAAAGAGCTATTGGCTCTACCTTCCGGTAAAACATACTCCCGGACTGCTTTGCTTGGAATACTGGCGGCAAAGGAAGCCTTATCGGATTCAGATATAGACGTAAACGCCCAACGCACCGGACTTATATCTTCCACCTCGGTGGGCGGTATGGATTTAAGTGAAAACTTTTACGTCGATTTCCGGAAAGATGAGGAAAAGGGCCGTTTAAGGGATATTGTTTCGCACGATTGCGGCGACAGTACTCAAAAAATTGTGTCCTATCTGGGTATAACCGATTATGTAACAACAATAAGTACAGCCTGTTCTTCCGCAGGAAACGCGATAATGCTGGGGGCAAGGATGATTAAAAACGGATTGCTGGACGCTGTTATCGTCGGTGGAACCGATGCTTTATGTAAGTTTACCCTGAATGGCTTTAACTCGCTGATGATTCTGGATAAAGAACTGTGCAAACCATTTGACAAATCCCGTGAAGGCCTGAATCTGGGCGAAGGTGCCGGTTATCTTGTATTACAATCAGAAAAAACATTAAAAAGAAAACCATATTGTATCCTCTCCGGCTATTCCAATGCAAATGACGCTTATCACCAGACAGCCACTTCTCCCGATGGAGACGGGCCGTACCTGTGTATGAAAGAAGCTGTTGAAATGGCAAATATACTTCCCCGTGATGTGGACTATATCAACGTGCATGGTACGGGAACGCCTAACAACGACCTGTCGGAAGGGAAAGCGATCATACATCTTTTCGGTGAGGGTACACCTGGATTCAGTTCATTGAAACCGTTTATAGGGCATACATTAGGAGCTTCGGAAGGGATAGAGGCGGCCTTATCCGTATTATCCATATCTGAAGGAATCGTTTATCCGAACCTCAACTTTAAAAAACCGATAGAAGATACGAATCTTATTCCTGTTACAGAATGTGACGAAGGCTTACCGATCAAACATGTCTTATCCAACTCTTTCGGATTCGGAGGGAATGATTCTTCTTTACTTTTTTCGGCAATAGAATAGACTCTTAGTTATGAAAAGACCTTGTTATATAAACTCATTCGCATCTATCCACCCCGATGGTATTACCGGAGAAAGCGGGATGCTGCATGCGGTGGAGCCTGATTACAAGCACATCATAACCAACGCGAATATGCGCCGCCGTATGAGCCACATTGTAAGGATGGGTGTTGCGTGCGGATTGATTTGTCTGGAACAAAGTGGAAACAAAAATATAGATGCCATTATTACAGCCACCGGACTTGGATGCCTGACCGATACAGAAAAATTTCTGGATAATCTCATAGAAAATGAGGAGCAACTGCTGAATCCTTCGGCTTTTATACAATCTACATTCAATGTCATAGGCGCTCAGATCGCCCTGATTACAGGCAGCCATTCTTATAACAATACCTATGTGCACCGTGGCCTCAGCTTCGAAAGCGCCCTGATCGACGGCATGATGAGGATATGGGAAGGTGACAATCTGGTACTGGTCGGCGCTGCCGATGAAGTGTTACCGGCCGGACATACTATCTTGAAAAGGCTGGGTATGCTCGATAATATTACATTGGGCGAAGGCTCCCAGTTTTTTACATTAGCGGCTGAAAAGGAATTACATACTGTTGCCGAACTCGCAGCTGTCAGGACATTCACAGGAGAGCTGTCTTCGGAGGAAATATTGCAAAAGATAAAAATATTTTTGACAGAAAACAATCTGAAGCCAGCAGATATACAACATCTTATTACAGGCAGAAACGGAAATACGACCGATGACCTGGTATATAATGTTGTGGAGCAATTATTCCCATCCACCTCATACTCGACATTCAAAGATATTTGCGGGGAATACCCGACCGCTTCGGCTTTCGGTATGTGGAAAGGATTAAATCTATTAAAAGAATCCGGTGATATACGATACCTGCTTATCTACAATCATTATTACAATATAAATCATTCATTGATATTATTGAGAAAATGCTGATTTTCATTTCATCCATAGCCGCTATACTGCTTATATTCCTCATCTATGCCTCTTACAGCATCCGGTCGGGAATATACTTAAAAGCATTATGCCGGAATGAAAAGAGAGGAAAAGTCGTAGCGCTCACATTTGACGACGGGCCCGACAAAGAGCAGACGCCCAAGGTGCTTGATATTCTGAAAGAATATGATATCAAAGCTACTTTTTTTTGTATCGGCAGCAAGATTAAAGGCAATGAGAGTATCCTGTCAAGGATGAAAGAGGAAGGCCATTTAATCGGTAATCATACTTTTAATCACTTTTTTTCGTTTCCTTTGTATGCGTCGCAACGAATGAGAATGGAGCTAAGCGATTGTGAAAAGGCTATTGAGGAGGTAACAGGAGAAAGAACGATATTGTTTCGTCCGCCTTTCGGAATCACCAATCCGACCATAGCAAAGGTGGTCAGGACAATGGGTTATCTGACTATTGGCTGGAGTATCCGCTCTTTAGATACATGTAAGAAAGAAAACACGGTATTGAAGCGAATAAAGCGAGGACTAAAGCCGGGAGCGGTCATTCTCTTACACGATCCCTTGCCGCAGAGTGACAGCCTGTTACGAAAAGTGCTCGATCTTCTGAAAGAAAACGATTACACCATAGAGAGAGTAGATAAATTATTTGATATACCTAAAACAACGAAATGAAACGCATATATATTTGTTATTTACTTATTTTCATTTGTATACCGCAGATAAACGCGCAGATGAAAAAGATGAAAGATGTGAAAGCCTTTAATGAACGGGTTCTCCGGGAGGCTGTATCTATAAAAAGTATAGAAAGTGATTTTACTCAAATAAAGCATCTCGACCTGTTTAATGAAGATATAACTTCGAAAGGTAAATTCTATTACAGGCACAATGATAAAATAAGCCTCGATTATAGTTCCCCGACAAAATACCTGATTGTTATAAATGCTGATAAACTAAAGATAGTTTCGGATGGTAAAAAAAATGTTGTGAACCTGAAATCGAATAAAGTCATGAGCGAAATGAGAAGTATGCTCGCCGCGTGTATGTCGGGCAATATTTCGCAAATATCAGGTTATAACATGGAATACTTTGAAGATAGCAACTCCTATCTGATAAAAATAAAACCAACCAATAAATCTGTACAGGCATATATCTCAGGCTTCGATATTTATATGGACAAAAAAGACATGTCGGTATCCAAATTGCGTATATCCGAGAATGCCACCGATTATACCGATTACCTGTTTCAGAACAAAAAGTTTAATACACTGACAGATGACAAGAAGTTTTCAGTTAATTAGTCTCTTGTTGGTATGCCTTACTTTCGTCTCCTGTTCTAAGAATACATATCCGCTGAAAACAGGGCCTGCTCCTATTATATCCGTTGGGAATAAAGCGCAGAAGTATAATATGACGCTGGATTTCGGAGGCAAACATTTTAACGGTATGCTTATCGCAAAAACAATGGAAGATGGTGAAATACGCATTGTCGCATCTACCATGTTCGGGCTTAGTCTGTTCGATTTCGGAATAAAAGGTGAAAACTGGAATGTTTATAGTTGCATAGAGCCTATGCGGAAAGACCGCGTACTGAAAATCTTTGAAACTGATTTCAGACTGTTATTTTTACCTGACAGGAACGTTAAAAAAGTAGAAAAAACAAAAGAATATACTAAATTTGTAACAGGAGGAGGTATATCCAAGGGGGTGATTTACGTCACGCCTGAGACAGAGAACGTTCCTGAGAAAATACAAATAAAGCACTTCTGGTTACGATTAACTATCGGACTGGAAAAAATGGGAGAAAACAATGTTATTGAATGATTTTTACGAAATAACCGATGTAATGAGAGGTGAGCCCTCTGATCGTTTAAGAGTGAAGCTGAATCCTTCGCATCGCATATATGAAGGACATTTCACGGGACAACCGATAGTTCCGGGGGTATGCACATTACAAATTATAAAAGACTGCGCTGAAAAACTATCCGGTAAAGAGTACATGTACGCATACATAGCCTCCTCAAAATTCCTGTCTTTGGTCGACCCGGTAGTCAACGACCTGATAGAGTTTAATATTTCGTTAAAAAATACAGATGATAACCGTATCTCCCTGTCCGCAGAAGGAAAATATCAAAACACAGATACCGTATTCATCAAAGTAAAAGCAACTTTGAAAGAGATTGAAAATGAATGAATCCGTAGATACTATAATATGGCAGGAGATATTAAATAATCTCGGTATCGTTGTTATTATCCCTACATACAATAACGACAGGACTCTCCTATCCGTTATCGAAGGGGTAAAACAATACAGCAAACATATTATAGTGGTCAACGATGGCTCTACCGACACAACATCCGGAATACTGAAATCCATCCCCGGCATTCAGATCATTACCCACACAAAAAATAAAGGAAAAGGCTATGCTCTCAAAAATGGATTATCAGCAGCAAAAGAACAGGGTTTCAGATATGCGATAACGATAGACTCCGACGGACAGCATTACCCTGCCGATATACCTGCGTTTGTGAATGAAATAGAGATGCATCCCGATTCTATGCTTGTGGGGGCAAGAAATCTGACAGCCAATAATATGCCGGGTAAAAATACATTTGCCAATAAATTCTCGAACTTCTGGTTTCAGCTCGAAACAGGAATAAAGCTGGAAGACACACAATCCGGCTATCGCCTTTATCCGCTCCATCATATAGGAAAAATGAAGTATTGCACAGCCAAATATGAATTCGAACTGGAAATGATCGTATTTCTGGCATGGAAAGGCGTGAATGTAAAAAATATCCCTGTAAATGTATATTACCCGCCACAGGACGAACGGGTATCACACTTCCGACCGTTAAGGGATTTTACACGCATCAGCATACTGAATACAATACTTGTTATAGCCACCTTCTTGTGGATACTACCCTTGAAATTTTTAAGGAAACTGACATGGGCAAATATCCGCGCTTTTATAGATAAGGAAATACTAAAGTCGAAAGATTCGAACAGAACCATGACACTATCCATTATGTTGGGTATCTTCATGGGAATTATTCCCATATGGGGGTATCAGATGATTGTGACGGTTTTCCTTGCCCATTTTCTGAGACTGAACAAAGTAATTTCGCTGGTTGCTTCCAATATCAGTATTCCCCCGGTAATGCCGTTCCTTTTGTATGGGAGCTATGCTACCGGCTGCGTTCTTACAAATAGCCCTGTATCGTTCGATTTCACCGGTGTTTCATTGGAAAGAATGAAGACGGTCCTGTTCCAGTATCTGACCGGCAGTATAGTTTTCGCTTTGGTTTGCAGTATCCTGGCAGGTATTATTTCGGCAAGTTTACTGCTGATATTCAGAAAAAGGAAACAGGCAGTAGATATTTAATTTAGAAGTATAAATGAGTAACTTTTTCGTCAATCTATATAATTATTTCACCCGGCATAAGATAATCCTCTATTTGTCGCTGGTTGCAAGTATAGCCATTATGGGTTATTTTGCCCTGCAACTCAAATTCGAGGAAAATATCACCCAGTTCTTTCCTGATACCAAAAACGAACAAAACCTGAATACTGTTTTCGACAACCTGCGTATCAAGGACAAGATTATTGTCATGTTCTCGTTCTCGTCATCGGATAAGGAACAGGACAACGATACCGCAGTATTGACAGAAAGCGCGACCTTATTCGCAGATAGCCTGTTGGCCCGGACACAAGGAACATATGTAAACAATATACTCCTCCGCATAGACGACAGTCTGAAAACCGAGATGCAGAATTTCGTCTATGACAATCTTCCGATCTTACTCAGCGACAGCGATTATCAGCGTATAGATTCCTTGTTTTCAAAAGAAAAAATCGCATCGGTTATGCACCGAAATTATTCCAACCTGTTGTCTCCGGCCGGAGGCTTTCTCAAAGAATACATTATGAGAGACCCTCTCAGTCTTGGAGGAAATGCACTGAAACGCCTACAGGACTTCCAACTGGATAATAATTTCGAGCAACAAGACGGATACATCTTCTCCAAAGACGGCTCCATGTTGCTGTTGTTCATTACTCCTACATACAGTATGGGAAGTACGGGACAAAACGATAAACTTATCTCGGCCATCGAAAAGGAAATAGCCGCTATTAACAAAGACTACCCTTCTGTAAAAGCTCAATACTACGGAGGTCCTTCTGTCGGTGTATATAATGCCCGTCAGATAAAAGAAGACTCCATACTGACAATCACTCTGGCACTGGTTATAATCATTGTTTTCATCCTGCTGGCCTTCAGACAAAAGAGAACTATCTTCCAGATCATCACACCGACTATATTCGGGGGATTGTTCGCCCTCTTTATGATTTCACTCTTGAAAGGCAGTATTTCGTCTATCGCCGTCGGTTCCGGCTCCATAATCATGGGTGTCGCCCTAAGTTATTCCATACACATGGTCGTACACCAGAGCCATGTCGCGTCTGTGACGCAACTGATAAAGGAACTCACCTACCCTCTCACTGTCGGTAGTTTTACAACAATCGGCGCATTTTTAGGATTACTTTTCACCAGTTCGGAATTATTACGAGACTTCGGACTTTTTGCATCTATGACGCTGATAGGTACAATTATCTTCTGCCTCATATACCTGCCTCACTTCCTTGACGGAAGGGTTCATCAGAAGAGAAGCGCATTGCTCCGCTTTATAGAGCGCTTCAATGCTTACCGCTTCGATAAAAACAAATGGCTTGTAGGCGGTATCTTAATATTAACGGTCATCTGTATATTTACTTCACGCAATGTGGGTTTCGATGCCGACATGATGCATATGAATTATGAACCGGAACATCTGAAAGGAGCCGAACAGAAATTGGCGGAGATCGTAGATAACGATAAGAAAAATATCCTGTTCGTAAGTGTAGGTAAAAATACAGATGAAGCAATACAAAACTATAATGCGACCAATAAAAAATTATCAGTACTAAAAGGACAAGGCCTGATTAACAACTTCGCTTCCGCCGATTACTTCCTTATCCCCGAAGATATCCGGCAAGAACGTTTACAAAAATGGAATAATTACTGGACTGCCGGAAAGAAAGAATTTTTGAAAACAACGCTGAAAAGCGAGTCTGCAACATTTAATTTTCGTCAGGACGCTTTTGCCCCATTCTACAAATGGATAGATTCTGACTTTACCCTGCATAAAGATATTACAGAGACAAACCGGATATTAAACGACTGGCAAACTAATGTGCCGGGCCTTACCCTGCTCATTTCACAAGTGCAGCTCGATGATAAAAATAAGGAAGAAGTATATCAACACTTCAATAATGGCAATGAAGTTGTGATTTTAGACCGTTCCTTCTTTACAAAGAAGTGGGTATCTGCTATCAATGATGATTTTTATCTGATATTATTCATTTCATCATTCCTCATTTTCATCACTTTACTTATATCTTACGGACGTATCGAATTAACACTGATTAGTTTCTCCCCAATGTTTATCAGCTGGATTATCATTATCGGTATCATGGGAATATCCGGGATGGAATTCAATATCATCAATATCATCCTGTCCACTTTCATATTTGGTATCGGGGACGATTTCAGTATATTTATTATGGACGGTTTACAGAATAAATACCGGACAAATAAGCCTGCGCTGAACGGGCATAAAACAGCCATCTTCTTTTCGGCTTTCACCATTATTGTAGGAATGGGAGCCTTGATTTTCGCACAGCATCCCGCCCTGCAATCTATTTCATTGATGTCTATCCTCGGAATGATAGTCGTGGTTCTGGTTTCATATACTATCCCTCCTGTCATCTTCCGCATCTTTATGTCTTCACAGACAACAAAAGGGCTGCCGCCATATACACTGGCCTCTATTTTGATAACCGCCTTTATATACGGGCTATTCTTTGCCGGATGCGTATTCCTCCGTATAACGATTTTGTTATTGTATCTTGTTCCTGTAAAGAAAAGTAAAAAGCGGCAATTCATTTGCTACCTGATAATGCTCAACTGCCGGTTCATCTGCTTTGCAGGATTTATACTGAAGAAAAAGAAAGTAAATACCGGTGGCGAAACATTTAAGAAACCCGCCATTATCATAGCCAACCATCAGTCTTTCCTCGATATACTCCTGTTGCTTACACTCCACCCTAAAATGGTAATGGTTACAAACGAATGGGTATGGAGATCTCCGTTCTTCGGCGCAGTAATCAGGTATGCAGGCTATTTTTATACAGGCGAAGGATATGAAAATTCGGTATCGCATATCAAAGAACGTATCGATGAAGGATACTCCGTTGTCATATTCCCTGAAGGCACACGTTCATACGATGGAAGATTGAAGCGCTTCCACAAAGGTGCGTTCTATCTATCTGAGGCACTGAAACTGGATATAATCCCCATCATATTATATGGCACGGGGATGGTTATTTCAAAATCACAGCCATTCTATCTGAAACGGGGAATAATAGCGACTAAAATCCTGCCCCGCGTTACTTATGAAGACCGCTCGTTCGGAAACACTTATAAAGAAAGGACAAAAAACACGGCGGCTTATTTCGCATCCGAATATATAAGAGTTTGTACAGAATATAATACAGCTATCAACCCGTATTTCTATCATATGCTGGTAAAGAATTACATCTATAAGGGGCCGGTGATGGAATGGTATGTACGCATAAAGGTGAAAATGGAAAAAAGCTATAAAATATTCGATGAACTGATACCTGAGAGGGGGCAAATCACAGATATCGGTTGCGGATATGGCACTTTAGGATATATGCTTGCCATGTTATCGCCTGACAGGCAGGTATTAGGCATAGATTATGATGAAGATAAAGCCGGAGTCGCCCGGTACGGATATTTACATAAAGAGAATACCGTATTTGTATATGCCGACGCATTGGAATATCCGCTACCTGAAAGCGATGTGTTTGTATTGAATGACATGTTACATTATATGGATAGCCGGAAACAGGAATCGTTATTAAAAAAATGCATATGGAATCTTCGTGACAACGGGTTGATTATCGTTCGTGACGGAGATAGCCGGGATAAGCAAAAACAAAAACTGACAAAGTTATCGGAGATATTCTCTACCCGTATATTTGGTTTTAATAAAACAAAAGAAGAACTTTGTTTTACTTCGGCTGAAAAGCTGTATGAAATAGCAGAAAGCTGTAATATGGCAATAGAGAGCTTCAAAAACGATAAATATACGTCTAATACTATTTTTATATTTAAGAAGAAAGAAGAGAAAACAAATGGGTAAATACGATATCATTATAGCCGGAAGCGGATTGGGCGGTCTCGAATGCGCTGCCATTCTGAGCAAAGAGGGATACAATGTATGCGTGCTTGAAAAGAACGTGCTATTCGGTGGATGCCTGCAAACATACATCCGGAAAGGACATCAATTCGATACAGGGATTCATTATATCGGTAGTCTGGATGAGGGACAGATAATGAACCAGTATTTCAAATACTTCGGTATAATGGATAAGCTGAACATAAAACGTCTCGACACCGATTCTTTCGACACCATATTCTATAAAGATAAAGTATATAATTACGCGGTTGGCCACGACCATTTCGCAGATACGCTGGCCCAATCTTTTCCCCATGAACGGGAGACCCTGAAAGCATATACCTCTATCCTTAAAGATGTGAGCAGGCTCATAGATGTGGATAACCTGAAAAAAGGAAATATAGCACAAAACGGCATGAAATATTTTTATGCGTCGGCTACTCAGATGATAGCAGATACAGTTAAGGATGAAACACTGAGGAGTGTTTTAGCCGCTACATCCATGCTGTATGGAGGAATAAAGAATAGTTCTACCTTCTACCATCATGCGATGACCAATAACTCGTATATCGAAAGTCCATACCGTTTTGTAGACGGAACGATGCAGATAGCCGAACGGCTGATAGACGTTATCCGCGCAAACGGAGGCACCGTATTGAACAATAAGGAAGTTACCCGCCTGATAGTAACGGACAATCAGGTAACGGCAGCGGAAGTAAACAATGAAGAAATATTCGAGGCCGACCATTTTATCTCCAATATCCACCCCAAACGCACACTGGAGATACTGGAAAAGAGCCGCTATATAAAAAACGCTTATATATCACGCATCAATGCTTTGCCTAATTCATTCGGAGTCTTCACAACATATCTGGTGATGAAGCCGGATTCCCAACCCTATATCAACAGTAATTATTATGTGCATGGAACTGATAATGTATGGTATAATGACGATTCGTCCAGAGATAAGATCAACAACGCCCTGCTCTGCTTCCAATGCAACAGCAATAGTGACTATACGGATGTAATCTCCGTATTGACACCGATGTACATGTCGGAACTGAAAGAATGGGAAAACACTACTGTGGGCAAGCGGGGGGATGATTACATCGCTTTCAAGAAAGCCTATTCAAATAATGTCCTCGAGTTTCTGAAAGGCAAAGGATTCGATTTCTCCGGTAAGATAGAAAGCATATATAGCACCACACCGTTAAGTTACCGTGACTATACGGGAACGCCTTACGGCTCGGCATACGGTATAGTAAAAGATTGTAAGTTTCCCGAATTAGGTTTTATTTCCACAAAAACGAAACTGAAAAACCTTTACTTTACAGGTCAGAATATGAATGTGCACGGAGCTTTAGGTGTAACGCTCACATCCATGTTCACTTGCGCCGAATTTGTAGGTCAGGAATATTTAGCTAAAAAAGTAGGAAATGCATAAATTGCTGAAAAAAGGCCTGAAGACCGGATTATATGTGCTGCTGATATTCATTCTCGCTTTTGGGGGAATTACCGGCTATATGTATTTTTCAGCGGACATGTGTGTCCCCGAAATAACGGAAGAAGTTCCCGCCTATAAACTGACAGAAGAACCTGATTACCGTCAGTGGGGCGACAATTATCTCCGCAAGAGTGAAAGCGGATTGTGGGAACTGAAAGTATCCGGCAGCGATTATGAACGGGGCATCGCTATAGGAGAGATGTCGAAAGACCTGCTATATTATCAGGAAAAAGTATTTGTAGACCAGATAAAGGTACTTGTCCCATCCGAAAATTACCTGCGGTTCCTCGGCTTCTTTACCATCCTGTACAACCGTAATCTGGGAAAGAACATACCTGAGGAATACAGACGCGAAATTTACGGAATATCCCACTCCTGCTCCGATGAATTCAGTTATATCGGCACTCCCTACGAAAGACAGTTAAACTACCACGCTGCACATGATTTAGGACATGCCATGCAAGACTATATGCTCGTAGGATGCAGTTCCTTTGCTACATGGGGCACGGCAAGCGCCGATTCAACATTGGTAATCGGCCGCAATTTCGATTTTTATGCAGGGGATGATTTTGCAAAGAATAAAGAAGTGCAGTTCTATGCGCCCGAAAAAGGTTATAAATTCGTATCTGTAGCCTGGCCGGGGATGACCGGCGTATTATCAGGAATGAATGAAGAAGGGCTGACTGTAACAATTAATGCCGCAAAATCGTCCATGCCTACATCCGCTAAAACGCCAATATCTATCCTTACAAGGGAGATATTGCAATATGCGTCAACAATTGAGGAAGCGTATGAGATTGCGAAAAAGAGAGAGACTTTTGTATCCGAATCCATCCTTATAGGTTCAGCGAAAGACAAGAAAGCGGCCATTATAGAAAAATCGCCTGATAAGATAGGTTTATTCACTACCGATGGAGAACAAATTATATGTACCAATCATTTCCAATCCGAAACATTCGCCAAGGACGAGCGAAATCTCGAAAATATCCGTACGACAGACAGCCAATACCGTTTCCGGCGATTGACCGAACTCCTCGATAAAAACAAACCTTTAGATGTAACAAAAGCAGCCTCTATCCTCCGCAACACAAAAGGATCGGGAAATAAGGATATCGGCCTGACGAACGAAATGGCAATCAACCAGTTTATCGCGCACCACTCGGTCATATTCAAGCCCGAACAGCGGATAATATGGGTGTCTACCCACCCCTGGCAAATGGGTAGATATGTGGCTTATGACCTGAATAAGATATTCGGCGAAGATACGGATTTCAGGAAAGAGATATATTCCCCGGAATACACTATTCCCGAAGATTCGTTGATACATGGCGATATGTTCAGTAACCTACTGACATATAAGGAACTGACAAAAGATATAAAAGCTAAGACAAAAGAGAAGAGTTCCGTATCTTCGGGAATATTAAATAAATACGAAGCCTCTAATCCCGAATATTATCATATGTACGAAATAGTGGGGGATTATTACCTGTCGCAAGGAGAAATAGAGAAGGCTAAGGATTACTGGCAAAAAGCATTAACAAAAGAGATACCGAAAGTCTCCGAAAAGGAACGGATATTGAAAAAAAGTAAATAACAACGTAATGGAAAAACACCCCGACATACAATTTCAGCCTGCCATCAAGATCAAAGAATATCAGGAAACGAAACTACAGGCTGCTCTGCAATACCTAAAGGAACACTCCGCTTTTTATCAAAGGATGTTCAAAGAACAGAATATCGATATAAAGGGAATCGAGACAATCGAAGATCTACGGCAATTACCTGTCACCACGAAGAATGACCTGCAAAAATACAGTGAAGATTTTATTTGTGTAGAGAAATCCCGGATCATTGATTATGTAACTACATCGGGGACTCTGGGCGATCCCATCACATTTGCCCTCACCGGCAAAGACCTCGACCGCCTCGCCTATAACGAATACCTGTCTTTTACCACCGCAGGATTTACCAAAAATGACATCATGCAATTGATGACAACCATAGACCGCCGTTTCATGGCCGGGCTGGCTTATTTCCTCGGAGCGCGCGAACTAGGTATGGGTGTAGCCCGTGTGGGAAACGGAATACCTGAACTCCAATGGGACACGATAGAACGGATACAGCCCACATGCGGAATAGCAGTACCCTCATTCCTCATAAAACTGATAGATTTTGCCGAAAAAAATAAAATCGATTACAACAACAGTTCCATCAAAAAATGCCTTTGTATAGGAGAATCTTTACGCAAAGAAAGCTTCGAACTAAATACCTTGGGCAGACGCATCCGGGAAAAATGGAATTCCCTGCAATTATATTCCACATATGCCTCTACCGAAATGCAGGCATCTTTCACAGAATGCGACGGCTTTTGCGGCGGTCACTTACAGCCGGAACTGATTATAGTGGAATTTCTGGACGATAACGACAATCCTGTCGGAGAAGGCGAGTCCGGAGAAGTCACGATTACTACTCTGGGAGTGGAAGGTATGCCCCTCCTGCGTTTCAAGACAGGAGATGTATGCTATCACTATACCGAACCTTGCAGCTGCGGCAGGAATACCATACGCCTGAGCAGCGTATTGGGACGCAGGGGACAGATGATAAAATATAAGGGTACTACGCTTTATCCGCCTGCCTTATTCGATATACTGGACAATATACCGCATATCAAGAATTATGTAGTTGAAGTATTTACCAACGATCTGGGAACAGATGAAATATTAGTGCGGGTAGGCTGTGATGAAAGCAGGAGCGAAGCTTTTATAAAAGAAATCAAGGACCTGTTCAGATCGAAGGTTAGAGTTGCACCAAACATAACTTTCGAATCCCCTGAATATATAGCGCAGATTCAGACTCCGCCTATGAGCCGGAAAGCTGTTAAATTTATAGATTTACGGTAATTCCTTTGATAAGAAGAGGCTTTTTCTTACATTTGGTATAAAATCACTAATAAAATCTTATTTATATGAAAAAATTAGTTTTAGTTATTGCGCTACTGGTAAGTGTATGCGGTTTTTCTCAGAAGAAAGAGCTTTTAAAAGACATTCAAGCCATCAATTTTTACGGGGTTGACTTTTCTCATGCGAAAGTATATGGTGCAAAAGAATCCGGTGAACATTTCAAATATGCTTTTCAGGATATAAACAATCTATTCATTACAGAAGCAAAAAAATATGACATTGCTAAGTATTTGAAGAAAAGGGTTCTGGGTGTTTATGTTGATGTTGTTAAAACACGTATATCAGACCTTAAAGCCGATGATATTCTTACTACAGATGCTGCATATCAACTGGAGGACAATACAATAAAGGACATTGTAAAATCCCTTTCGATAAAAGAGACTGATGGTACCGGAGTAATCATCATAGCCGAAAGATTAAGCAAGGCAAAGAACAGAGGATACTTCGATGTCGTGTTTTTTGATATAAAAACCCGCAATATTATCGATAGCTGGAAAGCTGATGGTAAGGCACAGGGATTTGGTCTTCGCAATTTCTGGGCGCACTCGGTACGTGAAGTTCTGAAATTCAGCGAATCTGCATTGAAATAAGAATACTGTATTCGCACCAGAGCCTTTTTGTTTATTTAAATAACAACCTAATTAATAACGATTTAAATCTTTCAGGCAATAGTCCTGAAAGATTTAAGTCGTTTATAGAATAATCGTTTGGCATAGGCTCTGCCTGCTCGCGCGGACGTCTCGTCCGTGTGTTGCGCAGCAAAAATAGATTGTAACTATTATGAGTAGAAGATATAAATTTCATAATCCGGATGGGCTTTACTTTATCAGCTTTGCTGTTAAAGATTGGGTTGATGTTTTTACCCGTAATGAATATAAAGATATATTGGTTGACAGTTTGAATTTTTGCCAAAACCATAAGGGCTTAGAACTGTTTGCATGGTGTATAATGACCAATCATGTTCATCTGATTGTTAGAACAGAGGAAGGGTGTTTGCTACAAAATATATTGAGGGATTTTAAAGGCTTTACATCCAGAGAAATATTAAAAGCAATCAGTAATAATCCTCAAGAAAGTCGCAAAGAGTGGTTATTGGAAAAATTTAGGGATGTAGAAGGTAATTGTTTTTGGGCAACAGAAAACCATCCGATAGAACTATGGAGTAATGAGGTTATTAATCAAAAGTTGGACTATTTGCATAATAATCCGGTTGAAGAAGGCTTGGTTTTTCGGGCAGAAGATTATGTATATAGCAGCGCTGTTGATTATTCGGGAGAGAAAGGTTTGTTAAATGTAATTATTATTGAATAAGTTTTGCTTCGCAACACACGGACTGGAAGTCCGCGCGAGCGGGGTAAAACTTTGTTTCACAGTATAGATAAATATATAATCATTGCTGGAACCGGCATGTACGAGAACATCAAAAGTAGGAACTTTAGTTATACCACGACGTAGGCAGAGCCTATGCCGAACCAAGAGAAGAAAATATAAATTCCATGTATTATGCTGATCGGTATTTGAAAACTTTATCTATATATTTAGCTGATAATTGATAGTCCTTTGATACTTTTAAATGAAGCCGTCCAGACTTTTCAATAAAAGTTTCTTTTTATCTGTTTTTATTCTCTTTGTCATGTTGAACGGTAGTGAATTGAATTGAAAATCGACGGAGTCAAAATCGTTGAAGCGAGACAAGGCAAACATCCCCTGAAACGAGATTCTTCGTACCTCAGAAACAACGTTCGGCAGAGCGAAGCGGAGCCAATGACAAAATAATACTAAAATAAAAAGTATTGACGACTTTAATGTATAAGTTTTTAGTATCCTGGTTTATCAGAGGATAAAAAATAAAGGAATAAAAATAGTGCAAAATGTGTCAAGTTTGTCAAGTTTTTATATAGTGTCCTTCTGTAAATTTTTGTACACTTGTGGTAAAGAAAAATTTATCCCCTAAGTACATAAGAATAAAAAATATGAAAAAAGTGTAAAGTTTGTCAGATTTTAACAAGTTATAAGTTTTAAGTAAAGAATTTGTGTTACTTCTCCCTGCAAGCAGCAACGAGCTAAAAATTTTTATCGGCCCGCATTGCTAAAGGCTAAAAGCTATCGGCTAATAGAAGGAAATAGTGACAATAAAGAAAAAGTGTAAAATATGTAAAGTTTGTCAACTTTTTATTAACTCACACCCTGTAAAATACGGTGAGAAAATTATAAATTGCTAATCAATATAAAATAATAATATTATGTTTTCAAAAGAAACTTACATCCGCCGCCGCAACCAATTGAAAAAAACAATAGGTTCGGGCATTCTCCTATTCCTCGGAAACGACGAATCCGGAATGAATTATGAAGACAATACCTACCCTTTCCGTCAGGATTCCACATTTCTTTATTTCTTCGGGCTTCCATATGCCGGACTAGCAGCCGTTATCAATATAGACGAAGATAAGGAGATCATATTCGGAGACGAACTTACTATCGACCAAATAGTATGGATGGGGACACAGCCTACATTGAAGGAAAAAAGTGAAAGAATCGGAGTAGCAAATATTCAACCGTATCCGTCATTAGGCAGTTATCTGTCAAAAGCGGCAACTAAAGGACAGAAAGTACATTACCTGCCAACTTACAGGGCGGAACATACACTCAGGCTAATGGACTGGACTGGTCTTAAACCTGCACAACAAGAGGCCTCCCTCCCATTTATTCAGGGTGTGGTAAATCAACGTATCTATAAATCGGAAGAAGAAATCGCTGAAATAGAAAAGGCCTGTGATATTACAGCCGATATGCACATTACCGCGATAAAGAAAGTCCGTGTAGGAATGAAAGAATATGAGGTGATGGCAGCACTGGAAGAAGTAGCCTATGCAGCCGGAGGAAGGCTCTCCTTCCCTACTATCGCCACAGTAAACGGACAAACATTGCACAATCACTATCACGGAAACACAGTAAAAGAAGGCGATATGTTCCTCATCGACGCCGGTGCGGAAACCGAAATGGGTTATGCAGGCGATATGTCGTCTACCATACCTGCCGGAAAGAAATTCTCGTCCCGCCAGAAAGACGTATATGATATTCAGGTAGCTTCACATATTGCATCGGTAGAAGCATTACGGCCGGGCATCCCGTTCAGGGAAGTGTATGAACTTTCGGCAAAGGTCATTTGCGAAGGGATGAAATCGCTGGGCCTGATGAAAGGTGATATGGACGAAGCTGTACAGGCCGGCGCTCATGCGATGTTTTTCCAGTGTGGACTGGGACATATGATGGGACTGGATGTACATGATATGGAAAATCTGGGTGAAGTTTGGGTAGGTTACAACGGAGAGCCCAAAAGTACGCAGTTCGGACGGAAATCGTTACGGTTGGGACGGAAACTGGAAGCGGGTTTTGTACTCACTATCGAGCCGGGCGTCTACTTTATACCCGAACTGATAGACTTATGGAAAGGTGAAAAGAAATTCGAAGAATTCATCAATTACGACAAGCTGGATGCATACAGGGACTTTGGCGGATTGCGTAACGAAGAAGATTTCCTCATTACAGAAACAGGTTCCCGCAGGTTAGGCAAAAAGATACCATTGACTACCGAAGAAGTAGAAGCTTTAAGATAACGATGCAGGATAGTAATAAAGCGCTTATTTATGGCGGCATTGCCGTATTAAGCTGGTCTACAGTAGCCACGATGTTTAAAACGGCATTGAAGTATTTCTCTCATTTCGAAATGCTTTTGGTTGCCAGTTTTACCGCGCTACTTATATTCAGCATAGCCATGACTATACTGAAAAAATGGTCAGACCTGCAAACTCTTCCCGCAAGGCAGTGGGGATGGTTTTCACTGGTCGGCTTACTCAATCCGGTAACTTATTATCTGGTCCTTTTCAAATCGTATGCTTTATTGCCTGCGCAAATAGCACAACCGATAAACTATTCATGGCCGATTGTATTGCTGGTCCTGCTGGCAATAATTGCCCGCCAGCCAATACCCAAGACAAAATATGCCGGCATGGCGCTGTCTCTCGGAGGAGTTGCCCTTATATCGTTAGGTTCGGGAAGTATAAGCGGACAGAGTTTACCTATTACAGGATTACTACTCGCTTTCCTAAGTGCATTTTTGTGGGCAACATATTGGATAGTAAATAATCAGAATAAAAAAGTGGATGGGATAGTCGCATTATTCCTCAGTTTCCTGTTTGGCTCATTATACTTACTGATAGGAGCTTTGTTTATAGGAGTCAGTCTGAATTCTGTGCCCGGAATATTATCCAGTATCTATGTAGGCGCTTTTGAGATGGGGATACCGTTCATCTTTTTCGGGCTGGCTATCAGGAAAACCAATAATCCGGCTTTGGTGAATCAGATGTGCTATTTATCGCCGTTTATTTCCCTTTTCCTGATTCATCTGATATTAGGGGAGCAAATATACGTGACTACATATGTGGGATTATTCCTGATCGTATTTGGTATCATATTCAATGAATATCTGACAAAGTATTTACGAAAAAAGGCTATTGACTAAATAAAAAAAGCCGGTATCAACCGGCTTTTTACTCTATATTCGGACTGATATTATTCAGTTCCTTCTTCCTCGTTCACAGGGGCAATCAGTTTATAACCTTTACCGTGGATATTGATGATCTCAATACTTGGGTCCGGTTTTAACAGTTTACGCAACTTTGTGATATATACGTCCATACTACGGGCATTGAAATAGTTGTCATCAACCCAGATTTGTTTCAGGGCATGATTTCTTTCCAATATGTCGTTAGCATGAGCACATAACAGAGCCAATAGTTCTGCTTCTTTAGTTGTTAGTTTGGTACTTTCACCATTGATAGTCAGAATTTGCTTTTGAGTATCAAAGTTCATATTACCGAATTGGTAAACCTGTTGTTCTTTACTTCTCTTTCCTTTTACACGACGGAAAATAGCCTCGATACGAAGAACAAGTTCTTCCATGCTGAACGGTTTTGTAATATAGTCGTCAGCTCCGGCCTTAAAGCCTTCAAGGATATCATCCTTCATATTCTTAGCGGTCAAGAATATAATAGGGATTTCCGTGTTGATTGCTCTGATTTCTTTTACCAGAGTGATACCGTCTTTCTTAGGCATCATCACATCCAGGATACACAGGTCGTATTTTTCTTTTACAAACCCTTTGTATCCAACTTCTCCGTCAATGTAAAGGTCAGTGTCGTAACCTTTTGCCTGAAGATACTCTCTTAGCAGCATACCAAGATTCTCATCATCTTCACATAAAAATAATTTCAATTTTTCTTCCATAACTTACTTATTTACATACAATTTATTTGAGTTGCTCATTATTCTTCATCACAGGCAGGCAAATAATAAACTTGGTGCCCTTTCCTAAATCACTCTCTGCTTTTATTGTTCCTTTGTGGTCTTCAACTATTTTCCTCACATATGCCAGTCCCAGGCCGAATCCTTTAACATCGTGCCTATTGCCTGTGGATACGCGATAGAAACGCTCAAAGATCTTCTTTACTAATTCTTTCTTTATACCTATGCCATTATCCTCTACTGAGATATACAATTTATTATTGCTATTCCATGTACGTATCATCAATTCCAGCGGCACATCTTCCCTTCTGTACTTCACCGCGTTATCCAATAGGTTAAATAACACATTGGTAAAATGCATTTTATCTGCTTCAATAGCTGATTCTGTGGCTTCCAAATCAATATCCAGATTACCGCCGAATTTTTCGACTTTTATTTGGAAAGTATTAGCTACACTTACAACCACATCGTTGGCATCCAGTTCTTTCATTTTCAGGGTTGCCTTTTGTTTCTCGAAAAGAGACATCTGCAAAACTTTTTCTACCTGAAAACTTAGCCGTTCGGTTTCATCGTTTATCACGCCTGATATATGTTTGAAAACTTCCGGTGACTTTGTTATAGAACCATCTTTCAGCATTTGTGCAGCTAAGGATATTGTCGACACAGGTGTCTTCAGTTCATGTGTCATATTATTCATAAAATCACTCTTCATTTCCGACAAACGCTTTTGGCGGAATGTAATATAAATGATTATGATAAACGTTACCAATAATATAAAGGTAAACAAAATTGACGGATATAGAAATTTTACCTCACTAAACAAGTATTTATCCTTATCAGGAAAATATACTTTCAGGTATGTAACCTTATCCTGCGGATCGTTAGGAAATAACGATTGGAGATAATAGTCCTTCCTGTTTTGCATCGTAAAAAACGGCTGCTGATATATTGGCTTGTCGTTTTTGTCCACCACTTCGTACTGGAACGGCAACTCTATACCATTCCCTTTTATCTCGTTTCTGATAAGAACTTCTAGCGATTTCAGGTTTACCCGTTCGGCTATAGGTATGCTACTTGCCGTATTTATGATACGGTTCAGCACCTCGTTCATTATATCGCTCTCGTAAAGATATTTCTTTTTTTGTTCATCCTGCATACCGAATATAGTTTTCGATATAGCATTCGTCCCACCTTTGCTAGGCGACTGGAAAATCTGGCTCTTCGGAGCCTGGGTAGTGGTCGACATATTCAACTCCATATTTATCTCCATATCGGGAGCTGTCATCTTCACCCTTTGCTGATGCGTTACGGTTTCTTCCTGCACCTGATTCTGCAAGGATAGTGATCTGTTATAAGCGGCCGCCTGTTTTTTCTGATTCTCGAGAAAAGCCTCATTCAGATACTTTTGTGTCTGATCGAGTTCCAAACTGCGAGAGACCTGCAGAAGGCTTCTGTTAATGATCTCATTAAACTGATCACTCCTTATCCTTATAGATTCCCGAAGGTAGGTTATTTGCAAATACAATAGGCCAAAGAACGCGAATGCCATTATTCCGGCGAGTATCCATATTGTCGATTTTTTCATTTTAGCCTCTCTATTCTATCAAGACTTGCTTACTTTAATTAAATAAATTTTATACGTCTTGGTTTTACTATTTAACAATTAAGACAAAGATATTGTTTAACATTTGAAAAAATAAACATAAAGGAAATATTTTTTCTATGCAAGCTTATAAATTTTTTTTATTGTATCAAAATAAATTTTAAACTTATTCCAAAATTACTATTTGTTGTCGGATATGACGATGATGAAATTAATGGCCTGTTCAGAATACGATCATAGAATGCCCTCAAAGTCAAAGACCTGCTCATTGCATAATCCGCCGATATTTTTAATGTTACAATAGTCGTGCCACTTGTTGCCTGCGTAAAATTCTCCTGTATCTTGCGAAGTAATGCTTCGACTGTTTTATGTGACAAGTCTGCTTTTATATTCAAATCGTTGTTGAACTGCCCTGTTGATTTCTGGCTCAGTCCTATCAGGCGGTTAAATTCGTTGATACGATATCCGAACCCAACTATAAATTCTTTCTGCAATGACTCTATAATCTGATAAGATGACATATTTAAGGTTAAAGTACGTGCATTATTATAACGTGTATTTATTGTCATATTATTATTCAATGTACCTTCAACTCCGAACAGAGGATTAAACACTTCGGATATGCCGACCGATGATATATTGTATGGTGAAGATGGTACCGGATTCCCGCTGAGTATATCACGTATATATCCTAGTTCGTCGTCTGCCTGTACCCAATTTGAGAAAGAATTATAATTACTCACCTGATAGTAACAGGTATAAGCATGACTCAGCCGTAAATTCTTAAATTTCTCTTTTATAAGTGGGATACTGGTCAGCCCGTCATATGCCACTGTCCAGTTGGGTAATATGGATAACAAAGACGGAAATGCTGTAAGCGCTATATTATCCGCGCTACGCCCCGTATAAGCAGATATAAATGCAGGAATAAGCACATCGGCGGAATTGACATCAACTTCCCCATTAGCAGCCGAATATGGCTTATTTATAAGGCCTGGAGTATTATCGCTGATAAAACCTCCCGCAGGATAAGATGTATTTCTATATTTAGCTTCTAATCTGTCTTTTATATGATACCTGTTTTCAAGGAATTTCTCGAAGGCAGCCGAATAATAACCGTTTTTAGCGTTACTGCTTTTAAGGGCTGAAGACAAGGCCACGGTGGTCATAGAGAAATTGCCGCCGAATGTCCTCATTGTATTCGGTGTATTATCTTCTAAAACAGTATATTGAACTTCTGTCCGCTTATTATCCTCATGTTTGGCATTCAGTTCTATCTTAAAGTCTTTGAACGGTTCTATCTGTGCTCTGAATTCGAATGTTTCAGCAGTATTAAAAACCGACGGCGACACATTCAGGGTATTCCCTACCAGCCAGTCCCTTTCTATCGACCTTTGTATAAAATCATCACCGCCCTCCAGTCCGAAAGCAAAGCCAAGCCCCGGAACCATTCCATAATCGGAACCTTTCTGACCAAACGCGTCGCCTATACCCGGTTTGAAACCTGAAATATACGTTTCGTTATGCCTTGAATAATTAAAACCTACCGTACGCAACGACATTAGTCCACGAGCCGAGTATTCAATTATATCCTGTAATACCTTCGATGTTCCGGTCTCCCGATACCTGCCTTCAATGCTTAACCGGATATTGGCCGAGTCTTTATTATTAATTAAGATTGTATTATCATCTACTTTTTTAAATTTGACAGTATATGCCTTTCCGTCTTTTCTCGCTGTCACCTGTATATTCTTAGTCTCGAGGCCATGTGTTACTGTAGTTGTGGTATCTCTGTGCAATATTACATCTTGAGTAAACCTGCGCTTTTCAGGTTCCCGTTTTTCGCGCTCACGCTGGCCGGGTGACTGCGACCTTCTCTTTGCATCGAAACGGTCGTTTACTCTCTTCAAGAATGATGACTTATTATATAACGAAGTCATATTAAACCGGTTTGTCAGTTCCAGCGTCATTGTATTGCTTATGGTATTGCCAATTTCCACACTATCGATATTAGCTCCGCGATCCCACTGATAACCGCTTGTGTAGCCGGCATTAGACGTAACCCAATCCATCGCCGGAATATTCTTGAAAGGAAGCTGGTATGTAATTTTTACTGCTTGCCGGTACGAAAGCGGATCTCCAAGGCTTCTCAGACTACGCATAACCGCATCTTTCCACGTATCATAGTGGTCCCTGTTCAGTTTTTTATTCACCTGCAGATACGGTTCTTCTATTTCTGCCCTGGTTCCCGACTGAAAAGAAAACTTCAGGTTACGGGTAAAGTCCCAATCGATATTAAAGTCCCTGTCCCATAAGAATGACTGGCTCCATGATAAAAACTGGCTCGCGGTACCTCCTCCCAGCCTGTAACTTTCTATATCGCGTAACGCAGTTTCGGTATAATACCGTACGATATTTGAATTGAAGGCAATATTGGACGGCAAATAATTAAAGCCTAAAGACCGGGCAAATTTCGCAGCCCCTGACTTACTCTTGGCATTTTTGAATGGTTCCCAGGTCTTTACCATCGGGCTGTATGAGTAGTTGAATGTGGCTCTGTAATTTTTACTCACATCGTACACCGTGGTTGGATTCTTCGTCTCACTCTGGCTATATGAATAGCCGAAACTAAAGTTTGCCGGGTCGTATGGCATCGGGGTCTTGCTCTGAATATTTACTTTAACATTATTCACACTAATACTCTTCGTAGTAGTTTTTTCCTCAGCCAGACTCCTTATTGAATCTTTTTCAGCCTTGGTTTCCACTATGCTCAAAGCTTCCTTTAATGTAACGTCCTGATCGAACGGATCATATTTAGGGGTAGTCGTCTGATTCGAATATGAATAATATAAAGGCAGGCTTACTTTAGCTTTTTCCGGGAAGAATTTACCCAATTCTATATTGGCAGCAATACTATATGTATGGTAATCATCGGAACGTCTCTCCATCAGCTTTTGGTCCAAAGCTCCGAATCCTACTGTTTCCTTCCGGCCCGAGACATTGATCGTACCCAGGTCGGATAGCGCCACATTCAGATTTCCCTGTGCTGCCCATCCGCCTTCTTCGTCAAAATCGGTTAGGCGAAGTTCGTTTATCCATACTTCTCCCGACTTGATCACCGTACTGTTATTTCTTACCCCAACCATTATCACATTAATTTCGGACAATGAAGGATTACCGATCACACTTACCCTGTTGTTTTGTTTATCAGGGTCATACTCGTAGTAGAGTGTCGTGTATGAAACGGCAGAACCCGCTTTTCGTTTTTCCCTGTTACGGTGCAATTTTACATCTTTCAACAATTCTAACGGAAAATCGAACATATTCTCGTTAGGCCATACCACATTCCTGTCGGTTGAGCCTTCGGGAGTTATTACTAAAGGTATCTCGTACTCATAGTAGTTATTCTTATAATCGGAACCCAGGCGGATAAATACAGTGAGGTCGCCTCTTACCAATTTCTCCCCGTCGATAAGTTCTTCGGCATGGGTGAACATTTGCAGGCGTTTATACCGCCTGAGATCATAATATGTATTTTTATAAATCGCCCGCGCGTCCCCTGCACTCAGGTCGTGTATCCGCATAGACAAGGATTGCTCATTCTCCTTTGTCATCTGTGCCTGATCGGGATCGGTGACGCGGCTAAGTCCCGGAGGAAGTACGTAATTTACAGGTTTACGGTCCGAATTTTCTTCTATATTTACTGTTGCAACATCAAGAGTCCCATTCCCTGACGGCTCATTATTTTTATTTAGTGTTTGTTCGTATGTACGCCAGTCGCCACGGACTAATTGCAATGTACCGAATCGCAGGAATGTTGCCTGATCGAAACCGGTCAGGAACATACGCATAAAGCGGATGCTCTTAAAGTCCGAAATATTCCCGATTTTTTCACCCTGACGTACCGGTACTTTAAACTGGTACCATGTTATTTCCCCATTTGTTCCATTACGAAGCGGCACTGTCATTTTACGGCTGTCAGCTATATAATTCTCGCCGACATTCATTTTTTTCGGGTCAAGCTCTATCCTGTACTGGAAATAGGCTTCTGTCTCATTCAACGTATTATCCTGATCTATATCCTCTACATCGGGGACAGGCCGGGCTGCGGTAGAATAACTCTCTGATGTCTGCCTGGTATCAGGGGAGTTTCCTTCGGTGTTATTATAATATTTATAACGGTCGAGGATACTTACCTCATCGCGGTCATAATCTGTCCCACGGTAGAAATGGTAAGTATCCCCGGCAGGGTCGTTCAGTGGTGAAAATGGATCAGCGTTTAATTTTTCTCTTGCCGCCGCCGATAGTTTGGCGTCATAATCCTGCAAATATCTACTATATGTACCAAATGTACGTTCTTCTTCTGTGCTCAACCCATTCAGTCCCACATCCTGCTTTCTGCGGGCATCGCTTCCGGCATTATCGTCAAAAGCATAGACAGTCGACTGGCGTTTGGGCACTTTACCCCATACGGTAGTTTCTGTAGCTTCGGGATCATCATTGACAGGAAGCCCGTTTTCAAAGAATTTTTTACCGTCTTTGAGTACGTCTTCCGATATTTCCCCCAGATTTATATATAATTCTCCCCCTTTAACCGTTCTGTCATAGACAAATGGGTCCATCAGCCAGAATTCGATATATTCCACATTTGACGCTTCAAAATCGCGAACATCCATCCGGCGGGTAATCCCTCCCCAACGGGTTTCCGGATCCCCAAGCTTCCCATCCGAATCTATATTGGTTGCGTCGAGGTTATAAGGGCCTCTCTCATTGGGGTAAAAAGACAAATTCAGGGCCGGAATAGTAGCAGCTTCATTAGACGGAATATCCTTTTGGGGATAAATCTCATACATATTGATCTCCCGTACGAAATGATTGGATAATTGTTCCTGGTCATTTTTTATATGATTAGGTGTCAGAGACGAACCTTTCCGGGTAAAAAGATTGTCTATCATAAACCACGAGAGCATGGCTCTGTTCATTCCATACCTGATACTGTCACTTAATCTTGCTTCATCAAATAGAATATTATTATCCTTACCCTTAGCGCCCAAAGGAGTCGATGCTAAAGTCCACGCATAAGGGTTTTTTATATCTATTCTAGATTGTGATGATTCGAAATCATCCAGATAAGAATATCCTCCCGCTTCTTTGCTCTGATAATGTCCGGGTATCATCTGGGCAAACTCGGCATTGAACGATATCTGCGATGGCTGGGTCGCTTCTACAAATGGCAACTTATCTACAAGATTTGTCAGCCACATCGATTCTGTTTTGTAGGATGTGTTCAGCCCCCACAAAGTATTTTTCACAGACTCGTCTCCAATCTGTGTTTTCATCGTCAGAGGCTTCTCATAGTAGTGCATAATAGTACCACCAATATTGAAATTTTTTGAGATATCGTAACTCAGATTAAGTCCCAGCAAAGTTTTTCGTTGCATATTAAAAGTTCTCCCCTCGGAAGAAACTTGTATCGGTGTATTGGAATCCAGCAAATTCTGATTGATAATAGTAACCCTTCCCGCGATATAATCGACTATATAGTCTACACCTTCGACCAAGGTAGCTCCTGCAGCGGTTAATTTCACGGAACCCTGAGGTATATTGGTGGCGTTAAGGTCTATCTCTGCATTACTGGAACCCGACCCGCGGTATGATCCTGATATTTTAAATTTATTCTTCTCTGCGATCTGCTGGGCAACAGTCAACGTGGAATCGTATAACTCCTGATAAACATATTTATCCGCAATGGCATTATTTCCTATCATCTGCCTCAAATGAGAGCCAAAAGGTTCGACCACAGGAAAGAAAACACGTCCGTTCTGCGACTTAACGGTATATCCTTCCACAAAATCGAAGATACCGTCACCTTTAGTGCCTTCTTTACTCGTTACTTCATTGTTGCGGGAATCGAGCCTGTCTAGATTCATTACTCTCAACAGCAGTTCATTCTTGATATTACCTTCCGGAATGTAATTTATATACGTACCAATAGTGTCTGACTGATAAGATATATTCAGCCTGAAATGGTCTTGTTGGACAGCATTATCACTTACCTTATATACGTTCTTCATCATCATATCCCAGGTGTAGGAGCGAGGAGAAAGAGAAACCGGCTTTATCAGCTTTATAAACAAAGCTCCGGATTTTGGATTGCCGGAATCATATTTATCCACAATATCAGTAGCCAGTTCACCCACCTTGTAATCTTTGCCGTTGGCTCTGTATGTATAAGCTACAGCAAGCACTTCATCGGCTTGCAGGGCCGAAGTCAGCGATATGTAACCCAATTGAGGATTAAAAGTATATTCAGCCTGGGTCAGCAACCGGGCGCTCTCTATTTTTTCATAATCGAGGCCGCTTTCTATATATCCGCTAAAAAGTCCCGTAATCTGGGATATATCTCTGGCTCCGGATTTTTCCGATTTAATGGTAGCATACAGATTATTTGCATCATTATCTGGATTGTCCGGCTTACCTACGGCGGCAGACCATTTACCATTCTTGATTTTTGTATGTTCACCGATATCGGCAAACGCTACTATATTACGGGATTGCGTATAATCCCCCCTCTTGTTCGTCACCCATACTTCAATATTTGTAATATTGACAGGCGACTGAATAAAAGGCAGTTTAGACATAGCCTTATCATAGTTGTCCCTAAAATAGTTGGATATGAAGAAATGCCTGTTGGCATCATATTGATCGGCTTTGAATTCGTACTCATTGGTTTGGATACCACCTTTCGAACTCGTAGTCTGAGATTCCGACTCTTGTTGCGATACTACCGTATTAATACGTAATTTACCAAACTGGAGTTCTGTATTGATACCGAAAAGAGATGTTCCTCCGTTAATGAGGGAGTTGGTGGTTGCCATGCTTACGTTTCCGGCTTCGATACGTTTTATTATCTCATCTTCCTTTCCCTCATATGCCAATTTTAGTTTTTTAGAATCAAAATCGAATAATGCCTTTGTGTCATAATTCATATCGAAATTGATCTTATCGCCTACAGATGCTGTTACGTTCATCTGTATATCCTCATTAAACTCAAAAGCTGTTTTACTTCTGTTGCGTTCCGATAAGGTCGGATTGTCTGTGCCTGTATGCTTGACTCCCATTGTGGCCTCTACATATCCTTGTGTCCTAACCTTTACTCCTCCAGGGCCAAAGAGCTTCTCGGCGGGACCGATATCCAGTTTTATATCCTTCAATGAAAATTCATCTTTTTCATCCTTATTGTTGTAGGTCTCTGCATTCTTTCCCTTAAAATAACTGGACATAGAGCGTTTCAGCGTATAGTCCATGTATTCTTTAGGAGTAAGTGAAAAAGGTGTTGAGATCTCCTGTTCTCCTACTTTTGTACGAAAGATGTATAGCTTTGTATTGGGATCATATTCTACCGAAGTCTCAATATTAGACGGAGTTTTCAGATCGGCCGGCGGATTATCTTTCAAATCGTCATATGTAGTTATCTGGATTTTCTTGACAGGATAACGGGGTACTGTATCCTGCGATTGCAATTCATCCGCATAGGCAAAAAAGGATACGGTCTTACCGGTAATACCGGAAAACAAACTTACAGAACTTATGAGGAGCGTAACTACATATGAATATTTGATATATTTTTTCAACTCTAAAAATAAATAACCGATAATAAGGTACCAAACCTATTTATTGCCTTGTCAAGTTAAAATACACTACAGGCTCAGAGCATCTTCAACGCTGTCTTTATAATCTGCTCAACTGTGCTATCAGCCTTATCCTTTAATATCTTAGCTACTACTTTCTGGGATGCCTGCTGGGTAAATCCCAGCATAACCAATGCAGCCACAGCTTCTTCTCCCGACGGATGCCCCGACGTAAACATATCGACCTGTTCTATTCCGCTCACTTTTATTTTATCTTTCAGATCTACAATTACACGTTGGGCCGTCTTTAATCCAATACCTTTCACTGTCTTCAACATATCTGAATTGCCTGAAGCAATAACATTTGCAAGTTCCTGTGTACTCATCGAAGATAATATCATACGCCCGGTACTGGCTCCGATACCGGATACACTGATTAACAGCATAAACAACTCACGTTCCTGTTTATCAAAGAATCCAAATAACTGGTGAGCATCTTCTCTTATAGCTTCGTAAATGAAAAGTTGTGCACTTTTCCTGCCGGTCAGGTTCGAATATGTATTCAACGATATACTTATAAAATATCCTACGCCATAGGTTTCAAGGGTGACTGAGGCCGGGGTTAATTCCGTGATTTCACCTTTTATATAGTCAATCATAACTCTTTCCATTTAAAATCCAAATAAACTTGGACAATTATTTTACTTAACTTTTATTTTTTACTTTTATATCAGGATGTTAAGAGGAAACAAGCTCTGCTGGGGAGCAACTTGTCAGCAATAAACATCCTGACGGTACGCAGTAATGCTACTTAGGGAGGCGTATCATCGCCTCTCTTTTCTATTACTGATACTGTCCATATGGCTAAAAAAACCTAATAATAAATCCTATTGTAAACAGCCTTTCCATAGCAGACTACCCACTAGTGAGAGCTGCAAGTTCCTCTATCAGTTTACTGTAGGTGAGAGTCACATTCTAATTTGAGCAGACTTCAAAGCTGCAAGAGTTATGTAGTGTTATCTCTCATGAAAAAGCTGTTTATCTATAAGATTATGCTTTATTTGACAATACATGGCACATATAACCGTCTGCGTTTAAGTACGAAAAATATTCTATTCACTAACTTGCGGGCTATTTTGACAATCGCTTTTTGAGGATTCATTCTCTTTCTATATCCTTCATAAGCCAATGTCATAGCAGGGTCTTTCCTTACGGCAATCCAGGCAGCTTCAATAATATAACATCGCAAGATGGCATGTTTACGAACCGTTATATCTCCAATCCCTTCTTTGTCTCCACTAGAATGACACATGGGGATCAATCCCACATAAGAGGCAAGTTGATCTGCACTGCCAAAGCGACTGATATCATCTATTTCAAGCAGGAATGTAATACCTGTAGTTATGCCTATGCCAGGTACAGATGTCAGCAAACTTATTGATTCTGTAAATGCTTCACTGCGAGATATGCTGCGTATAATCCTTGTCTGCTGCAATAACATTGCCCGAAGACGAATAAACTGATCAATATGCAAATTCAATGCTTGTCTGCCGTATTGGGTAGATAGCTCTACCTCTGCCAGCCATTTGAGAAAATGCTTGGACCAGTTACCCACAGAATGACGCATGAACTGATCCGGAATCTCTATGCCGTGAAAACGCAACAGGGACTTTATACGGTTCTTCTGGCGTGTACTGTCTTTTACAATTGTGTTTCTTAACCTTATCAAAGATCGCATTTCCAGCATCACATCATCAGGAACATAAATACCTTTTAAGCTTCCTGACCGTAATTCTCTGGCTAGTTTACTGCTATCAACAGAATCTGTCTTTCGCAATTTCTCTTTACTCATAGTCGGTACATCTGCCGGATTAACGACTATATTCGTGATTCCAAACTTCACTAATTGGCGATGTATCCAAAATCCACTAAATCCCGCTTCGTAAACCGAGTGATAACTCGCTCCCGGATAATTTGCTGATAAAAACCTGAACAATGCTCCTGCATCGGGTGACTGACTGAACTTTTTCAGGACTGAATTTTCTGATAACACCGTTACCGACCAACTCTTCAAATGGACATCAATTCCTACATAAATATTTTGTCCTTTGAAATCCAATCCTTTTCTTTGTGTTGTTCTCATAAGCTATATTGTTTAAGTTAAACTTCTTTTCAAAATAAAGTTAACTAAAATGGTATAGCTTATTTCTTCGCTACCTATCCGTCGCTTCCGATTTTAAACATAGGAACTATTATATTACACTGGTTAATTAATAACGAAAAAACATTAAAAAAAGTATATCCCGGCAAAGAACTTTTTCAGACTCTTCAATCTCCGCAAATATCTTATTTAATGGGCAAAGATAAAGTTTTTAGATTAGTTTTTATACCTTTGCCTGAGTCTATTAATCCCAAAAGAGAGCTATGCAATTAAAGAAAGTTAATAATCAGGCCAACAATCTGTTTACAGAACGCACTTCAATCAGAAAATATGACCCGTCTATAAAAATCAGTAAAGAGGAAATGTCCGATATCCTCCAAGATGCAATGACTGCGCCCTCGTCATTCAACCTCCAACCCTGGCGTTTTTTCATTTTCGACAGCGAAGAAGGTAAAGAACTGATAAAGCCATATATGATGTTTAACCAGCTGCAATGGGAAACTTCGTCTGCCATAATAGCCATCTATGGTGATATGGACAATTATTCCTCTGCCGATAAAATACTGTCGGCCAATGTGGAATATGACTTGATGGCACAGGAACACAAAGATAAAATGCTGGAAATCATAAACGGCTATGGCACCGGTTATACTGAGGAAAGACTAAGAAATTCCATCTTACTTGACTGCGGCTTTGTGGCAATGCAGCTGATGCTTGCCGCCAAAAATTACGGCTATGACACCAATCCCATAGGCGGATTTTTGCGTAAAGAACTGACCGAAACCCTAAATCTTGACCCTAAGCGATATATTCCTGTATTACTCTTATCTATAGGGAAAGCCGCAGAGGATAGTAAAGATACAGTTCGTTTCTCTGTAAATGAAGTTGCTCAATGGAAATAATTTGTGCAGTGAACAAACTATAAAGTAAAACAGTTTACAACACGGTTAAGGTCACAGACCTGTTTAGTAACTGCTTAAATTTTACAGAAAATATATTATTAAATTCTATCTATTACTTATTAACTTTAAAAACCCTGATTTATATGAAAAAACTCATATTATCTATTTTATTATTAATAACAGCGATGACAACAATTCAAGCTCAAAACCCGTTCTTTTCGGCGTACAAAACGCCTTACGATACTCCCCCGTTCGACAAAATAAAAAACGAACATTACGAACCTGCCATAGAGAAAGGTATTAAAGACCATACTATGGAAATAAACAAGATAGTAATGATCAGGGCTGTCCCTACTTTTGAGAATACAATAGTACCGCTGGATGAATCGGGTAAACTTCTATCCCGTGTGACATCAGTGTTCTTCAACCTGCTAAGTGCGGAAAGTAATGACGAAATGCTACAAATAGCGCAACGGGTGCAACCGAAGCTTTCGGCACACTTTCCATTTAAAATCCAAATAAACTTGGACAATTATTTTACTTAACTTTTATTTTTTACTTTTATATCAGGATGTTAAGAGGAAACAAGCTCTGCTGGGGAGCAACTTGTCAGCAATAAACATCCTGACGGTACGCAGTAATGCTACTTAGGGAGGCGTATCATCGCCTCTCTTTTCTATTACTGATACTGTCCATATGGCTAAAAAAACCTAATAATAAATCCTATTGTAAACAGCCTTTCCATAGCAGACTACCCACTAGTGAGAGCTGCAAGTTCCTCTATCAGTTTACTGTAGGTGAGAGTCACATTCTAATTTGAGCAGACTTCAAAGCTGCAAGAGTTATGTAGTGTTATCTCTCATGAAAAAGCTGTTTATCTATAAGATTATGCTTTATTTGACAATACATGGCACATATAACCGTCTGCGTTTAAGTACGAAAAATATTCTATTCACTAACTTGCGGGCTATTTTGACAATCGCTTTTTGAGGATTCATTCTCTTTCTATATCCTTCATAAGCCAATGTCATAGCAGGGTCTTTCCTTACGGCAATCCAGGCAGCTTCAATAATATAACATCGCAAGATGGCATGTTTACGAACCGTTATATCTCCAATCCCTTCTTTGTCTCCACTAGAATGACACATGGGGATCAATCCCACATAAGAGGCAAGTTGATCTGCACTGCCAAAGCGACTGATATCATCTATTTCAAGCAGGAATGTAATACCTGTAGTTATGCCTATGCCAGGTACAGATGTCAGCAAACTTATTGATTCTGTAAATGCTTCACTGCGAGATATGCTGCGTATAATCCTTGTCTGCTGCAATAACATTGCCCGAAGACGAATAAACTGATCAATATGCAAATTCAATGCTTGTCTGCCGTATTGGGTAGATAGCTCTACCTCTGCCAGCCATTTGAGAAAATGCTTGGACCAGTTACCCACAGAATGACGCATGAACTGATCCGGAATCTCTATGCCGTGAAAACGCAACAGGGACTTTATACGGTTCTTCTGGCGTGTACTGTCTTTTACAATTGTGTTTCTTAACCTTATCAAAGATCGCATTTCCAGCATCACATCATCAGGAACATAAATACCTTTTAAGCTTCCTGACCGTAATTCTCTGGCTAGTTTACTGCTATCAACAGAATCTGTCTTTCGCAATTTCTCTTTACTCATAGTCGGTACATCTGCCGGATTAACGACTATATTCGTGATTCCAAACTTCACTAATTGGCGATGTATCCAAAATCCACTAAATCCCGCTTCGTAAACCGAGTGATAACTCGCTCCCGGATAATTTGCTGATAAAAACCTGAACAATGCTCCTGCATCGGGTGACTGACTGAACTTTTTCAGGACTGAATTTTCTGATAACACCGTTACCGACCAACTCTTCAAATGGACATCAATTCCTACATAAATATTTTGTCCTTTGAAATCCAATCCTTTTCTTTGTGTTGTTCTCATAAGCTATATTGTTTAAGTTAAACTTCTTTTCAAAATAAAGTTAACTAAAATGGTATAGCTTATTTCTTCGCTACCTATCCGTCGCTTCCGATTTTAAACATAGGAACTATTATATTACACTGGTTAATTAATAACGAAAAAACATTAAAAAAAGTATATCCCGGCAAAGAACTTTTTCAGACTCTTCAATCTCCGCAAATATCTTATTTAATGGGCAAAGATAAAGTTTTTAGATTAGTTTTTATACCTTTGCCTGAGTCTATTAATCCCAAAAGAGAGCTATGCAATTAAAGAAAGTTAATAATCAGGCCAACAATCTGTTTACAGAACGCACTTCAATCAGAAAATATGACCCGTCTATAAAAATCAGTAAAGAGGAAATGTCCGATATCCTCCAAGATGCAATGACTGCGCCCTCGTCATTCAACCTCCAACCCTGGCGTTTTTTCATTTTCGACAGCGAAGAAGGTAAAGAACTGATAAAGCCATATATGATGTTTAACCAGCTGCAATGGGAAACTTCGTCTGCCATAATAGCCATCTATGGTGATATGGACAATTATTCCTCTGCCGATAAAATACTGTCGGCCAATGTGGAATATGACTTGATGGCACAGGAACACAAAGATAAAATGCTGGAAATCATAAACGGCTATGGCACCGGTTATACTGAGGAAAGACTAAGAAATTCCATCTTACTTGACTGCGGCTTTGTGGCAATGCAGCTGATGCTTGCCGCCAAAAATTACGGCTATGACACCAATCCCATAGGCGGATTTTTGCGTAAAGAACTGACCGAAACCCTAAATCTTGACCCTAAGCGATATATTCCTGTATTACTCTTATCTATAGGGAAAGCCGCAGAGGATAGTAAAGATACAGTTCGTTTCTCTGTAAATGAAGTTGCTCAATGGAAATAATTTGTGCAGTGAACAAACTATAAAGTAAAACAGTTTACAACACGGTTAAGGTCACAGACCTGTTTAGTAACTGCTTAAATTTTACAGAAAATATATTATTAAATTCTATCTATTACTTATTAACTTTAAAAACCCTGATTTATATGAAAAAACTCATATTATCTATTTTATTATTAATAACAGCGATGACAACAATTCAAGCTCAAAACCCGTTCTTTTCGGCGTACAAAACGCCTTACGATACTCCCCCGTTCGACAAAATAAAAAACGAACATTACGAACCTGCCATAGAGAAAGGTATTAAAGACCATACTATGGAAATAAACAAGATAGTAATGATCAGGGCTGTCCCTACTTTTGAGAATACAATAGTACCGCTGGATGAATCGGGTAAACTTCTATCCCGTGTGACATCAGTGTTCTTCAACCTGCTAAGTGCGGAAAGTAATGACGAAATGCTACAAATAGCGCAACGGGTGCAACCGAAGCTTTCGGCACACTCAAATGAAATAAACCTTAACGAAGGGTTGTTTCAGAAAGTGAAAGCTGTATATGACAAACGGTTCGAATCCAACCTTAATCCTGAGCAGATCCGTCTGGTGGAAAAAACATATCAGGGATTCGAAAACAGAGGAGCCACACTCACAGGCAAAGACAGGGATACCTATAAGGAATTATCTTCCAAATTGAGCCAATTAACTCTGACTTTCGGACAAAATGCGTTGAAAGAGAACAACAAATTCGAAATGCTGCTGACCGATAAAGCAGATCTTGCCGGACTTCCTAAAATGGCTTTGGATGCTGCTGAAGCTAAAGCCAAGTCAAAGGACAAGGAAGGATGGCTATTCGACTTGTCGGCTCCCAGCTATATTGCATTTATGAAATACTCTTCACGCCGCGATCTGCGGGAAAAGCTATATAAGGCATATACGACCCAATGTGCCGCAGGCGGCGAATTCGACAATCAGGAAAATGTAAAAGGAATAGCCAAAATCCGTATGGAAATCGCCAATCTGCTGGGTTATTCCGATTATGCAACTTATGTATTGCGTAACAAAATGGCTAAGGATAAGAAACACGTATATGAACTACTTGACAATCTGTTCGATGCCTATACTAAAGCAGCCCGCGAAGATGTGAAAATGGTCGAAGGCTTCGCTGTCGGTATGGAAAATAAAGATATAGATCTTCAGCCTTGGGACTGGTCGTACTATTCCGAAAAACTGAAAGATGCCAAATATAGTGTCAGTGACGAACTGGTACGCCCATACTTCGAACTGGAAAATGTAAAGAAAGGCGTATTCGGCCTGGCTACCGATTTGTATGGCATCACATTCAGAAAGAATACGAAAATACCGGTTTATCATCCTGAAGTAGAAGCTTTTGATGTATTAGACGAAAAAGGAAGCTTTCTTTCTGTGCTTTATACGGATTTCCATCCGCGCGAAGGAAAGAGACAAGGCGCGTGGATGACAGAATTTAAAGGACAATACATAGAGAAAGGTAAGGATTCCCGCCCGCAGGTGCTTATTGTAATGAACTTTACCCGTCCGGCGGGTACAGATCCCGCCCTGCTTACATTTGATGAAGTAGAAACATTCCTGCATGAATTCGGGCACGCGTTGCATGGCATGCTTACAAAATGCACTTACGAATCTTTATCCGGCACGAATGTCTTACACGATTTTGTGGAACTTCCATCTCAGATAATGGAAAACTGGCTGACAGAAAAAGAATATCTGGATAAGTTTGCCGTACATTACAAAACGGGAGAGAAAATTCCCGCCGGACTGGTAAAGAAACTGGTGGATGCTGCTAACTATAATGCAGGTTACCTGTGCTATCGCCAATTATCGTTCGGATATCTGGATATGGCCTGGCATACGCTTACTCAGCCCTATACAGGCGATGTGATCGACTTTGAACGTAAAGCAATGGCTAAAACCGCTCTCCTGCCACTGGTAGATGGGAGTGCAATGTCTCCTTCATTCGGTCATATATTCTCGGGTGGATACGCAGCCGGATACTATGGCTATAAATGGGCTGAGGTACTCGATGCCGATGCTTTCGCCTTATTCAGGGAAACCGGTATTTTCAACAAGGAAACAGCAGAATCGTTCCGTAAAAATATCCTTGAAAGAGGAAATACAGAAGAACCGATGAGCCTGTATGTCAAATTCAGAGGACAAGAACCGTCTGTGGATGCATTGTTGATTCGCAATGGCGTGAAAAAATAACAGAATTTATATACAGGGATAATCCTCTTTAAGAGTAACAGGCTGTATATCAATATTTACGTGAGCTGGATATAAGAAAAATATATAATCAATTCTTTATCAGTATAACACAATCGAATATTTGTGTCCTTAATACTTTTTCTTTGTGTTCTTTGTGGCAAAAAAGGTTTGATCACAAAGAACACAAATTTTTATACGAGGTTACTTCCTGCCCAGGCCGCAAAAGGAAACAAAAACGCTTTTGCGCCCCGCTTCAACTTACGGTTTTGGGTCGCCGAAGGAGGTGTAGCCTTGATTTTTTGTAACTTTTGCATCAAGGCAACGTTTAATAAAACAAGCCCGCAGGAGCGTCAGAAGAATAGATCGTTAAAACTCAACTACTGATTCGCATTATTAATACATTCATATAGACACATATATATTGTAGAAGATTTTTTAGCATAAGGCGGTACCTGTAACAATATAACGAAACTTATTGCCGGCTGGTTGCTCCCAAAATCACCAAAGTATGCTTACCCGAGCCTATATTTACTTTTACAAAACCATTCACTGATTCGCCTTTCTGCTTCAGCCCATCCACCTCCAGCCTATATCCTTTTGTTATATACGGAAGCCATACCTCTGCCTCCATATTAGCGGGAATCCGGACATCCATCAAGAAACGTTCTTGCAAATTATTTACAAACGATACTATCACATCTCCTCTTATGGAAGGAACTTTTATTGATGCTTCACGCAGATGTGCCGGCTGCGGTTTGATGCGTATCTTTTTAAATCCGGGTTCAATAGGTTCAATACCCATCAATTTTCTTGGTATCAGGTTGGCTGGAGCCGCCCCCCATGCATGATTCCAGTCTAAATTGGGTTTATATTTGTCGTCCCATGCTTCCAATGTAATTGTAGAACCAGCTCTTATCATATTGTACCAGCTACGCTCTTTAGTCGAAGTAAGTAGTTGTAGAGCATGCTCTGCAGCATGCGCATTGTACATAGCATCTAACAAAAATTGCGAACCGTAGACACTGCACGCCATTTTCCTGGATTTAATAAAATCTGCAACTTGCGTCACATTTTTGTCTGGAACCATATTAAAAGCCATCGGAAACATATTCGCATGCAAAGAACTATGATCTGTGTCTATACCATCCTTGTAATAACCCTTCTTGGGGTCGAACAGCAATTGGTTAAATTGCTTCTTTATCTGTTGTGCTTCTGCTGCACAATACTCTAGATCTGCCTTATGTCCTAATACTCCGGCTATCATACCCATCACTCTCACAGCTTCGTAATGAAACGCGTTCACTACTGTATTATAATCAGTTAACACATACCCATCAGCTTCACCAGGATTTTCTTTCTCATCGCCGATAATTCCCGACTGAGGCCAGTCTACGATATCCCTTATAGATTTTCCTTTGAAATGTATACTCTTATTAAATTCCTCAGTTAGTTTTCCGGTTTTCGTGGATATTAATCCATTGTCCTCTTTCAACGCCATCAATGTTTTAGCTTTCAGGTCATTGTAATAACGTTCGAGAGAGGCTTTGTTCCCGGTATACATATAGTCATACCAAGACATTAAAACCGATTGAAGACTCCATTCGGTAGGCCATGTCGGAGTATATAGAAGATATTCGTGCGTATGGCGCGCCATAGTATATTCCCTGTCTACAGCATAATGTCCAAGCTGATTTATAAGCGCATCTGCTTCGTATGCTATACGTTCCCTATCGCCATCAATATAAGTACCCATAAAAGAGGTTGCTTTTATCGAATACCTGCATAGTTCCCATACCTGATTCAGAACAGAATCTGAAGAATGAAAATAAGCCGCCATGTCATTAAAAGGATAATGAACACTTTGACGCATCACACTCTTGCCGGTTAATGGATAAGAGTAGTTATCTATTTCGCAATAGCGGAACGGATAAACCTCTCCTATATAATCGGGCATGTAGACCGGGTCTGTATTACTTTCGTTCTTTTTCTTACTTGTGTTTCTCTCGTCAGGCCTGAATTTGATTGTGTAAGAATGAATTCCTGCCATCAGTGGCAACTTATACTCGGTGTATCGGATATATCCTCCGGGGTTTCTATCAATTAACCCATCTTTGCTCCGCTCCCCCAATCGTATAGTGATTGTATCTTCACCATTTTCGGAAGCCAACGTTAATTTTAATCTTCCAAATGCCGCTTTTCCAAAATCAATAAAAGTATTTTGGTTTCCGGTCTTATTTATATCGACAGGATATTCGTCGGTGATTTGAAGTGGATATTGTGTTGTTTTACCATCCAGTTCCGAAGCGGTCATAAAGGGCTTTATGACCGAAAACGGACTTTCATTTCCATGATTATCCCAAGTTTTCACTCTCCAAAAATAAACTTTTGACGGTTGAAGAGGAGCACCTTTATACTCAACTGCAACAGAGTTTTCGCTTGCTACTGTTCCACTAGTCCATACATCCGCCCTACCCGCTTCCAATATTTCCTTAGACGAAGCCACCTCCAGGCGGTATGCGACTTGTAAAGCGTTAGGCATTTTACTATTTACCACCCACCCAAAACAAGGCTGTGCGCTGCGCACTGCTGCTATTTGATAATGCTCTATAGCCGAATCTATATCAGACAAAGACATGGTAGTGAGATAGCCATCTAAAAATACTCTGTCGGTATGTTCTAATAAATCTGTTGTCAGATTGGTAGGAGCCTGAGGTTTCACAAGCAGCACAGACAAAAAGAATATGAAGGAAATAGACAATAAGCGCATATATAAAAATAAATTAAATTTTGATTTTAAATCACCGGTCAATATTTTTTACAAAAATCGGCATGTTATAGTATCAACGATCGTGATTACCTGTCACCTCCTTTTTATCTGTTCCTGCAAGAACAGCCAAAGGATTGGTGCCAGTTTTAGTATTAGATAAATCTATGGCGGTACTGTTTATTATCTTGAATATCGGCTGATTTCCTGCCGGAGGCGCCGCCATAAGATTGTCTATGCTTATCTTATGCACATCGTCTAAAATAACCGATGGGCGGAAATCTTCTTTTCTGACTGATAAGTCGATATTTTTTAACGTCACATTTTTTATATGGCGCAAGAATAATCCGCTTGATGGATATACAAAACCATACATACGATTTTCGGGGTATGAGCCTGCGTATTCCGGCAAAGGAGCATCAGCCTCGGCTTTTGTCCCATCGCCCATAGTACTTATTTTTATATTTTCCAATGTCACATTTTCTACATAGTAACCCTGGACCGCGCTTATCGAGCTGGTCATTTTGCTGTGGCTAATAGCCGTAATGTTGCGGAGAGTGAGGTTAGAAACCCGGCCTACCTTCAAAGACGGTTCTAATCCGTTTTTCTCCGAATTATAGAAGTCTTGATTACCTGCCTGCCCCGCATTGCGACGCCCCATTATCACAAAAATAGGAGTTTGTACATCTTGCATAGTGATATCCGAGACTGTCACATTATCTACCATGCCACCATCTACCGACTCTAAAGCAATACCCGAAATTACAGTAGTAGGCAATTCTATAAATTTCAGATTCTCTTGCCATTTGCGCATATTGTCTTCCGATGCTTTTTTGATGAAGCAATTAGAGATATTGATATTTCTGAATCCACCATCCGATTTTGTACCGAATTTCACTGCATTGCAATTGGTAGCAATAGTACAGTTACGTACTGTTACATTTTCTACAATACGGTTCGGGTCATGGCTTTTCAGGCAGATACCATCATCATCAGCATCTATATTGCAATCCTCTACCAATACATTATTGGCATCAATATCCATAGCGTCTTGATTAAAATTGGTGTGATTGTAAATATTCAACCCTTTCAGATGCAAGGTATCACAACCCAAATAATTTTGTAACCAATAAGCCGAATTACGCAAATGGAGGCCATGCACTTTTATGTTTTTGCTATCAATAAACAGAAGCATACAGGGGCGTTTACGGCTTTCCGGACTTGAGTCGTTACCCAGTTGGAATGCAGGGTTGTCTCCATTTCCATCAATTGTTCCCTTTCCTGTAACGGACACATTGCGCACTCCTTCGGCAAAAATAAGAGCCTTGCAACCAAACTCTTTTCCCGGTGGATGCGTAAATGAGTTTATGTATTTCACTTTATTGTCGGGATAGTCACTGAAAGAAGCACTGCCCTTTAGTATGGCTCTCTCTTCGAGATGCAAGTTCACATTGTCTTTCATATACAATGTTCCTGATATATACACTCCTTCGGGAATAATTACAGTGCCTCCGCCTTTGCTATGGCACTCGTCAACAGCTTTCTGAATGGCCTGCGTGTTTATGGTAGCCCCATCGCCTACAGCCCCGTAATTTTTCACATTGAAGCCGGTCTTGTTGGCGCACGATTGCCATAGAACAACCATAGATAAAATAAGGATCGAACAGATTTTCTTCATGCTTTACTGTATATTATTTTATAAGATTAAATTTCCGGTCCACAATGCTACCGGCATATTCTCCCTGAGGAAGCTCTATTTTAATTGCGGTCTGTTTTTCCAGAACCGTAGCTCCCGGCCCATTTAGTTTTTTACTCACGTTTAAAGTAATTTCTCTGGCTTCGTATAAGGGGTCGGATACCGAGATCTGGTATTCTTCGTCTTTTCCTTCCAAAAGCACCATAGCCGGTTTATCGGCAGTAATCCGGAAGCCTTTTGCCAACGTCGCTGTTCCCGGCGAATAAAAAACAATCATACAGGAGCCCGCTTCCTTATTCCTTACTACTTGCAACCGACTGGTATTTTCCAGTACCTCGAAGCCATGCTGTTTAGCCTTTTGCTCAAAATTGGATATCGAAACATCGGGCATCACGATATAGGCGTAACTGCTATTTTGTGGTTTGTTGCCATGATCTACCCACAGGCTAAACACCTTTTCGGTCAATTCTTCCTCATCGCCTAAATCTCTTATCATTTGCCACGAACCTTTTTGGTCGGTACTTTGTATGACACAGTTTGACGCTTGCGGAAAGATATACCCGACATTATCGTGATGCACCCAGTCTATATGAGATGAGGTCTTTCCAGTATTATCTAATTTTTGGACTTTCCCATTTTCTGAATAAAATACATCGCCATTAGCAAAACATTGATTCAGGGTAGTCTCTACCTTGTCTGGTGCAACAGACGAAATGCCCGCACCTAAACATAACATGGCGTCGCCTGCAAAAAAGTATGCTTTTTTTGCCTGCACTCCTCTATAGTGGTGCTCATATGCCAGTACTCCATTTTTGCCGTTGCTAACTCCTCCCGCAAACTTATTAGTGCCGAAATGATATCCTTCCAACCGTGTAGAGTCCTGATTGGCCAGTACCGTAGTGCCTGGGATGCGCGCCCAGTTCCAAACAGGAAAGATATCGAAATATTCTTTCCCGGATGTCAGTATATTGGTGGTACCCAAAGGCAAATTGTAGCCTTTCAGGTTTTCACCGTTCAGCATTTCGGTCCCATTAGTTCGGGTCGAGATCACTTTGGCCGACAAGTAATAATTGCCACCATGATATGTCATAATAGCCGAATTCCAAAAAAATTTGTTGCCCACCTGCGGAAAAGGAGCGCCATCTAAATGTCTACGCCAAGCATCGTATGCCGGAGCATTTGCGGAATCTATCACAGCCATCAGTTCCAATACGCCAGGCGATATGTTGGTCATATGCCCCACACGGCTGATATTACGTCCTTCGGTACCAAAATCATAAGTTCTCCTGTAACCGAATATTTGCTGTCCACCCAACATGGTTTGCCTGAATATCTCCATTTTTTCGGGAGTGAACAGTTGGGCAAAAGATGTCTGACGTGACAAATGGATAAATTGAGCAAGATCGCTCATAAAAGACATTCCATACCCGCCCGAATATAGCTGTGGCCGATGTTGATGTATGCTGTTATCTATTTTCATTCCCTCCACCATTTTACTGTCGGCGATGATGATGGTAGAAGCGATGGAGTTGAAGCTGATGGAAATCAATTGATAATTATCTTCGATACAACCCTTGTGCATGGTGATAGACGATATCCAAGTCCGGTTTTTCCCTTTATGTGCTGCATTAGATGTTCTATCTTCCAGATAAGATGAATAATGATGTAATTTTTCCTTTTCGATTTTTCCTTTTAATAAGATGAGTACCGCCATATAATTTTGCGGCCCGCCTATTTCGTTCCACCACCAATTGGTAGAACGTGGGTGTTTTTTGAAATAATAATCGATTCCCAAAAGGATCTTATCCAACAAAAACTTAGAATTGGAAAACTCAGAACCTGTTTTTCGGTATGCTAGCGCCATTTGCACGAGACGTTCGAGGTGAGGGCCGGAAGGAAACTCCCGGACCACGGCGTCATAGTCTACATCACTCCAGCTGCCATCGGCTTTTATGCTGCTCATGTACTGGTTCACCTGTTGTGGACTGTAACTGCCTTGCAGATGTTGATCGACAAGACGTCCGGTAATCAGGTCTATATCCTGCTGTTGAGCCGCTACAAAAACGGTAAATAACAAAAAAAGACCCAGAGATATAATTTTATTTTGCATCAAAAAAGATTTTTAAATAATATAAAGTATTTAACGATATGTTTTTATAGAATAACTATCTCATAATGTTATACATACTAAAAATATTCACCGGAGCAAAGCGTATGTAAAGCTATAAAAGAGGTCTGCAACCTTATTTATTCAGGTCTCTATAACGCTTCAATGCTTCTACATAATAATAATCGGCGTAAGTAAGCGGGACATCCAATTCGGTCATTGCCGGAATATTACCTACCGAGTGCATAAGAATAAATCCTCCATTGGTGTTTGGGCGAGCCGTATACTTAGGCGACGATAACGCTATAAGTATTTTTTTTGCATAGTTCTCATATTTTTGGGAAAGTGCCGGGGATACATATTGCGCCAGTTCCAGCAATCCCGAGCAATTAATAGCCGCCGCCGATGCATCACACAAAGAATCCGGTATATCAGGAGCGTTAAAGTCCCAGTACGGTATCAGGTCTTGAGGCATACTGGGATGGTTGAATTGGAATTCTGCTATTTTGATTGCCGTATCCAGATATTTTTGGTCTTTGGTAAAACGATACATCATCGTGAAGCCATACAACCCCCATGACTGTCCGCGCGACCATGCTGATGTTTGGGAATAGCCTTGCCCTCCCTGATAGTAAACAATTTTACCTGTTTCGGGATGATAATTGATTCCATGATACAAACTGTTGTCTGTTCTGAAATGGTTTTTCATAGTCGTATTGGCATGCGTAACGGCAATGTTATAATAAGTACTATCGCCAGTTACTTGAGTTGCCCAAAAGAGCAATTCAAGATTCATCATATTATCTATTATGACAATAAAATCTTCGGGTTCGCGGTTGTGTGATTTTATACAACCTACTTTCGGATTGAAACGTGTGATAAGTGATTTAGCGCTGTTTATCAATATTCCCTTGTATTCAGGTTTTGGCGATATGCGGTTGGCATTACCATAGCTGCAATACATCATAAAGCCTATGTCGTGTGTTTCGGTATTGAATTGTTCTTTTTCTAACAGTTTCAGCATACGCAAACCTTCGTCGTATAGCTCCTTCTTGCCCATCTCTTCGTACAGATAAAATAATGTACCGGGATAGAATCCACTGCACCACCAACTAGAATTAGATGTTTGCAAACGCTGCAAATATGGATTATTGGTTCTGGGAAATTGATCTTTACCCGATTCGTTCAGTTTTTTTATCATGTGTCGGTATTGAACAGTAGCATTATTTAATTGTCTGGCGGCATTAAAGGAACTTTTCTCTATGTTCTTGCCCGGCTGGGCATGTATTGGTATTGAAAGTGGTAATATAATAAGGTTTACTATAAAAAAAACAAGCAAATGTTTTAATATTTTCATAATGAAAAAGAGTTTGTTTTACATAAAGGTATGAAGAGTTTTTTACACTCGCCATACCTTCTTATTAATATATTATTGAGGGATAATGAGCCATCCGTAATGCTACGGTATCATTTTCCAATATACAAGAGAGACATTTCTCATGCGGTTCGTAATCTGGGTCTGATAAGACACTTATCTTGCTATAATATCAATAACAAGGCAATAATAGCTGTTAGAAGTAACCTTTATTTTGTTCTTCCTCTATAGGACCTCTAGGATTCAACCGGTCGATATGTTTTTGTGGAATAGGGCGTACTCTGTGATAGTCTTTGATGTTTCTGGCAGCTGTAGCATTCCACTTAGTGACATATTCCACCAACTTTTCGCAACGTACAAGATCTTCCCAACGATAATATTCGCCAAGCAACTCACGTCCCCGCTCATCCAACATAAAATCTACGAAATTGGTCTTTATATCGTTCTCGGTTACTTTGATTAATGGAAAGGTCGAATTTGTATCTCCTTCCTCCCCCCCTTCTTCTATCCAATATTGAGGATATTTTGCCTCATCTGCTTTCCAGGCAGCGCGTTCGCGTAATTTATTAATATAGGTTATGGCTGTGGTATAATCCCCTTTTCGACCTGCGGCTTCGGCAGCTATCAGATATGTCTCGCCCAAACGCATACGCACCCATTCGCGTGAACCCCTCTGTTCTGCTACTGTAGCACGCTTAGGATCAAAATGCTTGATTAGCGAAGGATATCTGTCATTGTTCTTAGTCTCATCTTCCTTGTTCCACTGAAAGTAAGTATATTTATGCGTACTTCCCGGTTTTGGTGCATTCAGGCTGTAATATATTGCTGTATCACCTATTGCCAAACCTTTTTCCGCTTTATTTGCATAATTTACCCAACGAAAACTTTTATAAAAGCGAGAGTCATTTTTGCGGTCAAACAATTCGAACATTACTTTATTGGTCGGACGGTGAAATCCCCAAGGTCTGCCATTAGCTATATCACGGACCATTCCCGGGACACTTTCGTACGACGAACACCAGTATAAATGCCCATAATTCCCCCCCCCATTATAAATAAGATCGTAAGTAAACTGGACTGAAAAAATTACTTCCTTGTTTCCCATATTATCAATATCCCATAAATCCGAAAAGTTGTCTAATAAGGCATATTTTGTATTGCCGATCACTTTTCGGGCATAATATAAGGTACTATCCATATCGGTCGTTTGTTGACCTCTTTGCTCAGCAACCGCACTGCCACGGGTCAAATATACTTTGGCCAACAAGTGGGCTGCTGCATATTTTGTCGCTTTCCCTTTTTTTTCAGTTGCTGTTTCATTCAGATTTTCTTCAGCATAACGCAAATCCGAAATAATCTGATTATAGATATTACTAACCGGTGCACGTTTAAAATCTGTCCTTACCGAGACCGGATCTGCCACTGTTACCAAAGGAATACTTCCAAATTGCTGCACCAAGTCGAAATAATAGTATCCTCTGAAAAACCGCATTTCTGAGGTACATTGTCTCTTTTCGGACTCCGACATGCCTTCTATTTCGGGTAATGCTTGCAGTACTTCGTTAGTGATATTAATTGCTTTGTAATTATTTTCCCACCAATTATGGAGATTTTCCCAAGCTGGATTTAATCCGGAATTGTAAGAATCAGTTGGTTTTGATATGCCTCCTACCGCTCCAACGATCAGGTCAGTACCCAGTTCGGTAAACAGGTTTGTAAATTCGCCCCCTACTCCGTAACGCATATAGCTATATGTAGCATCAACTGCAGAAAGTACTCCTTGTTTAGTTTTATAAAACTCATTGCCTATGCGAGGCACTTCTTTTTCTGCCAAAAAATCATCACACCCAACACTTAGGAATAATATTCCGGCTGCAATAGAAAATGCTTTGATTGTTTTTATATAATTATTGCTCTTCATATTTTTTCTTTATATACTATTAAAAACTTAAATTAAGACCAAGTATCCAACTGCTTAAACTTGGCGCCGCATAACCGGTTGCACCCTCTGGATCTATCCCTGAATAGTTTGTAAACAACAATGGGTTTTCGGCTGTAAAGTATATGCGACACCTTGATAGAGCAGCTTTTATTATTAGTTTTTTAGGAAGAGTGTAACCTAATGTGACTGTTTTCAATCGTAAGAAATCCGATTTTTCGTAATACAGAGAAGATTCATAATCGATGTTTTGAAAACCTCTGTCAGGCTGTGGATAAGCATTAGTCGGATTAGTGGCTGTCCAATAATCGTATTTCACATTATTATTACGATCCGATTGATGATTGTAACGAATATTGTTAGACAGCATTCCTCCCAGGGTTGAGTATGCAACTACATTTAGGTCAAATCCTTTATATACAAACGTATTTCCCAGATAAAAGATATGCTTTGGATTTCTTTGTCCTATAATTACCCGATCTTTATCCGCGCTGATTCTATAATCCTTATCGATATCTTCTACCCTAATCTGACCCGGTTTAAATTTATGCCCATTAGTATTGAATTTTGCCATTTCAGCTAAATCTTCGGGTGTATTTTGCCAGATTCCTATTTTATTATAATCATAGAATGTATTCACAGCTTCACCTATAAACCATTTATTACCTATATCATCTGTTTTTCCATTGTAGAGCTCTACAATTTCTTCCTTATTGGTACTATAGGTAAAATTACTAGTCCATAGAAAATCGCGCAAGCTTAAATTAACTGTGTTCAAACTCAGCTCCAATCCTGTATTTTTGGTTTTTCCTATGTTAGTTAGAGTTCGGCTATATCCCGAAACCGCAGGTATCTGCCTGTGCAACAGCAGGTCGTATGTATTTTGACTATAAATATCCAGAGTACCGTTTATGCGTCCTTTAAAGAATCCAAAGTCAAGGCCAATATTCCATTGCTTTGTTGTTTCCCATGTCAAATTTTTATCAGGCAGGTCACCCGGCGCATAACCAATCACCAAATCGTTGCCATAATTATAATATTTCTTCGACAATAAGCCCTTTGTCTGATAAGGATCTACTGACTGATTTGCAGTTACGCCATATCCAAAACGCAGTTTCAAGTTATCCAGGCTTTCATAGTTTAAAAACGATTCTTCATTCATACGCCAAGCCAATGAAAAAGAAGGGAAAGCAACCCATTTATGTCCATCGGCCAGGCGCGATGATCCATCGTAACGCATTGAAGCAGTTAAGTAATAACGCCCCTTATAATTATAATTTACTCTGCCCATAAAAGAAGCTAAGCTTGCAACAGTATTATTGCTCCCTATTTCCTTGATAGTAAGAGCAGATGCAATATCATTATAAGTTAAATAATCCGATGGTAAATTTTCTACGGAAGCATTAAGGCTTTCTTTACGATTTTGCTCTACCGACTGCAATAATGTTCCTCCAAACGAGTGCTCGCCTATTTCCTTATTATAGAACAGCAGGTTTTCGATGGTGTATGCATAAGTGTTTGTTTTAGAATTGCTCGCGCTATTCACCCTACCTTGATTTGCCAGACTTGAAGAAAAGCTGTTGTCTTCAACTCCAAAATAATCAATACCTGCATTCAAACGATATTTCAGGCCATCCAGAGGCAATTTTACTTCTACATAATAACTGCCAAAAAAACGATTTACTTTCAGCGGATTCACTATAGCCCCGTTTACTAAATACTGCAAAGGATTCCAATACTGAACATCAACACCTGTTGTGCATTCTGTCAGATTGCCGTTTTCATCATACAATGCCCCTAACGGATTTACCCGCCAATCGTCTTGAAAATTGCGTCCTCTTTTATTCACCGAATGAGAGAATTGTGTCTGGCCTCCAATCTTCAGCCAGTCGGTCACTTCTGTATCGAGACTCAAACGAACCGAATATCTGTCGTATTGCTGTGTTTTATATACCCCTTCATTGCTAAAATAAGTCAAACCCAATGCAAACTGAGTCTTATCATTTCCACCTCGTACTGTTGCCTGATGGTCGGTTACGATACCTGTTTGCTCTACATCTTTCCACCACAATGCACCGGAACGAATTTTGGACGGGTTGTAATTTCCATTGGCATCATAGGCCATTGCGATCGATTGCCATGTATATGCATCAAGAGGGGAGTCGTTAGGTTTAGTCGGATTACCGCCAAATGCCGCAATGGTAAAGTCCAGCGTTTTATCAGGCGTTGCCGAAGAATATTCACCTTTCCCGCGATACGACTCTCGTATATAGTCGGCATACTCTGCTCCATTCATTAACTCCAATTTATTCTTAATTGTTTGGAAACCAAAGTATCCATTATAGTCGACCTGGACTTTTCCTGTTTTTCCTTTTTTGGTAGTGATGATAATCACTCCATTTGCTCCACGAGAGCCATAAATTGCTGTGGCCGAAGCATCCTTCAACACATCGACAGATTCTATATCTCCCGGAGGGATTTCGTCTAAGGCTCCGGTTACAGGAATACCATCCACTACATATAGTGGATCATTCTTCGCTGATATAGATCGTGTCCCACGAATAAGAACCGAAGCACTCGCTCCCGGCTTCCAGCTACTTTTTGTAACCAACATTCCGGGAATTTTACCTTGCATGGCTTCGGCAACTGTCAGTCCGGGACTTTCCATTAATTTCTGTGAATTGACAGATGCAACAGATCCGGTAAGGTCTTTTTTCTTTACCACACCATATCCCACTACTACCACCTCGTCCAGTTCCGATCCTGCACCATGCTCCATTATTATATTTAGTGTAGATTGATTCCCAACAGTTACTATATTGGCATTATAACCCACGTAGCTGAATTTGATCTTTGCTCCGGCTTTTACCTGTAACGTGAAATTACCATCTAAATCGGTAACTGTTCCATTATTTGTACCTATTTCTATTATAGTTACTCCAATCAGGGTTTCACCCGAAGGATCTGTAACAACTCCCTTGAGCGTCCTTTTATCGTTCTGTGCATTTGCCAAATTGAAGAATAGACAAACAGTCAGAAGCATAGTTAGCCACCTATAACAGAGTATTCTTTTTTTATTTTTTTTCATAGATGATTTTTGTTAATAGAATCTGTAGATTTTATTACGATTATTCCACAGAGTGTTTAATACTTAAATTTTTCTTTTACAAACCGGTTCGATTGTATTGCGGCCGGTTTTCACTTATCTTTTCATAGTCAATTAGATTTGAATATTTATATCATTCCATAGGCTCGTATTTTTAAGTAAAGTTTAAATTCTGGTTAATTATATCAATGAAATAAAAAATCTATATTTAATTAGTCTTATCATCAGAAAAGTGCTCTATCATTTCCATACACATCCGCCCGTTGTGATAAGGGCACTTCCAACAGCCTGCTTTGTCATCCTTCAGGTTTATACTGCCATCCTGTAATACACTCCAATACCATTCACCACTTTTATAGTCTATCAGATATCGCTTAATGTATTCCCAAGTTTTTGCGGCTTTTTCTTTATGCACTTTATCTCCTGAGTTTTTATGAGCATACATTAATCCGACCACAGCTTCGGCTTGCACCCACCAATGACGATCGGTATCGGCATGAGCTCCGGCTGTTTCATAAATCAGGCTGCCATCTTCCCGAAAGCCTTCCATAGCCGCATCAACGATCCGAAGAGATATCCTTCTAACTTTTGCACGAAGCTTTTTGTCTCCCAGTACATCTGCGGCTTCGAACAAGAGCCATGAAGCCTCGATGTCGTGCCCATATGAAACAATAGTGGATTTAGAGTTCCAATTGTCATCAAAAAACAGGTTCAGATGATGATTCCTTTTGTTCAAGATTTGGTTTGAAAAAATATCTATAAGTTCAGTTTGGGCTCTCTGCAAGTTTTTGTCGGGCCATACTCTATATAGATTTGTATATGGTTCCAGAATGTGCAGATGCGTATTCATGGTTTTCTTCTCATTCGCGTCTTTCCCACTCAGACGCATATCATCTATTGGCTTCCAATCTTCGGTAAATGCCTCGAAATAGCCTCCCCTTTCTTTGTCTTTGCATTGTCCTTCGATCAGATAAAAAAACTCTTTAGACAATTCCAACGCTTTTGTATTTTGGGTAGCACGATAATATTCCGAAAATGCATAGAGGGCAAATCCTTGCGCGTAAACCTGCTTTTTTGTATTTACAGGTTTGCCTTTGCAGTTCAACTCCCAATACACCCCGCCGTTTTTGTAATCTATGAAATGGCTCTGTATATAATCAAATGCCCTATTTGCCATTTCGAGATATTCTTCTCTACATAATATTCGATATGCCGCAGAAAATGCCCATAAGATACGCATATTCAATACCGAACCTTTATTGGCTTGTTTATGTAATATTCCACTACCATCTATGCGCCCATAGAACCCTCCGTTTTCGCTATCTGCCATCTTATTCATCCAAAACGGCAAGATATTAGCAGTCAATTCTATATGGAATTCTTCAATCATTTTTCTTTCGTTTTGCATTCAGATTCCCGGTTATTTCTTTCAACTTACTTTCGGTAAGAGGATAAATGGAGATAAAAACCACAGACAGAATAGTCCCTATAGCTGGTAATACACTCATCATCAACCTTATACCAGTCTGGGTTTCAGTTGTTTGTATTGCGTTAGCTTCAAATCCATATAAAGCCAGTAACCACCCGGTTAACGCGCCTCCTATAGACCATCCGAACTTTTGAGACATAGAGGAAGAGGAAAATATCAAGCCTGTAGCTCTACGACCAGTTTTCCATTCGGAGTAGTCGGCAATATCGGCATACATAGACCACAGTAACGGGAATATGCTTCCTGCACAGGCACTAATAATGACTTGCAAGAAAAGCATTGTTAAAATATTATTCTTATCTACAAAATAGAAAGCAATGCTGAATACAGTAGCTATAAGCATGGCCGACAGATATGTTTTCTTTTTCCCTATACGATTAGAAACAGGGGTTACCAGAAGTATACCTAATATATTGGCACCTTGTCCCAATACGAGAAAAACGGTAGTAAGAGATAGTGCCGAACTGATGATTCCCAGATCAAACGTTTCGGATGCAGCCACGTAATATTTAAAATAAAACACTGCAGCCCCATCTCTAATCGAATTGAATATTAATGCGGCAATACCTGCCCCTAACAATATCCACCAAGGTTTGTTCTTTAACAAATCGTTTAAATCATCTTTCAGTGAGTTGCCACTTTCTTTTATAGGACGCACCCGTTCCCTTGTCCAAGAAAAAGTGCAAAGGAAAAAGACAACGGATATCACGGCAAAAACCAATGCAGCCATGGACCAGCCAGACTGAAGATTGCCATCGTTTCCACTAAATAGCCTGACCAACGGCTCAATAAGGACAAGAGCAAGAATACTTCCCAAGAAAGCAAATATCATCCGGTAAGACGATAGTGCCGTTCTTTCTTTGGGAGCAGCAGACATTACCCCTAAAAGTGATGCATAGGGAACGTTGATGAGCGAATAAATCATCATCATAAGCGAATAGGTGATATAGGCATAAATGATTTTACCTGTTGCCGAAAGGTCGGGAGTCGTAAACGTCAATACCCCTATTACACCGAATGGCACGGAAAAATACAGCAAATAAGGACGAAATTTTCCCCATTTCGATTCTGTACGATCACCGATGACTCCCACAACGGGATCGAGAAGAGAATCCCAAATGCGGGTAATAAGAAACATTGTACCTGCTATTGCTGCATCTATCCCAAAAACATCAGTATAGAAAAACAGCAGATACATACTGAATAGTTTCCAAAACACAGAAGAGGCTGCATCGCCCAATCCGTAGCCGATTTTTTCCTTAAGAGTCACTTTGGTTGAAAGATTTTGCATGGTTCTATTTTAATTCCCTGAAAGGAATATAGGGTTAACAATTCACAAAAGGCAAATATATGTTATGTCTCTTTTTGTACCGAAAACAAAAATGGAAAGTTTATTTACTTGCATGCATATATACAATTATACCGAGACTATCTGCTCCTTACTTTACAAGTTTCAGTTTCTTCAATCAATCACTATTATCAGACCGATTCACCTGATTCTCTATTTTTCTTTATCAATGTTGTCAGTGTTTCAACCGATGTAGCCGAACGATATCCATCAACGGCAGTGTTGATGCAATAATCCAAAAGCCTATCGATAGAAGAAACTGCCACATGCATCCGGGTGTCGGCCGATGCGTAATAGATAAATACTGTACCATCCTCATCTGCGATCCAGCCATTGCTAAACAAAACATTAGATACATCGCCTATGCGTTCTTCACCAACCGGAGCCATCAAATGTCCTGCCGGTTCGGCAATTAGTTTTTCCGGATTTTCCAAATCGGTCAGATACAAATACAGGACGTAACGCAACCCGGCAGCACATACACGCACTCCATGAGCCATATGTAACCACCCCTTAGCTGTCTTTATAGGATGCGGTCCCTCGCCATTTTTCAGTTCTTTTATTGTATGATAATAGCGGAAATTGATAATTTTCTCTTCTTCGATTTTCGCATTGCAAATATCATCGGTCAAAGCCCACCCAATGCCCCTTCCTTTTCCGGCATCAATGAATCCGTCTTGCGGACGAGTATATAAAGCATATTTTCCGTTTACGAACTCAGGGTGCAACACCACATTACGTTGTTGATGACTACTGATAACATCAGGCAATCGCGTCCAAGTCTTCAAATCTTTTGTGCGCACAATACCTGCGGCTGCAACGGCTGACGACAAATCACCTAATTTAGCAGCAGGGTCTTTCCTTTCGGTACAGAATACGCCATATATCCAACCATCTTCGTGAACTGTCAGGCGCATATCATACACATTCGTGTCCGGATCGTCAGTTTCGGGAATAACAATAGGATAATCCCAGAAACGGAAATTATCCACTCCATTGGGACTTTCGGCTATGGCGAAAAAAGATTTCCGGTCGTTTCCTTCTACTCTGACTACCATCAGATACTTTTCTTCCCATTTCATGGCTCCGGCATTAAACGTTCCATTGATCCCGAAACGCTCCATAAAATATGGATTGGTATCGGGCGACATGTCGTATCGCCAAAATAGAGGGGTATGATTAGCTGTCAATACAGGGTATTTATAGCGCTCAAAAATGCCATTTCCCGGCAATAAGGTTTCGTTTTTCCGAGTAATAAGCGTTTCGTAAGCATTAGTTACGTCAAGTAGTCTTTGTTCAAAATTCATAGATTCATGTATTGAATGATACGATAGATTAGCGATAAACAAAAGTATATCCTTTATATCTTTTTTGAATATACTTTTTTATCTAATCATTGTATTATAAGTACATAATTAGACAGAACTCATTATCATCAATACATAAAGAATTAAAAAAGGGAAAAGCGTACTCTATAAGAATATCTTTGTTTCATTATAGTTCTCCCTGAATCCGCTGGGCGTACAACCTTTTTTCTTTTTAAAAAGGCGATTAAAGTTGGATATATTATTAAAACCGCAAGCTAAACAAATTTCTGACACATTATGGGTAGTATTTACCAACATGCGGGTAGCATGCCCCAGCCTGATTTCGTTGAGCGAATCGATAAATGTTTTACTGGTTCTTTTTTTGATAAACCGACTAAATGAGACCTCTGTCATACCCACAATGCCTGCAATATCGGACAAAGATATCTCTTTACTATAGTTCTCGAGCATATAAGTATAAGCGCGCTCTATACGACGGCTATCATAGGTTTGTACCTCCTTCACAAAAGAAGTACTGGATAACACTCTCGATGCTTTTGAGAGAGACAGGTCATACAGAATACCAATAAGTTTCAGAACCGAATGCACCCCCTCCTGCTCTGTTGCCAGAGAATAAAGCCTATCTTTTATTTTCAGAATAGCTTCATTGGAAAAGGTAAGGCCACAGGAGGCTTTATCAAACATCTCTTTCATCGAAATAAACTGGTTCTTTGAAAGTAAATCATTATTTACCAGATTGTTATGAAATTGTATTGTGATTTCGTTAATCTGATCCGATTTACAATAATGATTCAGCCAACCATGCTCAAGGTTAGAGCCCGCAATAAGCGTCAGTTCCAGGCTTCCTATTTCCTCCACGCTATCGCCCACTACACGCCTTGCGCCGGCTCCATTTTCAATAAAATTCAGCTCATATTCGGCATGAGTATGTATGGGAAAGTTGAATTCCGACTTCACACGCGAAAAGATCATAAAACAATCTTCGGCCGACAATGGGGTCACTTCTCTGAAAATAGTATTCATATCTGTTATTTATCTATATACAAATATACTTTATTAACTAATAAATATAAATAAAAGCAAAGAAAATAATTAACAAAAACAATACAATAAAACATTAATATACTCAATTGTAAGCAAATAAATAAAAAATAAAAATAATATATGATAAAATCATATTATAAAGTTGCCTGAACACAAAAATTACAATAAGTAAATAACACACATAAAATAGAATTGAGCGGAATAATTATGGTACTTTTTTATCTGAAAATTAGAATATAGTTTCCGTCCCAGTATGATTATCCCTATATCTTTGGGGAACGTTTTCTGGTACCATAGAGGGTGCAGTAGAAACCAAAACGATAGGCAGTACCCTCAATAATGGCTTAATATGAAAAAATGGAGAAAATAAAAAATGAGTTCCAAATTAGACCTTTGAGCATATCTAATCAGGAACTCGGATTGTAGCTATTTAGCTTAGAAAGCTATTGTTGGAGAAGTGTAGAAAAATTATATTCTCCTGAACCTATCTCGAGTATCACTTTGCCTCCCAGTGCTTCAGATTTCAATATCCCGTCCACTTTACCCAACGGTTTTCCAGTTTCTGTGATGTCCGTTATTGTCCGGGCCGGAAGATATACTGTGGCTGTTGTATTGGTTGGAACCACTACTTTCAACGTAAAAAATCCATCCTTTTTTTCCCAGTGAGAAACAATTTCTCCATAGACAGAATGGTAGCTAGCCTCAGCATACTGCAATATTTTTTTATCAGGAACAGGATTAATTACGATCTTTTTGTAACCTGCCGAATTTGACGCTTGAGAAATACCGGCCACGTGTGTGTACAACCAGTGTCCGATGGCTCCGTAAGCGTAGTGATTGAATGAATTCATACCAGGTGTGTGGAAACTTCCGTCCGGGTTAATTCCGTCCCAATGTTCCCAGATTGTGGTTGCCCCCATAGTTACCGGATATAGCCATGAAGGATATTTTTTGCGAAAAAGCAAAGTATATGCCTCTTCATTATATCCATATCGGCTCAGCACATTGTTTATCAACGGGGTACCAAGAAATCCGGTGGTAATATGACCGAAAGAACGGACATTCTCTGCCAACCGTTCAGCGCCAGATGCTTTCAGGCTGTCAGGCATCAATTCAAAAGCCAGAGCCAGGGCATAAGCCGTTTGGGTATTAGAAGACAGGCGTCCGGTCGGGGTCATATATTCTTTCTGAAACGCTTTTTTTATATTTTCATACAAATCAAAGTATGATTTTGCATCATCCTGTTTGTCTAATACATTCGCCGTTTGCGCTAGCAACCTGGTAGAATATGCAAAAAAAGCGGTAGCAATCAAATCCTTGTCAGTAGTCGCTCCCGGATAGTCGCGCAGGGCCGGGGCATAAGCCAACCAATCTCCAAAATTATCTCCGTTATCTGCAATCAAATATTCATTTGCACCTTGTTTCAGAAAATCCACCCAAGCCTTCATGGAAGGATATTGCGTTTCCAGTATAGTCTTATCTCCATATGCCATATACACTTCCCATGGTACAATTACTGCAGCATCTGCCCAACCTGCAGCCCCATGACCTGTTTTTACAGCCGGAATAAAATGAGGAACACTACCGTTCTCTAATTGATCGGCAGACAAATCTTTTAGCCATTTGCTCAAAAAAGTCGCCGCATGAACGTTAAAACAAGCTGTCGGTGAAAAAGCTTGGATATCGCCTGTCCATCCAAGACGTTCGTCGCGCTGTGGGCAGTCAGTCGGGACATCTAAGAAATTACTCCGCAATCCCCACTTAATATTTTCCTGCAGACGATTAACCAAAGTGTCGGAACAAGTGAAGTATCCTATAGTAGCAACATCTGAGGTAACAACTTTGCCAATAAAGTCATCCAAAGTAATTTCGCCTTTATAACCACTTATTTTCATATAACGGAATCCATGAAAAGTAAAATGTGGTTCATATTTTTCAACTCCTTCACCTTTGAAAATATAATTATCTTCTGCCTTTGCTGTACGAAGGTTTTTAGTATAAAAATTGCCTTCTTTATCAAGCACTTCTGCAAAATTTAAACATATACTATCATTTTTACTACCTTTTAAATTAAATTCCACCTAACCAACAAAGTTTTGTCCAAAGTCGAATACCAACTCGTTCTTAGGCGTGATGATCTTAGCAATGGGTTTAATTGTCTGAGTGATTCGGACAGGTACACTTTCCGAAGTCACCAGCAATTTTTTGTCTACTTCTTTTATTATTACTCCGCTCCATTGAGAATCCGGATAATGAGGATTATCCCAGCCTTTCATCTCCAATCGGGCATCATAACTTTCTCCGTTGTAAATATCAGACTTCACAATAGGTCCTGTATTGGATTTCCAACTCTTATCGGACACAACCGTTTCTTTCGAACCATCGGTATAAGTGATTTCTAATTGTAAGATAGCCTGTAATTTTTCGCCATAGTGATTTCGTTGGCTTCTCCACTTCAACACCCCTCTGTACCAACCATCTCCCAATATCACGCCTATTGCGTTAGTACCTTTCCTAAGTTGTTGAGTAACATCATATATCTGATATTGTATTCTTTTGTGATAGGATGTCCATCCCGGAGTAAAAAGTTCATCACCCACCTTTTCTCCATTCAGGTGCAATTGGTAAAGGCCCCGGGCCGAAGTATAAATCCTGGCACTTTTAATTTCTTTTCCTACAGTAAACTCTTTTCTTAAGTAAGGGGAAGGACCAGATTTTTCAATATCCTCCGGAATATCAGCTTCAATCCATGAGGCGATCCAATCGGAAGGGTACAACAACCCCATTTCAAAGGAAGCGGGGCTGCTCCAAGAAGAGTTTCCTTTGTTTGTCCATATTCTCACTTGCCAGTATATTTTCTCTCTACTTTGCAGTAGCCCGCCTGAATATGGAATATGTACCGATTGGCCTGACTCTACTTTCCTGCTATCCCACAAAAGGCTTTTATCTGATTTTAGCAGCGCTTCAGATGCAGCAGCCCGAATTTGAAAAGCGGTCTGAATTACTGATCGATCAGTTGATTTTATCTCCCAACTCAATCTTGGCTGTTCAGCCTCAATTCCCACCGGGTTGGTTTTGTATTCTGTCTGTAAATGGGTCAATGTTATATCCTTCCCATAACTCACTGAACATAAAAATAGTAAGAACAGAACCATTGATGACTTAAATAAGAAATATGTTTTCATGTTTTTAAACTGGAGTCATTAAGTAACTATCTAAATTTGTTTGTTTCATTCCATCAAGTATTATTTTGATTAACATCCTGATCTCCGTTTGTATCCGGTCTTTAGACAACGCGTAATACAGGCAGGTAATTTACACCAGGTCACATTTATTTCGAAAATCCTTCTTTACAGAGCTCTCGGAGGCCTTGTTTCTTATATTCTTAACCACACTGAAATATTGGAAGAGAAAGACATACTAAAAGCCAGATATTATTCCAGTTCAGTTTATTCACCGGCCATTCTAGCCGAAAATTTGTAGCGGCCCGCCATCAAGCGTAAGCTGGTGTATTCGTTTTTTTGAACATCGATGGCAATACCTTTTGTGCCTTTCAGTGGTTGGTTATTCTCTTTCACACTGTTTGCATCCACCCCGCGCAGATATAGAAGAGCTGTGGTATTTGGCGGAATTGTTACTTCCATTTGCAGTTTTCCGTCTTTTTTATGCCAATTGGAAACAACATCGCCATATAGCGAGTTGTAACTGGCAGCCACTTCCTGTGGGGCATGTGTCTGATTTATCCACGGGTCTATGGTAAATTGCTTAAAGCCAGCCCGAGGTTGCTTAATTCCACCCAGATTTTCTATAAACCAACTGCCTACATACAAATAAGAGCTATGTATTGCCGAGCCACGGCATTCCCAATCTTCGAAGAAAGTGCCTAAATTGTGTTTCAGCATATTACCCCAACCGGGGAAATCTTCCTTGCCAATCATCGTGTACAACCAGTCATTTTTCTCATTATCCATTAATGTAAAGAACAAGAACGAACCTGCGGTAATCCCTCCCCAAAAATGTCCTTCGCGTGTTACCATAATCTCATGCTCTAAGCGTTTCCAAACTTTATCTTTTAATTCTACGGGCGGGATATTGGTATTCAAAGCCATTGCCAAATAGGCAGGATATCCATTTACATAGCTATTGTCCGATACATTAAAAAACTTTTGGTGTAGGGTCTTTCTTACCTCATCGGCACGTGTCCTATATGTTCTTGCTTTCACACCATTGCCTATGATCTCAGCAATATTTGCAGCCAAATCCAAACTGTAAACCCAATGGCAATTGTTAAAAAAGAGAGTTTCATCGGTGTCACCCAGAGCTTTCCCCTGTGTTTCCATTCTCGATCTTTCGTCCCATGCCTGTGGCCATAGCCAGTCGCCCAAGAAACTCCATTTCCCTCCCCATCGAACCAGCATATTGCCTGCCGATTTGGTTTCAACAAAAGCCAGCCAACGCTCTATGGTAGGAAAGCTCTCTTCCAACACCCGCTTGTCACCATACTGCCTGTACATATTCCAAGGCAACGTAATACAATATCCACTCCACGACGGGCCGCCTCCGCCTACATGTGTGGGGGCGGTATACGGTACATTTCCGTCAGCTTGCTGTACGTCGCGCCAGTCCTCCATCCACTTGGTATAGAATGCCCCCAATGAGTAGTTTCCCATTGCCGGACGTGTAGTAGCCAAGGCATCGCCACCATATCCGCGACGCTCGCGATGTGGGCAGTCTACTACATAATTTCCCAAGCTCAAATTCTCGAAACTCCAGAGAGTCGCATCATAAATATCGTTCATCAATGGTTGGTCGCACTTAAACTGCCCTATCCGCTCAAAATCGGGACGTATTAAAAACCCTTTTATATCTTCTAGCCTAGGTTTGTGCTTAATGCCCGACACCTTTATCCAACGTCCGGACATGTAATTGAATTTGTTACAGAATACCCCTATACCCGACTCGCCTACTTTGTAAATACTGTGTAGTCCATAGCTAGAGCTTTCTTTTTCGCGCTCCGAGAAATGAAATGTTACCATATCTCCCGGACTTCCTGTTACAGTCATTTCCAGCCATCCTACAAAATTCACTCCCATATCTATACGGTAGATACCTGCTTCTATCTCCTCAATAGCCACCGGCCTGATTTCTTTTATCAAACGATTTGGTTCTGTTTTATCCGCAGACACAAGCAAGTTTGGACTGAACACCGAAGCCGGTTTCCAATCAGAATCGTCGTACCCGGGTTTATTCCAGCCGTCTATCTCTTTGGAGCTATCATATTCCTCTCCCGCAAAATGATGCGCTTCCCAATACCCCAACAAGGTGTTCGGGCTTGGATGTGTTTTCCAACTCTCGTCGGACACGATTTGCATGGGTCTGTTGTCCTGAAAAGTTATTTCTGCCTGAACTAATGTGAGGGGTGCATTGGGTTTATCATCAGTCTGATAAGCTGGAAAAATAGACCATGAAGTCCCCAGCCACAAGGCAATCACATTGTCACCTTTTTCCAACTCCTTGGCGATATCATAAGTTATATAGCGCGCCCGTCTTTTATGATCGCTCACCGATGGCATTAATACCTTGTCGCCTATTTTCTTTCCGTTCACGTATAATTCGTGGTAACCTACCGATGCTACATAGATCACAGCTTTCTCTGGTTTTTCTGCCAGCTCAAGATTCTTCCTTATCCAAGGATCAGCTCTCCGCATCGAAATAGATCCCTCGTTTTGTTTATCTAAATCTAATCCGTTTGCTCCAATCCATTTACCTTTCCAACTGTTTTGAGTGATCCCCATAGTCCAGAAAGACGGTTCACTCCATGCCGACCAATGATTATGCTCGTCACATACGCGTACTGTCCAGAAGCATTGCTGTCCTTCGTTCAGTTTTTTCCCATTATAGATGATGTTTACGGATTCATCGGACTTCACGGTCCCCGAGTCCCATAGATCGGCTTTACCTTGCTGCAATACAGCTTCGGAAGTTGCTACTATAATCTGGAACGAGTGTTGTTTTTGTCCTCTGGCCTCAATGTTGCGTGTGGTCAATTTCCAACTTAAACGCGGAGTGAAAACATCTAGTCCTATTGGATTTTTCAGATATTCACACTTAAGGTCGGTCGGATAAACCGGGCATTTAGCCGGTTCTTTTTCCCGGGCGTAAATTTGGCATACAGTAAATAAGAATACTGTGATCAACCCCATATACCTATACATTTTCATGGTCATACTATTTAGATCGCTTTAACTATTAAATTGTTGGTTGTAAAAGTATTGCGTTTACAGAAGATTGTCAAGTAATTTTTTATCTGTATATAATACTTTTTTGCACCTTTTTTGGGGGAGGAAAGGTTAAAAATGGAAAGCGGCAATATTGGCGTTTTCAAAATCGTTGAATCACTATTCCACATAGTATAATGAAAACTTTGCTTTGTTAAGCCGATTTTATATATTGTCATATTATAAAGTTTTATTATTTTTGTGTCAAATAATAATCGAACGAATTACACACCTGGCACATTAATAACCTGCATGAAATATTTTATATGGTTCATCACTTTCCTTATATTCTCATTTCTTATAACAAGCTGTAAAAGGAAAGAGCATACAAAAGTCAGTGAATCTGACAAGAAAGAAGTCCTCCAATCCAAGTTTGCTCAAAATTATCCGGAATTTGATTTCAGGGTATTGCAAGAGTCATTAAAAGCTCATACAGATCAGGATTCTATCCTGAAGCCTATATATACAGTGACGGGATTTAATCCGGTATGGATACATGATACACTGGATACTAAAAGATTGTATACATTTATTGATATTTTGAACCAGGCAGAAGAACATGGGTTATCCCCCGAGATGTTTTCTTCTTCAAAAATCAAATCTATGACAGATGCCATAGACTCAGGTATCTTCGTAAACAATCTGGATACAGTATATAAGATAATGCTGGATATAGAAGAGACTTCGACGAAATCTGCCATCAGGTATATTACCGGGATGAAATACGGATTCGTCAATCCTAGGAACCTATATCAAAAAGATTATGATATAATTACCTCCGTCCCGGACTCCTTATTCTATGAGGATGTATATACTGAAATAATGAAAGATCCGATTTCCGCCTTACTCAATTCTCAGCCAACAGAAGAAGTTTATCTGAAATTATCGGAAGAATACAAACTCCTCAAAAAAAGGAAAGAGGCAGGGTTTAAAGAGATAGCATCCGGTGATGCGACTTATAAGCTGGGAGATAAGAACAAGCACATCAAAGATATTGCAAACAGGCTTATACTGACCGGAGAATATGCACCTGATTCGATCAGTAGCGACAGCCTCCAGATGAGACTCGATGAAGAGCTACTTGTTGCAATAAATACTTTCAGACGTAGAAATTCATATCCGGAAGAAGCCGAGATCGGCAAATTGACGATCAGCGCACTAAACAGGCCTTTGGACTATTATCAGGCGAAGATACGGGCCAATATGGAACGGTATCGCTGGAGGCGGACCAAAACCAGACGCAATAAGCATATAGAAGTGAATGTAGCTGCGGCCATGTTGGTTGCTAGTAATACAAGTGGTGACAGCCTCCCTTTGGTATCGAGAGTATGCGTTGGTTCTGTAAAAAACAAGACGCCCCTCCTGCAAAGTGATATCAGCTATATTAATCTTAATCCGGTATGGAATATACCAACAAGTATAGCTCAGAAAGAGGTTGCAGTATTACAAAAGAAAGACCCTACATATATCGAACGGCATAATATGAAACTGTACAAAAGAGGCAAAGAAGTAGATGTGTCGTCGATAGACTGGAAGAATGTCGACCCCAGTAAGTTTTCCTATACCATCAAACAAGATCCGGGAGGGGGTAATTCTCTTGGTCTGATTAAGTTCATGTTCAATAATGCATTCTCTGTGTACCTCCACGACACGCCTAGCAAGTTGGCGTTCAACAGGAAAGACAGGGCTGTCAGTCATGGCTGTGTGAGAGTGCAGAAACCGTTCGAGCTTGCATTTTTCTGTGTGTCACCCGTAACCGAGATCTATAAGGATCGGCTATACCACAGTATAAATAAGCAACCTATATCCGATGATGGCAAAAAACTGCTTAAAGAGCAAAAGCTAAAGAAACTGCCTGATATTATCAATATTGATAAAGAAGATAAGATATCCTTATCCATTGATTACTATACTGCTTTTATGTATCCTGATGATAAGCTATTGTATTATGCCGATGACACTTACGAATACGATCAGCTAATACTGGACGCTCTGAACCCCAAACAAACCACAGAAAAGAAAAGGGAGGATAAATAATTGTAATAGCCAAGCCTTTATCTGAGTACGGCTATTTCTCACCGAAGAAGTCTGCTGCTTTCTGGCTAGGTCTTGCGCACTTTTCTTAGCCTTATCGGCAAAGCTATCTACTTTATCCACTATCTTATCTGTATAGCTTTGGGTTTGCTTAGATACATTTGCAAATAATAGCCGGGCCTTCTCTATAAAATCTTCGCTCTTACCTTTAAAGAACTTTTCCCAATCTATATCAAGACCTTCCTTATCCATATAGTCTTTTACTACAGATATAGACTTAATAGCCTCTTCCTCTGTCAGTCCAACTTCGGTCTGAAGTCTCTTTACCAAATCTTCCATATCTATACTATTTTTGAGGGTTATCCTGTAAATATAGAACAAAATGCCCGGTTAAAAGTTCCGGCCTGCAGTATTATAAGGTTCCGAATAAGAAAGAAGAGTCTTCCGATTAGCTACACGCCTTCCTAAAAACGAAAGCCCAAAGCTACCGACATATTACGGTTCCGTAAATCCCGTCCGTCATCGGCTATATTATGAAAGCCGTATTCATAGGTCAGGTTTATCGTCCATATATCATATATCAACCCAACCCTGCCTAAAACACCATAATCCAGCCTATTCCATTTTCGTAAAGCAAATGTTTCTTCTTCGTAAGAAGGTATTGTTATTTGCGTACCTTGCACAACACCGTTCTTAATCGTTGTTGCATAAGCTTCGCCCCTGTTCTTTCCCTTAAAACCATATGCAACGTAACCGCCGGCATTAAGGTTGATCGCAAAATGCTTCGAAAGATACACCTCATAGCCCAAACACAGTGGAACCTGCAGATAGTCAGCTGCTGTATTGCGCAGAGTATCACCATAATACTCAATATCCATACCTGTATTATATTCGCTCCTCCTGATATGCTGCCTGAGACCTTTCTTTGTTACATAAAGTCCTGATTGTATCTGAATATTATGCAATATCTTGAAATTGATATTAGTACCTATTGTGAAACCAACCTTAGGTTCTTTATACATATTAGCACCTTTGATATCCATGGAAGCAAAGTTGAACCCAAACAGGAGATCCGCGGTAAAGCGCTTCCTTATAGTCTGGGCATTCACTACGGAAGATGCCAAAACTAATAAACCGGCAAGTAAAAATATTCTAGATACTGTTTTCATAAAGCTTATATCGTATCACAAAGGTAAAAGAATTAATTATATAATAAACTAAAGAGCCTGTTTTCCTCAAAAATTTCATTCCCCACATCCTGTATTTGTTCCGCTGTTATGGATTCGATCTTGCGAAACGTTTCTTCAAGTGTATTATAATGATTGTAATGAAAGAAACTCTTTCCAAGCGACAACGCCATATTTTCATGGTTATCACTCATTACACCGATCTGTCCTATCAATTGCTTTTTAGCTATCGATAATTGCGATGTACTCAGCTTCTCTGTCTTTATTTTCTTCAGTTCCTTATGAACCAGATCAACACATTTGTCCGCATTGCGCTTGTCGCATCCGAAATATATAGATACTATACCTGTGTCGGTATAAGCCGTAGCAGTAGAATCAACACTGTAGACATATCCTTTTTTCTCACGAAGCGAAATATTCAGGCGGCTATTCATACCCGGCCCTCCCAATATATTATTCAACAGGTTCAATACTTTCCGGTTAGGGTCAAGCAATGAATATGAACGACAACCTATCAGAGCGTGTACCTGCGATGTATCCTTATTTTCAGTCCTGTTTTCCAACCTTATCCCCGCAGGGACGATACGCCCATTGGGACATACAGTGCCGGGAAGACCGGACAAATACTTTTCGGCAAGATATACAACTTTCTTAAAGTTTGTATTCCCTAAGGAAAAGAAAACGGCATTGGACGGCACGTAGTACCTGTCAACAAAAGCCCTGGCTTTCTGTGTATCAAAGCTTAATAGTGTATCCGGATCTCCCAGAATATTGTGCCCCATCTGCGATCCATTAAAAACAAGATTCTCAAATTCGTCAAATATCAATTCCGAGGGATTATCTTCATAAGAATGTATTTCATCAATAATTACTTCCACTTCCTTATCTATCTCCTGCTGAGGGAACCGGGAGTGAAAAGTCATATCGGATAGCAGTTCAAATGCCCGGTCGAAATGCTGTTCCATGAATATGGCATACACCACGGTCTCTTCCTTATTCGTATAAGCATTCAGCTCTCCACCTACATGCTCCATACGATTGATTATGTGATGTGAACGGCGTTTCGTTGTCCCCTTAAACAACATGTGCTCTACAAAGTGAGCCATACCATATTCCACGGGGTTCTCATCTCGTGTACCGGTATTTACGATAAAGCCACAGTATGAGACATTTCCAGCTATAGGTTTATGCACTATACGCAAACCATTGGATAAGGTATGTGAATGGTAATTGATCATTTTTTCATATAATGCGCCCGTTCTTCAGGCTGGAATTTCTCTATGGAATAGCGTAACATCGTCCTCGGCATTTTTTTATGATAAAGACCTAAAAATGAACACAATCGATCTTTATCTTTTTTCCCTGCTTCGCGCAGCATCCAGCCAATGGCTTTATGCATCAGATCATGCTCGTGCCGCAACAGCTTTTCAGATAAAGCAAATATATCATCCAGATCACCACGCCTGATAAAAGCGAAAGTAGCCAGGATAGAAATACGCTGATCCCAGAGTAAGCTACTCTCCGCCAAGCCATAAAGCACCGAACGGTCTTTGTCTACAAGATACTCCCCTACTATATCTTTTGCGCTCAGATCTACCAGGTCCCAGTTATTGATATATTTGGTTTTCGACAGATAATAATCACAAATCTCTTTACGTTCCGCCTCTTTGGCCTTCTTGAAGCGTTCTACAAGTATAAGTAATGCGCAAAGACGGCATTCATGATATTCACTTTCCAATAGCTTGGTAATTTCCGCGAATGGAATATCTTTACATTTCTTAGCCACCCTGCGGGTATCAGGTACTACAACCCCGATAAACCTGTCACCTTCACCGTATTGTCCTTTTCCTGTTTTGAAAAAGTACGGGAGAAATTCTTTCTTCTCCGGTGTTGAATATGATTCCAGTTCTTTTTGTATATTTTTTGCAGTCATTGTATCCAGAAAAGTAACAAAGGTAACAGAAAACAATTAATAATGAAGAATGAAAAATTAATAATTCTTGAGGTTGCCCTTCCTGCATAAAACTTGATTTTTTATACTATTTCGTCTCTGCCTCTTTCTATATACAGTGCTTCTAAAATTTCATATAAGCTATAGATCATGGAGCCTCAGCTTTGGTTAATTCTGAAATTCCATTCTCGTTTATTGCTTCAATAGCGAAATAGTAAGGTTTGGTTTTATCCATTCCCGGATAATAATACTCATTCGCATCGTATACCATCACACAATTATACAGTTTATCCGGCTCCTGACCTATATATATATTATAAGCATAGGCTTTGTCCACAGGCTTCCATTTCAACCAGGCATTCCGCCTGTCTGTTACATCCGACCTAAAGGCCATAAACTGCTCTACCTTATCCGGTTTCTGCCCGGAGCCTATCCCGAACACCCTGAAACCCGATATTGCAAATTTACCTGTTGGCATATGAATGTTCTCCATTTTCAGATATCTGGCTTTCACAGGCCTTTCTAGTTCTACATAGTCATGCGGCACATCCTTGTCATTCCTGCTCTTGTCAATAAGAACATCCCATTTTTTCCCATCTGATGAATAGTAGATCTTATATTGATGATATATGCCTTGCTGCTTGCCTGAAAATTCAGCATCCTGATCTGCATAATTGATCTGTAGGGCATAAACGGTCGATACTTCGCCCAGATCGGAGATAAGCCATTCTCCCTTGCGGGCAGTCCCGGCGCTCCAATATGTTTTTATATCCTCGTTGACGATATTATTAGGATAATGCGTTCCAAAAACAGAGGATACCTGAACAGGCTTCTTATAATTGAGTAACATCCATCCCGTAAAACGGCTTTTCTGATGGTCGGCCGCTTTTCCATCCGGCAAATAGTGAGGATAGTCCCCAAAAGCCGTATTACAATACATTACATCATCTTTATCGAATCCGGCAGGCCATATGCCGATACGACGTTCAAAATTATTTTTCACATTTATCACCATTGTAGATGTATGCCAATAGTTACCGCTATTATCCTGAAACGTAGCACCATGACCTGCTCCGCGAATAAACCCGCCGGCCTTCATACTAAAAGGTAAAGAGACATGCTCAAAATACCCTAAAGGACTATTACTTACGGCGACTCCATCTCCATAATGGCTGAATTCTGTGCCCGGGCCACCCCACTGAAGATAATATTTTCCATTATGCTTAGTCATCCAGGCTCCTTCCATAAAAGGTTTTAGAAATGTATTATCCATATGTTCACCAAAGCGATGCCAACCGATACGGTCATCATCCAATAACAAAAGTTCCTTGCGTGTTCCTGCAGGCTGGAATGTAGCCCTATCAAGTTCAATACCATACAAAGGATACACATTGCTACTACCGTTATACATATAAAGGCGCTTGTCGTCATCTACAAAGAAAGCCGGGTCCCAGCCTCCGATTTCAAAATGTTCTACAGCCTTGGACCACTCATTCTCTTTAGGGCTGGTACTCACCCATATAGGAAAAATCCGGGAATAGGTTGACCCGAAAACACACAGCGAATCACCTTGTACCCAAACAGCCGGGGCACAAAGGTCATCCCATTTGTTAGGAGTAGTATCTATAGCCTCTTGCGTAAGGAATTTCCTTGAAACGAAGTTCCAGTTCAGCATATCACTGCTCCACCAATATCCGGTTTGGTTGGTGGAGAATAAATAGTAGTCCCCTTTATAATTGACAATAGCAGGATCGGCTGTAGACCGGTGCTTTCCCCATGTTGTAAAACTTGGGATAGGCCCGTAACCATAATCCAGATTGACCGGGTTGCAATATGTTTTCTGCTGCGCAGGTAAATGCAGGCATCCCACAAAAAACAACAGGGATAATATTATTTTCAGATTATTCATACTAGTGGTATTTGTAATTAGGGTAAACGAAAATAAGCAATTTTAATCATTTATGCAATTTACATTTATTGACTATATTTGGTTAAAACCTGACATATCTGACACTTTTTCCATTATTTTCATTTTGTAGTTTTCACATCTGTTAACTGTATATGGTTAAAAGGTAACAGGTGTATCAGTCAACAGTAAACAGTAATCAGTAAACAGTAATCTGTTAGCAGTCAACAACTCGCAAGATGTAAAAACTTTGCGCCTTTGCGTCTTTGCGTGAAACAAAATAGGGTGCCCCTCGCTCGCGCAGACGTCCCGTCTGTGTGTTGCGTAGCAAACATTTTTTCCCTGTCAACAAGACACGGACTGGAAGTTCGCGCCAGCGGGGGGTAAAAGGTAACAAAAGTAACACTTATTTCAGTTAGCAGTGAACAGTAAACAACTCGTATCTCGTATCTTGTCTACTCGTAACTCGTAACTGCCCGAAGGGCGAAGTAACTCGTAACTATATCAAAAAAGTTACAAAAGTTACACTTTTTCCACTATTTTTTATCTGTTCCTTTTTTTCCTCTGTATAAGTCTCCCTTGGGGGCAGGGCTGTTAAGTTCTGCATTCTTATATCCTCTGTGTCATGTTGAACGAAGTGAAACATCTCTTAACTCGAAAGAGATCCTTCGTTTCACTCAGGATGACAGCAGAGAATAACAGAATAAAACGTAGAACTTAACAGCCCTGCCTTTTGGGGAATTGAGGACGCTCGCTTATCCTTTCAAAGAACTATCAGCTAATAGCTAAAGGCTATCAGCTATGTATATAGATAAACTGTTATACAAAAAATCCTATTCGGACGGAAATTTCTGTTCTATATCCTCCGTATATGCCGTATCGGGTTCGTATCTGAGCCTCTTGCGTTCATTCAGCCGCCACAGCCAAAACAATCCGCCTATAGGTACACCTATTGTCCATGCGCAGTTCAGATACCCCATAAGGCTAAAACCAAACCCGAAAAGCACTTGAAACTGTAATAATTGAAATGAAAAACCATTAATGGCGGAATATGTTATTGTGGGAACATTCAGGCAAATAACCGCAATGTATTTTATCCATTTCCTTTTCAGATCACTTCGTTTTATCCGTACGATCGCATATACATTAAGGACAGGCACCAAGATTGCAATGAACCCTATCAGCCAGAATGAAAACATAGAAGGAATGATCTTTTTGATATCAAGTACATTTATAAACTTGATCTTTCCGTACCCCTCATCGAAAGAAACCTTAAAAACGCCGAAATAGTCTTCATTTGAAAATTGAATGTATACATCCGTAGTCCCGGCAGACGATGCTTGATCAGAGGTTAAGGCCGAACTCATTTTTTCAGCTTTCATAAAGGTATAATCCAACTCTGTTCCGAATTTCTTTACGATATGATACCGAAAATCAGCCAATTCGAGTTTCAGCGTATCCAGATTAGCTTCACCTAAGTCTTTCCTATTCACTGTCATTTGATCAATAGCGTTGTCATACTCCTCATTTAGAAGGCTTTCCACAAATGCTACTGTAACATATCTGTATGAAAACATATTGGCGACCGTTTCACAACCGGTCAGAGTAGCAATAACAAGAACTAATAGTAAAATCTGCGTCAGGTATCTCATAGTATTCACATTGATTATCAATAATCAAAAATAAGAATAAGAAACCAAACAAAAAAGTGCAACCTGTAACGGCTGCACTTTTTATATCTATTTCTTAAACCTGCTTATTCAGCGTTCAACGTAAAACGTTGGAAACCTGTAACAGCAAGCTCTTTATCATGTTCTGCAAGATATTGAGCAATTGTTTGCTTAGGATTTTTCACAAATTCCTGTTGAAGAAGTGTAAATTCTTTATAGAACTTCTGCAATGCGCCTTCAGCAATTCTGTCGATCAGATTCTCAGGTTTGCCGGCTTCAATCGCTTTTTCTCTGGCAATCTTGAGTTCCCTTTCTTTGATTTCTTCCGAAACTTCTTCCGCCACAAGGGCAACAGGACTCATAGCAGCGATTTGCATAGCTATATCTTTAGCTACCTGTTCGTCAACATTTGGCTTATTGAAACCAACGATAGCCGCCAGCTTATTGCCCGGATGAACATATGCCACTACTGTAGGAGCAGTGATTTGCTTATACACGTTCAGTTCCATTTTTTCACCTGTAACGCCCATTCTGTCTGTTACAAGTTCAGCAATTGTACGATCGCCGACTTTAATAGTTTTCAGAGTATCTATATCAGCAGGTCTGTTAGACAGTGCGGCATCAAGTATCGACTTAGTCATTCCCACGAAATCGCCGTTCATTGCCACAAAGTCAGTTTCGCAGTTTACTGCCACTATCGCAGCGAAATCGCTGTTTGTTGCAGCCAACACGCAACCTTCTGTTGCATCACGGTCTTCACGTTTTGCAGCGAAAGCCTGTCCTTTTTTACGAATTATTTCGATTGCTTTATCAAAATCTCCTTCTGCTTCAGTCAAAGCATTTTTACAATCCATCATACCTGCACCTGTCATTTTGCGCAAGTGTTGGATATCTGCCATAGAAATTGCCATGTTTTTCTCCTTTTATTTTTGGTTTATAATTAGTTACGAGTTACTTCGCCCTTTGGGCAGTTACGAGTTACAAGTCTCCAATATATTTTACGAGTATGTCATTTTCCAATCAACAGTAAACTTGTAACTCGTAACTTTGTAACTTGTAACTATTAAAAAAGACCAAGAAATAGTCTCTAAGAATGCTCTTAGAGGCTAATTCTTAGTCTATTAAACTTTATTTACTCTTCGTCTCCTTTAGCAAATTTACTTGCTACAGCTGCATTGATAGCCTCCTGGTCTTCTTTTTCAACCACAGGTTTCTTTGCACCGGCTTTCGCTTTGCGCTCTCTTCTTGGAGCACCTTCTTCATCCTGAGCTTCAGCAGCTGCGCTATCTGCTTTTTCGATCTTTCTTTCCTCAAGACCTTCTTTGATTGCATCGCAAAGGCTTCCGAGGATAAGTTCGATAGATTTGGCAGCATCATCGTTTGCAGGGATTACGAAGTCGATATCATCCGGATTAGAGTTTGTATCTACCATTGCAAATACAGGTATTCCGAGACGGTTTGCTTCTCTTACGGCGATGTGTTCTTTCATCACGTCCACTACGAATAGTGCAGATGGAAGACGGGTAAGATCCTGAATAGAACCTAATGTTTTTTCAAGTTTTGCACGTTGACGTGTAACCTGAAGTCTTTCTCTTTTCGATAGAGTATCGAAAGTTCCGTCTTTCACCATTTTGTCGATAGTCGACATCTTCTTCACAGCCTTACGGATTGTAGGGAAGTTTGTCAACATACCACCCGGCCAGCGCTCTACCACATAAGGCATATTTATTGACAGGGCCAGGTCTGTAACAACTTGCTTTGCTTGTTTCTTTGTAGCAACAAACAATATTTTTTTGCCCGATTTAGCGATTTGCTTCATAGCAGCAGCTGCGTCTTCGGTCTTAGCTATTGTTTTATATAGGTCAATGATGTGGATACCATTGCGCTCCATAAAGATATAAGGAGCCATTGCCGGGTTCCACTTTCTTTTCAAGTGACCGAAGTGTACACCAGCGTCTAATAATTGGTCGAATTCTAATTTTGCCATTTTTAATTTTTTGATCGTTTACTTTCTTTTTCTGTTAGCGAATTGTCGGGTAGCTCATTTTCAGAAGTCCCGGCAATTTAGATACTAAACGTAATTTAAGAGATGAGGCCGACTCATCATATATTAACCAACCTGTAACTTTTAAGCGGCCGTAGCCGTGAAAGCGTAATTGGGTAAAATAATATCCAAATTAACGTTTTGAGAACTGAAATCTTTTTCTTGCTTTTGGTTGTCCCGGTTTTTTACGTTCTACAACACGTGGGTCGCGAGTCATAAATCCTTCAGCTCTGAGAGCAGACTTATCTTCTGGGTTGATCTTCACCAAAGCGCGGGCGATACCAAGACGTGCAGCTTCTGCCTGTCCTTTGTATCCACCTCCGTTCAGGTTGATCTTGATGTCGTACTTTTCAGCAACTGCCAGTTTGTTTAGCGGTTGTTTTACAACATATTGAAGAATAGTTGAAGGGAAGTAATTCTCTAGTTCACGTTTGTTGATCACTATTTTTCCGGTTCCTTCGCTTACGAATACGCGAGCTATAGCAGCTTTACGTCTTCCTATTGCATTTACTACTTCCATTAATAATTATTTAAGAGCGTTAATATCTATTGTTTTCGGTTGTTGAGCTTCATGCTTGTGCTCAGTACCTGCATATACATAAAGATTTTTCAAAAGAGCTGCGCCAAGACGATTCTTAGGCAACATACCTTTTACTACCTTATGCACCAAGCGGTCGGCTCCTTTTTCCATCAATACGGCAGGAGTAGCTTCTCTTTGTCCACCCGGATAGCCTGTATATCTAAGATAAACACGGTCGTTCCATTTGTTACCAGTCAACACCACTTTGTCCGCGTTGATAATAATTACATTATCGCCACAGTCTACATGCGGGGTAAAACTTGGTTTATACTTCCCTCTCAGAAGTTTTGCCACTTTGGATGCCATGCGTCCCAGTGTCTGGCCTGTAGCGTCAATCACAACCCATTCTTTTTGTACGGTTGCTTTGTTCGCTGAAATGGTCTTATAACTTAAAGTATCCACTTACTTAAAAAATTAATTTGGTTAATTACTTTTTCTTTGACTCACTCAACTTTCATCCGCTTATCGAGCTAAGATATGATAAGCGATAATCGTTTGTTAATCAAATTTTTACGTTTTATTTCGTAATAATCGGCTCGCAAAATTACAAATTATCAGTGAATTAGCAAAAATAAACGGGGAATTTTTAATGAGGGAATGTTATAATATGCCGATATGCCAATGAATTAATAGATTATTTGCATATCTATCTTTTATTGGCACATTTTCTTCACCCTGTACCCATCCTGTATCTTATATCCTCTGGCCTCAATGCATTCCAAAGGAATAAATTTGGCGTAGTGGCTTGCAATACTGGCGGGAAGTATCATCTCATAAGGCAGGTCTTCACTTACCCATATGATTTGCTCATTATTAATGGTATATGGCAAAAACCCATCTGTAATATCTATACCTCGCGCTTTCTGCCGGTCGGTGATGGAATAAGGTTTAAGCATCAGATGCGAGAACGGATGGATGCCATACTCTTTAATTTGCGGATAAAAGCCGTAATAACAGCTACCCGTCCACAAGGCAATACCAAGAATAAAAGCACAAAGTAACGTTTTACTGAATCCCGGCAAATATAATTTATAATCCCTATTCTCATACAACAGTACCCCTCCCGTAAAAATCACAGCACACAATATACCGGGTACAAATCGTATATCAGGCCCTCCAAAAGCCCAGACCACAATAGAGACAAAGAAAACAACATACAGTAAATATATATGTATTCCAATTTTTTTTCTCTTTTTCAGTATCAGATAAGAAGCGAGAATAAATGAGCAAAGGGTCAGTAAATATATTACATCAGTAAGTATATTTATGAACAATGGGTCCCGGACACTCTCCCCCGGATAGCGCAGGGCAATCCTGAAAAAATAATAACCGATATCGAATATATAATTCGTTTCTCTTATAGCCACTTCGCGTGGAACTTTCCAATCGAAAGAGAATAAATCTATCTGATAGAACGGATAGATAAGATAGCCGGAAATCACAACATTCCTTATCAGCCACGGAATCAATATGAAAAGCCCGGCAATAACGACAAATGAAATAACCTTGTATTTCCGCTCTCTGAAAAGGTTATACAACAAATAAATACTTATCAGCCCGATCGGGAAAAATGATAATTTACATGTAAGCAAAAAAACCGGGAGCACAATACCAATCAGGCAATTCGTTTTCAACAGTTTAGGGTATAATACAATCCGGGCAATGATATAAAACACAATAAAATTAGGCAATATATCCGTAGAGGTATTTCCGAGAAAGTAGATAGAAATCCAAAAAAGCAGAATATATGATAATAATATGACAACGCGCTTTGCCTCGTATCTGGAGATAAACAGTTCGTATAAAATCCAACATCCGGCAACCGTCACAATCAGCGGTTGTAACGGATACATCGCCTCTCCCAGAAAAAAACGAAACGAAAAAACAGCGCATAGCAGGAAGTAATTGGAGTTGAAGCCAAACCTGTCATCGAGATTTGCGACTCCGGGCACAACTGCGTATTCTTCATTCCACCTGATATTTTGAAAATGGTAAAATGCTGAATCATACACATCCTGTTGCCACGTAAAGAAATAGAGAGAGAACAGTAGGAATAGGATTATAAGTACCGATTGAAAAGGGGAAAAAACTCCTTTCGTTGACTTTACAATATAATCATAGGTATAAAACAACCTTCTGGGGCAGATAGCCCAATAGTTTAGCGAAACCAGAAAGACGGCAACTAAGAATAACTGATTGGATGGCAGCCACAACGACCACAACGACAAGGGTATAATAAGAAAACACAATCCGAGCAGCAGTTTATCTACAGGATTGTACTCTTCATCACGTTTGCAAATCCTATTATATAACGCGAGCAGCATATCCCCGAAACTAAAGAGGATAAAGAATATGATTGTCCATGTTATAAAGTTTGCAAGCACGTTTGGTAATTATAAGTTATAAGTTATGATTATCACACAGCCACTTCCCCTTTTATATGCGGATGCGGATCATAGCCTTCCAAGCTGAAATCCTCAAATTTAAAACCGAAAATACTTTTTACTTCAGGGTTTATTATCATACGTGGCAACGGGCGGAAATCGCGTGTCAATTGTAATTTTACCTGCTCCAGATGATTTGTATATATGTGCGCATCTCCTAATGTATGCACAAAATCTCCGGCTTCGAGACCTGTTACCTGCGCCATCATCTGCAACAAAAGGGCATATGAAGCGATATTGAAAGGTACGCCCAGAAATATGTCGGCACTGCGCTGATACAGTTGCAGACTCAACTTCCCGTCAGCCACATAAAACTGGAAGAAAGCATGACACGGAGGAAGGTTCATATTCGGCAGATCGGCCACATTCCATGCACTCACGATAATACGGCGCGAATCCGGATTGTTTTTTATTGTATCCACCACATTGGAGATCTGATCTATAAAGCCTCCGTTATAATCGGGCCAGGAACGCCACTGATAACCGTAAATATGCCCCAGATCACCGTTTTCATCAGCCCATTCGTTCCATATACGCACACCATGGTCCTGCAGATATTTCGCGTTGGTATCCCCTGCCAGAAACCAGAGTAGTTCGTATATGATGGATTTGAGATGTAATTTCTTCGTAGTGAGCACGGGGAAACCGTCTGCCAGATTGTAACGGCTCTGATGTCCGAATACACTGATCGTACCTGTCCCGGTGCGGTCACTTTTATGTATGCCTTCTGCCAGAACACGTTTCAGTAAATCGTGATATTGTTTCATATTTGGATATTTTGTTTTGCTTTGAAAATTATACAAAAGTAAGATATATTTCGCTCTAAAAAAACAATGGTTCGTGTTATGCTTTTGTAATATTTCTAAATTCAGATCCCTGACTTGCTTGCATCTCTGTAGAAATCTAAAAAATAAACGGTTACTTTATATAACAATTTTTAGAGATGATTTGTATGGTGATGTCAAAAGTAAAACTGTACAATCAACTAATTATCCTCTTTGTCATTGGCTCCGCTTCGCTCTGCCGAACGTTGTTTCTGAGTGCAACGAAGAATCTCGCCCCTTGGAAATGCGATGTTTCACTCCGTTCAACATGACAAAGAAAAAGTAAAAGACTTTTGGCACACCTTCACATTCAACAATATTATTATAAAGTATTTAATCGCTTATTTCTTCGCGCCCTTTTGCACCTCCGACATTACCCGAAGGAAATTACCGCCCCATATCTTTTCTATATCTTTATCCGAATAACCTCGCTCTAATAATTTCACCGTGATATTTATCATGTCATTACTACCCTGACATCCTATCAGCCCTCCGCCACCATCAAAATCGGACGCGATACCCACATGGTCGACACCCGCTACTTTCACAACATAATCAATATGGTCTATAGCATCTGTCAGGCTGGCTTTGCTTTTATCTTTATTGATAAACAGGTCTACGAGGCATATCTGCACTACTCCTCCGTTTTTTGCAATTGCCTGCATCTGCTTGTCGGTCAGGTTGCGGTCGTGATAGCACAGCGCCTGCACAGACGAATGCGATGCGATGACAGGTTTGGTAGATAGTTCTATTACATCCCAGAATGTTTTTTCTCCCACGTGCGAAATATCCACCATAACCCCCAGCCGGTTCATTTCCTTTACCACCTCTTTTCCATAAGGACTAAGGCCGTTCCATTCATGTTTTGTATCACTCGACGTATCGCATATATCATTGTCTTTGGTATGGCAAAGGGTTATATAATTCACTCCCATTTTTTGGAAACGGGCAATATTGGAGATATCCTTGCCTATGCCATATCCGTTTTCGATACCGATAAATACAGCCTTTTTACCTTCATTTTTGAGGCGTATAAGATCATCGGCCGTATAGGCTATTCCGCAGATATCCTTGTTTCTTTCTACCTGTTGATGCGTTTCTTTTATATAGTTTTCTATCTTATCCACTGCTTTCTGTGTCGACTCTTTATCCCGAGGCCCTTGCGCTATATAAGCAGCGAAGAAAATAGCATCCAGCATCCCCTCTTCCATTTTAGGGATATTCACCTGATTTTCTTCCCTTCTTCCTATGTCAAACCCTGCTTTTTTGAATTCGGTCGGTGTATCGCAATGCGTATCAACCGACAAAATATGCTTATGCAGTTCTTTTGCCTTACGGAAAGTATTGGCTTCGTTCACAATAAACCTGAATATTTTAAGCATTGTCGTATCCCCGCCGTAAACATGTCCTTCGGGATGCCATTGCACCCCTATTACTGAACGGTTGGGATATGCCTCGATAGCTTCTACGATGCCATCCTGCGTGATTGCCACCGTACGGAAATCCGGCGCAATATCTTTTACCGCCTGATGGTGGAATGTATTCACCGAGAACTCATCAACTCCTAATACTTGTGCTAGTTTGGAATCTTTTTCTATAGCTATCGTATGTGTCCCTTGTTCTCTCGGCTCTGTTTGCTTATGATTGATACTCTTATCTTTTACCTGCGTAGGGATATCCTGATAGAGTGTTCCTCCGAAAGCTACATTTATCAGTTGCATCCCCCGGCAAATTCCAAGTATAGGAACATTCCGGTCGGTAGCCAGCTTCAGTAACACCAAATCGTAGATATCACGGAGGGAATCTATATCGTTCATATCCGGGATTGCTGTTTCCTTGTAATAGGGAGGATTAATATCTTCTCCTCCGGTCATCACCAGCCCATCGAGGTCTTTTACAATACCCCTCAAAATTACGCCATCTGTTATTACAGGAATAATTACAGGCTTACCTCCGGCCTTTAGTATGGCATTGATATATGTCGCCTGTACTACCGAACTGCCTTTATCTGTCCGGCTTGCCGATAAACCGATAAGCGGAGCCGGCTTGGAGCGTAAATCAACAAATTCCGAATCTATGGTTTTATATAACTCCGGCAGGCTTGGAGTGGCTGTTTTCTGACTGTATATACTTCCGCTTACCGACAAGCAGATAGAAAATATGATGGATACTATTTTTTTCATCTCTTTATTATTAAAAGCTTTGACCTTTCCATTACTTATTATCATCTTTTTATTTCCTCCCTTTCGGGGAGGTCAGGAGGGGCTACCAGTTGTTTCTTTACCCAGTCTTTACCATCTGTCAGCCGGGTAACTAATACCGCGCAGACGACATTCCCGGTAGAATTGAGCAGTGTAGCCGGAATATCCACAATTGTACTTATTATCATCAATGTTCCTGCAAGTTGAGGAGAGAATCCAAAAACTGAACAGATAAGCAGCTCTCCGGTCATACCTCCACTCGGTATCGCCCCCATTACCGCTCCCACAAGCAAGGCTACTCCGATAATCATAAACATATTGGAGGAGGATGTAAGTTCCTGCCCGAATATAGTAAACAGAAATATAACTTTAAGCACCCCGGCCATAACCGAACCATCCTTATGTATATTTGTACCTAAAGGAATAACCGTTTCCGCAATATTCTCCGGAACTCCCATTTTTTTCGACGCCTCAATATTTACAGGAATACAAGCCGCACTCGAAGATGTGGCAATCGCCATCAAGGATGGTGTCGGCATATTGCGCCAGAAAGCGACAAAAGCCTTTTTCCCTCCGGCTATGAAAATATAAACCGAATTCAGTACAAAAAAAGAGATAGCAGTGAGTATCAGATAAAGCAGGAATACATGTAAATATCCATTCAGTATCTGTCCTCCCAGCTTCCCTACTGTATCCGCGAAATAACAGCCAAGGCCTAAAGGCGCGGCTATCATGATAATACTCATCATTTTCAATATTATACTATTGGCAGCATTAAGCAGTTCCGCCACCATCTTCCCTTTACTCTTGGAAAGAGCGGTGGCAAGGCCAAAAAACGCGGAAAATATAATAAGGGGCAACAAATTTGATTTGGTAAACAACTGCTGAAAATCGGAGACCGTAAATGTATTTACAAATATTTCAGCAGAAGTCAGCTGCCTGATTGTTTGTCCGGGAAGCCCTGTCAGCACATCCGACTGGTTAATTCCACCCAGGGGGTTATAAAACAGAGTGAACAGATATGCTACTATCGCCGCAACAACAGAGGTGAGCAGGAATACAAGGGCAATATTACCGACAACCTTCCCCACCATATTCGACTGCTTCATGTTGCAGATAGACGACGAAACACTGAAAAATACCAACGGCACTATCAGCACAAACATCAGGTTAAGAAAAATATCCCCTACCGGTTTAACGACAGATGCATCTTCCCCGAAAATGATACCGCATATCCCTCCTGTCAATATTCCACAAAGGAGAAGAATAGTATATACATAATTTCTTAAAATATTCATCGAAACAAACAAATTGTATAAGTCTGCAAAATTACACTTTCAAACGGAGAATCTACATCTGTTATCTATAAATAATTGCAGATTTAAGAAAATTGATATCCTGAAGGCAATAACTATCCTGTTGATAGTCTTAATTTTCGCTGTATATCTACAAAAAGCTTCACATTTTTTCTCCCGGAAGCCTTGTTATTATAATAAAAATACATATATTTGCACCGCGAATGCAAAAATGGTGATTGTAGCTCAGTTGGTTAGAGCGTCGGATTGTGGTTCCGAAGGTCGCGGGTTCGAGACCCGTCTTTCACCCAAAGAAGAAAAGAAACTGTTTATCAAGCAGTTTCTTTTTATTTTTACAGCCACGCCATACTATAATCAAAAGAAGTATGACAAAATCACTACAATGACCAGGGCCGGAAGCATATTCGTCACACTGATATCCTTTATTTTAAGGATGCTGATTCCCAGCCCTATCAACAGAATTCCTCCTACTCCGGTCATATTCGCTGTCATATCATCGCTCATATAGCGCATAATAAAAGCCGCGAACAAAGTCAGTCCTCCCTGATAAATTAAGACGGGAACGGATGAAAACAGAATGCAGATACCAAATGTGGAAGCCAAAGCTATGGACGAAATTCCATCCATAATAGACTTGGTTAGCAATAAATCAGGAGACTTTCCCATACCATCCTCAATCGATCCCAATATGGCCATAGAACCGACACAAAACAGCATGGAGGCGGTAATAAATCCCTCTGTAAATTGATTTGTTGCCGCATTACCTTTTTTCGTTCCCGAACTTTTGGATTCCAGATAATTGGAAAAGCGCCGCAAATGTTTATCTATATCGATACCCTGTCCGGTTACGGAACCCAGTACAATACTCACCACTACAAGAAGCATGCTTTCTATACGCAACGACATTGATATGCCGATTGCAATAGTAAGCAGCCCGATACCCTGAAATACAATACCTGTCATTTTGGAAGACAGCCTTGAATGGACCATCAGTCCTATCAGGCTACCCCCGATAATTGCCCCCGTGTTGACCAGTGTTCCTACCATAGATATAGCAATTGTGTTTAAATAGATTTGATTTTCTACAAAAATAGAAAATATATCGACATTTTATTCTCTATAGATCCGGTTCGTTTACAAAAAACTAAAAAGAGCCACTCGTCCTGAGTAGCTCTTTTTTAGTCTATTTATTTCAGACTAGAATATTTTGTATGACAGCTGGAAATTAAGCATAGGCCACCATTTCAGCCATTTAGTATAATCATCTATATCTTCGAAACTTTCAGAGGCATTATTCACCACATCTAATTTCTTCCCATTTTGCTTAAGGCTGTAATTTCCCTGATAAATCATACCCAGTTCGAATTTGAAAGCGACACGCTTGTTCGCTATAGCACGGCCAACTCCCAGCCCGAAATACGGTTTGATAATTTTTCCCAATTGAAGGGTTGCATCCAGATTAGCGTCATCCAATGTTAGTCTGTGTCCGTCGAAATCTACATATGGCCATTCTGAAACTCCGGGTTTCAAGGTTGCGCGCTCTCCTGTATTCGGATTAACCAGGAAGCCTTTCGCTTTAAGCTTGTTTGCTCCTATAAACACACCTGCAGTCAGATGGAATATACCCTTTGTAGGATGGAAATCTACCAATACATTCCCATTGGTAAAATTCAACTCACCTTTCATTTTATAATCAGGCGTATAACCAAATGCCTCTTCGAACATTCCATCAGTGTCATCCAGACCAATATCGAATGTACTTGTTTTGAATCCGACAAAATCAATTCCCGCACGTAAATTGAGATAATCGTTTATCGGTGTTGCTGCCTGCAAACCGATACCCATAGTCGAGGCCCTCAGAGCTATGCTGAGATGTGAGAGAAACTGCTTGTCTGATTTTTTTTCTGCAAAGCCGGCAGCAGGTGCAGCAGCAACGGAATCAGCCATCGACAAAACAGAATTTGAACTAAGGGTTATGGTTTCTTGAGCGTGCAAAGGTAATACGCATAATGCGATGATAGTCAGTAATAGTAGTCTCATGTTTCTTTAAGTTGTTAGGTTTAGTTAATAAAGAGCGGATTATTTTCACTCTTCAAGGCCCAAAGATATAAAAAAAGTTAACCTACAACAAGAAAGAATGTTAAAATATTTATAACACAGATATACTAAATCTTAAATCCGAAAGTGGGAATAAAAATGTACTTTTGTGCTAAACTAATTACTATTATGAACTATATTGAAGTAAAATTTATATGTACGCCGAATGATGAAATAGTCAATAGTGTACTGTCAGCCATAATTGCAGAGATAGGATTTGAAAGCTTCGTTGAAGACGAACTCGGAACAACAGCATATATCCAGAACAATCTGTTCGACATCGAAGAACTGGATAAAGCCCTAAATACACTCCCTATAAAAGCCGAAATCACCTATACATACAAAAGCATAGAAGACCGGAACTGGAATGAAGAATGGGAGAAGAATTATTTCCAGCCGCTGATTATCGGCGACAAATGTATCATCCAAAGCACATTCCACAATGTTCCTGCAACATACGACTACAATATATACATCGACCCTAAGATGGCTTTCGGAACAGGACACCATCAAACCACCGAGCTGATGATACGGGAAATACTGAAAGATGATTTCAACGGCAAATCGGTTCTCGATATGGGTACAGGCACCGCCATACTCGCGATACTGGCTTCTATGCGCGGTGCGAATCCTATAACCGCCATAGATATAGATCAGTGGGCATATGATAACGCTATTGAGAATCTTAATTTGAACAACGTTGACAATGTAGATATAAAGATAGGCGGGGCGGAATTGCTGGGCGATAAGAAGTTTGATATCATCCTGGCAAACATAAACCGCAACATCCTGCTAAACGACATCCATTCTTATTCTTCAGTTTTGAATAACGGTGGCATTCTGTATATGAGTGGTTTTTATGCGGAAGATATTCCGGCAATAGACGAAGAGTGTAGTAAAAATGAGCTGGCTTTCATCTATAATACAGAAAAGGATAACTGGGTGGCAGTAAAATATACTAAATTGTCATAATAAAAGACATAAGAGGAGGCTTCTGATTTGAAACCTCCTCTTATGTGTGAGTTAAATTAGGTATTAGGCTTTAAGGTAAATAAAGATTGTTTGGTTATCGGTACAAAGGAACGACATAAATTAAACCGTACCAAATAAAAAAACATATTATAAAACATATTTTTTATAAATAATGCTAACATATCAAGGCCGAAAACCAATGTTTTTTAAACCCTTTTAACACCATCCTAATTTTAGTTAATTTTATCTATCAACACATAATACCCCAATATATACCCTGTATAACAACAAAATATGTGCCAGCCTTAATTCATATAGTCCCACATTGGCAATTGTACAGGTTTCTGTTTAAGACAATCTACCGCTTTGGCATCCAGATATTTTTTATGTACTACCAGACGGAACATATATTCACTAAACCATTTATCTGTAAAGGTCAGATAACCTTTATTGCCAGAAGCAGCTCCCCAACTATTCTCAAATTCCCATTTTACAGGCGTGTCACTCACATCCGTGTCGCAACCGATCAATGTCATGGCATGGCTCGAACCGCTTTGCCGTGTCAGGATACGTGCTTTTTTATCCATCGACAAATTCACTCCTAATAAAGACTGGTAATCGTACATATCCGGATCGAGTATTCCCGATTCCCTGTTCAGTTGCTTACCCACATCGCAAGAGGCATACAGGGGTTCGTTATTCTTTATGGAAGCCAGAGCAGCTTTCTTTATGTCTTCATTCGGCAGGTTCAGATATATCCAGTTGATGCCTTCGATCGTATTTTTGTAATTCTGTATTTCATATAGCTGATAATACTCGCGGGTAGGATCGTTCATCACCATAATATAGTTATCGGGAGAATAATCTTCCGGAGTGATCGCCTCATAAAACTGTTTCGGGGTATAATTACGCAATTCCTTTATAATACCGTTTTTATCCTTATATCTCCATGTAAATTCTGCAGGCGGTTCGCCAAGACACAGAGCCAGTATGCGATACACATCTTTTAGTATAAGTGTTTTCTCCGACCTTAAATCCTGCATTTTCTTGCCTGAGGACGCCAGTTCCCTAAGGGTATATCCGCCGGAACGCAGCCTTTCATTGAGTAAACCAAGCATTTGCCTTGTATTGTTCGAATGCGCAGTTTCCGGCATTACATCCTGAGGCACAACTCCATATTTCTTCGCGGCATTATAATACAGGTTCCAAACACCACCGTCGCCAACCGGAGATTTGAACAGGTATTCCACGGCCCTGTCTCCAAACGGGTCTTTACTCGTACCTATAATATTTTCGAGAAACAGGTTGGCTTTTTCAAAAATATCCCAGAAATACAGATAATTGTGAGAGAAATCAAATTCACTGATATTGTATTTCTCCATAATAGACGGACGCAATACGTTCATCGATGTAAACATCCAGCAGCGTCCCGAACTTTTTTGATCGGTAATCCCCTTTACATTCACTCTGTACCGGAAATAATGATCTATTTTCCCTTGCAGGTCGTGATTCAGGGCATTTGCCGTAATGTTGGCGTTTGTTGTCAGGATGTTTTGAATCGCTTTTGTAGGAGCATCTTGTTTAAAGCCCGACTGTATTTCCTGCAATTCTCTTTCAGTAATACTTTGCGCGGACAGGAGTATCGAAGAACATAACAAGGCTCCTGTAAACAGAATCTTTTTCATATATGAATAGTTTTATTTAATCATTACACGGAAACCTACATATATCAAATATAAGGATTAGTTCCTCTGGTAAGATATATCGGTTTTCATGGTTAGACAGACCAATTAATAGTTTTTACTATACAAAAATAAGAAATACGGCGGGATAACAGTCTTACAATGTTACAAATGTTACATAAATCGAAAAAGTAACACTTTTTACAGTTAACAGTAAACAGTGAGCAGTAAACAGTGAGCAGTCACAAATCGTAATAACTCGTATCTCGTATCTTATGTACTCGTAACTCTATTCAAAAAAGGTAACAAAGGTAACACATATATCAGTGAACAGTCAACAGTCATCAGTTAACAATATTCTCTCGCAAAGACGCAAAAAGGGAACAAAGGTACCTTTTACAATTAACAGTCAACAACTTATATCTCGTATCTTGTTTGCTCGTAACTCATAGCTGTTAAAAAGGTAACAAAAGTAACAACTTTTTCAGTCATATGCTAATCCGCTAATATGCTAATCAAAATTTCAAAAACTATCAGCTAACAGCTAAAGGCTATCGGCTATATATATACATAGATAAACTTAGATACAAATTATACCTCAAACTTCCTGTATATGCATAAATAATTGTCTTATATATAAAGAATCTTCCTTAAAGAATTTATCTTTGCATCGTTTTAATCAAAAAATCATCAGGAAAATGACTGAAATACAGCCGGCCTCTTACTCCAAACAAAGAATACGTTACGCCGTAATGGCTCTTTTTATAGCTCAGGGATTATGCTTTGCCAGTTGGGCAAGCCGTTTACCGGACATTAAAAAGGATTTCAGTGTAGAAAGCTATCTGCACTATGGTTTACTTATGTTCCTTATTCCGATAGGTAAATTCGTAGCCATACCACTGGTTGGATTCCTCCTGCCCCGTATCGGAAGTAAGAAAACCGTCCTGATAAGTATCACCGGATTCACGCTTTCCCTCTTTATGGTAAGCCTTATGCCTGATATTACCGGATTGGGCATAGCCATGTTCCTGTTCGGCATTTTTTGGAATATGACTGATATTTCACTTAATACGCAGGCTATTGAAGTAGAGCGCATCTACGGAAAACCCATCATAGCCACATTCCACGCAAGCTGGAGCCTTGCCGCCTGTATCGGTGCATTGATAGGTTATGGTATGATTAACCTGAAAGTAGGAACATTCGTCCATTTTGCTATAATTACAATAGTCGCGCTTATCGCTATACTTATCAATTATAAATACCTGCAGGAAGCAACTCCAAAAGCAGTACAAGCTGAAAAGGAAACAGAGCCGAAGATAATATCGAAAGGCTTCCGTATGCCCGAAACATTGCTTATACAGTTAGGTCTGGTGTGGCTGCTTGCCCTCATCGTAGAAAATACAATGTTCGAATGGAGCGATGTATATTTCCAATCGGTTATAAAAGCGCCTGAATCTCTACAGGTAGGTTTCCTTGTATTTATGATTATGATGTTTTCGGGACGTATGCTTACCAATTTTGCATACCGTATCTGGCAGAAAAAAACAGTATTGCAGATTGCCGGAGCACTTATCCTGATAGGCTTCGTTACATCTTCCCTGTTTATCCATACGGCCGATACCCTTATCATAAAGGTTATAATCAATTCGATCGGCTTTATGCTTATCGGTCTGGGAATATCCTGTGTAGTACCTACCTTATACAGTATTGTCGGAGATAAAGCTAAAACTCCGGTCGGAACAGCCCTTACCATTATGTCGAGCATCAGCTTTGTAGGACCATTGGTTGCCCCCCTGTTAGTAGGGGCCATATCCGACAGTCATGGAATGGAATGGGCTTACCTTGCGGTCGGGTTATTGGGCGGATGCATTGTTGTTATTGCAGCATTGAGCAAGACGCTTAGGAAATAGTTATGAGTTATGAGTTATGAATAAACTCGAAGCAGATAACTCATAATCCATAACTTATAATTCATAATTAGGGTCTGCTGATAAACTGATAATTCGTTAAGGATGAGTGAAAATACTTATATTTGTTTTTTCCAAATGCAAGGATATATGAAGAAACAGCGCAAAAGTCGTGCACTTAGTCCCAATTATGCGAGTCCGAATCAGTTGGTTTTATCGGGATTTGAAAATCCATTCGATCAGCAACTCGATCCGGGAAACCGTTGGGTTGTATTGTCCCATTTGATTCCCTGGGATGAGATTTGCAATCTTTACCTCAAACATGTAGGGGTTAGTTCAACGGGTCGACCGGGATTGAGTCCTCGTGTGGTTTTGGGTTCTCTAATGATCAAGCATCTTTGCAATTTGGATGATCGGGAGACAGTGAGTCAGATTTCGGAAAACATCTATATGCAATACTTTCTGGGGTACTGTAGCTTCACCCATGAAGCCCCATTTGATGCTTCACTGTTTGTGGATTTACGAAAACGCTTGGGTCTAGATACGATCAATGCGATCAACGAGCGGATTGTTCAGTTGAAGACAGGGATGGAGTTTGTGAAAAAAGAATCGGATAAAGACGATTCCGGCATTGATCCTGATGAGGATTCCTTATCCGGTGGCTCAGCGAACAAAGGCCGGATCATTTTTGATGCTACTGCTTGTCCACAGGATATTGCTTATCCAACGGATTTGAATCTGCTCAACGAAGCTCGTGAAATATCGGAAAACCTGATTGATCAGCTCTATACCCATCTGTTACATGATAAAAAGCCGCGTAGCTACCGCAAGGTTGCTCGCAAACGCTATCTGAAGACAGCCCAGAAGAAGAAAAAGAGCAAGAAAGAGATCAGAAACTCCGTTCGCATTCAATTGGGGTATCTCAAGCGGAATATAAATTCTATCCATCGGTTGCTGGATGCTTATCCTAACCTTCCCTTAAAGAAGAAGGATCGGAAATATTTGTATGTTATCCAGACCTTGTTTGATCAACAGTTGTACATGTATAAGTCCAGGACGCATACAGTGGAAGACCGGATAGTAAGCATCCATCAACCTCATGTACGCCCCATAGTCAGAGGAAAGAGTCAAGCCAAGGTAGAGTTTGGTTCCAAGATACATGTTTCCATTATTGATGGCATCTCGTTTCTGGATGAACTTTCCTGGGATGCTTTTAACGAGGGAAGTCACATGGAGCACTATGTTGAAAAGTATCGTGAACGGTTCGGATGCTACCCCCGCGAAGTACTCGCTGATCAGATTTACTGTAGTCGTCCCAATCGGGTTATGCTCAAGGAAAAAGGCATCAAACTTTTAGCAAAGCCACTGGGCAGGCCTTCGCCCATGTCAATTCATGTAAGTCCGGGAGAGCGTAATCCAATAGAAGGAAAGTTTGGACAAGCCAAAACAGGTTATGGCTTAAACCGTATCAAAGCCAGACTCCGACAAACAAGCGAATCATGGATTGCCTGCATCTTCCTTGTGCTAAACCTGGTCAAATTGGCGGGGATGGCACTCCCGTGTCTTATTCAGAACTTATGGTTTAGTTTTTCAGCATTGCTGTTGGAGATAATCGCTAATAAATCGGATGGACGCAATAATAGTTATCGGAACCGGGAAATAGCGGACGCAAACCGAATTAAATATGAATTGGTCTGCTGAGTTTTTCAGCAGACCCTAATTAAACAACCGGCATTATCTGCTCCGCTGTCCTTATCCTATTTTCCACATCATCTTTCGAACCGTTAAACGGGCCTGAATTTTCTATCTTGATAGTTGCCATTGCCGCAGCAAATCTTCCAGCCTCTTCTACGCCCGCTCCTTTTGCCCGCTTATACAGGTATCCTGTAACATAAGTATCGCCACAGCCCGTTGCATCAACCACTTCCGTGGGCTTATAAGCAGGTATCTTATAGAATTCCTTTCCGTCAAATATTACGGAACCTAAGCTACCGAGAGTTACCAGAACTTCCTTCACACCCCAGTCATATAACTGACGGGATGCTTGTTTTATGTCCTTCATTCCTGTGAGGACCTCCATCTCCAGGTCGTTTACTTTCAGTATATGGACATATTTCAGTGTTTCCAGCTTATCTTTCCAGTCTATAGGATATACATTCTGCTCCCTTACCTCGCGCAAATACCCTTGTGAATCGACTGCTATAAGCCCTTTTCGGGAAAGGTACTCGACCAGTTCGAGCGAAAAATCATCGGCGAGCAATGCTCCTAATAAGAATATTTTGGCATCTAAATTTTCAAAACCGTCTACAGAGAATGGGTCTGCCTTTGCCAAAACCCGCTGTGTGCGGTTATTCTGATTTTCTTCATATATATTCTCAAAATATACTGAATGCTGGCTCGGGATTACGTGTACATCTACATTTTTGGAACGCAGATCGTCAACGACACTCATTTCAGACTCGGCCAGAGATGTAACCAATGAATAATCTATATCATCGAAATGACGGATGGCATGAGAAAAATAGAAAGCTGTACCTCCGGGCATATGTACTGTCTTTTTAGATGTAACCACTTTATCCAAAGTGATGTGCCCGACACAGCAAAGATCATGTTTATGCATTATTCTGTTTTTTTGAAATGCAAAAGTAGTAAAATTGTTATGAATTCAGTATTATAATTCTTTATTTACTACTTTTGTCTTCAAATAAATAGAACCATATATCAGATGCATAAATCCGGATTTGTAAATATAGTAGGCAATCCCAATGTAGGAAAATCAACATTGATGAACCTTCTTGTGGGAGAAAAAGTTTCCATCATCACTTCGAAGGCGCAAACCACGCGCCATCGCATATTAGGTATCGTGAATACAGACGACTATCAGATTGTATATTCAGATACTCCCGGGGTACTACGGCCTAACTATAAATTACAGGAGTCGATGCTTAACTTCTCCGTATCCGCACTGAGCGATGCCGATGTACTGCTCTATATGACGGACGTTATAGAAAAAACGGATAAGAACGAAGAATTTCTGCAAAAGGTACAAAATGTAGATGCACCCGTTCTGCTGCTGATCAATAAAATAGACCAGACCAATCAGCAGGAATTGGAAAAACTGGTGGCTCAATGGAAAGAGCTGTTGCCAAAAGCTGAAATATATCCGATATCTGCCCTGAATAAATTCAATGTAGATACCGTAAAGAAAAGAATATTGGATTTGATTCCCGAGTCCCCTCCTTACTTCGAAAAGGACGCGCTGACCGACCGCCCAGCCCGCTTCTTTGTAACGGAGATCATCCGTGAAAAGATCCTCCTTTATTATCAGAAGGAAGTTCCTTATGCGGTGGAAGTCATCGTTGAGGAATTTAAAGAAGAAAAGGATATTATCAATATAAGGGCGTTGATAATTGCAGAACGCGACACCCAGAAAGGTATTATCATAGGCCATAAAGGCGCGGCGCTGAAGAAAGTGGCCACAATGGCCCGCAAAGACATGGAACGCTTCTTCAATAAAAAGATATTCCTTGAAATATATGTCAAGGTAGAAAAAGATTGGCGAAGCAGGGATAACCTACTCCGCCAATACGGGTATCGTCTGGATTGATCTTACTTTTACTCTTCAATTGAAAATCCTACCGACTTGAGATCGTCCCAAAAACGGGGATAAGACTTTGTCACCACCCTGGGGTGCGCAATATTGATATGATCCAGTTTTATGGCCGCAGGAGCAAAGGCCATCGCCATGCGGTGGTCTTCATATGTTTTTATTACCGGGTCAGCCTCCCGTTCACATCTTTCACCGTTCCATTCCAGGATGCTATCCTCGCTATCGTATAGCAGGTATCCCAATTTTTTCATTTCATTCTTCAATGCTTCTATCCGGTCGGTCTCTTTTATCTTAAGTGTTTGCAAGCCTGTAAACATAAAAGGAACTCCCATCATACAGCATGTAACGGCAAAAGTCTGAGCCAGATCCGGTTCGTTCACAAAATTATGGAACATCTTCTTTGTTACCTTTCCTGTCTTTGTCAGTACAACACCATCTTTAACATATTCGGTCGCGACCCCCAAATCGAGAAACAACTCGGCAACTTTAGAATCACCCTGCATACTGTTTTTAAACAGGCCTTTCAGTTCTATACGGGCATCCCCGGCAAGCGCTGCCATTTCATACCAGTACGAAGCTGCCGACCAGTCCGACTCCACAGTATAGTGCGTTGTCCGATATTCTTCGGGATATATCTTTATTGTCCGTCCGTCCCAATGAGTTTTTACACCGAACTGGGCCATCATACCCAACGTGAGTTTAATATACGGTACGGATATAATATTTCCTTCCAGATGTATTGTCAACCCCTTACTCATAGAAGGTGCGACCATCAACAAGGCAGAAATGAACTGGGAACTCACATCCCCCGACAGATAGATTTCACCTCCATCCAGTGCCGTTCCTTTAATTTTCAACGGCGGATATCCTACTTTTCCCAAATATTGGATACGTGCACCTAAAGAAACCAATGCATCTACCAAAAGATGAATAGGGCGTTCCTTCATCCGTTCTGTTCCTGTAATGATCCATTCACCCGGAGTTATAGCAAGGAATGCTGTCAAAAAGCGCATGGATGTTCCAGCCGCTTTCACATCTATCAGGTTGCTACCCGATGTGAAAGCCTCTACCATCACATTGGTATCATCACAATCAGAAAGATTGGCTATTTCTGAAGCACTAAGGCTCATGGCATTCAATATAAGAGCCCGGTTACTGATGCTTTTCGAAGCAGGGAGTGAAATGATCGAATTTATGGCATTTGGTGCCGTAATTTTATATTGCATATCGTATTTATTATAATTTTCAGTTACGAGTTACTTCGCCCTATGGGCAGTTACAAGTTACGGGATTACTGATGCTTCAGCCAGCTTGTTTACTCGTAACTCGCAACTTGCAACTAAAAAAATCATCCTGTATTACGCATACCGGCGGCGATTCCCGAAATTGTGATCATCAAAGCCAGTTCCAGTTCCGACGAGTGCTCTTCGTCTTTCCTTGTCCGGTGCAATAATTCCACCTGAAGAAGATTCAGTGGGTTTGTGTAAATATTGCGCATTGCGATATTCTCTGCCACTTCAGGCAGGCTTTCCATCAGATGCTCATCCTGAGATATCCTCAATATTGTATTCATATCGCTTTCAAGCTGGCTTCTCAGTTTTTTACCCAATATCTGCAAGTTATCTTCTACAAGCCTTTCATCATAATATTGAGACATACGCAGGTCGGCTTTGGCAAATACCATTTCGAGCATACTGATACGGGTACCGAAGAATGGCCAGTCTTTATACATCGCCTTCAATGTATCCATTTTGCCATTGTCAATGACCTGCTGCAAGGCTTCTCCCGCGCCTAACCATGCAGGAAGCATCAATCGGTTTTGAGTCCAGCCGAATATCCAGGGGATTGCGCGAAGACTTTCCACTCCCCCATTCGGACGGCGTTTTGCCGGTCGTGAACCCAACGGCAAACGGGCCAATTCCGCCTCCGGGGTAGCCTGATAGAAATACGGGATAAAATCCGGGTCTCTGTGAACCAAGCTTTGATAACTGTTACATGAAATATCGGAAAGCTCATCCATCAGATCCCTCCATTCCTGCTTAGGTGCCGGAGGAGGAAGAAGATTAGCTTCCAGTATAGCATCGGTATATAGCGACAATGTTTTAATAGCCAGATCAGGTAAACCTAATTTAAAACGGATCATCTCGCCTTGTTCCGTTACACGGAGTCCGTCCTTCAGCGAACCGGGAGGCTGTGAGAAAAGAGCGACCTTGGCAGGGCCTCCGCCACGGCCAACAGTACCGCCACGACCATGAAATAAAGTAAGGGCGATTCCGGCATCCTGACATGTCTTGATAAGAGCTTCCTGCGCATGGTACTGCGCCCAGCCGGCCGCCAGAGAACCTGCATCTTTAGCCGAGTCGGAATAACCGATCATTATCATTTGCTTGTTCTTTATAATGCCTTTGTACCAGTTGATAGCAAACAACTGCTGCATAATGCCATTGGCATTATTCAGGTCATTCAGCGTTTCAAACAATGGTGTTACCGGTAATGTATATGGACAATCCGCTTCTTTGAGCAACAGATACACTGCCAGTATATCGGAAGGAGTCCTTGTCATTGAAATGACATAGGTAGGAATTGACCCGACGGGTGTCTCCGCTATTACCCTACAGGTATCCAGTACTTCTTTAGTCTGAGGGCTGGGCTCCCAGTTATGGGGGATAAGCGGACGTTTCGAATTAAGTTCTTTTATCAGGAATGCCTGTTTGTCTTCTTCCGACCAGGTCTCGTAGTCTCCCAATCCAAGGTAGCGGGTTATTTCGGACAAGGCTTCAGTATGTATCGTACTCTCCTGGCGAATATCCAGCTGAGTCAGAGTTAAACCGAAACAACGCACCCGGCGCATGGTGTCGAGCAGTTTATCGTCGGCAATGATTTCCATCTTGCAGGCTACAAGAGATTTATAACACTCGTGAAGCGGCTCCCATAGCTGTTCGTTATGAATCAGTATATCATCTGTTCGTTCCGGATTCTTTCCCTCGATACGCGCATCCAGATAAGCTACAGTATTTTTCAGTCTGGTACGCAACCGTTTCATTGATTCACGGTATGGCTCCTGTACCTCATAGTCTTTTATATAATCCCTGAATTCAGTAGTGCACGTTGCCATCGACAGCTCTTTTACAAGAACTTCAACGTCTTCGAGAAATAGCCTGGCAGCTCTTTTTCTGCTATCCAGCAACACTTCACGGGTAATTTTTGCCGTTACATTCGGGTTACCGTCACGGTCACCTCCCATCCACGAAGAAAAGTGTATCGGGCGGGCATTAACCGGCAGCCGGTATGGTATTGTATTCCTTATCTGTTCGTCGAGTTCACGGATATATGCAGGGACAGCTTTCCACAAGCTGTTTTCCACCACTTCATAGCCCCATTTTGCCTCCTCGTTCGGAGTCGGACGTTTCTGGCGGATTTCGTCAGTATACCAATATTGGGCGATAAGTTGCTTCAACCTGCGCAAAATCTGCACCTTTTGGTAATTAGCCAAATCGTCATGGTCCAGCAATGCCAGACAATGATCGACCTGATTCAGATTATTGATAAGCGAGCGTCTGTTTATTTCAGTCGGATGCGCAGTCAATACCAAGTCAACGGAGATATTCTCTATTGCTTTTATTATGGCTTCATCACTAAGGTTAGCATCTTTTAATTTTTTATATATCTCCGGGAAATTGACAGGATTTTCCGCCCCCTGAGCATGAGGCGATACACTATTATACTGCTCGGCTGTATTTGTCAGATTCAGGAATTGATTGAAGGAACGCGCTACAGGAAGAAATTCTTCATCTTTCAGATTTTGAAGTGTCTTCACCAGCGACTTATGTGCTTCAATATCTCCCGAATGCGAGGCTTTGGAAAGTCTGCGAATCGTTTCTATCAGATCAACCATATCCTTCCCCTTAGCTTCGCCGATTGTTTTACCCAGCATATCACCAAGCAGTTTGATATTGTTATGCATCAAAGATTGCTGCAAATTACTCATAGTCTACTATTTAATTATGTACAAGAATGTATTTAATGTTGCATATTAAGATATAACAATCATTTATCGCTATACCTAGCTATAAATAAAAAGGTCTGCGACCTTAGCCGGTATCCATTTAGTGTTTATTTGTAAACATCAGAGAAAGTCTAATGTTTTAAATATTGCCTGTTTACTGAGAAAAAAGTTCTGATATTAAACAATATTCAGGATTAGCTTTCCGGTAGAGGAAAGCTAATCCACTGATTAATCATTGATTAATGTAAATAGTTCTTCGGCAGCTTCACGAGGTCCGTCTTTACTGTGTCCCTCTATCGCAAGAGATGTATAAATCTCACCTATCTTAACTCCGTTTTTATCCATATCGGTAAAGTATTCTTTGATAAGTTTACCCGCCAGTTTCTGCTCCTGTACAGGCCCGAACGGATTAGCAAAGTAAGATGTCACCAAACCTTTTTCGGTTGTGGTTCCTTTCGCTTTACGCGCTCCTGCCTCAAATACTTTGATAGCTTCATCCAGATCGGTAAAGAACTTAATTTTCGTATCCGACTCTGTATAGTTGTTCGCATAGAGGAAATAATCTACTTTATATCCTTTCATGATAACATCGTATGTAGCTGCAGGTATCGTGATGCGGGCATTAACCTTGTCCGGATTTGTGTAGATACCTCTTTCCAATTGCTCGAAAGCATACATAGGATCGAGGTCATCGATACGGACAAATGCACCGATCTCCGTTCCATAACCCTTTATTGTGCCATCCGTCTCTTTTTTCAGATAGCCCATATCATCAAATATGATACGCATATGGCGGATATATTTTTCGTTCAGCGTACGGAAAGCTTCAAGGCTTTCAGACTTTCCGGCCCCACTGTCTCCCATAATAATGATATTCGACTCTTTTCCGTTTTTCAGTGCAATGTTTACCATCGCCCCATGTATCGGCAAGCGGTGCTTTTCCATTTGCTTCACATTATGCAGTGTGAGCAACATTTTTTTCATATACCCGAAATAGTCTATATCGTCGCAATGGTTCGCATAACCGATAAGGATATCGTTCTTTTTATCTTTGTAATAGAATGTACGTTTTTCTTCATGTCCGTCCGGATAGCCAAAGACATAGATAATATCCGGTTTTTTACCGATATATTCGCTTTCTTTTGCCAGTTCGAAGAGGTTTGCCAAAGCAAAACCATGAACCATAAAATCTTTATGGAAATAGACAAATGTCAGCATATTCCCAACTTTAGCAGGGAACAGGAACCAGTCGTCCTCGTTGAGAACGATATTCTCAATAGGATTTATATTATGTTCCTGGAAAATACCGTCACGCGTATTTCGTTTGGTGTAAGAGATAAACGGAGGATTAAACATTACTGCCGTAATGAACGGTATAGGAGCCAGTCCATTGTATTCCACAGGACAATTCCAGCTGATATCGCTAAGCGTAAGAGCTGCATTCGCGCCTGCTGTTAATTGACGGTAAACACGATATTGGTAACCGATAACAGTTTCTTCGATACGGCGGTATATCGAAAGGATAAGCTCATTGAACAATTCGTTGGCCTGCATAAAACGAACGCTCTGCAAACCACTGCCTATCGAACTGTTGTGGACGATAGTATATCGCTCAAGCCTGCGCCAGAAGCTATAAAGCAATTCTATCAGTTCTATAAACAAGTCTTTATCATTGAAGAAGATAGCATATTTTCCATGCACATTCTGTACTTCATCAGGATTGCAGACAGTAAGCAATTTAAATGCCTCTATCAGCGTTTTTTCAAATTCCTCATCAGTCTTGAATTCTTTGATATAATATTCATAGATAATTATTTCATCTTTCTTCAGTTTCTGAATAAAGACTTCTATAACTCTATGGAATCCATAACTGTTAAGTATTTTCTGCCGCGTGTCGCAAAATTTCAGAGTGAAGTTGATTATTGCTTTACCTTCGCCTAGAGTAAATTCTTGTAGCATGTCTGATATTGTTTATTATTTATAATTTTTTGATTATCCGCACAATTTTCAGTTTATAATCTTCTGCTATATGGCTAAAACGAACAGAAGATCATAAACCGATTACTCCAACCTGAATATAATCAGTATTGAAATGCTTTCCAGTTTCAAATTTAAGGAAACTTACCTATACAATTAAACGAATTAATGACTAAATTTATAATAAATTGTAAATTTAAAACAAGATTTTGCTATTTTCCTGTAATATAGTTCTTTATAAATCATTCATTTTTGTTCTTATTCAGGAACTTAGGATTTACATCAAATGCATAGAAGGAAGTATTTGCTTCCTGTAAACACTTGGGACACAAGCAGTCCCGGTAATTATCTTTTATATAATCACGGACTCCTATAACAAGACTTACCTTACGACAACTGCATAATTCTATCCTGTCCTCCCTGCAACTGAATGACGCAGAACATCTCTTACATATCTTTTTCATTGTTTTTATTTTTAGATGATTTATAATATAATGATAACCAAGACAGAAGTGCCTATAATATAAACTTATGCTACCAACCGATACGATGGGCACAAGGTTACTATAAAACACAACCCGTTCTCGAAATACAAAAGCTTAAATACAGAGATAATTCTCCCGTTTTTTCAATCTTTTTCCGCGAAAGATGAAAATATATACTTTGGCAGGTCTTCTGACAATAGAAGTTAAAGATATAACTATCTGAATATAAGCAATTATTTGTATCGTATAGTACTATTTCATACATGAGACCATACTTGGACATGGTTTAATACTATGGACTTACAATAATAACCATATACAGTTTTATCTTCATAAAACTCCTTTTGACAATTCTTTTTTGTATTCTGGATACATAGACTTTACAAGAGTAAGGTCCAAATATAAAAAGTAGGACACAAAAAAGACCTGACAAAATTTGCTCTGGCAGGTTTTCTGACTCGTTCCATTTTACACGCCTTCCCGGATTTATCCAGTGGCATAAGAATGTGTAAAACTATTAAGAACTCACAGCAGCGGGTCTGTTCAGGATTTGCACCTGATTCCCTCTTCACCACTATCTACGAATGCAGAAAGTGGCACCAAAACAGTTGACAAAGGTAGGATAAATTTCAAAACTAATCCTAATTAATATGAATTAATTTAGAAGAATAATTCGCATCAGGTACAGGTAGGATAGAAAGCGGGTCATTTTACCTGGTTTCCGTTTGCCAGCTTAAACTTAACAACCTTCCTTTCCGGAAGGACAATCAACTCTCCTGTCTTCGGATTTCTTGACTTGCGTTCCTTCATTGTCTTTACCTGAAATGACCCGAAACCTTGTATGGTGATATTGTTCCCTCCGGACAATACTTCTATAATAGTTTCCAATACCGGGTTTAAGCTGTCGGCTATATATTTTTGGGATACCCCGGCTTTCCTGGCGGCCAGGGTTGTCAGTTGCTTCTTATTCATTCGGTTTTATTTGTTTTTGTATACGGCCCCTTTTTCTTCTCTGTTCCGGGATGCTTACAAAGATAAAGATTAATTTCACCTGTATCTTTTTTGTATGGGCTTATTATGTATTTCCACCCGTCCGTCTTCTATAATGCTTTTGATACCCTTATACAGGGGAAGCTCTTCCACTCCCGCTATTTTCAACGCGTTGAGAGTCATTTGGGCTTCCAGCAGCTCCAGGTATTCTTTCTCCGGTAAGCTTACCAGTTTATCTATTTCCGATTTTTTCTTTGCCATAGTAATCATTAAAATAAGCGTGCTTTCCTGTCAGGAAAGACAGGAAAGCACCGGTCTAACAATATTCACATCTTATCATTTGCATCCGAAATCCGCCGGAGTTTCCCCCCATAAATCATTTTTCCAGTGCAATACATCAATCTTATCTACTTCTGCAGAAAACACTTTCAAAAAGACCCCGGCTTTCTCCAGTTCCGTATTTCTCTTCCCTGATGCCGTTCTTTTGTTGTTAAACCAGGTTATAGCCGTAATGCTGTCTGTGTAAATAACCCTGGGATGGAAATCATTTTCGATGATATATTTTACAGCCGCAACCACACCCAGGAACTCGCCTATATTCACCGTTTGGTTACCTAAATCCTCCAGGAAGATTTGCCTGCCGGTACTAAGGTCGATTCCCCGGTAACGGGTCAGTTTGTTTTTTGTGGAATGGGCCGCGTCTGTAGCTATTCCATTCGATGGACGTTTCATTTCCGTTGGTTTTTATTCGACTTCGGTACTAAAAATCCATCGGCTTCCATCTGTTTAATAAGCGCTATCCCCTCCTCCTTAAATTCAGCAAGCACTGAATCCGGCTCCTCTATGTCAACGCGGGAAGCTAATATATCGAGAACTCCCTCCAGGGTACGGCTTGAATCCGATTTGCCATGCTTCGGGTCAAAGTAGACCGTCTTGTTGCCGAATGTGACTTTCAGCCTGTAGATGGCTTTCGGTACGGTCACTTTTTCTATCCGGGCTTTAAATTGCCTGGGCCGGGCCGATACGACAACGTATCCATTGCCCCGGTGCATCGCTTTAAGTTCCACATCGTATAAGATATTGGGTATGATTGTTCCTTTTAAATCCCCTGATAATACACAGATCTTTTTTCCAAATGTCGAGTTCTCCCGGACTCCCTTCAGTTTCTTTGTTTTGGAATGCCGGGATACAAATCCGATAAGTTCCCCCGTCTTTTCCGATTCCGCAAATTTGATTTGCGAGGTTTCAATTGCCATACTTCTTAATTACCTCATATGAAATCTATTGCAATCAGTTAATAATCTATAATCCAATCATTTTATCAAAAATATCAAAACAAAAATACCTTATTTAAACTATTTGTTCCCTGGATGCCAGATCAAGGTATTTTTTCATATTGTTGCGTAATTCCGCCGGAATGATCACCCTCATAACTTTATTTTTTAGATGTACATCATAGTGTACTAATATAGATATATTTTTCCGGAAAAATATAAGCATGGTTAAAATATACTTGTCCGTTCGCTGATTTCGTTGGAAAAGAACTGGCTATATAAAAGGGCTGAATGCGGATTATTACCGGACCGGGATATTACCTTTCTACTTCTATGTCCGGATAGCACCGATGCGGATAATAATAGCCCTGATGTATTCCGGCGAAGTATTTCGCATTGTATTAATCTAAGCTTACCCCTTGTACAATCATTTACCAACTCAACATTTTATATAATGTAAGAGCATTGTCAACGGTCTTATCCATGTCATTATATTGGTACGATCCTAGTCTTCCTGCAAAATAAATGTTAGTTTCTCTATCTGATAATTCTTTATATTTTGCATACAATGCGTTGTTTCGTTTAGTATTAATAGGATAGTAAGCTTCAGCCCCCCTGATCCATTGACAAGGATATTCGATTGAAATTACAGTTTGTGTTTGTTCTCCAAATTCAAAATGCTTGTGTTCCAATATACGTGTATATGGAACATCTTTATCTGTATAGTTGATGACCGCGTTGCCTTGAAAGTTATCTTGTTTTAAAAGTCTTTCCTCAAAATTAAGAGACCTATATTCGAGAAGACCATAACGATAATCATAATATTCATCAATCGTCCCTGTATATATTATATCCTTAGCCAATTTGCTTAACAAACGGTTTTCTATAAAGTTTGTATTTAGTAAAACTTCTGAATGGGAAAAACATTTTTTTATTATTGGAGTATAACCTCCAACAGGTATTCCTTGATAAGGATCGTCAAAATAATTATTGTTAAACGTATATCTCAGAGGAATACGATTGATGATAAATGCGGGCAACTTGGTTGCTTCTGCACCCCATTGTTTTTCTGTGTACCCTTTGATGAATTTATAGTAAATATCTTCACCTACGAGATTAAGTGCTTGCTCCTCGGCATTCTTTGGGTTATGTATATTCAATCGTTGTGATTCAATTTTTATTCTGGCTTCTTCAGGGGTTTTCACATTCCATAGTTGACAGAATGTGTTCATATTGAATGGAAGGTTGTATATTTTATCTTTATATTTAGCTAATGGGGAATTTATAAAATGATTGAATTGACATAAAGTCTGCATAAAATTCCACACGTCTTTGTTTCTTGTGTGAAAAATATGAGCTCCATATTTATGTACATTAATCCCCTCAATATTCTCGGTATATACATTTCCTCCTATATGAGATCTTTTCTCAACAACAAGGCATTTTTTACCATCAATTGCTGCTTTATATGCAAATATGGCATTAAAAAGACCTGCACCGACCAAAAGATAATCATATTCTTTCTTCTCCATATTTTTATAATATTTTCGATGTTATTTTCTCCATCATGACTTAGAAACATCGGTAGATATGTTTGTAGCTTCATACCTGATTCGCATTATTAATAATCTATATCTTCAATAAGTTTATACAAACTACGGTATTGCTCAGCTACAACTTTGATATCATAGGTCGTCTCTATTTTATATCTTGCATTTAGAGATAACGAGTTTAGGCGGGAATTATCCTCAAGTATCCATTCTATACCGGTTGCTAGATCTTCAGGATCACTGTATTTAGCCAAATATCCTGTCTGCTTATGCTCAATTATTCCGGCAGGACCTGTATCTAAAAAAGATACGACAGGCGTCATGCAAGCCATAGACTCAGTTACAGTCTGTCCAAAGGCTTCTTCTAAGGATGGAACAATCATTACATCAGCAGCAGAATATAAAGATTGCAAGATATAATGATCTTGTATGTATCCCATAATTTTAGTAGGAATATTCAAATCTATCTTTTGATATTCCGCACCGAAGATTACAAAGAAATATTCATTGTGGTGTTTTTTAGATAAAGATTGTAATGCCCGTAGTAATAAAGAAAAACCCTTTCTCGGATCATTTATTGCATTGGTTGCACCATAAAGTATGACTTTCTTATTTATAGGTATGCCAAGAGCTTTTCTTGCTATTTTATTGCTGATCGGATAAAATTTATTGAGATCCAGACCATTGGGTATGACAAACACCTGTCTACCCTTTAACAGTATACTATTTTCTACAATTTGTTTCATCCAGAGAGTCGGAACAACTATTACCATATCCATCTTTGTCCATGTTTTCCTTTTTCGTTGCCAAATGTTATGAGATAAATCTTTTTCATCTTCAGAACCAAGTTTGGGACATTTTCCACAGCCAGTCAGATATCTTTGGCAGTCTCCAAAATAATAACACCCACCAGTTAAAGGCCAACAATCAGCTAAACGCCAAACAATCTTCTTTTTTATTTTACCCAAATCCTCAATTTTTATATATCCGGCATTAATCCAGTGGATTTGTACAATCTTAGGATTAAAAATATCAATATATTCATTAATGTCTGTACCAGCTACTGCCGGAGCAAACGTGTGAGAAGATAAATTGTATTTAGGGTATTTTTTTAAGGGTTCTAAATCATTCTGATAGCCTACTTTTTCCGAAAGCCTGGGTTGGGCTATATAAATATCATCTGATAAATTTTCCCTCTCTCCAAAGTCCGATTTTAGAACCAACATCTTAGAGCCAACACCAATAGATCTCAAGCCTGAATGTATTCTATGGGCAGCTCTGAAGGCGCCTCCATGTCCAACAATAGAGCTTAAGTATAAAACATCTATAGTATTTGATCGTGTATTCTTCTGATAATAACATATAGAAGCTGCCTCGGATATTAATTCTTCCATAATCTCTTCAGGCATTAATCCAGCGAGATATAATTTCATCTCAGCTTGGGAAAATGGATTTATCACCGAAGAAGGAATGATCTCCACATCACTTGTATTATCATATAAAGTGAATGTATTATTTAAGAAAACGAGATTCTCTTTTGTTACACAATTACAATCATTTTCGATTCTTTTTATTATGAACTTTAAAAATGAATGTCCTTTCTCTGATATTATTAAAGATTTAGAAATAATCTTATTGCCGGATATTTGTGGTTCATAAGAAAAACAACATTGTTTCCCCTCTATTATATTATCAAAAGGCTCAATACATTCAAAATCCGAATCTACAAATATTCCTCCTTCTTGATATAAAATAAAGTAGCGAGCTATATCAAGCTGTACCTTTTCATCCATAATTAGGGGCAGGGATGGTGAAAGTCGAGAAATAAGATCTTGTACAGTTTTCAAACTCCAAATCTTATATGTCCATAGCGGGTGCTTATCCTTCCATGATTGAGACAAGGAGGGTACAATGGAGGATACAGAATATAGATGCCGATTCTGTATTTGATGTATTATTGGGGGTATATTATTCATTGCATATTTATAGTTCAATTAAAATTAATAAACAAACTGCCTCACACCAGAGCTAATGGGATATTAATTGAATCTTTGTTTTTATCGAAATAGAACTTCGAAAAATTAAACTTAATAAAGATTAAATTGGATAGAAATATCTTCCTGCTTACCGAAATCATAAAGAGTCATTTTTCTTATTTTGAAATAGCTTGCCCAATAATATTTCAGAGCACTTATATAGCCCCTCTGAGCTTCTTTGTATCTACTTAAGGAAAGAGAGAGGGTACTTATATCTGTTTTGCCCACAACAAAGCGTTTTTTATTAATCTTGTAAGCCTCATCTGCCAATAACAGAACCTCCTGAGCGGAAACAATCAATTCTTTTTGATTATTAAAGTTATCAATTGCCGAGAGTAATTCCTGTTCCAGATTCTGCTTCTTTTGTTGTACTGAGAATTTGACGACACCCAAATTGCTCTTAGCCATATTTATCTTTCCTTTTTTCACTCCCCAATCCAAAATCGGGATAGTAAGACTTACTGTAATTATATCTTGTTGTAAAGGCTTGCGGTATGCTCCACCAAAGTTGTCAGCGACTTGATTAAAACCGACACTGGCTGATACACTGGCATCAAAAACAGATTTACGGCTTCTGTCAACTTCTCTTTCTGCTTCCAATATTTCTTGCTGATGGGATAAATAGTCGGGATTGTTCCTTTGAGCATAGAGTAAAGCGTCGTTAACCGGAATGAAAATATCATCTGTGTTTTTCGGTAACTGGAGAGAATATTCTTTCTCCTTATCTAAATTCAGGAAAGTAAGTAAAGCAAACCTTGTATCTTTCAGCCCTAATTCTACACTTTTAAGGGTATTTTGTGTATTGATTTTATCTAGCTTTAAAGTCAGTACATCAGCTTCGGATATAGCGGATATTTTTTGTCTTTCCAGACTTATCGTATACAAAGTGTCAGCCGAAAGCAGATTTTCTAATGCCAAGTCGTATTCTTTGTGAGCCTGTACATAATTAAAAAAGTATTGTACAGTAGTCTCTGCTATTTCTTGTTGATGGTACAAAAATTGTTTTTTTACCTTCTCAAACTTGAGAGGTTCTATTTTTTTCTCCCATTTAAAGGCATTGAATCCGAACAGGGCTTGAGAATAACCAAAACGGATAGGCACTGCATTGAACTGCCTGTAATTATTCTCTCCGTAATTTTTTATATATCCCAGTTCGGAATCGACAAAAAAGGTTCCTCCTGTAAGATCGAAATTTTGGCTTAAGGTCAGCCCCCCGGATGAATACAACGATTGTTGGGTTCTATACACATCTATATTTTCTTGAAAGTCATAACGTTTTACGATGTTGCGATTATATTGCAGAGGGGTCGTTCTTAGAGATAAAGCTGGTAGACGGGCTGCTTTGTATGAACGGTATTCCCAATAACCCGATTGGTAATAATTCTGGGCAATGAAGGCTTGTAAAGAACTGTCAGATGCAAGTTCTATGCAATGAAACAGATCTAGTATTTTTTTATTTTGAGAGTTCAGATATGAATTAGTTATGCTTATTGTGCATAGCAATAGTGACAAAAAAAATCTCATATGTTATGTCCTTACTTTGTATTAATCTTTATATTGTCGAATAGTCTCTCGATAAGCCTGCGGTCTTTCACAATAATATCCGCCTGCCCTCCGATCTCGTATTTAAAATCCAGTTTATCTCCATAGTTTGTAATTAAGCCCTTAGGCATATCTACCAAAACCAAATAGGTATTGATATTACTTTGTTGTGTTTTATATTCATTGGTAATGAGAGATATTGATTTCACGACTCCTTTTATCGATCCAAACTCTGCATACGGATAATCGTCTAATTTGATTGTGACATTACTACCTACTCTAACTTTGCCGGCCCCTATCGCTGGAAGTAATACTTGACCAAGTACAATATTTTGTTTTGGTACGATACCAAACACGTCTTCTCCCGCCTGAACAAACTGATCGTTAGTCCAGAATTTTAAGAATTCCACCTGTCCGTCAAACGGGGCTTTTAGGACAAAAGTCTGTTCCCATTGTTTGATCTGATTGTTCAATTCGTGATAAGATGCAAATAAATCGAGGTGTAGCTGCCTTTCTTTCCCCCTGCGTTCTACTGAAAGCTGAGACAATTTGTTTTCACTTTCTGTAATCTGCATTTCAACAGAAGCAATTTCTTTTATTAAATTTTGGTTATTCTGCTTGGCTGAAAGAAATTCTATCCGACTTCTATCTATCTCGAACTCATAGGTGGTTACAAGGTCTTTATTCAATGATGAATATTTATCTAGCCACTTCTCTGAGATTGCCAGATTTTCTGTTGAAATATTCAGTGCATTCTTTGTCTCATCCAATATTTTCTTCCGCCACTTGATACCATCAGATAAACTTATTTGCTGCTGTTCATAAACATTATCATCAGCATAATCAATGATACTCTTCAGTGAAGACAGAAACGAATAGTATTTCATATTCAGTTCTCCCAACGAAACCTTTTCCGGAAATAACAGAACAGCCTGTGACAATATTTTTGAATTATTCGGGTCGAAGTTCTGAATAAGAGATGCTATCGTTTTAACATCTTCTGTATTTGCCGGATTCTGAATAACAGCTATATACTCCCCTTCTTTTACTGTATCCTGAGCTTTGAAGGATAATAATTCTATTTTACCTGATGTGTGTGCAGGCAGCTTAACCGGTGCTGTATTAGAATTAATCTTTATTTGTCCGGTTACCACATCAGGATACTTAATAAACCAGCCAAAAACAAATAAAAGAATGGTAAAGAGAATAATGGCTGCAGCAACCCACTTGCTGAAAGCTGTAGGCATACGATCTATAATGTCACTGACCTCTTCACTCCGTTTCGTATTATCCTTCGGCTTCGGCCTCAATTTTAACAGGCTCCAGATCATATTGACTTTGTATAAGTTTATAATAATGTCCTTTTCTATTCATCAGAGAATCATGATTTCCTAATTCTACTACCATACCGGCTTTCATTACTACAATTTGGTCTGCTTTTTTGATAGTACTCAAACGGTGGGCAATAATAACAACAGTTCTGTTATTGAATACATTATTCAAGGCTTTGACTATTTTTTGCTCGTTTATCGTATCCAGAGCATTGGTAGCTTCGTCTAAAAAAAGATAATCGGGGTTTTTATATAAAGCTCTTGCTATCAGCAAGCGTTGCTTTTGTCCCCCACTCAAACCACGTCCCATTTCTCCGATCATCGTTTGGTAGCCTTGTGGCATGGCTTCTATTTCTTTTGAGATATTTGCAATATTGACGGCTTGTTGAAGAGCTTCATAATCTACGATTTCCTCATTCAGTACTATATTATTCTGGATAGTATCGTTAAAGACTTTTCCTTCCTGCATCACACTACCACATTTGGCTCTCCACTGTCGTAAACTTACATTATTAATGTTCATATCTCCGATATTAATTGAACCATATGATGGCATGTAGAGGCGTAATAAAAGTTTTAGTAATGTGGATTTACCACAACCACTATCACCGACTATCGCTGTTACTTTTCCTTCCGGGATTGTCAAATGAATACTTTTTATGACCAAAGGGGCATGCGGAGAATAGGAAAAAGAAAGATTTTTAACATTCAGGCTTTTATCTTTTGGAAGCTCCAAACTATTTGCTGATATAGATACCAAATCGTCTTCATCCCGAAGCTGGTGTATTTCATTAATCCGCATAAAGCTGATCTTTGCGTATTGTGCCGATTGAATGAAACCTACGAATTGGGCTATGGGTCCATTCAGCATTCCAATAATGAATTGAGTGGAGATCATAATGCCAAAGGTTATCTCACCGTTAATAACTGCAATGGCACAAAAAAATGTGACAGCCATATTCTGGAGGTTATTGATGAACTGGGATCCCAGTTTTTGGGCATTATTGATATTTAGTATCTTGACGTTGAGTTTGTAGAGGCGTGCCTGAATACCTTCCCATCGCCAACGCTTAGTGTCTTCATAATTGTTTATTTTTATCTCTTGGATATTTTCTATAGTTTCTACCCAATAACTACGGTCTTTAGAGAGCAGATCAAAATATTCCCAATCCAATTTACGTCTGACCTTTAGAAACATAAATATCCAAAGTACATACAAGATACTGCCTCCTCCAAAAATGAAAAAAATTGTTTTGTTAAATATTAACAGGATCGTACTAAAAATTACAAATGTCATAGATGAAAATACCATCCCCAGAGAGTTGTTCATTATGAAATTACGAATACGCTCATGATCATAGGCACGTTGTAAGATATCCCCGACCAATTTGTTTTCGAAAAAAGAAACCGGAAGTTTCATCAGTTTAATTAAATAATCAGAAATGAGGGATATGTTAACACGAGTTGTAACATGTAGCAATACCCAATCTCGAAGAACATTTGATAGAGTTATACTTAATAATAGTACAATGTTAGCTGTGAGTACCATATACACAAAATTTACATCTTGTGTACGTATTCCGGTATCAATTACAGCTTTAGAGATGAAAGGGAGAAAGGCTTGCAATATCGTAGCAATAAACATGATTAAGAACAGGATACTAAAGGCCTTTTTATAAGGGGTAAAATAACCGAGTAGGTTTTCAAAGCTTTTCAGTCTCTCTATTTTCTCGTGGGCCTCAATCTGTCTAAAATTGGCCATAGGCTCTAGAGCCATAAGGACTCCATAAGGTTCATCTTTTTTATACCATTTCTCCCTAAATTGTTCGTGAGTATAGGAAACTAATCCTTTGGCCGGATCAGAAACATAGATCTTTTTATTCGTAGCTTTATAAATAACGATAAAATGATTGTTATCCCAGTGGATAACAGCTGGCAAGACCACTCTTGCAACCAAGTCGTCTATCGTAACCTTTACAGATATGCTTCTTAATCCAATCTTGTCGGCAGCATAGCTGATATCCAAAAGGGATACTCCTTCACGGGTAATACCGCATAAATCACGCAGATACTGTAAGGAGTAATATTTTCCATAGTATTTTGCTATGATTTTGAGGCATGCTGGACCGCAATCTTTAGCATCCATTTGACACTCGTGAGGGAATGATTTTAATAACATATATTTACTTCAATAATTCATTTTTTAATATTTCTTTTCGTTTAGCGCGTTTCAGACCGAACAGACCGGTAGTGTAAAAAAATGGATATTCTTCAATGTTGTTTAATTTGCTACTTTTACTAACAAATATCAGCCCATCAAACCTTTTATTCAATGAACAGAAGAAAAACTGGTTGAGACCGCGGCGTTCTCGTCCGATAACCCTTATACTTGAAATATTATTATCCAATTTATTTGTAGGGTAATAAAAGTAATCATTACCCATCTTTAGCGCCCTGTATTCGAAGCTTTCGATTACAGGATATTGCAGTTGGTCTAATACTGCTTTGCTAAAGGCTCCTGTATCGTCTTGTGTATATTCTCCTTTTCCGACCTGAATAGCTATTGAAAAATATTCGTCCTTGTATTTTCTATAAATATAGGCTCCCAAAGAAGGTATTGTAAAAATATCAGAAAAGAAATCTTTCATCTTATTTGTATGGGAACTATGAGCGTAGACTACAGCTTTGTCGTTCTCCTTCAAATATATTTTAATAATTTCATCGGTTTTCCTCCACATACCATATTCCCGTTTATCGTCTCTACCCCATAATTTACTGGGGTTGTGCTCCGCTTCATTTATCAGAAACAATAAATAGTCAAAGTCCTTGCTACTCAATGAGGATTGCAAGGTAGAATCATTCAATGCATACTTTCTAATACTTTCATAATCATTTTCATTTAGCTTTTGCAAATAGCACAGGGAATTCGCATCACCTATAAGTAATTTAAAATACTCGTAGAGAGTAGTTTGCGGGTCAGCCAAAGTGTCAAATCCAAAAATACGGACTTTCGCTTCTGATGTTTCATTGTGTTTGCGAAGCCATTGCAGAAAATTGAAAAAAGATTCATAATCATCGAACATGCATTTCAGCTCCTGTATGATTTCCGGTTCTATAGCTTCGGCAAGAACACCTTGTGTATAGAGGTCCCACTTTAAACTCATATCGGCAGGCCGTTCTATTAATATAACATTACAGTTACTTTGAACAACCAGGCTTTTCATTAATTGAAAACATACATGTTTTATTTCCTGACTGCCATGCGTGCATTCGCCTATTCCGATGATCTTTTTATCTTCAATACCAGGGATACGTCTTGCAATCGTAGTATCTGCTAACGACAAGGGTATCAGATATTCTTTATTCAAAGAAGGATCAGCATTACTTCCGGGTTTATCGACTCTGCATGCATTGATATTTTGATTGTTGATATCAATATATACTCTGTCCAGCCATGCATTCTGATCGTCGCTAGGGTCATCGTCAATTATTGATATTTCTATCTTAACAGCTTTAATATCATTTAAAGGAAATGATAAGGAATGTTCTTGCCAGTCTTCACTCTCGATGTAGAGTGAGTCGGAATGAAGGATATTTTCATTAACGTCTAAACCTTTTATGCCGAATTTCCAGTTTATTAAGTTTTCACTCTTACTGTTTATTGAGACTTTACAATAGGATCCATTCACATGTTCGGGCAAAATAACTGTACGCGATAGTAACAGTATTTTCTCCCTATCGGGCATGTTTTTTGACCACGTATTTTTCGAATATATTTTAATGGGATGCCTACCATTGACAACTTCATTGCTGTCAATGGTGACCTTCACCATGCTACCTTGATTCATCCAATCACCACGATATGATTTACCAAAGCTTTCGAACTTGAGATCGTAAACGTCTTCTATCGACTGCGAAAACAGACAGAAAGGAAGTAATATAAATGAAATAATTACTATAATTTTATACATATTCATTGTCCTGAAATTACCCACAGCAAATCTGATGCGGAGATTGTACCCCCTATTTGTTGTTGCTCATCCCAATATGAATAAGTTTCGCTGGAACTGTCATAATATTCTAAAGCAATCGCATGTCCGCCTTTTGTCAGGCCCAGCGCACACATGGATGAGCTTGAATTATAGGAATTCGAATAACACGAGCCACTAAGCATACGCGTAATAGCTTCGACTTGCTCCAGATTAGCTCCTGTAGAACCGGCCATTGCGGCGGAAGCTTCTGGGCCCCATCCATATAACTCTTGCATTACTTCAATCATCATAGCATACACTTCATTTGTTGATAACCCATACATATAGGCGAGGGATTGTATGACACAATCCATAATTCCCTCCCCTGGATACCCACCCCAGCTACCATAATTATAACCATATCCCCCATAATTATTGGGCTCACTTCCCCAATAATTATATCCACCATAGCCATATCCGGTATTTCCGGAATCATAACTGGAACCACAGGTGCATTCTGACGTCCTATACCAATAATAATTACCTCCGATCCAGTATCCTACGCCCATCTGGTCCAGCGAGCAGCCTCCTTTTATGGCTCTCTGCTGTTGCTCTGTCAATACTGTACTTGTCCTCTTTAAAGCACTTAGGCTTGTTCTTGTTAGTTTTTTCATAAGGTGTTTAATTCTAAATTACAATTATCTAAAATTCCAATATATTTATTCCTTAAACCGTACCACTCCCTCCAACTGCTTCAGATACCTGTCCAGATTTTCCTTCGCTTTCTCGGTATAAAAACAATATACAACGAAGTAACCTTTGTCTCTTTTTTGTGCCATAATAGCTTGAGCTCCGATGTATTTTCCACGGTAAGGCTTATCTTCGAAGCTCGGCCAAAAATAATAGGTCGCTACCGAATCGGCGTTATATACTTCCTTTGCATAAGCCGGAGGGAAAAAGGTCACATGCTTTTCTATATCTTCTTTTTGTATATCACTTTTACGTAAGGTATAACCCAAATTATTTCTTATTGTATTTCTATGTATGGAGTTCCGGTCAGGATACCTGGTGTTTTTCCACTTCTCCACCGGCATGCGCTCTACGGCAGGAGCCATTTGCTGCATAAACCGGGTCATTCTTATGGAATCTTCTACTGTAGGGAACATTGGAGTATAGTATATAACAATAATCTCATCATCATTAGAGAATAGACCTGTCATAGTACAATGCAGTGCTGACTTTAAATGAGGATAGCCTTTGAAGCATTCGCTTGTTATATATTTTTTGTATCCTTTCGGTATGGTATATTCCAATACATCACGCCTTTCATGTCTCAGGGGTGGAAGCTGGCTAAATGCGCATAGAGATAAAGTTGAGGCTAAAAATAAGCTGAATAATCTATTACTTTTCATTATCTTCATAAGTTAGTTAGTTTTTCTTAGGTATACTAAACATCAGACCGAAAAATTCGTCTTTATGTTCACTATCATGTCTATCATTTGTCGGATCATAAAATGTATATTTTCCATCCTGAATATTGTAACTTTCCAGTATAACCGCATGGGTCTCGTCATGTTGCGTGTTATTATTACGAACCGTAACAAAAGCCATTACGTTAGTGTTACCATTCAGGTACGAGACAGCTTGTGTAGAAGATATGACGCTTGCATTATATTCGCCCTGCACATAATTTGCCGCCTGGCTGAAAAAGACGCCGTTTTCAGTAAAATACCCATCATAATTATTGAAGTGGGTCGTGTAATCCCCGCCGAACAGATAAGTCAATGCATTGAAAAAACACATGTTATACGGTCCGGGGGCATATGTTCCCGCGCCTAAATGCCCGGAAGCATCGATCGATTCGCTGAAATACCACTGAAATCCGCCCCAGTTGTCACACCAGTAATTGCCGTTACCGGAATTTCCTGCTGAAGAGCCTCCACCCCCTCCTGTCCATCCCGAAGAACTGTCATCCGGTGAATACCCGTAACCTGATCCAAAAAGAATATCCCAATAGTCGTCGGGAAATGACGAATATCCGGAATCGCCCCAAGGATCATAATCATAGTCTGAAGGTGTATATGTATATCCGTCAACTATGACCTCGGCCAGCATATAGCAAGGTTGTCCGCCTATCATCACCCAGCCTCCATGCCATGCACCAATACTAACAAGCGTACCGTAATGACTCTCGGATACAGGATTCGTTGATGAACCATAAGCGCCACTGCCTGTAGATGAGCCATAACCACTACCTCCCCAATAACTATATCCACCATAGCCATATCCGCTATTTCCGGGAGTGTAACCAGAATCACAGGTACATTCCGACGTCCTATACCAATAATAATTACCTCCGATCCAGTATCCTACGCCCATCTGGTCCAGCGAGCAGCCTCCTTTTATGGCTCTCTGCTGTTGCTCTGTCAATACTGTACTTGTCCTTTTTAAAGCGCTTAGGCTTGTCCTTGTTAGTTTTTTCATAAGGTGTTTAAATAAAATAAGGATTAAGTAATCTGTCTTTAAGGTATATTATTAAATCCCTGCATTAATGGCATCAACTTTTCTACTATGAGCTTCTGTTTCGTACACCTTGCTGGTTGTCCACAAGCCGACGGTTATTATATCCCGGCAAAAAACATCAGGATTGTAGTCCAAAATAGTATCAAGACGTTCGTCTATCCAACGATGTATTTTGTTGACTTCAAAATTCTGCTTGGAAGAAGAAAAATATAATAGTTCTTGTCTCAATATATCCAAATCGAAGTCCTGTTTATCATCTGTATCAACATCATATAAACGTTGATATTTTGACTGAAATTCATCTATCAGAGGATTCTCCCAAGTCAGAGAAAGGAAAAGATCGAGAGTTATTTCCCAATTTTTGTCTAATTCTACACTATTGTCAATCTTTTGAGTTATTTTTCTTAACAGAATATCAAGTACTGGGTCTACTAATTCTGAATAATTATAAATCTTTTTTAGATTAAGAAGATAATATATCATTGAGTTAACATATAGTATATTGCCTGTGTTGAATAAGGGATTATTCTGTAAAAAGTTTTCGCAGATTTGTATTCCTTTTCTTATAAGATAATCAATCCCTATATTTATTGCCTGATGACTTTTTATTCTTTTATCTATATATAAGCCGTAAGAGAATAACGGGAAGTCATTTGTAAAATCTTTACTACTGTCAGTAATCAGAGACGAGAATAATTTATCGTCTACGTCTATTAATAAATCGTCGGGGTCTGCATCTATGAACTTATATTTAATAAGATGATCTAAGCCAAAGGCAATTCCAGCCAGGCCTTTTGAAAAAGATAAGTCTATGGAGCCTATACCGGCCAATATTTTGTCCAGTAAAGAATCTGCTGTATCCTGATAACTTTTACAACCGGTTATCCTCGAACTATGATATAATAGGATAGCTATTCCCATTTTTCCATCTATCAGCCCTGTACCGGATATAAGACTATTATTCATAATTAAAGAATTTGACATTTTTAGAAGTAATCTTTTCATAGGTTCTTCTTTTTATGTTTTATTACATTTCTAAAAAAATCTATCAATTCGTTGACGTGATAATCAAAAGAAAATAAGTTCCGGTGTTTAATTGCATTTGCCGTTTTTATTGTTATAACTTTTTCATCTTTTAATTGACAGACCAGATCTTTCATATTTCCGAAAAATATACCAGTGTTGAGTTGTGATAATCTATCCTGAACAGCCACACGATGTTCTGAATTGTCTTTCAGGATAATAGGCAAACCTGCTGCTGCATAAGTGTTTATCCGAGCAGGTATATTTAAATCATCCCAAGAGGCAAATAATAAGTTTTTTCTATTATTGCTATTTAAATTATGTAGCCATCCGGCATCATATTTAGAAAACTCTTTGGTCCAATCAATACTTGAACAATGTGGATGGATATGAAAATGCTTAGGTGCTACTGAATACATTTCCCTGTAAAAATTTTCTTTTCCGGAATGATAGTTTTCTTGATAGGAATGTACATGAATGTTATTATTTGCCAGATATGCTATTTCGTTCTTTCCTAGCCCAACTTGTCTTCCGGCAACAAGTGTGTGTATTGCACCATCTGTCTTAGACAGCTTATTTGAGAAATTATCTCTAAAATAATCTTTTTTCGGAATATCTCCATCTAAAATAAAATCTAGCCCTATTCCAGATGGTACAAATTGTTCATACCAGGCTCTAGCAGTATCATTTAAATATATCTTACCATCTGAGAATGTATACAAATAAATTAATCTATCCCATAAACCTCTTGTTAAGGCTACCGATGGTCCTTCCTTAAAATGCCAGACAAATGGTATTTGGGGATTAGCCTTAAGCACATCGTAAGCTAAATCAATAGCATTGGTATTGAGAAGGGCATAGATAATATCAGGTTTGATTCGATTTATATGTTTTTGCCGGTTCTCATATGGAATATTTATAACCTTTCCAAAAGGTAAAGGCCCAACGGTATTAAAAGTAAACTCAGGTTTTGGTATCCACAAACCATATAATTGATGCCCTGCTTGTTCTAAAGCATAAATACGCTCCGGATTATATGCTAATTCACCTACTATCAGTATTTTCAAAGAATCAGCCTTTCGTTTTGTTTCCTTTCGAAAGGTAGAGTATAATGTCTTCTCATCTATAGATTTGTATTTTGATATTCTTATCTTAATAGGTTCCTGTATTTTATAATATGCTCTATATAAGTTTAATCCTCCGCCATATCTTTCGCCTATTATCTTATGTCTTTGATGCGGATGACAAGTCCAGAAACATGAGACGGTGTTTGTTGGCACATAGCTTCCCTTATCTATTAACTTCTTCCAATACATATCGAAAAGATTCTCTGTAACCCATTCTTCTCGTTCAACCCACCTTTCCGGATTATTTCGATGGGCCACTTGAACTAGCTGTAGTGTATGATTTTTCTTGATACCATCAGACTCTGTATCCCGTGAATTAGTCATCGTATCTCTTGTCTGATATTTTAAGCCACTAAATGCAAGATTAGAATCTGTATATTTCTGTAACACTTCTATTAATGATTTTAGATGATTCTCATAATAAAAATCATCAGAAGGTAGATAAGCTATATATTCATACTTTGCGGCATTTAATCCTTGGTTGATTGCATAACCTAATCCTTTATTAATATTATTTTTAATATATTTTATTTTAGGATCTACTAAAAAATCAGATATAAAAAATTCTGTTTCATCTGTACAACCATCATTTACGATGATAAGTTCCCAATTTGTAAATGTTTGCTTTTGTAAACTGAGAATAGCTCTTCTTATAAAGAATGTTTGGTTGTAAGTTGGCATGATAACTGAAAAACCGTATTTCATATCTAGATTTTTATAGTATTCTATTGAAAATTCATGAAGTGTATATTATCGAACTTTAAGAATTCAATATTTAACAAATGTATAGTTTTGTGAAAATTTGTAATGGAACAAATTAACCAAAAAATGACAATTATGTATCATTTCCAATATTATGAATTTAAACAAGTAGTTATTATATACTATTTTGTCAAGTCATTTTAAATTCCCGGCTGGGCCAAAATCATCCAAAAATTTCGTTATAACCGTTACCTGTTATCCTTTCCGGTTTCCTATTCCTATTCTTATCTAAACGCTTTTATGGAAAAGAACAGCCAGCTGATGATCAGGGAGGCGATCCGCAAGATTGCCCTGGGCCGGAGTATCGAACGCATAAATATGTCGCCCGGCGGAGCCGGCGGAGTCGGTACAGCCAGGATGATTCATGGCTATGTCGCTAAGGTACACGATGATGAAAGCGATGATGAATTTGAAGAATATGCCGGGACAATCGATGTCGGTGAATTCCCCGATGAAACAGCCAGCAGCGGGCCGTTTATCCATAAAGGCGTATTGCTTTCAGGGCTGAAAGATAATTCCGGCGGTTTCCTTATCGTTCCGACCTTATTTTCAGATGTAACCATCATATCCGATGCAGCCACAAAATATTCGTATGTTCTGAACTTTTCCCATGCCGATTTCATACAGCTTAGCTCACATACCGAAGTTATTATCGGGATAGCGGAAACCGAAGAACTGGACCTGGAAGACAATGATTCCCCTGATTATGATGAACTGGAGAAAACAGGAAATGAGGCCTATACAACATACCTGAAATCATCAGTCGTTACCAAAGTCATAGATAGGGAAGGAAAAAAATCGGAGGTGGAACAAACCCCGGAACAGATACGTCACAAGACGGATAAGTCGGAAACCTGCCAGACTACAGACAACTATACGGTAAAGGTCGGGAATGTTTCGGTTACAGTTACGGGTGATAAAGTAACCATCGGGGCGGATGATGCTTCAGAGCCTTTGGTATTAGGAAATGAACTGGCTCAGTTGATGCTTGACTTCCTGACCGAATGCAGCAAAATCATGACTCCTACACTGATGGGAACCATGCCGGCAGTCAATGCTGCCAGTTTTTCAGCCCTGACAGCCAAAATCCAGCAATTCCTTTCCAAAACAGCTTATACCAAATGAGTACCGTAACCATTCATCCCGCCATAGAGAACCTGGATACAGGCAGCCTGTGTTACAGCATCTATATACAACTGTACCATAACTTCTTTAACGCGCAGGACCAACAATATGTAAAAGAAGGCGATGAAACATCCGTCCGCCTCCGCAATACGGCTTATAATTTTGCCGACGCCATTGCAGGCGGTGTTGCCGGGGAAGGCTCCGGAAACAGTGGAAGCAGCATATTACTGGAATACCTGAAGAAAAGCGGCGGCGATATGTCCGGCATGCTGCGGGCCAACTACGGCTTTGAGGCCGGGATTGGAAATACCCCTGTTATCCGGACCTTTGTAAAAGACGGAGCTGTATATGGTGTGGGCTTTACCGGGGATGTCGAAATCGGCGGCAATAATCTGGTAATCGGGGGTAGCCGGTTTATATCATATGACAGGGAGTCGCAGGTTGCCTGTATCAACAACCCCTGTATAAATTTCCTGGATTCCAAACTATTATTGGCCGGGGAACTGATCATAGGCGAGGATAAAACGAAGGGTATTTACCTCTCCCCGGCTGCTCTGCAGATAAACGGAAAAGACGTATATCATGCAGGGAATGCTAACCTTGCGACTGTAGACTGGTCTATGGGGAACGGGTATATAGGGAAAAACCTCTCCGTTGCCGGGAAAGCCGTATTGTCCGGGATGCTGGAAGCCTGTTATGGCGCAAGTCTTGGCTATAATGGAAATATCCTGGTCTCCGTAGAACAAGAACAGGTAGGCTTTAGCAGCTTCCTGTCCTTTGCTTCCGGCTTCGGTATCAAAATGAAGGGGATTCCGGTACTGATAAGGGTAAATGAAAATGATATTCAGTTGGGAGGATTAGGAGGAGACATTATCCTGGGAAACGATTCAACTAATAGAATAAAACTCTATGCAGGCCTTTCCGATATTGACGGGGAACATATCCTGTTAAGCAGGTACGGGGCGGCTTATTTCCCGAATTCATTGACAGTAAGGCATAATTACGGCGATACGTTGTTATCCAGCTACAAGGTGGATAAGGACGATGAAGGTATGGTTATCCATAAGAACCTGCGGTTTACGGATTCCAGAGGGGCTTTCTTTACCGGGGACCCGGATGGGATCGCTTTCTCATCCGCGTTGGTCCGCTACGTTGGAGAAGACACCCAAAGGCAGGTATTTACCCATAAGACCATATTCTTGCACAACCCTTCTGTAAGCAGGTACGCTTCTATGGACCGCTTGTCCAACTCATTTTTCATACGGACTGACGCGGATTTTTTCTCTGTAAACAAACCGCTCGAAGCCCAGGGGCATATCGGTATCAATAATGCCTTCACCCGGCTGACAGATGGAGGGCTATTCTTTAACAGTGAAAAATATTTGCTGTCGGCAACGGACGGTATTAAGCACTATGGCAACGCTTATTTTATGGATAATCTGAGTTCCGGATTCTTTTCATCCGGCTTTGCCGGTTCAGGATGGGCGGTTATCCGGAATAAGACGACAGGAAATACGGCGGCTACATTCGATGAGCTGACCATCCGTAAGAAAATGCGGATTTATGAACTGGAGGTACAAAAGATAAGTGCGACGAACGGTTCGCTCTGGATTAGTGATAGCTGTTCCGGCGATACAGTCGAAAAAATATAGCTATGAATATCTTGTCCTGCAGGGGACAAAGATGACCGGCTTAGAATCTGTTTTTATAGATTGTCCCCAATTCACCGAAACTGTCATAAATATACAAACCATCCCGTTTAATGATAAAGTATTCGGTATCATCTCCTTCCACATTGAATATTAATTGCCCGTTCCTCTTTTTCACAGATAATTTTTCTGTATTCCCCGAGCCATCAATATATCTATTTTTGAGATAATATACCCCGTCCTCTATGAATATATCGTATAACCCGAAATCATTTTGCCAGGAGCCTATAGCACTATATTGATTCGGATCGTCCTTGGTTTGGGAAGGAACGTTATTATTTTGAACAGTTATAGTATTATCCTTTTCTTCACGTGAGATTACCGTTTCATATCGAACCGAATCCATCTTAGTTTCCGCATATAAGTCATTGTATATTAAGTAGCCAAGACGTTGATCAGCCATTCTGTAAGCTATATTGAAGCTTTTCCCGTGATTTCCGTTTTTCCGTATGATACTATCGGATATTGAATATAACTGATTTAGGGTCAAGGCAGAATCGATACCTATTGTTAATGTATGCCTGTCAGAGCCGGGATAATCCTCCATACTATCATATATAATTTTATAGGAGGCGATAATTTTGTTGTCCTGCTTGTTCTCAGGAGCAGTGTTACAGGAAGCCAGCACTATTAACAGTAGGGAAAATGATGCAATCGATACAAAGTTCATATTCGTTTTTTTAGTATTAAAGGTTTGCAAAGATATAAATATCCGGTTAATTTACAAGGAAAAAGTGTTGATGCAAATCTTTACTTAAACCTGTCCCTATTGATATACCCTATTCTTAATCAAGCCTGAAAGATATATTAATATAAACAGACAATAATGGATGGAAAATATTAATTACTCTCTATTCCATTTTACAAAGCACCATCATGGCAACTCAAACATACAACAAATATAAAATACTTATAGCTTCCGGTTCCAAAAAGATGCAGGGACTGAAGGTCGGGGATGTTGTCCGCAGGCAATATTTCGACAATCCCAATCTCATCTATTCGTTAATGATCGTCCTGGAGACAGGCATGGATATAATTGGAGACAAAGAATCCCCTTATTTTACCGGAGCGCTGATCGAAGGCGATGAACCCAAGAATGGGGAGATATTGGATTTTGTCCGTATTACGAACCTGCATGATGAAAGCAGAAGCGGAGCATTATACCTGACGGCGTCGGATTCAGAATCGCCCTATATGGATGTTATCGACGGGCTTGCCATTGAAAACTCCCTGTGCTATCCGTTTATGGACGGCGGCGACCCCGAAATCCCGGATAAGAATAAATACGCCGTACTCGGAAGTAAGTACCTGCAATCCTCATACAGCCATTCCATGCAGGAAGCAAGCCGTGTATTCAGAATAACCCGCAACGAGGCTAACCTGGATGAAAATGATTTGTTTGGCATTAAACAGTCGATAGAGCAAGAACTGGAACATCCCCAGCGTGTTGTTATATCATATAAAGTAAGGGCATCAAAAAAGATGGAAGATGTACCGGTACTGTTCGGATATACAACAGGCAATGAGACCGACGGCTCGGATACCATCCGGATAAATACCGAATGGGAATACAGGCTGCATTTGATTTCCATTGACTATCCGTCTTTGTACCAGCGTAGCTTCTTTATCGGCCTTACCGGATTTTTACAGGATAAGGATGAATGGTGCGAAATTGCTGACCTGAACATAATCTTACAATCCGCTATATCCACCTTCGCCAACGCAGCAAAAGTGCGGATCGGAAAAGTAAAGGGGATCGTAGACCCGGTTTTTGGCGTGCTCGATGGCTACGGGGCTTACTTCCGGAATATGTATGCCACCCAAAACGTCAATATCGCCGGGACACTGACTGCCGGGGATGAGAACGGGTTCAGCTCGACGTTTTATGTAGGAAAGATACATAAGAACGTCATCAGAAACAGTATCGACTGCGAGTTTACAGACTCTCCTGTTACACCCCTCGATGAACATTCTCCTGTCGGTATTGGTAAATGCTGGATAACCGGAAACACTATAAAACTAAAAATACAATCAGCCGGATGGCGGGAATCCCATCGGAATAAAAAATATTGTTTTTCCATCTGGATAAAAGCAGGTATTGCCACTAATATAGCAGTATACCAGGATGAATACCATTTGCTGGATATACAGGCGGATTCTACAGACTGGAAGAGGTATTCCGTCCCTTTCACCTTTAAGGACTCAAAAGAGACGGATTGTATTATCCGGCTGGAAGCTCCTGTCAGCGGAATGCTTATAACAGCGCCGCAATTGGAGGCAGGTTCTACCCCGTCTCAATACCAGCCTACAGACGGGACGCTTTCCTATGTAGAGGATTACGGGGCCTGGTTTTCAAAGGGAGGTATCGGGGGTACAATACAAAATCCCCTGTTAAAGCTGAACAATGACGGCTCCATCAGTTCCTGCGACAACTCTTTTGTTATCAATCCCGACGGCACGGGACACTTTGCCTCGGGACGCTTTAAATGGACAAAAGATACGATAACATTACAGAATGTAACAATCCATTGGGAGGACTTTGATTCCGAAATGCAGGAGAACCTTTTACCTAAATCCGTAGCACTTAGCGGCGCAAATATTTTCCATAACCCGGATGAACCGGAGGAGGAATGCGAACCACAAGAGATTATTATATACGCTACAGAAAATAATTTTATTGCGACGAACAGAAAATGGCTGTATTTGGATTCTTGTTCAGTATGGAAAGAGCTTTCCGGATATAATCAGGATTTTATACGTATCCTGCCGGACGGGCATTACTGGGAAGGACGCAATGTATTGCCTGTAAGGTATATTGCTTCTTTCAAGGAAGAGGAATACGATAGTATTTTCTCCATTTATAAACAATTTGACGGGCAAAGCGCATATTCTATCTATATAAGCTCTTCCAACGGTTCCGTATTTAGAAACGGAGCTGTCTCAACGCTATTGTCGGCAAGGGTATATAAAGGCTGTGAAGATGTGACCGGAAAAATACCCGCTGCAAATTTCAGGTGGATAAGGAGCAGTAAGGATATTGCCGGCGATGCTCTATGGAACAGCGTGGATCATACGGGGAAAACACTGGAGATAACCGGAGAGGATGTTTACCGCAAAGCGGTATTCGACTGCGAAGTAATATTATCAACAATATAAAAAACAAGGATCATGGCACAAAAAGTAGCGCGGGGACAGGTCACCATTATCGACCAGAACGACGCGGTCAGCCTCCAGGCATTTATCGGCTCCAACCAGCCGCTGACACAGATTTATACGAAAGATACCAACGCCTATGCCCCGGCATGGACGGCGTCCCCTTACCTGGTACTGACGCCTGCCCTGTTCGTCAGCGGTAAGGGAGATGCCGACCAGGTTACTTCGGTCGGGAACGCTGCTGCGCTGACACCTGGCATTAAGACCGGCTCGGCCATATGGTACAAAAACGGGGTGGCTGTCGTTTCCGGCCAGGATGGCTGTACGGTTGCCACGGCAGCTTCCAAATATGCTCTGACTGTCAATACGAACCATATGAGCATAGCATCGCCACAGGTACGGTATACCTTCGAAGCGGTGTATATCGATGCGAACAGCCTGGAGATTGCTTTTCGCTCGGAGATACAATTCACCCAGCACCAGTCGGCGGGAGCCACGATCTGCGCTATCGCTTATGCCCCGGACGGGGTCATTTTCCGTAACGGCGAGGTCGCTTCGTTAAAGGCCCACTGCGACCTGTGGCGCGGAGCGGCGATAGATACGACTAATGTAACCTATTGCTGGGGTATCAAGGATTCTTCCGTCTTTGCCAATACAACCCTGTCGGCAGCAGCAGTGACCGGGGCTGTTTCCGTAACCGTCGCTTCGGTCGCCAATATGGAGGCCGGGGGGAAGATCGTTATCGGTACGGTTACACATACGATCTCGGCGGTCAATACATCTACCAAAGTGGTCACACTGACTTCCGCGTTGACGGCCGAAGCCGCATCCGGGGCAACGGTCAAAAACCCGTATTACAATGCCATGCTTGGTGCAAGCTGGGCTTGCCTTACGTCCTCCAACCCGCGCGGGGTAACAGCCGGATGGACAAGCGATGAGATTACCATCACTGCCGACGCCGTCCTGAACTTTGAAACCTTCAAATGCGCGATTAAGGACACGGATACTTCAACGGGAAATGCTTCCGCCAATAAGATCGTATGTGATATTATCTCCTTCTCGGATATGTCCGACCCTGTTATGGTGGATATCGTTAGCCAGAAGGGATTTGTGATTAAGAACGACGCCAACGATGTGGACGCCAAAGCGGTATTGTACCGGAGCGGCGAAGAGTTGGACGCGGCAGGCACGGAATATACCTATACATGGAAACTCTGGAACGCGGTGGGTACGGCGGTCGCCAAGACCTATACGGGAAAAGCCGTTACCATTGCCAAAGCGGATGTGACGGGAAAAGGGGTATTGATGTGCGAGGTTTCAAAATGATCCGCTAAAAAGTACCGGCATGGAATCATGCTGATTAACTCCTTCTTTGAGTATAAATAAACGGCAAACACCGGTATTGCGAAAAAATACCGGTGTTTGAATATAAGATTACGACCTGTTACTGAAGGCGTTTCAGGCGGTACAATAATTGCCGGATTGCTTCCTGATAGTCATCGATAATAGCCTGGGTGAAAGCTTCCGTAAACAGTTCCCTCTGGGATTCCGTGTATTTGACGAATTCTTCTGCATGCTTTACGATATCCGACGGATTCTTTGTTTCAGGAATTACGATATCCAGATCCCCTACTGTAGCATACGATGTTTCCACCAGCCGGTCGGTTACATCCAGCAGGTCTTCGATAGCCTGATCCAATGCTATGTGGGCGGAATAGCTGCCCGGGCCTGTAATATGCCAGTGATGCAGTTTCAGGCTGCTGTTAAATGAAAAGACTTTTCCGATAAATGCCGCAACCGCAACATGGGCAGATACAGCTTTTGATGATGTATTGTACATAATTTTGAAAAATTGGTTAATAATTATACCTGTAAATATAATGATTTTAATATTTTTTTTACGGGATATTGCCTGATAAAATATTGCTGTTGTATATCATCTTTTTACAATAATTATTCGGCAAAATAAAATAAATATTTTAATCGCATAATTTGTTATCATCCGTCAATTCAAAATAAACAAAAATAATAACAAAAAACACAGACTTGGTTTATCAAGGTTCTAAATAGCAACTTGAATTATATAGAGTTAAAAGGTAACAACCAACGGTCACAGGAGCGAAGCGTATGTAAACATAACAGAATTTTCAATAGTTTTCATCCTGTATCTTTTTTGCTCCACTGAACAAATTGTATATGTTATAGATAAATAATCCTGCCGGTCATCATCGGCAGGATTATTTTTATAGCGGATTATTAATTGAACATCATTGTTTATTTTTTATCTTCCTAAAAATAATACAACTAAATATAATATTAAAAATTATATAAATTCCCCAAAAATACAATCGACTTATTTCTATATTTTTTTCTACTTTATATACATTTTCAATAGGATTTCTATCTAAATTAACTGGGTCAAAGTTATATTTTAATTGAACATAACACGACATTATTTCATACAAGATAAAAAATAACATTATTATTGAAGCACAAATATAAAAAACAATCACTTTTCTCATAATCTATTTCTTTTTCAACCAACTTTGCAAAGTAGATGGTAATACAAATGTTTGTTTCACCTTAATTGTATTAACTTCTCCAACACTACGATTTGTTATGGATTTAGATGTACTCAATATTTCTGAACCCGCAGAATTCAACATATCAGAAACAAATGTTGTACAATTATTAGTGGGTGCTTTATACATACTATTTGTTTTGTAGGTTGTTTTATCTCCATATTCAGACTTACTTTCAAGCGTAGTATTATTTTCAATAAATTTATTCACAACATCTATTACATCTGCATCAGATATATCAGAAATAACAACAGTTTGAACACCGCCTTGGACTTTAGCTTTTCTCGAATTATAGTCTTTAGCTTCATCTCCACCCATTACGGTAAGAAAACCATCTGCAATTCCTTCAATCCTACCTTTATCCGACTGTCCTTTTTTAGTAGCGCCTGGTCCAAACGAATATACAACCATATCATCTCCTTCTCCTACACTCATCCATGAATGCCCCCAATCCTCAGTTTCTGTGTATACCCTTACTGTATCACCCCTTGGGTCAATATACTTTAATGGATTATTCATCACATATGCATATGGACTCCAACCATAATACTTCTCCGCCAATGGGTCAACAGTAGGAAACCTACTGATAACCAGCCGGTGAAGAGTTATCTATACTTATATTATTCGTTTTTTATATAATCAATAGATGTTACAATCCATTGATTTTGTAAAAAATCTAATTTATAAATTATTTTCTTTATGGGCGCTTCTATGTCCTTTTCAGTTAAGACGACTGTAGCATCTTCTTTTGTTATATTTTCCGTTATGTCATATTTATAAAAATCAATAGAGTTAGAGAATTTTGGGTCCTTACCCAAATTGTAATTGAATTGCAATAATTCTTTCCATTCTTTTTCTGGATCTTTAGAACCTAAATATTTCGAATAAACTTTATCCACATCAATATATTTTTGTGCTTCATTATAATCTAATTTTTGTTCTGCTGATAGTAATTTAACAACTATTATAAAAGGAGACTCTTTATGTTCCTGCGTTTTATTACAACTAAATACGGACATCATTATTGCAATAAATAAGATCAGTTTATATATAATTGAATTATTTTCCATAATATTCTAAATAAGGTTTTGCTACTACTGATTTAGGTCCTTTTATATTTGTAGCTCCTGGCAATTTCATTGTAGCATTATATAAATTATTGGGCGCTACAGTCTTAGAGTCTTTATATAGTATTCTCAATGCGAAAGGAACTTTTATATCTTGACTCGCACTTAGTGAAGGAAATGCCTGTTTTAGTGCATTTTCTGCATAAGTTGAGCAGTTAAAATCACATGCATTATATTTCTTCCCAGAAGTTGATGTATTAGAAGCATAATCCAATACCTTTGAGTCTTGTTCATACGATGTCTTAACCTGAACTATTCCATCTGCAGCCCTGCCTTCTGCACTTACACTTCCACTTCTCGTGCCCGTTGGATCCTTACTTTTCAGATCAGATAAACTGTTAATTTTTACCCCCTTAGAGTAATCTGAGGCTACATTTTTTTGAAGTTCTGTTTTTCCTACAGGATTATTGGGCCACAAATCATAATAAGTCATTGTTCCATCTTTTACCATCTCGTATTGTACATTCCCTTTATCATCTTTAACTACATTTCCTTTATTGTCTCTAATTTCTTGACGTTTATAGTTATCAATAGCAATACCTGCATGACCTGTTTCTCCATCCGCTGAAAACCAAATTAATAGGTAACTATCTTTCCCATTAGGATCTACTGCATTAATAGGATTATTTCCCACATAAGCATACGGTGACCAGCTATAATAGTTTTCGGCATGCGGATCGACACTAGTAAACCTTCCCAATGCACTCTCATAATACCTCGCACTATAATCATACAGGTTCAACTGGTGCATCCCGTCCAATTCCTTGCCATTATACTTGTACGGCTGGTTCGTCCCGTTATCATACTTATCCGCAAAAGCAGTACCGAACGGGTAATAATGGTTTTTCTGCGTAACTGTTCCACTCTGGTTGACTACCAGACGGTTATTCCCTAAATGGTCGGTCACATAGTAGTAATATACACCTCCTTCATAATAACCGCCGTCAACCAATATCCTGCTCCTGTTAGTAATGGTAGAACCGCTTTTTACCGTTTCATAGACGATATTACCTACATAATCGGTATTCTTATAGTCAGCCAATCCATCATTTGTCGGATTGGTCGCATTAGACGGCGTTACAGTATAATTCGGATCGTATCGCTGTTCCGTCCTCAGCTTCACGCCTGAAGCCGAGTAGGTATAATAATTTTTAGCTTTGGCCGTCGGGCTGTTTATTATCATTACCTGCGGTAAATTTAACGAATTATATTGAATATCGCTTATTCCCTTATTCAGATCTTTATTCATCGCCCCATTGGCTGTGTAAGTATATTCTATTGTGCCGGTGGTGGAAACCTTATCTTTGAAATCCGCAGATTCGGAATAAGCCGGATTTGTAATGGCATCGGCTGCATGTATCAGTTGATTACCCGAATAGGTCATCGTCAGGTTATCCACAAGGGCATAGGTAGCTCCCGAAGAAGTTTTCCCGTAACGTCTCAGGTTTTTTATATTCCCGTGCTTATCATAAATGATATTCTCTACCTTGTAGTCATTGGTGGCGGACGCCGAACCGTTCAGCAGGTAGTTGGCCCCCGTCAGCCTCGACAGGTTATCATAGGCAAAGGCATAGCCTCTCGGTACAGTTTCCCCCTGGATTGTCCAGTTCATAGCCGTAATATTACCATTGAATCTCGGTACGTTCCCTCCATAGGATTCATTATAGTACAGGTTTTCGGTAAACAGGCTGCCTGCGATTGATTTCGTCCACGAACGCACATTATAAGTATAGGTAGCCAGCGTACCTGCCACCCCTCCTTTCTTATTTGTCTTCAACCTACCCAAATCATCATAAGAGTTTTCCGCCAGTGTTACCTGCGGTTTTACCGTTGTCCCGTCTGTTAGCTGATGTGTGGTTGTCAGCAGCCTGCCTGCATGGTCATAAGTGTAGGCATAGACTTCGGTTTGTGTGTTTTTGCCTGTAACCTGATGTACATGTTTCCTTTGGGTCGGCTGCCCCGTGAAGTTATAGGCAATGTATTCTTTTTCAATTCCTCCGGCAAGCTGGTTATTACCTTTGGTCTGTACCAATTGTTTTTTATTGTCGTAGTACATCACCGAATACAGGTAAGAGGATATCGTTCCATCGGATTTTATCTGTGCCGTTAATGCGCCTGTCAGCATTCCTTTGTTCTTATACTTGTTGGTATCGGTATAATCCGTCCCGTACCATGTACCGTAGCCTGTTTCGGGGTTATACTCCGTTCCGCTTGCCGGTATTTCATCCATTCCCCGGAAATCGTAGTTGTCATAGAAATTAACGGACAGGATAGACGGGCTATTGGTAAAGGTCTTGTTGACGCCATCGACCTGTATATTATACCTTTTGTAGCTACCTGTACTTGCATATACGCCTTTGACCACCTTGTTGCTTACCGGGATGGTATCCTTGCATATGCCTGTCAGTACCACCCGCCCGAAAGCATCGGGGATAATGAACGTCCATTCCTTCGGACTTTTATTGTACTGTACTCCGTCCTGTGTATATACCAGCCTGTCGGCTTTATCGTAAACGTAACGGATAGGTTCACAACCGGGAAGCTTCTTCCATATACAGCGGTTGCGGTTGTCGTATTTATACTGGTAAGCCAGTTCGTCGAGCTTTGTTTGTGCTATCCCTTCGTCCTGTATCCGTGGGGGTAACACATAGCATTGGTTGCCAAAATCGTCATAGACATAATAGGTGTCGAGGGGCGTTGTCCCGTCCATCTGGCGGGTAAGGACTACCTGTCCCAGTTTGTCCTTGAACTCATAGGATGCATTGCCGTCTTCATCTTTTAATTCTGTTACATAGAGTTGCCCTGTGGTATAATTGGTGGTTTGGCCCAGGGTCGGGCTCTGGCTTGTCACTGTGATGAAGTATAGCTTGCAGTTCAAAGTGGCATCGCCTGCTATATTGGTTTTATATGCGGTTAGCACGGCTTTTTCATTGGCTGTATTCTGCCAGTCAGCCCCGGGGCCGAACTGTTTCAGTACCCTGTTTAATGGCGAGGCTTCATAGACGGGATAGGAATAAGGCTTCTGGTCGCTGGCATTGGTTGCTTTTATATATCCTTTCGCCGTTTCTACCGGGACAAACGCCCCGTTGTTGCTTGTACTTACCTTACCGGGAAGCCAACTGTTGCTCTCCCGCCCGAAAGCGTCGTACTCTTGTATAGAGACCAGGTCTTTAGCGTCCGGGGTGATTCCCCGCTGTACGACCTGAACTGATCGGCCCAGACCGTCGAAATACTGGATGGATTCCGTATATCGGCTCGCATCGGCGGTGGTATAGGTCTTGGTCTGTATATAGTTCTGATTGGAACTGACGGATGACACCGCTCCTGCATAAGGGTCACAGGTGGAGGGATTGACTGCCAGGGTCAGGCTCTTTCCTGTAGCCGATACAAAACTGAAGCCGGGCTTCAGTATGATACTCTGGCAGGCGGTCTCATTGCCTCCTGTTGTGCGGACGGTATTCAGAGTGAGGTTAGCCTGACTGAATATTCCTGTACTGCATAATAACAGCAGGATGTAGTATAGTAATTTTTTCATGGCTTAACGTTTTTTAGTTGACTCTTAATCTCCCTGTTTTCTTCTTTCAAGGATTTAATCGCTTTGTCCTGTTCGATGACATACAATGTCAACTCTTCTATCTTCTGTAATAGCTTAGCTTGTATTTCTCCTACACTGATGCCATTTTCCAACACTTCCTTCTCTGAGGGTATCTCAGGTAGATGTTTATGTTTCTTGATATGGGTTTCGACTTCTGACAGAGGTCTTAGATTGTAATCTTTATTGAAGACAAAGTCAGACCAGCCGGTAGCCTCGATTTTGACTTCCTTGGAGCGGATAATGCCGTTGACTTCGAGTTTGGATTGAGGATTAATAGTTCCCAGCCCGATATTCCCGGATTTAGTTATGACCATCCCGTTTGCACCATCCGGGCTATTCCGGCTGATAGAGAAATCATTATTGTTTGTTCTGTGTATCGACCAAACATTTTCCCCTGTCCCGCTATCACCCGTAGATCCCAAGGCAATAGTGGCCCAATTATTGCTACCGGCACTGATCCTTATTCCTTCACAATAACCACCTGCATAAGGAGAAGTAATATACAGAGTCCCTCCCAAATTCTGTCCTCCTCTTACGTCAAGTTTTCTTTGGGGATTATTCGTACCAATGCCTACATTGCCACTCGGAGATATCATCATTCCCTTATTTCCGGAATTACTATCTCTCTGATAATAATTCAAGTATAATGCATATCCCGGATAGGGGTCCAGATGTAAGTTCCCGTTTGTTACTCCGATGACGGCTTTATTTTCAATTATATCAGCATTACTTCTCCCTAATTGCAGTTTGGCGGGGGATAACCACTGGTTGTTTAGTTGTTGTATAAGATTTCCATTTACAGCCTGGTCTTGCGAGTATGTTGCAACAGACAATATAAATAGGATAATGAGGACTATATTCTTTCTCATAGCAATATATTATTTTAATGTCTTTTTCAAATTGTTCAACTCTGTTTCCTGAATACTTAATCTTTGCTTTAGTTCTTTGTTCTGTTTATCTTGTTCTATCATATATAGGGTTAATTCTTCTATTTTCTGTAAAAGTTTGGCCTGCATATCTACAACATTGACGCCATTTTCCAATACTTCCTTCTCCGATGGAATACCTGGCAGATGTTGTTTGTCGTTTATATGATTTTCTACTTCCGAAAGTTTTGGTAAATCATAATCCTTACCCAAAACAAAGTCTGCCCATCCTGTGACTTCTATTTTTACTTCTTTGGCACGGATAGTGCCGTTAACTTCGAGTTTGGATGTGGGGTTGGTAACGCCGATACCCACATTATTGGTAATAAAAACATCTCCTTCAAATACTCCTGCTTTATTAGCACTCCCCTGTTTCGCGTATAATGCTGTCCAACTATTATTTCCACCTGCTAATAAAGATGGAATACTTGCTAATGCTGAAAATTCTGTATTGGTTAGAGCTCCTCCATTTTTATATAAGACTCTGAAGTTTTTATTACCGCTTGAGCCATTTGTACCTAACACGTCAAGAGTTGCAACAGGATTAACAGTTCCGATGCCGACATTACCTTCCGGAGTGATGCGCATTCGTTCCACCAGGTCGGTGGCACCTGCATTTGTTCCTGATAAATTTGTATAAAAAGCTAACGCAGTCTTCTGCATTAAGGCATTTCCTTCCTGATATTTATTAAATCTTAATGCTGCAATACGGGCCCCAATCTGGTCTGTGACCACATCCCTGTAACCAGTAAAATCAAAGTTATACTGAGCTGTCAAGCCTCCTACAGGTACATTTTTGTTACCGATATCTCCAACCTTACCTATACGTAAATTGCCTCCACTAGTGTTGGCAACATGGAGATTGCCATTTATAGTCTGATTCTGAGCAAAGGCGATTGTTACTATTGCAAGTAACGCAATTATTAATAAAGTTATTTTTCTCATTATTGTATGTTTTATTCGTTTTTCAAAAGCCTGCTTTCTTCTTCCAACGCTTTTATTCTCTTGTCCTGTCCAATGACATAGAGGGTTAGCTCTTCAATCTTCTGTAGCAATTTTGCCTGCATCTCCACTACATTAACTCCGTTTTCCAATACCTCTTTTTCTGAAGGTATTTCCGGAAGATGTTTATGCTCCTTGATATGGGTTTCAACTTCCGGCAGAGGTCTTAGATTATAATCTTCATCGAAGACAAAATCAGACCAGCCAATGGCTTCTATCTTCATTTCTTTAGATCGGATAGTACCATTGACATCGAGGGCGCAACTGGGATTAGATGTTTTAATACCAACACCAAATTCAGTCACAATGAACCAGTCTTTCCATGTATTGTTTGAATCCCATTTTATATTACCGACAACGAATCTGTCGGATATACCAGAATCATCTCCAATATTTACTCTAAGTTCTGTCCGTGCTTTATCTTCACTCACGAATTTTGCTAACCAAATAAAATCTGTATTAAAGTCATTTCCTCCAAAATATAACTTAGAGCCTAACCCCATTTTACCAGGGACTTCAAACTCTCCTACATATATATCGGCTTTTGTTGTTATACTATGGTTAACCCGCAGATTACCTGTAACTGTCTGGTCTTGCGCTGCTATATTAGCAACTATTATTATTGATATGATAAGTAGTATATATTTTTTCATAAGTATATGTTTATTGGTTTTGATAATTCCTATTACATATTGATATTTAAAACACGGTCTATTCCAATGGTATTGTTGCCACTGTTAACAGCATCTATCGTTATCCAGGCACCTGCGCTACCCATCGACGATTTATAAAGCCTCAGTTCCACTGTGCTTTTTCCTTTAGGGAATGCGATATTTACCGTTTCCGAGCCATTACTGCTTTTTGAATAGGAAGAAGGTCCTATCTTATAACTGGCCGATCCCGAAGAACCACCGAAGCCGATTGTAAACCTGAGATTTGTTGCTTCATAACAGTCTATATCGGCTGTTATTACCTTTGTGCTCGAAGAGTTATTCGATGTTATGATATTGGTAAACTGTATAGGAGGCGGAACCACTTTGATCGTTCTTGATATTTCTTCGGTATCGCCTCTTACGATATCTTTGACTGTGCAGGATATTTTCATGTCACCAAGTTTTGTATATGTAGTAACAAATCTGGCATCGGTGCTTTGACTTAATACGATATTGGTGGTTACGTCCGTCATTTTCCAGCTATATTGGTAACTACCGGAGCCGCCTGTTATATCTACCGACATATTCGATTTATCAGATATATTAAATGAATATCCGACATATAACGTTAAAACCATCGGTTTGACCGTGAAAGAAACTGTCTTTTCTGTACTAAGCCCCGATTTAAGATCCTTTACTTTGCATATAAGGTTCATTATTCCCTTTTGGGTTAATATGGCGCTGAAAGTATTGGATGAGCTGTTCAACTGTTGTGCAACTATACTTTGATTCGAAGCATTTTTTATATACCAGTCATATGTGAACTCGCCGGAACCGCCATCTATATACACATTATATGTATTGGTAGTATGCATTACATAGAAGTCATTATATGTCAATGAGATATTTGACACAGGAGGAATAATAACTTCAAATGGTTTGGTAAATTCCCGATATTTCCCTGTTTGTATATCGGTTATTATACATGTTATATATGCTTTAACCGGGTTACTGAATTTATACGAGAAGATTGTTGATGTTGCATCCAACAGGCTGGATAAGACATTCCCTGAATTATCCTTAATATACCAGCTGTATTTAAACTGACCGGAACCTCCTCCTGCTTCGACAACAAAGTTCACCGGATACCTGAGAGAATAAGTTGCATTTACATTCATTTTTATATCTATTGGTATTGTAGGAGTCAGGTTATATAAATAAGAACTTAATTTCTCCTGCGAATGATTTTTTATCGCACTCAACCTATTATAATTATTGTATTCGTAATATGTGATTGTCTTGTCCGGAGCAGTTACAGTTAACATCCCGACAAACGGTTTATTGGTATAGGTGGTGATGTGTGCATCTTTTAAGCCGCTATGGTCCCTTAAGCTTTCAACAATGGTCATATCAGGTACTTCAGCTAAGGATAACGATTCTGGCAAAGCATTATTCAGTGCTGTCTTCACTTGCGCATAAGTTGCATTTCTTATCTCGGCTACAGGATATACGCCGCGATACCCCCACAAATATACGTTACTGATGTTATCCTTACCCGTAACTGCCACAGGGTTACCATAGGCATCATAATTATTGAAACTGGTATGAAGCGTACCTGCTGCTTCTCCTCTGTTCTTTGAGTAAGTGGCAGACGGTAAATAAAGGATATTTCCATTGAAATTATTTCCTGAATATTTTATTATATGCTCGTAAAGCATCGCTCCGGCTCTACTAACCTTCTTCTCAAGGACGGGTGTCAGCATATTTAAATTTACCATATCACCATAGGGACTCGTAGTCCTCAAATCATGAGGATATTTATATTCAGTAACCAATACATTCTCAACATCTGTTTCTTTTTTTACCAAATATTTTTCATTATACTCTGTTTGCAGGGTAGAGATTACGGGGATGCCATTACGGTAATCGTAGTGTTTGGTTTCAACAGGAAGGTAAGCATAGTTCTCTATTCTGTATTTACTTGTTAAAAAGTTACCACGATTTAAAGCCATTATATAGTTTTGCCCCGATGAACTCTGAATGGCATATTTAGTTTCTTCTTTGTAGACGACTTTTGACTCATTGTCATAATATGCTTTCTCAATTGGCAACCCTCTACGGTATGAACGGTCATCCCCTTTGAAATCAAGGATGGGAGGCCATGTTGCATAGGAATCAATGAGCACTTTTTGGTATGAGGTCGGAGTGATATTAAACTGGTCCCTGTTTTCGGGATCAAGGTAGGATGTAAACCGATAAACAGCAGAGCCATTATTCGAGCTTTTTTCGATAACTTCAGCGTATTGTATGTATTTCTCTGACGGAAATACGCTAGATCCTGTTGCATTCGTATAAAAATCTGCATTGACATAATTACTTCCATTTATACCTGCAGTAATTTTTCTCAAATAATTCGGATAATACAACAATACACCCTTATTATAAGTAAATTCTCTAACATTCACAATATTGCCATTATCATCGAAATCTTCTATTTTATCTATTCGGGAACCGCCTACTTCATGGGGAAATGGTTGTCCCGGAAAACTGTTGGAGACCTCTTCCTGTGTACTATATCCCCGGCGAACCTGATAATCCCAATAGTGCAGCCCATAATGGAAGATACTTCCGCCTCCTGTAGGGTATAAGACCCTCCGCAACATACCCACCTTACCCAATTCTTCATTAGCGGTGCGCTGCTTGTCGCTGTCTATAATAATATTCATTCCGTCCATTGTTATCTTCATCTCTGGTATGAGGTACGGTTTGCCATTATAATACCCCCAATGATCGATACCCTGTAAATAGGGTCTAGGTATTTTGTCCAAGTTATAATAGTCAAAAGAATATTTTTCATCCCCTGATGTCAGGCCGGTCAGAAACAAACGACTAGCTTCAGACGTTCCGAGATAGTCTTGCTTGAAGGATATGTTTTTTAATAAGATATTGTTATAATTAATCGCAATATTTGTCATTTGCAGATTTTTCTTATTGAAATTGCGATACAAAGACTGCGGGATTTCAGCATCGGTATAGAACGTTTTTTCTTTTTCCTTATAACTAAACTCAATCACAGTCTTTTTATCAATAATAATTTTGTCGAGAGAACTCTGTCTAATTAACTCATAAGTCAAATACTCCTCATTCTCTAATGATAGAAAAGAGTTAACTGTTAAACTTGTCTTTTCTATTTGGGGAGAACCTGCTGTTATACTTTTAAAACTCTTCTTGAAAATAAGGCTTTGATGTCCAAATCTATATGATGGAGTATATTCATTCCCCATATCAGGGGGAGCTACTGACTTATAAATGAATTCTACCTCCCTCTTATTAGGAGCCACTATTTTACGAAGAAACCAAGCCGTTCTAATAGTTTTCTGATTTGCAAGATTTGATTGGTCAGGAAAGTAAGTAGATGTTTCTTCCGCTTCGTTCTGACCTCCGAAGATGTACCGATAACCATCAGGAGTTACAATAGTAATATATCTGTCTGATGCTGATGTTGAGTGAAAATAGTCACTAAATATTATCTGATAGGGTTTATTTCCTGCTACCTGTGATTTTCCGTCCCAGCCGATATTGAATTTTCCCGAATGACCCGGCATGTAAAAGCTGAAGCCATCGGGACATAACTCTCCATAATTGTTATTAGAGATGCTTGTGTTTCGGTGAGCCGTATATGAACACGGGGCGTTCGCTATATTTTCAACCGGGGAACTTATTATTTTATCGTTAAAAGGAACGGCATAATTATAGATATTACTTTTAGAGGCATTTAAGACTCCCAATACATCCAGATCCCCGCCCTCGTCAGGAACCCCATGTACATTTCGGGTTATAGCTCCACCGACATTTAAAGACCAGTCCAGCCCGATCATGCCTTCGTTTTTATTGGGCATAAATCCATTCCCATTATATTGTAAAGTAATTGGTATGGTAAAGTCCCTGTCCTTGTATGTATATAATGAAACCGAAAAATCAACTTCTCCTACAAAATGTTTTGCCGGTATGTTCCCGTATCGTGCAAATTCATATGCCTGCGGTGATAATTGACGGGAGGAGATCTTATAATCTAAACCGGGATCTTGTGCAGACATACAAACAGATACTATAAAAAGGATAAATAGTGATATTTTCTTCATAAGGTATAAGTATATTTATTTTTTAATCACGACTTCATTCACAAACACTCTGTTCGCAGTGATTCGGAGAACATAATTCTTCGGATGCAAGCCTGAACAATCAATATTCTCATAGTAATTGCCCGCCGTTTTGCTTTTAGCTGTAATCTTCTTTACCGGCAGTCCCTCAATAGAGTATAACTCAAACGATACCCTGGCATCCTCTTTCAATTCATACTCGACATTCAGCATCGATTCTACCGGATTCGGATATAGCTTGCAGACCATTATATCTTCAAGGGTGACTACCTTTACTTCCTTGTTTACTATATCACTTTCTGTCCCTTTCCACAATTCATCCAATAAAGCCTGATTCTCAGGGTCAGTGTCTAAATACAGGTGGTCTTGCGGAGGAAAGAAGAAAGCTGTTGAAAATATCTCCGTACTGTCAGCCAGGTTGATATTCCTGATTGTCTCGAAAACAGGATAGCGGTAACCCTTGCTGTACCAGCGGCAGGTCTCCAACTGTTTGCCAATATTTGTGTTTTCTTCCGTTGTATAACTGTCTTCATCCGGTATATCAAAGATGGTTTGTATGGTCTTAACTCTTAGTACCGGGCTAAGGGTATCGCCCGAAGGTAATATCATTTTTCCGTAGGCATCGGCCTTTGTTATCATGGTTCCCTGTGTGCGAATATTCACCGTTCCCGAATACAGCCCTTCCGACTTATAAGCAGACGAAACAGCTTGACCGTAGTTCAACGGAAACCGCATCAGTACCATCGGGGAGGTATACGCCAGCTTGACCGAAGGGTTTTCATGGCCTTGCTGTAGCAAACTGTCATTTATTAAACGGTAATAGTACATTGTGTTGTGTTCCGTGCCCACTATCAACTCATTGTCCGATACTTTATTCTTTTCGTAACGTTTAGTCCCCACGATATAGACCGAGTCGCCTTCCAGCGGCGGCAATTCATAGGTTAGGGTGTACTCATCGTTGATAGTTCTCAATTTGCTGAAATCCCAGGTTTTGTTTCCCCCGGAACCGCCGGGATCAACATATTCAACCTGTTGCTTAATTAACACATCGCCGGGGCGGAGATGATTGTGGAGGCTGTTCAACTGCCCGCAAACAGGCAATACGAAGCCTGCGGACATTAAGAGGGTTAATGTTTTTACTTTCATTTGGCAGAATGTTGTCTTAATGATTGGTTATGTATTAAATATTCGAATTGACAAGTGTTCTTTAATATTAAATTTTAGGATAAATTTAATATATTTTTACAAAAATAAAACGGACTTCAGTTATGTTAAATAACATATACTGGTATTTTTTTTAAAGAAGAAATTTCATAACTCGAAACAAAAATGATCCAGCCTATGTTAAGTTGTACTTTGCGAAGCTTAAAATTGTGAGTTGGAACAAATAAGTAATAAGCCTGATATAGAGATATTTTGAGAATATGGTTGCCTTTTTTGAGGCTTATAACTCTTCACTGTAATACCTGATTCTTTCAGCTTCAAGGAAAGTTCTCCGGTTGCATCATAATTTATAATTTTCTCAATTAGCACAAGGTAACTAATTCCCCTTGCCTTTCGAAGTTTGCATATGATAATTTAAAATACACAACCAATTGTTTTGTGTCTCATCCATATAAATTTTTCCACTTAAAATACAGGGGAAAAGCCTTATTTATTTTAAAACCAAAATCTTTCCGATAAGATCCCATTAAACGTCGAATCCTTTCCTTCCCTATTCTTTACCATATAAAACGGTAAAAAATGGCCAGACAACTAATAGCCCGCGGGCAGGTGAATATACAAATCCTGAATGATGCCTATACGATCAACCAGTCGGTAAGCAGCTACGTGTTTGCAGCGGCAAGCAATGGGACGGTACTGAATGCCGTAACCGTCACATCGGCAATAAAGGTAATGAAGGGGGATACGGACTTTACGGCATTTACCATCGGTTCTATAAGCAAGCCTGCGGGATTCTCTGCGGTTACCGTAAACAATACGGACAAGACCATCACCTATACGGTTGCGGCCAATACAGCCAACCTTCCCGATAACGGTATCATTACCATACCCCTTACCATAGCCGGCGTCACCTACAGCCTTTCATTTGCCTGGTCGAAAGCCAAAGCGGGAGCTGCCGGCAAGGATGGCGCAGACGCCAACCTGCTGGACTGGGTGGCCGACTGGAATACGAATAAGACGGTTATCGGAACAAACTCCGTTATTACCCCCAAACTGTTTGCCGGGGTAAAAAATGCCGACGGCACGCTGACCGGGACAGCTATCGGGCGTTTCCCCCTGTCCGTTAAAAACTCTTCGGGCAGCATTGCCACCGAAACCATCGATGGTATTTATGGATTCCGGGCCGGAGTGAAAACCTTCGCCATCGACAATACCGGCAGCGTACAACTGGGAAACGGCAACCAGGTGACCCGTTACAATGCCGCCACCGGGAAAATCGAATTCGGTTCGGAAGTTTCACTGAACTGGACCAGCGCCATCGCCACAGCCAAAACGGAGGCTGTAAATGCCGCGGCTACTGATGCTGCGACCAAAGTGAACGTCATCCGGATCGGCACCCGCAACTATATCAAAAACAGCGCCTTTGCCATATCAAGCCTCTCCGGGGTGATTGTGACCGACGGCGTGGCGGCGGTGCTGGATACCGCCACCAAATACCAGGGCTATAATACGATTAAGATTACGCAGACCACGGTGACCGGGAGTAACGCAAACACAGGCAGGGCCTATTTCAATGCGATCAGGCAGTGCAATCCGGCCAGCTTCTGTATGTATGTGAAAGCCTCCGAAGAGACTGTCCTGCGCATCCGTACCGGTGGGACCGAGGCAGCGGACTTTCCCATCGGGACCTCCTGGCAGCTTGTCAAACTGGAGAACAAGATTCCCACATCAGTTGTGGCGCTGTTCGGGGCGACTACAGCCGGTGTGACCTATAACATGGCCCTTCCCATGCTGGTGGAGGGAACGAAAGCCGCCGACTGGTCGCCCGCTCCGGAAGATACGGACGGCCGCATTACCGATGCTCGCGCGGTAGCCGATGCTATCACCGCAAAGGCAAACAATGAGGGCTGGGCCACGAAGCTGACCTATATCGGCTCCACCGGTATATTTACCGGAACGCTTTCGGCCGGTACCATCGAAGCCATCACCATCAATGCTTTGCAGATAACAGCCGGAACAATCGATACCGCCAGATTAAATGTAGACGCGCTCAAAGCCTCCCTTATCACAGCAGCGAATATAGACGCCCTGACACTCAATGTAACCAAAGGCAAGATCGGCGGCTGGAGCATCGATGCGGATTCTATATTCAGGGGAACCAAAAATAATACATCAGGGGCCTATACCGGGGCTTCGGGTGCTATTACGATAGGCTCGAACGGGGTTAGAGGTTTTAAGTGGAGGCTGGAATCCACCGGGGCGGGCGCTTTAGCCGGGGGTAATATCGCCTGGGACGCTTCCGGAAATGTAACAGATCTTTATTTAAACAGGTTACCAAAAGACGAATATGTACCTTTCTGGGACTTCGATGCACCGAATATTCCGAACGAGCCACGTGATGCCTCGGCTGCGGCAATCGTTGCTTCGGAACTTTTGGAACTATCTCAATTGGAAGATAATCCACAAAAAGCAAAAGAATATAAAACTGCTGCAATTAGTATGCTTATCGAGTTGTCGTCAGATAAATATCAAAGCAGGGATTGTAAACCATCGTTCCTGTTACATTCGGTAGGGCACTGGCCGAATAAATCGGAAATGGATGCGTCAATTAATTATGCTGATTACTATTATATAGAAGCGCTGATCAGATATAAGAAAATGAAACAAGGATTAAGAGTAACAGACAATTTTTGAGTAGAAAAAACTTATGAATAAACAATAGTCATACACATACTAATCTTCTTATGCATGTAAATCTATAACTAGTAGATAGTAATGGGCATTCATTTTCAGGAGAAGATACCAATATAGCATTTTATGGGTAAAACAGCCACGTACCACGTATTAAAGATAGAAGGCAAAACTATGCTTATATGGCTATGTTTGACAAATGGAACGAAATAAACCAATGGAATATACTGATAATAGGGCTGTTTGTAAAGATGTACATATATTTCTCGAAACGGCATCCGGAACATTTCTGTCAGAGATACTGATAAATACTGTGGTATTCAGCTTTTACAATAATAATTTAAAGGTACTTTTACTCCAAACCGGGGAAGGCTGCTGTTATTTTTTGCCTGAGGGATATGTGTTTAAGGATGAAACAATGGATGACGCATCGTTACGTATATTGCAACAGTGCTTCAAATTAAAGGATATATTATACAATGAACAGTTCCATGTATCGGACGAAACCGGACAGGCAAACGAAAGTATCTTTTCGGAAATGTTACGGTTATCCGGTATTGAGGTTCCGAAGGACAGTTGGGTAAACGCCAGGAAAGTATCGGTCTGTTATTATTCTTTAGTCGACAGGTTCAAAGTATTCCCTACGGCGCAGGATTTATTCTCATCTAAATTAGTATGGGCCGATATCCGGGATATCTCCGAACTTACATGCAACCACAAGGATATTATCAGGAAAGCCGTATTGAAATTGCAGGAAGACATGGATAAAAAGCCGATTGCGTACAACCTGCTGAATAAGACATTTACCTTAAAGGAGTTGCAGGGGCTGTATGAAGCGGTTTTCCAGAAAAAGATCGTCAGCGCTAATTTCCAAAGGAAAATGTTATGCTCGAACCTGTTGGAACGATTAGGCAAGTTGTATGACGGAAGATCCCACAGGGCTCCGTATCTGTATAAATTTAAGGCTAAAACTAAAAGCAAGCGATAAAGAAATTAAAGGATTAGCTGAAAGGTAGCTAATCCCGTTTTCCTATTGTAAATTTTTGTTCATCCGGGTCCGTGCCTCATCCTGGTTCGTCGCTTTATAATAATGCTTATATATGACATCTGGACTATTGCCTGCATATCCGGCGACCTGGACAGGATGGAAACCGTCATCCAGCATTTTGGTTATAAAGGACCCCCTGGCGGAGTACCATGTTATTTTATCTTTATAATCCAGTTTCTTCCTTACCTTTTCGAGGGTTTTATTCACTCGTAAGGAAATACTTTCCACCCTGTTCTTTTTTTTCAGGTTAGTTTGATGTTTATAGGTAAAGATAGGAAAAACATAATCCTGGTAGGAAGCGGATATATATTTCCTTATTATAGCTTCGGCCTTATTTACGAGTGGAACATTGGCGTCTTTTGCTACTTTGCTCCTTTCATATTCTATAAAGCTATCCTTGATACAGCCTTTTTTCAGGTGGGCGACATCCGTATTACCTATCCCGCCTGCATAAAAACTAAAAAGGAACAGGTCGATATGGAATAACTGCTTCTTTGTGAAGCCATTTTTATCCATCCGCTCTATTTCCTGTATGACATAATAAGGGATTGTTTTAGGTATAAATTTGTTTGTCTTCATTTTTTGATCGACACATTTGAATATTCCGGTAGTTGCACCAGGTATTTGCCTCTGTGAAGCATAATTGCATACCGCTTTTAATTTCTTCAGCTTTTGGATCACACCGCCTTTGTTGCCTTTTTCGGCTCCTCTGACTTGAAGGTATACTGTATAATCATTCAAAAATGTTTCATTCAGGTTTGTAAAATAATAAGAAGAAAAGCCTTTTTTATATTTGTCCCTCGTAAAATTACTTAATGAATTTTTAAGCAGTTTGTATTCTTTTACATTAGCGGAACTTCCTATGATCTCCCCATTTTTGAACCTTTCTTTTTTACCGAACTCGTCGATCAATTCATCGATCATTCTGATAACGGACAGGATTTTAACTTTTTTTGTTTTTACCTCCGGGGTATCAAAACAATTTGACCATTGGGCCGGCGTCCAGCTTCTACCCTCCAGTTCCCATTCTTCCGCTACTTTCAGATATTTTAGTTTCGTTTCTGAGAGGAGGTTGTTTTTTACTTGGTTTTCAGCATTCCGGGTCTTGAATGTCTGCTTACTTTGATCCCATTCTTTGTAAAGCCCGGTAATGTTTAGTACTTTTTTTGCCCTGCAATAACCGCTTTGATGAAAAATCGCAGTTACCTTGACCATCTTCTTGTTTTTGGGATGAAAAATTCCTTTAAAATTTATTGAGTACATATTTGAATTTGATTTATTTCAATATATAAGGTTAGGAGACAGGATGCAATTATTTGTAAAATAAATTTGTTTTTTTCATTGTCTATATTTACAAATATTGCCACACCGCTAATATTCACAGGCTTATTCATCATTCTTCCGTATATTTTTAACACCTAAATAAGATTTTAAATGCTTATCAGGAATAGAGGCCCTCCTCTTAGTCTGTTTTTCATGATAATTATAAAAAACAGTTTTATTACAAAAATTTAAAATCAACATCTATGAATATTGAACAATCAAAAACAGAATTATTCAACAAATATGTATTACCGGAAAAGGATTTTATCTACCGGGTATGTTTAAAACACTCCAGGTCGGAGTATGAATGTAAAGAATTCTATAGCGAAGTATTATTCCGGATTTTCAAGGCTATTGATACTTATAATCCCTTACTGCATATCCGGCCCTGGTTATATACCATTATTACACGGATAATTGGACGCTCACGGACAAAATTCCAAAGAATGAATTTCATTGATATTGAAAACCTGCAAATACCATCGGATGAGAATGAAGAGGTTTACTTCAGAGACCTAAGGACTGATGATTACAAACAATTCTTTTCAGATGATATAGTAGAAGCTCTTGGCATGATAAAGCCGGCGTCCCGCAAAGCCTTATTATTACAACAAGCCGGATACAGCATGGATGAAATTGCCGGTGAATTGTACAATTCAAGGTTAATTAAATCAAATAGTACAGTGTCCGCAAGGTATTATTTACGTGTGGGGCAGCAGTGACTGGCCAGGTCGCTTTCTCCTGACGGGAAATTACTGAGTAAAAAAACAAATAAACAAGAACATATGGCAAAATTAAAATCAGAACTGGATAAATGGATATCTATGCCGGACAAGGACTACCTCCTGCTGGTAGAAGACCATATTATGATGACTGCGCTTAAAGCTGCCGGTATAGAGGAGTTACCTATATACAAAGCCGCTGAAAATATTTTGAAAAATAACAGGATTGAAATTCATTTAAAACCAATAAAAAGCAGATATAAATAATTATGAGAAAGAGTCCTTATAAAGAGCCTAAGCAGGTCTTAATATTTAACAATGCAAAAGTATTAATAGCTATAGTCCGTTCTTTACACGCTGCTTCCGAGTTAAGTTTTTGTAATTTACAGGCAATATCTTTTTGTTGCTTAGGGAAGTATATTTCAACGGGTGGATATTATTTTAGACATGTTCATCCTGATATTGCGATTGAACCGGAAGACCTCGACAATTTGAAGTTGGAGGAATATGATAGAATGTGTGGCGAAGAGAGATTGTATTACTCCTCCCGCCAATTGGCCAGGAAGAGAATGTTAGGACAGGAACGCCGTAAGGCGAAATGGAAAAACCGGGATATCAAATAATGTGAGATAAACCAGTGAAATACGGCAAATCTGCTGATAGTTTTGCCGTATTTCTTATCTGTAAGCATGCCAGCAGGGACATTCACAGAAGAGAATCCAATTTATTATTAAGTTCCTCCCTCTGGGTTACAATGTAATAGTGTTTGTATATAACATCCGGGCTGTTCCCCGCATGTTCAGCAACCAGTTCGACAGGATATTTTTCGTCTATAAGTTTTGATATATATGTTCCCCGTGCAGAGTTCCATGTTATCTTCCCTTTATATCCGATATTTTTTGCAACCTTACGGAGGGTTTTGTTTACGCAGACTGAGAATCCGCTTACCCTGTGAACCTTTTGGGTTTCCGTCTGATGCCTGGCCTGAAGGATTGGCAAAACATAATCACCATAGCACTGCCCTTTATATTTATTGATAATATCAACCGCTTTTTTTAATACCGGCATCCGGGCTTCTTTTGTCGTCTTCATCCGTTCATAAACGATTTTACCTTCATTGAAGCATTTATGGGTAAGATAAATTACATCGATAGGACTCATGCCGCCTGCATAGAAAGAAAAAAGAAAGGCATCTATATTCAGCCTTTGTTTTTCTGAATAACCGCTTAGGTCTAAGCTTTCTATCTTTTGTATATATTTATAATCAATGGTTTTAGGCGTTGTTTTTCCTATACGCATTTTATCCTGGACAACGACAGATGCGCCTTTGTTCACGCCGGGGATATTTGCCTTGTCGGCATGGGTAATGGTTGCCCTTAACGATTTCAGGCGGTTGACGATACCTCCCTTATTGCCTTGTTCCAGCCCCTTCTTTTGAAGGAAAAATGCATAATCCCTGAAAAAGTTTTCATCTATATCAGGAAAGAAGTAAGTATGGAAACTCCGGTTGTATGTTTTCTTTGTAAATTCAGCCAGGCTGTTCTTTAACGATAAATACAACTCGAAATTTGATGAACCTTTGATTATCCCCCCATTCTTAATCCTTTCTGTATTTTTAAAGCGTAAGATCAATTCATCCAAAAATACGGAAACACTCTTTACTTTTGTCACCTCTTTTTTAGTTGTATTTATATCAAAATAATGAGACCACTGGACTGGCGACCAATCAACCCCTTCCAGTTCCCACTGCTCCACAACTTTAAGATACTTTAGCCTTATAGCCATCAGAAGCTGGTTCTTTTCCGTTTCTTCACTGGTATTACCTGCGAAAGACTGGGCATTTTGGTTCCAGCTTTTTCTTTTGCCTGTGATTGATAATACTTTGGGAATCCTTGCGTAACCGGTTTTAAACAGAATCATTTCTATCCTTACCAGTTCCGGATTCTTTGTATTTGCTTTGCCTTTAAAATTTACTGAATACATATTAATTCGTTTTAAGTGCCCTTATGTAGTCTCAAAATTGCCTACATGAAAAAGGTACTAACGAATAGGTAAGGCCTAACCAAAAGGATTAAAAACCAGTAAAATTTAACATTTTAACAGTTTTAAGCTATTAGTCCGGCGTTACGGCTATATGATTAAATAATTGTTATTCAGATTGTTATTCGTAGAAAAGTCAATGTATCTCTAAATTCTTAGGCTGTCTTCTGACTTACTCCTCCTTTAAACATCCTTCCCGTTCGATGACGAACAGTGGTATTTGGTATTGTTTAAAGACTTTTTTCAGAAACATTGTTAACTGTTTACTGAATAGAGATTACAGCAGCGCGACTGCTCAGGATTTACACCTGATTCCCTTTTCATTACGCATCCGGCAAATGCAGACTTGTAACACCAATACAAAAACAAAGATATGGAATAAAATAGAATTACAATGTGTTTTGAAGAAAAGTTATCAAAAAAAGCATGCTATCCCGGATAGGATAACATGCCTGTTTTGTATGCGAATATAAGGTCAGCTTTCTTCTTCCAGGTCCCAGTTATCGAAGAAAGAATAATCATCAGTAAACTGCTCCAGTTCGCGCCGGTCTTTTTTTGTCGGACGGCCTGTTCCGCGTGCGCGGTCTACAAATCCGCTCATCTTGGACATCTCCAATATCTCCAGTTGCAAAGGAGGGGTTACATCGCGCATAAACTCAGGAACGAGCTTTGCACCCATTCTGTTTTCGGAAAGGGCCAGCACCTCAAACGAATAGGTTACAGGCGGACGGCGAACCTCTATTATATCGCCTGCTTTTATCATCCGAGACGGCTTTACGGTTACACTCCTGATCGTTATGCGTCCTTTTTTGCAGGCTTCAATGGCAATAGAACGTGTTTTGAACAAGCGAACTGCCCACAACCACTTATCTATACGAACTTCGTTTTTGGGTTCTTTCATTTTTGCTCTGAATTTATAGCCTTTGAGTTTCTACTGGCTAGTATCATAATTAACGCCTGGGGTATAAAAAGCCAGAATCCGGAAACCGGAACAAAGAAACAACCCACAAGTGAAATGATCAAGAGTGACCAGCCTAAAGATGAAGGGAGGGGAGTCCGCGTCTTTTTTATATAAAAATGGAGTGTTTGCCCCCAAAATATAATGATTACACCACATATAAGAAACCAGAAAGCCTGATTCCTCAGTACGTCGCTACCGATTGAATCGAATCCGTCTTTGAGTATTGCGACAAGAGTTTCTTTCCCTTCCAATATGGCTATGGCTACATGTAGTATTCCTGTTATCATTAAGAATACACCACTATATTTCCACAATTTCATATTCTATTTGCTGTTGTATTGATTCATTGTATTTTGTATCCCTGCAAGACAGAAACTTTTGATGATTTCTCCGCAGGTTTCCAACTTAGCCGGAAGCTCTTTCTCTTCCTCATCGGAGAAGTCTTCCAGAACATAATCGACCTGTCCGCCCCTCGGAAAATCATTTCCAATGCCAAATCGCAGGCGCGCGTACTCCTGTGTGCCCAAGATCGACTGTATATGTTTCAACCCGTTATGTCCGGCATCGCTGCCTTTTCCTTTGAGGCGCAAAGAGCCGAACGGCAAAGCCAGATCGTCCACAACGACCAACACATTTTCGACAGGAACTTTTTCCTGATTCATCCAATAACGCACGGCATTACCGCTGAGATTCATATATGTGGAAGGTTTCAACAGAATAAGCGTACGCCCTTTTACCTTCATCTCCGCCACAAAACCGTAACGCCTGTCTGCAAAAACAATATTGGACGCTTTAGCTAAAGCGTCCAATACTCTGAATCCTATGTTGTGGCGGGTATATTCGTATTCTCGACCAATATTACCCAGTCCGACAATCAAATATTTCATTCGTTATATTTCTATAGTTATCCGCTATTAGCCGTTTTTAGCCGCAAGACCTCTGGCTGCACGAGTCAACTGAACACGGCAAACAACGCCATTTTTCGCATTCAGCAATTCAAGTCCTTCGAAATGAAGTTCTCCAACCTGAATAGATTTTCCTAATGCAAGGCCTGAAACATCAACATGTACTTTTTCCGGTACTTTATCGTAAAGAGCTCTTACTTTCAGTTTGCGCAGGTCAAGAGATAATTTACCCCCGGCCTTAACACCTTCTGCCAGTCCGTCAAGTACTACCGGTACATCGATTGTAATCGGTTTGTTTTCGAATACATGAAGGAAATCAAGGTGCAGAATTTCATCTGTAACAGGGTGTACCTGCACATCTTTCAATATTGCTTTATAGTTATCTTTCCCTACCGTAAGGTCTACAAGGTAAATTTCAGGAGTGTAAATCAATTTGCGCACATCGCTGTTTGTCACTGTGAAAAGGATAGCTTTGTCAGCTTTTTCTCCCCCATAGATAACCGCAGGAATTTTGTCTTCTTTACGGAAAGCTTTAGTTGCTTTTTTGCCAATGTCTGTTCTGGCTTCGCCTTTTAGTTCAAATGTTTTCATTTTTTAATTTTAAATGTGTTACTCAAATCAAGGATTTGCTTCCTCATTCCCATCACACGTACGGGCTTATAAAAGCGGGGCAAAGATAGTGATTTTGTTTTTATTTTCCTAACTTAGCGAATAGGAAAGAGCATATATTTTCGATAATATATGCTCCTTCTATATAAGTTCTTTATATTTATTTCTTCTTTCCCTGATTAGCAACCGCATCCATCAGCTTTTTGATTTCTTCCGGATCGCCAAGGAAATAGTCTTTTACGAGGTTCAAATCATCATCGAATTCGAATACATAAGGTACTGCTGTAGGCAGGTTCAGGCTTACGATATCTTCATCGGAAATACCTTTCAGATATTTAATAATACCACGAAGGCTGTTTCCGTGAGCAGCAACGACAATTTCATCATGACACATCAACGACGGATAGATAACTTCCAGCCAGTAAGGCAAGATGCGTTCTACTGTTTCTTTCAATGCTTCAGTTTCAGGAATATATGCTTTAGGCACGCATGCATAACGAGGGTCTTGCGAAGCCGAACGCGGATCTGTCGGTTCCAGTGGTGCAGGAGGCACATCATAGCTACGTCTCCAAACCAATACTTGCTCGTCACCATATTTTTCAGCAGTCTCGGCTTTGTTCAGGCCTTGAAGCATACCGTAATGCTTCTCATTCAAACGCCATGTTTTTTCAACCGGAATCCAGTCCAGATCCATTTGGTCAAGGATGTTGTTCAATGTTTTAACGGCTCTTTTCAGGTATGAAGTATAGGCCAGAGTAAAGTTGAAACCTTCTTTTTTCAGCAATTGTCCTGCTTTTACTGCTTCCTGAACTCCTTGTTCCGACAAGTCTACGTTAGTCCATCCCGTAAAGCGGTTTTCTTTGTTCCAAACGCTTTCCCCGTGGCGAATCAATACTACTTTTTTCATCTTTATTTACTATTTAAATTGTGATTTTTATCGCAACGCAAAGGTAGCAAGAAGTTTCAAGATTTAAAAATCGGCATAACCAAATTTTGAAATGCATTTACCTCACAAACACCCATTCCTTATCGTCCGATAACTGCGGAGCAAAAACATATCCTTCGGAATCGAACCCCTTCAGGTGTTCTATATCTTTAATCTGATGCTGAATTATAAAACGGGTCATCATTCCCCGTGCTTTCTTTGCATACACCACAATCTGCTTATAGCCTTTACCGGTCTGCTGTTTGAATATGGGAGTTATCATTTTATGCCCTTTTGGCAAGAGTTTGCGGTTCACTGCCTTTGCATATTCTTTCGATGCCAGATTAACCCATATATTGTCATCGGCTTTCATCTGCTTCGCCAAATATTTACTGATCGTTTCTGACCAGAAAGCATACAAATCTTTACCTCTGTTGTTTGCCAGCGGAATTTGCATTTCCAAACGGTATGGCTTTATCAGGTCCAGTGGCCGGAGCACCCCGTACAAACCTGATATATGTACCAGGTGCTTTTGGGCAAAATCAAGATCCTTATCCGAAAATGTCTCTGCATCAAGTCCCTTATAAGCAATGCCATTGTATGCGAATATTGCCTGCCGCTGCGGAGTCTTAGCCAAAGGAAATGCATGGATATACTGATACACATTATGCGCCAGCTGCGGATTGATACTCATCAACGAAGCTATCTCCTGCGCGGATATACCCTCCATCGACTTATACAATTCTTTCGCCTCTTTGGCATAAAGCGGAGTAGTAGCTTCTTTTACGGGAACCGGGGATTCAAAATCCTGGAGTTTCGCCGGAGACATTGTTATTATCATATTGTAATACTAAGATTTCATTTCAGCTTCCATTCCGCGCCGTCCTTACCGTCTTTTATTTCAAAGCCGGCTTTGGCCAATTCATTCCTTATCTGGTCGGATGTTGCCCAATCTTTATTTTCTTTTGCTTTTTGACGGATATCGAGCAGTAAGTCTACAGCTTTTCCGAATGCCTCGTTATTATTTGCAGAGGATGCCTCATTACGAATACCCAATATATCAAATAAAAAAGTATCAAATATTTTTTTTAAATGTTCAATAGAATCTACTGTCATCAAAACATCTTGATATAATGCTAAATATACATAATTACTTGCTTCACATAAAAGGGATATTAGTACAGCAGTGTTTAAGTCATCATTTAGAGCCCTATAACATCTATTTTCTAAAAAACTTATATCAACATCATCGGATGTTATATTTTGAGGGTTAATCTTTTTTATATTATCATACGCTTCAAGCAATCTAAATAATAACTTTTCTGCAGACTGCAGACTTTCATTACTAAAATTTACAATACTTCGATAATTAGATAGTAAAATAAAGAATCGGATTGTCATCGGAGAATAGGCCTGTGCTAACAATTTGTGTGACCCAGTGAAGAATTCTTCTAATGTGATAAAGTTCCCCAACGATTTACCCATTTTCTGCCCATCAACTGTAATCATATTGTTATGTATCCAATATTTTACGACCTGATGCTTTTCCATCGCTGTATTCTGGGCAATTTCACATTCATGGTGCGGAAACATCAGGTCAAGCCCACCACCATGTATATCAAACTCGTTACCAAGATATTTTATACTCATTGCAGAACATTCCAAATGCCATCCCGGGAAACCAATGCCCCAAGGCGAAGGCCAGCGCATAATATGTTCCGGTGAAGCTTTCTTCCACAAGGCAAAGTCCACCTTACTGCGTTTCTCGTCCTGTCCTTCAAGTTCACGGGTCGTATTCAGCATCTCCTCTATGTTTCGATGCGACAGGATACCGTAATCGTAGTCCTTATTATACTTCTCTACATCGAAATAAACAGAGCCATTACTTTCATATGCATAACCGTTCTCCAGTATTTTTTTAATCGTTTCAATTTGTTCTATTATGTGTCCGGAAGCATGGGGCTCGATGCTTGGAGGCAATACATTCAACATCTCCATTGCCTTGTGGTAACGGTTTGTATAATATTGCACCACTTCCATCGGTTCAAGCTCTTCAAGACGTGCTTTTTTTCCTATCTTATCCTCTCCTTCATCCGCATCGTTTTCCAAATGCCCCACATCGGTAATATTGCGTACATAACGTACTTTATATCCCAGATGTGTAAGATAGCGGAATAATATATCGAAGGTTATAGCCGGGCGGGCATGTCCTAAATGTGGATCGCCATATACTGTAGGACCACAGACATACATTCCTACATGAGGCGCATGAAGCGGTTCGAATACTTCTTTTGTACGGGTCAGTGTGTTGTAAACCGATAGTTTTTGTTCCATAATCTGCTACTAAATTTTAGAGGTACAAAAATACGAAATTATACGTCATATTGAATAGATATACCATCCATTATTGAGAATAATTCATCTACCGAATCTGTTCTTAGCATAGATACCCGTATTTTCTTAAAATCGGGAATCCCCTTAAACACCGGACTTCCCGCCAAATGACGGCGACTATGTAGTATCCCGCCTCTCTCGCCGGAATGGGCTATATTCTTCCGTACCAAATCCTTCAAAACATCGAGATACCATGTAAACTCCTTCTTTGGCATAGGTTCTCCTGTGGCCAGATAATGTTTCACCTCTTCGAATATCCAGGGTCCACCGATGCTGCCACGACCGATCATTACGGCATCCACACCAGTTTCATCAAAACGCCGTTTACAGATTTCGGGAGTGGTTACATCCCCATTGCCAATAATCGGGATATGCATGCGTGGATTATTCTTTACTGCACCAATCAGTGACCAATCAGCTTCTCCTGAATACATCTGGGCACGAGTACGCCCATGCAATGTCAAAGCCTGTATACCTGTATCCTGTAATTGCTCCGCCAGTTCCACAATTATCTTCGAATCGTTATCCCATCCCAGGCGGGTTTTCACTGTCACGGGGATATTCACAGCCTTTACAACGGCAGCGGTGATCTCCACCATCAGTTCGGGTGTACGCATCATGCCCGAACCGGCACCTTTTCCTGCCACTTTCTTCACAGGGCAACCGAAATTTATATCCAGTATGTCGGGACTGGCTTCTTCACATATCTTTGCAGCCTCTACCATCGCATCCACTTCACGCCCGTATATCTGGATAGCTACGGGACGTTCTTCTTCGCTGATAGTTAGTTTTGCCTGTGTTTTGTTTACATGACGTATAAGAGCGTCGCTGGATACAAACTCGGTATATACCATATCCGCGCCAAAACGTTTACACATCAATCTGAAACCCATATCGGTAACATCCTCCATAGGAGCAAGGAACACCGGGTTTTCAGAAAAATTTATATTGCCTATTTTCAATTTAGTTACAAGTTACGAGTTACGAGTTACAAGAAAAGATGCTTGTAGCATAACTCTAATTAATAAAGGATACAAAGATAAATAATCAGGCGAAAATAATACTGAAATCTTTAAATACTGAAATCTTTAAATTATTTTATCGCCCGCAACATCTCCCGTTTTCCCGGAGGCCCGGGTAACCGTTCCGTTGTAAAGCCGGCCTGTTGCATCATCCGGCGCACTATTCCTTTGGCACAATAGGTGACCAATATACATCCGTCGCCTGATATAGCATATAATTTATCAAAGATGTCCTGTGTCCACATCCCGGCCTGTTTATCGGGTGCAAAGGCATCAAAGTAGATAATATCTGCATTTTCTTTTATTTTCGAAAAATCGAAACGTGTAAAGTCCGCCTTTATTTTGGTAAGAAAAAAATTATCGGTTATCTCCGATTCCTTTTCCCATTCCACATTATGCAGCTTATGATACATTTCCTGCTCTATAGATAAATATTTCTCAGGATAATTCAAATCTTTAATAATGTTATCAGGTAAAGGATAAGCCTCTATGGTTGTATAATGGATAATCCGTTCTGTCTTTCGATTTTCGAGTAATGTAAGGAAAGCATTCAGTCCCGTACCGAAACCCACTTCGAATATATGGATTGTATCTTTGCGGCAATGCTTTAATCCGGCGTCTATAAAGACATGCGTAGATTCTTGTATAGCCCCGTTTACCGAATGGTAATGTTCGTTCAGTCCGGGAACAAAAAGAGTGTGAGACCCGTCAGCAGTTAACTCTATTACAGGTTTCACACTCATTTTGCACTGTGTTTAACTATCACTTATTTTTCTATTAAAGCCACGGCATATGCGGCAAAACCTTCCTCACGGCCTACAAATCCCATTTTTTCGGATGTAGTAGCTTTAATAGAAATATCTTCTTCAGAGATTTCAAGTATCCCTGCCATTACCTTTTGCATCTGAGGTATATGCGGATTTATCTTAGGACGCTCGGCACAAATAGTCGCATCAATATTGCCGATCCTGTACCCTTTTTCCGTTATAACCTCTAATGTTCTGGCCAGTAAAATCTTGCTATCTATATCTTTATATTCTCCCGCAGTATCGGGAAAGTGAAAACCTATATCGCGCAGATTTGCCGCACCTAACAAAGCATCACAAATCGCATGTATCAGGACATCAGCATCGGAGTGTCCCATAAGTCCCTGAGTATGGTCGATCTTCACACCTCCAAGCCACAATTCACGATTGTCTGCCAAACGATGTACATCGTACCCAAACCCTACACGTATCTTCATTTTATTTAATTTGAGAATTAGCACATTAGCATATCAGTAAATTCAATAACTATGTGTACTGCTAGCCGCTTGCACTATTTGCTGATTTCCGAATTTACTAATATGCTAATTAAGTTTTATCTGAATAAATTTTTCATTCCGTCAATGTCGAACGCCAAAGAGAAACGGAGTGTCTGGTCTAACGGGTTTTGTTGTGCAGTAGCAAGCATATAAGCTACATCCAGCTGGAAAGCTGTCAGCTTGAACCCTGCCCCGAACGACAAGTACTGACGGTTACCCTTCATTTTGTTTTCATGGAAATAACCGGTACGAAGGCGGAACTTATTATCATAGTCATATTCTGCACCAAGCGACCACATTATTTCTTTCATCTCTTCCGAAAATCCGCCGGGCGCATCCCCAAACGATTTAAAGATACCGGATATAGGGCTGATATTCTGATAATCTTCAATCCGTTTCCTATAATCGTTGACGTCTTCACCTTCTTCCTGTACTGGAGGTGTAGGCACCAGCAACTTATTGATATCCATACTGAAAGACAATGTACTCACATCGTTCATCGGATACATCAATGAAGCTCCTAAGCGCAGGTTCGTAGGCAGGAACTGATCCCTGTCTCCGCCTGTTGTCGCTATCTTAGTACCGATATTAGATATATTAAAACCGAAGCTTAATAAGCTTTCCGATTGTCCTATATTTATATACGATTCGTTATAACCTGCTACATCGGCAGCCCATGCATTACCCGGAGTTGTTTCTTCATCCGCACCCGAATAATCGGCACGTATATAGCGTACCGTTACCGATCCGGAAAATGTTTCTGTCAATTTACGCGAATAGCCTAAATCGACAGCCAGTTCGTGAGGGCTCAGTGTTTGTCCCGTCCAACCCGCATCATTGGCAATATTGACATTACCTACAGAGAAGTAACGTATCGAAGCGCTTAACGCCTGATTGTTCTCATTACCTAGTTTATAATAACCCACCCCGTAAACCAGCGCTATATCATTGATGATTTTTCTCAACCAGGGTGTATATGATAGTCCAAATCCCGCCTTACTTGGCGAAAATGCATATTTTGCAGGGTTCCAGTGTTGCGAATATACGTCGGGCGCAGTAGCTACTCCGGCATCTCCCATACCGCCGCCACGGGCATCAGGAGCGATGGATAAAGACGGCATCGCAGTCAGAATCGGATTGATATCTTCTTGGGCAACCATGCTAAATGTAGTGAGTACAAAAGCATTTACCAACAAGACTTTTTTTAAGAAATTCTTCATTTATTCCACTATTTATTTTACGTAATTAAATTAATTTGGTTAAGGAAGTTTATAGTTTGTACATTCTTCAGTTATAGTTATAACTATCTTTTATCGATTTTATTATTTTTATTTCAAATTTTAACATACTATTCTAACAAATATGTAATTCCAATAGTTCATCTTCCTCCAGAATACCTGTCAGTTTATTCCCGATTTCAACTTTCCCTACTCCTGCGGGCGTACCGGTAAATATGAGGTCGCCGGTCTTTAATGTAAAGAAGCGGCTTGCAAAAGCTATAATCTTATCCACCGAATGAAGCATCTCATTCGTATTTGCCGACTGAACAACTTTATCATCTATTCTGAGCATGAAGTCCAGTTCCTGAATACTTTTTCCATACTTTTCTTTCGGGACAAAACTACCTACTGCCGCAGAATTGTCAAAAGCCTTCGATATTTCCCAGGGCTGACTTCTTTGCTTTAATCCGGCTTGTATATCACGTGCCGTAAAGTCTATGCCTAGTGTTATTTCATTATAATAGCGATAAGCGAAACGTTCTGCAATATTCTTACCCATTTTATCGATACGAACTACCAGTTCGGTTTCGTGATGAATATCCGATGAAAAATCGGGTATGTAAAAACGGTTCTTATCACCTGATAGCAAAGCTGTATCCGGTTTCATAAAGAGAACAGGATCATCATCCTTATCAGACAACGCACGACCCATCTCCTTATTATGTGTCTGATAGTTAAGACCTATGCAGATAATTTTCATTTATATCACCTAAAATTAAATAAAGAACAAAAATACACAAGATTTATTGTTTCTTCTTTATGCCTCCGAACAATTGCCTGAATCTCATCGTCAATACTCCAAAAACTCCTTCCGCAAAGATACCCGAATTCATTTTGGAAGTTCCCAGCATCCGGTTTACAAATACGATAGAGACTTCTTTTATATCAAATCCCAGACAATAAGCCGTATATTTCATTTCTACCTGAAATGCATATCCCTTGAAACGTATATTATCCAAGTCGATGGTTTCCAATACGTTTCGCTTATAGCATACGAATCCAGCAGTAGCATCATGCACTTTCATTCCGGTAATAAAGCGCACATACTTAGACGCAAAATAAGACATCAGTACCCGCCCCATCGGCCAGTTCACGACATTCACCCCGCTATAATAACGCGAGCCTACGGATAAATCCGCGCCATCGTTCGCACACGCGTCATACAGGCGTAATAAATCGTTCGGATTATGCGAAAAATCGGCATCCATTTCAAATACATATTCATATGAACGTTCCAGTGTCCAGCGAAAACCCGCGATATATGCCGTACCTAGCCCTAATTTACCGGCCCGCTCTATCATATTCAGTCGTTCCGGAAATTCGGATTGAAGCTTTTTCACAATGCCTGACGTACCATCGGGAGAGCCATCGTCGATAATAAGAATATCGAACAGCCGGGGCAAATCGAGTACAGCTCTGATTATAGCCTCTATATTCTCCTTCTCATTGTAGGTGGGTATTATAACTACGGAATTGGACATATACTTTTCGTTCATTTACAATAGTCGTTTTGCGTGACTCGGCATAATCAAAATAAATTTTACTTCTGCTACCGCTATTTAAAACGTTCTTTTAATTAAAGCCACAAATGTAGTATTTTAAGAATTTATAAATAAAAAATAATGACTAAAAATAATAAAAAGAACCGTCTGTTTTGTGGCTCAAAGCACAGACTTGGTTACCCTTATATTATTTTTACATTTATTAACCATATACAGTTAAAAAGTAACAGATGTAACACATTTTACAGTGAACAGTGAACAGTCATCAGTTAACAACTTGTATCTCGTGCCTTGTCTACTCGTAACTCGTAACTGCCCTAGGGCGAAGTAACTCGTAACTATTAAAAAGTAACACCTTTTTAGCTATTAGCTGATAGCCGTTAGCCAATAGCTTATGTACAAAACTTGACAAACTTGACACTTTTCCCACTATTTTTTATCTGTTCCTTTTTTCCCTCTCTGTAAGTCCCCCTTGGGGCAGGGGCTGTTAAGTTCTCCGCTTTATTCTGTTATTCTCTGCTGCCATCCTGAGTGGAACGAAGGATCTCTTTCGATTTAGGAGATGTTTCACTTCGTTCAACATGACAAAGAGTATATAAGGATTCAGAACTTAACAGCCCTGCCCTCGCTGGCGCAGACGTCCCGTCTGTGTGTTGCGTAGCAAACATTTTTTCCCTGTCAAAAGACACGGACTGGAAGTCCGCGCCAGCGGGAGACACATCTGACACATTTTTACTGTTTATATAATATGTTGTTTACATATATTAACTATATATAGTTAAAAAGTAACAAAAAACAGATATGATCCAAACCTCTTATTTTTTCAATATATCGAAGATTTACAAATAGTTAACCAACATATTCATAATATAGATAAAGTTTTCAGATATTATATATGCAAAATTTCATCTATACCACCCTATGCAAGAAATAAATAATCTATCCGAAATTATTTTCAAAAAAATTTAAGCCCTTTTATGGAATTTGAAGCTTTTACATATCTATTAGGTACAAAAGGGGAATAATTAATAACACATAAAACTTACAGTTATGAAAAACTTAGTTAACTTAAATTCCGCAGAATGGTGTGATATTATTTTTGAAGGTAAAAATAAATCATATGGTGCATTTGAATTACGCCAGTCCTCTACCAGGAGGCATCTGATCGCATTCGGCGTAGTGGTATTATTCGCTGCTTTTGTATCCTGCCTGCCGGCAATCATCAGTACGATCAATGCTGCCAGTGCAAAGAACCATACAGGTGGTGTAGACGACATATACACTACATCGGTGATCGAAGTAGATAACAAGTTACCGGAACCCGAAGTAATAAAACCTGAGATACCGGAACCTCCAAAATTCCTTCCGATGCAAAAATTTGCCCCGCCTACAATTGTAAAGAACGAAGATGCCCCCGATGAGACTGAGATGGCCAATATGAGTGACCTGACTACAGACAAAAGAGAAATCGGTGGTTTTGAAGTAAAAGACGATGGTTCTGACCACAAAGACGCTGTACGCAAAGAATTTGAAACCAATGTAGTAGGTGACGGACAAGGTGGAGCCGCCTCTAAAGAACCCGAAGTATTCATAAGCGCTCAATTCATGCCTCAATTCCCCGGTGGACAAACCGATATGTATAAATATATATACGATAATATCAAATATCCGGTTGTGGATCAGGAAATGGGAATACAAGGAACAGTTACTCTAAGATTCGTGGTAAGCAAAACCGGAGATATCACTGATATCCAACTACTGAAAGGAATCAGTCCGACTTGCGACAAGGAAGCCATAAGGGTACTGAAAGGCATGCCCAGATGGATACCGGGCAAGAATAACGGAGTTGCCGTTCCCGTTTACTTTACAATGCCTATTGTATTCAAGTTGAAATAATTATTATCATACAAAAATTAAATATTAAATAATATTTTGCCGGTAACCGGAAGACAAATCTTCCGGTTACCCATGCGTAAAAGTGCTTTTTTACCGGTAAATATATTTTTCAGTTCAAAAATTATTTATTATCAATTTTTCATATATATTTGTGCAAAATTTCTTACAAAAAATTAGAAATTATTTAAACCTTATAACACTAAACATACAAAATTGACAATACACATGGAAATAATCAATACTATTGAAGTTTAAAACTGTATTATCCCTGAAATCTAATGATTTCAGGTAATCCTTGACATAAAAATCTATTCAAATAAAATACAGAAGTTAATATATTATGTATATATAATTGTTCAGATTTTCATTATTAATCACTTAATTTCTTTACACAAATGAAAAATGTTCTATTCAAAAGAATGGTGATGCTAATCATCATGACGGTAGCGGTAAGCACAGTAACAATAGCGCAGGAAAAAGGGGACAAAGCTATCGGTGCCAACCTGGTAATAGGGAGCGGAAACAGTTTCACCAATTATGGCCTCGGCGCCAAATTCCTCTACAATGTAACAGATCCGATCCGTTTATCTGCGGAATTCGATTATTTTTTCAAAAAAGATTTTGTAACTATGTGGGATGCCAGCGTGTACGGACATTACCTGATTCCTGTAGCCGAGAAGTTTACCCTGTATCCTTCGGTAGGGTTTGGGACTCATTAACACCAAAGCTTCTTATGGAGAGGCCATCGATGGCTTAGGCAAATTAGGTGACATTTTAGGCATTAATGTATCGGGAGCATCGGCATCGAGCAGTGACTTTGTTTTTTCACTGGGCGGTGGCGCCGAATATGAATTAACCGATAATCTGGCGCTGAACGGCGAATTCCGTTACAAAATCAAAGACGGCAGCCGTATCAATATAGCTTTAGGCATTGCATACAAGTTTTAATAATACAAGCCGGAAAAGGAATGAAAAGGAGTTACGCTGATTGTAACTCCTTTTTAGTCAACCAGATTCTTATTTTTTCATCGATAATTGCACCCGTTTCCGTGCTGTATCAACGGACAATACTTTTACCTCTACATGCTGGTGAAGAGATACCACCTCTGTAGGATCGGAAACAAAGCGGTCTGCTATTTCGGAAATATGCACCAGCCCGTTCTCTTTGATGCCCACATCCACAAAGCAACCAAAGTTTGTGATATTGGTAACGATACCGGGAAGAACCATACCTTCACGCAGATCGTTAATAGTACGGATATTGGGATCGAATTCAAACATCCTGATGCCTTTACGCGGGTCACGTCCGGGTTTATCCAGTTCTTGCATTATATCGTTCAGCGTAGGCAATCCTACTGTATCCGTTATATACGACTTGAGGTCGAGCGTTTTTTTCAATTCCTTGTTCTGTATCAGTTCTGAAACAGTACACTTCAGATCTTTAGCCATCTTCTCTACCACATGGTAACTTTCAGGATGTACAGCAGAATTATCCAACGGGTTCCCAGCTTCGGCAATACGAAGGAAGCCTGCGCACTGTTCAAAAGCCTTCTCTCCCATCCGGGCTACTTTCATCAGTTCTTTGCGGGACTTGAAGGCACCGTGTGCCGCGCGATAATCAACAATATTCTGCGCTAACACAGGACCTAAACCTGAGACGTAAGTCAACAGGTGTTTACTTGCGGTATTTACATTTACACCAACGAGATTTACACAACTTTCGACGGTGAGATCAAGGGAATTTTTCAATTTTGCCTGGTCTACATCATGCTGGTATTGCCCTACTCCGATCGATTTCGGATCTATCTTCACCAATTCGGCCAACGGGTCCATCAGGCGACGGCCGATAGATACCGCTCCCCTGACCGTCACATCATAATCCGGAAATTCTTCACGGGCGATCTTGGAAGCAGAATAGATGGATGCCCCATTCTCACTTACAACGAATACCTTCACCTCCTTTTCGTAACGGAGATTGGTAATAAAACGCTCCGTTTCGCGACTAGCAGTACCATTCCCGATAGCAATAGCATCGATATTATATGTAGACACCAGTTTCACCACTTTATTACCGGCCTTGGACGTTTCATTTTGCGGTGGATGCGGATAAATTGTCTCATTATGCAACAGGTTTCCTTCCGCATCGAGACATACAAGTTTGCATCCTGTACGGTATCCCGGATCGATACCCAACACCCTCTTTTGTCCCAATGGCGGCGCAAGCAAAAGCTGACGCAGATTTTCAATGAATACACGTATGGCCTCCTCATCCGCCTTTTGTTTCGATAAAGCTGAAAACTCCGTTTCTATCGACGGCTTCAACAATCGTTTGTATGAGTCTTCTATGGCATCGGCCACATAGTTAGTGGCTTCATTATCGTTATCTCCTTTTATAAAACGCTTGTCCAGCCTTTCCAGTGCCGTATCTTCATCCGGTGCAATGTTTACACGGAGAAAACCTTCCGACTCCCCTCGACGTATTGCCAGTATGCGGTGAGATGAAGCCTTGCCCAGTTTTTCGGAAAAATCGAAATAATCGCGGTATTTGTCACCTTCCTCTTCTTTCCCCTTCACTACCTTAGCAGTAATAACTGCCTCCCGTTCAAAAAGGTTACGGATAGCATTACGGGCATATTCATCTTCATTTATCCATTCGGCTATGATATCACATGCCCCGGCAATAGCTTCTTTCGTATCTTTTACATCACCTTTTACATATGAGAGGGCTTTCCCTTCCACATCCACCGGGTGTTGCGCCATAATCAATTTAGCCAGTGGCTCCAATCCCTTCTTACGGGCTATTTCGGCCCGCGTCTGGCGCTTGGGTTTATAAGGAAGGTAGATATCTTCGAGTTCCGGGCCGTTCCAACAGTTTTCGATACGCATTTTCAGTTCAGGCGTAAGCTTCTCCTGTTCCTCTATCGATTTCAGGATTGTTTCGCGACGCTTTACAAGTTCATTGAACTTATCATTCTGTTCTTTTATCGCTCCTATCTGAACCTCGTCCAGTCCTCCGGTTACTTCTTTCCGGTAACGGCTGATAAAAGGGATAGTCGCGCCCGAATCCAGCAAACCTATTGTTTTTTCGATTTGTGAAGCTTTGATGCTTAAAGCTGATGATATTAGGTCTATAATTTTCATATTTAGTATTTTATTTCTCACAAAGGCACGAATACACAAAAATAGTATCTTCAATGGTATTGCTTACTATCTTTGTATAGTATATTTTTATAGGTTATTTACAATTCTTGTTATTCCGTTTTTTATAAAGGGTTCATTAAAATTGATTAGTAGTCCCAACTTAATATCTGTTATTTTTAAATATGTAAACAGTTGTTTGGGATGAACAGGTGATATTTTTTCAACAGATTTCAACTCAATGATAACCTTATCTTCTATAATTAAATCTGCCCGGAAACCAATATCCATTTTCAATTCGTCCCAGAATACAGGAATAGTTTTTTGTCTTTCTACTTTCAAATCCAGTATATTCAATTCATAATACATTATTTCTTCATAAACAGGCTCTAACAAACCCGGCCCTAATTCAGAATGTATACAATATGCAATATCTACAATATGTTTTGATATTTCATTTTCACTCATGTTCTTAAATTTTTTTATCTCACGCAAAGGCGCAAAGAAAAATATTGAAAATAACTTTCGAAAAACAAAGAATAGAGTTGGAATCAAATAAAAGCGAATAATACTTTTATTTTTTTATTCAAAAGCTTTCTTTGCGCCTTTGCGTCTTTGCGTGAGATTTTTCTTTTGTATTTAATTACTGATTCACATTACTTACTAATCTTATTCTGTTTTCCATTTTTCCTATATACCTTATTTTACACATTTGCGAGAGACTTATATTCCGCCAAAAGCCTGCCACAAATTATCTTCCGGCACAGGTGCAGTAACTTCGATTAATTCTTTCGATACCGGATGAATAAAGGATATCTTACGTGCATGCAGGCTGATACCGCCATCGGGGTTGGAACGCTCCGCACCGTACTTCAAATCCCCTTTTATCGGGCTGCCGATTTTTGCCAGCTGGCAACGTATCTGATGATGGCGGCCTGTTTCCAGATCTATTTCGAGTAAGCTGTATTTATCTGAACGGGCGATTAGTTTATAATGCAGTATAGCCTGTTTAGAATCCGGCTTCTCAGTATCATAAGCATATGACTTATTCTGTTTTTCATTCCGTACCAGGTAATGCTTCAATGTCCCCTCCGGCTGCTTGGGGGTATTCTTTACAATAGCCCAATAAGTTTTACTTATTTCCTTATTCTTGAACATATCATTCAGGCGGGATAAAGCCTTGCTTGTCTTGGCAAAGACCACGATCCCGCTCGTAGGACGGTCGAGGCGGTGGGTAACACCACAAAAAACGTTCCCCGGCTTATTGTACTTTTCTTTCAGGTATTCTTTTACGATTTCCGAAAGTGGCTTATCGCCCGTCTTATCCCCCTGTACGATTTCCGATACAGTCTTATTGACAATTATGATATGGTTATCTTCGTAGAGAACTGTCATTATGAAAATTTCAAGATTGCAAATTCAAAGATTTCAAATTTATTACAAAGAAAAACCTTTCGATTGACAATCGAAAGGTTTTCTCAGTTATAATGTTTAATATATATGTGTTAAGCGTTCTTTGGTTTTCTCCAGGTAACGTTTTTCATATCGCCTGTTTCCTGGAATGCTTCGTGAAAAGCGAAAGCATTATACATATCGAATCTTGTTTGCCCCTTAGGAGCATTCTTGATATACTCCTGCAATAGAGGGCGATAATCCGGATGCACACATTTATTGATGATTTCCTGTGCACGCTCTTCAGGGCATTTGCCACGAAGGTCGGCCACACCATACTCCGAAATGATTACTTTCACGGAGTGTTCGCTATGATCCTGATGCGCAACCATCGGCACAAAAGAACTTATCTTTCCGTCTTTTGCAACAGATGGCGTTACAAATATAGACACGTATGCACTACGGGTAAAGTCTCCGGAACCTCCGATACCGTTCATCATCTTGGTACCCATCACATGGGTTGAGTTAATATTACCGTAGATATCCGCTTCAATAGCTGTATTGATGGCAATAACCCCCAGACGGCGGACTACTTCGGGATTGTTTGAATATTCGGATGGACGCAACACGATCCTTTCTTTGAAAAAGTCCAGATTCTGGTATATATGCTCGATGCAAGGATTACTTACTGTCAATGAACAGCCGCTTGCAAATTTAACACGTCCCGATTCCATCAGCCCTATAACGGCATCCTGGATAACCTCGGTATAAACATCAAAATCAGGAATTTCCTTGCTTTCGCCCATGGCTGCTAGCACAGCATTCGCTATATTGCCCACACCCGACTGTACAGGCAGGAATGTTTTCGGCATACGGCCTTCCGCCATTTCCTTAATAAAGAAATTAGCTACATTTTCTCCGATTTTCGCAGTTACTTCATCTACGGGAGCAAAGCCGCTGCCTTCATTCGGTTCGTTGGTTCTTACAACGATTATTTTATCAGGATCTACTTTTATATGGTCTTTACCTACGCGGTCATGTACACCGTATACCGGAATATCTTCACGTGTAGGCGGGTCCTGAGGTTCGGGAATATCGTGCATTCCACGCATTGCCCTCGGATTCCATTCATTTAGTTCTACAATGACTTTTTTTGCCAGACGGCTTACTGTAGGAGAGATACCGACACCACATGTAGGGACTATTTCACCGTTCTCTGTAACTTCACATGCTTCTACGATGGCGTAGTCTACTTTTCCGTAGTACCCGTAACGGATATCCTGAGCCATAGTGGAAAGGTGCAAATCGCAATATTTGATTTCTCCGTTATTGATTGCTTCGCGCATGCTTTTGTTTGTCTGATAAGGTGCCCGGAAGTTAATAGCTTTCGCCCTGGTTAAGACCCCGTCTAACTTATCTCCTGTAGATGCTCCGGTGAACACATTTATTTTGAAAGGGTTGCCCTTTGCATGTTCTTCTTCGGCGCGTTTTGCAATAAATCCGGGTACTACTTTGGGACATCCTGCATGCGTAAAACCGCTAAATCCCACATTGTCGTTGTTGTTGATAAGTGCGGCTGCCTCTTCAGCAGTCATAAATTTTAAAGCCATTGTTTTTTAAAATGTATGATTTATATAAGTTATTAAGTTGATTTTCATATGTGTTTCGCTTTCGCGCTGCAAAAGTACAAAATAAATATCTGATGTGCTATTTTAAATCATTAAAAATTCAAAGACTGCAATTTAGTGCTGTTATTCAAAAAAATAAAGGTTTTCATCTCTAACGAAAACAATATGCATAAACAAAAGGAAATCGTCCTTGCAGGCTGTACTTATAAAATCAGATACCTTCCAAAAAACTACACAAAGCTTTCACAGCCAGTGCACGGTGGCTTATATTATTTTTAACATCGCTTCCTAATTCGGCAAATGTCGCTGTGTATCCGTCGGGCATAAACACCGGATCATAACCAAATCCGGCAGTACCTTTTTCTTCTGAGATTATTTCACCGTCGATTTTCCCGTCAAAAAGATATTCCTTTCCATCCAGAATCAATGCTATAACAGATCTGAAACGGGCTTTACGATTTGTAACGCCATCCAGATTAGCCAGAAGTTTTTTAATATTGGCTTTAGCATCATGCCCATCTCCGGCATAACGGGCCGAATACACGCCCGGCGCACCATTCAAGGCTTCAACTTCAAGCCCCGTGTCATCACCGAAACTGTCGTAACCGTATTTCTCTTTCACATAGCGGGCTTTTATCAAAGCATTTTCTTCCAGGGTCTCGCCCGGTTCGGCTATATCTTCGTGGCAACCAATATCTTTAAGGCTGAGTATTTCAAATTTATCTTTTACAACCTCCCTAACCTCTTCCAGTTTATGAGCGTTGTTTGTAGCGAATACAAGCTTTCTTTTCATTTATTTTTCAGCGCATTATAGGTTTCCAATGCTTTTTCTAATACTGTAAGCGCATTTCCCAGATCTTCTTTATTGAGTACATAGGCTATGCGTACTTCATTTTTTCCCAATCCCGGTGTTGTATAAAAACCTGAAGCGGGAGCCATAAAAACAGTCTGTCCTTCGTACTCAAAATCGGACAGGCACCACGCGCAAAATTCGTCGGCATCATCTACCGGAAGGCGTGCAACGGTATAAAATGCACCCATAGGGATAGGTGAATATACTCCCGGTATACGGTTCAGGCGGTCGATAAGGAACTTACGTCTTTCCACATATTCATCGTAGGTATCACGAAGATAATCAGGACTTGCATCCAAAGATGCCTCTGCCGCAATCTGGCCGATAAGCGGAGGACTCAGGCGCGCCTGACAGAATTTCATAAGGGTCTTGCGTAATTCCTTATTTTTAGTAATCAATGCACCGATACGGATACCGCACTCACTGTATCTCTTCGAAACCGAATCTATCAGCACCACATTATCCTCGATACCGACAAGGTGACAAGCCGAAATATATGGTGAATTGGTGTAAATAAACTCACGGTATACCTCATCCGAAAATAAATAAAGATCATGCTTCTGCACCAGATGCTTTATCTGATTCATCTCGGCACGCGAATATAAATATCCTGTCGGGTTATTCGGATTACATATCATAATTCCTTTTGTACGCTCATTTATCAGTTCTTCGAACTTTTCAATTGGCGGCAAAGCAAACCCTTCTTCAATAGAAGAGGATACTGTGCGGATAATGGCTCCGGCTGATACGGCAAAGGCCATATAATTGGCATAAGCAGGCTCCGGAACAATAATTTCGTCACCCGGATTGAGGCAGGCCAGAAATGCGAACAATACAGCTTCCGACCCTCCGGTAGTAATAATTATATCGTCAGCCGATACATTTATATTATACTTTGCATAATAACCAACCAGTTTCTCACGGTAAGAACGGTATCCGTCGCTGGGACTATACTCCAGTATAGTGCGGTCGATATTGCGTATCGCTTCAAGCGCTTCTTCGGGAGTAGGTAGATCGGGCTGTCCGATATTCAGATGATATACTTTCAAACCCCTGGCTTTAGCCGAGTCGGACAATGGAGCCAATTTCCTGATGGGAGAATTCGGCATTTCTATTCCTCGCTGCGAAATATGTGGCATAATGCTATTATAATATATATTTTATTTTCAACAAGGCGCAAATATACGAATTTTACTTATGAGTTATAAGTTATAGGCGACGAATTTGTAGCACCTTTCATTCACCCGCTTTACTTATTTTTCATCTCTGCTCTTCCTTATTCTTGGTAAGCACGATGATACTCTTTACAAATAATTATCTCAAAAAAGTAAATCTTCTATAATATTGTGTATCTTTGCGCTACTTTGTTCCATTAAGGATGAAAAGGGAATCAGGTGTAAATCCTGAACAGACCCGCTGCTGTAAGCTCTGGGAATGTTTGTATCAAAATACCACTGTTGCAAAACGGGAAGGTGATATGAACAAGAGCGAGTCAGAAGACCTGCAAAGTAATATTTTCGACAGCTTTCGAGGAATAAGGCTTAAGAAACATGCGTAAAAGAAATCCAACTACCTTTCTTTTTCTTTGTTCTTATCGGATGCTGCAATTATACTAAAAGATATATTTTGCATAGATGAGAATTTTATTTTCTACCTTTTTATTTTTTTGTTCTTTAGCTTGTACATCCTTACTGGCCCAAACAAATGATAGTATCAAGACACAAAAACTATCGGAGGTAGAAGTATCTGCACATATAAAACCCTCGGCTGCCCGCTCAACGACACCGCTTCAAGTCATTACTACAGAGTCTATTACAGAGCAAGGATTGCAATCGGTATCTGACGTTGTACGCCGCTTTAATGGTGTCGTACTCAAAGATTATGGAGGTATCGGCGGACTAAAAACAGTTGCTATACGGGGAATGGGAGCGGAACATACAGCGATCAGTTATGATGGAATCACTGTCAGTAACGTACTATCCGGACAGGTGGATATAGGCCGATTTGCTTTGGATAACATATCTGCCGTATCGCTCAGCATAAGTCAGTCAGATGATATATTTCAAACAGCAAGGGTACTGGGTTCTGCCGGAGTACTTAATCTGCAAACAGCTATTCCTTCGTTTAATGAGCATAACCACGAGGGTAAAACAAGAATAACAACAGGCTCGTTCGGGTTATTCAATCCTGTCCTCGATTATTCGCATAAAATAAGCAATTCTTTTGCCATATCAGCTAACGGGAGCTGGCAACGTGCCGATGGTAATTATCCTTTCAAACAGGAAGACGATAAACTGTTACCTGACCGTAAAAGAAAGAACAGCGATGTGGATATCTTCAGAACAGAAATAAATATCTTCAATAATTTCGGTAAATCCGGTGATCTACGCACTAAAGTCTATTATTTTGATTCGGAACGTGGATTGCCCGGAAACGTAACTATCGCAAACGATTATGCGGCCGAGCGTCTCTGGGATAAGAATTTTTTTACCCAGATGATGTACAATACTACATTCAGCCCTAAGCTCAAATTCAGATCACAAGCCAAATATGACTATACGTTTACACGATATGTAATAGAAGAACTGAGCGACAGGAAAACGAATCGTTACAAGCAGCATGAAATATACCTTTCCAATGCATTGTTATATACGATAAACAATAACTTTTCGGCTTCTTTGGCAGAAGATCTGAGCTATAATACGCTCAATAACGACATGGCTACCTTTGCGGACAACCTTCCCTACCCTAAGCGGTATAACTCACTTACCGGGATAGCAGCAAAATATGACATTAAACAATTTACTGCCACTGCAAGCCTGCTGGCAACATATATATCAGAAGAGGTGAAGAACAATAGCGACAATAACACTTATAAGAGACTGACACCTACAATCAGCGCTTCGTATCAGCCTTTCGATGCAACAAATCTGCGTTTCAGGGTGTCATATAAAGAATTGTTTCGTGTACCGACTTTCACCGAATTATACTATTCTTCTATATCGAAGAAGCTAAATCCCGAACTGGCACGCCAATTCAATATGGGTGCAACATGGGTAGGTAGCATTTCCGACGTTCTCAATTACGTGAATGCATCTTTAGACGTGTATTATAATAATGTGAGGGATAAAATTATCATAATACCATATCCCTTTATGGCAAGTAGCACTAATCTGGGAAAAGTACGGATAAAAGGTATGGATCTGAAACTGGCGACAAACATCTCACTGTGCGACAAAATGGATGTGGATATCAGCGGCTCATACAGCTATATGGAAGCGCTGGATATGACTGACCCCAATAACAGCAAAACATACAAAAACCAGATACAATACACCCCAAAACATTCGGGAGCGATAACGGTAGGCTTCAATAATCCATGGGTAAATTTTTCATACTCTGTTGTTGCAGCAAACAAGCGTTATTTTAATATACAGAATATTAAGGATAACCGTATCGACGGATACTCCGACCATAGTATCTCCCTATATAAAAAGCTAAGAATAAAAGGTTATGACTGTTATCTGCAAGGCAACCTGTTGAATATCTGGAACGAAAATTATGATATAATCGCATATTACCCCATGCCGGGGCGATCATTTAAAATAACCGGCGGGTTCAAATTTTAAACATTTAAATAAAAAATAGAAATGAAAAAGTTTTTAGTAAAAGGAATGTTACTCTCTATGTTGGCTTTTGCCTTTGTTTCTTGTGATTCTGATGATGATAATATCACACCTTCATGGGTAGCTCCAGAAATTACCTCTGCAGGGGTGTATATTCTCAACTCGGGAAGCAGTGGTAAAAACAATGCAACAATGGGCTATTACAGTTCCGACACAGGAGTATTTACTGAGAAAATGTTTGAGAATCAAAATGATGAACTAAAAATAGGAGATACAGGGAACGATATGGTCATTTATGGTCATAAAATGTATATTCTGGCATCAGGGTCAAACAAAATATATGTTACAAATTTAGCCAGCAAGTTGTTAAAGATTATCGAACCTCTAAATGAATCGAATCAGCCTCAAAAACCTCGTGAAGGCGTTGCTTATGACGGGAAAGTATACATAAGTCTTTTCGATGGATATGTTGCTCAGATAGATACAACAAGTATGACTATTACAAAAAAAGTACAAGTAGGTACATACCCGGAAGAATTAACAATAGCCAAAAAGAAACTCTATGTTGCAAACTCCGGATACGGAGATGGAACAACTGTTTCAGAAATTGACCTTGAAAGCTTCACTGTCAAAACAATTGATGTGGTTCAAAATCCGGCAAACATAACAAGTGATAAGGATGGAAATGTATATATTATATCATTTGGCAATTATGGCAATATAAAATCAGCCCTTCAAAAGTATGAGCCATCAACAGGAAAATTAACAACTTTAGGTACAGGTATTGCCAATAAAATGGCCTTGAATAAAGATAATGATAAATTATTTTTAGTAAGTGAATCATGGGATACCGGAAGTAGGGTTGTTAGCTTGAGATCATTAGATCTGAAAACAAACACAGTAAATGAGAAATCCTTTGTGACTGCACCTGGCAATGTTGATCTGTCGAAAACATATAATGTTACAGTAAATCCTACGAACGGCGACATATATATTGCTACAAGTGACTACTCTACCAATGGAGATATGTATATCTTTTCTGCCGACGGTACATATAAGACTGGTTTTGGTACCGGAGGTATCAACCCTATGGGAGCATATTTCATTACAGGTGTAAAATGATAATATAGAATATGAAATTCCTAAATATCACACTACTCTTTTCTATTATCCTCATCCTGGCGGGCTGCGATAAACCTAAGCCTGCCGGACAGGATAATATTAAGCCGCAAACGGGATATACTGTCTATTATGCCAAAGGCTTTCAGGTAAAAAAGTATGATGGATATACCACCGTGTCGGTGCGTGATCCCTGGGACACCACGCGCATGCTGCAAACATATGTCCTTGTGGCAAAGAATAAAGATTTACCGGCAAACCTTCCCAAAGGTACAATTGTAAGAATACCTTTGGAAACAGTAGCGACATACTCCACCATCCATTGTTCTACCCTGAACGAACTGGATGCGGTAAATCTGATAAAGGGTGTGTGTGAACCTCAGTATATAAAGCTATCCAATATACAGGATGGTGTAAAGAGCGGGGCAATCGCCGATCTGGGGATGGCCAGTAAACCTGACACAGAGAGATTGATCATGCTCAGTCCTGATGCCATATTTGCCACTCCGATACAAGGCTGGACATACGGAAGTATAGAAAAAACAGGAATCCCCATTCTGGAAACAACCGATTATACAGAATCGCATCCGCTTGGACGTGCCGAATGGATACGCTACTATTCCTTATTTATCGGGAAGGAGCAATTGGCCGATTCGCTTTTTGCCATTACCGAAAAGAATTATAATGCTGTTAAAGATGCCGTGGCCGGAACGGCAAACCGTCCTTCCGTATTTACGGATATGCGTTATCAGAACAAATGGAACATGCCCGGAGGAAAAAGCTTTATGGCAAATATGCTATCCGATTCGGGAGCATCGTATTGCTGGTCTGATGACAACTCGACAACTTATATGCCACTGGCATTCGAATCGGTATTAGACAAGGCGGGTGAAGCGGATTTCTGGATAATCAAATATAACTGGCCTGAAGATATGACATATCAAAGCCTGGAGAAAGAATATAAGCCATATTCCCATTTCAAGGCATTTAAAGAAAAAAATATATACGGATGCAATACAGCATATTCGGGTTATTATGAGGATTTGCCCATCCATCCGGATTATATATTGAAAGATATGGCGTATATATTCCATCCGGAACTCTTCCCGGAATATACGCCGAAATATTACAAAAAAATAGGAGAGTAAATGTATATAGGTTTGTAAAAAGGCTGTGATCAGAATTTCTGCCACAGCCTTTTTCTTTAATAGTAATGAACGATATCGATCACATCCGAGCTTGACATAGCTCCCGGATTTATACCCGGTTCACCTTCGGGAACCGGTAAATTATACTTTCCGAAATACTCCTTCCAGCCTTTCGTTATTTCGCCTGTATCGGGCGATTTGAAAGTCATCGTATTTAACGCGAATACGGGAATGCCATTATTTGCTTTCAACAAGATATCATAAATAAGTTCTGAACAATAATACTTATCATTACCTAAGATAAATCCGTCATCATAATCTTTGCCGATAAGGGTTAACCCCTCATTCAACGCGGCGGGAATACAGGCACTGTATTCTTCTTTCAGCCGTCCTACGACCGATTTGGGATAACAATCTTTTCCCTCGGGATGCAGATAATCATTCAGAGGTGTCTTTGCGACTTTGGGACGAGTAGCTTCGATTACATAGACACTGTCATTATCATCGATATAAACGATACCGACATGCGTAAACCGGTAATCACCGATACTGGCGGTAACTGCTTTTATCGTATTATCAGTTCCATTTGCGCAATCTTCCTGAAAGATCAGATCGCCGCTCTGGAGCCTGAAGTCATCAGCACGCACGGTCATGCCTGATAAAAAGAGAACCATTAATAATATTGCTTTCATATAATTAATTTAAGTTGCTATTTATAGATTGTAAATTTTATCAAAAGTATATCCCCAAATGAAAGCAATAAGTTTAATCAAGAACCCCTTTTGAGTGACGGCATGAATTTTCTTAGGCAAATACTTGGTAATATCACTAAAAGCTGTTTCAATCCGCTTTCTGTGAATAGATATCAGATATTCCATACACGGATTATGCGGCTTTGTGGAATTACTTTTCCTGGCAGCTTTCAGATAAATATTATTATCGGCCAGCATGTCTTCAAGCAAATAATCAGTGTAAGCGGAATCAGCCAGAAGTTGACTTCCATCAGGCAGGTTGACCGGCAATTGTTTTATACCGTCAATATCATGGATTCCGCCTGCTGTAAAGGTAAATTCTACGGGAATACCATCCGAAGTAACTATCATATGAACTTTAAAACCATAAAAATAAACACGTTTGGAAGCACATTTACCTCGGTATTGTTCCCCTTTGACAATCCTGGATCTACTTATGCGTATATTATGGCAGACCTCTACAGGAAAGCTATCGATGCTATAAGTTGTCTCAAGGCTCATACCCTTTATTGCCTGGCCTGTATAGAAAAAGAGTTGGCTAAGAAATTCTCCTATATTGTGCAACCTGCGGTTGAAGCGGCTTTTGCCAAGCATACGAGGCATCAATCCGGTAGAACGGACAAAACAGATGGATTTCTCTATATTGCCTGCAAAATACTGGGCGGCAATCAGAACTACCGTAATGATTTCCGCATCACTGGTCTTACGGCTCTCAGGCTCTTTGTGGTTCATCGATTTCAATATATCATCAAAAAATACGTATATTGCAATGGTTTTTGTAACCATGGTCAGTCCTTTTTTGTGTGTTAGCACCGCAAAGTTAAGGGATTGACCTTTTTTATTGGATAATTCTATAAATAGCAACTTGAATTAATTATATAGAAGAAAGTTCTGACTATTCTTTGGCATTACTATCTGAAAGTATAACTAATACCTCCCATTAGCCAAAAGCCGGCCTGAGGTATATTTCCCCTATCGAAGTAATGTGTATCATAAAGATTATTCAGATTCAGATTGAATACCACATCTTTATATTCATAGTTCAATTTCAGGTCGAGGGTTGAAAATGCAGGATAATGCTCATCACCCACTTTTATCAGATTTTCATATTTTTCGTAAGTGCCCATCCGCTTTTGGAAGCGAAAATACCAGCCTGCTGAGAGTCCTTTATATATCTGATGATTGAATTTTGCCGTAAACTTATCCCGCAAATAGTTCAGCGAATAGATAGATATGAGGCCCTTCGTATCCCCATCCTGATGCATACGGATATAATCCAAAGCCAGTGATGATTTACCGCCCAACGCGGGAAGTATATCTCCGATACGGAATTTAGCTCCCATTTCCACGCCTTTAGTATCTATTTTACTTAAATTCCATGCAGTGTATGCTTCATCTGCCGGGTTCTCTTTCACCCAATCGATAATATCCCGACCCCATTGTATAAAGCCTGTAAGGTATGCACTGAAGAGATTATCTTTATATTTTATGCCTAACTCCAGAGATTCCGATTTCTCCGGCTTCAGATCATTCCGGCCGATGTGCGTAGGTGCTTTATAGTACATATCGGTAAAGGTAGGCACACGTGTTGACTTGCTCCACGACGACGATATGTTTACTTTATCCGTAGGGCGGTAAGTCGCGCTTACCGATGGATAGAACTTATATTGATTGTCTTGTAATGTATTATGATTCATCAGTGCCCCTGCGGATAATACGAACTGCTCTATGCTGTAGGTATGCTCCAGTGATACGCTGGCATTTGTCCGGTCGTCATATTTCGTATATTTACGGTGTGGCTCAACCATAAGCATTCCCAGGTTGGTACTCATAATATCTTCCCTGCGTATTTCACCTCCAAGGCTGGTATTCCCTAATTTCGACCTGTATGAGAAAATAAGGTTAGCCCCGTAAGTATCGCTGCGGTGATAATTCCGCCCGTAATCGGTATCTTTCACCAGATCGTACTGATCGTGATGCCTGTTCCAATAAATAATCGGGACTATTTTTAGCTTGGAACCAAACTCCCCTTTCAGAGAACCCGTATACGTACTGGTTCGTTCATACTGATTTGGAAACTTAGGAGAATAGAATGTATTGGCACCGTATTTTTTATCATTATATCCCAGCTGCAGGTCCAGTTTCGATTCATTTTTGAGTCTGAAACGTGTTTGCCACAATACGTTATAAATATCATAATCACTGTTTGCAATATAACCATCCGAAGAATTATAGCCTACCGACAGGCTATTGGTTGTCATACCCGTTTTTGCCGTACCACGCACTTCCATTCCCCGAAGTTTGTGCATCCCGGATCCTACACTGGCATAGGCCTTGTAATCCGTATTCTTCTTAGTGATAATGTTGATTCCTCCGGAGAAAGCACTCGAACCGTAAATAAGAGCTGACGGGCCATGAATGATCTCGATGCGTTCGATGTCGGAAAGATTGATGGGAATGTCGAAACTGTAGTGCCCTGTCTGGGCGTTTGAAAGGTTTACTCCGTTGAGGAGTACTGCATTTTGGTCGAACGATCCGCCACGGATCGAAATGTCGGCTTGTACACCGTGTCCGCCTCTTTGAACTACGTCTATGTTAGCGGCGTAGACTAACAGATCCTGAATACTGCGGACGGGCGACTGCTCAATTTGTTCTTTTGTGATTACCGTAACAAGCTTTGCCGTCTGATTGATCGGAGTCTCTACCCGGGATGCCGTGACCATCACTTCATCGAGTTCCTTTTCCAATACTTTTTGCTGTTGTTCGCCATCGGTAGTAGTCTGTGCAGTAATTGTAGATACAGTAAGGAATGAAATAGCACATCCCCTTACCACTCCGATGTTTACAATTCTGTGCATACTGTTGAATGCACTGTAGGCCTTCCGTACAAAGCGTTTGAAACGGTAGACCGGTCTTTCCTTAAAATGTTTTCGATTCATTTTTCTAGAATTTGTTAATAAAATAAATTGTCGCCGCAAAAATACGGATTATAGATAAAGTTACCGAGCATAAATGCATAAAAAAAGCATGAATCCGGATAAGATTCATGCTTCCAGTTATTTAATACAATATTATTTCTGTCCGACTCTTACGTCATACAACGACTTCCGGTTCATTAATACAACTTTGTAGTCCATAATAGAATCTCCATTTCCGGCTTTGTCTATCACTGCCACTTTCATATCATAGATCTTCTGACTTAAGACCAGTGTATCCATAACCGACACATCTCCATCTTTACGGGTTCGGGTAATGGTGTCGGGTATCTGAAGCAACCTGTTACGATATACTGTTATATCTTTTTGATTAAATATCATTTGCCCTAGCTTGACTATTGGCATTATGGAGTCTTTCACATTTTCCCGTCCTCTCTTATCTTTATATTCAGGATTTATTTCCACTTTAAAGGTAGATAAAGCCTCATTATCCGTAAACCGGGCATATATATACATCCATTTAGTGGCTATTACCGTATCCATTCTATTTGGATTATCATTCAGGCTATCATTCATCTTAATGACCAGATTACCGTACATCAACGTATCATTCTTATTAATCCTTACATCTGATATCGCAGGTGGTTCTGTCTCATCACCCTCAACCTTTGCACATGATGAAAAATACAGGCCGGTCAACAGAATAAGCGTAACAATAAACAAGCAAAAATTCCTCATTACATATTATCTAAAATTGCAATTACGAAAATACAATAAAGTTGCGAGTTACAGGCCACAGCTAAACGTTTTTTTAGATTATTGGCAATCCAGGCTTATCAGCCATTGAACGGAATGCGCAAAAAGACTTGTATATTCCTTCCCGGCTCGGGTATATTCAACCGGCGATAAAGGCTTATATGATTGAGATAGCGCGTATTAAATATATTTTGCACCTGCAGACTGAAATTAACAGCAAACTTAGGAGTAAACCGGTAATCGAACCCCGCACCCGCATGAAATAAACTGGTACCGGCTGTTTTTGCTTCATCAAAACCTACCCGGCTTTGCTTTGCATACCATTGATGGGAGGCTGATAATTGATAATATGTCAGTCCTTTCCTTTTACCTGTATCTTTTAAGTATTTTATCTCATTGGTCATTGTCAAAGGTGGGGCGAAAGGCAGGGGATTATGGTCATCCAGATTTTTATTCAGCACAAAACTTCCGGCAGAAGAAAATTCCAGTTGCCTGAGCAGTAACCATGTAATTTTATACTCTGCTCCTGTAAATATCGCTTTTGCCTGAGAATATTGATAAGGCTTATCATCATAGAGCGATACAGGTGTTTCCTCCACAGGCTGTAAAAAGATAAAATTGGAATAATAATTTACAAAGGGACTGAATTCGACGGAAAAACCCGCCTTGTTATCATAATTTAAGCCTAAATCCAGTGTATAACCGTTCTCTGCTTTCAATTCAGGATTACCAATCTCGTAACGGAACGCTGCGTGATGTACACCGTTTGCTGCAAGTTCATTGGCCGAAGGAAACCGGAAAGTTTTGGAGACATTTGCCTTATATGTTAGACCTTCAGATAAATACGGTGTATATGCCAGTCCTGCACTTGCCGACCAGCTGCCAAAGTTACGGTCAACATCATAGGCGCGCTGCGCGTATTGTCTCACGACCTCTTCACCGTATCCCTGTTCTTTAAGGTAGGTAGCCAGAGTATTATCATAAAAGCCTGTGACATCCATATTTCCGAAATCATACCTCGCTCCGGCTGAGAACAGCCATTCATTTGTAAAGCGGAATGTATTTATAAAAGATAATCCACCTGATATCTGATTATAACGCGGCAGGAAATACTCGAAGCCCCCTACTCTGTTTTGCTGATATTCTACGCTTGCGCCGATGGTTTTTGTCCAATTCTCCTTTTCATCCAGGAAAAGCCGGGCATTGGACGAATATGTCCTCAATTTGAAATCTACTGCAATATCATCGTCCGTCCCTGGCTCGGGCTGTCCTTCATAATGTTCGTGAAAATGCTCGTATTCGCGACGATGGTTATATTGATAACCTGTATTTACAGACAAACGAAACGCCGATGTTTTCCACTCTGTATTATTCGTTACCGCAAAATGATTTGCAGTAGCGTATGGCATAGTTATATTCCGGTGTGAATTATCTGCATCATGATCGGGATTATCATGGTCATCATCCGCATCACCATGATCATGGCCGGAATGATCTTCCTCCAACTCAAAAAGCCCGCTCTTTTGGTAGTTGTTACTTACATTCATATATGTAGTCACATTCTTTTTCCTGAAACCGACCGTTCCCGAAAGTGAATATTCCCTCCCCGCTGAATTGGGTAAACGTTTGTCCGGGAAAGCAATTTCCTGCGACTCATAGTCCGCTTTTTCGGCGGGTAACCTGTAATCGGCATAATCTTTATAATTGTAAGCACCTTGCAAAAACCAGTTGCCCTTTTGCCATCTGGCAGTAAGCCCGGCCCCGTATAAATCATTATTCGACGCACCATATAATTGTGCTTCACCTTTGAAGAAATCCTTATTTTCAAAGCCATATGACTGTATCTCTATCGCGGTTGTAGTACCCGAACCTAACAACAATGAACTTGGTCCCTTATACACACTCGCATTATATATATCCAGCAGGTTCATATCTATGCCGTGGTCGGCTCCCCATTGCTGATTCTGCTGGCCAATACCTCTGTTTATTACAGCTACCCTGTTGCCGCTCAGCCCTCTTATCACAGGTTTTGACGTACCTCCTCCGATATTCATGGTAGCTACACCCGGTAAAACACTTAACATCTTATTAAAAGATGTAGATGGTTTATCATAGTCTATTTGCCTTATAACGGGTTCTATATATCCTGCCGAAACTTCCACCTCTCCGAGTTCTACAGCCAAAGGTTTTAAACGAATATCGAGAAGTGTATCGTTATGTATTCCCACATAAACAGTATCGGTTTCATATCCTATATAGTTTACAAGAAGAGTATAATTATCATCTTTTAAATGACAAAAGCTAAAAACACCAAGGCTATCGGTCAATTCGCCCACAGCCGTATTTATTATTGAAACAGCAGCCCCCTCTATCGGTGTCCCAGTATTACGGTTTGTCACTTTTCCCGATAATGAGCAGGTTGATTGGGCCGAAAGCTGAAGATAAATAACAGAGAAGAATAGTATAAATAATATCTTTTTCATAAAAGTCATCCGACTGTTTTATTTTTGAGTAAATATGTTTTTGATTTCTTTATAATTAAATATCCGGCTACAGGCTCTTATATTTTGCAATCAGGGCATGTACCTTCAAGTAAGACCTCTACCGAATCTACAGAAAATCCCTCGGGCATGGCAACCGGCGCCTGAACCTCTGTTTCCAGACATGTTACCACATCACATTTTATACAATGAAAGTGAGCATGTTCTCCCTTGGGTAAGGCTTCCTTATCAAGGGCATATTTAACCGTAGAATCATGCAGGACAATACGATGGATAATATTCTTCTCTTCCAGCGTCTTCAGGGAACGATAAAATGTAACTCTATCGAATAAATCCGGTAAGGCCTTTTTAATTTCATTCTCTGACAAAGCTGAATTATTATTAAGCAACTCACTGATTATGAACTTACGGCAACCTGTATTTTTCAGGTTGTGATATTTTAATATTTGTTCAATACCCATATTTGCAACAACATTATAAATGAAACTACGTTGCAAATATAACACTATTTCATTTAAAATATTCAGATATATAAAAAATATCCGGTTAAAATTTAAACAGATCCTTATTTCGACTATTCATTCAATTAGCATATTTACGAACAGGGTAAAATTCACAGTTCTTCATTTTTTACTTATATCGATAAACTTCTCCCAAAACGGCAATATCCGGCATTGGGATAAAAATTTATCATTATACCCTGATACTGCAAAAAAATATTATCTTTGCAGCCGCATTTCGCAAACGGATAATGACGTTGCTGACAATATCAATAATACCGCAAATTTGTGAAAGCTAATTCATCCCAAAAACAGAATCACAGACAGAACTGTTTTTGTATTATCCACCTTATAATTTATCTTATGGATGAAGGAGAATATCGAACAACTGACAGAACAGACCAAGCTTCTGATTGAAGCAGGTGATGTTACCATGCTGCGCATCTTTCTTGACGATCTGAACATTTCGGATGTAGAAGATCTGATAGACGAATTACCTGAGTATGCCCCGTTGATTATTACCACTTTAAGTCTCCACAGGGCAGTAAATGTATTCAGGATATTAGATGTACCCACACAGGAACGTATTATCATAAAACTTCCGGGACAAAAAATATCCGAAATTATTAACGGATTACCTCCCGATGACCGCACTGCTTTCTTCGGAGAACTAAAAGATCAGGAACTACAGCACCGCCTTATTTCGTTGCTTACACCCGAAGACCGAAAAGAAGTATTTACCCTCCTTTCATATCCGGAAGACAGTATAGGGCGCCTGATGACACCCGATTTTCTTGCGATATCCAAAGATTATACTGTAGAAGAGGCTTTACAGTACATCCGTAAGAATGGAAAAAATTCTGAAACGATCGATGTAATATATATACTCGACGATAAGGGTGTACTGATAGATGACTTACGGATAAAAGAATTGCTTATCAGTGATCCGGAAACACCTATAACCGACCTTATGGACGGACGGCTTATTTCTCTGAATGCCCCGGACCCTGTGGAAGAGGGCATAAAGATATTTAAGATGAATAATCGTGTAGCCCTTCCGGTAATAGATTCGGGCGGCATTTTACTGGGTATCGTCACCATAGACGATATCCTCTGGGTTGCCGATGAAGAATATTCGGAAGACATGCAACGGATGGGGGGTACATCGGCCCTGGACGAGCCTTATCTGGATTTACCCGTCCACAAACTGGTATGGAAACGGGCTGGCTGGCTGATTATCTTATTTATAGGGGAACTACTCACTGCCTCGGTAATGCAATATTATGAAGAACAATTGGCACAAATGATAGTATTGGCGCTGTTTCTTCCATTGATGATTTCGAGCGGAGGTAATAGTGGTTCACAGGCTTCTACACTCGTTATCCAAGCTATGGCTACCGGAGAAGTCAAACTACGGGACTGGTGGCGTGTATTCCGCCGCGAAGTAGTTTCGGGGCTTAGTCTGGGGATTATACTGGGGGTCATAGGCTTCTTTCGTATCTATGTATGGCATCTTATATTCCCCAGTCTTTATGGTGAACATTGGATCATGGTAGGCTCCACCGTATCATTTGCCCTTACAGGCATTGTACTTTGGGGATCATTGATAGGTTCCATGCTGCCATTTATACTCCGGCGTTTAGGAGCAGATCCGGCGACATCGTCCGCTCCGTTTGTAGCCACAATAGTCGATGTAACGGGATTGATGATATACCTGACCATAGCCAGCTGGATATTCGGTCCATTAATGAATGGCTAAATTAAGCATGTCATAATTTAAAGACATACCCATACCATTAACTTAAATTTTATAACTCGCAGCATAAAAATAGCTGCGAGTTATAAATTTGTATAGTATAGTTATTTCAGGTAGGCTTATTGCTTCCGTTTATTTTCTCCGCCAAAGCCTCCGCACAGCGCTCTCCATCCATTGCCGCCGAAACAATTCCCCCGGCATAACCGGCTCCTTCGCCGCAAGGATAAAGGCCTTCTATCTCTATATGCTGCATTGTTTCTCTGTCGCGGAGAATACGGACAGGTGAAGAAGTCCGGCTCTCTACACCTAAAAGTATAGCCTCATTCGTCAGGTAACCTTTATAGCTGTTTCCCACTTTCTTAAACGCTTCCTGTAAGCGCGAGGAAACAAACCTTGGCATCCACTCGTGCATAGGTGACGATATTACCCCGGGAGCATAAGATGTATCAGGCAGAGATTCGCTTTTCTTGCCATTTACAAAATCATAGAGCCTCTGCGCAGGAGCTACCTGGGTCTTTCCTCCGTGCAGCCATGCCAGTTCTTCCAAATCTTCTACAAATTTCAACAGGGACAATTCATCGTATTTTGCGTATTCCGGAAAATCTTCGGGATGAACCTCAACCACTACTCCCGAGTTAGACCAGCGGGAGCCACGGTTCGACGGCGACATACCATTAACGACCACTTGTTTGGGGCCACTGGCCGATGGAACTATTGTTCCCCCCGGGCACATACAGAAAGAATATACACCACGGCCTCCGGCCTGAACAACAAAGCTATATTCTGCTGCCGGCAGGAACTCGCCCCTGCCCTCTTTGCAATGATATTGTATCTGGTCTATCAGGTGCGATGAATGTTCAACACGGAATCCTACAGCCAAACCTTTGGCCTCTATTTTTATTTTCTGGTCATGCAGCATATAGTAAACATCGCGAGCCGAATGGCCGGTAGCAAGAATAACCTGTCCTAAAAATGTTTTTCCATTGTCCGTCTCTATCCCTTTTACTGTATTATTTTCAATTATCAGTTTATTCATACGGGTTTCGAAATGGACTTCGCCTCCCGATAAGATAATCTGTACACGCATTTTTTCTATAATACCGGGCAGCCTGTCTGTTCCGATATGCGGATGCGCATCTACAAGGATAGACAGTTCCGCCCCGTGCTGACAAAAGACATTCAATATTTTTTCCACATTACCCCGTTTTTTACTACGGGTATATAGCTTACCATCAGAATATGCTCCGGCACCGCCTTCACCAAAACAATAATTCGATTCAGGGTTTACCACATGTTCACGGTTCATCAATGCCGTATCACGTTTCCGGTCGCGGACATTCTTACCTCTTTCTATTATAATAGGGCATATACCTAATTCAATCAGCCTCAATGCTGCAAATAATCCTGCCGGCCCCGCTCCTACCACAATAGCCTGCGGACAACCTTTTACATTCGGATAATAGGTACTTACAAAAGCTGGATCGTCTTGCACTTCATTCACGTATCCCCTCACCCTGAGGTTTACAAATATATTCCGCTGCCGGGCATCTATCGAACGGCGGAGAATACGCACCGAATTTATATCTTTAAGCGGAATACCGGATTGACTTGAAAAAATGCGTCTTACTTTTTCTATGTCTGACGCCTGTTCTGGCGTAATGCGTAAGTCTATATCTTTTTGCATGAATCATTTATTAATTTGAGTGTACAAAGGTATATTTTTTAATGATAAGTTATAAATTATGAATTATATCAACTTATAATAAAAAGCGTCTGTACCACCGGTGCTTTATTATATGTATAAAGTTTGCGGAATCTCACATAAAAAATTGGCAGCAAACATTTCTGCCTGCTGCCAACCTATATTTAGTAAAATTTTCCTGGAATATTATTCTACAGGAATATCTGTATTTACATTCTTACTTCCGATAGCTGAGTAATACAGCATATAAGCCAATCCGGCGAATACCACCCAGTAACTTGCCATATAACCTACGCTGTCGGCAATAGCGTTCTGAAGAAGCGGCATGATACCTCCACCACAAACAAGCATCATAAAGATACCTGATGCAGCCGCAACATATTTACCAAGACCTTCTACTGCAAGATTAAAGATACCTCCCCACATTACAGATGTGCACAATCCGCATAATACCAAGAACATAGCATTAATAGGAACCTGGGTCATACCGAATGAAAGAGCACCTGTAGCAGGATCTGTCATAAATACAGGCATAGAAATATTTTGGGTTGTAGGCAGGAATATAGCCAGTAATACCAATACCAGACCTACGGCCGAAGCAACGGTCAACATCACTTTACTGGACACCTTGCCTCCGATGGAAGCTCCTGTAAAACGGCCTATCAGCATCAGGAACCAGTAAGTGCCTGTCACAAAGCCGGCAGTTGTACCATCAAGGCCACCACCTCTGGTTGCATCCGCAAGGAATAAGTTTAATGTTCCCGGTATACCCACTTCAATACCCACATATACGAAGATTGCAATTGCTCCTAATTTAAAGTGACGGAACGATAAAGCGCTGTATTTATCTTTAACTCCTTTTTCAGCAGGTTTAGCCATATGAGGCTCAGGTATCTGAACCATAGACAATACAATAAATACCGCCGCGAAGATAGCCATGGCAATGTACATTACCGGATATACATCAGTGATGTTAGCTTTTGCCACTTCACCTACTAAAGCACCTACTAATATAGGGACCAATGTAGCACTTAACGAATTGAATGTTCCTCCGACCTGGATCAACTGATTACCTTTCTTTCCGCCGCCGCCTAACGTATTCAGCATCGGATTCACAACTGTATTCAGCATACACATTGAAAATCCTGCAACGAATGCACCTAACAGATAGACAACGAAACTTCCGGCACCACCCGAAAGATACTGTATTCCTACTCCTGTAAAACCAACAGCAACAGCGATCAGTGCAGTTTTCTTATATCCGATTTTCGATAGCAAAATACCGGCCGGAATACCCATGAAAGCATATGCTATAAAGTTAGCGAAGTTACCCAACATACCCATGGCATTGGAAACTCCGAACTGGTTTTTCAGTACAACCCCCATCGGCGCTGCAAGATTCGTTACAAATGAGATCATCGCGAACAGGAAGATCATCATAATAATAGGTAACAAATAATTCTTTTTCTCAGTACTACTCATAATATTACTTTAGTTATTAATTTAAATTATTCTTTATTAAATCGTTTCATAGTGTTCAGTACTTCACTTCAGGAGTTCTCAGGGAGTAATTAAATCATAAAAAATCAATTACCCCCTGATTAACTCCAAGATACAATTTAGGAATGTATCTCAATTCATGGTTATAAAAGGCTAAGTGAAGATTGTTTTCGCAAAAACGTTGTAAAAATACTTATACATTTTGAGCTTCTGTTGTCAAAAAACGTGTTGTACAACATAGAATTTTATATTTAAATATCACTTCTTTTTATAAGCGATGATTTTCTTTTTTTATTACGGTAAATTTGACTATTTTTATTATTCCAAATCAATAAAAAATAATCATTTGGATATTAACGTATTAATACATTTCCAACATTAAATAATCATAGATAAAAAATATAAAATACAATAAGTCATAGAATTCATTATAGTTTATATTAAATTGATATTACTTTATCTATATGAAAATCAACCGGAATATGTTTAACAATATTTAATATCATACTTTCGTTAGGAGGAATTCAATTTGACAATATGGACACGATCAACTGAAATATATTATACAAAATAAAGTAAACCGATGGAATCTATTCGCAATTTGTACAAAATAGGTCATGGACCTTCGAGTAGCCACACAATGGCTCCTCAAAAAGCGGCCCAGAAATTTAAAGACGAAAACCAGTATGCCGACTCATTCAGGGTAACACTATACGGCAGTCTCGCCGCCACAGGTAAAGGGCACATGACAGATATCGCCATAATAAATACACTTCTTCCATTTCCCACAGAAATAGTATGGCAACCCGAAATCGTCCTTCCCTACCATACAAACGGTATGAAATTCGAAGCCATCGTTAAAAGCCAACCTGTAAAGGAATGGATAGTGTACAGCATAGGCGGCGGAGATTTATCGGATGGTACTTCCGAAACCAAAAGAGAAATTTTGTACGGTAAAAGCACCATGAATACAATATTGGAATGGTGTCAGCAAACAGGTAAAACATTCTGGGAATATGTGGAAGATACCGAAGGCAAAGACATTTACGAATATTTACTGACTGTATGGAAAACAATGGAAGCTGCTATCCATAGAGGAATGGATGCCGAAGGTCTTCTCCCGGGTGGCCTCGGATTGCAACGCAAGTCATCCATGTACAGCATTAAAGCCAAAGGTTATCAGGGCTCCATGAGAAGCCGCGCCTTAATATACTCCTATGCGCTTGCCGTATCGGAAGAAAATGCCAGTGGGAATATTATCGTAACAGCACCTACATGCGGTTCCTGCGGGGTACTCCCGTCTGTTCTATACCATCTGAAGATGAATCACGACTTCAGTGACCAAAAGATAATCAGGGCATTAGCCACAGCCGGATTGATAGGCAATATAGTGAAAACGAATGCCTCTGTGTCAGGAGCCGAAGTCGGTTGTCAGGGAGAGGTGGGTGTCGCTTGCGCCATGGCCGCAGGAGCAGCCTGCCAACTATTCGGAGGCTCCCCGCAGCAAGTCGAATATGCCGCTGAGATGGGTCTGGAACATCACCTTGGACTTACCTGCGACCCTATATGCGGACTGGTTCAGGTACCTTGTATCGAACGTAATGCCTTTGCTGCGGCACGGGCCTTGGATTCTTGTTCATTTGCCATGCTATCGGACGGAAAACATCTTATCAGCTTTGATAAGGTTGTACGCACGATGCAACAGACGGGACATGATCTGCCTAGTCTTTACAAAGAAACTTCTACAGGTGGTCTTGCTGTAAATCTGGAGTAAGTAAATAGCTGAACCGGAGGTTTGGTTTATCTTCAATAAAACTGATTAATAGCATCTTATAGATAAAACAGGCCTTGATATTTAGATATCTTATTGTAGGCAAGGCATAATATAAACGACTGTATAACTTATATTTATATAACATTTCATATACTTTAGTTTCAATATTACAGGCTTATTTCCTACTTTTGTACACATGTAAATTAATTACCTTATATAACCGATGACACCAATCAAATTATTAAACAAAGCAGCGGACAACATCCGCATTCTATCGGCCTCGATGGTCGAGAAGGCCAAATCGGGCCATCCGGGTGGCGCTATGGGCGGCGCCGACTTCATCAATGTGCTTTTCACCGGGTTTCTGGTTTACGACCCTAAGAACCCGCGGTGGGAAGGCCGTGACCGTTTCTTTTTAGATCCCGGACATATGTCCCCGATGCTGTATTCCACCCTTGCCCTTGCCGGCAAGTTCAGCATGGAAGACCTGCAGGGCTTCCGCCAGTGGGGCAGCGTAACGCCGGGACATCCCGAAAGGGATATCCTGCGTGGCATAGAGAACACCTCCGGTCCGCTCGGACAAGGACATACCTTTGCCGTGGGAGCGGCCATCGCCGCCAAGTTCCTCAAACAACGCTTCGGAGACTGCATGGACCAGACCATCTATGCCTTTATCTCCGACGGAGGCGTGCAGGAAGAGATCTCACAGGGAGCAGGCCGTACGGCAGGACACCTTGGACTTGACAACCTGATTATGTTCTACGACTCCAACGGCATCCAGCTGTCTACCAAGACCCGCGAAGTGACCGAAGAAGACGTGGCCGCCAAATATACGGCATGGGGCTGGCGTGTGATCACCATCACAGGAAATGACGCCACCCAGATCCGTGCCGCCCTGACAGAAGCCAAGCTCGAGAAAGAACGCCCTACCCTGATTATCGGTAAGACCGTGATGGGAAAAGGAGCGGTCAAGGCAGACGGCACAAGCTTCGAAGACGAAACGGAGACACACGGCCAGCCACTAAGTGCAGCCGGGGCCTCTTATGAGAAGACCATCGAGAATCTGGGCGGTGACCCGGCCAATCCGTTCGTTATCTTCCCTGAAGTCAAAGAACTCTACGAAAAACGTGCTGCCGAACTGGCAGAGATAGTAGCAAAAAAATATGCTGCCAAAGAAGCCTGGGCAAAACAAAATCCCGAAGCGGCACAAAAGATGCAGCAGTGGTTCGACGGTTATGTACCGGCTATCGACTGGGCCGGCATCGAACAGAAGCCAAATCAGGCCACCCGTGCCGCCTCCGCTACCGTATTAGGAGTATTGGCCAGACAGGTGGAGAATATGATCGTATCATCAGCCGACCTGTCCAATTCGGACAAGACCGACGGTTTCCTCAAGCATACCCGCAGCATGAAGAAAGGCGACTTCTCGGGAGCCTTCCTGCAGGCAGGAGTATCGGAGCTGACCATGGCCTGCCTGTGTATCGGTATGACCCTCCATGGAGGAGTCACAGCCGCCTGCGCCACCTTCTTCGTATTCTCCGACTATATGAAGCCAGCCATCCGCCTTGCAGCGCTGATGGAACTGCCGGTCAAGTTCATCTGGACACACGATGCCTTCCGCGTAGGCGAAGACGGCCCTACCCACGAACCGGTGGAACAGGAAGCCCAGATACGCCTGATGGAGAAACTCCAGAACCATCACGGTCACAACTCGATGCTGGTTCTGCGTCCTGCCGACGTACAGGAAGCTACCGTAGCCTGGAAGATGGCCATGGAGAACAAAACCACTCCGACAGGCCTTATCTTCTCACGGCAGAATATCAACGACCTGCCGGCCAAAGTAAACCGCTACACGGAAGCCCTACAGGCTGAAAAAGGGGCTTACATCGTGGAAGAAGATGAGAACTACGATGTTATCCTGCTGGCTTCGGGTTCGGAAGTATCGACCCTTGTGGAGGGAGCTAAGCTATTGAAAGCCGAAGGTATTAAGACCCGTATCGTATCGGTACCCTCCGAGGGTCTGTTCCGTGCACAGAGCGAAGCATACCAGCAAAGCGTACTTCCTGCCGGCAAGCGGAAGTTCGGCCTTACCGCAGGTCTTCCTGTCACCCTTCAGGGCCTTGTAGGCGATAAAGGCAGGATCTGGGGGATGAACTCCTTCGGTTTCTCCGCCCCTTACAAGGTGCTGGACGAGAAACTGGGCTTTACCCCTGAGAATGTATACAACCAGGTGAAACAGTTAACAGTAAACAGTTAACAAAGAACAAACAGTTGCAGGTTGTGGAATGAAAGCAGCCTGCAACTTATCATTCATCATTCATAACTCATAACTCAGAACTATCACATGAGCTTATTTCCCATCCCCTCAAAACCCATCGGACTGGCCAGTGACCATGCCGGCTACCCGGTGAAAGAATATATCATCAGCCTGTTCAGGGAACAGGGCATCCCTTATGCCGATTTCGGTACCTATGATGGTACACAGAGTGTCGATTATCCCGACTTCGGCCATAAGCTGGGAGAGGCCATCGACAGTGGCGACTGCGACAGGGGCATTGCCATCTGCGGTACGGGCAACGGTATCAACATGACTTTGAACCATCATAAGCATGTAAGGAGCGCCCTATGCTGGAATACGGAGATAGCAAGGCTGGTCAGGATGCATAACGATGCCAATGTGCTGACTCTGCCCGGCAGGTTTGTATCTCAGAAAGAGGCCTATGATATGATCGAAGTCTTCTTCAATACCGACTTTGAAGGGGGGAGGCATCAGGCCAGGATTGATAAGATTAATGGCTGAATAGGAAATATGAAATGGGCTGTCCAAAAAATAATATTACGTTAGCAAAGTATTACTTCCTATTGTCATATTGAACGGAGTGAAGAATCCCGATCCTAAGAAACGAGATGTTTCACTCCGTTCAACATGACAAAATGATATAAAAAAAATACTTTTTGGACAGCCTCTTTTATTTTCTACAATCCTACTATCAGAAGCCGGTTTTCCTTACTTATCAATTATATCGAAGAATATCGGGGTTTTCCCTTACACATTAAAAACAGTTTGGTAATCCGGCATATTCATAGATAATTGAGTTTAGAAGAAAGCGGATTTAGAATATTTCCTTCAAAATAAGTTATACTGTAGGTAAACTCATTCCTGTCAGCTTCCGGTAGAGATCAAGCGCGTATATATCGGTCATTCCTGAAATAAAATCCAGTATAGCCAGAATACGTCCATAGAGAGTGGGGGCATCCGTTTCGAACTGTTCCGACACACGGCTCAATACTAATTCCGAATACTTACCTTTGGGATCATCATCAGTAGCAGCCGTAATGAACGTATCGAGCAGAAACCCGATGATACGGTGTCCGGCAAGTTCTATATCCACTACATCCTTAGCTTTATATATCTTTCTGTAACTAATTTCGTTAGCCTCTTTATTCGCCTTATTTGGCAAGGCAGATATATGATCGATCAATGCGCCGTCAAACTGCCCCTCCAATATTGTATCTTCATTGTTCAGAAACACGGTTGTACATTCATCAACCAGCAGTCCTATAAGACTTGAACGCAGATAAGCAATTTGCTCGTTAGTATCGCTTACCCGCTGCATTGTATAGAGCATCTTTTTCTGTCTTTCTTCAGAAAAGAAGTCCATGAAAAGACTCTTTGTCTGTTCGGTAGAAAGCAGACCCAACTTGTGAGCATCCTCAATATCCATAGTCCTGTAGCAGATGTCATCGGCAGCTTCGACAAGATATACAAGCGGATGCCGCGCATACTTCAACAGAGATTCCTGCAAGCAGAGCATTCCCAATCCGTCGGCAATCTTCCTGAAATCTTCTTCCTCGGCCTGAAAAAAGCCGAATTTACCCTTCTTACCGGCTGCCAGCGCAGAATAGGGATACTTGGCAATGGATGCCAATGTAGAATATGTCATTACGAATCCGCCGGGGCGACGTCCGTTGAACTGATGTATCAGCATTCTGATTGAATTGGCATTCCCTTCAAAGTTGGTGAAATCCTCCCATCGTCCGTTTTCCTCGCGCACTTTCTGTTCGAGATGCCTGCCGTTCCCTTCTCTGAAATAGCTGGTAATAGCCCTTTCACCGGAATGTCCGAACGGAGGGTTCCCTAAATCGTGCGCCAGACATGCAGCAGCCACGATGGAGCTTATCTCTTCGAAATGAGCCGGAGAATCAGGATATTTTTTTCTCAGTTCCCTGCCTATTATTTCTCCTAACGAACGCCCCACACACGATACCTCGATACTATGTGTCAGGCGGTTGTGTACGAAAACGCTGCCCGGAAGGGGAAAAACCTGCGTCTTATTTTGCAAGCGGCGAAACGGAGACGAAAATATAAGCCTGTCGTAATCGCGCTGAAAATCAGTACGGTCATGATGCTTGTCATCATGATATTTTTCCATTCCAAAACGTTTTGCAGAGAGGAGTTGTTGCCAGTTCATAGAGTTTCCTTTTTTATAGTAGCCAAAGATAACGAATTTAGGCTGAATAACATATCCGGGTCATGTCAATTATAAATATTATCTTCCAGGCTGCTCTCCTGTTTTTTATTTATTAACCTTATATTGTTAAAATGTAAGGAAAACCGGAAGTTAGTTAAAAATGCGAATCAGTAGTTGGAACTATTAATTCACATTATCAAAAACCGAATCATTTATCTATATATTTAGCTGATAGCCTTTAGCTGTTAGCTGATAGCTCTTTGAAATGATGAACGAGCCCCCTCAATCCCCCAGGGAGGACTTACACAGAGAAAAAATAGTGGAAAATGTGTCAAGTTTGTCAAGTTTTGTACATAAGCTATTGGCTAAAAGCTATCAGCTAATAGCTAAAAAGGTGTTACTTTTGTTACTTTTTGCGTCTTAGCGTCTCTGCATGAAATACTGTTTACTGTTTACTGTTAACTGAAATAAGTGTTACCTTTGTTACCTTTTACCCCCCTGCTGGCGCGAACTTCCAGTCCGTGTCTTGTTGACAGGGTAAAAATGTTTGCTACGCAACACACAGACGGGACGTCTGCGCGAGCGAGGGGCACCCTATTTTGTTTCACGCAAAGACACAAAGGTACAAAGTTTTTACATCTTACGAGTTGTTGACTGCTAACTGATGACTGATGACTGTTTACTGATACACCTGTTACCTTTTAACTATACATAGTTAATATATGTAAATAACATATTATATAAACAGTAAAAAATGTGTCAGATGTGTCAGGTTTTAACTAAACATAGTTAATAAAAATAAAAAAAAGGTTTCCCATTGATTAGAACTGATAATTTCCATGCATTTATCCTGTCCTTTAAGCCTCCGTATAGAAAAAGAAACTATCTTTAATAAGTCATTTGTATTTTATCCAAACTAAAAACCCAGGAATAATGAAATCACTAAAGACTCTCTTTTTCATAAGCTTACTGCTTATAATCTGCACATCCTGCAATAAATATGCATCTATAGAAGGATTGATTTATTACCCCAGCGACTACGTGCCTGCAATGAATGTCTGCCTGAAAAACATCGAAACAGGTAGTACAATAACCTTATTGACAGGCGAATCAGAAGAGGGAGAAACGGTAAAATACAAGTTTGACAATGTACTTCCCGGCAAATATATTGTATATGCTATACCACAAGACGATATTGACGGTGAATCGGCAGGAGGTTATACATATGCTGTTCCCTGCGGGCTGGATATTACATGTACCGACCATAGTTTCATACAATTAGATATAAAAGGTGGCGCGGCACTTACAGGGATAGACATAGCCGACTGGTATGATGAAGATATCAGGTACAATGCCGAAAATTTAGGAAAATATAACAACAGGAACTTGTTTAATATTGAGGTTTAACCAAGGCTTTCTGCCTGAAAAGTAGTACCTTTGCACCCGAATTTTAAGGTTCGGTATTCACAAATGAAGATTTTAAACAAGTCCTACACAGTTTCCCTGATTGTTGCTATCGCTTTCTTTATGCAAGGGCTTGACACCACGGCTGTGAATACGGCTGTGCCTGCCATGGCCAAGTCGTTTGGGACGGATGTTGTACATCTGAGTGCCGGAGTAACATCTTACCTGATCGCATTGGCCATATTCATCCCTGTCAGCGGATGGATTGCCGACCGTTTCGGAACACGCAAGGTATTCTGCTTGTCTATTATTCTTTTTATACTGGCCTCTACCCTTTGCGGTACATCGCAAAATCTGACCCAGTTCGTTATCTTCCGCATATTTCAGGGGATGGCAGGTGCCATGATGACGCCCGTAGGCCGTCTGGCTGTACTGAAAACAACACCTAAGGAGAATCTGGTGACCGCTATGGCTTATATCACATGGCCTGCACTGGTTGCCCCTATACTTGGACCATTGGTGGGCGGTTACCTCACTACATACTGGCACTGGCACTGGATATTCTATCTGAATATACCGATCAGCATTGTCTGTGTCGTCCTTGCATGGCATCATATACCCGAAGAGAAAGACGACACTCCGGTAAAACGGCATTTCGACTTTGTGGGGTTCATTCTCAGCGGCCTTGCTCTTGCCGGATTTATGTATGGAGTGGAATTGCTCAGCCGTACCGAAGTACCATACTATGTTTCAGGGATAGTCGTTTTGTTCAGTATTGGTCTACTGGCTTTTAATATCCGGTATTCGCGGCATATATCCAACCCATTGATAGACTATTCGGTAATCAGGATACCAACATACAGGGTTACGATATTCACGGGATCAATATCACGCATGGTAATCGGAGTAGCACCTTACCTTGTTCCCCTGATGTTTCAGGAAGGTTTCGGCTTAAGCCCTTTCGAATCGGGAACGCTGTTTCTTGCCACCATGGCCGGAAACCTTGTTATGAAGCCTGCTACGATATGGATCATGCGCCATTATAATTTCCGCACAGTACTTATCAGTAACGGATTTATGGTTGCCGTGTTTACATTCTTCACGGCACTCCTGCTTCCGACTACGCCAGTCGTATTAATCGTGGTGGTCATGTTCCTGTCGGGGATGTTCCGTTCCATGCAGTTCAGCGCCATTACCACACTTGCTTTCGCAGACATACCACAACCACGGATGACAGCCGCCAATACGCTATACAGTACCGTGCAGCAGATGTCGACCGGTATGGGTATAGCTATGGGCGCAGTATTCCTCCGGTTCTCAAATATGATAAACGGCAGTACCGACCATTATTCGGTCGCGGATTTCCGTCTGGCATTTATCTTTGTTGCCATATTAGGCATAGTCTCTCTATATGGATATACAAAACTGACCCCTGACGCGGGAGATGTGGTAAGAGTAAAGAAAAGGGACAGGAACCAGTAAACAGCCAGTTGTATCTGGTCTATTCGTAATTTACTTCACATAAGGTTTCGGATCAACTTTACCATCTATAATATCCTTTACAACCGATTGCAGTGTAGTATAAGCCAGATTACCGTCATATACGACATTAAAGCCGTATTTATCCGTTCCTTTCTGCATCACAGGGTCGAAACGGCCGGTTTTGCCTTCCTCTTCGGCAGGAGTGAATTCGAGAGTGATGGTGGAATCGATACGGCCGTCTTTGTCCGCCACATAGAATATATATTTGGTAATCGTACGGCACGGTGATACTTCGAAACGCTCATATGCGGAAACGTCTTTATTCCCTACTGCAAAATGGTCGATGCAAAACATGTCCGCAATGCTGGTATTCCAAAGTTCTCCCTGCCGGTATGCATTATATAGTTTCGCCTTCGATACATCTGCGCGGCTGTAATAGCCTAAAGCATTGTAACACTCGACCAGTTTTTCGATAGAATAGTAATCATCGGGAAAATATTCGGTCAACTCCCTGTATGCTTCGGATGCATCCCTATAATTCTGATTATCAAATTCGATCTTTCCGATATTATTCAGCACTGTGACATACAGCTCCTTGTCCTTTTCTATTTTCGACTTGGCCACATAGAAAGTATCCAATGCCTGTTTTACATTGTCCTGATTAGCATACACGGCACCTATCATGTAGAAGGCTTTCTCCGACGGATCGGGTAGGTTTACCGCCTTTCTGTAATTAGCCAAGGCTTTTGTATAATCATCCTGTGCAAAATAAATATCGCCAAGGCCGGTATAGTATTCAGCCTGTTTCGGAGCCAGATTTATAGCTTTTTGTATATCGGCGATACCTTGTGTATGATTTCCATTTGCACTGCTGATAGAGCCTTTTACGTAGAGTGCGCGAGCAGATCTTGCATCTTTTTGTATAGCCATATCTGCGTATCTGGAAGCATTCGGGAAATCATTCAACCGTATATATGATTCTGCGACGTACGACAACTCTTCGGCTGATGATGTACGGGGCGTATTTCCATATTCTTCTATAATTTCGGTATAAAGCCCTTTCTCAAACATTTTCTTAATATCGTCTTTGGGCTTTACAACCTGATTTTCGTGTGAAGACAAGGTTATACTATACGGGCAGAAAGGAAGGGCAAATAATGAAATCAGTAATATACAAGCTATTTTTTTCATCGTTATTTAATAAATATTAGTTACAAGATAGAATCATGGGGTTATGAGCTTTAAGAATCTGAAATACAGCCTGTTGTTTTTCAAAACCATTTTTGCTTTCTCATCCACAAATAAGTAAACAAGGCAACCAGAGCCAAAACCATCCACGAGAAAAAATAGCCATATTCCCACTCTATTTCCGGCATAAACTTAAAATTCATACCCCACACGCCAACCATAAACGTGAGTGGGATAAAGATTGTGGAAACGACTGTCAGGCGCTTAATTATTTCATTCATCTTCAGATTATTATTGTTATAATACAAATCCAGCAATGAAGTCAGGGACTCGTGAAACGAAGCCAGGTCACCTAATGTGGTGCGCATACGGTCGTCAAAGTCGTTAAAGTAAACAATATTTTCTTCTTTTATCAACTTATTGGCATTATGCAAGAGGTTGCTGTATTCTTCCCTTAGCGCTATCACCATACGCTTGATATGCATATAATTGACCCTGCATCTGTGCATAAACTGAAGGATATCGACTGAATCTTTCCTCATTATCAGCTGGTCTTCAATATCCGCCAGCTTATCTTCTACTGTCATCAGGGTGTTAATATTGGATAAATTAACAGCATTCAGGAGGATATAAAGCAAAAAGTCCGTACTCTTTTGCCGTATCATCCCGTTGTTTTCCTCAATATCCTGCTTCACCTCATCAAAAACAGGGATAAGGGCTTCCTGGAAACTAACTATGAAGTTTTCACCGAAAATAAACGCTACCTGCATATCGTCTATATCAGCATCGCCTTCCAGATAAAAAGACGACATCAGTATAAAGGTTACCTTATCATAGGCTACGATTTTCACCACCCGTTGGTCGGCAAGTAAATCTTTCACATCGAATCCATGCAGGTCAAATTCGCGGCAGATACGGTTTACCTCCGTTGCATCGGAGATACCCTGGACCCTGAACCAATTTACTTTCGAATTGTCAATGCTGCTTTTCAACGGTGTATGTAAAGGGATATTCTTCACTTCCATCCGCATAGAATCGTATTGCATCAACTCTACCGACATTGGAATATCCTTATCTCCCAGATAAGTGGGCTTAGTTAAAAGATAGTTGTTCCGCGGCAATTTATTCCTGGGTCTTTTAGGCGTCCGTTTACTCATATTTACATATACGATATTACCGAATATTTAACAGTACCAAAAGTAAGAATAAAATACTATATTTGTACTCTTTGATGAGGTATTTGTAACCTGTAATTAACAATTAAAAATCAAACCAAATAAACAGAACAGTCAATGAGTGAGGTTCTAAATATACTGAAACGGAAAAAAATACAATTCTTCTTCTTGTTTTACATCTTGCTTTTGGTGCCTATATTATGCCCTCTTGCCCAAAACTTTACCTTTATCGACAAAGTCGCGGTTTTTCTCGTTTGCGGATTACTTTTCGCCGCCATATGGGTGCTATCCCTCTTTTTAAGTTCCAAATCCGAAAAGATTATTTATTCGGCAATGCTGGCTATATCGGTCATTCCGGGTTCTATCTTTCTGGCCTATCTGCTTTTTGCACGTGTGATGCTGGAGCAAAACAGTGTAACCAGCCTGTTCGAAACAAATCCCGAAGAAAGCAAAGAGTTTGTGGCTCATTATTTAAGCATATGGGTTATTGTCGGTGTATTGATTTATGCTGCTATCCCGATTGTGATGATATGCACGATGAAATCGTTCAAAAAGCTAAAAATAAGCAATAATAAACTACTTTTTTCTTTAAGTATTATCATTATCTTATGCATTGTCGGTATCAACAGGGTCTCGCGTTCGGTCTACTTCGTCAACTTCTATAAAACGTTCGTCAGCTATAAACTAAGGACCAGCTATGAAATAAAAACGATAAAAGAGCGGCAGAAAGAGGACTACATAGTAGAATCCGTCCGAAAAGACACCGTGCCATTGACTATTATCGTTGTCATAGGTGAATCCCTGAACAAACACCATATGTCGCTATATGGCTATCCGCGCACCACAAACCCCTTGTTATCCCAGCTTGGAGATAGCCTCATTGTATATCAGGATGTTGTTGCGCCGCAAGTACATACAATCCCGGTCATGCGTTCTATTTTATCTATGTCGGAGTTGAAGCATCCGGAATACTTTACGGAAAAACCATCTTTGTTCGAATTGTTTAACCGTAGCGGATACGACACTTATCTAATAAGCAATCAGGAATTCAGCGAAGACTGCAAATCGAGCTACGATATCCTGTTAACTCTGGCTAAAAAGAAATACAATGTAGCAACATATAAACAACATGACGACATTGTTCTGCCTGTATTGGATAAAATATTCGATGAAAGCGCTAACAACAGAAATAACAAGCTGATACTGGTACATCTGATAGGCAATCATATGGCCTACGAATTCAGATACCCCAAAGAATATATCGTATATAATAATAAAAAAGACAATCTGGTCGCAGATGCGCCATTCAGGGATGATAAAGCGAAGAAGACAATTGATAAATTCGACAATTCCGTCCTATACAACGATTACATAATAAACAGTATTATAGGAACGCTTAAAAGCCGGCAAAAAGGAGATGCAGTAATGATATATTTCTCCGACCACGGCGAAGAATTATACGACTATCGTGAATTTGCAGGGCATGCATATGAAAAGGTATCACCCACAATGAGTGAAATACCTTTTATGATATGGATGTCGCCTTCGTACAGAAAAAAACATACCGATCTTATCTTCGACAATAAACGCCCTTATTCCACCGAAGATTTCATATACTCCCTATCCGACATCGCCGGGCTAAACTATAAAGACTATAATGATTCCAAGAGCCTGTTCTCCAAAGAATTCAAGGCTAAAGAACGCTATGTAGGCGACAAGAGATATGAAGATATCAAGGAGAAATTTAAAGAGTATAAAGAATAAAAAATGAGTTATAAGTCCACATCTCATAACTCATCATTTATAATTTATAATTTATAACTTATAATTTAAAGACTTTATCTGTCTTGCTTCAATCTCTCGGCCATCGCTTTACCCAGCGAAATACAGGCATCATACGTATCATGACGCATAGCCTGACGCATCTCCACCGGCTCGCCAATTACTTCAAACTTAGTATCCAAAGCAAACTGAGCCAGACGTTTCACGGCAGCCCCCGCCCATGTGAATGAACCGAAGTATCCGAAATAACGGTGCTTCATATCACGTCCTTCTATTTTCGACAACAGGTATTCCACTTCAGGAAACAGCTTGTTGTTATATGTAGGCGAACCTACAATCAGCCCCTTATACTTAAAGATATCACGGATAATATAAGAATGTGAACGTTTGGATACATTGTGAAGGATAATCTCCTTTATTCCTTGCTGAGCCAGTTCATAAGCAACAGTTTCGGCCATCTGCTCGGTATTCCCGTACATACTTCCATAAGCTATAACTACGCCCTCATCACCTTCATAACGGCTAAGTTTGTCATAAATGGAAATCACTTTTTTGATCTGTTCATCTATAGTCCACACAGGACCGTGGGTAGAACAAATCATTTTTATATCCAGTGCGCTCAACTTCTCCAATGCCTTCTGTACCGGAGAGCCAAATTTACCCACCACATTGGAGTAGTAACGTATCATTTCGTCATAATAGCGTTCAGGGTGTAATTGTGTATCGGTAATACCGCCATCCAAAGTCCCGAATGTTCCAAAAGCATCTCCCGAAAAGATAATTTTGTCGATAGTGTCATATGTCATCATAGTTTCTGGCCAGTGCACCATCGGTGTGAGATTAAACACAAGATTGTGCTTACCCAACGACAGCTCATCCCCGTCATCAATCACCATCACACCGTCCGTAATACCATAAAAGCCCTGTACCATATCGGCTGTACGCTTATTACCCACAATCTTTACATTCGGATACCTGTTTCTCAGCAAACCGAGGGAACCCGAATGGTCCGGCTCCATATGATTGATAATAACATAATCGAGCGGTCTCCCACTTAATGCTATTTCCAGTTTATGAAAGAAAATATCGGAGTAGCAGATATCAACAGTATCAAATAATGCTGTTTTGCCATCCGAAAGAAGATAGGAGTTGTAAGAAACCCCTTTAGGCAGCGGCCACAGATTTTCAAAAAGATGCTTTGTCCGGTCATTTACGCCGATATAGAATAAGTCATCTTTTATTGGAATTGGTTTTAACATACTATCTAGTATTTTTCCTTTTTATTATGTTATTTTATCGTCTTTTCATCTATCGGCCCTTCTTTTCTGGTTATAGCGCTCCATACCAGCCATACTCCCCATACGACAAACGGCAGGCTCAATAACTGTCCCATATTCAAAACCATCGCCTGCTCATAATCTACCTGCGTGTTTTTTATAAATTCCACGATAAAACGCGACAGAAAAATGCCAATCAGCGAAACTCCCAGAATAAACCCGCTTTTGGTTTTGGCCGGTGTCTTATAAAAAAGGAACAAGCCTATAAGGAAAATGCAGAAATACGTAAGAGCCTCATATATCTGGGTAGGATGGCTGGGCAGAGAGTATATTGGTTCAGCGCCCCTTTTCCAATCCTCTATATTCTGTATAAAGCGAAATGCCCATGGCACATCGGTAGGTCCTCCATATATTTCAGAGTTCATCAAATTGCCCAGACGTATGGATGTCGCTCCTATAGCCACGCCCACCACCAGTTTGTCCAAAGTCTGTATCGATGTCAGATAAGTCATATACAACATAGCCACACATGCACCCACCGATAATCCAAGAAAAGCAATACCCAAAGTGGCATCGGCATTATCAGGATTTATTATATATCCGGCAATTCCACCGACAATGAAGCCGGCTACAGCACCAATAATCAAATGCTTCCAGTTCAATTTCTTTCCGGTTATCTTCAATGAATAAAGACAAACACCAATAACCATCCCAATAGCGCCACCATGACTGGCTAGCCCTCCTTTCCATATCTCTATCAGAGATACGGGGTTGGACAGATATTCCATCGGTTCATAGAACAGGCAGTGCCCCAGACGGGCACCTATGATAAGGCCGGTGAGCACATACAGGAACAGTGAGTCGAACCATTTCTCCGGAAGTTTTTCCGATTTGTACATCCTTTGCACCACCATTGTTGTGCAGAGAACCCCCGCAGCCCATAAAATACCATACCAGCGAATTTCCCGTCCAAAGAGAGAAAAAGCTTCAGGATTTACATCCCATGTTATAAATGAAAGCATGTCCAGCATAAAAATTATATTAGGATTCTATATAAGCTACCTTGTTTTTCGGATTACAAAGATATAAAAATACTATTCATTTAAAACTCGTTTAAATAATAAGTTGTACTAAATTTCTTAATTCTGCCATATTAAAAAACTGAAACTTAATATCTTTTGTTATAAATAAAAATACATATCCAATATAAAATAATTCTAAATAAGTACAACAACGCAGGACACATTTTTGCTTTTGATTTTATGTTAATAAACATCATGCGCAATTTGGAATATTTATTAACATTTTTGCTATCTTTAAAATCAGAAATAGGCTCTGGATAAAGTATCCTGACTTATTCAGTTATGTATACACAGTATAACTGTTAAAAAATTATGGATTATAACAAGGCGAACACCTATCTTAAATTTGATAAATCCCGGATGGTTAATCTAGAATACTCTCTTCGAAGAGAGATACTTAGAACAAACCGACGTGGAGCTTATCATTGTACTACACTCGTAGAATGCAATACGCGCAAACAACACGGACTACTCGTTATGCCTGTGCCCAAACTTGACAATTCGAACCACGTGCTACTCTCTTCTTTCGATGAAACTGTTATACAGCACGGTGCCGACTTCAATCTGGGAATACATAAATACGACGGGGACAATTACAGCCCCATGGGGCACAAATACATCCGTGAGTTTAGCTGCGATTCATTACCCCGCACCATATACAGGGTCGGAGGAGTAATCCTGTCGAAAGAAAAAATGTTTTCGCTCGAAGACAACACTATCTTCATCCGGTACACGCTTCTGGATGCACATTCACCGACAACCATACGCTTCAAACCATTCCTTGCCTTTCGTGAGATCAATACCCTGACGGTAGAAAACACGGTTGCCGAACATGGCTATAAAGAAGTGGAAAACGGTATCAGTATGTGTATGTACAGCGGTTATCCCGAGTTGTACATGCAATTCAACAAAGCGGCGAATTTTGTATTCGAACCCAATTGGTACAAGGGGATAGAATATGATAGAGATAAGGAAGAAGGCCTCCCGTATAAGGAAGACTTATATGTTCCTGGTTATTTCGAACTCCCTATTACAAAAGGTGAATCCATTATATTTTCGGCAAGCGATGTCCATGCCGATACCGGAAGACTATCTCTGTTATTCGAAGAAGGAGTAAAGGAACGTACACCGCGCTCTTCTTTCTACAATTGCCTTAAAAATTCCGGTCACCAGTTTTATTTTCGTCCCTCCAAAAATGAATTATACCTGCTGAACGGCTACCCTTGGGGACAAGTTACCGCCCGGGAGCAATTTATGTCTTTACCGGGACTAACGATCGGCTTAGGCAAACATGAAGCCTTCGAAGAGGTAATGGATACCGCAATCCCAACAATAGAGGCTTTCATGGAAGGGAACCCTCTGACAGGCTTTCTCAAAGATATAGGTGATGCGGATGTATTGCTTTGGGCGCTCTGGGCGTTGAAACGATTTTCCGATACAGAAAAAGACCGTTTTTATGCCAAATACGCATTGCTAACCAGCAAAATTGTAGCTTTCATACAGGAAGGGAAGCACCCTGGCCTCACCCCGTTAACAAACGGATTACTGAGCGTAGACAACCGTGCAGGACACCCTAGCTGGATGGACAACGCCGTGGCGGCCGGCAACTATCCCCTGCCACGCACCGGATGTCTAGTCGAAATCAATGCTTTCTGGTATAACGCATTAATGTTTAACCAGGATATTGCCCGTCATCTGGAAGATGCAAAACTTGAAAAGAAAATGTGCCTATTAGCCGAAATAGTAAAAACTTCATTCATCGACGTTTTTTACAACGATGGCGGTTACCTCTACGATTATGTAGCAGGAAACTATGTGGACTGGAGTGTAAGGCCGAATATGCTTCTGGCCATATCCCAGGACTATCCCCTCCTGGACAAACGGCAAAGCAAGTCCGTCATAGATATTGTCACTAAAGAATTACTCACAGCCAAAGGAATACGCTCCCTCAGTCCTAAAAGCATCGGATTCCGCCCACGCTATGAAGGCTCTGCCGCCGATAAAACCCATAGCGCATACAACGGAGCCTCATGGCCATGGTTGCTTGGCCCGTATATGGAAGCATACATGAAAATATTCCAACGGAGTGGCTATTCGTTTCTCGACCGCCTGCTCATCGGAATAGAAGATGAAATGTCGAACGACTGTATTGCTTCGCTCTCGGCACTTTACGACGGCAGCATCCCGTATTCCGGACATGGGCCTATATCGTATTCCCTTAGCGTGGCAGGGGTTATCTGGGCATTAAACCTACAAAAAGCATTTGCAGATGAATATTAAGAAAAGTATTAACCGCATAAAAAATATTAATGAGAGACGGAAAATTGACACTTGCTATTTTCTCGGTTTCATTAATGCTTAATTTTGAAAGTATATGAAAGCATTAATGTTTGGATGGGAGTTTCCTCCTCATATATTAGGAGGGCTCGGAACTGCAAGTTATGGCCTTACCAGAGGCATGGCGATGCAGCCTGATATGGATATTACATTCGTAATACCGAAGCCTAGGGGAGATGAGGACCAGAGTTTTCTGAAAATCATCGGGGCATGCAATACCCCTGTTGTATGGAAAGACGTTTATTGGGATTATGTAAGCGAAAGGCTTTCAAAATATATGGACCCTCAGGAATATTATAATATGCGGGATCATATTTATGCCGATTTTAGTTACATGCATACCAACGATTTGGGTTGTATCGAATTCTCGGGACGTTATCCCGACAATCTCCTCGAAGAGATAAATAACTATTCGATTATGGCGGGTGTGATTGCCCGTACCCACAATTACGATATTATCCATTCACACGACTGGCTCACCTACCCTGCAGGTATACATGCCAAAAATATATTAGGAAAGCCACTGGTGATACATGTACACGCTACCGATTTCGACCGTAGCCGCGGCAATGTAAATCCACAGGTATACCAGATGGAGAAAAACGGGATGGATCATGCCGACCATATCATTTGCGTAAGTAATCTTACCCGTCAGACGGTAATTGAAAAATACTATCAGGACCCGGCAAAAGTAACCACAGTTCACAATGCCGTAGAACCTTTAAGCCCCGAAATACTAGCCATCAATACCGAAAAAGGAATAAAAGACAAAGTGGTTACTTTCCTCGGGCGCATAACCATGCAAAAAGGCCCGGAATACTTTGTGGAGGCAGCTGCCCGTGTACTGGAAAGGGCCAAGCATATACAATTTGTTATGGCAGGCAGCGGCGATATGATGGAACGCATGCTGTATCTGGCTGCCGAAAAGGGTATATCGGACCGCTTCCATTTCACAGGCTTCCTCAAAGGGAAGCAAGTGTATGAAATGCTGAAACGCAGCGATGTATATGTAATGCCATCGGTATCCGAGCCTTTCGGGATTTCCCCGTTGGAAGCCATGCAATGCAGTATCCCTACCATTATCTCCAAACAATCGGGATGCGCCGAAATTCTGGACAAGGCCGTAAAGGTAGACTACTGGGATGTAGATGCCATGGCAGATGCCATATATTCTATTTGTACATATGATGCTATGGCGGATTTTCTCAGCAAAGAGGGCAAAGCCGAAGTGGATAATATCAAATGGGAATATGCAGGACAGAAAGTAAGGGATATATATAATAACTTGTGTAACTAAAGCAGCTCCCTAATTCCCCGGAGGGGGACTTGCAGCGAGAGTAAAAATTGATTGAAAAAAATTAAAAATAGTACAAGTAGCTTGTTTACTCGTAACTCGTAACTTGTAACTAAAAAAATATAAATTATGAAAAATATTTGTTTCTACTTCCAGATACATCAGCCACACCGCCTTAAAAGGTACAGGTTCTTCAATATCGGAGGCGACCACTATTATTATGATGACTTTGCCAATGAAGATTTCATCCAGCGGGTAGCCGAAGTTTCCTTTATTCCGGCCAATAGATTGATGCTGGATATGATAAAAGAATACAACGGAAAGTTCAAGGCCGCATTCTCGATCTCGGGTGTGGCACTGGACCAGATGGAGATATATGCCCCGGAGGTAATCGATGGATTCAAGGAACTCGCCGATACAGGATGTGTCGAATTCTTATCTGAAACACAAGGGCATTCCCTGGCGTCGCTTATTGATCCCGAAGGGTTTAAAAAACAGGTAAAGGAACATGACGATAAAATAGAAAGCCTGTTTGGGCAACGTCCGAAAATATTCCGTAACACGGAACTGATATACTCGGACGATATCGCCGAGCTTGTCCACGATATGGGATTTACGGGTATGATCACTCCCGGAGCAAAAAGAACTTTAGGATGGAAAAGCCCCAATTATGTATATAAATCGGCTGCACAACCGAAACTGAAGCTATTGATGCGCAACCCACGATTCAGTGATGATATCGCAACCCGCTTCTCCAATTATAACTGGAGCGAGTATCCGCTTACCGCCGACAAATTTATAAACTGGATAGCCGCCACACCAAAGGAAGAACAGGTAATCAACCTGTTTATGAATTATGAGGCACTGGGCAACTTCCAAAAGAAAAGTTCGGGAATATTTGATTTTATAAGGGCGTTGCCTCGATTTGCCAAAGAAAAGAATATCGGATTTGCCACCCCTTCCGAGGTACTGAATATGCTGAAACCGGTAGACAGTATTTCGTCTATGCACCCGATATCATGGGTAGGCGAAGAAAGGGATATATCGGCATGGTTAGGCAATACACTGCAACAGGAAGCTTTCCACAAACTCTACGAAGTTGCCGAACGTGTGAGTATGAGCCAGTCGAGACGGCTGTTGCAAGACTGGAATTATCTGCAATCGAGCGACCACTTCTATTATATGGGAACAAAACATGACCTGCCGTTCAGCCCTTACGCCTCTCCATACGAAGCATTCAATACTTATATGAATGTATTGAGTGATTTCAAGGAAAGAGTAGATGCCGAATTCCCTAGTTCGATCGAAAACGAAGAATTGAACGCCCTGCTGACAACTATCCACAACCAGGCAGACGAAATAGACCGGTTAGAAGACAAGATTAAGAAACTGGAGACAAAAACAAAGGGCACTGCATCCAAGGCTACGGATAAACCCGTTTCAAAACCTGAAACCATTAAGGAAGAGAAGCCTGCTCCTGCCCCGAAAGCATCGAAGAAAAAAGTGGCTGTTGCCTCTGCAAAATCCGAGGACAAGACAGGATTGACCACAAAGGTTAAAACCGGACCGAAAGCTAAAAAGCCGGCGGCAAAGATAAAAACAGATACTAAACCGGGAATAGAAGCCAAACCAGAAGAAAAAACGGATGGTAAAAGACCTGCATCCACGACTAAAGCTACGACAAAAAATAAATAATATTTTATATCCTTGCAACTTTTGACAAGCAGAATGCATCTTTATTAATAGGAACGTATTAGTCACTGTAACAAACTATTTAAGCCTATGAAAACAAAGATGCATTCTGTATATTCAAGTGTACGATTTTCCATACTATCACTAGCCGATCAATATTCGGGCACAACCATTAATCCGGAAGAAAAAGGATGGATGAAGAGGGTTGTTTCCGGTCTAAAACCTGAAGAGCATATAGTGAAGAATATCAATATGATAACAGAAAAATTCCCCAAAATAGACGTTTTATAAACAGATAGGCTCAAAGATGTAATAAGGCATATTTGCCCGCTTTACTTTATATTCACGCAGCTTTATTTTTTTATATGTCCTGTACTGCCTGATAATTATAATCACTTACTACTTTACGAAGAAACACCCTGTCGGGTCCATTATAAGTATATCCCGTAATGGACTTTATACGTTCGGCCAGCCGCTGGTTGAAGTAATCGCTGTCGCGCATGCGCTGATCCTCTATTATAGAACTGATAGTCTGAATATCCTTATCGGATAGTCTATCCAGAACATCTATATAAGTCACCTTATAATCTTCATGGAAATCGAGATCGGTGATGGATAATTCCCTGTTACGACTATTTAATTTGAGGTCTATAACCGTGGTTCCGGCCAGAAGGTCGCCCAAACGTTGCGATTTTTTTGTCACAGCCACCATGATTACCGCCAGAAAACCTTCTGTCAGGGAGAAGTCTATCAAACGAAAAAGCCATCTTATGAGGAAAGAGCTAGATGTAGGAGCTGTACCGTCAACGTTGACAACCCTTATTTTCATGACCATTTTACCGGGACTCTGCCCGTTATTTAAAATTTCGAAAAGCAAATGATAGAAGATTACAGGAAAAAAAATGATAATAACGAGAAAGATTGCAAAGATATCCCCACTGAAAGCCTGATTTATTCCAAAAGACGCCACCGTCCCCAAAATCCAAAACCAGCCGATAACCCACACAATAATAGCAATAAGATCGAGTAGATATGCTAGTATACGCTGTCCTACGCCCGCAGTTTCGTAATCTATAGTTACATTTTGTGTTGTCTGAACTTCAATAATCATTTCGATAAATAAAATAAGGCTTCAAGCCTTTTTTGCACCTATATCTGTTTTGTTTTCCCATTATAATGACTAAAAATCACAATTCCAGATACTCTCTATTATTTATAATTGACAAATTTAATTTTTTTGTATGATTATTACCACATTTCTTTCTTTCTTTTTAGGCAAAGGATTATATTTGTGAAAATAATTCTAAATACGAACTACAAACTAATGAGAGAAGCCGCCTTTGTTAAGGAAAATAGGAATAAGTGGCAGCAGATAGACAGTCAGACCAAAGATAAAGATATTCCGGCTGAAACACTCGCTGACAACTTCATAGAACTTACAGACGATCTCTCGTATGCACGTACTTTTTATCCCAAATCACAGACAGTAAGATATCTTAATCAGCTTGCCGGCCGCTATTTTATTAATATATACCAGTACCGAAAAAAGGAGAACGGCCGTTTCCTCCGCTTCTGGAAAACCGAATTACCGCTTATCATGTACCGGTACAGGAAGAATATGCTTTATGCATTCCTGTTCATGCTTGCAGGCGTACTTTTGGGAATCTTTTCCCTGCAACAGGAATCTGATTTTTCAAGCGCAGTACTCGGGCAGGGATACGTGAACATGACTCTCGAAAATATAGAAAACGGAGATCCGATGGGCGTATATAAAGACGATGCTAAAGGATGGATGTTTTTCGGTATAGGCAGCAATAATATCAGGGTAGCATTCTATGCTTTTATTTTCGGGATATTTTGCTCTGTTGGAACAGTTTATATACTGTTTTCCAATGGGGTAATGCTGGGTGTATTCCAATATTTTTTCTACCAATATGGATTACTCGGTGAATCGGCGGCTGTCATATGGCTGCATGGCACATTGGAAATATCGGCTATTATCATATCCGGAGGTGCAGGTATGGTTTTGGGAAACAGCATCCTGTTCCCCGGCACATACAAACGGATCGATGCCGTGCAGAGAGCGGTGAAAGATGCTGCAAAAATAGTAGTGGGCCTGATTCCCGTCTTTATTGTAGCTGCTTTTATCGAAAGTTATATTACCCGCCTCACAGATATGCATATATATCTTAAACTTACAATAATAGGCCTGTCGGCATTATTTATCATATGGTATTTTATTTATTACCCTTATCTTATAAACAAAAAAACGAATGGAGACACATGAAAAAATCAGATTGAACGGAAACCGCGATTTCAGTGGTAACTTCGATATGGCAATAAAATTTATCAAACAGAATTTCGGGCCTATTGCCAGAGGTCTTTCTTATCTGATACCTCTATTGCTGATAGCTGCATTCTGTATACCAAACCTGTTCAGCATGTATTATCAGATGGGAACTCACGGATTAAATAATCCCTATGAAGATTTCACGGTATCCTCATTTCTTATGGCTGCCATCGGGTATATACTACTGTGGCTTGCCATGTTCGCCATGATATTATTTACCATATCTTATATGTCGATGTATGTAAAATCGGATGACGGAGTTGTCGACAATATACAAGTATGGAAAAAAACAGCCAAAGTAGCGTTGCCTGCTTTCGGGGCTTCGATTCTTTTTGGGCTGGCATTCACGATAGGTTTCGTTTTATGTATTATACCGGGTATTATTGTTATGGTTTATCTGGGATTTTATCTATATGCATATATCAATGAAGATCTAGGTATTATGGATAGTTTCCAACGAAGCATCGAGTTAGTCAGGAATAATTTCTGGATAACATTAGGTTATGGCTTAGTGTTTGTAATTATACTCTCTTTGATTGGTTCCGTATTTGCCATACCCTACTATATAGGGTTGATAGCAAGTACGTTTCAGGTTAAATTTTTCGCCAACGATTTTTTCTTTATCTTATCCATCATGATTCTCTTTGTGGGATCTTTATTCTCATATATAATAATGTATACAGCTATGGGAGTCATGTATTACAGCCATCGCAACAAGATAGAAGGCAACGATCTGGAATTTGAGATAGACAGTATAGGAAACCATAACGATACTCCTCCAAGCATCCCATATTAACCCGGTCTCTGTGTTGAACAATAAGAAAGATATAACATTTATAAAGAGTATATTATTTATATTCTTCACTTGTCTATTCTCATATCTTCCGGCGCAGACCGACACAATACAAACCATTACGACATCACCTGTACAGGAAACTGTGGATTTCAGAATCCCTGATGAAACGAAAATAAAAGAATACCAGAACGATAATCGCTTCCAGTACAAAAGAGTCGAAAAAACTCCCTCATGGTGGGATAAAGTTAAAAATTGGTTCTTCAATCTCTTCGAAGATATATTTTCAGCTATAGCAGAATCGGGCTTTCCTGGAGTTATAGTCCTGATAGCGCTAATTGTTATTATATGCCTTATTGTCCTGAAATTTGCCGGAGTAGACCTCAGGACAGTATTCGGGAAGAAAAAGATGGATACGCCCGAAATCGATATTTATACCGAGAATGTACACGATATGGATTTTGATTCGCTGATAGCGAATGCGTTGAAAAATAAAGATTACCGCCTTGTTATACGCTTCCTTTATCTAAAAAATCTGAAACTTTTAACGGATAAGGAGTTTATAGAGTGGAAGCCAAATAAGACCAACTACAGTTACCAGTACGAGATAGAAAATCAGACCGTACGCTCCAATTTTATGGAAACGACGCTGATTTTCGATTATATATGGTATGGAGAATTCATTCCCGATGAAACGAACTTCCCTCTTATATGTAGCCGGATGGAGTCTTTCTCTAAAACGATAGCCAATGAAAGATAAGAAGATGATAGCACTCATAGTGGTGATTGTCCTCTTATTATTCGGACTCCCATTCGCAAGATCCAGGGCGCCAAAGCCTGTAGACTGGTCGCCTACTTTCATCAATTCGAAAACCGGACCTTATGGTACATATATTACCTATCAGCTACTGGACGATATTTTTGATGAAAAGAATATACGGGTCACCCGCATGCCGGCCTATAACAACCTGAAGAAAAATGTGGGAGAATACCTAACTTATGATGATTCATACTCATACGAAGACAAGGATTATTACGATACATATGAGGAATCTACAGTCACGGATTATCCGGACTATGAAACCGACTCCGCAACAAGTTATATGGAAGAGCAAATAGAAACCGGCAGTACTCTCACGGAAGAATATGATCCCACTTCATGGTATGCCGATCTGGATAATATATCAGATACTACCTCATATATATTTATAAACACAAGTTTTACGCTCGATAAGCTGGATATGGAGTATATGCTGGATTTTGTAGGGTTGGGTAATAACGTCTTTATTTCTGCCGAAACGATAGACAGAAAGCTTTTGGATACATTAAAGATAAAGACGGATACAAAATATTTCCAGACAGATACAGTTTATAACCTTACTGACCACCCTGCAAGAAAATACAGTTTCGGCAGTATTCAGGGACAAGTAAAATTTAATACGGATAGTTGTAAACTCTCTGTCAGACCTTTGGCCTTTAACAATAAGAAAGATACCGTATTTATCGATGTTAAGTATGGTAAAGGCCATATCTACCTGCATTCCGTACCTTCGGCTTTTGCGAATGTGAACATGCTCCAAACCGGGAAGTACGATTTTGGATTCCGGTGTTTATCATACCTGCCCAAAAACAGTAAGATAATTTGGGACGAATATCAGAAGCAGGGTTCACTGGGCGAAGGAAGCGATTTTAAGATAATGTTGAATAATCCGCCATTGCGTGTAGCATTGTATGCTATTCTCATCGGTTTTTTGCTGTTCATGCTATTCCGCTCAAAACGCACCCAACGGGCTATTCCAATCATCAAGCCTCCGGTGAATTCATCATTAGAATTTCTGGGAACGATAAGTAACCTTTATTACCGTAAGAATGATTTCATGACCATATTAATAAAACGACATGCATATTTCCTCGATTACATCAGGAAGCATTATTATATGTCCACCGAAAACATCGACAATGAATTTGTAAATGTATTGAGTGCGAAATCGGGGATGGACAAGGACCGGCTCAGTGAACTGTTCCATATCTATAAAGACTTATCCACATTGGCCTTTATAGAAACCCAGCCATTCCTTAGATACAATAACTTGTTGGAAGAGTTTTATAGAACTGTAAAGAACAAATAAACAGAGATATATGTCAGATTTAGAATTCCAGTCGAGAATAGATTTCTCCGAATTGAGCCAAGGCGTTCAAAGCATAAAAAATGAAATCGGGCGGGTTGTTGTCGGCCAGCATCAGTTGATAGAACAAATGATTGTTGCTATTCTGGCAAATGGCCATGTGCTGGTAGAAGGTGTGCCCGGCGTTGCAAAAACATTATCGGCAAAACTTTTAGCTAAGACAATCGATGTAGGATTCAGCCGCATCCAATTTACCCCCGACCTGATGCCGTCAGACGTATTGGGCACGAGTATTTTCATGCCGGGAGCCGCTAAGTTCGAATTCAAGAAAGGGCCTATATTCTCCAATATAGTCCTGATAGACGAGATTAACCGTTCTCCGGCCAAAACCCAGGCAGCTTTATTCGAAGTAATGGAAGAACGTCAGGTTACAAATGACGGTACCACATATAAGATGGACTATCCGTTCCTCGTAATAGCCACGCAAAACCCTATCGAACAGGAAGGTACTTACCGCCTGCCGGAAGCACAACTGGACCGTTTCCTTTTCAAGATAGTAGTGGATTATCCGAATATCGTCGATGAAATCGCTATTCTTGATCGCCAGAACAAAGGCGAACTCACTATAGATGCAGTTATAAACCCTGTGCTGGATGCCGGAAAGCTCAACCGTTTACGTCAGACTGTGGAAAAAGTGCTGGTCGAACATCATTTACTCGAATACATCGCACAAATAGTATCTGCCACCCGTCAGAGTCCATGGATAACATTAGGCGCCTCGCCTCGTGCTTCCCTGGCCATTCTGAATGCATCAAAAGCGTTGGCAGCCATCAGAGGCCGAGATTTTATCACACCCGACGATATAAAAGAAATGGCCGTGCCTGTGCTTCGCCACAGAGTATTATTAACACCTGAAAAAGAAATGGACGGTACATCCACCGATACAATCATATGGCAATTGATAGACAAAGCGGAGGTTCCCCGATAATACGGTTTATTAAGAGTCTCTATCTTACAAACCTGCTCTTTATTACACTGGCATTATGTGTAATAGGACTTTTCACATGCTTTATTTTCGATGAATATTTCTACCTGATGCAGCTTGCGTTGGGCGTATTCTGCGTATTTATCCTTCTGGATATATTCACTGTCTTTCGTCAGAAGAAAGGAATAGCAGGAACACGTAATTGTCCCGACAGATTGTCCAATGGCGATCAGAACACAATATCTATCTCTATCACAAATAAATACCCTTTCAAAGTCAGGATAAAAATCGTAGAAGAAGTTCCTTTCCAATTTCAGAAAAGGGATCTGATATTCAGAACATCTCTGGCAGCCGACAGATCAGAAGTCTTCTATTACGACTTACGTCCCACTCAGCGGGGAGTATATCAATTTGGCTCTTTAAATGTTTATGTAGCAGGTTTATTCGGCTTCGTCAGCAGACGCTATATCTTCGACAACCATAAGGATGTGGCGGTATATCCGTCATTTATAGAGATGCATAAATATGAATTGCTGGCGGCATCGCACCGTCTGACCGATTACGGGGTAAAAAGAATCAGGCGGATAGGGCATGCAACGGAATTCGACCATATAAAACATTATATATCCGGCGACGATCCCCGTACAATCAATTACAAGGCAACAGCCCGTATAAACCAACTTATGGTAAATACATACCAGGAAGAAAAGTCGCAGCCTGTATATTGCCTTATCGACAAAGGGCGCACAATGAAAATGCCGTTCAACGGACTGACATTGCTCGATTATGCGATCAATTCGACTTTAATGGTATGCAGTACAGCGCTTAACAAAGGCGATAAAGCCGGATTGATTACCTTTTCGAAAGGGATAGACGAAATATTGCCTGCCGATAAGCATCGCCGCCAACGGAACAAGATACTGGAAACTCTGTACGCTCAGCAAACCGATTTCAAAGAGGCCGACTATGAACGCCTATATGTCACTGTACGCCGTAAACTGACGCAACGAAGCCTGATAATTCTATATACCAACTTTGAAACAGTAAATGGCATGCGCCGCCAATTGAAATACCTGGGCAGTATGGCCAAAGATCATCTGATACTCGTCGCCTTTTTCCTCAACTCGGAATTTAATGAAGTTCTGGATACCTCACCCTCCAATATGGAAGAGACTTTCCGCAAAGGGATGGCTGAAAAGCTGTCGTATGACAAACTGCTTATTGTAAAAGAACTGAACAGGTACGGGATTTACACAATATTGTCAAAGCCCGAGAATCTGACGATCGATTCCATCAATAAATACCTGGAGTTCAAATCGAGAGGCCTGATATGAGTAATAAGTCGTAAGTCATTACTCAATACTTAGTACCTGATACTTACTACTCTTCCAATTGTCCGCTTTGAGATGCAATCGCATCCACGACAGCAACAGTCGTAAGATTTATAATATCCCTTACAGAGCTTTCAATATCAGTGAAATGAACCGGCTTGCGTAGTCCCATCTGAATAGGCCCGATACTTTCACCGGCAATGCCGAGTTCCATAAGCAGCTTACTGGATATATTTGCAGAGCTCAGATTCGGGAATATCAATGTATTCACATCCTTACCTCTTAGTGCATTGAAAGGGAAAGTCTTGTCTCTTAGCTCCTTGTTCATTGCAAAGTTCAGTTGCATTTCGCCGTCGATCTTGAATTCAGGATAATTCTCGTGGAAGTACCGTATAGCGTTAGCTATACTCTTCGGACTACCGTTATCATCTGCACCATAATTGGAGAACGACAGCATTGCCATTACAGGTTCGGTTGCAAAATATTTAACCGCATCGTGTGTCAACTTCACTATTTCTATCAGCACATCTTCCTCCGGCCAGCGGTTTATAAGCGTATCAGCCAGGAAAAAAGGCCCTTTCTTGGTATGCACGATATGCATTGCTGCAAAATGCTTGTAATTGGGCCGTAATCCGATAACTTCCAGCGCAGTACGCGCAAATTCGCGGTAATGACTGTAAATCCCGGTTATTACAGCATCGGCATCCCCTGTTTCCACCATCATCATACCGAAATAATTGCGGTCGCTCATTTTCTCAAAAGCTTCCTGATATCGGATACCTTCTCTCGATTTCTTATCACTTAATATCTTTGCGTAACGGCTACGCCTTACATCTTCCGATATGTTGCGATGATCTATTATTTGTATTCCATTCAGCTCAAGCCCGTTTTCACCGGCAATATGCCTGATGCGGTCCTCACTACCCAACAGGATAGGATGGCACAAACCGTCTTTATGTGCAAAAATCGCAGCCTTTATCATATTGATATGGTTACCCTCGCAATATACAACCCGCTTGGGATCACTCTTTGCCAAATGCGTAAGACGGTGTATGAGCTTATTGCTGTAACCCAGCATCTCCGATAGCTTGTTCGCATATGTATCCCAATCGGTAATCTGCTTACGGGCAACGCCACTTTCAATAGCCGCTTTCGCTACCGCAACAGAAACAGTCGTCAGCAAGCGCGGATCGAGAGGTTTAGGTATAATGTATTCTTTACCGAATGACAGACGCTTCAACTCATAGGCTGTATTGATAACATCCGGAACAGGTTCCTTTGCCAGATCGGCAATAGCACGTGCCGCGGCAAGTTTCATTTCTTCATTGATACCTGTAGCCCTGACATCGAGCGCGCCGCGGAATATATAAGGAAATCCCAGCACATTATTGACCTGATTAGGATAGTCGGAACGGCCTGTGGCAAAAATAATATCATCGCGGGAAGCCATTGCTTCTTCGTATGAGATCTCGGGATTAGGATTCGCCAAAGCAAATACAATAGGGTCCGGAGCCATTTTGCGAACCATCTCCTTTGTCAGTACATCAGCTTTGGACAGGCCTAAAAACACATCGGCGCCTTCTAAGGCTTCAGCCAGCGTTGTTATATCCCTACCGGTCGCAAAACATTTCTTTATATCACTCAAATCATTACGTCTCGTAGTAAGTACCCCCTTACTATCACACATAATTATATTTTCTTTCCTGACTCCGAATTTCATATACAGGTTAGTACAGGCAACAGCCGAAGCCCCTGCCCCGTTCACAACCAGTTTTATCTTCGAAATATCCTTATTTGATACATCCAGCGCATTAAGCAATGCGGCCGCCGATATGATAGCCGTGCCATGCTGATCGTCATGCATCACCGGAATATCGAGTTCTTCCCGCAGACGTCGCTCTATTTCGAAACATTCAGGAGCTTTTATGTCTTCCAGATTGATTCCTCCGAATGTAGGGGCAATCGCTTTTACTGTCTGTATAAATTTCTCCGGATCTTTCTCATCCACCTCAATATCAAAGACATCGATCCCTCCGTATATCTTAAAAAGTAATCCCTTACCCTCCATTACCGGTTTGCCTGCCAGAGCCCCGATATCTCCCAGCCCCAGAACGGCCGTACCGTTAGATATGACTGCCACCAGATTCCCCTTAGCCGTGTAATCGTATGCCGTCTGAGGATATTTTTCTATCTCCAGACACGGCTCGGCTACACCGGGTGAATATGCCAACGCCAAATCGGTTTGAGTACTGTGAGGTTTTGAGGGAATAACTTCTATTTTCCCCGGTCTGCCTGATGAGTGATACTTTAAAGCAGCTTCTCTTGTAACTTTAGGCATAATCTTAAGATTTTTATAAGTTTTACTAATTATATCAACTAGCATGAATTAGAAACAAAGTTACAAAAAAGGAATCTGATACAGCCAAATTTTAGGTTAATCGTTATGACAATAAAAACTGTTTTTCAACATAAAAATGACAGAAAATATAGACCATAATCAAGCATTTTCAATTTCGTTAACATCATAAAGTCAAAACACAATATAATAAAATTAGATATTTAGCTTTAATACAACAATTTGACGCAGGATGATGAAAATAGTATAATAACAGATAATATCTCAATTTCTATACATCTTGCATTTTAACTATAAAACCATCATAAATCACATTCAACTTTTACAGTTAGCAGTTAACAGAAATACAGGTCTTTCAACTTATTACTTAAAACTCATAATTCATTATTATATTTACGTTTATTAACTATGTTTAATTAAAACCTGACACATCTGACAGTTTTTTCATTATTTTCATCTTATACATTCACATTCATTAACTATATATAGTTAAAAAGTAACAAAAGTAACACTTGTTTCAATTAACAGCTAACAGTTATCAGTGAACAACTCATATCTCGTGTCTTGTCTACTCGTAACTCGTAACTGCCCGAAGGGCGAAGTAACTCGTAACCGTTAAAAGGTAACAAAGGTAACACTTATTTCAGTTAACAGTAAACAGTCAGCAGTTAACAACTCGTATCTCGTGTCTTGTCTACTCGTAACTGCCCGAAGGGCGAAGTAACTCGTAACTATATCAAAAAAGTTACAAAAGTTACACTTTTCCCACTATTTTTTATCTGTTCCTTTTTTCTCTCTCCGTAAGTCCCCCAAGGGGCAGGGCTGTTAAGTTCTCCGCTTTATTTTGTTATTCTCTGCTGTCATCCTGAGTGGAACGAAGGATCTCCTTCTATTTAGGAGATGTTTCACTTCGTTCAACATGACAAAGAGTATATAAGGATTCAGAACTTAACAGCCCTGCTCTTGGGGAATGGAGAGTGCTCGTTCATCCTTTCAAAGAACTATCAGCTAAAAGCTAAAGGCTATCGGCTTAATATATAGATAAAGTATTTTGTAAAAAGTGATTTTTGATTCAAGATTATTTAAATCATTGGTTCACGTTATTTATTAGCCTTCAAAACCTCTCTGGCTCTTTCGATCATCGAATCTAATCCCTTAGCCATATCTTCATCTGTCATGTCCTGAGAGATATCGGGGTCGATGCCAAATTCTATCTGCTCTTTCTCTGCATCCAGGACGGGTGATGCTGAAAACCGTACCGACCAGCCATTGGGCAATTCGGAAGAGAAAGGCAAACCGGAACCTCCGCCTGTTTTATCACCTATGATAATAGCATTTGGAGCATAACGCATCGCGTTCACAAAATCATTGGCTGCACTATAACACCTGCGGTTGGTAAGTACCGCCACTTTTTTCTGGAATCTCAGCCCGCTTGCCGGCTCTATATGCATTTCATAAGGTTCGGAGAAATCATTATGTCCCTTACCAGTTTTGTGAAGGATATGGGCTACCAGTGTCTTCTCATTAAAGAAATAAGACGCAAGTTTTTCACTGTTAGTCATTAGCCCCCCGCCGTTGTTCCTTACATCGAGGATAACACCGTCACATGCGGCCAGACGGTCGAATACCTGCGACAGATTACCATCGCCGATCCCACTCGAAAAACTACCATAGTACACATAACCAATATTATCATCCAGTATTTTGTACTTCAATCCGCTGGCAATACTGTAGTCTGTCCCAAGATAATTATCCTGTATTTTGGTGTCGAAATTATAGGGATAATCTTCGTACCATTTCCAGTAACGGGCCACATCATGGGTCGCCACCAGATTCACATGCCCGTCCTTTACCTCAGCCAGCATTTCTCCCAATACCGTAAACAAGGCATCGTTGCTCATACTCTCACTTATACGTGCTGCATAACGGGTATGAACTTCGTTCCAGTCCACATCCTTATAACTGAAAAAACAGTAATGCTCATCCATTATTTTCCACAAAGCCTCAAAGTTTCCTTTTCTGGTATTATCGAATTTATCTTCATCAAAACATGATGAAAAGCAGAAAACAAATGCAAGAGATATGAAAAGTATATATTTCATACTATAATTTTGTTTTTAATGGATGTATGGAAACTCGCATGACAAAATTATCATGCACTTAGATGAATGGTGATTGGCTCCGCCGATTTTGCAATTCATGCTTGTTTTCATACAGTATTTATATTTAGAGCCTCAAGGTAATAATAATTCTTTAAACTCCTGAAATGAATAACGATAGTAGTTCAAATCAATATCGCCATCCACCCCGGGCAATTCCCCTTTATGCGAAAACTGCCATATACGCCAGTTCTTCACATCACCGGACGGCTCATTATGCAGGTCACACATCCAGATCAGGTTATCAGGAAAATTATCTTTGATATATAATTTATAGCAATCTTTATTTGTATAAATGACTGGATGGATGCCAAAATGCTCATACAACTCCTTTTCCAGCACTTTCAATTCACTTACGACAACTTCAATATAGTCTTTATCCTTACTATACGGATTGGCCGGTGAATGTTCCACATCGATAGCCGGCAGCATATCTCCGGCGTTAAACCGCGCTATTTTCAGAAAGTGCAGGGCCTGCTCTTTTCCGGATAGGCCGAATGTATAGAAATGGTAAGAACCCACCTTTATATTGGTTTCCCTCGCCAAATCATAATTGTAGGGATAATTCCTGTCTTCATGGGAAGTTCCTTCTGTCGCTTTAATATAAGCGAAAGTGATGTTCTGCTCCAATACACTCTCCCAGTTAAGGATCGGGTTGTGATGGGATACATCCACTCCCTTTACAAAATACTTGCTGGAATCGAAAGACCCGGATTCTCCAAAATAATCTTTTATAATGAAGAACGCCACAACACACAGGCACGCAGCTATGACAAATGGCAGAATAAGCCTTTTCGGTTCAAATTTCGTTGCTCTCTTTCTGCCTGTTTTTTTCAGGGTTCGCTTTCTTACTATTTTCTTAGCCATTGGCTTACCTTAATCGAAAACAACAGTCTCAGTAAAAAGCTTACCTGCTTTATCTTTTGCCGACAGAATCAGCTCTTCTTCTTTTATTCCCCAATCAATACCCACTGTTGGATCGTTCCACAAAAGCGAGGCCTCATATCCCGGGGCATATACATTGTCCACTTTGTAAGAAAAAATGGCTTCGGGGCTAAGCACCAGAAATCCATGGGCAAAACCTCTGGGGATGAATAATTGCTTTTTATTATCTTCGGTAAGTTCCACGGCTAAAGATTTGCCGAAGGTGGGTGACGATTTACGCAGATCCACTATCACATCCAGTACACTGCCCTTTAGCGCTCTGACCAACTTAGCCTGCGCATATTTACCTGTCTGATAATGTAAGCCCCGCAATACACCACGGGTCGACTTCGATTCATTGTCCTGGATAAATTCAACCCTTCCGACATGCTCCTCAAAAGCATCTTTCCGGTACGACTCCATAAAATACCCTCTTTCATCGGTAAAGACACGGGGTTCTATTATCCAGACTCCTTTTATGTTCTGCTCTGTAAATTTCATACAATAAAAAAACTTTAGTCTAGTAAGCTAAGTATATATTGTCCATATGCTGTTTTATCAAGACGTTTGCCTAAAACCCGCAGTTGTTCATTATCGATCCACTTGTTTCGCCATGCAATTTCCTCTATACATGATATATAAAAACCTTGCCTGTTCTGTATTGTCTCAACATAGTTCCCGGCTTCAAGCAAGCTATCGCAATTCCCTGTATCGAGCCATGCAAAGCCCCGTCCGAACAATTGAACCTTCAAAGTCCCTTCGTTCAGATAGCACTTGTTCAGATCGGTGATTTCAAATTCTCCTCTGGCCGACGGCTTCAACGCCTTCGCCTTTGCGGAGACACTGTCATCGTAAAAATAAAGTCCGGGCACAGCGTAGTTGGATTTAGGGTTTTCGGGTTTCTCCTCCAATGATACTACCTTACCATCTTCATTAAACTCTACAACTCCGTATGCCCTGGGATCTTTGACATAATAGCCGAAAATGCATGCCCCTTTTTCTATCGTTGCAGCTTCTTTCAGCATTTTGGAAAAGCCCTGTCCGTAAAACATATTATCTCCGAGAATCAGGCATCCGGCTTCTCCGTTCAGAAATTTTTCGCCCAATACGAAAGCCTGGGCCAAGCCGTTAGGAACTTCCTGAATTACATATTCAAACTTCATCCCGAGCTCTTCTCCCGTACCCAGCAACGCCTCAAACATCGGCAAATCGCGCGGCGTGGAAATGACCAATATTTCGCGGATACCGGCCAGCATCAGTGTGGATAAAGGATAATAGATCATCGGTTTATCATATACCGGCATTATCTGCTTCGATATTGCTTTGGATAAAGGGTAAAGTCGTGTGGCGCTTCCGCCTGCGAGGATAATTCCTTTCATGCTCGTTCTGTTTATTTATTCAAATGCAAATATAAGATAATAGTTACGAGTTACAAGTTACGGATTACGAGTTTTTCGTTGCTCCGCTCCGTTTTGCCAACGTGCATCTTGCTTACTCGTAACTGCCAGCTGAGCGAAGTAACTCGTAACTTTTCATTATCTGATCATCCTTTTATGTTTTTTTGTTAAAAATAAGACATATATAACCCTGTCAAATTTCGCTATTTATAAAAAAAAGTATTCCTTTGTGTTGTTTTTTAGAACAATGAGTAAGGGATAGGATTTAGTGATTTAACATCGAATTATAATTCACGCTCGTTGTTCCACTTACTAAAGTAATAAACAGGTCTGCGACATAAACAGATAGAATTAATGAAATATAGATTCATCACATTTTTGACAATCCCGGTTCTTACGGGAGCTTCTTTTATTCAGGCGCAGAACGTTCCTGATAAAAATCAACAGCAACGTTACTTCGACATAAATAAGAATATAGAAATATTCAATTCCATTGTACGGGAAGTAGACATGTTCTATGTAGATACCCTGGACCTGAACAAAACTATCCGCAGCGGGATTGACAATATGCTCAACACCCTCGATCCTTATACGACTTATTTCAACAAGGACGACATGAAGGAGTTCAGCACCCAGATTTCCGGCGAATATGCCGGCATAGGCTCCAGCATTGCCTTCAAAGACGGGAAAGTAGCTATTACTGAACCCTTTGAAGGAAAGCCTGCCGATAAAGCCGGGTTAAAAGCCGGAGACTACATACTCGAAATAGACGGTAAAGACATGACTACCTGCGATAAGGTAGAAGGAGAAGCTTTCGGTCGTACACTGAGTAACTTTGTAAGTTCTAACCTGAAAGGGCAACCGGGGACATCGATACAAATAAAAATAGAGCGTCCCGGCGAGAAAAAGCCCTTTATTGTAAAGGTGGTACGTGAGAAGATCACTATCGATCCTATACCGTATTATGGCCAGATAACTCCCTCTACAGGATATATTAATTTCAGCCCTACTTTTACCGATAAAAGTGCGATGGATGTGAAAAAGGCATTCCTCGATCTGAAAAAGCAGGGAGTAACATCCTTAATTTTCGATCTTCGCCAGAATGGAGGCGGAATACTTGAAGAAGCCGTCCAGATTGTAAACCTGTTTGTACCGAAAGGAAAAGTCGTCTTATCTACCAAAGGAAAGCTGAAACAACTGGACAGGACGTACCGTACTACACTCGAACCTATCGACACGGAGATACCCATTGTCGTACTTATAGACAGAGGCTCGGCTTCGGCGGCAGAGATCGTTGCCGGATCGCTGCAAGATATGGACAGAGCGGTACTCATAGGTGAACGCACATACGGTAAAGGATTGGTACAGTCGACAAGGGAAATCCCATACGGAGGCGGTGTAAAAGTTACCAATTCCAAATATTATATTCCGAGCGGAAGATGTATTCAAGCCATAGATTACACACACCGCAACGCAGATGGCAGTGTAGGGCGTATCCCTGACAGCCTGACAACCGTATTCAAAACCGAAATCGGCCGTCCGGTAAGAGATGGTGGTGGTGTTTCTCCGGATATCGCATTCGAGGAAGAGAAAGCTCCTACCATAACATACTACCTTGCCAATCAGTTCATCGTATTCGATTGGGTTACAGACTGGGCCGCAAAGCATAAATCAATTACTTCCCCCGAAACATTCTCTATTTCGGATGAAGACTATGAAAGTTTCAAGTCATTTGTTAAGTCAAAAGATTTTCAATATGACCGTATGAGTGAAAAATCGATGGCTTCGCTCAAAGAAGTAATGGAATTTGAAGGATACATGAAGTATGCGGATGCAGAATTCAAGGCTCTGGAAGCGATGCTTGTACCCAATCTCGACCGGGATCTGGAAACATTTAAAGATGACATTACACGTCAGATAAACACAGAAATCATCAGACGTTACCATTATCAGAAAGGAGAATATATCTATACTCTGAAAAATGATAAGGAACTGGCCAAAGCCGTAGAAGTATTAAACGATCCGGAATTATACAAAAAAACATTATCTGCTCCCGCTGAAGAAAGCGAAGTAGCTATGAACTAATATAAAATAAGAGCAAAGCATCCGTCTGATAACGGATGCTTTGTTATTTTAAGGCTATTGCACATGAGGCATAAACGACTTGAAATTACATTCTTATTCAATATTTTTGAATACATTATCAAGGAGTTCAACTAAAAAGATTATCTTTGCAGTCCTGTAAAGGCTGAAACCGACAAACCGAAATAAAAACGAGGGTCGCGGACCTGTTTATTGTTTATCCAAGTATAACAATTATTGATAGTTATAGCGTTAAAACACGACATTAGATACTTATTTAAATTATAAGGCCTACAAACTGATTTCAGCACATTATCAAATTAAGAATAATAACCCAATACTAAAAATGGAATATAATACTCAACTGAAAAAACTAGCCCTTCCCGAGTATGGAAGGAATATACAGAATATGGTCGACTACTGCCTCACAGTACCTGACCGGAATGAACGCAAACGCTGTGCCAATACTATTATCAATATAATGGGAAATATGTTTCCCCACCTGCGTGATGTAAATGACTTTAAACACATCTTGTGGGATCACCTCGCCATTATGGCCGATTTCAAACTGGATATCGACTACCCTTATGAAATCGTAAAGAAGGAAGACCTTTATTCCAAACCCGGAAAAATTGAATACAGCCGTCCCGACATGGAGTACCGCCATTATGGAAAAACTCTGGAAAAAATGGTGAAGCTGGCTACCGAACTGGAAGACCCGAAAGAAAAGGAGCAATTCATATTACTTGTTGCCACTCATATGAAAAAATCATATATACAATGGAATAAGGAAGTGGATGACATGAAAATATTCATCGATCTCTATGATTTGTCGAATCATAAAATAGACATACGAAGCTCCAATATAAAACTTCCCGAAATGAAAGACCTCGGACAGAGGAATACCAACAGCAACAATAGCGGAGGGAAGAAAAACCAGCAGCAAAAAAAGAAATAATATTTAAGTGAAAGACGGAAAGTGAACATTATACGGGTAAAGCAGTTTTATTGTTTCGTGTTATTGGCACATTAGATTTCACTTTTCACTGCTAACGAATAGGATATGATAACAGAAAACGAAGTTTTCAAAATAGGAAAATTTATCAAACCTCACGGAATAAAAGGTGAGATAAATTTTTTCTTCGAGAATGATGTATTCGACCGCGTAGATTGCCCGTATCTTATTTGCCGTATCGACAATATCCTTGTACCTTTCTTTATTGAAGAATATAGGTTCAAAGGTAAAGAAACCGCCCTGATAAAATTCGAGGATATAGACGATGAGGATAAAGCCAGGCGAATGTCGGGCCTGGAGGTTTATTTTCCCCGCAAATATTATGAAGAAGAGAGTAATGATGAGATAGAATACTCATGGAATTTCTTCATAGGTTTTTCCGTTATAGATAAAGCAGCCGGCAAGCTGGGTATAATTGAAGATATAGACGACAAAACGATCAATACTCTCTTTCTGGTAAAAGACGGAGAGAACGAACTCATAATCCCTGCCACAGAAGACTTTATAGAAAAAATAGATGCAAAGAAAAAAGCATTGTACCTTGCCCTTCCCGAAGGGTTGATTTAAGGACAGACCCACCTTGCTATATTATTCCGGCCTAAGAATCCATTTTTCCACCCATTTTCACTATAAACGAACATTTTACTTTAAAATAAAATTATAACTTTGCTTTTTTAGGTATATTTTCGATGAAAGAGCGCATAGTTGTAAAAATAGGTAGCCAAATACTGAGCCGTAAAGACGGAATGCTGGATCTCACCCGTATGTCGGCATTGGTAGATCAGATAGCAGAACTACATAAAAATAATGTAGAGGTTATTCTGGTTTCATCGGGTGCCGTAGCATCCGGAAAATCTGAAATTAAGGTAAAAGCGAAACTAGATACCATTTCGGCACGCCAGTTATACTCTTCTATTGGCCAGGTGAAGCTAATCAACCGTTATTATGACCTGTTCCATCAGCAGGGTATTATCTGCGGGCAGATACTCGTTACCAAGGAGGATTTTGCCACACGCCGCCATTACCTCAATCAGAGGAATTGCATGTCGGTAATGCTCGACAATAAGGTCATCCCCATTGTAAACGAGAATGATGCCATTTCTGTTAATGAACTCATGTTTACAGACAATGATGAATTATCGGGGCTGGTAGCTGCAATGATGGGAGCAAAAAAGCTGATAATACTCAGCAACATAGACGGAATTTACAGTGACAACCCCAATAATCCCGGGGCATACATATTCCGGGAAATAGACGCTAAGAAAGACGATATAGAAAACTGTATCCAGTCGTCCAAATCGGCAACAGGACGCGGAGGAATGACCACAAAATACAATGTGGCCCGCAAAGCTGCCGAAGAAGGAATCGAAGTTATTATTGCCAATGGCCGCAGGGATAATATACTTGTAGACCTCATAAAAGGAAAAGATGTTGTATCTACCCGTTTCAAGCCATCGGGCAAAGGGGCAAACAGTATAAAAAAATGGATAGCTCACTCCGAAGATTTTACCAAAGGAGAGATACATATCAACAAATGTGCGGCGGAAGTTCTTCTGAGCGATAAGGCTGTAAGCCTGCTGCCTGTCGGCGTAACAAAGATCTCCGGCAATTTTGAAGCTGATGATATTGTCCGTATTATCGACGAGAAAGGTAAGCAGGTAGGCATTGGCCGCACTTCGTACAGCAGCGAAAAAGCGAAAGAAACAATAGGGAAAAATAATAAGAAAGCAATTGTGCATTACGACTATTTATATATTGAAAAATAAGAATGGACGACTATCACCAGAACATGTTCCGGTTGGTTATGGAAGCAGGTAAAAGCCTGAACTTACTGGAAGAAAAGGAAATCAACGCAATACTGGAAGCTATTGCCAAAGAAACCGAGTCGAAAATGTATTACATCCTTGCCGAAAATCAGAAAGATTTGCAGCGGATGGATACAAGTAACCCAAAATATGACCGTTTGTTATTAAATGAGCAACGTATAATGGATATTGTGAAAGATATCCGTAATGTGGCTTCCCTACCCTCCCCCGTTGGGAAAATACTCATGCAAAAGACATTACCGAATGGACTCAACTTATCTAAAATAACCGTCCCATTCGGGGTTATCGGCATTATATACGAAGCCCGCCCGAATGTGAGTTTCGATGTATTTTCCCTATGCCTGAAATCAGGTAATGCCTGTATATTGAAAGGCGGATCGGACGCGCGTTTTTCGAACGAAGCCATTATAGATATCATTCGCAATGTATTGGATGAAAACGGGGTGAATCCCAATGTATGTACACTATTGCCTAATGACCGGGGAGCGACAGAGGAACTACTTAACGCACGTGATTATGTAGACCTCATCATTCCGCGCGGAGGCCAGGAATTAATTAATTATGTGCGCGAAAATTCCCGTATACCTGTCATTGAAACAGGTGCGGGTGTTTGCCATACCTATTTTCATAAAGAAGGAGATGTGAAGAAAGGCAAGGATATCGTTACCAATGCCAAAACACGTAAAGTAAGTGTATGTAACTCGCTGGACTGTCTGGTAATAGACAAAGACCGGTTGGATGATCTACATTATCTTTGTGAAGATCTGGAGAAAAAGGATGTTATAATATATGCGGATAAGCATGCCTATGAGGCTTTGTTCCAATACTATTCGTACGATCTGTTGAAAAAAGCGGATGAAGACAGTTTCGGAACGGAATTTCTCGATTATAAAATGGCAGTCAAAACCGTTTCCGGTATCGATCAAGCCATCGGGCATATAGCCACTTACAGTTCCAAACACAGTGAAGCCATCATAAGCGAAGATCGTGAAGCCATCAGGTTATTCGAAAAGATGGTCGATGCTGCCTGCATCTATGCCAATGCATCCACTGCATTTACAGATGGCGCACAATTCGGACTAGGTGCGGAGATAGGTATCAGCACACAAAAAATGCATGCCCGTGGACCTATGGCATTGGAGGAATTATGCACTTATAAGTGGATAATAGAGGGCAACGGGCAAATCAGATAATGAGAAAGAAAAAGAAGAAGACAGCAGGAAAAATAACTGTCGGCGATTATATAAAAGCGATCAAAAAAGCTGACCGGGACAATGAATTGTCCCGGTCGGCGGGATGGCAACGTGTTACATCAGTGCATAAAAGCAAAAAAACGTATAACCGCAAAACACAAAGAAAGAACTTTACTGATGAATAATGGAACGTAATATAAGGCTCGATTATTTCAGGATCATACTCAGTCTGTTGGTTATCACGATACACACACAGTCTCTTTTTAGTAGTGAATCATTAGCAGGATGGCTCATTTCTAACGGAATAGCCAGAATAGCAGTGCCGTGTTTTTTTGTTATCAGTGGATATTACCTTCATTCTAAACTGAGTGATAATAAGGCATTAAAAAGGTATATGTTCCACACTTTCATTGTGTATGTTGTATGGTCGTTCATCTATTTGCCCACCTATTATAATACGGTGGAAGCCCGTTCACTGATTACATTTACCATTATGGGATATTATCACCTGTGGTTCCTGCCTGCACTCATATCGGGCACACTTATGCTGGCAGTAATAAAGAAGTTTATAAAGAATAACGACCTGATACTGCTTTCCGGTATTATTCTCTACATTACCGGATATATACTGGAAAACTCCGGATTACCATACAGATCGTTCTGCAATGGTATTTTCTTTGGTTTTCCGTTTATCGTGTCAGGATATTATATCCGGGAGAAAGATCTTACAAATATTGCTAAGACCCCATATTTGTATGTTCTTTTACCGGTAAGCCTGATCGCATTATTAACCGAGTCATACCAGGGTTATCAAACGGATATTTACCATAACTTATTTCTGTCGTTATACCTCCTTTGCCCCGTATTAATTATCTGTATACAGAAAGGGGCAAAATATACAGTTGAAAAATACGATATATCAAAACTGGCGGCAGGAATTTACTTTGTCCACCTTCTCGTCGCAGGACTGATAATCCCGATAGGGGCAACAAATAATATTTACAGATTACCGTTCATAATGATAGTCTCCGTACTATTAGCTATCTTTATAGTCTTAATCAACAAACGCATTAAAATACTTTTGTAATGAAAACATATACCAATGTCAAGGACCTCGGCGACCTTAATGCCGCAGTAAAAGAAGCCCTCGAAGTAAAGAAAAACCGCTTCGGATTTAAAAACCTCGGTGAGAGTAAGACGCTGTTAATGGTGTTCTTCAATTCCAGTCTGCGCACCCGCCTGAGCACGCAAAAAGCCGGGATGAATCTGGGTATGAATACAATGGTACTCGACATCAATCAGGGAGCATGGAAGCTGGAAACCGAACGGGGAGTAATAATGGACAGTGACAAATCGGAGCATATCCTCGAAGCCATCCCCGTGATGGGCAGTTATTGCGACATTATCGGAGTACGCGCGTTTGCTCAATTCGAAAATAAGGAAGATGATTATCAGGAAAAGATACTGAACCAGTTCATTAAATATTCGGGACGTCCTGTATTCAGTATGGAGGCGGCAACAGGGCATCCTTTACAGGCTTTTGCCGACCTCATCACGATAGAGGAGTATAAGAAAACGGCCCGTCCGAAAGTTGTCCTTACATGGGCGCCACATCCGAAAGCCCTGCCTCAGGCAGTACCTAATTCATTCGCTGACTTTATGAATGAGGCGGATGTAGATTTTGTTATCACACATCCCGAAGGTTATGACCTCGATCCTAAATTTGTACGTGGAGCAAAAGTTGAGTATGATCAGGATAAGGCACTTGCGGGAGCAGACTTTGTTTATGCAAAAAACTGGGCTGCATATACCGATCCTAATTATGGAAAGATATTAAGTAAAGATATGTCGTGGACAGTAACAACTCAGAAGATGGCGCTGACAAATAACGCTTACTTTATGCATTGCCTGCCTGTACGCCGTAATATGATTGTGAGCGATGATGTAATAGAAAGTCCTCAGTCGATTGTTATACAGGAAGCGGCCAATCGTGAAATATCGGCCCAGACAGTTATAAAGAGAATGCTGGAAAGCTTGTAAAATATAATCCGTTATAACCAAAAGCAGCGCATCCCGAAAGAGATGCGCTGCCTTTTATTTTATAACCAGCTTATTAGAATCTATATCCCAACGTTAACAAACCCTGGAAATTATTTGTCTTGAAAGTAGATTTATCCGCTCCGGTAAAGGCATATAAGTCATCCTTCTGAGATTTCATTACAAACGCGATATCGGTATAGAAATGGCGTGAAAATCTGTATCCCATACCATAAGTGAAATAGTTTGTAGCGCCATCCAGTACATACTGCTTAGCTGCGCGGCTGTCGGTAACAACTTCATAGTCGCCCGGAAAATCTTTCACTTCATTTTTGAACGGGCTTTGCATCCATGAATAACCTACACGAGCCGAAAACTGGTCTGTAATACGATATTCAGCTCCGACACGTAAAGTAGATGCATTCCTGAAATCCTGCTTAATATAAGAATTTGGATCACCCAGACCTGTAGCAAGAGCATTACCCCGGTCATCGAACAGTTTCATACTATTCGCGTAATTAGTCAGTTCATAATCGGCACTGATAATTGCCTTACCGCCGATAACGCCTGCTAGGCTCAATGTCCACTTGTCAGGAGTGCGCATTTTATAATCGAGTATAGCATCCTCACTCCGGTCTGAATTGGGATCACTGAAGCTACCTATATAGGAACTTGTTCCATCGGCAAAATCGGAAGACAGATCCGCAGCGAAATAATCGGTCATATTATACCATGTAGGAGAATGATATGAAACTCCAATTCGCAATTCTTGTACAGGCTTTACAATTACACCGGCAGTAACCTGCCATCCTGTACCATCTGTTCTCATCCAGTTTTGTAATTCCTGACCACCCCAAAATGAACCGCTATTCTGATAGTCTTCAATATAACTAGAATACATACGATAATTTATATCGGTAAGGGACAATGTTGCCCCAACACTAACAATATCTGAAAACGTTGTTCCTATATTAAAATCATATGTACTGACAGAACCTTTTTCTTCTACAAATAAGTCACTATAAGCCGCATACTCGGGAGAAGCCGGGACATATTGCCCTGAACCCACAGGGGTTTTCTCATCTATAATATGTCCATTAAAAGCCAGTACGCTCAGCCAGTCCTGATTGCGCCAGATATCTCTCCAGTCATTCCCTTCATCACCTAATGCAATAGCCGAGGCAGGACGCCCATTATTTGTTGCTCTATCAGCCATATAAGCCGCCATATCATACGACAGGTTATTGCCAATCGCGTTATATTTCCTGTCAAAATTTTTCAGCCTATTGTACGAAAACCCGATATTGATACTACGAACCACATCATTATCAAATATAGGGAACACACTCACAAATGCCAGATTATCAAAGTTCACTTTAAACTTACTTTCATCAATTTTTCCGGCATTCATTTCTGTCTGAACCTTAGAATTCTGAAAATTAAGCGTGGTAACTATTTCTGATGATTGATAAACTCCTATACCTGCTGGATTAATGGATATACCGGATATATCGCCACCGAGTGCCCCAAAAGCTCCTCCCATAGATACGGAACGAGCTGTGCCTGTCAGGTCGTTTTTCGAATATCTGTACGCATCCATTTCATTTTGAGCCTGGGCGGCCCCAAATGTCAGTGCAGTTGTTAACAGTAGTAATGATACATGTTTCATAATGCAATTTTTAATATTTTTATATCTTTTCAAAAAAGCTGCCTCAAAAATTAATATTGAAACAGCTTTTTATTTTAGTTGTCCTTATTTTTTATCTGCGTCCGCCACTGCTTCTTCCGCTACTACTTCCTCCACCTCCGGATGAACGGCTGCTGGAAGATGATGAGCCTGAGCTATATGAACCTCTGGATGAAGAACTGCTCGATGAACTGCTATTATAACTTGGGCGTGAACTTGAGCTACTGTTCGATGAACCGCTATAGCTAGGGCGCGAACCAGAACTGGATGAGCCACTATAACTCGGACGTGAACTTGAAGTGCTGCTCGGTGAACCGCTATAACTAGGACGCGAACTAGAACTGCTACCTGCTGAAGTATTGTAACTTGGACGGGTAGTCGGTCTTGTTGTAACACTACCTGTGCCTGAGCTTCCGCTATTATAACTCGGACGGGTTGTAGGTCTTGTTGTTACTCCGCTGGAAGAACCTCTGCCTGTTGATGTTCCATAACTAGGACGAGTTGTTGGCCTTGTACTTACATCGCCTGATGAAGAACCCCTGCCGGTAGATGTACCGTAACTCGGACGAGTTGTTGGTCTTGTACTAACACCATTCGAAGAGGATCCTCGGCCTGTAGATGTTCCGTAACTTGGACGGGTAGATGAGCCTCTGCCGCCATAACTAGGACGGGAACTATCGATGCCTGATCCACGGCCTGCATATCCGTATGAACTACGACCCGAACCATAACTTGTCCGACCGGGTCCATAACTTGTCCGGGGACGTCCCGAATAGCTGTAACGTGCGCTACTACCGTAGTATCCGTGATGATGTCCGCCATACCAGCCACCACCATACCAGCCTCCGGCGTACCAGCCACCCCAGCCATACCAAGGTCTGCTCCAACCCCAACCCCAGCTACTGCCGTAATACCATGGATCGTACCAGCCACCCCAGTAACCGCTATAATACCATGGATCGTACCAAGGATAGAAACTGCTGTAATATCCACCCCAGCCCCAGCCAAGATTTACGTTAAAGTTCCAGCCACGGTTACGATAATAATTGCTGTACAGGTCATTTGTGACATATACATTTATCTCATTATCACTGGATATCTTAACACTGTTCTCGGGTTCATGGAATTTTACTATACGGTCTGTGTACTCGTAATCCTGATATTCATCGGTGTAAATCACCGAATCTTCAGGATACTGTTCTTTTTGGTACACAGTCACATCTCCACCCCTGCGGTTATAGGCATCCACATCGATGTTTACGTTACCTTCTGTTTCCAGTGTAACTTCACCGTTATCGCGGACTACCAATACCTGTGTTGGTTTCTGTTGTTGCTGAGAAACTGTATTTTTGACTTTTACTTCTTTCTTCTTATTATCCTTTGATTTAGAAGTAGCATAAATGTCATCCCAGTCATCTTGCGCAAAAGCGATAAATGGCAATACAGACATCAGAAACATCAGTACTAAATTTTTTACTTTCATAATCTGCTCTCCTATTCTTTATTGTTTATAATCTCTATCATTTTGTGTTATTGACAACTTTTTGCCGGTCTTTATAAAATTAGACTTCCTAACCTGAAAAAGGTTTAATACAAACATCGATAAAATATTAACAGAGAATAAACAAATATACGACATTTATCTTTTCCATTCAATATTTTATATATGAAAGATGCAATAAGAGACACTTTTGCTGCGCTTTATTATGTTAAAAAAACAATAAAAACAAGTATGGACAAATACTTATAAATTAAATCCGGAATAAGCACTGCTTTTTTTTCAGTTCAATCATACCTCAACCCGATGTTAAAATAAAGAGGGATAGTTCTGTTTTTCCTATTTTTAATTAGATTTGTAATGCCCATATAATGGATATAACAACAACCGAAAACTAGCACAATTAGCTCCATACACAATGGATAACATATTAGAAAAAGCAATCCGGATTGCGGTAAACACACATTACGGACAAACGGATAAAGGAGGTGAACCATACATATTCCATGCTCTGAGAGTGATGAATAATGTAAATACAATTGAAGAAAAAATTGTAGCTATCCTGCACGACATTATGGAAGATACCGATATTACTGCTGATGATTTGAGAGCAGAGGATATCCCCGAAGCCCTGATAAATCAACTCCTTGTATTATCCTATTCTCCCGATACCGCGTATAATGCATACATAGAGCAGATAGCCAAATTCCCGATAGCTGCAACAGTCAAACTCGCCGACCTTAAAGACAATATGGATATAACCAGATTACGGGAGATCACAGACAAGGATATCCAACGACTGGAAAAGTATCATATAAGCTATTCTTTTTTGATGGAAAAACTAAACGATAATAAATTTGAACCCAATGAACGATAATAAACTGATGCAACATGAATCGCAACTCAACAGTTTTCTGGCTGAGGCTTTTCACAAACATAATATTGAATGTAATATAGAAAACGATTTGATTATATTCCCCCGCCAGCATATGACGGCATGGACATGTATGCTTAACCGTTCATCTTCTACAAAGGCCATCATTTTACAGTTAGACATACATCTCGAAATAGGGCTAGGGAAAGTCATTATAGAATCGTGCGCGGGAATGGGTACGAATGAGTGTTCCGCAATAAAAGACGCATGGAAAAATTTCCTCACAAATTCTTTCCACACCTTGCTTTCTGCTTTTTTTACAAAAGAATTCGACGATCAGATCAATAATCATCAATGGGCTATTGACGGACGCATATACGATGTTACCATGAGCAATGTGACAACCAGAGGGAAACATCCCGATCCGCTCCCTCTACGTTGGCTCCAACAACTTGAAGATATCATACAAAGCCAAACGCTGGAAGAAGGGACACATTGGGTAAAGCTGTACTATGCACAATCCGAAAGCGAATTAATTTCGGGTGAAATACTTCTCGATAATGATGTCTGGACGAGTGTAGAGAAAACTGTATTTAGATTCGATTTCCCAACCTACAAGGATTTCTTCTCCATACGGGTCTTCATAGTATTGAAAGACAATTTGGATATAAGCCATGTAGCCGCTACAATGGCCTGGATGGCAGGCGAAGACGATATGGCTATAGAACGACAAATGATGGAAAATGGCCTCTCATTATCCGATGCAGAGAAAGCAAATGCGTTCATACCTCTGGCTTTCGGCCGTGTATTTCTAAAGGGTATCACCACGGCAGAATTTTCAGATGAAGCTATTATTACAGATGGAACTGGAAATGAAAAGACCATCAGCCTCAATGATGAACCCATCTATACATCATCATATCTGCTCGCTGAGAAAATAATGAAAGAGGGCTGTGTAAATAAGGAGCATTTTCAAAATCTATTTATCCAAAGTGCGGAATTCAATGCATACAATAATGCTTTGAAAGACGGGGCTAAAGCAGAAGATATGAATAATGCCAGATTCGACGTACCGGTTATATATATGCCACACTACCAGCCTTCCGAAAAAAAGGAAAAAGCCACAGAAAATATTATTACTGAAAAGACCGGTAAGGAAAAGAAAAAGCCATCATGGAAATTCTGGAAAAAATAACTTTTCCCCGGTGAAGTAAAAAGCTAAGTAAAGAATCATTACTTATTCAGATCTGTTTATTGAGCGCATCACCCGGCATGGATTCCCGACTGCAAGGCTATTGGACGGAATATCTTTTGTGACGACACTACCTGCACCGATAACGGAACCTTTGCCAATAGTAACCCCCGGCACAACTATAACTCCCCCACCCAACCAACACCCGTCTTCAATGGTAACAGGCAAGGCCAGAGTCCGGCAGAAGTATTCGTCACTCTCTCTATTCCAATCAGGTGTTAGGCGATCTTGCAGATCGATGGGATGTGTTGCCGTATAAATCTGTACATTGGACGCGATAAGGACATTATTGCCTATCGTTATTTTATTACAATCGACAAAAGTACAATTCATATTTACCGAAACATTATTCCCTATATGGATATTGCATCCATAGTCACAAATAAACGGATTGCCAACGGATACATTCGACCCTGTACTTCCAAACAATTCTTGTAAAAGGCTATATTTCTCAGATTTGAAATGATAAGGAAGCGCATTGTATTGTGACAGTATCCTCCGGGATTTTTCTTTCATCTCCAGAAAAATACTATCATGGCAATTATACCACTCTCCCATCATACACTTTTCATATTCTGTTTTCATCATCTCTATTGTTATGTTTCACCTCCTATCCCACAACCTCGAACCGGGCAAACTTCAGCAACAACTGCTTCACACCCGAATTCTCAAATTCAACTGTAGCTTTTCGGCTATCGGGATCACCTGTTACCGCAGTCACCTTACCTACACCGAAACGCTCATGCTTTATTACTGCACCAACCTGTACTTCACCTGAATTCACTCCCGCCGAAGCTCTCGGGGTAGCATTGCGCGCATTCACAAAATTGGAACGGGGAGATGCCGGAGGAAAACCAGCCTCCTGATGCGGAGCTATTGGCTGCCTCTGAGTTACCGGGCTTTCAGGATATGATGTACGGAGAGTATTCGTGTAATCATGCAAATCGTTTGTATATGTTTCGGGACGGTTGAGTACTCCGAATCCCCCACCGATTACGTTCAGATAGCAGGTATCTATATCGCGAAGGAAACGGCTTGGATTCGATGCATTTATTTGCCCGTTCCGGAAACGGCTTTTAGCATATGTAATCATGCAATATTCCTTTGCCCGGGTAATAGCGACATAGAACAAGCGGCGCTCTTCTTCCAGGCCCCGGAATTCATTCTTTGCCATTGACGACGGAAAGAGATCTTCTTCCAATCCTACAACGAACACATTCTTAAACTCCAATCCTTTAGATGCATGAACAGTCATCATTGTCACTTTTTCCTTATCAGCCTCCTTGTCCGTATCCTGATCGCTAAGCAATGATACTTCGGACAAGAAATCCATCAATCCTATCCCCCCCAGCCCTTCTTCCCTACGGCTTTCACAAAATTCATGAATACCGCCCAATAATTCCTGTAAATTTTCCTGACGGCTCATACCTTCCGGCGTCTGATCCTGGTATGCCTCGGTAGCGATACCGCTTTGTTTTACAATCCGGGATGCCAGATCATAAGCCGACAATTCCTGCAACCGGGCGATAAAACTTTCGATAAGTTCTCTAAACGCACTCAGTTTTTTAGCAGTACCGGCATTCACATTGAGATTATAGCCTAAGGAATCGCCGATTATCTCCCACAGGCTCACATTATGCGCACGGGCCGCAGCGGCTATTTTATTTAATGTGGTGTCGCCTATCCCCCGTGTAGGAAAATTAATGATACGCCGGAAAGCTTCTTCATCGTAAGGGTTCACCACCATACGAAAATAAGCGATCACATCCTTGATCTCCTTGCGCTGATAAAACGACAGGCCGCCATAGATACGGTATGGAATATTCTTTTTTCGCAATGCCTCTTCGAAAATACGTGACTGGGCATTGGTACGGTACAGGATGACGAAATCACTATATGAGGCTTTCTTTTCGCGACGGATATCCCATATTTTGTTCGATACAATTTCACCTTCCAAAATATCGGAGTAGGCGCTTTCAACCTCAATACGTTCCCCTTCGTCGTTCTTGGAATATATCGTTTTCTTTATCTGCTCACGGTTTTGTTGAATAAGACTATTGGCAGCATTAACGATATTCTGGGTGGAACGGTAATTCTGTTCCAATTTAAACAACTTCGATTCAGGATAAACTTCCTTAAATTTAAGTATATTATCTATATTCGCTCCGCGAAACGAATAGATACTCTGCGCATCGTCACCCACTACACATACACGGTGGTGCGCATCGGCAAGCTGCTTCACAACAAGATATTGTGCAAAATTCGTATCCTGGTACTCGTCTACAAGTATAAACTGGTAACGCTCCTGATAGCTTTTTAATACATCGGGATGGTCACGAAACAAAACATTAGTATAAAACAACAGGTCATCGAAGTCCATGGTATTGGATGCTTTCAGCCGGTTATTGTAATCTCTGTAAATATCTTTCAGTACCGGCATCTTCGAACGCTGGTCGTATTCCAGCAACTCCTTGTTTTGCGCATACATCTGCGGGGAAATCAGCGCATTCTTTGCGTTAGATATCATAGCCTGCACCCTGGCCGGCTTATAGATTTTATCATCCAGTTGATACTGCTTGATTATAGTCTTAATCATATTGCGGGAATCAGCCGAATCGAAAATGGTAAAACTGGAATTGAATCCGATTTTCCCGGCTTCGGTACGTAAGATACGGGAAAACACGGAGTGAAAAGTTCCCATCCATAAATAACGCGCATATTTCCAACCGATTATCTCGGCGATACGTTCTTTCATTTCACGCGCTGCCTTATTCGTAAATGTAAGAGCAAGTATGCTGTGAGGCATATAGCCTTGTTGCAAAAGATATGCTATTTTATATGTCAGCACGCGCGTTTTACCCGAACCAGCCCCTGCAATAATTAGGGAAGGCCCGTTTATATATTCAACAGCTTCGCGCTGCTGCTCATTAAGATGATCCAGTAAATTATCCATAGAAATCAGTGATAGGGTAACAAAGATAAGTCTTTTTTAGGAATATGTTCTTCTTTAGTTATGTCAATCACCAGTCGTTATTTTTGATTGCTGTATGAAATCATTGGATTCTTTTCAGCCAGGTGCAACCGAAGATTGCTTGTGTCCCTTTTGTCCAAATCCCCAAAAGAAACCAAAAATATTTTAACGATCCGCTTCATAGGCCGACCCGCAACAGATGAAAAGACGAAACGGAAAGGCTCGCTCTGAATACGGTATAATACGAACCGGGAGATAGGCTCAAACACGTTCCCGTTTTTTTCGTCTCTGTGTTATCACATACAAACCCCTATTTAAGGATTCAAAAAAACAGGGTTGCTCAAAGAACAACCCTGTGATATTTGAGCCTTAGCTAATTACAGTTTATACTCTTGCCAGCTCTTAATCGGAATATCCGTTTCCTTCATTTCGCAAAAGGCCTGAATAAATGCACTCGCCAACCGTGCGTTTGTTATTAGCGGGATATTATGGTCGATAGCTCCGCGGCGGATTTTGTAGCCGTTGGTAAGTTCGCGACGTGTATGGTTTTTAGGGATATTGACAATCAGCTCGAACTTGTGATTCGACATCATATCCATCACATTGTGTTCCTTTTCTTCATCCGGCCAGCTGACCACCATTGCCTTGACACCGTTATCCGCCAAGAATTGCGCTGTTCCGGCTGTAGCGTAAATATCGTAATTGCTTTCCTGCAACATGGCGCAGGCATCCAGTAAGTCTACTTTCGATTTACTGTCACCGGACGAAACCATAACACTCTTCTTCGGAATGTTATATCCGACTGAGATCATCGATACCAGCAAGGCTTCACTGAAATCATCTCCCAGACATCCGACTTCGCCGGTCGAAGACATATCCACACCGAGAACAGGGTCAGTGTTATGCAGACGGGAGAATGAGAACTGGGAAGCTTTTACACCAATCCAGTCGATATCGAAATTTGAGTTATCCGGTTTTTCATAAGATGCATCCAGCATAATGCGTGTAGCCGTCTCAATGAAATTGCGTTTCAATACTTTAGATACAAAAGGGAAACTGCGAGAGGCCCGGAGATTACATTCGATTACTTTCACATCGTTATTCTTAGCCAGAAACTGAATATTGAAAGGTCCACTTATATTTAGCTCTTTCGCTATCTTACGGCTTATCCGTTTGATACGGCGGGCAGTCTCGAAATATATCTTCTGAGCCGGGAAAACAAGTGTCGCATCACCCGAGTGTACTCCGGCAAACTCCACATGTTCCGAAATAGCATATTCCACGACCTCGCCATTTTTAGCTACGGCGTCGAATTCTATTTCCTTTGCATTTTGCAAAAACTGGGAAACCACTACCGGATATTCTTTCGAAACCTTTGCGGCCAGCGTCAGGAATGTCTCCAGCTCCTCGGCATCGTGACATACATTCATCGCCGCGCCTGAGAGGACGTAAGACGGACGCACCAGTACGGGATAGCCCACCTTCTCTACAAATCCCTGAATCTCGCTCAAACTGGTCAATTCCTTCCATGCAGGCTGATCTACACCAAGCTGGTCGAGCATACTGGAAAATTTATGACGGTTTTCAGCCCTGTCGATAGACAATGGAGATGTTCCCAAAATCGGAATATCCTGACGATGTAACCTTATGGCAAGGTTGTTCGGTATCTGTCCTCCCATAGATACAATTACACCCCTAGGCATTTCCAGATCGAGAACATCGAGTACCCGTTCGAATGATAATTCATCGAAATAAAGACGGTCGCACATGTCATAATCCGTAGATACGGTTTCAGGATTATAATTTATCATGATAGATTTATACCCCAGTTTGCGGGCTGTCTGTACGGCATTTACCGAACACCAGTCGAATTCTACCGAACTGCCTATACGGTACGCCCCCGAACCAAGGACCACAACGGATTTATCATTCTTGAAATACGGCACATCGTGTTCACTCCTGTCGTATGTCATATACAGGTAATTCGTCAAATCGGGATTTTCGGAAGCAACTGTATTGATGCGTTTTACAGACGGCAGTACATTCATCTTCTTACGAAGAGCGCGTACACGAAGAGATTCTTTCTCTACGTTGCCATCAGGATCTTCTACAAAGCGCGCAATCTGGAAATCGGAAAATCCGAGATGTTTTGCTTTCAGCAGTACTGGTTCCGGAACATCTTCTATACTGTTATAATCTTTCAGGATCAGTGAATAGTCATATATATTTTTCAGCTTCTCGAGGAACCACGGGTCGATCTTAGTCAGGTCGTGTATTCTTTCTACGGTATATCCTTCTTCAAATGCTTTGGCAATAGCGAATATACGCAGGTCGGTCGGGTTCGAAAGTTCTTCATCAAGATCGTTAAATTCCAATTCACGGTTACCTACAAAACCGTGCATTCCCTGCCCGATCATACGAAGCCCTTTTTGGATGATCTCTTCGAAGGTTTTTCCGATAGACATTATTTCACCTACCGACTTCATACTGGAACCGATAAGGCGTGAAACTCCGACAAATTTACTCAAATCCCAACGCGGAATCTTACAGATCAGGTAGTCGAGCGAAGGGGCTACATAAGCTGAATTAGGCGTACCCATCTCTCCTATCTGGTCGAGAGTATAACCTAATGCGAGTTTCGCCGCAACAAAGGCCAATGGATAACCTGTCGCTTTCGATGCCAATGCCGAAGAACGGCTTAATCGCGCATTTACTTCTATAACACGATAGTCGTCAGTTTCGGAATTGAAAGCATACTGGATATTACACTCCCCTACGATACCGATATGGCGGATGGCTTTCTTGGAAAGCTCCTGCAACATGGTCAACTCTTTCTCATCCAGGGAACAGGTAGGTGCCACAACGATACTCTCCCCCGTATGAATACCAAGGGGGTCGAAATTCTCCATACTGGCAACGGTGAAACAGTGGTCGTTCTTATCTCTTATCACCTCAAATTCTATTTCTTTCCAGCCTTTGAGAGATTCTTCTACCAGTATCTGTCTGGAATAGGCAAACGAACTTTCACACAAGGTCTTGAACTCTTCCAGATTGTTACTGATGCCGCTACCCAAACCGCCTAAGGCATAGGCAGAACGTACCATCACGGGGAAACCGATACGGTTAGCAGCAACAATGGCGTCTTCCATTGTTTCCACAGCCTGACTGACAGGTGTTTTCACATCTATCTCATTCAGTTTCTCTACAAACAGATGGCGGTCTTCGGTAGCCATGATCGCTTCCACGGAAGTACCCATTACTTCCACTCCATACTTTTGAAGAGTACCGTTCAGATATAGTTCCGTACCACAGTTAAGAGCTGTTTGTCCTCCAAAAGCGAGCAAGATACCATCTACATTCTCTTTCTTTATTATTTCTTCAACGAAATAAGGAGTTACAGGTAAGAAGTAAACCTTATCGGCAATACCTTCCGAAGTCTGGATAGTTGCAATATTGGGATTAATCAATACAGTATAAATCCCTTCTTCTTTTAAAGCTTTTAAAGCTTGTGAACCGGAGTAGTCGAATTCTCCGGCCTGCCCGATTTTAAGTGCGCCCGAGCCCAGCACGATGGCTTTCGTGATCTTTTTGTTAATTGACATAGAATTATGGCTAATTGTAATAGATTATTTAGTAATTGCGTAAAGATAAGGCATTTTTATGAATAAGCCCTAAAATATATTATGGTGCTATATCGATAAATAATGGCCTGTGGTCTGATGCAATGCTGTCGTCCAACACTTTAGCATGATATACAGGATATGTGCTTCCTATTGCCGTATATCCCATAATGTAGTCGATAACCCTATCGGGACTGACGGACGGAAAAGTCATGTATTCTACATTATTAAGGATTTTCCATTCGGACGACAAAAGTTTTATCTCTTCCGAATCAGGCTCTGCATTCAAATCTCCGATCAGAAAAACAGGCTTGCCATATGCTTTCGCTTGCTGGTTTATAATTTCAATTGAAGACTTGCGGTCTTCTTTGGTTAAAGAAAGATGTGTGGCAAAGACAATATAATTTTCAAACTCGGCTATAAGGAGTGTACGTTGTTCTTCCTTTCCCGGCAGTGGTATATTTCTTGACGATAAAGGACTTCTTTTAGATAATATCCCTACGCCATATTTCCCTCCCTGAAATGAGATGGCAGCTCCATAAACGGCATGCATCCCGGTGAGATTACTTAATTTACCGAGAACATCAATCCCATTGCTGCGCCGGGTTACACTGTCGAGCTCCTGAATAGCCAGTACATCGGGAGATACGGATTCTATTATATCTGCTATCCGTTGATAGTTGGTTATATTATCCATACCACGGGCATTGCGGATATTGTAGCTCATAACCCTGAATGCATCCCTCTCATGAGGATACTGCTCTTTCTGAGCAAATAAGGAGGACGTAAAAGCCATAAAAAAACAGGCTAGAAATAGTTTCTTCATTGTGTTGATATATAATTGTGTTAAAGATACCAATATTTAGTATAGCGTCAGACTCATTTATATAAAAATCAGTCTTCAACCAGCAATTCCGGTCTGTACTCGAAATGCATTGTGTCATAATGGTACCACTTCCCGCCCCAGATAAAGCCATACTTCTCGAAAACATCTACGATCTGCTGTGGTATACGATTCTTATATTTCACAGCCATGTCTTCTGATGTACAACGGCAGTCCCATTGCCAATAGTCGGAATACTTCACATTCAGATCTATTGCGGTACCGAAGCTATGGAAACTCATACGATCAGTTCCCCGTACCTTCCGCCAGTTGAAAGTCCCTGCACTATGAAGATAGTCTTTGAATTCGGGGTGTTTGTCCAACTCATCCGAGATTTTCTGTAGCTGTTTGTCTACCCCGTTTATGTTTGTAACCTTTAATTTCTGGTTTATAAGATTGGGACACCATGCGATTGTAACAAGATTTTGTTGCACTTCGGATGAAGTAGCGCCATACATTTTCTTTAATAGTCCTTCGTTACGTATCCGCCCGGGGTCATAGTTCCTTGGTATATCCTTCAACTCCCCTTGTTTGTAATCATATGCAAAGATATCACCTAAATCGGAGCTGTTCATCAATTCGCCATGACTCTTCTTTACTCCCTCAGCGTATCTAATTTTAGAACCGTCATACATGATGAGAGACGCTCCGTCATATCCTTTAATCCGGGAAGGATAAGCATTCATCAATTTCCTTACTCCGACAGGGTATGACGTCATATCCTGCGCTACCGTACGGAGTACAAAAAGCAGGAGCAATAATGGTAAAATGATAAGTTTTCTCATATATTCCCTGTAAAATAAAAAGGATATACCCCTTTATTCGGGATATATCCTATTCTTATATTCTAAAGGTTAATTATTTACGAATAACTTCACCTTTGATATTCAATCGGTAGATTGAGTCCGGCACATTAGAGAATACTGTAACATCCTTGTTGAATGTCCCCGGACGGCCAGTCGTAGAATAAGTTACTTTAATCTTACCCTCTTTGCCGGGCAATACCGGCTCGTTTGTATAATCCGGCGTGGTGCAGCCACAACTTGCCTGTACCCTTTGGATAAGGAAAGGCGCCGTACCTGTATTTTTGAAAATAAACTCGCAACTTACCGAACCGGCACTTTCCGCAACCTTACCAAAATCATGTACTGCTTTTTGAAAAGTTACCTTAGGTGCTTTTTTACCGTCCTGAGCTGCGATAAAACCTGTTGATAGCACTAATGCAAACAGGATAAGTCCAATCTTTTTCATATTCCTAATTCTAAATTTACTTGTTAATCGAATGTAGTTTTTAAGTTCATTTAATCTAAATAATTCACAAATGTAAGAATAAAATCAATTAGATATTGATATTTTAACAATAATTTCAGAATACCATTACAATATAAATATTATTTTTGTCGCATTATTTTTTTAACACAAAATTTACAAATTTATGAAAAAACAAAACTTTATTGTAACTCTTTTATTCGTATGCATCTTTTCGGCTTGTAGTAACGATGATGATATAATTACGGAACCGGAAAAGAAAACTACACTGATAACTAAATTAGAAAGGTTAATAGACGACCAGAAAGTGCCGTTTAGTACATTTGCTTATGACAACAACAATCAGCTTACCGAAATCGTATATAAGGAATACGATACTGATAGTAAAAATTTCTACAAAACCTCGACTTACAAGTTCACACGAAACGGTAAAACGGCGAGGGTGAATCTTACAGATGTATATCACAATGATAACGACAGGCAGGAAACAGATACTTATGATTTTAAATACGATGACAATGGCAATGTCATTGAATGGGTAGTGTATGCCTTGGATGGTATTACAAAAGAAGAAATATATACTATTACATGGAATAACGGCAACCTGACGAAATTAACCAAGCTATGGGTTGAAGAGAATGAAAATGAGACTTATGATGTAATCTATGATGCCAACGGGAATATACAACCGGTTACAGTAGAATCGTTTCACCAAGGAATTCCTTCCTATACTACATATAAAAGTGTATATACGTTCTCTGTGAATACTTCTAAAAATGTAAATTTCTTTTCCCTGTTGCCTCAGGAATGCATACTTCTGACGATAGAGGCCGAATATCTGATATTGAGCCGTAACCGAAATGAAGTCATAACCTACACAATAGACTCACAATCAAAAACATATACAAGTTCAGACAAAACAACGGTTGAAAGAGAATTTACAAGTAAAGAAACCTTTGCATATGCATTCAAATATGATAGTAACGGTTTGCCTACGGAAGTAATAGAAAGCTCAACAGAATTCGTTAAACACATTGATCATGTATATCCTGAAAATAATTGGGAACATACATACGGTCCTTCACTTCAAGATGCTATCTATCCAATATTTATACAAAAATAAAGAATAAAAAATGCTCGTTATAAGAGCTAAAAATGACGGGGCAGGGGTATCTCCTGCCCCTAATTGTATCCGTAACATATAATTCAGATATATATCCACATCAATACAGGCTTTTTAGATATTTTGAGCATCTCATCCACCTTACGCATCATCTCGTTGCTGACAACAGGGCATCCCTGACTCCAGCCCAGTGGCAGATGTCCGGGATAAATATCATGGTCGGCAACAGGAGTATGAGAATGTAATACTACCCAACGTTTGAAAGCATTGCTATTTGTCTTATCCAGTCCATGCATCTTATAGTGGATATTGATACCCCAGCTGCTGTATGCACGTGCTCCTATCTTATACTTTCCCAACGAAGAACAATAACTACCTTCCACATTACTGAATACAGGCTTTGCCTGTGTACTTTCCATCCCATAGCCATGGCAGCAAAGTCCCGAATACCTGATCGTATCTTTAGCGAAATCCCAGACAAAGAAGCGCTTCTTCCCGGAATGGATACTAAAATCGATGAGATAGCAGTATTCAGTATTGAAACCTTTCGATTTGCAATAGGCCAAAGCTGAATCAGCTTTGGATTTAAGCCGGGTAAAAGCTAGTTGCTTTTCATCTTCTGTATTTCTATGCTCCGTCTGATTTGTCCCACTGTAGCAAGACTTGTATCTGATAAAAGATACAAGCCCAACCAGTAGGAATGTGGCTAATATGATAGAGCCGAATGTTTTCATGTACCTGTAGTTTTAGCTGTAAAAGGTCTTTTATATCATATTTACTATTCTTTCACCGTCACTTTTATACCCTGCGTATGCGATACAAATTCAGGAGCATACATACATTGAATAGTCGTGATCCCATTCGCATACTCCCCTGTACGGTTTACATACACAGGATATTCCAATACATATGTGCCTTTAGGCAAATGGTCGAAGTAGAAATTAGTGGATGCGTCTTTCGCCATCTGATAGTATATCAGACCGCCTGCCCATCTTGTACCTGAAATAGTCTGCTGCGGTTCAAAACATGGCGCACGCATATCTTTCAGTTGTACGAAATCCATGTCCCTGTCGGTGCGTACTGTCAAGCGGACAATCACTTTATCACCGACTGCCAGCGGGTTCGACTCAGTTATCAGGGTCAAACCTTTTCCTGCTGCCGATACATTCTCTTTAAATAGCTCCTTGCTAACATTCAGATCGCCTTTTTGTATTGTTATCTTGTCCAGATTTTCGTAATACTGCCAGTATATAGCACCATAAGCAGGCTGGGAAGAGGAGGTGGTTACTTCCACTCTTCCCATATCATTCGCTATTTCCGACTTATTCCATGTTTGTTTGAAATAGCCTGTCCCCAGTTCTTTATTCTCCGGTTGTACAGTCTGACTTCCTACCTTAATTACCGTCGGAGCGGGTTCTGTTGCAAACCAATCCGTACCTAAGCGTAACAAGGCATTGATAGCATCAATAGACGCATGAGTGGATTCCCATACTTGTGTACGCTTCTGATTCAGCAACCAGCGTTTCATCATATCCATATCCTCTTTAGATGCACCATTTTGTTCCAATGCGTCCATCAGGAATGTATGTACACTGATAGCAGATAATGACATAAATACATTGCTGCGGTTGTTTGGCCAGTACATGCCCAGTCCGGCATTCTTAACGGCATGTTCCCTGATTGATTTTACAATCTTGTTTGCCTGCTCTTTTTCTCCGTTTTGTTTCAGCACAACCGAAAGGATAGAACGTTCATACAGGTTCAATTTAGTCCAGTTCCTAGTTACCACATCTGTATAGAAACGCTCGGCAGCACGTGCTTCCTGACTAATCGGTATATCACGATAGAATGAGCGCACATAAGCAAATTCGAGCTGATTGGTAGAAATAGTCGTAACCTTTTCCCAATCTTTATTATACTTTTTAAGGTTTTTGAAATCTTCCGCAATCTGATTATCAATATATTTCAATGCTTTCATTTGCATTTCTTTTATCTCCTGCGGATACTCCACCTGTCCTGTTTTTTGCAAATTAGCATATCCGTAGAGTATATACTGAGTTACCGAACGGCTCGGATAAAGTCCCTTGTACCACGACCAGCCTCCGTCATTTGTTATTAGTTCCGCTAATTTCCTTGTGGCTGCATCGGTTTGTTGTTTTGTATTATTCAGATCGAATAGCAGAGACAGGCGTTGCATTTGCTCTGTTTCGTCTTTGGCATCGAGTACCCAAGGCGTTTCTTCCAGTAAGACAGCTTTCAGTTCTTCATCTTTCTGAAGTTTGGAAACGAGCGTTTGCTTATCTCCTCCCTGCTTTTGCCAAGCCTGTATCATAGAAGCTACTTTCGGATACTGGCGGACAATCGAAGATCCCAATGTATTCACATAATAACTGGCAAACCAGTTCACGGCGTTTTCATTCGACGGATTGCTCATAGTCGGCAATGCCTGTACCGCATACCATGCCGGATTGGATGCGTATTCCAATGTCAGGCGATAGTTGCTCGCTGTGTTTGATGTATTGTTATATAGTTTATCGAATGTGAACGTACTTGTGCCCTGCTTCGTAATATCTATCGGCATGCTTTCGGTTACCAGCATACGATTGGATAATACAGCCAATACATGTTGCTCACCGTCACTGAACGATTCGTTTTGTGCTACAATGCGGCAACCTATCAGCTCTATGCCGGCAGGAATATCGAATATCCAGCTAACTGATGTAGAGGCATCTTTTTCGAGAGAGAATGTTTGTTTTTGGTTTGCAAGGCCTAAATCAATTACTTTATCAGTTGCAGGGTCAAAGAATTCGATATGTACATCTCCGGATAAAGACTTATCCGAAAGATTTGAAATTTTAGTGGAAATACTTGTCTTATCTCCCTGACGGACAAAACGAGGCATATTAGGCGTCACCATCAGTTCTTTACGGGTAATCACCATCTGCTCTAATGTACCTACACGTGCATCTTTATCGTGAGCCAATGCTCTGAAACGCCATGTAGTATTGCTTTCGGGTACAGTGAAAGATATAAGGGTCTCGCCTTTTTCGTTAGTCCTCAACTGAGGAAAGAAGAATGCTGTCTCGTTGAAATTCTGGCGGATTTGAGAGGCAGAAGCAACCGGATTTGAAAGATCAAGTTTATCCAATAAACTTTCTACACCTCCTGCCGAATCAGCAACTACAACAGATTCTTCAAGCATAGCCTGCGGTGCGGCAATAGCCACTCCGGCAGCCCGGCCTTGCAACACATTCGAAACTGAACCAGTCAGCATATGTGTCTTTCGAGTACCATATCCGACAACGACAACTTCATCATCGGAATAGTTCAAATATTGCCTAGGGATATCTCCCAATGTATTATTCCGTCCGTATGAATATATAAAATCAAACCAGTTGATAATATCTTTTGTCCTTTCAGGAATCGATATATCATATTGAGATTTATAATAGAAATTGAACAATCGGGTATAATCGTTACTATACCATGGGAAACTGTAATTTACAGGCGTTACATATTCCCGGCTTGTATAAGGGCGGTTAAACGCCCATGCCGTATATGGATATAATTTGTCGAGAGAAGTGTCATACATCGAAGCCAGCAGTTCTGCCAATACAGGTTGGTTTGTAGTGTCTTTTACGCTTATAGTCCATATTTCGGCCTGTCCCGGACGCAGTTTATCACGGAATACTTCCAGTTTAATATTCAATTGAGTATCCGGCAAATCTGTTTTCTTATACAATGAAGCCTCTTTATTATAAAGTTTACCATCCCTTACCGATGTGAATGTCATTTTCAGTTCATCACCATACTCATCTTTGTAAGGCACGGTGAATGTCTGGTTCGCATCACTGAGTTTTACGAAACGTTTTTCAAATACCTTCTTATTATTATACAACTGATAAAGGATATATGAATCTTTTTCCGATGAACCGAATATCACTTCGGCCGGCTTGTTTTTCTCAAATAACAGATTCTTCGTTATCAGCCATTCATTTGTCTTTACTGGTGGTTTCTTATCAGCATAAGAATAAAGTACGAAATTCTGCTTTTCACTCACTTCATTTCCTTTACTATCCAATGCTTTCACCTGTAACTGATATTTACCCGACGCTAATGATTTCAATCTGGCTTTCAACTCGGTTTGCTCTCCAGTTTTGAATGAACCGGACAATACTTTGCTTTTTATAGAATCGTTATCATCCAGCGCGTATATTTCGTAAGTCCCCGAAGTTTCAATATCCTGTGCCTGCAAGTTACGGGCTGCGATTTTGAGTTCGTAGTCGCTTGCTTTCTCCATCTGTTGCGGTATATCGATATTAATTAGCATCGACACATTCCCTACGGTTAGGGTATAAGTGTTCGACTGTGTTTCGCCATTCACATCCGTAACCGTAGCTGTAATGTTGAATGTATATATCTGCTTGTCATTGATGGAACGCAGAAGTGCCCTGTTGCCATCTCCGGCTTCGGGAGTGAATGTAATTTCGAACGAACCGTCATCGTTTGTCTTCACAATACCATCCGTAAAAGGTGTGGTGTTACCTGAACGCCAATACCAGAAGCTAAACTGCTCACGGGTTATATTGTATTTCACATCGGCACCCTGTAAACTGATGCCCGAAAAGTTCTTGGCATAGCCTTTCAGTGTCACCTCTTCCCCGAATGTATAAGTTTTATCTACTTTATCGAAGGTTATTTCAAAGGTAGGACGTTTGTATTCTTCTACATTAAAATAGGCTGAAGCGTCGTCTATCTCAATGTGATATCCTCCCAAAAGACCTGTTTGCGGCAAGACAAATTCGCCGGATATAGAGCCGAATTCATTTGTTATGATTTCCTTTTCAGCAATAGATTCACCATTTGCATTGTATAATTCAACAGTATATTCTTTATTCGCCAGCAATTTAGAACCATTATCTATGGCTATTGCTTTGAAATAAACGGTCTGGCCCGGACGGTAAATACTCCTGTCCGTAAATATACTGATGGCCTCTTCATCTCCGTCTTGCTGAATCTGGTTCCATCTGTAATTCTGAGCCGATAAGGTTTCTGCCCGCAAGCAGGAATCAGCTCCTAATTCAACCTTATATGTAGCTATATTATAACGGTACTGATCTGTAGTGATCGTCTTATCATTGTAAACGGCAAGCCCCAAAGCATCTGTTTTAAGTATTGTTATTAACTTCTGAGCAGTTTTACTATTGGGATATTCATAGGTATATATTTTAACTGTGGCATCTTTTACAGGTTTGCCTGTCATACGGTCTACTACAAGTATTTCGTATTCATCTTTGGCACTGTTGCGGGACAGTGTAATTAATGAAGATACAGTAAAATCGAATGTATTATTGATTTGTAAATTTAAATTATCCTTCGCATTATCATTTTCCAAACTATCTTTCGAACGACAACTAAAGGAATATTTTCCCACAGGTAAGACACCTAGATCTATAGATAATGTGTCCTGCTGATAGGCAGCTTTAGAAATCAGGTTCAACTGAATATCTTTCACCTGATTGTACTTTCCGTTTTCTACTTTATATAATTTGAAATCCGGCTTTTCCGTCAAAGCTTGTAAATTCTTATGTATCAATATCAGTTGAAACGGTTGTTTCGGATACTGTAACTGATTTCCTTTTATTGTCAGGGACGGATATTCCATTTCATTCAATCTGGCTTGAAGCACTTTTGCCCCGTATGATGCCGGATATTTATCTATACCTTTCTTTATCCATGTGTAAATCTTTTCTCTTACATCGGCTGATTGAGTTCCGGTATATGAATCTACTATCTTATTTATAATCTCAGTAGACGCTTCATTGTTCTCATATTTCTTTTCCAAAGCGATGAAAATGTCTAATACTTTATCACCAGACAATGTACGGGAATTCCGACTAAGATAGTTTGCCTTATCGATCTCCGTGAAAACAAGTGTCGGTATCATATTACGGCTCAGTAAATCCTTCATATATTGCTGGTAATACAGATAGATTATTTGCCGCTTATCCGCTCCGGCGCCAATATTGAGTTTGATATATTCATCTGCCGGGGCTGCCAGTTGCTCCAGACTTGCCCCCGTAAGCGTTGCATCATATTCCCGGTAACCCATTCCCTCAATACTCTTCGCTATCTGAATAGCGCGTTCCATCAGGAAGTCATATAAAGTAGGATAGTATTTCTGACCGTCAGTACCTAAGAGTATAATGTCGTCATAAGTCTTGGTTGTGGATTGTTTAAGCGTTGTGATATCTTTTACCGATAAATCAAGATTCCCGATAATCTTATTCATAAAGATATTGCTGCTCCACTCTTTCATATCTTCGGGAACCATATCCTGCAAATCGGTTCGCTGGTTTATCTGCCACTGGTTGCTGTTATAATAGTCGGAATATAACTCAGCTAACATTGAATGCAGCAAAGCTTTTTCTTCCGTATTGGTAGTTTGAGGTAATAAAGCCTGTAAATCTGTGAAAATAGTCTCATTATCGCTTCTGTCTATTTGTTTCTTATACTTATTTTTATAGATCAGGGCTTTGACCACTTGAGTGGTATTCTTATCGGAAATAGCCTTTTGCAGAATTTCATCGACAGATTTGGCTGCCGATTGCGGAAGACTTTGTTGCTCATAATCTTCTGCCTGTTTCCACTCATTTTCATATTTCTTATTTGATGTTTGTGCTATCATACTGATGCTCAATAAAAAGAACAGACTAATCAATAATTGCTTCTTCATATTATTATGTTTTGTATTTTCTCTCAATATATTATAGACGGATTTTAGGTGTATTATTCATAAGGAAAAGAGTTAAAATTAGTTATGAGTTATATACTTTCAACTCATCACTTACAACTTATCATTTACTAACATACATTCCCAACCATACCGCGCCAATGCCCGACACACAGCTGGATAATGTATAAACAAAGGCCATTGCCATCTGGTTGTTGTTGGCTAATGTTAAAGTTTCGCTGGCAAATGTGGAAAAAGTTGTAAAGCCTCCGCAGAACCCTGTTATAAGCAGGATGCGAAGATTATTCGAAGGTATAAGGTTTGCGAATATGCCAATACAAAAGCAGCCCAGTATGTTGACTGCGAATGTCGCCACAGGAAACGGGAACGGTTCGGAGCGCGTTATCAATACTGAGGCGAGGAAGCGCATAACGCTGCCTACTGCACCTCCTACACTGACTAAAATAATCTGCTTTAACATAGTCCAAATTTACATGTTTATTTTAAAAAAACAGGTAAGTCGTTAAAAATCGATTTACCGGAATCCGCTATGTACAATATTTTATACTTAAAGGATGACAGCACAAAATAACAAAACAAAGTCGAGATCTTAACAACCCTGCCTGGAGGAGGACTTACAATGAAGGTAAAAAGTGGAAAGCCGAAAATGAGGGAATAGTGTCTGATTTCAGGTTTTCAAAACATAGCTATAACTTGCAGGAGAAGAATTTTTAATTGTCTCCGGTGTTACTTTTTTATCTAAGGATAGAAGTTTATTACTTTATACTCCATTTTCTAAACTTTTTAACATTATTATTGTTGATTCTTTAGTTATTTTATCTTTACACACTTAAAATGATTTGAATATCAGACATACATTTATGTATAAAAGACTTATCACTACCCATGTTATATTTATTATAACCGCTGTATCGGCATATTCCCAATTTGCCATACACAAAACAGTGGTTCCTTCGAAACCTGCCGACTCTATAGATATTGCCTTCTACTCCAAAAAGAAAGGGCTTGGTGCTGCAACCCAGATATTTTCCTTCAATATGGGGTTATGGGCATTCAACAGATATGTAGCCAAACAGGACTATGCGTATATTGACATCCATACCATCAGAAAAAATATTAAGCATAAGTGGGTATGGGATAATGATGATATGGGCAACAATATGTTCCTGCATCCCTACCATGGCAATCTTTATTTCAATTCGGCGCGTTCGCGGGGATACAACTTCTGGGAATCAGGCGCCTTCGCCCTTGGAGGGAGCGCCATGTGGGAATTGTTTATGGAAAACGAATATCCTTCATTCAATGATATTATAGCTACCCCTGTAGGCGGGCTTGCATTAGGAGAGGTTTTTTACCGCACATCCGATTTGGTCCTTGACGACCGGAGAGAAGGGATGAACCGCTTCGGACGTGAATTGGCCGGTTTCCTTATTGCTCCTACCCGGGGCCTTACCCGTGTACTGAACGGTGATGCATGGCGTAAACGCTCCACCACGGGTAAACAGTTCGGAGTGCCGGATGTATCTGTGGAAATAGGTACCGGTGTGCGGGCGCTGGAACTGAAGGGACAGATACTGGATAAAGGGGTCGGCGCCGCTGTGGATATCAATATCGAATATGGAGACCGCTTTGCCACCGAGAATGAAAAGCCTTACGATTACTTTTCGTTCCGCAGCAACCTGAATGTACAGGGTTCACAACCATTACTTAGCCAGTTGAATATACTAGGGCGTCTTTATGTAACAGAAGTTATCGATAACGAGAAGGATTTCCTTAGCTTCGGATTCTATCAGCATTTCGATTATTACGATTCCGATACGATATCCGATGTGTCGGGCCAGATTCCATACAAATTCTGTACTCCGGCTTCTGCAGGTTCGGGATTTATATACGAGAATAAGCGATGGAAAAATTTAAGATTCACTGCCTTTATGCACGGTACCCTTGTCCTGTTAGGAGGTACGCTCAGCGATCATTATGTAGTGGACAAGCGAAATTATAATCTGGCAAGCGGATTCAGTTCCAAGATAGGAGGAAGCCTGACCTATAAGAACAAAATCAGTGTATCCACTTCTTATGAGATGTATCGTATGTTCACATGGAAAGGCTATCCCGAAAATGTGGACTGGGAAAATATAAATGTCCATGAGTTCGACTATCAGGGCGACAGGTCACAAGCCATACTGCATGCTTTCAGCTTAAGAGCAGATCTGAAAATGACCGAACATCTATATCTGACAGGGATATATAGTAATTATACCCGGGATACCAATTACAGGTATTTCGATAATGTATTCTCCAAAACATCGGAAGGCCGTTTACTTCTAAGTTATAAATTTTAAGATCATGATAATAGCCGAAGCTCCATACCAGAATGTACTCAACATGCGTCAACAAGTAATGTATCCGGACAAGGATACGGAATTTGTAAAGTTACCAGATGATGAACGGGGGTTACATATCGGAGCATATGAGAATGAGGAACTGCTGTCTGTCATGTCTATTTTTCTTCACGGACGAGATATACAGTTCCGCAAGCTGGCAACCCGAAATGATATGCAGGGAAAAGGTTTTGCTTCGGCCCTGATGAAGTGGCTTATAGATTATGCCAATGATATGAAATTCGACAGGATCTGGTGCAATGCCCGCGCAAATGCAGCTGGTTTTTACAAGAAATTCGGGTATGGGGAAACGGATGAGCGTTTCTCAAAAAACGGATATGAATATGTCGTGATGGAACGGAAATTCTAATTTGAGAATTTAATATATCAGCAAATCGGCAGCAAATATATAAATGAATAAAATTATTCTTAATGCTCAATCTATATGCTAAACTTTCCCATCTTCCCATTTGTTTTAACATCATTATTAACTAGTTATACCTTAAAATGAAAAAAAGAAAAATAGGAAAATCAAAACTGGAAGTATATCCTTTCTGCCTGGGAGGAAATGTTTTCGGCTGGACAGCCGATGAAAAGGCATCGTTCGAAATCCTTGATGCATACACTGACGCCGGATTTAATTTCATAGATACGGCAAATGTATATTCTGCATGGGCACCGGGGAACAAAGGCGGGGAATCGGAATCTATCATTGGTAACTGGCTGAAGAGATCAGGAAAGAGAGAAAACTTTATTATTAGCACTAAGGTAGGCGCGGCGCTTTCTCCGGATAGTAAAGGACTGAAAAAAGAGTATATACTAAAACAGGCCGAAGCCTCGTTGCAACGCCTGCAAACCGATTATATAGATCTGTACTTTTCTCATTACGATGACCTTACAACTCCGCAGGAAGAAACGCTGGAGGCTTATTCCCAACTGGTAAAAGAAGGTAAAGTCCGCTATATAGGAGCTTCGAATATGAGCGCTGAAAGACTCGTGGAATCCATTCATAAAAGTAAGGATAACGGCTATGCCGAATATATCTGCCTGCAACCCGAATATAATCTCTACGACAGGTATAAGTATGAATCAGAATATGAGCGTATAGCCGAAAGGTACGGACTCGGTGTAGTCAGTTATTATTCATTAGCGAGCGGCTTCCTTACCGGTAAATACAAGTTTGATGAAGAAGTTAAGGGTAATCGCTCCGATGCAGTAAACGAATATATGAACGATAGAGGGAGGCTTATTATGGATGCGTTGACTCAGGTTTCGGAACGGCTGAACGCGACTCCTGCCCAGGTAGCTCTAGCATGGCTTATAGCTCACCCTTCCATTACTGCGCCTATAGCCAGTGTATCCAAAGCCAGCCAGCTCGATATACTGAAAGCTGTAGATCTGAGCCTGGATAAAGAGGATATGGACAAACTGAATGATGCCAGCCAATAAGCAAAATATCCAAAGATCATAGATAGAAACAAAAAGGACAGGCCTTCAGACCTGTCCTCTATTATATAATCAAAATCTTATTTTAGTGTCCGCCGCAACCACAGCCTGAACCGCATCCACCTGCTCCGGCCATTTCTTTTTCTTCGTGTCCGCCGCAACCGCAAGAGTCGTCTTCACCGTCTCCACAGCCACAACCTGAACCACAGCCGCAACCTCCCTGAGGAGCAAATAAAGCGGCTATTTCTTCCGGAGTAGATTCTCTGACATTAAGAACCTTACCGGAGAAGTTCAATGTTTCACCCGCTAACGGATGATTGAAATCCATCTTGATAACATCGTCCTTAACTTCTACAACAGAACCGTTCAGACGATTGCCATTCGAATCCATCATCGGCACCATATTACCTTCGAAGATCACTTCCTCGTTTAATTTACCATCTTGTTCAAATATATGGCGGGGTAAGTCTACCAATGCATCATCGTCGTATTCACCGTACGCCTCGTCCGGAGTAAGTACGAAGTCGAACGAATCGCCTTCTGCCAATCCGTCGAGGTTCTTTTCAAAAGCCTCGAGCATCGAGTTTGTTCCGTAGATAAATTCAAGTGGAGTCTCAGCTGTAGCTCTTTCCATTAGTTCACGTTCTTCACCTTCACCTACATTAAGATCATAAGATAAAGAAACAAACTTATTTGTTGAAATTTTCATTTTTAAGTATTTGTTTGTTTAATTAATAACCAAAGTCTGTTGAGACTCTTTTGTTTATTCTTTGATGCAACAATCGTGCCTGATTTTGCTTTAAAACAACTTTCTTAATCAATTTGTTTCGAATCCACTGCCTTTTTAAGATTATCCAACGCTTTCCGGATATTTGACAAAGGCGTACCTACATTAAGGCGCATGTATCCTTCTCCTCCTTGCCCGAACATGGTACCATCGTTAAGTGCCAATTTGGCATCCTTCACGAATAGCGAAACCAATTCTTTTTGCCGGAGGCCGAGTTCTTTACAATCGAGCCAAACGAGGAAAGATGCCTGCGGCAACATAACCTTTATTTGAGGAATGTTCTCTTTCAGGTATTCATCTACAAAAGTAATGTTTTTCCAGATATACTCCTTTGCTTCGGCAAGCCACTCATCCCCGTGTTCATAAACAGCCTGCGCGGCAAGGTAGGCAAAAATATGTCCTTCTTCCAGTTCGCTGCTCGAAAGATAAGCATTAAACCGATCCCTCAGTTCTTTGTTAGGGATAACAGAGTAGGAACTTACTATACCCGCTATATTAAATGTCTTGCTCGGTGCCATAAATGTTATGCTGTTTTGAGCAGCTTTCTCCGACACACAGGCAAAAGGAATATGTTTATGCGGCGTAAATGCAAGGTCGGAATGAATTTCGTCCGAGATAACAAGTATATTATTATCATAACAGATTTCGGCTATATCCGCCAGTTCCTGCCGTGTCCACACCCGTCCCCCCGGATTGTGAGGATTGCAAAGGATAAGTACCTTGCATGACGAATCTATCATCTTTTTCAATCCGGCCAAATCCATCCTGTATTGCCCGGCTTCCAATATCAACGGATTATCTGCCACAGGCCGGTGATGTAATGTAGGTATAATACGAAAAGGATGATAAACCGGCGGCTGGATAATTACTTTATCCTCTTTGGTTGTAAAACAGTCGATAACAAAAGCGATTCCCTTAACGATACCGGGAATAAATGTCAGCCACTCCTGCTCTATTTTCCAGCCGTGTTTCTTGTCCACCCAGTTCATTATGGCATCATAATATGCCTGCGACGGACAGGTATATCCGAATATACCATGTTTTGCCCGTTCTACAATGGCCTCGGTAACGGCCGGAGGTGACAAAAAGTCCATATCGGCCACCCACAACGGAATAAGGTCAGGGTTGCCGTATCGTGGCTCTAAAGCATCTGTTTTAAGGGCATTTGTTCCTCTTCGGTCGATTATCTGGTCGAAATTATATTTCACAATTCGGTTAAATTTGATTAGCAACGGCAAAGGTACGGAATAGTTGGCAGAATAAAGTCTTAATAAAAGATAGAAATTATTTATTTGAGGGAAATTCCGGAATAATGGTGATCTATAATGAAAATCTTTATCTATATATAGCTTTTAGCTGATAGTTCTTTGAAATTTTGATTAGCAGATTAGCGGATTAGCAGATTAGCAGATGACTGAAAAAGCTGTTACTTTTGTTACCTTTTGAAGAAATTTACTCCCGCTGGCGCGGACTTCCAGTCCGTGTCTTGTTGACAGGGTAAAAATGTTTGCTACGCAACACACAGACGGGACGTCTGCGCGAGCGAGGGAAATCTTTTTGCTTTTTAGGTAAGATACGGTTTATAAAACCGTGCCAGTATGAGAAATAGGTTATTACATATATAGGGCTAATTATTCAAGATATGATGCTTCAGATAAATACATTTTTATATATTTGTAATGAAATGACCCTTAAACTCTTATAGCCCTATCAAAAGGTTCTTCTTTCTATCAATTGTCTTAAGTTTTTAATCCTCTAAATCTTACTGAAATGAAAAAGATTTTTTATTATTTTATTCTTATTATGATACCGTTATGTATCATAAATTGCTCTGAAGATAAAGAACAAGAGCAATTTTTGTTTTCTATCGAAAATAAAGAGTTCTTGCTTTTCAAAAATCGTTCCGACGCAATAAATAATAGTGGAAAAATGAATTATTTATATATTGAGAATAATTATTTAATTATCGATTATGCATATTCAGATAGTGATAATGGAGTCCTTGGATATTCAGGAAAAGTTCATGATTTTTCTAAAAAAATATTGGACACTCAAATACCTGAAACCGGGCTGAAAGTTATTATAAGTGGAACCTTTATTAAATCAAACGAATCTTATTCGGCTGTTCCTGAAATCATCTCCGTTGAATTTTATACTTCATCTTCTATATTACCAGAACTATAATATACGGATTTATGAAAAAAATCTCATTTCTTCTTGCTTTTATTATCATTAGTACCCCGCTGGCGCGGACTTCCAGTCCGTGTCTTGTTGACAGGGTAAAAATGTTTGCTACGCAACACACAGACGGGACGTCTGCGCGAGCGAGGGAAGTATTGAAGGAGCCCCCTAAATTGGCTCCGCCGAACGTTGTTTCCCCAGGGGGGACTTACAGAGAGGGAAAAAAGTGACAGATAGAAAATAATGGAAAAAGTGTAACTTTTGTAACTTTTTTGATATAGTTACGAGTTACTGCGCCCTTCGGGCAATTACGGGTTACGAGTAGACAAGATACCAGATACGAGTTGTTTACTGTTTACTGTTTACTGAAATAAGTGTTACCTTTTAACTAAATACAATTAAAAGATGTAAACAAAAGAGGGTGTGTCAAAAGTAATTTTTACTTTCATTTTGTCATGTTGAACGGAGTGAAACATCTCGTGCCTGAAGGTTCGGGATTCTTCATTGCATTCAGAAACAACGTTCGGCAGAGCGAAGCGGAGCCAATGACAAAGAGGGTAATAATTTGATAGTGCAATTTGGCTTTTGACACACCCTCTTCAGAACTAAATTAACCTAAAAATATTCCACTAAGGTCTCAGACCTATTTATTAGTTATGTATCTGCAGCAACAATAGTCAGTTATGCTTGAAATATGTTGCATTAATACATTCTATCGCTTATATAAGATTTATCCTTAATGTTTGTGTGATAAGTAATCCGAAATCCCCTCTTGTGTTGCCTTTAGTGCTTTATCACCTTTCTTCCAGTTGGCAGGGCAAACTTCACCATATTCCTCAGTAAACTGAAGAGCATCGATTACGCGAAGAATTTCATCCACGCTACGGCCCAACGGCATGTCATTTACTACCTGGTGACGAACAACGCCATCTTTATCGATAAGGAAAAGACCACGGTAAGCCTGAGGCGCACCATTAAATACGTCTTCCCCTTCATCGTTATAATCGAAAGCGCCGGCCAACACATCATATGCAGAAGATATCATCAATGTCTGGTCTGCGACCAATGGGTATTTAACACCTTTGATACCTCCATCGTTTTGTTCTGTTTGCAGCCATTTCCAATGCGAAAAAGCCGAATCGGTCGAAGCACCTACAACTGCGACATTACGGGATTCGAATTCTGCTATTTTTTCCTGGAAAGCGATAATTTCGGTTGGGCAGACAAATGTAAAGTCGGCAGGATAGAAAAAGAATACAACATATTTCTTTCCTATGAATTGCTCCAAAGAAAAACCTTCTACTATTTCATTACCGTTCACCACTGCATTAGCCTTGAATACAGGCGCTTTTTTTCCTACTAATACTGACATAATCTATTGTTTTTTTGAGTTAGTTATTTTCAATTCTGAGACAAATATAAGCCCTTATTTCTAATCAGTCAAATAGATAATTATTATGTTAATATTGACACTGTTTATACGGTTTGGTAGACCGGAGAATCCAAAGATATTCACTAATTTTGCAGGTATTAAGTTATAGAGAGAATTTAGTGATTTGCTTGAATGCGATAACGTCTTCTCTTTGTATTATTTACTTGAAAATAAATAGGTCTGCGACCTTAAACTAATTGCGAATGATCCTTTTCTTCAATCCCGGGCATGAAACAGCTGTAAAAAACAGTTCGCCATATTATACAGCACCGGCAAATATCGTATCGATGCAAAAAGAACTGTCCTTTCTTCCGGCATGGTATGGCACAGCCTGTGATTTAGTACTGACTGGCGAAAAAAATGACACTGAATTCCATAGTTTTCTATCAGACAATTTTCCTTCTTTACCAAAAGGCATAGCAGAGGAAAGCCTATATCGCTACCCGGAGATGGAGGTATCATTATGGGGGATATCTCCACAGGCCATATATTATTTTAAGGAACTGAACAAAAAATATGATACAAGCCTTATATTAACGGAATGGAATGATATATACACTTATCTCAACAGCAGACAGGCCGCGGGCGACTGTTTAAGAGACATTGCCGCGAATATACCCGAAGTATCAAAGAGTATAGTCCCCTGTTTTTGCAACAAGCTCGAAGATATTGAGGAGGTGGTAAACAACTCTGCGTCAAAATTATTAGCGAAAGCGCCTTATTCATCGTCAGGCCGGGGTTTGCTATGGCTTCCGGAGACAGGGCTTACGCGTACAGAGCGTCAAATATTACATGGCATACTAAAGAAGCAAGCTAGTGTATCTATCGAGAGGGTTTTGGATAAGCGGGTTGATTTTGCCATGGAATTTATTTGCGATGGACAGGGTGGTGTCGACTTCGCCGGATATTCTCTCTTCTATACGACTGATAAGGGTGCTTATCAGGGAAATTATCTGGGCCCGCAGGAGAATATCGTAAATGAGCTTACAAAGAATATTGCTCTATCCCTTCTGGACAAGGTAAGGTTAGCGTTAATCGCTATTCTTAAAGAGAAATATTCACCTGTTTACAAAGGCTGTATTGGCGTGGATATGCTTATATATAAAGAAGAGGATGAATATAAAATACATCCTTGCCTGGAGATAAATATGCGCTATAATATGGGATACCTGGCAATTCGCTTATACGAGAATTATATATCTCCTTTGTCGGATGGCAGATATTATATGGACTTTTGCTCCAGAGAAGGTGAAATATACAACCGTCACAAACTTATGGAAGAACAGTATCCGGTTGTATTTAAAGATAACAGGCTTGCAGAAGGCTATCTTCCGCTCTGTCCTGTAAATTACAATAGCAGATATTGGGCTTATATAATTGTTAAGTTAGTATAGAATCAGTCGTTGGATTGGCAATATTAATCGGATTTAGGGTATATACTGTTTACCTACAGCCAGTTTGTCCCCGGTTATATCCACTTCGAACAAATGGGGTACACGGTGATAGCGGCCATCCTGCATTTGTTTGTGACTGTGAACAGACATCAGCAGTTTGCCATCGAGTGTACGGAAGAGCATACCATGCCCGAAATTGGGAGGTGTGACCGGTTCCGGCTCATGTATCCACGGGCCATCGAGGGTTCCGCTTTCTGAGTAAACGATCCCCTGCGTATATACATCATATATCCAGCTCGTCCAGATCATGCCCAAACGTCCGGTACCTGTTTCAAACAGGTAAGGGCCATCGGTCACTCTATTGGGCCGGTCGTTCCCATCCTTATCTTTCTCCCTGCTCCAGGGCGAATCGCTGGCGCGGAAAAGCAATTTGCCTTCACCGACAGAGCCGCTTAAATCGGGTTTTAACTCTATTTTCTCTATTGTTCCGTTCAGGTTTTGCAGCCATTCGTAACAATATACCATATATGGCTTACCATCTTTGTCTACCCAGAAGGTACCGTCCAATGTAGGCATGTGTGCCGGCAGGTATGTTTCATCCTGCATCGGGACATAAGGGCCGCCGGGTTTGTCGCTGACTAATATATGCGATGCCCTGCGCTCGATTATATTACCTGCTACAGTGTCTATTTTTACGGCACGGTTGGTAAAGGTGGCAAAATAATAGAACTTATCTTTATAGGCATGGATTTCCGCCGCCCATATCATAGGCCGGGGACCCATCCATGAGTCCGGATCGGTTTGTGCTACCGTGTAAGGACCATCCCAGAGCCTCAGATCTTTGCTTTTCCAAAGCTTTCCTCCGGTTCCGGTCATATAATACATGGCTGTGGCCGGATCGGCTAAAATACACGGATCGCTCAATACAATCGAGTCTAAAGGAATATTTGTCCGGTTCCCCTCCTGACTATAAGAAGTCATCATATACGAAGAGAGAAAGAAGTGTACTAAAAGAATCAGGCCTGTTCTATTCATAATATATTCTTTTGAGGATAAATGTAAGGATTTAAGCAGGAACAAAAGTCGAATAATCATTCAATTTTAGTTGTTTATTATTCAGCAACGAAAAGTTAAACATTAAAATACGACAATAAAACTATTCATGGAATAATCTATTTCAGTTTAAACCGTACTTTCAGCAATACTTCCGCAGGACGTAAATCATAAGAATAATAGTATCTGCTTACGTCATTGTATGATGTGGATATATACTGCCTGGAATTGAAGATATTGGTGTAATCAAGGATTATCTCAGCTTTTTCCCATTTATATTTTGCCCCGATATCACCGAATGACATAGACCTGCTGCCCGAAGTGATTGTATTATTATAGAAGTTTTCATACCTCAGGTTTATAACCAATCCTTTCAACGGGAAAATATTCAGTTGCGCATTTTGCGATGTCGTACGTATGGGGTCGAAGTTCCTGCCACTATCCTTTATTTTACCTTGGCTTTGTGTATACCGTATTGAGTATTCAAAGCTTATACTCGAACCAAACTTCGTCAGAAAGCGTGGTGACACCGAAAAACTTTGATTGGAGTAGTCGATAAGTTCTCCCTGATTTATTTGTGCTGACCGGCTATTGTTGTAGCTGCCGCCTATAAAAACAGTTGTGTTTATAGCTTCAATTTCTTTGCTGCCGTGTACACTTGCATTTATCCCGCTTGCTGTATTCGGCATATCTATGGTCGATTGCAGTTTTAATATGCCGCTATAATAATAATCGTAAAGCAGATTGACCTTATTCCGGTAATACGATATGCTGGCCATCCCAAACAGGGTTGTTATCGGATTCCTGTAATTTAGCACAAGGCTGTAATTCCGGGATTGCTGTCTGAATAATTTCCCGTCGTTACGCAGTAAGTTCCGATACGAGGACATGATATATCCTGTGTACATATTATTAAGGCTTCCGGTCGAGTTGCTATAACCGGCATTCAGATAGCTATCCCAATAAGCCGATAATTTGTAACTGGCAAACAAAAATGGATTGAAGAACAAATATCCCTTATTTTCTTTTTTATCCGATACATTGTTGTCTGTGTCCAATATTGTATAACTGAGCGGCAGTGACAACGATACATTCAGTTTATAACCTTTTGAATATGTGTAATTCGGCAAGAATTTCCACTCGAATTTACCCTGCTTTATATCATTTCTCAGAGAGTCGGACAAACTACCTAATCCACTTTTTGTATCGGCCTGCAATGCCGACTTGAGCTGTTGCAGGTCCGTGTTAAAGCCTAACGTATAATTTTGCTTTACAGCACCCTTGCCTAGTCCCCATGTAATTCTGCTGTATGAAGCGAAGTCGTTCCGTTCGGCGTCTTGCACCATGGCTTCCGGCGAAGGTGCAGGATCGAATAATTGTCCATACAATACGGGTTGTACACGCAGTGTCTGGGATGAAGCGTTGTACCCGTTGAATGAATAGAAAGTCCATGTATGTTTTCCGTTTGTCTTCACCAAGTTGAATGTATTACTAATGCCATAGTCCGGCTTCTTTAAATGCTGGTAAACGCTGTCCTGGGAAATGGCATCGCCCCGCTCCCGGTGCCATACTCCTTCGAGCTTCAGCAGGTTGTTGAAGTAATACTTGTCTTTGTTGGCGTTCAATTGTATATCAGTACCCAGTTTTTCCTTTCTCAATCTGGAATTTAACAATTCTTCTATCTTTATGGTTTCGTCGTTCGGCAGGTAGTTTTCGGTATATGCATAACTGCTTCTTTGCTGATAGTCGTTCAGGTAGTTGATGTTTGCAGTCAGTTGGTAATCCGTTTTAAGACTCCACAGATTATTAAATGAAACCATATTCGCCTGATTATCCAGATACCGCTTTTCACTGATCGACGGGGAAGACGGGGTCTGTACATTCAGCAGACCGTTACTTTTCATTCGTGAAGCATCGCCCGAATAGAATGAATTCAGCTCTCGGCCGGGATCATCACCGGAATTGTTTCCTTTATAGGTGGTTATATTCTGTAGTTTTTTGGCAATATACATTCCTGTCAGTTCATTGTTCCACAGCAGAGGTGCGGCACCCATACCTGCTTGTGCATTTGCGATAAGAGTACCTTTGGCCGAATCTTTCAATTTCAGATTTATAGCGGCGTCTTCCGAAAATTCGCGGTCTTTCAGCGCCTTCACCGGTTGGTGGTTTTCCATTACCTGTACAGTAGATACATCTTTGGCTTCTATATTATTTGTCGCTATGCCATAACGGCCCTGCAATAAATCCACATTTTCTATATAAAATTTATTTATAGGCCTGTCCTGATAAAGTATTGCTCCATCGTCTTTAACCTGTATACCGGGCATTTTTTTCAATACATCACCTATTGTACGGTCATTGCCATCGCTGAAACTTTCCACCATATAGTTCAGTGTATCTCCTGCCTGCCTTATCTTAGGAGGTTTTATCTTCACTTCCTTCAGAACAATGGACTCCTGTACTATGGAGAAGTTTACGTCCTGACTCCGGTTACCGACTGTTTTCGATTGTTTGCCAACATTAAAGCCCGAAACAATGACAACAATGCTGTCACTCTTGCCCTTATACTCTATCTTATATTTTCCGGCATCATCAGTCAATACATAACCGAGCATCAGGGAGCGTCCCTTTTCCTGTAAAGTGACATTGATATCCGGTACAGGCTTATTGTCTCCGGTGAGCACAATCCCTTTAATGATGGTTTGCGCATGTGTAAAGCAGGATATAAGGATAAAGAGGGTCAGAAGATATCTTTTCATTATTTCTATTTATAGACCTGGGCTTTATTCGGTTTCTAAAGACAGATACTCATTATTATTCTTTTTCTGTATCATTATTACATTGCCTCCGTTAACATTTATGGCAGTGCCTCCCGATTGTTTTTTCTTTAATTTATCGAGGTCTTTTATACTGGCCTTCAAATAATCTTCCTGTGCCATTGTTATATCGACCGGATTATCAAGATTCTCCAACCCTATGATCTCAAATGAGAATAGATTTTCTGAATCTGAAACTTTCATTATCAATCCCGGTAATCCGTGGAACTTCCAGGGACCTTCATTTACGGGAATATCGGGACTGAACCATGCTTCGTAATCCCGTCCGCGAAATTCCGTAGTCGCTTTCTGGCATATATAGCCCAGTACGGTCAGTGTATCGGTAGATATATCCCATTGTTGCGCAGGAATTGTTTCCGTGCATTTGTATTTCTGAGGATCACTTTCCGCTCTGTCAATTGTAATTATTTCTCCTGCCGGGCGTTTTTTGAATAACTGAGCCGTCTCCCCTTTTGTCGTAGAATCGAACATTGCCCCGCCTTTGTTATCCAGCACGGACATATCCGCGTCTTTCATTATGGATATGCTCTGTATTGTAGACGGGTTTAGCTTATTGCGCATGAAGTCGGTAAATAGTGAGTCCCGCTTGATACGTGCAGCATCGTAATACCGGGAAACTTTCTGCCCGATATCCAGAGTCATCGTATCTGATTGCCGATGTATTTGCTTATCAACTGTTACCGGCTGGGTGAATTTGTAGTAACACCGGACTGTGGCGACATCGAGCTTTTCTTGTTGAATATCTCCTTTATCTATTTTACGGACAGACACCGCCTGTTGTGAACACACAGTTGCTGAAAGAGCAGATAGTGCCAATAGTAAGATTGTCTTTTTCATATTGCGATATTAATTAGTTACCCCGCAAATTTAGTCTAAAAAACTAGACGACAAAACAAATTGTCTATTTTTTTAGACATAAAAATGAAGATAAAAGCGAAGGAAATGGATTCGATTTCGTTTCCTTCTCTGAATCAGTTGGATATCTCATTCTTTCTCGATCATATTTTGCAGGCATATTCCGGCACAGGTCAATCCTCCACCGAAGCCAATCAACAGCAAGTTGTCACCTGGCTTTACTTTACCCGATTCTATGCCATTATACCAGGCTATAGGAATGGATGCGGCGGAAGTATTACCATAGTTTCTGATGCTCTCCAGACACTTGTCCATCGGGACATTCAGCCCTGAACATACCGATTCGAGGATGCGGATATTTGCACTGTGTGGTATGAACCAGTCTATATCGCCCGGTTTCAGATGATTCTTGGATATCAGTTCCTGTATTTTATCAATCAAGGTGCTTACCGCCCATTTGAAAACAACCTTGCCATTTTGGTGCAAATTGCGGTCAGGGATTACAGGTTCTCCGTTTATCGGGACATTCTGGTGCGCCAGATACAGGTCTTTCCCATGCGAGCCATCCGTCCCGGTCAGCGCATCAAATATATGGTTTTCGTCACAGGCTTCCACTACAACGGCTCCTGCACCATCTCCGAACAATATACAGGAGGTACGGTCGGTAAAATCCGTGATTTTCGAAAGTGTTTCCGCCCCTATCACCAGCACTTTTTTATGCGTGCCGGCAGCTATCAGCCCTTTGGCCAGGATAATACCATACACGAATCCTGCACAGGCAGCATAGACGTCTATACATCCCGCGTTCGGTATGTTCAGCCGCGTTTGCACCTGACTTGCCATGCTGGGCATGACCTGTTCGCCACTGGTGGTGGCTACAATGATAAAATCTACATCCGACAAATCCTTATTGTACCTAACCGAAAGGTTTTGCGCAGCTTTTACACAGAGGTCGCCGGTATATTCGTTCCCGGCTGCATAAAACCGCTGGCTGATACCTGTACGGGTGGTTATCCATTCGTCACTTGTATCTACTATACTTTCAAAATAATGGTTGTCTATCCGTTTTTCAGGGACATAAATCCCTATTGAATTAATTATTGCATTCATTTGTTATACGTTAATTGTAATAGTTAAAAAAAAGTTACACTTCTGACACTTTTTACGTATTTTTTGTCTCTCTTTTTATTTTCTTTGAGATGATCTTCTTTGTGTACTTAGTGTACCGCATGGAAAACAATACTTTATACAAAAGACTCTATATAAAAGGTAACAAAGGTAACACTTATTTCAGTTAACAGTGAACAGTAAACAGTAAACAGTATTTCATGCAGAGATGCTAAGACGCAAAAGGTAACAAAGGTAACAGTCTTTTTAGCCTTTGTGCCCTTTGTGATTTCCTTCGTGTACTTAGTGGTTAAATCTCTTTACCACAAGGGGCACAAAGATTTACACAAAGAGCACTATACAAAAAGTAACAAAGGTAACAGATATATCAGTTAACAGTAAACAGTTAACAGTAAACAGTGAACAACTCGTATCTGGTATCTTGTCTACTCGTAACCCGTAACTGCCCGAAGGGCGCAGTAACTCGTAACTATATCAAAAAAGTTACAAAAGTTACACTTTTTCCATTATTTTCTATCTGTCACTTTTTTCCCTCTCTGTAAGTCCCCCCTGGGGAAACAACGTTCGGCGGAGCCAATTTAGGGGGCTTCTTCAATATTTCAAAGAGCTATCAGCCAAAGGCTATCGATTCCGACTATATAGATAAAGTTTTTTTAGTTATCCGCATATTTCCTTTTAATAAAACGGAAAAGTAATCAGAGTCATGAGCTGGATTTTAATATCCGATTCTTTTCTACTACGCGCAATCGAAGATTGCTTGTATTCCTTTTGGCCAATGCCAAAAGGAACATCCTGACGGAACGAAGTGGAGCTGAAAACAATCCGGCATTAAAACTCAGCTACTGATTCGCATAACTTATAACTTTTCCGTACCTTTGTACGACTAAAAAATAATAGAACTAACCCAGGGCCTGTTTAAATTTGAGCGAAAATTTTTCTTAAGGCTTTTTAAAATAAAGATATCATGTTTTCAGGTATAGTAGAAGAAGCGGCAACAGTAGTTTCGTTGCGTAAAGAAGCAGAAAATCTGCATATAACAATGGAGTGTACCTTCACCCATGAGTTGAAAATAGACCAGAGTGTTTCACACAACGGAGTATGTCTTACAGTAGTGAATATAGATGATAACAAATATACGGTCACTGCTATCAAGGAGACGCTGGAGTGTTCCAACCTCGGTTTATTGCAGGTAGGCGATAAGGTCAACCTCGAACGCAGTATGCTGATGAACGGCCGCCTCGACGGACATATTGTCCAGGGACATGTAGACCAGACAGCCAAGTGTGTCGAAATAAGGGAAGCCGATGGCAGCTGGTATTTCAAATTCGAATATGAGTTTGACCGTGAAATGGCCAAGAAAGGTTATCTGACGGTAGATAAAGGCTCTGTAACCGTAAACGGTGTCAGCCTGACTGTAGTTGACCCTACCAATAATACATTCGAAGTAGCTATAATTCCATACACATACGAACATACCAATTTCCATCAATTTAAAGTAGGTAGTGTGGTAAATCTGGAATTTGATATTATAGGTAAATATATCAGTCGTATTACACAATTGTAATATGGATAAAGATTTTTTTTACAATCTTGTAAAACAACGCCAGAGCACCCGTGCTTATGATACTACACGCACGGTTGACCGTGAGATCATAGCCCGCATACTGGAAGCTGCACGTCTGGCGCCTTCAGCCTGTAACGCGCAGCCGTGGCATTTTATCGTGGTGGATGAACCCGGACTGAAAAACAAGGTGGCAGATGCGGCGTCAGCCCGGTTGCTGGGCATGAACCATTTTACCAAACAAGCACCTGTACATATTATAATAGTAGAGGAAAAGGTGAATATAAGTTCAGGTATTGGCGGTATTGTGAAAGATAAGCATTTCGCCTTTCTTGATATCGGTATTGCAGCCTCTCATATCTGCCTTGCGGCTGAAGCCGAAGGACTGGGTAGTTGCATACTCGGTTGGTTTACCGAATCAAAAATGAAGAAACTGCTGAATATCCCTGATAACAGACGTGTGGTACTCGATATAGTTATCGGTTATCCCGCACAGCCGTTGAGGGAAAAGAGGCGTAAACCAACAGAGGAAGTTATTTCTTATAATACTTACAAATAACAAACTACATACGCTCAATGGAAAAGAAACACTGGATATTTCTTGTCATATTCCTTATAGCAGGCGTCTGGTCGGGCATCAACCCTTACGAAACGGGTTTGTGGTTCATGGAAGCAGGAATGTGCATCGCCGGTGTGGCAATACTTGCCTTCACTTTTAAGCGGTTCCGGTTTATGGATATGGCTTATGTCTTTATCCTTATCCATTTTATTATCCTTTTTGTTGGCGCGCACTATTCCTATGCGAAAGTTCCTTTGTTCGACTGGATAAAAGAAGTATTTGACCAAAGCCGCAACAATTATGATAAAGTAGGGCATTTTGCGCAAGGCTTTATTCCGGCTATGATTGCCCGTGAATTGCTTATCCGCCTCGATGTGCTAAAAAAACGTTCCTGGTTGCCATTTATAGTTGTCAGTATCTGCCTTGCCATCAGTGCCTTTTACGAACTGACAGAATGGTGGGTAGGCGCATTGTCGGCCGATGGTGCCGAGGATTTTCTCGGTACTCAGGGATATGTCTGGGATACACAGTCAGATATGTTTTGCGCCATGCTTGGAGCTATCTGTATGTTGATATTCTTTTCAAAATTGCAGGATAAACAGATAAGTAAATTAGCAGACAGGCAAATTAACAAATGAATTCATCATTATTAATTATTAATTAACTCAATGACTCTTTCACAGAAACAACAGGGACATATTATCATGCTTGTTGTGATGACAGTTTTCGGACTGAACATCCCCATCAATAAGTATCTGTATAGTACCGGGCTTCTTACGCCAATAGCTATGACAATGCTTCGTATGGGCTTTGCTGCCATTGCTTTCTGGATAGTATCGTTATTCACGAAAAAAGAAAAAGTAGACAGGCGGGATTTACTCATACTGTGCATAGGCGGTATTTCGGGTATGCTTATCAATCAGAGCCTTTTTGCATACGGACTGGGGCAAACATCATCTGTAGATGCATCCATAATAACTACCAGCGGCCCTTTGTTTGCGATGATACTGGCGGCAGTGTTACTCAAAGAACCCATTACCTTCAAAAAAGCAGGCGGCGTGTTGCTCGGTGGGCTGGGTGCCATATTCTTGGTCTATACATCCAATCAGGTTGTTACAGCGGGTCAGGGGTCAGCTCTGGCGGGGGATATCGCTGTACTTAGCGCGCAGTTATTTTACGCGTTTTATCTGGTGATTACACGTCCGCTATCGACCAAGTACTCCCCCATTACGATGATGAAATGGATGTTTCTCTTCGCCGCTCTGATTAACCTGCCTGTCAGTTATGATGCAGTATTCGCAGCGCCACTGTTCCATCAGCCGGATGTAATACCGTATCTGATGCTGTCGTTTACATTACTGGGAGCTACATTTTTCACCTATATGATGATTCCTTTGGCTCAGAGGCGTATCAGGCCTACTACGATCTCCATGTACAATAATATGCAGCCGCTCATTGCTTCCGGCGTAGCCATATATATGGGAATGGACCGGTTTACATTCGAAAAATTACTGGCAGCCATATTAATCTTCGGAGGAGTATATCTGGTTACGGCCAGTAAATCGAGAGCTGATGTAGAGAGAGAGTCCAAAACAGAACAATCGTAGGCCTGTACCCTGACTTTCTGAAAAATAAACCGTATTTTTGTACCTTGGTTGAAAATATTTAAGTAAAATATCGTAGTTCAAACTTATAACAGCCAGTTATTGTTATATCTGGACAGCTAATAAATAGGTCTGTAACTATTGTTGATAAAAATGAAAAAGATACAAATTTTATGCTTGTTCCTGCTATTGCCTTTTACCTGTTCAGCACAATTTATAGGTATCGGGGCGCAGTATGCAGATGCCAAGGGGAAAGGAAATGATTTTCAGTTCGCGGCCAACGCGTCTTTTCCTGTATGGCATAAAAAAAATCCGCTCAATTCGTTTGTATCCAGCGGGATAGATTACACAGGGGGAAGTTCTCCTGTTGCCGGGTTGAACCTGAAGCCGATACAATTGACATCTTTCCTGAGCGAATCCTTATTTAATAATAACAAAGCGACAATCCTGGTTGGTTGTGATGCCGGATACCTCTTCAATTTCAGGCATGGAAAGGACGGGGTTGTGATCACGCCGAATATATATGCCGATTACAAATTCTTTTTTGTAAAAGCCGGTTATGACTTTAATGTGACAGGTAACGAACAACAGTTCTTTATCAGGGCGGGATTCTGTTTTGGTATGGGAACATTTAAAAACTTTGTGAAAACAGAAATCTGGTAGGTAGATAATAATGAAAATAGCAGCATTGGTATCGGGCGGGGTAGACAGTTCTGTAGTAGTACATCAGCTAAAGGAACAAGGTTACGACCCTACGATATTTTATATACGCATAGGGATGGAAGACGAGCAGGGCTATATCGATTGCCCCGCCGAAGAAGACATTGAAATTACAACCTATATAGCAAAAAAGTATGGTTGTAAAATGGAAGTTGTGTCCCTGCACGAAGAATACTGGGAAAATGTGGTGAGTTATACAATAGACGCTGTAAAGCGGGGGTTGACCCCTAATCCGGATATGATGTGCAACAAGATGATTAAGTTTGGGTGTTTCGAGCAAAAATGGGGGCATGAATTTGATAAGATTGCGACAGGGCATTATGCAACAACTACCGAACTGAACGGTAAGACATGGCTCTCTACTGCGAAAGATCACGTGAAAGACCAAACCTACTTTCTCGGACAGATAGATTACCTGCAGGTATCCAAGCTGATGTTCCCGATAGGTGATTTGCTGAAAAGCGAGGTGCGGGCCATTGCCGCGCAACAGGGACTGCCGTCGGCACAACGCAAGGATAGCCAGGGGATTTGCTTCTTGGGTAAAATAAATTACAATGATTTTATCCGCCGCTACCTGGGTGAACACAAAGGCAAGATCGTGGAGCTGGAAACAGGCAATGTACTCGGAAAACATGACGGCTACTGGTTTCACACTATCGGCCAGCGTAGAGGTCTGGGACTTAGCGGCGGCCCGTGGTTTGTGATAAAGAAAGATACAAAGCGCAATATCGTTTATGTTTCTAATGGTTACGATCCTGAAACTCAATATGGCAAAGTGGTAAATCTTGCGGGATTCTCATTCATTACAGAAGATATCTGGGGGGATTTTGAAGGACGGAAAGACATCTCCTTCAAGATACGCCATACACCTGAATTTACCCATGGCTATGTAGAAAAGATAGGCGACCTTTATCGCATTCATTCCGATGAAAAGATACAAGGCATTGCAGCCGGACAATTCGGTGTGGTCTATGACGCGGATTCCAAATTGTGTATTGGCAGCGGGATGATTGCCAATGAGGAATAAACTAATGTGCCAATATACTAATTGTGATACTTATTTGCATATCAGCAAATAAACTTATAACTTTTCACTCATAACTTTTCACTTAAAAACCATGTTTCTCTTTGATGACCTTGCGAAAATACAGCTTGTCGATATAATCGAATTTCTGGGAACAATTGCATTTGCTATCAGTGGTATCCGTCTGGCTTCGGCTAAACGGTTCGACTGGTTCGGAGCAATAGTTATCGGTTTCGTCACCGCTACCGGAGGCGGTACTTTGCGTGACTTGTTGCTGGATGTGCCTATATTCTGGACACAGGCCAGCCGCTATATATGGTGTACATTGTTTGCCTTTCTAGTTGTACTGTGTTTTCGTAAATTTCTGGTACATCTTAACAATACGATTTTCTGGTTCGACTGCATCGGGCTGGGACTATTTGTAGTAGTAGGTTACGAAAAGGCTTTCGCTCTCGACTATCCGGTATGGGTATGTGTGTCTATGGCCACTATCACAGGTATTGTAGGAGGTATGATACGCGATATTCTGATAAATGAAGTTCCTATTATTTTCACACAGGAACTTTATGCTGTCGCCTGTATCCTGGGAGGAATTTTGTTTAGCGTCCTTCATTATCTGAATGTGGATCTGGCTGTAATAGAAATCTCTACGGCTGTGTTTGTGGTTGTGATAAGAGTACTGGCTACGAAATACCGTCTGAAACTTCCCATACTAAAGGGGGAGGACTAGTTAATAAACATGATGATTCTCACTGTCATAAGCAATATTAAAAGGATAAATGAGTTATATTTGTATTATATAATTTCAAAATTTCAAGATTTATAAAATCTGTATTTTGAAACATGAAATCTTGAAATCCTTAAAAGCATCTTGAAAAGATATATTTACTATACATTAAGTTCGATAATATTACTCGCATACTTAGCTTCGTGCAAATCGGTGAAACTGGAAGATGCCGATAAAAAATTTGCACAGGGAGAGTACTTTGTTGCTGCCGATATGTACCGTAAAATATACCGTAAAACACCCGCCAAGAAACGTGAACTCCGGGGTGAAGTGGCTCTCCGTATGGCTGAAAGCTATCGTCTTATAAATTACCCGATGAGGGCAAACGCAGCATATGCCAATGCTATACGCTACAAGGTAAATGACAGTACGGTCACTCTTCAGTATGCCCGTTCTCTTCACAAGGCAGGCGACTATAAACAGGCGGCAAAATATTATCAGGAATTTCTTCAACTATATCCGGAAAATCAATTTGCCCTGAATGGACTGGAAGGTACAAGACTGGCCCCGTTATGGAAAGCCAAGCCTACATTACATCCCGTCAAACGTATGGACTTGTTTAACTCCAACAGAGGCGAATTCAGCCCGATGCTACTGCCTCCCGATTACGACCAGGTTTATTTTTCATCCAATCGCAAAGAAGCCACGGGCGATACTATCAGTGGAATAACAGGTGCGAAACTAAATGACATTTTCATGTCCCGTAAAGACGAAAACGGTAACTGGATGAAGGTAGAGCGTGTAGAATCGTCTATTAATACCGAATCGGATGAAGGAACACCATCATTTACCACAGCAGGGACAACAATGTATTATACGCATACTCCGGTTCCCGATTCGGTAGGAATATTCTTCCCGGGTATCTATGTATCACAACGTTCGGGCGGCTCGTGGGGTGCCGGTACCAAACTGGAAATAAACAGGAGGGATACTCTCAGTGTGTATGCCCACCCTACGATAAATTCGACGGGAGATGTACTTTATTTTGTATCCGACAGGACAGGTGGATATGGAGGAAAAGATATATGGAAAGCAACTTTAGTCGGCGACCTGGTAGAATCTGTCCAAAACCTCGGGCCGGATATAAATACGGCAGGAGACGAAATGTTTCCTTATCTGCGCAATGATTCCACTCTCTACTTTTCATCCGACGGACACCCGGGGATGGGAGGTCTGGATATATTCAAGGCATCATATAATTCTGCAACCGGACGATGGAGTCCGGAAAACATGCAGTCTCCGGTCAATTCACAGGCAGACGATTTCGGTATCACCTTCGAGGGAGAAAGGGAAAGCGGGTTCTTTAGTTCCAACCGCGGCGACGGGAAAGGTCTCGATCATATCTATTCATTCGAATATCCTGTAATCAAAACACTTGTAGAGGGCTATATAGTAGATACCGATGACGAGTTTGTCACCAATTCCACTATCCGCGTCGTAGGCCGCGACGGAACGAATAAAAAGTTTCCGGGTAAGAATGACGGGACTTATACTCTCGATGTCGCGCAGGGTGTTGATTATGTATTCCTTGCCAGTGGCACAAATTATCTGAATACCCGCATGTCATTGAAGACTGTGGAGATGGAAAAGGACTCCACTTATCTTGTCGACTTTATTCTGACTCCGATAAACAAGCCTGTAGTGCTGGAGAATATATTCTATGATTTTGATAAAGCTACTTTACGCCCCGAATCGAAAGAGGAACTGGATGGGTTGATAGATTTACTGAATCTGAATCCGAATGTAACTATTGAATTGTCAGCGCATACCGACCGTAAAGGTTCGGATGAATATAATAACAGGTTGTCACAGCGTAGAGCTGAGTCGGTGGTCAATTACCTGATTACAAATGGTATAGCCAAAGACCGCTTGACTGCTGCCGGTAAAGGGAAAACCCAGCCCAAGACCGTAACCAAAGCGGTTGTCAAGAAATATGATTTTCTGAAAGAAGGAGAGGTCTTAACCGAGCAATTTATACAGGAATTGCCGCCTGAACAACAAGATACGGCCGATCAGGTAAACCGCCGTACAGAGTTCAGGGTATTGAGTATAACTTATAATTTGGAATAAATGAAAAGGTTTATCCTGTCTTTTTTACTGGTTGCCGTATATTTTTCCGTTTTGCAGGCGCAAGAGCTGAACGCGAAGCTGACTATAAATACGCAGCAGGTTCCTTCTGTCGATAAACAGCTGTTCTCTTCGCTGGAGTCTGAACTTAATAAGTTATTAAACGAACAGAAGTGGACAGATACCAATTTCAGCAGGAATGAGCGTATAAATTGCAATGTAAGTATAAACGTAACGAGTTTTTCTCCTCCGGAAAATAACTATACCGCGGAAATACAGATTACATCCCAGCGTCCGGTTTACAATTCGTCCTATGTAACTTCGCTGATAAATTACCGGGATACGCAATTTGACTTTAACTATACCTCCGGCCTGTCACTGAATTTTAATAGCACGTCGGTCGATAACAACCTTGTTGCCGTAATCTCGTTTTATGCTTATATTATTATCGGTCTCGATTTCGATTCCTTTTCCCTGAATGGCGGCAAACCTTATTTTAGTAAGGCCATGGAGATAGCTAATATGTCGCAATCTTTAAGTGCGAAAGGATGGGAACCCTTCTCCGGGAAGAATAATAACCGCTATGATTTAGCTTTGGCACTTACAGAAGAAAGCTCGTCTCCTTTCCATAATTTCTGGTATGACTATCATCGCACGGGGCTGGATGAGATGGCGGCAAATGCGTCGCGTGGCAGGATACGCATTATAGAGTCGATCAGTGATGTACGGAAGTTATATGATGCCCGTCCGTCTTCGGTATTACTCAGTGTTATAGCTGAAACGAAGATCGACGAAATTGTCCGCGTATGTTCTCAGGCAACACCGGAGGAAAAACAAAGTATGAAAAAGACATTAAGCCAGATGTTCCCTACAAAGAGCTATAATATAAATATGCTGAAATAAAGGTTCTGCACCTTATTTACTTCTCCTTCTGAACTCCGCGCATACTATTGCTGTGGCTATCGCCACATTCAGCGACTCGGATGTAGTATTTCCTCCGGGGTAATCCGGAATATAAAGTTTCTTGGTAATCCGCTTCTCTATATCGGGACGGATACCATTGCCCTCATTTCCCATTACAATAATGCCATGCGGGGTAATATCCTGTTCATACATATTCCTGCCGTCCAATAATGTCCCGTAAACCGGAATGTGTTTATTACTATCAAGAAAACCGGCTAAATCGACACAATGAATGATAACGCGAGCCAATGCCCCCATTGTTGCCTGCACAACTTTCGGATTGTAGATATCGGCTGTGTCGTGCGAGCAAAATATGTGTTTTATCCCGTACCAATCGGCCAGACGGACTATTGTCCCCAGATTTCCGGGGTCCTGTATCCCATCGAGGGCCAGTACGAGTTGGTTATTAATATCTACAGTTTCCTGATGTTCCGGTTGGTGGAAAACAGCAAGCACCTGTTGCGGATTCCGAAGAAAACTGGCTTGCGCCAGCTGGCTTTCGTTCACTTCCGTTACTTCTTCAATGTCCGTTACATCCAATTCTGATAAAAAGCCGGGCAGCGCCACCAATAGCCGGCACTTCATATAGGGTAGTAAATCATTTACCAGTTTATCTCCCTCGGCGACAAAAGTGCCATATTCGGTCCTGAACTTTTTCTCTTTCAGCGAGCGTATATATTTTAACTTACTCTTACTTAGACTCATTGCTATAAAATTACTTATCAGATTTTCCGGAATTATTTAAACAGGACTTCCAGACGGTTTCCTTCCGGATCTAACGTTTCGAATTCATAATATCCGTCTCCGGTCATCCGTGGCCCCCGCAGTACCGGATAGCCTGCTTCCTGTAATTCTTTTGCCTTGTCATCCACCTCCTGCCCCGAATTTACGGCAAAAGCCAGATGGATATACCCCTTATACTGAGCGATGCTATCATTCAGGTTATCAGGAATATCGGCACGGTGCATCACCTCCAGTTGCGAACCGGAACCGAAAGTAAGGAAATAGCTGCTGTATCCGTTTGTTTTGTTTACATATAACTTATTGGCTGTTGCACCGAAGTGACTGATATAATATGATTTGATTTTTTCAATGTCAGCCACCCAGATAGCTGTATGATGTAGTCTCATATCCGGTTCTTTTTTAAAATTTAAACAGTTTCTTAGGACAAAACTACAAAAAGAAACAATTAAAACCCTAAATTTGTCGTTCATTTGATAAATACTATATCTGTTAGTTTTCCAATGAGGTATAAAATAATAGCTTCTGCGCTTGTTATCAGTTTTTGCGCTATTCTAGTTCAATCTTGCAGTTCCACAAAATTTGTTCCCGACGGAGAATATTTGCTGGAGAGCGCTGTTGTGAAGAGTGATAAGAAAGTTATACCCACCTATGAAATGGAAACTCATATAAAGCAAAAACCAAATTTTAAGACTTTTTCAATCTTTAAGTTGCCACTTTTCATTTACAATCTGGCCGGGACTGATACTACCAAATGGATAAGCCGGACATTGATACATGCGGGAGATCCGCCTGTACTCTACGATAGTTCGATGGTACATCTGACCGTGAATAATCTGGAAAGGATAATGACTAACAAAGGTTATCTGAATGCAGAAGTAACACCTATCATCGATTTAAATAAAAAGACCGCAAAGATAACATACGATATAAAAGCAGGAGAGCCTTTCCGGATCAGCAATTACAGGATAGATGTAAACGACAGTGTCATGTCCAATCCGATACTGATAACGCCTCCCTCACGCAGAAATGAAAACAAGAACGGGATGATACATCCTCCGCTGAGTATAGATACCATACTTAGAAGAAACAGCCTGGTAAAGAAAAATTCCATATTCGACCTCGATATGCTCGATCAGGAAAGGGACCGGATTTCTTCTATTTTCAGAAGAGCGGGTTATTTTGCTTTTAATAAAGAATATATTGGCTTTGAAGCAGATACAACATTGCGCAAAAATAATGTGGAACTGGATCTTACTATATTCCCTTTTATGCAGGGTACTGCCGATGGACAGACCACAACCGTACCACATCGTCAATACAGGGTAAAAGCAGTAGAGTTGTATGTTGATTATAATCCCCTGGAGGACGGCGATTTGAGCCAGTATAAGGAAACAACGGTTTACGAAAGAGGCGGTTATAAAATAAAATACGGACCCAGAGGGGAATATATAAAACCGAATGTAATACTCAACAATTGCTATATTACCCCGGGAAGCCTGTATAACGAAACCCTGACAGCAATGACATACAGCGCCTTATCTCAACTGAAGATTCTCAAAAACGTAAATATTACATGGGAGAATGACTCTACCGACCTGCGCTGCATAATCACCTGTGTACCGGACAAAAAACAGGGAATCTCGGCAGAAGTGGAAGGCACCAATTCGGGAGGCTTCTTTGGCCTGGGCGCGGGAGTGGGCTATCTGCACCGGAATGCATTTAAAGGTTCGGAACAATTCAGTGCCCGTTTGCGCGGCGCTTACGAAGCTATTACACCAAATTTCTCCAGCTTTTATAAGAATTATTTTGAGATCGGAGGAGAAACGACCCTTACGTTTCCCCGTTTTATGTTCCCCTTCCTCAAACGTGATTTTAAAAGAAGCATACATGCCTCTACACAATTCAATACAAGTTATACATTCCAGCGAAGGCCGAAATTCTTCACTCGTACAGTCCTGTCGGGAGGAGTGAAATATATATGGCAGGACCGCAGGTTGTCTTTAAACCGGCATATATTCGATCTGATAGATATCAGTTATGTACATTTGCCTCAAAGTTCATTAGATTCTGCGTTTTACAATAACCTGTCGGCTGCCGCCCAGCAATATAGTTTCAATGACCATTTTATTATGAGTATGGGATATACATTTTCCCGGTCGAATATTGCCAGCCCCACCAGACGGAACCAACCGGTCTATTCTATACGTGCATCTATAGAGACTGCCGGCAATGTGCTGGCTCTTGCAGCGGCTATTGCAAAAGCAAAGCCAAACGAAATGGGTTCTAAGCAGATATTCGGAACTAATTTTGCCCAATACGTCAAGGGCACGGTTGATTATAGCAAGACCTATCAGGTGGATGAGAAAAATTCGTTTGCCTGGCATGTCGGAGGAGGCATTGCCTATCCATATGGCAATAATGAGCAGATACCTATACAAAAACGTTTTTTCTCAGGGGGAGCCAATAGTGTAAGAGGATGGTCTGTCAGGGAGCTGGGACCAGGTTCATATTATTTTAAACCATCTGAAACCGGCGATGACAACGACAAGGACAATTTCTATTACCATTCGGGAGATATCCGTTTCGATGCCAGCATCGAATACCGCAGCAAACTGTTCTGGGTATTGGAATTAGGTGCTTTCATCGATGCCGGGAATATATGGACTGTAAAAGAATATGAAAAACAGGAAGAAGGCAGTTTTAAAGTGGATAAGTTCTATAAGGAAATAGCAGTTGCATGGGGACTTGGGCTCCGTTTCGACTTCGATTATGTGCTTATCCGCCTCGATTGCGGCTGGAAAGCATATAACCCGTCGGGCGATCCTGCGACAAGGAGATGGCCAATTTCGGAACCTTTTAAAATCAAGAAAAATACAGCATGGCATATTGCGGTGGGATATCCGTTCTGATACTGTTTATAATCACTTCATCACCTCTTTTAATTCTTTTTAGACAATATGTTTTGACAAAGTCAGTTTATAAGACGTACATTTGCTGATGAATAATTAAATGAATATCTGTTGATGAAAAAGAAACTCCTGCTTGTATTTATTATAACTCTTTCCCTTAACCTGACGGCCCAGACATATGAAGATATGGTAAGCCGTGCCATGGACTATGTAGAACAAAATGATTATGCCGCTGCAGAGCAGGCAATGAAGGCCGCCTTGCGAAAAGAACCCACTAACCCGAATAACCCTATGCTGATGGTTAATCTGGGAACTATACAACGTAATCTGGGAGAACTTGACGAGGCCTTAATCTCATACAACGTAGCCATTGAGAAATATCCGGATACACCCTTTATCCGTCACAACAGGGCCGCCCTCTATTGTGAGATGAACAGGTTCGACGACGCACTGAAAGACTATAATACGATACTTGCAAGCAACCCGAAAGATTTAGAAGCATTATACCGCAGGGGACTGATTCATATCAGCAATAAAAATCTTTTTGCGGCAGAAGAAGACTTTGAAAAAATTATAGAACTGTACCCCGAAAACCTGAACGGTAAAACGGGTATTGCAGCTATAAAGAAACGCAGGTCGGAATGGAAAGAAGCAGAAGAGATGTATACCGACCTGATATATAAACATAAGTCGAACGCCGACCTGTATTATAACCGGGCCGAATGTTACTTGAGGCTGAATAAGCTGGCCAGCACTGAAAACGACATAAAGAAAGCGCTTGAGCTCGGATATGCCGGTGCGCCTATCTATATCCTGAGAGGACAGCTAAGACTTGCCCAATATGAAAAACGCTTGGCCAGAGAAGATTTCCTAAAGGCTAAAGAATTAGGTGCAGATGAAAGTATTATAGAGGATTTCCTGCGGCTTTGTAAGTAAAAGTGGAACCGCCTAAGACTCCTTTCAGAATATTTCTGTAAAGAAAGGCCTGTCATCACGACAGGCCTTTCTCCTTAAAACAAACTTTAAATGTCATACATTTATTAAAAACTATTTAGGGTAAAAGTAAATACACATTTTGAAGAATTTTTGAAGATGGAAAATAATAATAATGAAAACCTGATCTCGGGCAGACATGGGAATAAAATAAGCCTGTCATCACGACAGGCTTATTGAATGAAGCTATTATGTTATATAAACGGTATTACACTAACATGAAGATAAAGATAAATAGACAAATGTGGATGTAATACCAACCTAATAGAAATCATTAAATAAAAAATCTATAATGTGTAAATAAAATATAGTACAAGTATAGACGGCAATTTTGTGTTTTTTTTGAAGAAATAAAAAATAAAACAGCCTGCCTCACGACAGACTGCTTTATAAAACAAGCCTTAAAACGCTTTATACATATTAAGTCTTACACGCTGGAATAAAATTAAATATCGATTCTGAAGTTTTTTTGAATATGGGGAATCCAGCTAATGACTCTGATTACTTTTCCGTTTTATTAAAAAGAAATATGCGGATAACTGAAAAAACTTTATCTATATAGTCGGAGCCGATAGCCTTTAGCTGATAGCTCTTTGAAATATTGAAGGAGCCCCCTAAATTGGCTCCGCCGAACGTTGTTTCCCCTGGGGGGACTTACAGAGAGAGAAAAAAGGAACAGATAGAAAATAGTGGAAAAAGTGTAACTTTTGTAACTTTTTTGATATAGTTACGAGTTACTTCGCCCTTCGGGCAATTACGGGTTACGAGTAGACAAGATACGAGATACGAGTTGTTTACTGTTCACCGTTTACTGTTTACTGTTAACTGATATATCTGTTACTTTTTAACTACATACCGTTAAAATATATAAATGGCATGTTACTATAAATAATAATATGATTTCGTATTTATGTTAAACAAAAATTCTATTAACTTTATCAGCAACAAATTAACGATTTATCATGAAATACAATTTTTGTGGAAACAGCGGGTTACAATTACCCGAAATTTCATTAGGCTTATGGCATAACTTCGGTGATGTGGATAGCTTCGAAATGGCTACATCCATGATTTTACATGCTTTCGAGAGTGGCATTACACATTTCGACTTGGCCAATAACTACGGACCACCTCCGGGAAGTGCAGAAACTAACTTCGGTAAGATACTGGCTAAAGATTTGAAAGGGCACCGTGATGAACTCATCATTTCATCCAAAGCAGGTCATCTAATGTGGGACGGACCTTATGGGGACGGAGGTTCGCGCAAATATATCATGGCCAGTATAGACCAAAGCCTGAGGCGTACAGGACTGGAATATTTCGATATATTCTATTCGCACCGCTACGACCCGCAAACCCCAGTGGAAGAGACTATGCAGGCATTAGTAGACATTGTGCGCCAGGGAAAGGCCTTATATGTAGGGATATCGAAGTACCCGCCTGAAAAACTGATTCAGGCATACAATATACTGAAGTCGCAGCATGTGCCTTGCCTTATCTATCAGGATAAATACAGCATGCTTGTGCGCGAACCGGAAAACGAGCATATGGACATCAACGAAAAATATGGCGTAGGCTTTATCGCTTTTTCCCCGCTGGCTCAGGGTGTACTTACAAATAAATACCTGAATGGTATCCCTGAAACTTCGCGCGCTCACAAAAGTCACGGCTTCCTGCAAGAAAGCGAAATCACACCTGAGGTGATAAAGAAAGTGAAGGCATTGAACGACCTTGCCGGCCAGCGTGGACAAACACTTGCCGAAATGGCTTTGGCGTGGTTGCTGCACAACAAACATGTTACATCTGTTATTGTAGGCACAAGTTCTTTGAACCAACTGAAAGATAATCTGAAAGCAACGGATAATTCGCATTTCACGGGTGAAGAACTGGCGCTGATAGAGATGATTCTGGCATAAAACAAAAAATAAGCATCCCAAACACAGGGATGCTTATACACTTCCAAACATTATAACTTAAAAACTACAATACCTACATCGTCAGTATGATGTTATTTTCTTCCGCCATGCGGCGTATATTGAGAATAGCATAACGCATGCGCCCGAGGGCGGTATTGATACTCACTCCCGTATGGTCTGCTATTTCTTTAAAGCTTAAATCCTGATAGTAGCGCATTTCCAGTACTTCACGCTGGCTATCGGGCAGATATGAGATCAGTTTGCGAATATCCGATGTTATCTGCACACGAATTATTTCGTCTTCTATCGTACCATCGCACAGCAGCGGATTATTCAACAAATCGACCGGAGCCTCATCATTGGAGATTGTGTTTTCATTCTTTTCCTGACGAAAATGATCTATAATGAGGTTATGCGCAATACGTGAGATCCAGGCACGGAATTTTCCTGTCTCCGTATAGCGGCCTTGTTTGATAGTTACGATAGCCTTGATGAAAGTTTCTTGGAAGATATCTTCTGCCAGTTCCCTGTTTCGCACAGTGAAATAGATATAATTGAAGACACTGATTTTGTGTCGTGACAGTAGGATATCAAATGCCTGATTGTTACCATTAGAATAATCGGTGACCAACTGTTCGTCAGTCATGGTTATTAATGTATCCATTATCTCTTATATTTTAAAGTTAAAAAGAGTAATGTTTATTCTATAGGCTAAAAGTTTTTAGAAGGTTTTTAAATAAACTTGCGTTAACGATGCAAATAAAAGACAAATTTATGGAATTAACAATATCTAAAAGATTATTTAACAGAGTAATGTGTTTTTGCTTAATTTTATATATAGACACATTGGTTTGCTAAAAGATATAAAATGTAAAAGAACAATAAAGCTTCCGGAAATCCGGAAGCTCTATAACTATATATAATGCTTACTCTTGTTCTGTATCAATAACTTTCCATACCACGGCCGAAATGGCAGCGCCTAAGAACGGAGCTACAATGAACAGCCACAATTGGGACAGAGCTTCTGCTCCCTGAAAAATAGCAGGACCGATACTACGTGCCGGGTTTACCGATGTACCAGTAATAGGGATACATACGATATGCACCAGAACCAGGGTAAGGCCGATCGCAACACCGGCAAACTGATTATTGGCACCTTTGGATGTCACACCTAAAACAACAAGAACAAAGATGAATGTAAAGACCGTTTCAGCAACAAATGCCGGTAGCAGATCGGTATAACCGTTAGCTCCTGTAAGGGTTGTTGTTGAACCTGAGTCTTTTGCCAGCACATACAATATCGCAGAACCGACAATAGCCCCTATCACCTGGAAAATCATGTACAGACCTGCATCCTTAGCCGATATCTTTTTAGATAACAACAAGCCCAGAGTGATTGCCGGATTGATATGGCAACCCGAAACTTTACCAATGGTATAAACCATAGCCAATACAGCCAATCCAAAGGCAAATGCTACACCAAGTGTACCTACCGAAGCAAACGGCTGTCCGGTTCCCGCAAATACCGCGGCTCCACACCCCATAAGAACCAGAACCATAGTTCCGATCATTTCTGCTAAATACTTTTTCATTGAATTTCTACTTTAATTAAACATTTGTGCTGCTTGTGTAATTTTGTGTTAACTACATAAGGTTATGGCGAAGTTAAATATAAAATCGGATAAAAGACAGAAAGTCTACACTTTTTTTCGCTCTTCCATTTCCATTATTGCTACCATTCCCTATATTTGTAACACTTAAATTATTAATATCAAATATAAATCTAACACATATGAAGAAGCTATTGTTTTCGGTTTTGGCCTTTTTTATCTGTATATATGCATTCGGACAGGACTATAATGTTCCCAGGAATTATAAGTTCGAAAATAAAGAGTCTTATAAGGCCTACGAGCCACAGATAAAAGAGACGATAGGCTGGCTCCTGCAAACATCCCTGGGCAAGGAGGCAAACAAACGGCAGGAAGCAAACGCGTTTCTTATGGCTTGGTTGACCGGGACACCCGATGTACATTTAAAAATGGATGCCGGTTTTATGATGAACTTCATCAAAATCAATCCTGAACTGATAATGCCTTTCACTGCCGGATGGGCTAAATATTCGCTGGACAACGGATATTCGGAAGATGCATTGCAGGGGACAAAGGCAGGGGTGGAAACAGTTATCGCCTTTTACAGAAAAAACAGGGGATATCTCAAAAAAGACAGTAACATAGAAAAATATGAAAAATTGATGGAGAAAGGAAAACTTGAAACCGAAATAAACAAACAACTAAATAAGAAATAATTATACAAAAAAGGAAATCATGAGAAAAATTGTATTCATCGTATTATTAGGATTACTATGTATCGTTAGTTGTAACCAAAAAGCAGAGACTAACCAGGACGATACGATCGTTATAAAAAGAGACTTAGAGGCTGAAGAAAGAACCGGTGACGAACTAAAAATAGCTGCTATCATAACCGTTAAACCCGAAGCTATAAAAGATATACTTCCTATATTCCAGGCTGTAGTACAAGGCAGTCAGGAAGAAGACGGTTGTATCTCTTACAACGTACACCAGGACACCAGCGATTCTACAAGGTTTATTATTCTGGAAGAATGGGAATCACAGGCAGCAATCGACTTTCATGGCAATACCGACCACTTCAAAACATACCAGAAAGCATCGAAAGATTTGATAGAGAAAAAAGAAGTGATAAAAATGAAGCTGGTATATTAGAATATAGATTCTATAGAAAGAGTAAAAGTTCCTGCATTATTTTCAGGGACTTTTATCTTTAAAGAAAGATGATTTTATATCCGTGTAATCTGTAAAACACAAATAAAATACATACTTTTGTAACCTCAAATAATACATAAAAAAGGTTATGATGGAACTGAAAATTGTTGCCGTTATCGTAGTAAAAGCTGCATATAAGGAAGAGTTGGAGAAGGTATTCCATACCGTAGTAGATGAAACCCGCAAAGAAACAGGAAATGTATCTTACGATTTACATCAGGATTGTAAAGACCCTTTAAAGTACACGATACTCGAAGTATGGAAATCGCAGGCAGCTATTGATGAACATAATGCAAGTGCACATTTCAAAGCATTTGTAACAGCAATAGAAGGCAAAGTAGAAAGCCTGACAGTGGATGTAATAAAGAAAATATATTAAAAATACCAATGAGCTAATAACTCAATATGCCGATATGCCAATGAGTAATACTGTTCGAATTGGCATATTGCCTAATTGGCATTTTAGCACATTAAATTTATAATTATGTACAGAAATCATACTTGCGGAGAACTGACTCTTGCCGATGTAAATAAAGAAGTAACCCTTGCGGGATGGGTACAAAAAGTGCGTAAACTTGGTGGCGGAATGACCTTTGTCGATCTCCGCGACCGCTATGGGATTACCCAGCTGGCATTCAGCAAAGATGTAAATGCAGATTTGTATGAACAATCGAATAAGTTCGGACGCGAATATGTATTGCAGGTAACAGGTACTGTACAGGAACGTTCGAGCAAGAATATGAATATACCTACCGGCGAGATAGAAATTATCGTCAACAAGCTGGTTATTCTGAATACATCGGAAGTTCCGCCTTTCACTATCGAAGATGAAACCGACGGTGGCGACGACCTGCGCATGAAATACCGCTATCTGGACTTACGCCGCAGTCCTGTGCGCAAAAATCTGGAATTGCGTCATAAAATTGCTTTCGAAACACGCCGTTTTCTGGACGAACGCCAGTTCATAGAAGTGGAGACTCCGGTACTGATAGGCTCTACCCCCGAGGGTGCACGCGACTTTGTTGTGCCATCACGTATGAATCCGGGAGAATTCTATGCCCTTCCGCAATCGCCTCAGCTATTCAAGCAATTGCTGATGGTATCGGGATTTGACCGTTATTTCCAGATTGTGAAATGTTTCCGTGACGAAGACCTTCGCGCCGACCGTCAGCCGGAATTCACCCAGATAGACTGTGAAATGTCGTATGTCAATCAGGAGGATGTACTGAATATGTTTGAAGGACTGACCAAGCACCTGTTCAAAAAGGTAAAAGGTATAGACATCCCCGACTTTCCTCGAATAACATATGCCCACGCGATGAAATATTACGGCTCGGATAAACCGGATACTCGTTTCGGGATGGAATTCGTGGAAATCAAAGACCTGACCACAGGTAAAGATTTCATCGTATTCGATTCGTCCGAGTATGTAGGAGCTATCTGTGCCAAAGGTGCGGCATCATATACCCGCAAACAGCTCGATGCACTTACCGATTATGTAAAACGCCCGCAAATCGGGGCTAAAGGGCTTGTATATGTGCGCTACGAAGCCGATGGCTCTCTGAAATCGTCCGTAGATAAATTCTATACAGCCGAAGACCTGAAAAAATGGGCGGAACGCTGTCAAGCAGAACCGGGCGACCTTATCCTTATCATATGCGGTGAAACTGAAAAGGCACAGAAACAGCTATGCGAACTTCGTCTCGAAGTAGGAGACCAACTGGGACTCCGCGATAAGAATAAATTTAATTGCCTTTGGGTCATCGACTTCCCTCTGTTGGAAAAAGACGAAGAACTGGGGCGCTTTTTTGCAAAGCACCATCCGTTTACCAGCCCGAAGGAAGAGGACATTCCTCTGCTGGAATCAGATCCGGGGGCTGTACGTGCCAATGCATACGACATGGTGATCAATGGTGTTGAAGTTGGTGGTGGTTCGGTTCGTATCCACAACAGCCAGTTGCAGAACAAGATGTTCCATGTACTTGGGTTTACTGAAGAAAAGGCTCAGGCTCAATTCGGCTTCCTGATGAATGCATTCAAATACGGAGCGCCTCCGCACGCAGGTCTGGCATTTGGCCTCGACCGCCTGGTATCTCTTTTCGCAGGGTTGGATAGCATCCGTGACTGTATTGCGTTCCCTAAAAATAATTCGGGACGCGATGTAATGATCGACGCGCCAGCTGTCCTTGAACAGGAACAATTGGATGAATTGAACCTGAAAGTGGTAATAAAGGAATAATCATTAAAGGAAACCATTATAAAATGCTCTGGTTTTTCTGACCGGAGCATTTTTCTTTCAGAAAGGTTTTATCTTTAAGCCGGTTAATAAACATCTATGACCAGAGAAAATAAACAAGGCCCGATCACTCTTCAGCCCGTAAGGGATGAAGATGTACCAATGATAAAGCAATGGCTCTATAAGGAATATATATTAGAATGGTATCATGAGCCGGATGAATGGATCAGAGAAATAGAAGAAAGAGAAGGTGAATTCGGCTTCCTGAATCATTACATTGTTTATGACGGAAACACTCCATTTGCTTTCTGCCAGTATTATGATTGTTTCGATGCCCAGGAAGAATGGTACACAGTGAGTTATCCCGCCAGAACCTACAGTATAGATTACCTTATAGGAGAGAGCAGCTATTTGGGCAGGGGATACGGAAAGGCAATTGTAAAGGCTCTGATAAATAAAATCAAAAGCCATGAAGGAGCTATGGAAATTGTAGTGAAGCCCGAAAAAGAAAACATCCCTTCATGTAAAACTTTATTATCTTGCGGTTTTACTTTTAATGATGATAAGCAATACTATACCATTAATTTATAAGGAGAAAATAACTATGAAAAAGATCGTTAAAATCTTACTGGCTCTCATATTCGGAATAATCATCCTCCTGGTTGCTATTTATGCTTATTACGGTGGATTCAGAACAGTTAACTTTGAAGTGAAGGAGGCTGGTGGAGAAGTATTCGTCTATGAAAATGTCACAGGAGATTATAGCCAAAGCCCGGTGGTAATGGACAGCATTTATTATGCGTTGCTCAACGATTACAAAATCGGAACAACAAAGGGGGCAGGCATGTATTATGACAATCCTCAACAAGTAGAAAAAAGTAAACTCCGCTCAGAAATCGGTTGTATACTCGATACGTACCCCGATAGCATGCAGATGGTAGTGCTCTCAAACAGATTCAAAGTTAAAGTGTTGCCTAAAGGCAACTATATTGTGGGAGAATTTCCCAATAAAGGGATGATATCGACAATCGTAGGAATAATGAAAGTATATCCGGCATTGACCAAATATATAGAAACGGCGGGTTATAAAAAAGACGAACCTGTAATGGAAATATACGATGTACCGGCTAAAGTAATCATATACAGGCAATCCGTATCGAAATAGAAGTGAAAAGAGGAGTATTTCCTCGTACTCCTCTTTTCCTATTCAATTATTTCTTACCTAATTTATTTAATACTATTTCTTTAAAATCCTTCCATCCGGTAGAATTACGTGCTACTATCGTTCCATCAGGAGCTATTAATATCAAACGAGGGATGCCTGTTATTCCGTAGATTTTAGTCGGTATTTCCTGCGCATTTATTATTTGAGGCCACTCTATCTTATCTTCTGCAATGGCCCTTTCCGTATCTTCCGGCTTATCCCATACAGCCACTCCTACTATTTCAAAATTATCTCCTCTATATTTTCTATACAGTTCTTTTATTTCCGGAGTCAGCCCACGACAAGGGCCGCACCAGCTAGCCCAAAAGTCTACCAATATATATTTGCCTTTTCCCGCATGATCCGACAGCGACACTTTTGTGCCATCAGGCTGCTCTATTGTAAAGTCGCTAAATTTCTGACCTTCAGCAGTCTTTTTCAGGGCATCGTTTGTTTCCACAATTTTTTTCACCATTTCCAAAGAAGCAATATCTTTACTTAATTTAGCCACGGCAGTATCTATCTGACCTGTACGCATCCACATCGACATCTCGTACAATACAACAGACCCGATAACATTATTTGTGTTAGCATCGAATGTATTCTCCATCAGGTCCATATATTTGGGAGTCCAGACTTTACTAAATATACTATCGAACTCAGCCTTGAATTTATCTTTATCCTTAATTTTATTTTTTAGCTCCGTATAGATATTTTCTCTTTCCTTATACAGTTCACCTGTTTTCTTATTATAATCTGTCAATGCATCATTCAATGGAGTATTTGACGCTATGCCATCTTTTAAATTAACAATTATTCGTCCTTTATCCAATATTAACGGTACATATGCAGCATCTTCAATGAATACTCCGGCATACCGGATAGTATCTGCGATTCCTTTAAATACAAATCTGTTACTATCTATCAAAACGCTGTCTATCTTATTATTTCCCACCCTGTTATGGTCGACAAGATAGATTTTTTGCCCATTATAGGTCGAATCGGCGATACCCTCGACTATATATTCAGGTACTACAGACTGTTTTTTTTCACAGGAAACAATAATGGTCAGACTTGTTACCGTTATTAACAAAGTGCGGATCGTTCTTATTTTCATATTATTAGGTATTAGAACTGATAAATTTAAATTTTTTAAAACATCTCCCTTCAATAATACTGTTAAATAAACTAAAGAGGCTGTTCATCCGAACTGGCAGGTGACACAGGTTTTATCAAATGTGACATATACCTGAAATAAAAGATTCGGGTTGTAATGGATAAAGATTTTGAAAGAAAATTATCTATATAGGGCAAAGAGGCTTATATCCCACCTCCTTTCATCAAAATGTCAGGTTACAAAAAAAAATTGACCTGCGTCATTTACAGGCACCTTACAGAGTTACAAATGAGATTATTCACGAAAAAAATCATATATTTGCGTCTTGAAATTTTTCAATTCTTATACCTAAAATGAAAAAAATACTTTTTACGCTGTTACTTTTTACGCTATTCACTTATAGTACAAAATCGCAAGTGTATGACAAAAACTGCTATTTTGGATTTACTTTCGATGTAAGTGAAAATAAAAACTGGGGATACGGCGAGCTGATTATCACAGAGGTAGAACCAAACTCTCCGGCCGAGAGAGCAGGTATCAAAGTAGACGACATCATAATGGAAATAAACGGGAAAGCCACTTACCTGCGTGATAACCAGACAATAGCCAACTGGTTGTTCGAAGACATGTACGCCCCAACAGTCGTCTTCACCATCCGGAATATGAACGCGTATTTCAAAGAATACACCCTCTCCCGCAAATGTATAGCGACCAACTCGGTAAGTGAAATGGAACTATCAAAAATATTTTCATTTTACAGCCTCGAAAATACAAGCGAACGGAAATTCTCGCTGCCATTACATGTGCAGCCGGATAAAGATGTAGACTTTTACGATTACCACACCTACGATTTCTATAAAGACGGAAAACCGGTACCTGCCATCGATAGCCAGATAACTGCCCTGCTGGCAAAAGACCTGGAAGCAAAAGGCCTTGTACGGGACACATCCGACCCCGATATCGTAGTGCAGGCATATTATAGCTATGAGCCGAATACGAAATTCACCGGACTGAACAATCCGAATTATGCACCTGGAACATGGCGGTTCGATGTAGACAAACAGCAAATGGTATTACTGCCTGTCTTCGATCCTGATGAACCGAACGCAGACAACGCAGCCCAATATATAGTGGAATACGGATTCAGCTTCTACGACCGGAAATATATCAATCCATCGAAGCTGACACAGATATGGGACTGCAACATAAAGGATTATCTTTCTTCGAAATATACATTGGAAGAATATGTAAGGTTACATACTCCGCTTATGCTGAAACAGTTCCCTTACTCGGCATCAAAAACAAAAGCGGAATATAAAGTAGATTTCAACCGGTATAACTATACAGGTATGTACTTCGATGCTGACGATCTGGTTACTGTTAAGGATGTGGACATGAACTCTCCTGCTTATCAGGCTGGTATCCGCCCCGGATATATTATAAAGAAAATCAACAACAGAAAGTTTGAACACACCAAAGAAAGCCTGTCGGAAGCCTATAAACACTTCATAGCCGAAACAATGGTATTCCGCGATCAGGCTACACGGTTTACAAACGCAGGAGGATATACCGAATGCATGTTCTGGAATGTGGGATATTATCCCGAAGTGGCCAAGGAGCTGAATAAATCGCAATACCTTACACAGTTTTCTTACCTGTACGACTTTGAAAAGTATGTGAGCAGTAAAGTGGACAACAGGATTACGGTAGAGGCTTGGGACGGTATGCAAAACAGGATATTCAGTGTTACGCCTGAAATCAGGAAATCGGTTGTTATAAAAGCATTGTAGGCTGGTTAGTGATAAATTAAGTTCTTGTGTTCACGCGATTTGCAGGCTACGAGCCGCTTATCGAGCAACCCTTTTACATCTGGCTACACCGGTTTAGACCTGCCTTTGCTTCGTCTATTCTTGATTGGTAAACGCCTGATTGTATCTTCTTGCCCATTCAGGCAAGGCACGGTTTATAAAAACAGGCCGGCGAATTTAGCATAAAATGCAATTTAACCCACTATTAACACCTGCCGATTATAAAGTCAGGCTAAAAATTCGTACCTTTGCGCCCGATTTATGGTTATGATTTCATAACAGGTTTATCTATAAGCTAAGGTCACAGACCTGTTTATTACTTTCATGTGTATAGCAACAATTAGTTAATAATTTATTATCGTTGCATTAAATACTTTTATTATTTATATATAAATAAAGATGATAACAGTTTCAAATTTAGGTATTCAATTCGGTAAACGCGTATTATTTCAAGATGTGAATCTGAAGTTTACAAGTGGAAATTGCTATGGTATAATCGGAGCCAATGGTGCGGGAAAATCCACTTTTCTGAAAATACTGAGTGGTGAAAAGGATGCAACCAGCGGAACATTTTCCCTGGGCCCCGGAGAGCGGCTTTCGGTATTAGCGCAGGATCACTTTGCTTTCGATAGTCAGTCTGTAATGGACACAGTATTACAGGGACACACAGTACTTTGGGACATAATGAAGGAAAAAGACGCATTGTATGCTAAAGAAGACTTTACGGATGCCGATGGGATTAAAGCTTCGGAGCTGGAAGAAAAATTTGCAGAACTGGAAGGTTGGAATGCAGAGAGCGACGCAGCCATGCTACTTAGCGGACTGGGTATCCCGGAAGAACTACATTACCAGATAATGGGTGATATAAGCGCTAAGCAAAAAGTGAGGATACTTCTTGCCCGCGCACTTTTCGGTAACCCTGACAACCTGTTGCTCGACGAGCCTACCAACGACCTCGATATAGAAACTGTGATGTGGCTGGAAAATTATCTTGCAAATGCAGAAAATACGATTCTCATCGTATCGCACGACCGTCACTTCCTCGACTCGGTATGTACCCATACAGTGGATATTGACTTCGGTAAAGTAACCATGTTTGCCGGCAATTATAGTTTCTGGTACGAATCGAGCCAGCTGGCACTGCGCCAGCAACAACAGCAGAACAAAAAGGCTGAAGAAAAGAAAAAAGAACTGGAAGAGTTCATCCGTCGTTTCAGTGCCAATGTAGCAAAATCGAAACAGACTACAAGCCGCAAAAAAATGATTGAAAAACTGAACATCGAGGAAATAAAACCATCGTCCCGTAAATATCCGGGTATCATCTTTAGCCCCGACCGAGAGCCGGGAAATAAGATACTTGAAGTAAACGGGCTTAGTAAATCTATCGAGGGTAAAAAACTATTCGACAATGTAAGCTTCAATATAGAGAAAGAGGATAAGGTCATTTTCCTGTCGAAAGATCCGCGTGCAATGACTGCCTTTTTCGAAATCATAAACGATTATGTACAACCCGATACCGGAACTTTCAGCTGGGGACAGACTATTACACCTGCTTACCTGCCTTTGGACAACAGCGATTATTTCAAAAATGACCTGAACCTGATCGACTGGCTTGCCCAATTTTCGGACGACACCAGTGAAATCTACATAAAAGGATTCTTAGGCAGGATGTTATTCTCCGGAGAAGAGGTACTCAAAAATACAAAAGTGCTGTCGGGAGGAGAGAAAATGCGGTGTATGATTGCCCGCATGATGATGAAGAGTGCAAACTGCCTTGTGCTGGATTCTCCGACGAACCATCTGGATCTGGAATCGATACAAGCATTTAATAATACACTTATACAATTCAAAGGTAATGTACTGATGTCTTCGCATGACCATGAATTCATACAAACGGTTTGTAACAGGGTGATAGAACTTACTCCGAACGGCACTATCGACAAGATTATGGATTATGACGATTATATTACCTCTGATGACATAAAAGCTCTGAGAGAGAAGATGTATAAATAAATCCAATTATAAAAGGATGAGAACGGGTATACCTAAAAAGCCCGTTCTTTTAAAGTACAAATACATGTATCATTTAACCGGATATTATTAAATATTTAAAGAATCTGTTTATATATTTTCTATAACAAAACAAATTGCGTTACATTTACACAATAAAACATGTGATTATCTAGAATTTTAGTTCTTTTTTTACAAGGCACACAAAACTCATATCACAGAATAAAATACAATTAAGACAAATATCAAGGAGGAGTTATTTATAGGGTGTTCTGGGCATTTATAACCGCCAATAACCACGTAAGGCTCCTTACTTTTACCGACCTTACAGCTCAAACATTTGCTTGTGAAAGTTGATATTGAACCAAATGGTTATTGGAAGATAGCTCCTCTGAGATATTAAATATTAACATCGAATACACAATAATAGGATTCCCCGGCATTTATACAGATATAAATGAATAACCGTCTATTACATTATATAATAGACGGTTACATATAGAATTCCTTATTATAAATTACTCTTCACCCACAAGCATAGAATCTCTGTATCCCAGGAAGTAAAGGATACCATCCAATCCCACCGTAGACAACGATTGTTTCGCATTTGCCTTCACTTTGGGCTTCGCATGAAAAGCAATGCCCAGTCCGGCAATACCCAGCATAGGCAAGTCATTGGCTCCGTCTCCGATTGCTACAGTCTGACGCATATCTACTTTCTCAACCTGAGCCAGTAAACGTAACAACTCAGCCTTGCGCTTACCATCAACAATATCGCCCACATAGTTTCCGGTAAGTTTACCATCTTCTATTTCAAGCTCATTGGCATATACATAATCGAAACCATACTTCTCTTTCAGATAATTACCAAAATAGGTAAATCCTCCTGAAAGGATAGCCAGTTTACAGCCACTCTTTTTCAATATACGGATAAGGCGGGTCATCCCTTCTGTTATAGGAAGATTCTCGGCAATATCTTTCATCACGGATTCATCCAGCCCTTTCAGAAGGCTCACTCTTTTCCTGAAACTTTCGGAAAAGTCGATCTCACCGCGCATAGCCGATTCTGTAATAGCTTTCACCTCCTCGCCTACACCTGCACGCTCTGCCAGCTCATCTATAACTTCTGTCTGAATAAGGGTGGAATCCATATCGAAACAAACCAGACGGCGCATGCGGCGATACATACTTTCTACCTGGAATGCTATATCAATGCCTTGCTCATCGGCCAGTTTCATAAAGTCGTGCTTCAATTGCTGCACATCGTCTACCGAACCCCGTATTGCCAGTTCTATACATGAACGGCTGGGACGTTCTTCCGTTTCCAGCGGAACACGGCCTGTTAACCTTATTATCTTTTCAATATTGAGCTTATATTTCTGGCTTATCTGTGCTACAGCAGAAATCTGGCTGGGATTTAATGTACGCCCTAACATGGTTACAATATAGCGGTTCTTTGTGCCTTGGAGGCATACCCAACGCATATATTCTTCTTTGCTGATTGGAGAAAAGCGGATGATAACACCCACTTCTGTCGCTTTAAAAAGGAGATCTTTGATTACCTCACCTGCATTCCTGGCTTCAAACATGATTGCCAATGACAGCGAATGGTGTATGTTGGCCTGGCCTATATCAAGAATATTAGCGTTATGTTTTGCCAATACGGCAGTTAGAGCCGCTGTTACACCGGGTTTATCCTCTCCGGACAGACTAGCTAGTATTATTTCTGAATCTTCCATATCAAGAGAACTTCTTTCTTATAATATTGGGGTTTAATTGATGAAATCCAGCAATGCCTGTTCTGCCGACATTACTTTACTAAAATCGAACTGATTGATAATCTGTTGTTTCAACAAATCTATATGATCGTTGTATAAATTACCTATGCTACCTTCATGTGTATGGTTCACTTTCTTATCATGAGCGAAGTTTCCCTCCTCAATATCTAAGCCGACCTGTTTATAAGCATCGCGGAAAGGCACACCTTTCAGCACAAGCCTGTTCACCTCTTCTACACTGAATATGAGCAGATATTTGGGATCATTGAGGATATCCTCATTTATCTTTACTTCATTCATCATACGCGCTACCATGTGCAAACAATCATTCATCTCCCCGAACGAAGGGATAAACAATTCTTTGATGATCTGCAAATCACGGAAATATCCTGAAGGAAGATTGTTTATAATCAGTGTTATATCATTAGGTAATGCCTGCAACTTATTGCATTTAGCACGTGTAAGTTCAAATACATCAGGATTCTTCTTATGAGGCATAATACTCGATCCTGTAGTATATTCATCTGCCAGCTTGATAAATCCGAAATTCTGGCTGTTATACAAACAGGCATCATATGAAAGTTTTGATAATGTGCCTGCTATACTTGCTATGGCAAATGACACTATACGTTCCATCTTTCCTCGTCCCATTTGAGCGTATATCACATTATAGTCCATAGAATCAAAACCCAGCAGGTCTGTCGTCATTTGCCTGTTCAGAGGGAATGACGAACCATATCCGGCGGCTGAACCCAAAGGATTCCGGTTACATATTTTATATGCCGCCAGAAGCAATTGCAGATCATCTACCAGACTTTCGGCATAGGCACCGAACCATAATCCGAATGACGACGGCATCGCAATTTGCAAATGAGTATATCCCGGCATCAGGACATCTTTATATTTTTCACTTTGGGTAAGGAGAACATCTATTAAAGCGGTTACCGAATCAACAAGCATATGGATCTGATCCCTTGTGAAGAGTTTCAAATCAACCAGCACCTGATCGTTGCGGGAACGCCCGCTATGTATCTTTTTTCCGATATCCCCTAATTTACGGGTAAGCATCAGTTCTACTTGCGAGTGTACGTCTTCAATACCGTCCTCTATCTCAAAGTTGCCGGCAATTGCAATTTCATAAATCTCTCTTAATTCTTTAAGAAGAACCGATAATTCATCTTTGGTAAGCAATCCGATAGACTCAAGCATTGTAATATGAGCCATAGAACCGAGTACATCATATGGAGCCAGATATATATCTAATTCACGATCATGCCCTACCGTATAAGACTCTACATCTTTATTTACCTGAACACTTTTTTCCCAAAGTTTCATCCGTTATACTATTGTTCCTTTATTCAAAATATCATTATAAGGCAATCCGGCCAAACCTTCCGCCACTTTATCCAATCCGGCTTGTAACGGTTTACTAACCATTGGTTTCAGAAATGGATTCAGGTCCGCTTTTATGGTTAGTTTCATTTTAGTTTCAGCACCATTGATTGGAACTAATTGTATCCACATGGTCACTCCGAAAGGTAATTGCTCTGCCTGAAACTTAATTGTCTTATTAGGTTCGCGTTCTACCACTACAAATCTGATCTTACCTACAGGATCGACAGATACAGTACATGAATCGGTATCGAAAGTAAAATCTTTGACTTTATCCTGAGGTATTATATTTTTGGCTAATTCCAGATTGTTCAGATCGGAAAGCACAGTATAGACATCCGCATCAGAATGTGGGATCGTCTTTATCTCACTAACAAATTCTGTCATGCAATTTTCATCAGTTTATTTCCAATCGGCAGGAGCTTTTCTCCATTCCTGCAGAGTTTCAAGATCGGATTCGGCAATATAGTCTATCCTCAGAGCTTCGGTTAAAACTGCATCATAGTTGGTCAATGTCAATAACTGAACTCCTGCAGCATTAAACTTCTCCGCAGCAATAGGGAAACCATAAGTGAAATTGGCGACCATGCCGATAACATCGGAACTATCACGACGAATAGCTTCTACAGCTTTCAAGCTACTGGAACCGGTAGATACAAGATCTTCGACTACAACTACTTTACTTCCGGGTTTCAATTCGCCTTCAATCAGATTTTCCAATCCATGATCTTTCGGTGTTGAACGAATATATACAAATGGCAAGCCTAAAGCATCGGCTACCAATGCTCCCGGAGCAATAGCACCTGTAGCAACTCCCGCGATTGCATCTACTTCCGGAAAGTTCTCTATAATCAAACGGCTAAGTTCGATTTTTATAAATGTGCGTATCCTGGGATACGATATCAGCTTTCGATTATCACAATAGATAGGTGATTTCCAGCCCGAAGCCCATGTAAATGGATTGGAAGGCTGTAGTTTGATGGCTCTGATGCTGAGAAGCTTCTCAGCGGTCAGTTTTTCTAAAGTGTTCATATTTATCTTTTCTAAATAACAACAATCAACATTATTCGGCTACAAATATACAATTAATAGGTAGAATAAAAGAAAATATAACATAAAGAAAATGTGAATAAAGCCCCAGGCTATTTCGTTGCTTTGGCTAAATATAACTACCAATGCCTGTTACAATTCGAAATATAGATGAATACTTTCTGTCATAAAAAAAGGGAAGTCAATGAAAAATCAAAGGGAATCACCCTTACCGGATAATTCCCTTTGTATATAAAAGTCGTATTGGTGGATATAGCCGAAACTCCGTAAAACAGGATTTGAGCGCTTCGATCCCTTTGTAATCCACCGTGCTAAGCAACCCGGAGGTGTGGCCCGCCATTAGAATCAAAAGCTTGTCTCGGGTATTTTATTAATTGATGAGCTTCCCAATCGACCAACACGACTTAGACTAAGCTTCGTTTCATTTTCTATATCAAATATAGGTAGAATAATCTAAATATGCAAATAATAAATCAATATTTCACTGACTTCTGTTTTGTGCTGCATCCACAATTTGAACATCCGCAACTTCCTTTTTGTTCATTCTTTGAAAAGAAAAAGCCATATACTTTATAGGTAACCATTACGGCTACACAAAGTCCGATTATACCAACTATTATTTCTTGAAACATATCTTATTTTCCTCCGTTTCTGAATACAAAGTTATATAAGAAAAGCGGAATAAGAGGTAAATTGTGGGTTAAAAGAAATAAAAACATCTAAATACAAAACAGCAGCAAGGCCAACCTTGCTGCTGTTTAGATATTTATGATTCTGTAATAAATTACAATAATTCCTTAAGACCAACGAAATTAATGGGTAGCATCTTCCGGATATCCTGTGTAACGATAACCGGATAGTGTCCACGTTTCATCCCAACCATCAATATCGGCTGGTGTATTGCTTCCCTCTTTCTTTTGCCAGCCATATTCAGGCACATCAGGATCTTCCCATTCTTCATCAGGCAGCAGATAACTGATGAATTGAATATAATCATGATGCATTACCATTTTTATATAAACGCTGTCCGATACATTTCCGCCAATAGTAGTAGCACCTTTTGGTATAACTTTTCCCTCAACCAATGTTACACGAGTATATAATTGAACACCGTCATTCAATTGTCCTGCTGCTGTAGGTACCCTGAATTCGTCTGCATAAGCATCGGTAAATGGAAATAAACCCTTATCCGTATCAATCAAAAGCGATCCGGTATTTACATTCACAACTTCTGCAGCCACTCCTTTAAAATCGGATGCATCGCCTGTTATTTTAAATTTACCTTTCACTGCTTCACCTGCAACATGCGATTCAATCCAGATTTCATCTTTCACATTAGCTGCGGAATTATAAATCATAGCTTCAATTCCATCTTCGATAGGAGTATCATCAGAAGAATATTCTGCACATTTTGTTGCTACAACATAGCGGCCATCCAACGCTGCAGTTTCTGTATACCAGTTATCTTTTTCTTCCAAGCACGATGTTAAAGCCATGCAAATGAAAGCACTTATTATATATCCTAAATTTCTCATATTTTATACGTTGTTATTGATTTTCGACAATGTTCAGGTGAAACGTAAAGGATGAATAGTCAACCTGAAGTACTAATGTTTTTGTTTCTTCATTGTAAGTTCCTCTTACGGCTGTATGCTTATCCTTCCAAGGTGTCACATTACTGCTTACTAAAGAAAAATCGGTGCCATCAAATGCAACAATACCAGATATATCATATGCCGCACCATAACCGCGTCCAATACTATAGTACCCGCCAAACAAATCGGATATATAAAATTTCCCGGGCGCTGTCTGATAAATTGTTATAGGCGGCTCTGTTTTAAATTCCGTAGCAGGTGATCCTGCCGCGCCACCCAATGCACTACGACTACTTGAAGCATCTACATGATAGAGACCTGTTGCTATAACCGAAGGTGTTGTATCATAAACAATTACCTTACGCACAGCCGACGTTGGATATCCATCCGAGTTATTTACCGAATAAACTAAATTATAAACACCGGGTGTTTGCGGATTTACAGCACCTGAGACAGCTACTTTATCTGTAATATCCTCTCCATTTTCCGTTGCAACCCATCCCGATTCGGTATAAGCTCCCCCTAACGATACAAATTCAACAGCATCGCCTTTGAGATCCAACTCACAGTAATAGGTGATTTTTGAAATATCTTCTGTCTCTTTATCGCAGGAGAAAAGGAGAAATGCAGAAGCGATTATCAGACTATATTTATATAATAATTTCATACTCTTCATTTTTTACAATTACTTACCTTGTTTTTGATTCCACCACACTTTTACTCCTACATTTGGTTTCTGTGAAGGGGCATTATTATTCCTGTCTCTATAAGATGAAGGATACAAAGGAGAGGCAGGTAAATTACCACCCAATAAAGCTCTTCCTCTGACTGAGATTGTCAGATTACCCACAGGAAAATTAATCCATGCGCCAGCACGGTCAGCAACGATATCAATTTCGCTTACTGAAGGATATTTAGTCCGGTTACGTTCCAAAAACGATTCCAGATGCTGATAATTACAATTGGCGACCCATTTCTGCATGGCAATTTGTTTTATCTGGGCTTCTGTATTACCTCCGGTCCATTTGGCATAGCCTGTTTCCAGTATTTTGAAATCGGTAATACCATGTTGAGTCAGCGAAGCCTTTACTCCGGCTTCATAAAAATCCTTAGCTTGAGCAGATCCGGCACGTGCATACACTTCTGCCATGTAAAAATACACTTCCCAATCCGACATCAACATCAAATCCATATTTGCTCCAAAAACAACGGTCGCATATGTTTCCTTATCATCTGTAGTACCGTTTCCGTCAGAATCTTGCTTCGAGTCGAAATCGCCGAAGAATGCAGCTTTCGACCCTGAAAACAATTTACTCAAACGAGGATCTTCATTTGTACTCAAATAATCAAAAAATGTTTTACATGCAATTACATTTGTCGAAAAATAGCTGGCGCCACCTTGCTGAAATTCGCGCATCGGATGACGTTTGCCTTCCTTATCGTCTTCCCAGATGGTTCCGGGTATTTTAGCACTCGATGTCAGTAAACTTGCATTTTGAATAAAGCTCAAAGTCTTTGTATTATCATACAGTGAGGTTTCAGACAGGCGTATCATTAACTTCAACTTCAACGCACTGGCAAATTGATACCATTTATCCAAATCTCCTTTATATATATAATCATAAGTTCCGTCAATAGAAGATTCGCTTAAATCAACCGCCAGCAGATTATCTATCCTCTTTAATAAGTCAGCATATATATCCTCTTGCTTGTCCTGCTTTGGATGTAAAACGCCCTCAGCCCCTTTTAAAGTTTCGGAATATGGCATATCACCCCATACATCGGTAATGACTTGCCAGGTAAAGATCGATAAAACTTCTGCAACGAAATAATATCCTTTGTTGCTACCCACTCTTGTATCTGCCTTAATATACTCCAGATCGGGCAACGGCTGGCTAGCCAAGGACTGATAAGATGTATTGAATTCCTGAGGCAGATATTCGCACAATGATTTAAATTGGGAAGCCGTGTAGGCCTGTGTCCAGTATTCTACCCAGAAACCTCCTCCAAAACCGAAATCCCATCCCATCAGATTATTGGCGATACCCATTTGTGTAGCGGGGAGCAATGCTTTTGCCGACGGCACTTCCGCTAACGCGTTCGGGTCGTGATTGATATCCAGATAATCGCTACATCCGTTTGTGAATAACAAGAAGATAGCTGATAATATAATTAATAATTTTCTTTTCATATTCTTTACTGTTTAATCGCTTTTAAAATGAAAGTTGTAGTCCGAATACATACGATTGATACGGAGGCGTAGATGCGAATTCTCCGACTTTAGAACTGATATCGCTACCCCAGGTAGTTATTTCCGGATCAATATACATATTTTCTTTCGGAGTCCATAACAGGATATTAGATGCTGTCGCTGAAAGCCGCAGAGAAGAAACCCTAAGCATTTCACAGACTTTTTTCGGCAATTGATAAGCCAGGCTTACATTACGAAGTTTCAGGTATGAGCGGTCGATAACTGCAAAATCGGTATATTGGAATCCACCGTTACTATAGAATGTATGCAGGCCTGTCGGATCGACTGGTGTCGTATTTTCACTATAAGTCCCGTCACCATTAGATACCACCGAGTTAGGTATAATAAAAGGATTACGATCGTTGTAAGCCGTTTCAGGGCCACTACCTATCCAATGCATATAATCCTTGGTATAAGAATAAATATACCCTCCGTAACGGAAATCCAATGTCGCCGACAGGGAAAAGTCTTTCCATGTAAAGGTATTTGTCAATCCCATACGGAATTTTTCATTAATATCCTTATTCAAATAAACATCATCAGGAGTTGGCTGAGGATTTCCGACTCCATCTACTACAATGCTTTCCACTCCATTATAGTCTACAGTCATCGCCTTTTGGCTTTTGAACTGTCCAAGCGGCTTGCCTTCGATAGCGTAGATACCCATTCCGCCCAATCCCGACAAAGAAACCTCCGGCACAATCAGTTTTTCTACTTTATTATTGTTTTTAGTAAAGTTATACATGATATTCCATTGGAAATCTTTGGTTTTTACAGGAACCAATGAGAGGGAAAGTTCGATCCCGCTGTTACGGACATCACCTATATTAGCATATTGTTCAGTATAACCGGTCAACGGATCAATAAGCATTCTTGCAATCAGACCTTTTGTTAATTTATTATAATACGAAAAGTCGACACCTACCCGTTGGTTGAAGAAAGAACTTTCAAAACCAATCTCAAACTCGTCCGTCAACTCAGGTTTTAAATTCGGATTCCCGGCTCTATTGGAAATCGTATAAGCATTGACACCCCCCAATGGAAATTTCAAATCGTCAATTTCCGGAAAACCCGGGTTAGTCGCTGTTGCTGCCAAAAACCTATTAAATACCCTATAAGGCCTTGTATCTTTACCTGTCCGTCCGTAAGACAACCTGGTCTTCACAAAGTCAAGCGGACCTGTATTAATATTTTTCTGTTTCATGAAATCGGTAACGATAAAACTCAACATAGCTGCCGGGTAAAAGAAGGAATTATTCTCTTTAGGCAAAGCCGATGACCAGTCGTTACGGGCTGTAAGCGTCAGGTAAAGGTAATCCTGATATCCGAAGTCCGCATTAACGTAAGCGCCTAAAATACGGTAACGCTCACTGTTTTGCTCTGCAACGGCCGGAGTAAGCGTGTTCGATAAATGATAAAAACCAGGGACGTCAATTGAAGAAATTGACCCATAAAGGCGAGTCTCCTTTTGTTCGTTCGCATTTCCTCCGGCAATTACATTCATTGAAAAATCGTCGAACCGGTCATTAAATGTAGCAAAATAGTCATGATTCACCTGAAGGTAATCCCTTTTGTCCTGTGAATAGCTACCCGGACTTGCAGGTCCTTTCCTTGCGGCATTAATAGAACCGTCACTAAAAGAAACTGCATCAAAATGCATATCGGCAGTAGCTGTTTCATAGTCGCCACCAAATCTGTAGGTCAGTTTGAGGTTACTTAGCAAATCGTAATCAAGTTGTACTTTTCCGAAAAACTTATATTTTCGCTGAATCGCTTCTTTAGCATCTAAAATAAAATACGGATTTAGACCGTATGGAGTAAAATAATTATCCAGATTATTGAATTTATCGTTGTAATCTTTCAAATCGACAATAGAAATATCAGTAGCGATTTCACTCAATGAACGATATATCGAATTGTCCTGTCCTGTAGGCGACACCCGGTTTTTTTCTACGCTGGCATTAAACGATGAACTAATCAGCAATTTGCCTGCTTTGTGCGATGCATTCGATGCTACAGTAAAGCGATTGTAGGAATCTGTATTAGTTGGTATAGGACCGTCCAGGTAATTCTGGGATACCGAAAGATGATATAGGGTCTGTGCTGTACCACCACTCAATGAAAGTGAATTTTCATAACCGAAGCCCATATCGTAGAAATCACGGATACGATCTTTCAGATACACATAAGGTTTTAGTTTCTGGCTATTATCCACTACATTACCCCAAACTCTGTCTTTACCATCGAAGCGAGCGCCCCAGTTCCCGTTTTCGTCCAACGCACGGTCTGCGCTCCAACCTTGTCCAAACATTGTTTGTTCGTCCGGCAGACGTCCGATTTGCTGAAGAGTTATACCACCGTTATATTCTATTCTCAGTTTCCCGTTGGTATCTTTACCCGACTTAGTCGTAATCATGATAACTCCCTGGGCTGCACGCGAACCATACAAAGCTGACGCAGCAGAACCTTTCAACACGGTTATACTCTCAATATCATTTGGATTCAATGCATTAATACCCGAACCGAAATCGGCCTGGCTATTCAGCGTATTCACTCCTCCGGAAATACTTCCCGACTGATTCTGTTTATTGGTAAGGGGAATACCGTCTACCACATACAAAGGCTGGTTATTCTCAAAAGAGTTGAATCCACGGATAGTTACATTCTGTGTTCCGCCCGGAGTTCCGGATGAAGAAACCTCTACCCCGGAGACCTTACCCTGAAGCGCAGACATCGGATTAAGAACTTTCGAATTGGCGATATCATCACCCTTAATAGAGGAGACTGAGTATCCAAGTGTTTTTTTATCTCTAGCAACACCTAGAGCAGTAATAACAACATCCTGCAACACATGCTCGTCATTCTCCATTACAACTCTCATATCCTGAGACATTTTCAGCTCCAGGGTCTTCATCCCCACTAATGTAAACACCAGGGTATTTCTTCCTTCAGGCACATTAATAGAGAATTTACCATCCAGGTCAGTTACTGTACCGACGGTAGTCCCTTTCACTACTACAGAAGCGCTAATAACAGGTTCACCGTTACTGTCAACCACAGTACCGGCTATCCTAGTTGTTTGCGCAACGATAAATCCTAAACTTAGAAATAAGCAGGATAGAATTAACATCACTCTTTTCTTCATACAAACACTACTTTATTAAAAATTAAAACAACATACAAACCCAACTTTCTACAAACACTTTTTAATTAAAATAATAAAAGCAATTATTCTTGTCTTACATCAAATTAACAATTTAATACCATATTGGGCTTTTTAGCATCAGTTTGCTTTTTGATATGCAAATTTAGACAATTTTCACGAAAAAAAAAATTTTGAAATAATTTATATAAAATATAACAATATGAAAGCATTCAAAGTCAAACAAATAAAAAAGCAGATAACAATTATTACATTTTAGTTAAATATATGTTATTTTGAAAGGATGCGACAGGAGTAATGGCAAGTATGCCCTAAAAATATGTTTATAAAAAGTTGATTAAAAGTTCATTTTAACACTTTTCCTGCTCATTTTTCCATAAATACTAAAGAGAAACCAACATTCATTCTTTTTGACACTATAATTACAAAATATACAGATTTACTGTCAAATCAAAATAAAAAGAGCACAATCTACAACATACTTCCAATCTGATAAACTAAAAATGAGATTATCCACGCCAGTAAAGTGGTATAAATGATACTGAAAATGCCCCATTTCCATGATCCGGATTCTTCCTTTATTGCAGCAATAGTTGCGACACATGGAAAGTAAATCAACACAAAAAGTAACAAACTGACAATTACCAATGGCGTAAAAGTGGGTGCACCATCGGCCTGGGTATCATTGACAAGACGAGCCTCCAGGGATTCCTGGTTCTCAGAGTCCCCTGTATATAAAACCCCCAGAGTACTCACAACCACCTCTTTGGCCGCCATACCGGAAAGCAGGCTCACACTTATTTTCCAATCGAAACCTAAAGGCCGCATCACCGGCTCTATCGTTTTTCCTACACGCCCTATATACGATTCTTCCTGATGTGCAATATTACGCTGGTCTTCCACTTCTTCTATCAATCCGGCCTTCTGTTCTTCATTTATCTCATTTTCACCGAATCGAGCCTCCACTTTGGATATCTGATTATCAAACAACATTTCACGTTCTTTATCCCGGGGGAAATATCCTAAAAACCAGATAATAATAGATGCTATCAGGATAACTCCTCCCATCTTCCTCAGATATTGCCGCGATTTATCCCACATATGAATAGATACGGCTCGCAACGTAGGCATACGATACGGGGGCAACTCCATCACAAATGGAGTATCTTCTTTCGGAAACAGGAATTTCTTAAACAACCGGGCCGATACCACAGCAAGCAATATACCGGTAAAATAAAGTCCGAAAAGGACAAAACTCGCATATGGCTTGAAAAATACGCCCACGAAAAGCAAGTAAACCGGTAAGCGTGCACTACATGACATGAACGGATTGATAAGCATCGTTATCATACGGCTGTTGCGACTCTCGATAGTACGTGTAGCCAGAATAGCAGGCACATTACACCCGAAACCCATGACCAGAGGGATAAACGATTTCCCGTGCAATCCCATTTTATGCATCACCTTGTCCATAATAAAGGCTGCCCGGGCCATATAGCCCGAATCCTCCATGAATGAGATGAAAGCATACAATATTAAAATATTAGGCAGGAAGACAATTACCCCTCCTACTCCTCCGATAATGCCATCTACAACCAAATCTTTGAGCATACCCTCAGGCATGGTTCCGCGTATAAAATCGCCCAATATGGCAACTCCGTTCTCGATCCACTCCATCGGGTATCCGCCTAACCGGAATGTACACTCGAACATAACCCACATGAAAAAGAAAAATATAGGGAATCCCAGATATTTATGTGTAACTACAGAATCGATAATACGTGTACGGTCCGACTCGTTCGTTTTTTCCTTCAGGGTTTCCTTCAATCCTCCGGCAATAAACCCATAACGGGCATTCGTCAGTGCCGACTCCGCATCTTCCTTCAGGGTTTCTTCAATATACTTCACTTCCGCGTTTCTGGATGCGAACAAATCCCCGTTGTCCGAAACAGCAGATACATAAGACTCAATATCTTTATCCTTTTCCAATAACTTTATTGAAATATAACGGCGTGGAAAAATAAGCCGGGAAGATTTATCTTTTTCAAGCTTTATATTAAGCCTGCTTATTGAATTCTCGATTACATTGCCATATGATATATGTACGCGGCGGACTGTCGGCTCCTTATCTTCATGCATCCGTATAACCGTATCGAACAGTTCGCCTATACCTGCTCCGGTCTTGGCCACAGTAGGCACCATAGGAATACCGATCATCTTCGACAGCTTCTGATAGTTGAATTCACTTCCGCTTTCTTTCAACTCATCATACATATTCAAGGCGACAACCACCGGGGCTTCCATATCTATCAGCTCGGTTGTCAGATACAAATTCCTTTCCAGATTGGAAGCTGCCACAATATTGACTATAACATCAGGCTTATCTTCCACTATATGACGCCTTACATAAAGTTCTTCCGGCGTGTAAGCCGACAGAGAATATGTACCGGGCAAATCGACTATCTTAAATGTATAGCCGCCATGTTTAAAGCGGCCCTCCTTCGAATCTACCGTCACACCCCCATAATTACCGACATGCTCATGTGCCCCTGACGCAATATTAAACAAGGATGTTTTCCCCGCATTCGGGTTACCGACCAAAGCTACGGTTATAACCTTCTTATTAACCTGATTATTTTTATTTTTGGAAGAATGTTCTTCTACCGGCGTATTTTCGTCAGACAAACCTGCATTGCAAGAAGATTCGGGAGTCAGAATCCCCTGTTTTTTATTTATTTCAGGATAAACTACTTCAATAAGCCCCGCTTCGCTCCGGCGAAGGGAAACTTCATAATCCATAATTTTATATTTGATCGGATCTTTTAAGGGAGCATTCAATATGACTTTAATGGTTTTCCCTTTAATAAAGCCCATCTCCATGATGCGCTTACGAAAGGCCCCGCTACCGTTAACGCGTATAATAACACCTTTCTCCCCTGTCCTCAGGTCTGATAAAAGCATACCAACAATCTTTCATTTAATAATAGAGCTACAAAGATGGGTATTTTTTGTCAGATACAAAGAACTTTTTTAAGGTATTATTTAGAATGAATATAAAAAAGAGCTCTTTATTTATCCGGGAATATATCCAGAAGAAGAGGCTTCATCCGAAATATTTAAAATGCATAAAAAAACCAATGCTTTAGAGGTTATACTTCAATGGTCGAATCCCATAAATCCACTTTCACAAGCAGAAAATGAAACCATATCTTTTAGAATAAAAACCATCGTCGGAGTAATAAATGCCCAATATATCCGATTGTGTCTCTGTCGCATTGGTTTTATATATACATATATGAATTATATCAATAATCATTTTAATGATACAAACAACTTAATTCAAATTTAATAATCATAATCACCGCTTACTTACGTAGATAAATACTGTAGTAATCTTCTGTAATTTTGCAAAAAAATATTTCTATTTTATCAGGGCAAATTCAATAGCTAAGGCTGTCTGTAAATTCAATAAACAAATCTCATAAAAATAAAGCCGTAAGGATGAGATATATAACAATTCAATATCTCATTCACCCTTCTTACAACGGTAAAATTACAATTTTGTTTTAATTCCGCAAATTTTGCAAGACATAATTTAGGGTAAACACACGGAATTTAATCTTTTTGAAAAAGTTTATCTATAGAGAGGAGCTGTTAGTTCTTTGAAAGAATGAAGTGGCCCCCTAGATCCCCCAAGGGGGACTTACAGAGAGGGAAAAAAGTAACAGATAAAAAATAGTGGAAAAAGTGTAACTTTTGTAACTTTTTTGATATAGTTACGAGTTACTTCGCCCTTCGGGCAGTTACGGGTTGCAAGTAGACAAGATACGAGATACAAGATACGGGTTGTTAACTGCTGACTGTTTACTGTTTACTGTTTACTGAAATAAGTGTTACCTTTTAACTGTATTTAGTTAATATATACAAATTAGATACCATATAAATAGTGAAAAAAGTGTCAGATATGTCAGATTTTAACATTATATGGTTAATTAATGTAAATATTCAATCAACAATGATAACTGCCGATTTTCGCACCTTTGTCCCATGCCTAAACTTATAACTTATAACTAAAATTCCTATCTTTGCAACCTAAAATGAACACAACGTGATATATCCAGAAAATTTCGAATCGAAAATAGGATTTGACAAAATACGCCAATTACTCACGGCTAGATGCCTGAGTCCACTGGGAGAGGAAAAAGTAGGAAACATGGCTTTTTCTTCCGGCTATACATTTATTACTGAAGGCCTTTCCCAGACAGAAGAATTTATCCGAATCACACAGGAAGAAGATGATTTTCCAACTAATTATTTCCTTGACGTGCGCCCATCGCTGCGAAACGTCAAAGTAGAAGGTACGTGGATAGACGAAAATGCATTATTCGATTTAAGGCGTTCCTTGCAGACAATCAGGGACATTGTAAGCTTTCTGAAAAAAGAAGATGAAGAAAATACACCCTACCCTTATCTACATACATTAGCTGGAGAGGTAGTCGTATTTCCACAACTGATAAGCAAGATAGACAACATCCTGGATAAGTTCGGACGCATAAAAGATAACGCGTCACCCGAACTGAGCCGCATACGGAAAGACATAGCCCATATATCGGGTGGCATATCCAAAAGTCTCAACGCGATATTACGCCTGGCACAAAGCGAAGGCCTGGTAGAAAAGGATGTAACACCTACCATGCGCGACGGACGGCTGGTTATCCCTGTCGCCCCAGCCTTTAAACGCAAAATCAAAGGCATAGTGCATGACGAATCCGCTTCGGGCAAAACGGTCTTTATAGAACCGGCAGAGGTAGTGGAAGCAAACAACCGGATACGTGAGTTGGAAAGCGAAGAAAGGCGCGAGATAATTAAAATACTCATTGCTTTTACTGATGTTTTACGCCCATTGGTTCCTGAAATACTGCAATCGTATGAATTTCTGGCTATGATAGATTTCATCCGGGCTAAAGCTACATTCTCCATCGAGTTGAATGCCATCAAGCCTCCTATCGAAGATAAACAATTGATACGCTGGTACAGGGCAAAACATCCGCTATTGTTTCTCTCGCACCGTAAGCAGAATAAACAAATAGTACCGCTCGATATAGAACTGGAAGAAGACAACCGCCTGCTGATAATTTCAGGGCCGAATGCCGGAGGAAAGTCCGTTTGCCTGAAAACAGTCGGATTGCTCCAGTATATGGTACAATGCGGTTTACCGATTCCTCTGGATGAAAACTCCAAAGTCGGGATATTCGACCGTATATTCATAGACATAGGAGACGAACAATCGATCGAAAACGATCTGAGTACATACAGTTCGCATCTGACCAATATGAAATTCTTTGTCAGGAACTGTGATAAAAAGACCATCCTGCTCATTGACGAATTTGGCGGAGGTACCGAACCCCAGATAGGCGGGGCGATTGCCGAGTCCCTCCTGAAACGTTTCAATGAGAGGGGAGCTTTCGGGGTAATCACCACCCATTATCAGAATCTGAAACACTTTGCCAATGAGAACAAAGGGGTCATAAACGGGGCTATGTTATACGACCGTCATCTGATGCAGCCTCTGTTTACCCTGTCTATCGGGAATCCGGGCAGTTCGTTTGCCATAGAGATAGCACGCAAGATAGGATTGCCGGAAGATGTAATTGCCGATGCCTCGGAAATCGTAGGCAGTGATTATATCAACATGGATAAATACCTGCAAGACATCGTTCGTGACAAGCGTTATTGGGAAACCAAACGGCAAAGCATCCGTCAAAAAGAGAAACGGCTCGAAGAAGTTACCGAGACCTACGAAACCGACCTGCTGGCAGTAGAAAAACAGCGGAAAGAAATCATCCGCCAGGCAAAAACCGACGTTGAACGTATAATGTCGGAGGCAAATGCCAGAATTGAGAATACTATACGCACCATCCGCGAATCACAGGCCGATAAGGAGAAAACGAAACAGGCGCGGCAGGCTTTGAGTGAATTCAAATCGACGCTGGACGATGAAGACAACTTCTCCGACGACAAGATTATCCGTAAAATACAGAAACTAAAAGACAAGGAGAAAAACAAGAAGCAGAAAGAGAAAGTCACGGAAAAACCTAAGCTACAAACAATTGCGATTGGCGACAATGTCCGTATAAAAGGGCAAACATCCATAGGACAGGTACTCGATATACAAAGAGGAAATGCAACGGTAGCTTTCGGGATGATAAAATCGACAGCCAAACTGGATACATTGGAATATATAAGTAAGAATCAGGTCAAACGCGATTCGAAGAGTACACTTGTCAGCGCTGCCGTAAGCGATGATATGCGCGAGAAGAAACTCAACTTCAAACAGGATATAGACGTGCGTGGCATGCGTGGCGATGAAGCCTTGCAGGCCGTTATGTATTTCATTGATGACGCCATACTTGTAGGCGTATCCCGCGTACGTATTCTGCACGGTACGGGCACGGGAGCACTGCGTCAAATCATACGGGACTACCTGCGTACAGTACCGGGAGTTCACAACTATCAGGATGAGCATGTACAATTCGGAGGTACAGGTATTACTGTTGTAGACCTGAACTAAAACAAACATCTGAACTATGGATATAAATATCGACCCTTACGGCGGATTTTCTTTAGGCTTTGGCTCTGGCGCCATAATAGCCTTACTTGTGATTGCCATGCCCGTATGGTGTATCTGCTGGCGCATATTTAAAGGAAGAGCAAGACCTGAGAAGCCTAAAAAGCTTCATATAGCGATAGCCACGGTTATTACCACGCCGATAATATACGCCATGCTAATTGTCCTTTGCTATCTTGCAATAAAGCTATTGTATCTGGAATAATCATCTATCGGAAAAATACCTAACTATAACATTATGCAGCCACAACAAACCGAACCGTCCAAAGTAACCAGTATCCTTGAGATATATGACATCACTACAGGGGAACGAACCATCGTGAAAGAGTTTCCTTACCTCATAGAAGCTCCCGACTGGACTCCTGATGGCAAATACCTGATATATAACAGTGAAGGCCTGATATATAAACTACCGGCAGATTCTTCCGGAGAGCCGGAATTAATTGATACAGGCTTCGCCACAAAATGCAACAACGACCATCTGATATCACCGGATGGGAAATTAATGGCAATTAGCCACCGCTCATTACCGGACGGACGCCCCACAATATTCGTATTACCGGGCGACGGTGGAGAGCCGAAACAGGTCACACCTTCCCTGCCAAGCTATATGCACGGATGGAGTCCGGATGGAAAGATGCTTACCTATTGTGCCAACCGCAACGGAGAAATGGATGTATATACAATTTCCATTGACGGAACCAATGAAACCCGCCTTACAGCTTCGGAAGGACTAAATGACGGACCCGAATATTCTCCCGATGGCGAATATATCTGGTTCAACTCCATGCGTACCGGGTTGATGCAGATATGGCGGATGAAAACCAATGGTAACGAGCAAACGCAGACAACGTTCGATGAAGATCGCAACTCCTGGTTCCCACACTTGTCTCCGGATGGTAAGAATATCGTGTACATCGCATACCGGAAAGGGGATCTCGAACCACACGAACATCTCCGCTACAAACATGTAGAAATACGGATGGTCCCTGCAACGGGGGGTGAACCGCAGACCTTAATCAAATTATTCGGCGGACAGGGTACTTTTAATGTAAACTCATGGGCGCCGGACAGCAAACGCTTTGCCTTTGTCAGTTTCAGTATAGAAGAATAAGATTTATAGAGAACAGGAAGCATGCAAATAGAATACATACTTCCTGTCTATCTTATTTTCAGATCAAATGCACTTCCCTTTCTCTGAGTACATTTATCATATCAGCGGTCATCTTCTCCAGATCATATTCAGGTCTCCAATCCCACTCCTGGCGGGCGCAGGTATCATCCAGGGAGTTGGGCCATGAATCGGCAATCGCCTGCTTCAAAGGGTCGACATCGTATTCCATCTCAAAATCCGGATAATGCTTCCTTATGGCCGAATATAACATTTCCGGATCGAAGCTCATTGCCGCGATATTGAACGAATTGCGATGGATCAGCCTGTCTGGATTAGCTTCCATTATGTTGATGGCGGCATTCAGGGCATCCGGCATATACATCATATCCATAAAAGTTCCGGCCTTCAACGGACAGATAAACTTCTCCTCTTTCACCGCATTGTAATATATCTCTACGGCATAGTCGGTAGTTCCACCTCCCGGATGGGTAAGGTTGGATATAATACCCGGAAAACGTACCGAACGGGTATCCACCCCCCAGCGGTCATGGTAATAATCGCTAAGCAATTCGCCCATCACTTTGGTTATACCATACACGGTTTTCGGGCGCTGAACTGTATCCTGAGGCGTCCTGTCCTTTGGTGTATCAGGCCCGAAGGCGCCGATAGAACTCGGAGTGAACACAGCACAATTAAACTCCTTAGCTACATCGAGGCAATTCATCAGGCTGCCCACGCCCACATCCCATCCCAGCTTAGGATTTTTTTCGGCCGTTGCTGACAATATAGCAGCCAGATTGTAGATGGTATCTATCTTGTATTTCTTCACTGCATCGGCGATCTGTTTTATGTCGGTGGCATCTATCTCTACGGTGGGGCCCCAATCGAAAAAACCATCGGGATAAGGCGGCTTATAATATCCGCAGATTACATTACTGTCGCCGTAAATCGAGCGCAATCTGATACTTAGTTCCGAGCCGATCTGACCCGTACTGCCTACTATAAGAATGTTATTCATCGTTTATTTTATTACACCTAATTCTCTTCCTATTTTTGTGAATGCCGTTATACATTTATCAAGATGTTCTTTTTCATGACCGGCAGATATCTGCACACGGATACGCGCCAAGTCTTTAGGCACTACCGGATAATAGAATCCTGTAACATAAATACCTTCATCCAATAACCGGGCTGCCATATCCTGGGATAACTTCGCATCATACAGCATCACCGCGCAGATGGATGATTGTGTTGGTTTGATATCAAAGCCTGCCGCTTTCATCTTTTCTACGAAATAGTCTGTATTAGCATGCAGTTTATCTTGTAGTTCATTCGTGCGTTCCATCATCTCGAACATCTTAATCCCCGCCGCTGTGATTGCAGGAGGTAGCGAATTTGAGAATAAATAAGGACGTGAACGCTGGCGAAGCATATCTATTATCTCCTTTTTACCTGTTGTAAATCCGCCGATAGCTCCCCCAAACGATTTACCTAAAGTACCCGTGATAATTTCAACCTTACCACGCAGATTGAATAACTCGGTAGTGCCTCGTCCGGTCCTGCCCACAACACCCGCTGAATGAGATTCGTCTATCATTATCATGGCATTGTATTTCTGTGCCAGTTCGTATATTTTATCCATCGGGGCTACATTACCGTCCATAGAGAACACACCGTCTGTAACTATCAGCCGGAAACGTTGCGATTGTGCCAGTTTCAACTGTTTCTCGAGGTCTTCCATATCCGCATTTGCATAACGGTAGCGAACAGCTTTACACAGACGTACGCCATCTATTATGGAGGCATGATTCAATGAATCGGATATAATGGCGTCCTGATCGCTCAACAATGGCTCGAATACCCCGCCATTGGCATCAAAGCAGGCCGCATACAAGATGGAATCTTCCATGCCGAAAAACTTTGCGATGGCTGCTTCGAGTTGCTTATGCAAATCCTGGGTACCGCATATAAACCGGACCGAAGACATCCCGAAGCCCCGGGAATCCATCGCCTCTTTGGCGGCTTCGATCAATTCCTTATTATCTGATAACCCCAGATAATTATTTGCGCAGAAGTTCAGCACTTCCTGTCCGGTACTTACACGGATAGATGCTCCCTGTGGAGACACGATTATACGTTCATTCTTGTACAGTCCTGCCGATTGTATATCAGCAAGTTCGTTTTGCAGATACTTTTGAAAGTTAGAGTAGGTATTCATAGTCTTAATTTTTAACGTAAAGGTAATAAAATGTCATCTGATAGAATAAATATTAATTGGAAATATTTTTTCAAGATCAGAGAAATAAATCTTTCAAAAATGAAATGACAAAAGTATCCCAACTAAATTTAAAATATAGTATCGTAATAATCAAAAAAGGTAACAAAAGTAACACTTTTTACAAATAATACACACCTGTCACTTTTCTTTCTATAACCCATAATCAGCTGGTAAATAAACCATTTTTAATTTATTAATAAAAAAAGTAACAAAAGTAACAGATTCTACACGCTTTTTCATTTCTTACTTTTTATCTTTGATTATCCAATATCACTATCTATTCTTAGATATAGATAAATTTTTATAGTATATATATATGTTTGCCTGTTTTTCATCTGTAATATTTTATTACCGCATATATCCACAATATAGTTTATATACGATTAATGTCTAAAAATGTAATCATGAAAAAGTTATTATTTTTATTTTTTATTTTATTATCAAGTCATGCCGGTATGCATTCACAATCAGGAAAAGAATTATTGACACTGGATAATTATCTGATTCCAAAAAATAAGAAGGGAATATCTATTGGAAAATTCAACATTCCCGCAGGAGAAAAAATCTCGTTGACAAAAGACAATTCCAGTTTATTCACAATAAGCAAGGACGGATACATCTCCCTGAAAAAAAATGCCGCTCTGACAGAATCCTCTCCCTGGCGTTTCGAAGTTACTGTAAAGACCAAAGACGGAGAGAAAACCTTCGAACTGGTCAGAGACGACTTTATCCGAAACAAGGTAATCGCACACCGTGGGGCATGGAAAAACCATGATGCCAGCCAGAACTCATTAAAATCATTGAAAAAAGCGATAGAAATAGGCTGCGAAGGCTCCGAATTTGATGTATGGCTGTCTTCCGACAATAAAGTTATTCTCTCACACGACCCCGAGATAGGAGGTAAAAAAGTAGAAGAAACTACTGCCGGAGAACTACACAAAATAGCATTGAAAGACGGTGATAGACTGCCAAGCCTTGAAGAATATATCAAATGTATCAAAGAACAGAATAAGACCCGCCTGATACTGGAAGTTAAAGCTTCGCAAAAAGGAAAAGAACGTTGCGAAGCCGTTGCCGATTCGGCTGTCCATATAGTACACCGTATGAATGCGCAGGCATGGACCGACTATATAACATTCAGCTTCGATGCGGCAAAACGCATCAGGGAACTGGACCCAACGGCAAAAATCCTTTATCTGGAAGCCGATAAAACGCTGGAAGAACTGGAAGCGGAAAGAATGTCTGGTATAGATTATCACTATAGCCATTTTCTTAAAGATACGGATCTAGCAAAAAAAGCAAAATCCATGGGATTACTGACCAATGCTTGGACTGTGAATAAAGTAGAAGATATGCAAACAATGCTCAATCAGGAAATCGATTACATTACCACAGACGAACCGGAAATACTTCTTGAAATACTGGACGCTAAAAAATAAAAGTTATACTTCAATACTGTAAGCGCTGAAATATTTGAATCTCAGCGCTTTTTTTATTTTCCATCAAAAAAAATAATAGTCTTGTTGTGGAATATATGCTATACATTCCTCTATATGATGCAACCGATAAAACTTACATTATTATGAGTAAGACTGCAATATACCCCATCTGTCTGATATCGATGATAGCCTCTGCTATATTCTATCAGTTCAAAGGTAATCCCAGAGATAAATACAAAAATAACATTGAAGTATTGGCTCAATCCATAGAGTGGCCGGAACACCAGTCTTCTACATTGACAGCCTATAATGATGCCGTACCAACCATACTGTCGGTTATGGCGATAGCCAGACCATTGCTAACCGGACAGGAACCGTTTTCGGTAAGCCTGGATAACGGAATATGGTATATCAGCGGAACAAAAGGCGATATAGTAAAAGTCAGTAAAGAGACAGGAGAAGTATTGGATACACCCGAAAGAAAATAATATCTGAAAATATAAGGCTGCCCCCTTAGCCTCCCGGCTTGGTTAGGTAATGAACATCTCTCAATTTCTCATTCATTACTTGTAGCTAAGCCGGGATTAAACAAGAAAGTCCGGCATAGAACCGGACTTTTCATCTTATTTCTTATCTTTTCCGAAATGAGAGAATTTAGATACATAGTTATCGGGAATATTTTGACCGTTAACTACTCCCGAAAGTGTAGCTGTACTTAACATATTATTCTCATCGAGAACATATTTATACACGATGTCAGCATAGTCGGACTCCGCCCCGTTCCGGTCTATTTTCTTTATTACCGTTCGCGATACATTATTCACGCTAGCCTTTCCAAGATATTTAGCCGACAGAAAAGGCAAACTGGACATAAACCAACACCCTCCCCTGCTCTTTATACTTATTGTATTCAGAGGCATTTCATATACATAGCTTGCCGACTGAATATATGCAGTCTTGTCATATGTATATATATGATGATAACCGGCCGATGAAGTTACTTCGGTTATATTACCATCTGTAATCACATATTCTTCAGCATATGACAGGGAGTTATTATTTCCACTATAATCATAATGATCCATATTGGTCATATATCCTTCTGCATTATATTTACAGACCGTGGAATCGTTCTGTGTTCTTCTGTTCGATATTAGTTCGCCATCCTTAAATGTCTCTATATTGGTCACATGCAAGGCATAATCTATCTGCTTGTTTTCATTCAGATAAATCAGCAGGCTATCAGAGGTCCGGCTTGTTGCGGAAGAATTCCTTACGCGGGAAAATGAGAAAAATTTGTCTTTATAATCAACCTGAATGTAGTCTCCCCCATCATTATCTATTACGATTATAGAGTCCGCATCATTATAAGTCAGGATAAAGTCGTTACGGAACTGCATCGACTGAATATTATATTCCGGGTAGTCTACACTTTCCAGCAACCAGTAATATTCCGGTTCGGGCTCGGGTTCGGGTTCCGGCTCTTTTTCACGATAAAGCATCAAGTCGCCGCCTGTACAAGAAAAGAATATAATAGCTGATAAAGAAAAAATAATATAGCGTGCTAAGATCTTCATTTTTTATATCAATGATAGTGTTTACTATATGTGTACGTATTATACGTTCAAAGATAATACATTATCCTTAAATAAAGACGCCCCTGCTATAAAACATCTTGTTAAAGAGATGCTTTTCACCACCATTATTCCGGTTGTCTATCGTATAATTCATATCTTTATCGTCTAAACTATAAAATATTATAAAATATATGAAATTACGATTGTCGATTATTGCCCTATGCCTTATATCGGCTATAGGAATGTTTTCTCAGACCAAACAAAAATTGCCTCAGATATATGCAGCTCCGCCCGTTGCTGTTATCAATCCGTTAATTGTAGACTCTACCAATCTGAAAGGAGATAAGTATTCGGAAAAGGATTTATTGAAAATGAGTCTGACCATTCCTGAGCAAACCGCTTTTGTAAGACCTCTCAGATCCGACACTGCCGGATATTTTTATGCGGAGAAGCCAAGGGAAGGTTATACTTTCCAGCTATTCTCATTCTACGTACAAGCCAACCGCTATGCGAAATTATCCTTAAAGATAACCTCTGCGAATATGTTTGAGCTATATGTGGATGGTAAGCTCAGCACATCGAAAACCACCAGAGAAGAAAACTTCAGGAATGAAAAAGAAGTTACGGCTACTTTCAATCCGTATCCCCTATCCAGCCGTGTTGTAATCAAGCTACTGGCTTCGGCGGAAGATAAATCCTCCCCCATCTTCAAAATTGTATTGGAAAATGAGAAGGATGACGACAAAACTTCTTTTTCGGCCCAAAATACAAGCAAAAGGTTTGTAAACTTTACTGATATGCTCTTAGGTAAAAGGGTAACCAATACCAGCATGTCGCCAAACGGACAATACGCTTTGATTTCGTACAGAAATACATTCGGAGAGAAAGGCGTATCCACAACCGAATTACATAATGTCACTACAGGCAAACAAATCCTTCTGGATACCGATGGCAGTAAAAAACAGTTAAGCTGGATGCCTGTAAGCGAAAAAATGTTCTACACACTAAAAACCGAAGATGGTACAAATCTGATTACCATTGATCCGGCGACATTACAGGAAACGGTCTTTGCAAAGAACATTCCGGACGAGTATATGACTTTCTCCCCGGATGAAAGAACCCTTTTCTATACCAAACAGGAAAAGGGCGAAGAGACCAAAGGGGATTTGAAACTTTTATTATCACCGGAAAACCGTCAGCCGGGATACACCAACCGTTCGTTCATCTATAAATACGACATCAGATCGGGTCTAAGCCAGCAACTTACATATGGCTCGCATACCACATGGCTCAACGATATCAGTGCCGACTCAAAACAGCTTCTGGTTTCTTTTACCGATGAAACAGTGACCGAACGTCCGTTCCGTAAATACACAATGCTCAAGTTGGATTTGCCCACTATGACTGTAGATACTTTATGGACAAACGAAGGCTTTGCACATGGCGCGTCTTTCTCTCCTGACGGGAAAAAGGTCCTCATTTCGGGTTCAGGCGAAGCCTTCGGCGGTATAGGACAAAATATAGATGCCGGACAAATTGCCAATAGCTATAATGGTCTCGCATTTATCATGGATTTGAGCACAAAACAGATTGACCCGATCACAAAGAACTTCGATCCGAGCATCGATAATAGTTTCTGGAACAAGAAAGACAATCTGATCTATTTCCGTACTACCGACAAGGACTACGTGAATATGTATGCATACAATCCTTCCGGCAAGACTTTCACTAAATTACCATTGAATGAAGAAGTCATCCGTTCATTCTCTACGGCTGACAATGCTCTGTCCGCAATCTATTTCGGTGTGAGCCGGTCAAACTCTACCCGTGCTTATCTGTATGATGTAAAAAACCAAAAGTCGACAATGATAGCCGACCCATACAACGACAGGTTATCGGAAATGTCCCTTGGAAAAGTAGAAGACTGGAACTTTACCAATTCCGCAGGAACAGAGATAAAAGGCAGTTGTTACCTGCCGCCAGACTTCGACGCGTCCAAGAAATATCCGATGATCGTATATTACTACGGAGGTACCAGCCCTACTTCCCGTACATTTGAGGGGCCGTATCCTGCTCATGTGTTTGCATCGCAAGGCTATGTGGTATATATTATACAGCCGAGCGGCGCAACCGGATTCGGACAGAAGTTTGCAGCCTTACATGTCAATGCATGGGGTAAACGTACAGCCGAAGATATCATAGAAGGCGTAAAACAGTTTGTCAAAGAACACCCATATGTAAATGATAAGAAGATCGGCTGTGTAGGCGCCTCATACGGCGGATTTATGACCATGTACCTGCAAACCCGGACAGATATATTCGCGGCTGCCGTATCCCACGCGGGAATCAGTTCCATCAGCAGCTACTGGGGCGAAGGATACTGGGGATACACTTATAGTTCGGGTGCAAGCGCGCACAGCTATCCGTGGAATAATCCCGACCTGTATGTAAAGCAAAGTCCGTTGTTCAGCGCCGACAAAGTACACACTCCTATTCTGTTTACGCACGGTACGGTCGACACCAATGTGCCTATAGGCGAAAGTATCCAGATGTACACAGCTTTGAAGATATTGGGACGCCCGGCAGAATTCATACAGGTGAAAGACGAAAACCACGGAGTAATGAACTACAAGCGGCGTGTGGAATGGAACAATTCCATCATGGCATGGTTTGCCAAATGGCTGAAGGACGATAATAGCTGGTGGAAAGGACTTTACCCCGACGCAAAATAAGTTTATGAATGATGAGTTATAAGTTATGAATTATAAATGTTTAATATCCGTACAACTTGTAATTCATAACTTATGACTCATCTTTATTATCATAAAGAAAGAATGAGTCCCAAGCGTACGAAAAATTGATTGTTGCCGCGCGATACATTCATATCGTACCCTGTCTTTATATAAAACAAACTATACGCGCACATAATATTGGGAGTAAGCACAATCCCGCTCGACTTCTTCTCATGGAAGTTTCGTAAATACCCCGCATCGCACGATAACCACAAAATACTTCTATCGGCATAATCTCCAAAGACCATACTTGCAAAATCCAATGTGGGTGAAATAGCCTTCGTATTCAATCCGGAAAGTTTAGTACTACCTCCTGTATAATCCAAGCCTCCGAACAAGAAAAAATTTACATCTCCTTTATATGTATAATATCTGGTATGTACATTGGCTGCAAACTGAACTTTCTCACTTTTTGCCGCTTGTATGCCTGCGCCGATCATCTGCGCGGATGCAGCAATGGGTACAAGCACAAAAGCTAATAGGAGAATCAGGGATTTCAGCATATTCATTTTCATACCGGATTATTCCCTTACTAACGGCAATGTAGAGCAACGGAGCAACCCGCCCATTTTGGATATTTCGAAATAAGGGACAACCTCTACTGTCAACCCCCATTCATCGGCCAGATGTCGGTTAAGGCGCGTAAAACGTTCCTCGCTTACAACAACCGTAGGAGATATGGAAAATATATTCGTATTCATATAATACATTTCTTCCTGTGTAACCTCGAAAATATTCTTCCTACCGAAGAAATCAACCAGATAATGATAGTCTTTTTCGTGCTTGAAACCATCTTTATAGATAATAGCCTTGCCATTGCCGACAGGCATGAAAGTACAATCGAGATGCAGGATGCCTTTACGAGGATCAGTATCATCTTTTTCCAACTCTAGTGCCACAAAATTCTTCTCAGGATATAATTCCCGAAGGAATGCTATTGCGTACGCGTTTGTTCTGGCAGTTTTGTATTCGGGGTAATCTCTTTCCATATATGTGCCCACAAAGACGGTATCACCATATAGTACCACATCTCCGCCTTCTACATGCGCTTTCTCCGGCAGGTTATATATTTTATTGAAAGCTATCCGGCTATAGATAGGCGCATATGCCTCCTGTTCATCTGCCCGGTCGGGTATAATATTTGATGTGATGATCTTATCGTCAATTACAAATGCTACATCACGGGCGTAGACCTGGTTACAGTTGGGCAAAATAAGAGGACGAAGAACTTCCACATCGTACTTTAAGAAAACTTTTTCAAATGCGGTCATTTCATCAGCGATACTCTCCTCTTGCGGATAGGTCCCATTCAGTACGGACTCATACGATTTGGCATCATATGTATCCTCCAGTGCAGGTTCTTTTCCCAATGAATACGGTTGTCCCAGCACAACGGTTTTCAGCGGTGCAGTTTCATTTTGTATATTTAGTATCATAATCTTCCATTTTGTACAAAGATAGTGCTTTTATAAAAATAAGGGGTATCCCTTTAAGCCTTTAGGATAAATGCACGAAAATTGGTAACTGAACCACCTGTTAAATATTTACATTTATTAACCATAAAGTATTAAAACTTGACACATCTGACACTTTTTTTACTATTTTTATTCTGTTATTTTTGTATTTTTTAACTATATATAGTTAAAAGGTAACATTTATTTCAGTTAACAGTCAGCAGTCAACAGTATTTCACGCAGAGACGCTAAGACGCAAAAGGTAACAAAGGTAACAGATATATCAGTTAACAGTAAACAGTAAACAGTAAACAACCCGTATCTTGTATCTCGTATCTTGTCTACTTGCAACCCGTAACTGCCCGAAGGGCGAAGTAACTCGTAACTATATCAAAAAAGTTACAAAAGTTACACTTTTTCCACTATTTTTTATCTGTTCCTTTTTTCCCTCTCTGTAAGTCCCCTTTGGGGGCAGGGCTGTTAAGTTCTAATTATTTATACCCTCTGTGTCATGTTGAACGGAGTGAAACATCTCGTTTCTCAGGGTCGGGATACTTCGTTCCACTCAGGATGACAGCAGAAAATAACAGAACAAAGAAGAGAACTTAACAGCCCTGCCCCTTGGGGAAGTTGGAGGGGACTATCATTCTTTCAAAGAACTATAAGCTATAAGCTAAAGGCTAACAGCTCCACTCTATAGATAAACTTTTTCAAAAAATATAAACTTTGCGCCATTGCCCTGTTAAATCTTATTTTCCTTTATTATAGCTATCATTGAACAATACAAGTCTTACTATTGTTTTATTATATTAATCAGGCAAATTATAAAAAACAGTAGTATGGAAAAAATGTACACAGCAGTAGCTACTTCTGTTGGAGGAAGAAGCGGTAGTGTCAAGTCTTCGGACGGAGTACTGAACCTGGAAGTGAGACCTCCAAAAGAAATGGGTGGCCCGGGTGGTAATTACACAAACCCTGAACAACTTTTTGCAGCAGGTTATTCCGCCTGCTTCGGCAGCGCATTAAGCCATGTTTCATTAGCAAAAAAAATTCACATAAAACCGGAAGTAACCGCCAGGGTAAGCATCGGCTCTAAAGAAGGTGGAGGCTTTCAACTGGCTGTGGAAATGGATGTACATATAAAAGGGATCAGCCAGCAAGAAGCTGAAGAACTGGTTAAAGAGGCACATCAGGTATGCCCTTACTCCAATGCTACACGAAACAATATAGAAGTGACTTTGAAAGTAACTACAGAGAATAAATAGTCAAGCAGTTTTTTACTGCCCTGTATTTATTATTACATATGGATTGATTTTTTGGATAAGAGGCGTGAGCATAAACTCACGCTTTTTATTTAATAATAATATTGTGTTGAATTAGAGAAGGGCGAAAAATCTTTCACACCTGCATTCTCTACTTCAATATCACGGTCACTCCTTTTGCACCATGTGCGCCTACAACCAGCGACTGCTCTATATCAGCCGTTTTGGACGGACCGGAGATAAATACGCCGAAGCCATAATCGTTGAATGTGAGTTTATCATAGGCTTCATGCATATTATTCACCACATTCTCCTTATCAAGTACGATAACAAGATATTCCGAAATAAAATATACTACTTTCTCCTTTACATTTTGCGGAATCCAGACACATCCGTTTTCGGCAACGCCCACCTCTCCCTCTATTATAGCCAGGTCGGTCCCGTTCAATTCGTACGGGTCCGCAACATTATCCGGATTAACGGTTGCAATGGTTATATCCGGTAAGTTGGAGGCTATCACTTTAGCGTCCGCATACAGAGAGCCGATAACTTTATTTATATCTTCATCATCATTCAGGATAATGGCATCTCCTCCCACAACCTTGCTTACGTCTATAAATTGGGCTATTTTATCGGGATACTGTATCCCTTCTATATCTATATCGGGCATTTTATACCTGTCGGTTATATGTTGCCTTATATTTTCTAATATATCGTTTTTACTGCTCATCCTTATCTGTTTTTAGTCTGTACTTTCCCCTTTTTCCACATATCGGTAAACGATTCGCTGGCAAAGCGTGGTAGTTCCCGTCCTTTACCCCAGTCGTTCAATCCGTTATACAGCATAAATCGCGGCAGGTGATTTACAACCGGTGCAAATTTCAGCCCTGTTTTGTATAAAGCCGGGTGCATAAACAGGAATTTCATGCCCCACGACATCATCTTCTTCATCTTATCCGCCTTGTGAAACGAATCGAGATTCTGCCGCCAACGGTATATCTGATCTGCCAGATCTATTTTTACCGGACAGACATTGTTACACGAATAACAAAGCGAACAGGCCGAAACGTTATCAGCGTATTCCTCCGGCGATTTCAGCATCCCCAGATTAATACCTATAGGACCGGGTATAAAATAAGTATAGGAATACCCGCCGCTTCTCCGGTACACCGGACACGTATTCATGCATGCCCCGCAACGGATACATTTCAGCGTTTGTATATGTTCTTTATTTCCGAGTATCTCGCTTCGTCCGTTATCGACCAGTATGATATGCATCCCGCAACCTTTGCGCGGCTTCCGGAAATGGGAAGTATAGGTCGTTACAGGCTGTCCCGTGGCCGAACGGGCGAGTAAACGGGTATATATACTCAGGGCTTTGAGATCCGGTATAATTTTCTCTATTCCCATCGATACAATGTGTACTTTGGGCAGAGAGGTACCCATATCAGCATTCCCTTCGTTGGTACAGACTATTACGTCACCAGTCTCCGCCACACCGAAGTTAGCTCCTGTCATACTTGCACCGGCTGTCAGGAATTCGTTGCGCAAATGCTGACGGGCTGCGCGGGTAAGGTATGTAGGGTCACTGTTATCTTTTTCGGTATGCAATTTATCTTCGAAGAGTTTGCCGACTTCCTGCCGCTTCAGGTGAATCGCAGGCATTACAATGTGGCTCGGCGGCTCATTCATCAGCTGGAGAATGCGCTCACCCAAATCACTCTCGACCACATCGATACCTTTTTCTATGAGGAACGGATTCAAATGACATTCTTCCGTAAGCATGGATTTACTTTTTACCAGCTTCTTTACATTATGTTTCGACAGGATATCATAAACAATTTGGTTATGTTCCGTCGCATCTTTTGCCCAATGAATAATTACACCGTTGGATTCGGCATTACTGACAAATTTTCCAAGATATTGGTCGAGATGGGTAATCGTATGCATCTTCACCTTCGCAGCCAGTTCACGCAAGTGCTCCCATTCGGGGATAGCCATTGCCATACGGTCACGTTTCTCCCGTACCATCCAAAGGGTTTCGTTATGCCATCTTTCCTGCTCTTTATCAGCAATAAAGCGGTCTGCCGCCTTCGTATGTTTTGTACTCATAGTCCCGCAGCTAAAATTTGAATAACATGAATAAACTTAACCGGAAGTTTCTCTCTGCTAACCACTCCCTGCATATGCATCAGGCATGAACTATCGGCTCCGGTTATATATTCTGCCCCGGTAGCCATATGGTTCCTTACTTTATCCTGCCCCATACATACAGATACGGAAGGCTCTTCGATAGAGAACATTCCTCCAAAGCCGCAGCATTCGTCGACTTTCTGAGGTTCCAGCACTTCTACTCCCTCTATTAAGGACAGTAAATCCCTGACCTTTGAGTAACGGGGAATATTCAATTCGCTTGCCGAAGATAAATGCAATTCCCGTACGCCGTGGCAACTGTTATGTACACTCACTTTATGAGGGAAGTTACCCGGAAGTTTGTCCACTTTCAATATATCGTGAAGGAACTCGCACAGGTCATATATTTTTCCGCTTGTCCGGCAAAAATGCTGTTCTTTCTCCAGCAGGCGGGGATAATTTTCTTTTACAAAAGCGGCGCAACTGGCCGACGGAGCGACAATATAGTCGTATTTGCCGAAAAGTTCTTCGAACTGTTTTGCCAAAGGAATGGCTTTGTCTTCAAAACCTGCATTTGCCATAGGTTGCCCGCAACAAGTCTGATCGATGGGATAATCCACATCCACACCCAGATAATCGAGGAGCTTGTATGAGGCTACCCCCACTTCGGGATATATGGCATTTACATAGCAGGGGATAAATAATCCTACTTTCATCTTTATCTTAAATTAGTTGATCGCTATAAAGGTAATAATATAAAAAACTCAAAGCCAGCAGACTTTGAGTTTTTTATTATTAGACTTATCAGCCTTTTGTTTCCAGATACACTACATGTGTCTGAAGATATTCTTCAAGTCCGTGTTTACCATCGGCGCCGCCGATTCCCGATTTACGCCATCCGGCATGGAATCCCTGCATAGCCTCGAAGTTTTCACGATTGATGTATGTTTCACCGAATTTAAGCGCTCTTACCAGTTTGAAAGCTGTATCCAGGTTCTGAGTATAAACGGAGGATGTCAGTCCATATTCACAATCGTTAGCCCATTCAATAACGTCGTTTATATCGGAAAATTCAACGACAGGCAATACCGGGCCAAATGTTTCTTCCTGTATAATATCCATTTTCTGAGTAGCTTCCGCAAGAACAGTAGGCTCGAAGAAATAGCCTTTCGTTCCGATACGCTTGCCGCCACAAAGAAGTTTACAGCCCTGGTTTATCGCTTTCGCTACTTTTTCTTCCACCGACTTCAATGCATTAGCTTCTACAAGCGGCCCCATATCCAAATCCACTACTTCGGAAGGATTACCGGCTTTTACAGCTTTCATACCCGCAACCAACTTCTCAAGGAATATGTCTTTCACTTTCTTGTGTACATATACCCGTTCGGCACAGTTACAAACCTGCCCTGTATTGATAACACGGGATGCGATTATCGATTTCACCGCGAGATCGAGGTCGGCATCGTCCATAACGATAGCCGGAGCTTTACCTCCCAGTTCGAGCGAAACTTTAGTAACATTTGCCGATGCAGCAGCCATAGTTTGTACGCCTGCTCCTACACTACCTGTAAGACTCACCATACCTACTTTCGGATTGGCAGCCAGTTCGTGCCCGATAACCGAACCACGTCCCATTATCAGGTTGAATACTCCGGCAGGGAGGCCTGTTTCTTCAACTATTTGGGCAAATACATATGCGTTTTCGGGTGTGATCTGGCTCGGTTTTACCACTATTGTGTTTCCCGTCACCAATGCCGGAGCTGCTTTACGGGCTATGAGGAAGAACGGGAAATTCCACGGAAGAATACCGGTTGTAACCCCGATCGGTTTTTTAAACAGGAAAATATTTTCGTGCGGACGGTCGCTCTGGATAATTTCACCTTCATATCTGCGTGCCCATCCTGCCATATATTCGAGGTAATCGGCTGTGAAAAGGACTTCTACATTTGCCAGCCCCTGTGTTTTTCCTCCTTCACGAACGATTATATCAGTCAGTTCTTTTTCTCTTTTACGGATTCCTGCTGCAATTTTTATCAGGTAACCCGCCCTTTCCACAGCAGGAGTGGCGGCCCATTTGTCCTGCGCCTTTTCGGCAGCATCGATTGCCTTGCGGGCATCTTCAACCGTTCCTTCAGGTTGTCGAGAGATTACTTCTTCTGTCGACGGGTTCAGTACGTCTATCCATTTTCCGGATGCGTTTTCTATAAATTTGCCGTCGATAAACATTTTTAGTTCTTTCATGGTGTTTAATGTTTATATTATTAATATACAGGTATTCCAAGCCTAAATCGGGAAACTAAAATTATAAAAAAAATAGCATACCGCATTACAAAATTTGATATTATAGTTTCAATAAATGACCATATAGCAATAAACTAAACTTATCTTTACAGTTTAAACTAAACTTAACATGAAACGAATAGCAATAACGGGAGCGGCAGGCAACCTTGGCGGATTATTAGCTCAGGGAATGAAAGATATGAATGTAAATCTGAACTTGCTGATACATAAAAAAGATGCCGCCGATAATCTGAAAGAGAAAGAGAATATATCCGTTTTTAAAGTAGATTTAGCAAACAAGGAGACATTGCGCGATGCACTCGAAAATGTCGATGTAATCGTTCATTTTGCGGGAATATTATTCAAAGCGAATCCCGAAAAATTCCTGCCGACTACGAATACGCAATATTTCAACAATTTATTAGATGTCGCTATCGGGCAGAAAGTAAAACGCATTATCCTCATCAGTTTCCCCCATGTAGAAGGTGAACGCAGCCCGGAAGATCCGGCGACCGGCGTATTGGATGGGAAACCGGAATCGATGCATGCAAAAACACGTCTCGAGGAAGAAAAACTCTTGTTCCGGTATGGAGAGAAATATGATTTCGAAGCCGTCTCTTTACGTGTAGGGATGGTCTACGGCAAAGGAATCCTTATGATAGATGCAGCACAATGGTTTGCCCGCCACTGGTTACTGGGAGTGTGGAGGAAACCGACCTATATACATCTCATCTCGAAACCCGATTTTGTGGATGCAACTATTGCGGCCACTCTAAACCCCGATATAAAAGGGATTTATCATATTGGGGATGAGGGGGTGCAAACTCTGCAACAATTCCTTGACGATATAACAATCTATAAAGGAAACCGCAAACCGTGGCGTATGCCGGTATGGATGATAATGACGGCAGCCCGGGGTTTTGAAGCATTCTCTACCCTTTTTGGTACCCGAAGCCCGCTGACCGTTGATTTTGTAAAAATAGGAATGGTGTCTTATTATGGAGATACGAGTCGTATGAGAAAGGAATTGCTTCCGGAATTGAAATTCAGGACATACAAAGAAGGATTTGAACTGTTTTGAAAAAATAAAGGGAAGAATAAATCCTTCCCTCCAATTTGTTTAATTAACATCACATCTTTATTTATTAGCTACAAGAACACCTTGTGTCTGCTGATATGTAGCATTTAATATTGCCAGATATTTACGGTATTGCTGTGCAGATAATACAGATCTAGTGTTTGCCAAATTGAAGGCCAAGGCTTTCCAAGCCCCCTCTTTGTCGTTATCCTGCAACGCATTTTTTAATCTCTCAGCCGAATCATAGAATATGTTTCCCAACTGCTCCTTCTGTTCAGGACTAGCCTTTACATAATCGGTTACTGTATTGAATGTTGTTTTGTTATTCAACACCCATAAAACCTCATAATCGTTGCTCGCAAATGAACTGATACTGAACGCCAGTATCGCTACAAATAAAATTGATAACCTTTTCATAACCAAAAAAATTTAATTTAAAAACAATCTTTATTCACTTACAGGCATAAAAAAAACAAAGAAATCCCATCTTATCCATGGTATTCTTTGTTCGTTATACTTGTAAATTATCAATAACCTAATTCACGATACAAATATAAGGAATAACTTTGAAACAAATATCTTTTTGACCGAAAAAATGCGCTTATACTATATATATATTATCTATAAGGCCATTATGTAACGTTTTTGTTTCAAAACTGTTACATAATGACCTCGTAGCCAAATCTGTCAGTTTTTATTCTTATCAGAATATGTCCTCTATAGATTTCGAATCCATATATTACGGAAAGCAACAGCTGTACCATGATCCTGAAGCATCAAAGGTAAGCGCCCGTGGGCCTCATACTTTGGAAAACCAATATATGGAGTATCCCCTTTCAGTATATAATTATTCTGGATCAAAACACCATTAAGCACAACAGTTATCATAGCCGGAGACTCCAGTTTACCGCCGGTGCCGAATACTGGAGCTTTCCAGTAAATATCATATACCTGCCATTCTCCATTTTTTGTGTAAGCGTCGACATCAGGGGCAACCTGTTTGTAGATACTACCTACCATTCCGTTTACATAGGTGGGATTGTTATCTCCGTCCAAGACCTGTACTTCATAGGTACTTTGCAGGAAAATACCGCTATTGCCTCTGTTCTGCCCGTTGTATTTTTCGGGAGCAGGAGATTTAAACTCAATATGTAACTGGCAATCTCCAAAATATTCTTTGGTAGAAACACCTCCCGAACCCGGAACGATCACCATCGCCCCATCCGACACTTTCCATTTGGCATCTCCTCCACCCGTAGAAACCCATTTTGACAAATCCTTCCCATCAAACAAAACAATAGCGTCGGAAGGCGGCTGGTTTAAAACTTTTGCCGGAATAACTTTCGGCGGTTGAGGATAATACCATTCGGTACTTTCGGGCTTCATCTGGGCATTTGATGAAATTGCGGCTAATAATCCGACAGAAAATAAGATAATTTTTTTCATTGATATAATTTTAGTGGAAAACGGTTTCAAAATTAGCAATAAGTTATATCATAAACAAAAAGAAAGCGGCTTCATTACGAAGCCGCCCCCACTATCTTATATCTAAAGTTTTCAGATCCAACGCACATATGCAAAATCCATGCGGTGAGCCATGTCCGGATGTTTAGGGAATACACGGTATGCGAAATTACACAAGCCCGGTATTTTAGCTTCAGCATTCATTTCGAAATACAGTTTCGAACCTTCCTGCTTTACTAACCTGAATTCCTGAGCCGATATGAATTTATCAACCTTCTTCTCCGCGTCATATTCAGTCAGTACGCATTCTACACCCAAATCACCTTTCATTTCCTTTTTATCAAGGACTACTTCCACTTTCATCTTTTCACCTTCGGTAAGGTTAGGAGAAGAAAGCCCGGCCCCGTCTCTTAAATCCTGTCCGTTAAACGTCAATTGCTCTACGGTGAATTTATCCCAATTAGCGGCGGTATCTTCTTTCCATGCAGCCAATTCCTTAGCCTTAGAATAGTTATTGGCTGTAACCAGTTTAGAACGGCCTTCTTCGGGTTTATAGAAGTTCTTGATATAATCGTCGATCATACGCTTGGTTGTATATTCCGGCGCGATATTGGCGATAGAGTTCTTGATATATTGAATCCATTCGGGGGAATATCCTTTCGAATTACGGGCATAATACAACGGCAGTATCTCGTTCTCGAACATAGCATATATTTCCGAGGCATCCAGTTCATCCTGATATGCCTGATTGGTATAAGTCCGCTTTTCTGTCAGGCACCAGCCGGCATCCTTACGGTAGCCTTCATACCACCATCCGTCAAGGACAGAGAAGTTGAGCACTCCGTTCATCTCAGCTTTTTCGCCGGATGTACCGGAAGCCTCCAATGGGCGTGTCGGTGTATTCAACCAGATATCAACACCCGAAATAAGGCGTTTGGCAAGACGCATATCATAGTTTTCAAGGAAAATGATCTTTCCGAAAAATTCAGGACGGCGCGAGATCTCTACAATCTGCTTGATCAAACCTTGTCCGGCTCCATCGGCCGGGTGGGCTTTTCCTGTGTACAGGAACTGTATCGGATATTTTTCGTTATTTACAAGTTTCGACAAACGGTCGAGATCGGTAAACAACAAATGAGCGCGCTTATATGTCGCAAAACGTCGGCCAAAACCTACCAACAGCGCATCCGGATTGATTTTATCCACAATATTGAATATTGCGGACGGCGCTTTCTGGTTCTTTATCCATCCTTCTTTCATTTGCTCCTGAACATAAGAAACCAAACGCTTCTTCATCGCCAGACGCAGTTTCCATATTTCAGCATCGGGTACGCTGTATATATTATCCCATATTTCATGATTAGACTGGTCGTTATAGAAATTCTTATCGAATGTCCTCTCATATAGTTCTTTCATTTCCTTTGCAGTCCATGTCGGCATGTGTACACCATTGGTTACATGTCCTACATGTAGCTCTTCAGGAAAGTATCCCGGCCATACAGGCTGGAACATATGGCGCGAAACGATTCCATGCAGGTAACTTACGCCATTGGCTTCGAGACAGGTATTGAGCGCAAACACACTCATACTGAATTTTTCCCCGCTTCCCGGATGCTCACGCCCCATATCTACAAAATCCTGCCATGAGATACCCAGGCGGGCCGGATAGCTGCCAAGATATTTACCGAGCAAACCTTCATCGAAATAGTCGTGTCCTGCCGGAACCGGAGTATGCACTGTGTACAGACCCGAAGCACGTACAACTTCCAATGCCTGATTGAATGTAAGCCCTTCACCTTCGATAAGATCAAGCAGACGCTGAACATTAATCAATGCGGCATGGCCTTCATTACAATGATATATTTCTTTCTTAATTCCCAGTTTGTTAAGTAGCAAAATACCACCGATACCTAACAAGTATTCCTGTTTCAGACGGTTCTCCCAGTCTCCGCCATATAGCTGGTGAGTAATTGGACGGTCATATTCACTGTTCAGATCCAGATCGGTATCAAGCAAATACAGGCTAATACGGCCTACGTTCACTCTCCATACATTTGCATAGATATCCCTATCAGGGTACGGCACAGCCAGGATCATCTGGTTTCCGTCTTCGTTCAATACCGGATCGAGCGGTAATTCGCCAAAATTCTGTGGCTCATAATTAGCCACCTGTTGGCCATCAGGAGAAATAGACTGAGTGAAATATCCATAACGGTACAGGAAACCAACCCCTGTGAGGTCTACGTGGCTATCACTGGCTTCTTTCAGATAGTCGCCGGCCAATACCCCAAGACCTCCTGAATAAATCTTCAATACATGCGAAAAACCATATTCCATACTGAAATATGCAACGGATGGTTTTGCTTTATCAAATTTTTCGGCTATATATGATTCGAAATTCTTAATCACTTTTTTCACTTTATCCATCAGGATAGAGTCTTTAAGGATTTCATCAATTCTTTCGTAAGAAATTTTCTGTAGTAAGATAACCGGATTGTGTTCGCTTTTTCTCCAAAGTTCAGGATCAAATTCGGCGAAAAGGTCTGTTGCGTCGTTGTTCCATACCCACCACAGGTTACGTGCCATTTTTTCCAATGGCAGCAATTCTTTCGGCAGATTCACTTGTGTATAAGCACTCCTCCAAGAGGGAGTGTTAGAATAACTTGCTTTAATTCTCATAAATATATTATTTAAACTGTATAGATTCCTATCCTCGCTCCTTTTATAACGGATATGTTTTGTGGTTTGTTTAATTTCGCGAAGCTACAAATATAATAAATCTGATGCTTCTTTTCCCTATATATTTTGTTTAAGTTTCCCCGGCTTATTGCAAACGTTTGCAATAAGCCGGAAAAATCAGGTCCTGTTTGCGGCTTCGGCCAGGGCAAGGCGGTAAGCATCCTGATAATATTTGAAGAAATGTTTCCAATCGGCCATATCAGCCCTGTCCAAAGCCGCCTGACGCAGTATCCTCTCCTGTTCATTACTTTTTGTCGTCATTTCGAATACGCGGTTGCAGATATCTTCCGATACTTCAATAAAGTTGTAATCATCACGGGTTATAACCTCTGCTCCGTCATCCATTCCTTTTTCATCGCCCATCTTACGCATCCAGAGTCCGAATCCGGCCAGGGAAGTAGTAATGGTAGGTACGGAGAATGCAATGCTTTCGTGTGGCGTATAGCCCCAGGGCTCATAGTAAGAAGGGAATACAGTGACATCCAAGCCGATAAGCAAATCATAATACGGCATATTGAATATACCATCATTGCCGTTGAGATAAGACGGAACAAAAATAATTTTCACCCGGTCTTCCGCTTTATTTTCCATTTTCAGATAACTGATCTGGTTCAATACCGAATCGTGGTTCATATTGCGGAGCCAATGAGTTATATGCGGATGGCTGAGAGCAGCAACCGGAGTCTTCTTCAGTTTTAACCTGTCCTGCAGATCGGCACGGGGCCCGCTAATCCACGCTGGCACCATTATGAACGCAATCACGTCTTTTTCGAGTTGCTTTATCTGCTCCAAGCGGTGCATGGCGTCGATGAATACATCTATACCTTTGTTGCGATATTCATAACGCCCGCTGGTTGCAACCAGTAAAGCGTCTTCCTGGATATCATATCCCAATAATTTTTCTGCTACGTTTATAAGTTTCTTACGGGCGGCAAGGCGTTTTTCTTCGTGCTCCTGTCCTACCGGGATAAAATCTTTTTCGAATCCGTTAGGCGTCACTACAGGATCGCGATGAAGCAACTGGCGGCACTCACGGGCTGTAATATCGCTCACTGTCGTAAAACAGTCGACATGCTGCGCGGCAACCTTTTCTATGGAATGCTTTGCTTCCATGTTCAGCTCGCGCGCCATCTGGTCGCTATCATAGGCCGACAGATAATTGTAAAGAGGTTTGCCGTTTCCGGCTATAGAACGCCCGATAGACGTGGCGTGCGTAGTAAAGAGCGTCCCCACTTTGGGCAGGCGGTCTTTTATATACAGTGCACCCATTCCCAGCATCCATTCGTTGAAGTGGGCGACTACATTTTCATCCTGAAGTTTGTGATATTTATAAAAACTTTCGATGACAGCACCTGAAGCATATGCAAACATACAGGACTCGTCATAGTCACCATAGGCATGCAGGGAATCCACGCCGAATTTATGCCACATGTCACCATAAATCGCATCCTTAGCGGGAAAAAACTGGTTAAAGTCGACAAGCACCACGATAGGTTGTCCGGGAACATCCCAACGGCCGACACGAATGTTCAACCGGTCCTGCTTCATCGCAGTTTTTTTCCAGTCCGGCAAAAGGGTTTTATCTTCTTTAAACCACGGACTTTCTTTTTCAGTCCATACATCCGGTCCTATAAATATAACTTTGTCCCTGCATATATCCTGCATCGACTTAGCCCGGGTAGATAATACCGTATATATCCCTCCTACTTTGTTGCAAACCTCCCAACTTGTTTCGAAGATATAGTCGGGATTATCATTTTGTTTTGCCATATTATGCTATATACTGTATCGTTTTGTGGTTTCTTTAATTTAATACTTATTAATTTTCAATGCGTAAGTTTATCAGTATCTTTTTTAGTACCTTTGCTCCGCAACCTAAGGTTCCAGATCTATTTATTGTATGTCTAAATAAAACGCCGGTGCCGGTTATGATTTAAAGACAAGACATTAAATCTCTCTTTCCTTTAAAAAGGAGCACAAAGATAATAAAGATATAAACGTATAAAAAATATTTTCTTATGAGTAGCAGGCGAAAACTAAAAAAAAGTATAATTGCAACGATAGAATTATTATATACAGACTGTCTGTTTTATAAGATATTCGTAGTCGATGCAGACAAGGAGGCAGCCGATAAAGTCATTACCCGTATAGTAGAAGTACAGAATGATCTGTTGAAACGGGTGAATGTAAATGAAGGTAAAGAAGTAAAAGGCAGGGTTAAATCTTATTACAAAAAATTAAGAGTTGACATTCAGGAACAAACAAATTCAATTGCCAAAGAAATAGCGTCATTGGGTTAATGAAAAGTTTTAGTAAATTTATTCTCCGCCTTACCGGCTGGAGAATTACAGGGCATACAGACCTTCCTGAAAAATGTGTCATTTGTGTAGCTCCGCATACCAGCAACTGGGATTTGCCTTTAGGGTTGACAGTTTATAGTGCATTAGGAAGAAAAGCATCGTTCCTGATAAAAAAAGAATGGTTCTTCTTCCCTATGAATCTTATTTTCAAAGGACTAGGCGGTATCCCCGTGGACCGTTCCCGGAAAACTTCTCTGACAGAACAGATGTCGGAGATATATGCTGAGAAAGATAGCTTCCAACTGGCTATAACCCCCGAAGCTACCCGAAAGTTGAATGCGGAATGGAAAAAAGGATTCTATTTTATAGCCCTGGCTGCTAACGTACCGATCGTTGTTGCGGCACTCGATTACGGAAAAAAAGAAGCTGATTTCAAGAAAATACTGGTGCCCACAGGAGACGTGGACGCCGATCTGAATATAATTAAAGACTGTTATAAAGGAGTAACTGCGAAGCATCCGGAGTATTTTTCTTTAAAATGAAAAACAAAGAGTGAAAAAACGAAAAATATTTTTCACTTTTCACTAAAAAAAATGCTATGCTACAAGACCGTAAGCTCAGGATCAGTCTTGTGCAATACGACATTGCATGGGAAAATAAACAGAAAAACCTTGATTACATACACACTGTTGTATCGGGGCTCGAGGGAAAAACAGACGTTATAACCCTGCCCGAAATGTGTACTACAGGCTTTTCCATGAACAGCCGCAATCTGGCCGAACCGGTTAGCGGCACCTCTATAACCTTATTGAAGCAATGGGCCAGGCAATATGATGTTGCCGTATGTGGAAGTTATATTGCCAAAGATAACGGGAACTTTTACAACCGGGGATTTTTCATTAGTCCTGATAAGGAATTCTATTACGATAAACACCATCTCTTTCGCATGGGGGCCGAACCTCAATCTTTTTCGGCAGGAGGTGAACGTTTGATTTTTGAACATAAAGGCTTCAGTATCTGTTTACTTATTTGTTACGACTTACGGTTTCCCGTATGGGCCAGAAATATTAACAATGAGTATGACCTGCTTATATATACGGCTAACTGGCCGGCTTCGCGGGCAAAAGTATGGAATACCCTGCTAACAGCCCGTGCACTGGAAAACATGAGTTATGTATGTGGTGTAAACCGCATAGGAAAAGATGGAAACGGGTTGGCACACGAAGGCGGCTCAAAAATTATCGATGCTAAAGGGAATGAAATACTTTCTCTCGGTCTGAACCTCGGGGAGGTAAGAACTATTTGTATATCAAAATCGGAGTTGGAACAATTCAGGGCAAAATTCCCTGTATGGAAAGATGCCGACAGATTTGAGCTAAAGGAATAGAATTATTATTAAAATATCAATTATGAAACGTATTTTAAATCCTGCGATTCTTGTTATCGCAATTATAACACTTACATTCGGCTTACAAAGCTGCAATTCGGTAAAGCCAGTTGATAAAACCCAACTCGAAGGTTATTGGACCCTAAAAAAACTGAAAGGCGAAGATGCTAAAACTGCATTTGCAGGAACATTGCCCTATCTACAATTCGATTTTTCCAAAAACCTGATTGCCGGTAATGGCGGGTGTAACGGATTTACCGGAGCTTTTACGCTGACTGATAAGAATGAATTTTCAGCGCCTAATCTGGCTGCTACAATGATGATGTGTGTACAGGCGAATAAAGAACCCCAGTTTTTTACTGCGCTTTCTACTCCCGACCTCATCTTATCGATAGACAAAGATGGATTACTGACGCTGTCTGAAGATAAGACCGTAATACTACAATTCGAAAAAGGTGAAGCGCCCAAGATAACTGCTGCTACGAATATCGTAAATGCGGAAAATCTGGCAGGTGTATGGACTCTTACATCTATAGCAGGTGGTGATATGGCCACACTGTTTACAGGAAAGACCCCTACAATGGAATTTACGGCAGACGGAAGAGCATTTGGCAACGGTGGCTGTAACACATACCGCACAGCATATACATTACAGGAAAACACTGTTACTTTTGGTCCGGTAATGTCTACAAAAATGGCTTGTCCCAGCCTGAAAGGGGAAGATTTATTTACAGGACTTCTCGCCAGTCCTCTGCAAGCAGGATTGAACGGAGATAAACTGACTTTCTTCAAAGACGGAAATGTTGTTCTTGAATTTACAAAAGGCACTGTGGAATAATTTCCCCAACCTCCATTCCAATATGAAAAGCTACAGGCAGAACCTGTGGCTTTTTCTTTTCTGTTTTAGTTTTATAAAAGTTTATCTATATATTAGCTGATAGCCTTTGGCTGTTAGCTGATAGCTCTTTGAAAGGATGAACGAGCCCCCTCAATCTCCTAAGGGGACTTACAGAGAGGGAAAAAAGTAACAGATAAAAAATAGTGGAAAAAGTGTAACTTTTGTAACTTTTTTGATATAGTTACGAGTTACTGCGCCCTTCGGGCAGTTATGGGTTGCAAGTAGACAAGATACGAGATACAAAATACGAGTTGTTGACTGTTTACTGTTTACTGATATATCTGTTACCTTTGTTACTTTTTATATAGTGCTCTTTGTGTAAATCTTTGTGCCCCTTGTGGTAAAGAGATTTAACCACTAAGTACACGAAGGAAATCACAAAGGGCACAAAGACTAAAAAGACTGTTACCTTTGTTACCTTTTGCGTCTTAGCGTCTCTGCATGAAATACTGTTTACTGTTAACTGCTGACTGTTTACTGTTAACTGAAATAAGTGTTACCTTTGTTACCTTTTTCAACTTCCGGACAAAAATTACAATATTAAAACACTGTATAACAGGTGAATAAATTTTAATTTCTTTTTTAGTTCTTTTTGCTGTAACAAATTTCCGGACTGTTCCGTCTTAGTATTTGAAAGCAGATGAAAGCGCGCATCTATTATTAATTTACTAACTTTTATATAGGAACTGTTATGAAAAAATATTTATTTTGTTCAGTGTTTCTTTTTGGCATTATACTGGCTGCACCGGCACAGAATATAGACCAGTTATTGAAGAAGCTGACTAAAACTGAAAATATAGAGAAAGTAAAAATAGGAAAGTTCATGATGTCTCTGGGTAAAGCATTTGGTGGTGCAGGCGACATACCGGTAGCAAGGGGGATACATTCTATGGAGATATATGATTTATCGTCTTGTGACAATGGCCTGAAAAAAGATTTAGCGAAACAATTCAATAAGCTGAAAGACGGAGGAGGTTATGAAACCCTGATTTATGCCAAAGATAAAAGTGATGGTGTACGCATTATGGTAAAGAAAGATAAAGATACCATCAAAGAAATGATAATATTATGCATGGACGAACACGACCCTGCAATAATCCGGTTTTCGGGTAAAATAAAAGATAATGACATTGCCGAACTGGTAAACAAATACGACAAATAAAAATAACAAAGTAAAACACAATCGATTTATGAAAAAGTTTATAGTATTTTTTATCCTAATATTAGCAGGAACCCATATCGCAACAGCTCAGGACCTGGATCGTCTGATGGAAGAAGTGGCAAAAAATGAAAAGGCGCAACGTCAGGTAGTAGACAAGACCATGCTGGGTGCTTCCATGGCGCAGGCTCAGGCTCAGGACCCGACAGGGGAATTGAAATCAAAAATGCCTTCGTTTATGCAGAAGATAGATTCTATACAGGTGGTCACATTGGAGGAGGGTGCTCCCGATACAAGAAATACGGTACTGGAGAACCTGAACTCATTCAAAGATGATGATATATATTCTACACTGGTAAGAGTCAAGGACGGTGAAGATAATGTACGCATCATAGCTAAGAAGAACGGGGAAGCAGTATCGGACGTATATATCTTTGTCGTGGATGAAGACGATATCGTTTTGGTAAAAATGAGTGGCAGACTGGAGCAATCCGATTTGGAGGATATAGTTAAAGAACAGACGAAGAACAAGAAATAGATGGATGCGGAAACTTTTAAAAAAGTATTTCTCCCATATCATCAAAAATTGTATCGAATAGCTTATCGTATTGTACAGGATGCCGCAAATGCCGAGGACATAGTCCAGGAAACATTTATAAAGCTCTGGAATAAACGCGGGGATATGCAGAATATAGAAAATACCGAAGCTTTCTCCATTATTATACTCAGAAACACATGCCTGGATTTTTTACGGAAAACAAAAAACGATCACCATACCAATTATGACACAGATATTCCCGAAACGGATTCCCTGGTCAAACAGATAGAAGTACAGGATGAAGCCGAACGGGTAAAAAAACTGATAAACAGGTTGCCTGAACAGCAACGGCAAGTTATGATAATGAAGCATTGGGACGGGTATTCGGATGAAGAAATAGAACAGATAACGGGAATCAGCCCGGGAAATATTAGGGTAATACTCTCAAGGGCAAGAAAAACGATACGCGAACAATTCATAAAAATACAACAGTGATGAAAACGGACGAAATAAAAATAATGCTGGATGCTTTCTACAACGGAGAAACAACTGCCGCAGAAGAACTGAGATTGCTGGAATATTTTAGCAGTGAATATGTCGCCGATGAACTACTGGATGAGAAAGAAGTTTTCCTCAGCATGTATCAGGCAGAACCGATCGATGTACCTCCGGCTTTGGAGACGAAACTGGAAAACCTTATTGACAATCTTGCTTCGGAAGAAAAACAGAAAGCAGAGATAAATGCCGGATCTAACAGAAAGCATCTGCTGAGATGGGTAGGAAGCGCAGCAGCCTGTATAGCCGTATTGATTTCCGTTACATTCTACTTCAACAATAAGCCTGATGCAGGCCAACCAACAGTAAGCCCAAAGCAGCAAACAGCAGAAAACCTCAGTGAAGCTGATAAGAAAGCCTTAAAAGAAGCAGAAGACGCACTTATACTATTGTCTTCTAACTTTAATAAGGGTGTGAACCAGCTGGCCATAGTCACTTCAAGCCTTGACAAATCAAATGAAATATTAAACAAAACGCTTAATCGCAAAAAAGATAAAGAATCATGAAAATAAAAGTGTTCATTACAGCTATATTGCTCCTGGCCGGTTTTGCTACTATGCAATCGCAAAACAATATGTTCGACAGGCTTTCGGATAGCAAGGACATCTCCACCGTCTACATCTCCAAGGCATTACTCAGCATGATGCCGAAGATGGATGTCGGAGCCGGCGGTGCCGATATAAAATCACTGGCCGGAAAACTGGAACAACTGGAGATCTACAGCAGCCAAAGTAAGGACGCGGCAAAACTCATCAGAATGGAATTTGAAGGACTTACGAAGGGCAAAACATACGAGACTCTGATGGCCATTAAAGATAAAGGCGATAATATAACCTTTTACGCCCGTAAGGAGAAGGATAACTTCAAAGACCTGATAATGTTCATCAATGCCCCCGAAGAATGTACGGTCATCCGTATCATGGGTAATTTCACGGCAGAAGACGTACAAAAAGTGATGAACAGCAGCAACAAAAAATAAGCAATAAAAAAAGCCTCGGATGGTAATTCTCCGAGGCCTCTTTATCTAATGAAGTATTCTTATTTCTTTGCCTGCAATGCTGCAAAAATCAGGTTTTCAAGTTCTTCGGCAAGCTCCGGATTGTCTTTCACCATATCCTTTGCCGCTTCACGTCCTTGCCCCAACTTTGTATCATTGTAACTGTACCATGAGCCGCTCTTCTTGATGATCCCTAGTTCGGCACCGAGGTCGATAATCTCACCGGAACGGGAAATTCCCTCTCCGTACATGATGTCGAATTCAGCTTTACGGAATGGTGGGGCAACTTTATTCTTGGCTACCTTCACACGGGTCTGGCTACCTTTCACTTCATCACCGTCTTTTAGCTGGCCGATACGACGGATATCGAGACGTACAGAAGCATAGTACTTGAGGGCATTACCTCCCGTTGTTGTTTCCGGCGAACCGAACATAACTCCGATTTTGTCACGTAACTGGTTGATAAAGACACATGTGGTACTGGTTTTATTGATAGCTGCCGTCAACTTACGTAAAGCCTGAGACATCAGACGGGCCTGAAGCCCCATTTTAGAGTCTCCCATTTCACCTTCGAGCTCAGCCTTCGGTGTCAGTGCAGCCACAGAGTCTATCACTACGATATCTATAGCCGACGAACGAATCAACTGCTCCGCGATCTCCAATGCCTGCTCTCCGCTATCAGGCTGGGAAATATAAAGGTTCTCTATATCCACTCCCAATTTCTCTGCATAGAAGCGGTCGAAAGCATGCTCTGCATCGATAAACGCTGCGATACCTCCGGCTTTTTGGGCTTCGGCAATAGCATGTATGGCCAATGTTGTTTTTCCGGACGATTCGGGGCCGTATATTTCGATTACCCTGCCACGAGGATATCCTCCCACTCCAAGAGCGGCATTCAACGCGATAGAACCTGTAGGAATGACAGAAATTTCATCCACCTTATCATCTCCCATTTTCATTATCGAGCCTTTACCGTAGCTTTTCTCTATTTTATCCATTGCAGCCTGCAGAGCTTTAAGTTTCTCTGTATTCGGCGCAGCTTTCTTTTCTTTCTCTTCTGCCATTATCAGTTTCTTTCTTTTGGTTTGTTTATAATTGTTTTAATATTTGCTCCGCATGCTCTTTGGTCTTTATCTCTTTAGGGCCTATTATTTGCTCGATAGTCCCTGATTCATCGATAAGGAATGTTGTACGGAAAGTACCCATGAATTTACGCCCCATAAATGTTTTCTCACCCCAGACTCCAAATGCCTCTACCAGTTTCTTGCCAGTATCGGCTATTAGAGGGAATGGTAATTGTTGCTTCTCTATAAACTTCTTATGGGCTTTCTCATCATCCACACTTACTCCCAGTATCTGATATCCGGCTTTACGCAGCTTCGAAAAATTATCCCTGAAACTACATGCCTCTGCGGTACATCCGGGGGTACTGTCTTTAGGATAAAAATAGAGTACGAGTTTTTGTCCCGCATAGTCGCTGGATTTAACGGTTTCCCCGTCTTGATTTATTCCTAATATATCCGGGATCTTATCCCCTATGTTTAATGCCATAATTCTTATTATTAACTATTCAACATATGCAGTTCGCTCATAAATCGTCTTCTGCCTTCTCACCTTATTTCGTTTATCTATAGTAACATTATCCGCCTCCTGAAATTTACGGCTTGTCTCATAATACAGTTGTATATCGGAATTGGCGTCGGCCCCGAGAATACCGAATTTTTCCAATACCACTATCTTTTGCTTTACAGCCTCCAGGTAATCGAGAACAGAATTACGGTATTCGAGTCCACCCGGATATATCGGCATGTTCACTATTTCGGTACGGATGTTATTCATCTCTTTGAGCGGGGCGCCGGAGGTCTTATGTAAATCCATATCGACTTTATTATCCCAAACCCTCTGTACCAGTTCTTCATACTGTGTATAAACTACATCTATATCTTTTACTATATCGAGCATAAAGTGATTATAACCGCTTCTGGTATTTATATTCTTGTTTCTTTCTAAGCGAAACTTACTTACCTTACCTTCCTGTTTTTGTGCATACCCCATTGCAACAATGGGCAATGAGAGTACAATAAAAAAAATAGTTCTCATTTAGTTTGTTTTGTTAGTTGTGTTAATTATGGTTGTGTCACGGTCGCTACCGTCTTACTTTACTTCGAACCATTTATCGTTTTTGAGGGGTACGAACAATTCCATCTTATCTAATAGGGTATCTACATTACTTTCTACAATCATGATATCCCTATATTCATCTTTCAGGAACCCCTTTTCTATCATTTTTTCGGACATGGCTACCAAAGGGTCGTAATATCCTCCCGTATTAAGCAAAGCTACAGGTTTCTTATGCAAGGCCAACTGCGCCCATGTAAGCATTTCAAACAGTTCCTCCATAGTTCCGTAGCCTCCTGGGAGGGCTATCACTGCATCACTAAGTTCATTCATTAAAGCTTTACGTGCATGCATCGTTTCTACGATATGCATTTTGGTTATATTTTTATGCTCCAATTCCTTTTGTTTAAGGAATTCGGGTATTACGCCAATTACCTCACCATTTTCTTCCAGTGCGCCATTGGCTACAGCACCCATCAATCCTACATGTGCACCTCCATAGATAACGCCATATCCTCTGCGGGCTATAATTTTCCCTAATAATATTGCCTGTTCCACAAAAACGCTCTCGTTTCCTGATGATGAACCGCAAAAAACCGATATATATTTCATATCTGAAAATCTACTTTAAATGAATATCCAGAACTTACAGGCTGCAATCCCCCATATGAAGATATACGCTGAATAATATGTAATTTATAACTCATTATTCAAACAAAGATAATAATAATCTTATAGATTATGATGGAATAAAAGACTCTGTTGAAAACTTTTGTCTCCGTAGCCAAAAACCCGTTTCCAAAGACACAAAAAGCTGACTCTGATTGCTTTTTGCTTTTTAGAAGCGCGAAGCGATAAAACCAGCAGATGGTAATTTGTTTAACCTAAACCTACTACTTGTTTAAAAGATAATACACGGACTGTGTAATCTGATCCCGGATACAATAATAATGTAAAAAGTCCGCAAATTCCCTTCGCAGACTTTCCAACCTTAACACAAACTTTACAAAACTACACAATAATAGAGTTAAACTACAACCTATTCAGGTCTTCATTTAAATAAATATATTTTCCTCATATATTTACATTACAAATGTACGGAATTACGAGCCTCTATCATTACATAAAAACACCCGCTTTTTCAGAATTCGTGCCTTTCTGCCATACTATATTTTATTTGCAGTTTTTTTTCGGCGAATCCTGCCCGGTGTTGTACCAAAATGGACTTTGCAAAAGTCGTTAAAGTGGGAAGGTGAAGAGAAACCATATTCATCACTTATTTCTTTGAATGATTTCTCAGTACTGTTTATCTGATGATATATGGATTTTGAGCGCACGTCTTTCATCCAATGATATGCCGATACGCCAAATACTTTCTTAAATCGTTTCTGAAAGCCGGAAAGACTGTAATGGGTCAAATCGGCCAGTTCCTGAACAGTCTTGGCTTTGTAATGATTTTTTATAACCAGATCGGAGAAGGAAATATCTTTACTAAGCAAGGGATAGAAAAAGCCTAAAAGATCTGCCTTTTCGTAATAAGCCCGTAGAAGAAAATAAAACTCTTTGGCCTTCAACTCGAAATAATATGTACATTTCAAGCCGTCGGTCATACAAATATCCAAAAATGAAAGAAAAGATTCTACCCTTTCATTTATGTCCAGATAATACAAATCAGGTTCAAAACCATCTGTTTTCTCCCGGAGCAAAACATCTAAAGAAAAGCAATCGCACAGATGCTTCGTATCATGTAAACGGATAATGATAAAAACACAATCTTCCTCAGCACGGAAAACCATCTGGCTCCCCGATGGAATCAACATTATCTTGCCTGCAATTATACTTCTTCCGGAAAATTCCCCAAAAGAAAAACGCAAACTGCCATTCAGTACAAAAAAAGCTTTATTGTCAATGGAAAACAATTCCCATTTCTGTCCTTTTTTTATACCGACTTTCTCTATTGTAGGCCTTTCTCCTTTTTCGTAATTATAGCAGGTGAGATGTTCCTGTGGATATAATAATTCCATGTGGATGTTCCTCTAAAATTGTTTTGTTATAGCCTTGTTTCGTAATGTACCAAAAGATTCGCATCTATTTTTATATATGATGATGTTTGAATATTAGAAAATATACCGACGCTGATTGCAAATGTAAACAAAAAAAGTAATATTATCATAGCCCAAAGCATAATACAACATTATTTATTGATACTTACGCACCCATTAACTGCATTGCCAAGCCTGTTTTTCGAAAAACACTTCCCGGTCAACTCTATTTCTGAACAGATAAAGGCTCTGGTGACGGCACCTTCTGTCCAGTGAAAATCCCAAAGGTAAACAGCGATTTATTCAGATTTTATTATTATCTTTTAGTCGTGATAAGCATTGTGCAACTCTTGTTAGTCATTAAACATTATAATAATCCCGTATGTTTATATTATATAAGCAGGAATCTGGTACTTAACTAAATAGCTGAAGAACATGAAAGCAAATTATAAACCTACTGCACATTCAGCCATATTGCTCCTGTTTCTCTTTTTTGCAGTTCCATTATGGGCACAGGTCGGTGTGGATTACACCTCAATAAGCGGGGTGGTGAAAGATAGACGTACTAAAAAAAATATGGAATATGTAAGCGTATCCGTCCCGGGTACAAATATCGGAACTATCACCAACGCCGACGGGGAATTTACAATCAAAATAAAAGACGGCGTACGGGCTAAGGCGGTAGAAATATCACATATAGGTTATATAAACTATATTCTGCCTATCGAGGGACGAAATATGTATAATGTAACAATACTGCTTACGGCAAACGAGAATAAGCTGTCGGAAGTAGTTGTACATCCGACTAATCCCCGTGAACTGGTAAAAGCAGCCATTCAAAAAATCGAAGATAACTATAGCCTAAATCCAAACTTATTGACCGGATTCTACCGGGAAACAGTAAAAAAAGGGCGGAATTACATTAATATCTCCGAAGCGGTCATCGATATTTATAAGTCTTCCTATAAAGCAGACACGCGAAGAGATAAGGTACAAATCTTCAAGGGCAGAAAGCTGATTAGCCCCAAGCCTGGCGATACACTTGTAGTTAAGCTTCTGGGAGGCCCTACCCTTGCTGTTTATTTAGACGTAGTGAAAAACACGGATGACATTTTGCTGGATGCCGAAACTTTAGACCACTACGCCTACACAATGGAAGAAAGTGTGATGATAAATGAGCGGCTTCATTATGTCATCAGTTTTACACCTATCCCAATCCTTCCATATGCATTGTATCATGGAAAATATTATATAGACAAGCAGACTCTCACTTTTTCGAGGGCTGAATTCAGTCTGAATATGGATGACCGCAACAAAGCCACGCAGGCTATCCTGATAAAAAAACCGGCAAAGCTGCACTTCAAGCCGGAAGAAGTATCATTCATCGTCACATACAGAGAGCGGGGAGGACGCAGCTACCTCAATTATATACGGAATGATATCCGCTTTAAATGTGACTGGAAGAAACGTTTCTTTTTCTTCTCCACCAACTACGAGGTAGTTTCCGAGATGGTGGTAACCGACCGTAAAGAAGAAGATATAACCAACATCCCGAACAAACTGGCATTCAAGCAAAACCAGTCCTTGTCGGATAAGGTCAGTGATTTCTCAGATAAAAACTTCTGGGAAGATTTCAATATTATAGAGCCTACCGAATCGCTGGAGTCGGCTGTAAACAAACTTAAAAAGAAACATGAATAAAAAACCCTTCTTAAACAGAGGGGTTCTTTTTATAAGCCGTTATACCGATAAAAACGCTATCTTTGCCTCTCATTCGTAAAGTACAAAAACATGAATTTTCTGGCACATGCATATTTGTCGTTCGGAGATCCTGATATACTGATTGGGAATATGATTGCCGATCTGGTAAAAGGCAAACAAATAGAGCAATATCCCGAACGGATACAGCATGGAATACATATACACAGGCACATTGACGCATACACCGACAGCCATCCGGTTACCTTGCGGGCGATGGAGGTATTCCGGTCGTCGGCTCATAAATATGCAGGTCCTTTTCTGGATGTCTCGTACGATCATTTTCTGGCTTTAGATAAGTTGAACGAGCCGGAAGAAGGCTGGAAAGGATTCGCGGCTAAATGTTATTCACAGATCGAACAATACGCAGAAATTCTGCCATCCAGATTTTGCAGTATGTTCATGTATATGAAAAGTGAGGACTGGTTTTTCAACTACCGCTACAACTGGATGATAGAGCGCAGCTTCGGCCGGCTGCAGCAACGGGCGGCCTATCTGCCCGACAATGCGCATATATTCACCGATTTCGAAAATCATTATAAGGAAATAGCCGAAAGCTATAATGAGTTTTTCCCGGACTTAAAGGCTTACACGAAAGAGATATCCTTATAGATCATTCCTTTTAAAAAGTGCTGGACATCCGCTGCACAATGTTGCACAACTGGCAGACATCATCGAGTTTAAGCTCGAAATCAGCATATTCCGGTGATGGATTCAGGGAATGGCAGATTATGGTACCTTTCTCCAGATCCTGGCTGATTATTTGCTTGCATAGTATCGTATTATTAAGCACTATTACCCAATTTGGAAAATCCTCGGTATGCAGTTTGTTGCGCCAATGTTCTTTGCCCAACTCCCGGGCCAGCACAATATCACCATTACTGAGACTACGCTTAGAATCATTGTCCATACTATCGCCCTTTATCTCAAAAGCAAAATAACGGCCATGCCCTATCTTGTCTACAATAAAGTCAAATTCTTCGAATTCATCGCTTACATACTCCACGTCGCGGCAATCGTCGATATATTTGGCATACGCTTTTACAGGGATAAAAGGTACCCGCATACGATACTTCCCGTTCGACATTTCATAATACTTCAGTCCCGACTTGGTGGTAAGGTATGGCTCTTCGCCCCGTACTTTTTCAGGGCGGTTCATATATCCTGTCCCATTGGCAAGCCACTCTTCATTCACTTTAAAATATGCTGCCAAGATGGCAATATTTGACTTATTAGGATTCGTCTTGCCTTCTATATAATTGGCGATTGTACCCTTGGTTATCGCTGTATCTTTCCATATACGGTAAGCGGTGACGCCCTCTTTCTCCAATAAATGCTTCAACCTGTCTTTAAATTCCATACTATCCGCTATTAAATTTTAACTTAGCAACTATATTATCCGGTATAAAAATAAATCACAGCAACAAATATAGTAAAATATTGAATCATAAATATATTTTTGAATTAAAAATAAGCATTTCATCGAGGAAAATATATACTTGAGGAAAATATTCGCTAGTTTTGTATAAAAGATACAACCGGAATACAAATGGACGATAAAAAGGGAAAAAGTCATAATTGGGGATTTACACAATGGGTACTTCTTATCACTATTATATTAATGATAGGATTTGCTATTGCTTACTTCGTTTTTGATTTTCCTGTAAAATTCATTCCTGTAATACTTATCTTTCCTTTATTCGGAAGTATTTTTAATAAAAAAAATAATAGATAATTCTTCTGATGGATAACCTTAAAGACACAATACAAGACTATTACGATCAACACCCGGTTATACTCCCCCTGTTTTGTATAGCAATAGGCATATTCCTTCTCCTGGCATGCATTTTCGACTGGAACTGGATTTTTGGAGATGTAAATACCACTACATACAATCTGAAAAAAATCGATGGATTGGTCAATATGTTCGGACGGAAGACTGCCCGCTTTCTGACAGCAATAAGCGCCGTTTTCCTCATAGTACTCGGCATAGGCCTGGCTATTATGATCCTGTATTAATCCCCTAATAAAACCTTATTGGCAAAGTCTTATTCCTTAAACCATATTTTAACAATTTAGTTATTTAAGGATAAACAATAGCCTCCATTTGATTGTTATTTTAATAAATATCCTATATTTGTTAATAAGAAATTTACTAATCCACAAAATAGATAACATTATGAAAGGTTTTATATTGGGACTTGCTGTCGGTGCACTGGGAGTGTATGCAGCACTTAAGCTATCGGATGAAGAAACCCGCGAAGAATTGCGCACCAAAGTAAATAACGCTACAGGTAAAGCTAAAGCTGAATTAGACCATACCCTTGTCGTAGGTAAGAGCAAAGCCTTGCGCGCCGGAGTACGCGCCAGACAAGAAGTAAGAAAAGGGGCAAAAAAAATCAATGAGGTAACTGCCGATGTAGCAGGGAAATTAGCGAACGAACTATCCGGCATTGAAGCTAAAGCCAAGGCTAAGGCTTAATGTAGTGTTCGGTTTAGATATAAAAATAGGGCCTGGGATTCCCAAGCCTTATTTTTTAGGTCACCGACCTGTTAATCCTTACTCCCGGTTACCTATTTAAACAATTGCGGAACAAATTCTATCATATAATCTCGCCAGTTGCTCCATGTATGCCCGCCTTCACTTTCATGATAGACATATTTGAAATTGAGACTATCCAGTTTTGCCCGGTAGCCGGTTACATCCTTGTACAGGAAATCGGTTTTTCCTATAGCAATCCAGTATAACTTTACCCCGTTCTTATTCTGGGCCTCCAATGTAGCGTCAATATCTTTATATACAGGCGACTCAACATCCTGACGCGGCATGATCGCCGGAGAAAAAAGGCCGATATAATCGAAAGTATCGGGATAATAGCGGGAAATATGCAAAGAATGAAAACCTCCCATCGACAGGCCGGCTATTGCCCTGCCCGATTTATCTTTTATAACCCGGTAACTGTCTTCCACAAAACTTATCACATCTTTGAAGGTCTCTTCCATCTTTCCATCCATCGTGTGCGGAAGCATGAAAGACGGTTTGTAAAAACCCAGGCTCGATTCACCGGGAGCCGCTTCCTGAGCTACATTACCATTTGTCATTACCACTATCACCGGCTTTGCTTTACCCTGTGCAATCAGATTATCGAGTATCTGGGAAGTCCGCCCGAGAGCCATCCATGCTTCTTCATCGCCACCCATGCCATGAAGCAGATACAGCACCGGGTATTTTTCTTTGCCGGTTTCGTATCCGGCAGGCGTATAGATTGTAATTCTGCGCTGCATATCATTTCCGGGAGAAGAATACCACCGGCGCGTCACTGAGCCGTGAGGGACTTTATTCACTTTATATAAGTCTCCATTCCCCCCTCCGATTATAAATATGTTGGAAAGGGTGGAGACATCCCTGTTGATATAAACATTGCTTGGATCATCTGTCTTCAAACTATCTACCCAGAAGGAATAACTGTAAAGATCGGAATGAAGCGGTCCGGTCGTATATGACCACAGACCTTTATCATCTTTATTCATAGCTACAGGCTGCTGTATCCAATCTCCGGATATTTTTACTTCTCTTGCATTAGGAGCATGCAATCTGAAAGTCACAGTATTATTCTCATGTACCTCCGGAGAAACAATTTCGGAACCTCCCCATAAAGCCTGCTGGGGAAATAGGTTTGCGCAAAATATGATGCTTACAATAAGCAGAAACAGTGTTTTTTTCATAAGCAGTAATATTAAAATGTATATGTCTCAAGAAAAATCCCTACCTGTCACTGTCGAGATAGCCGCGTTTGAATATATCTACCAACAGTATAAACATTGACAGGAACAGCGGGCCGAAGATAACACCCCAGAACCCAAATACCGGCAATCCTATCACAACACCAAATACGGTAATCAGCGGATGTGTATTTGCAATCTTCTTCTGAAGAACAAAGCGCAGCAGATTATCGACATTGGAAATAACAATCAATGAATAAGCCGTCAGACCGAGCGCATTCAGCCAATCCCCGGTAATGGCCATATAAATAACAAGCGGCAGCCAGATAAACATCGTTCCCACAATAGGAATAATAGTAGCAAAGCATGTAAGAAACCCGAAAAGTATAGGATCGGGAACTCCAAATATGATATAACCGAGAGTTGCAAAAATACCTTGTATGGATGCCAGCAAAGGAATACCTATAGCATTCGATTTTACCATTACATCGATTTCGCGAAGGACATCTTTTTTGTTTTCATTATTAAATGGCAGTAAATCATTCAGGTAAGTCTCCATTCGCGTTCCTCCGATCAACATAAAATAGAGGACAAATAACATTACTACTGAATTGACGGCAAAACTGCTCACACTACCGATAAGTATCTGTCCTATTTTGGGCAGATAGGCGGCAGCGCTCACAAGGTTGTCCGTACTTAATATATTGTAACCGGTGCGCTCTTTCACCATGGCTATTACTTCCTGGACAGATTCTATAGACGAGGTAAGGTTTAAATTTATACCCTGCAATTCCTGGATCAATAACCACACGGCAATAGCCAGAGGAATAAGAAAACACATAACCACCTCTATCAATATAAGCGAAGCTGCCAAATTCCTCCCTAACCTCTTTTTTCCGGTTAAATAAAACATCTGCTTCCTTACCAGAATATATACGGTCGACGCACCCAATATACCGCTAAAGAGAGGTGAAAAATAATGAAAGAGAATCACTCCCATGAAAAGGATGATAATAATCAGGGAATATTGCCAGTATTGTTCTTTTATAGTCATAAAACCAGTGATTTGATAATTTATAAATTTTTAATTATGTGATTCTATTTTCAATATATTTAACACGAAAGATGCAATTATGTTTAACATTTTACCTTTCCATCATCACAAGGAAGCATTTATTATATCCTTATATAGGGGTTTATTTTTTATACTTCATATTTATATAATAATATGATCGTTTCCCATAGCGGTTATTATCATTAATCCAAATCCAAATTTAAGTAAATAATGTTTATTTCAAGCAATTATAGGATAACAAAAACGGCCGACACATCATGTATCAGCCGCAATATATCGATGGGTAAATATTTAATCCCAGAGTTTCTTATTGCTAAGAGCATATTTACCACCTCCGGTAAATATCAGGGCTACCGCACCAAAGAAATACAAAGCCTGCAACTCGATAGTCCAGCCGCCTGCTTCGTTAACCGTAAATATGTCCGCACTATGCGCCATCCCTACAGCTACAAGCATATTGAATGCAAATATAGCTGCCGCGATACGCGTACCAAAACCAAATATAATAAACAACGGGGCTATTACCTCCCCTATATATACACCATAAACGATAGAAGATGGTAACCCACTGGCTTCCAGCATCTGTTCTATACCTCCTGCGCCATGCATCAATTTGGCTACACCATGCATCAACATCAATACACCGATACTCAACCGGAGAATGAGCAATCCTAAATCTGTATTCCTTTCTAATACTTTCATATACTGTTATTATAATAGTTACAGTAAATAGAACAAAGAAATATCCGGAAAGTTCGTTCTTTCCGAAAAAAAAACTATTTTGGCAACACAAAAGGAATAGGCAACATCACTTCCATCGGTGCAGGCTTACCTTCTTTAAGACCGGGAATCCATTTAGGCATCTTCTTTATCAGGTAAAAAGCCTCTTCGTTACAATCACGGAATATACCTTTGAATAAGGCTATCCGGGATATCTCCCCTTGTTCCGAGATCAATATATTATATATGACCCGCCCTTCTATCCCCATCTGAATAGCCCGTTTAGGGTATTTCAGGTTAGATTGCAGATATGCTTCCAGAGCTTCCCTTCCTCCGGGAAACTGAGGGGCTTTATTCAATAAAGTATCCCCTTGGGATATTATGGCGGCAACAATCCCATCCGATTTTCTTACCGATAAATCTGTTTCATTAGTTACAAGAGAGCCAACATAAAAATTATCGTTCGCTTCTTTTTCCCGCTGTTCTTTCGCCCTTTTCTTCAGATCTTCATCTGCCTTAAAACTGACAGTAAGCTTTTGCTCCATTTTTACAGGCTGACCGGAATCGGTGGCAGGTGTCCATCCGGGCATAGCTTTCACCACACGTATTACTTCATCGTCGGCAACGGGATCAAATCCTCTTGTGATTCCAACCTCCCGCACCGTTCCATCCTTGTCTATCGTGAACTTTATGTCGAGGTCGCCTTCCATTTCTATCTTTAGCAAAAGATAAGGATATCTGATATTACTCTCCAGAAACTTATATAATCCGGCCTCTCCTCCCGGAAATTGAGGTGCTATTATATTTTCCGATCCGGTTTCTACGGGGACAAGCTTTGCGGACACTCCGTTTTGTGCCGAAAGTGCCGATAAACTGATGATCAATGCAATTGTAAAGGTCAAGTATCTGTATATCATTATATATTTGTTTTTTTCAATCTATGGCTTATATACCTGATAAGCACAATTTCTAAAACTTTTTTAATTACCTCTTCCATTCAAAAGTAACAGGTTAACACGATTAAGCAAACACATAGTTATATTTTTTAAGAAAGTTTATCTATAGATAGGAGCTGTTAGCCTTTAGCTTATAGCTTATAGTTCTTTGAAAGAATGATAGGCCCCTCCAACTTCCCCAAGGGGCAGGGCTGTTAAGTTCTCTTCTTTGTTCTGTTATTTTCTGCTGTCATCCTGAGTGGAACGAAGTATCCCGACCCTGAGAAACGAGATGTTTCACTCCGTTCAACATGACACAGAGGGTATAAATAATTAGAACTTAACAGCCCTGCCCCCAAAGGGGACTTACAGAGAGGGAAAAAAGTAACGGATAGAAAATAGTGGAAAAAGTGTAACTTTTGTAACTTTTTAACAGTTACGAGTTACTACGCCCTAGGGCAGTTACGAGTTATGAATTGACTGACACCCTGTTTTGTTTCACGCAAAGGCGCAAAGACGCAAAGGTTTCACATCTTACCAGTTGTTGACTGCTAACTGTTTACTGTTAACTGAAACATGTGTTACCTTTGTTACCTTTTGGGGAAGTTACGAATAGACAAGACACCAGATACGAGTTGTTAACTGTTTACTGTTTACTGTTAACTGATATATCTGTTACCTTTGTTACCTTTTAACAGTTACGAGTTACTTCGCCCTTCGGGCAGTTACAAGTTACGAGTAGACAAGATACCAGATACGAGTTGTTAACTGTTTACTGTTAACTGATATATCTGTTACCTTTGTTACTTTTTAACTATGAATTGCAAATACAGGTTAAAATAAAAAAGGATCTGAGAGGTCTTTGTTAATTGGTTAGCAAAAAAATAATAAGACAACCTGTCAAGATTAAATACATCAGGTTATAAATTTAGTTTGTAGAAACTATATCAAGTAACACAAAGATAAAAAAACATGAAATAAAATGGAATAAAGTTGTTAAAGACACAACTTAACGTTTAAAAAAAGCCTTTTTGTTTATCTTTGCATAAAAAATATATAAATATATGTGTGGCATAGTAGGTTATATTGGTTTTCGCGAGGCTTATCCTATCTTAATAAAGGGATTACACAGGCTTGAATACAGAGGTTATGACAGCGCCGGGGTTGCTATCATTAACGATGAAAATAAATTATCGGTATATAAAGCTAAGGGACGGGTACAAGATCTTGAAGAATATGCCCGTGACAAAGATGTAACGGGTACAATAGGAATTGCACACACCCGTTGGGCTACGCACGGAGAACCCAGCAATGCCAACGCGCATCCCCATTATTCACAATCGGAATCACTGGCGCTTATCCATAACGGGATCATAGAAAACTATGCTGTCTTAAAAGCTGAATTAATAAATAAAGGATATTCTTTTCATAGTAGTACCGATACTGAAGTCCTGGTACAACTGATTGAATATATAAAACAGATAAATCACTGCGACCTGTTCACTGCAGTACAGATAGCCCTGAATCAGGTAGTGGGCGCATATGCGATTGCAGTAATAGAGAAAGGGAATCCGAACCAGATTATCGCTGCCCGCAAAAGCAGTCCTTTAGTAATAGGCATCGGCGAAGGAGAGTTCTTTATAGGTTCTGATGCATCTCCGATTATCGAATACACAAAAAAGGTAGTCTATCTGGATAATGAAGAAATAACTGTAATCAAACGGGATGAAGCTCCTAAGATTGTCACTATATCAAATATCGAGCGTACTCCGAAAGTGAAAGAGCTGGAAATGAATCTCAGCCAGCTAGAAAGAGGAGGATATCCCCACTTTATGCTAAAGGAAATATTCGAACAACCCGAAACCCTGAAAAATTGCATGAGCGGACGAATCAATATCGAGGGTACAAATGTAACGCTTTCCGGCATCATTGACCATAAAGATAAATTTATAAATGCACGGCGTATCATAATCATAGCATGTGGCACATCCTGGCATGCCGGGTTGATAGGAGAATATCTGTTCGAAGAATTCTGCCGTATTCCGGTGGAAGTGGAATATGCTTCGGAATTCAGATACCGTAATCCGGTAATCTGCCCTGATGATATTGTCATAGCTATTTCCCAGTCGGGAGAAACAGCAGATTCGCTTGCAGCTATCGATCTGGCCCGTAAAGCAGGTGCATTTGTTTATGGAGTTTGCAATGTGGTAGGTTCTTCCATTCCCCGCAATACCGACTCCGGTTCATATACACATTGCGGACACGAAATCGGGGTCGCTTCCACAAAGGCATTTACAGCCCAGGTCACCGTATTGACAATGATGGCCCTGACCATAGCGAAAGAAAAAGGCACAATTACCGGAAGTAAGTATCTGGAAGTAATAAAAGAACTCCAGAACATTCCTTCGAAAATCGAGCATATTTTGGCATTGAGCGATAAGGTGAAAGAACTTTCCCTGATTTTTACTTATGCACAAAACTTTATCTATCTGGGACGTGGATATAACTATCCCATTGCCCTCGAAGGAGCTTTAAAGCTGAAAGAAATATCATACATCCATGCCGAAGGTTATCCTGCCGCAGAGATGAAACACGGTCCTATCGCTTTGATAGATAACGAAATGCCGGTAGTAACAATTGCTACACACAGCGTCATTTATGAGAAAGTGGTAAGCAATATACAGGAGATAAAGGCCCGTAAAGGCCGTGTCATAGCTATTATTAATGAAGGTGATGAAACGATGAAAGCACTGGCCGACCATTATATCGAAGTTCCGGCTACAGAAGAGTGCCTCGATCCATTGTTGACATCGATTCCCCTGCAATTGCTCGCATATCACATAGCCGTCAATAAAAACAGGGATGTGGATATGCCGCGGAATCTGGCAAAATCGGTTACCGTAGAGTGATTGTCCGGTTATTATAAATATATTTGCCGATATATATTGTCAGTCAGGGACATTTTGCAAAATATTTCTATCTTTGTACAAAACTTTACATAGAAAAACGAAATTAATATGAAAATCAGATTTTTCCTTTTCACACTTATCTGCTTTCTTGGGCTCAATATGAGTGTGGCTGCGCAGAGTAGTAGCCTGGCTGCGGGCACAAAAATAACAATGTTTGATGACAAGAAAAAGAATATTGAAAACCTGGAAGTTGGAGATATTGTCCTATCATTCAATATCAAAGATAAAGTATACGAAGAAAAGAAGGTAAAAAGTATAAACAAAATAATGTATAATCGCCTTGTACGCGTTACACTGAGCAGCGGAGTGCAACTTACCATGACCAGCGATTGCCCGTTCCTTGCCGAAAAAGGCTGGGTATCAGTTGATCCTGAACTGACTAAGTCGAATAAAAAATATCCGGATGTAAAACGTTGTCAATTAGGAGAGTTCGCGCTTTTCTATAATGTAACAAGTACAGACTATGTAGAAATTACCGTTATACAAGGCATAATGGAACCAACCCAAACCTATATAATAGAACTGGAAGGGGACGGTGCCATCATAGCTAATGGTTTTCTCGTAGGCCAGAATTAATAAAGAATGAGGCTCGATACAAACAATATACAAGAGCGAATGAAGAATACTTTTCTGGAGACATTGAACATCACATTCATAGAATCTGATGACCCAATGTCTCTTGAAGCGATTATGCCTGTCACCCAGCAGATGACCCAAACAATGGGCGTTCTGCATGGCGGGGCAACGATCTCTCTCGCCGAATCGCTGGCAGGGGCAGGCTCTAATAACGTATGCGCAAGCGATGAACGATGCTTTGGTATGCAGATAAGCGCCAGTCATATATCGAGTGCGAATGTAGGTGACACAGTCCGCGCCAAAGGCGTAATCCAACACAAAGGACGTTCTACACATGTATGGAATGTCGATGTATTTTCAGAAAACACAGGACGGTTAATATCGTCTATACGCATAACGAACGCTGTTGTGAAACAGGTTGTATATTTCGGAAAAGGGAAATAGGATATCTCATAATTTATCTAAACAGAGTTAAACCTTTCATACCCTTCTCTATTCTAATAGGAAACTAAACTACCAAAAAGAACTGTTATGAAAAAGTCAGCATTCATCATTATATTTATAGTTCTGTTATTCTCTGCCTGTGGCACTATGCGGCTTGCAGATGTATCGAGCCTGTCTGTAGGAATGACCCAGAATGAGGTGAACCAGATAATGGGCGCACCTATACGAGTATTATCATCTTCTTACACACAAGACGGACAGCTGGATGTGTACGAATACTATACTTACAGAAATGAAGCCTATGCGATAGAATTCTGGAACGGACGATTATCGCGGTACGATTTCATGTATGAAGACGTTCCTCCTGCCGGAATTTCTCCGCGTCCGCCATACACCACTTATCCGAACAGGCCAATGCCTAACCGGCCATCACAACCAAACAGGCCGGAAAACAACAGGCCTTCAAATCGTCCGGATAACAATACCTCCAATTCAGGCAGGCCTAGTACCAGACCGACGGAAGATAATAAACCCGGAAATAGCGGTAGACCATCGTCCGGCGGAACAGAACGCCCGTCTTATGGCTCCGGCAACAGTACCTCGTCAAGAAGCAGCACTCCTGCGAAAGAGCAAAGCAAACAAACCGAAGGAACCGAAGACAAGAAATAAAAATCAACACCCATTCTTATCAGGGAAAGAATGGGTATTTTATATGGTGTCGGGGCTCCCTTCCCTTATTATTTTTGTCACAGAGACGCTGTTAGTATATCAATAAGTTTGTACACTATAACAACTATACATACTACAACGATTGCTATCATAACGGCTAAAATTTTATTTGCATATTTTTTCATAATATCTCTATCCTTTTGACTTATTATACCTATCAACCACTTCATCTATACTGATATCCAGCAATTCCATAGTCTTGAAAGTTTCAGGAAGCATTTCCTCGAAGAATTCTTTCTTCTGAAGATTCAGTATCTGTTTACGGGCACTTTCCGCCACATAATATCCCATACCACGCTTTGAGTAAATGATATTTTCTGTCTGCATATATTCAAACGCCCGCATAGCGGTATTGGGATTCACCTGCAATGTTGTCCCCAATTCCCTGACAGAAGGCACACGTTCCTCTTCCGCCCATTCACCGGTCAACATCTTCTGGAAGCAGAAGTCTACTATTTGCAGATATATCGGTTTATTTGATTTAAAATCCATAATGTTAAATTTCAGTTTCTCTCAGTTTAAAAAAGGATACAATCCACATACCCACAGGAACAACCACATTTATTACAATACTGCAGGTTTTAACTATGACATCGGAAGTAAAAGCGATAAAACCCATTGAATGCCCGGCTTCGTAACCGACCCTGAAAGACTGTTGCTGGTCGCTGTCCAGATTAAAAGTCATATTACCATGCTGCATGGACAGATGCACCATCAGTATCGCGCCGAATACGACTACTATAAACAGTATTAATAAAACAACAGAGGTCTTGGCAAAGGCATACCGCTTGAAGTAATAATATCCACACATGAATATAGATTGGAAAAACAGCACCGTAGATAAAGTTTTGAATGCATAAAGATTTTCTGTCAATCTCATTTCCTTAGCATGTGCCTGTACCCCATCCACCGGGATAAAACCTGTTATAATATTCAGCAATAGCAATAATATGAAAATCATTAGCGGCAGTACAATCACATATTTAGTCCAGAGACTTATAAATTTTTCGAAAGTTGATGACGGTAATGTGAAATCGAAAATACTCGAATGCTTTCCCCTCGACTTTTCAAAAAAGCAAGGACCCGCTATTATGATCGTACCCGCAATAAAATTTATCAACCAGATCAAATTACTATTGTTTGTCAGTACATTCAAAAGCATGGATAAAAAGTACAGGCCTGTAAGTCCGCCCGCAATATAGATATATTGCATCCTGGACAAAAAAAAGTTACGTTTTTCCAGTTCCCAAAAACGATTTATATTAAATATAGCATTCATTCTATCACTGATTAGAGTTAAATAATTCCTTAATTTTCGTCTTATTATTAACAACCGTATTAAACAGAGTTTCTATGTTCAGGGTACTTTCTTCCTTATATTTATTTACCTGCACCGATGCATAACCTTGCATTGTCTGCTCACAATACAGCGCTTCTTCCGGCTTGGAAGATGTGTACGAGAACAAAAGTTTTTGAGTAATCTCTTCCACCGAATTATTCAACAACACCTGATTACGATCCAGTATAATAATAGGGTCTATAAGGCTTTCAAGATCACGTACCTGATGCGTGGAGATCAGGATGCATCTGTTTTCTTCGAATGCTGAAGCCACTATTTTCCTGAACTGCGCCTTGGATGGAATATCCAAACCATTTGTAGGCTCATCCAGCAAAGTAATTGGTGTATTAAGCGCGAGAGCAAATGCTATCATTACTTTCTTTTTTTGTCCGAAAGATAATTCAGCCATTTTCCTGTCCTTTTCTACGTGAAAGTCATTCAGATAAACGTCGAACTGTGTTTCACTGAAATTGGGATAGAAAGATGAGTTATATCTTATAAAGTCTTTTATCAGCATATTCTGAGCCTGAAACTCTTCCGGCAAAAAGAAAAGCTGCTTCAACATCTCCGGATTTCTATATGCGGATTCATACTCAAAAACTTTACAACTACCATTTTTCGGAAAGCATAATCCGCTAATTAAATGTAACAAAGTGGTTTTGCCCACTCCATTTTCGCCTAACAGACCGTATATCCCCCCTTGCATATCAAAAGAAACATGCTCAAATACAGGCCGTTTCTTATTGTAATAGAAGCTTAAGTCATTTATTTTTATCATACATTTAGTGTATTAGTTTATTAGTACACTGCAAATATATGGCATATTTTTATATATGCAATAGAAAATGGAAACTTTTTTTTAAATTTATACAGGACTTCAACTACCACACGTAAAACATTAGTAGCAAACAGTATAATCAATACAAATTCATCTGGCATACCTAAAAAGGTAACAGATATATCAGTTAACAGTCAACAGTAAGCAGTTAACAACCCGTATCTTGTATCTCGTATCTTGTCTACTCGTAACTTGTAACTTGTAACTGCCCAAAGGGCGCAGAAATAACATTCGCCGAAGCGAAGGCGAGGCAAACTCGTAACTGTTAAAAAGTTACAAAAGTTACACTTTTTCCACTATTTTCTATCCGTTACTTTTTTCCCTCTCTGTAAGTCCCCTTTGGGGGCAGGGCTGTTAAGTTCTAATTATTTATACCCTCTGTGTCATGTTGAACGGAGTGAAACATCTCGTTTCTCAGGGTCGGGGTCCTTCGTTCCACTCAGAAACAACGTTCGGCAGAGCGAAGCGGAGCCAATGACAGCAGAAAATAACAGAACAAAGAAGAGAACTTAACAGCCCTGCCCCTTGGGGAAGTTGGAGGGGCCATTTCATTCTTTCAAAGAACTATAAGCTGTAAGCTAAAGGCTAACAGCTCCTATCTATAGATAAACTTTCTTAAAAATTATAAGCTATTTACCAATATATAATCTTTTGATAACCTATCTTTGTTTTAACTATAAACAATAACAGAATAATATGAAATACATTGTCTTTCTCATAAGCCTTATACTATTTTTATCGAGCTGTAAATCCACAACAAGCAGTGTACATCCAAAATATGAAGGGTGGTTTAACATTGCTGTAGCCGAAGATGTGGAAATATATACGGATACAGCCAGCATACGGCACGAAGGTGCGGTAGCCTATGCCCGCGAGAAAAGGGTTTATATAAGCCCGGAAAGCAAGAAGTTGTATATAGACAAGATCAGGGCTGAATATACTAAAATGGGGAAAACTGAGAAAGCCGATAAATGGAATGATTTCAGTTACTGTATTTATAACTGCCTGTATGAGTGTACAAACAAAAGATTCAGAATACTATCGGTCGAAGACTATGACTCTACTGGGAAACGCATCGCTAAAACAACTCCGGCCAAAAATAATATCAGGTGGTTACAAGTCGATAGTGAAACTGTCGGCGACTATACTTTCTTCTTTGTATGTGATTATCAGCAATAAAGAAAATTTAAAAGAAAATCCGTATCTTTGTAATCAAATTTAGTCGAAGATGCTCGCTATAATTATATCATGGATTGCTATCGCGGTAGTTTTCCTTTCTTTGGGAGACATTTTTATCTCCTTATATAACAGACTTTGCAAACAAGATGAACAATATGGACTTACGGATACATTCCTGCTTGGAATGTGCTTTACCCTGATACCGGTATCCATTACTTCATTCTGGTTGCCGTCCAATCATTATATATTATCGGCACTAATTACAGCATGCATTATATACTGGATCATAAGGAGAAATCACCTTCGGGCTGTCGTCCGCAAAGTAAAATCAAGCTTTGTCCATTTACATGCTTTTCAGTCAGCCATTTTCATTATACCCATTATCAGCCTGATGGTTGCCATCATATGGCAGGTAGGCGTATTCGACTCCCTGCTCTACCATCAACAGAATATACGCTGGAATGAGGAATTTGCCATAGTACCCGGATTGGGAAATATAGAACATCGGTTTAGTTTCAATTCCAATTACCTTTTACTGTCGGCTATTTTCAGCCTACGGGTTCTTTTTGGCGAAGGAGTATATAGTCTGCAGGTGTTGGTATTAGCGGCTATAATATGCTGGACAATAAAGGAGATCATACAATCCGGCTATGAGATAAAACGCATCCTGCTTTTATTGGTAATAACAGGATACATCTTCACATTCGGCTATTCATTGGCGGCAACATCTACCGATGCCATACCCAGCCTGGTATCACTATACCTGATAGCAAAACTGTTATTATATCCAAACTCACCGGATAACAAAAAATTATTTTTCATAGTTATTCCGATAGCCTTGATCACATTCAAACTTACCACAATTCCGCTTGGCCTCATTTCGTTATATATATTGGGACGGTTGATCCGGAGTAAAGAATACCGCGCAGTCTTATTCCTGAGTTTCATCCTTGCTGTAATACTGGCACTTTGGTTTACCAGAAACGTTATTATTTCGGGCTATCTGGTTTTTCCGCTTCACGAAATAGATATATTTTCTGTTGATTGGAAACTTCCTGCATTTGTCGCCATTGAAGAAAAAGATTTTATCCTTTCGTGCGGGATAGGTGTCTTGAAAGATGTTGTGTGGCAGATTTTAAATCCGGAATTAAGTAGTTTCGGCGGAATATACAAGTGGGGAATGAATCTCATTTTTATAGTTCCTACCCTGCTCTCCCCTGTTGTTGTCGTATATTCTCTGATGAAGAAGAGGTACCTGAACAAGAATATCTATTTCGTCTATATCGTATTACTGGTAATAATAGGATTATGGTATATGGGAGGGCCCGACCCCCGGTTTATAGGAGGAATATTGTTTGCTATTATATATTATATCTGCTATCTTTTACTCGCTACAAGAGAAGAAAAACTGTACCCTAAAACGGGTACAATACTTACTGCAGCTTTTGCCCTTCTTATGGGATACTGGGCTGTAAGCCGTTCTATCAAGTTTTACAATATGTTTGACTTAAAAACCCCTAAAGCAAATAGCAGGCCTGTATCCGACATCATTATAAGGCAGTACCCTTACAGGGAACTACTCAAATCGCTTACCCTATATACAGATGAGTTTCTTCCTTACAAACTGGACAATGGGGCAACCATTTATATCAGTAAGTCCCCGGAAATACCTGACGGACGTTTTGTATGCTTCGAAAGTCCTTTTCCGTGCACAGTACTACAGGCCGATGCCCTGGGGAAATATCAGGATATAAGCTCTGTAACCACACGGGGTAGAAGTTTACAAGAGGGTTTCAGGTCTAAATAAGTAAAAATTCGTTCTGATTGCACACCCGGTATCGCACCTATTCTACCTTTTTCCCGAAAGGAAACAGTGCCAGATGTATCAGCTTGAAGTGTTGCTTACCAAAAGGAATGCCAATTATTGTGATACAGAATACAATTCCCCAAAACAAATGAGTAAGCGCAATCCAGAATCCACCGATAATGATCCAGATAATATTCATTATCAGATTAAGGCAGCCAATAGAGCTTTCATCCTCTACAACCTTGCTGCCAAAAGGCCATAATGCAAGAATACCCAGTTTGAAAGACTGGATACCGAATGGAATACCTATGATCGTGATCATCATCAGAAAGCCTGCTATAAAGTATTCCAAAGCTATCATAAAGCCTCCGAACAATACCCAGATAATATTACCTATTGTTTTCATATCGATTATACATTACGTTTAAGCAAATATAGCAGTAAAAACAATATATTTAATTATTGTCCGGTTTTTTTCTACAAGGTATATATAATGAGAATTTATTCGTTAATTTGCATTCAATACATATAATCTATGAAAAGAGATGCTTACATTTTCATCCTATCCCTTGCCGGATACCTGCTCTGCGGTTGTACCCCTTACAATGCAGATAAGGTAAACACCTCACTTATACAAGGAAAATGGATATTGGCAGATGTGGACAGAACTATCTACGACAATGTAGATGTAGATTATAATAAAGACCGTACCTACCTTATTTTTGATGGGGATAAATGTACCCAGCATATGTCTGAAAGGAAAGACTCCCTGGTTTTCAGGTTTATAATTCACAATTATGAATTGGATCTGTATCAAGGCGAGATCCCTTTCCGAAGTCTGGATATCGAAATCCTGTCCGAAGATTCACTCATCCTCTCCATAGCTGATAACAAATGGATATATAAAAAAACAGAGCAATAATATTGTTATTACCGCCCTATCCTGTCTATCGATATAAGTTCTCTCAGTTTTTTCTCTGGACAAGAAGAAGGTCCCTTGTTACTATCGCAGATATATCATTGCCAAGCCTCTCGCTTCTCTTATCTATATATGTCCGGGCTCCGTTAGCAGTCTTCCATTCGGTCACCCATGCCGCAAAGTCTTTCATTTCTCCTGTTACTTTATCCGTGTAGAAAAAATAGATCACATCATCTACTATGATTATTGGATAAGGGGAGTTCTTATCAGCTTCTATTTCGTTTGTCTCCGGATTTAGAGAACTAATGACACAAAACTTCTTCCCCTGCGCATCTTTATAGAATCTATATGAAGTTTGAGTTTTTGTCAGGGCTTCCTCCATTTTCGCCGTCTCACCGGGCTGGTACAGACCATTGTAATAATAGGCACATGCCTTTACATCCCAAGGAGCCTCCGACAATTCATCGAAGTATGTATTGACCATCACCTTCGATACATCTGTAAATGTAGGGGCAATTGCGACATTTCGCTGGGCCTTCATGTCTGTTACTATAAATTTCATACCTGTATTCGCTATAGTTCCCGGATAAATATCTTCCGTCTTAAGTATTCCCTTCGACGGGTCTAAGCGGCGGATGATCTGTTTTGTTGTGGTATCCGTTGCCACACCGCCCAAATAAGTAAATTTAAAGTATATGGTGTCGCTACTTGCCGAATATGTTCCTTCATCATTTAAATGATCGATTACATTATAACTTTTAAATTTGTATTTATTATCTGCCGGATCGAGATAGAACTCGGTCCTGTACCCGTCATAATCAACAAGCCGCAAGCCGGGAAATATCTGCTGTTCGCCTGGCGAATAAATATAGATTATATCTTTCTTGTAATAATAAGTCTCCCAGGTACCTATCAGGTCATCTGCTGCCGCATTTACCGGAGGTTCCGGCTGAGGTATCACAGGCTGATCAGGCTCATCACCATTATTGACGCAACCGGATAACCCAAGTAATGAGAAAAATAGAATAAATAAGATTTTCTTCATCGTTTTGTAGTAATGGACTATTGTGTTTTAATTAAATGGCAAAGATATACAATTCTGTCGCAAGATTCATCTGTCCATATGTTTTTTTATGTTTATGCAATGCTTAAACATCTATATTTAACAACTTTACAGGAATATAAACGACAAAATACCTGATATATTGTACTATTGAGCCTGCTTGTTCAACAGCATTTTGTATTCATAGTCATAATCTTTCACCTGGACAAGCATCTCCTTATCAGAGACAGACAGCACTGTAAAGCGGATTCTCTTCGGTTTTGTCCTGTTCGCCTTATTCAGCAAATAATTGTTATAGTAGATGGTTACAGAATCACCTTCCAATTCATATCTTCCGGTTATATTAAATACGATGACTCCTTCTGCAGCTTCACCTTTGTGAAACACCATATTATCGCGGAATATATATGTATCGGGAAATTCTCCGGCAGGTTTTGTCTTCTCACCTTCCGTACGTTCAGCCTCAACCCATCTGCCTACAATATTTTCTTTTGGGAAAGATTGTACAGACAGGCTGTCCTGTGATTTCATCAGCTGCGTAAAGCCGAGAAGAAGAACTATAATCAATAGATATTTTCTCATTATTGGGGTTTGTGTTATTTGTGTTTATATATACAAAGGTACGATAAGCTTTTCAATTTTATAAAGATTAAGGTGTATATCCTGATAGATATACACCTGTCACTTTCATTCAAAAAACCATTCACCTAAACCTATATTTAATTATCTCCTGTTACTTCTTTCCGAGCCTGTACTCGACGCCATCCTAAAATCACTCCTACCCGAAGATGACTGCGTAGCCTTACTGTTACGGTTATTGTCGCGGCTTGTAGACGGGCGGCTCTTTACATTGTCATTCCTGTTGGAACGGTTATCACGGTTACCGTAGTCGGATCGCTTATTGTCATTCTTTTGACCGCTGTTGTAATTCTTATCCTTGTTGCGGTTATTATCTTTTCTGCTATTGTTATAGTTATTGTCAGGGCGATAATTATTGTCCTTACGGTTGTTATAATTATAATTTGGACGGCCACTGTTATTTTTATGGTCTTTCCTGCTGTCTGAATACCAAATCACCCTGTTATTACGGCTATCATGATAACGGTGGTCACGGCTGTCACGTATTACGATCTGGTTACGGTGTCCTCTGTAGCGGGCATAATCTCTGTAGTGGATATGGTGATATCTCCACGGATCACGCACATTCAACACCACTTTATATAGTCCGTACAAGTCATAATTACGGTATCCGTATGGTAAGTAACGTGCAGAAATCCATCTCCCCCTGTCGAAATAATAGAATAAACCTACATTCACGTCGTAGTAACAATCTATATCCGGGAAATAATAATATCCTACATAATCATATCCCACAGGGCCCCACGCCGGCTGACGGCCTATATTGATACTTACATTTATATTTTGAGCTTCGGCAGTGTTATAAAATGATGTAACACCTATGAATAATGCGAATGCTAATAAAAACTTTTTCATAACTTTAAATATTAAAAGGTGAATACTGAATTTCATCTCTTTGTATCTTTGATATGATAACGACAAAAAGGATTAATCGCAACAATCCCGTTTAACTTTAATTAACCGGCCGGATAAAAATATCCTAATTTAGCAAGAATGGACAACCTGACATGTCGTATAAATCCTTTTCTTTGCATTAAGATTATTAACCATTAAAACAGAACATTATGAACCAACAATTTTGCCAAAGCTGTGGCATGCCCCTAAATGCAGATGAAGATTTCGGAACAAACGCCGACCAAAGCAAGAATCATGAATATTGCCGGTATTGCTTCACAGACGGTGAGTTCACCGAAGATATTACAATGGACGAGATGATAGAACATTGCGTACAATATCTGGACGATTTCAACAAGGATACTGAACAAAAACTAACCAAAGAACAGGCTGTTGCTCAGATGAAGGAATATTTCCCCACATTAAAACGCTGGGCATCTGCATAAAAGAATGAGAAAAACAACTCAAGACGGGTACGATAAAGCCGTAAACCATGTGATAGATCATATCAACTGTTAGAGTTTTAGAAACCGCAAAAAGAACGTTCTAAAATCAGTATAAGATGAATATAATTACACTATCTCCCGGGAATATTGCAACCGAACACATCTGCTGCTCGATAAGCAGCAAATCAACCGAAACAGGTGTTGCTGCTAAAAAAGAATGGCTCAGTTGCCGTATGCAGGAAGGACTGAGGTTTAAGAAACTCGATGCCCGGGGGAAAGTGTTTATAGAATATATTCCCGCGGTCAATGCATGGGTACCGATAATGGCAGACGGATACTTATATATTAATTGTTTCTGGGTATCCGGTTCGTTTAAAGGAAAGGGCTACGGGAAACAATTACTCGCCGGTTGCGAGGCCGACGCACTCAAAAACGGATATAAAGGTGTAGTATTGATTGTCGGGCAAAAGAAAAAGCCATTCCTTTCCGACAAGGCGTTTATGTTGTGTCATGGATATGAAATAAGCGATAGCTGCCCTCCTTTCTTCGAACTGGCCGTAAAACGCTTCGACAAAGATGCGCCCCTACCCCGCTTCAATGATTCGGCGCGCAAAGGAATGGGAGACGGAATAAAAGGGATTGACATCTTCTATACGGCACAATGTCCGTTTACCGTGCCATATACAAAATTATTAGAACCCGTTATCCTGGCTTCCGATTATCCGGTACGGCTACATCAGATCACGACAAAAGAAATGGCACAAAACCATTTAGCCCCGGTGACAAGCTATTGTGTTTTCATCAACGGAAAATTCTTTACAAATGAAATACTGACTCCGGATAAATTGAAAAGAATAATAGAAAACGAACAGTAAGGCTTTACAGTTCTTCAAATTCCCGGGCATACTTTACTATCCCCTTAATATCCGACAAGCCGCCATCAATTAATTCTTTTGCCATAAATACATCGGCAGGAACATTGAACGGAGGCTTTATACCCCATTTACTTGTAGGGACAAAGCCAAAACGCGGGTAATACCCGGTATGCCCTAAAACAACAACGGACTTATATCCAAGCTGCCGGGCCTTATCCAGGCCGAAACGGATCAGCTGCCCTCCAACGCCCTTGCGCTGCATATCCGGGCTCACTGCCATGGGAGCCAGAGCAAGGCTATCCTGACGTTTTTCCTCATCTATTATACTGATTTTTGTAAATAAGATATGCCCTACTATCTTATTCTCCACTATCGCGACAAGTGAAAGTTCGGGTATAAATCCGTCACTCAGGCGTAAACGGTCTGCAAGCCGCGCCTCTTCTTTTCTGTTGAATGCTTTTAGATTGATATCGTAAACTGCCGGAAAGTCACATGCTTCCTCCTGTCTTATTTCGACTTTCATGTTTTTATCCTCCATGGTTACAAGAGATTATCTATTCCATAAAGATAATGAATTAATAATGAACAGGAAAAAATTTACAGAAATAAGTAATCAATAAAAATTACTGCCGCATTTTCCAGAAATATTATGTAAGGACGAATAAGTATTCAGTAATACTTAACTGTTTATATAATACAATTTTGGGGAGGAAAGGAGTCCGGACTTTATCTATGGCTCTCCGTGTATATTTCGGCAATCTCTTCGGATTCGTAAATATGGTAGCCTACTGTATTTTTTTGAGCGGTATCAAACATGGCATACGCCACTTTTTTCACGTCAATGGGTTTATATCTTTTCAGCTTACCCACAAAGAAAACCCCGAATATCTTCATAACATATTCACCCAGTTTTTCCCCAAGCCTGAATTCTTTCCTGTTTCCCAGCAGCAACGAAGGACGAAATATGGAAATAGACTGGAACGGAAGTTTTCTTAATTCTTCTTCACACCTGCCCTTTGTCCGCAAATAGAAATTACCGGACTTTGAATTCGCCCCAACCGACGAAATAATTGAATATTGTTTTATACCTCTATTTACTGCGGCTTTAGCAAACTGAACAGGGTAGTGCAGGTCTACTTTCTCAAAAGCCTCTTCGGTCCCGGCTTTCTTAATTGTTGTTCCCATACAACAAAACATATCATTTCCCACGATCAAATCCTGATACGATTCAGGATTATCAAAATCGACGACATGCTGTACCAGTTTAGGATGTGATATTTTCGATCCTTTACGCACAAAGCTGATAACCCTTCCATATACATTACTGGTTAGTAATGCTTTTAGTAGTTGTGAGCCTGTAAGTCCTGAACTTCCTATTATAATTGCTGTCTTGGTCATCTACAATATTTTGGTTTTAAAATGCGGCAAAGATAACATTATTATAATAAATCCGAATTTTCTTTTTCTATTTATGCTTACTTATCAGTTTTAATCATGTATAGATAATCAAAAAAAATGAATCTTTGCCCCTACCGACTCCTAATTAAACTTAATTACTCCAATTACATAATAATTGGGGCATGCAGGTAGTTATCCTCTATTGCTTGATAATATAATTAAAGCCTATCCCTATCTGTATAGGTGTTGCGTTTTTATATTCAATAACTTCCGGTTTCACTTTCGAAAAATCAAATGTGTTGTATCCCAGCCAGCAACTCATAGCCCATCTGTCATCTATCGGGAACTGATACCCTAACCTTATTTCGTATATCAGGCGGTACTTATGAGCAGCCGCATCCATTCCTTTTGCTTTATTCAGGTTGATACGGGTATATGAAAACCTGTTTTCTATAAAAATATATTTAGCCCGGTCCTTTTTATCGTCATATGCTATCGGGAGATAAAGCTTCGGGGCTATATACGGAGCCCAGTATGTTCCTTTATAGGATGTCTCTGTATAACTGTATGGATTATCAAAGCCATCAACCCCTATATTGGGATCATTATAACGGATACCCTGATTAAATCCCCCGGCTCTAAATCCGGCTTCCAGGCCAAAGAACATATTCACATCATATTCATATCCCAAACTCATTCCCAGGGCGGCAGGATCTCTGATTCCATCTTTATTATCAAATGCATAATTCAGGTTAAACGATACATCTATATCTATATTCAGCTTATGCCCTTCCTGCCCAAATACAGAGATAAATATAGTTATTGACAATATAAGAAACAATAGCTTTTTCATATCCGGCGATTTTATTATTCAACATCCGAAAGCACCTCTTCAATGGTGCGCATCCGCGCCTGATTATGAGAATATAATAAACAGAGATGCATCCTTTTTCTCATGGTATATAGATTAGACATTATACAAATCTAAGAAAAATATTACAAGATAGCTGATATTTTTATATATTGCATCGTTTTTGTGAATGAGAAAGAATGAGGAAACTTGTATTTTGCTGCTTATTTATCTTCGCCCTGATGGCCTGTGGCGAACGAAATACCATTGCCGGACGATGGGCGATGGATATAGACGGTACGGATGAGACCTCTATCAAAATGCCTGATGATACGATCGTATCACCCGAACTCCGTTTCGGATATGATACCGTCTATATGGATGTACGGACAAGTGAAGGCTCTGTCAGAAGCCAATGTATCGGTATATACACCATCAAGGACGAGCGCATAATAATAACGGATAATTACGGGAAACAGCGGGAATGCAAATTTGTCTTGAAAGATGATATCCTCACAATTATGGATAAAGACGATCCTGAAAAAATAATAATGAGATTGCGAAGGATAAAAGAATAGGGAATATTAAGATTAAAAAGATTTCTCCTGTTAACTGAAAGCTTCTCAAAGGAAGCTTTTTTACTATACATTGTAGAAAAACACAGTGCTTTTATAACCTGTTAAACTACAAGTTAGGAAATGTCCAATTAAAAAATCCTTTATTTTTACATAAATGCAACTTTTGGAAATGTTATTGCATCAATGTAAGTAGAGAGTATAGTTAGCCGATGAATGAACAGTTATTAATAGCGGGATGCAAACGTGGAGAATCATGGGCTCGTAAACAATTGTACGAGTTACATGCGCCGGTCATGATGGGTGTTTGCATGCGCTATACGAATGACAGGGAAACGGCCAAAGACTTACTCCAGGATGGGTTTATCAAGGTTTTTACCAAAATAGGCACCTATTCCGAAACAGGTTCGCTGGGCGGTTGGATGCGCCGGGTCTTTGTGACTACCGCACTGGAATATCTCCGGCGAAACGACGCTCTTAAATTAAGTGTAAACATCGACGATTATAACGAAGCGATGGAGAATGTTGATGTTTCGGCTTTGGATCAGATTTCGGCAGATGAGCTGATGGCATGTGTAGCGGCCTTACCGGAAGGTTACCGGACAGTGTTCAACCTTTTTGCCATAGAAGGTTATACACATAGCGAAATAGCAAATATGTTGAATATCAAAGAAAGTACTTCGCGTTCTCAATTTATCAGGGCGCGGAAAGTTTTACAAAAAAATGTGGAATCTCTATTAATGCATGAAAATGCCAGACAAGAAAAGCCATAACGAACAACCTGACGAATTCAGCAGACTGATAAGGCAAAAACTGGTAGATTACCGGATGCCTGTAGATGCAGACTGCTGGAACGGAATTGAGCTTCAGATGAAGCCCAAACAGAGGAAGTCTGTCTGGTGGATCGGGGGCTCTGTTGCAGCTATAGCTGTCATCGTGATTTTACTACTCTCTATACCCAAGAATGATGAGCCCCCTTTCAACCGCATAACCGGAATCGATAATTTTAATACCACCAGGATTAAAATAACAAAACCCGGCAAACAGCCAATCATTGTCGTTAGCGGAAATGATAGTCATATACCCGCAAAAAGCTATCCCGCACACACATTAAGTAGTAAGACTGCCGGAGACAGGCATATAGCAGAAGGAAGCGGAATTGTGAACGAAGCTGTACCTGCAACGATCATAGATACCATCAGTATGGCTCATATTGAAAATATGGTACAGAATGTGGTCTCCGGGAATAATAATATAGCTGAGACCAATGTCAATACTTCTGACACCGTCCCTGCTATACAGGAAAAGAAACCTGTGCAGGCAACCCCTAAAGAACCAGCCAGGTTATTGATTGCAAAGGCCGGCAATAACGACAGCAGATGGCTGATGTCTGCCTCATTTTCATCCGGAGGCGGTTCGTCGTCGAATGGGAATATGTATAAGGGGCTTATGTATGACTATGCCACATCGGCAAACATTTCGGAATCATTTTCAGACACGAAGGCCCTGTTAAGCAAGGATCTCAGCGTAAATGATTTTTCAGAAATGGATCACTCTCTACCATTATCATTCGGTGTTAACGTCCGCAAGGATATCAATAAATATCTCGGATTTGAAACCGGATTGACATACACATACTTATCATCACAGTTCCGGAAGAAAGCGATTAAATCGTTAGAAGCGCGGCAGGAACTGCATTATCTTGGTATCCCTGTCAATGTCGTCCTGTATCTATGGAACAGTTCGAACTGGAATATCTACCTATCTACCGGAGGCATGGTGGAGAAAGGCTTAAGATATAAATATACGGAAGATATATATGATAAGAACAATAGTACAGCTGTCGTTCACGACAAGGGAAGCATAAGCGGTCTGCAATGGTCTTTAAACGCATCGCTTGGAGCATCTTACATGTTCTATAACGACTGGAGTATATATTTTGAGCCTAGATTCTCTTACTATTTCGATAATAAACAACCAATTAGCATTAGAACAGAAAAACCTTCAGTATTTGGTCTTGGTGCCGGACTCAGATACAAGTTTTAAAACAACCGGAATTTTTTAATAACTTAAATCTTTAAATAATGAAAAATCTATTGTATCTATTATACATTAGTGCATTCTGTGTATTGTATAGCTGTAGCGATAATGACAATACTGAAACCATCACCTACAAAATCCACGAACCGGTATTTATGAATGCCATCACTTTTCGTAATTCCATAAAGGTATCAGTCACACCTGAAGAGATTACACAAAAAGGCAAAATATGCTTCTATGAGGGCTATCTTTATATATCTGAGCCTGATAAAGGTATTCATATCATCGATAACCGCACTCCCTCTGAACCTAAAAATGTCGGTTACATAGAACTTATCGGAAATGCTGACCTGAGCATCCGTAACAATATGCTCTATGCTGATTCCTACATAGACCTCGTATGGTTTGATATAAGCAACCCTGCACAGCCGGAACTCAAGGGCCGGTTAGAGAACGTCTTTGAAAACGTTTTACCACCAATGGAAAATTTCCAGTTTGGATATGACTATGCAATGTGTTATCTTAATGACAATAAAGGTGTCATAGTAGGCTGGAAATTGGTAGAAAGGACCGAACCCGTTAAACAGAATATGATAGTATGTCATGATTATGCATATATGCAAAACAGCAGTAGTAGCAGTAACGGTGCAAGCGGGCTAAATGGTTCCATGTCCCGTTTTGGTTTATACCAGAATTACTTATACACTGTAATTAATAATAATATGAGTATATTTAACCTATCAGGGGACAAACCAGTAAAAGCAACAGATGATATTTATATTGGTTGGAATGTAGAAACGATCTTCAGCTATAAAGATAATCTGTTTATGGGTACGCCGACCGGAATGTTGATATACTCGGTGAAAGATCCGCTCAAGCCCGATTATCAATCATCCTTACAACATGTTTATGGCTGTGACCCCGTTGTTGTGGAAGATGATCTGGCCTATGTCACCATTCATTCGGGAAATATGTGCAGACAAAATACAAATGAATTGTTTATAGTAGATGTTAGTGATGTGAAAATGCCTAAACAGATAGTATCTTATGCAATGACCAATCCTAAGGGATTAGGAATAGATAATGGTATATTATTCCTCTGTGACGATGGTCTGAAAGTTTATAAATCGGATGATCCCCAAAAACTGATGTCGAGTCAACTGGCCCATCATAAAGGCATGAATGGATATGACGTGATACCACATGACAATACACTGATGATGATTGCTGAAGGCGGCCTGTATCAATACGACTACAGCGACCTGCAGAATATTAGACAAATCAGCGTTTTAAGTATCGGAAAATAAGAGTAAAAAGAACTAAACGGTAAAAAAATAAGCTGGGAATATATTCCCAGCTTATTTTTCAGGTACTATCCATAATTTTGTGTAAAGGCCAACTACAAGGTCGAACAATATCCTCGCTCACCATTAACATAACAGATATCACGGGAATTTTTACCTTTACATTGTTTCTCTGCTTCACTCACCTTAAAACATTTCACAATAATGATATATCTATTTTTATAAATAGTCCTGAAGAATCTTTTAATAAAAGTATTGTTACCAGAATCTCTTTACATTGGTGGTTAAATCCAAAGTTACCTATATTTCCTTATAAAGCTTGTAGTCCTAACTCATTGATTACTAACCGATAATTATTGATAAAATATTTTGTTTACTTATAATGTTCTGTCTCTTCATAACTTACAAGTTTTAATCCATCATCTGTTACACAATAAATATCAGCTTCCGGATAAGCCATCAATATAGGTGAATGAGTCGCAATAATAAATTGTGAATTATTATCTGATATGTTTTTCATTATTGCCAGCAGAGCCATTTGATTGGTCGCAGAAAGAGCCGATTCGGGTTCGTCTAAAATATATAACCCATTACCTGAAAACCTATTATGTATTAATGATAAGAAACTCTCCCCCATGAGATCGTTCGTGGAGTGAACCTCCGTAATATAAATCTCGCTTGGATTTTTCAAATTCAAAAAGCTTATCTATTTCGGTAGCAACATTATAAAAACTTTCTGCCCTCAGAAAAAAGCCGTCTTTTTCACGATAAGGTGATCTGAATAATTTTAAATCATTAAATAGGCTTGAATGTGATTCTTTTGTTTGAAAATTAAAATTATGGGTTCCTCCTTCTGGATTAAATCCTGCATTTATAGCTATAGCCTCAATTAAAGTAGACTTTCCAGATCCGTTTTCCCCGACAATAAATGTAATATTCTTGTGAAATGTTAACTCATTTAATTTTGCTATTGAAGGTATGTTATATGGGTATACACTCCTTTCTTCAATTGGTTTGATATTCTTTATCTTATTAATATATATCATAATTTTTAATAATTTCTTATCTTATAAGAATCACAAGATAAGGAATTATTCTTAATTTAATTCCAAGTTTTACCATGACTTGCGAGACATATTACCAACAGATGTTCCTTGCCCGGTCAGTCCCCAGTACATAACCTGAGACATACAGTCTTCTTCACTTGTCCCTCCTCCACTAACCCAAGACCCGAGGAACCTGACGAACCGTTCCAATAGCCCAGAGATGCCATTTTCAATAGATTTTGGCTAGGAATATTTTAATCAGAGAGGGATTAAATTTTCGTAAAGATATTATCTATTAAGTTTTATTATTATATTTATAAAAAATATCAAGATCAACTCTAATCTTTGTAGTTCATGAATAATAGAATGACTTTCTATATCTTTTATTTTATCTTCAGTATAACTTTTACCCCATATATTTCTGCTCAACAAGGCAAAGATGATACATATAATCCTAAGTTAGAGATGGGTATCGCTACAATCTCTGGAAAGATTATTAATTTGAGGAAGAATTTACAACAATCTCTCCAAAATATCTCTATTTACACCCCCAACTTAATAACAGGCACAACAAATACATTCGAAATCCCAATAAATGAAGATAAAAGCTTTATAGGGGAAATTCCTGTTTCAATTTCCCCGGAATTTGCAGAAGTAGAATTATGTGAGGGAACCATAGCGTTTACTATTGGAAAATCCAGTGAGCGTTGCCCCCTCGTGCCAGTCTAAATTGACCCCATGTACCAAAATATGTTTGACCCTTTTCGCCAAAATAAAAATGTCCCCTGTCGGAATATAAACCAACAGGGGATTTTTATGTAATTTAGATTTACCCTCCTGGTCGATGGGTTAAAACTAAAATTACTATGACAACAAAATTAGCAAACATTCTTCATTGCTATGCAATGGGGATGGGTATAAAAGGTATCAGCGCGACCTTTGAGCTATCCCGTAACACAGTGCGCAAGTATGTGCGTTTGTTTCAAGAGAGTGGTATGCCAATGGAGCAGCTTCAGTCCATGCCGGCGAAGCGCCTTGAGGAGATGTTTGGAAGCAGCGGTGAGAGGGAACGTACCCCTTCAGTGCGTCAGTTGGAACTGGAGGCGCTCTTACCTGAGTATGCCGCAAGACTTACACGCAAAGGAGTGACAGTAAAATCTTTGTATGAAGAGTACCGGCGAGAGCATCCGGGTGGATTCCGTCATGCAAGTTTCGGCGCGTACATACAACGTTATCGGCTTGTATCACGTCCGGTGGGTCACGTTGAGCATTACGCCGCAGACCAGCTGTATATTGATTTTGCGGGCGACCGTCTAGAGGTTGTTGATGAGCAAACAGGCGAAGTCAGATCCGTTGAAGTTTTTGTAGCCATCCTTCCTTGTAGCCACTATACCTACTGTGAGGCAGTCTGGTCGCAGAAGAAAGAAGACCTTATAAAAGCATGTGAGAATGCACTACACTTCTATGAGGGTGTGCCCTTTGCAATCGTCCCTGACAATTTGAAGTCGGCGGTAACTCGGAGCAATCGCAATGAGCCGGTTATTAACGAAGACTTTGCCGCTTTTGCCGAGCATTATGGTTGTAGTGTATATCCGGCACGTGTCAGGCACCCAAAAGACAAAGCCCTTGTAGAGAACGCTGTAAAACTGATGTACAAGTCTGTTTATACCGATCTCGAAGGTCTGATGTTCCATGATTTGGAATCACTCAATGCCTGCATTATCCAATCTCTAAGTCGTTTCAACGAGAGAAAACTTACCGGACGCAATCAGTCTCGCAGGCAGTTGTTTGAAGAGGTAGAAAAAGACTATCTACGAACTTTACCCTCTGTGCGGTATCAGATGAAGGAACGCAAATCTGTGACCGTGATGCGTAATAGCTATGTAACTCTCAAGAAGCATCATTACAGCGTGCCAAAGGAATATGTAGGCAAGCGTGTCGATATTGTTTACGATGCTGATACTCTCGATATCTTCTATGGCCTGCGGCTGGTAACAACCCACCAGCGTGATGACACTCCCTATGGCTACACTCGGAAGGAGGCACACAATCTTCCCGGTAGGCATGGTAGCTACGAAAAGGATCTGGACGAGGTTTTTGAACGAGCTACTCAGATAGATAATATCGTCTTGCTTTATCTCAAGGATGTAGCATCGCAGAAGAAATATATGCCTCAGGCCTTCCGCTCATGCAGAGGTATCCTAGCCTTGGAAAAGACCTTCGGACAGGACAGGCTTGTGGCGGCATGCGCCTGTGCTTCATTGATGCGCGTTTACGGATATCAAGATGTTATCGGTATCCTGAACCGGGGCGATGATGCAGACTTTCTGCCACAGGCTGATCAGGACTCGGACACCAACTTATCACTTCCGCACCACAAGAACATCCGTGGACGTGAATACTTCTCAAAATCAACAACAAAAACTAACAACAACAATGGAAACAAATAATAAAACCGCACCCGTTACTCAGGAGAAAGACCAAAATATCATTTCTCTGGATCTGATGAACCGTATGAAGCTGCATGGTATGGCTGCCGCCTTTAAGGAAAGCCTGCAGTCCACCGTTGCCGAGTCTATGACTGCTGACGGCTTCCTCTCATTACTATTGGCTCGTGAATGGGACTATCGTTCGGATGCCTCCATACAACGCCTGATTCGAGGGGCCGGCTTTCGATACAAGGCTTATCTTGAGAATATAGACTATACCATCAATCGAAGTCTCGACCGCAACCATATAGAACGGCTCTCGTCGCTTGACTTTATCCGTCAAGGAAAGAATCTGTTCATTACCGGTTCATCCGGAACCGGCAAAAGTTATATTGCAACAGCCATTGGGTATCAGGCGTGTAAGAACGGAATACGAACTAACTATGCCAATGCATCCAAACTTATGGGAGCGCTAAAAGTTGCAAAGACAAAGGGGATCTTCGAGGCCGAACTCAAGAAAATAGAACGATGTCAGTTACTTATACTTGATGATCTCTTTCTTGTTCCTCTTGACGCTAAAGAACGTTCAATATTGCTTGACATCATCGAAGATCGTCATGAGCGCAAATCTATCATTGTGACCTCACAATTACCGGTTGCCAACTGGTATGATGCAATAGGAGAACCAACAGTCGCTGATGCCATTCTTGACCGCATCGTCCACTCGGCGCATCAGATAGAACTTACCGGTGAGAGTGTGAGAAAAATGAAGGTAGACAAAAACAAGTAAATCTAAAATAAAAATGACCCCGTCGACCAGGATAATTTAGGGGTAATCATAAAGTTTTTTCAGGGGTCAATTTAGATTTGGCACGAGGGGGCAACGCTCACTGGATTTTCCAATAGGCTTTTAAAAAATTCCAGAAAAAATTTTCACAAAAATTTGAAAATCCATTTGGGAATGAAAAACAAAAAAGGTATATTTGTTAATATAATCAAAAAAACAGCATTATGAATAATCTGCCCTCAATGGAAACGTTGGATGGGGATTTGTATTGCTGTTTTTTTTATTTGTGTTAGGTATTGGTAATGATAAGAATAATGATTTAAAAGAAAATGTATGTAATGATATATAAGGGATTTATCCAAGAATGTAGACTGATTTAGAACGCACTTTGAGGCGTTTTGTCTATGGTAAATCATAATGCTTGCTTGTAGCACGTACACATACAAGCCGAAAAATAAGGTGGTTTATGCCACTATGGTAAATCGAATTACCAATGTGCGAAAATGATGAAGAAACAAAACTCACATATCAAGAATTACAAAAAATTGAGGGATATGAGAATATAACAGAAGAAGAAGCAACAGAAATTATAGACACAGTATTCATGTTGTCATCAATGGCATACAATGCCTATAAAAATAAAGAAGTAAGAAGTATTAATTATGAATAAAGAATTGTTTAAAAGTTTTGCGAAAGGAGATAGTGCAAGCACATCAGATATAACACCAGGAAATGCTGTTATTTATAATCGTGTATCAACGAAAGAACAAGAAGATAACCAAAGTCTTGGACATCAACTTGAATCCTGTAAAAGGTATGCAGAAAGATATAATCTAAATATTATAACGGAACCTTTTGGTGGTGTTTTTGAAAGTGCTAAAACAGATAAAGAAAGAAAAGAATTTAACAGAATGTTGACCTTTATAAAAAGAAACAAAAAGTTAAATATAAAATATGCCATTGTATGGTCTACTTCTCGATTTAGTCGCACAGGTAGTACTGTTGTTCTTGAAGACCTTGAAAACATGGGTGTAATTGTATTGTCGGCAACAAGTAACTACAATCCAAAGACACCATCAGGAAAGTTCAACCAACGTATTGAATTGGCGAATGCAGCTTTTGATAATGAAATGAAAAGCCAGCAAACAAAAGATTTAGGTAGAGCAAGACTTTTAGAAGGGCGTTGGATTGGTAAAGCTCCAAGAGGATATGACCAAAAAACGACAAAAAAGCAGCAGACAATTACGATTAATGAAGAAGGTAAATTCATAAAAAAAGCCTTTCATTGGAAAGCAGACGAAAAATTAACCAACCAAGAGATAATCCAACGTTTAGATAAACTGGGCTATCATATCACAAAGCAAAAGCTATCAGAAGTATTGAAAAATCCATTCTATTGTGGAAAGATGATACATAACTTCTTAAATGGTGAAGTGGTTGATGGTAATCATCCTCTTATCATATCAGAAGAAACGTTTTTAAAGGCGAATGAGATGCTTAATCTAAGGTATAAAGGTGGATATGAACAGAAGAAAGAAAAACAATGGGCAACACTCTTAGGTACTTTAAAATGTCCTTGCTGTGGTTTCAATGTTACTGCATCCATATCTACCAAAATGAAGAGAAAATATAATAGGGAAGTATATTATTATGTTTGTTCTCGGAAAGGATGTAAATTCAATAATCAAGTTATAAAAGTACACGAAGTATTCAACAGTTATTTATCTAATTTTTCAATTAATAATATATCAAAAGATGTATTTGAAAAACAGTTACATAAACTATTTAATAATTTGACAAAACAAGATAAATCAAGTGCTCAACAGATGAAAACACAAGTGTCCAAACTGAGAGCCCAATTAAAGACAATGGAAAATAATTGGGCACTTGAAATACATCCCAAAAAGAAAGATATTTTGTGGAACAATATAGAAGATACTGAAAAGAAAATAGTAGAGATTGAAAACGAAATTGACAAACATGAAAATTCCATATTGAACCTCAATACTTACTTAAAATATGCTATTAACATGATATATAACCCATTGAAAATGTGGGAAGAAATAGAATTAGGAGACAAACAACGATTACAAAATCTAATATTTCCTGAAGGAATTATATATAACAAAGAAAATAACCATATTGAACCTCTTTCAATCAACAACTTCTTTAATGTAAAACACAATAATACAGCGAATTACTTGGGAAAAGAAAAGGGACTTAACAGCGAAAAATCTGTTAAGTCCCCTTATGTACTCGGAGCGGGAGTAAAACAATACAATATTACCCTTTTTGCATTCCTATAACAATAGCCTTAAATAAACAATAAAACGATGAAAATAAACAAATTACATATAAAGAAATAGTTGCACAGAATTTCATTAATTTGCATTTAATTGAATTTATCTCGCCAAAAAGTCGCCAAAAATAAATAATCATTATATATTTGTATTGCATTTAAATAATAATCACTATGGCAACAATTTATCTTTCTCTTTCTACAAAAGCAGATTCAAACAAACAACAAGAAATTTTAATCCGGTTTTCACACGGGCGTATAAACCAACGAGGGAAAACAAATCTTTTTATCCCCGCCGAATATTGGGATGATAAAGCCCAACAAATCATCATTCCCAACTTCCGGTTAATGAATGAAGAAAATAAACAAATTAAAACCTACCTTACTTCTCATAGCGAGAAACTGAATACTCTTATATCTATTATACAAACAACCTTCAATAATGCAGATAAGAATAGCATTGAACCTGATTGGTTAAAGTTTATCATTGACAAGTTCAATTTCCCAGAAAAATATATTATTACAAACACAGAATTAAATACAAAGCTTTCGTTCTTTGATGCGTTTGATGAATTTCTTCAAAAACGAAAATTATCCGATGTCCGGGAAAAAAACTACATGGTATTGTGCCGGGCATTACAACGTTATGAAATGTTAGTCGGAATAAAAGAAAAACGAGCATATAAATTAGAACTCGATAACATTACTTCTGATACGATAGAAGATTTTGAAAGTTTCTTGCGAAATGAACATACTTTGTATGACAAATTTCAATCTCTGTATGATAAGTTTCCGGCTATTGTCGGAACAAACAGAAAAACCGTAAAACCTCAACCTCGTGGACAAAACACAATTAATGCTTTGTTTAATAAACTCCGGGCTTTTTTTAATTGGTGTTATGACAACAATAAAATGACGAATAAACCATTTAAAAACTATGAAAGTAAACCTGATGTATTCGGTACTCCTTATTACATTACCATTGACGAAAGAAATACAATCTATAATACGGATTTATCACATCAACCACAATTAGCTATACAACGGGATATTTTTGTTTTTCAATGTCTAATTGGTTGCCGGGTATCAGATTTGTACCGAATGAAAAACGAGCATATCATTCGTGGAGCTATTGAGTATGTTCCAAGAAAGACCAAGGACGAAAGACCTATACCCGTACGAGTTCCTCTAACAGAAACAGCTAAAGAGATACTAAACCGCTATAATGGCAATGATCCGGAAGGTAGAATACTACCATTTATCAGTGAACAAAAGTATAATAAGGCTATTAAAAAGATTTTTACTTTAGCGGATATCACAAGGATTGTGACTATTATTAATCCAACCACACGGGAAGAAGAAAAACGTCCTATTAATAAAGTAGCCTCATCACATCTTGCAAGACGTGCATTTGTCGGAAATCTTTACAAGCAAGTAAAAGACCCAAACTTAGTAGGAGCGTTATCCGGACATAAAGAGGGTAGTAAAGCTTTTGCCCGATATAGGGATATTGACGAAGAAATGAAAAACGAACTTGTAAAAATGTTGGAATGATTATGGAAAAGAATGATAATACAAACCAGAATAACCGTATTCCTTTGAAAGACTTACCCAAAGAGAAACTTGAAGAAATTTCTAACCGGATATTAAAAAACGTAAGTAACCCTGTTGATTGGATCAACTCTATCAATCCTCTTAACTCTCTTAATCTTGTCAAACCAATATATTGTTATAAAAACCTATTTTATAACTTCAACAAAGAAGAAGATGAAATTGAAGATGTCTTTCAATTGCGGGCGAATAATGATAGCCGGATGTATAAAACTCCAGATGATGTAAATGATACCTATACACCCGAACGTGTATGGGAAAATGGTAAAACAGGGTATTTTATACCTTTCGACTATGATTCATGGAGTGGTTGCTACATGAAGCTGATGAATCCGGACAGGGGAAAGGATGGGAAAGGATTGAGATTTGTACAAACGCCTGAAAGAAGTGATGGAATATATTACCATCCTCAAAATAACGAAATTATTGTATCCGGCTTTGGGGAATACGTTTTGGAAAATTGGGGAAAGGATTTATCTAAACTATATGAAGAATATACCGAAAATGAATACCGAAAACGTGTTGAACAATGGCGAAAGGACAATTATCCCTATAAAAATAAAATAGATAAACAAATAAAGTTGCAACTTTTAAACGAGTTTAAAATTGTAGAGCAAACCAAATGGGACAAAGCAACTATTTCCGAATTTTTCGATTTTAACGATAATAGGAAACTGAACCAATGTATGAATGAATATTTTAATTGGCTTGACAAGTGTATTCAAATAGAAAATGAAAAAGAAGAAAAGCAATTCATTGATTTTATTAAATCCGGTACGATTAGTAATAATTGGGTAAATGGTAAATCGGGACAGTTTCAGGATTTCGATAATACCTGTTTGTATAGATTTTGTGAAATGGACAAAGATTGCCATATTCATTTACTTAAAAAGGAAGAGGAAAAAAAATTGCCTGTCTTAGCCTGCGGTTTTGTCGCATGGCTGATAAAACATTGGGGAACCAATACGCAAGCAATCTATTCCAGCTACTTACAAGCCAGATTGAACAAATACAAAACCGAACATAAAAACGATGCCGATGTATTCAAGCGTGATTTGGAACGTGAATTCTATGACCAATACAAAACCAAAGAAGAACAGTGGGTAAAACAGTCGGAAGCCATATTTGAGTTTGTTTCGGATGTGGAAGTAAACCAGATAAAAGAATATGTGCGGAATTATTTTGAGTATGTAAATAGCCTTTCAAACCCACTTGCGATAGATGAATATACTAAAGAAAGCGAAATTATAAAAAATACCAGATTGAGAACTATTTATTTTGCAATCAGACATACGCCCAGAGATTATCCTCCAAACAAGAATATTTATAGTCAATATACACCTATACAGATTATAAATGATTTGCGGAGAATAGAACAACATCACGAAGAAAAGCCGGATGAATGTATAAGTTATTTTTTCGAAAAATACCATACAAAACGCCAAATATTAAAAACCCCGACTATATTTGTTGAATGTCTAAAATTATTTATCGACAACCATACTGTTTTTATGATAATGCTTTTGGATCGGTATATGTTCCCAAATACTGAAACTCAAAAGCAATTTGCATTAGAGTTAAATAAAGCTCAAAAACAGGTTGAACCAGATCAAAGAGATGAAGCACTGCAAACAAAGCCAGAACAAACTAAATACGATATTGGTAAGCCTCAACAAAATTTCGCTGATTATTTACATCATGAAAATAAAAATGCTTTAATGAAAAAGTTACATGAATTATTAGACGGTAAAACATGTAAAACTGTAGCAATTACGATAAAAGCCTTAACAGATTTATCATATCTTATCTATGGTAGTAAAAATAACCTTTACGACACAATGCGAAAGGAATTTAGTTTTTCCGGTACAGATTCAGGATTGAACAAATTTTTAAACTCAAATAATAATGGACTATCCGAAATAGACATAAAACCGACAAAAGATATACTGCAAGCTGTTAAATAACTATTTAATAGATAATTATAGAAAAAAAAGGTGCAATGTAAATCATTGCACCTTTTTTTGTATCTAGTTGTTTTTATTCCTCATTAGTTGTCAGAGAGTATAGAGGAGTGCAAAAGATTGCTTTGCTGTGTATTGTCTCCATAATTTTACATTGTCAAAAACGAAAGAAATGTACTTAACCTTTCGAGGTGGGCGGGATTAGTACCCCCAGAACGCTGACAAAATTGTAAATTTTAATTAAATGAATTTATATGATTTATTAAATGACAATACAAGCCTGAACATCACCATCAATGCCGGACAACTAATCGAAGCAATCGACTATTGCGTAAATAAAACCCGCAGGGAATTAGAGCAGCAAATCACCGATGCTAATACGGAAACTTATCCGAGCATTGAACAAGTAGCAAAAATCCTTAATGTGGATAAAAGCACACTGTGGCGTTGGCGTAAGCAGAGCTATCTTATACCTATAGAGATAGGAGGTAAACGCCGTTACCGAATGAGTGATGTAAAAAAAATTTTGGAAAGATAAGCTATGAAAACGAAGTCAACTCAATTAAAGCCAAAAAGCCCCGTTCCGACGGGGCAAAGGCTTTATTATCAAAACAAAGGTAATCGTATTTCCCCGGTTATCCGACAGGCTAGGCGATTACTTTTATCAGGCAAATACATCTCCATCCGGACAGACAGTCTTTGTCTTTCCGGTTATATAGATAAGGTTATTTTCATACTGAAGTGTCGGGATGCAGCTTATGGATACAGACTATACCTGTCAGCCATGAATGACGGATATATAAAGAAAGGAGGCACGGGATGACAGGTACAATAGACGGCCTGAGAGCCCATATCTCAAATCTGGTCTTGTCAGCAAACGAACAACGCAAAGTAACGAATAAAGGCAAGCCCTGTCAAAGCGTGCTGTCCGGTTTGCTGAACCAGATAAAACGGGTTGACTTCCGGGAAAAAGCCGGATTGGACACAGACGAGAAAATATCACGGAAACTATATGTTGTTATTGCTATAGACAATATACTGGATATAGCGGTAGCCAACAAGTGGGGGCTATGTACTAAGGACGGCTTTATCTATGTGTTTAACTCCAAATACTGGCAGGCAATAAGCGCAGATGATTTTAAGCCGTTCCTCGCGGAAGCTGCCATGAAAATGGGTGTGCCGGAACTGGAAGCTAAATACCATCTGTTTAGGGATGAACTATACAAACAATTCCTTTCGGTTTCCAATCTGCCTACACTCGAAATTAAGCGCACAGTATTGGTTAACCTGCTTAACGGCACGTTTGAAATAACCGACAAACGGCAGGTGTTGAGAGAACCGGACAGGAAAGACTTTTTGAAATACCAATTACCTTTTGAATATGACGCCAATGCGGAATGCCCTCTTTTTGATAAATACCTCAACCGTGTATTGAAAGACGAGGATTGCAGAAAGGTACTGGCTGAATATCTGGGATACATCTTTGTGAACAGCCTGAAACTGGAGAAGGCTTTAATCCTCTATGGCAGCGGGGCAAACGGAAAAAGCGTATTCTTCGAAATCGTTAACGCAATATTGGGAGACGAGAATATTTGTTCATATTCATTACAGAACCTGACGAAGTATGACAGTTACCAAAGAGCCGAGCTATCGAACAAGTTGCTTAATTATGCGAGTGAGATAAACGGAAAGCTCGAAGCGTCCATATTTAAACAATTAGTGTCCGGTGAACCTGTCGAGGCAAGACAGATATATGGAAAGCCTTTTATAATGCGGGAGTATGGGAAGCTGATGTTTAACTGCAACGAACTGCCTAAAGAAGTGGAACAAACGAACGCTTTTTTCAGGCGCTTCATTATTATCCCATTTTCGGAAACCATACCCGAACATGAACAAGACCCGGAACTGGCAAAAAAGATTATAGATACAGAGTTAAGCGGGGTTTTCAACTGGATACTGGACGGATTGGAGCGCATACTGCAACAGAAGAAATTTACGCAATCGGCATTGGTTAAAGACCAAATCGATACTTACCGTAAAGAATCGGATAACGTGGCTATGTTCATTGATGAAGAAAACTATACCCAGACCAATGGAAACCCGAATGTATTATTGAAAACGATATACGACGGCTATAAAATGTACGCCGTAGAGAATGGATATAAGGTCTGTAGTATAAGGAGTGTATCGGAAAGGATAAAGATGTTGGGTTTTACGACCGAAAAAACAAGAAACGGAATAATAGTTTATGCAAAAAAATAAAGTTTGTTTTCATCGTCACGAATGTCACGAACGTCACAGGATAAGCCTAATGTGTGATACATGTGACGCACGTGACGCAGGAAAAAGAAAATATTTTTTCATTCAAAAAACAGATAACGATGTATAAATTAGAGAAATATATAAATAAAAGTCAAAAACACGAATGCCCGGCATGCGGAAAGCGTTCGTTTGTCCACTATGTCGATGAGGCAAACAAACCCTTATATCAAACGGCAGGAAGGTGTGACCGTGAGGATAGCTGTGGGTATCATTACACGCCTAAAGAATACTTTGCTGATAATCCGGCGGACAGAGATTTGAACCCTCCGGCATGGAAAGGCAGGAAGCCCAAGCCTGTCAAAATGGTAACTCCTCAACCAATAGGGACTATCCCTATGAAGTACATTTTTGACGGTTGCAAGAACCGGAACAGCGACTTTGTAAACTTCTTATTCTGCCTGTTTGATTGGGAAACGATAAAGGATATTACCGACCCCTATTTTATAGGCTGCACGAAAAACAGGGCAGTCATATTCCCACAAATTGACGAACAAGGGAAATGCAGGACGGCAAAGATACAGAAATACAATCCCGAAACAGGAAACAGGATAAAGGACGAACCGGGGGCGGTTAACTGGATGCACAGCATACTAAAGAAGAAAGGCGAACTTCCCGGCGGTTACAATTTGCGGATGTGCCTGTTCGGGCTGCACCTCATCCGCTCGGAAAGGAACAAAGGTAAAGTTGTATGCATATGCGAGAGTGAAAAATCGGCGGTCATAGCATCCGGCGCAATGCCTGAATACTTATGGATGGCTGCCGGGGCACTCGGTTGGCTCAACATTGATAAATTAAAGCCTCTCCGGGACAGATGTATTATCCTGTTCCCCGATACATCAGCCACAGGAAAAGCCTTTGAGAAATGGACGCAGATAGCTGATGAGGCAAGGTCGCAGGGGTATGACATCCATGTATCCACCATGTTGGAGGATGAATGCTCCGGTGAGCAAAAAGAACGGGGGTACGATATAGGCGATTACCTCATTGACAACAGGCTAAGGACAGCAGCCAAAGAAAAACCGGAGAGACAGCTCTCTGAAGCCGGAATACGATTAGCCGGAATGCAGAAGTTAAACCCTGTATTGACACTATTAATTGATAAACTGGATTTGGAGGTGATCAATAATTAGGGTAAATATAATATTCATATCTAAAGTAGAATAAAATAGAAACGGTATATGAGGGCAAAAGGGACACAAAAGACAGGCGGGCGGGCAAAGGGAACGCCCAATAAAGTAACATCTGATTTAAGGACGTGGATAAATGAATTGTTGAATGATAACAGGAAACAATTTGCAAAGGACTTGCAGGCATTGGAGCCTCATCAACGGGTAATGATATTTGAGAAGCTGTTATCTTATGCAGTGCCCAAGATGCAGAGCGTTGAGGCTAAAATCGACCTCGACACCTTATCAGATGAACAATTAAATATAATTATTGCAGAACTTACAAAAAATATTGACGATGAAGAATAAAGATATAAACAAGCCTTTAGACAGGGAGGCAAAAATAATGTTGTTACAGATATTACAACGGGGCTTTTTTACGCAGGACGATATTAATTACCTGCATGCCAATCATTATGTTCCGGCATTGACGATTATAAAAACATACGAGGGTTGCCCTGACGATATGCAGGAAGAAGATGTATATTAAATTAATAATCAATGAGCAGATTAATGTAAAAGCAACTAAATAAAAAGGTGAACGTTCCTTTATTGAGTATTTTAAGTGCATTTATGTCTATTATTTAGCAAAAAATGTACATGGCAATTTTTTAATATTATATAGATAATAATTCCACTTATCATAGTTGCCATTATATCATAATAATCTGATATCTTGTGAAAGCAACCATCAACACAACATGGTACAATTTTGAGAAATGCCTGAATAATACCGAATACTACACTAAATAAACTGGAAATGAAAATTATATCCTGTGGGATAAAGAAAAAGGTTGGATTTTACTTGAATCCAACCTTCTATATACTTCCACTTTTGGGGTCAATTGCAGTGTATATTTTTGATATAATTAGCTAAGAAATTTTACGCCCAAATTTCGTTAGGTCTCGAATCCGCAGTCCAGCCTGTTACATCCCAACCCCATCCATTCATTAAATAATCTATAAACCAATGTCCTCCTTCTAACTCTCTCATTTCTTTTTGAGTTAATTCAGTCAGTTCTACTGCTGATTCATTTAATTTTTCAACTTTCATGGTGATAAAAATTACATTATTGTGTCTACTCTTTTAAGGATTTTCGACATCTTCCCTATTCTTAGCTACATTTTATCATAATTTTGTGATAAATTAAACAAAATGTAGATTATTTTTCAAAGTTAAAAATAAAAATATAAAATCCAACTGATAATAAACAAAAAAAGACAGAAGTTAAGATTTTGCTAAAAATAGAATAATTTTTGTATTTCTTAATAAAAATATAAATACCTAAAGGTGGAAATAGTACAAGCAATACAAATAAAAAAATATTGGGAAAATTATTAAAATTCATAATGTTAAGTATTAAGTAGTATGGTAATTATATTAAATTCACAATATCATTAATTATAGCAAACAGCATTAATCCTAAAATTAGAACCATTCCTATAGTAAGAATTACAGTTTGAACTTTTTCCGACAATTTTCTACGTGTGATAGTTTCAAATAAAATAATGAGTATATGTCCTCCATCTAATCCAGGTATTGGTAAAATATTCATAAAACCTATCACTAAAGACAGCATAGCGGTTATATTTATAAAACGTTCTATGCTAGTATCATCCCCGTATATCTTTGCTATACCGATTGGGCCGGATACACTTTTTGTACTAACTTCTCCTGTAAAGATCAATTTCAAACTAATAACATTAGTGTATAATAATTCAAATGAAGATTTACAACCACTAATAAGAGCAGAAAAAAACGAATACTTTTGATATTTTATAGGGACACTGAATATAATACCTAAATAAGCCTCATTTTGTAAAGAAACTTTTGCTTGTTTTACAATACTTCCACTTTCATATTCAATCAATATTGAATCGTTTCTATTAATATTTTGCAGCTTTTCTTGAAATTCAGCAATAGAAGTTATCTGGATTGTGTCCAGTTTAAGAATTAAATCTTTTTTTTGCATATTTATTCTTTCAGCTAAAGAACCAGATTGAACATTTTCAATTATTGGAAGAAAGTTCATCGGCGAGATAAATTTCTTTCTGACGGCATCCATAAAAGACACCTTACCAGTGAGGTCTATTTCAACTATTTGATTATTTCGTTCTACTAGAAAAGTGCCTTTATAAAAATCTAAAGGTGAAATAGATGAATAATTATCTATATTATGATTGTTTAATTTTAAGATTTTATCACCCGACTGAAAGCCTAGATTTTCGCCTGCTTGATAAGCATAAATACCATTCTTTAGTTCATCATTAGGTATAAATTCTTGATTTAAGGTTAGACCTGTAATTAACCCGATACCTAAAATAAAATTAAGAATAACACCAGCCGATAAAATGATTAACCTTTGCCAAGCAGGTTTATACCTAAACTCATGATCTTTATCTGTACTATTTGCTAATCCCTCTAAATCAAATGATTCATCAATCATTCCTGACATTTTTACATATCCCCCTAGAGGAAACCAGCCTATACCAAATTCTGTTCCATTCTTTTTAATGCTAAATAATTTTTTACCGCCAATATCAAAAAACAGATAAAATTTTTCAACCTTGACTTTAAATAATTTCGCAGCTAAAAAGTGACCTAATTCATGTATAAATACAATCACACTTAACCCTACTAGGAGTTTTATAATCATTAATATCATTTTGTACCAATTAAATTTTACTTTTATAAAAATAGGCAACAAATATAGTAAAATATGAGATAACTATTCGAATTCCAGTCAAACTAAATTAAACTAGGGATCTGTTTCTGCCACATATTATAATACACCGTACCCTCCTTGTAGAGTTGTATATGTGTTCCTTCTTCTATCAGTTTTCCTTTTTCCAGTATCACAATCTTATCCGCCGACATCACCGTACTTAACCGGTGGGCGATAATAATAACCGTTTTTCCTTGCCTGTTATAATCCAGTATCGCCTGCTGTACATAATGTTCCGAAACCGAATCAAGCGAAGAAGTCGCCTCATCCAGTACCAGTATTTCAGGATTGCGGTACAATGCCCGTGCAATGGCAAGCCTCTGCCGTTCCCCGCCTGACAAGCCGACACCATGCTCGCCGATACGGGTTGCAAAGCCTTTGGGGAGGTTTTCTATGAATTGTATAATACCCAGATTCTTGCAAATATCTATAATACGCTCCATATTGGGATTAAACTCTCCCAGAGCAATATTTTCTATTATCGTTCCTGAAAACAAGTCCAGTTGCTGGGGAACGGTAGCTACATGAGCACGCATACTTTCGGTACTGAAATAGTCTGTATTATGCTGTCCGATATATATCTTTCCGTTATTTAAGGGATATAGCTTTTGCAGTAGTACAGCAAGTGTTGTTTTTCCCGAGCCGCTTTCCCCGATGATAGCCGTTATCTTTCCTTTGGGTATCGTTAATGTAAAGTCTTTGAATACTTCGGTGCGTGTGCCGTAGCTGAATGAAATACTGTCAAAAATGATAGTATCGTTCAATTCCGGAGTAAACTCTATCTTTTCTTTTTCATTATCGCTTTCACTCTCCAAGTCCATTATCTCAAAAAGGCGGTCTGCCGCTATCAGTGCATTCTGTATTGTCTTGTTCACACCAATAAGTGATGCTACAGGAGACGTAAAATAACCTATTATTGCATAGAACGAAAACAGTGTTCCGGCTGTCAGTTCATTATCCAGCACCAGATAGGAACCGAACCACAACAATATCACAGTGAAAAGGAAATTGATAAAGCCGGAGCTTTCATTAGAAAATATAGAGTTAACTCCTGAACGGTAGATTGTATTGAGCAGCTTAATAAAGCGGGTTTCCGTTTTTATATTCGCAAACTCCTCTATACCGAATTGCTTAATAGTCTTTACCGAGTTCAGCGACTCAACTAACTGGCTCTCCAGTTCGGCTGCATCTTCCATTACTTTGCGCTCCTGCTTTTTGTTCAGTTTATTTATTGCAATATAGATAACAGCATACAGGGGTATTGTGATAAGCATGACCAAAGCCAGCTTCCAGCTATATATAAACATCAGTATAAAGGAGAACAGCACAATAAAAACATTAACGACTAAGGAGATAGCCACATCGTTAATGAACGTTCTGATTTTTACAGCATCATTGACACGGGATATAATCTCCCCGACACGCATCGTATCGAAAAAGCGTTGTGGAAGGTTCAATAAATGCTTATAATAGCCTAATATCAGGCGGGCGTCTATCTGCTGTCCCGTGTTCAGCATAAACAGGCTTTGGAATACAGCAAGCAACAATCTTAGTATCAGTATTACCAACATACCTACGCCCATCAGGTTTAATAGGTTGGTGTTTCCACCTACCAGCACATAATCTGTTATTTTACCGATATAAAAAGAAGTGGATAAGCCCAGTATGGTATAGAGTATAGCCCCTGTCAGACATTGTAGGAGTGTACCCTTATGTGGACGTAAAAGGAAGAAAAAGCGGGACAGGTTCGATATTTTCTCGTTTGACGGTTTAAAGTTTTCACTGGGGACAAGCAGGATAAGTACACCAGTCCATATCTTTGCAAAATCTTCAATACCTGTCCTGTGCATTTCACCGTCTGCCGGATCCATATATTCTATTTTATTTTTTGAGACAGAATAGATTACCACATAATGCTGATACATTTCTTTCATAATGACAAGTGCTATTGCCGGAAGCGAGATATTCGGTAACGCATTCACACTACCTTTCATACCTTTTGCCTCAAATCCTAGTTGTTTGGCTGCCTCAACCATACCCAATACGGTTGTACCACGTTGGTTTGTTCCTGCTATCTGGCGGATACGAGATAATGGCAATTTCAATTTGTAATGTTCTGAAACAGATGCCAAACATGCAGCCCCGCAATCCGTTATATCACGCTGTTTAATCTTTATTCCCATCGTTTTTTATTTTTGGATTCATCCAGTTATCTATTTCGTCAAATAACAATTGTGCCAAAGATCGCCTTGTCAGGTAAAACCTGCCTGTAACGTTCATGCCTTTTTTCATATAGCCTTTATAACCGTTGGGTAACTCCAGATAGTTCCGATTTATTGCACACCTGACACGAAAATAAGGTTGGTTATTCATTTCTACGATGTCGGGTAAGACTTCAGTGACTTCTCCCGATAGCAATCCCCATTGCTGGTAATTGTAGGCGTCGGCTTGTATCTGCACTTTTTGTCCTTTTGAAATATAACCGATATCTACAGGCGATATATAACATTCGGTCATCAGCGAATCGGCTGTCGTTATTTTTGCTATAACCTGTCCTGATGGCTGGAAATTGCCTGCCTGTATACCGTTGTACTGTACAACAGTACCGCTGACCGGAGCAGTTATGACATATTGCGTTTTCCGTTTTTGCAGTTGCAACAATTGGGAGTTCAGGTCTTTGTTCTCGTATTCGAGGCGTGTTTTTTCTGCCTGCCAACTGTTTATCTGTTGTTGCTTTACTAATGCCTTTTGAGATTCGGCTGTTTTGTAACGGCTTTCAGTTTGCTGGTAATCGTATTTTGCTTCTACTCCTTTTTCGTATAATTCTTTAGATATGACGTATTCGTTCTGTACCTGTGATAGCGCAATATCCTGTTCCGCTAACTTTGCTCTGTATTGGGCTACTTCTGTTTGGTATTTAGGTGTAACAGCAGAAAATGAACCATTAACCAACCTGTCAATGTCATGGATAAATAAACTGTTTTCTATTTGTTTTTCAAGCAATCTGTTAATTTGCTCGTCCAATTCATCAGTACGGAGCCATATCAGGGTATCGCCTTTGGCTACTTGTTTATTTTCATAGATAATTGTTTGGATAACCTCAGCATAAATAGCCGACTGGATGCTGTTGTTTTCCTCCGGGGTACGGATAATACCCCTGCTTTGTGTGGATACGTCCACATAGACAAAAGGCAGGCTAACTAATACAGCTATTAAGCTAACAATAATAATGAAATAAATAATTTTTGATTTTGAATGGCGTTTCGTCCAGTGTATTTGCACAGTGTTCTCCATAATCCCGACAGGGAATAATTGCTTCATACAGCAAAGTTTATTTTCCTCTGATTCCCTAAAAGAATATTATTACATAAAGAAAAGAAAGCGTGGAATCATTGCCATACTGTATCAACCATAAAATCTAGTGTGTTAAAACTAGATCTCGCAATGAATAACAATAAGCCAAACACTTTCTATGTTTGTTTTATATTAAAATGTCTGCCTGTTATAACTAACAGACACGGCAAATATAATCATTATTCTTAACACGTCTAGTGTTTTTGTTCCCAAAGTGGGCTGTTGCATGTTGCAAATGTAAAATTTTAATTTAAAAATCTGCTAAAATATAACCTGATATAAAAACTTCTTATTCGGTAATGCTCCATATACAATAAAGTCAGCCTGTCGAGCAACGTGTTACCAAACAGTTAATAGGAGAAGAAAATATGTTACCTTTAGAACCGAAAAAAACAAAGTAATGGACAAGAACAACAACCCGGAATACCTGAACGAGTTCCACAAAGAACAAACGGAACAAGGATTGAATCAGGTAGCGGCTTGGGCAGAGAATCCGATGACATTCGAACAGAAGTTAGAACAGCAGAAGATGTTGGACGAACAGCGAGCCAGGCGGGAAGCAAACGGGAACAGCTAACAGAACTTGAAAACCTGTCAAAAGAAAATGGCTTATGGATCGATGATATAAGCCAATTCGGTAGAGAACTGCCCAGGGGAGGTGAAAATGAAGTTTATTATAAAGGGGATGGTGTAGTACACAAGTTGAATAACTTCGAATACGCTGGAGATAATACAACTAATTTCTTTGACCGTATCGATATCCATTAAAACAACATTATAATAATTTCGTATTTAGATGTAAATATGCTCTCTGGGATAAAACAAGAGGATCGATATTCAATAGATTTGAACATGGTAGAAGTTTTGATAATTCACTATATTTACCACATATATTTTTAGTATGGCATATACAAAAACAGATAAAATAAAGGCTGTTACATGGTACAGGGATAACGGGAAAAACTGTATCAAAACCGCATCAAAATTTGGTGTAGGAACGGCTACGATAAACAGGTGGCTTAAATGTTACAAGGATATATTGGAAGCGGGAGAAAAATCCACGTATAGAACACGTATAGAACACATGCGGGCAAACAATATTATCCGTTTTGAGGAGAAGCAAACACATTTAGCAGAGCAAGCCTGTGAACTGGCTTATAACAAACTTATGGAATTAATCCCTGTCGAAAAAGACATCAATAAACTAGTCGCTATTATAGATAAGCTTAATCCCTTAAAGCTACAGGGACTTAACAGGGATAATAAGGTTAATTCACAAACGGAACTGGACGAGATACTTGAATCCTATAATAAGAAATGGCGCGAATCCTGTAAGATAATAGATGTAGAGGGGGAAGAATTAAGTTGATTCAGATTCAATTATTATATTCTATGTAGGTTAGGCTTTGTCAAGATTATTTCTTTTTCGATTGCTTCACATTTAAATTCGGACTTATATCTAATTTTTCGGACTTTTTCATACAAGTCCGAATTTATAAAACAATAATATACAATCTTTTAATTGGCATAATGCATATTTATGCATAAAATTCGGACTTAATTTTTTCGTACTAACTAGCGGGAAAAAGGGAGTCGGGGAACCTCCGATATAAATTGCGGGGAAGAACCTAGGATATATTTATAGACCGTTTATTTATATTTAAACATTACTCTTTCGGCTTAATATATCCCACAGGTTTCCGGGGTTTGGGTTCATCCTGTTTATTCTGCCTTGCTGCCAATTCCGACAATGCAACATATATTTCATCAAAAGATTTTTGATTATCTTCATTTATATCGTTATAATCTGCAAATACTTCTTCAATATACGCTTTAAGTCCTTTTACTTCATCTTGTAATCGTTTCACTTCATTGATAGGTGAAAATGCCAGAAGTTGTCTAACAGCTACAAAAGCTCGCATAATTCCTATATTTATTTGTATCGCTGTTTTGGAATTAAGGACACTACTCAACATTGCTACACCAAGTTCAGAGAAAGCGTATGGTTTACGCCTTACTCCCATATTGACAGAATTGGACATCACAATTTGTGATTTCCAATAGTTCATTTCTTCATCCGTTAGTTGAAACATAAAACGTCAGGGAACCGTTCTATATTACGTTTTACAGCTTGATTTAATACTCTGGTTTCCACTTGGTACATCTCTGCTAAATCTCGATCCAACATCACTTTTACTCCCCTTATCTCGTATATCTTACTTTGTATAACCGATAGTTCCATATCCTGATTTCCTTCGTTTATCTCTAAATCGTAATCGTAAAGATAAATAAATTAACACTACAATATCATAAGCGGATTATTTTTGTTACCCACTATATTTTTAAAGGTAGTTTTGTATATCCATTATCTGTAATATAATTGGGCAGTCTAATTTTGGATAGCCTCTCAACACTTGTTCTGATTCAGTACAGTAACCTGTCATTAAGCCGTCTGTATCCCGGATAATTCAAAACATCTATTCGTTAGATAATTTTCTGATACTGAACACCTACCCAATTTTGGGGAGTCATAAATATTCGTCATTCTTGTTCGATATACCACACGCTGTACATTTTCACTATCTTAACGGATATAGGGTTTCTTTTCCGCCAGATGCTATACAGCTTGTATCAACAGCAATAGATAATACAGACAAATTTTAGGCTGTTACAGCTGATAGGGAATAAGGCATAAGGTACTTTATCTCTATGTTTCATATAAAGAGGATTATTCAATTTACCAAGTCTCATAAATAAACTCAGAGTATTTACAACACATAGCATTAACAGCAGAACCGGTTAAAATAACAGGAGACGAAATAAATAGATATTAATTTGATATACAAATATTTAGGCTCAACTTGTTTTTGTTATTTCTGTATTTAACAAAAATAGAGCCTGTGTGGACGGATGATAAGCTACCACTATCGGCTTCCGGCATATGTACCGTTGGTTGCAAATTGCTTTATTATTCTTGTGGATATCTTTGTTTTCACACCCTTATTGCTTACATGTTGCCTGTTATTACAGGGTAATTGCTTACAGACTGTCAATTTCTTGTAATAATAACCATGTTAGAGTCTGTAAGTTGTAAATATCGGGATATCCGGTATTCTTTCCACTTCTCTTTCAATAACTTAATATCTTTTTGATATTAATTCTAACTTCCGAAAAACTTTTCATTGCGTATGCTGTTTAAAAGATGTAGTTTTGTAAAATTTGTGAAGGTTGGGAAGTTAACGAAGTGATTTTGTGGACTTCCTTTTTTGTTTATTTGGGGTTTAGGATTGTTTAAATTTTATTTGTTCCGGTTTTCAAGACATAAAGAGACTGCAACTTATAGAGTTGATGTAAAGTTGTTGCTGTTGTTGCTGTCAGTTTTGCACCTATTACAACTCGTTTACTAATAGATAGCTACTACCTATAAACTATATAATATAGCAGGATGGTTGCTTACAGATTAATAAGAATATTATTACTTTTGGTTGCATAAATCTTTTATCTGTTCCTTTGTTCTTATTATATACAGGCAGCAGAACCGGAAATAAATAATACAATAGGGCTACTTTCGCTGATTTCTGAATTTGTCCGCCATATATGTGAATATAAACATTTATAGGTAGATTTACAGATAATTAAAATAAAACTGTTCTATAAATTCCTGTATTTATCAAGTCGTAAAGAATAGGATTACATAACTATCAGGTCACCTTTGCCATCCCGCCGCTTGTCTGCTGTTCTTGTTATTGCTATCTTCACAGGCAACTGACACGAGCTAAAAGCAACTCCGGACAGCGACTACAATCGTAAAAATAACAAAGAACGGGTATAAATGGCATAAACGCATATTTATTTAATATACAGTATATTATATGCAGTCCATTTTTATTATTTCTGTATTTTACAAAAATAAAAATTTGATTTTACTGTGTACAATTTATAACACAGACAATATGTAAACTGAAGAAGAATAAATATCAAATAAAGTTATATAAACATTGCAAAAATAGAACAAGTACAATAACACAACACCCTCCTTTCACAGCATCACAGAAATAAAGTTGTAAAAGGTTAACATAAACTGCTTACAAACTATTATTGGTTGGAGAAAACTTCTTCTTACTTTATTCGTTCTTTCATCTGTTTAGGGTCTTTCCGGCAGTCAAAAATATCAACAATATAAACTGTATCACCTTCGACCCGATAAATAATCTTGTAGTTATTACGTCCTCTTATTAAATATCGGTATTCGCCTATAACCTTTACCAAATTGCTCTCGATAGCTCCCGATTGTGGGAACTGTTCCAGTTGAGATACATCAAGAATATCCTGGATTAGGTTCAACGCAATGGATACACTTGTATTATCCAACAAATATTGATAAATGAGTGCCAACTCATTTCTTGCTGAAGTAGTCCAGACAACCTTTGTTTTCACAGACCTAAATGTTTTCTTACTTCATCGGTAGTATGAACTCGTCCCGACATAATATCTTTTTCTGATTTTTGTATACGGGCTTCCAGCTCCTCAACGGTAAAGCGTTTTACTTTTGGCGAGAAACTTTTTAAAACTTTTTCTATTTTTTCTATAACAGATGCATCATCCACCATTGATATTTCTTCTGCAATAAGCCGTTTTCTTGCTTCTAAACTAATTATATTCATAATCATTCAAATTATTCATTACAAATATATGATAAACTAGCACACTATGTATATTAATTAACTAAAAAATATGCCTGATTTATAGAGAAAATACACTCAATTCTAATAGATTATATAGATAAATGCTTTAAAGAATATTGAAATAAGCTTTTCTATAATATTACTGCAATATAATAGAATCTATCTCTGAATCTATTGCTTGTTTTGTGTACAAATAATACATCCTTTAAAATATTTATCGAAAATAAATTATATATTTGTTCCGAGATAAATGCCAAATGGTATTATTTTAAATGCAAGAAAGCACCTCGAATGATAATAATTTTGGGGTGCTTTTCCATTGCATTGAAATATTTCGCCAAAAAGTCGCCAAAAACACAAAAGAAAAAACGCTAATCAATTGATAAATCAATGATTAGCGTTTGATATTGTACTCGGAGCGGGACTTGAACCCGCACAACCTAATGGTCACAAGATTTTAAGTCTTGCGTGTCTACCATTCCACCATCCGAGCAGCCTAAGAGCGAAATATGGGACTTGAACCCATATTTGCTATATAAGTAAAAATTATTATTCTCTGAAATTGACTTAAAGACTCGGCACCGATTTAGTACCTTTATTCTGTCTCATATTGTCGCGCAAGCGTCCTCTGGCAACCTGCTTTCTTTTCGGGTTCAAAAGTAGGTTCTTTTTTTTAATTACACAAATTTCAAAGTCAAATTTATATGTTTTATAAAGTAAATAATACAATGCATACTACAAAAAGTTCGAGCTTTATAAGTCAAAGGTTTAAAATATAAGATTCAATACTTACTAGTATTTTTAGAAATTTAGTGGTAAGTTTAAATGAACAGACTTTTAATTTGAAAACAGGTTTGTCGTGGGACAGCCTTTCCCGTCTTTTTACTTATCTTTTCAGATGTATTTCTTATCCATTTCGAATTTTTTACTCGTTCTATGAAATGTGTCCTCGTAAATGCTTATTTCCGACCTGATCCGAAGAGCAGTTATTTACAATAAGCACCTACAGTCAGGGCAGAAGAGTTTTTATTCGTCCCTCTCCATACTTCTTCTTCATAAATTATCCTATACAATTATAATAATCAGAATGAATAAAATTTAAATGGGCCCTGAGATTCAAGGTAACGGCAGCAGCCCTTCCCATCTTACATCCCAATTTCCATCTTTGGGAAATCCCGGGTTAGGAATATCATTACCATCCCATCCCGCACACATTAGGGCAATGGTTGTAAGCAATCCTCCATTACCCGGTAAATATACACGTAAATCTTTATTCTGAAAATTATGACCATTATTTAAATATGTGTTAGTTTGCTTATCCATCAACAATATATCGATGGCCTTTTGAGCCTCCCCTAACCGCACAGCAGTCATAGCAGTCATTGGATAATCCCATCCCCAGGTTTGATCCCAATTCCAATTCTTTAAGACCCAATCCAAAGTATTACTCATGATCTTTCTATCTACCAGATGGCATTGAGGAATTATACCTAAAGATCCTAATACACTCATATGGTCTGTGGTATAACGTTCATTGGCATAGTCTTTACCCACCGATTCGGCCGCAGGATAAATACCGTCTTCTGAATAAAGAGGAGATAACTTTTTAATCAGATCGTCCCATTCCATACAACGGTCGAGCCCTGAGCGTTCACGCCATTTCTGGGCTATTTCCAATCCTACGGCCCAATAACACATTTCAAACGGGGAGTTCACTGTGTTCCGTGGGTCAAATCTCTCCTGAGCAGGTATATAACCTTTCAATATGTAACAATCATTCTCTATATCATAGCTGGCAAACGAATATATAAATTCTGCTGTTTGCTGGATCATATCTTTGTATTTATCAACTATTTTTTGTGAAGGCTCAGCTCTGTATAATAACTCTGATAAATAGATAGGGTGAGGTTGCTGCCATATTAAAAAAGGACCAATATACGATGGCGTATCCATACCTGAAGGGTCGGTCATTTTCATCCATCTTACTCCGCCGAAGCCTTGTCGAACCGCAATTTCCCGGGCTATAGGTAATACATTTATATACCAGTTCAGCGTGTTGCTCAACCATTCAGGATGTTGCCAAAGGGCAAAATGCGATTGATGCCACCACACCATCTCTAAATGAAATTTACCATACCAGGAATTATAAGTCAAACCTGTTTCCTGCGGAGGGCTTCCGCCTGCACATTGGGTAGCGAGCAGATACTGGGATAGTACCACCCGGCGTTCCAATTCTTTAGCCCAGGGATCTTTGCATAACGAAAAATCTACAACGGCCGATTTATTCCAGAAGGAGTTCCAGTATCGAGCCGATAATTGCAGTATATCGTCAGATGAAAGCGAATCACCGGCATCTCTTTTTTGTGAAAATGTACAGACCAGATGGAGATCATTGCTTTTAGACGATAATGTAAAATAATTCTTCTCCTTTTCGGAAAAGTCTGCTTCATAGTCCCATTTTATTGTCACATAATAGATAGTTTCGTCAATCTGACGTTTCAAAATAACCTGATGTTTATCCGAATGAATAATAGAAGTCTGGTGCAAATCGTTCTTATCCCATTCGCAACCATCGGATATATTCTTATCTGAAGGATAAGCAAAGCAGAATTTCACAGATGGCTTGGCGTTTGAATGGATAGACACCCCTATTGCATCTTTCTGTGGATGACAAACTGTTCTGACATCAAACTGCTGGTCTCTGATCGTAAAGCTACTTTTTATTATTCCATCCCACATGTCTAATTGTTGCGAAATATTCTTCAATTCAGAAGCTTTTACACCCTCATCCAACGCTAGTCCTATATTCCCCAAGTGTATACGGTGGGGATTTGCCCTGAACCAGTTTGCTGCTACTTTCGAATCTGCTGACTCATCTTTCTGTATAGCATAATATTCTACTTTGCCGCGTCCAAAGTCAAACGGTTTTAATATATCCTGAAAGGTGAATTCTTTAAGATTAGGCTTACTATGCCACCCCCAATCAGACTGTGTTCCCAATGGAATACCATTTTTGTACAAATCAGGAAATGTTTGCAATCCGGTAGCATCTACAGTAAAGGCAAAGCCTCCGTTCCCAATAGTAAAGGAAGATAGTGTATCGACATTTACCACTGAAGGGTTGTTTCTGTTAACCAGGGATTTCCTGTCGATTTTAGACTCATTATCCTTGTATCCGAAAAGGGATATTAATAATATAATATAAGGAAAGATATTGATAGACATCGATTTATCATTTTACATTATTAGGATTCATTTGATATCCATTGTTATTTCATGAGTACCGGAGGTTATCTTACCCACATACAGGAATGGTTCTCCCTTTACTTTCGTTGCCTTTACAAATGTTCCGTTATTACGGATTTCGTACTTTCCGGAAGGTAGCGGCAGATAAACTTCAGCCTCCATATTGGCAGGGAGCACTACTTTCATGGAAAACTTTTCCGGCTTGTTTTCTATTGCAAGCTGTATCTTTCCTTTTATCGTAGGGATGGTTGACTTAGCCCATTTCAAAGACCCTATCTGGGGTTTTACGCGTGCCAGTCCATAACCGGGAATCAACGGCTCTACTCCGATTACTTTTCGGGGAATGATATTAGCGGGAGCTGCCCCCCAGGCATGATTCCAGTCCTGATTCGGTTTATATTTATTATCCCATGCTTCCAATGAAATAGTAGAGCCGGCGCGTATCATATTATACCATCCCCTGTCGTCTGTTTTTGTCAACATATGCAGTCCATAATCTGCATTACCGGACTCATATATTGCATCCATCAAAAACTGGGAACCATACACGCTACAGGCCATACCGCGAGTCTGTATAAAATCCATTACCTTATTCATTTTGCCTGACGGAACCATCCCAAATGCAACGGGAAACATATTTGCATGCAAAGACGCATGACTTGTAGTATCACCATCTACATAATACCCTAATTTTGGACTAAAGAACATCTTATTAAACTTTATAAGGAACATCTTTGCCTCTTCACCGAATAAAGAAGCATCCGACTTTAGATCCAGTACTTTGGCAATCTCACCCATAAATTTTAACACTTCGTAGTGATAAGCATTTGTTACGGTGTTATAGTCCGTGAAAACAAACCCGTCTGCTTCTCCTCCCTCATGTTTATTCAGGCCGAGAATTCCTGTATGAGGCCAGTCTACTATGTCTTTTATTTTCTCATTTGGGCGGTTAATAGAGGATAGAAATTCAGAGGTTTGCAGGTCTGTAGTAGTACTTATCATTCCATTCTTTTCCCGTAGTTGCATTAATGTACGTGCTTTAAGTATGTTGTAATTAGCTTCGAGTGAACGACTGTCTCCTGTATACATATAGTCATTCCACGCGATCAGAACAGCTTGTAATATCCATTCTGTAGGCCAGGTCGGATATTGAAGTAAGTATTCGTGTGTACGGCGTGCCATCGAATATTCCCTTTCTACACTATAATGGCAGAGTTGGTTGATTAAAGCGTCCGCTTCATAGGGAATACGTTCCCTGTCACCATCTACATACATGCCGGTAAAGGTGGTAGCCTGAATCGAATACTTGCACATATTCCAGATCTGATTCAATGTATCATTGCTGCATTGGAAGGAAGACGCAGTTGTATCAAACGGATAATGAACATGTTCCCGGGATATCATACCCGGAAGTAATGGAGGTGCATAACCTTCGATTTCGCAATACCTGAAAGGGAGCACCTCACCCACATATTCAGGCATCAATATTGCGGCGCTCCTCGTATTTAGTTTATCTTTTGCTATCTTGATCCGGTATGTATATGTTCCCTTTAGCAGAGCCAAAGGATAAGAGTGGTAGCGGATTGATCCTCCGGGATTGCGGTCCACGCGATTTCCCGACATACATTCTCCCAAATGTACAAGTACCGTATCTGTATCAGATAGAGAGGTTAGTGTCAATAACAATTGAGAAAAAGCGTCCTTCCCAAAATCCGCAACATGGGTGTCTGTTGTAACTGTAGTCACAGATACCGGATATTCCATGGATTTGACCTGAGGATAAGATGTAGCCGCATACTCTGACAGAGCGGATGCTGTACGAAAAGCTTTAACATCAGACCATTCACTCTCTCCTCCGGTATTTGTTACGCACTTTACCCGCCAGAAGTAGCACTTATTTTTCTTCAGCTCTGTTCCCCGATAAAGTACAGCGGTTGACTGATCGCTGCCGGTAAGCCCGCTATCCCATACAGTCCCCTTTCCGGCTACAGCATCGGAGTGCGTATCTGCGAATATAATATGGTAGGCTGTCTGCCTGGTGCCCTCGGCCTCTCCTGGTACAATCCAGCTAAGAGAAGGATGGGTAGAGCGTATTTGTGCATATTGAAAGGGTTCTATTGCGCCATCTGTCTGCCAGACAAATATATTACTGGCGTATCCGTTTTGCCATATCCGGTCGGTATGTTCTATCAGATCGGTCATCAATCCGGAAGGCTTATTTTTTGCAGCCTGTAGCAAAATGGTAAAAAAAACAAAAGAACATATCAGAATAATCCGGGTTATTGTCTTCTTTGTTTTATACATGAAATTATTTTTTTATAATATTATGTAAATGGTATGAATAACTTATACAAAGGAATTTATCAATTAAAGACTATAAATACAAACCATATATTGACAGACCAACCGAGCCGGAAGATGCAAAAGAACACTTTTGCAAATCTTCTCCCATTTGTTTGAACAGGTTCTAACTTTCAGGCAGAAGTTGACTTCCGGCAATACGATTAGTCTATATATTCAACACAATGAATTTCATCCAAAGTTATCAATTCCAACCCGGATTTTGGTTCATTATTTGATCTTTGTTGGTATCTATTACAACCTGAGGTATTGGCCATAGGTTGAAATTTTTAGTCAATGTACTTCGAGGATCATCCCAATATGCATATTTCTTAATGCGTTCCAAAGCGACTGTTCCTCCCATACGAAGCAGGGTATTCCAACGGCATTCTTCATAAACAAGTTCCCGGGCACGTTCATCGAGTATCAGGTCTACATTTATGTCGGCTGCAGTGACCAGATAACCACAATTAGCACGGGTACGCAATAAGTTTATATCTGATGCCGCACCAGGCTTATCACCTGCACGCATTTTGGCTTCTGCACGCAATAGAATCGTTTCCGGCAATCGGATCAGATATTCGTCACGAAATAAATTACTTCTGTTCTGTCCGTCATTCAAGCCTGTATATTTATCGGTTGAAATTTTACAGGAAATAGGGAAGCATTGAGTTTTAGCTGCATCCACAGCATCTTTGCTTTCTCCGTCACGATAGATTATACTCCAGGGTACAACTTTACCATAATAAGGTGAAGTTTTTTTATTTCCCAGGAAGGTCCTTCTCAACACGGCTTCCGAGTTTCTCATATCGTCTCCCCACTTACCACTGTATATAATATCGCGGGTATACATGGTGGGCATTACTTGCACAATCCCACGTCCTCCCACGTCCTCCAGCTCATTAGCCAGATGAGCAGACATCGGATCGCGAAAAACAGGGCCGAACACACGTGAATATTGAAGTACAGATTGTTTATCTTCAGCTTTATAAGCTGCATAGTCCACCTGTGCAACCCAAATAGCTTCTTTGTTGCCTTCCTGATAGTTCTGATTCCCTTCCTGAAAAAGGTCCCAATAGACATTTCCGTCTATTATCAATCCGGTGGATGAATACAGATGATCGGGAGTCTGGTCTGCTACCGTGTTTGCATAATAATAATCGGGATTTTCATTCATACGTGTACCGAAGCGTTCTGTCATTAGTCTATATAAAGAGCCATTTATCAAGGTATTACCATATGTAACAGCCTTCTCATAGGCGCTCTTAGCTTCACTGGCTTTGCCTTCTTCTTCCAATGCTACACCTTTGTCTATATACAATTGACAAAGATTATGCTGTGCTGCTCCACGTACCAATCGTCCTCCAACGGGTGTTGTCTCGGGCAGATCGTTTAATATGGCTTCGAGTTCATCGATTGCAAATTGATAAGTTTCTACCCGTGAAGTTCGTTTAAAATCGTAACGAGGTTTGGTCGTAATTTCTGTTACGATAGGTACTCCTCCATATAATTCCCCTAGATTTCTGTAACAGAAAGCACGGAAAAAACGACCTTGTGCTATAGCATAAGCTTTATCGGAGGCCGATCCCCAAGATATTTGAGGTAATTCTGCAGCATATAACGCTAAGTTAGCTTTTGCCAATAGTTGATACCAATGAGAATAATTTATATAGAACACATCATTAGAAGCATTCAGTATACTATAGTCATTGAATCGGTTTCCCCGTCTGATTGTAGCTACATCAAACATATCGGTACCATTTCCACCCCTGAATGCAAAAGCCGGAGTGCCTTCTTCTACCATACACATCATTACTCTCACTTGGGAGTAGCAAGCCACTAAAACCTGGTCTACCTGTTCCGAAGTAGAAAACGTATTGTCTATTGTATAGAATGTATCGGGTTTCTCTGTCAAAAAGCCGGCATCGTCACAACCGCCTGCAATCAGCAGAAAGAACAAGGTCAGAAGACTATTCTTTATCTTTTTCATGATTTATTATTATAAGATTAAAAACTAAGATTTATACCTAATGAATAAGAAGTCAGCACAGGGTATGTATCTCCAAGTACAGGTGTGCCAACTTCCGGATCTCCACCTTTCCAATTTGTGATTGTAGCCAGATTCTTTACTGTCATGAATACTTTCATGTTATTGAGGGCCTGCTTCTTTACCCACTGTTGCCGGAATGTGTAAGACAAGGTGACATCCTGAAAACGAACAAATGCACGGTTCTGTAATCCCTGAAACCGCCCTCCGTCACCGGAGAAGGTTGCAGAAGGATAGGTATTGCTCCGGTTTTCCGGTGTCCACCATGGGATATAGATACCATTTGTATTAAAGTTACCAGTGCCATTGACCATAAAGGCAGCCGTATTAGACTTCATGTAATATCCACCACCACCAAAAGCACCTGTAACCATCATATAAAGGCTCCAATTTTTATAACTGACAGTATTGCTCATATTCAGTTTAAAACTAGGGCTGGTATATCCCAGAATATCACGGTCTTTTGACGTAATCACACCATCATCATCCAGATCCTTATATTTGGGAACGCCGGCACTTACACCATTCGCTTTTATGTATTCCGTATCATCTTCCTGTACAATTCCATCCTGTACATAACCATAGATAACGCCTAACGGCTTACCTATAAAGCGGCTGTTGGAGATGTCATCATCTTCCTTCCCATCTTTATCCAGATCTTCACCATATAGATGTACCAGTTTGTTACGGTTTATCCAGTAAGTGACACTTGTCATCCAGTTCCATTCCCTATTATCGATATTAACGGAACGAACCGTTATTTCCAAACCTTTATTATTAACTTGTCCCATGGAAGATTTAATCTTCTTAAAACCGGTTATTACAGGTATGTCACGTTCAAATATCTGATTGGTTGTCCGTGAGAAATAAACATCCATATCAAAGAAAATCCGGGAACCCAACCAGGCTGACTCAAATCCTGTATTCCATGACTCCGTAGATTCCCAGCCTAAGTCTGCATTACCAAGTGCATCGGCGGCCAATCCGTACAGAATATTGCTGCTATTGCCGAATTCGTAGCGAAGACCGCCTGTAGACCCATTCTTTGTGGTGGAAAGCGTACCATAGGGGTCCAATCCCTGATTACCGTTTTTACCCCATGAAAGCTTTAGTTTCAGATTGTTCAGGACATTTATATTTTGCATAAACGCCTCATCCGATATCCTCCAGGCAGCTCCGGCTGCTGCAAAATTGCCCCATTTTTTGTTTACTCCGAATACGGAAGCCCCATCGCGGCGAAAAGACCCGGTTAAGAAGTACCGGTCCTTAAACGAATATGACAACCGGCCCAGATAACCGATATTGGAACGTCTCCACTTATTCAGCTCAATTTTCTGAACGGCAGCTTTATGAAGGCCGTTTACTTCCAATACGGTATTTCCATTGGCAGAGAAATCGTTACCTCTGGAGATTACCTGCTCATAATCCTTCCGGTCGCGGGTTGCTACGGCTGTTAAGTCGATTGTATGCCTGCCAAAGGTATTTTTATAATTCAGAATATTATCAATTACCCAGCTGGAAGAACTGTTGTTGTCAATACTTCCATTCGCGTTACTCAACAGCAACTGATAGGCTGCCGGTGTATAGCGGGAAACATCATCATAAGCACCCTGCCTTACAAAATACCGTTCATTATAAAATTCACCTACCTGATTTTTGCTCAGATTACCCGAATAATTGAATCGATAGCTCAACCCGGGAAGCCAGGGTAACTTTACTACTGCATAAGCGTTCAGGCGAAAGTTATTTCTTTCATCATACCTGTCATGCGTACCGTCATCCACTCCCCAGAGAGGATTGATCAAGGCCTGTGTCTGAGGATATCTTTCCAGTAATTTATTTTCTTCATCTCTATACATAACCCCATAAGGAGTCATAACAGTTGCCATGTATATATTGGCTCTCGTACCCGGATAGTTGGATCGTGTATATGCACCATCAACACCTATCTGCAGCCAACTTGTGATATCTGCATTGACTTTTCCGAGTACAGAAATACGGTCGAAATCGTCACCAATAATAACGCCCTGATTATTAGCATAAGCTGTGGACAAATAATAATTTAATTTTTCGCCTGCGCCGGAAACAGATACCGAATAATCCTGTACCCAACCTGTACGGGTAGATTCATCCAGCCAGTTAATTTCCCGGCCAGCTTCTCTATTGGTTGCTTCCTGCAGAGTGAGCCAGGATAAATCCGAACTATTGTTCCGGGCCGAAACAGATTCCAGCCATTGCTCACCTTTCATTAGCTTCGGGCGGTTTTGCCAGGTTTGCAAACTACCGGAAGCATTAAAGTTGATGATAGGCTTGCCTGAACGTCCTTTTTTGGTTGTAATTATGATGACACCATTTGCTGAACGCGAACCATAAGCCGCCGCCGATGTCGCATCTTTTAATATATCATAGGAGGCAATATCATTGGGATTAATGTCATTGAGGCTTCCCATATAGATAACTCCATCTACGACTATTAACGGATCATTGGATCCGGAGATAGACTTCTGGCCCCGCATTTGCATTGAAGGTTGTCCTCCGGCAGAGTTTGTGGCACCAATATCAAGACCAGCTACATTGCCTTTGATGGATTCCAGTGCATTTAAGTTTGAAGCCAGAGCCACCGGAGAGTCCTCCAGTTTAATTGAAGAAACAGACCCTGTAAAATCCTGCCGTTTTGTCGTTCCGTATCCAATAACAATCACTTCATCAAGTGCTTTTGAATCTTCCTCCATATAGATAGATAAGGAGTGTTGGGAGCCTACATGCACCTCCTGTTTGTTAAATCCGACATAAGATACTTCCAGGATCGCACCGGGCGACGCTTTTAATGAAAAATTACCCTCCGGATCGGTTATCGTTCCATTCGTTGTTCCCTTTACTATTACATTAGCTCCAATAAGAGGTTCTCCTGCTCTATCAACAATGATTCCGCTAATCGTTTTTGGTTCTTCCTTCTGTTGCTCTGCCACAGCAGTAACAATGACTGAATTTCCCATTACTTTGTATGCTAAGCCGCGGGGAGGAAGAATTTTATTCAGAATAAACTCTACCGGTTGGCTTGAAACATTGATCGTAACATCTTTTTTATTCTCCAATACAATATCCCTGTAAGAGAACTTGTAGGTACTCTGTTTCTCTATTTCCTCAAAGAACTGCTGCAATGTAACTTCTTTGACTGAAACTGTGATATTCTTTGACTGTTGTGCTAATATCCCAATTGGACTAATGAATAAAAATATAGCACAAATAAGAAAAGACAGTTGCTTTTTTTTGCTACCTTTGTTTATGTAGCATAATTGACCTTTTCGATAATTTAACATACTCAATTTTTAAAGGTTAATACAAATAATTTATGCGGTGGGGATCGCATTTATGAAAAAGGTTAACTTATTGCCGGAGAATCTTATCCATTCTCCGGCCTTTTCATGTGGAATTCATGTTTTTCTTTTTTAAGGTTAATAATCAATTAATTAGTAGTTGTAATGATCCATATTTCATCATTCTTCATTCTATATTCAAATTTATAGTGCATTCTGAGTATCTCCATGACATCTCCAACATGATCGCTATAGAAATATCCTGTAAATCGGTCATTCTCAATCCATTTTCCGTCAACGTGTATTTTCACTCCATACTTTCGTTCTACTTTGGTAAGAACAGATTCTATCTGCTCGGAACGGAAAACCAGCTCATTGCGCATCCATGCTGTTTCAAAGAGTGTATTTGTCTTCTCTAAGTGTAGCTTTCCCGATATCTTATCAAACAATATTTTCTCTTTTGATTTGACATACATCACCTCAGATGGCACAGTATGCGTTTCGATCTTTACATATCCCGAAACAAGAGCCATTTCTATTGTGTTTTCCTGTTCATAGGCATAGAGATTAAAGGTGGTTCCTAAAACTTCTATATTTAAATGTTTTGTATAAACAATGAACGGCTTTGTAGTGTCTCTTTTCACTTCAAAAAAAGCTTCTCCCGTAAGGTCTACTTTTCTATCCTTATAGTCGAAGCTCTGCTGATAGCGTAATGAGGATTCTGAGTTTAGATAAACTCTGGAACCATCCGGAAGGGTTATTCCGGCCTTTTGTCCTTTTGCAACGTCTATAGTTATTTCTTTCTGACCTAACTGATACATTTTTTCCCGGTCCTGATAAAAATAAAGGGAAAGAGTGAACAAGAGCGGTATAAGTATTATTGCTGCATACCTTAATGTACGATATAAAAACATGTTTACTCGTTTCCGTTTTAGCTTTTTCTGTATGCCGGAATATATTTTATCCAATTCTTTTTTATCAGCCTCCCCGTCTTTATAATCAAAATTGCACCAAAGGTGTTCAAACATTCCGCCTAATAATGAATTGTCCGAACTATTCACCAGTTCTTTCAATTCCAGCAGTTCTTCCTTGCCTATCTCCTTGTCAGCATAACGGGACAGTAAATAATATATTCTCGATTCTGTCATTTCGAATTAAACGGGCTCACCCTTATTTATAAAAGACATATACAACATGTATATATTATACACAGTCCGGCCATAATTATAACATGCCATAAGATATGTTATAAAACATTTAATTAAAAAGATTTCAGAGTTGGATAAAGAGGAGTATAAAGAGCAACGAGTATTTTTTCATTTCAGGGCGTAAGATATGTAAGGCCAAAGATAATTGATTTCTAACGACTTGTTCGGAAATATTAAGCATTTGCGCAATTTCCCGGACTGAATAGCCTTGCTCTTTATTCAATTCAAATATCTGTGCCTGCCGGGAGGATAATTTCATTTTCGAACGCTGGAGCAGGCGGTTAAATTCATCGAAGTCTATTTTCTGTTCAACCATGGTTTCCGTTGACTCTTCTTCCATGCTTAATTGTACATAATCGAGAAAGGCAGGGTTATTCAATTGTTTACGGAATTCATTTAGCATATGGTTTTTCGCTATTGTAAACAAATAGGATCTGAATGATAATGACTCATCGATTTCTTTATATCTGATCCATACTTTTAGAAAGGTTTCCTGAACAATATCCTGGGTCAATGATTTTGACCGTGTAAAGTTAAATATAAAGGTATATAACTGAGGTGCAAACATTTCATACATAGACGTAAAATCCCCATATGAACCAACTGTCCGTTTCTTCTTATGTTCATCTGGAATATTTATCATGGATTCATTCTGGATTTCTATATTAACGTTGAGCTATTGCTCCCTCTCACGGCAAATATAATATTGTTTTGCTAACCAGCCCAAAGTAATAAGTGGAATTTTAAAGAAATTATTTCATATATTCCCATCCTATAGTCTTACTGATATTTTTCTCCATATCCCAGATTTATACGAAATGGCTTCCATATCCGGACCAATCTCCTGACTGTCTATCTTCAGCCGGATTTGGAAAAATTCAATACTCGTGTGTTCCAATAAATTCAATTCGCCAATATATCTAAACTTTGGATTAAAGAAAACTTCTGTGTTGGGTAATGCATGCGCAATTGCAGCGGTAGTGGCATTCTTACCGTAACATGTAAAAGTATTAATGGTCAGGGGAGTGGTATTTGCTTGCTGTCAATCAACCTGTTATTCTGCACATTGGTATCTATACTGAGATATAATTTCACAGAATTATTATGTAATAATATTTTTAAAATTTCTTAATGGTCGTGTAATAACTCCCGGATACTTTTGCAGTGAATATAATCTCAATACATTACTATGAAATTTTTATTGACAATAGTTTTTTTTGTATTCTTTTCGATAAGTACATACTCCCAATCCATTAAAGGAATAGTAAAAGACTCCGGAACCGGCGAAGAAATTATCGGGGCTATCCTCTTTATAAAAAACCAGCCTGAGAAAGGAGCATCCACAGGTCTGGACGGCAGTTTCAGTATTAACGGAATACAAAAGTATCCTGTATCCCTTTGTTGCACGCTCCTGGGATATAACCAATCGGAAACCTCCATAAAGGACGCCGGTAACAGCGTAACTATCTGGCTGGAACCGAAAGATCAGAATATCGGGGAAGTTATTATCTATGGTGATGGAGGCCAGAACACAGAAACCAATGCCCGTGGAATCGAACGCAATGCGATGAATGTGGTAAATGTAGTGAGCGCCAAAGCTATTGAAATATCGCCGGACATTACGGTTGCAAACGTGATTCAACGCGTTTCGGGGGTTACGGTGGAACGGAACAGCAGCGGTGACGGGCAATATGCTATCCTGAGAGGAATGGACAAGCGTTTTAACTATACGTTGGTCAATGGAGTGAAAATACCAAGCCCTGACAATAAAAACCGTTTCGTACCGCTTGATATCTTTCCGGCGGAACTCCTCGACAGGCTTGAAGTTACAAAATCCCTGACGGCAAACATGGAAGGCGACGGGATTGGCGGAGCCGTGAATATGGTTATGAAAGACGCCCCTACCCAAAGACAACTCACGGCAAATATATCTACGGGATATAATTCTCTCTTCTTCGACAGGGATTTTCAGTCGTTCAAAAGCAACACCATCGATAAACAGTCGCCTAACGAACAGTATGGCCTTGCATATCCCGTAAAAATGAAAGACTTTACAACCCATAACCTGAAGGTCTCTTCCGGTAAGGCTTTACCCAATCTTGCAGCCGGATTCTCTTATGGCGACCGTTTCCTTAAAAACCATCTGGGAATAATGCTTGCGGGTAGTTTTCAGAACAGCCGCAGAGGGAGCAACAGCGATATGTACGGGGCTGTGGGTTCGGATGGCATTCAAAGCATCACGAACCGTTATTTTTCCGATAACCAGACCCGGAGCGGTGTTCATGCGAAACTCGATTATCGCTTTTCACCGAACCATAAGTTAATGTTATATAGTGCATACATGGATTTCCGCAATTCACAGGTAAGGGATGCTTTTGAAACCCAGAGTGAAACTGTCCGCTTACGTTGGAACCGTCAGACCATTTTAAATAATACCCTTAAGGGAATGCATACGTTTTTCAGCAATAAACTTCAGATTGACTGGTCCGGGGTTTACTCGAAAGCAACGAATGAAACCCCGGACAATACCCAGATCAATATATCGACAGTAAACGAACTTACATGGGTTTCCCAGAATACGGGAGCGACCCGCCGGTGGGAACACAATTCGGATGAAGATAAGGCCGGATACCTGAACCTCGGTTACAGCTTCAAGGCTGGAGAGTCTGTGCTGAACCTGTCCGCCGGTGGGATGTACAGGGATAAAAAACGTACCAGCTTTTACAACGAATATACATTCAGGCCTTTTGACGAAAGTAAACCGGAAGAAACACAGCGAATCCTTGTCAGGGGCGAAGACTGGAATAACTACGATGAAATAAAATTTGAAGTCAAGGAATTCGGGAATCTGAGCGACCCGTTGAATTACGATGCCTCCGAAAAGATAGGCGCGACATATATCCAGTCTAAATTGACGTATAATAAACTGGAAATAATAGCCGGACTAAGGGCTGAACACACTGAACAGGGCTACTTCCTGAAATTCCCGACAGAAGGCGCCCAAAACGAAGGGAATCAGAAATATACTGACTACCTGCCCAGCGTGCATGTCAAATATGGCTTGCACAAAGACGCCAACCTCCGCTTCTCGTATGCAAAGTCCCTTAACCGCCCGAGCTTTTTTGAGATAGTGCCGTACAGCCAGATTTATGAAGACTATAAGGAAAGGGGAAATCCTGATCTTATACATACGACTGCCCATAACATCGACCTGCGGTATGAATACTTTCCCCGTCAGTCGGAACAGGTTATGTTAGGCCTCTTCTATAAAAATATACAAAACCCTATCGAATTCGGGATGATGAGCGGCTTCGGACAGGACACCTACTATATGCCGATGAATTTCGGCGATGCGTACAACTATGGCGTAGAGTTCGATGTAACAAAATATTTCAGCAGGTTTGGTATAAAGGCGAATTATACGTTCACCCATTCGCGGATTACCACTACAAAAATGGAAGAAATTCCGGATAATACAGGCGGAGGCTCCGGGCACACTACAACTTATATGGACCAAAGCCGCCCTTTGTACGGCCAGGCCGGCCATGTCGTGAATTTTTCACTCTTATATAAAGATACCTATAACGGATGGGATGCCCAGCTGGCATTCTCTTACACAGGAGAACGTATCTGCATCGTATCGAGGTATTACAACCGTGATAGCTGGCAAGCCGGCTACACTCAACTGGACGCTTCGGTGGAAAAACAGTTCAAAACGGGACTGGCCTTATTTGCAAAAGCCTCTAACCTGACCAATTCACCGATGATACAGTATGTCAAATCCAACAGCAATAACCAGGGGCAGGAAAATGTCAGGCGGTATAAAGGCGGAGTAGTCGAACGCTACGACCATTACGGCGTAAATATGATGCTGGGAATGAAATATAAATTCTAAAAAATAATAACTAGATTAAAAACAAAGCGTATGAAAATTAAATTACTATTTTCTGTAATGATCGTAGTGTTTGCTACAATATTTACAGGTTGTAAAGACGAAAAGGATAATGACGTATCACTGGCCGGGATTACCTTGTCTAAGACCTCGGTTACTTTGAAACCTGAAATAACCGAAACGTTGTCTTGCACATTCTTTCCCGATAATGCAGCCAACAAGAATGTAACATGGAGTTCTTCCAATACGGCTGTAGCCACTGTCGATAATAAAGGACAGGTAACAGCCGTAGGCGTAGGTACGGCACAAATTACAGTAACATCCTCACAGGATGCTTCACTCAAGGCCACATGCGACGTAACCGTTGCATGGGATCAGCTGAACAATGTCAGCGGTAATGTATCGGGTGTATGGGAGAAAAATACGGTAGTAAACGTATCGGGGCATATCAGTGTTCCCAAAGGTAGCAGCCTGACAATTGAAGAAGGTGTACAGGTGATTTTCGATGACAATGGCGTGGGCGCCAGCCATACGAAAATAGAGTTTATGGTAGCCGGTAACCTGTATTGTAAAGGGACTACAACGAATCCTGTCCTGTTTTCAGTTGCTCCGGGCAAACGTACTTCTGCGAATATCTTCGCCGGACTATGGGGCGGAATAGTCGGCACTTCGGATTGCGGGGAAATGCTGTTCGACCATGTAATTATCGAATATACAGGCGCTCCGGTTGTGGCCGATTCACCTTCAGCCGTAGCCGGTATCTATACTGCGGGTGACGATGCTGCACCTCAAATCACGACCAATAATGTGAACGGAAAATATGTCCTTATCAATTCGGAATTAAGGTATGGAGCGTCCGATGCTACTTATTTTATGGGAGGTAACGTGATTGTTGCCAATAACCTGTTCCATGCGAACGGTTATACAGGGGCTGAAGCCGTAAACGTTAAAGCCGGATGTAAGGCCGATGTTGCCTTTAATGTTATGTACAGCCCCAATACAAATGGCTTGAAACTGTCGAGCTCCGGGCAGGATGATACGGCAGGCCGTTTCCAGGCACAGATTAAAGCGTATAATAATACGATTATCAATGCCGGATGGAGGCGCGACGGCGAAAAAGGCGGTTCTGCATATATCGAGAAGGCAGCGTTGGTAAGCATATTCAATAACCTGATCGTAAACTGCAAGTTTAAAGCAATGACGCCGAAATGGGGAACTGTCAGTATATCGGATGGTTGTGATACGAATTCAGTGATAGACTATAACTTTTATGCATCGGGTTCACAGCAAAGCACGCTTCCGCAGGATATAGCGGGAGGAACTATCACGTCATTCCTCGGCTATACGAAATCCAATAAGAATGTATATCCTCAATATGTCGATGTAAATAGTTTTGTAAGTGCTTTGGCTGGCGATGCGGCAAAAGACCCTAAATTTGTGAACTATCCGTTCAACACCGATCCATTGACAAGCTATACCTATAATTCTTCATGGGATCTCCATGTCCAGTCCGGCTCTCCGGTTCTTACCGGGGCTTATAACGGATCAGATGCGAAGATGACTCCGCTTTTCTCATCTACAGGAGTTACTGTAGGGGGTACAGCTTATAAGACACCGGCTCCGGCCAACCGTTTCGGCGCATACGGGACAAACTAAAAACAGTATTAATCAGTTTATTGCATTGTGTATATTATTGCACAATGCAATTCTGTAAAAGATAACATATGAAAAAACTAAATTCTGCATTACTCATTCTCTTTGCTTTCGTTGTTTCAATACAAGCACAGGTGCAAAGCCTGCCTAAACTGCCCAAAGGATTAAATTTTATCGTAGCCAACGATATGGGACGGCAAGGGTATTATGAACAGAAACCCATTGCAAAGATAATGGGCGAAGTAGCGGAACAAAACAGTATCGAGTTTGTGGCTCTGGCCGGGGATTCGCATCATTACATGGGAGTTGCGAGCGTAAGTGATCCGCGCTGGATGACAAACTTCGAGCTTATATACGATAATCCCGAGTTACAGATTCCGTGGAATGTAATCCTGGGTAACCATGAATACAAGGGCAATACGCAGGCCGTATTGGATTATACGCATATCAGCCGGCGATGGAATGCTCCTGCACGGTATTATTCCATCGAAATGAAAATAGGGAAAGGCGATGATAAGTGCCTGTTCGTTTATATAGATACCCCTCCGTTGATAGATAAATACCGTGAGGAAAAGGATGAATACCCGGATGCCTGCAAGCAGGATATAAATGAGCAACTAAAATGGATGGAATCCACTCTTTCCAAATCAGATGCACGCTGGAAATTCGTTATCGGCCATCATCCCGTTTATGCTGATACGGGCAAGGATATATCCGAACGCAGCGATATGCAGAAAAGAATAGGCGGTATTCTGGAAAACAATGCCGTCGATTTCTATATCTGCGGACATATCCATAATTTTCAATATATAAAGCCTCAGGGTAAAAAGGTCAATTATATTGTGAATTCGGCTGCCGCTCTATCCCGTAGCGTAAATCCCGTAGATGGAACCATATTCTGTAACGGAGACCCGGGATTCTCGGTATTTACTGTATCAAAAGACGCTGTAGAATTTTATTTTATAAATCATAAGGCAGAGGTTATATATTCTAATAAGGTTGTAAAATAAGGTTATTTTTAGTAAATAAGCGCCTTTGGATATATTGGATATGGGATTATTCAAAGGCGTTAGTTATTAAATATATATCTTCAATGTAACTTCGATAATGTGCAGTTTATTGTCCGTTAGTAGCTTTTCTTAGTCTTTTCATTGGAACAAATAACAAAAACAGCCTCCAATCTATTGATCCGGAAGCTATTATCTTCATTTCCCCTCTGATGTCTTTCAGAGCCGAGCGAAAGACGGGATTCGAACCCGCGACCCCGACCTTGGCAAGGTCGTGCTCTACCAACTGAGCTACTTTCGCATTTTGGCCGCCTGGGAAACTCTTCCGAACCAACTTTATGACACCAATTCCCGTTTAGCGAGTGCAAATGTAAAAAATGTTTTTGCTTTCTGCAAGGTTTATCCATGTAAAATTAACGTGTAACGTAAAAAACATCCGGATTAGATGTCGAACTGACTGAATATCTTTGTAAATGCAAATCTGAATACTCCGATATTACTCTCCCCCGCTCCATTAAGTTATAAATCCTACCGCATTTCGAACATTTAGCATTACCATCATCCGATGCTTTTACCAATACTGATCTCAACGCCTCGTAAGGACAACTAAGATCATACGCCAGCAGTTCCGGCCTGTCCGTAGCATAAAAACTGTTGACAATCAGCAATCCGCCATATCCCAAATATTCACCGGCCAACACAGGATATTTTCCATTTATATATTCTTTGCTATTACCGGGAGTACGTAAAACAGCATCAATTGTATTCAAGTTCAGCTTAAAATTTACCTGTTCCACCGGTATAACGTTTCTCTCCTCCTCCTTCCCGCAGGAAGAAATCACAACCATCAACAGGCCTATTGTTAATATCTTTATAATCTTTCTCATTTATATATAACGTAAATCATACATTCAATATTACTTCTTACTGCGTTTTAACGCTTCCAGATTTCGTTTCAACCCGCTATACTTAGCCCGTTTCACTGCCGAACCTCTGAAGATCTCCTGATATTCTTCAACCGTCAGTTTATCCAGCCTCTCAAAAGATAAATCCAGGAAAGCCCGCGACGGATTAAACTCTATAGTCTTATGCGGCCTCGAATACCGGTTCCATGGACAAACCTGCTGGCAAATATCGCATCCGTAAAAACGGTTATTAAGATTAGGCACAACAGCCCCGTCTATCTCTCCTTTATTTTCTATCGTCTGATACGAAATACACTTATTGGCATTAATTACACCGGGTGCAACAATTGCTTTTGTCGGGCAAGCGTCGATGCAGCGCGTACAATTACCACACGAAAGGGACAGTGGTTTATCATATTCCAGATCAACATTGAGGATCAATTCCCCCAAAAAGAAATAAGACCCTTTGCCGGGAATGATAAGCAATGAGTTCTTACCAATAAACCCTAGCCCGGCCTTCGCTGCCCAATAACGCTCCAGTACGGGAGCTGTATCCACAAACGGACGTCCTTCGGCCGATGTCTCCAATGACTTAACAAAATCAGAGAGTTGCTGTAGCTTATGTTTTACAACATCGTGATAATCTTTCCCATATGCATAATAAGCAAACTGAGGAATTTCCTCCGGTTGTTTCGTTTCAGGATAATAATTAAGCGCTACACAAACAACAGACCGCGCGCCTTCCACCAACAGGGTGGGATTACAACGTTTATCTTTGTTACGCGCCATATAATCCATATCGGCACAGTAAGACGCGTTAAGCCAGTTTACATATCCCTCCCGGTTTTCAGCATCGACCTCCTCCGCTTTGCAAATGCCGCAGGCATCAAAGCCGAGACTATATGCATATTCTTTTATTTGAGCAGAACTTATCAAACTTCCCTATCATTTTTCGCGTTTATCGACCCGCTTTGTCCCGAAATAATCGAATGCCACGGGGTCTACATATATTTCTTCCTTTGTTTTTTTATTTCTGAAAATGACAAAGTCATGGTCTTTAAACCATCCGTCCACGGCATCTTTCTGCATATTTTTTCCAAAGAGATACAACTTACCCTTCTTTGATCTAGCCTCCCATTCCTTGTCCATCCCGAAACGCTTAATCAGGTAACTGCCTGTTGCCGCGGTAAATGCGGCGTAACCCACATAATTCGCACCCCTGTTTTCAAATGCTTCGGGTGGCTCGCTATCGTTATACACGGATGAATAATCGAGTGCGGCACTCGTCATATCCAAGGATAAATCAATAATGGTTTCTATATCTATATTCGCATCCAGCGACTCATCGTTTGGCAGGCTCTGATGGATATAAGATGCCAGTTTCTCGTCCTTTATATCATATGATTTGCGCCCTCCGGCATCCTCATATTTCACAGCCATCCGGTAGATACTGCCTTTCAGGAAAAAAAGTAGTATAATGACGACTACCACAGAGATAATAACCGTGTAAACCGTATTTTTCTTATTCTTTTTCATATATAATTGTATATTATAATATTAATCTAAAAAGTAACAAAAGTAACAGTTTTTTCCACTTATTACTTAAAACTTCCCACTTATTACTTCTTACCTTCAATGTAAGTCCCCTTCCGGGGCAGGGCTGTTAAGTTCTGAATCCTTATATCCTCTGAGTCATGTTGAACGAAGTGAATTGCAAATCGCCGAAGCGAAGGCGAGGCAAACATCTCCTAAATCGAATGAGATCCTTCGTTCCACTCAGAAACAACGTTCGGCAGAGCGAAGCGGAGCCAATGACAGCAGAGAATAACAGAATAAAGCGGTGAACTTAACAGTTAACAACTTGTATCTCGTATAATTTTTCGTTCTTCGCTTTTGGCTCCGCCGATTTTCAATTAGTTCTTCACTTTTCGTTTTTCACTTATTATTTACCCCTTCTTCAATCCGTTCTAGATGTATATCCCGGCGGCAGGAACGGATAGAGATTCTTTGGTTTGGGCTTCTCTACCGGAGCGGCAGATGGTTGAGCGACAGGCGGCTGCTCCATAACTTGCCCTTGCTCATTTTTCACTTTTCGTTCTTCACTTTCCATTTTCAGTTCTTCACTTTTCACTTTGCCTTCCTCTTCCAGTTCCTTGTCCACGGCCGCCACCACTTCCGGATTGAGCGAGCCGCCCGGACGGAAGCCGTTCCCTTTCAATATCATCAGTTGCCGCCTGGTTTCCTCGTCCTGTACTTCAATGACCAGCGGATGGCGCTCCGATGCAAGCAAGCGGTCTCTGTCCTTCCTCCTTTCCTCCCGGTCGAGTACGTACTTTATCGCGCGGATACTCGGCGGGCAGAATTTCTTTTCCACTACACGGCATTTCTCCACCTCGTTCACCGGATCGTTCTTATCGGGGATATAGGTGACCTTCTCTTTTTTCTGCACATAGCCAGCAGTTGCTTCAGGCCTATACGTGCCGAGGCTATCATCACCTCTTCGCGGTGGTCGATGGCTTCTTCCACCGCTTCGCCGAACCCCGGTTTTGCCTTTTTCCACTCATAAAATGTCTTGCGGCTGATCTTGAATGTTTTGCATATTTCGGAGATGCTGCACAAGTCCTGTTCTATCATCCTGATAATCTCTGAGGCCGTTTTCTCTTTATACTTCATAAGATACTTAAATATTAATGTTAATAATCAGTTTCTTATACAGATAAAGATATTTGGTTTTGATAAATTTTCAGTTACGCTTACATAGCCTCTGCTTGCGCAGATGCCCCGCTTGTGTGTGGCGTAGTAAACATTTTTGCCCTATCAAACAGGACACGGACTGGAAGTCCACGCCAGTGGAGGTTTTTACTTTTTAATTGTTTTGATTCCGTTATAAGTCAAACAGCTTCCAAATCATTTACTCAGCAACCCCTTGCTTACATACCATCTGAATTGCAGTAATTTCCAGCCCTTACCCGGAGAGAGCGCCAGTGTGTATCCGGCAAACAGGACAAGTGATGCAATCCATTTCTTGCATTCCGCCAATACCCTGTTCCGGTATGCCTTCGGGGAAACACCTTTCGTGCGGATACGCTCACTTTTCCCTATGGAATATGTCAGTTCTATAAAATGTGCTTTGGTCAGTTTTTTCTCAGGTATATAGTGATGGATACCCATCTGCGGCAGGTAGTAGAATTGTTCGCTGCCACGTGTAAGCCGGTCGTAAAGGTCTTTTTCTTCCGCTCCGATCAGCCCTGTACCTTTCCGTCCGAGTTCGACATTGAAAAGCCCGTATTTTTCAAAAACTTCTTTTCTGAATGCGGAGTTTCCTCCTCCGGGATACTTTCCGTTACTGAAAGGCTTTACCTTTTCGCCTTCATACAACGCACCACCAAGAAGTTGTTCGGTATAATGGGAAAGCCATTTCGGTTTTTCCACCTCATAGACAGGAACGATAGGGCCTCCGCAGGCATTTACCTCCGGATGCGCATCAAAAAAATTATTTATAGAGGATAAATATGACTCGAATACAGTAGCGTCATCGTCTACAAAGACAAGCACATCTCCCCTACTCTCCTTCACACCTCTGTTCCGGGCATATGACAGTCCCTGGTTTGTCTCAATAAGATAACGGAACACCACCTGAGGATAATCTTTCCGGAACAGATCACAGACACTTGCCGTTCTATCCGTACTATTATTATTTATCAGGACTATCTCATAGTCCGTGTATGGAAAATCCTGCTCCGCAATGCTTTTCAGGGCATTGTAGATATACTTCTCCCTGTTGTAAGTACAAAATATGACGGAAAATTTCATCCTGTCTCGTTTTTCTCTGTCATTCTGAACGAAGTGAAGAATCTCATGTTTTGTAGATTCTTTACTTCGTTCAGAATGACAAGAGTATATTTATTCTTCTCGTTTTTTCCTGACAAAAGGCACTACCAACATACCGATAAGCAGCAATACCAGAACTGCAGATGAAGCGGTAGCAACAGTGCGGCTCAGGTAATAATCCTCAGGTTCGAACCTGAATACGATTTCATGCTCGCCCGCAGGGACACGCATCGCCCTCAGTGTCCAGTCGGCACGGAAATGCGGCGCTTCCTTACCGTCTATATACGCCTGCCAGCCGTCGGAGAAATAGACCTCCGATAATACGGCAAGTTGTTCGGTCGCAGCTTTCGTCTTATATTTCAGTATATCCGGTTTATATTCTGTCATTTCAATTGTAGCTACAGAATCGGATATGATATTCAATCCGGACAACTCCTGTTCGAAACGTTTATCTACAACCGCCATTTCAAGGGGATTAAGCGTATTAAGGGCGGCAATTTCTTCATCGGCATTATTTACAAACTTATACGCAGGTACAAACCATGCCGCGCCCAAGGCGTACGGATTCACTATCGGCGCCAGTTCCGGATGATATATCACATATTTGGCATTCAGCATATTCAGTGAAGTTGTGGCAGCAAATAGAGGTGACACACTATCCTGCATAGCCCGGCTGATGCTCTCGGGACTACCCTGTCCCTGTTGAAGCTTGGCAACCTCCTGCTGAAATAACGCACTCGCTTTCTGCTGGATAAAACCGACTTCACTACCGAGGCGCGCTTCTATCAATTCCTGATAGCGTTTCAACTTGGCCGCGTGATAACCGCCTATCGATTTATGATAGTAAGACGTATTGGCGTCTTCGAATGTATTACCGAGATTCAATACCCTGTACGATGGATGCTTATCCTGCAGGATAATCTTATCGGCAGTCGACTGAGGAAAATTCTGGGTTTCGTATGTGCTTTTGTTTACAAAATTAGATTCGTCCAGATAACGTTTATCCACACCCCAAAGGTCTGTCAATACCAGTAAGATGATAGCTATAGATCCATATAGCGCCAGCTTTTGTTTTTCCATTTTTGTCCGCAGTGAGAAAAACAGCACCGTACCTGCCAGCAATACAAATATCAGTGAACGCAATGCGTCTGCCGATAATAAGTCTTCACGGTCGGCAAGCAGCGCATTATAATACCAGTCGGGCATCTGCGCGCGCCATGCCGCATCGGTTTCCGATATAAAATTGAAGAAGAAGCCCGGGACAACCCAAAAGAACAGGCACAACCCGCCTATTATACCAAGAGAGATGTAAAGCGCTTTCTTGAGTTTGTCCTTATTAATGTCGGCCGTAAAAAACTCTTTCAGTCCCCATACGGCAATTATCACCATCGTGAGGGCCGGAATAACCAAAGCCGTAGATACTGCCCTGAACTTACTGTATAGAGGAAAATGGTAGAAGAACAGATCATTGAACCATTCCATATTCTTACCCCATGCGAGAAAAATAAAGAATACTGTGGCAATCAGCAGTCCCCACTTTACCTTGCTGCGGATAACAATCATCCCCAGTACGAAAAGGAAACATATAATCACCCCGAAATATACGGCACCCTGAGTAAATGGCTGCGCACCCCAGTATGTATAGGCCTTTATTCCTTTAGGGTCTACCTGCGCACCCTGTTTCACCATTTCCTTATACAAATTCGAAGACTGGTCCAATGTACCGCCGGATACACCTCCATACATATTCGGTATCATCAGGGTGAAAGTCTCGGCTTTCCCGTAACTCCATGCAAAAACATAGTCTTTGTCGAGCCCTGTAGATTGTTTTTCTCCGGAAGAAGATGCCGCTGCGGTAAGCTCCGATTTTCCACGTGTACTTTCCCTTGCCATTTCCATATTGGCATAGATACTGCCCATATTGCACAGAGCAGCGAGTACCAGAGCAACCGCCATTGCTCCCGAAGCTTTTAGCAAAGATTTTATGTCTTTCTCTGAAATCATCTGCACAGCAAACACGATGAACAGAATTGCACAGAGAATGCCCGTATAATAAGTTATCTGCAAGTGATTGCTTTTAATCTGCAATGCCAGTCCCAAGGCGACAAGAAAACCTCCGAGAAGTATTTTCTTCCGGAACAATACCATTATTCCCGCCACGATCAGCGGCATATAAGCTATTGCCCACGCTTTGGTAACATGTCCGGCTTCGAGTATGACGATATTATAGGATGATAGTGAATAGGCGATCGCCCCAAGTATGGAAAATCCGGGTTTGAAACCCATCAGGCAGAATAAGATGTAAGCCATCAGCATCCCTGCAAATACAGGCCCGGCTGAATTTCCACCCAAAGCTTTCAGGGGATATTCTAGATAATCGAGAAAGTTGGGACTACCTCCCCAGATCCCTATCTGGTAGGCAGGCATACCCGAGAACATAGAGCCGGTCCACGCGGACGATTCCCCTTCATTGTTATAATATTCGCGTAATTCCTGTGAGCCCCCGGTATAGTGCATCACGTCGTTCTGCGACAAAACCTTACCTTCCATCAACGGACTGAAATAAATCATCGTTATTGCCAAAAAAGCTACAATTGCAATAATATGCGGTACTATTTTCCCGGCTAATGATTGTTCTTTTTTTATCATCCTAATTTATTTTTTATTGTTTTTCTTCAGTATATAAATCAGCGAGCTGCTTCTTTTCTTATCGGCCAGTGTGCGCAGGAAGAATATTCCTCCTTTTGCCAGTCCTACTATAGTGGCCAGAAAAGTGCCCTTACTCTTCTCACTCAACATAGAAATATAAAAAGCATCGAAATACATCGGCTTCACATCTACCAGTTCGAAATGATGCTTTTTTGCCAGACGCCCGAAATCGGACGGCGAGAAATGCCAAAGATGCCGCGGTACGTCATAAGCCGCCCAGTGCTCTTTATAATGAGCGGCATCGAAGGAACTTTTGTTAGGCAATGCGATGATAACCACCCCGTCGTCTTTCAATGTCGCGGAAAGATGTCCCATCACACGGTTCAGATGCTCCATATGTTCAAGTACGTGCCACATGGTGATGACATCTTTTGTTTTTTCGCAAACCTTGTACAGATAATCGGAACTCTGGCAATCGATATCGAACTTCTGCTTTGCATACTTACGTGCAAACTCCGATTTTTCGATACCCGTCACAATCCACTTTTCTTCTTTCATCTTATTCAGGAAATAGCCTGTACCTGAACCGATATCAAGGAGCATTCCCGTTCTTTTAGAAGCATAGCGGCCTACTATTTTCGATTTGGATTTCAAAGCCATCTTCCTGGCCCAGTGATACAAGGTATTTATAATCCCCCTGTGCGTATCGGAATGGGAGATGTATTCCGGGGCATCATAATAAGGGCCGATTTCGTCTTCGGCAGGGAAATCCTGCGTAAGCGCAAAACCACAAGTTTTACACTGGTAAATATCAAAGACTTCCTGTGTTGTCAGATAATCTTTACAGGACAGATACGGAACCAGTTCGTTACTTCCGCAAACAGGGCATATATCGGTGTGTATTCTCTTCATCAACGCTTGAATTGTGTCCTGTCTACTTCATCGAAACTCTTAATAATCTGGCAATCGGTCCAATCAGTATAGTCGTCATCATTGGAATCGACTACGATAATTTTTCCGGCACGGGCATTTTTTGCCGACCGTAAACCCGCGACGGCATCTTCAAAAATAATTACTTCCCCGGGGTTTTTATTTATTACAGACAATGCAGTCTGGTATATCTGAGGATCGGGCTTGCCTTTTATCTTACCATTATTGTAGACAACTTTATCATATTCGAACCATTTGGCGAGCGGCAGGCATTCGAAGTAGAAATCAAGATTTTCTTTTCCTGATGCCGTTGCTATTGTAAAAGGAATATTTTCATCTTTCAGGAAATCGAGAAAACCGGTAACCCCGGGAGCCAGATGCATGTTTGTTTTTAAACATAATTCCTGATAGAGCAGTTCTTTTTCCATTGTATAATCGATTATCTGATGATCGGAAAGTTGCCCTCCAAAAATAGAGATGAACAAATCCCGGTTATTTTTCCCGTGCATTTTTGAAAATTTATCTTCATCGGAAAGATATAAGTCATGCTTTGTCAGGAAAATATCCCATGCTTTGTTATGCAATTTGGTATCCCAAAACAATGTCCCGTTAAAATCGAAAATTACTCCTGAAAACGACATATGTTAAATATTAAATTGAGTCACAAATGTACGAAATACTTGGATATGGTCGCAGCCCTTTTTATCACTTTTATAAGCATTAGGCTTAATTTTAAATTCGCAGGGCTTTTTATCACGCTAGTTAATAAAATATTACAGATAAAAACACACCATCCGGCTGCCTCTTTTCTTTATATTCCGGCATGCGTCTTTCCTGTATCAGCTGGGTTTTAGCCTCCTGTTCTTTTATGTATAACCCCTCTCCTTATCTATTTCCGGAAGCTTTTAGCTCATTCCTCTTACGCCCCCACGCCCTCCCGGGATTGTCTTTATTTTTGGCATTGCCCAAAAGCAAGCAAAAGGCCAGTGCTTCATTCCTACGATCACCTGTCTAAATACTGATTCGCATTATTTATATAAATATTTATAAGGATATCTATTATTATTTTTATACTTTCTGCTAAAACTTTTAAGCTTACTTCAATGTTAAATAGTCAAATAAACTATAATAGTGATACACAAAAACAGACGCATTATGAAGAATTTGAAAAAAGCAATCGAAGGACGTCGGACTTATTACAGCATCAGTGACAAAAGCCCTGTATCGAATGATGAGATAAAAGCAATCATTGATTTTGCAGTATTAAATGTTCCGTCAGCATTCAACTCTCAATCGACCAGAGTAGTTCTTTTGCTGAACGACAATCATAAGAAATTGTGGAATATCGTAAAGAAAGTATTGAAAAAAATGGTTCCTGCCGACGCGTTTCCTTCGACAGAAGCAAAAATAAATAATGCCTTTGCTGCCGGCTACGGCACAGTCCTGTTCTACGAAGACCAGAGCGTAGTGGAAGGATTACAAAAAGCATTTCCTTCTTACAGTGATAACTTCCCTGTATGGTCGCAACATACATCGGCTATGCACCAGTTCACCATCTGGACAATGCTTGAAGAAGCCGGATTCGGTGCATCGCTGCAACACTACAACCCTATAATAGATGAAGAAGTAGCTAAGTCTTTCTCTATCGATGCTAAATGGAAATTGATCGCTCAAATGCCATTCGGCACTCCTACCAGCGAACCTGCGCCAAAAGAATTTCAATCTCTCGAAGAAAGAGTTTTAGTTTTTAAATAAGCAGGCGATTATATAATTCAAAAGCGGATGAGTATTGATTCATCCGCTTTTTTTGTTTAATCTCTCACTACTAATCTATAGATAAGGTCGCAGACCTCCTCTAAGTTATAATCAAAATACTATTACATCAAATCCCTTCTATTTTTTATAGCTCTTCGAAACGAGCCTGGAAAAAGCGAAGGTATTTAGGTTCGTACACCATCTTCAAACCTCTTGCCTTCTCCCTGTTCTTGTACATTTCCATAATGCTCCACGCCGCCACATCGAAATGCGCCTGTGTATATACACGCCGGGGAATAGTAAGGCGGACCAGTTCCAGCGCAGGATAATAATGATCGCCTGTATCCTTGTTCCTTCCCGCCGAAACAATCCCCCGCTCCATACCTCTCACTCCCGATTCTATATATAGGTCGGCGGCTAGTTTCTGTGCCGGAAACTGACTTTGCGGAATATGGGAGTAAAACTTTCTGGCATCGAGAAATACGCCGTGCCCCCCTATCGGCAATACAATCGGAATCCCGGCATCTTTTAGCAGATTACCAAAATATTCTACCTGCCTTACACGTGAAGCAATCATATCATCCTGAACGGCTTCTATCAATCCCTGTGCCATTGCTTCCATATCGCGCCCCGCCAGTCCTCCATAGGTAGGCATACCTTCGTAAACCACAATCAGGCTGCGGAGTTCGTCAAACAGGTCGGGGTCATTACACATTACCAACCCTCCTATATTCACATACAGGTCTTTCTTGGCGCTTACTGTCGCGGCATCGCTATACGAACAAAATTCATGGTTAATATCTTCTACAGCTCTGTTTTTATATCCTTCTTCACGTTGCTGAATAAAATAAGCGTTTTCTATATTACGGGTTGCATCCAACACTACCTTAATACCATGTTTATGAGCGAGTTCGGATACAGCTTTCATATTAGCCATACTTACGGGCTGGCCTCCGGCCATATTTACGGGAGCTCCCACTGTAATATATGCTATATTTCCGGCACCTTTTTCATTTATCAGTTTTTCGAACTTATCAAGATCTATATTCCCTTTGAACGGGTGATCCGACTGACTCTTGTGCGCTTCATCTATAATCACATCCACGAAGGTACCCCCTGCAATTTCCTGGTGCTGGCGGGTAGTGGTAAAATACATATTTCCGGCAACAAACTGTCCGGGAGTGATAGTACATTTACTCAACAGGTTTTCCGCCCCCCGTCCCTGATGGGTAGGCAGGATATATTTATATCCGTAATATTTCCGGCAAACTTCTTCCAGGTAATAATAGCTGCGGCTACCTGCGTAGGCTTCGTCACCTATCATCATACGCGACCATTGCATATCGCTCATCGCATTTGTACCGCTATCGGTAAGCAAGTCTATATACACATCATCGGCATGAAGCAGGAACGTATTCCACCCTGCCTCTTTCATAGATTTTAAACGATGTTCACGTGTTGTTGTTTTCAATGGTTCTACAACTTTGATGCGGTAGGGCTCTGCCCATGGTTTCTTTGAGAATGCCATACTGTAGATATTTTAGGATTAAACTTCTATATCGAGAATATATACTAACCAAGGCCAACAGCTATCTATTTGACAAAACAGACGACAACATTCAACAAATATAAGTTATTTATATGAGAAAATAAACTGTATTCATGTTTATTTTTCTATCATTTTATCACAAAACGAACCTGTCAGCAGATGAATAAAGTTTGCTTATTTACCATTATTCCTTTTGTTCTTTCTGAATTCGTGAGGATGAACCGGATTCTTCATACTCCATATATTCAGCTTCTGACGGCGTGCCGATTGCTCCAGAGCGTCGAGTTTCGGATCATCCACATAATGGCTGTAATACCAGGCCAGGCCATTACGCACCATTTCTTCATTCAGATTCATACCATCCACAAATGCAATGCCCAGGATACGGCCATACTGGTCTGTATCCTTCTTTTCTATAGTAACCGTCTTCCCATAGCATAAATCATTCAGGAATTCGCGCGATTTGGTTCCGAAATCCTGTCCACGTTCGGGCGCATCTATAGCATAGAGACGAACTTTCATCCGTCCATTATTATCTGTCAGCAGGGTAAAAGTATCACCGTCGGCAACACTTACTACTTTTCCTGTCAATGATTCCGGCCGGGTATCACTCTCCCCCTCTCCTGTATAAGCTGTATAAATAATCAGCGCAGAGCTTAGTAAAAGAGACAGGATATATAGTAATCTTTTCATCAGTAATTATAAAAAATATGAATCATCTTTTAGTATGCATAAACATTAATTATCAAAGCTAAAATCTCAATAGAAGGATGAGACAGAAGAAAATAAGGACACCTAAGAAAGCCAATACAATAAGATAAGCACCATTGTAAAAATAAATGGAATGAAAGCAAGTGACAAGAGAATCATACCTAATACTTTTTTCTTTCTGTACAGACTAAAAATACCACCAAGTATAAGTCCCAAAAATATAGCAGCCCTCAAAATATTAGCGACAGAGAATATCTCTACATTACCTATTTCCATTCGGCAAAGATAATTAAGATTTTCCCAAATTATGCGAACCAGTAACTGAGTTTTAACGTTCTGTTCTTTCATACTTAACTCCTCTCCTTATCTATTTTTCGCAGGAGAAAAAGTAACATAAGCAGTCTCCGATCGCGCCTAACCGGAAACAATAGAACATTCAATCTCAGCTAATACGGGTAAAGCGCATGCCGGAATATAATGAAAAGAGGCTGCCAAATGATGTGTTTTTATCTGTAATATTTTAAATAAAAAGCCTTGCCGGTTACCGCTGATAAGATTATTTACAAAGCCATCTGTAAACTTTTTTATACATTGATTAAACTATTTTAAACAAAACCAGTCTTATCAATACAAAAAGTATGCAGAACCATAACTATGAAGAACATTTTTTTTATTCTCCTCTTGTTTATCCCTGTCGCTTCTGTTTCCCAGACAAACACAGGGAGTACCTATTCCATAAAAGGGGTTATAATAGATTCTACCGATAATAAGCCGATCGAAATGGCTGTCGTTGGATTGTATTCCGGCAACAAACTGGTAAAAGGGGAAGCTGCCGATAAGTCGGGCATTTTTATTATCAAAAATATTCCGGCTGCACAATACAATCTTCAGGTAACATTACTGGGCTATGATACCGCACGCATTGCTATTCCCCAAAACCGGTTTAACAGGCAGCAACTGGTATTGGATACCATTTTCCTGAAGACGAATGATATCATGTTGTCCGATATAACCATTATGGCCGAACCTCCCGAACTTGTAATAAAAGAAGATACGCTCGAATATAATGCGGGTGCTTTTAAAGTGGCCGAAGGAGCTGTCGTGGAAGACCTTATCAAAAGGCTTCCCGGCATGGAAGTCGATGCGGACGGGAATATAATAAAGCCCAATGGGAAACAGGTAAAACGGGTGTTTGTCGACGGAAAGGAATTTTTCGGGGACGACCCTAAAATGGCAACCAAAAACCTCACGGCGGATATTGTGGATAAAGTACAGGTGATAGAGAAAAAGTCCGATATGGCCATATTAACCGGAATTGACGATGGAGACGAAGAGACAATTATAAATCTTACGATTAAAAAAGGCATGAAGAAAGGCTGGATGGGTAATGTTACGTCCGGACTGGGCGCTTTGACGCGGAATAATAAGGATGATGGTATGCGCTATACCGAAAACGTAATGGTCAACCGCTTCCTGGAGAACGACCAGGTTTCATTCATCGCCAATGCCAACAACATCAATAACCAGGGATCGTCGGACAGAGGAAATAATGTCCGTTCGGGTCGGGGACGAAGTGGAAGGAGCGGGATAACGAGCTCAAATACCTTCGGAGTGAACATAGCCAAGATAGTGAATGATAAGATCAAGTTCGGGGGCAACATCAGTTATAATTACAGCGACAGCTATGCCGAAAATGACAGGTTCAGGCAAAACCTGCTCAAAGATAGCGTATCTTACCGGAAAAGCGTGTCCACAGACCGCGATTACAGCAACAACCTTAATTTTGACGGGAAGCTGGAATATCAGGTAGATTCGTCAACCATGATCGTATTCACACCCAACCTGTCTTATAATTATTCGAAATCACATTCCAGTTCTTATCAAAAGACGCTTGCAGGAGACAAAGACTCTACGATGGTGAACGAGAGCAACTCGCAGGACAGAATGAAGACAGACGGGCTTAGTACGCGGTTGCGCCTCGATATGTCACGGAAGCTTTCGGATAAAGGGCGGCGGATCAGTTTTGGCGCAACATACAGCCTCAACAAAAGTTCCGGTTCGGGGACAAATAATTCCGAAAATATCTTCTACTTGTCTCCCGGTAGAAATACAAACAGGGACCAGTTGGTGGAATCGAACCAGGAGAGATATTCCTACGGTTTAACGTTGAGTTATGTGGAACCGGTATGGACTAATAATTTCCTTGATTTTTCTTATAATATAGAATTTAACAATACAAACAATAAAAGGCATACGCTGGATTATGAAGAAGATACAGGAGCCTATACCTACATAGACCCCGATTATAATAAAAGTTCGGAAACAAAAAACACAAACCAGAATATCAGGGCAAACTTCAGGTCGGTCCGCCCTAAATATACTTACAACATCGGATTAAGGGTAGCACCGACCCATACCGGCAGCAAAAGCTATGTAGAGGACTGGTACGGCGCAGGCCATGATTCCATAGTGAACCGGCTGCCCGGGAGGACTGCCGCGAACATCGCTCCTCAGCTCGATTTCACTTACCGTTTTGATAATACGCGGGAATTAAGGAGGAATCTCCGTTTCAGGTATAACGGCAGCACAACACAACCCTCCGTTACACAACTGGACCCCACATCGAATAACACGAACCCCTTGCATATACGCAGTGGAAACCCGGACCTGCTGCCGGCATTCAACCATAATATTTCCCTTGAGTACGAGTTTAATAACAGGGAAAGCCAGAAAGCCTTTTCTGTAAACCTCCGCCATCAGTTCACCCAGAACCAGATAATCAACTATACCACCTATGAAGAGAATACAGGGGTGCAGTATTCAAGCCCGATAAATGAGAACGGGACATGGAATACGAATGCGGTGATAAATTTCGCAAAGCCTCTGAATAAGAGCAAGCGGCTAAAGTTCAGTGCACGTGCAAACCTCGGTTACAACAACCAGGTAGGCTATAATACCGTGAATAAACAAAGTGAGAGGAACATTTCCAAAACGATAAATGCCTCGCAAGAACTTAATTTGAGCTATTCCAGCGATTTCTTCTACGGCCAGTTCAGGGGACGCGTCAATTATTCCAAGACATCCAATACCGTAATTGTAAATCAACAAGGTACAGAAACCTTTAATTTCGGATTGACTTACAATACGAATTTAACATTACCTTATTACTGGTCTGTCGCTTCAGATATAAACTACACGGCAAACAGGGGATTGTCATCCGGATATAACCTGAATGAACTGATCTGGAACGCCCAGATAAGTAAACAGTTTCTGAAACAGAACAGAGGGTCGCTCCGGCTCCAGATAAACGATATACTGCAACAACGCCTGAGTATCAGGCGGAATGTTACGGCTAATTATTTAGAAGATGTGAAAAATAATGCGATGACTGGCTATTTTATGGTTTCGTTTGCATACCGGTTCAATAATATAGGAGGCAGGGACAACAGGGGACGTGGCAGGCAGCGGGATAGCGAAAACCAGGATTATGGTGGTGACGGTGATTACGGTAACCGGAGAGGACGCGGAGGCAGGAATGTATTTTGACAGTTGCATCAAAGATTCCCATACCGGCGCCGGGGATAGACTCATCCTTCTGAACTCTAGCTGCAAAGAAAGGTATCCGGGACAGTATAGCCGAACGTATTGTGGTACATACCGAAGGCAATGATACAAGGGATATTTACACCTATCTACAAGACGAAGTATAGTACAGGAAAATATTCCATTGTTGAAAATGTTTAATTTGTTTATTATTTTTTCAATGTTGAGTCCCTCTGTGACATCATTATCTCTGCTTATCGGAACCCACGATAGGCACACCTTTGTTTAATATTGCTAAAATCTAAAGTTATGAAAAATAGGATAAAAATAAAAAATAAAAAATAAAAAATTTAACAATAGAGTGTGGACTCTGCATTGTGATTATAATTCCAATTCAAAATATTTAAGACGAAAATTAATTCCATTTAAAAGTGAAATCATTAAATGTCCTTTTGCTAGACTAAACCCGATTCTAAAATTTCTTATTCTTTTCTGTTATCCTCTGTATAAGGGGAATGTAAATAAGGAATATTTTTAGGAAAGGCAAAGATACATTCACAATATTAACCTTATCTCAAAAATTACCCCTCCCCATAAGCAAAAAGTAAAAATTTATATATGACATTAAGACTACGGTCTAGATAGATTCATGTCCCCGCCTGTCCTATGATATAAAACTATAATCCTACGCACAAATTTTATTCATTTATCGGTCAACGAAAAGACAAGCGGAAATACAGAGTTTTCGGACTCACTTAAAATTGAAAATTTACAACTGTATAACAACAATCTTTTCTAGAAGTAAAAGCAGAAAAATTAATTAGAAGAAGGAATTAATCAGAAATTAAAAGAGTTTGCTAATTCAAGTCAAACAAATATTTGTAACTCATATGCTTTTATTACCTTTGTCCTAATTTCAAATATCAAAGTGTTGGTAATTGAAGGGACTTATTGATTAACGAAAGCGTTTAAGATATTATCCTCATTTAGAAAATCGCCAATTTTTTAACACCATAAGGATAATAGCGACAAACCTTGCGTTCTATCTTGTATATACTAATGTTATATATAATATAGACGCAGGTTCTGTTGTCTATCTATGGTGTGGGTGTTTGGCGATACCTCTAAATGGATATGATTAATAGTTCCTGCGTTTTTTATTTTATATAACCTGTCTTTTATGGGAACGAAAGGACACAAAAATTACAATTATGGGATTATTCAATTTTGGTTCAAAAGAAGCTGTCAAAGTCAGTGCATATAAAATTAGCACCGGTATGTTCCAAATTCAACAGGAATTATTAGCAAATGGACAACAAATCACACCGACAATTCGGGGGCTTGCAACAGCAATAAAAGCAGAAGTCTTGAATCTTGAGAAACACTTGAAACCTAATGGAAGAACTGATTGGGATTTGTACAACTCTACAAAAGTAAAAGTTCATAGTGGCGAAACAATAGACTTTTGCACATTTGAAGCTAGAGTAAATAATATGTCTGAACAATTAGAAAGAATGTCTGGAATAACAAACATATATCAATTAAATCAACCTGATAGTATCAGTTTCAGAATATGGTCATAAATAATTTAGCTAATTTATGATAAATAATATTTAAATACAGAAGAAGTTATATGAAAAACGAATTAATTAGACAACTTAAAGAACAGTTTCTTTCTGACTGTGATGAAATTGCACAAAAAACAATAAGGGAATTAGGTATAAATAATCCAGAAGTGGGATTTGTTTTACCAATGGGGTTATTTCAACTTAAAGAAACTTTAATAAATGCATATCCTCAAGTACAACATGAACTTGGAAGTTTAACGAGAGATGAATTTATAAAAATAATAGAGGATGCTGTACATACAACAATGGATAAATATTTTGAAAAATAGTATCCACTGGTGAGAATGAAACATCTAATTCACCTATCCCCATCCCTTGCATATTTGGAAAAAATATATTTTAGTTATTAACAATTAATTGATTAACAAACAAATTTTATGAAGCAGATTAAATTTATTACAGAAATGCTATTATTAGCAGCCTTTACTCTATCTTTTAATGCTTGTTCGAGCGATGACGATTTAGACAATGGTACAAACGGAAAAAGAATATCAAAAGTTGTAAAGTCCGATTCGGACAACAATATTTACGATAGCTTTTCTTTTCGTTATACAAATGGGAAACTTAGTAATATAATATTTGAAGGAGAAGACGCGGATGAACCTATTGTTATTACTTATTCAGATAAAAAAGTTTCTATTGTTGGAGAAATAAATCAAACATTACAATTAAATAATGCAAGCTTTGCAGAATCTGGTAATACACCGTTGGATAATTCGCCATATAGATTTAATTGTGAGTATTCTAACGGATATTTGACAAAAGTCACTTATCCCGATTCAGACAATAATACTAGAATTGAAATCAAATATGATAACAATGGGAATATTTTAACTGCCTGGCAATATTCTGACAATGAAGTAACAGAGTATAAGTTTACACCGTCAAGTCATTTAGCCAAAGGAAAGAATTATTTTCTTTTAGGCGACTTATTTGGCAGAGATGAAACAATGGACTTGTTTTGGCCTGCTTATTACGCTGGTTTTTGGGGTAAAGATTCTCCTAACTTAGTATCTAAAGTTGAATGTATAGGAAAATATGATTCTTATACTATCGAGTTTGATTATACTTTTGATAAAGACGATTATGTTGAAACGATAACAAAGAGAGACAAATGGGATACAAATCGTATGTCATTTGTATACGAATAAGAATAATAGACAGCATTAAATTAACACGGCAAGCATGAAATATTATTTTCCGTTATAGCTAAAAATACAGATGATAAACTATGACAGGATTCTTAGTTGGTATAGCAATATTAATTATTATTGGAGTATCACAAGCCGCTTATGAGAAAGATGAAAAGAAAAATAAAGGGAAAGGTGTAAATATTATAGTTATAACTATGCTTATCCTCATGGGTATAATTATTTTTTTAGCATCATAGTTACTTAATCCAACAAGGACAAAGTTAAATCTTTATTATAATGGAATTTAATTTTGTCCTTATTGTGTAATTGATATAATTCTATCCGTAAATAAGTATTTTATTCAAAATCAGTAAATAAAAAAACTACAAGTTTTCAACCCGTAGTTTTCATTTACACAATATTTTGGACACTGTCCTAAAATTAAACCAAATAAAAAAACAGCTATACATCGTATAGCTGTCTATTTCAGCGGAGAGGAAGAGATTATTTTTTTTATTACAGAAGCCACTTTTACAATTAAGGTATCAACAAAGTATCAAAATTATACTATTTATAACAATATCCGCAAGGAGTTAATCCCATCTTCTTAGCATCCGATAGACTTACTTTCTTTTGTTCTCCCTTGCAGGCCTTCATCCCTTTACACTGGGAATTATGATATCTCTTTGAATATTTACCGGTGCAGATCAATACGGTTGCTTCTGATTCCTTACTTGCTTCATTGTGCGCATCTCCTGCAATGAATGAAGACAGGAATAAGGATAAGAAAATAATTGAAAATGTTTTCATAAGGTTTATGTTTGGTTACTATTCATCATTCTTTGGTTTTATTTAAGATCATAATTTGTGATTTTAAAAGTTCTTACTTTGTATTACCGATACTTCCATTATTTAATATCTGTTGAATAACATATTTACTCTCAAAACTTTACCATATGATTGTTGTTATAAATACGTTTGTCCTTATTTCTTAACATACAAAAACTACCTTTTATTTTTTAGAAAGATTGTCTATTAGTCGATTGAGGGCATCTATAGTCCTGTCCTTATCTTCCAGACGTTTGTCTTTCTCTGCAATTGTAGCCTTTAAATGCCCAATCTCGGTTTTCAGGTTATTAATTTCCTGTAGGAGTTTATCTTCTGCATAGACTTCTCTTTCTATTTCGATTCGATCTCCTTCTATAATTTTTTTGGCTGCCGGATCAGCTATATTGACCTTATTTCCATAAACATTATTATTTCCCTGCTGTATGCTGGAACCCGTCATATCCCTGCCTATGGAGTTAATATTTGCGCTACTTTTAAGCATTTCACCCTGGCCAGTAAGAAGCCATGCTGTATTCAATTCAGGGTATATATCTGTTATTTTATCTAAAGATTTTTTTCTAATGCTATCTCCAACATTGTTTACAAACCCTGTTGATAAATTTACAGAATCTTCAAATTTGCCTTGACTTATACCTAAATAAGATAAAAACTGTATTAATCTTTCTTTTGTGTTCATACTGAAAATATTTCTGTATATTTGTATCCGTAATCATATGGGGATTACAAAAAAGATATTGGTTATTTAACCTTGAAAGCAGTGTACATCCCATATATGTGCATTGCTTTCTGCTTTTTAATTTATTATTGTTATGAACTTACCGGAGTTAGATAAATTATTTGAAAAATACGGAGATAACGATGAATACACCCGTATGACTACAGAGCAGGATGCTATCACTTTTATCCAGAAATACGAAAGATGGCCGGACGCTTCCAATCACATAAAATACCTGTGCGGTATAATACTGGCCATATCCGATAAGTATTTAGAAGCCCGCAAGGAATCTATACTCCGGAACACTATTCGTTAGAGTTGTTCCACAAGCAAGGTGATATTAATGTATTGACCAACTTGTTGTAGATCGTTCCTATGATAACATGATGTAGACATACTAAGGACACGCCAGTTCTGGCTTCTTAGTTGTTCCAGTTCCCGATCTAATAATAACTGATACTGTTTGGTGTCGTTATTCAGATACACACAATAATTTCTGATTTCTTGAATTTTACTCATATTTTAAATTATATTGTTATGTTCAAAAAAGTTATTATTCATACCCGTCTTGATAAAGATAGGAAACGTACCCGATGCTCATTATATACTATATATGTGCACCAAATAACTTACTACCTATTCAAGATACCTGTATTGCGATATACTGTTGAAAAAGTAGAGGACTTTGAATGACTATAACTTATCAATAAGTTTCTTTACTTCTTCGTATGATTCGGTAACATGGAAAACTTTTGCAGAAGTTCCGTATACTACAGACGTCCATATTATAGTTTCTCCCCTGTCTATGCTAATATCAAGTATATGATATACATTCACCAATATTTTCCCATTATCTTTTTCTGTTAACTCAATAAAATTTTTCATATATAATTATTTTAAAATGACATGAATACTAAATCTTCCGATATAAATGATATAATCCTTAAAGCGTCAGACTACGATACGCAGGCAGAAAATTACTGCTACTCTTTAACGTTCGATAAATTAGGTAACTATAATGATACCGTCGTATCCATTAATATAAGAATCCCTTTTAAAAGGCTGCATCTCATATATCTTATCCCATATCATGTAATCAAAGCGTATTGGAATGCTGTTATTCGCAATATTAACCTATCCAGATTATCATCATTTCCCGATATGGTTGCGAGCGAAAAGGAAGAGCTAAGCAAGGTTGAATCATTTATGCCTCTGGATAAAATTAATGCCGAAGCGGAATTTCCTGATATAACTATTTAAAATATTTACTTAAATACTCTTTAATTAATTATTATATTTACCATATGAAACGTTTATTTATTAAATGGTTAATAATATACATTATAGTTGCTATAATATTATTATTGTTGATTAGCGCATTAATGCCACTTGATGCAGCAAGGGTACTGCTTATCCTAAATATAACATTCCTTGGCATCTCTATTATATTTATACTCCGTCATATTTTATGAAGCAATATCGAAATCATAGATATAAAAAGAGAGATTAAAGCAATAATCACAGCAATCCCCATAAATATATAATTACTATACGCAAAGAAGCTGCTGTTTGATGATATGTGCAACTGCTGATTCGCGAGGATCGATCTTCCAAGAGGACTGATACAAATTCCATTATCGTGTGATTTTTCTATATAATCCAATACGATTAGATATTCTATTCTTTTATATATTAAATCAGTATCATATATCCCAATCTCACTATTTATTAAATCTATAACTTTATTTATATTCATTTCGGAACCACTACCATTATTCCAACAATGATTTCCCAAAATATCTAATACAGTAATATCTATTAGACTAATTATATACAAACGTTTTGCGTTTCTAATATTAGATAACCATCCTTTTATTTTCATATTTTTCATCCCGGTTGTTAGTTGTTAGTTGATTGCTTTATCTCCGTCTTATTTCAATCGTCTGATCCGGCTTATCTTCCCAATTAATTTGTTTATAAAACTGTGAACACGCTCCGGTACCATACCCATTATAAGTTGTCATTCCAACAACTGCACCTCTGGTAAACCAAATAACCCAATACTTATCAGAACCCATTCCGGTGGAACAATATTGCCATGCCTCCGAATCACCTTGAAATTGCCTGTTACCGGGAGCTCCCATAATATCAAGAACTTCAGATTTCTTCATTCCAGGGTCAACCATTGCGGACTTCCGGGAGAAAGATGAACCACAGGATGTAAGTATCAAAAGCATAATAAATGCCAGTAAAAACTTTTGTTTTTTCATAGTTACGTTGTTATGTATTACATTAGTAATTAAATTCTTTATTATTCTAAAAATATTAATGTTCCCATTTTATAGCCCATATAATCTACTACATTAAGAATGGCATCATCATATATTGCTAATTCAAGGCACATTGATGTTTCTATATATAAGTCCGTGCCTCCTACCTGATATAAATTACTATCTATTCTTTTTACACTAACCTTATATCTTCCTGCTTTTATTTCTTTATCAGGAATTAATAATGTTTCTATCTCTACTATATTGTCATAATTATCCAATGCTTTTGTTCCATATGGAATATCGGACGCTCTATAAAAAGCCGTAACACTGCATTCTTCATAGTCAGGAAAAGAGAATGAGGTAAATGCAAAAAATATTACTATCGTATATATTATATGCTTCATGTTAAAAACCTCTGTTTAATTGCATAAATTCTAATTCGTTTTTTGTAGATTCTAATTCGTTTTCTAATTCTTCGAATTTTTCCTCCAGTTCATTGATTTTATCTTGAAGGTCAGATATTTCAGATTCGTTGACTCCAATTTTACTTTCTAATTCGGATATATCTGACTCTAGTTCATATATCCTATGATTATCACTGTTAGAGTCACAGGCATAAAAAATAAAACAAATAGCCAGAATGAATAATAGAATATATTTCTTCATACTACTATCTCTTAGGTACATATGTTTTCTTTCCCTTATCACTCTTATAATACATTCCTCCCTTGCTACCTTTTTTTACACTCTTTCCCGAACCGTAATTATAAGATTCAGGACTATAGTCCTTAGCCCTGCTTCCTTTCTTTCCCGTATAAGGATTAGTATTGGACTTTGTAGAATAATTATCCCTATTGGTCTTATTCGACTTTGTCTTCCGGTGACCCTGTACATATGTACCGTCTTTTTTAGTATATCCTTTTTGATAACGGCTTTGTGCCGGAAGATAACCTGCAATTAAAGCCAATAATAGAATAAAAATAATTCGTTTCATATATTATTTAGTATAAATTTCTCTAAACCGATCATCTATTTTACGTTGTAAATCTGGTATTTTATTATTAAATACATTATTTTCTATTTCCGTGCTATTTTTAATCGCACTATCTAGTTCTTCATGCCTGGGAAGCAAAAGGATAATTCTATGTAAAGAAGTTATATATCTGTTTACTTCATTTGTTATATCTTGAGCATATGACACAATAGTAAGGTCAATAAAAATCCTATTTTCCTCTATATATTTTATATATAAATTTCGTGCATTATAGGCCTTATCTATTAATAGTTGCATCTCTACCTTATTTTTAAATGGAGTAGATCGTATTAGATTTATAGAATCAACCATTTCATTTATTTTAATATTAAGCCTATGTGTTACTGGAATTGACTGATCGGACTTATATTCTTTGATCTTTTCGTCCAAAACCTTTTCATTTTTCTCTATAAGATATTGAATTTCAGCTTTTATATCTTTCAGTTTATCGGAAAATTTATCTTCAATCCTATCTACCTGATAATAATTTCCTACAACTATAAATGTAGCAAGTACTCCGACAATCACTAAAACAATGGATTCTTCTACTATAACAGTATCTTTTGATACGAAAAAGCCACAAATAGTAATTAAACTAAAAAGAAAAGAGAATGCGGATATCCAGAAAAAGACACATTTACGCTTTATTTTTCCATTTATCTTTTCGATATCAGTTTCTATTTTACTTATATGCCTATAAAGTTGTGTCTCATCTGACTCTCCATCGTTAGGTATTTCATTATTATTCCCTTGGTTAATATTGCTACCATGAATGTCCTTTGCAGTGATATTATTACTATTCACATTTAATATTTCATTCATATTTATTTGTAAATATTTGAAATTAAGTTATTTATTATCATTTATTATTCATACTCAATTCTAAATTATACACTTTACTTAAAATATTTCAGTGAGATAATGTTTTACTGAAATATTTTCTGCATCTTTGCAAAACAAAGCCGATCCGTTCCGCAATACAATTGCAGATTTATTTGGATTTAGCAATTACAAATATAGCGAATCGGTTTTATTCTTTGACAGTTAACAGCTTTTTTCTATCCCTTTTGGCAACAGGATAGAATAAGTATAAATAATTTAAGCAACCTCGTATTAGTTGAATTTAGCCAAAAGGATTCTCTAATGCGGGGTTTGTTTTTTATCGTATGGTAGCTGGAAAATATCTGACATTCGAAGAAACCAAGGAGTATATGGAGCTGCAAAAAGATGCCATATACAACCTTATTGAAAAGGGATATATAATATCCTTCGTGGACAAGAACAGGAGACGGCTATTTGATAAAAATAGCATAGATGAATATTTTAAAAGTTTAATTCCATGAAACAAACCATTCCTATCCCTCCCGGCTGTATAGCCATCATCGACCCTGAAGATAAGATCGTAATTATCGAAGAGAAAAAGTTTGTCCCGAAGCGGGGTGATATATTATATTCATTATCTTATGGTATAGAGTTTATATTTATTCATCAGGAACTTGTAGCAAAATTAAGCTATAAATATTTTGCATGCTGTAGAATAAAAAATAAGGACCTGGATATACATGGCATCCTGTTTACAGAAGGAAATCCCCGTCCTGCCACACCCGAAGAGCAACAAACCCTCTTTGACGCCTTAGCTAAAGACGGTAAGAGATGGAACCCTGATACCCTCCGGTTGGAAGATATCGAGAAGGATGTATTACTCCCTGAACATATCCACATATATAAGATAGAGATAAATTCTATTCTGGATTATGGTGATTTGCTCCATATCGGATTCAATGATGACAAACAACTGTTAGGCTTTAATGATGGCAATTTTGATGTAAATATAAATAGATACAGTTTATCATCTTTTTTCAAAAAAGTCCAATGCAAACTAACCCCGTGTAAGCGTGAAGACTTAAAGCCCGGAGATACCGCTGTATGCCTTTCCGTAAAAAAGGAAATACATAATATAGACCTGTGTAATATATGCAAGGTATTAGACCATGAAAAAGTAGTGTGCCTGAATGTACGCGGTGATATAATCACCTGCCCTTGGCCGACAGAAGATTGTAACTGGTATAAAGTAATCCCGCCATTAAAAGACTAACCTCATGAAAAAGAAATTCCTCCATGCCGACAAGGCCGAAATACTCCTGGCTGTATTACTAATGGCAGCAGTTATAATATTATTCCGATGCTGCACACGCAACGAAGGCGTAGTATACGCAGATTCCGAAGATCAGGAACAAACTATAGAAATGATCCAGTTTCTGCAATCAGAGGGTCGATTCGCGGTTGAAGAAAACGGACATATCAATATACGGCCATGACAGTAATTATAGCAATAATAGTACTGCTTTACTTGCTGTACAAGGGTGATAACGACGATATGGATGAATATAATAATGACTAATATGGAGATTGTAGCGAGTATATTTTTAGCAATTATTATGTCTGCAATTACAGTCACATTCGCATGGCTGGTAAATGAAAAGGACAGGGGTAAAAGCAAGAAGAAAAAAGACGATAGCACATAGATTCTCTGTGTAAAGTTTTGGACAGTTTGTGTTAAGGTTTTAAGCGGGATAGCCGTGAGGCTGGTATCCGCTTTATACGGAGTAATGGCGGAAATGGTAGACGCAAAGCGAGTGCCACTTAGGACAAAGTAAGGTTCGCAACCGATTACAGCTAATAACTGCGGTGTCTGTACCGGTTCGAATCCGGTTTACTCCACAAGGTCAGGAACGATGGATGAAAACGACCCTTTAGAGAGCTCTCACTTTTAACGCTAACGCTGCTTGCGACACGAAAGCAACCCGGGAGTGTCACTTATGGCACTCCCTTATAAAAGCAAACAATTTTTAATCGATAAATAAAGATGGAAACAATCAGACTGGATAACATAACGGAATACCGCCCTGTCATACGGGATTTCAATTCTTTGGCGGATATGATAATATCCAAAATGGACGGCAACTATTCAGGCTACAAGACATTCGAGTTTGAATGCGGTAACGGCATAAAGATTCAGGTGGAAGCCGATTATAAAGGGTTTAATACCCGTGTTATCGCTCTGAAGCAGATATATATAATGAGCGAAGATCTGGAGGCGTTCGCCGAGTATGAGGATTGCCTGAAAGAATTATTGACAGACAGGATATCGGATTTAAACTATAATGCGGAACAAGGCTATTATTCAAGCAACCAAATTAACAACTAAATATAAATATTATGACATTAATCAGAACAAGTAATGAACTGGAGCTTCCAAGAACTATCAAGATGTTAGTCTATGGTCAAGCCGGCATGGGTAAATCAACACTGGCATTGAGCGCACCAAAGCCTCTATTATTAGACTTCGATGGTGGAGTGAAACGCATAAATAATGCACATTTGCAAGGAGTTGGTATTGTGCAAATCAACTCATGGATTGAAGCTACCCAGGTATTGAATGAGGATTTGTCAGCATTCGAAACAATCGTTATAGATACGATCGGCAAGATGATGGATTATATCATCGATTTCAAATGCAAAGGCAATATTCCACGAATTAACGACTGGAGTGGAATCAATCAGGAGTTCTCTACATTCGTGCGCAACCTATCTAATTTAAACAAGAATATCATCTTTGTCGGACATCGGGACACCCGAAAAGAAGGTGAAGATACAGTATTCATTCCGGCGCTCCGTGAAAAGAACTACAACGCCATTGTGACGGAACTTGACCTGCTGGGATATGTTGAAGCAAAAGACAGGGCCAGAACAATCACTTTTGACCCCACAAGCCGGAACGATGGGAAAAATACCTGTAACCTGCCCCCGGTAATGAACATTCCTACCATTATAGATAATACCGGGAAAGCGACAACAAATAATACGTTCTTCACCGATTCGGTTATTAAACCATACCTGGCAAGATTGGACGCAAAACAAGCGGATATTGAAGCATACAACAAACTCATTGAAGAGTTGAAGATAGATATCGAGTTGATAACAGATGCGATTTCAGCGCAGGATTTTGCTTCACGCATCGATAAATATACTCATATCGGCAATTCAATGGCTATAGCCAGAAGACTATTCGCAGACAAGCTGACGGCATTAAATCTGAAGTATAATAAAGACACAAAGGCATATGAACAGGCAGCCTAAATATTGCATGTATGCTACTCTATTAGATAGATATGAGGGCTATATCAATAGCTCCCGTATCTATAACGAGTATTGGGGATTCTCCGAGAATCCCCCGCATACGGAGGAGGAGTTCCGGGAAATCCAACGGATGGCCTTGATAGATACGATTAACAGGGTACCATTTGATAGTGAAGATGCGGATAGGGGAACAGCTTTTAATGAGGTGGTAGACTGTATTATAAACAGAAGTTTTCAAGAGATCCAGGAAGGGGTATTTATGCAAAACACAGGCAAGGTCATAACTATTATATTGAATGATAAGCAGGAAGCTATATCATGTATCAATGGGCATACTTTTACTTTTCCCCTAACCTTATGTAAAGAATTTGCAGGCTATTTCAAAGGCGCAACTACTCAATTGCGGACAGAAGGTATCCTTAATACCCGTTACGGGGATGTATTGCTATATGGATATATAGATGAATTAATGCCTGTGTCTGTTCATGACATTAAAATGACTAAAAGGTATAGTGTCGGGAAGTTCAGGCACAACTGGCAACATCTGGTATACCCATACTGCCTGAACCAACAGGGGAACAATATCAACGATTTTGAATACAATGTGGCTCATATCAACATTCTTAAATCCGGCTTTTTCTATGACACATATACAGAGCATTACGCCTATGTTGAAGAGCGGGATGTACCGAGATTACAGGCACATGTTGAAGGACTTATTGAATTTATTGAGAAGCACAGGGAATTAATAACAGATAAAAAAATACTTGGCATTCAGATACTGGATGCTGATTAAAAATTAAATAAAAATTATTATGAAACAAGAAGAAATTGATAAGATTTTAAACGGCGATTCGGATGTTCGCAGGCGTGCTGCCTCCAATCCATCTACACCGGCTGATGCATTAACAGAACTGGCAAAAGACAGTAATTGGAATGTTCGCAGTAGTGCTGCCTCCAATCCATCTACACCGGCTGATGCATTAACAGAACTGGCAAAAGACAGTAATTGGAATGTTCGCAGTAGTGCTGCCTCCAATCCATCTACACCGGCTGATGCATTAACAGAACTGGCAAAAGACAGTAATTGGAATGTTCGCAGTAGTGCTGCCTCCAATCCATCTACACCGGCTGATGCATTAACAGAACTGGCAAAAGACAGTAATTGGAATGTTCGCAGTAGTGCTGCCTCCAATCCATCTACACCGGCTGATGCATTAACAGAACTGGCAAAAGATAGTGATTGGAATGTTCGCAGTAGTGCTGCCTCCAATCCATCTACACCGGCTGATGCATTAACAGAACTGGCAAAAGACAGTAATTGGAATGTTCGCAGGCGTGCTGCCTCCAATCCATCTACACCGGCTGATGCATTAACAGAACTGGCAAAAGATAGTGATTCGGATGTTCGCAGGCGTGCTGCCTCCAATCCATCTACACCGGCTGATGCATTAACAGAACTGGCAAAAGACAGTAATTGGAATGTTCGCAGTAGTGCTGCCTCCAATCCATCTACACCGGCTGATGCATTAACAGAACTGGCAAAAGACAGTAATTGGAATGTTCGCAGTAGTGCTGCCTCCAATCCATCTACACCGGCTGATGCATTAACAGAACTGGCAAAAGACAGTAATTGGAATGTTCGCAGGCGTGCTGCCTCCAATCCATCTACACCGGCTGATGCATTAACAGAACTGGCAAAAGATAGTGATTGGAATGTTCGCAGTAGTGCTGCCTCCAATCCATCTACACCGGCTGATGCATTAACAGAACTGGCAAAAGACAGTAATTGGAATGTTCGCAGTAGTGCTGCCTCCAATCCATCTACACCGGCTGATGCATTAACAGAACTGGCAAAAGACAGTAATTGGAATGTTCGCAGTAGTGCTGCCTCCAATCCATCTACACCGGCTGATGCATTAACAGAACTGGCAAAAGACAGTAATTGGAATGTTCGCAGGCGTGCTGCCTCCAATCCATCTACACCGGCTGATGCATTAACAGAACTGGCAAAAGACAGTAATTGGAATGTTCGCAGGCGTGCTGCCTCCAATCCATCTACACCGGCTGATGCATTAACAGAACTGGCAAAAGATAGTGATTGGAATGTTCGCAGTAGTGCTGCCTCCAATCCATCTACACCGGCTGATGCATTAACAGAACTGGCAAAAGACAGTAATTGGAATGTTCGCAGGCGTGCTGCCTCCAATCCATCTACACCGGCTGATGCATTAACAGAACTGGCAAAAGATAGTGATTCGGATGTTCGCAGTAGTGCTGCCTCCAATCCATCTACACCGGCTGATGCATTAACAGAACTGGCAAAAGACAGTAATTGGAATGTTCGCAGTAGTGCTGCCTCCAATCCATCTACACCGGCTGATGCATTAACAGAACTGGCAAAAGACAGTAATTGGAATGTTCGCAGGCGTGCTGCCTCCAATCCATCTACACCTGGCTATACAGATACAAGGGAATATGTGATAGGAGATAATTATGTAGCTACGCAGGGAACGAATCACCTGTGGTATAAATATAACAGCAAAAAGCCATTTTATACCTGTGGCTGCTTTATCGGAAGCAGGGAGCAACTCCTTATCAGAATCATATCCCTCGATATGTCGGAGAACCCATATGAAAGGCTCCGCATACTGGAACAACTCGATAAGAAATTCGACGAAACATTTAACAAATGAACCTGGATATCACATCTCCCGTCCGGATACTAGAGGAGCTTACCTCGATAGATGCTTTCCTGAATATCACAATGAGCGAACAGGCAGAAGAAGCCGGCGCAACTTCCAAGGCGGTTAATAAAATTATCGACAGCCTTTGTAAAGAGGAGCAATACCTTGTCAACTGGTGTGAACGCCTGAACAGGTCGGCCACGCATCAACTGGAATGGTGCCGCACATTGATCAGCAAGGCAAAAGAAGAAATGAGGCTCGCGCCTATGTATAACAATAACCCAAGATTTTAAAAAAAATGGAAGAACAGGAACAAGCTATCTATGAGATAGAGAAAGTAAAGCTGAAATTCAATAGGTTTTGATTCAGCTAAATTCAAAAAAGAAAATCCGGAATTAGCCGAAAAGTATAAGAAAGAAACGGCTAAGACTGGGTATGTGAAAGTGACATACAAAAAAGAAAAAGACTATGAGTGATTTTTTAATAGGTTCGATATGCGTATCGGACATACCGAAGGAACTGTTTAAGAAAGCCGATAACGGCAAAGTATACCTGAATATTGCAGTAGCCGAAAGGCAATCGGAATCGCAATATGGCGACACACACAATATAATAGCTTCCAAACCGAAAGACCAGAGGTCAGAGGGTGAAAAGCCTATTTATTGTGGTAATCTGAAACGTTGGAATGAAACCCCTAAAGCTCCAAGTCCGGAGGAAATACAGAATGCTCCCATGGCAGATGAAGATGATCTTCCATTTTAGGAAAAAATTATTGATTCGGATATGAAATTTCCAAAAAGAGACCCCGAAATCAAAAAAAAGATATACGCCTATATCTTAAAGCTGCTTGAGCAACCATCTATTATAATGATAGAGATAACCGGAAAGCGGAAGAAGCGTACTAACCACCAGAATGCATGGCTTTGGGGGTGCATCTACCCGATGTTTTTACAGGCTGCTATAAATGAGGGATGGGAATACACAAGCGTAGAACAGGCGCATGAGTTTTGCAAGAATATGTTCACAAAAGATAGTGTTGTAAACAGGGAAACAGGGGAAATAGTAACGTTTCCACGTTCCACATCTGCAATGACTACGCTTGAGTTTTTTACTTATTGCGACTTGGTAAGGGATTATGCTTTAGAATATTTCTATATCGAGATACCTGAACCCGATCCGGAATGGAGAACAAGAAACCAACATGTAAATATAGATGATAGCGATAACACGTAATCTAATCAAGTGTCGAAGCTGCAAACAAGACTTTGAACCAATATACAGAAATAGTATAATCGTATCAAGATTGTGCCTTTCTTGTCTAATGGAGAAAGCAAAGCACAAAGTAAAGAGAGATAAGGCAAAGGAGAGGGATAAAATAAAGGAGAAGCTAAAAACACGTTCGGAGTGGCTCAATGACTTGCAAAAAGTATTCAACACATATATTCGACTTAGAGACAAAGGCAAACCTTGTATTTCTTGCGGATGTACTTTAACAGGAAAATACGATGCTGGCCATTTCTTTTCGGTAGGCGCTTATCCTAATATCCGATTCAACGAAGATAACGTACACGGCCAATGTGTAGCCTGTAATCAACATAAACATGGAAACACTACCGAGTACTCTTTATCCCTGTCTATGCGCATCGGGATTGAAAGGTACGAAACATTGTTAGAGATTCGGAATGAGCCTTTAAAACTCACTATTGAGGAAATAAAAGAAAAAATAAAATATTATAAACTTAAAATTAAAGAATATGCATAATTGGTTTGAATGCAAAGTGTCTTATGAAAAGACCTTAGATAATGGAATGCAAAAGAAAGTAACTGAGCCTTATTTGGTAGATGCTCTTTCGTTTACCGAAGCAGAAGCAAGAATAACAGAAGAAATACGACCTTACATCAGTGGTGAATTTACTATCACAGACATCAAAAGGGCTAAACTATCTGAACTATTCTTCAATGACAACGGCGATCGCTTTTTCAAGGCAAAAGTACTATTTGTAACACTAGACGAAAGAGCCGGGACTGAAAAGAAAACACCTGTTTACATGTTAGCTCAGGCCTCTGATATCGATGAGGCGCAAGTTGTAATAAAAAAAGGAATGGAGGGTACACTTGCGGATTATGAGGTCGCAGAGGTAAAGGAAACTAAGCTAATGGATGTATTCCCATATGCGGAGGATCAGAAGAAAAAGATAGTGTTAACATAAAATATTTCAGATTATGGCAAAAGTAATATACGGTCAAATAAAGACCAATGCGCAAAATATATCGGAAGAATTAAATGACGCTTGTATTTCAAACCAAGAAATAGCAGCATATATCTCCGAACTCCCCCCATACGAATTAAAAGACCTCTTTTGTGATATGGTAGGCGTAAACCATCACACGCCGAAAGATGAATTAATGAAATTACTCTCTGAAAAAATTTAGTAAGAATATCGTAAGAAAAAATAACTATGGAAGAAAAAGTAATATTTAAGGTGTCTAAGAATGAGCTACTGCACCATCTGCAAAGAGTCAGTAAAGCTGTATTAGACAAATCGACACTTCCGGTTTACACATATATACTGTTCGAATTAGGCAGCAATAAAACGCTGCAACTCACAGGAACAACAACAGAGATACAAATTGAAACATCACTGGAGGTTGTTGAGGTGGATAATTCGTTGACGTTTTGTGTAGATAAGTCAATAATAAACATATTAAAGACCCTTCCGGAGCAGCCTGTCCATTTTGAAGTAACAAGAGTTCCTGATCCGGCTGACAGCGAAAATGCAAGTGTTACCATTGCATTATCCCACTCTACAGGTAACGCTATCATTCCCGGTATGGATGCAACATACTTCGAAAAGATGAAGGCGGTAACAGGCCAATCTTTTAAAATGCCTATAGAATCATTGCGCCGGGGGTTAAGCATGACAAAGAAGTTTGCCGGAATAGATGCAATGAAGCCCACACAAACAGCCGTATTCTTTGACTTAAAAGAAGATCATATTGTTTTTGTTTCCACAAATGGACAATACATGTCCCGGTTTAAGGATAATTCGGTTAAGTGTCCGGAATGTAAGAGTTTTATATTTGGGCTGAGTGCTGTTAATATAACATCATCACTTATAGAAGGTATTTCGGGTGTAGAAGTTGAGATAATATCGAGCGAGTCGAATGTTTCCTTTTCATTTTTAGAGATAATAGTTACCTCCCGGTTAGTTGAGGGTAGATATCCAAATTACAACAGCGTATTTCCGCAAAACAACCAAATAAAGATGCATGTGGATAGTAAATATTTATCGTCTGTCTTGAATCGTCTGTTAACTGTGGCTAATCCCCTGGTAGGATTGATAAAATTAGAATCAGGTATGATAGATTCTACCCTTTCAACTGCTGACGAATTTAGCACTAAGGCAGCAAAAGAATCAATAGACTCCGGGAGTAACATAGAAATAACTATCGGGTTTAGCGGCCCTCAAATGATAGACATACTATCTGTTATAAACGGAAATGCAATACTGGCATTTTCAGCCCCTGAAAGGCCTATCCTCATAAAGCCTGAAAAAGATGAGGAGGAATGTGAATTAACACTATTATCAATGCCTTTAATATTGAAATAAGGATATGACAAGAGAACAGGAATATATCAATTTTCTTTCCTTAAAAATGGCTATCAGCAGCCAAACAGGATTTGATATTGAAAAGAGCGAATTAACGCCTACACTATACCCACATGTAAAAGACACTGTGCAATGGGCTATAAAGGGCGGATGTAGGGCTATATTTTCGTCATTCGGGTTGCAAAAAACTGTAACCCAACTGGAAATAGCAAAGCAGATAATTGCGCACAAAGGAGGTAAGGCCCTCATCGTATGTCCTAAGCGTGTAGTCATAGAGTTCAAAGCTCAGGCAAAGGAACATCTTAATATGGATGTGACTTATGTAAGATACATGACAGATGTAATAGACTGTAAGACGGACATAATGATAGCCAACTATGAGCGTGTGCGTGACGGAGATATAAAACCGGATTACTTCATTATGACATCGCTCGATGAGGCTTCTGTATTACGGGACTACGGGACAAAAACATATCAGGAGTTTCTCCCTAAATTCTCTCCGGTTCCATATCGTTACGTTGCTACAGCGACACCATCACCGAACAGATATAAAGAATTGATACACTATGCCGGATATTTGGGAATCATGGATACCGGACAAGCCTTAACCCGCTTCTTTAAACGCGATAGTACAAAAGCTAATAACCTGACATTATATGAACACAAAGAAGAGGAGTTCTGGCTATGGATGTCAACATGGGCGTTGTTCCTGACAAAACCGTCTGATCTTGGATATTCTGATGAAGGATATGAGTTGCCGGACTTGATAGCACATGAGGAGGTTGTAAATGTAGACAACTCGACTGCAGGTGTAAATAAGGACGGACAGGTTAAAATGTTGCGGGAAGCCTCAACAAAGGATTTCAGAGGCAAAGCGAAAGAACGCCGGGATAACTTAGATGTAAAAGTAGATCGCATAGTTGAGATACTGAACCGTCCGGAAAACAAAGACGATCATTTCTTAATATGGCACGACTTAGAGGCTGAACGACACGCCATCTGTAAAGCTGTCCCCGGATGCAAAGCCGTATATGGCACGCAAAAGGATGAGGAGGCTGATATTATTATTGACGACTTTAAAAATGGCCGTTTAAAATATCTGGCTGCAAAACCTTCGATGCTAGGAGAGGGATTGAACTTTCAATATCATTGCCATAAAGCGATAATGATAATTGATGATAAATTTCACGATAAGTTTCAGGCTATACACCGTATTTGGCGTTTTATGCAAAAGCATAATGTACACCTATATCTGGTATATGCCGAATCTGAAAGTAAAATTTATCAGGATTTCATATTGAAATGGGAGCAACACAATAAGCTCGTGGATAATATGGCCGAAATAGTTCGTAAATACGGGCTTTACGGCTTGGATGCACAAGAAAAGATGATGCGATGGATGTTTGCCAGTCGTGAAGAATATAAAGGAACGGACTTCGTGTCTGTAAATAATGATTGTGTTTTAGAGGCTTTCAAAAAGCCGGACAATTCTTCCGGATTGATAATTACTTCTATTCCATTCTCTAATCATTACGAGTACACGCCAACATATAACGATTTCGGACATAACCTCAATAATGATAAGTTCTTTCAGCAGATGGATTTCTTAACTCCGGAGATGTACCGGATTTTGCAGCCGGGCCGCCTTGCCTGTATCCATGTTAAGGACCGTGTATTATTCGGAAATGCTACGGGTACAGGTATGCCGACAATCGATCCTTTCCATGCCATGTGTATTTTCCATTATATGAAGCACGGATTTGAATTTATGGGAATGATAACGGTTGTGACCGATGTAGTAAGGGAAAATAATCAGACTTACAGGCTCGGATATACTGAGATGTGTAAAGACGGCTCAAAAATGGGTGTCGGTTGTCCTGAATATGTCCTATTGTTCCGCAAGCCGCAAACAAATAAAAGTAAAGCCTATGCAGACATTCCGGTAATAAAGGACCCGGAATCATATTCTTTGGCACGATGGCAAGTAGATGCGCATGCCTTCTGGAAATCGTCCGGAAATACATTATTGACAGCTGAGCATATTGCCAACATGAAAATAGATCAGGTACGGTTACTATTCAAAGACTTTGACCGGAACAATGTATATAATTATGAACGTCATGTTGAGATTGCCGAAATGATGGATAGAATAAATATTCTACCCCGTACATTTATGGCTATCGATCCGACAACAGATCATCCGATGGTATGGGATGATGTGGCCCGGATGAAAACACTTAACACCCGCCAAACGCAACAGAATCGCCAAAATCATATTTGTCCGTTACAGTTGGATATTGTAGACCGTCTGATTGACAGATATAGTAATGAGGGGGATGAGGTATATGAACCTTTCGGGGGTATTGGTACAGTTGGATATTGTGCTTTAAAGAAAAGGCGCAAGGCTTTCCTTTCAGAACTTAATTATGATTATTGGTTTGATGGACTGGGTTACATGCGCGAAGCGGAAATGAAAGCATCTACACCGACATTGTTTGATTTAATGGAAATGGAGGCGGTATGAAAAGTAACACGATACTGAATCCCATTACATCATTAAACATGATTATCCTATTGGATAAACTTGTAAATGAGGGGATAGACATATATTATATTGATCTGTTTTGTGGGGCCGGAGGAACATCTACCGGGGTGGAGTTAGCAACCGTAAACGGCCGGAAGGTAGCAAAGATTATCATTTGTATTAATCACGATAAAAACGCAATAGCAAGTCATTTCGCCAATCATCCGGATGCTTTACACTTTACAGAAGATATCCGGACGCTTGATTTTTCGATAATTGTAAGCTTGGTTAAAAAAATACGAATGAGGCAACCGAATGCAAAGTTCGTACTTTGGGCCTCTCTGGAATGTACAAATTTCAGCAAGGCAAAAGGAGGATTATCCCGCAATCCGGATAGTAGAACTTTAGCAGAACATCTATATCGATATATCAATGCAATTGAACCTGATTTGATTCAGATTGAAAATGTAGAAGAGTTCCTGGATTATGGTCCTGTTGAACCTGTCGTAAAAAAGACAGATGAAGGCCTTGATTACTGTCCTCTTGATATTAAGATAGACAAGAAAACAAAGAAGTGGATTATCAATCCAGTTTACAAACCGATAGAAGAGTTAAAAGGAACGTATTATGCCGAATGGCGAGACAGGATCAAGTCGTTTGGCTTCGAATATGAACATCGTATCTTAAACGCTGCTGATTATGGAGCATATACAAGTCGAAAGCGGTTGTTTATACAGTTTGCAAAACCCGATATGCCTATTGAATGGCCGGAACGCACTCATAGTAAACACGGATCAAAAGACTTATTCGATACAACATTAAAATATAAACCAGTAAAAGAGTGCTTAGATTTTTCAGATGAAGGCGAAAGTATATTCGATAGGAAAAAAAAACTTGTTGAAGCTACTTTAGATCGCGTTCTGTCAGGTTGTATTATACATGTAGCAGGCGGTAAAGATAAATGGTTACTAAAGTATAATTCCATAAATGGAAATACAGGAAAGCATAATCCACCAAGTGTTGATGATCCATGCCCAACGGTAAGTACTCAAGGTCGATTAGGTGTTGTACAGGCTTCGTTCCTTTGCAAGCATTTTTCAGGACATCCCGATAGTAAGAACAGCTCAATTAATGAGCCTGCGAGAGCTATAACCACGATAGACCATCATTCGGTAGTCAATGCGAAATTTATAGCTAAATATTATTCAGGCAATCCGGATCATATGATTTCCGGAATAAATGAACCCGCACCGGTGATAAGAACAAAAGATTCTCAAGCGTTAATATGTTCATACAATTATAAGGATGAACCTAAGAGCGTAAATGATCCGTGTCCTACCTTACTAACTAAAGATAGGTTGGCACTAACAACACCTAAGTTTATTATGAATAATTATACAGGTGGTGGTCAGCACAGCGACATCAACAAACCTTGTCCGGCTGTTACGCAAGTTCCAAAACAAAATCTTGTACAGTGTCATTTCGTAGATCAGCAATTTGGGCAATCTAAGCCGTCAAGCATAAATAAGCCTTTAGGCGCATTAACTCAGAATCCGAAATATAGTCTTGTTAAATGTGACAAGTGGCTAATGAATACCAATTTTAATAATATTGGTTCATCGCTTGAAGAACCGGCTCCAACTATAACCGCCAATCGCAAATGGCATTATATAGTCGATGCCCAATACAGTAGGACAGGACAAGATATAGAGCGTCCATGTTTTACTCTGATTGCAAGGATGGATAAAACACCACCTTATCTGATTGAAGCATCTTCAGAGCCTCAGAACATACCATCTTTCATTAAAATAGAAGGTGATACTATCATATATGAGATATATGATGCTGACAGTCCCAAAACAAAGGAAATAAAAGAGTTTATGGCTTTGTATGGACTGATTGATATTAAGATGCGCATGCTCCGTATTCCGGAACTTAAAATGATAATGGGATTTCCTGAAGATTATGTTCTTATCGGTTCTCAAGCAGATCAAAAGAAGTTTATAGGTAATGCAGTCGAAGTAAACCAAGCTCGTGTATTATGCGAGGCTATAGCCAAAAGCTATTAAAACTAAAAAGGAATATAGCATGAAAACAATTAAAGATTATACAGATGAAAAATGAAACATTTACCCGTGAAGCTCTCAAGCAATATAAAGATGAACTCTCAAAAAGAGGTCAGAATCAATTAGAATTTAAATAAATATGGCAAAGAAAACATTTTACTTTCCACATGACGGCAATGCTCGTAATGATGATAGAATTATCGCCGTGCGAATGAGGCATAAGATGGAAGGGTATGGAGTGTATTTCGCAATCCTGGAAAGGATACTTGAAAGTTCTAATTACATGTGTGCCAAAGATTATAATCTAATAGCCTTTGATTTACATGTAAGTGCTGAACTAGTTAAAAGCATCGTTGAGAATTTCGGACTGTTTAAGTTTACTGATGATGGCGAATTCTTTTATTCGGAAAGTTTTAATGATAGGATGAACCCTCTAGAAAACATTAGAGAACAAAGGAGTTTAGCTGGGAAAAAATCAGCAGAAAAACGAGCAAAGAACAACGGTAGTTCAACGACCGTTCAACGACCGTTGAAAGAAAAACCAACAGAGGAGAGTAAAGTAGAGTATAGTAAAGTAAAAGAATCTAAAGATTCTAATTATAGAGATAATTCTAACGAATTACCTCTAAGTGGGACTGAAAAGCCCCACGCTGAAAATATCGATTATCAAAAGTTTATAGAATGGTTCAATGATAAGACAAAAGGTGTATTTGGAGAACTTAGGTATCCTTTATCTGAATCTCGAAAGGGAATGATGCGCGCACGAATTAAGGAGCATGGCAAAGATGTATTCTTTAGCGTCATATTATCATCTGCTAAAAGTAATTTTTTGAAAGGAGATAATAAAAGAAACTGGCGTGCAACATTCGATTGGATAATAAGACCAACTAATTTCGAAAAGATCCTAACAGGTAATTTTGATAACCGTACTAATGGAAATTCTTTAGATGATGATGAATTTATTAATAAACTATTAGATAAATAATATGAAAGCAAGTAGTAATTACATAGCCAATCAAATACTTAGATTAAGCAAGGCTTTTCCGCAGCAACCCATGGAATTCTTCAAAATATTACTCGAAAGAATTGAAGAACTTGAATTTACAGAGCAGGAAATAACCGACACGGTGAATAAGTGTATAGATACGTTCGAATATAAGAATCTTACAGTTGCTACAATAGTCAAGCTAAAAGCTAAAGAAAATGAAAAGCAAGTTTACATCATACCAGAAGACTAAGCCCGTCAATGACCTATGTGATAGTTTTATCTCGCCTCAAGCAGTCGAATTGGAAGAAGCCGTTCTTGGTGCCATTTTGATAGAAAAAGAAGCTTATCAATCTATCGAGGATATTCTAAAGCCGGATGATTTTTATGTGGAATCGAATAAACTGATATATCAGGCAATTAGAATTTTGAATGGTGAAAGTCGCCCTGTAGATATGCTTACTGTTACAGAAAAACTTAAATCCGGTAACAAGTTAGCTGAAATCGGGGGGCCGGTCTATATCGCAGGACTAACGGAAAAGGTAGGCTCATCTGCACATATTGTTTTTCATGCAAATATCATAAAACAAAAAGCAATAGAGCGTGTAACGATAACAGAAGCCAGATCTATTATCAACAAAATAAATGAGAATGAAGATATATCTGATATTCTTTTCACATCAGGAAAGAATCTGGAAGAACTTCAGGAGTCATTAGTCGGTAAAATGACAGGATCACATCTCTCTGTTTCTCTAAAAAAGGCAACGGATGAGATGTATTCGAGAATCGAACTGGCACGGAAGAATATCAGGTCAGGTATTGATACAGGGTTTGCGGACTTAAACCGGAAAACCAACGGATGGCAAAAAGGAGATTTGATTATTGAAGCCGGACGTCCGGGGATGGGTAAGACTGCAGTTGCCTTATGGCATGCTAAAGCAGCTGCAAGGCAAGGTTATCCGGTCGCTTTCTTCTCTTTGGAAATGTCGGATGTGAGTTTGGCTAATCGTTTAATTCTGTCAGAGGCGAAAGTTGATCCTGAAAACTTCAAGTCAGGTTACATGACTAATGGAGAAGTGGACTTGATAGAGAAAGCGATAGGAGCATTATGGAGTTTGCCTATTTATGTTGATGATAATCCTTGTGCATCTATGGGCTATATCCGGGCGAAATGTAGGGTTTTGAAAAAGCAAGGTAAGCTCGGTTTAATTATCGGCGACTACCTTCAGCTTGCGGAAAATGATGAAGAAAGCGGAAGCCGTGAACAAGAGGTTGCTAAGATGTCACGTACAGCTAAAAAGATAGCAAAAGAGCTCGAAGTACCTTTTATCCTTCTATCTCAGTTGAATCGTGGTAATGAATCCAGGGCTGATAAAAAACCATTGTTATCTGATTTGCGTGAATCCGGAGCAATAGAGCAAGATGCTGATATCGTAATATTCAATCACCGGCCAGAGTATTATGATATGAAAGTTACGGATGAGAATGGCATGGAAGAATCTAATTACGGAGAGCTTATAGTTGCAAAACATCGAAATGGAGCTACAGGGACTGTGAAATATAAACACAGTGAGGGTATGGCTCAATTCTTCGATTATAATACGGCATCTTATCAAAGCTCTCAATTTCCTACTCCGAAGGTGCAAAGTTCAGAATCAGACGAAATGCCATTTTAAAACGAATAATTTATGAAAGTATATTTAATAGAGAAAGAAAAATGAAAAAGGAATATTACATAATAAGCCTAAAGCATACGGCAAAAACAGACCGTTACCTTACTCTCTGGCGTCCTGATAATGCCGGTTATTGCCTGAGCAAAGAAATGGCCGGAATCTATACAGAATTAAAAGTAGGGTATCACGACTCCGAAGGCCAGCTACCAATAGAAAAAGAAGTTCTCGAAAAACTTATGATTAACGTTTCCATTGATGGATTTGACAGGCATGCTGTACCTAATTGTCAGGCTGTATGGGACGTCCTCAGGGTAAAATTCATAAGAAATGATTTAATCAAAATTAAAGAATAGGTTATGGAAAAGAAACAAGAAGGCTACAACTTAGCTATTGAAAATTTAGAAAACATAATCAGTAATCCTGCAAACGTATTATCTGAAAATGTAAGGGACATGATTGAAACTTCGGTACGATTGCTTAAAGTTGAGCAACATAAAATCATCACATGTATGGAATTGGTCTTGAATATCAAAAATGAGGATATAGAAGCTCTCTCATCTCAATTAACAGCCTGCAAAGAGGCGTTGAGAGAGATTGTAGAATGTACTTGTGATATGGAAAAAGCAAAGACTGATCTTGAATATAATATTAGATCAGCCGAAAGAAAAGTATTAATAGATAAAGCCAAAACCTTAATAGAATGAGAAAGATAGAAAACAAAGATAAAGTAGATAAAGAAACTATTGATGTATATGACAGCATTAACGGTTTTGATGTAATGAAAGAACTTTTCCTATTCAAAGGTGAAGATCGAGCGTGTCGTGACATGAGAGTAGAATTTAAAGATTTAATGGATGCTGCTTTTATTCTATATGGATTGAAAGTAAACAGTACAAATAAATTGTATGTATCTTTCCATCTTACACGATTCTACAAAAAAGAAGGTCTTATAACACCTAATGGGAGAATTATTGTGCCTGTCTCAATATATGATGAGATAAAAGCTATAAATGATAAATATCGGAGTACACACCGCCGTCACTGAGGTAATTAACCCCTCATTACTAAAATAAAGAATAGAAGATTATGGAATCAACAGTAGATGGATCAGGGAGAGTTTTCCCTATCGTACAAGGTACGGAAATACACACAACGGGTCTCACCAAGCGAGAACTATTCGCTGCTATGGCTATGCAAGGGATATTAGCAGACCCAGAAGTGAGTGATGCAATAAAAGCTTCATCATTCGCCGTGAAATGCGCCGATGCTCTTATCAACGAACTAAACAAGGAATAAGATGAAAATACCCAAAAATGTAAAGCAAGCTATTGAGGATATGATGTCCGATATAGAATCAATGTACGGATGCTGTGAACAACCTGATGATAATTCTCCATCGTGGGATGAATATATGAAATCTAGGATTAAAGTGATAAGAAATTATTTAAACAAAGAATAGTTATGAGTTTTATTTACAGTTGTATTGGGAATAACACGCCTGAGAATAGAGAGCATCGCGAAAAGGTAGGTATGAAAAAGCACCCATTTAGCCATGAACGAGGAGACATGATCGCCACATACACGGATACCAAATCAAAAATAAGTTTTTATCTTATTTCATGGAAAGATACAGATATGCTAAAGCCTGATATAATTAACTGCATCGGCAACGACTGTTTATTTCAAGCAGTAACAGCTATGAGAGAAGATAGCGATTATATGCAGTGGTTTAAAACTGACTTCGAATAAACTAATACCCGATGTAAAAGAAATGTATTTATGTAAATCAAGAGAGTTTTGCGGAATCACAGTAAAATACAAAGGTGAGGATTTCGTAATAGGATCAGCAGGCTTTCATAAAGCCACCCTCGCCGAACTAAAAGAACATTTTAAATAATTAAAGCAAAAGAGAAATGAAATTTACTCGTGAGAAATGGCGGTCTTTCAACTCTTATTCCTTCCGGATTTTGAGTTATGAATTTAAGCTTTTTGCGATGTTCCCTGATGGATCTAGTTTGTGTACGTTCGATAATGTAATTAAACGTAAATATGAGTTTTATATATTAAAGTGGAAAAGAAATTCCACACACCAATAACAAATAAACGTCTATAATAGGCGAGAGGGGTGATTGCGCTACCAAACCCCTCTCTACAATATATGATATATGTCTCACAGTTGCACAAATATAACATCATAGAAACATATATTGTTGATTTAATTATAATTGATTAACAGATAAACAGATGAAAGAACCTAAATTATCATTACGCCAAATAGAAATAATGCGACATGCTATCGGATTAGGAAATGAAAAGTTAAAGAAAAGTCGATACGATGCATATAGAAACCGATTCGTCACATCTAAAATTGATGAAGATTGGGAGTATCTAGTTAGCATCGGTTATGCTACTAAACGAGATTTTGAAAGCGAAAAGCAAATAGGATATTACGTTGCTTCTATGGGGGCTAAATATTTAACTTGCTTATTCGGGATTACCATAACAATAGAAGATTAAACTCAAATAACATGGAAGAAAAATACATATGTAGATGTTGGAATGACGAACCGCCTGTTGATTGTAGCGGTTGCTCATGTGTTAAGATTCACTATAAAACGACAAAGGAGTATTTTGAGCGAAACGAAATGTGCGATTTCTATGTGCCAATTGTAGTTGATGAAGAATTGGAATATAAAATACATGAGGAAGCACATCGGGGTGTTCTCTATTGTGATGCTTGCGGTGCTTTAGACTGGTTTAATTGTGTATGTGATGAAGATAATGAATATTAAATTAATGGACATGGAAGAAATAAAAGCAAGCGATTTGATGATAGGGAATAGAATATTTCGAAAATATTATAATCCCGAACCTAATAATGAAACATATGCATATCATGAGGTTCAGGTTATAGGTATTTATAAAGATACTATCTACTGTACACCTATAGATAGTAAGCAGATTTTAAAAATAAAAGATGCTTATCCTATCCCACTAACAGAAGATATACTGTTGAAGGCAGGGGCGAAGAGATTAGGAGAAAATAAGGTTGCCATAATGCTAAACGATCCATCTACACATCTAATCTTAATGAGGATTGGTACGCATTGGTATCCCGAAATAGAACAAATAGGTGAATTTATATCTGATGGTGTAAATACCGTGCATCTTAATTTCATTGATTATGTGCATCAGGCTCAGAGATTATTCAAGTCACTAACAGGAAACGATTTAAAGATAGAGGTATGAAAGCAGAATTAACGACAGAACAAGTTAAAGAGGCTACACGCTTTTTTGAACTAAAGAGAAGGATATACGATGACTCAAATATCAAGGATAATTACGATTACAAAGAATATAAGTTCTCCTGGATATATAGCGCAGAGATTTATATATCTAATCTCACGGATCAAGATATATTCGCACTTGTAGTTATACTATATGATGCTCGTAAATTTGGTACACCGAGTAGGATATTCAAAGAGGCGTTTGGTTGGGATAAGAAGAAGGTTTATAATCTTGCCAAGAACGAGCAGTTTATCTATTCAACAACCCTATTCAGGGAAGATGACGGATTAATAGCCGGAAGGGGGTACGTTATCGAACATTCAGTTTCAAGGAGAATGGACGAATTGTATAAAGAGTTTCTTTGGAACGATATATCCGAAGAAATACCTAAATGTGGATTGCTTTTATTCGATGTTGATATACCTGAAGTTTTTAAAGGGCAATTAAAAGGTGTATTTCATTCTGATAAAACAAAAGTTCAAGTTAATAGACCTGAATATGTGAGGTATAATGAAATTCCTAATTGGCCTAAAGATGGATATTTTCCCAAAGGAACACTAACTATTGATAAATCTAATGTAAAACGTTGGAAGATAATTTACTAAAACAGACTAACCCATGACAGAAATAGATAAACTTATAGAGGAAGCGAGTAATGAACATAAAGATGAAACCGATTACATCGCATCACAGGAATATATTTGCGGATGCTCAAACGAAAATGATAAATTGTTTTGTTGGGAAGCTTCAACAGCTTGTTCAATTCAAGCAAGAGAGTCATTCAAAGCTGGCGCAAACTTCATCTTCCACCTAAACAGATGGAGAAAGGTAGAAGAGGAACTGCCCATACCGACATACAGAAATCTTGATGAGAAATATTTAATTAAAGGATATTATAAAGTTGGACAAGTAATAGGCAAAGAAATATTCGATACAGCTTATATCAATAAAGATGTATTCAGAGAGTTTAATAAAGTAATATTTGATGTAAATACTAATTTTATAGTCACCGAATGGAAGTCTATAATATAATACAGCCTAATTTATTTGTATTAACAAAACACAGCTTAAATAGGCTGTAAATAATTTGAGTCCTAATTTAATGTGATTAGATTTCTTTTTAATACTTTTGGGTAAATGTTAAATCTATAATTATACCAGTATGGCAAAACAGGAATTATCAGGTAAAGACAATCGATTTAATATCAATATGTCTTTGCAAGTATTTAAGTATGAATCAGAAGAATAGCATTTATTTAACGAAGTCAGGACTATTGAGACGCCGGAGGGTAAAATACTTTTCTGCGCTTCTGATGTGGCTAAGATGCTTGGCTATGAAAATCCGGCGAAAGCCATTATAGATCATTGTAAATCAGGCGATATAACGAATTGTTATATCCCTCATCCGAATGGGGTTGGTGGTACAAATATGAAATTCATTGCGGAAGGTAATGTTTATCGTCTTATTGTGAGTTCAAAATTACCTTCTGCCGAAAAGTTTGAAACATGGTTATTTGACGAGGTTGTGCCTTCTATCCATAAGAAAGGGTACTACGGAAAAATAGACCGGGCAGCACTACCTAATTTCATTGAACGGTATAAAGACAATTATCACAAATTGCCTAAAGACCATTTTTCGGTTATATCCGAAATGTATGCCCGCTTATATATGGAACTGGAGAAAGTTGGCTACTCTATACCCGACAAAGGAGAACATGGCACCCAAATGATGCCTGATATTAGCGTAGGCCGTACATTCGCCGCTTTCTTAAAAAGGTATAATTCCGAGTTTTTCAATACTCATAAAACTTACAGGCATTCATTCCCTGATGGACGGGAGGCAGATGCCAATATGTACCATATAGATGCCTTACCCATATTTATTCGATTTATAAACGAAGAATGGATTCCCAAGCATGCTCATAAATATTTCAAAGATAAAGATCCACTAGCATTGGAGTATCTACCCAAATTACTTAGACGGTAATTCAATAAGAAAAATACAAAGGGAAGATAAAATCAGTTATAGAATACAGGCGGCCTAAATATTAGATCGCTATCTTTGTATTGTTTCATAGTGTTATAGTTATTAGTTAGAGGCTGCTTTAGGGTGGCCTTTTTCTTTTTACCCTTTCACCTCTTCGCTCTCTATATCTATTATCTGCCGGGATTCACGCCATTTTTTATTATATGATTCGAGTATATCGTCCAGTTGGGTATGTGCGGAATCGACCTTATTGCCCTTATTTAGTTCCTGTAATTTTACAGGATTTAGTTTTTCTATAATAGTCACGAGATTATATATATTCTTTTCCTGTGGAATAAGTTCTATTAATCTGTTATAAGCTAGTTCGCAGACTTGCTCTGCTAAATATGTTTGCTTCTCCTCAAAATGGATAATATTGTTTGCCCGCATGTGTTCTATACGTGCTATAGCTGTAGAATTTTCCTGGTTAGCCTCCAATACATCCTTGTATAATTTTAGCCAGCCGCGAAAAGTTGAAGGATCTATTTTAAATTTATCGCATGTTTTTCTCTGATTTTTCCCGTTATCCCTGTACCATCTTACAGCCTTAAGCTTATCTGTTTTTGTATATGCCATACCTTGTAATATTTTTCTGTAAAAATAATAATTAATTGCCCATAAAATAATATATGAACACTTTAATATATAAAGTCTTACTTTACTTTTATGAAGTAATACTTTAAATAATATAAATATGGCATTCCCTTTAATGGCTATACCGCTTATAATAAGCGCGGCAAGCGCAATAGGCGGCGCAATAGGCGGCGCTAACGCAAAGAAGAAACAACAGCGCATGATCGACGCAGAAGACCAGCGTAATGAAGATGTGTACAGAAACGAGTTCTACAAAAATCAGCTCGACCGTACAGAAAATGCTGCTGCTCTTCAAAAAGCCCATGATTATCTGAAAGACAGGGCTAAGATAGATACTAAGACAGCTGCCGTTACCGGTGCAACCCCGGAAGCTGTAGCGGCTAACCGGAAGACCCATCTCGGAGCATATAGTGACCTGATAAGCAAAATAGCTGCTCAGGGTTCCGCTGCTAGAGACAGGATACAGGACAGGTATGAAGCCAATAAGCGTAATATATTCGGTATGCGGATGGGAGCGAAGCAAAACCAGGTGAATCAGTACGGGAATATGACATCTAATGCTATTAATACAGGTGCTAATAGTGCTATGGGGCTGGCTGGCCAGCTAATATCTAATCCGTCTACCAAAACATCTGTAGCTCCTAAGCCTTTCGATCTTAAAAGCTTTGGTGATGCGACAAATCCGGATGATATTTTAAAATTAAGAGGAAACTAATATGGCTTTCAATTTAGGTACACTTAACGATATTGTTAAGGAAAGGCTGACAAATAATGATAACAAGCCTAAGCCTGTAGTTCCTACACAGGATAGCGAGCAAGCAGTAACGCCCCCTGTGTCTTCTGTGCCTGCTTCGGCTTTCGATTTATCACAAAATAAGCCTCAAAGTGCGGGTACTGTATCTACAGATAATAACAATTTGTTACCAAATACCGGGGATGTGTCGCTAACAGATGCTGCCGGCAAATATGCAGAAACCCTTCTTCCGACATCGACAAAAACATTTGATTCGTATAACGTAAGCGATGATGAGCTGAACGCTAAGTTTGGTAAAGCCCCTGATCTGTCCTCCATGATCGACATGATAAACGAGGATGTCGCGAAGAAGAAAGCAGATTCGGATAAAGCACGATCGCTTTCATATATTCCCGCTCTAGCCGATATCGCTTTCCTTGTTAGCGATTTTATCGGGGCAAAGGGTGGAGCTAATGTAGAAAAAAGGGAGCCGGCTACAGGGAAATATAATGCTTTTGTTGAAAATATGACGAACCTGTACAGGCAGGCAGCTGATAAAAGGCCCGAACGCGTAGCGCAATTTATGATGGAAAACTATAAGAACCGGCTGAACCGTGAAACTTTACGATCTAATATGCAGAAATCCCGGTATGAATATGATCTTAACCTGCAAAAACAAAAGCAGGCGGCCATAAAAACGGCCTATGATTTGGCCTATAAAGATAGGATAATTGCCGGGAAGGATAAAGAGGAAGCCCGTAAAGCAGCGGAAGGAGCCGCGAAACTGGAAGCTCAAAAGCTAGACCGTGAGGAGCGTGCAAGACACAATAAGGCAATGGAAGATGTATCCGGAATGAATGCCCGGACGAACAGGCAGAGAGCTAATGCGTATGAGAGTAAAGTAAAAAATGATATAGCTAATCCTAAGAGTAAAGGTAAAACAGTTGATATATTGGATCAGTCTACCGGAAATATTATAAGTGTGCCGGAAAGCGCATGGAAAGGCAGCTCTAAACAATTAATGGCAGATATATTACCTGTAATAGAATCTGATCCGGACTATAGAATGATGGCAAATAGTATCAAACGTGGAAAGATAAAGGGGAATGTTCTAGATGAGATTGTAAAACAATTTATCAATAGTAGTCCTGCTGCTATGAACACTGTAAGGCAAATGGCCGGTATGCAAGTTGCTGATGCAGGTGATACTTACGAAGAGGATTTTGAGGACTATTAAATTAGATTTATTATGCCTGATTTTAATGTATATATAAATAATGAGGGTGCATATAAAAAAGTACCTAGTGGACGTGAGCGTGAATTTATGTCTAAATATCCCGGTAGCAGGCAAACTACACAGGAAGAAATATCCGAATATGATAAAAATAGATATGCCGCCGGCATGGCTGGAGCTTCAGCGGCAATATCAGCTAACTCAACCCCGCGACAATCGAATATTCAAAAGCAAACTGATACTCCGGTCGAAAAAACTCCTGTGCAACAGCCTGACGACAATGTTCCTCAGGATTATGCGGGTATAATGGGCGGGGCTATCGGGGGAGCTACAGCACAAGGAATTCAATTTGCACAGCCTGAACAAAAAAGCGATCCTTTTGCCGGATTTTCACCTGAGCAAAGATTCAACCTTGAGTATGATATATATAATCAACGGAAAGACTGGTTACGTTCAACACAAGATAATCCGGATTATACGCCTGAACAAAAACAGGCAATGAAAGACTATTTCAATACGAATTATCGTGTATCGGACAGTTCGATAGAGGATAAGGATTTGCCGTTAGCGGCTAGACGGTGGTTGAAATCTAATATGGTAGAAAGGCAGATACCCATGTACAATCCAAGTATAATGGGTGGTGGTATGTATCATAGAACTGTAAATGAAAATACCCCCGAACAATCAGAACTTATCAGGGATTTCATCGCCAATACAAAATTCGGACAGGATATAGCAAAACAGGAAAAAGATTACATCCAGTCTCTTGAGAACAGCATTAAAGAGAATGAACTTAAATTAAAGGAGCTCGAAGAAAAGAATACTCCTTCATGGCAGGAGATATTTGGAAACAAGATGCTAGGAGGGGCAACTCAGTCATCGGGGCAGGGTGTGACCGATGAACAGATTACCCTTAGTACTGTGAGGAGACAGATCAATGAGCAAAAGAATCTCATGAAGGCAATTAAGGAAGGGGATACAAGCATATTAAACCAGATATTCGGGGAAACTGTACGCGGAGGCGGAGAAATGGGAATGGATATTACTACCCTGGGAGCCTTTCAGGCTGCCAACTCCATGAATGACTGGTTTGCCGTAAATCAGTTGCAGAAGCGGATAGAAAGCGGAACGGTTACTGATGAAGATAGATTGCTCATGTCTGCCATGTCTAACAACCAGGCATACCAGGATATCATGGGAGACAGGCAGACTACGGCGCAAAAAGCTACAAGTTCAGTTATGGGTTCAATGCCATTTATGGCAGGTTTTGCAATTACCGGTGGACTTGCCGGAAGTATAACGCAAGGCGCTAAATCAGCAGCTCAAACAGGGATAAAAAACATAGCAGCCAATACTGTCAGGCAAGGTACAAAAGCAGCTACGGCCCGGATTGGAGCCCAACTAACTAATGCAGGACTTAATGTAGCAGACGCGGTTGGTAGAAGCTCTATAATAGCAGCGATAAACCCTCATACTTACAGGGATATGTTCGACAATATGACGGGGCAGGTTACATACGGCTATGATGCGAACGGTAAACCTTATTATCTGGGTAATGCAGAACAGATGGGTTTTACAAATGCCCTGTTAAATGCATTCACGTCAAATACAATAGAGAATGTATCTGAGTTTTCCGGTGGAGCTATAAATCAAGGCACATCGGCCCTGAAAAGATTATTATCCGGAAATGCGGTCGAAGCCGGGACAAAGATTGCGGGATCACCTTTTAAACAACTGGTAACGGATTTCATGCAAAAGTCAGGGTGGAATGGTATTCCATCCGAGTTTACAGAAGAACAGATCGCTACTATACTACATTCATTCTTCGAAGACGGACAGGCTAAATGGTCTGACCTGACAGACCCGAATCAACAGTTTATTACATTCCTTACAACACTTTCAATAGGAAGTGGGGCGGGCCTGGTAAGCTTTGGGGGTGACAAGATAATGAAGTACGGGGCTCGCAGGTCATATGATAAATCCGTAACCAACTATTACTCTCATTTTCCTGAATTATCCGGCAAGGAAGTTAGCGACATGAGTATTCCGCTAACAACGCTTACTATGTCCAATGTTCCGATTATTAATAAACAGCAGGCTTTACATGACATACTTAATAATAATTCATATAGTGCTGCACAGAAGACAGCGGCGATAAACATGTATAAAGCTTCCCTTACTTACGATGCTTATCAGGGAGCCAAGCAAGGCCGTATAGATCAGTCTAAACAAACTGTATCCGACATGGTTAGGGATAATTCTACGACTAGTGGCCGCGTCATTACCATAAGAACAAAATTATATCCTGAAGAAATAAACCTGACTGGGGATAGTAATATTGTATTAAATGAGGATGGAACGGTGAATATCCAGGAAACGCCGGATATACTCTACTATAGCGACCCTTCCGATGGCAAACGGAAGCCGATTTCCAAGAATGATATACTTGAGGTATTATCCGATGAAAGTTCGGAGGATCTGATAAAAGAAGCCGGGAATATAGTCCAGCAGCAAATAGATATTCAGGACGCTAATGACGAAACAAGGGAATACCAGCAGGGAGAGACAGTACGTGCGAATGTAAATAATATTCCTTTATTCGGAGAAATAGCAGGAATGGATCAGTCCGGTAATTATCTGCTTTCGGTAGAAACACCACAAGGAATTCAGCAAATCGCCATACAGCCAAGCCAAATCATAGACGAGGATAATATACAGGGTGTGGATAATGGTTCACTGGTTGAATACAGGAATGAGAGAGGCGAAACGGTACAGGGTACTGTCAACGATGCTTACGGTTTACGTTCGCAGGGCATGATAGATATCGACGGAAATGTTGTGCCTGTTGAAAATATTATCGGACTGACAAATCAGGGGGCAGTTAGTAGTCAACAGGCACAACAAAAAACTGATAATTTGCAACCTGAAATCTCGAATAATGAGGGTTATACGCTGGCAAAACAAAGCAATGTGTCAGAAACCGGCGCGGTAACAGCAACAAGTATTGCGGATAATATTATAAATGGTGATACTCAATGGAATGCCGAAGAAATACAATTTCAGCAAAATTATCCCCAGGAGATAGAGAATATACTTAAAGAAAGATCAGCGCAGTCTGAGCCTGATCTGAATGCAGTCATAGCTAACGCCCCTAAACAGAAAAACGGAGAGATAGATTATGATGCTCTCCTGGAACAAAGCCCTGCCGATTTTGCTACACTGTATGAGAATGAAGAAGGTCCGGAAGAAACGCACAAGGAGCTTATCTCCGTGTCTGATAATATTGCGAAAAAGATACAATCCGAACAAAAGAAGTTAGACAGTGCAGATAGTATCAATAAAAAGAAAGCGTCACGCAAAGCCATTTCTGAATGGCAGATTCGGAAAGAGGCTATAGATAATGTGATAAGGGAAAGATACGAAGTTAAATCAAATAATACTGAAAATGAATCAGAAGGTAGCGTTAGTGATGAACAGCTGGAGAAAGGACAGCAAACAGGTAGCGGAACAGATGTTCAGGCTGGAGAAGATACAAGATCCGGAGGAACTGATAGAAGCGTTCAGCAGTCTGTCATCGACATTGATACAAGCGAACAACCTGCCGGAGCATCCTCAACTAACGGAACTGCTGGAGAATCAGTTGAAGATGTATTACATGATGTGGGGTCGAAGGAATTAGGACAAAATGAAGTGTCGTTTGATGAGGCTATTGATAAAATATTCGCGGGAGATGCGGAAGGATTGAAAAGAAAACATTTTAATGTAGCCCTAACTCCTGAATTTATGAAAGGACTAGGTATTACAGGCGATAAATTTACGATGTCGTACGGTGTAATATCCAGGCATATAAATAAAGATGCCGACCATACATTAACTCCTGAAATATGGAAGCAATTGCCTGAAGCTATAAAAAATCCATTTGCTATTACTCGAAAGACGGATAAAAAAGACGGTTACCGACTTTATACAACTATAGATACCGATAATGGATTTGTCGTTGTGGGCGTGGATGTTAAAAAAGCTGGAAGAGATATTGATGTAAATGCGATATCCACAGTATTTAACAAGGAAAAGGGGATAAGCGGAAATGAAGAAGTTTTGTATGAGAGTGAAATGATAACCCCTCAACAAAAGTCAGTTCTGGCGAATCCCAATTATCCGCAATATACTTCTGATGAGGGATTATCTGATAGTCCGGTAATGGACACTGAGAACCGCATATCTGAAACAGCTGTAAATTCTCCCAACTCTACCGGACTATCTTCTGGCAACAAAGATAGTAAAGTATCTGATACTCCGAAAACTATTGAAGATAAAATTGCACAGGCTGAAGCTGAAACAGATACTAACCCTACTGAAGCCCAGAAAGAAGCCGGGAACTATAAGAAAGGACATGTAACTATACAAGGCTTTGATATCTCCATAGAGCAGCCAAAAGGCTCTGTCCGTAGTGGTGTAGATGCTACCGGTAAGAAATGGAGCGTCACGATGAATAATACTTACGGCTATATTCGTGGTACTGAGGGTAAAGATAGTGACCATATTGATGTGTTCTTGGGCGGTAATCCTGAGAGCAATAAAGTATTCGTTATAGACCAAGTTACTCAGGATAGCAGCTTTGATGAGCATAAGGTAATGCTGGGTTTCGATTCCATAGATGAAGCTAGGGAAGCATATTTATCCAACTATGAAAAAGGCTGGCAGGGATTAGGCAATATCACGGAAGTAGATGTGGAAACATTCCGTAAATGGGCAGAAAGCGATACAAAGCGTATCAAACCGTTTGCAGAGTATAAGGAGATACAAAATCAGCCAACAGTAAACAGTGAGCAGTCAACAGTAAACGAACAACCGGAGACTCAAGAAGGCTCTTCTCCTTATGGTGCATCTAATACGCTTATCTCTTCCGAACAATACGAAGAATTAAGAAAAAGAATGCGGGACAAGCTCAACAATCTGAATATGGGTTTTGATCCGGAACTGTTTACCATCGGTACACAAATGGCAATGTACCATATAGAAGCCGGAGCGCGTAAGTTTGCAGACTTCGCAAACCGGATGATAGAAGACCTGGGTGATAATGTCCGCCCATATCTCAAATCGTTCTACGAAAGTGCCAGGTATGCTCCAGGTATGGAAACATTGTCCAAAGAAATGGATAGTTTCGATATAGTAAATTCCTTTGATGTGGAGAATTTGGATACCCCCACGAACACGAATGATGGTAAAACAGGCATTCCTGCTATGACGGAAGAACTGTTATTGCCTGAATTGCAAAAAGAGGCCAAAAGACGCGGGATAGATATCGGAAGCACTATAGATGAAAGTAATATACGGATGCAGTTCATCGGAGAGCAGGGAGCCGCTAACCTGGATCAATACGAAGAAGCCACAACGAGACTTGACAATCTTAATATTGCCCGTGATATGGAAACGGCAGAGAAGGACACTAAAGCAATCAAGCTTGCTACCGGATGGGAGCGTGGTGCGGATGGCAAATGGAGGTATGAGATACCTGACAGCCATACTACGCAAGCATTTAAAGATTTAGATACAAGTGAGTCTATTCCATTAGAAGAGGCTTTGGTTGACAAAGCATTATTCGAAGCCTATCCTAAGTTGAAAGATGTTAAGGTTAAAATAGTCGATACCCGGTTAGAGGCAGGTTCATGGAATTCTTCAACCAAAACAATTGAATTATCAGCATATATCCCTGCATATAAAGATGGAAAAATGCAATCTGGTGAACTGTTCGATATCAATGCTATCGATGAAGGATTCAGGAATGTATTGTTACATGAAATACAACATGCCATACAGGATATAGAAGGATTTGCTGAAGGGGGCAATACATCTACATTTAAAGATGATTATCCTGAAATATTACGCTCGATAGAATTTATAACAAATACTAAATTTAAGGGTGGGCGCACCATTGACTTATTCAATCAATTATCAGAGACGTCTAACGGGGACAGGTCTTTAGCTCCTATTAATTTTTATGGAAAAAAACTTGACTCGCTTGCTCAAAAATATGGTTATGCGGATCGTTGGCAGTTGTTTGATGATATGGATAATACAAGTTCGTTTATCAAATACCGTAAGTTGGGAGGAGAAGTTGAGGCCCGTAATGTTCAATCCCGAATGAATATGACTCAGGAAGAACGCCTTAATACCTTAGCCTCCGAAACGGAAGATGTTTCCCGTAAAGATCAGATATTCATTCGTGATGGGATAGAAGGAGGAATTAAAGCTATGCAGGCCTCCAATACCCTTGAATCCGTAAACAATACCTTTAATCAACAATTACAACAGCAGATAGATGGTACATTGCCGAAAGGGCATACTTATTCGCTGGGCAATCCTTCTTCTATATTGCAAAGCGCGGGAATACCGGATTTGCCTATAGAAATGGCGAGCGCAAGATTGTTACATAAATCAAATCAGGAAAACCACCCGTTCGATTTATCAGAGGTTAAAGACCTACCCAGAGCTATACACAATCCATTGGCTGTATTCCGTAGTGCTACGCATATAGGAAGTAATGTAATACTCACAGAACTAAAACAAGGTGGTAAAAACTTTGTAGCAGTAATAGAAACAAATAGCAATAGGGGAAAACTTGAAGTCAATAGTATTCGAAGTATCCATCCAAGGACAACAAATAATATAGCTAATTGGATAAACGAGGGATTGATGGATTACGGAAACAAGGAAAAACTATATGAATGGTTGGGTGAAAAAATAAAATCGAGAAGCTATTTAAACAGCAGTAACCCCGCTGACGTTAAAAAACTCCTCGATTCTGCCACAAATATAGTCCAAAACTTTGAAAATACAAGCGCAAGGGAATATATTTCTCAATCTCCTTTCAAAACGATTACCGCTAAAAAGTTCAATGACCTGATAAAAAAGCTAAAGAAAACAGGCCTTGCAAAGAATGTGATTGTGGATAAGGTGAAGATGCGTGAGTATCTAGATAACCTGGCTGGTAAAGAAGGCGCAGAACGGTTCATGAGGCTATGGCATGGCAGTCCGCATTCGTTCAAGGCTTTTTCTACAAGTTTCATGGGTACGGGAGAAGGAGTACAGGCTTTCGGCTGGGGTTTATATTTCACGGAACGCAAGGATATCGCCAAATGGTACGCTGAAACCCTAAAACCTGAAAAATATGTAGAAAATGCTACCATTAATCAACTTGCAAAGGAAGCGTTAGAATCTGCAAACGGAGATGTAGATGAGGCATTGAAATATCTCCGGAAAATACTTCAGGAAGATTGGAGCGACAAGAAGCGGGTAAGAAAAGAAATAAAGATACTGGAGACAGGAAAGCTGTTACCTGAGGGTAAGACAAACCTATATGAAGTAAATGTAGATGATGACCTGAACTTTATACGGTGGGATAAGCCTCTGTCGGATGAACAGATGAATATCATAGACAGGCAACTGGAAAAAGAATTCAATACTACATTCCCAAGGGATTTCAGCAAAAATTTAACCGGAGAGAGTGTATATTACGGTCTGGACACCAGAATCTTTAAAAGCAAGGCGGATACATCCAAATTTCTCCTTCGGGCAGGCTTTGACGGTATTCAATATCCGGCTCAAAGCACATTCAGGCCATCTGACGGGGAAAAAGGCTTTAACTATGTTGTATTTGATGATGCCATTGTCGAGATAGTGGATAAGATAAGGTTCATGTCCACCCCTCAGGGAGATATTTACGGATTCGTCACTAAGGATGGAGGTGTTTACCTCGATCCGGATAAGATGAACGCAAATACTCCTGTACATGAGTTCGGGCATTTATGGAACAGCTTTATTAAAGCAAATAATCCTGAATTATGGGCCAGGGGGAAGGAGCTTATAAAGGAATCCCGGTATTTCAATGAGGTATTTACTGATCCCGCATACCGTCATCTATTAAAAGGTACAAGCGCGGGGCAGGTAAGTCTTTCGGTAGAAAATAATGATTCTATTAATAAACCTACTGATGAAGCTATAGACAGGATTGCAGACGAAGCTCTCGCAAGGTTTATTGGAAACAAAGGAGAATCTGTGTGGAAAGAACAGCAGGATTTATCTCTGTATGCCCGTGTGAAAGCATATCTTAATGATGTATGGAATTCTATTAAAAAAGCCTTCGGTTTCTCGTTCTCTGTGAATGTTGAGGATATGACGCTGGAGGATTTTACAGACAAGGCTGTAAAAGAATTGCTGGGGGGTAAAAATATTGTAGATTCGAAAAAAAGCGATAACTTTGAGAAAACTAATAGCACCGGCAATGTACGATATAACGAAAAGCAAATACTGGCCGCAGATTCAGAAGCATCAGGAGAAAATGAAAAAGGCCGTGGAAGAAATGCACAAGTCGCCGCCCGACTGGGAAGCTATAGACAGGCAGATAGACGAAATGTACAAAGACCACAATCAGGTAAATCCGAACAGGAAAAATCCTTAAAAGAATACGCTGAACAGGAAGGCATATGGATGGATGAAAAAGAGATAGCATCCAATGCCGCAAAGAAAATGCCATCCGGTAAAGAAGCGGATGTTTACCTTAATAAAGATGGCAAAACGGTAACTAAGGTAGTTAACTATTCCAAGTACAGCGACACTCCAGCTGACTTTTTAAATAACCGTATTTTATTATTCAACCAACTATTTAAAGATACTCCGTATAAAATTGTTGGCTTTACTGAAAACGATAAGGGATTTTCCTTTGTTGTGGAACAGCCATATATTAAGGGTAAGTCGCTCAATAGTCAGGTTACCTCCATTAAATCCCTTACCGACCAGCAAAAGAGAGTTGAAAATTATATGAAAGACAACTTCGGGATGAATCCTTCCGGGCTTGATGCTTTCAGTAACGGGGAAGTAACTATAGAGGATATCCATCTTAAAAATGTAATGGAAGGTGAAGATGGGAACCTTTATATAATAGATGCTATACCATCGGAAGTACGGCGAGACGCTAGGGGACAGATAGTATCCGAAATGGAGCAGATAAAGCAGAGTTCGGTTAATGACGGTACATTTATGCTTGCCCCAAATGGTAAGCCTACTAACCTGGATGAAAGGCAATGGCTGCAAGTACGTACCGCTAACTTCAAAAACTGGTTTGGTGATTGGGAGAATGATCCGGAAGAGGCAAGTAAGATGTTGGACAACAACGGGGAACCAAAGATATTCTATCATAGAAGCCCGAATATATTTACCGAGTTTGACGCAACCAGAAACGGACAAAATACAGATGCAGGTTGGCTGGGTGACGGATTCTATTTCTATGGAGATGAAAGCGAAAGCTACGGTTATGGGGATAATAGTATAGAAGCCTTCCTTAATATAAGGGAGCCATATTATGCAACGAATGAAGAAAATTTAGAATTATCAGAAAAGAATGACAGGGATGTTTCCATTGAATTTTCCGATAATCTAAAATCGGAGGGCTATGACGGTGTGTATTTTAATGGTGATTTTAGGGAAGAAACTGTTGTGTTCGATCCTAATCAAATAAAATCTGCTACCGAAAATACAGGAGATTTCAGCAGTGAGAGTGAAGATATAAGGTTTCAGGCGGTAGAGGATATAGCGGAAGATTTAAATTCCGGTATAAGTAAAGAAGATGCAAAAAGACTGGATAAAAAATTAAGAAGGGATTTTAATAAATTCAGGGAAGCGTACTTCGACAGATGGTTACCTACTAAGATATTTCTCGATACATTACGTAAGGCCGGTACCAGGATAGATGATATCGATGATTATCATATGCGGGTAAGCTCTACGGGAAGTAAAATTAAGGCTCAATACGATGCATTCGATAAAACATACATGAAGCCATTGTCAGTTAAGATAGCCGAAATAGAGAAAAAAAGATTTAGCCTGCGGGATATCGAGAATTACGCGATACTTAAATTCGGCTCTTTGGAGCGCAATCCGCTGAAGAGGCGGGAGGCTATAGATACATATAAGGAACAACATCCTAAAGCAACTGAAAAGCAAATAGCTGATTTTGAAAGCCGTCTACCGAATGACTATTCCGGTGTGGCAGCCGTAGAGGAAGAGGTCGGGACAAGCGCAGAAGCTTTCATATCTGAATTTGAAAATAAAGCAGGCGATAAACTTATAAATGAATTCTGGGAAACAAAAAAGAAGAGTACCGATTATATATTGAAGACATTGTATGAATCGGGAAGGATCTCTAAAGAAGAGTATGACAGGCTGAAACAACAAAGGTACTATATACCTCTCCGCGGACACGACCAAACAGTAGCAGAGGATATTTACGACTATTCCCCATCTATGGGCACTTATATGTCCGATCCGGTGAAGAGAGCTAATGGGCGGGTTTCCAGAAGTGAATCTCCGTTCGCTTATATAAACCAGATGGGAAGCAGCGCTATTAAATTCGCAAATTGGAATGACCTGAATAAATCATGGTACAGGATAGCCGGAAAAGATAAAACAGGGCTAATAACACGCGATAAAACGTGGTATATGCAAACCGGAGTAAATGCAGATGGCGAACCTGTATATCAAGCCACAGAACCAGAATATTCCGAAGATCCGGAAGTGTACGCGAATAATATCAAATCGTTTAATAAACGCATGTATGAACTTTCGAAAGAAGGCAAAGCGCATCAGGGAAAATTCGATCTGGGATTATTTACAACACCAATACAGAAAGAACAGCATACGATACCGGTATATGTGAATGGTACGGAATATTCAGTATATATTAATGCCAATCCTGCGGTGAGTCGTGCTATAAAGGGCATAAATACTATAGAACACAAGCGGAAAACAAATACTAAACAATACGGGCGTGTATTGAAGTTTTTGCACAAAACGGCAGATGCAGCAGAAAAGGCCCAAAACTGGAGGGCCCGAAATGTAACTTCACGTAATCCGAATTTCATTGTAACAAACTTTGAACGGGACTATCTGTTTTCCAGCACGATACTAGGTGTAAAAGAAGGAGCTAAATATGCACTTGAATTCCAAGGAAATATACCGGGTTCATTCATGGCGCTACAACGGTTTATCCGTGGAAAAATGGATATGTCGAATAAATATGACCGCCACTTGTCTGATTTTATACTCCAAGGTGGAGAAACCGGTTATATGCAGGCATTGGAACTGGATAAGATACAGGGAAATATAGAAAAGGATATTAAGCGGGAAATCAGGGGATATCCAAATCTTTTGGAATTGATGAAATATGTGCCGGATAGTATCGATGCCATTAATAAAATAGCCGAAAATCTGTCCCGTTTTTCTGTATACGTCACAAGTATAGAAAATGGCCGATCGGTTTACCGGGCTATATCTGACGCGAAGAATGTAACTGTTAACTTTAACCAGACCGGATCAGGGCAAATGGGTAATGATTTCCTTAGAAGATATTACATGTTTGTGAACCCGGCTTTGCAAGCGGCGTATAACCTGGCAGGCGTAGCTGTTAAGAATAAGGCGAGAATGACAGCAGCTGTAGCCGTATTCGGTAGCCTTTCATATCTGGCATCTTTACTGGCTTACGCTATAGGCGGTGATGACGGACTGGAAGAATACTACAACCTGAGCGACTGGGATAGGCAGAATCATCTTTGCATCTATACGGGCAGCGGATTTATAAAATACAGCTTGCCCCATGAATTACGCGTATTTACACGCATGGGTGATAATTTTATGATGGCTTGTGAAGGACGGCAAGATGCTTTGACGGCAGCCGGTAATAGTATCCTTGGATTGGTAGATCTATTCCCTGTAAATCCGCTGGGAAGTGATGTTGGCAATATTGAAGATATAGGCGCAAAATCATTGGTTAAATTAACCCCTGACCGCATTCGTCCTTTCTTTGAACTTGCGATAAATCAGGATTTTGCCGGAAATAGGATTTATAACCAATATGCGAACGAAAACGCGCCAGGACACAAACAGGCTCTTACGAATAAAAAAGGCGAATATAAAACCCCGGAATGGATGGTTGATTTATCGAAAGCCATAAATGATATAACCGGCGGGGATAATGTAGAACAGGGACATATAGACTATAACCCAGATAAGGTATACCACGTGTTTAACGCGTACCTTGGGGGGCAGTTCACTTTCGCATCACGACTGGCCGATACGGCAGACAGGGCGGCAGACCCCGAAAAAGAAGTAAAGGTAAGGAATACTCCTCTGCGATCATTCTATATATCAGAAGCGGATATTGAAGAAAATAACAGCTACCTGAATAATAAATACTATAATATATCGAAAAAGATTGAAGCGGCCGATTATAAATATAAACAATATGAAAAAGAATATCCGGACAGCTTTGACGGTATAATAAAAGATAAGCCTGAAATCGAAGAATATTCATATCTTAAAGATTATGTAAACGACATAAAAAATGAGGAGAAATTGCTTAAAGAGTTAAAAGGGCCGGAACTGAAAGAACAGGAACAATATATTAAAGAGCTAAAGGAAGAATTAATTAAGGAATTTGAAGAAATAAATATAGACCGCAGATGAATCATAAAATATTCAACAAAAAAAAGCTTGGCATAAAAGCCGATAAAGCATCCGAAGTACTGAACAGCGTGCACTATGCCGATAACAAGGATATACTGCAAGAATGTGCCGCTTACTGGTATGATCTGAGGGAATTAAGGCATAAACGTAAACGTTGCGGTCGTTATGTATACGGCAAGCAGTGGGAAGATCTAATTCCTAATCCTGACAGACCGGGAGGATTTATAACCGAACGCCAGGCTATTATGATGCAGGGTAAAACCCCGTTACAGAACAATATGATACGCAGGTTCCTGAATTCTATTGTCGGACAGTTCAGGACGAATCAGACGGAACCTGTGTGTACGGTACGTGACAGCGATGAAGTAAAAATAGGCGAAATGATGACAATAGCCTTACAAGCTAACGAACAACTGAATAAGACTTCCGAGCTGGATGCTATAAACCTGTTCGAATACGCCATTTCAGCATGCGCATTTTACAAGATTAAGTATGACATAGTACCGTCCAATGGAATGCTTGACGGTATCGTACTTATAAATAATCCGGCGCGTATGTTCTGGAACGCGGATATGGAAGACCCCAGGGGATGGGATTTAAGGCATATCGGGGAAATACATGATTTAAGGATAGCTGACGTATTAAGGGCATTTGCGAAGAATAAACAGGATGCTGATTATATCCGGGGATTATACCACGGTATAAATACACGTATATCATCATCGTATGGAAACATGACCACTAAAAGAATCGATAACCTTGATTTTTATATTCCGCAGGATGATTATACATGCAGAGTAATAGAAAGCTGGAGATTTGAGAGCAAACAAAGGCTACGATGTATCGATGAAGCTGAGGGGTCTTTATACTGGGTAGATATAAATAAAGAATCCGGAATAAAAGCGGAGAATGAAAGGCGCATAAATGAAGCGACTGCCCAGGGCGTGGATATAGATGACGTGTTGCTGATAAAGTATGAGTGGGCTATACACCAATACTGGTATTACAGATTTCTAACTCCATACGGAAATGTGTTATCGGAAGGAGAATCCCCATACTGGCATAAAGGCCATCCTTACACATTTAATTTCTATTCTTCGTTCGACGGTGAACCTCATTCATTCGTAGAAGACCTTATAGACCCGCAAAGGATGCTTAACCGGATGTATATACTCCAGGACTTTATCATAAGCTCAGGGGCAAAGAATACGCTTATAATAGATGCAGATGCGCTGAATGGGCAATCTCCTGAATCTATAGCTGAATCCTATGTAAAAGTTGGTTCCGTTATTGTTATGAAACCTAAGACCGGTATTAAGATAAGCGAATCGATACACCAGATAAAGGCGGATAATAACAATGTAGGTACCTATGAAATGATAAACCTGATGATGTCATTTATGAACGACATATCAGGAGTTCACGGAGCTGCAAGAGGGGAGGAGCCAAAAGCTGGTACTGCTGCCAGCCTCTATGCACAGGAGGCGCAGAATGCGGCCACTAATGTAGTACACCTTATAAACTCATTCAATTCATTGCGCACAGACAGGGATATAAAACTAATGAAAGTGTTGCAGCAGTATTATGACTCCAGGAAGTTCATTAATACGGCCGGGGTGTATTATTCAAAAGAGTCGAAATATTATAATCCTGAAACCGTCCAAAACTCGGAGATGGATATATCACTTGCTCAAAGCACATCTACTGCTGCGTACAGGTCTGTCATGGATACATTCCTGTTAGATATGTTCAAAGGCGGAGCCATAACATTAAAGATGCTGCTTGAAAACTCAACACTGCCATTTAAAGACAGATTGCTACAGTCCGTAGAATCGGCTGAACAATCGGCAGAGAACGGGCAGATGCAGGGATTTTCTCCTGAAATGATGCAGGAGATACAGGGACAGGTAAACCCTGAAGCGATGAATATGCTGAGTGGTAATTTTATGCCTCAGGGATAAAGAGAGAGCCGGTATTAACCGGCTCTCTATATACGTTATTTATATGGATGATTCTTGTTCTATTATTTCGTTTATCCTGTTAATTTCTTTCTTGGATCTTATATAATCCATCCATATTCTCGAGGTTACCCTTTCATATACCGCATCTTTCGCATGGCCTATATTCACGTAAAATATCTCTGAATCGGATGAAAGGGTTTTTCCGTTTTTATGTCCGAATAGGAATGGACTTCCGTAGTAATCATTCCGGCGTTCTATCTTTACGGATATGCAATTTTTGTTAATTGATACCGATTCTACAAGAAATTCATGTATTCCATCCGCTAATGCGTCTATATACAGCGTATCTCCTTTTTTTAATTCTTTATTAAGTTTAAACATATCATTATTGTTTATTTGTGTAAATAATTATATAACATATTAATGCTTCCTTTCGACGTAATTCTTACAAACGTCCTTTGCCAGGCAATATCCATTTCCTGTCGGCGACACTTGGCATTCAGGGGCACAATATAGCATCCTTTTAGCCGCTCTTTTCCCATAACAACCTATTTTCTTTTTCCATGCGGACAGGTTATATGTTTCTAAAGTGTTTTTTTGTCCTATTTTACTGATATCGATTGTTACTTTCCAATTTTTCTCTGTCATAGTTTTATTGTTTTAATCATTATCATTATATCCAACATATTATCAACGCTTACAGGTATCTCTTCTACAAGCATTCCATCTATATGGCATGAGGCGTCATATCTCCCCGTTAATTTCCCGATAAAAAGTTTGATTTCGGCATATATCCAGGAGCGGGCTTTTATCCTGTCTTCATCCAATAAAAAGGAAAGCCCGTTCCTTCTACGTTTTACGGTATATATTTTCATTTCTTTTTCTTTACTACCGGTATTCCTACCCTGGCTTTCCTGAAAAAAGGCTTCAATAGTTTCTGCCAATTCAGGTAACGATCCCTCATCTCCTTTTTCTCTATCTCTGTAGGCGCATCCGTCCCATACCTTTTTGTCGCCGTAACGTAGAAGCACCGGTTCCTTATCTCCAGATATTTCATTCCGGGAGGCATTAACTTTTGTTTTTTCCGGATATCGATTTCATCGTTATTCAGAACCAACAGCCCCCCGCTTATCCTGTCTGGATATACAAAATAGCGTTTATCTCTGATGAAATGCTTCATATCGGCTAACTTTATAGCCATACGGAGCCTAAGACCCAGGATAAACAATAGCCAGATCTCTATGATCCAGTTTTTTGTAGCTATTAAAAATGTCATGGTTTCTAACCATACATTTGATTTGATTGATTTTTCCATAAATTATTTATTTAAAATGTTGATTCATTTCTGATTTTTGGTTGTTTATTATGATTTTTATGTTCATATGGAATATATATTTCGGGCATGGGAAAATATTTAAAGTCGTAACAGACATATACCCCTATTGCCGTAGACATTAATATATCGTCATGACAGCCCTCGATAGCTCCAAGTTTGCCGTCTTCTTTGATTTCGTACTGATCCATTTCGTTACAGCATTCCAGATCACGTTCATAATAACCTTCCTCACGTAACATTTTTGTCATATTGTCCATAATCATTGTTTTTGAGGACTCACCCGTATGGAATCCCCATTTAGGAGGTAAATTTTCCTTTATGCGTTGCGCCGAATTACGGCAATACAGATTATCATATGCGCCGCCTAATTCATCAAGTATGTATTCGAAGTGCTGGCCTTCCGTTTTTTCTGTTTCAAATGTATTAGATTCAAATACCAGTAACGCATTGTCATATATTGTAGCTATCATAGCTGCCAGCCACGCTAATAAGTCGTGATCTATATGCCCTCTCCATTGCGCTACTTTTTCCGGAACTCCGCCTATTTCAGTCATATATTTCCGGTCGAAAACGGTAATGACAGACCAGTCCGCTTTGTCGGATTTACCTCCGATATCGACACTTACGACATACCGACGACGTATATATTCTTTTGTTGGAAGAGCCCATACTTTAAGAAGATTATCCTCTTTATTCGGAACGCCTTCCAGTTTTTTTATAAATGAATTTTTTAGAAATTCCTTTTGCTTATCAGAATCATCGCATTCTTTAAGAAGCAGAGTAGATTCGACGGTAGCGTAAAACAATGGCTCTTTATTGAATTTACGCATGTTCTGTACCTGGTATATATCAAACTTACGCTTCCCGGAACTCTGAAATGCTTCGATATCATCGGACGGGAACTCCTGACGCATTCCCCATTCGTTAGGGTATTCTTTAGATTTATTCCTATACCAATTTATCTGCTCAAGCGTCGCCCCTTTTTCCCAAAGGTTATATTCATAATCTGTCATCGAGTTAATAAAATCAATGACATTGTCTATTTTTACTGCATTGTTTTCAATATCAAACCATGAAATAAATACGGGAGTCATATTATTTTCTCCTGATTTAGCCCTTAGCCATTCCCTATGAAAAAGATTACCCACGCCCTTAGCCGTGCTCTCATAGACAACTATAGAATCAGCTACCATAGGTATACCGGAAGTAACCGAATTTAATATATCCTCAGGGGTTTTTCCTTTTGTTACTTTCCAAATTCCTATTTCGGTACAATGCGCCATTACTGTATCTTCCCCGCGTACACCATCCGGTTTTTCGGCACTCCCTATAGTGATACGGCAGTCGGGACCTTCTATGATAGATGTCTTTGCCGATTTTTCATATGGCCGCATCATCAAATAATTTACATTATCGACCAATTCGACAGGTATGTATTTTAAAATCTTAGTATACATGCCCTTTACAATTCTGGCTGTATTTTCAACATGCGCACATATTGTACTATTCCATTGCCGGTGATGGAATAGTTGCATCCATGCCATATATAACTGTACAAGCGTGGAGCCGCCCCATTGCCTGGCTTTTAACAGGATTATCCTGATGGATTTCCGCCTGAGCCTGAATGATTCCAATACTTTTAAAAGTTTGCGCTGTCCTCTGTTCAATATAAATGGGATATCCCCTTCTATAACAATATCCTGTCCGGTAAAAGGGTCTTTTTTGGGTTTAGGTTTTATTTTGAAATAAGAAGCTGCTGTGTATTCAAAATCCGTCTTAATCCTTATTTTCTCGACTGCTATGATTATTTTCCTTACATTCTCCTTTTGTGGTGGTATATTTAATTTTTGCAGATAAGCGAATATGGAACCTTCTTTTTCCAGTGACTTTATGAGGTCATGACAAAGCATTTCTTTAGGTGCATAAAAGAGAGGAATAGGTAAATCACTTATCCTTAAAGGAGTTCTTTCTACGGTATTCGATCCTGCACCAATATAAGGGTTATACTGATCTTCTTCCTGCCGTAAATCCCTGTTACGTTTTTTATTCTCTTCCCTTATGTATGACGCTGTCAGTTTCATTAAAAATAGACTTAACTATATATGCTAAAAATCCCAATGAGAAGCCTAATAAATGGATTAATCCATTAATACCCGGCAGTAGAAAACCTATAGTTATAGAAGAAATAACTAAAGTGAAAAACGGAATAAACTTATACGGAATGGTTATTATAGCTCCTGAGCGTATACCACATAATATATAAATCAATCCCGATGCTCCTATGGTAGGCTCCGGCATAGATGACAAAAATGCGATAAGCACAGAGCCCGGATATAATAGAAGAAATAATCTGTCCTTTATATTTATTGATCCATATATGAAATAAAAAGACATCATATTCAATGATAAATGAATAAACGATTTGTGAAATACCATGTATATAAAGAATGTATATACCGGACTATTATCTGAATACCCAGCCAAAAGGATATCGACAGGCAAAAAATAAACAATTATGCATATTATTATAAAAATATATTTCATCTTATTTTTATTTGTGACGCATATTGCGCCGTTATATAAAATCCGGGAGCCTCATTATATATCACATAATTTATACCTTCAGATATTTTACTGTCCGGATTATTTATCCTCCATTCCAGAAAAGCATTGAACATATCGAAATACATCTTGCGCCTTTCCATTCTTTTGTGCTGCGGAATATAGCCTTTCATCATTTTATTTATCATTCTTCCAGCTTCATGCTCAGTTATGTAATATCGGGGAGCCGGCATATTTACCGCTTCATTCACGATATCTATCCTTTTCATAAATCTGGCTTTTTGTCCATATCTACGAATCACTTCTTTGTAAGCTAAATTAAAATCCCGATCCTTTATTTTTTTAAGCGTACACATATTATAAAAAAATGATTCTGCTGTAAAAATAATAAGAAATAAACATAAAAAATTAATTTTTCAACACTTTTAAATACAATTATATATAACAAATTTGTAAAGTAATACTTTAAGTTTTATATAAATTATAAATAATGGAAGATGAAGAAAAAGTAATGGCTGAGGAAGTAGTCACCGAACCGGAAGAACAACCGTTAAGAGGACGTTCCAGAATGATGGATTATCTGAAATCAAATAGTCCAGACATGATCTTTGAAAGCGATGACGATGCGATAGACCATATACTCGACAGATACGGAAAGGTGAACGATACAAGTAATAAACTTGCGGAAGGAGTAAGGAAGAACCCCCGGAACGCAGCCCTTCTCCAATCTATTATGTCCGGAAATAATATGTTGCCGGACATTGTGAAAATGTATGGAAAATCTATATTGGAGCTTGATCCCGAAAGCGAAGAATTTAAAGAAATAATTCAGGCAGAGGACGAGCGGATGAAGTCTGAACAGGATGCATTTGATAGAACTGCTAAACAGCAACAAGAATTTGAAGATAACATATCTAAATCGGAAGAAGTCTTCAAAGCATTTGCCGAAAATAACGGCATGACCGAAGAGCAGTTTTCGGAATTTCTGCAATGGGCTTATGATACTATCTATATGCCTGCATTTTCAGGAGTGTATAGTACAGAAGGACTGGAGGCTTTAAAAAAAGCATATGACTACGATACAGACGTAGACAGTGCTATAAAAGCCGGAGAAGCGAAAGGACGTACCCAGAAAATAGTAGAAAAGGTGCGTAACGATAATGGAGGGGGAGACGGAGTTCCTACACTGGGAGCCACAAGCGGCAAGCCTCAGAATAAACCGGAAGAAAGAATTTCTACACCAAGGAAAAACGGAAGCTGGGGAACAAATACGGAACTAATTAAGTAACATTAAATTATAAAAAAATGAAAGAAATTTTTAAAAACTATTTTGGAAAGGGAGGGCTGATTATTTTGCTACTTTCCCTTGCATGCGCTATTATCGGAGTGACCGATGCGGGCTCCGTACATGCGGCAGAAGGCATATTCACACCGAACAACACAGGAGCCGATCCAAGCTCTCCCGGAGCTGATAATCTTGGAAAGCATGTAGCCGGGGAAGTCAGTGTCGATACCGGTAAAAATGTCCAATCAGAGCTATTAAAACCGTTTTATGATGATGAGATAATAAAAGTAAGGCCGGATAAAGCCATACTTGATACTATGCTGCGTCATATGACCCCACGGAATACGAATTCCATAGAAGCAAAATGGGGAAGTGTTGATATAAAGCCATTCGAGACATTTGCGACGAGTGCTTATACACAAGTAACAACCAGTTCGACAGCTGTGTTAACGGTAGACAACCCTATTATATTCGCAAAATCCAGTACAATACGTGTAAAAGGTGTATATGGATACGACGAATCAGGTACTGTGCGTAGTACAAAGGTATACCTGCAATTGAGAGTAAAAAGCATCGCAGGAAACCAGATCACTGTATACGCGACCAACGGGGGAGCATTAACGGGTACAGCTCTAAGACCTAAAACACAAAAATTCATACCTTCTATCCCGGCAAATACGAAACTATTCCGTTTGGGACGTGCGGCCACTGAATTTGACGTAAAAACACCTCCTACATCTTCTTATCCTACGATAGACAATAACTATGCGCAAACGTTCATGTGCCAGATAGACGTTTCGAAATGGTACCAAAAACAGGATAAGATACTGGACTGGGAAAAAGAAGATATGAATGAGGCTGCTATCTTTGAATGGCGTATGGAAATGGAAGGCTCCCTGATGTATGGAGAGAAAGGTATGACGTATGATGATGATCAGAACGTAGATGTGTATACATGTAACGGTATCACTAAATATATGTTCAAAGAGTACGAATATACGACGTTTACTAAAGACGATTTCGTGGACATGCTCGAATATATATTTACTAAAAACAGCGGATCTAAGAAACGCGCTATTTTTGCCGGTTCCAAGTTTATATCCAATGTAAGTAAAATAGACTGGACATTGTACAAAGATATTACAACAGGCACAGACGTACAATGGGGTATAGAGTGGACTACCATAAGAACAAACTTCGGTACACTATATCTGATCCATCATGAATTGCTGGATTTGTACGATGACGCAGAAAATGCCTATGTATTAGATCCTGATTACCTGTATAAATATATATGGGAAGCAAGAACTACAAAACAATATGACCAGGAGCAGCTTGGTGTAAGGAAGTCGGACACTACCGTTAACTCGGAAAGCTTCTGCGTAGGATTGGGATATCCATCCTGCCATTGTAAAATAATGAAAGCAGCTTAATATAATTTAAAAGCGGAGTTATAGTCAATATCATAGCTCCGCTTATTATCATAATCAAAATTAAAAAACATGTCAAAAATAACTATAGTCATATTCAGGCTAAAAGGATTGATGAGCCTCAGCCAGAAAGTAACGCTCGATAATGGTAAAGGCGTGCGTATAGAATATACAGGAGGATCAAACAACGGTACTTCCATTATCGGAGGACGGTATATGTCAAAGGATCCTCTTGTGATAAAAGCCATTAAGGCATCTCAGCGATTCAAGGATAAACAGATATACGTTGAAAGCGAGACAGAGGAAGATGCACCTGATGAAGAAGGTACAGAGAGCCTCAGCCAGAAAGTAACGCTCGATAATGGTAAAGGCGTCGGCGTTCCTCAAAATCCGGATTTATACTCGGAGCATGTGTCCAATCAGCAGCAGGTGCGGGAATTTATGGGTTCAAAAGGCGTAAGCCCTGAAATATTAAATAATGCCCTGACAGCTGAAAGCCTGGTTATTCTGGCAAAAGAAAATGGGTTTAATTTCCCGAATTGGAGAATTTTCAATGAATAATGACTATAAAGGATCTTATATATAAGGTTAAGGTGAAATTACAAGAGCTAACCCCGTATGGTTCGGGGTTAGCTGTACTTGATCCCGATTCGTCAGTGATTACTCCTTTGACTGACGGGTTGGTTGTCCTTGACCCTGAAAGATACGACAAACCAGTAGAGATTTACATAAAAGAATCCATAAGCGAAGCCTACGACCTATTAATAGAATTATCACCGGGTGATTTACTTCCGTCCAAAGAATTATCGCCGGAAGATGCTCCTATAGATATTGTAAAAAATCAAGACGGCAGCGGCTATATAAAACTTCCGGAAGATTTTCATTCACTGAAATTATTCAAAATGAGAGGCTGGGAGCGCCCGGTTAGTAAAATTATTACCTCGGACAGTCCGGCATATATGAATCAATTCAACCCTTATTTACGGGGCGGCGTATCATCGCCTGTATGCGCTGTTATAAAAACAAGCGAGGGTAAAAAGTTAGAATACTACTCACTTCCTAAAACATACAGAGAGCATAAAATTGATTTCGGTTATTACATACCAAAACTAACTATTGACATGGATAACGAGAATAGCCAGATACTGGAAGATATAGACAGCAGACTTATTCCTGTATTCATTTACCTTATAGTCTCGATTGTTCAACTTATTTATGAGCAATCCGAATTATCCGACAAAACAAAACAGGCAGCAATAGAAAAATTACAATTAATAAAAATTGCAGACAATGAGCGGATTTAATAGAATAGACAGAAAAGACCGTGTTCCCTTTCAGGATTATAAAGGCGCATACGGCTCTATATATGATATATATGAAAGGTATCCGAAAGGATATTACGGTTGGTTTGCTTTTGTTCAGTCTTTAAAGACATTCGCATACTGGGATATAGAAGAAAGGGAGTGGAAAGGATTAGATCCATCGAATATGTATACCCGGTTTATGACCCGGTATGAAGTTGTAGATACATTATTTAATCTGAAACCAAAGGGTAATGTCGCCGTAGAGGCATTAATTGACCAACAATTTACTCTCCAGGGATTGGAATGTATGAAGCCCGGATATGAGATGCGTATCATAATTAAAAATGTATCTCAAAATCCCATAACCATATCGCTACCGACAGAATCGCCTATTTTTAATGATTACGGAGGATCAATTATATTGCAACCTGATGAAATAACTGAATTCTCATTGTGGTGCTATTTCAAAGATAAGTACAGGTTATCTAATGTAGAAAGAAAATCAAGGGACTATACCGATGCTGTAGGTGAAAATGTATTACAGGATGCTAATAGCTACACCGATACCAAACTCAACCAATCCGTCCTCTCCGATATCTCCATAGACAACAACCCTACAACAAAACGTCTGCAACTGAATGAAACATCTAAAAACCTGTTATCCGGAATAACAAGTAATACAAGCAACGTAATACCAAACGCTTCCGAAGTACAGGATGGGGCCATGCCGAAAGAGAGCTTCCAACAGATAGGCATAAATACGGCGGATATTGCAATTATAAAAGGGACGGGACGTGCAGCGGCTAATTTGGGAAACACTCCTACACAGCAGCAGCTTACCGATGCATGGACAGCCATAAAAGGCGCAGCCCCTTTGGATAATGCGACCGTCGTCAATCTCGATCAGGACGCACCGGCCGGTCACGCGTGGACTTATCTGGAAACATCCCCCGGAGTATTCGAATGGATAGACAGGGGAACGGATACAGTCAATCAGGCGGCGACAGATGTGCTGGGGCTCGTAAAAGGCGTTGCGGCGATAGCGGGTAACGCAGGTAAGGTATTCGTGGAAAACGACGGCTCTATGTCGGTAGTAGGTTGGGATGCGCTGGCTGCATCCTTAGCTGATGCCCTGCCTTATATCGCATTCAAGTTAGCTTCCCAGTCGCTCACTTCCGTAGCAAATATCCCGGCTACAGCTTCATACACATTATGCCAGATATCCGCCAGTGCAACAATGTCGATAGCGAATATCAGCAGTCTTAAATCCTGCTACGAGATGGTAATAGAGGTTGAAAATACAGGAGCGTCCGCCATTACACTTACACTGCCTACGGTAACAGGGTTAAGGAACAATTACGGTCAGCCTACAGTAAGCATTCCGGCAGGCAAAGTAGCGGAAGTGAATATTTTGTGCGGGATAACAGGAAACTATAGCATGAGAGTAGGAGATCCGAATTAATAACCAGCCAATAGCTAAAAATATGAGACGAAGGACATACTCCAATAATGATTCCTATTATGAAGATACAGCCGGCATACAACATAGATTTAGCTTACGCAATACGCCGATAACTAACTTCTGTGTCACTGCGTCGAGTATGACCATAAAAGGAATAAACGTTTCTAAAAACAATATAAAGAATATTGTATTCGGAGAGTCATACAGGAATATTAACGCCCTGAATACTAATTTTCTCCGTAATCTTCCACAGTTAATATCCGTGGACTTATCGGTATTTACGAATGTTGCAAGTATAGGCACTGATTTCATGATAGCTGCTACTCAGTTAACGTCTGTCGACTTATCTCCGTTTACGAATGTTGTGAGTATAGGAAGTAGTTTTCTTTCGGCTTGCGGTATAACGTCTATCGACTTATCTCCGTTTGCGAATGTTACAAGTATAGGGTCATATTTATTATTCGGATGCTTAGGCTTAATATCGGTGGATCTTTCTCCGCTTATTAGCGTAACGAGCATCCAAACGGATCTTATATTCAATAGCGACAATATCCTTTTATTAAACATTGGGAATATACCCGCAACGGTATTCGCACATAATGATAGAGTATGCTCCACCGATAACATATTAGCGCCCTCTTACGTAACCGGAATTACAGTTACAGGAGTAGATGCGGCAGCCTTTATACAACGCTTCCCGAACAGGAACATAGATCCATACAGGAATCTTATTAATGCAACTACCTACGCATACGAACTCTATCCGGCGGGCGGTACAGTAACCGGCGGTACTCCATCGGGTAATTATCCCGCCGGCGCGACTATCACCCTGCCAGCATCTGCCACAAGGAGCGGCTATACCTTCGCGGGGTTTGTGTCCGGAGCATTTCCGGGAGTTACTTACGGGCTGGGTGATACGTTTGTTATGCCGGCAGGTAATTTGACAGTTAACGCGGTGTGGACGGCGAATAATCCCCTGACAATATATGTTCAGAATACATCGTTATTATTTTTCGCATTTGTCTCCGTAGCTCCTTATCCCGGCAGTTTCAGATGGGAAGATGCTAACACGTATACTATAGCTCCGGGAGATACGATTCCTATCTCTAATGATAAAGATGGTGGTGAGTTTATTGCCGGTAGTTCTTATACTATTTATTGGAAGTTAGAAGACAATACTAACGGTACTGTCTTTATCTCCGATATGCAGGATGGCTCTAATTATCAGGTAGGATAGTGATAAAAAAAAGACTGCATGCTTACGCATTACAGCCTTTTTTAAGTAGAAATTTCAGTTAATATCGGTGTAAAAGTAAATAAATAATTTAAAAATAGAATATTATGCTAAAAATAACATCGACAGCCAAGCAAATAGGATTGCAGATAAACGATAGACAGGTAGATTATTATCTTAAAGGACATCTTGACTTTAAGCTATCCAATGCAGGGGATAGGTTTTATGTGTATAAAATTGGATCGGTAGCCTCATTCCTGGATCATCCTATGAGTGAGGGTGTAAGTATCGACGGGGTAGATGTCACCCCTGATAACTTGGGTGACTTACTCGAAGAGATAGCCCCGGAGGCTGGTGGGGCGGGCGGGACAGACGACCATACACAATTAACCAATCGCGATGCTGCCGATCAGCATCCTATCTCCGCGATAACGGGGCTGACAGCAAGCCTGCAAGCCCTTGCCGCCATGCAGGGTAACTGGCTGGGGGTGGATTTTCCTACCTATGCCGACCTACTGGCCTATGATGCTTCGCTTGCTGAAAAACCAGCCGATAAGACATGGACGCGCGTCCATGCAGATGAAAACCCGAATGGAGGCAACGGAAACCCATCGGTGTATGCGTGGCTTCGTAGCGAGATATCACCCGGTACATTCGAAAATATACTTACATTCCAGTATGCAGTATATATACCGGATACGGAGACAGATCCGGTGTTTACGGCATGGAAAGGAGGTAATTCTATCGTGGCCGGAGCAAATGCCAATGCTTCGGGTAGCGCAACTGTAGCTATCGGAATTAACTCCACTGTTAGCGCAAATGCCGGTACCGCTCTCGGCAGTAATAGTAAATCAGGGAGCTATTCAGTAGCTATTGGCTATAGTTCTGAAGCCTCAGGGAATTCATCAGTAGCTATTGCTCAAAGTAAAGCCAGTGCTCAAAGTTCTGTAGCTATAGGGGTTAATGCCGTAACTAGTAGTACAAATTCTATAGCTTTAGGGGCTAATTCACAAACCACAACAGATAGAGAACTTTCTATAGGTCACCCTACCCTAAAAAGAAGGATTACCAATGTCGCGGATGGAACAGGTAACAACGACGCCGCGACAGTAGGGCAGGTGAATGCTACTGTCGCGGCCTCCCAAAGATGGAAACCCGCTGTCTCCACTTTGGCCGATCTGCCTGTAATAACAGGTACTGAGCAGAATGTAACATGGCTATGCCGGGTTACTTCGGAGAATAACGTATACCAGCGTGTAGCCGGCACTTCCAGCACATGGACGCTCTACAGTGAGAATACGGACTATGTCGACGAACAGGAACTGGAAGACGCGATAACGGAAGCCGTTACAGGCACACTGACAGACGAAGACGGCACACCCGATATACCAGATACTGAAAGCGGGAATATCTGGACAAAGATTCAGCAGGTCCGTAATAATCTGAAATATCTGTTATTTGTAATTACAGGAGGCGCAACAGGGCAGGTGCTTACATCTGCAGGTGGTGCGAATCCTCCGGAGTGGCAAACTCCAAGTAACGAGCAGCCGAACGGAAGCGTCAACGATACATACCAGGACCAACCCGTAGACCACTACTACTGTGTAGCTAAAATAACATCCGACCTACGGCCGGAAAACAGCTTCTGGTATAGCGATATGTTCAAATTTGATATAATTATATCAAACAGGGCGGCAGATATCAACAACTATCAATGTATTGCAAATGTAGTAGTAAATACAGGACAGTGGAACCCAAACCCATCCGGGATAACAATAAATACGGCCACTGGCAATTTCGAAAGCGGAAACCTCTACATTACCCAGGAGGAGATGCCTGAGAACGGAGCAAAGAGAGTAGTTTACAGAATCTGGATGCGCAAGCATATAATACAGAATTATGACAGCAACGTTTGCTTCCTGCAAGTATCAAACATCCTGTATTATTCAGGGGAAGGAGGCATGGTCGATTATAAAATTGAATATTTTAAACCAACGGCGCCCGATACATTTGTAGGAATTCCGGCATCTCAAATTGCGCCACAAACTCCTATAAATGAAGCTACTTTTAACAGAGATATTAACCAAAGCATTGAAATACCGGGAGGGACTTCAGTAGATGTAATAAACATTCAAAATAATGCATTAAAAGTAACAGCGTCTTCACAAGATTGGATAGAGGGTAATGGTATTACCACAATCGGTCAAATATCTTTAATTGACTATGGTGGTGGAGATGCAGTTATATGGGATTACCAAAACGGATGGGCCGCGAGCTTTAACTTCATGTATGCAGATACAGATAAAGAATACTATGTAGATTGGAATGCAACAACCAAGGTATTGACTTTCACTCCAGGTGACGTTATAACTTCCATAGACCCGAATGCCGGAATATTTGATTCGATAATGTTTATCAATGGATCTCCTGCTCAAATTGCAGAGGTGTGATAGAAAAAGCCTGTCTCGCGACAGGCCTAGCCCTAAAAACAATCGTTTCATATATTTCTAACACATTTTAAACGATGTAAATATAATAATAAATATTAAATAGATGGAAATAAAGGATTTGATTACGGATGTGCTGATGCCTATCGCTACTATCGTGCTGGGCGGGGGCTGGTTTATCCATTACCGGGCCAACAGGAGAAAGGCGAATGCTAACGCATTGAGCGAGCAAAGCAAGGCCCTGGTTGACGATGTAAGCGCGGCAGAGGTTATTCACCAGAAGTATGTGGAGGTGATCCGGCAGCAGGGCGAAGTGTCCATGCAGGAGTTCAGCAAGCTAACGGATAAGCTGAAAGAGCATATAGAGCTCGATAGGACTTTCCAGAAGTCGGTAGATAAGTTTATAGGCGACAGTGAGGAATACAGGAAAAAGCAGATGCTTATCAACAAGCGTATAGAACTGAAGCTGTTGCTGACAAACCCGGCTTTGCGAAGCGAAGAATATATAGATGAGAAGTATAAGGAATATACGGATGATGGGGGAAATAGCTATATATGCGATCTGTATAAGGAATTTAAGGAAAAGAGGAAAACGAAAAAATAAATAATATGGCGACACAAATAACTAAAAATTTCACGTTGGAAGAGCTAAGCCATTCCAATACGGCAGTAGCAAAGGGTATAAGGAATATACCTGATGTACAGCAGCAATTGAATTTGACAGCCTTAGCCAAAAGGCTATTGCAACCGTTAAGGGATATATACAATGAGCCGTTTATAATAAATAGCGGCTTCCGGAGTCAGGAAACTAATAAAGCAGTCGGGGGTGTCCCAAATTCACAACACACAAAAGGGCAGGCCGCCGATGTTTCGGTAAAGGAACCGCGCAAGCTGCTGGCTGCTTTACTTAAGAGTGGTTTGGATTTCGACCAGGCCATATTGTATCAGGACGGACGTAATAACTTCCTGCATCTGTCGTACAACCGGGAAGGTAACCGGAAGCAGGTATTGTACAGCAAGGGGACGAAGCCATGAAAATAGACACTGAAGACAGAGCGCTTATTATAGGGTTGGCTTTCGTTATTTTAATGATCGGGATGCTGGTGTATGCCGGAGTGTCTTAAATAGAGATAATGTAGTTATGGAAACTCAAATAAAATGTGACGAGTGTAACCGGTTCCTCTTTTCTACTACTACCCAGAAATGGGGAGCCATAGGATGCGAAGCCCAGAATAAAGGATTTATTTACAAAATACCTGTATTGTTCACCGATAAATACGAACGGTTATTCTTTTGTAGTAAAGAATGCCAGAAAAAATTTTACGATAAGAACATTCCTAAAAATAAAGAAGTAACGGAAGCCTTACAGGATCTGAAAACAAAAATACCAGATATGGCAAAGGATGTATGCAAGAAAATGGCTGTATTAACTAATCAGGTGAAAGGATAAAATTATGAAGAGACTATTAAATTTCCTTCGTTCGCTTTATTTTAGAGAGAACAGGCCGACACGAAGATATAAGGCAGGAAAAAAGAAAACATTATGAAAAAAGCACTCACAATATCACTCCTTATACTTATATGCCTTGCCCTGGCAGGTTGCCGGAGCAACAGAGAGATGAACCGGAAAACAGAGCTGTCATCCGAAACGGCAAAGAATGCCTCTATCCTTACAAAGGACAGTGCGGACATAAAAACAAAAAGTTCTTCCTCAAAAGAAAAAGTACATAATGAAGTCCGGTACCTGGAAGTAACGGACTTCAATCCGGACGGGACAATAAAAAGTATCAGTAAGGAATGGCGGGGTATAGATCAGCAGGAAAAGGAATCCTCTCATCAGGAGTCATCGGATAATTCGGTAAAAGAAACGAAAGTAGATAGCACATCAGTTACCAAGGCCAAGAAAAAAGAGGAGGTAAAAAAAAAGAATACTGATGACAGCAGGCCTATACAGGGTTCGGAGTGGATTTATTTTGTGATCGGGATTGTGGTTATATTTATTATTTCGAAAGTGGCGGGATCGATGAGGAAGAAAGGTTGAGAATGTTTTGAGTTTTTCATGGTATTGTGTTAGGTAAGGATGGAGCCGCTTGTCTGGGAAGATGGGCGGCTTTTGGGTTTTTCATAAATAATATTACGGAAAGCTATTAAACGGTCGCCTTATTATCTTATTTCTCTGGCTCAATTTGAATAGGATATTCGATATATTTTTAGTGTAATATGCTTCGTATATATTCCCGTCTTCCGTTCCAGCCAGCATCAGCCATGCGCTTATTATATTATTGATAAGCGCATTTTTTATTTCCGTATTGATATAACCGGCCTGATTCGTATCGAATTTATCCGGCATATCAATATTTATAAACCAGCTGCGCTCATCGTACGCCTCATCCTCTACATTATCGGGAATATGATTACTTTTGCTATATCCAGAAAGCGCATCGAATATATCTGAAGCTGCATTATCGAATAGGTCTTTAAATATAGTATCATGCTGCCTGTAGAATATTAGGTGCTCAGGAACTACTCCGTCAACCTTCTTGCTCCGGGCTATCAGGGATGTCCGTTCAAATACTTTCTCGTGTATATCTTCTAATTTATAATAAAAAGGATGTTCCATAATGTTATTTAATTTGAGTTATCAATTGTTGGCAATGCGTATACTTCCAAGTAGTCTAACTTTGTGTCATATTTTACGTTACCCGCAAATGCTATGCGGATATATCTTATTTTCTCCCGGGATGCATCACATCCGATGTGGGCAAAATCATTCAGATTGTCAGAATGGGATAGTTTACCGTTATATTCACGCCCTCCTATAAATCTCCATGTAAGGCCATCGACAGAACCGAATACATATAGTCCCGAGTATTTATTCGGTTTGATAAGGGACCTTAAAATTATCCGTACCGGCCTGATATAATTCTGGCCGTTCACTTTTATAGGCCTTGTTAGAAAAAATGTTTCTTTAGCGACATCCGTTTTTTCGTCTGTAATATTAAATATCTTGCCGCCAAATATACCGTACAGCAATGGATAGTTTGCCATAAACTTGCCCGGTACAAAATCAACTTTAGTCCATGCCTGCGAGACAAATGAGAATATATAGCTGTATGCATAATCCGAGTTACTAACGATCAATTCCCTGTTGTGGTTATAAATAAACCCGATCTTAGCCTCTTTCAGGTATTCGTTAAAGTCTACTGAAGATATAGATCCGGAGAGACGTACAAGATTATCATTATCCAGGGCCTGGTTTAATAAATTTATGGTACTTATTCCACTTTTGAAATTAAAAGGATTGCCTTCTACGAATTTAGATAATTCAGTTATCTGTTCTCCGGAAATCATTAATAATCCCCTGTTAGTTGAAAATACCACCGCATTGTCGATAGGAATAATACTATCCGGATTATTGCATACATCCCTAGATACCGGGCGTATAGATGCATAATCGACATCTTCCGAGCCAAGGCCTAACGCAAAAATACCATCCGAACAGAAAGCATATAACGGATATTCCCCGAACTGGCCCGTACTAATAGCTTTCGTATTTGAGCAAAGGCCCAGTATCTTCCCGGCACCGACCGTATATGTATTCTCAGACGGGTAAACAAATATATTATCCGTTTCGGATACCTTTATAATATTAGGGCTTTTTGATATTAGATTTTTAGGCGTAAACCAATCAATATTAAATATTTCATAATCTGTTGGATAATCTATAGGCCTTAATCCATCAGCTAAATAATAAGCAAGATTAAAATACGGATGAGGTTTTAACGGGACATCTATTATAGTCCCGTTTGTCGTCCCATCATTGTACGTTAGAACGATCTGCATCCTATATGCCCTTATATCAGGATATGATAATAACACGCTGATTTTATTAATATAAGTTCCATCGTATGCAAGAAATTCATTCCCGTTAATACTGAAATATCTGACACAAGCTGTAGAAGCATCTCCGTTTGAAGTCTTTAATAATACTCTTACCAGTAGCTGTGACAGGGTACTAAAGTTTGATATTCTTTTACTGGATGCAGGTGTTTCGTATGTGTAAGTCCCATCCTTTTTATCGAATCTTATAGGCTGATCCTGATAATATTTGAAAGGGAATATATTAGCCAGCTTTGATGTTATATCAGCTTTATGTATTTTATTATTATAAAGATATGAAACCACGGATATCATTTTTGCGTAATTATCAAAATCACTATTCCATGCTTCTCCCAGCGTCAGATTATTGAAGTCAAAATCGGTAACGAGCTTTACCTGTGGGGTTCCTTCTAAGTCTAAATCAAGATCATCCAATTCAAATGAAGCGAACTTAAATAACGGTGATTTTTTCTCATATTCCTTTGTTAATTCATCGTCTGTTTTTAAATAAGGAAATGGAGTTTGCATCAATAAATTTAAATTATCATCCTGTCTTATAGGAATAATAGGAGAAGATATGAACAGGTCTATCGAAAGAATAATATCCTTTACCGGCTTTAGTTTTTTTAGAGAATTAAATATTACATCCGGTTTACATCCTAGGAGTTGAGCTTTTACTTTATAAATTGCTTGCGTATCACTATAATAGCGTTCATCTGTCGCTCCAAAATATTGAAAGAAAGAATAATTATTATAATCGGGATTATCATAATTAGCATAGTTCCTATTTTTCGGATCTAATTGTGTACAAAAGAATAAAGGGCTTGTCTTTATATACGTACCGTCATATAATTTAATCGCGTACATCCACGAGAAACTGCCACATATATTACCAGCAGCCTGCATATTATACGCCGATTCATTTATATAACCCTTTAAAGCGGAAAAACGGCGTTCTTTCGCATCCCTTATTTCATTAGTTGTACCTATATTGAAGATTGTTTCAGAATAAAAGGAATAGGTTAAATCATCTCGGGCTGTCCTCCGCAGCTCCACCAACGGGACAATAAAATCTAAATCCATATAAATATACTTCTCCCCGTTCCAGAACAGGTAAAAGTTAATTATATCATCATTCTGAAAGTAAGATACATCTATAATATTACCATTATACGATAGAGAAACATCGGAAGGTATATTTAAACCCGATGGAAAATTTTCGATATCTTCCTTTATATTGTCATTTAAATAATATAAAGTGCCGTCCTGCAACACAATAAAATGCTCGAATATATTTGTTTTATGCAGAAATACAAGGTCATACGCAGACACATCGATATCAGATCCGAAAGTATCTTTAAGGGTCTGATACTCTCCCAAAGGCGTCAATGAGCCGTTTACGTGCCTCAGGTTAATAACTTCATCCATCGCTCCGTTTTCAGACAGCGGATCGGAAGTTGAGCGATCAATGCCTTTTAACGGTATAATTATCGAATTTTGCTTCATAATAAATCATCTTTTAAACAAAAGTATTTATTATAAAAAGCAAACAGGATGTTTAAATATATGAAAGATTTACAGACTTATAAATAATTTTATATTAACAATAATAGGCTTTATAGTAACTTTTTCATATCATCAATTACCTTTTTACCCAGTAACCGGGCATAGTGCTGGGTTTGCCTGATATTCGAATGCCCTAATGCCCTCGATACCGTTTCAACCGGAATATCTTTGTTTAGCAGATATGTCGCAAATGTGTGCCGGGCCGAATGTGATACTAAAGGCTTGTTTATGCCGGCTCCCATTGCAACTTCTTTCAAATATTCGTTGTATTTCTGATTCGTTACCTTGGGCAATTCGTACTTATATTTATTAGCGATAGTTTCAGCTTCCGGGAGAAAGAGAGTTATAAAATTTTCATCATTCTTTTCTCGATTGCTCTGTATGGCCCTATAACCGTCTATTTCTTTTATTGATTCTTTGCTAAACTTCATTAGATCGGCATATGCTAAGCCGGAAAAACATTGGAATAAAAATAAATCTTTTGTTCTCTCCAGATAACCGTAGTTAGGCTGATATTCTTTTAACTTATTTATTTCCTCCTCTGTCAGGAAGATTGGATCTTTCGATTTCCCCTTCTTATTTTTAAATAATGAGTATGGATTAGGGCCCTTAAATAAACCCCTGTTAATAGCTTCCCGAATATATCCCTTGAATAACGAATGCCTTTTATATAAAGTCGGTTCAGATATTATATATTTCCGTAACACGGCATCTAATCCGATTATATTGTCATAGGTAATATCCTCGAATGTTTTTATTTTGCCGTATTCTTCCAGCCTCCTGATAAATGAATGATTGTATTCCACTACGGCAACAGATGCATTGGTGCGCCTTAACTCACTATTAATAAATTCTACTACCGAAATAGCGGAGAAATCCTGCTTATCCCAATATTTCACATATTCGATCGATGGGCATTTATCGGATGAAACAAAAATATCTATTTCCCTGAAACGGCTATGCGCTTTTCCGGTGATAGACTTTGCGTTATCATTGTTTTTGCAGGTGAATCCGTTTTTATCTGAAAATTGTTCCGGCTTTATTCTTAAATTTGTCGATATATAAACCCGTTTATCTGTTCCGTCCTTACGAACCTCTATTTGAAGCAATCCGGTTTCTTTGAGTTTTCTTTTTGGATGTTTTTCGGATTTCCCTTTTTTTTCATTATCTCGAAATCCGGTTTCGTTTTTTCTGTCGAAAATAAAACGCATGGTATAATCTTTCATAACTTATTGGATTTAGCATATTTGCGAAGATACAAAATTTTGATACCCGTTTTGATACTTTTTGTATTTTGGTATCAAATTTAACAGAAAAAGACAGAAATATACCGACAAGTACAGAACACAAAACAGCTATTAAAGCCGTATTAAAACAAGAAAAGTGGCTATTTAAGCCACTTTTAAAGCGGAGAGGAAGAGATTCGAACTCTCGATACCCTTTAGGGGTATACACGCTTTCCAGGCGTGCCTCTTCAACCACTCGAGCACCTCTCCTTTTATTTGTGGGACAAAGATACAAGATATTTTGGTACTCACAAACTAATTTTTAAGGAAGCTGATATTTCAACATATTTAGACACTTTCAAGCAAGCTATGTGTACAAAAGTGTGCACATAAAATGAAAACAATCATTGTTGTAACTTGCGATGCAAGAAGACCTTTAGCAAATGGAACAGTTCCTTTAGTTGTAAAATTAACGAAGAATAATAAAAGGAAATACCTTAGAACAGGGATTACTCTAGATCCCAAACACTGGGATTTTGTTAAAAACAAGCCTAAACCCAATTGCCCTAACCGAGAATATATAGAAGCGATTATAACTGAAAAGTTAAAAGAGTACCAACAACAAGTTCTAGAGTATCAAACAATAGCGAAAGACTATTCTTTAACAACTTTAGTCGAAAAGGTCGAAAAGCCAATAAAGAAAATAACAGTCGAAGAATATTTAAAAACAATAATATCGAACCTCACTAATGAAAATAAAATAGGAAATGCTGAACATTACAAAGCTTTACTCAATTCATTACGGCAATTTTCAAAGTTAAATATATTATTTTCAGATGTGGATGTAGCCTATTTGAACAGATACGAAACATATCTAAGGAGTCGGGGTAATAAAGGCAATACGATAAGCATAAAGATACGTACATTCCGAGCCACATATAATAAGGCGATAAAAGAAAATGTTGTTAAAGCAGATTATTACCCGTTCAACAATTATAACACTTCACAGCTAAAAGAGGAGACTGTAAAAAGGGCAATATCTAAAGCTGATATACAAAGAATCATAGATTTTGATATCACAACAATACCGAAACATCAACATTCACGATTGCAGTTGAGTAAAGATTTATTTTTGTTCAGTTATTTAGGCTGCGGCATTAATATGATTGACATGGCATTTCTAAGGAAAGATAATATAGTTGACGGCAGGGTGATATATAAACGACATAAGACAAAAAAGCATATAAGCTTTACTCTCCAAACACAGGCTATCGAGATTGTGAACAAATATGTTCAGGTTGACAGAGATTATATATTCCCAATTATAGACGATGATACACATACTACCTTGCAACAGAAGTATAGACGGATAAAGAAAATTACTTATGTTGCCAACAAATCATTAAAAAAGATAGGGAATGCTTTGGGATTGTCAATTCCAATTACAACGTATGTCGCAAGACATTCTTTCGCTAGCATATTGAAGAAATCGGGCGTTAATGTATCATTGATTAGTGAGGCTTTAGGTCATTCTGATTTGGCTACTACTCAAATCTACCTCGACAGCTTCGAAAATAGTCAGATTGATGAAGCTATGAAAAATCTCCTTTAAAGAATATATAAATAATATGGGGTGACATTTGGAATATACAATACGTTCGCCTCATTTATTTTATTATTTTTGCTAAGATGTTAAATCGTTTTTACCAGCATAATGGATAGGATTCGTTGGATTAAGAGATTATTAGGTATTGATAAGGATTATAGTAGAGTTTCTCCTGTAAGGAAATTAAAGGTTAGTAAGATCCTTGTTACCCTTAAAACATCAGGTCATTATGCAATGTTAGCAGGTAATTTTGACCTTGAAGCACATTTACAGCAGTACCCACCTTTAGAATATGGCTTTGATGAAACAAAATATAATTTACGTTTTGATCCTGATAAAATAATTTACATATTGGGTTTATTAGGCTCTATTCCTGCCAGAAATAAAGATTTGATAAGAGAGGATGGATTTGTACCCATCAATACAATTATGCTCAATCAAAAAGTTACAGATTATAGATTCTATCTGGATTATTTGGAGCTTACAGGCGTGATAGAATGTGACCCTCATTATCTGCCAAAAGTTCATTCAAGGGGCTATAAATGGGCTGAAAGATATAATAATTCAAAACCCAAAATACACTATTACAGAAAGGCATTTGACAAGAAAGGCAACTTAAAAATGATAGACCCAATATATGCAAAAAAAGATAAATCGACTGGTAAAGACGAAAATACGTTACGCAACTATCCATACTTGGCATATTGGTACGAACAAAAGAAAATAAATATTGACTATACTAAAGCTGAACAGTATGCAGACCTACTTTTAAATAAAAAAATTGAATTGGGAGAAGATAGTTGGGATTTGAATAAAGATACTGGTAAAAAGAAGCACCCGAACGACCAATACAGAGCTATTCTATACAATCTAGAAGCACTCAAAATTTATGATTTTAAGGCACAGATTGACAATAATGTGCATCGCCTACATTCTGTATTAACTAATATGCAAAAGGATTACAGGAGCTTCTTAACATATGATAATCAACCGTTAGTTGCTATTGATATTAGCAACAGCCAACCTTATCTTGCTTGTTTATTATTCAACCCTGAATTTTGGAGTGAAAACTCAAAATTACCAATAAACCTTTACACCCTACCTGATAATATCAAACAACCTTTCTTATATAGAAAATCAACTGGAGAATCCCTCTCCATTATAATGGGAAATTTGCTTCAAGGGTTACATGCTGATATTTTCGATGAATATAAAAGCATTGTGGCATCGGGGCAAATGTATGAAACAATAGCACATTGGGTCAAAGATGAAAAAAATATAGAGATAAGCCGAGATAGAGCAAAAGTAGCAATGTTCCAGATATTATTCTCAAGCAACAGACATAACCCCGAGGATGAAAATTATTGGCTGACTAAGTATTATAAAGAGAAGTTTCCTGCTGTAATGCAAGTCTTTAGGATAATAAAGATGGCTATCGCAGGGTTGAATGAAGAAAAGCCATACGCACGTTTAGCATGTTTATTACAAGCAATAGAAAGTGAGATTATACTTCATAGGTGCTGTAAGAGAATATGGGCTGAAACAGACCGACAAGTGCCAGTTTTTACAATACATGATTCAATTGCAACCACCGCAGGTAATGAGGGCTATATATTCAATATTATGATGGAGGAACTGGCAAAATGTATAGGAGTAGAACCAAAAATGAAAATTGAATATTGGAACTACCAAAATGAAGATTTAGATAATGAAATTATAGAAAGAATAATCCCTAACCTCAACTAACCTTACAAAAATCGTAACATAGCCCAATAAAATTAGTAATAAAGGCATATTGGATTTTGTGTGTTTGAGCATAAGATTGCTTATATTCCTACCTTTTTTGAGTAATAAAAGAATACACCCGTACAGTTATTATGCTATATATTTAACTGTATATACTGTGTATTTGAGTACTCCATAGACTATAACTAACCCTAGCCCTTTATTGGTAAAGGCGACTAGCCCCCACAAGTTTAACTAAAACTGAAATAATATGACAAATAATGCTGCTAACGTGTTAATTTGGATGCTAATAATCATTATAGGCTTTCTTATTCGATGCCTAATCGCTTATATCCAATCTAGGAATAAGAAATAATCCTGATAACTGAATTACATTCCATTATGATGGGAAAAATATAGTCCACGCCTATGTTAAGATTTTATTATCCTTGAGATGGTTTAATAGTCATCAAGAATTTATATTTTTGTTGAAACTATAATAATCATTGCCTATGGATAGATAAATTCGAAACATACATATAGTGCATTTGCATTATTATTCGTTGGTTCAAAAAATCACCACTTTTAACAGCCACAACGATAATAAGTAAATGTTCATGCTATTGGGCGTGGACTTCTTATTATGGCTTGGTGTTGTGGTGATACCGTTGAACTAATAAGATAGTATCACGCCTCTTTTATTAAAAAAAATAATTATGACAATCGAAAATTTCTTATTATGGTGCACTATCGCTTTTATTAGCTTTTTATGTAGTTTACCAAAAATCAAAAATAAAGATGATACATTTCTTCATTTACTTTTTTCAATATTATTACCACCAATCGCGCTTATTTACTTTGCTTCTAGTTTAATTAAAAATTCATTATCTCCTGAAATAAGTATATCAGAGAAAAAGCAAATAAAGCTATTAGAATATTATACTCCCCTTATTAATGAACTAAAAAAAGAATATCAATCTATGATTATAATTCAAAATGCCGGAGACTATATTAGATTTGGAGAAGAAAATGAAAAAGAATTTTCTTGTTTTATATTAAAAGAAATGGAGTATTACTATGATGTAACATGGGAATTTAAAAAGGATCAGAAAGTAATTCATTCGCTAGCATGGTTATTCAGAAAAACAATGAATATTAACAATATAATGATTGATATTTCAAATAAGATTCGTGTAACAAAATTAATCGAAACTGAACGACAGCAATTCATTCTAAAGAAAGATTCTACAATGACTGTTGCTGAGTTTAAGGAACGAGCTAAAACTTCTAAGTTGAACATTCACAAGTCACCTAAGACTGGTGCTTTGTTTATGACCAACGATGCAGGTAATGCCATTGGCGGTGCTAGCAGTAAGTTTGAAACTGCTGAGGGTATTGCTAATCCTGTTGTTAGCCTAGTTGCTAAACCTGATGCTCCAGAGGATTGGTTTTATCTGTTGCATGATTCAGATTTATATAAATAAACAGATGATTACAATGGAAGCTAATAGAATAATCCTACTTGAATTATATGAATGCAAAGAAATTTTTGATCTAAGTTGTGACCCAATTGAGCAATATTTTGAAAAACACACAAACATGCCTAAAATAGAACCGGAATTATCATTAACTAAATGGTTACTGAAAAATAATTCATTGTATTTAACAACATTATCAGGTCATGAAATTACAGATTATAATAAATCTGTTTCTTTATCTACTTATTTTGGCAATGTTGATGAGGTTATGGCTAATTGGTTTACCGGATATATTACTTTGCAATTAAGACCACATCGTATTATGTATAAACCATATTTCCTACCAGACAAGACAGTATTTCAGCGAGAAATATATTTATATTTTTCAGATGGTGTTTTAAGTAGTATAAAACTGAAAGAATATAATATTGATAAAGATTCTACTGAAAGGATATTTAAATTGGAATATGAAATAGCAAAAGAAGAAATGTACTATGAAATAGCAACTGATGATATAATATCTAAGCAAAATCTAATACCTATTTTATATTCTAAACATTTAAGGCAAATGGATAATGATATGGATTATGAAGAAGATCAATTGCCTTTTTAAAAAATAATAATTGTAATTATACATCTAATTTAGATGTACAAAATAAATAAAATTAGTATTAACCAACACATAGTGTGCACAAAAGTGTGTACAATATTACGATTGAAATAAATTTAAGTGAAAATGTATTGATAAATGGTTGACTTTGTGTGGTTTGAAAAGTGGTATTTTTATATAGAAGCTTACTTTCCAGGCGTGCCTCTTCAACCACTCGAGCACCTCTCCAAAACTATTGTGGCTGCAAAGATAAAATTATTTTTCCAATCCAAACAGCTTTATTGCATTTTCTGTCGTTATTTCTCCTACATCGCTTGTATGCAGGCCAAATATTTCAGCCAGTTTTTCAGCAATCTTTATTGTATACGACGACTCATTTCTCCTGCCGCGATAAGGTACAGGAGCGAGATAAGGCGAATCGGTCTCAATGATTATTTTAGATAAATCGACCTGTTTCAGAACAGTTGACAATGTAGAATTCTTAAACGTAACAACCCCGTTGATTCCCAATAAAAAATTTTTCAGCCCCAGTATTCCGGCTAATTCGTCCTCACTTCCTCCAAAACTATGAAATACCCCTCTCAGCTTTTCGGGACCTACATTCTTAATACATTCTACACATTCCGGTATCGCATCGCGTGAATGTATGGCTACCGGCAAATCATATTCTATACTCCAGCGAAGCTGTTCTTCGAATACCTGTTTCTGTTCGTTTTCATATGTTTTATCCCAATAGAGATCCAGTCCTATTTCACCAATAGCGATATAGGAACGTTTAGTAAATTGCTGTTTAATAATTTCCATCTGAGAAAGCCAGTCCTCTCCTACACTTGTAGGATGTAATCCCATCATGGGAATGCAATAACCTGTATATTTGCCGGCTATATTATGCAAACGCCCTATTGAATCCACATCAATATTCGGAAGTAAAATATTTTCTACTCCCGCTTGTTTTGCTCTTAGAATAACTTCTTCGATATCGTTGTCAAATTCTTCAGAATAAATATGCGAATGTGTATCAATTATTTTCACGTTCTTCTTTCTCTTTTTCGTCTTTCCTCAGATAATATACGACTCCATATTCCTTACACCTCTCTAAACGTTCCCTGGCCGGAAGATTTGCGAATGCCGATTCAATCTGGTTCCACAATGTTGACAAAACATTGTCCATATCTTTCCTCTGTTCACTAAGTACATCCAACTGGCGCGTGGTCGTATTCTGATATGTTTTTTGATTAAAATAGGCGTCCTTAAACTGTGAAAAAGCTACATTTACCCTTGCGATAGTAGGATTATAGATAGGAGCTCCTCCCTGTCCCAAACGGGCTTGCTCTCCTTTCATAAGACTATCTCCCCAATATAGCAATGCATCATTACTCGTTAAATCGGGTACCGTGAAATTATCCGGATCGATATTATAAAGTTGCTTCTGCTCTTTTTTTATTTCGTTACGGATAACACACAAATTCATAACCTGTATAAAATGAGAGATATACAATCTGGCATTCTTTACCAGTTTCTGAAATTTCCTATTCGATGCAGCCTGAGTCTCAAGGCTATCGCGGTAACGAAGCTGTGCGTTCTCAAAGTTACGCAGCATTAGTTCCATCCTGCGGATATCAAGAGATATGACACCTTGTCCGAAAAGGGAATTATGCTTTTCGATTGCTGCTTTCAACGCCTTTATTCGTGCATTATCTGTATTTGGCAAACGACGATACGGCATAGTAGTTAAGGGTTAAAATTTAAAAATTCAAGATATTCGGGACGTCAGATTTTTCGCTAATTTATGCAATTCTGTCTTTCTATCATCACTTATACTGACTTTATCCAGACAGCCTACTGCTTTCTCATAATACTCACTGATAAGATTTTCAGACTTTGTTTTCAAGTCAAGCTTATCATATATCTTAGTTACTGCTTCTATTTTTTTATTTTCCTCAAAATCCGTTTTATCTATCCATGTCAGCAACTCTTTTCTGGTCAATGACTCGGTTAATGCCGTAATCAACAGGAATGTCTTCTTATTACAAAGTATGTCGCCGCCAATTTTCTTACCGAAACTTTCACTGTTTCCGTATACATCGAGCAGATCGTCCCTCAGCTGGAATCCCAAGCCTACATTGATACCGAAATCGTATAAACTATCCGCATCAGTATCCGAAGCACCCGCAACAATAGCCCCTTCCTTCAAAGCACAAGCCAATAACACAGCCGTTTTCAGCCGTATCATCTCCAGATATTCGGGGATGGTAACATCCAGTCGTTGCTCAAATTCCATATCATATTGCTGTCCGCAACAAATCTCAGTCGCTGTTTCAGAAAACAGGTCCAGCACACGAGGTAGTTCCTCCGATTCGGTCTTTGCTATTTCCTTATACGCCTCAATCAGCATTGCATCACCCGATAGCACGGCAGTATTATCATTCCATTTAATATGAACAGTCGGTTTGCCCCTGCGCATATCAGCCCTGTCCATCAAATCGTCGTGTAAAAGGGTAAAATTGTGGAAAACTTCTATGGCCAGCGCAATCGGCATAACACGTTCCACATCATCTTTATACAAATTATACGACATCAGGGCCAAGGCCGGACGAACCCGTTTTCCGCCTAAAGAAAGTATATAAGTTATGGGATCGAAAAGCGATTGGGGTTTGTTGGTATAGTTTATCTGAGTAATCTGAGCATTTACAATATCTAAAACCTCATCGAAGCTATATAGAGACTTCTTCATTTATCAACTGTTATTTATAATTACAATTTAATAATCTATAAAACGGAGAACTTATTCTTTTATTCGTGCACCCTAGCAAAGATAGTTTATTAACAACAAAAATCAAAATATTCTAAAATAGAACATTTTAATTTGAAATTATTCCTATTTTTATGGGTCATTAACAAAAAAGTGATTTTCTCGATGAAAAACAATTCCTTACTAATTATTCTAAGCATCCTCGCAATGCAGGCTTGGAGCCAAAACAAACAATCAGTCCAAAGTGTTAAAAAGACATCCGGAAATCCTATATTCGAAGGATGGTATGCCGACCCGGAAGGTATCATTTTCGATGACAAATACTGGGTTTATCCTACTTATTCCGCTCCTTACGACGAGCAGGTTTTCATGGATGCATTTTCTTCTACAGACCTGGTTAACTGGACCAAGTATGAACGCATCATCGACACATCAGCCGTAAAATGGGTAAAAAGAGCTTTATGGGCTCCGGCCATAATCAAAAAAGATAACAAATATTTCCTGCTCTTTGGCGGAAATGATATTCAGAATGATAACGAATACGGAGGTATTGGAATCGCCGTCGCAGATAAACCTGAAGGCCCGTTTAAAGATTATCTCGGGAAGCCGCTTATCGACAAGTTCTATAATGGCGCGCAACCTATCGACCAATTTGTCTTTAAAGATAAAGACGGCAGTTATTATATATATTATGGAGGATGGAAACATTGTAATGTCGCCAAATTAAAAGATGACTTTACCGGCATTGTCCCATTCGAAGACGGGACGATGTATAAGGAAGTAACTCCCGAAAACTATGTAGAAGGCCCATTTATGTTCATCAAAGACGGTAAATATTATTTTATGTGGTCGGAAGGCGGATGGACCGGACCTGATTATAGTGTGGCATACGCCATTGCCGACAGTCCGTTCGGGCCATTCAAACGTATAGGTAAAATATTGCAACAAGATCCGAATATTGGCAGGGGTGCCGGACATCACTCCGTGATCCACGAACCCAAATCCGATAAATACTATATTGTATATCACCGTCGTCCGTTAACCGAAACTGATGGAAACCACAGGATAACATGTATAGACGAAATGTACTTTGACGAAAACGGTTATATCAAACCTGTAGTGATTACAAATGAAGGTGTAGAAATCAACTCATTAAAATAAAAGTAAATTATGAAGAAAATGTTTTTTGCAGCAATCGCTGCTAGCCTGCTTTTTGTAGGATGTAATGAAAAAGCCCCTGTAGGAAAGCTTACGGAATCAGGCTTGGATAAGAAGAATTTTGAAACGGAAGTCAATGGAAAGAAAACAGATTTGTACGTACTTACAAATCCTGGAGGAATGGAAGTTTGTATAACAAATCTCGGAGGCCGTATTGTTTCCATTATGGTTCCGGATAAAGACGGGAACAAGAAAGATGTCGTATTGGGATTCGACTCTATTCAGGACTACATCAATATACCATCTAACTATGGTGCTATCATCGGACGTTATGGTAACCGTATCGGAAACGGAACATTTCAGATTGATGATGTAAAATATGATTTACCAAAGAATAACTTCGGACATACTCTGCATGGTGGTGACAAAGGATTCCACACCGTAATTTTCGACGCTAAACTTGCAGCCGACAATATATTGGAACTAACCTATCTGTCGAAAGACGGAGAAGAAGGCTTCCCTGGCAACCTGAATGTGAAAGTAACCTACATTCTTGGCGACGACAACGCACTTCAGATAAAATATGAAGCTGAAACAGATAAACCTACTGTCGTGAATCTGACTAACCATTCATATTTCAACATGGACGGCGATCCTACTTCTAAAAATACAGACTGGTTGCTTACATTGCATGCAGATCAATACACTCCTATTGATTCTACGTTCATGACTACCGGAGAAATCCTTACTGTAGAAGGCACACCAATGGACTTCCGCACACCGACTGCCGTTGGTGCAAGAATCGACGATGCGACTTTCACTCAACTGGTAAACGGTAAAGGATACGACCACAACTGGGTACTGAATACAGGTGGTGATATCAACAAAGTCGCCGCTACATTAGAATCTCCTAAGACCGGTATCGTATTAGACGTATATACAACCGAACCGGGAATGCAGTTCTATGCAGGTAACTTTATGCAAGGAACCGACAAAGGCAAAAAAGGTATTGTTTATCAACACCGTACAGCCGTATGTCTCGAAACTCAGAAATATCCTGATACTCCTAACAAAAAAGACTGGCCTACAACTACGCTTCGTCCGGGAGAAAAATATCAGAGCGAAACAATTTTCAAATTCTCTGTAAAGAAATAAGCTTTCATCTTATATGAAACAATGGGAAGCAGTCCGGATATCTGGGCTGCTTCTTTCTTTAACACACAAACTTACGTTTAATTAAAAAGGAGTGGCTAAAATATATCTAATGCGATCTGCAAATCCGCTTCATTATTAGCCGGATTAAACATACCCATTACCGACACGGGCAAAATATAGCTTCCAAACTTTAACTTCTTCGATGCTGTAACATTTATATTTACAATCCCCGCATCTTTTGCATAGAAATGCGCATCGGTACCGTCCTCCGGATTCAGTGCAAATGCTCCGGCAACCCCCAAATCCACATCTACTATACCTCCCCTGAGAACGGGATAATCCATAGACATATAAGTCGAATAAAGGTTTTTCTCATTCAAAGCCCCTCTGTCGCGCCCGAAAATAACCGTTGTCCAGCTAATATTCAGAGGGAAACTTCCCTGAAAACGGTATGCTACCGAGAGGTCCATAAAATGCACTGTATCCCGTGCACTGTAATTAAATACCTGCCTGTTGTTATATGTCGCGTTTTTCGAGAAATTATAGATATCCCACCACGCAACTGTAAACCCACTCCTGGAATATGACATGTAATAGTCGAATTCTTTGTAATCACCCGTAAATCCGGCACCGCCCCACAGCCCGACGGCAAAGCTGTTGCTTTTATCCTTAAGATGCAGGTCAACAACTCCTAAAGCGGTATTAGTCACCTGCAATCCTCTCCAAAGATGCATATTCTTCAACTGCAGGGGAAAATCTACCGGGGTGTACTTCTCTTCATCCTAAACAAGCAGAAATAATGACGGCAATAAGCAAAGGGATAATGCGAGAATTGTTAGTTTAAAGTATTTCATAATTAACTATTTGAAAGGTTAAAGAATGCCTCTACGAATTATTTAAGCAGCGAGAGCAATATACAATAAGGCTGCGAGCGATCCGCCACATATCGGCGCTACAACAGGCAGCCATGCATATCCCCAGTTGCTGTCCCTCTTACCTTTTATCGGTAATATAAAATGGGCAATCCGGGGGCCAAGATCACGGGCGGGATTGATTGCATAACCCGTTGTTCCACCTAACGACATACCGATGGCTACAATAAGGATTGCGACAGGCAATGGACCTGCTATTTCCGCACCGGCAGCGTAAAGAATGCCAAACACAAGAACAAATGTACCGACAACTTCACTGAAGAAGTTAGAGAACCAATTCTTTATAGCCGGCCCCGTACAGAATACCCCCAGCTTTGCATTCGGATTTTCTTCCGCATCGAAGTGTGGTTTGTACATAAGATAAACGATACATGCGCCAAGTATCGCACCTAACATCTGGGCTATAATATAGCCGGTAATACTGCCTTTGAAGCTGCCTACAATAGCCAGACCTATTGTTACGGCAGGATTGAGGTGAGCGCCCGAGAACGGAGCTGAAATGAAGGCTCCGACAAATACGGCGAATCCCCAACCGAAGGCGATAACGACCCATCCGGCGCTATTACCCAATGTTTTCTTTAAAGAAACGTTTGCACATACACCTGCACCAAAAAGTATAAGTATGGCTGTGCCAATGAATTCGAATAAAATATCTTGTCCCATGGTCTTAATTATTAAAAGGTTAATTTAGAGCCTGTTTAAATTTTCCACGAATATTTTTCTATGAATATTTTTTCAGTTTTTCTTCGTTCATTTTTAGTCTCTTTTTGTCTGATTTACCCTTTTGTTCAACTCCAATAGCCCGCTATTATCGTTTCTCAAAAGAATAAATCAGCCTGAAAATAGTCCTAAAAATTGGAACGGGCAAAATTTAAACAGGCTCTTAGTTCTGTATTATTTTAGCTTGCCAGCTCCCGGAACCGGATGAAGAACCCGGGACGAATCCTTCATCATGACCCGATTTAAAATAACGACTAATTAGTGTTGTGTTATCAAAATATGTTCAGTGATTTACTTCACCCACGATTGTGCGCGGTATATCGCTTCAGACCATTTTCTCTTAGCCAGATGCATATCCACTTTCGGATCGGCTTCGAAACGGGAATCTACATGCCATTGCTTCTTCACTTCTTCGATATTTTCCCAGAAGCCGACAGCCAATCCTGCCAGATAGGCTGCGCCTAAGGCTGTTGTTTCCGTTGTTTGCGGACGAATTACCGTTTGCCCGAGTACATTCGCCTGGAATTGCATCAACAAATCATTCTTCGCAGCACCTCCGTCCACTCTCAGCTCTTTCAATCCCACGCCTGCATCCAGGATCATCGCATTGATAACATCCATAGTCTGGTAAGCAATACCTTCGAGGGCGGCACGGGCGATATGGGCAGAAGTTGTCCCCCTGGAAATCCCTACGATCGTACCCCGCGCATACTGATCCCAGTACGGGGCACCCAGACCTGTCAGGGCAGGAACAAAATATACATCGCCGCTATCAGGTACCTGCATAGCCAGTTGTTCTATTTCGGAAGAGGAATTGATTACTTTAAGGCCGTCACGCAACCACTGAACGATAGCACCTCCCACAAATATACTTCCTTCAAGCGCATAGGTCGTTTTCCCGCCGATTTGCCATCCGATAGTAGTTACCAGGTTATTTTTCGATACAACAGGTTTTTCCCCGGTATTCATCAGGATAAAACAGCCTGTGCCGTATGTGTTCTTTACCATACCGGTATCGACACACATCTGTCCGAACAATGCAGCCTGCTGGTCTCCGGCAATGCCTGCTATCGGAACTTTAGACGCGAAGATCGTAGTCTTGGTATGTCCGTAAACTTCACTCGATGCGCATACTTTCGGCATCATACTTTTAGGGATATTAAACAATTTCAGCAAATCATCATCCCATTCCAGCGTATGGATATTGTACAACATGGTGCGTGACGCATTGGATACATCAGTGGCATGTACTTCTCCTCTGGTCAGTTGCCAGACAATCCATGTATCTACAGTACCGAATACCAGCTGCCCTTTATCGGCTTTTGCCCTGGCACCTTCCACATTATCCAGTATCCATTTCACTTTTGTTGCACTGAAATACGCATCCACGATCAACCCGGTCTTGTCTTTAATATAAGGCAGAAGTCCTTCGTTTTTCAGTTTATCGCAATATTCGGATGTCCTTCTGTCCTGCCACACAATGGCATTATAGACAGGATCGCCGGTCTCTCTGTCCCAGACGATGGTTGTCTCTCGCTGATTGGTGATACCTATCGCGGAAATATTAGTACCGTTGATTCCTATTTTCGTAATTGCTTCAGCAGCAACGGCAGCCTGCGAAGCCCAGATTTCACGCGGGTTGTGTTCTACCCATCCGCTTTGTGGAAATATCTGCGGAAATTCCTTTTGTGCAACAGAGCATATTTCGCCCTTATGGTCAAAGACTATAGCTCTTGAACTTGTAGTTCCTGCATCGAATGATAAGATATACTTTTCCATGTGGTTGATATTGATTAGGTTAAAAAAATTGTGTCCTTTTAAGGTCTCAGACCTATTTATTGCTTTTATATCTGCAACAGCAATAGTTAGTTATGACTAAAAATATTACATTAAATACTTTTTTTACTTACTTATCGGGATTATACGGAACAAGCAGGTAATGTTGCACCAGTTCTGTCCACCACATCTTCGGCCATGTCGCGATATGACGAAAATTCCGGTCGCGTTTATTACTACTTTCGCCTGAAGGGTATATTCCTGTTTTCCTAATTCGTCATATACTTTCACTCCCGCAATCTTTCCGGTTTAGCTCTTAATCAAATTCGAAACTTTTTTTTTTCAAATAAAATAAAATATTTCGAAACCAACAAAATCAAAGTCCTCCAGAAAAACAGTATTTATCAAACAATACACAATCCAAATCCAGTTCATGAAATACAAAACGAAACTAATATCTTTCAAGTTTTTAAAATACTCAGTTCTTAAAAATTTTCATATCTTTGCAATTGGTAATTGTAATCTTCAACTTGAAATATGGGAAATATAGCTAAACGACATAAATTCATACTGGAACAGCTGAAGCATGACGGCTATGTAAAGGTTCAGGAGCTTAGCGAGAAACTAGAGGTTTCGGAAGTTACGATTCGTAAAGATTTAAAATATCTCGAAAGCAAAAAAATGCTTTATCGTAATCACGGAAGCGCCAGTAGCCTGAGTTCTATCATTGCTGATAAACATATAGATGTGAAAGAGAAGATGCAGATGGAGGAAAAGACAAGAATTGCCAAAGCCGCCAATAGCCTGCTTGAGCCTAACGATAAAATAATCATAGCTTCCGGCACCACTCTGCTCACTCTCGCAAATGAGATTAACGTCGATCATAACATCACCGTTATCACTTCTTCGGTAAAAGTATCCCTGACCCTGTGCTACAACCCGAATATTGAAATAGTGCAACTGGGCGGTAATATGAGAAAGAACTCTGTTTCGGTCATTGGCCACTATGCCGAAAATATACTGGAAAGCCTGTCTTGCAACAAGCTATTCCTTGGCGTGGATGGTATCGACCTCGATTACGGATTGACTACCAGTGATATGAGCGAAGCCCGCATAAACCAGCAAATGATAGACGCGGCACAAAAGATAATCATACTGACCGACTCTTCAAAGTTCGGCAAACGAGGCTTCTGCAAAATATGCGATCTGAACAAGATACACCATATTATTACAGATACCAACGCGCCTGCTCACATCATAGATATGCTCCGTGAACGCGACATAATGGTCACTCTCGTATAAGGATACCTATATCATTCAGCATTACGCGGCATATTTTCGCGGATAACGGAATATGATCGATGCTATTGCCGCAAGTCCTATCAGCAAAGGATAATACAGATAAGGTACAATCTGCACAGGGCTCACATTAGCCAACCCTGCAGCTATAAGCAATTGTGCCCCGTAAGGTATCAGGCCCTGAACAAAACAAGAGAAAGTATCGAGCAGACTGGCTATTTTCCGGTTATCCAAATCGAACTTATCGCTGATATTCTTGGCTATCGGCCCGCTTATAATCAGGGCGATGGTATTATTCGCCGTGCAAAGATTGGTTAACGAAATAAGTCCGGCGATAGAAAATTCAGCGGAACGCTTCGACCGTATATTGCGGGTCATCTTGCCTATCAGCCAGTCGACTCCCCCATTGAAGCGTATCAGTTCGAACATACCTCCCGCCATCAGCGATACAATAATCAGTTCTCCCATATCCACGACGATACCCCGGCTCATGGCCGCAGTCCAGTCCCATACGCCAAAGCCGCCTGTTATAAGACCTATCACACCCGAAAGAATAATTCCCAAAGCCAGTACGACCATCACATTAACTCCCACCAAAGCTGTAATCAATACAGCCAGATAAGGCAGCACTTTTACCCATTCTACCTGCTCTGCCGAAACAGAAGCTCCGCCGGTCAGTTCCAGCCCCTGATAAATATAAAGCAGAAGCACCAGAATGACAACAGGAAATACAATGCGGATATTCACCTTGAACTTATCCTGCATCTGGCATCCCTGCGTACGTGTAGCCACAATCGTAGTATCGGATATGAAAGAGAGATTGTCTCCGAACATAGCCCCGCCAATCACAATTCCCAGCATCATAGGTAAATCGAGTCCTGCCTGAGACGAGACTCCTACTGCAATAGGCGCCAAAGCGGCAATAGTTCCGGTAGATGTACCCATAGACATGGATATGAAACAAGCTGCAATAAATACGCTTGCCAATATAGATTGCTCCGGCAAGAGATAGAGAAGCATATTCACCGTAGCGTCCACCGCCCCCATTGCCTTGGCTGTACCAGCAAATGCTCCCGCCAGAATAAAGATAACAACCATCAGCATAATGGTTTCGTTCGCTGCACCACGGCAAAACTGGGTGATGCGGTTTGCCAGCTTCCCTCCTTTCGAATATAAGACCGCGACCATGGATGCTGTCATAAAGGCTACCGAAACAGGCATCTGATAAAGGTCTCCTGTGAAAATAAAGGTAAGGACATACAGCAGGAAAAACACTGCCAACGGCATCAATGCCCAGCCTTTTGAGTGATACCACTTTTTATCTTGATTCATTTGTTCAATCTTTTTTAATAACCGGATGCAAAGATAGCCTTTTTCAGTTAACGGTCAGCAATTAACAGTATTCTCACACTGGGACGCCAAGTTACAAAATCCGGTCCATCATTTATAATCCATCTCTATATTTACATTTATTAACTACATTTAGTTAAAAAGTAACAAAGGTAACAGATATATCAGTTAACAGTCAACAGTAAGCAGTTAACAACCCGTATCTTGTATCTCGTATCTTGTCTACTCGTAACTTGTAACTGCCCGAAGGGCGAAGCAACTCGTAACTATATCAAAAAAGTAACAAAGGTAACAACCTTTTCAGTGAACAGTAAACAGTAAACCAACTTGTAACTCGTAACTGCCCTAGGGCGCAGAAATAACATTCGCCGAAGCGAAGGCGAGGCAAACTTGTAACTATCAAAAAAGGTAACAAAGGTAACACTATTTACAGTCATCAGCAACAACTCGTAAGATGTAAAACTTTGCGTCTTTGCGTGAGACAAAACAAAACGCCCCCCGCTGGCGCGGACTTCCAGTCCGTGTCTTGTTGACAGGGCAAAAATGTTTGCTACGCAACACACAGACGAGACGTCTGCGCGAGCAGAGTATCCTTTTTGATAATCCGGCTCACATCCGCATAGTATAGATAAAACATCTTTAATATCTTCAGGGATAAAATGATAAAAATGATTCAATCAACGTAAACAAAAACAAAGGGCATAAAGGCACACAATTACTTATGCACTTTACGCCCTCGATAATATTGACCGACTAAACTTAATTCATATCACGATCCCCATCCCCAGGTGTGTATACCGGAGAGATCTCTCCGGCTTCATTATTTTCATCTTCATTCTTATACCAGTTCACCTTCCGCAAAACGTACATCACTATGGCAAGGGCGACAAATAATCCGACCGCGCCGAATAACAAGGCCATATTTTCCTGTTGCAGGATAATATACAGATAAGCGTAAAGCACTGTAAGGAAGAGTCCCATAATAGCTGTCTGTTTCACATTACGGAACATGGTGGTGGAATAGGCCGTTATCAGCAATGTGGTTGCCGCCCCCGAAATCAGGTATGAAAGGCCAAAGCCAAGATGCTCTGATATAGCCAGCAATAAGGTATAAAACAACACCAACGCGCAGCTGACAAGCAAATACTGCACCGGGTGAATCCGCTTCTTGCTTAGTAATTCTACAAGGAAGAAGACTACAAATGTAAGGACGATAAACATTATTGCATACTTCACCGAACGCATTGTCATCTGGTATTTATCTACCGGATACCGTAAGTCTACACCCAAAGAAGATGTTTTGATCACCTCGTTATTCCCCGTCCACATCTGCACATAGTTGCGATTATAATCGAATACATTCCAACTGGCATCAAATCCCTCATTATTAATTACACGGTCGGCAGGCAAAAAATCCCCATTGAAAGAAACCGTACTCCACGACGACTTCAGATGAATGCGATTCTCCTTTCCTATCGGGGTAAAATAAAGCCCTCCACTACCGTTCAATCCAAGATTGAAGCTAAACTCATAACTCTCTACCGACGGATCGACAGGCATACCGATTGTCACACCCGAATCGATAAGCGTGTTGCTTTTCACACCGGGCTGTACCGGCAGTGACTTTCCATTTACATTAAACTCAATCTTATTCCTTACTCCCTGCAGGTATGGAATACCAATTAATACAAAAGCATCCTGCCATATCACCTGTTCCTCTTTTATATTCAGTTTCGCATAATTGGGCAGGCTAAACTTTCCACTGATTTTCATATCCGACTGATACACCAGCGTATGAAATAATGTGCGCGCACGCTCCTCCGCAGTGATATTGCCGTCTACACGAAAATCATCGGGAAGGTAGTAAGAGTAAGCGATAAGCGGATTACCGTTTTTATCGATACCGCTCTGATAAGGCAGTACCAGTACAGGGCCTGTCAATTCCTGCGCTCCTCCCCATTTGTTCACAATATCGTCCTGAGCCGCCTGCTGATTCTGCTCTCTTTCTTCAATCAGGCTTCTTATCATAGTAATAGGTAGCAGCATTACCGCTACAAGGACAGCGACGACAACGATTTTGACGATAAGCATGTCTACGTTTGTTCCAAAGTTTGTTTTCATAAGTTCTAAGTTAATATTTAAATAAAAGTTCTTTGAATTTCAAAGTATATTAATAAAAAATTTTACGGTAAAGGATTTATTAATTTTTCAAGCGCATCGATATGTTCTTTAAACAGCTTTCGTCCCAATGGGGTAACCTGATAAGAAGTATTAGGTTTGCGTCCTATAAACTGTTTCCTGACCTCAATAACCTCTTCTTTCTCCAATGCTTTGAGATGACTTGCCAGATTACCGTCGGTAACATCAAGCAACTCTTTCATCGTATTGAAGTCCACGCTGTCATTTACCATCAGTACCGACATTATCCCCAGGCGTACACGGCTGTCGAAGACCTTATTCAATCCTGATATAATATCTTTCATATTCAACCGTTTTTAGCAGACTTCATGTCATATTTATAATAGATAAGGATACCATATACTATATGTAAAACTCCGAATCCGACAGCCCAGAATATCAGGTCGTAGCCTACTACTACAGCAGCAACCAGCCCGAGTATGATTTCACATGCTCCCAATATTTTCACATCGCGGTATGTACGCGCCCCTGCTGCGATAAGTCCCAATCCATAGAATATCAGCATGCCGGGCGCTACCAGATAGGCGACATGCTTATATATAAGGATAATGCAAAACAGTCCGCCAATTACCAGTGGAACACAAAAATCCTTCGCTATCTGCAAGGTTACAGGCTGCCAGAGTTTCGCATTGCTTAACTTTGCTTTCCGGGCAGACAATGTCAGTCCGGCCGTTACGGCAGAAATCAGTACCACGGCTGCAATGAGGATAAAATCGTACAATAGTGAACCGGTAAATGTAAACCGCCCTTCGAGGACAAGGTATGCCACTATTGCTCCTACAATAGCGGATGTACCTGCCAATACACCTGACATACCGCTTATAGACAAGAACTTGCTCGAGCGTTCCATCATGGAACGTATATGTTTTATATCATCCAGATTTGTATCCATAGCATTTTACTTTGAAACACAAAGTAAACTGTTATATTTGAGATATGCAATAAGCTGTGTAATATTTTTTCAGGAAACAAGCAACCGATATAAATTACCCGGCAACTTGCCATACAAGAATAACCCTCCTATAAAAACCGTAAGTTTGTATAGCGCAAAGCAGTTATTAAAATGGTGATGGATAAAGCCGTTACTCTTTCAGTAACTTATCGAGAAACTCATCAAATTCGCGGTCAAACTTTTCCATCAGGTCGTTGTCTATTTTCACGACATCGTCTTCACTGATAAGCAAAAGTTCTTCTATCACAACAAAATTCTCATCGGCATAATTGACAGAGAAAGGTTTGAACAAATCCAGAGAAGAAAACATATTTTCTTCATCCAGTTGCTCAGTCACCTTACGCAAGACGGATATAACCTTTTCATCAGGCAAATCATCGACTTTGTCTACCCAATTGAAGATCACGATCTCGGCTACCTTGTTTTCCTCGTCGTCATAGAACGCTACTTCCCCACTCTCTTTATCCACAGTGATAAAGATATCGGTCAGAGAACTGCCTTTATAATCCTTCGCCAGACTGTCGATAGCTTCTTTAAAAGTATCCTTGATTAATGTTGATGTGTCTCTGTTTGCTCCTGTTCCCATGAGGCATAATGGATTTAATTTTCACAAAGTTAGAAAAATATTATAGTAATCCAGCTTTCTGCCGCTTCTTTTTAGGCCAAACGCATCAAAACCACAAACCCTCATCCGTAGTTTGATTTTTTTTATAACAGGATGACGGATAAATCAAAAAATTATCCCTATTTTTGTCAAAATCATACATCATCCACTTCCTGAATGAACAATAAAAACCGTTTTCCGCTATGCATATAACGACGGAAACATATAGAAAAAACACAATATCACACGCCATTTTTCTTCCTGAAAATTTGGCGCTTAATTATATTTTACTAGAGAGAGAGAGAGAGAGAGAGAGAGAGAGAGAGAGAGAGAGAGAGAGAGAGACTAAGCCTTAGTATTACCTTTCCGGCGATCCTACACATTCTATACGCGCGCGCATTCAATGCATCGCTGAATATATATAACACACAACCAAATCCCGAACCGTCAGATTTATCCCGTGCTGCCAGGCAGGGTGGTTCTGCATTGTATTTTCCCACACGTTATCCCGTTACTTTACATCCCTGTATTCCCGGGGCTGCCAGGTTCCCTAAGTTTTTGCTTACTCTGAGAAACTCTGAGTACCTGCTGAGCTACATGGGGGTATATACTCCCGGTGCCTTCTCAGGGAAACTCAGTGTAACAATCCTCTTTACAACAAATATATGCAACACAATTTACCCAAAAACATGCTTTATGAAACCAAAGAAAATGAAAACCCTCATGCCGGCCTGTTTGCTGGCTGCGCTATTTGCGCTATTGTCAATGCCATCCTATGCGCAGGTAACTATCGGCGACGGTGTACCTCCCCAGAATTTTTCCGTACTGGAGATTTCCACCGCCGGTACAAAAGGGGGCTTGCGCCTGCCACATCTGACCACCGCCGAGCGTAACGCCTGGCGTGATTACTTTTTAGGAACAGCCACAACTAATCCTGCCAACCCCACGGGCAGCAGCAATGTCACCGCCGACGAATCGCTTAATGCTCCCGGGCTTGCCATCTTCAACACCGATACCAAATGCTATGAATACTGGAACGCCAGCCGTTGGGTCAGCCTCTGCGAAGGCAATTCGCTGATGGTCATCAGTCCCGATCCCTGCCAGAATGTGGCGGCTGACGGTACGGGTTGCGACGATGAATTTACCGTGACCGACCCCGACTGCCTCAACGGGCCGTTCACCATCATTATAGTGGCCGGGCAGGATTACGCCACGCTGACGGATGTAAACGAGGCTGACGGTATATTCCGCATAGCCTTCCAGCCTAACAACTCGATAAGCCAGCGTTCCGTGGTCGTTCGCGTAACCAGTAGTTGCACAGGTCTGTACAAGGACTTTTTGTTTTTACAGGATGGCCACGCATGCGATACGACCCTTGGTACAGCCCCTGAAATCACTTCCGTTCCTCCGGGAAAGAATATCGCATTCTGCACGGGCGGCGCTGTTTACCTGTCGATAGACGAAACGCAGATCACCGCTCCGGGTACGCTTGCGGACGTAATCTGGACACGTAATAATATCGAGGTTGCCCGCAGTGTAAATAACCTTGTTGTCACTCAGGAAGGAAAATACGATGTCTGGATGGGCTATATCGGCTGCAACCTGAGGGCCAATAATGCAGTGACCGTAACCAAAAGCGGTACAGGTGCCCCCCAGCCCGTAAGCATCGTAGTAAACGGTAACAATGGTATGGTCTGCGGCCCGGCCGGGACAACCAAACTGGTAGCCCTGAACCCGAACAGCGGCGGTACGGTGCTGTGGTTTAAAAACGGCATATTGCAGGACGGCACTAACGGAACAGACAATATAACGGGTACAGAGGTGACGGTAGGTATTGGCAACTGGTTCGCCGTGGTACAGGACGCGACCTGTTATTCGCGTCCGTCTGAAACGGTTGCTGTTATAGAAAATCCCAATTCGGGCGGTTCCCTTACCGAGCCTGTGATAGACAAAGGCGGCACATTCTGCGCGGGCAGCTCTATCCTGCTGTCCGTATCCGGCGGCAGTTACAACGCGGCTTATACCTATACCTGGTATGAAAACAATACGCAGATCGGCATGGGCAGCTCGGTGATGTACACCGTTCCGTCGGGCGTGACGAGCGTGGTCATCCGTTGCCGCGCCACCCAACCGGGCAGTTGCGCGCAGGAGGCGTTGGCCGTGGAGACAATCACCATCGGAACTATTCCCGCGCGGCCTGTTATCACGGGTAATACGGTTCTTTGCTCAGGTACGGCTACACTGAATGTTATCCCTTCCGGCTCGGGTAGCTTTACTTATGCGTGGTATAAAGATAACGCGCTGATCGGAACCACCCAAACGATCACCGTTACCTCCGGCGGCGACTACTATGCTACGGTAACGGATGGCTGTACCAGTCCTATGGCTCACCGCAACCTTCCCTACCTGACATCGGCAACGCCTACTGTAACACTTGACCGCAGCAATGTAAATCCGAACCTGAATGATATAGTGACCTATGCCGCAAGCATAGACTTTACTCCCGCTACAGGATACAACTGGATAATTACCAATGCCACCCTGCAATCGGGCGGCGGCAATACCCCTAATGCTGTGGTTATGTTTGATAATACAGGCGCCGCTGAAGTCCGGGTAGAGGTAACCAATGCCTGCGGAACGGGAGTGAATTCCCATGAAATAACCGATGTACAACCATTCTGTGCTACCATAACGAATGTATTCCCGAATACACTGACAGAAAAAAGTACAGTAGCCGGCACAGGCACAACATTGGGTTTGGTATCGGCGACTTTCTCTTCGGGTAGCCCTACACCGAAATACCAGTGGTATAGCAACTCTTCCAATTCAAATACAGGAGGTACCGCCATATCAGGGGCGAACACTGGTACTTACATTGCTAGTTCTACTTCGCCAGATACATATTATTATTATTGTGTGGTATCGGTCGATGGATGTCCCGGCACAATGGCATCGGGCGTATATAAAGTAACGGTATCCGAGAACCCTGCGACTATGGACCGTGGAGCCGGTACACTTAGGGGAAAGACCTGTTTTGATATAAACAAGTCGAATTGGACGACCGATTGCGGTCCGCAGTCTGCCAGGGAAACTGTTGCAACAGACTTTGCGACCCTGGGCCCTGTAACCTACACCTTTACTGCAGCGGCGAGCGGGACAAAAAGCAATCTGCGTTTCGTGGTGGTGGATACCGAAGGCTGCGTGGTATCGTATTCGGGAGGTAAAACGGGTACGATAGCCAATAATGAAGTCATCAACCTGACTGTAAATTACAAGACTACATTGAGTGAGGTCACAGATATCATCTACGGCCGTACCCGTGACCAGGCTGCCCTGGTTACCATCTACGCTATTTATAACGACGGAACGAAAGACGTATCTGTGCCGCTGCTGGTAAAAATACAGGACTGCGTTTGCTGCGGAGCTTTCGTTGCATCCGGGCAGTGGAAAGCCTTCATGTGCCATAACCTGGGAGCGGACGAAGGCCTTGACGCATATACTCCTGCTAAAGGACTGAATGGAGATTACTACCAGTGGGGACGCTCTACAGTCGTAGCTACCGTCGATACACCGGCCGGTGCTATCGCCGGTTGGAATACTACATACGCACCTAACGGCTCATGGTCAGACGCTTCAAAAACGGCTAATGACCCTTGCCCTCCGAATTATCGTTTACCAAAAAATTCTGAGTGGACAGGTGTTATCAATACCTCCCTGAATCCACAAACAATACCCCCCGGAGCTACATGGAACACAAGCGAGACAAACTTTAGTAGTGGGCGGAAATTTGGGCCTGCTCTGTATTTGCCGGCTGCCGGCTACCGCAACCCCAGTAATGGGCAGTTGAACGACCGGGGCAGCAACGGCTCCTACTGGAGTAGTACGGAGCTCAGTTCTAACATCGCGTACGGCATGAGCCTGTACAGTAGCGGCGCGAGTACGGGCTACAACGGCCCCAACCGCACGTACGGCTCTTCTGTCCGGTGTATAGCAGAATAACTCCGGTTTATTTGTCTATTTATCTATTCCTCCTCCTGCATTAAAAGCAGGAGGAGTTTAATAAATATCTCTGTACACCAATAGAGTGTTAGAAAGACACCCTCCTATAACTGAAAAAGACATAGAAAGCGGGAATAGGTATAAAATACTGATTAAATGTCAATTACATGCAATTTCCGTGAACCGGAGTTTTTCAGAAACAAGACAATGTGTAAACAAAGAAAAGAAAATCCGGGCTAACAGCTTGTAATAAAGGATTTTATCCGCTTTGCACTCTGGCAGGTTAATCATTATCCTGTAGGGGATTTGTTTTCCCTACAGGAACAAACGGGCGGGAGAAAGCCTGCACCCTCGTTCAGCATAGGCTCTGTCTATGTAGGGCTAAAAGCAAGAACTTTCTTTTTACCTTGACGCAGGCAAAGCCTACGCCAAAAGGCAGTAAAAAAATTTAATGTCGATAATATGCTGATCTATATAATGCTTTTATTCATAACACGGCTTAAAACGCCATGCGGGCGCAGCCACAGCAAAAAAGCCGTTATCCGCGACTACCTCCGGCGATGTGAACAAAGGGATGGTATGCAAAAGGTACACGCTCCCCCGACGGACGGGCGGTTAACCCAACTGATACGCCTGCAACGTGCAGGCAAGCGCTAATTGAAAGATATAGACGATAAGCCTGCCTATTAAATGATAAGAGATAAAGAACTTAAAACAATGAATAAAGCAGAAGAATAAATGAGACGTATATTTTTACTGGTTTTTACAACATTCACAATAGCCGCTGCCTACAGCCAGAGCGTGGAACTCAACTTCCCGCACTTTGCAGGGCAGAAGTGGCATTTCCGGGCATTCCGCGGTGAGGGAAAAGATACAATCGCTACCGGGACGCTCGACGGGCAAGGCAGGGCAAAGCTCGTTTTGCCGGACAGGATGAACGGTTTCCGGGGCATGACGCAGTGGCAGCTCACCGGTGGCGGAGGACTGGATATGATCTTCGCGGGCGGCGAGAATTTCTCGGTCTCCTGTCCTGAAGCCCAGCCATCGGAAGAAACGATTGTCTACACCGGTACGCGGGAGAACGTTTACCTGAACAGCCGTTACCGCCGCCAGCAGGATATCCTCGGCAGGATAGACGCCATGCGTATGGCGGCAGAAGCATATAAGGACAATAACGAATTACTTTCCATCTTTAACACAGAGCTACAGAATCAGGAGCAGGCTTATACCCTCCTGCAGGAAGAGACGGCAGCTAATCCCCTCTATGCGGCACGCTTCGCGCAGGTTGTGGATGTTACCAGGGGGCTGCCTCCTGTCCTGGCTTCCGGTCAGGAGGAAATAGCCGGGTTGCTGAAAGATTTCGTACTGGACAGATTAGACCCGGAGGCGCTTTACACCTCAGGGCATTGGGCGGGAGTGCTGGAGCAGCTTATGGATTGGTACAGCTACAAAGAAGAAAACCGCCCGGCATTTATCTCCGATATGATCCGTCTGGTCAACCGCATTTCTTCGGATGAAGCCTACGCGGCCCTGTGCGAAAAGGTAATCGTGTTTTGTGAAAAGAAAGGCTGGCATGACCAGCAGATAGAGTTTGCCTTCTTCCTGCTGAATGACGACCGTATAAAAGAACCTGAGGGAAAGGTTGCGTCAGTCTATACACTACTGAAGATAAGGAAGGGAAGTAAGGCTCCGGCTCTGTCGCAGGGCAAACTACCCGAAGGCAAAACCCTGCTGGTATTCTACGAATCGGGCTGTAATGCCTGCGAGAACGAGATGCAGCAACTGAAAGGCAACTATCCGCTCTTGCGGGAGAAAGGCTATGAAGTGGTATCTGTGGCGGCAGACAAGGACGAAGCTGTTTTTAAGAATACATCCGGGACTTTCCCGTGGAAAGCCAGATATTGTGATTTCCGGGGTTTTGGCGGAACGGATTTTACCACCTTCGGGGTTATCGGCACGCCGACCTTCTATGTGATAGACGGACAGGGGATTTTGCAGGGACGATACGCAAGGCTGGCAGACACGGGAATATTGAATTAGCAGGCTTAGAAATCTTCTGCATGAAAAAATGTTTCTGGGAAAGCTAAATTGACTTTATTCTCAAGTTTATATCCAATACCTTTCCCCCGCTCGCGCAGACGTCCCGTCTGTGTGTTGCGTAGCAAACATTTTGCTCTATCAAGCAAGGCACGGACTGGAAGTCCGCGCCAGCGGCGTAAGGTTGAATAAACAAATGATAATCAAAATAGTTCTTCAATCCATGCTTTCATATTCTGCGTACCCATAAATGAAATACTCTTTCTTTTCAGTTTGCCGTTTTTGTCGAATATCAGATAAGTAGGGATAGCCTCGAAATCGAATTGCTCGAGTATGGCACCCCATTCTTCATCAGTTATATAATAGTGCTCTCCACCTATTTCTGGAATTTTTTCCTCCCATGTGGAACGTACCGATGAAGGATTAGTAATGTAAACAAAAACCACACCTTTATCTTTCAGTTCCGATTTCACAAGTTCGGCCTGCTTCATGGCCATCAGGCAAGGTCCGCACCATGTTGCCCAGAAATCAACGAATACCACCTTATCTTTATATTTAGCTACGATGATATCCATTAATTCCTCTTTTGCCACAGCAGGTGTTTTGTTTATAACGAGCCCTGATGATTTATCTCTCGATTCTATGATTTTAACCACTTTATCATTCTCGGCTAATAACATCTCAACAAAAGCCCTGTCTTTAAAATAGCCCTCAGCATTCTTCTTCTGTTTTTCGGTCAATGGATTCATTGCATTCAGCTGTTTGGCATAAATACCCGCAACAACCATATCATAAAAAAGGCCACTATCGGTACCGGTAATTATTTTCAAGGCACCTTTTATCCGGGTCAGCCATTCTTCCGGCGCCAGTTCTTCTATTGGCTGGATATTCAGAGTTGCGTCCTTCAATAATTTCTGAATAAATATCTGGAAGTAAGAAGAATAAAAGTAAAGAGGATCGTTAAAGTTCATATATTGGAAGACTGCGTAATAATCTATCCCCGGCTTTTGCGGCTTAAACTCAGGTCTTTCACTTTCCGGTGTATCGGCATGTAGTCCCCGGTATCTCAAATGCATATTATCTTCATATTCAAGAAATAGTACATCCGAAAGGAATGCTTTCATCTCATATGCAACAATCGTCTTTGCATTATCAGACAGCTTGGCGTCCTTTTTTACCTCCTCCAGTAAATATGTGGTAAGCTCTTTTGCAGACTTCGCATATGCATCGTGTGGCATATTGCAATCTTTATCGGGATTATCGGGCTTATTCATTAGAATGGCGGATAAGGCAGGTCCCATATTCATGGTATCGTAGGCGGTAATATTCAGGCTGCCATTAACGGTCACATGGCTTTCTCCCCTTTCGTCAAAGTTTATTTCCAGCTTTGTTTCTTCGCCCGGTACCATGTAAAGATTTCCTTGAAACAGGGGGGACCTTATGATACAACCATTCACTACAAACACAGGAATACTAAGGCTAAAAGAGCCATCGTCCTTTATAGGAATTTTATAGGCTACAAAATCAAAGACGGGCCTGTTAATCATCATCTCCAATTCCGTTACTTTCCGGCCATCCGGCATATTACCCGTTATTTTTCCGGAAAGAGTTGCCATACCGTATTTTATCGGCAGAGCAGGCAGAAGATTACTTGTTTGCGCGTTGGCTACTGTAAAAAAAAGGCATGCCAGCATGCATATAAAAGACTTTATCATTCCCGACCTCATGGTTAATAGCTTTTATGGGTGTGAATACTATATATTAAAATCGATAATATGTTCTCCCGCATTAAGTGTATTATGTATCTTTATCTCTGAATTCTGCTGAACAAGTGAATAGGGTACCACGCTTTTTGTCAGCCAGGCATTACCCCCGATTGTGGAATCGTGCCCAACAACGGTTTTACCCCCCAATATAGTCGCCCCGGCATATATAACCACATTATCCTCGATGGTCGGATGCCGTTTTTCATTGGCAAGGCCTTTGGTTACAAATAATGCTCCCAGAGTAACTCCCTGGTAAACTTTTACATTATTACCGATAATTGTAGTCTCCCCTATCACGATCCCTGTTCCGTGGTCGATGTAAAAAGCCCGCCCTATCTCCGCTCCCGGATTGATGTCTATACCCACTTTCGAATGTGCGTATTCGGAAAATAACCGGGGGATAATAGGCGTATTCATCTTATAAAATTCGTGGGAAATACGATAGACCACCTGTGCGAAAAAACCGGGATAGGTAAGAATAACTTCCTCTATCGATTTGGCGGCTGGGTCATTTTCAAAGTAGACAGCCGCTTCGTCATACAGCTTATCCTGAAGTTCCGGCAACCCGGATATGAATTTATCAACCATCGCCTCCGCAGTTTTCCTATCCGACAACGCGGCAATATTTTCCACCAGAATGGAATAAAAATAATACAGTTTTTTCTCTCTGGACTTCTCCTGATCGCAAATCGGGAACAGGACTCTGTGGATCAGTGTATTCAGCGCATCTTCCAGTTCAATTCTATTGATCGGCAAGTGCTTTGACTCGGCTCTCAGTTTATTCGCAATTTCGTATATATTAGTCATAACTTCAGCTTTGAAAACAACAAATGTAATAATTAAATACAGAAAAACAGGAATTATGATTCTCCTTAATTTTTGTATGTTTTAAATCATGTATTTCTATATGAAAAACAAAACAAAATATTACTTAAAATCGTTGTTTATTTATATATTTGTATAGTCAAGAACCGATTTAATAGTTAAATCATGAAAATAAATAACATTTTATCAGAGCTGGAGGCGAAACACCCCGGCGAGCATGAATTCCTGCAAGCTGTAAAAGAAGTGCTTGTATCAATTGAAGATGTATATAACCAGCATCCCGAGTTTGAAAAAAACCGTATTATCGAACGTCTGGTGGAACCCGACAGGATTTTCACATTCCGTGTAGCATGGGTAGACGACAAAGGCGATATTCAGGTAAACCTGGGATACCGTGTACAATTCAATAACGCTATCGGCCCTTACAAGGGAGGCTTGCGGTTCCATGCATCTGTCAACCTATCCTCACTCAAATTCTTAGGATTTGAACAGACTTTCAAGAATGCATTGACTACACTGCCTATGGGTGGCGGTAAAGGAGGTTCCGATTTCAGCCCGAGAGGTAAATCGAATGCCGAAATTATGCGTTTCTGCCAGGCTTTCATGCTTGAACTTTGGCGCAATATAGGCCCTGATACAGATGTTCCTGCCGGGGACATTGGTGTCGGCACACGCGAAATCGGCTATCTGTATGGCATGTACAAAAAACTGGCAAGAGAGAACACAGGTACTTTCACCGGCAAGGGACTCGAATATGGAGGTTCGCTAGTCCGTCCTGAAGCTACAGGTTTCGGCGCATTATACTTTGTGAACGAAATGCTCAAAGCCAAAAATATAGACCTGAAAGGAAAAACCGTTGCCGTTTCGGGATTCGGCAATGTAGCATGGGGTGCCGTCACAAAAGCGACGGAACTCGGAGCTAAAGTAATTACCATTTCCGGACCTGACGGATATATTTATGACCCGGATGGTGTCAGCGGCGATAAGATAGAATACATGCTCGAACTTCGCAACAGCGGTGACGACATCGTAGCCCCATATGCTGATAAATATCCTGATTCTAAATTCTTTGCAGGTAAGAAACCATGGGAACAGAAAGTAGATATTGCTTTACCATGCGCCATACAGAATGAACTGAATCTGAAAGATGCGGAAACATTGGTTGCCAACGGTGCTACCTGTATAGCCGAGGTATCTAATATGGGATGTACCGCCGAAGCTGTGGATTTCTTCATCGAGAAGAAAACCCTGTTTGCTCCGGGCAAGGCTGTAAATGCCGGAGGTGTCGCCACATCGGGGCTGGAGATGAGCCAGAATGCCATGCATCTGCAATGGACAGAGGAGGAAGTAGACCAAAAGCTGCATCAGATAATGAAAAACATACATGCTCAGAGTCTGAAATACGGAAAAGAGGATGGCGGATATATCAACTATGTAAAAGGTGCTAATGTTGCGGGATTTATGAAAGTAGCCCGTGCAATGATTGCGCAGGGAGTTGTATAACTACTAATTAATCAATCGAGTGAGAAAAGCCCTTTGGATGCAGAAATCCAAGGGGCTTTTTGATTTATGAAGAGACTGGCTATATACCGGAATATTTACCCTTAATTTTACAGCATATATTTTTGCATATCTCAAATAATTGTCACTAACTTTGCGTTTCAAAGTAAAAAAATATAATCACCCTTTTTATATAAAGAAATATGCTGAAAAAGGTTTTTAAATGGATAAAGAGAATCGTAATATTTCTGTTTGTATTCAGCATATTACAAGTTATCGTTTTCAAATTTGTACCTGTGTATTATACTCCGCTCATGATATGGAACAATGCGACACAACTTTTTTCGGGAGAGGAGGTCGTTTGCAAACATACATGGGTTCCACTCGGTGAAATATCCAAATACCTGCCATTGGCTGTGGTCGCCTCCGAAGACAATTTATTCTTAGACCATTCGGGATTCGATTTCGACCAGATAGAAAAGGCTATGAACGAAGCTGAAAAAGGCAAACGGCAGCGGGGAGCAAGCACTATCAGCCAGCAAACGGCAAAAAATGTTTTCCTTTGGTCAGGCCGTTCCTATATCCGTAAAGGACTGGAAGTCTACTACACATTCCTCATAGAAACCATCTGGGGCAAAGAACGAATCATGGAAGTATATCTCAACTCCATAGAAACAGGTAAAAATATTTATGGCGCGGAAGCCGTTGCACAAGCCCATTTCAAAAAAACAGCAAAAAAACTGACTGCAGGCGAATCTGCCCTGATAGCCGCTACATTGCCCAATCCCATACGGTTCAGTTCGGCAAAGCCATCTCCTTATATTATAAAGCGTCAGGGAAAGATACTGGACTTGATGGGAAAAGTAAGTCCGGTTGATTTTGACAAGGAACCCGAACCCAAAAAAGATGTAAAGAAAAGTACTAAAAAGAACACTAAAAAATAGCATCGTTATGGAAACACGAACAGAAAGAAGTTGGAGAAGCTAGCCGGATAAGTACCTTCTAAATATTGAGGTTTTCCTCAAATTTTACTGACAGGAATATATATTTCCGTCAGTAATTCACTTTCAGGAACCAGCACGGGGCTATTCAGGAATTTGGAGAAAGACATATTGTCCCGTAATTCATATTCACTCTTTGGTATCCAGTACCGGTAAATGTTACAATACACCTTATCCATATCCTTATACGTCCCCCGGTAAGTAAAAACCGCATATAAACCGCCTTCTATTGTTTGCCGTCCCAGGCGCCCACCAGGTCTAACAGCACTCTCAGCATTTATACATGTGTATATCCTGCAATTCTCAGGACTTGTTATAGTAGAAATATCCCGGCTTAATGATAGATATTCATGGTTACTATCGGGTATCCCGTTCACACCGACAATACTGACCAGCTTATCCCATGCCTTGAGAAATGCGTCTGCCTGCTTGTAAGGATTTGCCACACGCAGGTAGAACACTTCTTTCGACGCTATTTTCCTTATTTCAGGTTCTAAAAAAAGGTTCTCCACAGGGCTATCCATCGACACTGTAAGATCGTCGGACTGCATGCGGTAGGCCGATGGCGTAATGCCATATCTCTTTTTAAATGCTTTTGATAATGCCTGAGGACTTTGATAGCCTGCCTGCTCTGCAATATCAGCCAGTGATAATCGCGTAGTATGCAATTTAAATGCCGTTTTTTCTAATCGTAAACGCTGTATATAATCGCCGGGGTTTTCATTCATTACAGCCCTGAATATCCGGTGAAAATGAAAACTCGAAAGCCCGGCTATGCCCGCCAGACCGGAGAGGCTAATGACTGTGGACAGATTATCGTTTATATAGTCTACAGCTTTATTTACCGATTTGTAATATTCCAGATGTGTAAACTGATGAGATTGCCAGCGCTTTAAACCTGGCAGTTTCACTCTTGTTTTTAAGCTTACCTCATTTAATGTAAGGGTGTGCCCATCCAGTTTTTCAGCTTCGTCATGATATTGCAGAGAGTCCTCGACAAATTCATCAAAACTGAAGTCATCTGTATATTTTCCATTCTGAAAACAGAAACAGCAAAAATCTTCATTCGGACTTTTATCTCCATTTGTTCCAAAATGCTCTACTGCCGCCATCGGCATTCCACAACTTTGACATATTTCGTTTCCCATATCAGGCAGACTTTCTTTATTCAACGTCTATGATTAGTAAATCCACAAAAATTCCAAATAATCATAGTATCCTGATTCATAAGCTAATTTATTCAACTCCATATTTGGACAATCATTCTTCAACCAAAAGTATAAAATATGTCTTTATTATCGCTTGTCCATTCTTGCGAAATATGGTAATAAGCAAGAATACTCCCCAACAAGAAAGTTAAATAAAGTTAATATAAGAAAACATTAAACGCATAATTAATTAATAATCAAAATAATACTTACTAACTATTAAATTCATACAGTATTATGTATTGCATGGTACTAATATTTATTTATATATTTGCAATACAAACAACAATGTATAATATAATAAGTGGCATAAAATAATAGTAGGTTATGAAAAAAGTTATAGAAGTTAGCATAGGAGGGATCAACTTCACAATGGAAGACGATGCCTATTACAGACTGAAAGAATACCTGAGACGTTTCGAGGAAACTATTTCCGACAAAAAAGAAGCGCGTGAAGTAATGGAAGACGTGGAAGCGCGTGTTGCCGAAATATTTCAGAAAGAAATGAAATTTTCGAATCAGGTAGTAGACATGAGACTTGTACAAGTTGTCATTGACCACCTGGGCGAAGTGGAACCCAAAAACCAAAATGAGAACCAGGCTTCATCGCAAAGCAGCTATGATCCGGGAGAAGAATACTCCAAGGGGAACAAAAAGTTTTATCGCGACATGGACGACAAAATGCTGGCTGGCGTATGTAGCGGAATTGCAACATATACAGGAGTAGATGTCACCATCATCAGGCTGCTGTTCGTAGCACTGGCATTTGCCTATGGCAGTACCATTCTTGCTTACTTCATTCTGTGGATCGTATCGCCGAGAGCCGAAACCATAGCCCAGAAACTGGAACTAAGAGGGTATGCCCCGACAGCAGATAATATCAGAAAATTTACATCACAACGCAAATAATATACAATATGGAAACAATAAATGTAGACAACATAAAAGCCCAGATGCGCAAAGGAATACTGGAATACTGTATCCTCAGCATCCTGTCGAAAGGCGACGCTTATGTATCGGCCATTATCAACGAACTGAAAGAATCGGAAATGATCGTCGTAGAAGGAACACTTTACCCTCTCCTTACCCGCCAGAAAAATCAGGGATTACTCAGTTATCGCTGGGAAGAATCTACACAAGGACCTCCGCGGAAATATTATACAATCACAGATAAAGGCCGTGCCGTGTTAGACGAACTCGATACCGTATGGACAGATCTGGTCAGGGTTATAGACAATATCAGAAACAAATAAAACCGAAATACGATGAAACCAACTGTAAGAGTGAGCATAGGCGGATTGGCATTCAATCTTGAAGAAGATGCTTTCCATGTCCTCGATAGTTATCTGAAAGCTTTAAGAAGGCATTTCAGCGGAAATCCGGAAGCTGATGAGATCATTGCAGATATAGAGTCGCGCCTCAGTGAGTTACTGCAAATGAGAATCAATGGAAATGACGGCGTAGTATCGATAACCGATGCTCAGGAAATCACAAAAATAATGGGCAATCCGAAGGATTTCGATGAAGCCGTATCCGGAGAAACGGAAGAAGGCATGCCTAAAAACGAATCCTACCATGATAGTGAAAACAGAGATGATCCTTCTAATTTCTTTAAAAAGAAACTGTACAGGGACGAAAATAACAAGCTTATAGGCGGTGTATGCAGCGGCTTCGGTCATTATTTCAAGATTGACCCTACAGCAGTCCGTATCTTTTTGGCAGGTATTGTATTCCTCTTCAGCTTTCTTTCATTCAAAGTAGTGGGAACAATCGTACTGGCATACATTGTGCTATGGATAGTCATGCCGGTGGCAAGGACATTCAATCAAAAACTATCCATGACCGGAGCCGATCCCTCCATTGAAAATATAGAAGACCGCTCCCAGCCTGCTCCGCGAAAGTATAAGGGCAGTGCCATAGGAACCATACTCAATATAATAATAAATATCATTGTCGGGGTCTTTGCCATTATTATCTTTTTCACCATGCTGAGTATGATTATCACATTAGTATGGCTCTATATGGATACAGAATTATTTGGGCTGAATAATTATCTGGTGCTGCTTGGATACAACTCCATCAATCTGAAAATAGCTGTTGTACTGGCAACGTTAATTCCTATAGGAGCTTTGCTCAGCTTACTGATTAAAATATTACGTCGCTCATCATTCACATCACAGACGCTGGTCAGCTTCATCATCGGACTGGTGATATGGATAGGGGCAGTAGTATATATCAGCAATAAGAGTATCAAGTTTGCCCATTCACATAGAGAACAGGCTGAAGCTGTAGAGCATTTACCTGTAAACACAAAGTCAGACACCCTGATTATAAAGCTTGGAGATGAATATCTGACTACAAACCCTCAACCGCAAAACCCGATTATGTTTTACAAAGGGGAAAAAATGAATGACAGACAGGTTTGCATCCTACCATATATAAAAGTCAAACAAGATACATCTTTGACAGATTACAAAGTGGAAATACTCAAGAAAGATTATGCCGACAACAATATTACAGCAAAAAGGAAAGCTGAAGCATTACACCTGGATTATAATATAACCGACTCGCTGATTACTATTAACCCGAAATGGTATAATAATAAAGACAAGTGGAACCTGGAATCATTTGAGGTTATTGTTACTGCTCCGAGCAACAAGAAAGTGATCATGGAAACACCCCTTAAAGAGTCCTATCATATCAATTCTATAAGATTCAACCGCTATGATTGCTTTGGTTATCATTATGATTTTGATTTTGATTGAGCTGTTCCTCAAGATCCTTCGGTGAAACGTTTTTTCATTTTGATAATAAATAGGATTTAGTTCCATCTGTTAAATCGGGTAAAAAGTAGAAATTTTACCCGATTTTCATTAAAAAAACACAACAAAACGGAGGTTTTTTCGTTTATAATATATAATTTTGTGAAATAACCTTAATTTTTGGGTTATGAAAGGTAAATATAGAGAGTACATTTTAATATCAATATTAACTCTGGGGGTTCTGTTGTCGTCGTGTGACAGGGAAGAGAGTGCCTATGCCAAAAGCATAGAAGGGCATTGGATATATACAGAAACAAAAGCGGAGGTGTACGTTACTGATCCTTCTTTAAAGAAAACAATAGAAGATTACATCAATAACAGATACAAGGCTTATAAGGTGAGTTATGAGTTCAAAAACGACAAGACCTATTATTATTATAAAAATTATGCCGAACCGCTAAAAGGCATATACAAAACAATAGATAAGAACTATTTCACAATGGATGACAAGCAAGGAATAAAAACACTTTCCTGTAAGGATTCTGTTATTTATATAGTATCTGACATAAAAGATGAAGTTGTACAAGAATTAAAGATAGACAAGAATAAGATACTGAAAGCCAATACTATGGACATTTTCGAACGTGGTTTGTTCACACACTAACGCTCCATAAACATACCGGAATATTACAGAATAAAAAGAGCTATAGAAAACCTCTTTTCCCATCACCGCAAATACTTAGATAATTAAGTAACAATAAGAGTTTCATTAAAAAATCACAAATAATTGATTTGATGTAACACATCAGTCTTTTTTGCGTTAAATATATATAGAGCATAATACACATAGTACTTTTTATTTTAGATAAAAAAATAACACTACTAATCAGAAAGCATTTATCCGTGAGGCTAGATGCTTTTACTTTTTCACACATTTATAATTAAACATTTGGCCCCGGCAATGACAATTCAAGGAGTGACAAACTATCAGCTAAACGCTAGCAGAATTATACTATCGATAAGCTTTTGAAATAATATTTACAGAAATGATAATATCAGATTATCGCATTGTCACATTATATATAATTTTTTAATATCTTTGTTTTACAATATATCGAGACTAGACGGGCTTATTAATTTCAGGTTTTAGATATGATAAAGATAAAAAACGCAACATTACAAATATTCTTAGAATCACGTATTTACATCGTAATCCTTCTGCTTTCAGCATGCATGTCGTCATGTGGACTTTTCGATAAGGAAATAAAACAAGACAAACATATAGCAGAATTCAGATACCGGATGAACCGGGTTATGGATAGCCTGGATAATCATAAAGGACGCATTAAAGCCTTTGAAGAAATCATTGAACGTATAAATGCTGACGAAGACCTTATCACTCTCCGGAAGAAAAATATACTACTGATAGAAGGGAATACTTTTATAAGTAATGAATATCTTAGCCTGGAAAACTATAAGAAGGCGATAAAGTATGCCAATATTATAATAGATATAGACTCCACTTCTCCGAAAGGATTTTACAACAGGGGATGCATTTATCAGATTATCAATGAAGACAGCCTGGCTATATTAGATTACAACAAAGCCCTTAAACTGAATCCCGACTACTCAGACGCTTATTACAATCGCGGTATTATCTACGAAGAACTGGGCGAGTACGATAAGGCTCTCGAAGATTACAACAGAGCCATTAAGCTAAATCCTTCCTACATTATCGATGTATATACTAACCGGGGAAATACCTATCTGGCTAAAGAAGCGTACGATAAGGCTATCTCTGATTATGGCAAGATACTAGCTATAGATTCTACCAACATAAAAGCGTATAGCAACAGAGCAGGAGCGTATATCATGCAAAAGGAATATGACAAAGCCCTGACAGACTGCAATAAGGCTATAGGACTGGATTCCACAAACATAAACGCCTATCAAAAACGGGCCTCAGTTTATGAAGCGCAAAAAGAATACAAACAGGCATTGGATGACTATGGGAAAATACTACATCTTGACCCGCAAAATAAGTTCGACACACACGAAACCGTAAGAAAAGCGATAAAGAAACTCAGACCTCTCTCCAGATATAAATAGCCATGCTATTTGTAACGGTAATGTCCTGTTATTCTAAAAAAACTAAACAGGCAGTCTTCCAGAACCTGGCCTCTACCTATATTGTGAACAATCAGCGGGCGTTTACTATCCGATGACTTCCGGTCGGTAACGATCCCAACATGCGTGACTCCTCCTCCCAGATCCCATGTCACTATATCTCCGGGTGAATAATCACTCCCTTTATCCGATATTTTCAGTACAATCCCGAAACGCGAGAAATACGTAGCCTGATTGGGAACCCTGCGGTGATCAATATTCCTGTCTGTGGCCTTCATCCCCCATTTCCTGGGGTACTTGCCAAAATTGGCTTTCATATCCACATGTATCTTTTGCTGCAAATCTATACCCAACTTCCGGTATGCCCTTATAATCACATCGGTACATACACCTTTACCGGAAGGCACATCTCCATTAGGATAAGGGATGGAATAATAACGGGGATCATAAGTAACTTTATCTTTTGTCAGCTCTATAGCTGCTGCTGACAGCCGCTTGTAAAAGTCATCCTGCTGAGCATAAATGCACAGATTCATGAGAGAAAACAAAAGTATCATCCGCCATCTTTTCATATACACATGCGTAGCTTAGTTATGGAATACACTATAAGACTTGTCATCATTAATTAGCCGCCTTACTCACTATACACATTCATTTTCTCCAGATTATTCACAAAGTATGAAACAACATTGCACCATTCATCGCCATATTTCAGCAAATAACTCTCATGCGGCGAATCAGGGAATATCTTCAGCTCTTTATGCTTGGAGAGAAGCCGGCTGAATATTCTTTCCGTTTCGGATTCAGGAATATTGGGATCTTTTCCCCCACACATAAGTAATACCGGAACTTGGATCTTCTGCGCGTAATCCTGCGGATTAGCTTCAAATGCGTCAAACCCGTTAATCTTGCCAAACCAGAAAGTAAACATTTTGCTTATGGGAAAGTGTGGCATCTGTAACTTGTCGAGCCGAGCATTCACTGTCTCCTGAAATGTAGCATATGGAGCTTCCAGTACAAGAGCTTTTACCAGCAGGTTATAATCGGCCTGGGCTTTCATTATGGCGACTGCACCCATCGAAAAACCTATCAGGATAATATTTTCTTCCTGAAGCTGACTAACAGCATAGCTATGCGCAAATTTCACATTCTCCGCTTCGAGATAGCCCAGTGTAGTCTGGTTGCCATACGAATCTCCTGCGCCCATAAAATTTACAAGCAGTACATCATAGCCCATATCTAAAAATACCTCTGCCCTATCCAGCATCGATGATTTTTCATCTATATATCCATGGAATGCAATTACCAGTCCCCGCTTCAGTGTATCCGTGTGCAACAGCCATGCATCCAGAAGCCGGCCTTCTCCTGCTGGAATACGAAGAGAGTCGTAGGGCTGCAACGGATATGTCTTTGTACGTGGCCTGGCCAGGTCCAGCCCGCTGACTGCAATCTTAACCGACTCGAAGAATGTCGGCTTATAGTCGAGTGTAAGCGGCCTAGCATTTTCATCGAAATGGGACAGACTATATGCCTGGGCAATAATGGCAACATTTAGTAGTATAAATATTGCAATTAATATTCCAAGCCCTATTTTAAGATGCTTTTTATATTTCATTATCAGGATAATCCACAAACTGATTCAATCTTATTTAGTGTAGAACACAGGCACAAAATAAGGCCTGTTCACCCATTTCCCGCTAAACGGGTTTAATTCGCGTATCACTCCGCCTTCTATTCCGAAGTTTTTGGTTATTTTCACTTCTATAGTACCTCCATAATAAGTCTGAGGATACATATTCATCAATGGGCCGGCCACTCCGTTGCGGTCGCCATTGACAGAATATTGCCCGTAACCATTGAGGCGGATACGGTCATGCAGGATAAATTTAACAGCCCCGTTAACGCCTACATCATTATAAGTAGCGCCAAACAAGTTATATTTTGCCCCGTAAGGTCCGGCAGAGACAACCAGCCAGTCGAGAGGTTGATAGTTGAAGTTCAGGCCTACGTTCCTTGTCGCCCCCAGCAGAGGATATGTATTGTATGACGACGACGATGATAACCACATCCTGTCAGAAAAGGTCTGTCCTCCATAAAAGCTAAAATCATTGGCGAACGGAAAACTCGTAAACGTATTGCTCTCAAGAGGCGGACCCAAATAAACATCCAGGGGCGGCAGACTTACGTCAGGGAGTCTATACATGTCATCCTCATTTATTAAAGGATGATAAAGCGGGGCTTTTGTTTTGGTTTGATTAGTCGCATTCTCATTGTTGAACTGCAGATAATTGTCAAGCTTTTCATTCAGGTTCAACGATTCTTTTTTCAAAGGAGGAAAACTATCCTTGGGCACTTCTGTCTGACTATACACAGTAGCTGAAATTGCCAGTAGTAATATAAAAACCAGTTTTTTCATAACCTTCCGTATTTAATTACTTTAACTGTAAAGTTAATAATTTATTGTTGTTAAAAAAGGCTATTTGTTATTAAATATATGTTTTTTCATATTTCCGGAAAATAAAAGAGGCGACAATGGGGAATCTATACCCATAACTATAAATATATTTATTAATATGTATAATTTTTATTATTTTACAAATACATAAATAAGCGTTAACTTTGTGGTGTAAAAAAACATTATCTCAATTAAAGTGTTTATATTCAAAATATTTACACGACAAACAGAAAGGAATATCTTATGAAGACAACATTGTACCGCGCATCTTCGAGAGGACATGCTTATCATGGATGGCTGGACACATACCATACATTCAGTTTTGCCAATTATTACAATCCGGAACGTATCAATTTCGGTGCGCTTCGTGTAGTGAACGACGATATTGTAAAAGGAGGGGAAGGCTTCGGAACACATCCTCACGATAATATGGAAATCGTATCCATACCCTTGTATGGTGATCTGGAACACAAGGACAGCATGGGACATACCGAAGTAATACGCGCCGGAGAAGTACAGGTTATGAGTGCGGGAACCGGCATCACCCACAGCGAATACAATTCGAATGAAGACAAACCTGTGAACTTCTTTCAGATCTGGGTCTTTCCCGAAAAGAGGAATGTGACGCCTCGCTACGATCAGAGGGCCTTTGACTACATACACAGCAAGAACCAGTTGGTACAGATAGTAGGCCCGAAAGATGACGCAGATAATACCGGATTGTGGATACACCAGAATGCCTGGTTCAATATCGGTACATTTGAAAAAGGAAAGGAAATAGAGTATAAGATAAAAAGAAAAGGCAACGGCGTTTTTGCCATGGTGGTAGAAGGTGAATTTTCTGTCGAAGGGCAGAAACTACATCACCGCGACGGTTTCGGCATACAGGAAACCGATACCGTTAAAATAACTGCCGATTCGGATAATGCACGTATCTTGTTAATAGATGTACCAATGGAATTTTAATGATTGGTAATGTGTAAGTAAGCGAGATGAATGGCCCGGAAAAACTCCGGGCTTTTTTATTTATCCTTATCCGAAGCTATATAATCATCGTTAAGCCTTTTTACTTTACTTGTCTTTACTTTCGCATCATGGCAATAGACCAGCGTATATCCTTTTTTTTCGGCATCAGCCAGAAATCGCTCTTTCTCGGACAATGATGTAAGCGCACAAATATCATAAGCCGAAATCCATTCCAGCGGCACATGAGCCGATGTCGGTACCAGATCGCCGGGAAAGGCATATACTCCGTCATCAGTATTGATACATACAACCAGCTGCCCTTCGCTATGTCCGTCGAAAAGTTGCAACTCAACCCCATCGCATAATAGCGTATCTTCATCTATTAAATGTAATTGCCCCGAATCGTATACAGGCAGGATATTATCTGCAAAAACAGAATCTTTCTCCAAACGGTTAGGCTTCAGATGATTTTCCCACTGTTCCCGGCTAAGCCAGTAGCGGGCATTCGGGAAAGAAGGTACAAGCTCGCCTCTTTCATCCTTACGGGTAGCACCTCCGCAATGATCGAAATGAAGATGCGTAAGCACTACATCCGTTATTTCCGTGGGTGTATATCCTGATTGTTTTACAGCCTCAACTGCATTTTGTAAGTTATACGGACGGTAATAAGATACTTTATCCAGATCCTTATCTCCCATCCCGGCATCTATCAGTATCCGGCGGTCATCTGCTACCGCCAGGACACACCGCATAGCCAGCGGGCACAGGTTTTCGGTATCAGATATGTATTTCCTCTGCCATGCACGTTTTGGCACAGCCCCGAACATGGCCCCGCCGTCGGCCATGATATACCCTGTTTCTATAATCTTAATGTCAAACATACCTCTAAGATATAAAAAAGTTATGAGTTATAAATTATAAGTAAAACAAGATACAAGTTCCTGATTATTAACTGTTGGCTAAAAAAAGAAAGAGACGGTTCTCACAACCACACTATTTACACTTATAACAATATAATTATCAATTTATTACAATCTTATAAATTACATCATATGTCAACAAAGCATCATCTTTCTCTTCAAATAATTAACTATTCTGAATCAATTATAAAGTTCGTCATTTTTTGACGAAGTAGCAAAAATGCCTTTCTAATTCTTTTTCAAGAATCTCAAAATCGAATTTAAAGCCCTTTCCGCATGTTTATTAAAGCTTGCCTAACAGAGATACAAGACATGCTTATAAATCTCACCGTAAGCCATAAAAACAGGCAAAATACCACCCGGAAATAAATAAATCTATCCCTTATAAAAATTCTTTCCTTAAAACAATCAAAAAAAAATTCCCCCTTCCAATCTTCCCCCATGGGGGATAGAGGGGGTCTTAATCTTAATCTATATATTATATAATGTGTAAGAACCACGACATAAATATTAAGTACAACCACAATTTCGACATAAACATCGCTCAAAATTGACGAAGTTTTAAAAATAATCATCTTTCTAATCTAATTCCCATCGATAAAAAGAGCAATACTGACCAGATACCTTTATTATTTTTCCTATATCTTCCCCTATTTGACAATATAATACCATATATTATCAAAATCGAATTATTAAAAGCAATAAGCCTCTAATAACTGTTATATATTTTATACTTTTGATTTGTAATTGATAAAAATATGAACTCGCAAAACTCAATAATAGTCAATATAGATTCTTATCTGGCAGCCTTTATCACAGGTTTGCTCGATGGAGAGAATTATGCGGCTGTTGTTCCTCCGGATCATTATATAGGTACGCTATTATACAGGCTTTTGAGTAAAGTACCGGAAGATTGCAAGTTTATCCCGCCCGTTCATTACCGCAAAAGACAACTGAAACTCTATATAAATTCGCTGGGTACACGCGACAATGTCCGCAAAAGACCCGATTCTTATTACTATTTTCCCCTGTCGAAACAGATTGAGTTTGAAAAAAATATCCGGATCCTGTTCGACGAATTATTTTTCCGTACCTTATCCCTTACCAGGGAGTATACGGACCAGCAAATAAAAATTCTGATAGAGCGGTTTTGCGAAATATATAAAATCGACTATGCGCAGCATTGCGATGCCCTGGTAAAAAAATATTACCGTGCCCGCATGGAAAAGGAAGGTAAACTTCGTACTTATGACTAATGTTAATTTTAATGTTAAATCCAATGTTTTTTTCGTCCACCGATGTCCTGTAAATTTTAACATTTTATGAAAGAAATATGCTCTGTTTTCGATATAATATTAATGGAAGATATTGCTTCCGCCGATAATATAAATGTATACCCGCTACCCGGACGCTCTTTTGACAAACTAACATCTGCCAGTCTCAATGTCGATATGGATAAGGATCTTACCGATTCCGGTGTCGTTTTCTCGCTTACACGCGATATTATAATAGACAAGGTTCCGGAGGCGGTCGCCGCTAAATACGGTTATGCGCGCACATGCATCATGATCGTATATTATACCGATGGCTCCCATACCGTTTATGGCTCTCCTGAATATCCCGTTGTCGCATACATAGTCAGCGGCATGCAGCAGGATATATTATCCGTAGCTCTCAGAACAACCGTTTTCCCTAGCGTATAAGTCCTTTCCACCACGCTATTGTTTGCACAATTTTGTGTCAAACAATAGTGTATGAATCCTTACCTGCAACTCATTTCCCTGCTTTCTTCGGCTTCGGCGCGTTTCTTCTGCTCCGAGGCCGAACTGGCTGCCGCGTTGTTTTCTGTTATCCATTTCGCGGATAAGTTTAATTTCTCCGGAGAAGACTATCCTTCCTACAAGGCCCGCATGGCTTTGGAGTCTGTCCCGCTATTAGCTTCGACTCCGGAGCGGGAAATTTATACTACTACCGATTACTCTTCCGACGAAATTAAGCCCGGATCCATCGCCTACCATCCGGTCAAAGGCCTGATTATGGCCGATTCTTATTGGTGGTTCTCTTCAAAGCAGTTTGTACAGGATCTTACGGCAGCCGAAGCCAATCCTTCCATCAACGCTCATTTTTTACACGTTAAGTCCGGAGGCGGCGAAGCCTGGTATCTTGACGAAGTGGCAAAAACGCTTATAGGCCTTGATAAGCCTGTTTATACATTGGTGGAAAAAGTAGCCGCCAGCGCCGCTTATTATATAGGTGTGCATGGTAAAGTCGTTAAAGCTTTGACACAAAATGACCTGATAGGCAGTATCGGCACCATGGTCGACGGCCTTAATATCATGGGATACTTAGAAAAGATCGGTATTACGCGTATCCGTGAAGTCGCGACCCGTTCCGACCTGAAAAACAAAAAATACGAGGATCTTCTGAAAGGTAAACCCGAACAATTTATCCGTGAGGAACTGGATCCGCTGCAGCAACAATTCGAGGCTGCCGTCCGCGCCGCCCGTCCGCAACTGAATGACCTTCCTGATGACGATCCTGTTTTCCGCGGCGAATCCTTTTATGCTTCACCTCCGGCTATCGAAAAAACGCTGATAGACGGTCTTACCTCTTTTGATTCCGCGCTTGCCGAAACTGACGCTATGGGGAAGGAATGGGCCACAAGGCGGAATAACCGGAAATCCCTAATGTCTTACTTATAATTATAGTAAAATGAAATTTAATTTTTTTCAAGCATTGAACACCGTTCTTCAAATACTCGGTCTGACAGATAAATCGAAAGATAAGAAGATGTCAGAAGACGACTGGAAGAGCGTAGCCTCGGAATATAATACACAAAATCCGGGGCGTGACTTTGACTCCGATGTTGCCGCGGCTCTCCAGGAGGAGAACGCCGCCCGTGCGCAGGCAGAACAGCAGCGAAACCAGATTCTTGACATTGCCAACCGCGTAATGCCTGTAGGATCTACTGGCGACGATGACGATGACAGTGGTGACGATGACGGTAAAGAGCCTCCGAAGCCTTCGGACAATACCGATCCTGTAGCTGCCGTGCAGAAAATGGCTGACGCTATCGAAGCCCTGGCGGCACGTGCCAATATGGATAAGCCGGAAGATGAAACAAAGCCTGTGTTTAATATCAACGGGCCGGGTACAAACAAAACCCATTTCCTGGGTATTACTCATTCCATGTTCTCGCTCGATAAGCGTTGGAACAAGATTGCAGCGAATCCGAATTATCTGAACCAGAGTCCGCAGCCTACTAAAGCTGAAACAAAAGAGTTTACCCGGGAATTCGAATCTTACGGGCAAAGCCTGTCACAGCGTTATGCGTATTTGAAGCAAAACAACATGCTCGACGCTACGCGCCTGATGGCCGGGGAATTTACAAACGATTATTCCGGACTAAATCCTGCCAATCTTCCGGATTACTACCTGATCCGACGCCAGGATGCCCTGATCGCCCGCCTGATTACATTGTATAACGTATACAACGTATTCCCGCGCCGCTATGGTGTTCAGGACCGCGAGATCATGTTCTCCGCATTCTTTGACACAGTATCTCAGGCATGGCAGTTAGGAGAAGTGTTTAAGGGCAAGATGGAGCTTCAGCCGGAACTGGCATACGTCGATGACGCAATGATAAAATTGCTCTTCAAGCCGATGAAGGAAATCGAGCGCATGTATATCGGTTACCTGAATACGGAAGGCTCCGACCCGATGAAGTGGTCGATTATCGAATGGCAGATACTGAATGTAATGACTCAGGCCATCAGCGAGCAGAACCATCGCCGTGTAATGGGTATTTACGTACATCCTGAAACGGGAGTGCCGGGACATTACCTGAACTCGTCCACAGGGATTATTTATACACTTATCCGCTATGCGCATGAGTTCAAACTCAAAATTCATGACGATGCAGCCTATATGGGCTATACTGAAGCTACATTCCTCGAAACCGTTCAGGATATGCTGGAAGATATCAAACTGGCAATCACCGAGGACTATACAGTACCTTTCGAAAGGCTTTCCGTTATCCTGAATGCCAATCACCGCCTGTGGTGGAAAAAGAACTGTCGTGCAAAATATGGCAAGGATCTTGACTTCACCGGTCCCGACAATATGATGAACAAGGTACCGGATATCGACACGCCTATTATCTGGTTGCCTAATGAGGGTAATCTTCCGTTTATCCTGATAGAGGAACCGGGCAACCTGCAATGTATTGAATACCTGCCGGGCGAAATGCTTGCCTTGCAGTTCGAGCGCGGAATGGAGATATACAAGGCATGGAGCGTATGGAAAGAAGGCTCTTCCGCCTCTTTCGTCGGCATTAAGTTTAATACCAAAGCCGCTCTCGATGCCAACAAATTCATGCGCCAGCGTATATTTATGAATAAACCGGCTTCCTTCCTTGTCGATGGATCTACCACTATCGACGGGTCTAAAGGCTTCTGGTTCGTTACGCAGGACAATACCGCCGCTACAGCTCTGGCCGATATCACTACTCCGCGCGACGGGGTAGCCTATATCCTGGAGATCGGAAGCGATACTAATCCTACGACAATAGCCAAGGCCGGCAAGTTCTCGGAGATCACTGCCGCATTCAATCCTACAGCCGTAGGCGACTATATCATGCTGGTTCCGAATTCGGATAAAACGAAATTCTTCGAGCTCGAGCGTACAGTCGGAGGCGTCCGCACTATCAATGCCGCCCTGCAACCTAACGTACCGGGAGTACGATAATAAATAAGAGTGAAAAGTGTAAAACGAAGAACGAAAAATTTTTCACTTTTCACTTTTAATTTTTCACTTTTAATTTAATTAAAAATATGACTCACTTAGATAAACATATGAAATACGTTAATCGGAAAGCCGCAGCGCGCCGCCATATGCTGCTGTCTCGCTTTCTGATGATCATTGGCTTTGTTTTTATTGCCCTTACCGTGTACGGGGCTGTATCCGAGCCTGACAATGCCCTGTATAATATCCTCATTGGTTCCGGTACCGGAACTTACGCCATGTGCGCCATGGTATCTATAAATGATGTTCCGGATCGCGAAGTCGCCGGATCCGCCATCGGGGATAAGATATACCCGATACCTGTGCAGGATATCGATGATAGCGTTCCTTTCCCTACTGTTAATGCGAATCGGGAGGTCACGACTATTCCGATGCTGCCCGGCAAATTCATGCATGCATTCGATACGCATTCCGTACCTACGTTTTTATCCTCCGGTACCAAAGATGCCGGCGCGATAGTGGCAAACGGGACGAATACCTTTACTGCCGTAATGGGTGGTACCCGCGACGAGCTGAAGAATTTTGTGGAAGATTATTTCGGGTTGAAGTTCGTAATAATCTTCAAGCATTGCGAATCCGGTAATATGTACGGTATAGGCAATGCCTGTAAAGGTGTCGTATTTAGCGGCTATGAATACAAGGATGACGCCGACGGCCAGTACCTGACCATGACATTTACCCAGATAACCATCCAGTTGCCATGGACATACATCGGCGCCATTGTACAGCAGAATCCTGCAACCAATGCAGCCGACAGTACCACATTGGCAGTAGTTGCCGGCAACAACCGCTATATCATTCCTGACGGCACGGCAGCTACATATGCTATTAACGCGGTATCCGGCATAACAGCCGCCGACGTGGGAAGGGTTATCACCCTGATTGGCGACGGTGAAACCTATGCTGCTACTGTTCCCGATGGTGGTCCGTTCCTCCTGGTGGATGGCGCCACATGGACGGCATCCAAAGGCTCTCAGCTGAATCTGAAGGTATTCGACGCCAATACGCTGATAGAAGTAAACAGGATATAAATTAACTAATTAGTTACGAGTTACTACGCCCTTCGGGCAGTTACAGTTACAGGAAAAATGTTACTCGTAACTTGTAACTTGTAACTCGTAACTCATAACTATTTAAAAATTATGGTTTCACTAGATAGAGAAAAAAGAGGACAATTCAACATGCTCCGGTCTGTCTCCCACCTGGAGGCAGACTTAGCCCTGTTGAAAACGATCGATAAGCGTCATCCCCTGATTTCGGCACCTTCGGGCAAGGACCAGAAGTACGCGGACGACGTATTGTATGCTCTGCTTGGCCTTACTGCCAATTGCGACATAGTTGCATTCCGCCGGCAGTTTGCGAAGGAGAAGTTCCAGAAAGCACAGGCGGAAACCCTCAGGGAGCGTTTTGCCCGTTATATTGCTAAGGTGGATATCGAAAAAGCGATCGATATAAAGCATCTTATTGATGAAATATCAAAAGGCTTGCTTTTGTTTATTGCTGCTTTGGATTGGCCTATAGACGAAGATATTTTTCCCGGAGAGATCGAACTGGTTCTTGTCGAAGGCGACAAATTTAACATCCAACTGACTGCCGAAGCCATTACTACCCGTGAAACTGCCGCCAAGCTCAAAAAAGAGCAGGAAGAGGCAGAACGTAAAAGGCTTGAAGCCGATGCCGCAGAAAAACTCAGGAAAGAACAGGAGGATGCGGAACGTAAAAAACTTGAAGCAGAAACTGCTGCTAAAGCTCTGAAAGAGAAAGAAGCGGTACTGGACGAAAAGGAAAGCGAACTGTCGGATAAGGAGGAAGGTCTCGAAGATAAGGAAGCAGATCTGGATGAAAAAGAAAGCGAATTAGCCGAAAAGGCCGCCGAATTAGCAGTTAAGGAAGCCGACCTGGAGAATAAGGCCACCATTGAAAAAAAAAGCGTCTCAAAGAAGAAGAGTACCCCCAAATAAAGTGGAGAAATTACCTCGATGATGACGTTAAAACGGCGACCCTGATTTACTCCGACAGGATAAATACACATAATCAGATGAAGGTTCTTGATGTACTGCTCGATACCAGGCCGACCGAAAGGGCTGTAATGGAAATGGCAGAATTGCGCATCAGGAACCTTCTTTGTTTCAGGGAGCTCCAGGCATTCAACGATACCGGCAAGTGGATCCAGAAACATCCGCTGATTACCCACCGGAGTACATATGCCAGGCTGGAGGAACTGTTCGCCCTCGATCATACCCGCTTTATGGACGAATATAACCGCTGTTGCTGCAACATCTCACGATACGAGTCTTATCTCCGTAGCGATAAGCGGATCGATCACCGGGATACCGACAAAGCCCTCCTGCAAAAGCATACCGAAACGAAATCTGTATTTGAATCTGTAATAGAGAACAATAGACTATGACACATTTCGAAATATTATCCAAACTGGATCCGGCCATAATTTCCCATTTTCTTGAAACGGGAGAATCCGAAGGTATTCCTCCTGAAACTCAGCAATGGCTTCAGGAAATATCCATGGCGTACCAGGAATATGATAAGAACCGGAATATCTCCAAGGCTGCCGAAAGCCTTAAAGTCCGTATTGTCGCCAAGTTCAAAAAGAAAATAAGCCTGCGGACCTGTCAGGAGCGCATCTATTCAGCCATAGAATACTTCCATGTCGATAATGTTGTGTCGGATAAGGTCTGGTATATAGATTTTGCCAATAAATACGAGGAAGACGCCGAAAAAGCCATCCAGGCCGAAGATTTCCGTGCCGCATACATGTTCCGCAAAGCCGCGGAAGAATGCCGGGAGAAATCAAGTATTGCCGCCAGCCTTGATACGGGCTTTGTACCGGTATTCCTTCTTTCGCCGAATATAAGCATTATAAATCTGGGATTTGAGCAAAAAAGCCTTAAAGAAATCGCCCGGAAGGACAATGAAGGTTATTATCTCAATCTTATAAATAGCCTGCCTGTCGACGAACCTGAGAAAAAGAGGCTGCGTATAGACGCGGATTTACCGGATACTCCATACGAAGTAATAGAAAGCGACTGATTATGATTTGGGATGAACAGGTAGACTGGACGCAGGAATATTACATGAACATGGCGCAGCTCCGCGCCACGTTGATCGACCCGAATGTTCTCATAGCCGAGATAGCCCGTGCCGGAGGTAAAACGGAGGGCGTTATGGGACCTCGTATATTACGTGTATCTGAGGCTATGCCCCGTGAATTAGCTTTCCTGGTACATAAAACATATGCAGCCCTGTTGTCAAATATTGTTCCTAACCTTTTATCCTATTTCAATAAACCTATTCTTAACGGTAAACGGTGCATGTTAGAGGAAGGTATCGACTATGTAATAGGCACGGCCAAGCTACCAAAGCATTTTTCACGCCCACGCTATCCGATACATTACCCGCGCCATTCTATTGTGCTCCGCAATGGTTTTAACCTCCAGCTGGTGTCATCCGATCAACCCGATTCCGTAGCTGGCCGGTCCGGCGTACATGCTTTCATAGAGGAGATGAAGCATAATAAAGGAGAGAAACTTAAAACACGTCTTTTCCCTGCGCTTCGTGGTAGTGACAACCGCGATGTTCGCAATCACCATTTGTATCAGGGTATAACCGGTGTTTCGGATACGGCTCGCGTCGATCTGGGTGAAGATAACTGGTTTGAAGAATACGAATCCAATATGAATATCGATCTGATTAACGAAATTGCTTCCGTCGCCAAGCCTGTCAATGATGCTATGGCTATAAAAATGCATTTCGAGTGGCTTCAGAACGAAATTAAGGCAAAGCGCCGCCATATTTCGGAAATCACTCCCTTATATCCTCAGTACGAAAAGGCTCTTAAAACTTTATATCTATGGCAGGACCGGCTTCGCAGAATGCGCACACAGGCTTCTTATTACATGCGTGCATCTTCATTCGTAAATAAAGACTTCCTGGGACAGAAGTATTTCAAAACGCAGCTGGAGACACTCGATATGGAAGAATTCCTGACGGCTATTTGTGCTATCCGGATCCGGGCCGTTGTCGACCGCTTCTTTGCAAACTACGTTCCCAAGGTACACCAGTTTAGCGACAGTTATAAAAACGACATGTTGCTGAAGGTAGAGCTCATGGGAGGCTTCCGCATTACTGCTGGCTATCTCAAATATTACAATCCGGACGATGAATTGCTTCTTGGCTATGACCCCGGCAAATTCCAGAGCCTCACGGTATCCCAGGAGAAACGGTTCGGGGAGGAAGTCCGTACGATCAAAGAGTTCACATGCTACTCTCCTGCAGATCAGACACACCTTGCTCTCGATTTTTACAACTTCTTCGGTGATGATGCCCGCAATAAACATCTCAAGTTGTACTACGACCGCGCCGGGAATAAGACAAAGGAGGAACTGGAGCAAATAACCACAGACGCCCGACTTCTGAAGGCCGAACTCGAACGTTACGGGTTCTATGTAGAACTAATGAACGAGGGACAGCCTACGATCTACTACTGGCAGCAAAAGAAGTTACTGGATTATATCTTCAGTAACAAGTTCGCAGCCTTTCCGCGCCCTTACATTTGCGAAAACCAATGCCCGAACCTCTGTTCTTCCATCATGCTTAGCCCTATGAAAAAGACTATAGACGGCAAAATAGAGCTTGATAAGACATCGGAGAAGAAAATACCAATGAAGTTACAGGCCGGAAGATCCACGCAGCTACCATCGGCGCTTATCTACTTCTATTTTGGCCGTTATGGACACTTATTACCTAACGAATTCAGCTCAATCCCCGACAATTTACCTGAAAACACTGTCATTTGAGGCATTTTATCCTCTAAAATTTATCTTTTTAGCTATATAATCATACCTGTTTTACATCGGCTGACTTATCAACCCGTTAAAAATCAATCTTTATTTTGAAAAATAAAAAAGATAAAACTTTTTACATCTTTCGAGACAGCCGCGAACGCTAATTCAATCCGGCGCATTTCAGGAGGGGTGGATCCCTGGAAATGTGATTTAAGTTAAAATTAACATTTTCAATAAAACATTAACATTCACATGATATTTTACTCTGATACACAGATGTTTATATATACATTACATATATGGTTATTGATTACCATTTTTTTTGTGTGGACAATAGGAAATGATATAGATATACCAGGGAGGGCATTAATATCTGATGCCTGGCATATTTATTATAATCTGTAAAAAAAATTATCAAATAACTTGTAAGTACATAATATTGTACTTACATTTGTACTTATAAATAAAATATAGAATTATGAAAACAGCAAGTTACACAGAATTAAGGAATAATCTTAAAAGTTATCTTGATAAGGTTATTAATGATAGTGAGCCTTTAATTGTACACAGATCCGGCAACGAGAGCGTTGTAGTTCTCTCCCTGGATGAATACAATTCTATAAAAGAAACCGAGTATATTAAGGTTTCGCCGATTATGGTAGATCGGATAAAAGCCGCTGAAAATGACTTGAAAGCTGGTAAGGGTAAAGCTATAAAAACACCTGATCTATGGAAATGATTTATTCCCCTCAGGCGTTGGAAGATATCGAGTACTGGAAGAAAAGCGGCAACGTTGGTATTATGAATAAGATTACCCGCCTTCTGGAAGATATAGAAGAACACCCATTTACCGGTATAGGAAAGCCGGAGCCTTTGCGGCATGATCTTACCGGCTATTGGTCGCGACGAATAAATGCAGAGCATCGTATTATATATTCCGTACATGAAGATATGATAGAGGTATATATATTATCCCTTAGATACCATTATACGAAGAAGTGATAAATAACTGCCCGGGATCTTATCCGGGGAAGGCGCCAGAACCGGCGCCTTTTTTATATCAAAAAAACTGAAAATAAACAATGAAATTCTTGCATAATAATGAAAACATTATTATATTTGTATAGTCAAATATAAAAGCTATTTAACATGTTGAACCGGGAAATGAGAAAAGAAAAGAAGGAACTTGAAAAAGAACTTATCTTTCTTCTATCCTATTACAAAGAAGTATCTGCCAGGTCTGAAAAGCTAAAGCAATACTTTGACGAGCAAATAGAGATAATAACAGAGAAATTAAAAGAAATCGGACATTAACAAAAGCCCCCCTTCTCCATCAGGAAGGGGGACAAAAACAAAATCCTATGAAAGAAAAGATAAATGAACTGAAAGCAGCATTTGTAAAAGCGTCTACAGATAAGGAACGCGATGATATAGACCGGCAAATGCAGGAACTAATAGATATAGATGGTGACAAGTTCGCCGCCTCCCTGGTAGAATCTGCAAAGGATACCGCCGACAAAGCTACAGAGCTGGCAATGAAACAAAAGCTACAGGATATAATACCCGCCGTCTCCCTGGTATATATTGCAAAGACTTATTTCAATAAAACGGATGCGTGGTTATACCAGCGCATAAATGGCAATACGGTAAACGGCAAGCCTGCCAGGTTTACCCAGGCAGAAATAGATAAACTTAAATACGCCCTGAATGACTTATCTAAAAAATTAGGCTCGGTAAGCATTTCTTTATAAATAGCTTATATTTGACACTAAGCCCCGTATCGAGCCGTACGGGGCTTTTTTTGTTGTTCAAGGTCGCAAATTGTGACCTTAAATATATGATTGTTAAATTTTTTTATACTTTTGCTAAAACTTAATATAAACTAAAATTAAACTATTTATGAGAAAAGTATTATTAATACTATTATTATTTGCAACAATTGCATCTAAATCACAAAATATTGATTGTCAAAAAATTGTACCATTTAAAGACGGACGGGTATTTTATGAGGGTGTTGTAATAGTGGATAATGCATCTTCTGCAACCTTATATAGCAATGCTAAATTATGGCTTGGTAAAACATTTGTAATCTCAAAAGATGTTGTTCAAAGTGAAGTTGTTAATTCTGTAATTGTAGCTAAGGGTATTATTGATAAAATATATACTTTCACTTTAACTATACAATTTAAAGATGGAAGATATAAATATGAAATATCTGATTTCGGAGTTGATACCTTTGTTCCAGGATTAAATAAACCCATGAAAGGATCTATTGAAAGTTTCCCTTTATTTAAAAATTGTAAAGAAGCCCCATTAATACTATTTGACTCGAAAGTAAAAAAAATAATCGCTAGTTTAGAATCTGGCATTAAAGCAAATAATGATGATTGGTAATGAAAATTATTGCCTATGTGGTATTGCTTTTCTTAATATTTTACTCTATATATATTCTATTCAAGCCATATAAAAATAAGAAAAACAAAAAAGAACATAATAGTAAAAATATCCCGGTATCTCAAACTGAAGAGCCTATAAAGGTTTATCCTGATGGTAGAATAGATTTTCCTAAGAGAGAGAAAAATAATACTAAAGAGCCACCTTTAAAGGATGGATATAAACGGTTTTATACAACAAAAGGTTTTATAGATTATAAGCCGCCAAATCCAAGTAGGGGAAACCCTATAGATGATATACTATATTCTACTTTTATTGAGGAGAGAGAAAAACAAAAAAAGAAACCAAAGAAATTTAAAGTAAGAAAAATTGAATGCTGGGTAAATGGTATATATTACAGATCATATAACGCAAAATATGTAGCTCGATACTTGAGAGTTGGTGATCCTGTACACTTAAAAAGAGAACCTACAAATAAACATGATCACTTCGCCGTAAAAGTTATAAGTAAAGGAGAACATATAGGATATATACCCGCCTCGCTATCTCCAGAAGTGACAAATGGTATTATTAAATATGGTTACAATGTATATGTATCGTATAAAAATGCCTATGAAGACAATGAAGATATAAGCCTTAAAATTATGTTATTTCCTAAAGATAAGAAAAGCGATGATTAACCATCGCTTTTTTCTTTTACTTCCATTTTATTACCACACTTAGGACATATTATTATATTTTCCTTTAAAGGCTCAAAAAATTCTGATGCGCTACATCCTATAGCCTTTGCAATTCTTACCAACACTTCAGAGGAGGGATTGCCATTTATGTGCTGTGATAGCCCTACCCTAGATATTCCCATTATTTCAGCTACTTCATTTATCGATAAGCCTTTTTCTTTCAATACTTCCTTTATACGTAAACTCATAAATATACATTGTTATTGATACAAATGTACATAGTTATAGTTTTGTAAAGCTATCGCTTTTCATAAATAATGTTAACGTAAAGCAAATAGTTATCAAATAATTTGATAATGAAAAGTGATAACTTTACATTTGTATCAGAAATAATAACTAACTAAAATTAAACAACAATGAAAGCAACAGAGTTAAACAGAAACGAAATCCACGCTACAGATTTTAAGAATTGGGCAAAATCCCGTAATATAAACGTATTGGATAGCCTCCCCGGAGTTGATTTAAAAACAGGTGATAAGGTAACCTTTACGAACGGTTACGGCGTTAAGTTCGAAGGACATACAATTTTAGGTTTTCGTACACCTCTTGAAGATGGCAGATGTGTATATCTCGATATAGATTGCTATTGGTTTGCTGTGAAACCTGAAGAATTAACTGTAGAGAATAAGGAAGATGAACCGGCGACCCCTGTCATCGGACAATACGTATTCGACACATATTATAATTGTAAAAAACAAGTGAAAGGCATCGCGAACGGATTGTTTTACATCGGATCTGATCACGAACCAGTACACAGGCATGAATTTATTTTCCCTTTACCAAGATAATTAACCCCGGCCCCTCCGGGGGCCAAAAACATACAAACATATGAAAGCAAGATATTTTTTAGACGGCAAAGAAATAAGCGAAAAGCAAGCGATAGAAATCGAGGCCCTTAACAAAGCCTATATGAGTAGCAACGATATGAACGACTGGCTAAAATGCCAGTTTATCACAAAGGTAAACGATATAAGGGACTGGATCCCGGAGCCTAATTTTAATTAACCCCCGCCGTCCAAAGTCGGCAATAATAAATTGTGATGGGTTGCAGCTCCCGGGGGCTGCAATTAAACAACGGGAATAACTAATTAAAAATAAATAATATATGAAAGCAATACAAATAGGTGAGAGAGTAGAGATAGTAGCAATGCCGGAAGGTTCATTTTATAAGAAAGTGAAAGGTATTGTAACCGAAATAAAAAACGGTTTTGTAACCGTTCAGGCTGACGAGGTAATGAGCAAATGGGGCAATGAATATAAGAAACACCCTTCTACATGTTCAACGGCCGGGCGAATCGAAAATGTAATAATATTATAACTCATAACTTATACCCCCTATGAACCCTGTAACTCTCTCAATCGGACACACTTACATATACAACACCAATTGCGGCGTTATGGAAGTAAACTACATAGGTCCTTTCCCGGCTATGCCCGGCGATGACTGGCACGACTTCCGGATAACCGGCAAGTACCAGGACGAAATAATAACCGTGTCCGGCGCCTCCATCAGCCGGGACTTGCGCCCGTCAATAGTGGACAGTGGACAGTTGATAGTGGAAAATGAAAAAAAATCTCCGGAGGTTGCCGCGGATGGAGCGCTCGCCCCTGCATATATGGCCGGTGAATCCATTTTGAAACCGGAGCCGGAGGCAATCAGTGAACAGTTAAAGCCCCTCCAACCTCCCCAAGGGGAGGCTACAGATAAAGTAGAAAAAGTTCCCCCTACGGGGGATAGGGGGCCGATATCTCCGGAGCTGAAAACACTGGATATAGCTTTCACATCCAAAGGCGGGCGCCTGATGACACATACTATAGAGGGAACTTGCACACAAAACGCCGTATTACATGCCTATTCTTACCTGTACCGGGAAGCGTTTCGGGGCGCGTCGGATATCCGGATACACGCCGGAGGCCACAGGGTCGGTATCCATGACATCCGAAAGCTCACGCCGCTTACGCTGTTATATCAGTTGGTAGGCGTCCCCGGTAATTAAAATTTTTTCCGGCACTGTTAACTGATAACTGATAACTGTTAACTGATTTACATATATGGCAGCAAAAACGCATTTTTTTTTCTAACTCATAACTTCTAACTCATATTCATATGCTTACCAAAACACCAAAATCAAAACCCCTTGCAGATAACAAGGCGCTCAGGTTCCGCGCTATGATAGCGTATATACATTCTTATTTCGCTTTTGTCGGCGAAATGCAGGCCAAGACTGACGGCCTGGGAGAAGGCGACTGTTTCCAGGTATCGCGTACCAAGTCGCCCGGATGTGATACGCATATATTCACCGGGAATAAATATACGGTGGAGATAACTATAAGGGAGAATAGTTAATTAGTTACAAGTTACTGTACCCTTCGGGCAGTTACAAGTTACAAGAAAAAGTAACCCGTAACTCGTAACTAAACAATTAACTTTATCTTTGTAAAACAATAATCTTTCGATGTATAATAAGTTTAAATTTTAGTTTGTTGAAGTCCCTGCCTGTGAAGGTCGGGGCTTTTTTCAGTTAACAGTAAACAGTTAGCGTTTTTTTTGAAAAATTTTTCCGGCACTGTTTACTGTTAACTGATCACTATTCACTGTTTCCGCATATATGGCGGCGATTTTGCATTTTTTTTCGGAACCGACTGTTTACTGCTAACTGTTTACTGTTAACTGATTCCTATATATGGCAGCAAAAACCGATTTTTTCCTGAATCGACTGCTTACTGCTTACTTTTACTGTAAAGCCCCCCGCGCCATTTTTCACCTTTCACTCTTCACTTTTCACCTTTTTTTGTCCTTTCCCTTTTTACAGCCGTCTCCTACTTTCGCTGCATGGAAGAAACGATCAGCATATCCGAAGCCGTGCGCCTGGCGCGTGAAGTATCGCAATTGCCGGAGCCGCAATGCAGGTTTACGATCTGCTTTTTTCCTTATTCGAGATCGAAGGGGAAAGCATCGGCAAAGCTGGTAACGAAGGAACATTGCACCTTCCGTACCCAGTTGCCGAAAGACAAGTTCAGCATCGACTCCGATAATTTCTTCCTGTACAGCGATGCCGACGGCCAGCCCCGTACCTGTTACCGGGTGCTGATGCGCTATATCGGCTTCGCTGTGGATAATTATAGATTGAGGAAAATCATATCAGTTAGCAGTAAACAGTAAACAGTAAACAGTAAATTTTTCACTTTTAGTTTTTCACTTTTCACTTAAAAACATGGAAATCTCCACCCTTGGCAACTATGGCCTGTGCATCGCCGAAGACACGGTAACGACGTTCCAGATCGGCGACCGCCCGATGAACAGCTCCGTGTTGAACGATCCCGGATTTGAAAAGGCCGTGATGCAGCCAGTTATCCCGATGTGGCTCAATGTGAACGGGTATAACGTATACGCCCGCGGCGAGCACAACCTCCAGTGTGAGGAAATCGAGTATACCATCAAGCGTAACCGCCTGCATCCCCGGCTGATCGATAAGCAGGTGAAGTTCCTGTACGGTAAAGGCCCGCACGGCTATTATATCACCACGGGCGAAGATGGCACGCTCCAGCGCAAGTGGTACCGCGACCCGGAAGTATTCCGCTGGCTGGAGTCGTGGCAAAAGAACGGTATAGAGGCCTCATATACCGATTTCGCCATGAGCCTTATCCGGCGTTTCTATACGTTTTACGATTATTTTGCCAAGCACCGCTTCTCCATAGGCGCGCAGTTCGGCATCGGCTACCCGATTACAGGCATCGAGCTTGCCGAAAACAAATACTGCCGCCTGGCCACGGCCAAGACCTTCGATGCATTGATGGAAATTCCCAACTACAGCGATTTCCGTTACATTGCTTTCGGCGCCTGGGGACTGGCCACTACCAAGTTCAAGATCTATCCGCGCTTCGATATCGCCGAAATTCATCGCTACCGGTATGCTGCCATCTCGCACCATAAGCAAAGCACGGTAGGCGACTTCTACGGCTGTAATGAAACGTACTTAGGTACCAAACCCTGGATACAGGGCGCGAACGACAGCCCCGACTATATCAACTCGTTCCTGAAGAACTCGCTTTCGGCCAAGATACATATCATTATCCCGGACGCGTGGATCGTATCCAAACGCAGCCAGATAAAGGCTATCTGCGAGGAAAACAAGAAGCGCAAGGCTGATGGCAAGCCCCTGCTTACCTACAACGGCATAGACATAGGCACCGACTACAGCGAGTCGTTCCTGGTGCGCTATATGAACTCGGAGATAAAGAAAGCTACCGAATTCCTGTCCGGGAAGAACAACCAGGGCAAGAGCTTCGTATCCTATTCGTTCCGTACCGGCGCGAAGGAGGAAGAGCGCTGGCGCTTCGAAACCATCGACATGAAGTACAAGGAATATATCGATGCTCTGATCGCCTATGACAAGCGTGTCGATGGCGTGCTCGTGTCGTCGATGGGGCTCGACCCTTCCATTACGGGCATATCGCAGGAGGGCGTTATCTCCAAGTCGGGAGCCGATGTATATTACAACTACATCGTATATCTGGCCTCGCTTACCGCCGACGACGAAATTTGCAGCGAAGCATTCAATTATGCACTTCAGGTGAATTTCCCGAAGAAGTACGAAGCCGGATACAGGATCGGCTACTACCGGGAAATACCGAGCCGGCAGAGCCAGGTGTCGGAGAATAAACGGATGGATTCGCTGAATGTCAGTTAACAGTAAACAGTAAGCAGTAAACAGTGAAAAACTAAGAGTGATAAGTGATAAATTAAATAATTTTAAAAAAAAAGCAAAATGAAAAAGATTGATTTTGAAACAGTGAAAGGAAAACAGGCAAAAGATTCCATATCAGGATTCGAAGGTAAAATAACCGCTATAGCTGAGTATATTGATGGTTATGTATCTGTTAGATTAACCCGGTTAACGTCTGACGGACGAATAACAGAACCTTGGTTTAGCTCCGATTCCGTAGATATTGCTGAATAATATTTAATTAATGTGCCAATGAAAAAGCTATTGGCCATTAGCTAACAGCTATTAGCTTAAAACATTGGCAATTTTTCATTCTTAATTCTTAATTCTTCATTCTTAATTATATGTTAGTTCTCACCCAACTCTTCCCTACCCTTGCCGACTTCACCGAAGCGGCTCCCGGCGTCGAAAAAGCGGGCGTTAATTTCGCTTCGCTGAATGCCATGGCCATCTCCGCGCGGAAGTCCATCACGGGCGTTATCTCCGAAAGCATCTGGACACAGATAGCCGGGGAAACGGATACCGATGCCCTGATGTATTTGCGATCCGCCTGGGCCAATCGTATCATGTACGGCTATCATATATTTATTACCGTCAGCAACCGGCACGAGAAAAAAGCTGATACTTACAAGTACGAGCTGGAGGCTATGCGCCGGCAGTATATCGACAACTACCACAACGCGATGGATTCGCTCCTACATATCCTGAGCGAAGATCCGGCCTATAACTGGAGCAATACATGGATAGCCCGCCAGATGGACGGCCTGCGCCTGCTTACCGTGCTCGACTTCGAAGCCTTTTACAGCATCGATACGTCGTACCTGTACTTTATGCGTACCGTGCCGATTCAGAAGAAAGAGCTGCTGATGACTTTCAACGGATATTACGAAAAACTGAATGCCGCCGGACGGAATGATTTACTGCCTAACCTCGATACAGCGCTCGTATATACCATCATTGCCCGCACGCTGCTGCAATTCGACATCATAGAGCTGCCGCCGACCATACGTAACTATTTCGACGACAACACCCTCTCGCGCAACGGTAAGGACGAACGCGACGCCCTTACCAATATGGCCGACAACTTCCTGTCCGACGCCGACAGCCTGCTGGGTAATATAGACCTGGCACTTACGGATAGTTCCGGCGATGTGGATACCGGGACCAACCTGAATGATGAAGGGAATAAGTATTATTTAATGTAAGGCCCCTCCAACCTCCCCGGAGGGGAGGCTTAGCCCCTACCCTAAAAAATAGAATAATATGAATGATTTAAAAACAAATACCCTCTCTGAAAGCCCCCTACGGGGGGTTGGGGGGCTGGATATAGAAATCAAAGGTAAACCCTACACCATCCCCAACAGCTGGGAGGCATTGACTCCGGAGCAATTCGTACACCTGGCGGGGCTGCTCAGGATGTATGCTGCCGGGGTGCTGTCCATGTCAGACGTGCGCCTGCGTTTCGTTATCTTCGTGCTGAGCGTGGATATGCGTTATATCCCCCGGAAACATGAGGACACCATCGCGCAGAACCTGTACCTGCTGCAGTCGAAAATCACATTTATTTTCTCCATCAGGTACCCGAAGGATGTATGGGCCAGCTTGTCTCCGGAACTGCGCCGTATAGCACGTAAAACGGAGCCGGGCGACCTGCCCGATTCACCGGAAGGCCGCGTCCTGCGCCGTGCGGAATATATATATGAACTCGATGCCTGCTTTGCCGCGCAGTTGTTGCCAGATCTCACCATTGGCGAAAGCTCCTATCCGGGCTATACCGTCAATACTTCCTGCGCCCTGCTGTCCGTATCGCTTACAGCCCGCCAGTATGTCGACGCCTCGGAATGCCTTTCGGGCATAGCCAAAAATCCGGAGCTGCTGCCCCTGCTGGCAGCGATACTCTATTGTCCATGCACGTATTCACCAGACCGGGCACACGGAAATGCCGCCCTGTTCGCATCTGCCGATCCGGCAACGCTCGAAGCCGTGGCACTGAACTTCCAAGCGCTGGTACTGATGCTATTTACCAAAACACACTTCAGCATCCTGTGGCAGCGGGGAAAGGATACAGGTAAAAACAAGCTCTCGGTCGGACTAAAGGAAGGTATCTACGCGCTGTCGGAAGACGGTTACGGCGATATCGACAAAGTAGGTGATATGTCGCTGACCGAATACCTCGAAATCCTCCGGAAGAAAAAAATAGATGCCGTGCGCACCCTGCACAGCGCGGATATGAAGCTGTCGGAGATAGCGGAGAAGACAGGGCTGGATATTAATACAATTAATTCGATAATTTAAGTAGTTACAAGTTACTGCGCCCTACGGGCAGTTACAAACAGTAAACAGTAAACAGTAAGCAGTGAATAACTCGTATCTCGTATCTCGTCTACTCGTAACTTATAACTCGTAACCTGTAACTCGTAACTCGTAACTAAAAAAGTAACTCGTAACTAAAAAAAACTATGCTGGTAAAAGATATATTTATGTTCTTCGCGCGGTTCCCGCAGAAAGCCGGGGTACTGCAAGTATTTAACAACGGACGCTCGGAGCTTCCGGAGTATGCGCAGTGGATGCAGGAGGTGAACGACCTGCCTCCGGCCCTGCTTCCGGATGTGAAACATTATATTTTCGGACCCGACACGCAGAACGTGGCAAGCGCCATCTCCGCCGCCCAGGACTGCTTTATGTTTGTCGACTACGGACAGATCGAGAACGAGATAGCCCCGCCGAACGTGCGCCGCGAATCGTTCCTGATAGCCATCACGATAGCCTTTCCGGGGCGCGACAGCAATAACGACCTGGCAGAGCGAGCCATCAAATCGGACCGTGCGCTCGATATGCTTTGCCGGATGCGCCACATGATGATTCAGGAAGAAAAATGTGTTCCCTGGCTGAAGAACTTCCAGGCCGACCATATTATCACGCCCTGGCTGTCCTACGATATGCCTTCATATGGCTGGACGGTCATGATACGCCGGCAGGGATATGATATGCTGAAGGGGAAGTAATCAGTAAACAGTTAGCAGTTATCAGTTAACAGTAGACAGATAATTGCATCGCCTTTGCTTCAACGAATGTTGTTTCTTCATTTTTCGTTTTTTTCATGGTTTGTGTTAGGTTTTTATTGATTCTGCCGCCTTGCTTGTGATAAGTAGGGCGGCTTTTAGTTAGTCGCACATTTGTACGTTTTTCCATAAATTAGTACATTGCACTGTTATTTTAAAAACCGGGAATATGAAATACAGTCCTTCGAGTACATACCAGATATTTTCTTACTTCCTTGTCCGCATGCAACTTAACCGTGCGGATATTATCATGCATAGCCCACGCCGATGTAATGACCAAACAGAGTCTTTAGATACGTTTATATCTGAATTAGAGTCTTATGGTTTTGCCCGCGAAGAGAGGCCTTTTGATGATGTTATCTTCCAATATGTATTAAGGGAATATCCGTTCGATTATATTGTAAGGTACCGGGACAATATGCGATTGCAATTCTTACTTTATTATACATCTGCCGCCGGGATTAGAGTTATGGCTGAATATAATAATTATGTCGACCGTACTATACGGTATTTTCACTACACGGAAGAAGTGTTTTATCACCTGACCGTAGAAATAGCCAAAATCGTATTAAAAAGTGAAGACGAGAGAGACGTAGAATATTTGCTGAACAGAAAACTCACTATAAAATGATACTTGAAAACGCCATAAAGGAAATTGCCAACTTTTATAAAGCAGATTATAATTACCTGCTTGCTGTAACTGAACTATGCCGACTGAAGGGTGTATTAACTAAACATGAACTTATGCAGTTTGATAATAACGGTATACCAATGTCAATCGTTTTGAAAAGCATTCTATCTATATCTTCTGTAGACGGATTAAAGGTCCTACTCGAAAACAATAAGATAAGCTTTAGTGATATTTCTTGTATTCTGGGTATTATCGCCCAGGACGCTAAACTTCAATTACAGAAAAGGAAGATTTAAGAAAATTAATTTAAAAATGAAATCAAATGAATTACGAATAGGCAATAGTATTCTGTTTCTAGGTGAAATTGTATCAGAGATAGGTTATGGTGTAATACAAGACATGGCAATGAAAGAAAAAGGAGTAAGAAATGAATATCTGGATAAATTAGTATTCGAGCCTATCCCCCTGACAAAAGATATACTATTGAAGTGTGGTTTAACAAAACATAATGATCCTGAGACTAGATATGATTATTTACACTTACATGTTCAAGGCAGTACAGCCAGAGATTCTTCTCACATAAGGTTTTATATTGAAGATAATGGTTCTATAATATGGAAAGGATGGATATTTAACCAAAATCAGGTAGATTTTTTTATCCCTTATGATTTAAAATATCTTCACCAACTTCAAAACCTCTATTTTTCATTAACAGGTGAAGAATTGAAAGTGCAATTATAAATATATACTAAAGAACATATCAGCCCCGCCCATCCCGGCGGGGCTTTTTCTTTCCCGCTTCGCGCCATTTTTCACTTTACACTCTTCACTTTACACTTTTTTTGTCCTTTCCCACTCCCTCCCCCGCGGCTAATTTAGCCGTATGATAACAGAAAATAATACATATACGATCAATATGCCGGAAGCATTCTCCAAGGCGGGAAAAGAACTGTCAGGCATACAGTCGACCATTGCCGGGCGCGATACCGTCAGGCGCACAGGCGCATTGTCGGCCCATATGAAATCGAATCCTTACAGCGTCACTTCCGGAAGCGAAGGCACTACCCTTACCATCACCTATCCGCTCTATATGCGCTTCCTCGACCTGCGGCTACGGGGCGATAAGCCTAAGAAGAGATACACGCCCATCTACAATAAATATGTATGGGGCTTCCTGATGGGATATATATACAGCCGTACCCGCGGCGGACTGGCACGGTTTATCGCCGAAAAACTCAAAGAAACAAAAATCGAAATCTGAATCCTATGATAACAAAAGATTTAGTAACGCTAGTCATCAAAAGCGAAGGCGTAGACAAAGCGACTATCGACCTCGATAAGTTGGCCAAGGGTGTCAAGGAGATAGAACTGGAGGCAAAAGATGCCAAAGCGGGTATCCGCGGGCTGAAGGATGAGAATAAAGAGCTGCAGCAGGAAATCAAGGAAGACGAAAGGCTGATTAAGCAGTATAACGCGGAACTGAAACTACTCCGTGAACAGGCACAGGGCGCCAGCGACAGGGCTAAGCAGTTATCCCAGAATATACAGAGGTTAACCCAGCATATCGATAATAATACTACACAGATAAACAAGAATAACACCACTATCAATACCCTGCAAAATACGAGCGAAGCCCTGAACCGCACGATGAAGGTTACGGATATGACCGTAATTCAACTTTCGAATCGCGCTGAATACCTACAGGGTAAACTTGCCAGCACGTCACAGGCGCTCGATCCGGCGAAGTGGGAAAAATACCGGTACCAGCTTCTCGAGGTCGAAACCCAAAAACAAAAACTGATAGTGAAATCCGAGGCTATGGGTAAATACATAAGCCTCGAAGGCAAGAGTATGGACCAACTGGCTGCCGCTGCCGACAGGCTCAGGAACAGGCTGGCCAATATGAATAAAGAAATGACGCCTGCCGCGTATGCCAAGGCATCGGCCATGCTGAACCAGGTGGAGACGCAGATGATAAAAATGTCCATGCCGGGCGAAAAGTTTATCCGTACAATCAAAATTACGGATATGACGATGAACCAATTGTCTGCCAGCGCCGAATACCTGCGCTTCCGGCTGGCCAATATATCCAAATCGCTAAACCTGGCTGAATGGAATAGATACAATAAACAGCTTCAACTGGTCGAAGCCCAGCAAAAGAAAGTAGCCGCCGGAGGCGATATAATAAAAACCCGCTTCGGCCAGTTGGGAAAAGCAGCGCAGGAAGCCGGCAAAACGATAGGTAAAGTTTTCCTACTGATGATGGTCTATCAGGTTATCCGTTTCTTTACCGACCTTATCAATAAAGCCCGTGAATGGATAGGCACGTCGATAGAAGTGGCATCCAAGGCCGAAGGCGTCATCCGTGCTTTCCGTGGCCTGGGCGATACAAAACTGCTGGACAAGCTGCGCGAGCAAACCCGGGGGCTTATTAACGATTTCACCCTGATGCAGGCGGCAGTCAAGGCTGATAAATACAAAATTCCTGTTTCGGAAGTCGGCAACCTGCTTGATTTTGCGGCCCGCCGGGCTATCGATATGGGCAAGGAAGTAGACGATTTCCAGAGGAGGATTATCGACGGTATAGGCCGCCAGTCGAAACTGGTACTGGATGACCTTGGTTTTTCTTCGGTAGAGATAAGCCGGGCGATGGCAAAAGAAGGATCCTTTGCCAAAGGTGTGATCGCTCTGGTTAACAAGGAACTCGAAAAACAAGGACCACGGGCGCTTACTGCAGCTGATATGGCAACCAAAGCAACTGTGAAGTGGGAGAATGCACAGCTCAAAGTAGGGAATCAATTTTTATGGATAAATAAACTATGGAGTCAGGTATCGGGTAAAATAGCGGACTGGGTAACACGGTTCGCCGAACGGCAGCTGCCCGATATAATGAATAAGCTGATAGATCTGTACAATCATTTTGTCACTGCGTACAATGGATCTGAACTGCTCAGGATATCCGTAGGTGGGGTTGCCTTTGGATTCAAATTGCTATATAATAATATGAAGCTGGCTTTTGATTTTGGAATAGGCCAGGCTATATTGCTAGGGAAGACTATAGAGGCAGCGTTATCCGGAAATATAGTTAAGGTAAATGAAGCTGTTGTAGAAGCTGCTGTTCGTAACAAAAATGCGTATAAGGATTATTTGAAATCCGTCAAAGAAGATTTTAAATCTCTTACCGAATTTACAAAAAACAGCAAACTGGAATATATTACACCCATAAGTGAAGAAGAAGTAAAAAAAACAGGAGGCGGTACCGGAGACGATGAAGATAAAAAGGAATTGCAAAAACAGAAAAAAGAACTGGCTACCCGCCTCGAAAATCTCGAAAACGCGCATAAAGACGAAATACTTGCCCTGAAGAAATACGCCTTCGAAAACAACCAGACGGATGAAGAATTGAAATATGAAACCCTGAAAAGCGACTATAAATACTATGCCGACAGGATGCAGCTTATAGGCAATTTTCTGGACGAGTTCAAGGTGAAAGATGAAAAATTCCTGGCCGATATCGGGAAGATGCAGGCCGATACGCGTAACTCGCAATTCGAACTTCTCCCCCAGTTCGACGCCAATAAGCTGGCCGAAGCCGAACATGGCCGTGATATTTCCCTGCAGATACTTCAGGCATGGGTAGACGGTGAAAAGAAAGCCCTGGAAGAGCGTAACCTCGGTGAAGAGCAAAGGGCCCGGGAACTGGAGCTGATCGATATCGCCGAAACCGAAACCCGTCTGGCCATCCTGCAAAAGTACGGCATGGATGTAGAAGCCCTGGAACTACAAAACGGACGTATCAAGGCCGAGGCCGTTAAGAAAGCAAACGCGGATACGCTAAAAGTTGAAGCTGATGCCGAAGCCAAACGCAGGGCCTTGCAGCGCTCCGACCGTGATAAAAACTATGATGTGCGATCCGGGTATGGTTTAACTACCGTAGCTGAAGATAAATCCCGTGAACAGCGCGGCCTTCAGGATTTACTGGCGGCTGACCTGATAGATTATGAAACCTATCAGAAGCTGCTTACCCAACTCAATAAAAAATACGAAGACGAGCGACTCGCTGTCAGGGAGCAGTATGGATTAGCCTCTGTCGGCGAACTGTACAACAGCGAGCTGGAGAATCTGAAACTACAGCACGAACAAAAATTACTCTCCGAAGAAGAATTCGAAGAAGCCAAGTTCAGGCTGAGAATGGAATATGCGTCTAAATATGTAGAAGAGCAACAGCATTGGAACGAAAAAAGTTCTAATCTTGTCTCCGCCCTGATGGAAGCCGAAACCGCCAAGCTCGACGCCGAATACGACGTGCGCATCGAAGCGGCTAAAGGCAATAAGGAAGAAACCGAACGGCTCGAAAACGAAAAGGCGCAGAAAAAGCTCGACATTGAGAAAAAATATGCCGATGTGCAGTTTGCCGTAAAAGCCTCGGAGATTATCGCGAATACGGCTGTGGCTATTATGACAGGCTATGCCCAGCTCGGGCCTATCGCCGGCACTGTGGCAGCTGTAATGCTGGCGGCTACCGGAGCAGCACAGTTGATCTCCGCCAATGCCGAACGCCAGAAAGTAAAAAATATGACCTTGGGAAACAGTAACTCCGACAGCAATACGAAATACGAGCGTGTACTTTCCACGCCTAAAGAGGAAGGCGGTTACTTTGTCGAGGCCGAAACCGACGCCGGCAAGAAATATAAGGCGCTCTACGATCCTGATAAGCGCGGGTTTGTGGATAAGCCTACTGTATTGGTCGGCGAAGGTCCTGCCGGGCAAAGCCGTGAATGGGTAGCCAGCAACGCTGCTTATAAAAACCCGACCATCCGCCCCATCATTGACCTTATCGACGCCGAACAGCGTGCCGGCACCGTGTCCACCGTGGATATGAACCGCCTGATACGCGCCCGCATGGCCGGATTAGATACGGGAGGTTTTATAGCCCGGTCTGAGCCTGGCCAATCTTCCCGCGGGGGACAGGGGGCTTCATCGACAGCAACCGTACCCGGCAACCGAGACATCCTGATGGAGATATACGACTTCATAAAAAACAACCGCCTGAAGGCCGAAATAAACTACCAGGAGCTGATGGATACAAAGCAAAAAATGACCGATTACGAAAGTTTCGGCACGAAATACTAATCAGTTAACAGTTAGCAGTCATCAGTAAACAGTAAAATTTCACTTTCAACTTTCAATTGCCAACTTTCAACTAAAAAACATGCACATCCGACTAAAAGATACCGGCGCCGTATTAGATATGAAACCGAATACAAAGCTAAGCGTTACGCTGAATAACCCGATGCTGAAGGAGCAGGCCTCGATGTCGCTGCCCCTGACCCTGCCGCGCACGCCTACAAATGTGCGCAGCCTGGGAGACGTGGATATCACTTCTTTGTATAAATACAAGCGTACCCGCGACGCGCTGGTCGAGGCCGGCGTATGGCAAAAACAGGGACTGCTGCGCATCGGATCAGGCAGCAGGGAGATAGAAGGAGCCGTCTATCTGGACGAATCGCCCATGTATGCCCGGATGAAAGAAACGGAGATGTCGCAGGCCTTCGATATCACGCGCCCGGCTTCGGACTTCCATGTTTCAGGGACATTCACCAGCGACCTGGACATGATGATCAAGTACATGGAGCTGGTGATGGTAGGTAATATAGAGGATGATTTTTACCTGTTCCCGGTAGCGACGGATCATTTCGACCAGGATATCACAAATTCCGAAGGTACTACGAACTATACGTTCTATCAGGTATTGAACGAACAATATTCAGCTCTGTATCCTGTAGCCGGCGATATGGATACGGATATGAACGGCAAGCCTTACTTCAAGCTCTGCGGACGCATCCCCCGCAAATATTACGAGGGCAGCAAATTCATAGACGCCCCGAAAGGTTATGCCATTAGCCCGTTCCTGAAGCAATCGTATGTATTGCGCCGTATTTTCGCATATTTCGGCTATGAGCTGCGCGAATCCATATTCGATACAGATCCGGAAATGAAGAAAATAGCCGTGCTGAATAATACTGCGGATTCAATTGTACATTCACAGTTGAAATATTCGCAACTGGTGCCGTCGGTGAAGATCAGCGACTACCTGCAGTCGGCGCGTACCGATTACGGTTGTGAGTTTTTTATCAGTCCCGATTATAAGTATGTGGATGTAAAGTTCTGGAACGATATACTCGACAATAAGGATTATATACCGCTCGACGATAAGATCAGCGACATACCGGAGATCAACCTTTCCGATTCGAAAATGATAAAGCTCACAAATAACCGTTCCATAGAATATTCTGATGTAAGCTTTGATACGCTGGAAAAATTCGAAGCGAATAAAGGACCTTTGATAAATACGCCGTATCCTCCCGTATCCGGCCCTGAGGGATATTATTTTATGCAGGAAGTAGGGCAGATCTGGCAAAAGTCGGTCAATGAGGCCGGGCAGACGGAATGGAAATACGATTCGCAATACCTGTTCGATGAATACAAGGATAAGGAAGATTCCGTAAACGATGATTACGACACCAGGGACAGCAAGCGCGAGCATATAGCTTTCCTGACGGTATTTGTGCGCTATTTCCGTATCGATACTATGCTTCATATAGGTACTAATTACTATATGCTGTACATCGGTAAGCGCCGGCATATGAATACGACACTCAAGGCGTTGAACGGCGCCGGAACAGATGACGACAAAGTAGTAGAAAGTAATAAGGATACGATGAAATGCCCTATTATGACAGCCTTTTATCGCGGGCGTTCATCTAATTACGAAGCGCAATATGCATATAAATGCGTGTACGGGAATATACACGGGTACAGCATGGCTGATGAAGGGCTTCCGTATCCCGGAGGCTTCGATCTGATATTCGGAGGCACCAACGGCCTGTACCAAAAATTCTGGACCAAATACGCCGCCGTTATCCGCGATTCGTTCAATGAGGTAAAACTTCCGCTGCGTCTCGGCATACAGGATGTGATGAATTTCCGTTTCGACAATATTTATATGTTCGATAACCAGCCTTTACTTCCGGAGAAGCTGGCATTCTCCATCGACCGGGACGATAAGGTAATGGTGAGCGAAGCTGTATTCAGGACAATTAAGTTGTATCTGGACAGTTAGCAGTTAACAGTAAACAGTAAACAGTTAGCAGTAAACAACTTGTATCTTGTATCTCGTATCTCGTTTACTTGTAACTCGTAACTGCCCGGAGGGCGCAGTAACTTGTAACTGTTTATTCTTCATTCTTCATTTTTAGTTTTTCACTTTTAGTTTTTCACTTTTTTTTGTCCTTTACCTTTCCCTCCCAAATCCTGACTTTTGAAACAAAAAAGTCATGCAACAATTAAATTTAAATCACAGTGAAATAGCAGTAGGCCTGATTTGTCTGGCCTGTTTCCTGCTCTCTACATTCTTTGTCGGCAAGTTTTGGGTCAAGTTCCGGAGCCGCCGGTGGATCGTTACTGTTTTCTGGGGAATACTGGCCGCCTGGTGTGTTATTGTCGACGGCGAACGGATCAGGGAGACTGCAACGATAATCGTTGTAGCCTGCGGTGCCGCACAGAGTATTATTTTTCAGCTAATGTCTACTTATGAACGCCTGAAGATCAATATCGGCAATCAGGTAAGTATAGAAGCGAATAATGATGTAAATAAAAAAGAAGAAGAATTATAAAACTAAAATAAAATGGAAAAGATAATTTATATTTTATTAAGCATTGCCTTCTGTTGGGGGGCTATCTTTATCAGTGTCACTCTTACGAGTATTAGATACAACGGACGTAAGGCCGAAAACAATAAACAGTCAACAGTTAGCAGTCAACAGCAAGTTGATTCAAAGATTTAATATTTAAATATTTAAACATTGAATTTTTAAACAACTCATAACTTTTCACTTATAACTCATAACTTAAAAACATGGCAAAAATTGAATTACTGATCCCGGTTATATTTAAATGGGCAGGCGGATGGGCCGACCATAAGAACGACAAAGGTGGTAAAACGAATATGGACGTCACCCTGGCGACATGGAAACAGGTGGGCTATGACAAGGACGGCGACGGCGATATCGACGCCGATGACCTGAAGCTGATCACCCGCCAGGACGTGGTGGACGTACTCCGGAAATATTACTGGAACAAGTGGAAAGCCGACCAGATAAACAACCAGTCGATAGCGAATATCCTGGTAGACTGGGTGTGGGGTTCCGGTATTCATGGCGTCAAAATCCCGCAACGGATACTGGGTGTAACAGCCGATGGTATCGTAGGGCCTAAGACACTGGCCGCACTGAATAGCTATCCGGATCAGGCCGGATTATTCACAAAAATATTCCAAGCCCGGAAAGTTTTTATTGACGATCTGGTAAAGCGTGATCCTACACAAATGGTATTTTACAAGGGCTGGATCAACAGGCTGAATGATTACAAATATTCAAATTAAAACATATGAAATATGCTGTTCTTATTCTACTTTCCATCGTTTTTACTTTCTGCCGGAGTAACCGGAACCTTGATAGCTTTGTACAAACAGATACAGAAAGCGCTTCAACAGCATCATCAGTACAGAAAGACAGCGCGGCCTCACAAACCCATCGCCGCGACAGTACATCGGATATCGCCTCCGAAAGACAATATATTCGAACAACCTGGTACCGGCCTGACGGTACTATACGCAAAGTACAGGAATCAGGGCGGGAATCTGAGCGAACTAGCATGGCTGTTAGCGATACAGGATCATCTGCTGTACACGTAAGCGAGAATAAGGCCGACAGTACGAGGAAGATAAAGCTGAAGAAACTGGAGACACAGCAGCTCAAAGAATTCACCGATTCGCGACCCGTACAGGGCAGTGAATGGGGCTGGTTCGCCGGAGCATTCGTGCTGATAGTCGTTATTTTCGGATATATAGAATACAAAAAAAAGTGAAAAACTAAAAGTGAAGAACATTTTTAAGTGAAGAATGAAAAACGAAGAGTGAAGAACGAAAAATATTTTTCACTTTTAGTTTAAATATATTTTTCACTCTTCACTTTACACTTTTCACTTACTGCTAACTGTTTACTGCTAACTGTTCACTGATATGATCACTATCACCAAAATACCCCGCCCCAATGTCTTCGCCGGCAATCCCGTTGTCTTCGAGCTGGAGAGCGACAGCGATGCTGTTGTCGTTGTGGAAACCATCGTTAACGGGCGTAGCTATTTTTCATCTTACTTCCCGTACCAGGATGAAGGCATATACCGGGTGAAGATGGAACTCTCCGGCTACCTGAATCCACCGGATACTCCCCTGGTTATTCCTTCAGGAGATATCGTAGCGTCTCTCGACGGCTTTATTATTCCCTATACCGTCAGGATCGGCGACAGCTACGAGTTTACGGGCAATGCCTTCCGGGGCGGCATCAGTAACAAAGTGTTCGCGCGCCTGGCGGATAACGGATATGACATATTTTCTTACCGTCTGAGTTCGCAGCGCCGCCAGTTCCTGTTCACCACCAGGACACATGACAGCGAGGTACGCCTCCGGGATACGGAGCTCTATCCCTTTGTCTTCCTGAACGGACAGTTGTCGCTTAGTTTCGTATCTCCATCCGGGAATGCTATCGATGTAAACACAGCAGGATTCGGCCCTGTCTGCGTGATGGATATAGAGGCCCTGCGCGCGGCATTCGATGAACAGTATGGCGAGATCCCGGATGTGATAAAAGTATATGCATCCGGAAACCTCGCCTTCAGCTTTGTAATCACTCCCGGAAAGCTGGCGGAAGAAAAATACAGGCTGCGCTTCCTGAACTCGCTGGGAGCATATGAAGTGATCGAGGTCACTACCCGCGCCTCCCGATCTTCCGAGTTCGGCGAGGAAGACCTGTACAACGTGATGAACGACTACGACTTTTTTGAAGAACGCAAAACACGTACATCGTCCAGGGACAAGATCGAAGTGGAGACAGGCCACCGGCTACGGCATGAGATGCCTTTCATACTCGATATGATAAAAAGCGAGGAAGTATATTTTATCCGGCCAAACGGGCAGGAGTTCCGGTGCCGGGTGACGACAGACGCCTTCAGGTATCGCGAACGGATCACCGAGCCTACGAGCATCCCGCTTACGATTACCGAGCTTACCGACGAACGCTTTGCCCTGCCGCCGATAGACTCATTCCCGGCTAGAATACAGGTGATACCGGTGGCGTCGATGTGGGACGCGGAAGGAAACGTAATTCAGTAAACAGTTAGCAGTTACGAGTTACTGCGCCCTCCGGGCAGTTACAAGTTACAAGAAAAATATTACTCGTAACCTATAACTCGTAACTAAAAATGTAACTCGTAACTTTTAATTAATAACTTATAACTAAAAAAACATGATCTACCAGGTAACAAAAGACAACCAGACATTGGAGATAGATGACAATGTATTCTTCGACAAACAGCCGAAAGAGTTCCGGCAGATGTACCAGACTGTGCGAATTATCGAAACTAAGGATGTAAAAGGCAATGTAATAACTACTATGCAGACTAACAATGCTGAATTTGATAACTGCTTTGTAGAAGTGTTTGAAAATGGTCGGGTAATAGTTACTTTAAAACAAGACAAAGATGCTACGATATAATTTCAAAGATAAGTACACGGATATTTTTGGCGTGGATGTCTCAAATAATTCGGCAACAAAGTATTACTCGCCTCTTGCTATAGCAGGAGACGGCACAAGGAGAAATCCTGCTAATCCCGCTTCGCCCACTATTTCCGGAAATCCCGGAGTAATGATACTGAGTCAGGGAATACATAGATATAATATAATTGAAACCGGCGCTTCAGGGTATATGGAAATTATAGGTTCCGGCATCAACGGGACAACATTAATCGGAACTGTAACCCAAAACGGATCAGTGCTAGGGTGGTATTTCAAGGATATGACATTAGATAATCTTATATTCAACTCGGCAGTTGGCATTACCATCGAAAAGTGTAAAATCATCACCATACTATCCAATACAACATCTAATAAGGCTTTTACAGTGAGGTCATCCCTTAGCTATGCCTTATTTCCCATCAATAATACGACAGTCACTTACCAGAATAATAATTCCTTTGCCGGCATTTCTTCTACCATAGGCTCAATGGCCGGTAATCTGCATACATGGGAAAAATGCAACCTGATTATCACACAGGCATCGCTCGACAGCTACAAAAACAATTACTATGCGTTCGACAACTGCAATTTCCGCATAGGCACGGAAACCGGCTATACCCCGCTGACCGGCACAACCGCTGAAGATTTAAGGACAGACTTTGTAAACAGGTGTACGGCTGCCGGGCTGATAGTTCCCCCGGATATTACCGACTACGGCATCACATTGCCATTGGGGCGCTGGATTTTTACCAAAAATCAAATTTTCGAGGGTATTACCTGGGCGGGATCAGAGATTAACCTGTTCGAAATACCAAGGTTTATTTTATTCGGCTATTCTGCTGCCAGAGGTACTAAGATACCAATCACGGCAAGCAATAATATTCCCGCCAGCTTTGCGCCGGCTAACCCGCATAGCCCGGAACTGGACATCGCCGATGACTCGCTCTCCGTAGACGAAACTGTCGATATCACCCAGCGCCAAAACTTCTTTATCGACTCCAAAATAATATGGCTGGGCGGCAAAAAGAAGCTGACGAACATAGATATCCCGAACGACCTGCCTTCCAGGTTCGGTGTATTGATAGACAGCATCCCGAACCTGCTGTGTGACGCCGGGCAGGCAGTGGCAAGCGGAAGCATAGAAGCGGGTGAGATCTATATGGTACGTTCATCCGACACAAATAGCGCATCTGTAACCTATAACGGCACGGCTTACAATTCAGCCCTGAGCGCCAGGAATAATATTTTCAAAGGCGTGGCCGGTGTAACGGCATTTACAGTCGCTTCCGGAAACCCGGTAGTGTATAAGGTAAACGATATACTGAACTACCAGTCCATCCAGGTGCGAATAGTAAGCAAGATACCGGAAGATATTATCACCTCCGGAAACCTGGCCGCAAACTACTGGTATATCGTGGAACACGACACGGACCAAGGTAATACGACCGATTATGTGACAGTCGGAGGCGTCAATTACTATGTAGGTGATTCGTTCCTTGTACCGGCAGGTGGGGCGGCTGTTGGAAGCGTTACCGGTACCGTACATCTTCGCCGTGTCTGGAATCAGGATTTCGATATAGCGGCGGAAGCCATCGACGCCGATTTCTGGCAGAACAAGCAAAAGCCGGAATGGTGCGATACATTACCCGAAGATCCCCGCTGTCTGATGAAAGACAATCACGCACTGGCGCACGAGATGGCACGGGGCGCCGACGGCAGGTATATCACGTCCGGGCATCCGGAGTATTATAACCTGATATTAGCCGAATCCGGAATACTATGTCCTGACAATATCTATATGTCCGGCGCATATATGCAGGTACGGCTGCCGGTAACAACTGTAAATCCGATGTAATAAACGAAAAATGATAAGTGAAAAACTAAAAATATTTATCACTTATCACTTTTAGCTTTTCATTTAAAAATATGGCAGATTTCGATAACGGCCTCCCTCCTTACGGGACAGATATATCAGGGGACAGCGTTAGCAGCGTAAATATCACCGGCGCGGTCGCTGAAGATCCGGAGATTGAGGATATCAACAGCGTAAATGTCAGCAGCTCGGATTACGAAGAACCGGAACTGGAGAATATAAAAGGCGTATTTGTGACATCCGAAGAAAGCGAAGATACGTCTTTCCCTATACAAGTCTTCTGTGATGAAGCGTGGGTAATGGCGGAATGGCCTGAATGGATCTGGCCGGACACACTGGCCGGAAACGGCAACGGAACGATACATATTGCCGTGTACAAGAATACCGGGCATGAACGCACGGGCATTATCGTTGTGCAAACTATCGACGGTCTGGCCAAGGCGACGCATACAGTCACCCAGGAAGCAGGCGGCACAGTTTATATAGCGAATATAAATATGACGCTGGCGGCTAATCCGGAAATTACTTCCGGACAACTGCTATTGCGTGATATAAAGGTGAACCGGCACGACAGCGAGCTGATCGAAGAAGTAGGACCGTTCAATGTCCATTCCGGGAAATCGGAACGGCAGGCGATTTCCTATTCGTCACTGGAGCCAAAGCCCGACGCGGTGACCTGTACGGTGTGGGTAGCCAATATAACGCCTGTGCCTGCAAACAGACAGGTGAATATTTTGTCCGCCGGTGTACTCGTGGGCACAATCATTACCGATGCGAACGGGATCGGCTCCATGGAGATGGCAATTCCGATCGTGAATACAGACATGGATAATTATACGATGGATATACAAGCCGTGGTAACTGAGGATTATGTCACACTTGATCCGGCGGCCCATCAATCGCCCGGAGCAGGGGATACATTCACATTACGTGTTACGTCGAACGCACGCTGGAGTATTTATGACCTGCCGGCATGGGCGCACGCGGATATCACCTCAGGAGGAGATGCGTATGGCGTCACGGTAACGGATGTGCATATTACGGTAGATGCCAATAGTGGCGGGCCAAGATTCGCACCGTTCTCGGTAATAACGGACAGCGCGGTAGCGACTGCGTATTTCCAGTTGTTTCAGAACGGGGCATAATGCAAGAAAGGCCCTGTCTCCCGACAAAGCCTTTACTTATAACCTTAAACACATTAATTAAATAATTTATTTAATTAATCTCATTGGGGGTAAAAGTACAAATATTTAACGGATTAAAGAAATAAAAAAAATAGGGCACAAACCTCACGGTCATGCCCTGAATTTAAACACTAACATTACATGGCAGATAATATCTGCCTCAAAAAACATAATGTAAAAGTAAAATAAATTTTTAATTAAAAGTAAATGATATGCTGATAATTACAACAGACAACAATTCAATAAAAGCGGAAAGAAACGGGAGTACGCTTTTTGTAGTCGCTAAGAACGCGGTTTCTTATAGATATGACAGTGCGAGGGTATTGCTCTATCCACCGGATACTGTATGTATCAGTGAGTCTTTTTCGAAAGGCGTCACGATGAACGGCACGCCCATCACGGCGGATAACATAGAGGCTGAATTTGCAGACTTTTTTGAAGTACAGGGCGGCGGGGGGGTAACGGATCATACATTATTAACCAATCGCGATGCGGCCGATCAGCATCCGATCTCCGCTATTACGGGGCTGACAGCTAGCCTGCAAGCCCTTGCTGCCATGCAGGGCAACTGGCTGGGGGTGGATTTTCCTACCTATGCCGACCTACTGGCCTATGATGCTTCGCTTGCTGAAAAACCAGCCGATAAGACATGGACGCGCGTCCATGCAGATGAAAACCCGCTAGGAGGCAACGGAAACCCATCGGTGTATGCGTGGCTTCGTAGCGAGATATCACCCGATACATTCGAAAATATACTTACATTCCAGTATGCAGTATATATACCGGATACGGAAATAGACCCGGTATTTACGGCGTGGAAAGGAGATACTTCTGTAAGAGCCGGAGCCGGTTCCAGTACTGCCGGGCCTTATTCGATTGCCATAGGGAATAATGCCAGTACTCATGCCGGGAACAGTAATATATGCATAGGTGATAATGCAAGGATAACATCGGGCACCGTTAGCGGCTGTGTAGTCCTTGGTAAGGATTCCAGTATTACCGCTACCTCTAATAATATAGTATCTATTGGAAATGCTACGCTGAAACGTCGTATTACAAACGTCGCCGACGGAACAGGTGACAACGACGCCGCGACAGTAGGGCAGGTGAATGCTACTGTTACGGCCTCCCAGCGATGGAAACCGGCTGTACCCACTTTAGCCGATCTGCCTGTAATAACAGGTACTGAGCAGGATGTAACATGGCTATGCCGGGTTACTTCGGAGAATAACGTATACCAGCGTGTAGCCGGCACTTCCAGCACATGGACGCTCTACAGTGAGAATACGGACTATGTCGACGAACAGGAACTGGAAGACGCGATAACGGAAGCCGTTACAGGCACACTGACAGACGAAGACGGCACACCCGATATACCAGATACTGAAAGCGGGAATATCTGGACAAAGATTCAGCAGGTCCGTAATAATCTGAAATATCTGTTCTCTGTAATTACAGGAGGCGCAACAGGGCAGGTGCTTACATCTGCCGGAGGCGGCAGCGCACCCGGATGGCAGACTCCAAGCGTGGAGATGCCCAATGGCCGCGTAAACGATACATACCAGGATGCATCCGTAGACCGCTACTACTGTGTAGCTAAGATAACGTCCGACCTACGTCCTGAAAACAGCTTTTGGTATAGCGATATGTTCAAATTTGATATAATTATATCAAACAGGGCGGCAGATATCAACAACTATCAATGTATTGCAAATGTAGTAGTAAATACAGGACAGTGGAACCCAAACCCATCCGGGATAACAATAAATACGGCCACTGGCAATTTCGAAAGCGGAAACCTCTACATTACCCAGGAGGAAATCCCTGATAACGGAGCAAAGAGAGTAGTTTACAGAATCTGGATGCGCAAGCATATAATACAGAATTATGACAGCAACGTTTGCTTCCTGCAGGTATCAAACATCCTGTATTATTCAGGGGAAGGAGGCATGGTCGATTATAAAATTGAATATTTTAAACCGGTAGTTCCCGATACATTTGTAGGAATTCCGGCATCTCAAATTGCGCCACAAACTCCTATAAATGAAGCTACTTTTAACAGAGATATTAACCAAAGCATTGAAATACCGGGAGGGACTTCAGTAGATGTAATAAACATTCAAAATAATGCATTAAAAGTAACAGCGTCTTCACAAGATTGGATAGAGGGTAATGGTATTACCACAATCGGTCAAATATCTCTAATTGACTATGGTGGTGGAGATGCAGTTATATGGGATTACCAAAACGGATGGGCAGCGAGCTTTAACTTTCTTTACGCGGACACAGATAAAGAATACTATGTAGATTGGAATGCAACAACCATGGTATTGACTTTCACTCCAAACGATGTCATCACTTCTGTAAGCCCGGATGCCGGAATATTTGATTCGATAATGTTTATTAACGGATATCCCGCTCAAATTGCAGAGGTGTAATAGAAAAGCCTGTCATCGCGACAGGCTGGATCTAAAAACAATCGTTTCATATATTTCTAACACAAATTACACTTGTACAAATATAAAAATAGCGATTTAAATATCACATAAAAAGATAATAAAAAAAAGCCCTGCATGATTTTCACGCAGGGCCAAATATATAATATTTCGATTTCATTTAGCAGTAATACTCTCACGTTTTATATTACCTCTGAAAATTCGAACCATAGCGTTATAATCTGTTTCCATTTCTGTTATTTTATTCCTTCCTTCTTCAAAAAATTCATTTATCTTCGTCTTTCTTCTCTGTGAATATAAATAATATACAACAATGTATATCACAAAAGAAAAATATGCGATAAACGTGGCTAAAAGCAAAACAAATTTATCGGATACATAAAATATTACAAACTTTTCTTCCAGAAGAGGTAATAATAGAGATACTACCAAAATAGCTGATATTGCGCAGAATGCATTTATTACATATAAGGATTTTATCAATTGCTTTCTCTTGATTTTTTTATCCCTTTTGGATTCATCGTGATTTTTTATTTTTTCGATCTCGCAATACAAAACTCTGTCTATATAAGCTTTAATAGCTACAAATATAATTATTGGCAATACCGATAACAAAACAAAATACCTTAACGCAGACTGTACCCACGGACACTCCAAAAACAATAGGAATAGCATAAATATCATGGCATACATTGTACAATAAGCAAATAATCCCGGTAAACAATGCGGTTTGCATTTTGATTCGATTTCCTGCCAAAGATTTTTAATATTTTCGTTCGAATATATTTGCTGAACTGTGTCACAACTATTTAACATCTCTTCAACAATACTTTCATTTTTTCTACTATCATCCAAACCTTCTATATAACAATGATTTTTAATAATTTTATTTTCGGCATCTTTTATTTCATTATCAATATCAGTTTTAGTACATAATACTGTCTCTTCTATAATTTCAATGAAAAAATTTGCCTTGTTATATACAGCAATACACACTATATTTAAGGCTATGGACAACTGAGTAAGCACCAAAATAGGCGCAATTATGTATTCTTGTGTCAAAGTGTAAAAGGTTTAGTTAGCCAAAGAAACAATTTTTGACTTGTCGGACGACATCTCTTTATATAATTCATCAAAGGAATCTGAGAGTATCTTCGCAAACGTAGAATCATTAAAGCAACATTCTGCCTGCCTTTGCTTTATATCTGTCTCCAACCTATACATCGAATCATCTCCGACGGCAAAATGGATCGGCTTAGGTTTGTCATCTATCTTTATATAAAAACGTTTCGAAGATAAGATTATCTCAACTTTATTCTGAAAGCCTTTTAACAATTCACTTAGTCTCGATGATTTAAAATTATCCAGCTCGCTGTTATTTTTATTACCAGAATGATCCATAATCGAATCAAGCATTATATACAGTTTTGTATCTTTTTTCGATAAGAATCCTTTCAAAGCGGACAGATATTCATCTGTCTGTGATATCCGGCTTGTTAAACTACCTGCTACAATTCTTAGTTGACCGTTACTCTGCTCAAACAGATTGGTGAATATAATTCCGGCGTGTTCATCTCCTAGGTTATGTATTACTTCTTTCTTACGAAATTCAGCAAAATACTTTACAGCTTCCTTATACTTCTCAATAGTGGGAAATACTGTTGATCCTGATGCTTTATTCATGTCTGTAATTTGGTTAAGTTATATCCTATTCTTATTATTTATAACTATTTAGATTTTCAAATGTAATTATTATTTTTTTTTCTGCAATACTTTTACTTGTCTTTTTTTAATCTCACACCGCAAATTTGCGGTTTGCTCATTACATCCCCTTTTGCACATACTCCACAGCTGCTATCAGCTCGTCATATGTCAGGTCCTTGCCGGTGATCAGATTGTATTTTATGTAATACCGGGCTATCCGGTTTTCACGGTCATGGCCTACCATGATCGCTATGCTCCGCCAGAAGCCGACGTATGAGTTCAATAGCTTATTAACACATACCTGCAGGCTGTCTTTAAAGTCATATTCCAGCCTGATACCCTCTTCGTCGCATACGGGTTTGAGACCTATAGCCCGAAGATCCTGAACAAAGTTTTCTATCAGCCGATACCGGTGCGCCGTCTCGGAGAGGATCGCCCGGAGCTTCATGTCCGATAGATTTACTTCATAATAAATCACTCTGGAAGGTCCTGTCAGTAGATATTTCTGTTCCAGATTGTAGATATACCGGTCAATGGAAAGGCCGGGAATTATGGTTATATTGGGTTCCAATGCATCCGGATAAATAAAGTTTGCTTCCTCGATTGTAAGGTCGACAAACCGGATATAACGCATCGGGATTTCAAAATAATCATTTTCGCTATAGTAAAAAAATACCATGGCACATGGCCCGATGGGTGTTATCGTATTAAAATCCCAGGCTCGCATCTTTTGCCCGCAAAAATCGGGTATGGTAATGCCAATCTCCTGCAGCTGGGCTGCCGTGGCATCGAGGGTTACTTCTAAGTTAATCTTCTTCATTTTCACTATCCATTAATCGTAATGCTGCCAGGCTTTCCGGATCTTCCGGGCCGGCACAATGTGAACATAGAGTATATGATTCATCCACCCACCAGCATGGACCGTAGTCCGGATCATAGCAGGCGTGGTCATCGGTACAGCCGCAAACTTTGCATATCCCGGCTTCAGGTTCCTGTTGTGTACTCATTCCGCAATTTTGCGGTGTGGTATTTTCATTTATTGGCATATCGGCTATTTTTTTTACTGTTTACTGCTAACTGTTAACTGAAAATATTGGCACATTATCTCAATCTCGTCCTTTCCCTTTGTACTTCTTTCTGTCCGAGTCTTCATTATTAGCTGCAGATACATTGTTAAATTCTACCTGCAGACTATTATAGCGGTTCATAACTTTGTTCCACTCCGGACCAATATCTATGCCCTTGGCTATCCGGGCTTCCACTTCGGCGATATCGCTCTCGATGTCTTCCAGTGTACGACGCTGTGGATTGTAGATGCAGGACCTCTCATGCCTGGGCGCTACCTTGGTAAAGGTTACAGGCGTCACCATTTCGCAATTTTGCGGTGTGGCTTTTGTGCTTCCGGCTAAGTATTCAGGTTTTTTGTATTTCATTGTGGATCATTTTTATTGTTGAATTTCGGGCATAAATCCCGTACTTTTTTATACAGTTCGTCTACAGGTATCATTGCACGCCCGGAATAGTCCTGCCGGGAACACGCGTCTTTTATAACGTCGATACCTATAAGCGCATGGCAGGAGGCTTTCAGTACCGCTATCATTTTAGCCAGGTCCTTGCCGCAAATATCACTGTAAAGGACATATATATCCGTGCCATATATACCGTATACATCCAGAAGTAAGATATAGAACCATTTGCTTGGACTCTCCGGATCGATATTCATTGTATCGGGGTACAGGTACGCCAATGCCTCCATGGCGCCGGGGTTATGGTCGCACATCTTTATAATGGCCTGTGACAGGATGTCATCTAATTTAATCCTGTTCATACTTGCCGTCCTCCATCATTAACATCATTTCAAAATCTATCATCTGTACGCAGTCGGCGCACATACCCTCCCCGATCACGATCTCGGAGGAAGTTTCCCCGCAGCATGTGCATTTGCCATGCGTCAGGTCTTGGGGTCCGTAGGTGGTTACTTTTTTCATGTTGTTTTATTTTTTTACTTTTTCTAAAAATTCAAAGGTTGTAATCTCCTGGGTACCTAATCTTTTTAAAAGGTTAGCTCCATCTTTTTTCCCGGCTTGATATGTTTTCTTTGAATACTCTTCTATACAGGTCAATAGGGCGTCTAATGCCAGGGCAATATCTTCCCGGATAACAAAGGGATACTGTATTGAGTTCCCATAGCCATTAATCCTTCTCATTATTGAAAATGAATTGTTCCAGTATTTCCCATGTTGTACTTTAGCAATCGGACTTTCATCCGGAATCTCCTGGGCAGGTGTATCCAGTAGTTCAAACAGGAATCTTAAGGCGCTGATTAAATTTGCATAATCAGGATCATCGCTAAGATATACGAATTCGCTATTTATGACTGAGAATTGAGCATAGGTGTCCTTTTGTTCTTTTGTCCGGCGTTTTATTTCATGGTATTTCCGCAGGTCGTTTTCACAATCGAAACAAATCGATTCCCTGTAATATCTCCTGCACTCCTTTGTTAATCTCCCACATCCGGAGCATGGGATATCACCCGTGTATAATTTTTTACCTTTCATACCCTGTACTCATTTTTCCGTATATACTTCGGAGCTTCAAAATACTCCACGATATAATCCCATTCGTCATCCAGTTGCTTGTTGAAATAATCGTTATCAATCTCCTGGTATGTCTTATGGTCTTCGTAGACACGCAAAAATGTATCTATACGTTTCATCATAGCAGTTTCTTCCGAGCCGTCATCGACGCGTTCTTTACTCTCCTTTACTTTCTTCCCGTCTACTATCTTATATTCGAACTTGCCGTAATGCAGATTTATTTCCCTTTGCCAGTGATCGATCTCCAGTTCCATCTCCGGATTGAATTTAAAATAACTGGAGAGGCCTATGAACGTTTTTCGGTAAGCCGGCTCCGGGGTCAGGATCCTGAGAGCTCCGGAGATATACCGGTAGGCTGTATTTACGTCTTTTGCAAAATCGATATATGTGATATGGGTGTCCTTGTCCATCGCGTTATATAGCTTATTCCGGTCCTCTATCCTTTTTATGGAAATCTTCTTCAGTTTCTTCAGCTCATACTCCAAGGATATAAGAATACCCCGTTCGCGGGAGATATGTATAGTCGTTTTAATGCTGTAGCAATACTTTTTATCCCCGAAGATATTCCGGGTATAGAACGGAAAATAGTTATTATAGGATAGGTTAGGCTTTTTCATATCGGTTTATTCGATTTAAATTTTTCCTGCTTTTTCCACATAGCTTCAATGTATCCCAAGTATTCCGCCGGCACGGTATTCATCCATCTTTCACGTTCGCGGCGTACCAGATCGACACTGATGAGAGCATTTGTTGTGACATACAGGTTTTCTGCGTTGCCTGCACTGTCGGCGATAACCTCCAGTACCATGCGCGAATAGGATAGCATCGAATGCAAAGCCAGCATAGCCTCCCGGCATTCGTCCGGAGAGACTGCTTCGCCGGATTTGGCCGCGTCAATTACCTGCTGGATCGTTCTTGAAGGCATGGCGGATCAGTTCTTGTACTTTTGCATCGTCTGAATCGGTATTATCCGTAGAGTTATGCGCTTTATCAAAAAAATACATACTAAGGGCTTTAATAACGATAGATATAAACTTATTGTCTATCTGAAGGACTTTTCTAATTATACGCTCTAAGCAGTTCTGACAATCACCTTGAAATGATATGGCTATTTTCGATTCATCGAATAAGACCAGTAACGCATAGCCCACGTGCTTTTTATCCATTAAATTCTGGGCCTTTTTGAGCAGTGCGAACACTTCCCGTTCTTCCGGGTCGGTGATTTGTTCCGGAATGTCTATACCTTCAAATTCTTTTGTTTCCATGATTTTTATTTGTTTTTTAGCCAAACCGCAAATTTGCGGTCTGGGATTTTATTTTAAATAAGCTTGTATAAATTCGCCAATAATATCAACAACGACACGTACTACGGTGAAAATACCTAATGCCGTTACAAGGAAATGGTCAAGCTGTACCCTCTTTTCCAAATCATTTATTTTCTTTTCCAATTCTTCGTTTTCCATTGTTATTTAAATTCTATGGTTTCATCTTTATTAACCGCTTCAATACAACCATCCCTGAACTGAATGACTTTGTCATAAAAATATGGATCGTCATCCTTTAATCCGGGATGTTTTTCCAGTATGTCATTCAATCCGTCTACTACTGATTCAGCTTCATAGGGGAATAATACCCCGTCACAATCGGAATGATTTATTAGCGGATAAATATCATGCGGAATTGTATGCCGGGACATCAATACACAACCTGGGGCATTATCATTGTATCCGCAAAACTGATTTATATCCAAACCGATAAGTAAACAAAGCTTTGTTCTAAAGTCGTTGAACGAGCTATATGGCCCGTGCCAGCATTCATGTGTCGTATCTAATCCCATTTTTCCTCCTTTTTTTCAGTCCGCAATTCTGCGGTTTGGGTTATCCAATACTTTTTAGTTACGAGTTACAGGTTACGAGTTACTTTTTCTTGTAACTTGTAACTGCCCGGAGGGCGCAGTAACTTGTAACTGTTTCAATAAGTTTTTTCGCCAGGATTTCTGGCCTTTGTCGATCTCCTTCTGCATAGTTGCCGCCTCCTTTTCTTTCCGGAGAAGATCTTTATAGAGAGGATTGCGTGAGAGTTTCTTCCGGAGCGTTTTTATGCCGGCTTCCGTTTCGGCCAGTTGACGCTGGAGAGGATCGTCTGGCTTCCGGTTCGCCGCGAAGGCGCTCTTCAGGAAGTCGCGTTCGAGCTTCGGGTCCAGCCAGCCAAGGAACTTAATAAAGATATCGAGGTGCATCCAGGTACCGGGAGCGGTCCCTCCGGAGATAATCCGCACGATATTCCCTTTGTCGGTGAATTCGTGTGCCGGATCCAGACCATACTCGACGCTGACACCGAGGACAAAGTCCTTTACTTTCTGGCTGCGGATATAGCCGTAGACATCTTTTTTATATTCCCTGGCCAAAGACGAGGCGTTGAATAGCCCGTCGGGATTGGTGCGGAACTGGCGGCTGTTAGTCTCCTGTTCCACGGGTACCAGGGCGATGTTGTTTACTATTTTTCCCATATTGTTTTTGTTCGTTTTTGTCACACCGCAGATTTGCGTAGTGGTTAATATCACAATTCATTCTTTATTGGAATCAAATCGATCAGTATGCTTTTTCCAATAGAGAACCTAATATTGTCCCCAATTGTGTTTTTTTCAAAGGCAGCTTTAGCCTTACCTTTATTACGATGATAATCGGATAAAACTTTTGCATATCTGAAATTAATCTCACTAGTGATTTTATCTTCTGGGATAACAACATGTTCCAGCTTTTGGAACTCGGTCTGAAGTCTTTCTTCCAGATTGTTTTTCCCTACATAGAGTATTAACTCAATAAAATATTTCCTCATAATTTTGTTTATTTACCATTCCGCAAATTTGCGGTGTGGTTATTAATAGCCGTATATATGCGTGATAACAATGTCACAATCAATACCAGTAGCTGGATAATTACTATCAGTAACGCGACCTCCTTTGTACACCATCCGAGCGCTGCGGCTATGCCGGCAAATATGCAAATAGTAAAAAATAGTTGGACTTCATATGTTTTCATAAGCCTTCCTCGCTATCGTTCAGATGTTTATTATTCAAATGCAGGTCTATCAGGTAATCGTTAGCTTCGTCTTCGGTATTGATCTCCGTGACTTTCATGTTCCGGGATTCGATAAGATCCACTGCATCCCTGATTGTGATCCAGGCTTCCGGGTGCTCTGCCATAGCCATGGCAGTAGCCTCCGTGATGATACGCTTATTCCCCAAGGTGACAAATACGGTCCTTCTTCCATCCGACACAAAGGCCATCATGTGAATATTACTGTCTTTGGCAGACTTGGTCATTTTACGGATAAATTCTTCAAAGTCCATAGTCATCATCATCGTCGTAATCGTAGTCATAATCAAACTGGGCCTGCCAGTTCTCGTCTTCGTACTGCTTAAGAATGGCAATCTCTTCCACCGTGCGGTCCTGTTCATTCTTGGCCTGAATACGTTTGCATTCGTCCTCAAAGTTTCGCATCCTGTATTCCCCATTGCTCCGGTTTTCCGCCATTTTCTTAGCTTTCTTATACTGGCCCACGGCCTTATCTGCCAGGCGCTGGCATTTCTTCCGGGCGTCGTCGATCTCCTGCATGGTCAGCCCGCTTTCGTTCTCTAACGACATCGACGCCTCGAAGTGCGAGTAATCGTAACTTAGCATCACCTTTACGGCTGCTGTTTTAATAATTGTTTTTGTCATAGTTTTTTTTATTTAGTTTGGTCAAACCGCAATTTTGCGGTTTGGCATATTTCTTCAATATTAATTTTCACAGATACGACAGACAGCGAAAATTTCTCACCGTTCTTATCGAACATATACCTGTTGATCGTTTCGTATAGGTACGTTACTTCAATAGGCTCGGGGCCGCCCGTATACAGATATTTTTTATCATGTTCAAGCTCTTTTGGATTCATAATTAATAAATTAGCAAATTATCACATTGATTTTTTTTGACAACAGCCCCTCCAACCTCCCCAGGGGGAAGCTACAAAGAGGATATAAGTTGTATTCCAGTCCCCACTCCGGGGGTTAGGGGGCCTTACGACGTATTTTTATTCAGATACTCTATTATCCAGGCGCCAGGCGGAATATCTTTGTCTTTCCTATCCCGGACTTTTTCCAATGCATCCCATACAGGACTGCCGGTCTTTCCATAGCCGGATAGTTCCGCGATCTGGTGAATCCCGCGCCAGGTACATCTCATTTCCTCCAGACGGCTTTTCAGAACTTCCCAGTCACGCTCGACCCCGTCATCAGGCGGTCGAAGTTCCGGCATTTCCGGTGTTTCCGGCGGTGGTGATGGCGCAGGAGCTACCGGAGCTGTAGCAGATGGTGGATTTTCATTTATATACCACTGAATCCATGCGCCCGGATTTTTAACAGCATCTTTAGAGCCTTTCCTCTTGCCTATTTCGTGGAACGCTTTCCATACCGGATGCCCGATCTGTCCGTAATTTGACAGTTGTACAATTTTTTGATAATCGCCCGGAGGAATATTCAGCTCGCTCAGGTTTCGTTTCAGGTCGTCCCAGTTCCGGGATAACCCGTCATCGGGCGGATGATCTCCGTCGGGGGAGTAGGTTTCGTTGGATGGAGGCTGACGGCGGATGACGCCGCCTTTGGGGCCAGGGCTACTGGTAGGGATAGGCGTATCATCTGGTTCGGAGGGTTCAACGTATTTTTTCTTCGATTTTGCCCTCATTTTAACCAAGTCATCATAACTTGTATCTTCGGGAATAAGCCCGTCCAGATGGATAAATATATATTTACTTCCCTGTTTCGACCGGTAATCCATCAGCTCCAGCTCCTTTAATTCTATTATGGCCCTTTTTATCGAATTGAGAGACAGATTGGCTACAAACTGAATTTCGTTATAAGTTATCCTTATCTGTTTCTTCCAGCCATATTCGTTAAATATGTCCAGGAAAGACATATATACAGTCCTGACGCTGGACTTAAGTTTTTCCTGCCTGATTAACTTTTGAAACTTAACTACTCTATCTAAATAACTTAACGCCATATTAAGATTTTTTCAACTCGTCTTTTTGAGCCTGGTTATATCTCGAAAACTCTTCTTCCGCCTGCTTTAGCGCGGCGATTTCCCGGCGGCTGTAGTATATCGGTGAATTCTTTGCCTCCCCATGCCGTATCTGGGTAATATTCCCCTCCTTGATATGGAAACGCAGCCAGCGCTTACTACCTCCCAACTTTGCCGCTTCCTCGAATTTCACTTCATCGAAGGACGGGTAGAGATACTTCAGTACGCCCAGAACCGAGACATCGCTCGCTTCTATAATGGCTTGTTTGAGGGCAAAGAGATCGATTTCCATAGCGTAGGTATTTAGTCGTTATCCTTTACTTCTACTCCGCCAAATTCCAAAGCCTTTTCTCGTATTTTCATGGCTAAAACTGTATGCGTTTGGCCTCGGAGGGCCTTGCTAACAGTGGGATAATTCGTGTTTAGACTATTTATTATTGCCCTTTTAACATAATGTTTTACAAGAATTTCTCTCATGGTTATTATATTATTTCAATATTAAAACTCAAATGTAATTAAATATATTACATGTAATACATTTACACAGATATTTAACATTTATTTTAATTATAAGTATTACCTAATGATAATAACAAGATAATTCTATAATTTAACTTTAATAGTATGAAAATTAGACATGTAAATATCGGAGAGATAATTGAGTTGAAAGTAAAAGGCAAGAAAATGTCTGGTGCATCATTTGCCAAACTCATTGGTTTACAGAGACAAAATGTAAAAAAGACAGTTTTTGAAAAAGTAAGTATCGATACCGACCTATTGGTAAGAATATCTGAGGTTCTTGGCTATGATTTCTTCAGGGAATATAGTCCCGAAAAAGACAATCGTAATGAAATAGATTACAATATTACATCTAAATATGAAAAACAAAATGACGATGATATCCAGTTTTTAAAAAAAATAATAGAAAATCAGCAAAAGGAACTAGACCGGAAGCAAAAAATAATAGATAAGCAACTAGATACAATAGAAACATTAATAAACGTATCTAGAGATACAGATGCTCGCGCACCAAAAAAGGGGGTTGGATGATCACATCTGTATAAAAATAAAACTCTGGCCGGGTCGATAAACTCAGCGCACATATTATCATGCAGCATTATGTGTCGGGGTTAGTAGTTGGTAAACAATTATTTATATAAAAAGTTTTAACACAAAGGAATTATGGAACACATAAACTTTACAGCGATAGATTTTGAGACGGCCTATGGCCAAAAACATGCCTGCGCACTGGGACTCGTCGTTGTGCGTAACGGCAGAATAGTAGAAGAAAAAGAATTCCTGATACAGCCTCCGGGCAATGAAATAACAGTAAATTGCCAAAGGATACACCGGATCACACCGGACATGACCAGGAATGCTCCTACGTTCGCCGGATTGTGGCCGGAAATAAAGCAGTATTTTGAACGTCAGGTCATCGTTCATCACAGCGACGGGTTCGATGAACGGATACTTCTGCAGGAATTCGATTTTTATAACATCACACCCTGCCGGTTCCTCTCCATGGTAAGTACAATGAATCTGTTTGATGACAGGTATAGCAGAAGCCTTGAAAATCTGTGCCGGGCATTCGATATCCCTATGGAAAATCATCACAATGCCTTATCTGATGCAAAATGCTGCACCGGAATATTCCTGCGGTACCTGAACGGGGAGAATCCCAATTACAGCATATTGCCTAAAAAAAATAAAACTAAGCAAACATTTAGCGAACCCGGAAGGGTTATCGAATCTGCCGCCAAAGTTCAGGACTTAGGCTGTGTAACGAACAAGGAAACTATTTTTTATGATAAGAAAGTAGTTATTTCCGGCGTGTTCGACCGTTATCCTTTGCGGAACGATCTGGCCTTGCTCCTGAAGGGCTACGGCTCGGATATCAACGGAAGCATTTCTTCCAAAACGAACATATTTGTTGTGGGCAAAGATTCCGGGCCTAAGAAAATGGAAAAGGTTTTCGAACTAAACGATCAGGGCTATAACATTCAGATATTGGAGGAAGAACAACTATATAAACTATTAGACGAAATAAATCATGGCTAAAAAAGAAACGGTTAAATTGACTCCCGAAGGCCTGCAACTTACAACAGTACTCCATTATAGCAGTATTGCGGAAATGAATGGTTTTTACGGGAAAGAGGTCTTTTTCACAACAGGATTTAAAGGGGATAAATCCTATCTGTATCAGGCATTGGGAAATTTCGGAGCATTCGCCCGGGATTATGATTATGATAAGGATATTTCATTGGTTATAATCAGTAATGCTATTATCGATAGTTATCGAAATGAAATTGTACACCCGTTTATATCCGACTTGGAAGAAAAATTAAATCTTAACAGTTCTCCATATAGGAGAATGAAGTTTATATCAGAAGATCAGTTGATATGGTATATCGAAAATAGAATAAGTTTAACAAAAGACAAGTTAACTGATTCTTTAATAAGAAAATATAAAGAAAGTAAAAAGGAGATAAGAATGGACAGTTTATTCTGATTTACTATACAGCCCCGCTCACAGGTACTATACTACATAAATAATATAGATATAAATCTTAATCAAACTTTATATTATGAACAAAGAAATCGACAAATTATTACGGTTATTGGACGAAGATCCAGATGGTATATTATTAAGCCAGATTATCTATGACAAGAAATTTGGCATACCTATTATTAAGAAAGCCAAAAGCTTAGGATACATCAAATATTATAACGAAGAAATACAAAAAGACACAGATATACTGCATGACAAAAATTTCTGCAAGATAACTGATCAAGGTTCACAATTACTTAATCAGGAGGGAGGTCTTGAAAAATATATCAAACGCAACAAAGCAAGTTTTATAATATCAATAATAGCTGTTGCCATTGCATTCTGTTCACTTGTTTTAACTTTATTAAAGTAAGATAGACATACTACCAATTAGTCAGCCCCGCCTACCAGCGGGGCTTTCTTTTCCCCATCATCAAACATCGCTCAAAAAAGTTCGTCAAAATTTGACGATGTTTTATTGACGAAGTTTTCATAATTATTATACAAGTAAAACATCATAACTTTTTGACGATGTTTCACTGTCGAACTCATATAAAATCCCACTGTAAAAGCGGGATTACAGGCTCTATTTTACCGAAATTTATAAAAACGCACATTTTGCTATGTATCAATACTTTACAAAAAAACTTCGTCCAAAAGTGACGAAGTAGTAAAATTAGCGTGTTTTTTAGCCCGTTTTTGATAATATAATACCATATATTTGCAAAAATGAAAAATATTTGAGAATATGACAGTATTTGTTTTCATCCGGCAGCGACCGCTTAAAGTCACTACTTATACGTCGCTTGCCGCGCTTTACGAAGCGAACAAATCGATCATTAATGTTTCAAGATCTATCCTATATAAGTGGAAGTTTGATGCTTACGACTATGTGAATAGCCGGTTTATAATTGCGAAGACGGAATCACAGTCTACAGGAGATGTACGGAAAGTTCAACAATAAAACTTCATCAAAAAGTTACGATGTTTTCATTTTAAAGGATATTCAACCAATCAAACAGATCCAGAACCTTTTTGTTGGCCTCCCAAATTACGGACCAGTCTCGATCTATGTAGATATCAGTCACTTTCATATCTTTGTCCGGAGCATGATTCAACCCTTCATGCACCGTATATTTATCTATGCCTACAGCTGACGACCGGGCAATAGTCGCCCAGGAGTGACGGGCTGAGTAAAATTCCAGATTATTTATACCTATCTGTGCGCCGACTCTCTTCAAACCTTTATTAATAGCGGCATTGAATATCTTGGGATTAACATAATGCCGGTGAAAGCGGAATAACTTCTTATCATCTTTATACTTATCCATCAGCTTCATAATACAATTCTCAATCCTTACACACATCTCAGCCCCATCGGAACGCCGGCTTTCCGTTTTCTCCCGGTTATAAGTTATGATATTATTTTCCGGTAATCCGGAGTGGTACATATCTGCGCTGTTTATCCCGATCAGAGCGAAAGAGAGTATAAAGCAATCCTTAGCCAGATTGAGAAGGCTTGTCCGTCCACCGACTATTTCCTTTTCATACGGAAGATCTATTATCTGCTGTATCGATGCAACCGGTAAAGCACGTTTACGCGTTTTTGGTATCGGTTTCAACTTATACTTTTTAAAAGGATAAAAGGGTATTTTTATTATCCCGCGTTCTTCATCATTAAATTCATCCTTTGCCATATTGTATATTGCCCGGATACATGACAGATACTTGGATACAGCACGCCCGCCCTTTGCTTCTGGTTCCTTCCTGGGCTTCTTTCTGTTATACCCGCGTTGCGAAGGTTCTGTGACTATAAATCTTTCAAATTCCCGCAGAAAATTTGTGTTTATTTCGGATATATCCAGGCTATCCCGCTTAGTGAATCTTTTTAATGAATTTAATACGCTCAGATATGTATCACCTGTACCCTTTTTCATTCCGGAAGCTTTGTCCCTGGTATATTGCATAAAATCCAGATAAAACTTTTCGCCTCCCTGAAGGCGGCTCTTTAATTTTTCGACAAGATCTTCTATCGGTGTATTAAACAGTTCGAATCCCAGATCATTACATACCTCCCGGCATTCCTGCACAAGGAACTCGGTCTTTTTCAATATTTTTATATTTTTGATTTTCAAACTCTTAATTGTAAGATCATCTGTAGTTACATATAAGTTTGTCGATATCCGACGTATTTGCCTGTTATGTGTTACCCGTATTCTTACGTTGTAAGTTCCATCCGCCCGTTTATTCTGTACTTCTGCTTTAAATGTAGCCATAGTTAGATAAATTATATATCAACAATTTATAAACAAATGTACTGAAAAGTAAGTACAAGTAAATTAATTTTAAATCTATAATGTGTTAATAGCCGGGCTTACTATATAGATAAAATGCTTAAAATATTGATATTTAAACATTTTATTCTCATAAATATTTTTAGATATAAAAAAGAAAGAGACGGTTCTCACAACCACCTCTTCCAGACCTTAACACTAATATAAAACTAACATATACTATGATTAAAAACAGGTAATAAAAAATCAACTAAACAATCTATCTAACACACTATGAAAAAAGTAAGAACCTGTTTTGTAGATAGAACACTGATTAATATATCTTTGTTCAATCTTACTCTTAATATTTTCTTTATTAAAGAATAAAGCTCATCTGTACACATATTTACACTATTTATTTAACATCCGCCATATATTATTTACCTTTGCACAGAATTCATAAAATTAAAGAACAGCAATAATATCAGTACACAATTCAGGACTTATAATTCATAATTACCATATAATGCTTATAGCTAAAAAACTGAAAGAGGAAAATATAGGTGAGTACCTTTTATATATGTGGCAGGTAGAAGACATGATACGAGCCAACAGGCTGGATATAGACAGAATAGATGAACAGATCATATCCCGTTTCGGTCAGCCGGACCATGTGAAAAAAGAAATCAGGGAATGGTACGAAAACCTTATAGAGATGATGCGCCGGGAGGATGTCGTGGAAAAAGGGCATCTGATCGTAAACAAAAATGTGATTTCAGAACTCACAGATTTGCATCTCCGCTTGTTAAAAGCACCTGATGAAAGTGACTATTCGGCAATATATTACAAAACCCTGCCATTTATTGTAGAACTGCGGTCTAAATCGCCAGACAAGACTATTCCGGAACTGGAAACATGTTTTGCAGCATTATACGGTTATTTGCTGATGAGGTTGCAAAAAAAAGAGATTTCAGGAGAGACGCAAGCCGCTATATCGCAAATATCTTCATTTCTCCGCATCCTGTCGCAGAAATATAAGAGTGACAGGGATGGCAGTCTGGATGTTTAACTCAATCTAATCTTTCTGTTTTTTCTCCCATATACGCCGCCGGATCAACGTGTCGCTGATTAAAAGCAGCAGTACGACAAATGCTATAGAGATAATTAGCGGATCTATTTTTATCTCGGGCATAGTAAACGTCAAATCGATTTCTACAGGTTTCAGTTCGGGCTCAAATATCAGGCCTAATTTCCAGAAGATAAAAGCCGGAATACCAAGCATTCCCATAATTCCCCCGGCAATTGCGAAAATCGATCTAATGTTTCTCTTTTTAGTTTGCTTTGCAGCAGCTATATGTATATGTTCCATCAGCCGGCTTTCGAAGGCTGCAGATGGTTTGTCTAATTCCACTTCCTGAAATAAACCCCTGAGCTTATCTTTTTCTTCTGCTTTCATAATTGTATGAGTTTATTTATTTCAAAGTTCATAAATTTTCTTATCCTGTGCAACTTTACTTTCACATTTGCGATGCTGTTGCTCGTTATATCACTTATCTGCTGTATACTCTGGTTGTTCAGATAAAACATCGTGATGAGTAAAGCATCGTCGGGAGGCAGCTTTTTCAGTACTATATCCAGGCAATGTAATTTATCTTCAACACTTATTTCATCCATTGCATCAGCTATCTCTCCATCGGGTACATTGGCAAAATTATCTTCTATGGCAGTAAATTCATGTTTTCGTCTGCGCAGCTCCGATATTGTTGTATTATAGGCAATACGATAGAGCCAGGTTGCAAATTCAGATTCCTCGCGAAATTTATTCAGGGACTGAAATGCCTTGATAAATACTTCCTGCGTAATATCTTCGGCTTCTACCTTGCGGGAAACAATTTTGCTGACAATGGTAAATACCATTCTCTGATAGCGGCGCACTATATGCACGAAAGCATCAGTATGACCATCTTTGATCCGGCGTACATAATAAATGTCATCAAAATCTGCCATACCCGTATGACGCAACAAAATTGAATAGGTTACAAATGTAAATGAAAAAAATCAGAAAAATATTCCGGAAGTCAGAGACTCCATATGAGTATAACAGCTGCAACCCGATTTAACATCGAGACCCGACAATAAATATTTTTTCATTCATTTTGTAACCTTTCCGAACCCCCTGCGTCAAAATGAGCAAACCAACTAGAAAAGAATGTTTAACTTCTAAAATTAGAAAATTATGGAAATGATAGGAATCGTATGCGTAGTAGGCATAATAACTTACGGAGTCTACCGCTTATTCGAATTGTTCGCACGCCGCAGGGAACGTATGGCGATGATAGAAAAACTTTCCTCGGGTATTGATCCGCAGATATTAAATAGTCCTCTGCAGATACAGAAATACAGGGATATTTCGGTTGGCTCATGGGCTATCCGCATCGGATTACTGCTTGTAGGTGTGGGTCTGGGGGTAGTGACCGCTACCGTTGTAGACCTTTTGGCCGTAGCCCCTATTGACACTGACAGCAGAATGTATCATGAGTTCAGGAATACCATATCGGTACTTTATCCCGCATGTGCAGCAGTATTCGGTGGTATCGGACTGGTTGTAGCTTACTTTGTAGAACAAAAGAGCGAGAAGAAATCGAAGAAAAATGACGAATAAGCTGAAGGTTGAATATTCAACGATATAATATTTCAACCTAACCATTTGTTTCATTTGATCTTAACAAAGTAATAAACAGGTCCGCGACCTTAATATCTATTGACTATGAAAGATAGATTATCCCCGATATTATTCACTCTCATTATTCTGGCAATCGTTTTCGGCGCATGGTTTGCGGGAAACCGTCAGGGATGGTTTCTCCGCAAGACTTCAGATGATTTCAAAGTCTGCTTCAACAGGAATGATACTGTCATATCCATCCAAAGCAAGATTCCCGGATACGGTATTACAGGTTGGAGTACAAACCGGAACAACGACAATATCCTGCATATCGATATAAATGTATCCAGAAGTAGCCGCAATAACATGGTATTTAAAATTGATACGGCAAATATCCAATATCTGGAACTTTACGGAAAAATGTATCCCGTAAAAGAACTTCCGGCCTGTCAGTAATCTTGTAACTATATATTGTTAAAAGCGCTAAACCTTGTTGTCAGGCGCTTTTTTTATATAACAATTGCATTATTTTGTTAAAAAGAATAAAATAAACCTGCGCTTAGTGATAAAAATATAATTATTACGACAAATTCGTAGGAGGTGGATCAATAAGTAAAATCAATTCATATCTTAGCCATCCCAAAATGAACTAAAAAAACATATAAAAACTTCTTTATGAAAATCCGTATCCTGTTAATCACCCTGTTTATTGCAGGTTTTTCATCTATGTCGGCACAGACTAATGCCCCGACGGCCAATACTGTAAATGTGCTTGTGAAAGGACAACTGGTAGATTCTCTTACAAATGAGACGGTACCTTATGCCACAATCAAAATAACAGGCAAAGGAGCTAATCCTCAACTGCTTAAGGCTGTAGCTACCGATGACAACGGAAAGTTCCAGTTGACTATGAACAAAAAGGGTGAATACCTTTTCACGGCCGAATTTATAGGTAAAAAGACAGTTACAAAAGCCATTGAAATCGGAAACGCGAAAACTCTCGATCTCGGCACAATCCTTATGCCTGACGATGCACAGGCTCTGTCGGAAGTGGTCATATCGGCTCAGAAACCATTGGTGAAAGTAGATTTAGATAAAATCACATACAGCATGGAAGACGATCCCGAAGCTAAAACCAATAACGTATTGGATATGTTGAAAAAAGTACCTATGGTGACTGTCGACGGAGAAGAAAACATACAACTCAAAGGCTCCTCTAATTATAAAATATACCTCAACGGTAAACCATCGAATATGATAACAAGTAATCCGAAAGATGTGTTGCGCAGCATGCCGGCGAGCACCATTAAGGATATAGAAGTTATCACGGACCCGGGGGCAAAATACGATGCGGAAGGCGTTGCAGGGATTATTAATATTATAACTCAGAAAAACTCTTCCATGGGTGGTTATACCGCCACATTGAACGGTCGTGTGGATGATTTGGGCGGATTCGGCGCCGGCGCTTACCTGCAGATAAAACAAGGAATCGTAGGTTTTACGGGAGGATACAATTATTATGAATATAAACGTCCGAAAGGCGAGTCGTCTTTCTACCGGGAGAATTTAAAAAACGACGACTTCAAGTATTTATCCCAAACCGGGTTCTCTAAAAATAACGGAAACGGACAATATGGAAACGGAGAACTCAGCTTTGAATTAGATACACTTAACCTCATCAATGTAGGCTTCAACCGTTATTTTGGTGAAGGCAAATCAACGAACGAACAAATCGCGGAAATGCTGAAAAAAGACAATGCTCCGCAATATACATATGAACTCGACAGCCGCTCCGCGCAAAACTATGGAGGAACAGATATTAACGTCGATTACCAACGCACCTTTAAGAAAAAAGATCAGTTATTCACTGCTTCATACAGATTCAGTCTTAGTCCGAACGACAGCAAGTCGGACAACTTGGTAACCCACATAAACGGTACTCTTCCGGCAACAGCAGAAACAAACAATCAGTTTACCGACGCTGACATGAAAGAACATACCTTTCAAACTGATTTTGTTACTCCATTCGGAAAAATTCATAATTTAGAGGCCGGGGTAAAATACATCATACGTCTCAATCAGAGTAATAGTGGCTATGACTTCCTCAATGCAGACGGAACCTGGATTAACAAACCGCAGATGTATGATAAATTCAAGCACGAGCAGGACATTCTTGCCGCATACGGAGGTTACAGTGCAAAATTCCAAAAATGGGGAATGAAAACAGGATTGCGCTATGAGGCTACATGGCTGGAAGCTAAGTTTCCTAAAGATGAAAGTAAAAACTTCAAAAATGATTACTCCAATCTGGTTCCATCGGCAACAATTACATACCAGCTCAAGCCTACGCAAAATATCCGTTTCGGGTACAATATGCGTATACAGCGCCCGGGTATTTATCAGTTGAATCCATATGAGGATACATCTAATCCTAATAATACCAGAATTGGAAATTCGTCTCTGGATGCGGTCAAGAATCACAATTTCAGTATAAATTTCGGTTCTTTCAGCAGGACGCTGAACCTCAATCTGAATATGTCCTATGATTTCGAAAACAATGGTATCGAAAGTATTACTACCCTCAATAATGATGTTGCAACTACCACATATCAGAATATAGGGGAACGAAAAAACCTGGGGCTTTCGGGATATGTGAACTGGAGTCCTAATGATAAAATACGCATATACAGTAATATGTCGGGAAGATATGTAGACATTAAATCCAACAGCAATTCATTATCAAATGCAAAGATGAGTAACAGCGGACTTACCGGGAACATCTTTGCCGGAGGACAATATTCATTTCCGCATAATTTCAAGGCATATATAAACACAGGCTATTTCAGTCGCCAAATCAGCCTGCAAGGTGAAGGCCCGTCTTTCTTCTTTCATAGCTTATCTTTCTCAAAAGGTTTTATGAAAGACAGATTACAATTCCGTGCATATGCTCAGAATCCATTAAAGAAAGACAGTGAGTTTAAGAATATCACCCGTAACGATGATTTCTATTCCGAATCTTTCAATACCAACAGAATGCGCCAGTTTGGAGTTTCTGTTTCATTCCGTTTCGGAGAAATGAAAGCCCAGATCAAAAAAGCTCAACGAAGCATCAATAATGATGATAATATGAGCAGCGGACAAGGAAATCAGGGAGGTCAAGGCGGACAAGGTGGCGGACAGAATTAATCAGGCGTCTTAATTATACAAATCAGAGGTTCTTCAGGTTTGAAGAACCTCTTTTATTTTATGATAAATTATGCAAATCAAGATCCAATCACATGGATTCTGCTTCTTATATTTATGAGATGTAAGTAAAAGGTAATACTTATTTCAGTTAACAGTTAGCTGTATTTCATGCAGAAACGCTAAGGTACAAAAGGTAACAAACGTAACACACTTTTCAATAATTTTCATCCTGTATCTTTTTTGCTCCGCTGAACAAAATGTATATACTATAGATAAATTATCCTGCCGATGATAACACCGACAGGACGAATAATTATTGCTACGCAACACTCAGACGGGACGTCTGCGCGAGCGGGGGATTATCAATAGATATTTTTTTGTAAACAATGTCTATTTTCATAAAATATTAAATTTGCTTAGTTGTGCAACAGCCACGGGACGTATGCGCGAGCGGGTGAAAATTTCTAATTAAAAGTTCTCATTTCTATACATCTTAATTTGTTCTTTTCAAATAAATAAATCCATATTGGAGGCTCTACTCTAAGAGGTAATATTGGTTCAAGTATATCATTTTCTATTCGATATTCTTTGATACATTCAAATATTTTTTTTTCTGTACTTATCGAATAAAGGCTACATGGATAAACACCTTTTACTACAAAAATATAATCTTGTATTTTAAAAAAACCTATACTTGCAGACTCGTTAATATCACATATTGCAGACATAGTAATAGTTAGCTTGTATGATTGTCTTTTTTCTACTTTGTCAATCTGGATTGAATAGACTAGATTAGTATTCCATTCATCTTTATTATTTATGTTTATTAAATCTGATATTAGGTTCTTTTCCAATTTTTTATTTATTATTTTTAACTTTGGCAATTCTATATTAGTCTTTAACTCTTTATATACTTGAGCATTAGATTTTATATAAAATAAAGAGCAGCTTATCATAGTCAACAATATTATTTTTTTCATATCATTCATCTTTTAAAATGGAACAATAGCTCTTGGTGAATTATACCAAGTATGAGAATAAGGAAAATATTTTTGGTTGGTTTGTCTTTGACTCTTAGGTATATAAATATTATACGATGGAGCTTGACGATTCTGGTTTTTCCGTTGTATATATCGTACTTCAGCTCTTGCAGCAATAACATCCCCAGATGGATATCCTGTTTCCACTAATCCACTTGGAATTCTTGTTCCTCTGGGATGGCTGTGATTCGATATCGATGGAAAACGCCCATTATCAATCATATCGTAGAAAACTGCACTTGCTCCAGCCTCAAGTGAACTATTATGAGAAGTCGTAAGTACATTGTATTTTGTGTCTTCTGCACTATCATATACTCCATGTGACCATTCTACAGTTGTATTATCCGCAAGAAATTCAAAAAGAGATGTCGCATTTTTTGTTCCATCTATATCATAACGATCATATCCATATGATTGATATGTACCATTACTCATTGTATTTACTACTTTCGAGTTAAACGATAGGGATACATAACTTCCATCTTGATTTGTAATTTTATTACCATTAGCATCTACTATATAAAAAACATCAGTATCAGAGGGATTACTTTGCCATGCAATACGCCCTTGTTCATTAATATGTATTGTGTCCATTCCCGTCGGGTCGATATATTTCATCGGATTATTCCCCACCCACGCATACGGACTCCAACTATAGTAATTCTCTGCATGCGGGTCTGGCGTAGGTGTATGCGGTATCACAGGGTCATACAAGCGGGCAAGATTATCGTACATATTCAACCCGTGCATCTGATCTAATTCCTTGCCATTATACTTATACGGCTGTTTTCCCTGCTCAGCCAGCGGTGTATCGGCAAAGGACATACCAAACGGATAGTAATGATTTCGCTGTATGGCTGTGCCACCGGCGTCAGCTACCATACGGTTATTTCCCAAATGATCGGTCACATAAAAATAATAAACATTATTTTCCCAGTATCCCCCGTCAACAAGTATCCTCGTTTTGTTGGTAATGGTCGAACTCCTTTTCACCGTTTCATAGATAATGTTGCCTGCATAATCCGTATTCTTATAGTCAGCCAATCCATCATTTGTCGGATTGGTCGCATTAGACGGCGTTACCGTATAATTCGAATCGTATCGCTGCTCTGTCCTCAGCTTCACGCCTGAAGCCGAATAAGTGTAATAATTTTTAGCTTTGGCTGTCAGACTGCTTATCACCATCTGACCGATAAATTTAACGAAAAAAGTTACAAAAGTTACACTTTTCTATTTCTTTCTCCCTACAATCAATTTTACTTTTATTAACTATATAGTTAAAAGGTAACAAACGTAACACATTTTTCAATAATTTTCATGCTGTATCTTTTTTGCTCCGCTGAACAAATTATATATATTATAGATAAATTATCCTGCCGATGATGATACCGGCAGGATTATAATTATTGCTACGCAACACTCAGACGGGACGTCTGCGCGAGCGGGGTTACAAAACCGCGTAAGCGAGGGGTTTACTCATTGTCCTTATTTTTAAGACTAAATCTTAATTTTAGCACTACGCAAGTGAAATATATGCCGAATGAGGGAAGAGCCGTTTTAGATTCAAAATGCTTCATTGACCAAAATTTAAACAATTTCTAAATTATCGGGAATCTCAACTAATTGATTGAAATCAGTTTTCCAAATATCCAATTCGTATAAATTACCTTTGTCATCAGTATTTAAAGAGACCACAACATCAACTCCATCTTTATCTTTAAATGTCACTTCACTTATTTGTTTTCCAAATCTTCTTAATTCATCTTTACAGTCTTTGGGATAAAGGTATAGGCTACCCATCCCCCCATCACTCATCGATCTAACCATAAGTTCCTTGTCCCAATCTTTATTGTATGGTATTGAGGACTTCTGCACTAATATATCTATAAGTTTTTTCTCTTTTACCGTTGGCCTTCTTTTATATTCCATGAATTCTTCCGATATTAATTGTTCCATCAGATAATTTATATGCCGTATATTGGAGTCTTACTCCACAAACGGTAATGACTCCATTATAAGGCTGCCCTGCAACAATTCTTGATGATGCAGATAATAAGTCTGATCTAACGGCTACTTCAACTGCATCTTTATTAAGTCCTAAATCATCTACGTGACGAAATGTATGATATTTTTGATTCGAATCTTTCCCAAATTGGACAAACCCACTTCTACTAGCATCAATCGTATTAGTAGTACCAGGCCCTCTCATCATATTCCTAATTGTCACCATAGTACTTATTAGAAGTTCTGCTGAAAGAGTAATCCCAGCCCTTGCTGGAACTAATATTGCAAATTCAGGATATACACCATCTATTCTTCCTCCTTGTGGAGGAATTCGACGAGGTAAACCAGGTAATAAAAAAGCGTCAATAGGTTCTTTCCCTACCTCTCTAGGAATAACATAAATATCTCGTGCTACTGGAAAAATTATATCTTCTCCTCCTGGTATAGTAATAATAGGTTCACCCTGTGGATTTACATACATCGTATCCATTCCTGTAGGATCAATAACTTTCAGCGGATTATTCGCTGTCCATGAGTAAGGCGACAAGCTATAGTAATTCTCTGCATGCGGGTCTGGCGTAGGTGTGTGAGGTATTACAGGGTCATACAAGCGGGCAAGATTATCGTACATATTCAGCCCGTGCATCTGATCCAACTCCTTATTATTGTACTTGTACGGCTGCTTTTCATAACCTATACCCGGAGCAAAGTGCATCCCGAAAGGATAATAGCTAAGGCTCTGTATCGAAGTACCATCCGATTTGACGACCACATGGTTATTACCCAAATGGTCTGCCAGATAATAGTAATATACTCCGCCTTCATAATAACCGCCGTCGACCAGTATCCGTTTCAACGCATTATTTTCATAGATGATATTACCTGTATAATCAGTGGTCCTGGTTTGAGTCAGCGATGTCGTGTTGATACCCGAACCGATAACAGGAGCTGTAGAGAAGTTCGGATTCCATCTCTGTACCACTTTCAGTTTTTGACCGGACGCACTGTAGGTATATTCGTTCCTTGCCTCCGCAACGGGACTCTTTATATCCATCATCCGGGGTAAATTTAAGGAAAAAGTTACAAAAGTTACACTTTTTCTATTTCATTCTTCCCATAGCTAATTTTACATTTATCAACCATATATAGTTAAAAGGTAACAAACGTAACACATTTTGCAATAGTTTTCAGGCTGTATCTTTTTTGCTCCGCTGAACAAATTGTATATACTATAGATAAATTATCCTGCCGGTGATGATACCGGCAGGATTATAATTATTGCTACGCAACACTCAGACGGGACGTCTGCGCGAGCGGGTTTTCTGAACACAGATATCTGAGATTCCATTTTTATCAAACCATATAGTTAAACCAAGATTTTCATAAAAATACCATGTCTCTTCTGTATTTTTATCAAATTCAATTTTTTCTATAAAATCTAACTTATAAGTATTATGATATTCTCTTATAAAAGATAGTATTTCACTTTGATTATGATGCGAGAAACAGAAGTTATCTAAAATAATATTCTGTGTATGTATTGATAAACGATCAAAAAAGCTATTTTCAAAATACAAACTGACAAATATGCTTAAATTCCAATAATCTAAGTAAATAGCAAATTCTTCCTTACTAAAAATATCAATACTTCGCTCAGCAGAAGTTCCTAATATTTTCAAAATATCTTCTTCTTTATTAAAAGAAAATAACACCTTACCTAATCCTATTTGAGGTTTGAATATGAATATATTATCCTTGTCCTTTTCTTCCATGAGGTTCTGATGCTTTTTGTTTTAAACGAGCATGCTTAATCTTATCTTGGATAGCTTGCTTCTCTGCTTTTGTTGTTGCTTTCTTTAGTTGTTCCTGTAAGGTTTCAATTTCTTCAGTCCATTTATTCACTCGGTCTGGATTAGCTTTTCGGCCTGTTTTTCCACCAAACTTGCCACCTTTTCCACTACCTTTTCCACCTTTCCCTACTCCAGGCGGATACCCTATAATAGGAGCTAAGCCTGTTATTCGACCATCAGTATTAACTTGCCAGTTTGTTATACCATCGTAATACCTTGTCGGGTCGAATGGTGCGATGTATCCAGAACCCAGGGTAATTTCATACGTATGATAACCCAGGGTAGCCCAAAATTGGTTATCATATTTATATACAAATGCTCCTGAATAACCAAATCCGTCAGATGTTAATCCCGGTTTTATATTTGTATCAAGAGTAACCCCTGTAACTGTAGCTACCCCATTTTTGTATGAGGCATAACTGGTATGGAATTTTCCTGTCTCATCATTGAATGTCCCCCGACCTAAGAATTCAGTATCAGTGGCATGATTCCAACCCGACATATTATGAACACTAGCCCCACTACCCATCGAATTCATAAATTGTCTGATTAATTCAGGGTCGCTTGTACTCCAGTAATCCATTCCATCTGGGTCTATGTTTGAAAGAGGATTATTCCCCACCCACGCATACGGACTCCAACTATAGTAATTCTCTGCATGCGGGTCTGGCGTAGGTGTATGCGGTATCACAGGGTCATACAAGCGGGCAAGATTATCGTACATATTCAATCCATGCATCTGATCCAATTCCTTATTATTGTACTTATACGGCTGTTTTTCATAACCTCCTCCCGGAGCAAAATGCATCCCGAAAGGATAATAGCTAAGGCTCTGTATCGAAGTACCATCCGATTTGACGACCACATGGTTATTACCTAAATGGTCTGCCAGATAATAGTAATATACTCCGCCTTCATAATAGCCGCCATCGACCAATATCCGTTTCAACGCATTATTTTCATAGATGATATTACCTGTATAATCGGTAGTCTTGGTTTGAGTCAGCGATGTCGTGTTGATACCCGAACCGATAACAGGAGCTGTAGAAAAATTAGGGTTCCATTTCTGTACCACTTTCAGTTTTTGACCAGACGCACTGTAGGTATATTCGTTCCTTGCCTCCGCAACGGGACTCTTTATATCCATCATCCGGGGTAAATTTAAGGAATTATATTGAATATCGCTTATACCTTTATTCAAATCTTTATTCATGGCCCCGTTGGCATTGTAAGTATATTCCGTCGCTACATTACTATAGTCTTTGAAATCCATCGAACTGCTCATAGGCACACTTACTCCTGTATCGCTGACTTTTGCCAGCTGGTTGCCATTATGTGTCATCGTCAGGTTATCCACCATTCCGTTCGTACCCGAACCATCGGTATTTCCCCTGCGGGTCAGCGTTTTCATATTGCCATGCTTGTCATAACTATACGAAGTTGTAAAACGGTTGGTCGCATTGTTATCTTCCCCGTAATTGGCATTGGTCAGCCTCGACAGGTTATCGTAAGAGTAAGCGTAGTAACGTAATGGTTCTGTTAGTTGTTTCCAGCTCATAGCCGAGATATTTCCGTTGTATTGTTTAACGCTGCCTCCGTAGGTTTCATTGTAATACAGTGTTTCAGTAAACAGCGGGCTGGTGATTGATTTCGTCCACGAACGCACATTATAAGCATAGGTAGCCAGCGTACCTGCTACCCCTCCTTTCTTATTTGTTTTCAGTCTTCCTAAATCATCATAAGAGTTTTCTGCCAGTGTAACCTGCGGTTTTACCGTTGTCCCGTCCGTCAGTTGGTGGGTAGTGGTCAGCAACCGGCCTGCGTGGTCGTAGGTATAAGTATACAGCTCGGTCAGCTTTCCTCCTCCGTTGGCATCCTTGGTATGCACATGCAGTTTCTTGACCGGCTGCCCGGTGAAGTTATAGGCGATGTATTCTTTTTCGATGCCTCCCGTCAGGTGGTTGTTACCCTTTGTTTGGATTAGCCGTTTTTGGTCGTCATAATACATAGCAGAATACAGATAATGGACTTCATCTGCTCCATTCATGATTGCAGTAATGTTTCCAGTGAGTAATCCTTTATGCTTATATTGACTTTCATCTATTCCATAACGGGTATTATATTCTTGTGTAGTCTCTTCATAAGCAAAATATTCTCGCTCGAAATCAACCCTTTTTCTGAATTTATAATTATCGTAATAATTTACACTCAAAATTCGTTTGTAAGTGTGTGAGTCAATTAGCCCTTGCAGCGAAGTCCAAGTATAACTCCATTGACTATTTATATTGAATTTTTCTTGGATTACTTTCGTTTTAATAATGTTCTGAAGTTCTTGATAAGTGTTACTTAGCACGACTTCACCTGTAAGCACGACTCTACCTGTTATATCATATTTGGTAAACAACCATTCGCTTTTTAGCCTTTGTTCACCATCTTGAGACAATATTAATTGATCAGCTTTGTCATAAATATAGAATATCCAGTCACAACCTGGTATTTTCTTTGCTATACAACGGTTTCTTGAATCATATTTATATAAATACGCATATTGTTTCATTGTATCATCCGTCTCTGTCCATCCAGATGATGAAAGTAAACGGGTAGAAGCTTCCGGTGGTATTACGATACGCAAATTGCCATAAGAATCATAAACAAAGTAAGTATCTATTAGATTTGACTCATTAATTTGTCTGCTTAATATTACCTGTCCTGATTTATTTTTAAATTCATAAGAAGTATTTTCGCCTTCATCTTTTATCCGGGTGACATATAAATCATTTGCGGCATAGTTATCTGTACGTGAGATCCTAATCTGATTAAGATCATCTGTAGATATATATTTTGCACAAACAAGTGAATCAGCTAATACAAATGAAGCCCCTGCTTTATATTTATTTGTTATAAGAGCGGTTTTTATATTTTTTCTGTTAGTATGCCAATCTTGCCCGGGTCCATATTTTTCTAAGATACGATTTAACGGCGATTCTTCATATACCGTCTTTGAAAACGGATTTTGGTCTGCTGAGCCGGAGTTCATATTAGTAGCCTGAGAGGCGGCCATTAAGAGACTGGTATTAATCAAAGCTCCGTTATTATTCGTAACCGCGCCTGGTAGCCATCTGTTAGATTCTCGTCCAAAAGAATCATATTCCTGTAAAGAAACCAGATCTTTCTGGGTTGGGGTAATTTTTACCTGTACTATTTGATGGGGCCGTCCCAATCCATCATAATATTGTATCTGATCAAGATAACTGTTTTTATTATCTGAACGATAAGTACGTTTATAAACATAATTCTGAGCACTTAAATTAGGGCTGACAGGATCGGGATATTCTCTACTAAAAATTCCGTCGAAATAATTATTGTTACTCTCAGATGGATCTTCACCATAGTCAATCCCTTCTTCACTTGGAGGTCCTTCTATTTTGGTAGAAAAATCCATATTATTTGCATATAAACTTGTATAAAACTCCATATGAGGAGAACATGTAGTTTCATATTTTGCATATAATTTGTAATATCCAGCTTTTAATTTTTGAAATTGAAGGTAAACCAAAAAACGATCCCCTAAGTTTTTGACTGGTATTATTTCATTTGTACGTTCATTTTTTAACTGAATAGAGGATTCCAATATCCCTAATGACTCACCACTTTCACAATTAGGATATCCTTCTATATAAATTTCTATATCACAATCATGATTCAATATAAATGTAATATTCACATCAGCATTCTCATAAGCATATATAGAAGGAAAATATTTGCTTGTATTATTAGAGCTAAAAGAGCCTAAGTCTATATTAATTTGTTGCTGAGCTGATAAATAAGCTGGAAAGACTAGCAATATTATGTATAAATAACAAAATTTCATAGTATATCTGATTATTGATTATTACTTGAGTTTACCAGATTATAGCCATAACGCTCAAGGCTTATCTTGGTTCCGTCTTTTATTATATATGTTTCAGCTAAACGGCCATCAATATGGTACCTGTAATAGGTAGTCAAACCAGATGGGTCAGTTGCACTTTTTATACCTGTAAGAGGCTGATAGGTATATGTGGAAACTAGGGCTTCAGGTAATCGAAGACGGAGACTATTAATAAGATCAAGATGTTCAGTTGTGGGGACATGGGCATCGGCAATAATATCAAGAATATTTTGTGGTATTATATTTTTAACTTCCGAATAGGTCGAATTCCTTATTTCGGCTATAGGATACTGACTTTTGTAAGACCAGATATAAACAATCTTTGAAGCATCATCTTGTGTTACATAAACAGGTTTTCCAAAAGCATTATAATTATGATAGGTAATTCTTAGTTCATCCCATTTGTTTGCCAGATCTTTATATAAATAAATATTTATAGGTAAGAATGTTAAATTATCTAGGTTTTGATAAGTAATAGTCTTATATTCGGCCATTCCATTCACAGTTCTGGTTATAGACGTAGGAAAGGACCTGTATTGGCCATTTACGTTTAGATAGGTATAGTTAAGCTGTTCGGTTATGCCGTTACTTAATTCGGATTCCCTTGACTTTAATAAAGTATTTTCTATATAATCATAGTTGATTGTCTGGCTTATCTCTCCATAGTCTGTATATGTTGTTTTCTCTTCTTTTTTCAATACATTATAGCCGAAATTAATATTAGTATCAGTACTGAAATAAATTTCATTACTAAAATAATAGCCTCCACCTAGTGGCTGTTCATAGTTTTCGAATCTGAAAAAATGAGGTCCGTCTTTCTCTAAATTTAAAGTAGTAAAATCAATAAAAGTCCCGGGTAAAGATTGCCCAGTTGTCCATGCATACGTATATGATACCTTTTCAACAGGAACATATTGCGAATTTTTCAATGCATAAGATTCTTTTTTTATTAAATATGGCCCTTTATCAAACAAGTATTGATAATGCCTAACAAAAGGCCTGGGATAGTATTCCACATCATCGAAGGAGACTGGTAAATAAGTATATTCAATCTTATTTTCATTATTTGTGTATTCTGTAATAAAATCATAATGAATCAATGGCGTTGTTTTAAATAATGACGCGATTTTGGACTGAGAATAAATTTTAATGACCCTAGATATAAGAGGGGTATAAGTTTGCTGGGTCAAGATATACCATCCGTTGTAAAAGTCAAAGAAAGTTTCAGGTGTAGGTATGGTAGGGATGTTTCCCAATCCGTCATAATTAAAATAACCGCCAGTCATTTGTCTATATTTGCCGTATTTATATGTTTTTACGATGGAGGGTGAAGCCTCATTTTCTTTTGTCGATATTTTGCAAACTCTTAAGCCTCTCCCTTTTTTTATTGCAGAAATATCTAAGACAAGATATGAAGTTGGTTCTTCGAACTGATTCAATTCGTATTCAAATTCCGTAAATCCACCGGTAGGAAACTTTACTTTTGTTAATATATTGGCTTTTGCATAATATTCGTCTGCCGATCTATCTGCATTACCAAACACAAAAGGAATTATTCCCCCGTTCGTTCCGGCATAAGTAGATAATTTAATTCTGGGAATCAGGGAACGATTCTGCTTTCCATTGTAATATCCCCAATAATCCTGATCTTGTATACGTTCAAACCGAATAGGGTTATAATCAAAGTTATACTTCCCTTCATCTGAAAAATTCAGAGAGGTGAGCAGAAATGTCAGGGTTGAATTATAGCTGAAATCTATATTCTTCACTATTCTGTTATTTTTGTCTTTTACCTTGAAGGTTTCTATATACGGATACAAATCTGGATTTTTATAGTTTATTTCGATAGTTCCGAGAGGGAAATCAATTTGTTTAAGGCTAAGCACTTTCTCATAAACACTGGGGTTTGCATAGTCGGACTCGCTACCTCCTCCTGTAAGATAGTCTCTATAACCGGGATCTCTGGAATCTTTATAATCATATGCAGTCATTGATGGGATATATGAATCGTTGAAATATTGTTTCGAAGTAGTTTTTATCCAAGTAAAATTAATCTGGTTTTCTCCTGGAAGTTTTATCCTTCTTAATATCCATGCTGTTGGTATTTGTTGAGAATAGGATGATGGCATTTCCATATATAAAGACATATCATTGGTGCTAACATTTTCATTTTCAAAAACACCATAATAATATATTATTCCGTTTTCATCCGTAATCTCAAATCCGGTTAGTTTATTTCCCCACCCGAAAGCCTTTATTTTTAATAAATTATTACAGGTTTCCACCTTTCCGTCCTTCATTATAAAAGAATGGTTTCCAGAAGGTAAATGGATTGTAAATATGTCGTACTGCGTATCTATAAGCTTTTTGTAATAAGGTTGAAGACCTAAATAATTATAGTCGAAGTTATCAAAAGTCGCACATTTAAAATAGGCAAATTTCTGTTCAACATCACCATTATTTATGGTAGAACCTAATATAATCTTATCATATGCCACTGTTGCTTCATCTGGCCTTCCTATTACAGTCCTTGTTATTCTTAAACCCGGATTGAATGACCAACCATAACCAACCGGATATGCCGTATCTGTTACTTTTATTCCAGAGGTGTAGTATTGTAAACTGAAAGGAAGTGTAAAATCATTTATTTTCAGATCATATAACGATATAGGCACATTTACCGCCCCTATAGACAAAGAGGGAGTATAGCCTGTATATTGGAGGAATACTGATGATGTCGGAGAAGGAGGGATAACATTATTGACTAAGGGTTTGTTAAAAACATCTCCATTCTGTCCATATAATGCACACATATATAATAATGTGAATAGTAATGTAATTATTAATATTTTTTTCATAGCAATATAATTAGATTCCGTTTTTACTTTTTAATAATAATTTCATTCACGAATACTCCGTTCGCAGTGATTCGGAGCACATAATTCTTCGGATACAAGCCTGAACAATCAATATTCTCATAATAATTACCCGCTGTTTTGCTTTTAGCTGTAATCTTCTTTACCGGCAGTCCCTCTATCGAATATAATTCGAAAGATACCTTTGCGTCTTCTTTCAGCTCATATTCTATATTCAGTTGTGATTCTACCGGATTCGGATATAGCTTGCAGACCATTATATCTTCAAGGGTGACTGTCTTTACTTCCTTGCCTACCGTATCTCTTTCTGTTTCTTCCCACAACTTATCCAATAAAGCCTGATTCTCAGGGTCAGTGTCTAAATACAGGTGGTCTTGCGGAGGGAAGAAGAAAGCTGTAGAGAATATCTGCGTGCTGTCTGAAAGATTGATATTTATGACCGTCTCAAAGACCGGGTAACGATAGCCTTTACTATACCAGCGGCAGGTTTCCAGCTGCTTGCCGGCATTGTCTGTTTCTTCTGTTGTATAACTGTCTTTATCCGGTATATCGAAGATAGTCTGTGTCGTCTTAATCCTTAGTACAGGACTTAACGTATCCCCGTCAGGCAGTATTATCTTGCCGTAGGCATCAGCCGTAGTGGTCATTGTTCCCTGTGTACGGATACCTACCGTACCCGAATACAGGCCTTCCGACTTATAGGCGGAGCTAGTGGTTTGTCCGTAGTTCAAGGGGAAATGCATCAGTATCATCGGACAGGTATATTCCAGCTTTACCGACGGGTTCTCATGGCCCGTCTGTAACAAACTATCGTTTATTAAGTGATAATAGTACATTGTGTTGTGTTCCGTGCCTACTATCAGCTCATTGTCCGATACTTTATTCTTTTCGTAACGTTTAGCCCCCACGATATAGACCGAATCGCCTTCCAGCGGCGGCAATTCATAGGTGAGGGTGTACTCATCGTTGATGGTTCTCAATTTGCTGAAATCCCAGGTTTTGTTTCCCCCGGAACCGCCGGGAGCAACATATTCGACCTGTTGCTTAATTAACACATCGCCGGGGCGGAAATGGTTGTGCGAAGTGTTGAGTTGTCCGTATAAGGATAAGGCTACGGCTGGCATTAAAAGAAGGATACATCTTTTCATATACTCTTTACTTTAAGGTTTTTAGTTTTCTTGACTTCAAAATTCATCTGTTCCTTTAGTCCTGTCGGATACAGTTTTAGATATGAAGCTTCCCCTGCATATAAACTTACCACGATATAGGATAGACTGCCGCGATTCAAAGAATTATACATGGCGTTTTTCAGCATATCAGGATTGATGCCGGCGATTCCCACAACCGGAATGTTAAGGTTATAAAAAAGAGGCATGGGAACTGTTATAATCTTATCCGGCCTAGAGGTTCTGCTTGTCTTTCCAGTTAAAATTTTGCAGAATCCAAGTAAGGATAATAACCATAATGACTCTTTATTAATTCAATAAATTGAACCGTGTTACTCGACACTTATGATATAAACCAGATTCCGAGATAAAAGTAAATGTTATTTTTTTATTTTCAAAAGGTTTTTTCTATTTTTTTAACAAATTTGAATATAAATAACGAGAAAGAGATTATCCGTCCAGCATTCCCATCGTTTGATGAAAAGTAACATACTCGCTATAAAATCACCTCTTATCAGGTCTGGGGCAACAGTGCCAGCTACCTCGCACTAAGTAAAATATGGCGTTCCATACAATATGGTAAAAGAGGTTGCCCGGGGATTATATCTACAGGCAACCCCTATATCTCATTCTATCAATAAGATTATTTCAATTCTTTAATCCTTATATTTCTGAATTTAACAGGCGAACCATGTCCCAAGAAACCTATATGCCCTTTCGGGTTAAACAAACCGGGATGCTGATGTCCGTCAGCTGTACCGTTTTTTGTTGCTTCTTTGATATCTCCATCAAGAATAACCTCTCCGTTCAAGGTAACCTTTATATGATTCCCATCGGCAATTATCTCTTCCTGATTCCATTCGTCCATAGGTTTAAAAACTGCACGCTTTGCTCCGATTATGCCATAGACGGACCCATGTACCTGCAACGGGGTAATATTTTTATAAACCGGATTATCATGATCCAGAATTTGAATTTCCATACCATGATAAGCTGCATCGACACCCATAGGGGTACGTATCCCCACGCCATTATTGGCTGCAGGTGTCAGCTGGAACTCGAAGCGGTAGATAAAGTTTCCGAACTCGTCCTTTGTATAGAGGTTTCCTCCATGACTACCTTTCGGATCGAGGGCTATACAACCCTCTTGTAACTGATAATCTACTGTATTGCCTGTCCATTCATGCATGTTAGTACCATCAAATAGTATTCTGAAACCTTCTTTTTTCTCTTCAGCAGATAGTTCAAAAGGTTTAGTTTTTTCAAGTTCCTTCACATAGATATTCCGGTAATATACCTTGCTGCCATGTGCCTGTAATTCTATTTGTTCTATAGGGAATACAGGCTGTTTCCTATCCCAGTAGTTTTCAAGGATAACATTATCGACGACCAGTTCACCGTTCAGCTTCACAGTTACACGGTCGCCAACCATTTTAATATAGAAAGTATTCCATTCTCCCAGCTTGTTATCTGCTAATTTCAACGGATCTTTCGGATTCTTCCCGTTATTATATAATCCTCCTGAACCCACCTGCGCACCAACATTCACCCTGTCAATATCCCATATCTGCACCTGTGGCGTTCCCCGAAGGTAAATACCCGCATCAGCTTCCAGGCCTGCAGGATCGAGGTTCCAGTCAATATACATTTCAAAGTCTCCATATTGCCTGACTGTACAAAGGTTTTCCCCTCCGACTCCATCAAAGGCAAGGATACCGTTACCAGCCTTCCAGTGGTCTGCCGCTACTTTATCGGCGACAGCTTGTTTTTTTGCCAGTTCCGCAGGTTTCATTTTTGCCCGGGCAATCGGATTTTCCACAATGCCTTTCCATCCGGTCAGGTCTTTACCGTTGAATATAGATATGAACCCTTCCTCTTTAGGCATTTCATTCAAATGTTTCCGTATAGCCTGTTTCTGATAGCCGGCATCAGGGTTGTCCAGTATGTTGATTACTTTATTAAGCAATTCTTCTACATTTTTACCGGTATATTGCTTGTTTGCCAAAGCAATGTTCATTACAGCTCCGGCAGCAGCCTGTTGCAATGACCTGTTATCCAGATATTGTCCAGACAGCAGCATTCCCAAATATGAACCCGTATTTCCCAAGCGGGAAAGAATTGTATTTTTCTGAGCATCCGTACGGGCTATTTCCATCGCATTCGTAAGGAACAGCCTTCTGTTTTCACCAGAGAGTTTAAGGTCTGAAACCAACTGTACATACCTGTTAATAGCGCGGTCGAAATACAGGATGTCTGACTGGTTTTTACAGATAGTAAGTAATTCGTCAGCTACATTGAGATCTTTCCAGTCGGATAGAGCTTGAAATGCGGCGTCTTTAGCCGCACCTTCTTCTTTGTTGAAACGGTCTACTATAATATCCAGAGCCTTCACATCACCGGTAGAAGCTAATACAGGGTAATACAAGTATTCTTGACCTTCAGCAGTCTGGTTCATACGTGCCAGAATAGTCTCGTATTGCTTTTCTTTCGGATAAGCTTGTAATGCACCAGCAATTGCCTGTTGTACAAACGTAACATTTTCAGGTTCGGCAGTTTCAAGGAGAGCATATAGCTTATTCAGGTCATTTGTGGAAACTACATCTTTAAGGGCAGTATAAGCGGCCTTTTTTACATCCTGAGAATTTGAATTCATCTGTTCGAGAACTGTAGCTGTATTTGCGGAAGATTTTCGTTCTGCCAGTAACTGCAGCCCGGCCATTTTTCCCACAGTATTGGCTCCCGCTATTACCGGGGCAACAGCCGATGAAATATCCCCTTTTGTCGAAGATAAGGCATTCTTAGCCATTTCGACGGTTTTCGGGTCAGCGTCGTTCAGTAAATAGGCAAGCGCCGCGACTGCTTTATGATCGGCTGTCTTAGTCAGTATATTTGCGGCTGATTTCTTTGTTTCAGGGCTGCCCGTTGTCAGATATCCGATAGCAGTTTCATTTATCAGCAGTTGTATAGCGGCGCGTTTATCCTGTGAATCACATTCCTGCCCCAGCCAGTTCAGGATATCCAACCGGACTTCAGGCCTCGCTTTTTTCAGGGATTTTATCAGCTCGCCATACATGTAGCTGTCCGCATAGTCGGAAGCAAATGTTAACGCCGCATATCTGTAATTACGATTACTATCTTTCAATGCATTCAGTACCAGCTTCATAGCATCGGCAGGTTTTATCTTCATCAGTATCTCCAGGGCCGCTTCACGGGTTTGTACCTGTCCGGCTTTTTCCGCTTTTTTCATCAGGCCGGTCGCGGCTTTTTCCGCTTCTTTGGTATCACCCTGGGACAATACCCGTTTGATAAGGGCTATGTAAGCTTCATTGCCTCCATCTTTCCGCATTGTATAATTATCCTTTTCGGCAGCAGATGCCAAATCCGGCAAAGATGCCTTCGAACCTGCCTTACTCAGGGCATACAGAACCGTTTTCCTTTTGTCGGGATTGGTTGTATCCAATAAGCGCTTCAATGTGTCTTCTGCATCAGCTATCTTTAATTTGGCCACGGCTAGGATAATACTTTCGGCCGATTCATCGTTGGTGGATGCGCTCAAAGCGTTCAGCAGAGCCTTTTGGGATGAAGGAGTATTAATAGCTGAAAGCGCTGATGCTGCAGAACCACTTAACGATTCGTTGTCCAGATAAGTGGAAAGCTTGGCGACAGCTTCATCTTTTCCTATCAATTCGAGCTGGCGGATAATAAAAGCTTTGATCTCCCGGTCAAAGACCATATCCAGAGCTTTTACATAGGCATTTGATGTAATCAGCCTTTGTGCTTCCATTCCATCAGCCGATACATAGTGTGAAAGTCCGCTCAGCGCGTATTCTATCTGAGAATTAGTTCCTTTTCCCGGAGGATTCATCATCTTGACCAAAAGCAAGACACCTTCCTCTCCGGTCGAGGCCAGATCTTTTATCTGGTTATAATATTGTTTGGTTTGTTGGGCAGGCATTTGCGCCAGAACATCAGCGACAATGGTTTTGGTTGTCCTGTTGGCCGGATATTGTGCAAATAACATACCCGAACAAAGCAACAGTATGCCGAGTAATGAATATATTCTTTTCATGATTATACGATTATCTTGTTTGTTTTTATTATTGGTTAAATATTCCACGGAGCACGTATTGGCTGATCCAGCAGACGGTTAGCAGCGGCATCATTGATAAACTCCAATTTCACAGGGTCGAAATGTAACGTACGGTTCAGCCTTAAAGCTACAATTCCTAAATTAACAATTGTGGCTGAACGGAATCCGTTTTGTTCATTCAGTGCAAATTGTTTGCGGGTTCTTACACTTTCTATAAAATCGGTTACCTGTTCTTCCGGTTCCGGGTAATCTGCCAGCTTCTTCTCCCAGTTTGGAATATCACAAACAAAATTCTTATATACATTACCGTTAGGCCCTGATATATATGGTGTGTCGGGATTACCATAATCGCCACCCCATAGTACGATCTGGCAGCCATCATCATAAGTATATGTGATGGAACGCCATGTACCTATAGCATCGGGATGTTGTTGTGGAGCATCCACTTCTACTTTTACAGGGCTGGTATGATCTTTACCCAGGAAATATTGTACAGGATCAATGTAATGCTGTCCCATATCTCCCAAACCTCCTCCGTCGTAATCCCAATACCCACGGAATGTTTGATGCACACGATGACTGTTGTAAGGTTTGAAAGGAGCAGGGCCAAGCCACATATTATAATCCAGCTCGGCAGGAATAGCCTCCGGTTGAAGGTTTTCTTTTCCCACCCAGAAGAACTTCCAGTCGAAGCCTGTATGTTTACTTATAGTTACTTTTAGCGGCCAACCCAGCATACCACTCTGTACAAGTTTTTTCAGCGGCCGTACCGGGGTACCCAGCCCGTAGAAGTTATCCGCAAAACGGAACCATGTGTTCAGGCGGAATTTCGATCCGTATTGCTTCACGGCTTCCATTACACGCTTTCCTTCGCCGATAGTACGGGTCATCGGTTTTTCACACCAGATATCCTTCCCGGCCTTCGCCGCTTCTACAGACATGATGCCATGCCAGTGAGGAGGTGTCGCAATATGGACAATGTCCACATTCTTATCTAATATTAAATCGCGAAAATCATGATAGGCAGCTATTCTATCTTTTACAAGCTGTTTGCCTAGTTCCAAATGCCTCCGATCCACATCACAGACAGCAACCAATCGTGTACCCGCATACTTTAAATGTCCGCGTCCCATACTTCCTGTACCGATAATACCTTTGGTCAACTGGTCGCTGGGTGCGATAAAGCCATTACCCATCACATGACGGGGAATAATGGTCAGGGCGGCGGCACTCCCTAAAATTTTTAAAAAATCTCTCCTGTTTGTTTCCATAATATAAAAAAAATATCGAAATGGTTTTTAATCTTTAATTCACTGTAATTACATGATTACCCCCGGTTATGCTGATATGCCATCATACTATAACCGGGGATAAATCCTTATTAAATACATTTCTAATTATTCCAGTGCCGGATTAAATGTCCCTCCCCAAGTATTATTTTGCTCCAGATTTTCATTTTCATCCAAAACGGTCTGTTGAAGAGGAAAGAAATAAAATGACTCTTCAACTACAAAAGTATTTTCTGCATTCGGATTATAAGGTACCCGTTGCTTTACGTATCTGAAATTGTCCGGAGTCAACTCAAAGTTCGCCGCTTTTTCCTTAGCTATATTGATAGGCATATCTGTTCCGTCCGGATTGATGGCGATACTCTCAAGTCCGTATTTTTGCAGCCTACTCAGTATCATCATATTACGGGTACGTCGCAAATCCCAGAAACGGTGTCCTTCGAAACAGAACTCAATATTACGTTCGTCAAGAATAATCTGACGCAATTGTTCGCGTGTCGGCGATGCCGGCAGTCCATAGTTTCCATCTCCGGCTTCAATACCGGCCCTTTTACGGATTTCTTTCAACATCTCTACCGTCACATCTAAATGTCCTGTCTCATTGGCAGCTTCTGCATAAATCATCATCAGTTCGGCAAAACGCATCTTGATACAATCGACACTGTATTGATCGGTTATATCCGGTGTCAGTGACAGGTCTAAAGCTTTACGAACATAAAAGCCGGACATGACATCATTTTTAGTTGTAGTAGCTCCCCCTGAATTCGGATTAGTACCATATGCATCTGCATCATCGGCCAGCCCTAATGCTGTATATTGACGATAACCGGCAGGCATACCCGCTACAGGAAGTGCCTGTCCGGAACATAGAACAGAACTGTAAAACCTGGGATCTCTGTTTTTCCAGAAATTTTGCATTAAATCATTTTCCGAGCTTACATAATATTTTCCACCGGGATCGTTAAATTTCTTCCCGTCAGCCATTGGAAAGGCCTTAACCATATCCCAGGTAGGCGTACGTTGTATTTGTCCGGTACTTAACGATTGCGGACGAAGGTACCAGTCCCAAGAACCGGTTTTATTTGGGTATTCATTGATAACCGCAAACAGTACTTCGGTACCGCCTTCTTTCAGGAAAATGTCATCATAGTTTGAGGTTAGGGCGCTACCATGGTCTTTAGCCCAGTCATAAGCTTCTTTGGCAGCATTGTATGCATCCGACCAATACAAATTTGTATAAGGAGATTTCGGATTGAACTGCGGCGATGCCTTGTATAGTAATACTTTGGCTTTAAAGGCTTTTGCATAGGTCTTGTCTATACGTCCGTAATCATTGGAAGATGCCGGGATTTTGTCCGGTAAGCCATTATTTATAGCATCGTTCAGATCCTGGATAATAAAATCATAACATTCGGCGGTCGTATTCCTCTTCACATAGAGATCATCCTTATCTTTGTCTTGCGGAACTTTGATATAAGGCACCCCTCCGTGATAAATAACCATTTCAAAATATACATATGCGCGCATAAACAATACCTGTGCGATAAGAGACTGCTTCACATTTCCGGAAAGATCGCCTTGATCGAGACTTTGAATAGCTTCATTGATTTTGCGGATAACCGTATAATTCCATTTCTTATAGCCACTGCCGGAAATCGTAATTACGTTCGCATAAAAAGGCATACCGGTAAGTTGTTCCGAGTTTTGGTCCGCCCCTGTATCCCAATTAGTGAACACCGTGGCATAGAGGTTAGTCACATATGCAGTGGCCAGTACCTCATCGTTCCATACTTTATTGGCATCATAGTCCGACAGGTTCTCAATGTCCAATGTATCGCAACTCAAAAGAAAGGATACGAGAAAACAATTTATAATGATAAAAAACTTTTTCATAATATATTTCTTTTTAGGTAGTTAGAATGAGAAATTTAATCCGATTGTAAACGTTTTCATTAAAGGATATGAATCGTAATAAGCCTGTTCCGGATCCATCAGTTCATTAACTTCGGAAATCGAAAATAGATTTGTTCCATTGAAGAACACTTGCGCCGAGGTCAGACCAACCGGGCTTAGCACTGTCTTGGGAATCGAGTATCCGATATTCAGGTTTTTGAGACGGATATAAGCTCCGTTCCTTTTCCAGAAGGTGGAGTAACCTACACCTGATTCGTACCAGCTCGAACCCACTACACGCGGGTATTTGCCGGCCGGATTTTCAGGAGTCCATACATCAGGACTCGTCCAGATCGGAAAATAAGGACGGTTGTCTCCTCCGTGTTGGTAGAAACCGGCATCAACACCCGACATAAACTTATCGTAGTTGCCTACTCCCTGAAAATGTGCGGACAAAGTAAAGCCATTCCATGAAATCTCACCTCCGAAACCGTAGTTAATACGCGGTGTTGCATTGTCGGACAGCAGATTATACTGGTCGTTAACGTCAATTTTCCCGTCAGGTCCCAGCGAATAGCCATCGCCGCGTGTATCTGCATATAGAATACCTCCCAGATACGGGTCACGGCCATACTGTTTGAAGCCTTTTGCCTTTAACTCATCCACTTGCTCCTGTGTACGGATCAGATCGATAGCGATAAGTCCTGTTTGGCGCCCACTGGATAAGCCCACTTGTGACAAATCCTGTAAATTCCCGGTCTTGTAAACAGCCGATTCATCCAGTACATCCCATCGGTCTTTGGCATATCCTATGTTGGCATATACCGAATACTGTATTTTACCTCCTGCAGCTTTATCCCTCCAGTTAGCTGTAAATTCGCCGCCTCTCCACGAGCGTTCCGCATAGTTTTCGGGAGCTAAGGATTGCCCGTAAGTACTGGGCAATTTAAGTGTTCTCGAGCCAAGTATGTCTGTTTCCTTCCGGTAGAATGCATCTATGGTAGCAGACAGCCTATGATTAAGGAAGCCCACATCAACCCCTGCATTATAAGTAGTAGAAGTTGCCCATGTCAGGTCCGGATTCGGTGTGGCCCCCGATACAATACCTTGCAGGTAAGATGAACCGAATATATAAGAACTGCCCGAAACATACTTCGGCAAGTATGAAAATGGTGTGATTTTCACGTTATTAACATTCAGATCATTACCAGTTGTACCATATGATAAACGAAGTTTCAGGTCGCTCAACCAATCGCGGGTAGATTCCATAAAGCTTTCCTGATTAATACGCCATGCAGCCGAGACAGAAGGGAAAAATCCCCAGCGTTTACCGGGAGCGAACAGCGTGTTCCCGTCATAACGGAAAGAGAATTCCGCGATATACTTCTGGGCATAATTATAGTTGAAACGGCCAATCCATGACAGGTGAGCGCCTGCATACTCTTCAGCATCGCCGTATCTTTTCTCCGTATCGCTGGAAAAGGCAAACATCTGGTCAATATATGTCAATGGGTTTTCGCCTTTTGCATAAACGTATTCACCACCATTGGATGCCTGCTCGAACACCGCCATAGCGGACACTGTGTGTTTACCGAAATTCCGGTCATAGTTGAGGAACCAATTGAACTGCTGGCTGTATAAGGTTCTCATGCCATATTGCAAACTCTCGGTTGTATTGAAAGTAAAAATACTGTACTTGGTCTTATCTAGGGGAGCAGGCAAAAAACGGTTGCCTGCGGGGTCAGCGCGCTGAAATACGTAATTCTTCTGGAAAGTCAGGAATTTCTTACGCATATAGTCATCGCCGGTATAATTGTACAGCACTTTTGTAGATAATCCCGGGGTAACTGCCCCCAGATCTATGTTAAATGTGAGCGTCCCGTTTATATTACGTTTCCGGGTTTTGACATAACGATTGCCTATTACCTGATCCACAGGATTCCAACCAGTCCATGACCCTATTTCGGGACGTATGGGATAGTCTGTTATTTTGTTGGCTGGTGTTCCATCTTCATACGAGTAGAAAGGCAGTGTCCTCATGGCATTAAAGGTACAGCGGTACATATCGTACACATCCTGACTGTCGTCAGGTGACCCCGGCCAATAAAACCTCTTGCCGTCAGTCTGGTAAGCCGATAAATTGAGGTTGACCGAGATCGCCCTGGATAATTTGGCAGTCAGGTTGGAACGGACATTATATTTGTCGTTTTTCAGGTTGACATATGATCCTTCTTCTTTCATATAACCTGTCATGACGTAGTACTGGAACTTGTCGCTCCCCCCTGTTACGCTCATTGAATGTTTCGTATTCCACGGATTTTGCCATATCCAGTCATTAACATTGTAATCGCGGTTTTCAAAATACGCAAATTCTTCAGGCCCGTTGGATAGTACCCGCCCTTTAAATTCTGCGACGCGATTTTGATAGATCAATTCATCAGTAGCAGTAAACAAATCGCTGAATAAAGTCTTGGTCGGTTTACTGAATGAGTAGGTTCCCTGATAGTCAAACTTAGGCTTGGCGACCTGGGCATCTCCTCTTTTGGTGGTAACCAGTACAACACCATTACCGGCGGATGTACCGTAAATGGAAGCGGTGGCCGCATCTTTCAGGAAACTCATCTGATCTACTTCGGTAGCTTCCAACGCATCGAAAGCTTCTTTGTTCGAAATCACGCCATCTATGACAAACAGGGGTTCGTCAAACCCGCCACGTATCCGAATACTGCTAGTGGCGCCAATCAGTCCCGAATTGCCGACAATCGTCACACCGGGTGCGCGTCCGGCCAAAGTATTTGAAAGGTTGGAGGTTGGAATGCTGGTCAGTTCATTAGCTTTTACATTTGTAATAGCGCCTGTCAGGTTCACTTTTTTCTGAACACCATAACCTACAACTACAACCTCATCCAAGTTTTGCAAGTTTTCCTGCATAATAACCTGAATATCGGATTTTCCTTTAACAGGTATTTCCTGACTTATATATCCCAAGTAAGAAATCTGTAACACGGCATTGTCTTCTACCGACAATCTAAATCTACCATCTGTGTCGGTAAATACTCCGTTCGTAGTCCCTTTTTCCCGCACACTGGCGCCGATAATAGCTTCACCATGTACATCTTTGACTATACCCGTAACGGCATGTCCTGCTTGCCCGGGAGAGACGGATAATGTAGACGCCATAGAACCGGGCATCAGCACGATTTGCCTGTCGATGATGCGGTATCTAATATCTGTATTCTTTAATAGTTTATTGAGTACCTGATCTATGCTTTCTTTGTTAACAGAAATATTATCAACAGTTTTGTTCAGAGCAATTGATTTATCCAGGATCAAAAAGGAAAATTCCGTTTCTTCTTCTATTTTATCTAATATACTCTCTATAGTTGTGTCCTTCAAGGAAAACGAGAGAGAGACGGATTGTGCATATGAGTTCTCCGCGCTGAGTTGAAGCACGGCGAACAGTAATATTATACATACTCTCATTCTTCGACTGATTTTAAAATAATTTGAAATAATAACTCCAAATATTCTTTTGTTTTTCATATTTTTATAGTGAATTTTAGTCAACATTGATTTTGGACCCATCATGTCCAAAATGATTAAGTTCTCCTGACAAGGGTAAGTGGCTGCTTACCCTTGTTTTTTTAGTATCAGATTAGTATTCCTTCCCCATAGGCATTCTATTTTATAAGTTGTCAGTATTATTTTAGCCATACATCGATTCGCTGTCTGGCCAGTGTAGAATCTGTATTCTGTACCGGCGTGCTGAGTTTCCATTTTATAGGGGCGGCAGCTTCCAGATACGTAAATATTTGTTGGATCGTTTCGTCTGTAAAAGTAACACGTGCGCTATATACTTCCGACCGGTTATACTTGTCGTGTAATATGATGTCCACATTATAGCGACGGCCCAACTGATGGAAGACTTCACTCAACCGGGCATTCCGGAAGACTATTTTCCCGTCTTTCCACGCCAGTTTCTCGTATAGGTTTATCCGGCTGACGGTTATCTTGCGGGTTATTTCGTCATACACAGCCTGCTCGCCGGGACGAAGTTTGGTCTCCATCCGGTCTGCTGCAAACATACTCACACTTCCCTCCGCAAGAATAGCCTGAATCTTACTATTTTCAGTATTTACATTGAAATGGGTGCCATAAGCCATTATTTTAGTACCGGAAACGGTTGTTACAAAAAAAGGATGTTTCTTGTCTGATTGGACCTCAAAATATCCTTCGCCGATCAGCGTTACTTCCCGTATATCTCCTTCGAACGAATTGGGGTAACGAAGGGTGGAACCGGCATTGAGCCATACTTTCGAATGATCGGGCAGCTCAAAGCGGGAGATTGAGCCAGGGGCTGCCGTAATTTCGGCATATACCGTTCCGGACGGCAATTTTTGGAAAGCCATATAGCCAAACACAGCGGAAGAAAGTAGTAATGGCAGGAATAATATGGCCGCTGCACGTGATATTATATGACGGATTATGGCACGTTTCCTGCGTTTCTTTATGGTTCGGAAGACTTGCCGGAATCCTTCAGCGGTATCGTATGACTGCAATTCGCGAATGTTTTTTTCGACCGATACGGCATGGGCGACAATCTCCAATTCTTCCGCGGCCGAAGGATGGTTCGCTATAAAGCCGTCTACCTGTTGCCGTTCTTCGGGTGTCGCTGTACCATTGCAATAACGGTAGAAAAGTTCTTCTTTACCTTCAAAATTCTGTTCATCCATTCTTTATACTTTATAAAATATGATATATAAATAAGACAATCTTATTAGAAAAAAGTGCCAACTTTTTTTAACTTTGTCAATATTTATTTAGCGTATTCACATGAAATGAATATATCCTCGCATATCTTGGACCTGGATCAACTGCTAGAGAAGGTAGTAAACCTTGACGATGAAAAAGCGTTTGAACAATTGTTCCAACTTTTTTATTCGCCGTTACAAAATTATGCCAAAAGATATATTCACAATCAATCGGTATATGAAGATATCGTCCAAGAGGTATTTGTTTCGTTGTGGGAGAACAGGAAAACACTACATATTGTATCAGTACGTAATTATTTGCTTGTTTCGGTACGTAATCACTGCCTCAATTTCTTGAAAAAAGAAGGGCTTACCTACCGATATCAGGAGTTCGTCTTAAAAACGGCCTCTCAAAAAAATAACGAAGATCTCTATTTATTGACCGAACTTTACGAAATGTTGGATAAAGCGCTTGCTAAACTTCCGGAAACATATCGCATGATATTTGAAAAGCACCGTATTGAAAAAATGTCATATGAAGATATAGCTGAAGAACTTCACATTTCTGTCCGTACCGCCAAGAGGTATAAATGTTATGTAATGGATGTACTAAAGAAGGAACTGAAAGATTATCTAACTCTCATGATGCTTATAATTTGAAACTGAGACATTTGGTATCCGGGGGATAGAGAAATACTATAATGAAAAGAGAATAAAAGATTATGTCATTGCAGATCGTTTATGGCATTGTTAGAAGAACTAAAGTCTTCTTGACATTATAGATTCAGGAACTGTCTCTGGAAATATTGTAATATGTGGAAAATAAATCTATATTTTCAGGAGGAAATATTATTCATTCATACCTGCAGCGCCTGTGTCTTACTATATAGGGCAAAAGGTTACTACGCAACACACGGGGAACGTCCGAGCGAACAGGGACCGGACTGGAAATATCCCAAAATATCGGCTATAAACATAAATTAAAATAGGACAACAGGATGAAAAAAATTATCATTTGCCTTCTGGCAATTATCTCAGTTCAGTTAGCAATGGCCCAAAGCCTTGAAAAGATGCAATGGTTCAACGAACCCGAAAAATGGGAAGTGAAGAATAATACATTAAGTATGTTCGTTACCCCGCAAAGTGATTACTGGCGCATCTCACATTATGGTTTCACGGTAGATGACGCACCTTTTTACTATGCAACCTATGGCGGCGAATTCGAAGTGAAAGTAAAAATCACAGGCGATTACAAGGCCCGTTTCGACCAGATGGGATTAATGCTTCGTATAGACCACGAAAATTACATAAAAGCAGGTGTGGAATTTGTTGATGAGAAGTTTAACCTGAGCACCGTTGTCACTCACAAGACAAGCGACTGGAGCGTTATCACGCTGGATAATACCCCACCCTATGTATGGATTAAAGCAGTAAGAAGACTCGATGCCGTGGAAGTATTCTATTCCTTCGACGACAAAACATATACAATGATGCGTAACGCTCATCTACAGGATAACATCCCCGTTATGGTGGGGCTAATGGCAGCATGTCCGGACGGGAAAGGCTTCGATGCCAAATTTGAAAACTTCAAAGTAACACATCTACCGGATCAGCGGCGTTTGCAATGGCTAAAGAATAATCAATAATGAAATGGGGGCGATAATATTCGTCCCTTATTATTTAGCTAAGGGCATACATATTCCCCGGCAGATTCTTTATCAGCCCTTTCATTTCCAACTCCAGAAGGGTGGTAAATAATTGATAGGCGGGAATGTTCAGTTCTCTGGCCAGCTGGTCTATATGGAGTGACTCTATTGTTGCCAGCTTATCTGTGACGGCCTGTTCTTCATCTGTAAGAATTACAAACAGGTTTTGCTGACGCGGCATTTTTTTCTTTTTCTGAGATTCATCGTCCCAACCCATTTGCTGGAGGAAATATTCTGCCGATTGGAACAGATCGGCTTTGTGCGAAGCTATCAGCTTATTGCACCCGCGCGAATACCTGTCCGACATCCGGCCGGGTACAGCGAATATATCTTTACAGTATGAGCCGGCAATCTCAGCAGTTATCAGCGAACCTCCTTTTTCGTCCGATTCCACGACTATAAGAGCATCTGCCAGACCTGCCACAATACGGTTCCGGCGAACAAAGTTATAACGGTCAGGTTCGGTCTTGCCCGGAAAATCGGAAAGCAAGCCTCCTTTTTCCAACATCTCTATCGCGGTTTGCCTGTGTACAGCAGGATAAATCATATCCAGACCGTGTGCCAGCACTCCCACCGTAGGCAGGTTATATTTAAGAGCCGCCCTGTGCGCATGTATATCTATCCCATAAGCAAGGCCGCTGATAATAAGAGTACCGGGCAATACACCTGATATCTTTTCTAAAAATGTATCGCAAAAGCTATTGCCATAATTCGTTGAATTGCGGGTACCGACAATGCTTATAATCTTATCTGCGTTAAAATCAGCTTTTCCTTTGAAATAAAAGAGCACCGGAGCGTCAGCACAATCTTTCAGACGGTGAGGATAATCCTTATCACTGATAAAATAGGTAGAAATACCATTCTTTTCTACAAATTCCAGTTCCTTCTCCGCCTTATTCAATACTTCCGGATTTAATATCTCCCCTACCAGTTTGGACGGAAGCCCCTGAATACTTAATAACGATTTCCTGCCCGACCTGAATATTTCTTCTTCGTCACCCACCACCTGCAGCAGATTACGCGCGGTAATATCCCCTACTCCCAATATGCGGGTAAGGGCGATCTGATAAAGACGTTTATCAGCAGATATACTCATTTATAAAATTTCAGGCTGATTTTCCAATATCATACCATCTTTCATATGAATGGTACGGTCTGTTATAGAAGCCAGATGTTCATCGTGAGTCACGATAACAAAAGTCTGACCAAGTGTATCACGCAGTTTGAAAAACAGTTGGTGTAGTTCATCTTTATTTTCAGTATCCAGACTACCTGACGGCTCATCCGCAAGTATCACTGCCGGATCGTTAATCAGCGCGCGCGCAACGGCCACCCGCTGTTTTTCCCCCCCCGACAATTCATTTGGCTTATGTTCCATACGGGACGATAAGCCGAGCATATCGAGAAGTTCTTTCGCTTTGGCTTTGGCCTGCGATTCTTTTACTTTACCGATAAGAGCCGGAATCATTACATTTTCCAATGCCGTAAATTCCGGTAATAGCTGGTGAAACTGAAATACAAATCCGATATTCTTATTGCGGAAATCCGAAAGACGGGAATCGTTGAACCTGCTCAGGTTCTCATTCTTAACATAAACAGTTCCGCTATCGGCTTTGTCCAGTGTTCCCATGATTTGCAACAGAGTAGTTTTTCCCGCACCACTAGCTCCCACTATAGAGATGATCTCACCTTTTTCTACACGTAAGTCAATCCCTTTCAACACTTTCAGGGAGCCAAAGCTTTTAGTTATTCCTTCTACTGCAATCATTTTATATCGAATTTGCTAATTCCCGAATCTGCTTATTATAATCAGATGCCTATCCCGAAATAATCGAAACCTGCATCGTTCATTTCCTGTTTATTATAGATATTACGCCCGTCAAAAACAACAGGTTTATTCATCGTTTTCTTAATAACTTCCCATGTCGGCAGGCGGAATTCGTTCCATTCTGTTACCATCAGGATAGCATCAGCATCAAGGGTCGCATCATAAATATCTTTGGCATATACGATAGTATCGCCTGGTTTATGAAGCCTTGCTTCTTCCATAGCCACAGGGTCATAAGCCCTTACTTTACCTCCTGCCTTTAATATCTTATCTATCAACACAAGAGACGGAGCTTCGCGCATATCATCTGTTTTTGGTTTGAAAGCTAATCCCCATACAGCGATGGTTTTCCCTTTGATATCCCCGTTATAATATTTCATCAGTTTATCAAAAAGGATATTTTTCTGACGTTCATTCACATTTTCCACAGCCTCAAGTATTTCCATTTTGTACCCGAGCTTATTAGCTGTTTTAATAATCGCTTTTACATCCTTAGGAAAACAACTTCCTCCATATCCACAGCCCGAATACAAAAATTTGGAACCGATACGGGCATCCGAACCAATACCCTTACGCACCATATTTACATCCGCACCTACAATTTCGCAAAGATTCGCTATATCGTTCATAAAGCTGATACGTGTGGCAAGCATGGCATTAGCTGCATACTTAATCATCTCCGCAGAAGGAATATCCGTATAAATTATACGGTAATTATTCAGGGTAAATGGTTTATATAGTTTTTCCATCAGTTTTTGAGCTTCTTCCGTCTCCACTCCGACAACCACACGGTCAGGCTGCATAAAGTCCGTAATAGCGGCCCCTTCTTTCAGAAATTCAGGATTTGAAGCCACATCGAATTTCAAATCGGACAAACCTCTTTTATCCAATTCTTCACGTATAGTCTTTTTTACCAATTTAGCTGTGCCCACCGGTACAGTGCTTTTGGTAACGATCACCATATATTTATTCAGGTTCCTTCCTACTGTACGAGCTACCTCAAGCACATATTTAAGGTCTGCGCTGCCATCCTCATCCGGAGGCGTCCCCACAGCTGAAAATACAATATTAACATCGTTCAGTATTACGCTCAGGTCGGTAGTAAAATGCAAACGTCCGGCTTTATGGTTACGTTCTACCATTTCATCCAGTCCAGGTTCAAAAATGGGTATAATTCCATTTTTCAGGTTCTCAATTTTCTTCTGGTCTATATCTACACAATAGACTTCTGTACCCATTTCAGCAAAACAGGTTCCTGTGACAAGACCGACATAACCTGTACCAACAATTGCGATTTTCATTAATGATAAATTTTATTTTGCGTTTTATAAATACTTGTGATAATATACGAACTTAATCTGTTTGACTTTCTGGCACAAAGATAATACATTTTTAGTAAATCCGTACGCATTATAATTAATGTACAAATTTGACCGGAAAACTCAAAGATTATCAAATTTGTATATATTTTTCTTGCAACTTATAACTTAATTTTAAAAAAAATGCCTGTATGGTTCCGATATTTCAACAGTTGTTCCCTGCGATAAAAATTGATTGTGACATTGGTTTGATGTTGGTTTAGCGAATGTAAAAATATAATCTTTATATAGATGAAAAACCCTTCCATTTTTCAAGAACATGGAAAATATCATTATCTTAGCAGGTCAAAACCAACGTTATTTAATCGGAACAATCATGGAAAACATTGAGATAGCCGAGGGTTTCAAAGGAGAGAAAGCCATCGTTACGCCCTATAACATAAGGGAATATCAGGAATCGAACGAAATAACCAGACAATTATATGTAACCCACATCGGTTATTACCCGGATGCAAAATATCATTTTCGGCAAAGAATGGAAGGAACTAATGAGAATATCCTCATCTATTGTGAAAAAGGTAAAGGATGGATTGAATGCAAGGATGAAAAGTATATCCTTTCAGGAAATCAGGCATTTATCATTCCGGCGGGTGAAAGCCATAGTTATGGGGCAGACAGTCACAATCCCTGGAGTATATACTGGATACACTTCAACGGAAAAAATGTGCATATGTTCAGTTCTATCATCGGGAAACACCTGATTATAAAAGAGTCTGACAACAGCAGATATAACGACCGTATCACTTTATTTGAAGACATGTATCAGAATCTGGAAATGGGATATAATCCTGAAAACCTCGAATATATCAGTTTCTGCCTGATGCACTTTCTGGCTTCCCTTAAATATCTTACCCAGTTCAGGGAAATTAAAAATGTGAAAGTAGACGATGTGATACAGCAATGCATCCACTATATGAAAGATAATCTTGAAAACAAGATAACCTTGAAAGATATTGCCGATGCTGTAGGCTATTCAAGTTCTCATTTCACTACATTATTCTCCCAGAGAACTTCTTTTTCGCCTATGGTATATTATAACCAGCTGAAGATACAGAGAGCATGTTCTTTTCTCCAGTTCTCAGACCTAAAAATCAAAGAAATAGCTTTCCGGCTGGGATATTATGACCCGTTCCATTTTTCCAATTCCTTCATCAAGGAAATGGAAATAACTCCGAAAGAATACAGGAGAAAATACCAGGAGAACAAAAGGGACAACATAAAAGACATTTAAAATAATCAACAACTAAACGGCTAACAGCTAAAATATCATAAATAAAGGTTTCAAATACTGATCTGCATTATCAATGAATATTCCATCAAACAGAAATAAACAAAAACAAATTAATTATCTTTGCGCGAAATCATTACCCTACATCACATAAATTAGAAATGGAATATAGACTAAATAAATATATCAGCAACTCCGGATTTTGTTCCAGACGTGAAGCCGACCGCTTTATAGAAGAGGGCCGTGTAACTATCAACGGTAAACGCGCCCAAGTGGGAATGCGAGTTCTTCCGGGACAAAAAGTGAAAGTAAACGGAGAACTTATCATAAACAAAATCGAGCCGGTATACATCGCTTTCAACAAGCCGGTAGGCATCGTCAGTACTACCGATCCGCAGGAAAGAGATAATATCATCAATTTCATACGGCACGAACAACGGATATTCCCCATCGGACGACTGGACAAAGATTCTCAGGGACTGATCCTGTTAACCAATGATGGTGATATCGTGAATAAAATACTGCGGGCCGGAAATAACCATAAGAAAGATTACCTCGTAAAAGTGAACCGCCCTATTACCAAAGACTTCCTTACACGCATGGCACAGGGTGTCCCCATACTTGACCGCGTCACCCGCCGATGCGAAATTGTAGAAATAAACCCCTATATGTTCCGCATATCGCTTATACAAGGACTAAACAGGCAGATCAGGCGCATGTGCGAATATTTCGACTATGAAGTTCTTAAACTCGAACGCATACAGATAATGAATATCAAGCTAGGTGATCTGGGACAGGGAAACTGGCGCAACCTGACACACGCCGAACTGGAAGGCCTATTCGATTTGCTGGAAAACTCCGAAAAAACAGAGACAAATAAGGCTTCGAGCAATAAAGCCTTTAACAAAGCCCTTGAAGAATTTGATATAAAAACCGACTACAGGAAAGCCAGCATTGCCGCTAAGTACGGAAAGACCAATAAAACGGATAAACCGGGTAATACAAATAAGAAAATGTCGAGTACCCCTTCTGCGCCCTCCGAAGAAAATGAGAATAAGGTAAAACCTAAACGAAGAGGTAAACCGGCCAGCGGACTACGTGTAGGCAAGCAGAAAGTTGCCGCCAACAAACCGAAAGGTGGTCCGAAACCAAAAGCGAAAAATCAATCTAAAAAGAAACCTCTGAAATAGGATTTTCAATTCTTATTTTTCTCAGAGTCTGAATTCTAAATCTCCGCTAAATAAAATCCTTTTTAATTTGGCAGAGATTTAGAATTCAGTTTTTTTTGTGAATCCGAAACGGATAAAAAATAAATAGACAATAGATAATCGATTATAATATTCAAGACAAATATTGTATTTTTTGTAATAAATCCAGGTTGAGTCCGACTATATAGTAACAATGAATATTTTTGGTAATGGAATCACTCAAAAAAGATTTCCTTGAAATTCTTTCCAACTATCAGGGAATCATACATAAAATTTGCCTTGTGTATTTCCGAACAGAGACCGACAGGCAGGATAATTTTCAAGAGGTCGTTTATCAGCTATGGCGATCTTTTCCCAAGTTGGAAGACAAAAGAAAGATAGGTTCGTGGATGTACAATGTAGCCATCAACACCTCTATCTCAAAGATACGTACCGACAGCCGTTTTATCACACAGGAGTCTTTTCCGGATTCGCAACAGGGAGTCGACCCTCACAAGGGAATGGATAAAAAAGAAGATATGGAAATATTACTCGAAGCTATCCACCGGCTCAACGACCTCGACAAATCGCTGATGCTACTCTACCTCGAAGAACGCAGTTATGAAGAGATTGCCGAAATACTCGGCATATCGAAGTCGAACGTTGGAACACGGATAAACAGGGCAAAGAATGAATTGAAAATCCAATTAAATAGATTAAGTCATGGAAGATAGTACATTAAAAGATTTCTGGAAATCAGAAATAGACAGCAAAGTAAGCAGTTATACAAAAGATGAACTAAACGAGATATTATTGGCCAAGGCCAGAACTTCGATACGCAAATTCTACCCTCTCGATACCCTGCCATTTATAGCGGTGGCATTTTTGCTGTATTTGGTATTATCGGCTGTAAGCCGTTTACATGATCCTCTTTTTGTAATAGGCAATACGATCCTTGCAGTCTCAATGATTGCGACATATATATCCAAGATTATATCGTTCTCTAAAATGAACAAATACACCCCTAATCAACCGTTGAAAACATGGCTCAAATACAGAATAGATATTTTGGAGAAATCGTCATATTCATTATCAAATCAGTTTGTTCCTCCGGTCGTTTTTATACTTACGCTGACTTCTGTCAATGTATATATAGCAAACAGGCCTTACCTGGAATTCCTTCTGTCTCCCGAATTCTTTACAGCCCTGCTCGTAGGTACTTTTGCCGGGGTTCCTCTGGCTTATCTCATAGCCCGAAAAAACAGGAATAATCGGATAAAGAATCTGTATAACCTCAGGAAATTATATCAGCAAATAGACTAGGAAAATAAAATGCTGCAGAAGGATACGAAGAGCCTGTTTAAATTTTATATATATAAAGTTTAAACAGGCTCTAAAAGCAATATGGATTTATTTGTCATATATTAAAATAAATCTGTTCGGCAATCAAAAATTAATAAGCGTTCACTATCTATATTTATATTATTTTATAATTCTTTTCACTACCTTTGTATGCCTATTAAAAAGTCAATTTATTAACTTGAAATACAAATATGGTTTCCTTCTTTCAAACCCCTTCCAAGAACATCATTGCTGTTCAAACAAACTCAAGTCTTAACGCCGATTTCATCCAACGTCTCACATGGGCATTCAGTGGTGCAACATTGCTCGAAGCAGAAAATATCCCGGGCTTTTTTGTTGGTCCGCGCCGCGAAATGATTACCCCGTGGAGTACCAATGCAGTGGAAATCACGCAGAATATGGGTATCGACGGAATCATGCGTATCGAGGAATTTTTTCCGGTAGATACAAGCGACGCGAAACATGACCCTATGCTTCAACGTATCTATGACGGGCTGGATCAGGAAGTATTCAAGATTTACAAACAACCTGAACCGATCATCGAAATAGATGATATAGAAGCCTACAATCAGCAGGAAGGCCTTGCCCTCAGTGAAGATGAAATAGAATATCTGAACGAAGTAAGCAAAAGACTCAACAGGAAACTAACCGACAGTGAAGTATTCGGATTCTCGCAGGTAAATTCGGAACATTGCCGCCATAAAATTTTCAACGGCACATTTATCATCGACGGAGAAGAGAAGGAAAGTTCACTTTTCAAATTAATAAAGAAAACATCCCAGATAAATCCTAACAAGCTGGTATCCGCATACAAAGACAATGTAGCCTTCAGCCAGGGACCGGAAATAGAACAATTTGCACCGGAAAAAGGAGAAGAACCCAGCCTTTATCAGAAAAAATCAATCAAATCTGTTATCTCCTTAAAAGCTGAAACCCATAACTTCCCTACCACCGTAGAGCCTTTCAACGGCGCTGCTACCGGTTCGGGAGGTGAGATCCGTGACCGTCTGGGCGGAGGAAAGGCATCCCTGCCAATCGCGGGAACCGCCGTATATATGACATCCTACCCGCGTACAAAAGCAGGGAAGGCATGGGAAGAAACTATGCCGGAACGCCCCTGGCTATACCAGACACCGGAAGAAATACTGATAAAAGCATCGAACGGGGCATCCGATTTCGGGAACAAATTCGGACAACCTCTTATCTGCGGCTCATTGCTTACATTCGAACATCAGGAAAATCAAAAGAAATTTGCATACGATAAAGTAATCATGCTGGCCGGCGGTGTCGGCTTTGCGAACAAACGCGATGCGTTGAAAGGCGAACCTGAACCGGGCGAAAAAGTAGTTATCCTCGGAGGAGACAACTATCGTATCGGTATGGGTGGAGGCGCTGTATCATCTGTAGACACAGGACAATACTCAAGTGGTATAGAACTGAACGCTGTGCAACGCGCCAATCCCGAGATGCAGAAACGTACCGCGAATGTGATACGCGCTCTGGCAGAATCGGACAACAACCCGATCGTATCCATCCACGACCACGGGGCAGGAGGACATCTAAACTGCCTATCGGAGCTGGTAGAAGTTACCGGAGGAAAAATAGACATATCAAAACTGCCGATTGGCGACCCTACCTTATCGTCAAAAGAAATTGTAGGAAATGAAAGTCAGGAGCGTATGGGCTTGCTTATACCTGCCGATGCGGCCGAAAGAATTAAACGCATTGCGGAACGCGAACGTTCTCCGATGTATGTTGTCGGAGAAACCACTAACGACATGAAGTTTGTATTTGAACAAGCAGACGGGAAGCGTCCTATCGACCTCAAACTGGAAGACTTTTTCGGAAAAGCGCCGAAAACAATCATGCGCGACGAGACAATTGAAGAAGTTTATACAAATCCGGAATACGATCTGTCCAAACTGGAAGAATATATCAAGAACGTGCTACAGCTGGAAGCCGTTGCCTGCAAAGACTGGCTGACAAATAAAGTAGACCGCTCGGTAACAGGCAAGGTTGCACGCCAGCAGACACAGGGAGAAATCCAGTTGCCATTAAGCGACCTTGGAGCGGTAGCCCTCGATTATAAAGGGAAGACTGGTATAGCAACATCTATCGGCCATGCACCGCAGGCTGCGATGGTAGACCCGGCAGCAGGTTCTGTGCTGGCAATAGCCGAATCGTTGACAAACATCATCTTTGCACCGATCGAAGATGGACTGAAAGGCATTTCATTGAGCGCAAACTGGATGTGGCCTTGTAAGAATCCGGGAGAAGACGCAAGATTATATAAAGCAGTAGAGGCCTGTTCGGAATTTGCCTGCGAACTGGGAATAAATATTCCGACAGGTAAAGACTCTCTGTCGATGACACAGAAATATGGAGATGACAAAGTATATTCACCGGGTACGGTAATTATATCGGCTGCGGGTGAGGTGAAGAATATCCGCAAGATCGTATCTCCGGTGCTGGCATATATCAAAGGAACTTATCTTTATTACATCGACTTTTCTTTCGATACGTTCAAACTCGGAGGCTCCGCCTTTGCTCAGACAATGAGTAAGCTCGGTGAAGAAGTACCGACAGTAAAAGACCCGGAATATTTCAAGAATGCATTCAACGCTGTACAGGAACTGATAGACAGGGGACTGATACTTGCAGGACACGATATATCTGCCGGAGGACTTATTACCGCTATGCTGGAAATGTGCTTTGCCAATCCGCAGGGAGGGCTTGAAGCCCGCCTTGACAAACTGCATCATGCTGATCTGATCAAAGTATTATTCTCAGAAAATCCGGGTATCCTTATTCAGGTGAAACATCACCACCTGGTAGAAAAAATACTGGATGATTACGGCATCGGCTTCGCCATTGTTGCCCGCCCTATCGAAGAGCGCAAATTTGTTATCCAAAAAGATACTTTCAGTCAGGAATTCAATATAGACGAACTGCGTGATGTATGGTTCGAACCGTCATACCTTCTCGACAGGAAGCAAAGCACCGAAAAACTAGCATTGCAACGTTTCGAAAATTACAAGAAGCAACCGCTTCAATTCAAATTCAACCCTTCGTTTACAGGTAAATTCGCTCAATACGGTATCGACCCTGACAGAACTACCCCAACAGGGCTGAAAGCTGCTGTTATACGCGAAAAAGGCACGAACAGCGAACGGGAGATGGCTTATTCCCTGCATCTCGCAGGGTTCGACGTAAGGGATGTGCATATGACCGACCTTGCTTCGGGACGTGAAACCCTGGAAGATATCAACCTGATAGTATTCTGCGGAGGATTCTCTAACTCAGACGTACTTGGTTCGGCGAAGGGATGGGCCGGAAGTTTCATATACAACGATAAGGCAAAAGAAACCCTTCGTAAATACTACGAACGCAAAGATACACTGAGCCTCGGAGTCTGTAACGGTTGCCAGTTGATGATGGAACTGGATCTCATCTATCCGGAACATGACAGGCATCCGAAAATGGAACACAACACATCTCATAAATTCGAATCGACTTATGTAAGCGTTGAAATTCCGCAAAACAATTCAGTGATGCTGGGTTCACTGTCAGGCAGCAAACTGGGTATCTGGTCGGTACACGGCGAAGGACGCTTTGCTATGCCAAAGGCAGAGTCCGAATATAATGTAGTTGCCAAATATATATACAGTGAATATCCGGGAAACCCTAACGGTTCCGATTACAATATTACGGGAGTTGTGTCGAAAGACGGACGCCATCTGGCAATGATGCCTCATCTCGAACGCTCTCTCTTCACTTGGCAGTGCGGCCACCATCCTTTCGAACATCGTAAGGATGACTTTACTCCCTGGATGGAAGCATTCGTGAATGCCAGGGAGTGGGTGAAAAAAGTGAAAAATGAGAAGTGAGAAATCAGAAGATACATATATTAAACAGGCATGGGTCAACAGCCCGTGCCTTTTATCCTTATTCCAATGACTAAAAACAACGATACATCAAATTCCATCTTTATGTTCCTGAAAGCGAAAGAGCAAAGGACAGACTGGATTATACTGATAGTAAGTTGTATAATCGGATATATCGTACTAAAAACATGTTATCCTTATCCTGCTACAATTTCCGATTCCGGTACTTATGTACATGCGGCAGCTGAAGATATGTTTACATTCTATCGCCCGTTCGGATACTCGTACTTCCTGCAGATAGTGCACGCGATATCTCCGGGTATCCATGCAGTATTTATTGTGCAAACAATCCTATATTTCTTTTCCGTTGCAGCTTTTTCTTTTGTATTGAAATATGTAATTCCGCCTGTAAGTTCTGTTTTCTGGCGGATTTTGTTATTTTTGTTTGTTTTCAGCCCTGTCGCATTCTACATGTCGAATGCTCTGATGAGCGATCTGCTGTTTGCCGTGATGATTTATTTCATGCTGGCATCATTCATTTACTATATCAGGACAAAAGGCCCTGCCGCACTTTGCCTGTTCCTTATCTCATTGTTTTTCGCTTTGCATATCCGCTATTCGGCCATTATGTTCCCTCCACTGTTTATATGCTTTTTCTTTATGGTAAAAGGAAAGATGCGCTGGATAGGAATAGCTGCAACCCTGGCTGTTACGCTTATTTTTTACAATCAGGTAAAAAGAGAGATGCATAAGACAACAGGGTTCGACCAATTTTCGACCGGATTCGATGGATGGCAGCTGGCAAATAACGCGATGCATGCCGTACCTTATATAGACCTGAAACCTGAAAAGATAAAAGACCCCGAAATGAGGATATTGCATCAGTACATGCTGACACAGACAGATGTAATAAAAGAACGGACGAAAGACGGAACGGAAGCCGTTGCCGCATTTATGTGGATAAACGACCTACCTCTGAAGCAGTTCATGTTCTCATATATCCAACAGACCGGACAAGGATATTCACCTTCGTGGATATGGCTGGGAAGCCGCAATTACAAAGAATATGGCACTTATATCATTAGCCACTATCCTTTGCAGTTTGCACGATACTATTATCTGCCGAACAGTAAGGAAGTATTCTATCCCGCCCACCACGAAATCATCGGAAAATATTATCCGATAAATATGAAAAACGTATTGGAATGGTACAAAATTCCCGAAAACACCAATCTGGATGCCAGATACACTATTTATAGTGATTATTTAGATAAACCGATAACAATATCATACCTCACCGCATGGCTCATTATCGCCGTAGCCGCAGTACTTTCCATAATATGGAGAAAACATCTGGAATGGGGAGAAAACGAGCGTAAGATATTCTGGATAATCGTTGCTGCCGGAATACTATATTATGCTGCTACTGTATTTGCCAGCCCCGTTTCCACACGGTTCTGGATACCGATGAATGCTATATTCTTCGGGGTGGCATACATATTGTATAACCGGATAATGGCGTATAAAAAAATAAAGAAGATATAAAACAATGAATAAGACATCTATATACGAATATAAAATGAAAGTTCGCGACTACGAATGCGATGCGCAAGGCATAGTGAATAACGCTAACTACCAGCATTATTACGAAGTAGTCCGCCACGAATTTCTGGAGCAACACGGGTTGAACTTCTACGAGTTGCATGAGCAAGGTATCGATGCTGTAGTAGTAAGTGTCTATATACGGTACAAACATTCCCTGCGCGGAGCCAATGATTTTATCTGTACTGTCGATTCCATCGAAAAAGATGGTATCCGTTATATTTTCAACCAGAAAATCATTCGGCTGAAAGACAATAAAGCTTGTTCGACAGCGAGGGTAGAAACAGCCTGTATGGTAAACGGAAAAGTGGGAAAACCTGAATTATTCGATAAAGCTCTCGGACATTTGCTAACCAGCTAATCACAAAACTATGGCTCTGACTTTTGAAAACAATATGAAAGTACGCGACTACGAATGTGACTCGCAGGGCGTGGTCAATAATGCTATCTATCTGCATTATTTCGAAGCTACCCGCCACGAACTGATGGAAAGATGCGGCCTGCGATTGCGCGATCTTACAGAGGCTAATATCATCCCCGTCGTACGGAATGCCAATATCAGCTACAAAAGTTCCCTCCGCGGCTCAGAATGCTTCATTTGTACTGTCAACATAGATAGGAAAGGGGTCAGGTATTATTTCCGTCAACAAATAATCCGTGTGCCCGACAACACTTTATGCGCTAGTGCTGTTATAGAGGTAGTGTGTTTAATGGATGGTAAAGTTTCCACGCCGGATATGTTCGATAAAGCTTTTGCAGACTATATAAAATAATATACTAATTATCTAATATGCCAATATACCAATGGAATGATAAAGATATTATATTGGTACCTTAATAATTAAAACAATGAGTTCAAAGATTACATTATACATTGCCCGTCACGGCAAGACAATGATGAATACCCTCGACAGGGTGCAGGGTTGGTGTGATTCACCGCTAACGAAAGAAGGTATAGATGTAGCCCGCTATCTGGGCTACGGAATGAGCGATATAAATTTCCGTACTGCTTATTGCAGCGACCTGCGTAGAACCGTGCAGACAACCAAAATAGTTTTGGGCGCCAAAGGACAGGAAGACATTCCCGTGGTCGAGCTCTCAGGATTACGCGAAGCATGCTTTGGTAGTTTCGAAGCCGACTTTAATCATCATATGTGGCATAGTGCCGCTTTATACCTCCATCACACGTCCTCTGAAAGTATGATTAAAGCGATTATGGAAAAAGAGATCAGCTACCGGGAGGTACTTGATGCCGTCAAAAAACTGGATAAAATGGGCATGGCTGAAAATTTTTCCCAGGTAGAAGCGCGCACTCAGGAAAGTCTTCTCGAAATAGCAAAGAATGAGTCTCAACATGGCGATGCTAATATACTGGTTATCTCGCACGGGATGAGCATACTGGCTATGTTATTAGGCTTGGGAGGAGACAAATTATTCAAGAAGCCATTGGAGAATGCAGCTGTATGCAAGGTTATTTACCACGACGGTAAGTTTACAGTCGAATCGATGGCAGACATGAGCTATGTGGAAAAAGGTAAAAAAGAAGCGGTTACAATATCTGGACAATGAAAAAAATATATTTAATAATATTCCCCGTCTTATTTAGTATCACCCTGTTTGCGCAGAAAGAAACAGTTCCGGCATTTGCATATGACAGTACAGCTAATTTCCTGGGCAAAAATGCAATGGGATATACAGGGCAGGAACTGTACCTGAAAGGATTGGATAAATCATCCCAATCTTTCGGATATAGCGGTTTTATACTTAAATACAAGAAAGACGACGACCTGTTGAACGACGAAAAAAATATATATAAACCGAACGATAATTACAATTCCCGTTACGAAGATCTGGCCGGTAAGTATTTCCGTGTAATAGAAGTGATCCGCCACCCGAGATCAAAAACAGAAGTAAAAGATTACAGTGACGAATTCTATCTGAAATTACAGGAACTTTCGAATGGTGATATTATGTATTATAAATATAATGCCGAATCCGACTACACCTTCCCTTTTCTCGTAAGAGGCTTTTTCGAAAAGCAGAAAGAATTACTGACAGGAAAAGAATATGTAATATCGGACGATATATTAAGGATGTCCCGTAATTTGGTTACAGGCAAGGCTCTGATTTTCACCACCGGGCAGACATGGAAATGTACGGATGTGACTATGGACAATACGATGAACGAACTTTCATTGGTCCTGCAAAATACTAAGGGCATAAAAACAGTTATCCCCTACTCCGCTATATTGAATAATGAGAGTATAAAGAAAGTATATACTGCGGCTGAAGCTTCAGCCCTGACAAGAAAATATAATGCAAATAATTTCCGCCGTATCCTGCAAAATAAAATCAGGGTTGGGATGACAAAGGAAATGACCCGCCTGGCATGTGGTGAGCCAACAGAAATAAAAGAAAACGGAAATACGGAACAATGGTCTTATCCTGCTGGAAACCTGACTTTCAGAGGTGACAAAATTACAAGTACAAAATAAAATCCAATTATTTAAAACTGTATATTTGTACTTTAAATATAGATAAATGGATAAAACCCAGACAGCCCAAAAGGCATCTATTTTTAGTATAATAGGCAATACTCTTTTAGCTGTATGCAAATGGCTGGCAGGATATTTCGGTAACTCCTATGCCCTGATTGCCGACGCAATTGAATCCACCGCTGATATATTTTCTTCCATTCTCGTTCTCTTAGGCATAAGGTATGCCAGCAAACCTGCGGATGAAGACCACCCATACGGGCATGGGCGGATAGAGCCGCTTGTTACCTTCGCGGTTGTAGGCTTTCTTATCATTTCTGCTACAATTATCGCAATAGAAAGTATAGAAAATATACGTACGCCGCACGAAGGCCCCAAGCTATTTACATTATTTGTACTGGGAGCAATCATTATCTGGAAAGAATTATCGTACCGTCTGGTAATAAGAAAAGCAAAACAAACAGGAAGCACATCTCTGAAAGCTGACGCCTGGCATCACCGTAGCGACGCTATTACTTCTGTCGCAGCTTTTATAGGAATATCCATCGCTATTTATAAAGGAGAAGGGTATGAATCGGCTGACGACTGGGCAGCATTATTCGCAGCGTTTATTATCCTGTATAACAGTTACCACATACTGAAACCTGCATGGGGAGAAATGATGGATAAAGACATGTATACGGATATAGCCAACGATATCTGCGATTTTTCAAAAACAATAGACGGAGTGGCAGATACCGAAAAATGCCATATCCGCAAAACGGGAATGTCTTACTATGTAGACTTACACATTATTGTAAATAAAAATATTACAGTGAAAGAAGGGCATGACATTGCCCACGAACTGAAGCGCAGGCTAATAGCCCATAAACCCGAAATAGCAGATGTGCTGATACATGTAGAACCTTCAAGATGAGCCTCTATCCTATTACAAGTGAGGTCATACTCAGAGACCCGGCGATTACCTTATCATTGAAAATCCGAACCGGTTCATTTTTCTGCCTCAAAGCCAAAGTATAAAGCAATGGAATATAATGCTCGGGTGTAGGAATAGCCAGACGGGCTGCATCGTGCAAACGTGTATAATCTATCAGGGAATGGAAATCGCCGTTCAATATCTTATCTTTGAATAAGTCATTCAGTTCGAAAGCCCAGTCGTAACCATATTCTGTATTGAAATCATCCCCTTCGATGCGTACCATCCGCAGATTGTGAACCATATTTCCGCTACCTATCACCAAAACACCTTTACGACGCAAAAAAGCCAGTTCCCGTCCCAGGTCGTAATGATACTGCATTACTTGGAAATGGTCGATGCTCATCTGCACTACCGGGATATCCGCCAGCGGGTAAATGTGTTTCAACACGCTCCAGCTACCGTGATCGAGTCCCCATTCGTAATCTTCTCCGATGGCAACATCGTTTATACGTTCTCTTACTAAATCCGCCAGTTCTTTCGATCCCCGGGCAGAGTATTGTTGGGCAAATAATTCACGGGGAAAGCCATAAAAATCGTGTATCGTCTTAGGTTCGTTCATGGCTGTGACGAAAGTCCCGCGTGTTTCCCAATGGGCGGAAATACAAAGAATGGCCTGTGGTTGCGGAAGATCCTGCCCCAAACTGGTCCATGCATGTACAAACTCATTATCCTCAATGGCATTCATGGGTGTACCATGTCCGACAAATACAACCGGCATAAGCGGCGTATCCTGAAACTGCATGGCTTGTTTATGTAAGTCTTTTAGTGTCATAATTTTATCTCAAGAGCTTGTTTCAATTTTATTTGTTTCTATCAGAACTATCCCAAGTCCGATTTATTCTTCTTCGAAACGGTAATCGAGGAGCATCAGAATTGAATAAAAGAATAAACCAAACGAAAAAGATTAAACACCCGGTAAATTGTATAGTTCAGTCTTCTGCCTTTTTAATTTTCCTTTTCCCTGAAACCTTCCTGCAAGGTTTTACCTCTCATCTCCAGATTCTTTATGTAATTGTTGCTGCAAGGTATGACATGGTCATAACAACCACCATCAAGAGGTTTAAAGAATTCTGTGTTGTTCAATTTGAATATCTCCATTGTCACAGGATATTTATCGAGGCGGGTTTGTATGCTTTGCGGCTTATAGAATATCTCTGCGTAAGACACATAAGGCTCTTTTACAACAAGGAAGTAGCGGACTGATAATACTCCGAAATAGGCTATCGTAGCTACCAGAAACACATTTGCAGGTAAGGACCTGACCGGATTTCTAAAATCTTTGAATAACAGATAGACCGGAATGGAAAATACGATGGCTATAAATCCATACCCGAACCTCACGGCCGGAGCCATTACCAGCCAGAATATAAAGCCCATCAGTCCTATAACCCAGACGAGCAATAGCACAGAATATTCTTTTATAAGCACCTTCTTCCTCAACAATGCCCCGAGCATCAACAGCGGGGAAACCAGACCTGCGCCTGCAATACAAATGTCGAGCGGATGCCTTTCTCCCAGCCATTTCTGAACCTTTACAGCTAATGGCATATCCAGAATATAGTCGCTGGAGTTATACATGGCATCGTAGCTGATGGCAAAAGATTCGATATACCGCTTCGATTCTATACTGTATTCTACAGGAAGTTTCCAGTCGAAAGTAAATAAATCTACTGAAGGATAGGGATGTATAAGATAGCCTGATATAATTACATTACGTACCAGCCATGGGGCAACAACTATCAGGGCAGAAATACAAATAAAAGCTACGGCTTTATAATTCTTCTCTTTGATAAACAGAATAAGAAGGTAAAGGGATACCAGGCAAATAAACACAGTAGACACTTTCAGAGTGATGCAGAATATCGGGACCAGCCAGAAGAGTATACTTTTTTTCTTCAGGTTTTGCTGGCCGGCTAAAAGAGTAAATAATAGATATACGATAAGCAGGTTAGGTAATAAGTCGGCCGAAGAGCAACCTATATGCGTCTTATATTCCATAAAGAACGGAACGAATACGACAATGAACAAAACAATAAGAAACAGCCGTTGACGGCCGGCCTGCCTGATTATATATGCCATCATAAACACCATACATAGCGCGTTTATTCCAAAGACAAATTCTCCGGTCAACGGGCGCAGGCCAAATGCAGAGCATAAAAGGAACAGGTTGCTGTTGAAGCCGAAACGTTCTTCCAGATTTGCCAGGCCGGGTACGACATGGTATTCCTCATTCCACAGTATATTCTGCAGATGGTAGTAATATATATCGGGAAATTGCGGCGGTACAAGAAAGAATAACATAAATAGCAATCCGGCAGAACCAATTAAGATAACCTGCAATGGAGACAGGCTTTTGATAACGGTCCGTACTTTAGTCACAATATCTTTTCTCCTGACAGCAATCAGGTAGAGAATTGAGATTACGCCCAGAGTAGCGGCTATCTTTATACCGGAAGGCAACCAGATGGATGTGATGCAGATTATTGTTCCCGTAATACACAGGCCGATAAGGAATGTCTCAAAGAATGAGTAGTCTTCATCCCTTTTCAAGACTTTCGAATAAAGGCTGACGAATATGTCTCCAAATGAAAAGAAAACAAGCGTTATTAAGAACCAGCACAATATAGCGGCAATCATCCGGGTTGTTTTAAAGTTTTATAAAGAGACTGCAAAATTACGAATTTATTCTGTTAAACTAATATATTTCGCTCTGTATTAGCGGAGTCTCATAGTCAGTCCCACAATTTCAGTTGTGTCCCTTCATCTTTCGGCTTCCTGGTGTCGCCGAATACCGTTTTTCCTCCGTACTTATATGATGTATTACGTTCGTGCTGTACCAGATCGTCGAAATAGTTATTTGGAGTATATCCCCTCTCCATTTCCTGCGATATTTTAGAGAGGTTTTTCAGAGCTTCCGATTTATCTTTGTCTCCCAGTTTCGCCTGATGAATAGCCTTGTCGAAAATCCCGATAGTTTCGTCGTACACGCGTGTAGGGACAGGAAAAGGATGCCCGTCTTTTCCCCCGTGGGCAAACGAAAAGCGCGCCGGGTCGGAGAAGCGCGATGGCGTACCATGTATCACTTCGCTGACCAGTGTGAGTGATTGTAAAGTGCGGGGACCTACTCCTTCGAGCAGGAGCAGGGATTCCATATCAGAGACATCTGTTTCATGGGCAAGAATGAGCGCGGCTCCCAAACGTTTCAGATTTACATCTTCGGCCCGTACGTCATGATGGTTTGGCAAAATAATTGAAACTTCTTTCATCAGTTTATCCGGAGTTTCTTTTGTCAGTTCCAGAATCCCTTCTTTGGCCGGGGCTGCGAGTTTATCCGTCAGGTTAAGGATCAACCCTTGATTCTTTCCGCAAACAGAAGTGTGCGGCTCTTCCATAAAGGATTCAAGAGAAGACGAAAGCCAGTGATAGCGCCGCGCCATACGGTTGCTTCCGTTCATCCCCTGCTGGATAACAGTCCATTCTCCATCGATAGTTACAACAAAAGAATGCAGGTAAAGTTGGTAACCATCCTGAACGGCCGTATTATCTACCTTGGCCGATAATTTACTGTTCCTTACCAGTTCATCTCCGTTCAAACCTGTTTTATTAGCTATCTCAATAAGCTCGGCAGGCGTTTGCCGTGAAGATTTTCCCCGTCCGCCGCAAACGTAGACACCCAATTCGGCGGAACGCTTGTTTATGGCCTTCTTTAAAGCATTCATCGCTGATGTGGTAATACCTGACGAGTGCCAGTCCATACCCAACACACATCCCAATGACTGGAACCAGAACGGGTCACTAAGCCGCTGCAACAATGCCGGACGCCCATATTCGATAACGATGGCTTCGGCAATGGCTCCGCCCAGAAGGCTCATACGCTGGGCCAACCAAGGGGGTACTGTCCCGTAGTGAAGGGGTAAATCGGCATGTCCTCGTTTCATCCTTCTAAGGTAAGAAAAAAACAGGTTCAAGAACCCGCTATGGCAATTATCTTTTGTAAAGCCTCACTATCAGTCGTTTCCGACAGATTTATCCAGTGTATATCTTCATCCCGCTTAAACCATGTCATTTGTTTACGGGAATAAATCCGGCTGTTTTGCTTTATCTTTTCGATGGCAAAATCGAGAGTCCATTCGCCATCCAGATATTTGAAAAGTTCTTTGTATCCTACTGTATTCAGGGAATTGAGATGGCGTTGCGGATAGTATTGTTCCGCTTCTTCAAGCAGGCCTTGTTCCATCATTTCATCCACCCGTTGATTGATACGTTCGTAAAGCTGTCCGCGTTCGCGCGTCAGCCCTATCTTTACAATGTCGAACGGACGTTGCTTCTTTGTATTGGTACGGAAAGACGAATATGGTTTTCCGGTCATCAGGCAAACTTCCAGCGCATGAATCACTCGTTTGTAATTTTTGAGATCTACTATATTGTAAAAATCCGGGTCGATAGTTTTCAATTGGTCACGAATGGGTTCCAGTCCTTCTTTTTCGTATAGGTCATATAGCTCTTTTCTCAGTCCTTCGTCTATTGTAGGCACGTCGTCTATACCGTTGCATAACGCGTCTATATACATCATGGAGCCACCTGTGGCAACCAGCACATCATGTATTTTATGCTGTTCCGCTATTATATTCAATGCGTCCCGTTCAAACTCACTGGCACTGTAATAGTCTGTGATACCGAGCATACCAACAAGAAAATGCTGCACTTGCGACAATTGCTTTGTCGTAGGTGCAGCAGTTCCTATTTCCAGTCCTTTGAAAAATTGCCGGGAATCGGCAGAAATAACGGGCGAACGATAGTGCTCTGCAAGATTGAGGCTAAGCTCCGTTTTCCCTACGCCGGTAGGGCCAAGCAGGACTATAAGCTGTTTCATCAATACTCCTCGTCGCTCGGTAGCGGAGCGTTATCCAGACCGTCGAAACCTTCAGCATCGAGCTCGTCCATGTCATAACCTTCGTCTCCATAGAAATTCTCTCCTATATCAAGGGAGGAAGAGGTTGACGCTACTGTGTCGAAATCAACGACCTGTGCAGGCGGATTTCCGATAGATTTGGTGCAGACGGCTTCTTCCATATTTTTTCCTGTGATAATTTCGCGCAATTCCATAAAGAACGCGCGTTCGGTCAGATAGTCGAATACATACATAAGTTTCTGGCGCTCATCTTCCAGAAAATCATTCAATACGGATGCCTCCATTGTGTAAGAGTCTTCTTCGGGGCTTGTATCCATTTCCACAAGTGTGATTTCCTGTTCTTTTTCCCAATCGTCGCTGCAAATAAAAAATGAAGCCATTTCGCCTTCTTTATAATCGACCGATTTGACAATAGCTTTGTGCAGATCAAAGAATGTAGCATCTGCATCTATCTGAATTTCACGTTTGAAGTCTTCCACTTCATCCGATAAAAGTAAAAATCTGAATACCATTTTCAATAGACATTTTTATTCTTAATTCAAAAGTAGTAATTTTTTTATAAAGAGCATAAAATCATATAAAAAATGAGTTCAACAAAGGGATTCTTTTCATGAGAAGCCATAGCAGCGAGTGAACCTATTCAATATTTTATTGTTATAGATAAAAGAAAATCGATCAAAAACTCATTTATTTATAAACTAATTTATCACAAGATGAAAAAATTACTCGTACTAATAGCTCTGATAGGCCTTTCTATGGGAGCTTTTTCCCAAAGCGGTTCTAAATCAGTATTAGTTAAAGCCGGATATCAAACAGATTATGAAAGATTCGGATTAGGCGTTGAAGGTCGTTATTCTATAACAAACAATCTCCGGTTGGCACCGGATTTTACTTTCTATTTTCCGAATAATCATCTGACCGGATTGGATTTTAATGCGAATATACATTATGTATTTCCTATCCAGAGCGGTTTTTCATTATATCCTCTGGCTGGCGTTGCCATGGTGAATAATCGCTGGTCTCACGGTGGGCATTCCGACAGCAGTACGGATTTCGGTGTGAATATCGGTGCAGGAGGCAGTTATGATATAGGGAATAATGGTTATTTGAACCTTGAATTTAAATATTCGTTCCAGGATGTAGATAATGCAAATATCATGTTAGGATATGGTGTAAGATTTTGACAACCGTTTGATAAAAAGAGGCGGGAGAAACCAGTATTAGTTTTCTCCCGCCTTTTTTTATTTTCTGACGAATTTTAATTTTACCAAAATATCTTATTCTTCCATCAATTGTAAAACGCGGGCATAACCCCACTTTTCTTCCACATCATCATCGGAAATAAATACATTTTGCCAGTTGAAATCTTTTATTTCTATTCTTTTTGACGCAGAACCATTCCAGTCGATGGTAAAACCTGCTTCTTTAAGAGCTGCAGCCACTTTATTGCCTATAAGGATGGCTTCCTTATCATTCTTCTCTTTTTCCCCATAGAATCCGATAGAAAGCGTTCCGGTTTCTATCACACGCTCCAAATCCTGTCCGTGATAGTAACAGTAGCCGATAGGCTTAATACCTTCGTCTTCCAGATCTGTCCATACATCCTGCACATCATAGATAGCATCGGATTGGGTATATCCGGCGTTATGCAAAGCAACTATCTTTTCCTTACAGAGTGTATCAAATACCACACGTAGTTTTTCCGTATCGGTTGGATGCTGCCATGTTTTGCTTTCGTCCTCATTCTTTTTGTATTCCCTTTCAAATGTTTCACGAATCCATTCTTCGGAAATTTCGCTCTCCCAGCCCTCATCTTCTACGGCCTCCAGCGCATCGTTAATAATATCTTCTAATGCTTCAAATCCTGATTTTATACTAATAAGGAAATGATCGTAGAGATATTTTTCATTTTCTGTCATAGTGTAAAAAAAAATTGTAGCCCCCATCCCTTCCCAAAAAGGGGGCTAAGAGTATAAATTAATAGTATTTATGTTATCGAATAGCCTTTCCATTATCATTTGTCGAATATCTTCCCCCCGGTGAGATTGAGAGCAGGACCCTTAGTCCAATCGCATAATATTTGCGCCTAATTGATTCAGTCTCACGTCTATATTCTGATATCCCCGGTCTATCTGCTCTATATTGTGGATTGTACTTTTTCCATCAGCACACATTGCAGCTATAAGCAGTGCTATACCTGCGCGGATATCAGGTGATGTCATCGTAGTAGAGCGCATCGGACGCTTGCCTGTACCGATAACTGTCGCCCGGTGCGGATCGCATAATATAATCTGCGCACCCATATCTATCAGTTTATCGACGAAGAACAGGCGGCTTTCGAACATCTTCTGATGGATGAGTACGCTGCCCCTGGCCTGTGTAGCCACCACCAGCAATACACTGATAAGGTCGGGTGTCAGACCCGGCCACGGCGCATCGGCAATAGTGAGTATAGACCCGTCGATAAACGTGTCTATTTCGTACTCTTTCTGAGCCGGGATATGTATGTCGTCGCCTTTCCTTTCCAGCTGAATACCTAATCTGCGGAAGGTGTCGGGGATGACACCTAAATCGTCATATGCAACATTCTTTATAGTAATTTCCGAACCTGTCATAGCTGCCATTCCTATAAAACTGCCTATTTCGATCATATCGGGTAAAATACGGTGCTTAACCCCTCCAAGAGATTCTACACCTTCTATTCTCAACAGATTAGAACCTACACCCGAAATTTTGGCGCCCATCTTATTCAGCATTTTGCTCAGCTGCTGCAAATATGGTTCACAAGCTGCATTGTAGATAGTTGTTTCCCCTTCTGCCAATACGGCAGCCATCAGGATATTCGCTGTACCTGTTACCGACGCTTCATCAAGCAACATATAAGTACCTTGTAGCTTCCCGGCAGAGATATTATAGATTTGTTGAACATCATCATACACGAAGTCGGCGCCCAACTTCTGAATGCCTATAAAGTGGGTATCTAAACGGCGGCGTCCTATCTTATCCCCCCCCGGTTTCGGCAACATAGCCTTTCCAAAGCGGGCCACGAGCGGACCGATAATCATGACTGATCCTCTAAGGGACGCGCTTTTCTTCAAAAATTCAGGTGTTTGTAAATAATCGATATTTACATTTTCGGCTTTGAACGACCATGTATCCTCACCTAATCGTTTTGTTTCCACACCCATTTCGCCCAGCAGGGCAATAAGGTTGTTCACATCCAGTATATCAGGGATATTTTCTATTATTACTTCTTCGGGTGTGAGTAATACTGCACAGATTACCTGTAATGCTTCGTTCTTTGCTCCCTGCGGAGTTATTTCACCTTTGAGGCGGCAACCGCCTTCTATGATAAATGATGCCATGTTATTAGTTGTTTGTTTAGCTGTTAGCTATTAGCCGTTAGCTATTAGCTTTTGCACAAATGGCTATGGGCTAATGGCTATGGGCTAATGGCTTTCAAAATATTCTTACTTCGGGTTCCAATTCTATATTGAATGTGTCTTTTACGGCACTCTGGATTTCACGCATAAAACGCACAATATCGTTTCCATCCGAAGAACCGTAATTTACGATAATAAGCGGTTGGTTTGGATAAGTACCTATATCGCCGATCCTTATGCCTTTATAACCGGCTTTATCGATAAGGAAAGCAGCCGATGTCTTCACCGAGCCGTCTTTCTGTAAAAAGGCCGGGAGTTCGGGATAATCAGTCTTTATCTTTTCTGCGTGTTCCTGGCTTATATATGGATTCTTAAAAAAGCTGCCGGCATTAGGCAATACTTTTTCGTCCGGTAATTTTCGCTGGCGGACATGTATTACAGCACTGCGCACATCCTGTATCGTGGGTTCTTCTATATCCTCCAGTTCTTTGTTCAGGTCGAAGTATTTCGGTGTATAAACAAAAGTACGTTTCAGGTGGAACACGACTGAAATAATGAGATATTTGTTTGTCCGTTTAAAAATACTGTCTCTGTATCCAAACTCACATTCGGCATTCGAGAAAGACACGGCCTCCCCGGTTACCATATTTATGGCTACGACTTCGTGGATAACATCCTTTACTTCTGCTCCGTATGCTCCTATATTCTGAATAGGCGCCGCACCTACTGTGCCGGGAATCAAAGACAGGTTTTCGAGCCCGGCGAAACCACGTTCTACGCAATAGGAAACAAATTCGTCCCAGTCTTCGGAGGCATTTACTTCAATAAATATGTCCTCATCCTCTTCTTCTTCGTCGGATATCTCGCGAAGGCCTTTCAGTTCGGGACGGATGACAAGCCCGTCAAAATCCTTGGTAAAAAAGAGGTTACAACCACCTCCTATAATCAGTTTTTGTTCGTATGGATGCTCTGTCAGGCATCTTCGAAGCTCTTCTACATTTTTTGGCTGGCAAAATATCTTTGCCGAAGCTTCAGTCTTAAATGAATTGTAATTTTTTAACGAGAATTGCCTATAATAGTCCATTTCGGAAATAATTGGTTCGACATGATCCGGTTACCGCTTTCGCTTAAACCAGAAGAATAATATGGCTAAAACAGCCAGAACACCGAGAATAATCAGTATGGTTAGCCAATGGTCCATCACAAATCTGATTATAAAGATCAATGCTACCACTACAGCTACAAGCCCTGCTATCTGAATAACCCTTTTGATAATAACTTTACGCCGGGCAACACGCTCTTCTTCGCTCAATCCGGCTTCGTCTTCTTCGTATGAGTCCGGCTTGGGTCCTTCCTGTCCGGATCTTATGATGGCTTCGGTGATCGTATCCGGTTCCGGTTCAGAATCGGGGTATAATTCCTGTTCGAAGTTTTCTTCCGCCTCTAACGATATACCGGTTTCAGTTTCCTCTGCCGGGCTTACATCTTCGAAAGGTACATAATTTTCCGTATCCTCTCCGGGTGATGATTGTAATTCTTCGTAGTCTGCATCTTCCGTGTGGATGATCTCCATCGGTATGTCATCTACAGAAGTGTATTGAAATTCTGCCCCGGTCTCGTCCGGGAACTGTTCTTCCTGTATATCAGACACTTCACTTTCCCCGGCAACCGGTACTCCTGTAGAATTGCCTTCTGCGTTTACAGGTTCTGTAATTTGAGGTATGATAATCCTGCCGGCCTGCGCCGCTTCGGTGTCTGCCAGGCGAATAACGGTATCTACACGTGACGAGGCAACTTTAGTATCAAAGTCTCCGTTTTCGACCATCTTAATGAGCTCATCCTCTATGGCAGGATATTTTTTCATCAAGGTCTGACAGGCATTGGCAAAGTCGCGGAAGCGTTGCATTTTGTCTATTTTCGCCTTTACTTCATCACCGCTGGCGGATGATATATCCAGTATTTTATCGGCCAGAATTGCTTTTAAGCGTTCCATTTTTTATTACGATTACATATTTATCGGTTTCCGTACATTTGTTCGTAATACTTCATATAGTCACCCGAGGTTACCTCTTCCACCCATTTTTGGTTGTCGAGGTACCAGTAGATCGTTTTTACGATACCTGTATCGAAGTTTGTTTCGGGCAACCACCCCAGTTCGGCACTTATTTTTGTGGGGTCTATCGCATAACGGTGATCGTGCCCCTGACGGTCTTTGACGAATGAGATCAGATTCTCATTTATCCAGCTGATGTCTATACTGCCGTCGGCAGCTGCTTCCTTTTTATTCAATACTTCACGATACCGGGGTTCTTTGTCCATAATATCGTGAATGGTCCTGATAACAAGCTTAACTATATCTATATTCTTTTTCTCATTGTGTCCGCCTATATTGTAAACTTCGTGGATGCGCCCCTTATGAAGGACCGCGTCTATAGCCTTGCAGTGGTCTTCCACGTACAGCCAGTCGCGAACATTACTGCCGTCTCCATATACAGGCAGTTGTTTTCCCGACAAGATGTTGCGTATAATAAGCGGAATCAGCTTTTCGGGGAAATGGAAGGGGCCGTAATTGTTCGAACAACGGGTTATATTCACAGGCATTTTATATGTTTCACCATAGGCACCTACAATAAGGTCGCCTCCGGCTTTTCCTGCACTGTACGGTGAGCGCGGGTCCAAAGGGGTAGTTTCTGTAAAATAGCCTTCGTCACCTAAGGAGCCATATACTTCGTCGGTAGATACCTGCAGGTATTTTACGCCTTCGCGCCAAACAGGATAATTATCTTCATCCTTACCTGTGGTCCAGTATTTCTTTGCAGTATCCAGCAAGTTCTGAGTGCCCAGAATATTCACCTGCAAAAACAGTTGCGGGTTTTCGATACTTCTGTCGACATGGCTTTCCGCCGCAAAATTAATGACATAATCTATATCGTATCCGGAGAAAACTTTCTCGGTTGCCGTTCTGTCACAGATATCTCCTTTTACAAAAGTAACCCTGGGATCTTTCAGCTCCTCCGATAATGTCCCGAGATTACCGGCATACGTAAGGGCGTCGAATATGATCAGTTTTGCGTCCGGATATACGGCCAGCATATGTTTCACAAAATTTGAGCCGATAAAACCGGCTCCGCCTGTGATTAAATATGTCATTTTTTTAATTTAAAATTATATTATTCACAAAAATAAGAAAAAAACGAGATTAAAAAATATCTGTGGCACAATATATCATGGTAAAGATACTCCAATTCGTAATTTAGGGTGTACTTAGAGCCTGTTTAAATTCCAGTTCATCGTATTTTCAGGCATTCATGAATCTTCAATTCCCTCGAATATTCTTCTATGAGCATTTTCCAGTTTTTCTTCGGTTGGTTCTGCTTCGCTTGTTCTTTTCCCCGGCGCGGTTAGCCCCTTTATTTATTCCCGTGAAATGAACCATCCTGAATATCCAAGCAAGCCCCGGCATAAATAAATTATCACATTTTTGAAATAAAAATTAACAAATAGATGTTTTTTCCCTATATTTGTAGCATCCATAAATCAAAATCCATAAATAAAAATGAAAGCAGAACAAGTATTAGAGGACTTAAAACGCAGATTCCCTAACGAGCCTGAATATCATCAGGCAGTATATGAAGTATTGGAATCCATTGAAGAAGAGTATAACAAACATCCTGAATTTGAAAAAGCCAATCTGATAGAAAGGCTCTGTATCCCCGACCGTATCTTTTCGTTCCGTGTAACATGGGTGGATGATAAAGGGAATACACATACCAATATGGGATATCGTGTACAGCATAGCAATGCTATCGGGCCATACAAGGGAGGTATCCGTTTGCATGCTTCGGTGAATCCGTCGATACTTAAATTCCTTGCCTTTGAGCAAACATTTAAAAACTCGCTTACTACACTGCCTATGGGTGGAGGTAAAGGGGGTTCCGACTTTAACCCTAAAGGGAAATCGAGCGCGGAAGTTATGCGCTTCTGCCAGGCTTTTGTGACAGAACTGTGGCGTCATATCGGCCCTGACACGGATGTTCCGGCCGGAGATATAGGCGTGGGCGGACGAGAAGTTGGTTATATGTTTGGTATGTACAAGAAACTGGCTCGCGAATTTACAGGAACTTTCACAGGGAAAGGCCTTACATTCGGGGGATCTCTGATTCGTCCGGAAGCAACAGGATATGGAAATGTGTATTTCCTGCTGGAAATGCTGAAAACTAAAAACATAAACATAAGCGGTAAAAGATGCCTTGTGTCTGGTTCGGGCAACGTGGCGCAATATACTTGTGAAAAGCTGATAGAACTGGGAGCAATACCTGTAACATTGTCAGATTCGAGCGGTTATATTTACGATCCGGATGGCATTACGGCAGAGAAACTGGAATATGTGAAGGAGCTGAAAGAACTTTACAGGGGACGCATCAGCGAGTATGCCGAAACTTACGGATGTAAATACGTGGCCGGTGCCCGCCCCTGGGGTGAAGAAGGAGACATCGCCCTTCCGTCGGCAACACAAAACGAGATTAGCGGCGAAGACGCGCAAAAGCTTGTGGCAAATGGAGTTATTGCTGTTTCGGAAGGAGCAAATATGCCGTCCACACCGGAAGCTATCGCTGTATTTCAGAAAGCAAAAATACTGTATGCACCGGGTAAAGCCGCCAATGCGGGAGGCGTATCTGTATCGGGACTAGAAATGACACAAAATTCAGAACGCCTTAGCTGGTCAGAAGAAGAAGTGGACAGCAAACTAAAATGGATTATGGCTAATATTCACGAAAACTGTGTAAAACACGGTACAGAGCCGGATGGTTATGTAAATTACGTGAAAGGTGCGAATATAGCCGGATTTATGAAAGTGGCAAAAGCTGTAATGGCCCAGGGAATAATCTAAGAACCGGTTTAAATTTTATCGTAATTATTTCTTATATGAATTTAGCGGCTGTCAAGTATCCGATAGCCGCTATTTTATTCAATAAATTTCAAACTTTCTACTTTTTCGAGACGGTTTCTCAATTCTTCAAATTTAGCTTTACGTATTTCGAGGGTCATCAGACAGTCCATCTCGTAGCTTTGATTTAAAATAGCCGGCTCCAGATCTTTCACAGTTTTCATCACATCGTTCATGAAAGGATATTCGAAGCTAAATGAGATTTGACAGTCTACGGTTTTTTCTATTATTCCGGCTTCACTGATTGCCCCGGCTGCCGCTTCTCTGTATGCCACAATAAGTCCGCTTGTACCCAGTTTTATCCCGCCAAAATAACGCACTACGGCAACAAGAATATTTGTCAGTTCATTGGAGTTTATTTGCCCGAGTATCGGCTTCCCTGCCGTGCCGGAGGGCTCCCCGTCGTCGTTTGCCCGGAAGTCTTTTCTGTCGGCACCCAGCATATACGCCCAACATACATGGCGGGCGTCATAGTATTCTTTTCGTAATTTTTCTATTTCATTTTTAACTTCTTCGGCCGACAATACAGGGATAGCGCAAGCTATAAATTTGCTTCGCTTCTCTGTATAGATTGCTTTGGATGCTTTGGCGATTGTCCTGAAAGTATCTTCCATAGTCAGCAAAGATAATCTTTTCTCTTAATATTAGCTTTGTGGTAAATATAGTAAAAGTTTTATGGAAAACTTTATCTATGTATATAGCTGATAGCTTTGAGCTGTTAGCTGTCAGCTCTTTGAAGTATTGATTAAAGCAGTTACGAGTTACTTCACCCTGCGGGCAGTTACAAGTTACAAGTCTGCTAACTGCTGACTGTTCACTGATATATCTGTTACTTTTGTTACCTTTTTGGAGAAAGATACGAGATACAGGTTGTTAACTACTCTCGGACGAGATGCTTCGTTTCTCTCAGCATGACAGACCACGATACTGTTTACTGATAACTGTTCACTGAAAAGGTTGTTACCTTTGTTACCTTTTAACAAGTAGTAAATTTTAAGTAGTAAGTAGTAAGTCATAAGTTGAGAAAGCTACATTACTGTTTACTGTTAACTGTTAACTGATATATCTGTTACCTTTGTTACCTTTTTCGATATTAATCATTGATAATAAATAACTTAAATCAATAGTGGAAAGCAAAACCAATATAAATGACGGATAGTAACAGAATAAAGAAATGAGGTAAAGAGAGACATCAATTAGTCTTAGGTTTTCCAATTTAAAAGGCGGAAAATAGGCGGAACGAAACCCTATTAAATAGGAATGGTTGTCTCACGACAACCAATCTTCACTCCTAACCATAAATCTAATACCATGAAAAATACTTTACAAAAGTATGGAACTATTTTTATATTATCAAACAAAAAGTAATTAAAAATAATTATTTAACATTATTGTAATATTTATGTAATGCATAATATTTCATATTGTCATATATAACATTTAAAATTTTACAATTTGAAATATTGTTTTTAGATTTGCATAGCAGATGTAAACATTATGGCACCATTTTTGTTTGAATATAATAAATTAGATTATTAAGATTTTATCTGAAATACATTTTAGAAATAAATCTTATATTTGTAACATACGCATAATTTGCATAAAACATCAAATAAGACGGTTATGGAAAATAATTTTTCACCAAGAGTTCGCAAAATCATGACTTATAGTCGTGAGGAGGCCGGACGTCTGCAAACGAATTATCTAGCGCCCGAACATTTGATGCTTGGAATACTCCGCAACGGAGAAGGATTAGCCATACAGGCATTGAAGGATTTCGGAATAGATCTAATTGAGTTAAAAGACAGTATTGATAATAACATATTAAAGCAACAGGAGGATGCATACCCAAACAGTGAGATCGTATTAAGTAAAAGCACTGAAAAGATTCTGAAGATGAGCATACTGGAAGCGCGTTTGACTAAAAGCCAGGAAACTGACTCCGAACACTTACTTCTTGCTATTCTGAAAGATCACGACAATGTTACGGCGATGTTACTGGAAGAAAACCATATGGATTACAACGGAGCTTTCACCTATATTAAAAGCATGGGTGATATATTACATAAAAACAGCAAGGAATCGCCCCGTATGGGAGCCGATTTCACAGATGACGACGATGATGAGGACGAAGCTGTGGGCGGCAACTCAAATGTGAATACCCAACAGCCCCGCCAGGCAACCGATACACCCGTACTGGACAACTTCGGTATGGATATGACAAAGGCCGCACTGGAAAACAGGCTGGACCCGATAGTAGGCCGTGAAAAGGAAATAGAGCGACTGGCGCAGATATTGAGCCGCCGCAAGAAGAATAATCCCATACTGATAGGTGAACCCGGAGTAGGTAAATCAGCTATTGTAGAAGGACTGGCTTTACGTATTACCCAGAAGAAAGTGTCACGTGTCTTGTTCGATAAACGTGTGATCGCCCTCGATATGGCTTCGGTAGTGGCCGGTACTAAGTACCGTGGACAATTTGAGGAACGTATCAAAGCGATACTTAACGAATTATCAAAAAATCCGAACATCATATTGTTCATTGACGAGATACACACTATAGTGGGTGCAGGAGGGGCAACCGGTTCGCTGGATGCCGCCAATATGCTGAAACCGGCTTTGGCCCGTGGTGAAATACAATGTATCGGTGCAACTACGCTTGACGAATACCGTAAAAATATAGAGAAAGACGGTGCACTCGAACGCCGTTTCCAGAAAGTGATGGTAGATCCTACTACTGCTGAAGAAACATTGCAGATATTGCATAATATCAAGGAGCGGTACGAAGAACATCACAATGTGAAATATACCGAAGATGCGCTCGCAGCCTGTGTGAAACTGACTGACAGATATATTACGGACCGCAACTTCCCGGATAAGGCTATCGATGCCCTGGACGAAGCGGGTTCCCGTATGCATATCGCAAACATACATGTTCCTAAGGAGATAGAAGATATTGAAAAGGAACTGAAGGATGTTGTAGAACAAAAAGGCGAAGCTGTTAAGGCTCAGAAATACGAACTGGCAGCAAGCTTCCGTGATACACAACGCCAATTGATGGCAAAACTGGATACGGCAGAGGCCGAATGGAAAGCTTCATTGAAGGAAAAACCGGAAACTGTGGATGCAGAGATGGTTGCCGAAGTGGTCTCCATGATGTCGGGAGTACCGGTGCAACGTATCGGTGAATCGGAAGGCATCAAGCTTGTAGGAATGCAGGACAGCCTGAAAGCATCGGTTGTTGGCCAGGATGAAGCTGTAAATAAGATTGTGAAAGCGATACAGCGAAACCGTATAGGCCTTAAAGACCCTAACCGCCCGATAGGTTCATTTATGTTCCTTGGACCTACAGGGGTGGGTAAAACCCATTTGGCCAAGATGATCGCCGAACAATTGTTCGACTCCGCCGATGCGCTTATCCGTATCGATATGAGCGAATATATGGAGAAATTCAACGTATCGCGTCTGGTCGGGGCACCTCCGGGATATGTAGGATACGAAGAAGGTGGTCTGTTGAGTGAAAAGGTCCGTCGCAAACCGTACTCTGTAGTATTGCTCGACGAGATAGAGAAAGCTCACCCCGATGTGTATAATATCCTGCTTCAGGTAATGGATGAAGGTCATCTGACCGACAGCATGGGACGTAAGATAGATTTTAAGAATACAATACTGATAATGACTTCGAATGTCGGTACACGTCAGTTGAAGGACTTTGGCGGAGGTATCGGCTTTAACAAGCAATCGGCGGCAAACCGCGAGTATTCGAGAAGCGTACTTCAAAAAGCGCTGAACAAGACGTTCTCGCCTGAGTTCCTGAACCGCGTGGATGATATTATTACATTCGACCAGCTGGACAAAACTTCTATCGAAAAGATTATAGATATCGAATTGAGAGGGTTCTACAAACGTATGGCCGAGCTTGGTTACACTATCGAGCTCACTCAGGACGCGAAAGATTTCCTTGCCGATAAGGGTTATGATGTCCAGTTCGGGGCCCGTCCGTTGAAACGTGCTATCCAAAACTATGTGGAGGACGAAATAGCCGAACTGATACTTTCGGGTGCAGCCAAAGAAGGCAGCACTATATCCTTCGAAGTAGATAAAGAAAAGGATAAACTGAAAGCTGTAGCCCATGAACTTGCGAAAGCTTAACAGTAAGATCATTATAATAAAAGAGGTGCTGATGGGAAAATCAGCACCTCTTTGCATCTTATTTTAAGACCTTTTAGTTAAGATTTCGTACATGCCTCAAAAGTTCCTCTTTAATTACTGTAAATCTAAGACCGATGACCTGATTCGCTTCTATAAAATCCTGATCGTCATCCAGCTCCCTGTGGCGACGGACAAAGTCTTCAAGGCTATCGGCATCCGTATAGCCCTGAAAGATCAACTCCTTAGCTTGTTTAGCGGCTTTTACTTTCGCCGCAATATCATGTAACGAGGAAATAAGGCTCAATGTCTCCAATGCTTTATCCAGCAGTTGATAATCGAGAGATATGCCGAAATCTTCGGCTTCGACCACACGCAACCATTGCAGGATATTACCGATACCCTCTTTAGTGACGCCAGGTATTGGCTGATAGTTCTTATCAAAGATGGCTTCCTTGATATTGGATACAGCCCTGTTTATATCGAATTTCTCAGCTTCGTAGTATTCAGCCGCAGTTTGTTCGTCACAGCCTGTCTGTTCACATATCTCTTTGATTGATTTGGCTTTGAACAGATAGACGCATTTTTCCACATCCCCGTCATTTGCCTGTAATAGCTGCAAGGCCTCATTCATTGGTACAGGGACTATTTTCCGTAATTCTTTTATTTTGCTGGTCATTGCTTGTTCGTTTTTTCGGGACAAAAAGAAGTTATCGTAAACTGATAAGCGATTGGTTTACTATCTTTCTATAGATTGAATCCTGATTCAGTATATAATCATTCCCAATCATAAACAGCTGTTCGCGGGCTCTGGTGAGAGCGACATTCAGTTTGCGGTCCACAGTGCCCTCACGGTTCAGATTACTAAAGAATCTCAATTGATATGGCTTATTGAAACAAAATGAAAGAATGATAATATCCCGCTGGCTACCCTGATAACGTTCTACGGTATCCACCATAATGTCATTAGACTCCGGAATTCCCGCTTCTTCCAGTTTATGCTTTATCAAGGCAATCTGATTACGATAAGGAGTGATTACGCCGATTGTTTTCCGGGCGTCAAAATTCATATTGTTAAGCCTGTAAATCTCAAGTATCGCTTTTATCAATGAAATAACAACGTCCGCTTCATGTTTGTTCAGCTTGTCCGAGTTGTTTGTATCATCTGTTTCTCTGACTGGGATAAAGGCCGTACGCCTAGTTGCTATTAGAGATTGTAATTTGTCTGATCTTTCATATTCCCGGAATTCGAGAGGCATGCTTTGCCTGCCGGTGGCAGTTTTCAGCAAATTATCATAGAAGGTAGGGTTGACGAGAGTGGCAATATCCTCATGCATCCGTCCATGATAGGTCAAAGTGTCATATGCATGTGTCCAGCCTCGTTTTTGACAGATACGGAACAATCGTTCGAATAAGGATTCCCGGCAGTCATACAGTTCAATGTCATTCAATATAGCCTCTTTTACCCCCGACTTGTTTTCATCCTGTAAGGTGATTGTAGACAATTGTTTATGGTCCCCTATCATAATGAACCTGTCGAACAGGGGCAAAAGGCCTATAAGCTGAGGTTCCAGTATTTGAGATGCCTCGTCTATGATAGCAACATCGAACTTCTTAAGATCAAATAATTCGGGCTTTCCGGTAATGGAAGCCAGAGTGCCGACAAAAATGCGGGCATTACCTATAGCCTGGAGTAATTCTTTTCTGTTCTCAGCCTGATGGGAAATGTTTTGCAACAGACGATGGCGGTAACCTTCACCGCACGATAATTCCGAGCCTATACGGATATATCTGTCACACTCGTCTTCACTTTTGCCGAATGCCTGACAAATGGAAGCGCATAATTCATCCACGGCACGGTTGGTATATGCCATTACTAGGATATTTGTATCCTTCCCGGCAGAGAAGCGTTCTATAAGTTGCCGGGCAAAAATGGATGTCTTGCCTGTTCCCGGAGGCCCCACAATAAGGAAGTAATCTTCCGCAGCCAGGACTTTACTTATGATAACCTCTTGCCTTTCCTCTTTTGTCGCATTAGCATACTGTTGTTTACAGCGGGCAGATGAAGCAGGTTCATGTAAGCCAAGCAATAACCTTTTTTTGTCATCAGGGGCAGACAAAAAAGCAAACAGGCTCTTGTACATCGTATTATAGCTATGATCCAGTTTATCATGCTCTACAGCCCAGTATTTGTAACGGGAGAAAAAATCATGGTTTCGCTGTTTATATCTGAAGCGCAGAATAACATGGCCTGAGGTAATTTCTACCACTGTGCCTTTCAGTATCTGATTTGTCAATACAGAATCATCATTGTTTTGACGGGGATACAGGATGCATATTTCCCCTTCACGGAAATTGACACAATCATCCGGGCTATCCCTGCGGAAACGGATAATCATGTCCCGTCCGCTGTTGTCAATATCATCTATTTCAAGGCCTGCAATCAGATCTAAAGCATCCTGCCGTTCTTCAAAAGAGGTATTCCACAAGGCGGATACACTCATCGATGTATTATAACCCTCATCACCTGTCTTCTGAAGGTATAATTCTCGGGTAATGAAACTGATGTACCGATAGAAATATGCCCGTTCTAATGGAGCGGCCTTATCTATTACTTTCTCCAACCCAGCCAACTTGTCTATAAAAAACTGGGGCACACGTCCGTAATTATCCGGATTGGAAAGACTGCCGAAAGTCTTCTCTACGGATTGCGTATCACCGATATATAAATCATGTTCGGTCGCTACAATGAGATTCCGCATATTAATAATCTCCTTTTCTAATTGCTGATAGATAGCGGCAAACCGAATGTTCTCTCCCGCGTTTTCGGCCGAAGAATAAAGGATGGTAGGATATATATGGCGTGCATCTTTTTCGAATACGCTTTGTATCATAAGACGGTAAACGGCTGTCTGCGTCTCATGATTGGGCGCTATTTTGGTAACGTCTTCGCGAGGATAGGGAGGTTTGCCTGATTTCAGTTCGATTATACGGTCTGTCCCTGTTTTGTCGTTTGATAGTTGAAGTAAATCGAGCCGTCCCTGAAACCCGTACTTCTCACAAAAGAAGGATGGCTCAAGCGTGCAGGATGCCACATCGAATCCGTTTGCAGGCATATCGTTCAACACCACTCGCTTTATGTTTTCGAACTGGCTCCGGGCTTTGACCATAAACTCTTTGAAAGCAGCGTTATCACGAATCTCTTTGCATGCCGCATATTCGAATGGCATGGAGCGGAACGACTTCATAAACACCTCTTCGAATACCAGATTATCGGCATCCCCTGCATAAATAAGTTCATCCAAAAAGAAATTGGCAAGATTCCCCAATAATATGTAATGAGTATTTACATTGGGTTCGAATTTACGGCGAAAATAGTGCAGATATGAACTGCCATAGGGTTGAAAACATTCAGCCATTGCTGAAGCATCTATCAGATAATCGGGTTCCAGTACAAACATTTTAGGGATGTAGAACCCCGCATCGTCTACTTTTACGTCAATGAGGTTGAGTTGCGCGCCAATCCAAAGGCGTTCAATAGTTTCATTGAATATATTATTAACGGGAGAGACGTTATATTTCACTTTTAAGCTCTGACCGATAAGTGTTTCGGACCTGCAAATAAGAAGTTCGTCTTCGGCATCGATTTCCAATATCTGTACTCGTATCTTATTTGATAAATCCTGAGACACAGGTTCATAATCGAAAACAGTATCTTCCACATAGTTGAAATCCTGTTTCTCACCCTCGATATATAAAAGGAAATTTTCCAGACCTTCCCTTGCCTGCTGATACTGTCCGGGAGATACCAGATTCTTATCGTTCCGCTGCAGGCAGGATGCTTTTATGCGTATGTTTTGCAACTGCCATTCCAATGATTTTGGCAGTTCATATTTTTGCCCGATAAAGACAAGGCGGGAGAATAAAGAGGGAAACTGCAAAGATTCACTTGCCGTGATATCTTTGCAGACTCTTTCCAGCACCTGTTTCAGGCGGATATATTTATTTCTTAATGATAGGCCGGAACTATCTATTTGCTGTATTTCGGAGAGATAGCCAAAAGATGCTGACAGTGAGATATGATCTGACATAATGGTTTAGTCACGGATATAAATATCCAGATCTACGCCTATCTCAATATCATAATCTGAATTCATTTTCCCTTTTCCTTCGACTATAATAGTTGCATAACCATAACGCCGTATCTGCTCTGTCATTGCATTAAGAAAATATTGTGCTTTTTCAGTTTCGTCCTGGACGGGATAACCTAAATATATGATATCATATTGTAAAACGGCATTTGTCCCATCTACACGAAGATCCATCCAGTCTATATATCCCGTGGTATATACATATATATCTGAATAGCCACTAATAAATTTCAGATCATGTATCTCCACATATCTGTCATATCCTCTTAGTCTAATATCATTTTCGTAAATTCTGAAACTCGTCTGAAAAGTATTATTGGTTGGAACTCTTAGTTCTGCGACATAATCTAAACGTCCTCTGTCCCAGTAATAGTGATCAGTCTCACAGGACGAGAAAGAAACCAACGCTACAATAGAAAAGAGAACCGCGACAAAAATATTCTTTTTCATGTTTTTTAAGTTTTATGTTACAAAGGTAAATTAATTTTATCTAATATTATATATGACTAGGAAAATCCCGTTTTGTAACATCGGAAATCCCAGTTATAGAAAAATTTTATAATAGGTAAACACTTATTTATTGAAAAGGTTTGGTTATCTTTGCCTCGAAGTCTTAGGGGTGCCTTAAAATTACAGGCTGAGATCACACCCATTAAACCTGATCCGGGTAATGCCGGCGTAGGGAAAGAAGATGCTATTGCGCACGTGCATATTCTTAAATTCCGGGAAATCATCTTATCAAACCCCTTTTTTGTTTAACGTCAAAGTATAAAACAAGAATGATTTGTCTTATGCTTATAGAAATTTTGTATTTAAATGAAAAAGGTATTTTTAGCTTTTGCTGCTCTTGTAATCAGTGGAGCAGAAGCAGTTTATTCTCAACAACAGGCGGATAGCCTTAAGCTCATAAAACTGGAGGAGGTAGTAGTGTCTGCCACACGGGTAAGCCGTGGTGCCCCTATCTCCTATTCGGATCTGGGCGAAGTGGAAATTAAAAAGGATAATGCTGCAAAGAACATTCCTTTTATATTACAATCCTTACCATCGGTAGTCTCATATACCGAAGGCGGAACAGCCGTAGGAAACACGGCGCTTCGTATCAGAGGTACGGATGCAAGCCGTATAAATGTGACATTGAACGGTATGCCGCTAAATAATCCGGAAAGCCAGGAGGTATATTGGGTTAATCTGCCGGACTTGTCTAACTCATTGCAAAGCATGCAGGTGCAGCGGGGAGTGGGCACATCAACGAATGGTACAGCCTCTTTTGGTGCCAGTATCTCGATGCAGACAGCCGGAGGAAAGGGAAATAAGGCCTATGCCGACTTGTCATCTGCATATGGGCAATACAATACTCTACTGCTGACAGGTGCTGCGGGAACAGGTATCATGAAAAGCGGCCTGTCACTCGATGCCCGCTATTCGTATATCAAGAGTGACGGATATATACGGAACGGAAAAGTAGACCACAAGAATATATATGCGGCATTATCACACTATTCCGATAAACAATTGATTCGTCTTATATACATGAATGGTATCCAGCATACGGGTATTACATGGGAAGGCATAAGTCCTGAAATGATAAAAATTAACAGGCGCTACAATCCTGCCGGAGAATATAAAGATGATAATGGCAGAACTCAATATTATGATAACGAGACGGATAACTACTATTCCAATATCGGACAGTTGATTTATACCCGTTATCTTACAAACAGGCTGACACTGAATGTAAATCTGAGTTATAATAATGGTTACGGCTATTACGAGAATTATAAAGTAGATGAGGATTTTGCTGATTACGGACTAGGTAAACAAATTGTAGGAGGGACGACCTATGAGAGTTCGGATCTTACATTGCGTAAACTGATGCAAAATGACTTTTATGTAGGCGGTTTCAATCTGGATTATAAAGCTGGTAAGCTGGGCATTACGGTCGGAGCAATGTACAGCTACTATGATGGATCGCATTACGGTAAACTATTGTGGGTAAAGCATAATGAGAATATTCCGGAAGGGTATAACTGGAACCGGAATACGGCCGTGAAACAGGATATGAATGCCTTCCTTAAAATGGAATACCGCCCGGTGGACAACCTGTCGCTATTTGCGGAGGTACAGGAACGCTATATAGATTATCGCATGAAAGGATTGGACGACGATCTGATGGATTTGACCAATAAGAATTATTATAACTTTATAAATCCGAAAGGAGGCCTTTCATTCCGGTTCAGCAACTATAATGAAATTTACGGATCATTCGGAATTTCTAATAGGGAACCATTGCGGGCTGACCTGAAAGAATCACTGAAAGGCGGAGGTTCGCGAAGTATTGCTCCCGAAAGATTATATGATTATGAGCTAGGTTATAAATATGCTAATTCAATGGTTTCGTTCAGTGCCAATTTCTATTATATGGATTATAAAGACCAGTTGGTGCAAACCGGGAAACTGAATGATATCGGTTATAAGTTGCAGGAAAATGTACCTGACAGTTACCGTACTGGTATAGAACTGTCATTGGCTTATACCCCTACCGAATGGTTGCGCCTGGATGGGAACCTGACATTGAGCCGTAATAAGATAAAGAACTATACGGTTTATTACGATCTGTATGATAATCAGAATGACTGGAATCCGGTAGGACAAGTTTCGGAATTCCATAAATCAACTGATATCTCATTCTCGCCGAATACGGTAGGTAGCCTCGGCGTTACATTCAAACCATTCGAGAAAGAAGATTTTACGCTGTCTTTTATCAATAAGTATGTTGGTCGTATGTATTATGACAACACCTCGAATGCCGGAAATCGTTTATCAGATTATTTTGTAACTGATATGGTAGCTTCATATACGCTGGATGCCCCTAAAATAGGTAAATTTGATTTTCAGTTCTTTATCAATAATCTGGCAAGTATCAAATATAGTGCGAATGCATGGGTATATACTGCCCGTTTCAAAGATGGAAGCGAATCGGTTGACCGTGGTTTATATCCACAGGCAGGCGCGAACCTGCTGGGGAAAATAAGATACCGCTTCTGATAGAAATATTAGTTACGAGTTACAAGTTACGAGTTACAAGTAACCGTGTATTGCAACTCGTAACTTGTAACTGCCCAAAGGGCGAAATAACCCGTAACTTTATGATGGATATAATTCTTTCTTTTATAGAAAATAACTGGGTAAGTATAACCGGCGCAATTATAGGGTTGGTTTTCCTGTATTTGGAATACAAAGCAAATGTATGGATGTGGGCTGTAAGTATCGTTATGGCTGCATTCTATATTTATATATTCTATAAGACAGGGTTGTATGCCAGCATGGGGATTTATATCTATTTCTTTCTGGCTTCTGTCTATGGCTGGATAGTATGGATTATGCGTAACAGGGACAAAGATTCGGGAGCGGAGATTATTACCCATGTCGGGAAGCGGTTCATTATTCCCATTATCATAGGAGTGATAATTATCTCGTTGTTGATTTATCTTATTCTGATACAATTTAGCCACAATCCGTCCTTTGTTACTATCGGGGACGCCCTTACCACATCGCTCAATATTGTCGCGTTGTGGATGATCTCCCGTAAGTGGGCCGAGCAGTGGTTGCTCGTAATACCTGCGAATGCTGTATCAAGCATATTATTATTCGTACAACAAGATATCATGTCGGGAATATTATTTTTCATCTTTTTCGTAGTATCTATTTTCGGATATATCAATTGGAGAAGAATGATTACCAGTCAATTAAGTATCTAAAAATAAGCTAAAGAAAATATATAAAAGCAATATTTTTCTCAATATATAGATTATTCCTATTATCTTTACAAATTCAAATTGTAGGTAAAGTATTAAATGAAGATTTTCCAGATCATAACAGTTTCAGAATATGGGGGAGCGCAGACGATTGTGGCAAATCTGATTAAAACTTTGAGTTCCGAACACGAACTATTTGTTTTATATGGAGGCGATGGCGAAGCATGGAACGCTTTAGGAAATAATTTTACAAAAATAAAATTAAACAATCACCGCAAAGAGGTATCAATAAGAGATATAGGTCTGCTCCTCAAACTTTATTATTATAGATTCAAGTATAATCCTGATGTCGTACACCTTCATTCTTCAAAGATGGGTGTATTGGGACGTATTGTTTTTAGCCGAAAAAAAACAGTATATACGGTTCATGGTTTCGATTCGATACGGAAAGCTTTTAAGCGTTTCCTTATCGTAGAACGTTTTCTCAAAAACCGTGCGTACAAAATAATCGGGGTCAGCCAATACGATGTGGACAGCATGCGCGAGGAAGGTATCTATAAGAATGTGGAATGTATATACAATGGCGTTACGGACCTGTATCCGGAGCAGGTGGAAATAAAGGACCGGATTACGACAGAACTGGACAAGCTGCAATTATCATACTCCAAAACCGTAATGTGCATATCCCGTATCTCAAAACAGAAGAAATTCGACCTTTTCCTTGATATAGCGAAACGAATGCCGCAATACGCATTTGTGTGGATTGGAAATAAAAAGGAGGTACATGATGTTCCTTCCAATGTTTTCTGTTTAGGAGAGGCCCATCTGGCATGCTCCTACCTGAAATATGCAGATCTGTTTATACTTCCGTCTAATTATGAGGGTTTACCCATGTCTTTACTGGAAGCTTTGGCATTCGGAGTTCCGGTGGTTGCATCTGCAGTCGGGGGTATAACTGAAATACTCGACGGGAAAAACGGTTTTGCTGTAAACAATGATATAAACCTGTTTACAGAGAAGATAGAATACATCCTTTCGGATGAAAATATAAAAAAAAGCATGTCAATACATGCAAGACAATCATATCTTGCTAACTTTACAATCGAAAAAATGGTAGACGGATATAAATCTGTCTTTAACGCAATCGTTGCAAATAAAAAATGAACAAGCCTCTGGTTTCAGTATTGATGCCTTGTTACAATGTGGAAAAGTATGTGGGAGAATCAATGAACTCGATTCTGAATCAAACATATACAGATTTGCAGATTGTAGCCATAAACGATTGTTCTACGGATAATACAGGCCGGATACTGCAGGAACTGGCCCGAAAAGACCCGCGTATAACGGTCGTGGAGAATGAGGAAAACCTGAAACTTATAAAAACCTTGAATAAAGGGATCTACCTCTGTAAAGGTGAGTATATTGCCCGCATGGATGCGGATGATATAGCTTTGCCCACCCGTATAGAAAAGGAAGTCGCATTTCTGGAGAAAAACAAAGAACATGATATTGTCAGTACGCTTTTTTATGCTTTCAGAACAGGGAATCCCGGAAAACGGGATTTGCACCATAGTCCCCTGAAAGATGAGGAATTAAGAGCCTACCTGCTATTTAAATCGGGTATTTGCCATCCGGCTGTTATGATCCGCAGCCGTGTATTCAAAGAATTAGGGCTGAGTTTTGAGACAGAGTATCTTCATGTCGAAGATTATGCGTTATGGTCCAAGGCTATATATAAAACAAAACTTGCTAATATAGGGGAACCACTTCTTTTGTATCGTGTTCACCAACAACAGGTGTCGTCACTGAATGAAGCACTACAAACTGACAATAAGAAAAAAGTATTCAAGATCCATTGCAGGCATTTAGGTCTGCCCATAGACGATGATTTCCTGGAAATATATTCATCGGTCGCAGAATGTGTACCGTTACATTCATCTTTTAAGTACTTGGATATGTGTGAAGGGTTCATGCTTTCATTGATTCGGATAAACAGGGATAAACCATTTTGTGATGGAGCCTATCTTGAGCACATGCTATCAGTTCACTGGCTCCGGTTATGTGCAAATTCGCGTCTGGGGTTGAAAGTCCTGCGCAAACTGAAAGAGTCCCCTTTGTATAAGGAAGAAAATTATACATCAAGAGATTTTGCTATTCTTTACACAAAGTGTACATTTAAACTCAAATATAGAAAGTCGCTTATTTACAAATTTGTATTCAGGTAATATATGTCCAAGTTAAAGCAGATTATACCTATGTTTTTGCCGTTGATATTGACGTTTTACCTCATATATCCGCAGGCACTCGATGTGGGGGGAAGGGCTTTTACTTTCTTGTCGGGGATATTGGGATTCGGCCTGTTCGCCTATCACCGTTTTCCCTTCAAAGAAATAGTATCTGTTTTAATAGCGATGGGGGCAATGTATTTTATATTTTATACCTCCGGCTGGTTGAATAACGTAGATGACCCTTATACAACCGGATATTTCCGAAGTCAGATAGCATGGCTTTTTTCTGCATACTTCATTATATTCACCATTTTCAAAATACATAAAAAACCTTCTTTCAATACAGTGTTGCTATATATTGCCGCAGCAATAGGCCTTCAGGCGCTTATAGCTTTCGGGATGAATGTCAATGATAGTATAAAAGATTTCTTTTTCTCTTTACAGATGCAATCCGAAATTACGGAAGAAATCCTGGAAGAGGGGGCCGGCCAGCGTATTATGGGGTATGGTATCGCTTTTTTTGGAGCAGGAGCTGTAGCCGGGCTGGGACTTATCATTATCTCTTACCTGCTGATGAGGATGAAACTTAATAATACAGGTTTCATAGCGCTGGCGCTATTATACGTTTTCACATTCTATATCGGCCTGTTTATGGCGCGTACGACAGTAATCGGCGCCGCTGTGGGATTGCTGGTAATAGCTATATTATATCTGTGGGACAACAGGTCGGTGAAGAAACAGGCCAGAATCTTTTTCATATCATCCATTTTTATGATGGCCGGGGGCTACGTCTTCGCTATGTTCTATTTTCCGCACTTCTCGGATTGGGCTTTTGAGCTATTTACAACATTTCTGCGCACAGGTAAACTGGAGACCAGATCATCGGCCGGTCTGGAAAAAATGTTTAAGATACCGACTGATTTAGATACGCTGATATTTGGTACAGGGAGGATGATCTTCATGGGCACGGATGTCGGATATTCACGTATGCTGTATTATGTAGGCATTCCCGGTACATTGTATTTTTATTGTTACCCGATGATTATCGCCAAGTTGTACCAGACTAAAGACTGGGCGGTAAATCTGGTATCAGTGGCTATTATAGTGTATTGCCTGGGGTTGAATGTAAAAGGATGGATAGATCTAAATCTGATTATATACCTGTTCTTCTTTTATTTCATGTTCTATAAATACTATATCTATATACCGGGCCGGAATATAGGAACCAGAACGCTGGCTAGTTTCAGAAATGAAAGGAGTAGAAGAAGCAGGGAATCGACCATATCATAAGTAACCGGAAGTAAAGAAAATATTATTTAGTCGCAACCAACAGTAACCATCATACATAAAAAAGGAACAAACAGGTCATAGACCTTAAATAAAGAATAATGAAAGAGTGCATCATTTTAGCAGGAGGCTTTGGCACACGTTTGCAGTCGGTTGTGAGCGATGTTCCTAAATGTATGGCGGAAGTTGCCGGAAAGCCGTTTTTACGGTACTTATTTGATTACGCGGCTAATGAGGGATTCAACCACATAATCCTCTCATTGGGCTATAAGTTTGAAATTGTTATCAGCTGGCTGGAAACGCAAAACATGCCTTTCGAAGTATCATATGTAGCGGAAGAATATCCTTTAGGTACAGGCGGAGCTATAAAACTGGCATTCACAAAAGTAAAAGGGACAGAAGCCTTTGTCATAAACGGTGATACTTTTTTTGATTTAGATTCGGAATCATTTCTGGAATTTCACAGGGAAAAGGAATCAGATATATCAGTAGCACTTAAACCGATGCAGGATTTTGACAGGTACGGCTCTGTAGAATTGGATGATGAACAACGTATTATACGCTTTAATGAAAAGGAATATAAAAAAGAAGGATTGATAAACGGGGGTGTATATATAATCGCAAAAAAACTATTTTCAAAGTTATCTCTGCCCGAAAAATTCTCTTTTGAAAAAGATATAATGGAGTCACATATTCACGGTATAAATATTTACGGTCACCGGCTGGATAATTACTTTATAGATATAGGGATACCTTCCGATTTTGAGAAAGCGAATGTGGATTTTCTTGGAAAATAGGAGGAGCGAATAAGAATATGGGTAATATGAAGAAATACAAATATCTTTTTCTGGACAGAGATGGCGTAATTAATGTGGAGCGTCCCGGTGATTATGTAAAAAATACATCCGAATTTGTCTTCGAAAAAGATTCATTAAAGGCAGTCGAGCTATTATCTCAGGCTTTTGATTATATATTTGTGGTGACTAACCAGAGAGGTGTAGGGCGGAATGTAATGTCGTTGTCTGATCTTGAGCATGTACATAACTATATGTTACATGAGATAGAAAAAGCCGGAGGAAATATTACCCGTGTATATTTTTGTACCGATCCGGATACTTCAGCTGTAAACCGGAAACCCAATATAGGTATGGCATTCCAGATCCAGCGGGATTATCCTGAGGTTGACTTTGCCCGGTCAATAATGGTAGGCAACAGCAAATCAGATATTGAATTCGGTAATAAGCTGGGAATGTTTACCATATTGGTAGGTGATAAATATAAAAAAGGAACTAAAATATATGAGTCTGTAAATGCTTATTACGAAAATCTGTATAAGTTTGCAGTTAATTTTACAAAATAAAAAATCCGGCTATGATTATAAGAAGTAAAGCGCCTTTCAGACTGGGATTGGCAGGTGGGGGAACGGATGTTTCTCCCTATTCGGATCTGTATGGCGGCTGCATACTGAATGCGACTATCAGTTTGTATGCATATGCCAATATAGAACCCCGCTCCGATAACAAAATCGTATTCCGTATACCTCAGAATAATGAAGAATATGTATTCGATGCGGCCTTAGAACTTCCTATATTGAATGACAAAGCCGATCTGATGAAAGGAATTTACAACAGGGTGGTGAAAGATTTTACCGGTAAACCATTATCTTTCACTCTTACCTGCGCCCTGGAAGTTCCTTTCGGATCGGGGTTGGGAACATCTTCCACATTAGCGGTTGCTATATTAGGGGCATATGCCGAATGGCTTACATTGCCTTTAGGCGAATACGACCTGGCTTATTTGGCATACCTGATCGAACGTGCCGACCTGAAGCAAGCCGGAGGGAAACAAGACCAGTATGCAGCGGCATTCGGAGGATTCAACTTCATGGAGTTCTACTCCGAGGATAAGGTTATTGTAAACCCTCTGCGTATCCGCAACGAAACAATAAATGAACTGTCGAACAATATGCTGCTGTATTATACCAATACAGGCCATAATTCAGGTGATATAATAGAAAAGCAGCAAAAGAACGTCACAGAACAGAAGTCAAAGTCTATTGAGGCAATGCACCAGATAAAGAATCAGGCATATGAAATAAAGGAAGCTATTCTTAAAAACAACCTTGGCGAAATAGGACATATTCTGCATCGCGGATGGACCTATAAGCGGGAAATGGCAGACGGTATATCAACACCGCTGTTTGAAGAAATATACAATACAGCAATAAATGCAGGCTCATCGGGAGGGAAGATATCGGGAGCCGGAGGAGGCGGATATGTGTTTTTTTATTGTCCGGGCAATACACGGTTCGCTGTATCTAAGGCATTGGAAAGACTGGGAGGAAGGGTGCAGCAGTATTCTTTTACTAAAAAAGGGTTGGAAACCTGGCATATAAGATAAACGAATGAAGCTGGCTGTCCTTATACGCGTTTACGATAGAATCGAGGATTTGAAATACAATCTTCAGATTATCTCCGATACCTGGAAAGAGAATGATTATTATATTATAGTCGTCAGTAACGGTAAAAAAAATGGCCACGACATTTTACCCGAATCTATCCCTTATATAGACAAACTGATAATTCTCGAGGAAAATGCCGGACATAGGAAGGGGAACTCCCAGCTGCTGATAGAAGGTATGAAGTGCATCCCCGACGACTGTAAATATACATTGATACTGGAAGCCGACACATGGGTTTATGGAGATAGTATACAGTCTAAATATACGAAACTGCTATCGGAAAAAGCAGATGCCGTGTGGGCCAGCGCCGACTGGTATGACAAGTATTATGCTCTGGCTACAGACTTTGCTATTATAGAAACAAAATATATAAAAGACAACCCCGGGATATTTGATTTTGAACTCTTTCCGGAATGTCATATCACAAACTTTTTACGAGATACAAATGTTAGATTCATATGGATAAGAGAGAATATGCCGGTACATGTACCAAGCTATATCCGATACAGTTATCCTTATGTACCCAATATCAGGGAAGGGCGTTTTTATATATTCCCAAAATCCAGGACAGTAACTCATCATATCGAGTTTCTGAAAGGCGGAATGGAACAAAAAAAACGCTATTTTAATATACTGGCCGGCACTGATTATTTCCCGCAGGTGAAATCCGGGAATAAAGCGTGGAACCGGTTTAAAATGAACTTCTGGATAGGGTTGAGCAAATGTTTTGTAAAACGTAGCTGGTATAGCAAAAAAACATATAAAGTAATAGAGTAAAAGCGATTTTTCAGATTTATGATATTTTCCACCTATATATTCACTCTCGTCTTTTTGCCGGTATTACTGATTCTTTATTTCGGCATATCGCGCTATGTATCACGAAAAGTACAGCATTTATTTTTGGTATTCGCTTCACTGGTATTTTTCGGATACAATCATATATTCTATGTATGGCTAATACTCATTTCTATATCTGTCAATTATGTAATGGCTACGGGTGTGCAGAGTGCAGCAAGGACTATTTGGAAGAAATTGTTTTTTGTCACGGGGATATTATTTAATGTTTGCTTACTGGGATATTATAAATACTATAATTTCTTCTTAGACAGCCTCAATACCGTATTCGATACGCATTTTGTACTCAAAGGCATTATGCTGCCGCTTGGGATAAGCTTCTTTACCTTCCAGCAGATAGCCTACCTGATAAGCGTGAATAAGAGACAGGAAAAAGTGCCCGGAGTATTGGATTATGTTCTTTTTATCACCTTTTTCCCCCAACTGGTAGCAGGTCCTATCGTCTTTTCTCAGGATGTAATGGCTCAGTATCAGGATGACAAGAACCGTTTCTTCAATATAGACAATTTTGCACAAGGCCTTTTCATATTTATCATTGGTCTTTTCAAAAAAGCGGTGGTAGCCGATACGCTGAATATCTTATCCTCGAATGCTTTTTTCGACCCCAATTCTTTATCTTTCGGAGCGGCATGGCTCGGTTCTCTGGCTTATACATTCCAGTTATTCTTCGATTTCAGCGGTTATTCCGATATGGCGATAGGCCTGGGTAAGATGTTCAATATTAACCTGCCTGTGAACTTCTATTCACCCTATAAGTCGAAAAGTATTACCGAGTTTTGGAAACGGTGGCATATAACACTGGGACGCTCCTTGTTTGTTCTTATTTACGTTCCGCTCGGAGGTAACAGGAAAGGATATGCCCGTACCTGCTTTAATCTTTTCGCTGTGTTCTTTGTGAGTGGACTCTGGCATGGGGCAGCATGGACGTTTGTATTATGGGGTTCGTTACACGGGCTTGTCCGTGTATTTGAGAAGATATTTGACAAGCAACTGGATAAAGTTCCTGACCTGATAAGGATTTTCTTTACATTCCTGTTTGTAAGTTCGGCGCTGGTATTGTTCCGTTCGTTGACCGTAAACGATGCACTGATAATGCTGAAAACAATGTATATTCCTGATACAATTTCGTTTGACGGAATTTCACACCTGGCATTCAATACGACATTGGCTTATCCGGACATGATGCAGTCGATATTTGTAATTGGAACTCTTCTGATAGTATCATATTTTGTATTCCTCTTCCCGAAGAACAGTATCGATTTGTATAATGAATTCAAACCGAAACCGAAAATCGCCATAATGTCGGCAGTTATGTTTTCGATAGCCGTAATCCATTTTTCTAAGGTGGGAGCTTTTATCTATTTTAATTTTTAGTAAAATATGGATACATCAGATAAGAAATATACATCCAAAACCTTTCTGACGGCATTTAGCATATCGGCAGTCGCCTTGCTGCTAATTATCGGGCTGACTTGCTATATCATCGACCCGTTTCTGCAATTCAGGGTGAATCCAGAATCCCGTTATATATTGAATCCCCGTTTTGTAAATGGAGGACTGGCCAGGAATTATGAATACAATACGGCGCTTATAGGTTCGTCGATGGTACAGAGTTTCGATATATCAACTATGCGTAATACTTATCAGGGGATGAAGCCTGTAAAGTTATCTTCGGGGGGAATGAACCTGGCAGAGATGGAACTATTGTATTCAATCGTACAGGAGAGGGGTGTGAAAAACATCATAATGAACGTAGATATGCCGTTCTTCAATCAGGCCGGGGTTGTATCCCGTTATCCGGATTATCTTTATGCAGATGGCTTCCTGGATAAGCTACAATACCTGTATAGTTATGAAGCCCAGATACAATACATTCCCGCAGACTTAGGCTTGGAACTGTATTTTAAAATTAAAGACGGTAATCTGCCGGATATATATAGGATGAAAACAAATATTGACCAGATAGGTACTGAGAGTTATGCCAAGACCTACGATGCCGAATTTGTAAAAAACTACTACCTGGCAGGAAACAGCGTATTATACCAGCATGTGGAACATATCGAAGAGCGGATGGACAATAGCCTCACTTCCTTTATTGCCAAGCTGGAAATAGATAAACACAAGGATGTGAATTACACATTTATGTTCCCGTCCTATTCGGCCCTGTATTGGTACCATACACGCAAGCATGATTATTATAACCAGTTTCTTGGCTTTGCAGCTAAGTTTACCCGGATGGTGGAGAAATACGACAATGTAAGGGTGGTTTCTTTTCTCGACAGAAATGAAATTACAGATTTGAACTATTATGGGGATGTTACCCATTTTAGCCCTGCCTTGGGCGATAGCATAATGATGAATATGTTTAACCCCAGGTATGAAATAAATTCTTCGAATGTGGATGCAATGGCACAGCGGGTAGATAGCCTTGTGGATGCATTTATTGAAAAAAATAAAGACTGGTTACCCAAATAAAATTTATATGTTTGTTGTAAACGGGAGATTTCTTACTCAGAGGGCTACGGGCGTTCACCGCTATGCATTCGAGATATGCAATAAACTGCATGAAATGGGTGTGGATTTTCATGTAGCTACCCCTCAGAAAATACATCCCGAATACAAGTTCAGCTTCAAGACGGTAAAGTGCGGTTCGATGAAGACTCATTTGTGGGAGCAAATCTCATTGCCGCGTTATCTGAAAAGTATAGGTGATCCGCTACTTGTCAGTTTTACAGGTTGTGGCCCTTTATACTACAGTAACCAGATAATGACTATCCATGATGTATCGCATGAGCGTTACCCCGAATGGTTCTCGAAGAACTACTACCGCTTTTATCATTTTATGATGCCCCGCATAGGCAAAAAAGCGCACGCGGTAGTCACAGTGAGTGAGTTTTCTAAAAATGAGATTGTAGATACACTGAGGATAGATACGGCTAAAATACATGTGATACATAGTAATGTGCCGTTTCATAATAAACCTGCGCGGGAAGAAATATTGAATTATAAGCCTGACCCGGACAGTGAAAAATATATAATTGCTGTATCGTCCATGGACCCCCGTAAAAATTTCAGCAGGCTTGTGGAAGCATTCAATAAGATAGACGATAAATCGGTAAAGCTATATATCATCGGCATGTCCTTCAAGGCATTCAATACTCCAGACTTGAAAAAACTTATAGGAGAGAATGTACATCTGCCGGGATATATACCTGACGATGAGCTACAAGAAATGTATCAGAATGCACTATTGTCGGTTTACCCTTCTCTATACGAAGGCTTCGGGCTACCTCCTTTGGAATCTATGACCTATGGTTGTCCTGCAATCTGTTCCGACATTCCCGCTTTGCGTGAAATTAGCGAAGACGCCGCTTTGTATGTTGACCCTTATGATGTGAAAGATATGAAATCAAAAATAAACCTATTGTTGAAAGATCAGGATTTAAGGGAGCAACTTCGCCTTAAAGGTCTGGAACAGATAAAAAAATATTCGTGGGATGAATCCGCCCGGCAGGTTTATGACCTTGCGCAGAAATATATATAAAAAGCTTAGATAGAAAAGATAAGGAGGGTGTGTCAAAAGCAGTTTTTACTTTCTATTTACATACGCTACGCTCCTGTGACCGTTGGTTGTCATGTTGAACGGAGTCAAACATCTCGTGCCAGAAGGGTCGAGATTCTTCATTACATTCAGAATGACAAAGAGGGTAATAATTTGATAGTACAGTTTTACTTTTGACACACCCTCTTTGTTATGTTTATATTTCTGGTTTATCTATATAGTGAGCTTAACGGCTTGCCGTTCTTTGAAAGGTTGAATAAGGATTTAAAGATTTAAGGTTTAAAAATTAAAATGTATAAAAGCTGTAACTTTTGTTACCTTTTAACAAGTAGTAAGTTATAAGTAAAGAGGTACGAGTAGACGAGACATAAGACACAAATTGTTGACTGATAGCTGTTTACTATTAACTGATATATCTGTTACTTTTGTTACTTTTTATATAGTGCTCTTTGTGTAAATCTTTGTGCCCCTTGTGGTAAAGAGTTTTAACCACTAAGTACACGAAGGGAATCACAAAGGGCACAAAGGCTAAAAAGACTGTTACTTTTGTTACCTTTTAACAAGTAGTAAATTTTAAGTAATAAGTAGTAAGTCATAAGTTGAGAAAGCTACATTACTGTTCACTGTTTACTGTTCACTGATATATCTGTTACCTTTGTTACCTTTTAACTAAATATAGCTGAGAATACGAAATTAGAATAAAGTGTCAGTAGTGAGATAAAAAGCAAATCTGAACTTACAGAATTATTAATTTTTCATTCTTAGTTATTAATTACGTTCTGTTACTATTTCCACTCAAAATTTACATTATGATTATTACCGTAATCCCTAGCTGTGAACAAAATAGAATATATGGGAAAATATGTTCAAGGATTAACAAATCATTTTACTTTTTAATCAAAAACGCATTCCATTTCTTTTGAAAATCCCTTTATTTAATCTATTTTTGCATGACAATAGAAAAAAGCAATTGCATATGGTTATTTTCTATCACTATCAGCTAAAAATTTAACTATTCTAAATAACTAAAACAATTTTAATTTATGAGTTGGTTACTTAAATCTTCTATTGGTAAGAAGTTGATAATGAGTATCACTGGTATCGCTCTTATCTTGTTTTTGCTGTTTCACGCTTCGATGAACGTGACGGCTGTATTTTCGGAGGATGCCTACAATACCATCTGTGCTTTATTAGGAGCTAATTGGTATGCTGTGGCGGGGACTGCTGCTTTGGGTGCACTTGTTGCCATCCATTTCATCTACGCTCTCATTCTGACTTTACAAAACCGTAAAGCGCGCGGAGGTGACGCTTATGCAGTAAACGTACGCCCTAAACATGTAGAGTGGGCTTCACAAAACATGTTTGTCCTGGGTGTAATTGTCATCGGTTTCATGGTGCTTCACTTTAGCCAGTTCTGGTATAAGATGATGTTCACCGAGCTGATGGGACACCACGAAGTGGCCCTTGGCGGTGAAATGGTTTCCCCTCAGGATGGGGCTGCTTTCATCAAGTATTATTTCAGCCAAACCTGGGTTGTGGTTGCATACCTTGTTTGGTATGTTGCACTATGGTTCCATTTATCTCACGGATTTTGGAGTGCGGTTCAAACCATCGGTTGGAATAATCTGGTTTGGATGAATCGCTGGAAAGTAATCAGTCAGGTACTTGCCACTGTTATTTGTCTGGCATTTGCTTTTGTAACCATCTACTTTTATGCAAGACATTTACTGTGTCCGTTTTGTTAAGTAGGCGCTGATTATTTTTGTTAAAGATTAAAAGAAAAACAGATATGAGTAATATACTAGATCCAAAAAAAGATTCAAAAATACCTGAAGGACCATTGGCAGAAAAATGGACCAACTATAAGGCGCACCAGAAATTGGTGAATCCCGCTAATAAACGTCGCCTCGACATTATTGTAGTAGGTACAGGCCTTGCAGGAGCATCGGCGGCCGCTTCTCTTGGAGAAATGGGCTTCAACGTGCTTAACTTCTGTATTCAGGATTCCCCTCGCCGTGCACACTCCATTGCAGCACAGGGAGGTATCAATGCCGCAAAGAATTACCAAAACGATGGTGACTCTGTTTACCGTCTTTTCTACGATACTATCAAAGGTGGTGATTACCGCGCCCGTGAAGCAAACGTATACCGCCTTGCTGAGGTTGCAAACAGTATCATCGACCAGTGTGTGGCCCAGGGTGTTCCTTTTGCCCGCGAATACGGAGGCCTGCTTGACAACCGTTCATTCGGTGGCGCTCAGGTATCGCGTACATTCTATGCTAAAGGGCAGACAGGACAGCAATTGTTGCTTGGTGCTTATTCGGCTCTTAGCCGTCAGGTACACAAAGGCAGCGTAAAACTGTATACCCGTTACGAGATGGTAGACGTGGTTCTTATAAAAGACAACAACGGCGAAGAGCGTGCACGCGGTATTATTGCCCGCAACCTTGTTACAGGTAAACTGGAACGCTTCGCTGCTCATGCCGTGGTAATTGCTACAGGAGGTTACGGTAATGCGTTCTTCCTTTCTACCAATGCAATGGGATCGAATGGCTCGGCTGCCATTCAGGCATATAAAAAAGGTGCTTACTTTGCAAACCCTTGTTTTGCTCAGATCCATCCTACCTGTATTCCTGTTCATGGCGAATTCCAGTCGAAACTAACTCTGATGTCGGAGTCGCTTCGTAACGATGGCCGTATCTGGGTGCCTAAAAAGAAAGAAGACGCGGAAGCTATCCGTGCCGGTAAATTGAAACCAACTCAAATCAAAGAAGAAGACAGGGATTACTATCTGGAAAGACGTTATCCTGCATTCGGTAACCTTGTTCCGCGCGACGTGGCTTCACGTGCAGCGAAAGAAAGGTGCGATGCCGGTTATGGCGTAGGTTCCACAGGCCTTGCTGTTTACCTCGATTTTGCCGATGCCATCAACCGTCTTGGTAAGGATGTGGTGGAAGCTAAATATGGTAACCTGTTCCAGATGTATGACAAAATAGTGGATGAAAATCCATACGAAACACCAATGATGATTTATCCGGCTATCCACTATACAATGGGTGGTATCTGGGTTGACTATGAACTGATGACTTCTATCAAAGGCCTGTTTGCACTTGGAGAAGCGAACTTCTCTGACCACGGTGCTAACCGTCTCGGAGCGTCTGCACTGATGCAGGGATTAGCCGACGGATATTTCGTATTGCCCTATACTATCCAGAACTATCTGGCCGACCAGATTTCTGTTCCCCGTTTCAGTACCGATCTGCCTGAATTTGCGCAGACAGAAAATGAAATCAAGGAAAAAGTTGCCAAGCTAATGAATATCAAGGGTAAACGCTCAGTTGACTCTATTCATAAGGAACTGGGTCTCATTATGTGGGATTTTGTAGGAATGGGCCGGACCAAGGAATCTTTGGAAACAGCTATCGAAAAGCTGAAAGCTGTGAAGGTAGAGTTCTGGTCTAATGTCCGCATACCGGGTGAAGCTACCAGTCTGAACACTGAGCTTGAAAAAGCATTGCGTTTAGCAGACTTTATCGAGATAGGCTTATTGATGGCATATGATGGATTGAATCGTAATGAGTCTTGTGGAGGCCACTTCCGTGAAGAATATCAGACACCGGAAGGTGAGGCTATGCGTGATGATGAACATTATTCTTATGTTGCCTGCTGGAAATATGACGGAGAAGGCCAAGCTCCTGAGCTTGTGAAAGAACCTCTCGACTATGAATTTGTAGTTAGACAACAAAGAAACTATAAAGCGTAACTTGTAACTCAGAAAAACGATGGAAAAATTAATCAATATAACATTAAAAGTTTGGCGTCAGAGAGGTCCTCAGGAAAAAGGGGCTTTTGAGACATATCCATTAAAAGGCATTTCTACAGAAAGTTCTTTCCTTGAAATGTTGGATATTTTGAATGAAAACTTAATCAACGAAGGCCAGGAACCTGTTGTGTTCGACCACGACTGCCGCGAAGGCATCTGTGGTATGTGCAGCCTTTATATAAACGGACATCCGCACGGGCCGGATGAAGATATTACTACCTGCCAGTTGCATATGCGTAAGTTTAAGGATGGCGAAACTATCACCATTGAACCTTGGCGTTCCGCAGGTTTCCCTGTTATCCGCGACCTTATGGTAGACCGTACTGCCTTCGATAAAATCATGCAGGCAGGAGGATATGTTAGCGTAAATACCGGAGGTGTGCCGGACGCTAATGCTATTCCTATCCCTAAGACGGCTGCTGACGAAGCTATGGATGCAGCATCGTGTATTGGTTGCGGTGCTTGTGTGGCAGCTTGCAAAAACGGTTCGGCTATGTTGTTTGTATCCGCGAAAGTAAGCCAGCTGGCACTTCTTCCACAGGGACGTGTAGAGGCAGCGCGCCGTGCAAAAGCGATGGTTAGCAAAATGGATGAACTTGGCTTCGGTAACTGTACAAATACACAGGCTTGTGAAGTACAATGTCCGAAGAACGTTTCTATTGCGAACATTGCGCGTATGAACCGTGAGTTCCTGAAAGCAAAATATAAAGACTAGTAAGTTTTGATTATAGAATTGGAAGCGGCTATCTGAAGATAGTCGCTTTTTGTTTGTATATTTATGAAATCTAAATATATTTATCTATAGGTAAAGAGATGACGAAGATTGACCTTATAGTTAGATTTTTGTACATTTTATATTTAATTAATTAAATAATTTTTCAAGAAAATCGTTTTATGTCACTTAAATATGCAGTAATAGGTACCGGAGCCATAGGAGGTTACTATGGCGGACGGCTGGCCAACTCAGGACAGGAAGTACACTTCCTGTTGCACTCTGATTATGAGTTTGTAAAGAAGCATGGTTTGAAAGTAGATTCCGTTCATGGGAATTTTTACTTGAAGTCGGTACACGCATATAGATCAACATCGGATATGCCGAAATGCGATGTCGTACTTGTTGCCTTAAAAACAACAAATAATAAGCTGTTAAAAGAACTCTTGCCTCCCCTGCTACATAAAGATACTGTAGTAATCCTTATTCAGAACGGCCTGGGGCTGGAAGCCGATTTACAAAAAGATTTTCCCGGAGTGAGCATTGCCGGAGGACTTGCTTTTATTTGTTCCAGTAAAATAGGGGAAGGACATATCGGGCATTTCGATGAGGGGCATCTCAACATTGGCTCTTATTCGTGTGCCAATCCCGAAATATTAGAACAGGTATGCAGCGATCTCATACAATCCGGTGTAAGAACACAGGTGCTCGAGCTGGAGAAAGCCCGCTGGATGAAGTTGATCTGGAATATCCCTTATAATGGTATGACAGTTGTAATGAATAGCACCACCGCTAATTTAATGGGTGATCCGGTTATGGTAGAGTTACTTTACAGCATTATGCTCGAAGTCGTGCATGGAGCTAATTCTGTCGGTCAGGGCAGGTTCTCTATACCAGAAAGTTATGCAAGGGATATATTGGAGATGACACGGCATATGACACCATACTCTCCCAGCATGAAGCTGGACTTTGATTATCGGAGGCCTATGGAGATAGAGTATATATATTCACGTCCTATTTCCGAGGCAGAGAGTGTGGGATATAAAATGACACGGATCGCTATGCTGAGAAGTCAGTTACAGTTTATAGAAACGCAGTATTTATCTGGTAATAAATAGCATCTGGAGTGGCTGACGGTTGGAAATCAGCCTTTTCTCTATTTGTATAAGTTTATAACACTTTTGTAGAAATTACACCCTTAACTAAAAACAAGCGGCGTATAAGAGATTTATCCAGAAGCATTTCATCATAATGTTCGGTATTGCGTGGGATGAGCCGCAACAGAGTGTTATTCTCGTTTACAGTTCTTAGATATTTAATTGTTGTGTACTTGTCCGTTACAATCAGGTACATTTCTCCCGGGAGTATCAGATGCAGGTTTATTTCTTTCAGTGCAACTATCGAACCGGATGGTATCTCCGGCTTCATTGATTCTCCGACAAAGAGTGCTGCAAGATCACAATTAGCCAATGATGGTACCTCGATATAATATAGTGGTTCGGGAAGAGTGATTTCGGTCTGTTCATCCGAGTCCATTATTATGGAATCATAGAATGGTATTTTCTTTTTGGATGAAGATTTCCTGTTTTCTTCAGATTCGTTGATGTACATCGTTCCTTCCCCGGTAAGTAACCACGCTTTACTTATATTGCAATATTTTGTTGTAATTTGTTCTGCCAGATCTTTGCTTATTGAATTCTTGCCATTTTTTATGCGGTACAAGTTTTCAGATCTTTTCAGACCTATTGAGGTTGCAAATTTATTGATAGAGAGATTGGTCGATTCTATGACTTTTACAAGTCTATCCCAGTTGTCGTTCATTTTCCTTTTACAAATTTTAAAATAATATCAAAAAAACTTTTTTATACAATATAAAATTGTATATTTGCAATCAAATATTGTATTTATGAATAGTGCTTAGCTATTCACAGTATATATAAACAAGTAAAGTTAGATAATTATCGTAGAAACATATCTTTTTGATATATTTTAATATTTAGAGACAACATATGCTATCACATAAATAACTGAATTGATAAACAACTAATTTATTAACAACTAGCTTTTTTATTATGAAAAAACTTAAGTTTTATATTCCTGTATTGGCTATAGCGTGCGCAGGAATTGTATTTTCTACAACATCGTGCGTTGATGACAACGAGTCGCAAAGCGTAACCCAATTGCGTGGCGCTAAGGCCGACCAGCTGAAGGCTGATGCAGAGCTTAAAAGAGCACAGGCGGAGGTTGAAAAAATCCTTGCAGAAGCTGAAAAAGCTTTGAAAGAAGCGGAAGCAGAAAAAATTAAAGCAGAAATTGAGTACAAGAAAGCCGAAACAGAATACCATAAAAAGTATTGGGCTGAAGAAATCAAGAAAATGGAAAAAGCTACAGAAGTAGCTATCAAGAAAGCTGAGGCTGAATTGGAGAAAGAGAAAGCTAATCTTGTAAGAGCTCAACAGGCTTTAGCTCAAGCTTTAGCTGAGGCTACAGTAGAAGACCCGGCATTGAAAGCAGCAGTACTTGCATATCAGGATGCGATAGCTAAAGTAAATCTCCATACAGTTATTTTCTCTGAAAAGACAATCAGATTGGCTAAAGAAAATGAGTTGCTTGCCGGATATAAAGCAGGGAAAAATGAAACTTTAGCTAATGATATCAGGTTGAAGGAAAGAGATATCGCTAATATGAACATTGGCCTCGAAAACGACAAAGCCGACCTTAAGAGATGGCAGGATCTTTTAGCTACTACTGATATAAAAGATACCGAAAAAGAAATAGCTAAAGCAAAAGCCGACGAAAAAGCACTGCTGTTTACTGATATCCCTGCTCTTGAAAACAAACGTTTGCAAGCAGAGATCGTTTACAACAATGCAAGTAATACATGGTACGATTTCTATGATAACGCTTACAACTGGAGAACCGGCAAGGTGTATACAATCGCGGAATTGAACACAATCCTTGCAGACATGAAAGCTAATCTGGCTACAGCTAAAGCAGATAAGACTAAAGCAGAAGCTGATTTTACTGCTGCTACTTCAGCACTGGTAGGATTACATACCGATTTCAGAAAAGCAGAAGCTGACAAAGCTAAAACAAGAGCGGCTCTGGATAAAGCAATAGAAGATCGCAATACAGTTTATAATAACCCTTCGTCTACACAGGCTCAGAAAGATGCTGCTGACGCTGCTGTTACCGCTGCTGATACTGCAGATAACGCAGCCGCAGTAACTCTTGCCGATAAAAGCAACAAGTACTACGACGGCCAAAATAAGGTTGACAATGCGCAGCGTGCAGTAGAATACGCTACTAACTCTATTAACTATTTGACAGAAGATATTGCTGATATGGAAGCCGTGAAAGCTATCTACAAAGATGAATCTACTCCGGCAACGTTAAAAGCTGCCTATGATAAAGCAAGAACAGACTATTATGCAGCTGTTGATGCTAAGGATGTAAAAGTTCGTGAAGCAAATTCTTTGAGAAACTACTACTGGACGCTTGAATCAGCTGTATTTAACGGCACATATATAGGAGATATAAAAGAGCAGCAGATAGAAAGACTTGAAGATGCTATTGCTAGCACTGAATTGTCTATCAGTAACATAGAGAGAAATATCAAAGAGTTGGAAGCTACTACTACATACGATATATCTACGAAAGTAGCCGAGATTGCTGCTCTGACAGAAGAAGTAGCTCAAGAAAAACTCCAGATGGATGCAGCTAAAAAGGACGCAGCTGTTGCTAAAGCTATAATAGACGCAAAAATCAAATAAAAACACTGGAAGGTTAATCTATCTGGCAATGAGTTGAGGGAACAATATTCCTTCCTCAACTCATTCTGATAAAAAACAGAAGTTAAAATGAAGAAAATATTATGTTTAACAATGCTCCTGTCTTTTGCTTTTTCGGCTTTTGCTCAAAACTCAAGTGACGTGGCTCCAAAAAAAGGCGACTGGATGGTCTCCGTCAACTTCGGAGTCGGGTCATATATCGGGACAGACGCTCCGGCTCCCAATAATCCGGCCTATACATTATCGGCATCTACATCGGCATGGTTCGATAAGAATCCTATATTGGATATAGAAGGCAGGTGGTTCGTGTCGGACAAGTGGGCGCTAAAATTGACGGGAGGGTTTAACTTCAGTCACAATCCCGCTTATAAGGAAGTTACCAGAGCAGCCTTAGGCGAGGATTTCGAAGCAGGAGACATTCCTACATATAATGCAGTGCCAAGCAGAGACAATATACAATTCTTTGCAGGCATAGGAGCAGACCATTATTTCAAAACGAAATGGGATCAATTACATCTGCGCATAGGAGGTGAATTCGGTTATGCTTACGGCCGTGTATCTGCAAATGCTGTAGATAGTGAAGACTATCTGGGTACAAGCGTAGGTGAAGCTTATGTATTAAAGGTAGCTCCGGTTGTAGGTGCGGACTATTTTATTAATTCTGCTTTATTCTTAGGATTTGATATCCGTCCGGTGGCTTATCAATACTCAACTTATAGCATCCGTCCTCAGGCAGGATTAGGACTGCTTTCATCTGATAGTCACTCTTTTTCAATCTTATCACAACCGATGATAAAATTAGGAATCAGATTTTAAGAGATCTGTCACTAATTAGTTAAGATAATTAATGTGAGAGAGAAGGTTTTCCGAGAGGAAAGCCTCTCTTGTTTTTATATGGATACAGATATGAAAAGGTAACAAAAGTAACACGGAAAGCAATTAAGAATTGAGAATGAAAAATTAAGAACCAACGGTTAATGGAGCTAATTTTTTCCCTCGTAACTCGTAACTGCCCTAGGGCGAAGTAACTTGTAACTGTTAAAAAGTAACAGATATATCAGTTAACAGTAAACAGTGAACAACTCGTATTTTGTATCTCGTATTCTGTCCACTCGTAACTCGTAACTGCCCTAGGGCGGAGTAACTTGTAACTATAAAGTAACAAAGGTAACACTTGTTTCAGTAAACAGTCAGCAGTTAACAACTCGTATCTTGTATCTCGTATCTTGTCTACTTGTAACTCGTAACTGTTAAAAAGTAAACTTTTCTTACTGTTACTTTTTACTGTATCTCCGTTTTCAGGTTCAAAAAAAATGTCAAAGAACTATTCCCGGATGAAAAGACCATCGGCGACATTCTATAGATAAAGTTTTCGTGAAAGAATAGCAAAAAAGCGACAATCTAATGATTGCCGCCTTCTCTATTATATTATATTTTATCTTATCTCCTGTCGCGAGCGGAATAGGTTGCATTTGATGAAGACGATTTCGGTTTGCTGACTTTGGATGCCTTTGTCTTTTTAGGATTCATATCCCCGGCTGCTTTTATCGAGTCGTTGATAACCCACAGGTCCTTGTCGAATTGCTTTAGTTGGGTTTCGATACTGTCCTGCGCATGTTGCAATGCCTCCGGAGTGGTAAATCTCTCTTGCAGGAACTTATTTTCCATATTGGTTGTCTTATATATTTCACCTTCATACAGCCTGAGCCTGAAATAATCGTCAATGGTTTTATTCATTACATTATTCAGGTCAGAAGTCATTATCGGCATTCGCGCAGCGTATGGCCTTATATATTCGTATGGTATCCAGAATTGCGGTTCGCGGGAACCGGTAGCTGACATAGACGATTCCATATCGTCATCACCAAAATACCGCTGGCGGAACAAGACCGGGCATATAGCTACTGTTTTTACCCCCAGTACTGAATTCGACTGGTCAAAATACCAGGCTTCTTTTATGTAATAACCCAACGCTTCATTGCTGGGAATACTAAATTCATCAAATGTGTAAATGTTGCCATTCTTCTGGTATGGTATTTCGAGCCGGTTGAGTACATCGCCGAAATCTATAATCAGGTTGTCCGTAAATAGATCCTGTCCCTGATTCCAGTCATATCCTATAAGGCTTCCGTTAGCCATCAGCTTGAATATCATTGTGTACAGGTTCATCTTTTCGCCTACCGGTTGTACAGGATAGAATAAAGCCGCGTTTTTCCCTTTCGTAAGATCCAGAAAACGATATACTTCGCGTATCCATGTGGCATTCGACAAATCACGGGTCTGATTTTCGTTCATCATTTCTGCGCGAACGGATAATTGAGGCACTTTAGGTCCGTTGCTCTGACCTTGTGCTCCTTGTTCTTGCTGCTGTTTTCTGGCCAGTCTGTCGCGCAGCGATTCCTGCTGGTTCTGCGCCTGCATCATATTAGTTAGGCAGAACACGCAGAGCAATATTGTTGTTATGTGGAATATTCTTTTCATTATTTCTTTGATTTTGCAAAGCCTATTTGTGTCCTTACACATCTGAAGCCGATATAAGAGCGTGGTTGGTTCTGGAATTCACCTTCTCTCATATCTCCTCTGATATTGCGTCCTATATCTTTCCACGAACCGCCTTTTACGACTTTTTTCTTTATAGCATAAGGGTCCTCTTTTGCCGCATCATATTTGTATTGCGGATTCATATCATTCATCAGTTCCGTACCCGATTCGGTATATGAAGTTGAAGTCCATTCAGATACATTACCGGCCATATCGTATATTCCAAACCGGTTTGGGATATACGACGCTACACGCGAAGGTATCAGGTTGCCATCTTTGGTATAATTGCCTTCTCCCGGTTTAAAGTTTGCCATGAAGCAGGCTTTTTCATCCATTGTCCCTTCCCGGTCCCACGGATATTTATTCTCGCTGCGTCCGTTCCGTGCAGCAAATTCCCATTCACCTTCGGTAGGTAAGCGGAAATTCTCTATCGGACGGGCATTCTTCGGCTGCCCCATACGGTAGAACATCGTACGCCACTCGGCAAAAGCCGTGGCTTGCTCCCATGAAACACCCACAACAGGATAGTCATTATAACCCGGATGGGAGAAATACATTCTCATGTAAGGCTCATTGTAAGCATTATTGAAGTCATTCACCCAAACTGTCGTATCAGGGTATATATTTACGATCTTGGTATGTACAAAGTCGAAGAGTGAGCCCAACGGTCGAACAATCGTTTCGTTAACCGGAAGTCCTTCTTCATTGATATATGCCGTATCTTTCGAAATCATTACCACCTGACCGGGATCTACGGTTATATCAGTGTTTAATATCCTTTCTTGCGGATTTAGCCTGTTTCTGCGTTTCGCAGCTTCCGTATAATCGAACCATTCGTATTTAAAATTCATTTGGGCAGGGTCTAATCCCCTCTTTCCGGTTATCGGATGAACAGACGTCACACTGTTGATAGCGCGCTCTTCTTCTTCCAAAGGCCTTTTCGGGATTGGTTTTTTCCAGTCCAGATAAGGTTTTACCGGTTCACCGTAGCGGTCTTCCGTAATTTTAAAGGTTTCGTCTCCCCCAAAAGCAGGATCGGCCAGACGCTCGCGGATAATGGAGTCCCGCACCCAATATACAAACTGACGATACTTGGAGTTAGTCACCTCGGTTTCGTCCATCCAGAAGTTATCGACGGATACGCCTTTCGGATTGGCTTTTATATCCCATAGGGAATCATTCTCTGCAGGGCCCATCTCTATCGAGCCTCTCGACACCAGTACCATCCCATAAGGTGACGGCTCGGCCCATGATGAACCTTTTTCTCCGGTTACTTCACCTCCGATACCTGAACCGCCTGTCGACCTTCCGCAGGAAACCAGTAATACAAGTGAAGCTATAGTTACAAAAAACAGTTGTTTCATATATCTCTGTTAGCCTTCGGCTACTTATTTTTTAGGCTTGATCTTAATTGTTTGTCGTAATTTTGTATTAAGTCCCCTACCCCAAAGGGAAACTCTTCATTATTATTCTATTTTACATCCTCCCCCCTCCGGGGAGGCTTAGCGGGGCTCTATAATATCCTTATACTCTTGCTTGCTTTTACTTCACGTTTCTTTTGTAACGGAATACTATAGCGTATAAACAATTCATGGCTTCCATGACTGACAGTAGACACATCCGATGTCAATAAGTCGTATGAATAGCCTGCGTCTATGTTCCTTATTTTTACGCCCAACAAAAATACAAAACCTTCGTCTTTTCTCCAAGATATTCCTCCATTGAACAGTTTATTATATTCAATTTTTGCCGTAATATCAAACTGATAGGTCACAGCATCAGATTTAAAGAAAGCAGAAGGCTGCAATTCTATTAACGGATTATTCAGCCTTATATTGTATCCGCCCATTAAATAATAAGTACGCCCGACGAATGCCGAGCTGTTATCATTCAGGTCGAACTTCGGTTCCCAAAGATGAGTGGCCGAGAAACCTATGTAATAATCAGGGGTGACCCATGCCACACCCAGTCCTGCATCGACCACCTTGCTTCCTGCGGCTGAAGGATATGCGGGGTCCTGCTCCCCCGGAGTATGGTAATCGCTGTTTGGAATATGTATTTTAGCGGCGTCAAAACTTACATTAAGCAGGCCGCCCTGTAGTCCGATATGCAGTATCTTATTATTTTTAAATTTGAATTTGTACGCGTATTGCCCTAAGAAATACGTATTTGAGAACAGTCCTGCTTTTTCATTTGTGATTATAGCACCTATTCCATGCTCTTTCCCGAAGAAGTTAACCGGCATATTCAGTGAGACCACGGAAGTAACAGGAGCATTGGTTATGCCCACCCATTGACGGCGGTGCAACATTGAGCTTTCTATATTACCCGTTTCGCCGATAAAGGCCGGATTGTAGAAGTTCTTCATTCGCCAATACTGGCTTATCTGGGCATCCCACTGTCCGTGAACAGCTCCGAAACCAAAAATGAAAAACAAAACAGATAATATGGTATATTTAAACCTCATTCACAAAATCAGTGGGTTATGCTGTGCAAAGTAACAATAATTTATTATTAATACGGACCGGTAGTCCAAATATTATAATTGATACATTAAAAAATGTCTGATTTATATAACAACGGCCTTGACTGTTATAGTCAAAGCCGTATATAATATTAAATACCGTTTATGTATTATTGAGCTGCTTTTGCTACAATTGTTATATGCAATTCGATATTATCGTTCACAATATTTTCTTTCAGATTGGCAAACAGGGTTTTTGAACCGTATTTTACATTCCATTGTGTACGGTCGATCGTAAACGGAACGGTAACAGCCTTATACAGTTCACCTTCTTTAGTAACTTTCGCGCCGAAAGAGATATTTTTTTCCACATCTTTCAGTTTCAGATTTCCGCTGACCGTATAGTTCACACTGTCATTCGGTGTTGCAAGTGCTTCTACTTTGGTAATGGTAAAAGTGCTTTCCGGATATTTGGCTACATCGAAGAAATCTTCACTTTTCAGATGGTTTACCAGCATATCATTCATTTTAGCTTCCGTAAGGTCTTCATCTACAATTGCATTCATATCTATTACGAATGAGCCCGAAGCCACTTCTTCTCCATTAACGGCAAGGCTTCCGCTCTTTATACCGATTGTCCCGTGATGGGACCCTCCCACTTTAGATCCTACCCAATGTATGGACGATGCCGAAGGATCTACTGCCAGTTCAACTCCGGTTCCCGATGCAGCCGCCTGAGCATCCGTTCCTTCTACCTTATTTTTAGCAGCGTTGTTGCACGATGCCATGAATACCAATGATGCGATTGCCAATAAATATGTTTTCATTTTCAATTTCCTTGTTTAATATTAATATAATTTTGTTTTAAATATGTCGCAAAGTTAAAATACTTCATTCTATTCTCAAAATAGTTATATTGATACATAATCATAAAAAAATTAATAGATTTGCAGAATAAATCAATTAAATAAAAATCTATAACTAAAGAGTAAACGTATTTGACGTATGACATGTTCACTCTGAAAATCTATAAATCATAATTATATATGGTCAATCTGGAATGGTACAGGACATTCAAAGCAATCTATCAGTACGGGACACTCACCCGTGCCGCGCAGGAGCTGATGATATCCCAGCCCAATATGAGTATTCAGCTGGCATCGCTCGAAAGCTATATAGGGCAACAACTCTTCGTGAGGCTCCCCCGCAAAATGATGCCCACCGAGTACGGCAAGCAGCTCTATACCCAAATTGTGGAATCGATAGATAATCTGGAGCGAGTAGAAACCGAGTTTAAGCGTACAGTACTGAACAAGGCTCCAAGCATCCGTTTAGGCACGCCTGCCGAAATCTTTAATGATTATCTGGCTGAGCATGTAGGCAATCAAAAAGATCTGCACCTGACGGTGGAATACGGCCTCGCTGATATCCTGACCGAGAAAACCATCAGTCATGATCTCGATATAGCGATCATCACACGACAAAATAAATCGGCGGATAACCTCACTTATGAAGCATTATTCACCGAATCGTTTATGATCGTATGCAATCCGGCTATGGACACAACCGGGTTCGATGCCTGTATAGAAAAAAACAGTATAGAAGATATCGAAAAATGGCTCAAAGCACAAAAATGGATTGCCTATAGTACCGATCTGGCATTAGTAAGGAGATTCTGGCGGGAAAATTTCAAGAAACGTCCTATACTGAAACTACATGCGACCATACCCGACAACGACGGTATATTGAGGGCGGTAAGCAACAGCGACGCACTGGCCGTTTCATCCGACCTGATTGCGGGAAAAGCTCTGGAAAAGGGATTGGTAAAAGTTCTCTGGAAAGGAGAGGCTCCCGCGACCAATACGCTTTATCTGGCATATAATAAGGATAAAATACAACCTCAATACGTAGAAAAAGTAAGGACTTTTATAAAGACATATATTAATACCACTGAATAAACCCGATCTGCCACATGAAATATATAATAATACTCACACCGTTCTTATTCACATCTTGTAATGTAAGTTCTGTCGCCGGATTCGGTATAGCGGGCATCGTTGCCATGTTTGTCCTGATGTTTATTCTCTTTGCTGTCATGTTTTTCCTGATTGCAAAAAGACGGAAACAGGGAGAAAAAAGCCTGGTGAAATTTAACAATGACATCTATATTGCGCTCAATAAACTATCTGTTCCTCAGCAGAAAATAAATATGCTGAACAATCTGATCGAGCGCATCAACAATGACGAGAAATATAAAAAAGATACCGAATGGCGCAATAAAGTACTGCTAAAAACATATATGCATCTTGCGACTATCTATTATCAGACAGGCAACGAAATGGAGACGCTCAATACCTGCTCAAAAATCATAGAACTCGATCCTAAAGACGGAATGGCTTATTATAACCGGGGATCGATCTACAGCAATATGGGACTGTATGAAAAAGCTCTGCATGACTTTAACCGTACCATAGAATTGCAGCCCGATTATGCCAGCGCCTATAATAACAGGGGTCTGACACATGAAAAAATGGAACATTACGATGAAGCACTCTCCGACTTTGATGAAGCCATAAAATTGGAAGGATCGCCCGTTGCCTGGTACAACAGAGGAAATACACATTACGAACTGGCCAATTACCAGGCAGCTTTGGAGGATTACGAGGCAGTACTGGCTAATCTTGACGAAAGCAGTGACAGTGACATAAAAAATGATGTGGAAATCAGCATACGCATAACAAAGGAAAAGATTGCCAATATATAAAATTAATAAAAGCATAGGCTTAATCTATATGGCAGAGTTGTCTATTCAGCTTAAAAAGTATAATTTTGCACATCTTTTCCCGTAAAATATTAAACATCCGTAATGAAAAATAATATATCCGATTTTGAGATCATGGCACCTGTAGGGTCATACGACTCACTGACAGCAGCCATACAAGGAGGAGCTGATTCTATATACTTCGGCATCGAAGGGCTGAATATGCGTGCCAGGTCATCCAATAATTTCACTATCGACGATCTGAAGCAAATAGCATCTGTCTGTAAGGAAAACGGGCTGAAAAGCTACCTTACAGTCAACACTATTATCTATGACAATGATATTGCATTGATGCATCAGATAGTAAATGCAGCCAAAGAAGCAGACCTGTCGGCCATCATTGCGTCCGATGTATCGGTAATGATGTATGCCCGCAGTATCGGTGTTGAAGTACATCTATCTACCCAGCTGAACATCACGAATACAGAAGCCCTGAAGTTTTACGGACAATTTGCCGATGTTGTGGTATTGGCCCGCGAACTGAATCTCGACCAGGTAGCGGCTATCTATAAAGATATTGTAGAACAGGACATAAAAGGCCCTAATGGCGAACTCATCCGCATAGAGATGTTTTCACATGGCGCACTCTGTATGGCTGTATCGGGTAAATGCTACCTCAGCCTGCACGAACGCGACCTTTCGGCAAACCGTGGCGCATGTAATCAGATATGCCGTCGCAGTTACATTGTAAAAGACAAAGAAACGGATATAGAGCTTGAGATAGACAACGAATACATCATGTCACCCAAAGACCTCAAAACAATCCACTTCATGAACAAAATGATGGATGCAGGTGTACGTGTGTTCAAGATAGAAGGCCGTGCCCGCGGCCCGGAATATGTCCGTACTGTAGTAGAATGCTACAAGGAAGCCATAAAAGCCTATTGTGAGGGCACATTCACTGAAGAAAAAGTCGAGAACTGGGACGAACGGCTGGCGACGGTATTCAACCGTGGGTTCTGGGATGGCTACTATCTGGGACAAAGGCTCGGCGAGTGGTCCAGCAATTACGGTTCGGGAGCTACCAAACGGAAAGTGTATATAGCAAAAGGAATCAAATACTTCTCCAATCTGGGTGTAGCTGAATTCCTGATGGAAACCCAGTCCCTGAAAGTCGGAGATGAAATATTGATTACAGGGCCTACTACCGGAGCTGTCTTCCAGACGATCGAAGAGATCCGTGTCGACCTTAAATCCGTCGAAGAAACAGTTAAAGGCGAGAAATTCTCTATAAAAGTAAGTGATAAAATCCGCCCTTCCGACAAGCTTTTCAAATTGGTAAAAGTGGAACGGAAGAAGAAATTTATAGAAAAAGCATAATCAGGAGGCTGCCTGTCATTTACTGACGGGCAGCCTCTTCCTTTTATTCCTTACACCCTGCCATATAGAAAGCGGGCGTTTTAGCTCCATCCGTTGTTATTCCATATAACTCTGTTATCTTGCCATCTTCCGGTTTTATCTTACTTCTGTCAAAAAAGACTTTACCATAGCGGCATTTATCCATAAATTTATTCCATGAATATTTCTTCCCGTCTATTACATACCAGTAAATGCGGAGATAACCGGATTCCTTCCCGTCTGCTTTTTTATTGTATGAACTTGGATAAACGGTAGTTTTGTATTCCAGATCCCTCGTGTCACTCATCATTATTACTTCGAACTTGCCTAGCGACGGATTACCAATTCTATTTTCAGACTTGTATCCGTTCTTATCTATATATGCATTCAGAGCCTTACTTACACTATCTCTCTGTTCCCTGATATCCACTGCACTTTTCTGATAATGTCGTGGAGGGGGTGGCGGCGGAGGCGTAAATTTAATATGAGATACATACCATACATCAGAAGACTTGCTTCCATCCTTAGCCACAAACTGGCACTCAACTACCTTACCACCTTGAGTTTCGGATTTTTTCTCTGCATCCGGTCTGTTCAGATATGCATCTCCGGTAACCTTATATACCGTTCCGTCATACTCATTCTTTACACCGTCTATCACATAGTAAACATGCGACCTGTCCGGAGCTTTGCCATCCACAAACATCTCCCGTAGGTACACAGGGGAAAGTAATCCCGTATTGAACACACCCTGAACCTTTACTACTTTTCCTTTTGCAAACGGAATGTACTGAGGCTCGATGAGCGAAATACTGTTAGCTTTCAAATCTTTGTATTCAGCATCAGAAACCCTGACCCCGTCTACTGTATAGTAAGCCGGATTATAATTATCGGGCTTCTGCTTCTCCTGATAGTCTTCACCTGAGCCTCCCGTAATTTTCGTTATTTCTAAAATATTTGTACTTTCGTAGTTAATCAGTGAGCTTAATGGTTCATTTACTGACGGACGGGCAAAGGCATATACAGTGAGTACACCCAGCGGGAGCAATAATAAGAGCTTCAACCGCGCCCATTTGTTCGATTTTTCTTTTAACATCATAGTAATTCGTTTTTTAATTTTACTGTGGTTAAAGCTGTTGGCTAGAGTGTAGGAGCTTGCGCCAACGGCTTTTTTCACTAATAAGAGTTGATATTTTGTTGCATCGATACCGGATTCCAAAACACTTATATCGGCCTGATATTCGTGTATATCTTTCAATTCCCTTTTCAACAGCCACACGGCCGGATTAAACCATTGTACAAGAATAATCAATTCCATATAGATCAAATCGAGAGAATGACAATGTGTGATATGAGCTATCTCATGCGTTATGATTTCCGAAGGGTTGCCGACATAGTCCGCTTTTGATAAAACAATATACCTACCCCAGCTAAAAGGATTTATATCAGAAGTAACAATAACAAATATATGCTGTCCTTGTACAATCTTACGCCCGCCGCGGATAAGGCGATACATCGAATAAACGGATTTTGCCAGTATTATAAGATTGATTCCGCCGCCTATCAGGTATATAAGCAACAATACTGTACCAATTGAAATAGCCGGATTCTCAGGTTCGGATAAAGAAGGCAAAACGCTTACTTCATATTGATATAGTTGCGGATGAGAAGGTTCTTCAACAGGCATGAGAGCCTCTTCTACCAGAGCAAAAGGTTTCTGTATGCTACTGTATTCTTGGATATTCACTTCTGCAAGAGGTAAAGTTAAGCAGGCTGCCGTACCAATAAGTATGACCGCGCGGTTGAAACGATGAAAAGTTTCATTAGTCAGAAATGCTCTCACCCAAATGTAAAATAGAGTAAGACACGTCGCGGTTTTGAATATATATAGAAGAAATACTTCCATTGTTTTCCGGGATTTAAGGCATTTATATTTCCCTACTTATTCTTGATCTGACGTATCAGTTCCTGCAATTCATCGATCGACAGCTTTTCTTCTTCAATCAAAGATGAAACAACACGAGTGTACGAATTGCCGAAATACTTATCCACCACATTGCTAAGTGTACTTTTCCGGTAATCATCTTCCGATACTAAAGCATAATACTGATATGTATTCCCGTAAGCTTTATAACCTATATACCTCTTTTCCTCCAATGTGCGCACAATCGTGGAAAGGGTATTATAATGGGGCTTCGGATCGTCCTGAAAATCAAGCAATTCACGTACAAACATCGGACCATTACTCCAGAAACAGGCAAGAATTTCTTCTTCTTTTTGCGTCAGTTTTTTCATGGAAATATTCTTTTATAATAACTATATTACAAACGTAACTATATTTCCCAGTAATACAACTATAAAATATAGTTACACCACTATTATTAACAATAATTAACTAAAATGTAGTGCAGTAACATGTGCCTATCAATAATACATTTATATAGCAACTAATGAATTACGAGATATTTAAAGAAAAAAAGACCGCTGATTTAGCGGCCTTTCTCATTTTATATATAAGTAATTCTTTTATGGATTTATCAGGAACAATACTGCCCTGTTCTTATCATTATCAAGTTCGAACGGTTGCAATCCGTCACCTTTCCAGTTAACGGAAATTCTATTCTTATTGATACCATACTTCTCTTCCAATGCCTTTGCTACCGCGTTTGACCTCTCTTTCGACAAGCGTAGATTAATAGCCGCATTCCCTGTTTTCTTATCGGCATATCCTGTAACAACGACAGTAGACCCGGGATTTGTATTCAGATAATTAACAGCCAGTTCAATTTTAGACCATTCCGACTCATCGATCACCCATTTATTAATTCGGAAAAACACCGGATCCGGCAAAAAGAATGGCTGGCGTCTTACTGGTGGCTCCGGAGCTGGGGTTTGAGATAATGTTGGTGGTGTAACTTCTATTTTAGGGGCTTCCGGTTGCGGAGCCGGAGGAGCTAAAATATCGGGACAATCGAAATATTTCCTGCGTTTAGCCATATTCGACTGGCTCACATTTAATTGTTGCGCACTCCTTTTTACAACTATTACTTCCTCTCCGCTATTCAGTTGAAGAAGTACGGAATCTCTGGAAGTTTCACAATTACAAGGGTCTTTAACCTTATTGTTTTGTGCACTTAAAGAAAAAGTCAATACCCAGAACAGGATTGGCAGTAATAAAAATCTTATTTTCATAATTTCATATGGTGTTAAGGTAATACCTAATTTATAGTTTTAGTAAGTCTTTTTTTCTAGAATACAAATTTATACATTATTCTGATATTATTTTTTATTTTTTACGAAAAGATTCATTTTTAACGATAAATATAGGTATTTCAGCTTTTTAATCAAGAAAAAAACGGGTTTTAAGATCAGGCGATAATCTATAACACCAATGTCATCCGGAAAAAGCAAGAGACAGAAAAATATAAATAAAACACTACTTTTGTTACTCTTTTAAGCAGCGTACATTAACGGGATAAAACAATTTCCGTTTTTAATTACTATTTCACATAAGAAAAAATGGGACAAGAAACAATCATAGAAATATCAGCGGCTATACCCCGTCTGGAATATTTGCAATTTGAAAAAGCTATAGACTGGCAGATCAAAAACGGGGAACACTGGGCCGTCGTCGGTCCCAATGGAAGCGGTAAGACCGTATTGACTGATATCCTGTTGGGAAAATACGCTCTCAAAACGGGTGAAATAATATGTAAAGACAGGGATGGAAAAGCTTTACCGGTTTCGTCTGTTGTCAAAAGTGTCGCTTTCCGCGATATATACAGCATCATAGATTCTCAAAACAGCTATTATCAGCAACGATGGAACAAGGGTGACGAACAGGAGATCCCATTGGTAAAAGAACTTGTATCTGCAGCCGATCCGCTATGGCTGGATACTTTGCTCGGTTGGTTCGGTATATCCGAACTGATGGACAAGGAAGTGAATATGCTATCGAGTGGGGAGCTTCGCAAGTTCCTTATTGTACGTTCACTGCTATCCAGACCCCGGATACTTATACTGGACAATCCGTTCATAGGGTTGGATGCGGCTTCACGTACCGTTTTAAACAACCTCCTGGCTCGTTTGGCGGAACTGGAAAACCTTCAGATCGTATTGGTTCTTTCCAACCCTCATGATATACCGGTGGCTGTCACACATATATTGCCTGTATATAACAAACGGATATTACCGGCTCTTTCCCGTACGGCTTTCCTGGACGATACAGGTCTGATAAATTCATTATTCAGACAGGCAGCCAACATAGATACAACTTTGCTGAAAGATAATTCCGGCAAACAGCCATATTCTTTCGAATACGCGGCGGACATGAAGAACATACATATCCGGTACGGAGAACGTACGATACTCAAAGAGTTGAACTGGCAGGTAAGACGCGGCGAAAAATGGGCTTTACTGGGTGTTAACGGTTCTGGAAAATCGACTCTGCTAAGTCTTATTTGTGGAGATAATCCGCAAGCTTACGCAAACGACATTACCCTTTTTGACCGGAAGCGGGGTACAGGAGAAAGCATCTGGGATATAAAGAGGCGTATTGGTTATGTTTCTCCCGAAATGCATCTCTATTATCAGAAAAACGTAAGATGTCTGGACGTTGTAGGCTCAGGATTCTTTGATACAATAGGGCTGTACCGCAAATGTAACCCGGAGCAGGAAAACCTTGCGTTGGAATGGATGGAGGCTTTCAATATCGGGCATCTTAAAGACATCTCTTTTCTTAATGTATCGTCAGGAGAGCAGCGTCTGGTTCTATTAGCGCGGGTATTTGTGAAAAATCCTGATCTGCTGATACTGGATGAGCCGTTGCACGGGCTTGACGCCGCAAACAAAAAGCGAGTGAAGAAACTGATAGAAAGCTTCTGCGATACGGATAAATCTCTCATTTATGTAACGCATTATGAAGATGAGATCCCTGATATAGTGGATAAACGGTTAGTGTTGACCAAAAATAAGTAAATCCCCTTCTTCAATTCACCCCAAGGCGTTGCGGTTGGACTGAAATCACGATATACTATAGCCCGGAGTATCGCCCCGGGTATGGATAACGCGTCTGAAACCGCACCCTGAAACAACGTTCGGCAGAGCAAAGCGACGCCAATGGGCAGCGTATAAATTTTTGTCATGACTAAGAAAAAACATTCCGATCTGTAAATTGTTAATATAGAGAATTTAATAAAATAATTTTATGAGAACGATATTATCTGTTGCAGCCTTGTCTTTACTGGTTTCAGCATGCATCCAAAACAAAAGCAATGATATACCCAAGAACGATCCGGCTATGGAAACATCTGCGGCCGGCAATGATTCCCAGTATCTGAAAGACATTGAATTGACGGATGTAGATGGCTATTTTTCCACAAAAAGAGTAACTGCACCTGAAGTTATGCTATTGAACGAAACTGACTTCGATAAACATTTTCACCCTGCAAAGACATTGGACAATGTACTGACCATGATAGATTTTGACACCCAAAGAGTCGGCGCTATTATTTTACCGGAAACAAAGAACGCAGTTACAATCTCATTAGACAGCCCGTATATAGAAGGAAGAACCCTCAATATTGTATATTCGATTATGCAGGAATCTTCCGAACGGTCATTTACAATAGCTCCGGTTAAAGTTTTTACTTTTGATGCCAGTTTAAATATAGACTCCGTTGCTTTCCTCAATGGAGATTCTGTTGTAAAGTTTGCGGTTAAATAATTTATTCAACATGTTTAACGAAACTCTGACCAATAGGATGAATATGCCTTCTGTTATATACAAAAGTGCAGAATCTCTGTGCTGCACAAACTATGGCAGTTCCCATGCCTCTCATATATAAATAGTATATACTCTGTACTTACGGTTTTTCAGACCGGGCCTTGCCCTGCAATAAATAGATAAATTATCCTGCCGATGCCATTATCGGCAGGATAATTTATCTATAGCATATACCCTTTGTTCAGCGGAGCAAAAAGATACAGGATAAAAACTATTGAAAAATGTGTTACCTTTGTTACTTTTTAACAGTTAGGGGTTAAAAGATACTCTATTTTATTTCACGCAAAGGCGCGAAGTTTTTACAAGCTATGGATTGTTAACTGATGACTGATGACTGTAAAAGCTGTTAACTGAAAAGACTGTTACCGTTTTGTATCAGTGGCATAATGACGGATGTGATGGTTGCAGGAAATAAGCGGCTGTTCCTATCTGGTTTAAGCTGGATGTGCCGCAATTTCATCGCCCCATCTGACCTGTTCTTAAAATTTTTCATCTATAAAAATGAAAAGTACACTATTGGAATATGTATGCTAAAATTTGATATAATCATCTGATATTTTCAACTATTAAACCGGTTCTTCATAGAAAAACGAATAATTTTGTTCAAGAACATTCTTTATGAATAGAAACATTTGAGTTAACCCAAATTTATCACGTCTAGTTTTCCTGAAAAATAATGAAATATAGCCTCAACATTGTTCTTTTACTACTGGTAAGCATATGTATATATTCCCAAGATACATACCTGTTCAGAACCCTTTCCCCAAAAGGAGGATTCTATTATGACGGGGTACAGGATATAATTCAGGATGATGACGGCTTTATGTGGATATCCCTTGAAAATGACCTGCAACGTTTTGACGGATATGAATATAAAAAGTATTCATCTCAATTCCAGAATACGGATATTCCCACAACCTGCCTTTTTCACAATATGTATAAAGATATCCGGGGTTGTCTTTATGTCTCCACCAGTAACGGGCTTTTCAAATACCATAAGCAATCCGATTCTTTCCAGCAAATAACGGAGGGGGATATAGCTGCCATATCAATAGATATCAAAGATAATATATGGTATATATCAAAAGGAACGCTCTGCCGGATCAAAAAAGCAGGGGACAAACCCGAACCGGTCCTATATAACCAAATGCCGATGAACAACATCGGATACATTGCTAAAGGAGAATCCGGAATGTATTTTGCTTCATATTATAACAGGATTTATTATAGCAGCTATGAAAATCCGGGGGAAGTTACCCTTTTCCATCTTCTTCCTTCAGATCACTCTATTGCAGGAATCAGGCAAATAGACGGATATCTTTGGATACTGACAAAGAAGCATGGTGTTCTTAAAATGAATATTTTATCCCGTGAGATCGAAGAACAATTGTTATTTCGCGATAAAAATGAGAATACACCTCTCCATACGTTTTATGTGGATAAAAATGGCAAAATATGGATCGGTACGCAAAAAGGATTGTATATAGTGAATCCTGTAACCAAAGAACACCGGCTATACCTTCATTCAAAGTCGGACAAGTTCAGTTTGCCGAACAACTCGGTGTGGGTAATAGCCGGGGACCGTTATAAAAACGTATGGATAGGAACTTATGCAGGAGGTTTATGTTATGTAAACCTGGATGAAAATACTGCATTCAGAACATATACGCCTTTTGAGAGCTCGCTAAATCATAATCTGGTCAGTAGTTTTGCCGAAGATGGGAACTCTTTATGGATAGGCACAGAAGGCGGAGGATTGAACTGTCTGGATAAAAATACCGGCATGTTTACATCTTACCAGCATATGGATAACAGTAACAGCCTGTCATACAACAATGTCAAGTCGATAGCATTTGATTCCGAAAAAAAACTGTGGATTGCCATGTATAGGGGTGGCCTTGATTGTTTCGACACGAAAACAAAGAAATTCAGCCACTTTCTTAATAATCCGGGTGATAAAGAAAGCTTATACAGTAACGATCTCAGAAAGATTGTCCTCGAAGGGGATTCGGCGTTATGGATCGCATATCAGGCCAACCGTTCACTCATATCATATTTGTCGTTCAAAAGCGGAAAATTCACACATTATCCTTTTGACAAAAATGCTTATATACTCGACATGCAAAAAGACAATGACGGAAACCTGTGGATCATTACGCATGAACGGTTTTACAGGATGAATATAAAAACAAGGATTGTAGAAAATATTTCTTCCAAAGAACAGGAAACCCTTAATGCCCAGTCATTTTGCATGGATGCGGAAAATAATGTATGGATAGGGACAGTAGGGCGCGGACTTGTGAAGTATGATACTTCCGCGTCCCGGTTCATATCTTTCCGGGACATACTGAATTTTAATGTATCTGCCATATACAGCATGTGTTCCGATAACTCGGGATACCTATGGCTGGGTACGGACAACGGATTATTCAGGTATAACCCGGGAGATAATTCTTATCACAGGTTTGACGAAAGCGACGGGCTTCAGGGCCAGGTGTATTATCCTCTGGCTTCTTTTAAAAGCCGCACGGGGGAACTTTATTTTGGTGGCACCAATGGCTTTACAGCCATTAATCCTCAGAATATTAAATTCAATTCTCTCATACCGGAGGTCATTATTTCCGATTTTTATATAGATAATGTTCCTGTAACGTCAGGATCGGATATATTAAACAATGAGATTATATTGAATCATAATCAGGCGAATTTCGGATTCCGCTTTTCTTCAGATAATTATCTGTCCCCCCATAAGAATATGTTCAGGTACCGCTTACGGGGATACGACGACCGCTGGATAACCGTTGATGCTTCCAGCCGTACGGCCATGTATTCGAAAGTTCCTGCCGGGACATACTATTTTGAAATATCAGCAGCCAACAATGATGGTATATGGAATAATACGCCGACAGTTATAAAAATAGAGCGCAGGCCGGCTCCTTGGGTAAGCTGGCCAGCTTATTTACTGTATACGGTTTTGGTATTATCAGTCCTGGGCATCATTCTACATTATTACAAGGACAAAAGAAAATTAAAAATGCAGCTTTACCTTGACAATCTCGACAGGCTGAAAAAAGAAGAGATCCACCAGTCTCAATTACGTTTTTTTACCAATATATCGCATGATTTCAGGACACCGCTATCACTAATCCTCGCCTCGGTAGATAATCTGAAACAGGAAGGACTGAAAGAATATTATTACCGTATACTGCATAACAATGCCCAACGGCTTCTAAACCTGGTAAACGAACTGATGGATTTCAGGACTGTGGAGAACGGTAAAATGCAATTACAGGTTCAACATCTTAATATAAACCGTCTGGTTACTGATTTGTCATGCGATTTCAGGGATTATGCTCAAAAACGCCATATAAGATTTGAAATAAAATGTGATCCCCGTATTCCTGAAACACTCTGCGCAGACAAGCAAATAGTGGAAAAGGTTGTGATGAACCTCCTGAATAACGCTTTTAAATATACAAAGGATGGTGGTGAGATCGTTATAGAAACATATTCCCACTATTCTGAATTTTCATCAAAGTATAAATACAGCCACACGATTCTTGAAAATCCCATTCCTGAAAATGCTTTTCTTCTGGTTGTCCGCGATACCGGAGTAGGTATATCCGGGAATTCAATCGGTACTGTTTTTGAAAGGTTCTACAAAGTAAATACAGCGAACCTGAATGAACATCTTGGGACCGGAATAGGTTTGGCTTTGGTCAAAAGCCTGATATTATTACACAAAGGTACAATTTCCATTTTCAGTGAGAGGGATAAGGGTACTGACATTGTAGTTTATCTTCCTGCCGACGGATCGGTTTATGATGAATCCGAGTTCGATGATACAGGAAAGAAGGAAGATGAATCTATAAGCAGGGAATTATTACCCAAAAGCAATAGAGGCAATCCGGACAGTATGGACGATATATTCCTGCGCAATAAAAAGAGGATACTGATAGTTGAAGACAATACCGACCTGAAAATTCTCCTGTCGAATTTTTTATCACAACATTACGAGATAATTTCGGCTGCCGATGGAGTCGAGGCTTCCTGTATTTTGGAAGACACAGATGTGGATCTCATTCTCAGCGATATAATGATGCCCCTGAAAAACGGGGTCGAACTACTGCGTGAAGTGAAAGAGGATATAAATACATCCCATATACCGTTTATTTTGCTGACTGCAAAAACAGGGCTGGAGTCTAAGATAGAAGGTGCCGGGTCCGGAGCAGATATTTACTTTGAAAAACCCGTCGACCTGAATTTGTTATTGTTGTCTATCCAAAATATCTTCAAACGCCAGCAAAACCTGAGGGAATATTATGCAAAGAACTATTACGTGGACAGTGCCGAACTATCAGCAAATGAACAGGACAATATTTTCCTGAAAAGATTGATAGAAACCATAGAGGTAAATCTTAACCAACCCAATATAGATGTTAATTATATCGCTTCCGAATTATCCATGAGCCGGAGCAAACTGTATTCAAAAGTGAAGACTCTTACAGATAAATCCATTGTCGAATTTATTCTGAATTACAGGTTGAGGAAAGCGGCACGGCTGATTATCGAGCAGGATATGTCTATACTTCAGGTAATGGATAAAGTCGGTATCAAAAGCCAGTCTTATTTTTCAAAGGCTTTTAAAATCGAATTCGGAGAAACACCTGCTGCTTTTGCTGCGAAGCATAAAAGAAAAACAAATCCTTAACTGATTTTCATTCCTTACAATACCGCATGAACAAACAGATTGACATTTAGAGCAAAAAATAAAGCAATAATAGCATATCAAAAATACCTGCTCTTAGTCGTACCTAAAATACATTTGTTTAACTTTTTTAAACAGATGCTATGAGAAACAAAACGAAGTATAGTCCCGACTATACTCTTCTGCATTATTTATTATATATGTTCATGCTGGCAGGATGTACCATCTACCCTTACGGTTATGTCTTATCATCCACAATAGATAAACACTCCACCAAATCGGCAATGAAAAAAGTTGCCGACTGGCAAATCGGCAATTTCAGGTATTCCACGATCGGGAATCTGCACGATTACGGAATAGACGCATGGACAAACGCTACCTTATATATTGGTATGACCGAATGGGCAAAAATTGCGGGCGATTCAACTTACTATCACTGGCTGACTGATATAGGTTTAGCCGGTAACTGGAAGTTAGCCGCCAATTTTGCAAGCTATCCCAAATACCGGATGTATCATGCAGACGAGTTGTGTATCGGACAGTTTTATCTGAATATGTTTGATTTATACGGAGATGAAAAAATGGCATCTTCCACAATAGAAAGACTCGACTGGATAATAGACAATCCCCAAGATTCAACAATGCTTATATCCAATAAGCAGTCATGGACATGGTGCGATGCTTTATTCATGGCTCCGGCTGTGTACGCACACGCGGCAAAAATCAAGGGAGATGACAGATATCTTGAATACATGGACAGGGAGTTCAAAAGAACATATAACTTCTTATACGATAAGGAAAACAGGCTGTTCTTCAGGGATAGCAGTTACTTTGACAAGACAGAAGAAAACGGAGAAAAGGTCTTCTGGGGAAGAGGTAACGGTTGGGTCGCCGCAGGACTTGTAAATATATTGAAGCTACTGCCCGAAAATTCCGCTTACCGCCCTTTCTACGAAAACTTATTCAGGGAATTTATACCCCGCCTGGCCACATTGCAAAGCCCCACCGGCTTCTGGCATGCAAGCCTTTTAGATCCTGAAAGCTATCCTTCTCCGGAAACCAGTGCGACGGCCCTTATCACATATGCCTTAGCTTACGGAATCAATGATGGATTACTGGGAAAGGAAGAGTACAAGCCTGCTTTGAAAAAATCGTGGGACGCCCTGCTCTCGACCATAGATAAAGATGGAAAGCTCGGCTGGGTACAACCTATCGGAGCGGACCCTAAAAAAGTGACCGGAGACATGACCGCCAGTTATGGTGTGGGAGCTTTTCTTCTGGCCGGGAGCGAGATATTCAGAATTAATAAGTAAAAAGACATGTCGCATTGCAAATTAAAGCGGTCCGGATCATATGAAAGCACAAAATAAAACACACAATTTATCGTTTTTTAATTCTCATTATTTGGGAGTTACACCTATTTTATTAGAGAGAGAGAGAGAGAGAGAGAGAGAGAGAGAGAGAGAGAGAGAGAGAGAGAGAGAGAGAGCTATCGTATAATTTTTTTCTTTATTTCAAAGAAAAAGTACCTTCTTTTATTAGAGAACAAAGGATGCTTATCCGGAACTTTCAGGTTTCCGGATAAGCATCCTTTGTTCTGCATTTATACTTAAGTAACCTTAGAATTTCCAGTATTCATAACCCGAAATGATACCAAAATTCATTTATCTTATTAAATCTATGTTATATGAAACATTTATCAAAAAAGAAATGTGTTATTGAATTATCCTCTGGCAGGATATTCATGTTACTGTTATTCACTTTTATGTCGATAGCTTGTATCAAAGCCCAGACAATTAGCGGAACGGTAACGGACGATAAGAACGAACCTCTCATAGGGGTCAGTGTCGCCGTAAAGAATACGACTAAAGGAACGATGACCGATGTTGATGGGAAATATAATATCACCGTTAACGATCAAAACGCCGTTTTGGTATTCTCACTGGTCGGATATGCGAAGCAGGAGATTCAGACAGGCTCTAAGACTGTGATTAATGTGCAGCTTGCGGAAGATTCAAAGCTGTTGGATGAGGTTGTAGTTGTGGGGTTCGGTACCCAAAAGAAAGTGAATCTTACCGGAGCTGTAAGTGCGGTAGGAGCCGAAGCTTTCGAAAACCGGCCCGTGACAAATATCGGGCAGGCATTACAAGGTGTTGTCCCTAACCTGAATATTACTATGGGTGATGGAAAGCCTTCCACTGTGCCAAACTTTAATATCCGTGGAACTACTTCGATTGATTACAATTCAACTGACAATAGATGGGAATTAAAAAATGGAGAACCATTGATTCTGGTTGATGGAGTAGAGATGAGTTCTACATTGGTAAATCAAATGAACCCAAACGACATAGAGGGTATGAGCGTCATCAAAGACGCATCGGCTTCTGCTATTTACGGGACAAAAGCGAGCCGTGGCGTCGTGCTGATCACCACCAAGTCGGGTAAGTTCAATCAGAAAGGAAAAATAAGTTACAGTTACGATATTTCATGGGATAAACCTTCGGCTCTTCCCGATATTATGAATGCATACGAAATTCAACGCTTTGTAATGCAAAACTCAGAATGGACGCTTGGTACTGTCAGTGATCTGGATAAGAGAAAAATGGAAGCCATAGAGAAATATATGGCAGACCCGAACAATCCAGATAATCGTTATATGATGAACGGAAATTCTATCGTATGGGTAGGAGATATGAATCCTTACAAATTGGTTGTGCGTGACTGGACCCCGACACAAAAACACAACCTGAGCATATCAGGTGGTACGGAAAAAGTTGCCTATCATCTTTCGCTGGGTTACCTCTCCGAAGATGGTATGTATAAGATAGGCGAAGATAAATATAACCGCTACAATATAGCTACTCGCTTTAACGCGAAAGTAACAAACTGGTTTAACCTCGAAACAAAGGTTAATTATAATCGTTACAGTTATGACGAGCCATATGTACCTAGTTACAAGGGGAATATATGGTCTGTATTGAAACAGGACGCCGACAAGAATATCAATATGCCTATCAAAACACTGGCTTCCGATCCGAGCGGTGAACAATGGACGGATAATTACCTCGCATGGCTGGATTATGGCAACAGGACGGTTACAAACAGATGGACTACAGCTTTATCCGTATCTCCGGAATTTATTGTTATCCCGAATACGTTGAAACTCAAGGCGGATCTTTCCTATCTACCGCAAGGGCGCACAATGAGGCGCAAAGACCCTTCGCATTACTATATCACTTATACATGGTCACCGGTAAGCGAACAGCAAGAATATAAAGAAAACCGCGGAAGATTTGAGAAAGATGTTACCGACAATTACCAAATCAATGTGTATGCAGATTTTAACAAAACATTCAAAGAAAAGCATACACTTTCGGCTATACTCGGGTTCAATCAGGAATATGTGGAATACAGCCAGTCTGTTCTTAACCTTCGTAATCTATTTTCACCGGATGTCTTAAATCCTAATGCAACGGAAGACCCGACTTTAAATACAATGGAAACCTCGGCACAAAAGAGAACCGGAAGAGCAGTGTTTGGCAGGATCAACTATAATTATGCTAATAAATACTTGTTCGAAGTAAACGGACGCTACGATGGCAGCAGCCGTTTTACACAGGACGGACGCTACTTTTTCTTTCCATCTTTCTCTGCCGGATGGAGGATATCGGAAGAACAATTCATGGATGTTTCGAAAGAATGGCTCTCAAACCTGAAAATAAGGGTTTCGTATGGTAAACTTGGTAGCCAACCCGATTCCTATTACCCATATCAGCCATCAATGAGCTCAACAAGTTCCAATTACTGGATTGGTGGGAATTGGAGTAACACGGTTAATGCGCCTAATTTGGTGTCTCCTTATCTGACCTGGGAAAAAACGGCAACCACCAACTTTGGGTTGGATGCGACCTTCCTTAACCGTTTGAATTTTTCATTGGATATATTCGAACGCAAAGTTTCCGATATTCTTGTAGAAGGAAGCGCCGCGTATCCGAATTTATTGGGTGCGACACCACCTCGTGAAAATTCCGGCGTCATCAGGGGGAGAGGATGGGAACTTACATTGGAATGGAAAGATAAATTAGCCAACGGTTTGCAGTATAATGCAGGACTTGTCCTGTCAGATGCTGTGACCAAAGTGCTGAACTATCCGTCCAATGCTATAAAAACACTAGGTGACTATATGTACTATAATGGTATGACCGTAGGTGAAATCTGGGGATATGAGACAGGTGGCATTCTGCAGGCGGAAGACCTCGTGCTAAATGGCAATCAATATGTTTTCTATGGTCCCCAGCATTCGGGCAATCTTTATCCGGGCGATCCGTGGCTGAAAGACCTGAATGGCGACGGAGTCATCAACACAGGCTCCAACACTGCCGACGATCCGGGAGACAGGCGGATTATAGGGAACAATACACCGCGTTATAAATTCGGTGTCACACTGGGAGCTTCGTGGAAAGGTTTCGACCTCAGCATGTTGCTGCAGGGGGTAGTTAAACGTGATTTATGGATAGGCAGTACAACTTACTGGGGTGGAGGTACTAACAATGCCGGTAGTAAATGGATGTACGAGCGCTCATGGAAACCCGATCAGACAGACGCGAATTTTCCTCGTTACAGGTCTGCGGCAGGGGCGCCATCCGTCCAGACCGGCTGGTTGGTAAACGGAGCTTACCTGCGTATGAAGCAGGCAGTATTAGGTTATACCGTTCCGGCGTCTTTACTGAAAAAACTGCATGTCGAAAAGTTACGCTTTACATTGTCGGGATACAACCTGTTTGAGATTACGGAAGTACCATCAATTTTCGACCCGGACCAGATTTCGGACAGCTATCCTCAGAAAAGGACGATTGCTCTGGGCGCTCAGATCACTTTTTAAACATTAATAATGAACCAAGTTATGAAAAAAATAATAAAATATATAGCGATCGGTTGTGTTTCGACAGGCTTCGCGTTAAGCTCGTGTAACGATGTTTTTATGCAGCAAGATCCTATCCAAGACCTCGCCGAGGGCGTGTTTTTGAAGAACGAAGGCGACCTGCCTTTGTACCTTAATCAGCTGTATAATATATATGCGCAGGGGCATCAGTCAGGCAACGCCTATTCTTACAGCCCTCCGTTTTTTATTACGCGTGGAAGCCAGATTATGTATGGCGATATATTTACCGACAATGCCATCGGATTCAGCAACACTTCCGGCGATATTGTAAATCGTATGCAAGATACCTGGCCGGTACCGTCCAGTGCGACAACTTCGCTTGATGATGCCAACAACACAGGCTGGAGATGGAATAATCTGCGTACCATTAATTATTTCCTCAATCACTATCGTGAGGCGGAAGGATCTGTGAGCAGCCCGGAACTTTTAAATAAATATGCAGCGGAAGCCTATTTCTTCAAGGCTTGGGACTATTACCAAAAAATAGTCGCTTTTGGTGAAGTACCATGGCTGGAGAAGGATTTGAATATAGATTCTCCCGAATTGTATTCTCCGCGTACTTCCCGTGCAGAACTTGCCGACAAGATACTGGAATGCCTCAACTATGCCGTACAGTATACAAGCACTCAGGTAGGGGCGACCGGGCGTATCAACCGTGATATGGCAAATTTCCTGAAAGCGCGTTTTTGTCTGTTTGAAGGCACTTTCCGCAAATATCATACGGAACTGAACCTGCAAGCGACTGCCAACCGGTTCCTCCAGGAATGCGCTACAGCATGTAATGAAATCATATCTTCCGGTAAATACCAATTATACAATGTACCGAGCGAGGTAGGGAATGACCCTTACTGGCACCTATTCAAATTGAATGGGATGACAGGCGGCGATCACAAAGAAGCGATTCTCGCGCGTGTATATGACGGCTCTAAACTCGGGCACGGAACTTCCCGCTACTTCAGTATGAACAGAGGAAATGCCAGCGGACGATATTGTAAAGGGGCAACGAAAGACCTGATAGACGAATATTTATGTATAGACGGGTTACCGGTTACTTCAAGCCCGCTTTTCAAAGGTTATGACGGTGACGACTGGCGCGAACTGGATAACCGTGATCCACGCCTGCGGCAAACTGTAGTGAAACCGGGTGAATACATTACTATTTTCAACAGGGACGAAAACGGTGGCGTAATTAATCAGACGCTGCAAGGCCTTAAATATCCCGAAATCACTTACAATTGTCCTACTGCCAACCAGACGCCGACCGGCGGTCCTTGTGTCACCGGCTATATGTTTATCAAACACTGGACAAATGAACCAATAGACAATGGTTCTACAACGAGTGGAACGCAGACAGCACTGATTTTCCGTTATGCAGAAGCTTTGCTGATGTATGCGGAAGCCAAAGCAGAACTGGGTACAATTACCAATGGAGACCTCGATCTTACCGTCAATGCCTTACGCCTGCGGGCCGGTTTTGACTTCACGAAATATCCCAACAGCAAGCTGACTTTACAGAATATCCCTGCTGACGCCCGTCTGGACAATCTGTATCAGCAATATGCCGGATATGTTCCTGGGCCAATACTTCGTGAAATACGCCGCGAACGCCGCATAGAAATGGCTATGGAAGGTCTTCGCCGCGAAGATTTGGTACGCTGGAAAGCCGGTAAATTTATAGAAAAGCCTATAAGGGGCATGAAATTTACGGCAGAAAAACAAAAACTATATGACGGAACAAACACAAGCAAAGCTAAGGATGCGCCGAAAGCGACACTTAATTCGGATGTCTTTGTAGACAGTGAAGGCTTTATCATTGGTTATCCGAAAAGTCCGAATGTAACAAATGGTGTTGTAAAATGGAACGACAAGTATTATTATAATCCGATTCCTTTGCAGGAACTTGAGTTAAACAAGAATTTGACGCAAAGTCCCCAATGGCAAGATATAAAACGTTAATTAGTAACCGTCAAATAATAAAACATGAAGAAAATTATATATTTATCAGTTCTGGCAGTTATTATGCTGGTTAGCAGTTGTGATCCGCAGGGGTTTGAACCGGATAATGATGGAAAAGTTACTTCAATAGCCGTAAAGGAAGCCGTTTATGTAAGTACGGGAACGCCGTCTATGCAAATTTCGTTCAAAGATAACGAAGAACTACAGCTTAATGTGGTAATCTTACCTCAAAGCGCTAAAAACCAAAAAGTAACCTTTACTAATAAGCATCCGGAATTAATGACTGTAACCGAAAGCGGACTTCTTAAACCGAAATCTTTTGGAAAAGATACCCTGATAGTCAGCGCGACAGACGGGTCGGGGTTAAGCACACGGTTTATAGTGAATATCATAGACCATATGGTGAAAGCCACTGCGATCAATATAGCCGCAGCTGCACAGAATAAGCAGCTGAAAATAGGAGGCGCACCTTTCGATTTGGCTGCCAATGTAACACTCGCTCCGGCAGATACCTGGAATAAAGCCGTTTCCTATGCATCCAATGATGAAGCTATTGTTACGGTTGATGCGGCTGGTATTGTAACTCCCGTTAGTGTAGGTTCTACAACGGTAACGATCAGGACAACCGACGGCAGTAACCTGTCGGTAAACTGGAATGTAAGCGTATTAGATGTGACAAATACTCCGGTGGATATAGACCGGACAAACTGGACAGTAACCACACAGACCCACAATGGTTATGGTTATGCGTGGGACGGCAATACAAAAGAAAGTCCCGTAACTGGCTTACCCGAACATATGTTCGACGGTCAATCCGGTTCATACCTGTCATTAGTGAAACCTGGCGGCAACGCAGCCGGACAACAACCTCCGGCAGATTCCGAAGCACCGTCGTTTATTGTTGATATGAAAACAGCGCAAGAGTTTGAGTATATCAAATGGTCACACCGGAGTGGAACATATGCTAATACCAATGGATCTGTAGGTACCAATAACTACAATTATTTGCGGGTGTACGGTATTATAATAGAAGGTAGTAATGACGGTACTAATTTTACCGTAATAGCCCCTGGCGAACCTGCCGGAAATAATGCGAATATAGTTTGGGTACCGCAAAAAGTTTCGTATGTAGGTGATGCTACTTCGGTTGAGGACAAGCCTTATATTATTCCAATAACCCCATCTACCTATCGTTATGTCAAGGTAATCTTGGCTGTGCAAAGTAAGAATTATGCTACTGATAAATACCAGCATCCGGATTATCCCGGTGCCGGATATACGAGCGGTGGCAATACGATGCAAATAGCCGAATTCGGTTTAGGGAAAATTGTAATCGAATAAATATTCTTTATATAAATAGGGCAAGGTTATTATCGCCTTGCCCTATGTCTTTCTTGTTCAATTATATAAAAATATACCATGAATAAAAAGAACAAACTCTACCTGTTGCTTACTTTAGGGATTTTATTCTGCGTTTTTTTTTCGTGTAGCGACAATAATGAAGAACCGGAAAACCCACCGGTGTATGCCGACCTGACAGACGTCAGCCTGAAACAAACGGTTAACGGCAAAGAATCCTTTGAATTGACAGAGGTTGACGAAGAACTTAACTTCTCTTCCCAATTAGAATTCAACGGGAAAACGATCAACTGGTCAAAACCTTCTCTGGAACTGTCTTTCAGCAGTTTGTTCATATTGTCGGCAGACAATATTACTGTTACCGACTCGAAAGGTGCGACGGTTACTCAGACAGAGGTCACAATCGACCAAAATACGATAAAGGTTTCGTTTGCAAAAAACAGTGGTTCGTACAGTTACCTGGGTTCGTCCACCATTACTATAATCATAAAAACAAGCCTAAAGCCCGGTATTACCGATGAAGAACTATCCGGTCTGAATTACAGCGGATTCAATACCCAAAGTATATTCTATGGCGAGACACAGGCCCGGAATATAAAATCGAATACAGTAACCGTTGTTTCAAAAATAAGCCCCGATGTGCTTTATGATGTAAAAGGCGATCCCAACAACGATAATTATCCGTACAAACTGAATGTGGTTTACTTCGTTCCGTCCGATATTATAGAAAATCCGGGTTATAAAAAGCGGATCAGTACATTATTGTTAAAGCATCAGCTATATATTTGCAAGTGGATGAAGTATTGGGGATATGATGAAAAAAGTTTCGGATTACCGTTAGATGAAAATGGCATGGTGGATATTGTTAAAATAAATGCGAAGGGTAAAAAAGCAGACTATCCTTATGACGGAGGCGGGAGTAAGATGATTACGGAAATAAATGAGTACTATACACAGAATAGCCTGACAAAATATAGTGAGCATACGCTTGTACTCACCGCCATAAACGGGTCAAACGAAGATACGCCTTTCTATGGACTCGGCAAGTGGTGCTTTGCCTATGAATATGAAGGCATGGCATACGAAAATATGCAAAGAGATCCTATTACGGGTAATCCGATAAAACCAGTTGGCGGCATTACCAACAATTCTATTGGTGGTATGTTTCATGAACTCGGTCATGCGCTAAACGAACCGCATGTGGGGCCGACCAATTCTCAAAAGAACAACGTGGATTTCGGAATGTCATTGATGGGAGCAGGAAATCAGACTTATGGTAAGACTGCCACATTTATGCATCACGCAAGCGCAGCTATCATGAATAATTGCCAGCTATCTTCATTTACGAAGAAAACGTTTTATGAGACTGTTACCGCCTCATTAAAAATTTCAGGCGTGGAAATAAACGGCGGTACCTGCACGGTGAAAGGCAACTTCATCGCATCCGTTCCGGTAACGGATGTAATCATCAGATTTTACAATGTATCCGAAACGTTTTTGGGAGGCTCGCATGGTTATACGAGCGTGGCTTTTGTGGCCAAGCCTGTAGGGAACACCTTTCAGCTGGATATTCCAATCGAAGAAATGAAAGTCAATAGTTTCGACTATAAAGTGGGTGTAACTATCCTAATGGAGAACGGAACCGCAAAAAGCACTTCACAACCCTACTCATACCATTTGGTAAATACCGGAGGAACATATACTTTCGAAAGCGAAGATGTTATAAATGACGGAAACTGGTCGGTAACGACATCACATCCTCTTCCGGCGGACGATGCAATATCAAACGCCCCGGGCAGTCTTGTGGACGGAGACCTGTCGACTTGCTTGTCAATGGTGAAACCCGGCAAAAGTTACGGGGGAGTTTCAGTACCGGCCACAGGTGAGGAAGTATGGGCTGTCATAGATTTTGGGAAGCAAATGACATTTAACACGATTGTCCTGACCAACAGAAATTTTCAGGCATTTTTAAATACAAAAGCCGTATCGTTTTATGGAAGCGACAACGGAAGTACCTTCACCCCGGTTAAGGAGCACGTCGGACTTCCTAATGCCACGGTAAATGAAATCACCCTGGATGCGGCAGTCCGTTACCGGTATCTAAAAATGAGGTTTGATGAATGGGATAACTCCGGCGGAAGCACAATGCAGTTTGCAGAGCTTGGCCTGAAAAATAAAAAATAAATGTTTTTAGGTTAGATAGATTGAAGTATCAGCAGAATCCTTTCAGGTTTGGCTTGCCTCATCTGAAAGGATTTTTTATCAAAAATATTAATTAGAGCAAAAAGAAAGCCAATAAGAGCAAATCCAAACCAGGTAACAACCGGTACGGTTTTTATATATTTATCATCCGAATCCGATTAAACTAAAACTATATCATGAAAAGATTTCTTCCAAGTCTACTTTGTATATTTATGTTGATTCAGGCCTATGGTCGCGATAGCCAGCCGTTCAATGACGGGTGGTTATTCAAGAAGGCCGAAGATTTACCTAAAACATTGAACGAAGACTGGCTGCCTGTTAAAATCCCACACACTTGGAACGCTGAAGACATGCAGGTGAAGAAGAATACGTTTTATGCGGGCGAAGCCTATTATAGAAAGACATACACTCCCGACCCGTCATTAGGCGATAAACGGGTGTTCCTACGATTTGAAGGAGTAGCGGCGGTAGCCGAGGTTTATATAAACGGAGTGTTTGCGGGAAACCACAAGGGAGGATATTCCGCTTTCGTAATCGAAATGACAAAGCTGTTACGATACGGACAGGAAAATGAGATACTGGTAAAAGTGGACAACAATTCCAGACCGGATGTTATACCCGTAAATCATACTTTATTCGGTGTTTATGGCGGAATTTACCGTCCTATGGAGCTTATTGTAACGGAAAAGCTGAATATTACCGTTACCGATTATGCTTCGCCGGGAATTTATATAAGCCAGAAGAATGTTTCGGATAAGTCAGCCGAAATAAGCGTAAAAATTAAACTGGAAAACAAGAATCACGACACAAAAAATGTCCGTTTACTGACTACTATATATGAAATGGACGGAAAAGTCAAATCAAAGCAGGAAATGCCTGTTACCGTCCTGCCCCAGGGAAGACAATTTTTTGTACAGGAGTTTGCATTAAAGAGCCCGCATTTGTGGCAGGGACTTGAAGACCCATACCTGTACAAAGTCGTTATACAACTGGTATCGGATAATAAGGTCATAGATGAAGTGATACAACCTTTGGGATTACGGCATTTTGAATTGAAAGCCGGCGACGGTATGTACCTGAATGGCAAAAAGGTTCCCATGTATGGGGTATGCCGCCATCAGGACTGGTGGGGTACAGGCAGCGCCCTGACCAATGAGCAGCACGATACTGACCTGGCAATCATAAAGGAAATCGGCGCAACGACAATCCGCTTTGCCCACTATCAGCAGGCCGAAAGGATTTATGCAAAATGCGACAGTATAGGGTTCATTGTCTGGGCTGAAATACCTTTTGTGAACAGGGTAAGTACCCGGGAATCCGGGAACGCCAGACAACAGCTTACGGAACTTATCCGCCAGAATTACAATCATCCTTCCATTTATGTCTGGGGTTTGCATAACGAAGTCTACACACCTTACGATTATACAGTTTCCCTTACCACAGACCTGAATGATCTGGCAAAAACAGAAGACCCGGACAGATACACGGTTTCGGTAAGCGGTTATTCGAAGGTTGACCAGGCATCCAATCTGAACGCCGATATACAAGGGATAAATCATTATTTCGGATGGTACAGCGGGGAGATAAGCGATGTGGAAAAATGGATTAAAGGTATGGAAAAAGATTTTCCGGGTTACAAAGTGATATTCTCCGAATATGGTGCAGAAGCCAATGTAGACCAGCAGGAAGAAGTAGTCGGCGAGTTCGGGAGGTATTTTTCCCAGTTCTATCCTGAAACGTTTTCAACTAAGTTTCATGAGATACAGTGGGGTTTTATATCCAAACATCCTTACCTGCTCGCTTCTTATGTATGGAATACATTTGATTTTGCTACGCCTGTCAATACACAGGGAGGCGTGGAAGCGCGTAATATGAAAGGTCTTGTGACGTTTGACCGTAAGATAAAAAAAGATCCGTTTTACTGGTATAAAGCAAACTGGAGCAAGGAACCTGTTTTATACCTGACTCAACGCAGGGCTATCGAGCGGGAAAATGAAGTGACCCCGGTTACCGTATACTCTAATATAGGTGTTCCGCGATTGTTTGTCAACGGATTGGAAATCACCAATTTTAAAGAAGGAACGACCCCGGTGCATTATATTTTTAACAATATAAAATTAAATACAGGGGAGAACGTAATAGAAGCCAAGGCAGTGAAAGACGGAAAAGAATATAGCGACAAGATTGTATGGAATTATTCACCGGATAGTAAAAAAGCAGCGAATACTAAACAGCCTGAGAAAAAAACGGCGGAGCATATTGGCTTGTAGATAATAACTGAATAATTAAAAATATCAACATAATGAAAAAAATACATTTTTTTACACTTTTATTTTGCATACTGTTCTTCTTACAAAGCATCGCTCAATCTCCTGAAAAAAAAATGCGAATACCCTTAAAACATGGGGCACACCGTGTCGGAAAACGTACCGATGCCGATATGCAGCGCTGGCGCGAGTACGGATTGGGGCAATTTATCCACTGGGGTGTCTATGCGATCCCCGGCGGCCAGTGGAACGGTAAAACGACGCATTATGCTGCCGAATGGTTTCGTACATCGGGATTAATAACAAAAGAAGAATACGATAATCTGTACAAACAGTTCAATCCTGCAAAATTCGATGCAAAAAAATGGGCGAAACAAGCTAAACAGATGGGTGCCAAATATATGATATTTACCACAAAACACCACGACGGCTTTTGCATGTGGCCGAGCAAATATACTGACTATACCATAGCGAATACCCCGTATAAGAGCGATATAGTCAAGGAACTGGTAGATGCATATACAGCCGAAGGCATCGATGTATATCTTTATTTTTCCATTATTGACTGGAGCCATCCCGGCTATCAGGCGGGAACAGCAATCACGAACGACGACAGACTTAACTGGGCAGGATATACAGCGATTTCAAATGAAAAAGACAAGGCTGGCTACGAAACATTTAAGGAATTTACACGGAATCAGTTGATAGAATTGTTGACAAATTACCCAACCGTCAAAGGGCTTTGGTTCGACGGTTCCTGGGATGGCGCATGGATGAAAGAAGCCGCCTGGGTGGATGCGCTCGGTACGGAATTGCGGGATATGCACCCGGGGTTGATTATCGGCAGCCGTTTCCGTGCGGATGAAAACGGGAAACGCCATGAGGATACGAACGGAGACCTGATAGACGATTACGATCAGCGTTTTGAGCGTAATCTTCCCAACAGCCTGGCAGAAACCAAAGGCTTCGACTGGGATTGCGTAATGACAATACCTGAAAACCAGTGGGGATACCACCGTGACTGGTCCCTGACTTACGTGAAGACGCCTTATGACCTGATTGAAATGACTGTGAAAGCCAATTCCCTGGATGGAAATTTTGTGATTAATTTCGGGCCTGACGGAGACGGTAATATCCGTCAGGAAGAAACGGATATTGCCAAGAGTATAGGAAACTGGATGTCAGTAAATGGAGACGCCGTGTATGGAGTACAACATTCCGTACTTGAGAAACAGGACTGGGGACATTCGACCGCAAAAGGCGATATTACTTATCTTACAGTGTTTAATAAACCGATGAATAATCTTCTGAGAATAAAAGTCCCGAGAAGCAAAGATAAAGACATGATTTATGTGATAGAGAACGCTATGTTTAAACCGACTAAAAAAGCTGCTGTTATTAGGGATGGAGGACGGGATAAATCCGGCTCCGTTTATTATGACATAGTTCTTCCGGCTGACATTCAGAAACTAAGTGAACCTTTTGTAATCGAGATAAAACTAAAACAGGTTAATAAAGGCGAGAAAGGCTCTTATCAGCAGGCCCTGACTTAAAATAGAAAACACACTGATGCCTGCATGAAACCGGCAGGTAAGGATATTGAAAGAGAAAGAACAAGAATAAAAATACGAATGAATATGAATTTGGAAAAAATAGTCCCTCATTTTTTATTCAGCGGTCCCATACTGCAAATACGCCCGCTGGGTGAAGGGCTGATTAACGATACATTTTTCGTTGAAACGCAGGGAAATAATCCCGACTATATCCTCCAGCGGAAGAATAAGAATATCTTCAGGGATGTACCCGCGATGATGGATAATATCCATAAGGTAACCACGCATCTGAAGAAGATAATCTCTGAACGGGGAGGCGATCCGCTAAGAGAGGCCCTGACTGTCGTACCGACGGTAGACGGCAGGCTGTTTTATAAAGATGCCGCAGGCGAATACTGGGCTGCCTGCCTCTTTATAGATAATACAACTGCCTATGACTATGCCGATTCCCCTGAATTGGCATCGCAGGGCGGAAGGGGGATTGGTAAGTTTCAGGCTATGCTGGCCGGTATGAAGGAACAGCTGGCCGATATATTACCGGGCTTCCATAATATGCGGTTCCGCCTGAAACAGTGGGATGAAGTCCTCGGAAAAGACCCGGCCGGACGCAAAGCGCAGGTCGCAGAGGAGATCGGCTGGATAGAGAGCCGCCGTAGTCAGATGCTGGCTTTATGGAAAAAGTTCGAATCCGGGGAAATACCCGTCAGGATTACCCATAACGATACCAAGATCAGCAATATACTGTTCGACAGGCAAGGAGAAGTATTATGCGTTATCGACCTGGATACCGTCCTCAGCAGCATGTGCCTGAACGACTATGGCGATGCCATACGTTCATATACAAATGCAGGAAAGGAAGATGATGAAAATCTTGAAAATGTGTATATGAAGATGGATATCTTTGAGAGCTATACCAGAGGATACCTGTCGGAAGCATCGTCCTTCCTGACGCAACCGGAAATTGACAATCTCGCTTTCTCCGCCCTGTATATTACCTTCGAACAGGTACTGCGTTTCCTGATGGATTACATCGATGGGGATAATTATTACAAGGTTAAGTATGAGACGCATAATCTGGTACGAACCCGGGCGCAGTATAAACTATTGCTGTCTATGGAGGAAAACTATGATGAGATGCTCTCCGTCATCGGGAGAATTGTCTGCGACATAAAGATTAAGTAAGGGAAGATAAAAAGGAAAAATCCTCCTATAATAAAAACCATTAAAAAAATTATAAGAAATGAAGAAGATATTATTTTTATTATTCGCCGGCTTTATCGCTATGAGCATCAGCCAGCAACCGAAAGCCCAGAACGTGATTAAAATACCGGTTCCTGTACGTCCTGCCGGACAAACAGATGTACTCGAACTAAGGACTGATCCGCTACCTATGGTACGTGTAGCTTTTATCGGGCTGGGTATGCGCGGCCCGGGTGCAGTGGAACGCATGACACATATAGACGGCGTGGAAATAATTGCCCTGTGCGACGTGGAACAAAAAAACACGGGGAAAGTAAACAGAATGCTCGAAAAAAGGGGATTTCCCAAGGCTCAGGAATTCTATGGAGATACTTCCGTATGGCGTAAAGTAACAGCCCTGCCAAATGTAGACCTGATCTATATAGCTACCGACTGGAAGTCCCATGCCACAATAGGTGTACAGGCGATGAAGGATGGCAAGCATGTCGCCATTGAGGTACCTTCGGCAATGACCATGGATGAGATATGGGCTTTGGTCAATACCTCAGAACAAACCCGCAAGCACTGTATGCAACTCGAAAACTGCGTCTATGACTTCTTCGAGCTGACCACCCTCAACATGGTGCAGCAGGGACTGCTTGGTGAGATTGTACACGGGGAGGGAGCCTATATACACGGGCTTCAGCCATTCTGGAACCAGTACTGGAACAACTGGCGCATGGATTATAACAGGAAACACAGGGGCGACCTCTACCCTACACATGGATTCGGACCTGTATGCCAGGCCATGAACATACACCGCGGAGATAAGCTGAATTACCTTGTATCGGTTGATGCAAAACAGCTATCAAGTATAAACTTCATAAAAGAGAAAACAGGCGAAGAGGTAAAGGATTTCCGGAACGGGGAACATACCTCAACCCTTATCTCCACGGAAAAAGGCAAGTCCATCCTTATCGAGCACAATGTAAATTCGCCGCGCCCTTATAGCCGTATGTACCAACTGACAGGCACAAAAGGCTTTGCCAATAAGTATCCGACTCAAGGTTATGCCCTCGATGGGGGAGCGATAGACCCTGAGGTCGCAGCCAATCACGAAAATCTGAACGCACACAGTTTCGTTCCCGATGATGTACGCAAAGCCCTGATGCAGAAATATAAACATCCGATAGCAAAAGACATAGAAGAAAAGGCAAAACAGGTAGGAGGGCATGGCGGCATGGACTTTATCATGGACTACCGCCTGATCTACTGTCTCCAAAAAGGACTGCCGCTGGATATGGACGTCTATGACCTGGCTGAATGGTGCAGCCTGATACCTCTTACCGAAATATCTCTGGATAACAGTAGCTCCCCGGTAGAAATTCCGGATTTCACCCGTGGAGCATGGAATAAGCTGGACGGACTTAAATTCGCAGAATAAAGGATATATATTTCAACCATAAGTACAAGCAGGTCCGCGACCATTAAATAAACGATGAATAACATTCTTATAGTAGGCAGTACGGGTCAGATCGGCTCGGAACTAAGTATCAGATTGCGCTCGATTTACGGCGACAGTAATGTAATCTGCGGATATTATAAGCCGCCTTATCCCGATGGTTTTTTCGATTGGGGCCCCACCGTAGAGATAGATGCCACCGACATAAAACAGATCGCCGATGCAGTGAAGAAATACAAGATAGATACCATCTACAATCTGGCTGCTATATTGTCAGCAACGGCCGAAAAAAATCCTAAGCTGGGATGGGATGTGGGCGTGGGCAGCCTGATGAATTGCCTCGATGTAGCTAAGGAGTTTAATTGTGCTGTGTTCACTCCGAGTTCTATCGGCGCCTTCGGGCCTGATACACCAAAGGACAGGACGCCTCAGGATACAGTTCAGCGCCCGAAAACCGTGTATGGTATAACCAAAGTGATGGGCGAATTGCTTAGCGATTATTACCATGACCGCTGGGGGGTGGATACCCGTTCGGTACGTTTTCCGGGTATTATATCCAACCTTACCCATCCGGGAGGTGGAACTACCGACTATGCCGTAGAGATATATTACAATGCGGTGAAAGAGGAGAAGTTTATCTGTCCGTTGAAGGCCGGAACTTTTATGGATATGATGTATATGCCGGATGCCCTGAATGCCGCCATCAACATAATGGAAGCTAATCCAGACAGGCTGATCCACCGCAATTCGTTCAATATCGCGGCAATGAGCTTCGATCCCGAAATGTTATATTCGGCCATAAGGAAGCATTATCCGGATTTTGAGATGGAATACGATGTCGACCCTTTGAAGCAGGCGATTGCCGATTCATGGCCCAACTCACTGGATGATACCTGCGCCCGCCAGGAGTGGGATTGGAGACCTGAATATGATCTGGAGAAGATGACCGCTGATATGATAAATGTACTCAGAGAAAGGGTAGTGCATTTGATCTGAAAATAAGATAGATAGCACGGATATATTATAGTCCGTGCTATTATTTTTTACAGAATGCAGTAGCCCTGAGTAAGGTCGTGATTTTATTACCGGGAAACAATCATCATTTGATTTTTTGTGACTTTTGTTTTAGCTTTTAAAAGGTAACACTTATTTCAGTTAACAGTAAACAGTCATTAGTTTACAACTCGTGACTCGTATCTCATCTACTTGTATCTTGTCTACTCGTAACTTGTAACTGCCCGAAGGGCGAAGTAACTTGTAACTCTTAAAAAAGGTAACAAAGGTAACACTATTTACAGTCATCAGTAAACAGTCATCAGTCAACAACTCGTAAGATGTAAAACTTTGCGTCTTTGCGTGGAACAAAACAAAACGCCAGACAACTTGTAACTGCCCTAGGGCGAAGTAACCCGTAACTGCTTTAATCAATACTTCAAAGAACTGCAAGCTAACCGCTTCATTTCTATAGATAAAATTGTCTGAAATTCATTATCATTTACTAGCTTTGTCATTCTATTTATCCTAAAGACGAAAACACATGAATTCTTTGTTCGATATACAGGCTTCCATATATAATGATATAAAAGGACAGGTTTATGATTTTGCCGTCCTTCCCTGGGGCGCTACCGAACCTCACAACTATCATTTACCATATCTCACCGATTGTTACCTTGCGCATGGTATATCGGTGGATGCTGTAATAAAAGCGTATAATGCTCAAAAAATAAAAGGAATGGTATTGCCGCCAGTTCCGCTAGGCGCCCAGAATCCGGGGCAACGGGAACTGCCTTTTTGCCTGCATGCCCGGTACGAAACTCAAAAAGCCATATTAACGGATATTGTAGCTTCTCTCGATTATCAGGGGATATATACATTGGTTATCGTGAATGGTCATGGAGGTAATAGCTTCAAAAATATGGTCCGTGACCTTGCTGTTGATTATCCTCATTTCCTGATAGTGGTCAGCGATTGGTTTGCTGTACTATCCCAAACCGAATATTTTGAAGAAAAAGACGACCATGCCGGAGAAATGGAAACATCGGTAATGATGCATTATTATCCCGAACTTGTGAGTTTATCCGTGGCGGGAAATGGAGCGTATACCCCTTTCAAGCCGGAAACACTGCGTGACGGTACAGGATGGACTCCGCGCAACTGGGCACAGGTTTCACAAGATACAGGCATTGGAAATCCGAAAAAGTCCACAGCCGAGAAGGGTAAGGTGTATGCCGAAGCAGTTACAAAAAAACTCTCGGAACTTTTTATCGATTTAGTAAAAGGTGAAATATATTGAGATCATTACTGGCCGTCTTCCTTCTCCATCATTTTCCGGTAGGTACTTAATGTCTCGTAATAATCGTAATTCATTATGTCCGATATAACCACCTGCTTCACCTGAAGCCATTTTTGGCCTTCGAGTTTATAAATAAGCATTTCGTATGGTATGGTTACACTATAGTCGCCCTTGGATGATAAGGTATCAGCCACCAGGTATTGGGCCGGTATATAGCGTCCAAACAGGCAGAAGTCTTTAATATCTAAATCTTTCCGTAATATCTCGTCTATTTTTCTCGCGGTTTCGTCATCATAAAAGAGATTTCCGAGCGAATCTTTAATCAATTGTATATTATTCTTTTTCTCAAAGTCTTTATACTTTAGTACGCCTTTATCCGTTTTCGGGACATACAATATAGAATACTGACCTTTACCCTCTACCGTATAGACAGCTGAAGGGATCTCCATCATCAGGTCTATCAGCAAACCTTTATTCAAATCGAAATTATTAATGATTTCCTCATTGTTGAAACTCTGTTCTACAGGTGCAGGCTCATTATTTCCTTTATTTTTATTATTACATGATATCAGGCCGATAGCCAGAGATATAATAAAAGTAAATTTAAATAACGTCATATATATTATTTTCTATTTTTTATTAACATCGGATTTCTATTGTCTTCGCCAGTGCGAGATAACAAATATAGCCTTTTACATCCGTATATCCCATCTTTTCTATCTGTTCTATATAATATTTTACCTGACGGATGTATTTTTTATCTTCCTTTTCCCCGAATTTGTAATCGATGACGACTACTTCGCTATCTTTCATCATTACACGGTCGGGACGGCTGAAAGTGCCTTTTGGTTGCAATATCTGGACCTCGTTCAATACCTTGTATTCTCCCGAATACCAGGGCAAAACAGCCGGATTGGACAGATAATTCCTAAGCAGTTTTATTATTGTCTCTTTCCGTTCCCGGGTAATATCACCCGATATATGATACTCTTCCACCGCATTTTCAATATCCTCCAGAGTCTGTACCTTGCTTACTATTTCGTGCATCAGGGTACCATAGTCGCGTTGTCCCGAATCGGAAAAATAATACTTGTTTTTTAATAGCAGTTTTACCCGTTCGTCATACGGCGTGCCGGACAAAGTGTCTATATTTATTTCTTCAACAAGAGATTTCTTCTCTTTTCTTACAGGAGAATATATTTTATTTATTTCAAATATACCTTTTTCTTCATCCAGATATTGAGGCAGGTCTATATATGTCCGCCTGCCGGATAACAAGGCCGGAGATGTATTTACGCAAGCCCACAGCAAAGAGGATATATTGCTTACCTCATCTTTCTTCGGGCGCGGAGCAAAAACGATCAGTTCATTTCCGGCACGCGTAAAAGCCACATACAGCACATTTATATTGTCGATAAACGCGTGCAGGCGTTCATCGAAATATTCATAGTCGAAGATCGTATTTTTCAGTTTCTGCGAATACTTTACGGGTACAAGGTGCAGCCGGTCGAATGGTTCGGCCTGCGGATGGCACCACAGTACAGTTGCCAGCTTATGGTCTATCTCCCAATTACAAAAGGGAATGAGTACCACTTTAAATTCCAGTCCTTTCGACTTGTGTATGGTCATGATACGGATAGCATCCTGCCCGTCGGGAGTAAATATAGTCTTGCTTACGCCTGTTTCGTCCCACCATTTAAGGAATGCGTCGAGATCCGACGAGTTGCGGATGGTGAAATCGAGCACCATATCGAGGAACGATTGTATGTATATTTGTTCGTTGTCTTCCATTGCATTGCGGAACAATTCGAACATTTCTTCCGTCATTTCATATAGAGGCAGTTCCCTGATACGGTTCAGCTTTTCTTTAACCTCTTCGGGTAGATCATCCTTAGACGAAAAATATTTCAACAGGGCTTCTTCTGCACTTAGCTGGTTGCTGTACTTGAAATATTCATAAACCGCCAGTGCTTTCAGGGAAGAATCCAGTGGATTATGCAGGTATTTCAGCAGGGCGATAATGAGCTTTATACTTTTCGAGTTGCCAACAAACAACGCTTCATCGGAAATGATATCGTACCTGTATTTTGCATCCCTGTGTTCGCTTTTATATTCCAGCAGGCGGTTAGCTACATCGGCACCCTCCTTTTTCGTGCGAACGAGGATTGCGATGTCTTTCAGCTTATAGCCCCTGTCCTGCAGGCTTTCTATCTGTTCCGGTAACTGTTCCAGGGCATAATCCTGCCACACATGTTCATCGGTATCTATAAACTCTACTTTGACATGCCCTTCGTTGCTTTTATGGCTCTCGGGTATTTCCTGATATAATTCGTTATAAGCTTTGGTTATGCGGGAGAAAAAAGGTTGCAGCCGCTTATCATCCGTGTCTTGCAGAGGCTTGTTGTATGTATCTTGCAACAGATTTGCACCGATAGTAAAAATGGCATTGTTGAACGCTATTACATTGTATGAACTGCGCCAGTTGGTGCCGAGTGTTTCGTGATTAATGCCCTCATTAGCGAAATCCTTGTCGAGCTGTTCGTCCAGCAGCTTCCAATCCGAATTCCGCCAACGGTAGATACTCTGTTTTACATCCCCTACAATAAAATTCTTATTACCTCCGCTCAGGCTGTCGCGTACCAGAGGCAGGAAGTTTTGCCATTGCATGCCGGATGTGTCCTGAAACTCGTCTATCATATAATTATTGACACGCATTCCTACCTTTTCGTAGATAAACGGTGATTCATTCCCCTCTATGATACGGTTAAGCAATTCGGTGGTATCCGAAATCAGCATGACGTTGTTTTCCGCGGCATATTCCCGAATCTTTTTATCCACATCGCCCAGTATTCCAAGAGTGAAAAAATAGCGGTTTATTTCATATGCCGTCTGATAGGTACGTGAATTGTCGTAATGGCCCATTATACTGCAAACGCAAACATTCAGTTCCGGATATGCGTCTTCTATTTTGCTTCTGATCTCCGCTCCGGTTTTTGCCGTGTACCAGCCGGACACTTCGTCAGCCATCGTACGGAAGGTATTCGTAGGCTCCTCTATCGTGCCGTTAGCCCATTTCAGGAATGAGAAGAAGGGAGAACGCGAACCTCCTTTAAAATCTTCGGGTTTCAGCCCGTAGCGGGTCATTATATTCAGGGCTTTTTCGCCTGTCTCCTGTGAAGTCTTTTCAAAGTTCCGGATGATGGCGAAAAGCATCTCCTTGTAGTCTGTCATCAGCTGTTTATCGGAGATATTTTCCTGTACCTTATTGCTGTATGTTTTGAAACTTTCTTTGAATATCTCTTTCGATAGGGATTGTATATCGTTGCGGATATTCCATGTTTCGCCATTCTCCACTTTTTCTTCCGAAAAACGGATGAGCCAGTCGAGCAGCTGTTTGTTATCTTTGCTTTCCAGATCGTAGAGCATGGAGTCAATGGCTTCTCCCAATATTTTGTCGGTATCCAGTTCCACGTTGTAGCCTCCTCCCAATCCTATTTCGCGGGTAAAGGCCCGCATGGTTTGCTGGAAAAACTTATCGATGGTACTTACCGAAAAGGCTGAATAGTCGTGTAGGATTCGTACAAGGATGTCATAGGCTTCTTTTCTAAGTTGCTCTTCGTTGAAGCTGTACTCATGGGTTAATAATCCGATGTAATCGGAGTTGCGGCCTAGTGCCAGATTTGCCAGTTCGGCGATGATACGCCTTTTCATCTCGTCCGTAGCCTTATTGGTGAAGGTTACAGCCAATATATGCCGGTAGGCAAAGGGTGATGAAAATAGCAGGCACAGATATTCAGCGGTCAGGCGGTGAGTTTTACCCGAGCCTGCCGATGCTTTATATACATGCAGATTTACTTCATCGTCAAATAATGCGTGTTTTGGCATATCCTTCCTTTTGCAGGAGTTCCAGTATTTTGTTTCTGAAATCGCCTTGTATGATGATTTCACCGTCTTTGGCAGAACCTCCGACACCACATTTCACTTTCAGCAGCTTACCCAACGCTTCCATGTCTTCGGCAGTGCCGATAAATCCGGTAATCAGTGTGACCGCTTTTCCCTTCCTGTTTCGTTTATCCAGGGAGATGCGTAATGCCTGCTTTTCTTTTGGCAAGGTATCCTGTTCCTCTTCGCCTTCTTTTTCATATTTAAAGTCCGGATTGGTAGAATATACCACATTCAGACGGTCTTTCCAATCGCTCATAATTAGATAATTAATAGTTAATAATCAACAATTAAAAATTGAAATGCAGTTTTATTCTTAATTATTAATTCTTCATTCTTAATTATTTTCAGTCTTTCATTCTTCTGAAATTCGTATCAAATTTCGCCCTGTCGAATATCTCATACCTTGGCAGTGTAGGCTTATAATCCTCTACATCCCATAAGGTACTGGTAATCATCAGGTCGGCACTGTAACGGTTACATGCGATAGGCACATTATGTACGCGGCACTGGCGTAGCAACATCATAATATCGGCTTCGTGCGGTTGCGGATTCAGGTCGTCGATAAGGAATATCGCCAAATCTATTTCGTGGCGTACCACCATCGCTGCAATCTCCGCATCACCTCCTAACGGCCCCGAATTCATCCGGGTGATTTCGGCCTCTATTCCTTTCTCTTCGAATGCATCTTTTATCAAAGTTCCGGTTGTTCCTGTGCAAACCAAATGTTGTTTAGCGAGGAAGTCCGAATTGTAATAACACCATTCTACCATGTCCGCTTTGCGGTGGTCGTGCGCTACGAGAGCTATTGTCAGTCTTTTTTTCATATTCATTATTTTTTTAGATTGTGAAATGATTTTTCAGTCACAAAGTTTTATTATTAATTATCCCAAAGATAAGACATTTCTGTGTCTTTTCGATGAAGCAACGATTAATCTTCATGTAAAGAAGAATCTGATGAATTACTTTGTATTTATTATTCGTTGGATTTTAATGTGGATTTTTTTCTACTACGCGCAATCAAAGATTGCTTGTGTTCCTTTTTTCCTAAGCAAAAAAAGGAACCAAAAATGCTTTAGCGCCCCGCTTCAAAGGCCGACCCGTAACGGAAAAAAGACGAAACGAAAAAACTCGCTGGAAAGATTTTATAACCCGAATCAGCGGATAAGCTCAAACACGTTTTCGTTTTTTTCGTCTTTTCATCCTACGGGTACCCCGTCCATGAAGCTAACGGCGCAGGCTGACGCATTAAGCCCAATATGCGCCAGCCTTGTCGTGCGTCAGCCTCTGCGCATTAGTTACGCAGGCGGGGCACCCACACGGTGCAGTCGGCTTAGAAAGGGACGGAGCGCTAGCCTTTTGCTTACTTTTGGGCAATGCCAAAAATGAGGACAAGCCTCGCAGGGCGCGGCAGAGAGGAGCTAAGACTCAATGTATAATTAAGGATAGGAACTATGTAGAAAAAAATCCAACATTAAAACTCAACATTGTATCGATAAATATCACCGACATCTCTATACAATATTATTTTTATAATAAGCATAAAAATGTATATTAGTTAAACATTCAACTAATTATTTTGTTATATCTTTGCATTCGAAAAAACTGAAGAGATATATGATGCAAACATTTGTACAGACAATATTGCAGACTCAGTCTTTCTACCGTCAGATAATCCATCGGAAAATGCGAGAACATAATATAGATGTAACATTCGAAATGTTGCATATATTGAGGTGTTTAGACAGGGTTGATAGTAAAATAAACCAACAGGAACTGGCAAATCTGACATATAAGGACAAATCGAGCCTCTCCTATCTGATAAAGAATATGGAAAAACGAGGACTGGTCTCACGTGAGGAAGATCCGTCCGACAAACGCAACAAACTTGTGGTATTAACGGCTAAAGGGGAAAAAATGCATGCAGAAATCAGGGAGATAATAGAAGACGTATATACAAAGCTGGAAGAAAATGTCAATCAGGGGCATATCCAGCTATGCATAGAATATATGAAGGAATTTACGGATATTAATAAGGAAAGTTAAGTGAAAACAACACTATACATATTACTGGCTACATTAACATACATATCATCGCTTACTGCACAGAATACATACAGGCTTACAGTAAACGAGCTGTTTGAACGCGGAGTACAAAACAGCATCACAATACAATCATCTGTGATAAAAACACAGATATCGGAAGATAAGGCAGGCTTGGCAAAGAATAAACGATTGCCCGATATTTCGGTCAGCGGCCTGTTCGGCTATGTGGGTACGCCGACCATTCTCGATAAAGACTTTTCATTCCTGAAACATTCCGACACCCCCGACTGGAAACAGAATTATCAGGTAGCGGCAACTCAGCCTATATATCAGGGTGGGCGGATAAAGAACAGTATAGAGAAAGCCGAATTGGAAAAGGAGATAGCTCAATTGTCTTTACAGAAGGATAAATCGGAGCTGAAACTCTGGTTAATAGGTAAATATCTCGATCTATTTAATTTATATAAAGAACGGGAAGTATATGCCAAAAATATTGAAGAAGCTCAGATCCGTCTGCGGGACATTGAGAAAATGAAGGAGGAGGGGATGATTACCACAAACGATGTTTTGCGTAGTCAACTACTTCTTACAAATTATGAATTATCGTATAAAGAAACGGAGAATAATATTACCCTTACCTCCCAGCAACTGGATATTATACTGGGAATGGACGAAAATACAATTCTTGAACCGGATCAGAATCTGCTCTCATCTAAGCTCGATATACAGCAGGAAAACGACTATATATATCAGGCTTACGCACAATATCCGGATATGAAAATTATGGAAAAGAATATTGCTTTAGCACACAATAACCTGAAACTGACAAAGGCTGATTATTTACCTGCATTATCATTACAGGCAAGCAATACTCTGGCCCGTCCCATTCCGAATGTCTCACCTGCACAAGACTTGTATCTGAATGCATGGGGTGTGACGCTAAATCTGTCGTATCATATTTCGTCATTATTTGACAGGAAACATGCCACCAACGCGGCAAAAAGCCAGATACACCTGCAAGAACTGGCGCAGGAACAGCAAAGGCAAAATATCCGTACAGATGTGAAATCGGCATTCGTAAAACATCAGGAAGCACTGGACAGAATAAAAGCATTGGGAAAATCTGTAGAGCAATCGAATGAAAACTACCGGATAGTAAAAAACAGGTATTTCAACCAGCTGGCTATACTGACCGATCTGCTGGATGCAAATACAGTACAGTTGAATTCGGAGTTACAACTTACTGCTGCAAAAACAAACGCGATATATACCTATTACCAATTACAAAAAGTTAGCGGAAACCTATAGAGTTTGTTATAATAATAAAATATATGATTAAATCCTTTCAGTTGCTTAATTATGGATACAGATAAATCAAACATGGCTGACAGAAAAGAAGAAAAAGAGGCCTATCGTAAACTGAAAAAGAAACGCACACGCAATATTATACTTAATATTATCAGTATATTACTGGCATTAGGCGGTATCGCATGGGGAGTGACTTTTTTCATCCGTTACTACCGTTACGAAATAACAAACGATGCAACAATAGAGCAATATATAACACCTATCAACTCACGTGTATCGGGTTATATAAAAGAAGTGCGTTTTACCGAACACCAGTGGGTAAATACAGGAGATACCCTATTGATAATAGATGACAGGGAGTTTAAGATAAAAGAGATGGATGCCGAAGCCGCACTGATGGATGCAAAGAGTTCTTCATCTGTACTTTCATCCAATATAGCTACAACTTCTACGAATGTGGCCGTATCTGATGCAAACATAGAAGAAGCAAAAGCACGTCTGTGGAAAGCAGAGCAAGACCTGAAACGTTATAAGAATCTGCTGGATGCCGAATCGGTTTCCCGGCAACAGTACGACCAGATAAAAAGTGAATATGATGCTCAAAGCGCTCATTATAATGCTTTGCACCGGCAGAAAGAATCCCTGAGGTCGACATCTGCCGAAGCCGCAAAAAAACAGGGGAATGCGGAAGCTACGATCCTCCGCCGCGAAGCTGACCTGGCAATGGCTAAACTAAATCTGTCTTATACTGTAATTATTGCTCCGTATAGCGGTTATGTAGGCCGCCGCACCCTTGAAACCGGACAACTGGTTCAGGCCGGACAGACAATAACCAACCTGATTAAAAACGACAATAAATGGATTATAGCGAACTACCGCGAAAAACAGATTGAAAATATTTATATCGGGCAGAAAGTAAATATAAAGGTTGACGCTATAAGCGGTAAAACATTCACAGGTAAGATAACGGCGATATCCGAAGCTACGGGAGCTAAATACTCAATGCTGCCGACCGATAACTCCGCCGGCAACTTTGTGAAAATACAGCAGCGTATCCCTGTCCGTATCGATTTTGATAATATACCGGCTGAAGACATGCAGAAATTGCGTGCGGGAATGATGGTGGTTACCGAGGCGATAAAAGAATGACGAATTAATTAAGAATGAAAAATTAAGAATTAAGAGTGGCGTAAGCGGCTTGTAATTCGTAACTAATATGATAATTCCGGTAATACGTACAACGACAATCAGTCCTTTCAGAAGCTGGGTCCCGGACTGGCTCAAGGTCGTTGTTGCCCTGACTATACTTATTCCTGTATTGCTGGTCAATGGAGCATACACCGGCAGTAATATAGACATATCCAGTTATCTTGGTGTTATATCCGAGGATATCAACATGGCTTATTATGCATCGTCCGTCGGCATGGCCGTTGCATATCTGGTTATACCGAAGGTAAAGCCTCTGGCTACAGCCAAAACAATTATTCTTGTGGTACTCCTATTTCAGGTATTACTCAGCCTGATATGTGCCGAAACAGACTACATAGAAGTAATCATCGTTTGCAGCTTCTTTATCGGCTATTTTAAGGCTTTTTCGATGATTGAGACTATCAACATATTGATGCCGGCATTAAGCCCGAGCGGAACACGTAACGAGTTCTATGCAAAATTTTATCCTATTACATTGATATGCGGACAATTGTCTTTAGTCCTCACAGCCGAGCTGGCTTATCTGTATAACTGGCAGTATATGTACTATTTCATGATACTGATGTTGCTGGTCGCCATTATCGCAGTGGTTGTATGTATGTCGTTTGCCCGCAGGCTGGTGCGTATTCCTTTAAGGGATATAGACTGGCTGAGCTTTTTCCTTGTGTCGGTCTGCTTTATGGCTATTGTATATGTGGCAACGTATGGGAAAACGAAAGACTGGTTTTCTTCAACCAGTATCATAATAGCAACAATACTGATCCCGCTGACAGGCTGGCTTTTTCTACGCCGCCAGTTTTCCGGTACGCCTTTTCTGGATATGAGCGTGCTGAAAAACCGTAATTCGGTAACGGTATATCTCCTTTCTTTCGTGCTGATGTTCTACGCATCGTTCAGTATACTGGTATCGTCTTATACTACCAGTGTGCTGAGACTGGACAGTACGCATATGAATGAACTGTATTTGTATATGATTCCGGGCTTTCTGGTAGGAGGGATCATATGCTATTACTGGTTTGTAAAAGAAATCCGTATGGCCTGGCTTATCTTCATGGGCTTTGCCTGTTTTACAATATCACTGGCGCTCCTGTATTTTATGATAACACCTGCAGGCTTGTACGAAGACCTTTATCTGCTGATGTTTCTCAGGGGTGTAGGTATGTTGGTGCTGTTTGTGGCATTTGCTATTTATGGCATATACGGACTCTCACCTAAACAGCTTATATATAATGCATTCTTTATGATATCAGCCCGTTCGGCTCTTGCTCCGGCAATCGGCGCATCAGTGCTTACAAACTGGCTGTACCGTCTGCAACAAAAAAATGTCAGTATCCTTTCAGAAGGTGTGGATATGCAGAATGCCTTGGCCGGCAGCCAGTTTACCTCATCTGTAAATACTGCATTGTCGCAGGGCTGGAGCCTCGAGGATGCACAACGGATAGCGACTAACGCGTTGTATCAGAAGATACAGATACAAGCGGTAACAGTCAGTATAAAAACCATTGCAGGCTGGATGTTGATTCTTGGTATTTTCCTTTTAGTCTGTATCGTACTTTATTTTCTTCAGTTTAAACCTGTGAGATTGATGAAGATGGGTAACGATATGTCAGGGTAAGCAATGATATAATGTGTCAATATGCCGATGTGCCAATTAAAAAACTCCGATAATAACTTACCGGAGTTTTCTATTTTTATATTAGCTTATTAGCATATTACTTTTTATTCACTCTGAAACGTTCATTTCCGTTCTTAATGAAATCGACGATCTGGCTGGCTGCTGCTATACCTGCATTGGTATTAGCTTCGGCAGTCTGCGCACCCATTTTTTTAGGAGTGGAGAAATACCGTCCTGCAAATTTCTCCGCCATTTCAGCATGGTTGCCCGGCATAATGTCGGTGACATATTTGAAGTCTTTACGATCTTCCATCAGCTTAACGATTTCGGCTTCATTGATAACTTCCTTACGTGCCGTATTGATGAGTAATGCATTTTTCGGCATTTTACTCAACAGCGCATAATTGATAGAATTCTTAGTCTCGGCAGTTGCAGGAATATGCAATGAAACAAACTGGCAGGTAGTATATAGATCTTCGGCTGACGCTACCGCTTTCACTCCCTCTTTTTCGATAGCTTCCGCAGTCAGGAACGGGTCGTAAGCATACACTTCCATACCGAATCCTTTCGCTACGCGCGCCACATTGCGCCCTACATTTCCATATGCGTGGATACCAAGCTTTTTACCCATAAGTTCGGTGCCTGATGTTCCGTTATAGAAGTTACGCACTGCATATACAGCCAGTCCAAGAGCCAGTTCTGCTACAGCATTTGCATTCTGTCCCGGAGTGTTCATCACGCAAATGTCGTTTGCTGTGGCAGCATCCAGTTCGATATTGTCGAAACCCGCGCCTGCACGCACAACGATTTTCAGATCTTTAGCCGCATCCAATACTTCTTTATCGAATATATCGCTGCGGATAATTGCCGCATCAACATTAGCTACAGCATCCAGTAATTGTTTCTTCTCAGTATATTTTTCAAGTAAAACAAGTTCGAAGCCTGCTTTTTCGATTACATCGCGGATACCGTTTACTGCTTCCGCTGCAAAAGGTTTATCTGTTGCTATTAATACTTTCATTAAAAAAAAGCTTTTAGCCTTTCGCCATCAGCCGTTAGCTTTTTAAGCATCGGCACATTGGCATATCGGCGCATTAAATAATTATTTTGCGATTTGTTTTTCAAATTCTTTCATTGCATCCACTAATGCCTGTACGCCTTCAATCGGCATTGCATTGTATATGGAAGCACGGAAGCCGCCGACAGAACGGTGTCCTTTCAGTTCGTACAATCCTTTCGATTTGGCAAAATCAAGGAATGCTGCTTCATTTCCTTCATATTCCGAAGTAAGAACGAAACATACGTTCATCAGTGAACGGTCTTCGATAGCGCAAGTCCCTTTAAATACAGGATTACGGTCAATTTCATTGTAAAGCAATGCTGCTTTTTCCTGGTTACGTTTGTACATAGCCGGTACACCTCCATTAGCTTTCAGCCATCTCAATGTTTGCATGGCAGCATAGACAGGTACAACCGGAGGTGTATTGAACATAGAACCGTTCTCAATATGTGTGCGGTAATCCAGCATTGTCGGTATCGGACGGGTTACTTTACCCAGCAATTCGTCTTTTACGATTACAAATGTAACTCCGGCAGGAGCCAGATTTTTTTGAGCGCCACCGTATATCAAGCCATATTTGGAAATGTCTACAGGACGGGAAAATATATCGGAAGACATATCGGCCACCAATGGAACCGGAGAATCCAGATCTTTATGCAATTCGGTACCAAAGATTGTATTATTGGTAGTAACATGGAAATAATCCGCGTCGGTAGGGATAACATAATCTTTAGGAATATATGTAAAGTTAGCAGGTTTTGATGTTGCCACTTCTACTACTTCACCGAATAATTTGGCTTCTTTCAATGCTTTGCTGGCCCATGTGCCAGTATTCAGATAAGCAGCTTTTTTCTCCAGCAGGTTGTATGGAATCATACAGAACTGAAGGCTGGCACCTCCGCCGAGGAAGATTACTGAATAACCTGCGGGTACTTCCAATAGTTCTTTAAATAATTCAACAGTTTCGTCCATTACCCCCTGGAAGTCTTTCCCACGGTGGCTCACTTCCATCAAAGAGAATGATGACCCGTTGAAATCCAGTATGGCTTTCGCTGTTTCCTCTATTGTTTGCTGAGGAAGAATTGAAGGACCTGCACTAAAATTATATTTCTTCATTGTTATAAAAATTAGGAATTAGTATTCTTCTGCGCTATTTAAATAAAAGTGAATATTTTAATGATATATTTTTCTGATTACAACTAGTTTATTGTTATCTTGTCTGCCAAGAACAATAAAGAGGTCAGAAGCCTTAAGGCTCTCAAAATTAGTAATTATATCTTAAAACAAGGTCTTTTAAAAGAATTATTCTTTTCTTAATTTTGAAGGTTGTATCAAAATGTTTTTTACAACATATTTGTAATCAATTATTCGATAAAACAGCTCTTGTCTTTCATTGTTTTTATATATTTGTAGTTGACAAAAAGAAAGTATCCGTTATTAAAAACTCATTACCTTATTCGAAGTTTTGTTTAACCTTATTATAAAAAACAGAGTGTCATGGCTGTAATTAAACCGTTCAGGGGGGTAAGACCTCCCAAAAGTATTGTAAAGGAAGTCGTTTCCCGTCCTTATGATGTCCTGAGCTCACTCGAGGCCCGCCTCGAAGCTGAAGGCAATGAGAAATCGTTATATCGCATAATTAAGCCTGAAATTGATTTTGAAACAGTAATTGATGAGCACCATCCGGATGTTTACAACCGTGCCGTAGAGAATTTTAATAAATTCCAGGAAAAAGGCTGGCTGGTGCAAGACCCCGAAGAATACTACTATGTGTATGCCCAGACAATGAACGGAAAAACGCAGTATGGACTTGTTGTTTGCTCCCATGTGGAAGATTACATGAACAACAGGATAAAAAAGCACGAATTGACACGCAGGGATAAGGAAGAAGACCGGATGAAACATGTGCGGATAAATAACGCCAATATAGAACCTGTATTCTTTGCATATCCTGACAATAAAGAACTGGATGGGATAGTGAAAAGAATTATTTCAACTGCCGCCGAATATGATTTTACGGCAAGCGATGGTGTCGGCCATCATTTCTGGGTGATAAAAGATAAGAACGATATACAGCGGATCACGGAATTGTTTGCCGCAATACCTGACCTGTACATAGCCGACGGACATCACCGCTCGGCAGCTGCGGCACTGGTAGGCGCGGAAAAAGCAAAACAGAACCCGGATCATAAGGGGGATGAAGAATATAACTTCTTTATGGCAGTTTGTTTCCCTGATACCCAGTTGAATATAATAGATTACAACCGTCTGGTAAAAGATCTGAACGGGTTATCGGCAGCCGAATTCCTGAAAAAGCTGGATAAGCATTTCATCGTGGAAGAAAGAGGTGCGGATATAGCGCCTCCTACCGGCCTGCATAATTTTTCTATCTATCTCGAAGGTAAATGTTATAGCCTGACTGCCAAAGAAGGTACTTATGACGACAATGACCCCATCGGTGTACTGGATGTGACTATTTCGTCAAAATATGTTTTGGACGAGATACTGGGGATTAAAGACCTGCGTTCGGATAAGCGTATAGATTTCGTCGGAGGTATCAGGGGATTAGGCGAATTGAAAAAACGTGTCGACAGCGGTGAAATGAAACTGGCGCTCGCTTTATATCCTGTGACCATGAAGCAGCTGATGGATATTGCCGATTCCGGAAATATTATGCCGCCGAAAACAACCTGGTTCGAGCCAAAACTCCGTTCGGGGCTAGTAATACATAAATTAGACTGACAAAAAGAGTGAAGCAGAAGAAGGGGACGGCTTAATTCGTCCCTTTATCTGTAGTCGGGATTCTTGTTCTCTCTTACAAGTATTGCGATATGGAATGATTATTTCCTATATAACGTATCAGGTATATTCCATTTTCGTATTGAAAGAATACATACCACTGTGTGTTGCGGTTTTTCCTGTAAACGGCGTAGTATAAGTCTCTACCGTATTTATCAAAGTAGGGAGGAGCTTTTTTCCTGAGTTTTCAGGGCAAGGAAGTTTTAATATCGTCGTACAAGTCAAAAATATATTCAATAGCTGCGTCTTCGAAGCCAAAATAGCTTTCATCGTATAATACCTGAACCAATTCGGTAAGATAGTCATCGACTTCTTCCGTCATTAATACTTTCATCCGCCTACTTCCTAAACATTTCTCTTATCTGGGGTTCAATGGCTTTTTTAGCCTCATCCATTGTCATTGCGTTAGCCAGATCCTCTTCCGAAATCAATGGTTTCTTAACTCCTAACTCCAGTTTCTTTTTACCTCTGGTTATAATAACTTTTTCATTATGAGCCATATACAGATACTTTGAGAAGTTTCGCTTAAATTCCAATTCTGTGATAACTGTCATAATTATATCTGCTTTAGCTTTGTGCAAACATTCGAAAAAAAGTAATACACTTGGGCGGAGAGGCGTTAATTGTTGTGGTTTTGGATTTCGATTTTCAGGACACGGATAAATATCTATGCCGGCAAAGGTTTTGTAAAAGACAGAAGCCGATGTCTGATTTTATGTCAATACCGGCTTCTTTCTTATGATAAATAAATTTTTCTTACATCCTTCTTTGTTCAAATGTTTCGTATTTATTATTTGATACGATGCGTACCTTGTCATCTGCTTTCCATGTGTCAAGGATGAGATACTTCAAGAAGAAGCATACAAGAGAAAGGATTGAATAAAAAATGATTCCGTTTAGCAAATTGTCACCGCCAGGTGACCAGTTTGTGCTTAGAAGAGAATCAATTGCCGATACTGATTCCTGCATCCCGATATACATCAATAAACAACAAAAAAATATCATAGTTGATATTATTCCTATAAAATTCAGGATTGAGGCCAACATTAACTAAATGATTCTTAAAATGATTTTCAATGTTTTCATAATTGCGTTTCTGTTATTCAAATTCCTGATGGCTCATAATCAATGTACTCGTAGGATTTGTACATCTTTGTGTGTCGTTCTCTAACCCATACTTCTTTTTGATAAGCATTCCTATTGTCCGGTTCACTAAATCAAGTCCATGTTTTTCAACAAGCCTGAGATACTGATGCATCAACACCTTATCATTCTGAATAAGTAAAAAGACTTCATCGGTTATGACTTTGTTTTTTTTAGATATAACCTCATCGGCAAATTCTTCGATATTTTTCATTCAGGTTTAATTTTTAATAAAGTTTATGTATTACTAATATTTCTTTTTGTCCTTTATCCTTTTCCATACGCACACAAAAAAAGCGTGGACAATTACTGTATTATCTGCTTTATGAGGTCTTCGCAATACTTAACCGCCAAATAAACGAGTAAAGCCCACGCCAAAGCGTGAGCGTCATCGCTTTACTCTTGGCGGTTTTTTGAAATTTGCGAAGTTTCATAAAGCCAGAATAAAAGCTATACGCTTTTTCCAATATTTTAAAATGTGCGCAGTTTTTACACTTTACACCATAGGCAAAAAATTATATGTATCTATACAAAGATATGTGATTTCTTCTTTATTGTTTGGAAACAACCATATTTTTTACTTGTTACAATTTAGAATATATGAAATATGTGTTTTTTACAGAAAGTTTATCTATACATTTTTAAGCTGATAGCCATTAACCGTTAGCTTGCAGTTCTTTGAAAAGCTTTAAGTAGTAAGTTTTAAGTAACAGATAAAAAATAGTGGGAAAAGTGTAACTTTTGTAACTTTTTTGATATAGTTACGGGTTACTTCACTCTAGGGCAGTTACAAGTTGGCTGGCGTTTTGTTTTGTTTACTGTTAACTGAAATAAGTGTTACCTTTTACAAAGTAATAAGTATTGAATGGTTTCTATTTTAGCGCGTTTACCTTAGTCGCAATCAGATAAATAAACTTATATTTGTTATTTCATTAAAAATCCGGGATATATGATAATTAAACATTTCACCGACAACGACCTTTATAAATTCTCCGTAATGCTTGCCATACAGAAACTATATCCGTGGGCGTATGTCAAGTATGCATTTACCAACCGGGGAAGGACACAGTTTCCGGAAGGATTTGCCGAAAGAATGCGGGAAGAAGTGGCGGCAATGGCCGATCTGAAACTGACACAGGAAGAAAAGAAATTCGTAAAGACTAAATGCTATTTCTTCGATCCGGTATTTGTCGACTTTCTCGAAGGATTCAAGTATAAGCCCGAAGAGGTCACTATCATACAAGAAGGAGGAGACCTCAGTGTAATTATAGAAGGTTATTGGTATCGTACTGTTTTGTGGGAAGTTCCTTTGCTAGCTATCATATCCGAGCTATATTTCAAAATGACCGGAGCTACGCCCGCAGATGTGGAGGGGAAAGCTGTGGAAAAAGCTAAAGCGCTGAGCGGAATAGAAGCCGATTATTCGGAATTCGGTACACGGCGCCGTTTCTCCTTTGAGGTACAGGATAAAGTGGTAGGGACATTAAAAGCCCATTCGGGAGAATATTTCAAAGGTACAAGTAACGTGTATCTGGCTATGAAATACAATACTACCCCCATTGGTACTATGCCGCATGAATGGTTTATGTATCACGGGGCTATCTATGGATACCGCTCGGCAAATATCAAAGGACTGGAAGCATGGGTAGATGTATATGACGGTAGTCTGGGTATTGCTCTTACAGACACTTATACAACCGATGCGTTCTTTGATTCGTTCAGCCTCAAACATGCAAAATTGTTCGACGGCGTGCGTCACGACAGTAGTGATCCGCTGGTATTTGCTGACAAAGCAATTCAGTTTTATGAGAAAAACCGTATCGATCCAATATCAAAAACGCTTGTATTCAGTGATTCCCTGAATCTGGAGTCGGTGAAAGCAATAAAAAGCCATGTGGCCGGGCGTATGCACGACACATATGGTATCGGCACATTCTTTTCCAACGATGTAGGAGTAAAACCTCTGAATATAGTAATAAAACTCACAGATGTAAAAGTACATAAGAAAGATACTAATTATCTGAAAGCCGTAAAGCTTTCAGATGTTGCAGGCAAGCATACAGGTGATGAAAGAGAAATCGATCTGAGCCTTAGGACTCTGGGACTGGAATAAGAAAAAGCCTTGTTTTAAACTTCCTTCGCTCTGATTTCTAGAACGAAGAGAGTCCTGTGATATAGTATTCAAAACTTAGGAAAAAAAAAGGAGATACCTTTCGATATCTCCCCGTATTTGATATTTGCCGGATATTAATTCCTTCCGCCTTTACGCCAGGTCCTGCTATAATAACCTTCGGCCAGGGAACTTACAATAACGCCATATTTTATAGATGCATGAATAAATTTCCCTTCTCCCAGATACACGCCTACATGATTGATGTATTTCTTGTTGAATGTAGAAAAGAATACCATATCACCGGGAATAAGGTCATCTTTATCAAGAACGGATTCCTTTACATTTTTAGCTATCGTGGTGCTCACCCTGTCCAGCTGTTGCCCGAATACATTCTTATAAATAATATTGGTAAACCCTGAACAATCGACCGCCTTGCGGCTCATCCCACCTCTTCTGTAGCGTGTTCCCAACCAGTCGGCCACTTCCCGGTACAAGGGAAGAAAAGATACATCCTTTATGGCAACACCTAACTGAGAGGATAGTTCCTGCATCTCTTTAATTTCTATCATGTGCTTCTGAATAGCGTCCAATGATCTTGAAATACCGGCATCAGCCATCAGGTTATCCGATGAAGAGAATAGTGTAGAATGGTCTTCCAGTGTCTGCTTTACCTGAGGCAAAGCTACTATGTTACCATCGGTAGTTTCAACTTCTATATTACGGGCAGATTGTTCTACTTTGACCTTTTTTGCAGTGACCGCACTTATCTTTGATTTTTTCTTACCTGTCTTTGATTGCTTTGGTGTAATCGCTGCTATTGGCATAAATCCCATCGAAAACACTAATAGCATGGTGGATATTCTCAAAAATTTCTTCTGTGCAAGCATGGGTGTTAAATTTTAAATCGGATAAAAGTAAAAAAATCAACTTAATATAGGACTAAGTTCCCGTTTTTTTTATAATTATTTAAGGACTATTTTAACTATTTTATCCGGCCCGCTTTTTTCCATGCATGGCTGTAGTAACCTTCGTCAAGATGGCTTACAATCACTCCTTTTGAGGTTGATGCATGTATAAAACTTCCATCTTTCAGGTAAATCCCGACATGGTTGATCCGCTTTGAATTCTTAGATGTGGCAAAGAAAACGAGATCGCCTGTCTTAAGTTCATTTTTGGATACCTTATGCATTTTCATATCCGCCAGGTCTGACGTAGACCTTGGAATCCTCTTTCTATATACCTTCTGATACATCAGAAATGCAAATCCTGAGCAGTCAAGACCCCGCCGTGACAATCCCGCATGACGGTATGGCACACCAAGCCATTGGGAAACTTCGGCATATAATGGCATATTCTTGTCATCATCCTTATCTGTATTGCTGAGAGGGATGCCTAGCTTTTTGGAAAGTTCCGCAACTTCTTTAGGATCATACAATTGCCCGCCCGGAGTTTTTTGTGTCCCGCAGGAAGTAACCAACAGAATCAACAGGACGGATAGTATGGAATAGAGGATGAATCTTTTCATAAAATCTGGTTTACATGCTAAAGGTAAGTATTATATAATAGAAAAAGCGGCTCTTGTTTCCAAAAACCGCTTTCCGTATATTAAATAAAGAAATTAATAGACGTCATTATTTTTTATCACCTGAGAAAGTTACATCTATGCTTCCTAATAGAGGAACCTTTGTTACTGCAATAGCCAAGTTCATAGATACTTCTTCGACAGTTCCTGAAACAGCAACATCAACTTCTATCGGATTACCCATCATTGTTAATGTTAGAGATGTAGAAGTTTCTTCTAATATTACTTTCCCATTACTTAATGTCAGAGGAATATCACTTACAATAATATCACCCAATTCCATCTCAGAAAATGAGAAATTCTTCAGACTTACTTTAACTTTATCACTTGAGATTTTCTCAAGAGTTATTTCACTTTCAGAATCTTGGCCTAATACAGAAAGTGTTCCACTATATGTTCCTGCAACCTGGTCAGCAAGACCGACAACTGTAACTTTAAGAGTAGTTGTTTTTTTATCCTTATCGGTAACTGTTATAGTAGTTTCACCTGCGGCTACGCCTGTTAAAGTAATTACATCGCCGCTTACCGAAGCTGTCGCGATAGCGTCACTTGCTGAGTTTACTTTGTAGTCTCCATTACCCTGAGTTATTTTCACTGTTACAGTAGCACCCTGATCTACATTCACTTCACTTTTTTCCAATGACAGGTTTACCGGATCATCGTCATCGCTACTACATGCTGTAAAAGTCAGTCCTAATGAAAAGACAAACATTAATAAACATAAAAGTTTCTTGTTCATAATGAATTTATTTGGTTAATAAAATTGGTGTTTCAGATATATTGATGCATTCTACCAATCCAAAGTTGCATAAAGATATTCAACTTCACAAAGCTTATAACATCATAACTATATCGAACAGTAAAAATATTAACTAAAAATAACATTCATTTGCTTAAATATTCGTCTATATGCTGAGCTGTTTTCCGTCCCGATGCGATACTGGTTACTACTAAAGATTGCCCGCTCACACAGTCGCCTGCACCGAATACTTTTGCCACATTTGTAGCCCGTTTGGCATCCGTGGCAACATTATGGCGGATATCATCGGTCTTTATTCCAAGTTCTTTCAACAGGCCTTCCTGTATAGGATGAACGAAACCGAGAGCAAGGAATACAAGGTCCATTTTGAGGATTTCGGGTTCGCCGACTTCTTTCATAACATGTTTGCCGTTCTCGTCCTTTTCCCAGGCTATCTCAACCAGTTCAACGGCTGTCAGTTTGCCGTCTTCACCGATGAACCGCTTCGTATTCAGCGACCAGCGGCGCTCACAGCCTTCGAGATGGGATGATGATGTCTTAAGAACGACAGGAAACGGATTAGGCCAGGGATTTTCTATATCCTCCAGCTTGGCCGGCTTCGGCAGAATCTCTATCTGCAATATATTGGCTGCTCCCTGACGGTTAGCCGTACCGATACAGTCCGAACCTGTATCTCCGCCACCGATGACAAGAACATTCTTACCTTTGGCATCTATAATCTGGTCTGCCGGAATCTCTTCCTTTGCAATCATCTTATTCTGAGCCGTGAGATATTCCATAGCGTAATAGACGCCTTTCAGTTCACGTCCTTCAACCGGGAGGTTACGGGGTACCTGTGAGCCGATAGCGACACAGACAGCATCATATTCTTTCAGGATATCTTTGCCTTTTATATCATTACCTATTTCAGTATTTACTACAAACTTCACACCCTCGGCTTCCATCAGCTTCAAGCGGCGATCGATGATATTCTTATTCAGCTTGAAATCAGGAATACCGAAACGGAGTAAGCCTCCTATGTTGGAATTTTTCTCATAAACAGTCACATCATGCCCTTTTTGGTTCAGTTGATTAGCTACAGCCAGTCCTGATGGCCCCGAACCTATCACGGCCACTTTCTTTCCGGTACGGTGTACAGGCACTTTAGGCTGAATAAAACCTTCATTGAAAGCGTGTTCCAATGCAGACGCTTCATTCTCACGGATAGTTACAGGAGCACGATGTATCGACAGTACACATGACTTTTCACAAGGTGCGGGACAAATACGTCCTGTAAACTCAGGAAAGTCATTGGTCTGCATCAAGACTTCCGCAGCCAGTTTCCAGTTTCCTTTATATATATATTCCTGCCATTCGGGCATCTTATTGCTTAGCGGGCATCCCCAATGACAAAACGGGATACCACAGTCCATGCAGCGTGATGCCTGTTCGCGGCGGTCTTCTGTATTCAGGGTCTGTTCTACTTCACCAAAATCGAGGATACGCTCCTGTGCCGGACGGTATCCTGCGTCTTTTCTTTTTACTGTTAAAAATGCTTTTGGATTTCCCATGCTTTTAATATGCTAATTATCTAATATGCCAATATGCTAATGGAACAAGGATATAATAGTCTTTTCATTTATAAATTTGCTCATTGGCAAATTGGCACATTAGCACATTGTTTTAGTAATCGAATTCTACTTGTGCTATCTTTTTCTTTATAGCTTCCAGTTTCTCATCCTGTAATACTTTCTTGTATTCAATAGGGGTTACTTTCATGAATTTCTCTACCTCTGTATTCCAGTTATCGAGAATATGTTTTGCCAGAGGGCTGTTTGTATATTCATAATGATTGGTGATCAACTGACGAAGTTCCTTACTATCGTAAGTATCTTCTATCAATGTAAGTTCAACCATCTGCATATTACAATAATAGTCGAAGTCGCCGTCTATGTTATATACATAAGCAACCCCGCCGCTCATACCCGCCGCGAAATTACGTCCTGTCTTTCCAAGCACTACAGTACGGCCACCCGTCATATATTCGCAACAGTGGTCTCCGGCTCCTTCCACAACAGCAGTTGCACCGCTATTGCGTACACAAAAGCGCTCCCCTACCCGTCCGTTGATATATATTTCGCCGGAAGTAGCACCATATAATAAGGTATTACCGGCAATAATATTTTCTTCCGGTTTGAAAGTAGATACCGCAGGTGGTACAATGATGATCTTACCTCCCGACAAGCCTTTGCCCACATAGTCATTGGCGTCGCCTTCCAGCTTGAATGTCACGCCATGAGAAAGAAATGCACCGAAGCTCTGTCCGGCTGCCCCCTGGAATGTACATTGGATAGTATCCGCAGGAAGTCCGGCATTACCGTATTTCTTCGCTATTTCACCCGAAAGCATAGCTCCTACAGTACGATTCGTATTCCGTATTGTATGGGTAATAACGACAGGCATAGCCTTATCGATAGCCAGACGAGACGTAGTGATCAACTTACGGTCGAGTACATCGTCCAGCTTATGTTCCTGTCCTTTAACTCTATGTATGGCATTCTCCTTCGCTTCAACAGGGAAATAGATCAGGCGGGACAAATCCAGCTTCGCCACCTTCTTACTATCATGGCTCTTAACATACTTAAGTAAATCGGCACGGCCTACGATCTCATCCAACGTCTTCACTCCTAATGATGCCAGATGCTCACGTACTTCTTCGGCAAGGAAATTGAAGTAGTTAACCAGATATTCACTACGGCCGATAAACTTCTTCCGTAACTCTTCATTCTGTGTAGCCACACCTACAGGGCAGGTATTCAGGTGACACTTGCGCATCATAATACATCCCAATACGATCAGCGCACTGGTTGCAAAGCCGAATTCTTCCGCCCCAAGCATCGCAGCTACTATAATATCATGCCCGGTCTTTAACTGACCGTCTGTTTGCAAATACACCTGTCCGCGCAGATTATTCAGCACCAAAGTCTGTTGTACCTCAGCCAAACCGATTTCCAGCGGAAGCCCGGCATGCTTGATCGAACTGGCAGGACTTGCGCCTGTACCTCCTTCGCAACCACTGATGACTATGCGGTCGGCTTTTGCTTTCGCCACTCCGGCGGCAACAGTTCCCACCCCGCTTTCAGATACCAGCTTCACACTTATCTGTGCGGCCGGATTTACGCTTTTCAGGTCGAAAATCAACTGCGCCAAATCTTCGATAGAATATATATCGTGGTGCGGTGGCGGTGATATCAGCGAGATACCCGGAATCGAATGCCGGGTCTTAGCTATAATCTGATCTACTTTGAAGCCCGGAAGTTGTCCTCCCTCACCTGGCTTTGCACCCTGTGCTATCTTGATCTGGAGTTCGTCCGCATTAACCAGATATTCGGTAGTTACACCGAAACGGCCGGATGCCACCTGCTTGATAGCTGAACGCGCATTGGTCGCAAAACGTTCGGGCAATTCACCACCCTCTCCGGTATTGCTTTTACCTCCGATAGCATTCATTGCCACAGCCATAGCTTCATGCGCTTCGCGACTGATAGAACCGAACGACATGGCTCCTGTTACAAAACGCTTGGTAATAGCCGACACAGGTTCCACCTCAGAAATATCGACAGGCTTCTTTGCCAGATCGAAATCAAGGAAATCACGCAGGAAAATCTTTTCCGGCTTCTTGTCTATCAGATCTGTATATTCCCTGAATTTCTTATAGCTGCCCAGACGTGTCGACATCTGGAGATTCATTATCGTTTCGGGATTCCATGCATGATACTCACCATTGCGGCGCCATGCATATATACCCTGACTCACCAATGAAGGATCTGCAAAATCTTCCTCGAAAGCTTCGTAATAAGCTTCTATCGTATCGCTGGCAATATCATTCAAATCGACACCTTCTATTTTGGATGTTGTTCCTTTGAAGTATTTATCTATAACTGCCGAACTGATACCAACAGCTTCGAATATCTGCGCTCCGATATAGCTTTTCAATGTTGAAATACCCATCTTAGACATGGTTTTCAGCAAACCTTTGTTGATGGCCTTCACATAATTCTTCATGGCTGTATGAAAATCGAGATGTATATCCCCTTTCTTCACCAGTTCTTCAATGACAGCCAGTGCCAGATACGGATTCACAGCATTTGCCCCGTAACCGAACAGCAATGCGAAATGCATCACCTCGCGCGGTTCGGCAGATTCCACAACAATGTCTATCTGCATACGCTTGCGGCGTTCCACCAGATAATGATGTACGGCAGACACGGCCAGCAGACACGGGATAGCGGCATTATCAGGGTTAACGCCCCTATCGCTGAGAATGATATAATTATTACCGTTATCAACGGCCTTTTCTGCTTTTTTACATAGTTCGTCTATGGCTTTTTCCAAACCTGTGCCACCTTGCTTAGGATCGAAAAGTATCGACAACACTTCACACTTAAAGCCTTTGTATTGCAGGTGAATCAACAAGTCCAGCTCCCTGTTGGAAAGGAAAGGATTTGACAATCCGACCATCTTGGTATGCTCCGGCATCGGCTCCAGTATATTCTTGTGAAGCGAACCGATATATCCGGCCAGTGACATTACCAACTCTTCACGGATCGGGTCGATAGGCGGATTTGTTACCTGCGCAAATAACTGACGGAAGTATGTAAACAAGCGTTGCGGCTTGTTCGACAAAACAGCCACAGGCGCATCGTTACCCATCGAGGCAGTAGGTTCTTTCCCTTCCGCTGCCATAGGTGTCAGTATCTTTTCAATATCTTCTTTATAATAGCCGAATACTTTCAGCATCTTGGTGTAGTCTTCCACATTATATTTAGGAGTCCTACCCGAAGAAATATCATCGAGTGAGATACGATTTTTTGCCAACCAATCGCGATAAGGATATGCTTTTGCCAGTTTTTCTTTTAGCTCGGCATCATATTGTATAGTACCCTCTTCGGTATCCACCATCAGCATCTTACCTGGACGAAGACGCCCCTTTTCCTTTATTTCAGATGGTTCGAACGGAAGTACTCCCATCTCTGAAGCCACTACCATAATACCACTGTGAGTCATCAGGTAGCGCGCAGGACGTAAGCCGTTGCGGTCGAGCAATCCTCCTGCATATCGTCCGTCAGAAAACAGCAATGTAGCGGGACCATCCCACGGCTCCATAAATATACTGTGATACTCATAGAAGGCTTTCAGATCGTTCGAAATAGGATTCTTATCGTTCCACGATTCAGGTACCATCATTGCCATAGCATGCGGAAGCGATTTACCGGACATCACAAGGAATTCGAGCACATTATCGAATGAAGCACTATCACTCATATGCGGCTGTACAATCGGCCACAAATCACTGATATTACCTAATAATTCCGATTTCAACACACTTTCGCGGGCTTCCATCCACAGGCGGTTGCCCTTGATTGTATTAATTTCCCCGTTATGGGCTACCATTCTGAAAGGGTGTGCCAAATCCCATGTGGGAAATGTATTAGTACTGAATCGCGAGTGTACCAGAGCAATAGCACTTGTCAGATGCGGGTTCAGTAAATCGGGGAAGTAATGGCGGAGCTGCTCCGACGACAACATACCCTTATATATGATACGCTTTGTGGACAGGCTGACAATATAAAACGCCCTTTTTGTATCTAAAGAGAAAACCTTTGAACTGAATATCTCCTTTTCAATCTTCTTGCGAAGAATATAGAGCCGGTGTTCCAGTTCATCCTGAGACATCCCCTCTTCTCCAACCACAAATATTTGTTTTATATTCGGTTCATTCGAAAGAGCCATTTCACCCAATATATCGCTATTGACAGGTACATCACGTACTGCCAGAAGCTTTAAACCTTCCTTATCTATATATTGTGTCAGGGTAATCATGCATGACTCCATTTCTTTTTCACCTTTAGGTAAAAAGACGAGTCCTGTCCCATAATGTCCTTTTTCGGGAACGGGAATCCCTTGTAGTAGTATAAACTCGTGTGGTATCTGCAACATAATACCGGCCCCGTCTCCGGTTTTGTTGTCTGCATTTTCTGCCCCACGGTGAGTCATGTTCTCCAATACACGGAGACCATTCTCAACGATGGCATGGGATTTAGCACCCTTCATATGAAGCACCATCCCTACCCCACATGCGTCATGCTCATAGGCCGGGTCATATAATCCGTGCTGTACTGCTGATTTTAAATCCTGCATAGTTATTAGTTGATATATAATTGATAGAAATTCCGATTTCCGCCCCAAACTAAGACAGATGACAAATATACAAATTTTCAAGACATAAAATCTCCTTTTGTTCGAAAAAATGATTTTTTACGTAAAAAAAATAGATTTAACCTATTTTATTTAACAAAAATCTATTTAAAATTATTTTTATACCGGCTACCTGAGAATATAATCGTTAATTAATACTTTTGACATATCACTCTCTATTAAAAATATAAGAATCATGAAATAATTTCTGTCAGGATACCTCCCGGGCAATAGTATTAGGCAGCAGGAGCGGTAGAAACCCGAAAAAAAATGAAGGAGACGGCAAGAAATACCATAAACCCGTATTGGGCGATATAACAGCGGTGCGGATAAAAAACAGGGCGGATACAAACAAAAAGAATCCCGACCTCTTACGAAGCCGGGATTTTTCATTATAAATAAAAGCGATTAACGTATAAAAAGTAATTCCCTGTATTTAGCCAACGGCCACATTTCATTATCCACAATCAATTCCAGTTTATCTACATGATAACGGATTTCATCCAGATAAGGCGCTACATTATCGTGATAAGCTACGGCTTTTTCGCGTTCGCTCTCGATATTATTGGCTATCTTACGTGCATCTATCATCTCGTGCACCTTAGCATTTATCGCGTTCACATGAGTAGAAACTTTCTCTATCAGCCGCAATTGCTCTGCGCCCAGTGTTTTATAGTCGTCCGACACTTCTTTCAGTTTCGATACGTTTGTAAGCAGGATGGACTGGTAGGAGATTGCCACAGGAATAATATGATTCAGAGCCAGATCTCCAAGTACGCGAGATTCTATCTGTATCTTTTTGGTATAGGTTTCCCACTTCACTTCGTTACGTGCATGTAATTCCACTTCGGAAAGGATACCTGTAAATGTTTTGATACTTTGTTTCGATGTGTATGCGTCATAAATCACAGGAACGCTGGTTTCGCAATCCAGTTTGCGCTTCTTGGCTTCAGCCTTCCATTCATCGCTGTAGCCATTACCGTTGAAACGGATAGGACGAGATTCCTTGATGTATTTTTTCAACACTTCATATAAAGCTTCCTCCTTCGATTTACCCTTAGCTATCAAGCCATCCACTTCTTCTTTAAACAACCGGAGTTGCTCGGCAACAGATGCATTCAGTGCAGTCATAGCAGAAGCACAGTTTGCAGAAGAACCCACCGCACGGAATTCGAAACGGTTACCAGTAAAGGCAAACGGAGATGTACGGTTGCGATCGGTATTATCGAGAAGAATTTCAGGAATCTGCCCCACACCAAGGCTGATCTGCTTCTTACTGTCGACTACAATCGCGTCTTTCACCGCACTCTTCTCAAACTTATCGAGTATATCACTTACCTGAGAGCCGAGGAAAACGGATATGATAGCCGGAGGCGCTTCGTTCGCACCTAAACGGTGAGCATTTGTAGCAGAAGAAATAGATGCTTTCAGCAATCCGTTATTCTTATGCACTGCCGCAAGAATATTTGCCACAAAAGTAATGAAGCGCAGGTTTTCTACCTGATCTTTACCCGGAGACAGCAGGTTGATACCTGTATCGGTACTTAGCGACCAGTTATTATGTTTACCCGAACCATTGATTCCCTTGAACGGTTTTTCGTGGAATAATATACGGAATGAGTGTTTACGTGCTACTTTATCCATCACAGACATCACCAGCAGGTTATGGTCTACAGCCAGATTACACTCTTCATATATAGGGGCCAGCTCGAACTGATTCGGCGCAACCTCATTGTGGCGGGTCTTCACCGGAATACCCAAAGCATATGCTTCATACTCCAGTTCTTCCATAAAGCGTTGTACACGTTCAGGTATAGAACCGAAATAGTGATCTTCCAACTGTTGATTCTTTGCACTCTCGTGGCTCATCAGCGTCCTCCCTGTTAAAGCCAGGTCGGGACGAGCCATGAAAAGGTCTTCATCTACAAGGAAGTACTCCTGTTCCCAACCCAGATTGGATTGTATTTTCTTTACATCCTTATTAAAATAGTGAACGACTTCAGTCGCAGCCTTATCTACGGCAGCCAGAGCTTTCAGCAATGGAGTCTTATAGTCCAGCGCCTCGCCTGTGTAAGAGATGAATATAGTAGGGATACACAGCGTATTACCAACAATGAATGCAGGGGAAGACGGGTCCCAGGCCGAATATCCGCGGGCCTCAAATGTATTGCGAAGACCTCCCGACGGGAAACTGGATGCATCCGGCTCCTGTTGCGCCAGAAGCTTTCCTTCAAATTCTTCTATCAGACCGCCCTGGCCGTCATGTTCTACAAATGCGTCGTGTTTTTCGGCAGTTCCGTCTGTCAATGGATGAAACCAGTGTGTATAATGAGTCACACCGTTTTCCAAAGCCCACATACGCATACCTGCAGCTACGTGCTCAGCAAGATTACGATTCACAGACCCTCCTTTATCGATAGCATTATTCAGTGCTTTGAAAGTTTCCTTCGAAAGATATTTAGTCATAGCTTTCCGGTTGAATACTTTCTCTCCATAATATTCCGATGTCTTCTTTTCCGGTTTTCGCACCTCTACCGGTTTTCTTTCCGAGGCCATCGCTACTGCTCTAAAACGTAACTTTGTCATAAACTTGTTTTTATTGAGTTATATAGATTTTATTTCAAAATTTTATGTTTCAATATTTTGTACACCAATAAAATACAGAATCTTTTTATTAAATAGATATCTTTCTGAGACGACTCACCGCCTCTTTTGTATTCTCCAGCGTGCCGAATGCCGTCAGTCGCAGATACCCTTCGCCACTCGGCCCGAAACCGACACCGGGAGTCCCTACCACATTCAGTTCATTGAGCAGATAATCGAAAAATCCCCACGAAGTCATACCATCAGGAGTTTTCACCCAAATGTATGGGGAATTCACTCCGCCATAGACTTTCAGCCCTTGCGTACTAAGCCCTTCACGTATGATCTTAGCATTATTCAGGTAATAATCGATAGTTTCTTTTACCTGCTTTTTACCTTCGACGGAATAACAGGCTTCAGCGGCACGTTGTATAATATATGGCACACCGTTAAATTTTGTCGTATGCCGTCTGTTCCATAATTTATTCAATGATACTTTTTCTCCCGATCCGGTATATCCCACCAGCGCTTTAGGCACCACGGTATATGCGCAACGTGTACCGGTAAATCCTGCAGTTTTGGAAAAACTCCGGAATTCAATAGCTACTTCCTTTGCTCCTTCAATTTCGTATATGCTGTGAGGTACATCGCTTTCGGTTATATATGCTTCATAAGCGCTATCGAAAAGAATAAGCACCTTGTTTTTCAATGCATAATCTACCCATATCTTCAATTGCTCTTTTGTCAAAGTCGTTCCTGTCGGATTATTCGGATAGCATAAATAGATTATATCCACTTTTCCGGCAGGCAGTGAAGGTACAAAATCATTCTCCGCAATACATGGAAGGTATATAATCTTACTCCATTTGCCGTTCTCGTTCAAATCGCCCGCACGACCAGCCATCACATTGGTATCCACATAAACCGGATATACAGGATCTGTAATGGCGACAATATTATCCAGGCCGAGAATATCTCCGATGTTCCCAGTATCGCTTTTAGAACCGTCACTGACGAATACTTCATCTGCCGAGATATCCAGTCCGCGCGCTTTATAATCGTTTTCAACAATTGTATTTACAAGGAAATCATAACCCTGCTCCGGTCCGTACCCCCTGAACGTAGCCGCATCAGCCATCTCATCCACAGCTTTATGCATAGCCTCGATAGAGGCCTGCGGAAGCGGTTTTGTCACATCTCCGATACCCAGGCGGATGATGGTCGCGCCGGGATGTGCAGTTTTGAATTCGTTTACTTTGCGTGCTATATCCGAGAACAGGTAGCTTCCCGGGAGCTTTGTATAATTTTCGTTTATTAATATCATTTTTAGTTACGAGTTACGAGTTACGAATTACGAGCCGTATGATCGGCAAATAAATAAGTAACCAGTATTTATATTCATTTTCTAATTTGCTAATATTCTAATTTACTAATATTCAAATCTGCTAATTTACCAGTTCGCCTTCGAACACAGTAACAGCTTCACCTGTCATATACACATGGTTATTAAAGACACTCCACTCTATCTTGAGGTCGCCTCCCAGCAAATGTATCGTGATCTCCCTGTCGCAATGATTATTCAGCACGGCAGCCACGGCAGCGGCACAAGCCCCTGTCCCGCAAGCCAGAGTCTCCCCTGCCCCGCGTTCCCACACACGCATATTTAAGGTATTGCGGTCTACCACTTCGATAAACTCGGTATTGGTTTTGCGAGGAAAGACAGAATGGGTCTCAAACTTAGGGCCTAAAACAGGCAGATCCAAATCTTTGATCCCCTTCATAAACACTACAGCGTGCGGATTTCCCATAGACACACACGATATCTTCCATATCCTGCCGTCTATATCCAAAGGATAATCCAATACGGGCTCTTCCGCAATCTGTACCGGAATCAGGGTAGGTGCAAGTATCGGCTCTCCCATATCCACTGTCACCTTTCGCGCAACTGCATTACCTTCCTTCAATGTGATATATTTTATACCGGCTTTTGTCTCCAGTGTTATTTCTTTTTTATCGGTCAGCCCGTTATCATACACATATTTGCCCACACAGCGCGAAGCATTACCACACATTTCGGCTTCCGAACCATCGGAATTAAACATCTGCATTCTAAAATCACAGGTATCCGAGGGTAATATCAACACCAAGCCGTCGGAGCCGACACCAAAATGACGGTCACTCAGACGGACTGCCAGCTCAGAAGGATTCTCTATTTTCTGAGTGAATCCATTCATATAAATATAGTCGTTTCCGGCGCCATGCATTTTAGTAAATTTCAATTTCTTCATCCTCTACCCCTACCTATTTTTTACGTATTATATTATTCCTATTTTCAAGACGCAAATTTCGTACAAATTATTCGATTTCACAAGAAATTTGTATCATTTTTTCATTTTTAATAAAATAAAAAATCTTTTTGACTTGTAAATTTTCAAAACAACAAACATAAAGTCAGAACGCAAGACTAAATGATTTACAAATGTCACACCTTTTACAGATTCGACACCTTTAATCTATCTTTTTTCTATTTATTTGAGCAAAATATTTCTTTTGAACACCATATTAAGTAATGGAAAAAAATTTATCTATATAATTAGAACTGATAGCCTTTAGCTGTCAGCAGATAGTTCTTTGAAGTATTGATTAAAGCAGTTACGAGTAAAAGAGACACGAGATACAAGTAGACGAGATACGACGAGTCACGAGCTGTAGACTAATGACTGCTATGTTGACTGTTTACTGACATATCTGTTACCTTTGTTACTTTTTAACAGTTAGGGGTTACAAGATACTCTATTTTGTTTCACGCAAAGGCGCAAAGTTTTACATCTTACGAGTTGTTGACTGATGACTGTTTACTGATGACTGTAAATACTGTTACCTTTTTTAAGAGTTACAAGTTACTGCGCCCTAGGGCAGTTACGAGTTACAAGTTGGTTTACTGATTACTGACTACTGTTTACTGAAATAAGTGTTACCTTTTAAAAGCATACAGTTAATTAATACGAAAATGACAGGTGAAAAAATAGCAAAAATGTGTCAGAAGTGTCAGGTTTTAACATTGTATAGTTAATTTATATAAAAAAACAACTAATAGTTATAGCTCTCAATTTTCATAGGTTTTCCCTAAAATGTTAATAAAAAATTTCCTATCCCACATAAAATACGCATCTTTGCAAACTCTAGAATCCGGAATATTAGATTTTAGAAATAATAACTCAAAAAAAGCGTATAGCATGCACCTTTTTCAAAGCACAGGGCTATCACTTTAATTATTGGATAATAAGAGATAGAAAATGAGCCCGATTGTTAATTTTTTCAGAAAACCTGTATTTTCTGATAAGAGATTCCTCCTCTTCGTATGGACCCTCATCCCTGTGATTGGCGCACTCAAAGCCAGTCGTATTCATAATAATTATAAAATATTCAGTGGCTCATTCTATCATGCCCTTGAACAGATCAACCTGTACGCGCCTTATCCGGCCGAACATCATGATAAGTTTTATTATGGCCCGGTCTTCACCTTTATTGTTGCACCATTTGCTCTCCTACCCGACAGGCTCGGAATATTACTCTGGGATGTAGCCATGAGCCTTACCCTGTTTTTTGCCGTTTATTATCTGCCGATTGCCTGGAAAAGGAAATACCTGTTTTTTTACATAATAGGAGTGGATCTCTATACCTGCGTAATGAATAGCCAAACAAACGGCCTGATTGCCGCATTGGTTATCGGCAGCTTCATCTGTATACGGAAAGAGAAAGATTTCTGGGCCGCATGCCTCATTATGCTCGGCACTTTTATAAAACTATATGGCATAGTGGGATTAAGCTTGTTCTTTTTCTCAAAACACAAAGGAAAACTTACGCTATACATGGGTATATGGGCAGCCATATTCTTCACCCTGCCAATGCTGATCTCTTCTCCCGAATTCGTCATACAGAGTTATGGAGATTGGTTCCAGACCTTATCTGCTAAAAACGTTATTAATATAACTAACTTTTCACAGGACATCTCTGCCATCGGACTCATCAGAAGATGCTTCAATATACTGGATGCACCGGCATTTTATATAATCGTGCCGGGACTTGTATTATTCGGACTTCAATATATAAAAGTCAGATGCTACGACGATCTGGCTTACCAATTCGGCATCCTTGCATCCGCCTTATTCTTCATTGTCCTTTTCAGCACCGGTTCCGAAAAAGAAACATACATTATTGCCATGACGGCCCTGGCCTTTTGGTACAGCCTGCAAAAGTACCCGAAGAACAAATGGATAACCGGACTACTGGTATTCACCTTATTCTGGACACTGATAACATCATCCCATATATTCCCGAAAAGCATACACGACGATATATTTAAAAGATATTCACTGAAAGCGATCCCAAGCCTTGCCGTATGGCTTATCCTTGTTTATCAGATTATCACATCACGGGGCATATTGAAAGAATTTCCGCAGGAGGAGTACACAGATGAGGAGAAAAAAACACTTTCAATACACCCGCATAAGCAATAAGCTAACCCCTATTACTTATCATACGCCTCGGCATGCACCGCTTTTACCGCACGGCCGGACGGGTCCACCCTGTTCTTAAATGAAGCATCCCATTCCAGAGCCACAGCCGTACTGCAGGCCACCGAAGGCACTGACGGCACTGTATGAGCCGCTGACGCCGATGGAAAATGCCCTTCAAACATTGTGCGATACCAGTATTCTTCTTTCGACATTGGCGGGTTGATAGGAAAACGCTCTGCTGCATGCTCCATCTGACGGTCGCTTACTTTTTTATCAGCAACCTCACGCAATGTATCTATCCAGTTATATCCTACACCATCCGAGAATTGCTCTTTTTGACGCCACGCTACACTCGCGGGCAGATAATCCTCGAAAGCTTTCCGGAGTATATGTTTTTCGATCTTACCATTACCGCACATCTTATCCTGAGGGTTCAGGCGCATAGCCACATCCATAAATTCCTTATCCAAAAACGGCACACGCCCTTCAACCCCCCATGCTGCCAACGACTTGTTTGCACGCAAACAATCATATAAATGAAGCCTGTCCAGCTTACGAACTGTTTCTTCATGAAATGCCCTTGCATCAGGCGCCTTATGGAAGTACAGATAACCGCCGAAAAGCTCATCCGAGCCTTCACCTGACAGCACCATTTTCACACCCATAGACTTTATAAAACGAGCTAATAAATACATAGGAGTGGACGCCCGCACAGTTGTCACATCATACGTTTCGATATGATAAATCACATCGCTCAATGCATCTATAGCTTCCTCCACCGTAAAATTAATCTCATGATGGACCGTGCCTATATACTCCGCCACCTTACGGGCTGCAATCAAATCGGGAGCATCTTTCAAACCTACGGCAAAAGAATGAAGTTGCGGCCACCACGCCTCCGTCTTATTGTCGTCTTCTATACGCCGTGCAGCATAACGCTTCGCCACAGCCGATATAACAGACGAATCCAGGCCACCCGAAAGCAAAACCCCATAAGGCACATCCGACATCAACTGGCGGTGCACCGCTGCTTCCAAAGCAGTTCTCAATTCTTCGACATCCGACTTATTGTCTTTCACATTCTCGTATTCCATCCAGTCACGCTTGTACCAGGGTTTAAGCATCGTTCCATCTTCACTGAAGATATAATGACCGGGTAAAAATTCCTGAATATTCGGACAAATACCCTCCAGCGCCTTCAACTCACTGGCTACATAGAATTGCCCGTAATCGTCATAGCCCATATATAAAGGTATAATACCCATATGGTCGCGACCGATCAATATAATATCTTTTTCAACGTCATAGAGTGCAAATGCAAATATCCCATTCAGATCTTCAAACAGACCGGCTCCTTTATCTTTATACAAAGCCAGGATAACTTCACAATCGGAATGAGTAAGAAACTCATAGTCAGGATACCGGCTTCTTATTTCTTTATGATTGTATATCTCGCCATTAACGGCCAATACAAGTTTTTTGTCTTTACTATACAGAGGCTGCTTGCCCGAATCAACTCCCACAATGGAAAGCCTTTCATGGGCAAGAACAGATTTACTGCCACAATATACCCCAGACCAGTCAGGCCCCCGATGGCGTATCTTCTTGGCCATGCGAAGCACCTGCCCACGAAGCACATCTATATCTTGAGTCAAATCGAATACACCTACAAATCCACACATATATCTATAATTATTTTTTTTGTTAGCTTTATACTTTACCACAGTCCGGCAAATTTATATCATTTTATTCTTAATTCAAAATATAAAACAGAAATATAACACATTTTATTTATATTTTATCTCACATTGTCAAAACACGATTGAAGCAAAATATTCTCGTTGCAATTACATAAATACACCATTTAACTATGATAAATTCATTCCAAAAAAAATAATACATATCTTTGCATAAACATTTTACAAAACAAATCTGTGAGCGATGAACAAAAACATCACCTTTCTTACATTGCTTGTTATCATCAGTATTTGCAGTTATTCATGCGGCGATGATTATGAACCCAAGCCACCTGCACCATTAAACGGCGAATGGCTCAACGAAAAACGTGTATTAAAATCAAACGACCCCACTGTAGATGAGAGAGTAAACAGTATGTTCATCCGGGATGCAGAGTTACTCGAAATAAAAAGGATTTTCGATGTAAATGAAAATGATCCGAATTCGGGAGCTATATCCACGTTGGCTGTAAACCGGCAAAATGGTTTGAATGCAAGAAAAAGAGAAAGTGCATATACCACAAAAGGAGACAGCATATTTATAGTAGACGGAATACTGGGCAATATGCCGGGAACAAACATCATATCCGGTAATAAATTAACTACAGTAACCAAAGTAAACAAACAGGCGATTAAAGCTATCATTACTGAAATTGGCGGCGATATAAATATACCGATGCTGGACGAAATAGAAGGAGTATTGACTATTATAGATTATAAGAAATAATATCGCTTAAAAAATATTTGAGTATTCCATAATATTTTATTACTTTTGTCACCCGATTGCCAATAGGCCAACAAGAAATCCGTGTAAACGGGTTCGCCTCAGGCACATAACCTGTAAATATAAAAACAGATGTACGTTATTGTAGACATTCAAGGACAACAAATGAAGGTTGAAGTAGATCAAAAATTGTTCGTTCACAGAATCAACGCAGAAAATGGCTCTAAAGTAGAGTTCGAAAAAGTATTATTAGTTGACAAAGATGGTGCTGTAACTGTAGGTGCTCCTACCGTAGAAGGCGCTAAAGTGGTAGTAGAAGTAATATCTCAGGCAAAAGGAGACAAAGTGCTTATATTCCACAAGAAAAGAAGGAAAGGACACCGTAAATTGAACGGTCACCGTCAACAATTTTCAGAAGTTGTAGTTAAAGAAATTATTGCTTAATCAGTAAAAACAGAAGAAAATGGCACACAAGAAAGGTGTAGGTAGTTCGAAAAACGGCCGTGAATCGGAAAGTAAACGATTAGGCGTTAAAGCATTCGGCGGAGAAACAGTTAAAGCCGGAAACATTATAGTTCGCCAGAGAGGTACAACACATCACCCTGGTGAAAATGTAGGTATCGGAAAAGATCACACTTTGTTTGCATTGACAGACGGAGTAGTATCATTCCGTAAAAAGAAAAACGATAGATCTTATGTTTCTGTACTTCCTAAGGCAGAAGCTTAAAACATAGTTTAAACGGTATAAAGAGGGCAGGCTGAATATTCAGTCTGCTTTTTTTATTTTGAATACCTTTGAGCAAATGTCCTGAAACGTCTTTCTACTTATAAATAAGTAGTTTTGCCTGCAATTTTCATTATTTCTCGGTATTGCCCCTGTCCGATATATATTGTTTCTTTGCATTGTCAAATTGAAATTAATAACTATAATTTATTTACAATATGTCTAAGATTGGAATATATTACGGTTCCACAACCGGAAACACTCAAGAAGTTGCGGAAGAGATAGCAAAAAAACTGAATGTAGACAAAGCTGATTTACACGATGTATCCAAAGCTGATACAAATTACGCGGCTTATGATGTCCTATTGTTCGGATCACCTACATTAGGTCTTGGAGATTTGCAAGACGACTGGGAATACTATCTCGACAAGGTGAAAGCTGCCGATCTGAACGGGAAGAAAGTCGCCCTTTTCGGATGCGGAGATTCTTCATCATACAGCGACACTTTCGGTGATGCAGTAGGCAAAATATATGATGCGATAAAAAGCAAAGGCTGTAAATTTATCGGGCAGGTAAGTACAGAAGGTTACACATACGACAGTTCGGAAGCTGTAGTTGACGGTCAGTTTGTAGGCCTGCTAATAGACAATGACAACGAATCGAACCTTACTGACCAACGGATCGCGCTCTGGACAGAAGATTTGAAAAAAGTAATTTAAAAATCCGACTGATTTATGCGTGTTTTCTACCATCTCATTTATGAATATAAGAAAGGTGTCCGCGACCTGATGCTCTGCACCCTGACCGCAGATACGGAAGAAAAAGTAATCTGGAAATTGGAGAAAAACGGAATCAGTTATAAAATACAACGGTTAAGAAATGGTAATATAAATGTATTCTTCGGAAAAGATGAATGCCTGAATGTGGCAAACCGGATTTGTGGCGACAAACCATTAAACCTGCTGACTCCGGAAGAGGACTTTATACTTGGCATATTACTCGGATACAGTATCAGTGAACAATGTAACCGGTACTGCAAAAAGAAAAAAGAAAAGGACAAGCACATACTTTGTTTAGCATAACTTTTCTATTGATAGTTTTTTTAGTTGATCTTAGGTCCCCACAGACGAGATGTCAGTGGGGATTTTTTTTATCTTATCCCTAATATTTTATCTATATAGCGGAAACTTGATTTCCGCGTTCTTTTATGTATTGATCGAGCCTCCTCAATCCTCAAGGGGCAGAACTGTTAAATTCTGATTTTAATTTTAGCTGTTACCCTCTTGTCATCCTGAGGGACGAAGGATCTCCTTCGATTTAGGAGATGTTTCACTTCGTTCAACATGACAAAGAGGATATAAGAATCTGCAAGAAAAAAAATTAGCTCCGCTGACCGTTGGTTCTTAATTCTTAATTTTTCATTCTTCATTCTTAATTGCTTTCCCTGTTACCTTTGTTACTTTTTAGTTACGAGTAATGAGTTACATGCTATTGACTATTGACTGTTAACCGAAAAAAGTGTCAACTTTGTCAACTTTTAAGTATTTTTGAAGATCAATAAATACTGATAAAATGACTGATCTATTTAATATACGTAGAGACTTTACCCTAAAAACGCTGGATGAAAGTGAAGTCACACCCGATCCCATTATCATGTTCGAACGGTGGTTCAATGAGGCCGTAACTGCCGAAACCTTAGAACCCAACGCAATGAATCTGGCTACAGCGACCAGTGACGGCAAACCATCTTCCCGCATTGTTCTGCTAAAGCAGATAAAGCCGGAAGGGTTTGTATTCTTCACCAATTACGATAGTAGGAAGGCTGTCCAAATAACGGAGAATAACCATTGCGCCCTTAACTTTGTATGGCATGAACTGGAAAGACAGGTGAGAATTGAAGGTATTGCAAAAAAAATACCGGAAGCAGATTCCGATTCGTATTTCGATGTACGCCCTGCAAAAAGTAAACTCGGAGCATGGGCTTCGCCTCAAAGCCGGATAATACCTGACAGGCAATATCTGGAACAACTCATGGCAGATTTTGAAACCCGTTTCACAGGAAAAGAGATAAGCCGCCCTGAAAACTGGGGAGGATACATCGTTAAGCCAGATCTAATAGAATTTTGGCAGGGACGCAAAAACCGCCTGCACGACAGGATACAATATACATTGGCGGACGGGGGCTGGAAGATCGAGCGCTTAGCTCCGTAAAACATAAAGGAGATAAACACCTGAGTATCTATCTCCTTCCTGCCATGATCACCCCTGCTTATTCCTTTTCCTTATCTTCATAAAGATAAACAACCCGATAGCGAAAACAATGATGAGTGGCCAGATATGAACCAGAATAAGAAATGTGGCACTAATAATGTACCACCCCCCGGCAAATGCATCTAACAGTTTGGAGCCAAAATCCGGAGTGTACTCCTTAATTGCAGTTTTACGGAGTATCTTCTCGGAATACTCTATTTTGTCCTGATACATGCTGATGTTTATGGTGCTGTATGCAATCTGCTCATTAGTCATATATTCGGAGATCACTTTTCTGTCAGCGTCTTCGAGGCTTGTATCCAGGGCATCTTCCGCTGCCATTACATCATCCAGCTTACGCCCGGTTGTACTGATCGCGTTAGATATGCGTTTTTGCCTCTTAGACAAGCGAACTTGAGCCAACTGGTCAGCCATCAGTTTTACTGTAACGTCCTGCGCATCTATCGTCCGGTAATCCACCAGAATGGCCAAAGGTGCTATCTGGCGCAGAACGGAATCGAGCAATGACGCAGGAACTTTCAACTCGATGGTTGCAAGAAGATTACATGAATAGTTGACTATTGCGGAATCCTTTGAAATATTGACAGTTTCCGAATACAGGTTCTCGTTATTGATGGCAGACTTAATAATAAAGCCTCTGTTTTTCAGCGCTATATCCTCTATTGACTGTGTAGCCGGAACGACTTCTCTTACTTTAAATTTTGTAGAGGCTGTACGCACAAACTTATGTACACCATCATCATAGGTTGCAACGGCAGCTGAAGAGGTGATAAAATTAGGAACAATCTGTGGCGGAGTGAATTTGAGTGTAGTAGAAGGAGCTTTCTCTTTCTTCTCCACTTCATATGCTTCGTCGAGAACTTGGTCTGCACTGCTTTTTTCATCTTCTACAGCAGTCATGGACATCTCATAAGATTGTTCTTGCTGAATACTTTTATTACTGTTGCCGCAAGACAGCATGCCAGGAAATCCTATGATAGCGATTATAAAAAGATTAGTTATGCTTTTCATGATATAAATGTTTAAATTCGTGTTTTAGTTAATAGATAACTATAAATGGTTAATTCCATAAACATCTTGATAAATTATTTGTTTTAAACACCGAAAAAGGTAAGATATGCCAGCTATGAAAATAGAGAAAACAAACGCCGTTAGATTACTGGACAAAGAAAAAATAGAGTATAAACTTATTCCTTATGAAGTCGATGAATCAGACCTTAGCGCCGTCCATGTCGCCGAACAGCTAAATGAACCTGTAGAACAATTATTTAAAACATTGGTATTGAAAGGAGATAAATCAGGATATTTTGTCTGTATTATTCCCGGAGCAAAAGAACTGGATTTGAAAACTGCGGCAAAGGTATCCGGTAACAAGAGCTGTGACATGATACCGATGAAAGATCTGCTGAATGTGACAGGATATATAAGGGGTGCGTGTTCGCCTATAGGGATGAAGAAGAAATTTCCGACATATATAGATGTTTCATGTAAAAAATATAATTTTATCTATATAAGTGCAGGAAAAAGAGGTTTACAAATTCAGATAAGACCGGACGATTTGATCCAAGTAGTTGACATAAAGACAGAAAAAAATAGCCGAATGCAATATTGCATAGACAACCAACTGAAATTCAAGCACTCATATTCTCCTAAAAAATAATAATATGTTTAGTGACATGATTTTTTTTAACATCTTTGTTATCCAAAAAGAAGAATATAAAAATAAATACGCATACCTTTGTGTCAGGATCGGATGAAAATTCCCTGGCGGAAAAGTAATGCTAAAATAATTATTATAAGGAAATGGCCAAAATCAAAGGAACAGTCGTAGTTAATGAAGAACGCTGCAAAGGCTGTAATCTATGTGTAGTTTCATGCCCTTGCGATGTTTTGGAGCTTCAGCCCCGAAATGTAAATCAGAAAGGATACCACTATGTTTTTATGAAAAATCCCGAAGCTTGTATCGGTTGTGCCAATTGTGGTTATGTATGTCCCGACGGATGTCTCACCATTTACAAGAAAAAATTTGAATAGTATAACGAATTACTTGTCCGTGCCTATAGGCCTGACTATCCGTAATTCGTTTTTTTAATCAATTAAAAGCTTATGTCAGAAGAAATATTTTTAATGAAAGGCAACGAAGCCATAGCTCATGCTGCAATCAGATATGGTGCTGATGGCTACTTCGGATATCCAATTACTCCCCAATCGGAAATAATGGAAACATTAATGGCCGAGGCTCCTTGGAAAACGACAGGAATGGTTGTCCTTCAGGCTGAAAGTGAAACAGCATCTATCAATATGGTATACGGTGGCGCAGGCTGTGGAAAAGCAGTTATGACATCGTCTTCCAGCCCCGGAATGAGCCTTATGCTCGAAGGGGTTTCATATATCGCCGCAGGCGAACTACCTTGCTTGCTGGTAAACGTAATGCGCGGAGGCCCGGGATTAGGTACCATACAGCCGTCGCAGGCCGATTACTTCCAGGCTGTAAAAGGAGGAGGCCACGGAGACTATAAATTAATCACTCTCGCTCCAAGTTCGGTACAGGAAATGGCCGATTTTGTTACATTGGGTTTCGATCTCGCTTTTAAATATCAAACTCCGGCAATGATACTTACCGACGGTGTTATCGGTCAGATGATGGAAAAAGTCAAACTCCCTGCATACACCCGCAGAAGAACTGATGCCGAAATCAGAGAGCAATGCCCATGGGCGACATTGGGCAGGCTACCCGGAAAAAAGCCTACGATAATAACCACTCTCGAACTGGATTCAAATAAAATGGAGGTGAATAATCTCCGCCTTCAGGCAAAGTACAGGAAAATTGAAAAAGAATTATGCCTGCATCAGGAAATCAACTGTGAAGATGCCGACTATATATTGGTGGCTTTCGGTTCCGCAGCACGTATATGCCAGAAAGCAATGGATCTGGCACGTGCACAAGGCATAAAAGTGGGACTTATCCGTCCTATCACACTTTGGCCGTTCCCTTCAAAAGAAATAGACAAATACGCATCCAAAATAAAAGGAATACTTACAGTAGAAATGAATGCCGGCCAAATGGTGGAAGATGTTCGTCTGGCTGTAAGCGGAAAAGTAAAAGTAGAACATTACGGACGTCTGGGAGGTATAGTACCTACTCCAAGCGAAGTGGTAGATGCTCTGCAACGTAAATTTGACTGCTAAAAACAGTATTTTCAAATTCAAATTTTAAGATTATGAGTACAAACATTATAGATCCGGCTAATCTCGTGTATGCAAAACCTGCATTAATGAACGATACCGAGATGCATTATTGCCCCGGTTGCTCACATGGGGTTGTACATAAATTGATAGCCGAAGTGGTGGAAGAAATGGGAATTATGGATAAAACCATCGCTATCGCGCCTGTCGGTTGTGCTGTTTTCGCATACAATTATCTGGATGTAGACTGGCAGGAAGCAGCTCACGGACGTGCTCCGGCAGTGGCTACCGCCGTCAAACGTCTTAATCCTGAGAAAATGGTATTCACTTACCAAGGAGACGGAGACCTTGCTGCTATCGGTACAGCAGAAACGATACATGCTGCAAACAGAGGTGAGAACATTGCCATTATCTTTATTAACAATGGTATATACGGTATGACAGGAGGACAGATGGCTCCGACTACTCTTCTGGATATGAAAACTGCCACAACGCCCAACGGACGGGATGTTTATGAAAATGGCTACCCCCTCAAAATAACGGATTTGCTGGCACAATTACCAGGCGTATGTCTTGCAACCCGTCAGAGTGTGCATACAGCAGCAACCGTAAAAAAGGCAAAGCGTATGATTAGGAAAGCGTTTGAAAACTCTATGGAGAATAAAGGTACATCCATCGTTGAGATAGTATCAACTTGTAGTTCCGGCTGGAAAATGACGCCTCAGGCATCAAATGATTGGATGGTGGAGAATATGTTCCCTGTTTACCCTATGGGAGACTTAAAAAATATCTAAAAGAGAAGGCATGACACAAGAAGTAATAATAGCAGGTTTTGGAGGGCAGGGTGTGCTGTCGATGGGTAAGATACTGGCTTATTCGGGGCTGATGGAAGATAAGGAAGTTTCATGGTTTCCATCATATGGTCCGGAACAACGCGGTGGTACTGCTAACGTAACAGTTATACTAAGCGATAATGCTATCAGTTCGCCTATTGTAAACGAGTATGATATAGCAATTATACTTAACCAGCCTTCACTCGATAAGTTTGAACCTCACTTAAAACCGGGAGGAATATTAATATATGACCCTAGTGGATTCCAGCATCCGCCAACAAGGAAGGACATATATATATACAAAATAGAAGCCATAGATACAGCCACATTAATGCAAAATACTAAGGCTTTTAATATGATCGTATTGGGTGGCCTCCTCAAGGTATCACCGATGGTGCAGCTTGATAATGTAATGCTGGGGCTGAAAAAATCGCTACCTGAACGTCATCACAAGTTACTACCGATGAATGAACAAGCTATTCTGAAAGGAATGGAGATAATACAGGAGGTGCAGAAGCCTAGCTAAACAGTACGATATATAATCCCCTGAGGTGATTCCAAGGGGATTTTTTCCTTTCTCATATAAAAGGAAAAAGCCTCATAGATTCTCTACAAGGCTTCTTATATAATACTGATTCTTTTTATCTTCTTCTTTCCGCAGCATAGAATTTAGACTGGATATAATCCAGTTCATTCTCTATACGCTTACGTTCATTTATCAGGTCTTTCATTTCTGGGAAGTGAGCAGACAGTTGTCTCATTCCCACCTGATATATACAACCTCGATACCATCTGTTACGGATAATATCAAACATAGAAGCATTCGTCAAAACAGGAGTTACATTAGCTACTCCTACCGGCGATACCGCTCTTGCCAGATATACACTCACATCATCGAAGCGAACCCAGAACAATGGAAAATATTTACCCTTTTCGAATAATACCGGACAAATATGCGTCACTCGCACATCCCCTTTGGATGTCTTGGCATCGAAATACCATCTCTCCTTTACCAGATAGTGAGTTATCTTATCGGATGGGATATCTTCCCTTTTCACATTAAGAGTTCTATCACTAGCTTCTGTAAAAGGAATAGCCGCTTCCTCCAGGGTTTCTTTTCCGGTAAGCCTGGCACCCAACTCCGGTTGGGCTTCGTATTTATATCCGTTTATTGTATTTGTACTCAAAAGGTTTACCAATAACGAGAACAGGTTGGTTCTCTGTTCTGTAGATGCCTGAGGATAAAAGAATGTCTCATTACCTTCCACATCACTAATCTGTCGGTAAATCTCACGCGACCAGATCGAAGAAGTATAATCATTCATTGAATTTTCCATCACGGATAACTCTCTTGTAGAAATATCCGTAGCCATATCTTCCGAAGTTGAAGTAACAACTGATACTTCATCTAAGATTCTAGGTCTGTTATTTGCGTAGTTTTGTGCGAAAAGCGAACTTGTAATCAGTAATCCGCCCATCATAAATGAAATGATAGATTTCATAATATGCTATTTTTGTGTTAATTAATTAATCGTTACTTGCATTGGATTCGTTTCCTGTTCTACTCCATCAGGACCTTTTACCTTAATGTCGCCTATGAAGAAACGCGTTCCTCTACTCATCTTCCTTATTTGTTCTATCTGACGTTGAGAAAAATTAGCACCATTTGATAATTCCGGTGTAGTATTTCCCATGGCATCAAACGAATATGTTCTAAAACTTAATACCGTAAATTGAATATCAAGAATACCATCATCTATTGAAGCCTTAATTCCCGGCGAATTTAGTATCAAAGCCCTGGATAAAGCACCCTTCCTGAATTTCCGTTGGTTACCATTAGCATCTTTATAATCAATATATGCCAATGCCGGAGGCAATGGGCGTATTCTGAACTCTTTTCTTGCCACAGTTTGAGTCGCTCCATTCACTCTCGCAGACACGGCAATTACAAATTTTTGCCCTATTTTGGATGGAGAAGGTGAAGCTACCCAGATTCCATTGCCCGAAGCACTCAATGTTCCACCATCTACAGCAGTTGCTGAGACTTCGCTAATTGGAACACCGGGAACTGATATACTAATCTGATTGGGAATACCCGAATAAAGTACATCCATCAGTAAAGGAGCAATTGTAGCCATCGGTTCCATAACTGTATATTCCTGAGTGAACTCCCGCTTCAATGGGAATCCGCTCCGGTCCAGCATCTCTATAAAACCATTGAAAGTCTGCTTTCCTGTACCTGTAGCGGCAAATTCATATAAACCTTTTTTATCTTCCGGCAACTCTTTGCCATTGACAACTATACGCGGACGCTGTGTTGTATCGACCGCGGCCATAATAATCTGTGCCGAATATGTTGTTCCACGCATTACCATGCTGGATTGAGGAACAACAAAAGCACTCAATTGATTGACCCTCATATCTTTTACGTCAATATCCTGAATCAAACTATTCAGCACTTCCCCTTCCGCCTGCTTCACATTCACCTGCAACTCCGATAAAAAAGTTATAGCGGCAATGCTTGGCATTCTGTCGAAAGAAGCCTGTAACCAGTTCTTTCCGTCTTTTTTCGCACGTTCGTTCGGCTGAGTAGACAAAGTCTTATTAACCACATCCTTCTTTGTTTTATCAGATATCAGGGTTAATATGCTTTCTCTGTATTCATCCAATGCTTTTTTCAGTTTATTTCCCTGTCCGCCGACGGGAGAAATCATTACTTCGGATGAAGCATTAAGATTGTCTTTCGATTTCAGATTATCAATATCGGCATCCGCTCCATCACTTTTTTTTGCAATCTCTTGTTTCAGGTATTGTATATAGTTGAAGAGCGAATCAGTTTTGCGCCTTACATCCTGCGATGTATCATACCCCTTGCGGGTTTTTTCAGGATTTGTAGCATATGCCTCGTCTATATCTGAATATATTTGTTTATTCCGTGCAGCTGTAACCGCTATATTTTCCTGAAGATTATCATTTACCAATACAAATCCATCGAGAACTTCTGTCGATACATTTAAAGCGAGCATAGCAATAAAAACCAGATACATCAGATTTATCATCTTCTGCCGCGTCATTTGCCCTCTACTTAATGCCATCAGTTATCTTCTTTTTAATTTTCAAATCAAGTCTAACGATCTCCACTTAAAAATTAGTTGGGTTCATATTGTTGTTATTTGTTGTCATCGCCTGTAATAAACGGGCATAAACATTATTCAATGCTTCTATATGCCTAGTCATTTTTGCAGATTCTTCCCTGAACATATAACTATCCCCGATAGCTCCGTCATATAAACCTTTCATCCGGATTAAGCTATCGTTTATATATCTGATGGCCGACATTTGCTCTGTTATCGTCTGTAGCTGGGTATTGAATACATCATTCAGTCCACTTACATTCTGATTCAATGTCGCCAGGTTGTCCACAAAACCTTGAGTTTCGGTAACGTGCCTATAAGCACCCAGCAGCTTCTGGGATGCTTCATTCAACGATTGTATAGTTGTAGAAAATTCTTCCAAATTTTGCGCGGTATCATTTAAGCTTTGTGCATACTCAGGAGCAATACTTCTTCCCGAAGAATTATCTCCGCCTGCATTTCCCGAAGCAGGCACACCTGAAAAGCCTCCACCCGAGACATTTCCCCCTCCTGAAGCACCGGATGAATATACTCCAGCCGATACTGTCTGGCTCACATTACCACCTTCTGTATTTCCGGCAGAAGATACACCAGAGCCAGAAGAAACTCTACCGGAGACGTTTCCTCCCCCACCTGCAATAACGACTACAGGGCCAGAACTTTCCGCTTTGCCTTTAACCGAATCTGTTCTTACCGCTGCTGCAGTTTGGGGTGCAACAACTGTGCCGCCAGTCACACTACTACCTATAACCACTCCAGCATTAGCAACTGTTTCAGTAGCGGGAGTCGGGGAAATATAATCGAATGCAGAAATAAAGAATACAACTGCTTCCGTAATCATTCCCGCCATTAGTATATAATCGGCATAAGGAAGATGAATAATCTTAAACATGGCTCCAATAATAACTACCGCAGCCCCCCAGCTATATAAATAGTTGAATACTATCTGACCCCTTCTGCTGGATATGAAATGTTTAATATTTTCTTTCTTCGTCATTTTGCTAAACTATAAGTGATGTTATATAAGTATAAACTTATATTTAACGGATTTATTATCTAAATCTTCCTTTTTCGTCCACACCCCACGATCTCACACATCTGAAACCGATGAATGAACGGCCTTTGTCCTGAAACTCAACTGACCTGTCTCCCGAACGCACTGTCGCATCTTTCCACGAACCACCTTTCACTATTTTACGTTTAAGGATAGCAGGGTCAGCTAATACTGCTCTGTAACTAAAGTCAGGATTAGCCTCATCGGCCATACGGTCTACCGACTCCGTAAATGTTGTGGTAGTCCACTCTGCCACATTTCCGGCCATATCATACAAACCGAAACGGTTAGGCAGGAATGTTGCCACAGGAGATACCAAATCTTTTAAATCTTTAGATGCCCTGAAATTAGCATGAGCCAGACCATCTGTAGTGTGTGTTTGATCCGAATACCATGGATATTCCAGTTCGGAACGTCCGTTTCTGGCGGCAAACTCCCATTCTGCTTCAGTAGGTAACCGATAACCTTCAAAACCGGCCTGAGTACATTTACCTTCTGCGATATAACGGTCTGTACGCCATGCACAGTAAGCATCGGCAGCTTCCCATGATACGCCAACCACAGGGAAATTATCGTAGGCTTTCGTTGTAAAGTAACTTTCTACATAACGCTCGCTTTTTGCATTGGCGAAGTCTGTCATCCAGCTCATTACATCAGGATATATATTTACTATATAAGTATTCGTAAAATCGATCCGGTCACCGTGAGACATTCTTGATAATGTTTCGCGAACAATATCTCCTCTCGAATTTACATATGCTGTATCTTTCGTAATAGCAATAGCTGTAGCTTCACCTGCACGCATTTTGCCTAAGAATGCATAATAACTCTTAGAGTCGAACCAATCATATTTATAATTCATTGCTGACACAATCAATCCGCCTTTGTCCGCGCCAAAAGGATTTCCTCCCACAACACTGTTTATGGCGGCCGACTCTCTGCTTGTCGGATTCTTCCATGGTATTGGCTTAACCCAGTTTAATCGTTGCCCTACAGAAGTGAAAGAATTATCACTTGGCCTAATCAACACTTTAAATGTAGGATCTCCAGCATAAGCCGGGTCTGCTAAACGTTCTCTGATAATGGAATCACGTACCCAATAAACGAATTCACGATATTGTTTATTTGTCACTTCCGTTTCATCCATCCAGAAAGGACTTACAGCAACCAGTTTACGTGGAACAGAATCACCCCAAAGCGGGTCTACACCTGTCCCCATCTCTATATTACCTCCGGGCACAAGTACCATTTTATCGCAGCCTCGTGCTATATTATATGGCATAACCAAACGTGTTTCAATAGCAGGATCAATATATTTCGGTTCTCCGAACTTATATGTCACCCCCATTGTAGCCTGCGCAATACCATTATTACTCAAATCGCCTTGTTGTCCGTCAAATTTATCGCTTACAATAATACCTCTGCCTTCGGCAAAGATTTGGAATTTCCGGGTTAAATTAAAACCTAAGTTCAAACCTAAGCTACCGCCGAAGAACGTATTATTGAGTGTACCCATATGCGCAAAACGTTGATACCAACCCACACCGGCAATAGGAGACACTTCAAATTTACGATTTGGCTGATATCCCCTTAACAGGTTCAACAAATTTAGAGACACATCTCCGGTAGCGCTTATATAACGCATATGCTGCATATAGTAACTCTGATTTTCAGCACCAAACTTACCACCTCTCGCCGGATGATATACAGGCACTCCCGTAGCATCTACAGCACTATATTCATAGTCCACACCTTCTACCCATCCCATATAATCCCATTGCGGATCTTTAGAAAGGCGCATAAAATCCTCACCATTAGCCCCATCTTTCCACCAACGGGTGTAAGTCCCGTTCCAGCCATCGTTGAAACCATGCAGGCTACCGCCCGATAGCTGCAGACGAAGGGTTATTATGTTACTCATCCGCCGCCCGATTGTCAATGTGGGCGCGAAAGTTACTCTTTTATCAAGGCTTATACGGTTGCCAGGCACTCCATTATCGTCCTCTCCGAAATAAACCTGTCCTCCGGCTCCTATGGAAATAAACCAAACAGGCTCTTTCTGTAAATATTCATTCCGCGTTGGCACGGAATATTGCTCTGATTGATTTGTCTGAGCAAAGGATACTATTGATACACAGAGCAATAGCAGTGAAGTTAGTAAAGTTTTTCTGTTCATATGTTTTGTATCAGTTATAATAACTATATATCAGGTTTGGCAAAGATAATACATATTTTTTAATTTAGAATTCTTTTATATATTAAATTGCGATTCTTTATATTTAATAAACATGTAGCTATAAGGCTTTTAACAAAGAAGAGAGCCAATCATCATGACTGGCTCTCCAAATGTTATTATATATCAATAATTAACAATCATTAATTTTGAAGCTCTGAAGCTTCGTCAAATTTATCAAATGTTGCAGCAGCAAGACGCTGATAGCCTTTGTAACGCCACATCGCATTATCCTGAGCAGCTTTATACAGATCTGATGCTTCTGTCGGATTAGACTTCTGAAGAGAAGTGTAACGAACCTCACTGCCAAGGTACTCTTGGAATTTAGACCAATCCGGCTCTTTACTATCCATCGTAAACGGATTCTTTCCTTCTTCCTCCAACATCGGATTGTAGCGCCACAGGTGCCAGTATCCGCAAGCTACAGCTGCTTTCTCTTCATCCTGAGCATGCCCCATACCCTTACGTAATCCGTGGCTGATACATGGTGAATACGCGATAACCAATGATGGGCCTTTATATTCTTCAGCTTCTTTAATTGCTTTCAGGCATTGTCCCTGATTAGCACCCATCGCCACCTGAGCAACATATACATATCCATAGGTAGCCGCAATCATTCCGAGGTCTTTCTTACGGATCTTCTTACCTGCGGCAGCAAATTTAGCTACAGCAGCTACCGGGGTAGATTTAGAAGACTGACCTCCTGTATTAGAGTAAACTTCTGTATCGAGTACAAGAATATTTACATCTTCACCAGAAGCAATCACATGGTCCAGACCACCGAAACCTATATCGTAAGCCCAACCGTCACCTCCAAAGATCCAGATAGAACGTTTGATAATATATTGTTTCAAAGAATAAATTTCCTTACAATACTCGCAGTTATCTTTCTCTACTTCAAGCAATGGCATTATCTGAGCATGAAGTTCTTTTGTCTTTTCAGCTTCATTCTTATTTTCTATCCATTCTTTATACAGGGCTTTCAGTTCCGGCGAGCATTTATCGCAGTCCTGGGCCTGAGTCATCAATTTCTGGATACGGTCACGCATTGTGATGTTTGCCAAAGCATATCCCAGACCAAACTCAGCATTATCTTCAAACAAAGAGTTAGCCCATGCCGGACCTTTACCTTCTTCATTCTTACGATAAGGAGTTGAAGGGGCCGAACCACCATAGATTGAAGTACAGCCTGTAGCATTGGCAATCAACATACGGTCCCCAAACAATTGGGTAACAAGTTTGATATACGGAGTTTCACCACAACCGGAACATGCACCTGAGAACTCGAATAATGGAGTTGCAAACTGAGAGTTTTTCACATTCAGTTTAGTATCCACAAGGTGAGCCTTGCTGGTTACATTCTTTATCATGAAATCCCAGTTATTCTGTTCAGGGAACTGAGTACCGATCTCTACCATCTTAAGGGCTGAGTTACCTTTTTTGCCCGGGCAGATATCAGCACAGTTTCCGCAACCAAGACAGTCTAGCACGTCTACCTGGATACGGAATCCCATTCCATCAAATTGCTTGCCTTGAGCCTTAAGCAATTCCACTCCTTCCGGAACTTTAGACTGCTCTGTAGCATCAAGTACGAACGGACGGATAGTAGCATGAGGACATACATAAGCACACTGGTTACACTGTATACAATTTTCAGCCTCCCACACAGGGACGAAAGCTGCCACGCCGCGTTTCTCATACTCAGTTGTACCATGATCCCATGTACCGTCTTCACGGCCTACAAATACAGATACCGGAAGATCGTAACCACGTTGGGCATTAACAGGACGCACCACTTTTTTGATAAATTCAGGAGCATCATCCTCTACCGGTTTACCGACTACGATATTAGCCCATTCTGCAGGGACTTCTACCTTTTCTACTTCAACACCTCGATCTACCGCTGCATAATTCTTCTTAATTACGTCTTCCCCTTTACGGCCGTATGATTTAACGATGAATTTCTTCATCTGCTCTACAGCCAGATCGTAAGGAATCACATTTGAAATTTTGAAGAATGCAGATTGAAGGATTGTATTTGTACGGCCTCCAAGACCAATTTCCGTAGCAATCTTGGTTGCATTGATTATATAGAAATTGATATTGTTTACTGCAAGATATTTCTTCACATTGTCAGGAAGATAATTTCCTACATCTTCTTTATCCCATACAGAGTTGAGAAGGAATGTACCGTTTTTCTTCAAGCCTTTGGTTACATCATAAAGGTGAAGATAAGCCGGAACGTGACATGCTACGAAATTTGGTGTGTTTACCAAATATGTAGAACGGATAGGATTGTCACCAAAACGAAGGTGGGAAGCTGTAAAACCTCCCGACTTCTTAGAGTCGTAGGCAAAATATGCCTGACAATATTTATCCGTATTATCACCAATAATTTTCACAGTATTTTTATTCGCACCAACTGTACCATCAGAACCTAATCCGTAGAATTTCGCTTCGTATGCAGATTCATCTACCGAAACTTCTTCTTTCAACGGAAGAGATTTGAATGTCACGTCGTCCACAATACCTATTGTGAAATCGTTCTTCGGCATAGCCATTGCCAGATTTTCATAAACTGACATTATCTGAGCCGGAGTAGTATCTTTGGATGAAAGACCATAAATACCACCAACGATAGTAGGAGTTTCTTCTTTTCCATAGAAACAGTCTCTTACATCCATATATAATGGCTGCCCGAGAGAACCCGGTTCTTTTGTACGGTCAAGTACAGCGATTCTCTTAGCTGTTTTTGGTATAGCAGCCATAAATGCTTCAGCCTTGAACGGACGATATAAGTGAACTGCAACAAGACCTACCTTCTCACCTTTAGCATTCAGGAAGTCTACAGTCTCTTTGATAGCTTCTGTTACTGAACCCATTGCTATAATTACACGGTCTGCATCCTCCGCTCCGTAATAATCGAACAAGCCGTATTTGCGGCCTGTAATCTTGGTTATTTCAGCAAGATATTTTTCTACTATCTCAGGTACCGCATCATAAAATTTATTTGCAGCTTCACGGGATTGGAAATAAATATCATCGTTCTGAGCCGTACCACGTGTTACAGGGTTTTCAGGATTCAATGCTCTTTCGCGGAATTTTTTCAATGCTTTTTGATCGATCAAAGGAATAAGATCGTTCTGATCCATTTCTTCTACTTTCTGTATTTCGTGAGAAGTACGGAAGCCATCGAAGATATTCATAAATGGAATGCGAGCCTCAAGCGTTGCTAAATGAGGAACTGCCGAAAGATCCATTACTTCTTGCACCGAACCGGAGAAGAACATCGCAAAACCAGTCTGGCGCGCAGCCATAACGTCCTGATGGTCTCCGAAGATAGAAAGAGCCTGAGCAGCCAGCGCACGTGCCGAAATATGGAATACGCTCGGAAGAAGTTCTCCTGCAATCTTATACATATTAGGAATCATCAACAACAAACCTTGTGAGGCTGTATATGTGGTCGTCAGAGCACCTGCCTGTAATGATCCATGCAAAGCACCTGCAGCACCTGCTTCAGATTGCATCTCCTGTACTTTTAGTATTTCGCCGAATATGTTTTTGCGTCCGGCTGCCGCCCATTCATCAACATACTCTGCCATTGTCGATGATGGTGTGATAGGATAAATCGAAGCTACTTCGCTGAACATATATGAAATATGCGCGGCCGCCTGATTACCATCACATGTAAGGAATTTTTTTTGTTTAGCCATACCTTTTTGTAATAGTTGATTATCTTATTTAGTTTACTTTATGATTCATGGATTTGATTTATATAAACCTATACTAGATCAAATCCTTTTCTTTATTCAATATAAAAAGCCAAAGAGCCAAAGAGGAATTATATTTTTGTCGCCTGTATCGAGATTACCTACAGCATAGAACATATCTGACTTATTCTTACCTCTGCTTTTCTGTCCTTCTATCTTAAATTTATACATTTTCCCTTCACTTTCTACAACGAACATTCCACTTTTCACCCCTTTCTTGAGTTTGCTGTCGCTGTGGTGTATCTGATTGTAGAAAAAGGTTTCCCGCAAAGCCTGATCCTCTATCTGGGACATCTTCAACGGAAATATAAGATTGGTATTGTGCATATATACCAAATCCGGTTTTTTAGGAAATTCTTCTCCTTCTCTATATAACATATTTATGAGGCGTGCACTTCGCAGATATTCCATATAGTTGGTAACTGTCGCCCTTGATATTTCGCAATCGATACTCAACTGACTTATATTCGGCTTACCCGGCGCGGATTGCGCCAATAAGTACAATAGTTTTCTCAATTTGGGAAGATAGCTTAACTCTATCTGCTTAATTGACAACACATCTACTTCGAGCATCATATTTACCGTTTTCAGCAGGTTCTCAGAAAAATTTCTCTTCTCAAGATAGAACGGATAATAGCCGTGATGCATATAAGACCAGAAATTATCAAGCGGCCTTATCCGGGTACAGATTTCTTCCGCTATCCTTTCGTGATCTGTAAGAATCTCATCCAGAGTGTATGCTGAAAAATCTTTTTCGAACTGGATATTAAGAAACTCCCTATAGGAAAAACCTCTCAGGTTATATACATCCACAATAGGCGAAAGACCTTCGTCTTCATGAAGTTTCATTACGGTAGAACCGGTAAATACGATCTTCAATTGCGGATAAAGCTCGTAGCATTCTTTTAGTTCCCTTGCCCAGTCAGGGTATTTATAGACCTGATCCAGCAACAATGTTTTACCTCCACGCTCTACAAATTCTCGCGCAAAACTAGTTATAGACCTGATAGTAAAATAAAACTGGTTGAGATTTATATAGAGGCAATCCCTCCTGTTTATGTCGAAAAACTCTTTTGCGTATTGGAGTAAAAATGTAGTTTTTCCAACCCCTCTGGTACCTTTTATCCCGATTAACCGCTGAGACCAGTCAATCTGCTTCATCAACAATCTTGGAATAACACTGTCAAGGTGTTCTACTAAATATCTATGTGTACGAAAGAATGATTCCACTCTGTAATCTTAATAATCTAAATTAAAATCTGACGAAGGTACTTTTTTTTTACGTCATTGCAAAGTCTACATAGCAATTTTAATCATTTTTTATCAAAAAACAATGGAGACCTGCCAAAAGAGAACTGTAACTTACAATAAGCGAGTACAAAGGTAATATTATAAAGATAATTTATCAAACATAGAAGACCTGTATAACAAATAGTAGGATCAGATTCCTATTTATAATACTTTTGGTATATATCATTATACTCTTTCGATCCTTTAACCTGCTTTATCCATGTATTAAGCGAGTCTAAAAGAACCGGAGATTTTTCGCTTACCGCCCATGCTTCAATATGCGTGAAACCTATCAATGTGGAATAGTCTATTTCCGGCAAAGACCGCGCTATTTTCTCCGCACTTTTCTCATCGCAAACAGCGTAGTCAATATCTCCGGACGCTACCAGCATAGCCAACTGTTCGGCACCATAGGTAGAATCCTCTTTTATATAGATCGTATCACCTATCTCGTGCGAAAGGTTTCTTATCCGCAATATGGCAGGGGAATTGAGAGGGACATACAATGTCTTTTTAGCCAAAGCGAGATGACTTCGCAAAGGCTCCACCCCTTCGTTAAACTCTTTCTTCCGCTGTATCAGCACCTGCCTGTTTTGAGCGACAGGGTCGGTAAAAACGAGAGTACCCCGCAATTCGGAAGTAACCGGGATATTACGTGCCATGACATCATATTTTCCGTGTTTAAGTCCTTCGATACTTTTACCGAGGCTAGCTTCCAGCAGAATTTCGATTTTCAACGGAATATGCGCTTTTAGTAACTGAATCAGGTCATGATTGAATCCTGCTATAGTATCTCCTGAAACAAAGTAGCCTACAGAATTATAATCAGTAACAATATGCAGTACCCCATCTTTTTTTATCTGCGCAAAGTCCTTTGGCTGACCGCTTTTGCTGAATACAAAAACCGAGATGATTATTGATACTGTAATAAATAGTAAGACAGAAACCAGAGTTTTTTTCTTTGTCATGGTGTAATCAATTATTGAACCGCCACGAAATACCAAGTTTTAACATCCGGGGATTTACCGGATAGCGATAGAGTGTAAAAGATTGTCCATTGCCCATTCCATCTGTCAGATTATACATCATGATATAGAAACGGGTAAATTTCAAGTGTAAGTTTATATATGCCGTTGTTATCGGAAAATTACCAATCTTCTCCTTTTGCTGATTATAGAACTGCATGGTGAGCGGTTCGTAACCGGGAGCATAATATTCGGTAAAGAAGTGTCCGTCAACACCCATTTGCAGGGTCAATACCTTTGCTATTTTGGTCATCAGGTATATATTGGAATATATACTAAGTTCGGGCAGAGGAATTGCATTCTCGTTCCCGGACTTCTGATATACGATCTGGTTATCCCAATGAAAGATTCCCGCTTTCAGATTCTGATCTAAGCGTAAAGAAACTACCTGAACACTACCGGACTCTTGCGCCGTTACTTTATTTTCATTATAGTATATATAATTCTTTATATTTTCCACCCCTCCGCTAATGCGTGTTTTAGAAAAGGATAATTCCGGGAAATTAATTTCCCCGCCTACATATACCCTGTTGGTATTGCTAAAGTTGGTATTTTCACTATTCCAGTTCCAGTATTTGGAAGAAAAATTCTTTTGGAAGAAACTGGGGCTTATGCTTTTTATATATCCGTTCGCTTTTGCCGAAACCTGCTTGCCGAAAAGATTCAGCATAGTGGTAATTTCCCCCTCGAGTTTATAGTCCTTCCCATCCAGAATATTAAATTCTGCCGAAGCTTTATATCTCAGATATTTACCCTTCTCTTTTGACAGAACACCACCTATAGTCAACGCATTTTCACTATACCGTTCATGCAGTCCCGGCAATCCTCCCGGCATTGAGTATTTACGCACATCGTATTCGGCAAAGGCTGTCAGCCCGAACTTAGTCCATTTACGGAAACCTTCATTCATAGCCAAGGCAAATGTATTCTTAAATGAATAATACGACGTAAAGTCATTTATATTACTCATATATTTAGGTTCCGGATCAACACTTCCATCTATATTATTGTAATACTGATATAGAGTATCTATTCCTGCATAGTTCGATAAAAACCGACGTTTCTGGTCAGTATAATGTGTTGTGAATATCACACTGGCCGGAGAAATATAATTTGCTTTTTTACGCCAGGCTTTGGTGGTATCATTTACCATATATTCCTCTTCATCATTGCCCAGATCGTAGCGATTGGTCACATAGAGATGCTTACCCCTCATCTTGTTCCATGTACTTTGCATCCTCACAGGAATGTCCAGCGAATTGCCTCTGAATTGAGTCTGCACTATTTCATCCGAATTCGGATTGGTAATATATAAAGGATTGGTGATCCCGCCATTTTCTATATTGTTGAAATTGTTATTTGCCAGAAACGCATGCATTTTATATTTATCCCCTATATAGCTGGCATAAAAGTCATAGTTCATCTGCTTATTGGACAGCGAAGTATAATTTCCCCGCGAATATACATAGTCGAAGTCAAAGCCAACATTCAGTTTCTTACCCAGGTTCATGGAGATCTCCGTTTGCAAACGCTGTTCTGCGCTCTGCCCCCCGCCTCCTGTCTGATAGCGGACATTAGAATACGGAACTTTTGTATTAAGATAATACTTATCCTGTGGATCTTTACGCCAATAGTGCATGGCATCGAGGAATACAAAACGGGATGATTCGGGGCGGTCGAAAAATATCATCGATTGTGCCGGCGAACCGACATTCCCCAGATACCCCACATTGACATCGAAACCATCGACCAGCATACTCTGATGAAAATTAACGATAGCCGTATCCATCGGTAAGAAAATCCGCTCTCCCAAACGAGGCGAAATCTTCCATCCATATATAGGTGGGACTTCAACTTTGGCAGTATCTACCGTCGTAACCGTTACCGGAAAATTATCCGGAACCGGAGCTGCCGAATCCTCTTTTTGCTTTTGAACGGGGGGGGTAGACCGGGTGGGTCTACGCCTGCTATCCTGAGCGTTCAGCACGGAAAATATGGCAAAAAACAGAAACGCTGTCAGTATATATTTTTTCATCGGTGCAAACTTACACAAAAAATGAAAAATGAGAAGTTAATGTTTCTATAAAAACAGAGATTAGCGTCTATTTATTGTATCAAAATAACCAATGAATCAGATTACTCCTTTGGTAGACGGAAGTTCATAGTTGAAAATATCCCGTTTCTTTGCCATTTTGACGGCACGGGCAAAAGCTTTGAATATACCTTCTATTTTGTGATGTTCGTTTGCACCCTCCGCTTTTATATTCAAATTCATCTTTGCCGAATCGCTCAACGATTTGAAGAAATGCAGGAACATCTCGGTAGGCATATCTCCCACCCTCTCGCGATGAAACTCGGTATCCCATACCAGCCACGGACGTCCTCCGAAATCAAGAGCAACAGAACACAGGCAATCATCCATCGGCAAGTAATATCCATAGCGTTCTATTCCCCGTTTATCGCCAAAAGCCTTATAAAGCGCTTCACCCAGAGCTATCGCAGTATCCTCTATCGTATGATGTTCATCCACATTCAGGTCACCTTTTACTTTTATGGTCAAATCAATGCCCGAATGCTTGCCTATCTGTTCGAGCATATGGTCAAAGAATCCAAGACCGGTAGTTATATCGCAAATGCCTTTTCCATCCAGATTCAAAGCAATATAGATATCCGTTTCTTTTGTCGTACGCTTTACTTCTGCCTTTCGCTCTCCGGCAAAAAGAAATTCACTGATAATATCCCAGTCGGTAGTCTGCAATACACAAGCATCTTGTAATCCGGCAGGAACATCCATATCATCGCGTAAGAATATAGCTTTCGCTCCTAAATTTTTTGCCAGTTCCACGTCGGTCAGACGGTCACCGATTACAAATGAATGCGTCATATCATATTCTTCATTCATGTACTTACCCAATAGCCCTGTTCGGGGTTTCCGGGTAGGCGCATTGTCTTCGGGAAAACTGCGGTCGATAAGTATATCGTCGAAAGTAATCCCTTCACCCTGCAATGTTTTCAGCATCAGATTATGTGCCGGCCAGAATGTATCTTCGGGAAACGATGAGGTCCCCAATCCATCCTGATTGGTTACCATAACAAACTCGAAATCCAGATTTTTACGGATAAAATAAAGGTTACGGATAACTTTAGGATAGAACTCCAGCTTTTCAAGGCTATCCAGCTGATAGTCTACCGGTGGTTCTATCACGATTGTTCCGTCACGGTCTATAAATAATGCTCTTTTCTTCATGTCAAATATTTCTCAAAGTCTCTATCAATATCTTATTTTCTTCATCTGTACCCACAGTAATACGCAGACAACCTGCACAGAGAGATACAGAATTACGATTACGCACAATCACACCTTTATCTGCCAGCTGCTTATATAATCCGTTTGCATCTGTAACCCTGACCAATATAAAATTAGAGTCTGTCGGATATATTTTCTCTACAAAAGGGAGTTTTAGTAATTCCTCATTCAGATAATCGCGTCCTTTCAGCAAGATTTGTATCCATTCTTTCCTCAATTCCAGTTTATCCAGTTCTCCATTCACAAAGTTCTGCGTGAGGATATTTACATTGTACGGATACTTTACCTTATTGAATAGTTTGATAATTTCCGGTGACGCAAAAGCCATCCCCAGACGGACAGCGGCTAATCCCCATGCTTTGGAAAATGTTTGCAAAACTATCAGGTTCGGATATTTTTGTAAGTCATTCAGCCATGTTTTTTCTGATGCGAAATCGATATAGGCTTCATCTACGACTACAATACCGGGAAAAGAGTTCAACACTTTTTCTATTTCTTTCCTGTTCAGCAAATTACCTGTCGGGTTATTTGGAGAGCAGAGGAATATAAGTTTTGTATTCTCATCTGCCTTTTCCAACAATGTACCGGCATCAAGATCAAAATTACTGTTCAGCAATACTTTGCGATATTCCACATCGTTTACATCAGCACACACCTGATACATACCGTATGTAGGATCGATAGCCACAATATTATCTATACGGGGCTCGCAAAATATACGAATGACAAGGTCTATGGGTTCATCACTCCCATTGCCCAGGAAAATCTTCCCCTGCTGAATATCTTTTATTTTCGATATTTTTTCTTTCAGTGCCCATTGCAATGGGTCGGGATAACGGTTGTACTTATCGTTTAACGGATTTTCATTTGCATCCAGAAATACGGAAGCCTCCCCTTTAAACTCGTCACGTGCCGAAGAATAGGCCTTCATATTCCATACATTCTTGCGGACTAATTGTTGCAGATTCATTGTTTATTCAATTATCATTTAAATTTAATGCCCTTTGCACAATTCAAGAGCTTAGCACAAAGGACATTAAAACTATTTATCTTCAATCAGCCTGCGAAAGCTGACCATTTATAACTCTATCTTTACCCCCAGCAATTTATAAAACTCCCTTAATATAGCGGGATGCCCCGGCCATGCAGGAGAGGTGGTCAAATTACCGTCTGTGACAGCTTCCGTTGCCGGAATATCTTTATAATTACCACCGGCCAATGTTACTTCCGGACCTACGGCTACATAACATGTTAATGTACGTCCTTTTACCACATTGGCGGCTGTCAGTATCTGAATGCCGTGACAAATAGCAGCTACAGGCAAATTCTTTTCAAAGAAATAGCGTGTGTATTCTATCACCTTAGGGTCGAGACGGATATATTCAGGAGCACGTCCACCTGTGATATAAAGCCCTGCATAATCTTCCAGTTTCACACTATCGAAACTCTTCGTTAGTGTAAAATTGTGGCCTCTCAATTCCACATATGTCTGGAAACCCACAAAATCGTGTATTGCTGTTGCTACCTGATCCCCGGCTTTCTTTCCCGGACATACTACATCGACATGAAAGCCAATACTGCAAAGAGCCTGATAAGGAACCATCAATTCATAATCTTCAACAAAATCGCCTGCAAGCATCAATATTCTTTTACCCATGATTAAACAGATTTAGAAATTCAACAATCAATTTACTAGCCTAAATATAAGGATAATTGTTAAAATTGAACAGGTTCCGATAGTAAAAAATAATTAATCAGGCCTTTTCGTATGTCGTCACCACAAATATGATCAACGGCTCATCACCGGTATTGATGATAGAATGGTAATTATCATCACCCTGTATAGATGTCACATTTCCTTTTTTCAGGTTAAATTTCCTTGTTATTTTATCCTGTCCTTCACGTTCTATATATTCTCCCTCACCATGTACAAGCACATACAGCTCCTGTTCTTTCTTGGTTCCATGCTCATGAAACCCCGCCTGATCTCCCTTATTCAGCAGAACCATATATGTACCGATACGGTTGTTTACCAACTCTCCTTTCTCAAAGACAGAGAGCATATATACCACACCATTCCCATCGTACATAGGGTCACGTTTTTCCACATCTATTACGCCACGCTGCGACTTACCAAAAGGAGTTAGTGTAATGTCGATATATTTCGAAACTTCGTCAATTACCTGTTGTTTTTCTTTTTCCATTTTTATTTGCTTTTCCATTTCAAAGTGAGGAATACCCACCTCAGTAAATTCTTCTCCTACTATTTTATAATCATATTTCCGATAAAAACCCATAGCAACCTTGCGGGCATGAAGCACGATTTTCTCAAACCCTTCCCTTTCGGCCACATATTCGGCAAAAGAAAGCATACTCGTGCCAAGTCCACTTTTTTGTACTTCTGTGTCTACAGCCATTTGCCGCATTTTGACAGTTTTATTATTCAAGCGGGTGAGGATACAGCAGGCAACCATCTTTTGTTTTTCTGACAAAATAAGTCCCAAAAGCATATCATCCTTGTCCATTGTGATATCTTCATCCGTAAAAGTCAGGCCTAAAGGCTCTCTCAATATCTTTGTCCGAAGAATAAGCATTTCCTCATATTCCCGGCTCTTATATTTTATAATCAAGGGAGTAATCATTCTTTCAACCGTAATGTTACAGCATTTTTATGCGCATATAATTCCTCATTCTCCGCCATCACTTCTATTGCCGGGCCAAGATTACGGATACCGTCTTTCGTGATTTTCTGGAAAGTGATTTTCTTGACAAAGCTATCCAGGTTTACACCGCTGTAAGCTGTTGCATAACCGTTGGTAGGCAAAGTATGATTCGTTCCCGAAGCGTAATCTCCTGCACTTTCAGGCGTATAATGTCCGAGAAAAACCGAACCTGCATTTATGACCTGATCGGCAATATTCATATAATCGGATGTTTCTATAATCAGATGCTCCGGCGCATATTGGTTCGTCATATCGATTATTTCACTGTTGTCTTTTAACAGAATCAGTTTACTATTCAGCAAAGCCTTTTCCGCTATTTCACGGCGGGGTAATTCAACCAATTGCTGTTCTATTTCCTGCAATACATCCGCAATAAACTGTTCACTCGTAGTAGTCAGTATCACCTGACTGTCAGCCCCGTGTTCTGCCTGAGATAATAAATCCGCCGCCACAAATGCCGGGTTTGCCGTATCATCGGCTATTACCTGCACTTCCGATGGTCCGGCAGGCATATCTATAGCAACATCGCGAAGGCTTACAAGCTGTTTAGCTGTCATTACATACTGGTTGCCGGGCCCGAATATCTTATATACTTTCGGCACACTTTGGGTACCATAAGCCATGGCTCCGATGGCCTGTATCCCTCCTATCCTGAATATTTTATCTACTCCGGCTTCCTTCGCGGCAAAAAGTATTGCCGGATGTATTTTCCCGTCTTTACCCGGTGGAGAACAAAGTACAATTTCTTTACAGCCTGCAATCTTTGCCGGAACAGCAAGCATAAGCACTGTTGAGAATAAAGGCGCCGTCCCTCCCGGGATATATAAGCCGACCTTTTCTATAGCTACTGCTTTCTGCCAGCATGTAACTCCCTGAGTAGTCTCGATCTTCTTACTTTCGAAAATCTGACTGTGGTGAAAAGTCTTTATATTTTCTTTCGCCAACCGTATGGCCGCTTTCAGTTCTTCGGAAACCAAAGATACGGAAGCCTCTATCTCCTCTCTACTTACTGCCAATGAAGAAAGCTTTACTTTGTCGAATCTCTCTTCGTATTCGAACACCGCTTTATCTCCCCGTGTTTTAATTTCATCCAGCACAGCACCGACAGTGCTATTCAATGCTGATGTATCGAATACAGGGCGGGACAAAATACTTGCCCATTCCGAACGTTCGGGATATTTTATTATCTGCATTTGTCTATCCTCCATATTCTTTTTTCAACAAGCTATATATGGCAATATCGGTAAATACATTATCAACGAGTAATTCGCCATCACGTTCAATCCCTTCAGACTGAAAACCCAGTTTTTCGGGTATCCGCCTGCTTTTGTGATTGTTTATTGCAACTTTTATCTGTATGCGGTTTATATCCATTTCGGTAAAAGCATATTCTATCAATTTTCTGACGGAATGTAACATAATCCCTTTTCCCTGTGCATATTGTGACAGCCAGTAGCCTATTTCGACCTTTTTGTTGATTGAATCAGTATCTTTAAAACCGACCAAGCCTACAAATTGTCCCTGGAAATAAATGGTAAACTGCTTATCTGCCGTTACCAAAACATGATTTACAAAGCTGGCGGTATCCTCTACTTCCTTTGTCGTATCTACAAAGGGCAACCACTCGCGCATATATTCACGCTCGTCATTCAATGTATTGAAAATCTTAAAAATGTCATCTACCGACAGCGGATATAAAACTATATCGTCCGAAACCTGTATCATAATATCATTTTTTCGATTGGTAACACTAATATTCCTTCTGCACCTAAAGATTTCAGCTTACTTATCACTTCCCAGAAACGCTTATCTTCCACTACTGATTGCACCGAACACCAGCCTTTCGTCGCCAATGGGGTTACAGTAGGACTACGCATCCCGGGAAGAATATCGATAATTTCGCTCAATCTATCTTCAGGCGCATTCAAAAGTACATATTTTTTATCAGTTGCGGTTTGCACTGCTTCGATTCTGAAAATCAATTCGTCAAGAATATTCTTTTTTTCTTGCGAAAGATTCTTTGTCGCAATTAACAAAGCTTCCGACTGCATAACTACTTCCACTTCTTTCAACCGGTTACTGACAAGTGTACCTCCGGAGCTGACAATGTCGAAAATTGCATCCGATAATCCGATACTCGGTGAAATCTCTACCGAACCTGTAATAATATGTATATCGGAATGGATACCCAGTTCCTTCATATATTTATTCAGGATAAAAGGATAAGAGGTAGCGATTTTTTTTCCTTCAAACCATTTTATGCCTTCATAATTTTCATCTTTGGGAATGGCCAGAGACAGACGGCATTTACTAAAGCCCAGTCGTTTTACAATCTCTGCATCCTCATTTTTTTCCATGTATTCGTTCTCTCCCACCACTCCTATGTCGGCAACACCTGTAGCCACAGCTTGCGGAATATCATCATCACGTAAAAAAAGTATCTCTACCGGAAAACCTTTTGCCGGCACCAGTAATGTACGCTTAATATTATTCAGTTTTACACCTGCTTCCTGCAGAAGCTCCATAGTTTCTTCAAATAATCGGCCTTTCGATTGTACTGCAATTCTTAATACCATAGTATATTTAATTTTATATTATTTCGAAAACAAAAAAAGAGCTTACCCTCATCAGGCAAGCTCTTTTTATATTTTTGCAAACAAATCACATCAATATACGTTACTTACCGATCGGCAGTAATATAAGATGATGATGATGTGCTTTATTGTACATAATTATATTCTTTACGAAAACAAAAGTATATATTTTTCACAATAAAACAAACTTTTGTCAATTTATTTTCCGTGTCTGTTTCGTTGTGGATTTGCTTTTCTGCGCTCTTCAATCTTTTGCAGCATATATTCTTTGAATTTCATATCCACTGCACGATATTTTTCTACTTTCTGGGCAGACAATACTTCCCCGAATTTTTTATAATATTCTATCTGAAGTTCTGCTTCCCGTTTTTCCGATTCCAGATTCAGTTTGGTTATGCGTTGGTAATCTTCTTCGGTCTTGTTAGGTTTTTCTTTCAACACGCGGGTTTCTCTACGGGCATCCCTGTTCACTTCAAATTTTCTGGACATGAACTCCGACTCCAAAGGAATAAACGCTTTGGCTTCGGCATCTGTCAGGTTCAGTTCTTTTATCAGGAAAGCTGCTTTCTCCTTTTTTATAGTTTCTATATCAAAACCACTTCGTTTCAGACCCTGACCATTTATTGAATGTGTTGTAGACACTATGATAATCAATAAGATCAGAATACTTTTAAATTTCATATAAAAAACATTTTTTAGTTTAATTACTATACATCACATCCCGGTACTTGGCCCTTGCTACTTCATCTTCAAGAAACAAATAATAATCTTCCTCCTCAGAAGAAGAGGCTATAGCAGAAGCAACTACAGGATCAGGTTCGGCAGTCTTTTCTTCATTCAGTATTCCTGTTGAAAATATGACTCCACAAAACACGGCAGCCGCGGCTGTCCAAGGCAATGCCTTTCTCCACAACGGGACAACTTTCGCTTTTTCTGTTTCTTTTTCAGGAAGTTTACCCATCATATCAGCATTAAAATTCTCGAAATAATTTTCGGGAACCTTAAACGGATTCTTCTTTTTGTCAAAACTATCCAACATAATTACTTTTCTTTAATAACTCTATCTATACTATAGACTATGATTAGATAAAAAGGTTTAATCGTCAGCAGATAAAAATTCTTCTATTTTTTTCACTGCATGATGGTATGATGCTTTCAGTGCGCCAACCGAAGTTTCCAGTATATCCGACATATCTTCATACTTCATTTCATCGAAGTATTTCATATTAAAAACGATACGTTGTTTCTCAGGAAGTGTCAATATCGCCTTTTGCAGTTTCAGTTGCGCTTTGTCTCCGTCAAAATATTCATCACCTTCGAGACGTGAGACCAGAAACGTATCCGCATCGTCTATCGACACATTATTTAATGTGCGTTGCTTATTCAAAAATGTAATCGCTTCATTAATCGCAATACGGTACAGCCATGTGGACAATTTGGAATCTCCCCTGAAATTCTCAATGCTGGTCCATACCTTAATAAAGGTATTCTGGAGGACATCGTTTGCATCGTCATGACTCAGTACGATCTTACGGATCTGCCAATAAAGCGTCTCGCTAAACTCTTTCACAAGTTCAGAAAAAGCAGCCTGCTGATTTTTCGGGTCATGCAACCTTTCTACTAAATTATTCTCTGTATCTTGTAACATTTATTCCAAAATCCTTTTTTACTGCCCGTGATCTTCTAAATCGGAATCATCACCGTAATCGGCTTCTTCATCAGCTCCGCCCTGTCCGTTCTCAAACCATTCTATAAAGTTATCTACATGTGTTTTATTATTCTCCCACCATTTAAGCGATTCGGGGAAATAAGCCACACTGACATAGCGGCAATATGTATCGAAATGTCCTGAACCCAGTATTTCCTCATAGGTAGGCACAAAGAAATACCACAATAAACCATTCAGGGAATCATTCTGCATCTGAGCCAATGTGAAAAATATCAATTTGGACGATTCTACAAAAAATGTATATTGCGACACCTCGTCTGTGGCCCCTGTCTTGTGTTTTTGTATCGCATCATACAGGTAGCGTCTGTCTACCCCGTCTTCAGGAGATAATTTCTCCGAACCGGGATCGATCTTAGTATTGATTATATCAAACATTTCTCCGAAAGCGTCTTTCGAACGTTCTGTGTTGGGCTCAAGCAACAAAAAGAAATGAAATGCATAAAAACTTTGCACCCAGCGTCCCAAATCGTTCAGAGCATAGGCATAAAGAAGAAATGCACTGGAATGAGTGGCATCTATTTCTATGGCCTTCCGCAGATGCTGCACTGCCATACGGTTATCCTTATTATTGAAGTAACAAAGCCCCAGATTGAAATGCAACAGGTATTCATCTCCGCATTTCTCTACTGCTTCGTTTAATATCTTCAGGGCATCGCCCATTTTATCCTGATTGGCCAGCGCCGTGCCTTTTACAATATACGCGTCCATCAGCAGAGGCTGAAAATTGGCCGTGATCACTTTCGTACTGTTGCGAATGGCTTTATCGTAATCTTTGAGCTGCAAGTATGATAAAGACATCTCATAAATAGCGGACATTGATGTCGGGTTTACTTTCAATGCTTCCTCATAACAGGCTATTGCCTCTTTATAGCGTCCCTTATCATGCAATGCCACACCCTGCCTTATTAATTTATCGGAAGAGGGTTGTGCATATATTGTTAATGTTGTAAATAATAAGAATAATATAATTAAGCCGTTCCTCATGCAATATTTCGTTTTATGAAATACAAAAGTAAGAAAATACTCTTTAAATGTATTCTCTGTTCAGATTCTTTGACAATTTTATAGAAGGAAGGTTTAAATTCCTGTAGCAGGGAAGCTCTGGTTTTCTGTTTTTCGCAAACAAGATTCATTATCTGATAACTGTTACGGTCTACAAATACAAAGAATAAAGGACAGGGGAAATAGATCTGGCTTAATCCCCTGCCATTGTATGAATATTATAAATCTTTATATTCAACACTTAGAATATTACCGGTAGCCGGAGAAAGCCATGTAGTAGCAGTAAGCTCCTCGGCATCGCAACCCAATCCAAAATAAAACTTTCCGTTCAGGTATTCAAATGAGCGGGCAAAAGCAGGTGCTGTAAAATGAAACAGAGTAGTCCATTCCACGGGATCGGCGTCGATATTCCGTGTTGCCAGTACGATATTTTTGTAAACTTCATCGCCCGTCCGGATGGATGCCAGTACCAACAACCATTCACCTTTAATCAGTATATCCCTCGGTAATGCCTCCTCCGGCAAAGACAAACGGGATATATCGCTGTGACCGCGTGCGCGTATAAGTGCCACCGGCTTGTATTGATGGTCGTTATATGTATGACCTATGATGTAAACGGTTCGCCCGTTAAATACTACGGCACGTTCCACACGGGTTTCCCCGCCGACATTGATGCCTGCCGTGAAAAGCGGGCGATCCTTCTGTGGCAAAAAAACGAAATCACTCATTTCCCCGGGACAGTAAATCCAGTTGAAATTCGAATACAGGGCACCTGCCAGGGGTACCAATGTATAAATCCGCGAACCGATTATAGTCTTGCCGGAATTGTTCCAGGTTAGTCCGTTATCTGACGAGACCTGTATGGCTGAATTACCATTCGGCCCGATGGCTGCATAGAGTTTGTTACCATACTTGTAAATATCATATACATGTACGCCATTGGGAATGGTTCGGTATTTTTTCCAGGCTCCGGACTCCAGCCGGTAAAAATTACCCAAACTCCAGCTCTCCCGCGAATCATGACCAGGGAGATAAAGTTCGTTATCGAACTCACGGATCAGGTGTATCTGTTCTTCGTCGACGGTATATTCCACGGCAAATTTCTGCGATACCGGATCGAAGGTCCACAGGTCAGCTCTCCCGGCATTGGATGCGGGAGGATTGTTAGACGAGTTCCCTCCGCCGAAATATATCTTGCCGTGATAAGCATACATATCCCATACATTACGGGCATAAACGCGCTGGGTACCGTCCGCATACCGCGTCTTTAGGGGGTTGCCAAGTTCGACGACCTGACCGGTCACATCACCAAGCGAATGCAGGTTTGTATCCGGATCTTCGCTACAGGAAATGAAGAAAAATAGCGGAATAAAAGAAAAATACAAGAAGATATTACGCTTATTCGTAATTTGATTTCGGATAAAAGAATAGTAGTTTCTCATTGGGCTGAAAAATTAGGTTAAGTTAATATGTAAATATTAATATGGGCCGTAAATAATAGATATTAAATTATATATATATGAACCTTGGGCATCTGACTACATATTTTCTGATAGATTGTTAAGTAACTACTTCCATTTTATGGATTTAGAATCCAATTAAAATATTCCGGATTAAAAACCGAATGGATAGGAGGCAAATATAGATATTATTATTAAATATGTTTATCCTTGTCGCATATGATTAAATTACATATTCGTGTACTTTTTTTATGTATTAGTACACACCTCTTTTGGGGATCAATCAATACAGGTTGCCGTCAACCGACAAAGAGAACATCACTACTTAGCTTGGCAACCCTAGAAGGTAAAGAGATACTCTAAACCGAAATAATTAAGTGAACAATAAACTGAATTCCTATCTTATTTTTCTATCAATGATAAATAGAATCTCTCATAATAGCCACTTATTACATTTCAATATGTCTTATTTTTTAAAACAAGCAGTTGCAAATTTCCACATATAAAGCCTTAAAACACAAAATTATCACCGAACCACACTCGTCCAAAAACAGAAAGACAAACTTCAGATATGCCGGACTTTAGAATAAACTCAAACAGGAATGTAATATAAAAGACGTCATATCATAGAATTTTTTTATTATTTTTGTTAGTTCTGGGAGATTAAAAAATTAACTAAAAACTTCAATTATAATGAAAAGTACCACTTTTGATATAGATATGATTCGCAAATTCTACGAATCCTACCCATCAAAGGTTGAAGAGGCTAAGAACAAACTAAAACGCCCTTTGACTCTGTCCGAAAAAATCCTATATGCACATCTATCGAAAGATGAATCCATTAAGGATTTTGTACGCGCAACAGATTATGTGAACTTTTCACCGGACAGGGTTGCCATGCAGGACGCTACCGCACAAATGGCCCTGTTGCAATTGATGAATTCGGGACGCACAAAAGTAGCTGTACCATCGACAGTACACTGTGACCACCTGATACAGGCATACAAATCGGCAAAGGAAGATCTGAACACTGCCGAAGTAACAAACAAAGAAGTATTTGACTTTCTGAGCAACGTATCCAATAAATTCGGAATCGGTTTCTGGAAACCCGGCGCAGGTATCATCCATCAGGTGGTACTCGAAAACTATGCCTTCCCCGGCGGGATGATGATCGGAACAGACTCCCACACTCCAAATGCCGGAGGGCTGGGGATGGTAGCCATAGGCGTAGGTGGCGCCGATGCAGTAGATGTAATGGCGGGAATGCCCTGGGAACTGAAAATGCCGAAAATCATCGGGGTAAAACTGACCGGAAAATTGTCGGGCTGGGCTTCTCCTAAAGACGTCATACTGAAACTGGCAGGTATACTCACCGTGAAAGGTGGGACAAACGCCATTATCGAATATTTTGGCGAAGGCACCGCTTCATTGTCTGCCACAGGGAAAGGTACGATTTGTAATATGGGTGCGGAAGTAGGTGCTACGACATCCATTTTCCCCTATGATGAAAAATCATCCGAATACCTGAAAGCGACTTTCCGCAATGATGTCGCAGAGCTGGCCGACAAAATAATGGAGCATCTGCAGCCTGATGCTGAGATAGCCGGTAATCCTCAAAAGTATTTCGACCAGATAATTGAAATAGATTTATCGACTCTCGAACCGTATGTAAACGGGCCTTTTACACCCGATGCGGCACATCCTATTTCTCAGTTTGCCAAAGCGGTAAAAGAAAACGGTTATCCGCAAAAGATGGAAGTGGGCCTAATCGGCTCATGTACAAACTCTTCATACGAAGACATGTCGCGTGCGGCATCGATCGTCGCTGATGCCAAAAAGAAAAATATAAAAGTAAAAGCTCAATTTATAATCAATCCCGGCTCGGAACAGGTACGCTATACCGCCGAAAGAGATGGTATATTACCGGTCTTCGAAGAAGCGGGGGCAACCATCATGGCAAATGCCTGCGGGCCTTGTATCGGACAATGGAAAAGGGAGTCGGATAACCCGGAGCGGCCCAATTCAATCGTAACATCGTTTAACCGTAATTTTGCCAAACGAAACGACGGTAATCCGAATACCCATGCCTTTGTTACATCACCGGAAATTGTGGCGGCACTCAGCATTGCCGGAGATCTATGCTTCAATCCGATGACGGATACACTGGTAAATGAAAACGGGGAACATGTAAAACTACAGGAACCTCAGGGATATGAACTACCGCCAAACGGATACAAAAAAGATGATGACGGATTTATCGCTCCGGCAGCTGACGGTTCAAATATTGAGGTAAAAATAGCCCCCGATTCACAACGCCTGCAAGAGCTGAAACCGTTCCCTGCATGGGACGGAAAAGATATTACCGCCCAGCCGCTGTTAATAAAAGCAAAAGGCAAATGTACTACCGACCACATTTCGATGGCTGGCCCGTGGCTCCGCTTCCGAGGACATCTGGATAATATATCCGACAATATGCTGATCGGCGCGGTCAATGCATTCAATGACAAGACAAATGCTGTACTGGATGTGGAAACCGGAGAATTTATAGCCGTTCCTAAACTTGCCCGGAAATTCAAAGCGGAAGGGCTTGGGTCTGTCGTAGTGGCTGAAGAAAACTACGGGGAAGGCTCATCCCGTGAACACGCAGCAATGGAACCCCGGTTTCTGAATGTGAAGGCTATACTTGTAAAGTCTTTTGCACGCATACATGAAACCAATCTCAAAAAACAAGGTATGCTTGCCCTTACCTTTATCGATAAGAATGATTATAACAAGGTAAGCGAAGATGATAAAATAAGCATACAAGGGCTAACCGATTTCAGACCGGGAAAGAACCTTACCGTCGAGCTCACCCATAAAAACGGTGAAAAAGAATCGTTCGAGGTAGCCCATACCTATAACGATACGCAGATAGAATGGTTTAAGGCAGGGAGTGCCCTGAATTATATGAAACAATAATAACCGGAGTCTGCATGGTTTTCAATATACTTCTTTTTCCAGGTTTTGAAACACTCGATGTATTCGGGCCTGTGGAAATATTCGGTAAGGTTGAAGGTAACATAATCAGATATTATTCTGAAACCGGAGGCCTTATCCGCAACACGGACAATATTGAGATAAAAACCGATCCGGCAGAATTATTAATGCCGGAGGAAACGGATATACTGCTTATTCCCGGAGGAACGGGCACACGAAAGGAAATAGACAATCCGGTCTTTATAGAGAAGATAAGGACGTTAGCCAGCGGCAGTCAATATACTCTTACTGTTTGCACGGGTAGTGCATTATTAGCTAAAACCGGTTTACTGGACGGCAGAAGCGCGACATCAAACAAATGTGCTTTCGGCTGGGTGGAAAGTGCCTCATCCAAAGTTAACTGGATAAAGCAGGCACGCTGGGTAAAAGACGGCAAGTATTACACCTCATCGGGCGTCAGCGCCGGAATGGATATGGCTTTAGGCTTTATTCGCGACATGCTGGGGACAGAAGAAGCCCGGAAGATAGCTTTCAGGATAGAATATAATTGGCAGGAAGATGAAAGCACCGATAACTTTTGCAATCAGCAGATTAAATGAATATAGATATACAACCCATAATGGAATCCGATTTTGAAGAGCTGGTCTCCCTATTTCTGGAATTTGCCACCTTTGAAAAATTACCTGAAAAGATGACTAATTCCGTCGGACAGATGCTAAAAGAAAAGAATTATTTTCACGGCTTTGTAGCCAGGGATAAGGATGGCTCCATTATCGGATATGCGACTTACTTCTTCGCTTATTATACATGGACAGGCAAATCCCTGTACATGGATGACTTATATGTCAGACAGGCATACAGGGGAAAAGGTATAGGTACACTCCTTATTAACAAGGTGATCGCTTATGCTAAAAAAGAATGTTGTAATGGCCTGCGCTGGCAGGTTTCGGAATGGAACCATCCTGCGATAAAGTTTTAAAGGGTCTGGGTGCGACAATTAATGAAGTGGAACGAAATTGTGACTTATTATTTTAAGCCATAATTTAAACTCAAAATATAAACCATATAACAAATATACTATGGAGAGATTACTGGATAAGGAAATAGTGGATAAGATATCGGCAACAGTGAGGGTAACTAGTAACTTCGACCCCGAACTGTTCCAGAAAATGAATGTAAAACGGGGCCTTCGCAACGAAGATCATACCGGCGTAGTTGTAGGACTTACCAAAGTGGGCGATGTTGTGGGGTATGAACGCAGCGAAGACGGCAAGCTGACACCTATCCCCGGCAAACTTATATACAGGGGAATCAGTCTCGAAGACATAGTCAGGGGTACCCAGAAAGAAAACAGGCTGGGATTTGAAGAGGTGGTCTATCTTATCCTTTCGGGAAATATGCCAAACAAGAAGGAGTTGAAGGAATTCTCAGAACTGATGAGTTGTATCATGGACCTGAAACCAAAAATTGTAATGCATATACTTGACCTCGTAGGGAATGATATTATGAATTATCTTTCACGTTGTGTACTCGAATTATATACATTCGACGACAAGCCGGACGAAACCACCCCCGAGAACCTGATACGCCAATCGCTGAACCTCGTTGCCACTTTCCCTACTATCATAGCTTATGCCCATAATGCATTAAGGCACAGCAATGGCAAGTCTCTCCACATCAGACATCCGCAATCGAACCTGTCGCTTGCCGAAAATTTCCTGTATATGATGAAAGGACACCACTATACACAGTTGGATGTAAAAATTCTCGACCTGGCGCTTATGGTACATGCCGACCACGGGGGAGGTAATAACTCCACTTTTACGGTACGTGTCACCAGTTCGACAGGTACGGATACCTATTCGGCCATTGCCGCGGGCATAGGTTCACTGAAAGGGCCTCTGCATGGAGGAGCAAACCTGAAAGTCATCGATATGATGAAGAACATTAAGACCAATGTGAAAGACTGGACAAGCGTTGAAGAAGTAGACGCCTATCTGCTGAAGATATTAAATAAAGAAGCTTATGACAGAACAGGCCTCATTTATGGTATAGGACATGCCATATATACAATATCGGACCCCCGTACCATGCTACTCAAGGAAATGGCCCGCGAGCTTGCCATAGAGAAAGGGCGGGAAGAAGAATATAACTTCTATAAGCTGCTGGAAGAAAGAGCGATCCTCAACTTTATGGAGAAAAAGGGTAAGAATGTCAATAAGCAGGTATGCGCCAATGTGGACTTCTATTCGGGCTTCGTATATGATATGATAGGCCTGCCCCAGGAAATATACACTCCATTGTTTGCGATGGCGCGTATCGTGGGCTGGTGTGCCCACCGGATCGAAGAACTCAACTTCAAGCAAAAGCGGATTATCCGCCCTGCATACAAGAATGCCGCCGACATAAAAGAATACATACCCATTGCCGATAGAAAATGAAACAAACGGTATTAATTATCGCTGCTATATACGGAATGCTCTCGGTAATACTGGGAGCATTCGGCGCACATGCATTTAAAGACATACTCACACCGGAAAAACTTATCAGTTTCGAAACCGGAGTGCGTTATCAGATGTACCATGCCATCGTATTACTGGTTATAGGCCTCACACTGCCATTTACATCGCCATTGGAAAAGTGGGCTGCTATCTGTATTATTACAGGAGTCCTGCTTTTTTCTTTCAGCATTTATTTTTTATCCTTTTCCGGACATTGGGGAATAAATCTGCGTTTCTTAGGTCCGGTAACGCCTGTAGGGGGATTATTCCTGATTGCAGGATGGCTGTTATTGATTATATTTTTTATTAAAAATAAAATTTTCTGATATTTTTTCCATTTTGATGTAACCAAATTAGAAAGGGATGCGTCATACCTATAAATAATCATTTCAAAAAAGAATATTAAGATGAAAACACTATTGTACACAATCGGTATTACGCTATTAGTTTTAAGCGCCCAGTCCTGTTCATTCAATTCAGTGAGAGGAAATGGAAATATAACAGAGAATGAAGTCAGTATCTCGGATTATAAGGAGATAGAGTTCAGTGGAGGCTCAAGCATTGTCTATGAACAAAAACCAGATGCCGCACCATATCTAAGGATAGAAACAGACGAAAATATTTTCCCTCTGCTGATTGTAGAATCCAATGATGGCATCCTCTCTATCAGGAATAAGGAAAATGTGAGCCCTACTAAATACAATATCTATACCAACTCTACGACTTTGGCCCGTGTGAGTGCAAGCGGCTCAATCAAGCTCCACATCAAAGGAAAACTGGAAACTTCCGACCTGGTTTTATCGGTTTCGGGCAGTGCAAATATCCTAGGAGACAGCATTGTAGCACAAAGCGTGACTACAAAAGTTTCCGGCTCGGGTGATATTGCAATGACCGGTAAAGTGAACCGGATCGAAAGCAGTATATCAGGCAGTGGAAAAACAAATACGATGGATATGCAAGCCGACACAGTAACATGTTCTGTATCAGGCAGCGGAAACTTCTCTGTATACGCTGAAAAGTTGCTGACTGTAAGAGTATCGGGTAGCGGCAATGTGCAGTATAAGGGAAATGCGCAGGTAGATCAGGCCATATCGGGTTCCGGAAAAGTAGTTAAAGTACAGTAATAATAGCTTTCAGAATAAAAAGGCCATGAAAAACAAACGATTTCACGGCCTTTTGTTTTTTTTCAGGAGGCTTCACATTCCTATCTGAGTCTTAACGTAATGATTCGCATCATCTTCTGTCAAAAAGTATAACAAACCTTTAAACTCAAACGGGAACTTCTCGATCAACATCGGAATTAACCTTGACTCTTTCTTCTCCATCACGAAGTTTTCATGAGTGGTCGGCGTCTGTTGTTTATCATCAATGTTATTAATCCGAAACACATTGACAGACAATATTTTCGGGTCTACCCTGTATAAAATATCCCCGACTTTTAAAGTTCCATTAAATCTCATAGCAGTCCTCACTTTAAAAGATGAAACATAAGTAGTGTATTAGATAAAAGGAAGAAAGGCTATAAATTGTTCACACAAAGCGTCCTTTTAACGCTATATTTTTATGCAAACGTATTTTTTAAATACATTTTCACATTTTAGATATTCATTTAGAATAAAATGCAGAGAAGATTACCGCATATTCTTACAAGAATTTTATCTATATAGATGGCAAAAGCTATGAGTTCTTTGAAAGACCGGTTAGGAGATTTGTAAATTAGTAAATGAATGGAAAGGTGTTACTTTTTTGAAAGTTACAAGTTACTGCGCCCTTCGGGTAGTTACAAGTTACGAGTTGGCTGGCGTTTTGTTTTGTTTCACGCAAAGACGCAAAGGCGCAAAGTTTTACATCTTACGAGTTGTTGACTGATGACTGTAAATAGTGTTACCTTTGTTACCTTTTTGAGAATAGTTACAAGTAGACAAGACACGAGATACAAGATACAAGTTGTTAACTGCTTACTGTTGACTGTTTATTGATATATCTGTTACCTTTGTTACCTTTTAACAGTTACAAGTTACTGCGCCCTTCGGGCAGTTACGAGTATACAAGATACGAGATACAAAATACGAGTTGTTCACTGTTTACTGTTTACTGATATCCCTGTTACCTTTGTTACCTAAGTATGCAGAATAATAGAATTTAATTGATTTTCAATTGATAAGGGAGAGAAAGAGAGAAACAGGTAACAATTTAGAAACAACCAAGATACTTTTCGTTTCGCTTTATTTTCATAGATTCAAATAACTCTTTTGACAAAAATATGTATTCTTTTTTAAGAATCAATCATGAATGAAAAAAGAAAAAGATCAACCTTGGAGGAATAATCTTCTTTTATTTTGATTATATAAATATATCTTATTCTTTAGAATCTTCGATTTTTGGAGGAGTTCCTTCGAAGCCTTTTCTATTTGTAGTGAGATATTTTTGGTCTGTTGTTCGGTTCTTTGCTTTCAATTTTGTATCTTAGTTCATTGAAATACAGTTAATATTATGGCAACTTTATCAATAGAAAGTTGTGATAAGCTTTCAATTTTGTATCTTAGTTCATTGAAATACAGTCAGGTAATCTGGAGATACTTCTTCCCGATAGTTGTGATAAGCTTTCAATTTTGTATCTTAGTTCATTGAAATACAGTTGTCGGGCTTAATGGATGAATTGGATATTAGTTGTGATAAGCTTTCAATTTTGTATCTTAGTTCATTGAAATACAGTTGTTTTCGGCGAAGACATACCTAAAAAGAGTTGTGATAAGCTTTCAATTTTGTATCTTAGTTCATTGAAATACAGTGATGAAGAGCTGGAGGCTCTCCTGTTAGCAGTTGTGATAAGCTTTCAATTTTGTATCTTAGTTCATTGAAATACAGTCCCATCCGTGGGAGTACCTGAAGAATATCAGTTGTGATAAGCTTTCAATTTTGTATCTTAGTTCATTGAAATACAGTATCGGCTGAATATTCAGCAAAGCTTTGTAAGTTGTGATAAGCTTTCAATTTTGTATCTTAGTTCATTGAAATACAGTTACATATCCTGACATATATGCGAAAAAAGGTTGTGATAAGCTTTCAATTTTGTATCTTAGTTCATTGAAATACAGTGATACTTATTTCTGTGAAAAGTGCCTGGAAGTTGTGATAAGCTTTCAATTTTGTATCTTAGTTCATTGAAATACAGTCTCCCATAATTATTATATTTGTTTCAATATGTTGTGATAAGCTTTCAATTTTGTATCTTAGTTCATTGAAATACAGTTAGAGGCGGAAGACAAAGCCAATGAAGCCCGTTGTGATAAGCTTTCAATTTTGTATCTTAGTTCATTGAAATACAGTCTTTTTAGCTTTTTCAGGCCGTTGGATATGGTTGTGATAAGCTTTCAATTTTGTATCTTAGTTCATTGAAATACAGTTGCATTTTTTCAAATATTATCGGCTTTTGCGTTGTGATAAGCTTTCAATTTTGTATCTTAGTTCATTGAAATACAGTATAGGTATAGATAATATTCTGTAATTCAACAACTAGCACAACTCATTAGGATTTCAAAAAATGATGTATTTCAAATAAAAATCCCGACCAAAATCGGGATTTTTTATTCTTAAAAAAGTTCCAGTTGTTGTCCTTCCGTTTTCTTGGCTTCCGCAGTTTTGCCATAAAATAATTCCATCATTCCAAATTGTTTGTCCGTTATACAGATGATTCCTACATGCCCTTTTTCAGGTAAAAACTTTTTAACCCGCTTGATATGCACATTCGCGTTTTCCATACTCATACAATGACGGAGATAGATTGAAAACTGAAACATCGTAAATCCATCCTTTTGCAGATTTTTACGGAAATCAGCATATACCTTCCGGTCTTTTTTTGTTTCGGTAGGAAGATCGAACAGTACTAAAACCCACATAACCCTATATTGATTTAATCTGTCCTGTTGCATAACATGATGTCACATTACAAATTCAGGATATTTTATTTTCCGCAACTTACCTTCAAAACATTGCGTCAAAGAAGATGTAGTCTGACTGACTGCGACCATTAAAGGACTTCTCCGGTCATTAATCATTACATCAATGGTAGGTATTTGCAATAATTGTGCTTTTATGGACTGTGACAGCTCTTCAATATTTTCCCCGCTATCTACAATGGAAAGTACAATCGCATCGACAAAGGGACGATAAGGTTCCATAATATCATCTGCCAAGCAGTAAGCATTGTAACGGTTGTGGTGATGTATTCCCAAAGTAGGCAGTAATCCACTGGAAACCAGTGAGCGCGCCACAACAGCCCGGAGAATAGCATAACCATAGTTCAGCAGGTTGTTGGGAGGAGATTCCTCCCTGCCCCTGACAAAGCCTTCAATTTTAGGGAAAGCCTCTTTCCAGTAATAAGCGGCAGCTCGTGCTTCATAATTATCCGGATCACCACTTTTCACATCGCCTGACCAATATTCCATATTACGAATATTGCATGAACGGAATTTTCGCAAAACTTCAGTTTGATTCTTTATCTTAGCTTTGATGGTCTGTTGCCAAAGGTTCTTTTTCAAAGGATCGGTAGCCTGAATTTGCGCATTGAATTTCTCTGTCTGCGTTTTATTCCCGCATAGCGGAAGCATCAGCCCAACCGGCATACGGTTGCTATTGCAGGTAATAAGAGCGGTATTGTTCTCCAAAAGCATCTCTATCAGCCCATGTGTCAGGGTGATTTGCTTATGATCGAGGACAACGACGCCCAAATCCTCGACAGGGAAAGTTGTTTCGCTATCCTTTTTGAATTTTTCGGGCAGAGTATCGTTCTTTTCAACCTCGGGCAGTTTCACTACCAACTGGTTGTTGCGCATACTCAGGTATGTCGGGTTGCCGAAATAAAGTGTCTTTTTTATCATGGTATTTCATTTGAATGTTAAGATTTATAACAAATATAATTTTTTTTTTTCAAAATGTTTTGTTTGTAAAAAAAGATTCATATTTTTATAAAAAATATTCTTTTTTGGTTTTTTGTATAAATAGTGTATTCATATTATATATATATGAAGAGTATAAAGAGAAAATAAAGGCATAAGTAAAATAAAGAACTTCATATTATAATATATATGAGAGTGTTGTGATAGGCTTTTAATTTTTATCTTATGCCTTTCTGAAGATAAAAACCTAATCAAACGGGAATTTGATTAGGTTTCCTAGAGGTAAGGCACCTCAATTATTTCACATTATTATTTTATCTTTATGAATAAAGAAAATAATAAAATCGAGATTTTTTGCCGCTACATTATAAAGAAAGGCAAGAAAATCTATCCCAAAGGTAGTAAGTTTTTTCATTTTTGGGTGGAAAAAAGCTAGAAAAAAGCTAAACTAAATTAAAGACAGGCTTTACTTACTAAATTGATAAAGCCTGTCTTTTTGTTTCACAAAATATTTCCTATCCTGTTAACACTTATCTTAATGCACACATCCTTTATCATTTCTCCAGAAAGGCTCCTGCCCATCTTATTTAAAGGAGAAAATTCGACTTTATTTACTATTGGATTGGAAGTATTCTGAGGGACAAAATGACATTCTGTTCCCGTACAACTTACCATTTTATATATCCTGTCCACTCTAATATTCTCAATACAGCATTTGGTTCCACTGACCAACTCCTCTTCCGTTGGCACATACACCAAATCGTTCGGAGACAAATGGAACAGCAATTCATGTCCTTTTTCATTCCGCTCAGGGACAGCTCTTAATCCTTGTTTCAACCGTTCTACCACAATGTTTAAGGCAATAGTTTCATACGAACGGTTACCTTTTTCGTCTGCATAAATGGCAAAGAATAAATTCGTCCCTTTTGCTGCCTCAACATATTTAGCTTTCTTATTCCCTGTATATCCTACTTGGAACTTATTACCGATTGTTTCATACACACGTACTTTACGGATTGGCTGATGAGGCTTTCCATCATTGAACGCAGTAATATTTTGGTTCATTTCCTCGATGCCTTCCGGCGAAAAAGCCAGTTCCGGCTTATTATCCTTCACCGCTAAATAATTCAGAAGAATCTTTTGTATCCCGCTATCTGTTACAGATTCTTTTATAAATTTTTCGGTGAAAGAAGTGTCCAACGATTTCCGCACGGCGGCATTCTCCGTTTCAAAATAATAAACGTCCACCTTGGATACATCCTTTTTCTCATAAAGATATTTCCTGTCTTTGAAGTATTTATTGATTTTATCCGCATCGAATTTTCCGTATGCCGCACCGATTCTCCTTATTTCGTTCCTAAATTCTTTATCAACAATATTTTCTATGTTTTTCAATGCTTCGCTCAGTTTTACTTTCTTTATTCTCTGCAACGAAACTTTGGCAAATACCGTATCCTTGTGTAGAGGCTTCCGGATTGCCCAACTGTCGCCCTTCGCTTGCGATTTCAATACCTTTTTCCCATTTTCGTAAGCCTGATACTTGTTGGTAGTTTTATTTATTACCCGCAGGTTTTGCTTAAAGCTAACAACTATTTTCTCCAACTCATTCCGGGCATCGGTAGTGAAACTATCCCACGGCTTTATAAATTCTTTCGGTATTTCCCGTTCTACTTGTTTGCCGGCTTTTTTATCGAAATATGAAACCTGTTCGAACAATCTTAATTTTCGTTGTAAATCATATCTTTTCAGGTCGGATTTAGCAGACTGATTATTCAGGAGATTCACATGGTCCCTTGTAGCACAGGCAATAGCCAAAGCATCCATTGCATGATGGCGATGGTCGATACGTTTCTTTTGAAACCCTTTCGACAATTCCAAAGGAACAGTTGGCAGGAATTTCTGGTATTGCTCATTCCAGGCAGTAAATGCGGTAGTGTTTGTCAATATGTTCATTCGTTCAAAGCGAGAGATAATCAGGCTGTTCCAAACAGCATCCAAGCCCCAGTCTCGTTTTAATACGGTGGTTACGCTACCACTGCAAGGCACCATATTTTTTGAGGTAGCCTCCTGCTCCCCTTCTTCACGAACAACATTTGATAATAACCCCTTCACCATCTTACTGATATATCGGGTATCGTTCATTTGACGGTCGATAAATGATTCAGGGATATCTTCTAACAGAAGTTTAGTCCGTTTCGAACGGTTATTTGCATAATATTCTTTTACAAAGTTCTGATAATCTTCTTCTGAAAAGATTTCGACTACCTGTCCCAATCCCAATGGTACTTTCTCTCCATGATGTTCTTTTATAAACACTAAACCAAGTTGGTTATCTTTCAATCGATTCACAGCGGCCTCGCATATCACCTTATTGCTGAAACTGTCGTCAAAATAGCGGCTTTGCGGGATAATATGCTCTATCTCATACTCAGGAGTGAATAATTTGCCGAGCGGAATAAACTGTCCGGTATAAGGCGAACGATATTTCTGCTCCAGCCACAATTTATAACGTTGAAGCTCCGAGCTTGTAGGTTGTGCCGTTTTGCTTATTTTCAGAATATCTTCGGGAATCTCAACATTGGAATTGATAACACTATTTTCATAAATTTTCAATAATTCCTGTTGTATAGGAGAATATGGACGAACATTATCTACATTCAATTTTCCATCTGTATTTTCCTTCAATTCCATCAACAGGGCCTTGATACGAAGATTGGTGTTTTCATTTTCTGTAATATACGAAGTAAGCTGCTCCCGTTCTTTCGCTGTTTTTTTCATTTCACGTCCAAGTTCGATATGGATTTCGGAAATGTCTCCGTATTTCTTCCAGATATCCCGTACTACCCGTAGCGTTTCGGTAATCACCTGCTCTACAATAGGATTCCGTAGAGAATGTTGCTTAAATTCTTTTAGATAAGCATCAATATCCTGTGGCGTTTTCCAACGGATAATATCACTTGCTTCGGAATGACGATCATAAACGATATACTGTGCCAGCCATAGTTGCAAACCCTGAAAATCGTTTTCGCCATTCAGGTTTATCGCTTTCTCGCGAACGCGGTCTTTTATTTCCGCATCATATTCTCCTGTAAGTATCTTATCAATTCTGGCTTTTGTTTTTGCATCTATGGCATTCCATTCCCAATATTTGCCTAAACGCATTAATGGTAATAACTTTTTAATCGCCTTTTCGGAATATGTTCCGTATTCGCTTTTAAATGGCGGAAATTTTTTGAAGTTTTCTACAAAAGAAATTTCATCTATTTTGCATTTCTTTGCAAAGGAAGACAAAGCTTGCTCATACTCTTTTTTGTCTGTTACCGAATAGATTATATGCCATAAATTCTGTTCTATTCCGGATGTTAAGAAATCAGCCGGAAGATTTTCGACTTTTGCCAACCGTGTTTTTATCTGTGTCCCGGTCTCGTTGCAAGGATAGGTCTTATCTTCCACAAAGTTCCAGCGATGCGTTTTTTCTGTCAATTTAAAATACTTTAGCAGTGCTTTCTGATCGACTTCTTTCCGGTTATTCAGGAAATCAAAGAGATTCTCCTTATCATTAATACTTGCAATAAATTGTGAGGTAACATCTGCGTCATCATTTTTCCTGTATATTTTGAGATTATACATCCACTGCCAAAGGCGAAACTCCTGATACAGCGGATGGGATTTCGGTATGGCTTTCAGGTATTCTTTAATTTCGTTCCCGTCTCCATCTTTATATTTTCTAAACTCTAAGGAGCAGTTTGAGATAGATGATTTCTGGCTTTTGAGAGGGCGTTGGTAGAAAATAATATCGTTTACGAACAAATGGACAAAACCTTTTTTGCTCAGAATAAACTGATGAGCTTCATTATTGCGGTACAGTTCCCTAATGCAATCGTTATATAAGTCCTCGGAAAACAGTTCAGGTTGTAACTCTATTTGTTTTTTGAGAATGGCGATTAGTTCTTCTTTGTAAAACTTACGTTCGATGGTTCGTACCAGCTTGCCACGGATTTTCTGACTTGGATTCGACAACAGATTCTCATATATATATGTACCGACTGTTTTCCGGGAATGTTCGATTTCTGCTTCAGTTTTCTTTTTCAGCAATGTCCAGTCTTCTTCACCGGGTGCACGGAACGAACGCCTTTCATTCCCCTCCTTGTCAGTTTTTACTGTACCATCATCATTCAGGTCGGTAGTAACAATGAAATCCCTGACTTTATCTTTCCAGTCAAACAATGGGTTCTTGCTCGATCTGCGATAAATCCATCCGTTTTCCAAATGCAGAGAATACCATGTATCACCTTTGCTATTGGGTTTTTCGTCTGCTTTAACTTCAACAATTTTCAAAGAGTGAAATTCCACTAATTTATTCGGATTTTCTTCCTCCTCTTCGCCTCTCAATTGATAATAGCCACGCTTTTGGTTGAAATTCAGGATAATCCAGGCGAGTGCCTCTTTTTCGATTTTTTGCGACAAGGCTTTTTTTCGTAAATAATAAATTGTCCAATCGTATGGAATCTTCGTTTCCTTCCCATTCGGTTTTATATAAAACAAAGCCGGATTTTGTCGTTTAAAATCGGCCGCCATCTCTTCAAAAGATTCTTTGAAGATGAAATCATCATTGTATGCTAACTTAGGTTCGGTTTCATTGGCAAACTGTCCCAAACGCTTTTCAAAATCAATATATTTCTCATAATGTTCAGGCAGAAAACCGAGAATATGAAGAATACGGTGTAACCGTTCCCGACGCAGCAAATGTCTTTCCCTCAATCGCCTTATTCCCCGAAACCCTGTTCTTGCCTCTGTCTGCGAAACAGAATTTCCCTTGTCGAAGTTCCCCAAGACATCCTGACTCATCGGAATAATCCGGCTACCCATACCTAATATTTTTTGAGCATCTTTATCTACCAATGCCCACCCAATACTGTTCGTGCCTAAATCCAAACCTAATATCTTTTTCATGCGATATAACTAATTTGTGTTTTAAGGTTAAAAAAACACATGACCTTATATTATAAACTTTTGTAATAAAATCATGTTTCGTTTCACAATCTTACTTTTAGCACTTAAAGGTAAATTATTTTTAACAATCTCTTGGATTTTTCAAAGAAAAAATTTATGTTTGTAAAACAAAATTAAAAGCTTATCACAATAAGGATTATTCCGTTGTGAAAACATTTAAGGCGGGAAGTAATTCTCGCCTTCTTTTTGTCATGTTCTGATATCGGTTGACAGGTTATAAATAACCATTAATCATATCTGCATATAGGTAAATTATTCATTTAGTTACCCAAAAGCCGGATTTTTGATCCTGGATTTCTTTTATGATGAATTTACCCAATGGGCGGAGGGGTCCACGTCAGATCTTAAACTAGTCAGGGCTGCTCTTTTCCATATAAAGAAAATGCTTTAATTTTTCATGTTACATTTACGCTTATATTTTTGTGGACTTTGCCGAAGGCAACATTCCTGGTTTATATAAGCTATCGGTTATGTAAAATATTGCAAATTAACACATAACAAACGGTTTTGCTGCTTGTTCCACCCTGTTACCTACCTGATTCCGGTAACTACAGGGATAACGGACAGGTAATGTAAATATCGTAATATTATACAATATTTTATTGTTTGGTAAAGTGGCCGATCAAAGTAATTCAGCTCTTCTAAATTAGTTGTGTATTATTCTGTTCGTTTCGTCGGTGGACATGGTACATATTTTTTACAGCTCCACAGGATGCAAAAATGGGATGTAATTGATTTTCATTTGATAAGAAACAGAAAGAAGAGAACTGTTAATGACTTAAAACGATCAAAATACCTCATTCTACTTTGTTCTCATAGATTCAAATAACTCTTTGAAGAAAGGTACACAATGTTTTTAATACAGAAAACACCACAGGATTAATGACTTTATATCTAATTTTTATTATTTTAGGGAATTGTAACGCACAAATGGAACTATACTATGGGACTAACTCATGAAGAATTTCAAAAAGCCAGACGGATAAGCAGGGAAATCCAGGCCCATCTGGAATCAATCAATAGCGATGGGTTGCGCTCCACAGATCTTTATCCGGTACTCGCCCGAAAGAACCTTATTGAGAAAGATAAAGACAATGGAGTACACTTCCGCAAATTTTTGCGCTATCTCTATGAGATGGGAGTCCTGGAATCTTTGATACCACAATGCAAGCCGCAGAGGAATGCAAACAGTGATATTTTCATGGAGTGGTATTTCTATCGGGTACATCAGGAAGAATGCTTGCCGGCAGAGCCAAACAATGAATACAGGGAAATAAAAATGCCTGAACTTACGGATATCGAAATTGACGAATTAATCAAACAGGCAAGGCCGCATATTGAGAGATTACCTAAAAGAGAAATGAGTGATTTTACCTTTCCTCAAATAGAAACGAGAAAACTCTATTCCCGGGCATACGAGTTCTGGTCTGCCGGGGAAATCGAGATTATGACCAAGGCATACGCTAAATTCAAAAAAATAGATAAAGTCGCTGAGTTACTGAAAAGGCAACCAAGCGCAGTAAAGAGGAAATTAGAGGAACTGAATATAGAAAAATAAGCATCAAAACCTTTCCACTAATGATCAACAACCTTAAAATATCCATACCGATAGAAGAAGCCGAAGTAAATGATGTCGGAAATTATTTTGAACTTCTGAAACTGCCCGGGGAATTTCTGTTAATTCAGCAAGAAGACAGCCAGTTCTATTTCTTATGTACAAATGATTGTCCTATTGAAAAGATATGCCTTTTGTTTGATTGGTACATCGTTTCCCGGGATAGGTTTAACGGATCACTGCTGATCGGGGCCGGTTTGGCAGGAGAAGATCATGCCGAAGGGGAAGTCTATAGATTGAAGGATGAACAAACCCTGTCTCTGTGGCGGGATATTCTTCACTTTACTTTTATGAGCGACTTTGTCCGTCAGTTTTTTCCTTATACCAACCATTTCAAAGGAAAACTGCAGGTAGATAATGCCTTATGCTTCTACATCCATGACTATCATCCTGTCTCTCATCAGAAAGAAATATCTACTTATCAAAAGAAAGTCTCTAACCTTGTTTTTCGTTTTAAGGAGGGAAAGCAATCGGCTTTAGTAGCCAAACTTTTCTCTCTGGCTATCCTGCGCATGCCCTTTTTTAAGGAGCTGGAGAATCCGGTACTTATACCTATACCAGCCGCAACAAGGGAACGGAACATACAGCGGTTTGCCCGGTTTAACTATATACTGGCTAAAAGATTAAAAATAGAGGATGGCTTCAAAGCAATATGGATAAAGGAAGACCGGGAACAGATGAAAGGACAAACCCATCGGGATAAGATCTTCAATCTTGACTTCAACACCAGATATATAAAAGGTAAAAACGTTCTTCTGGTAGATGATATATTTACGACCGGGGACAGCTTTGTCCAGATGAAACGGAAACTGATAGAGTTAGGAGCCCGGTCTGTAATTGGACTATTCTTTGGGAAAACAATACTGAAATAAAAAGGTTGATACGCTCCGAAGTTTTGCGATCCTTGATTTTAAGCAGATAATGATTTAGGAATAATCGGGACCTCGTCCCGCTTTATTTTTATAGATTCAAATACCTCGATTGCATAAAAGCAGGCATTCTTCAGACTGTAAATATTACCTGCCTGTTTTTTCACCTTACTGCTTTATGATCCAAAAGAAATGTATCTATTCTGTTCAGAGAATAAATACACTTCTCGAAGAAATTAAATCTTTAAATTAATAATTTTTAAACCATAATCTTCGTAAATTTAGTTTATTGTACTATCTTGACTTTTAGATATCTCTGTTTGTAATTCATTACATTTTATCCATTTATTCATTGTACTATCATATATAACAGGTGTGATTTTCAGACTTTTTCTATACCTATCTGTTGTTGGATAAATCCTGATAATATTAAAGCTTCTGGCTCTATCATACTGTGGTGCGTATCCACCAGTCGTACCTGTAGATAAGGTGGTTAATTGTTTAATTTCTGAATAACCGGAATGATTTAAAGAAGAAAAAGAAAAATTGTACAATCCGGAAAAATGACAATGCCCATTTAGCAATAAATCACAACCCTGATTTGTTAACAATTCAATAATTTTTCCGGCATTTGTTATTCCTTGATTTTCGTCCAAATCATTTTCAGAGAAAGACGGTAGTACATTATGATGAAAAGTTGCAATCCTAAATTCATTAAGGGCAGAATCTTCTCTCCATTTATTCTTTATATATTTAATAACTTTTTCGCTTATACTACCACAACCTTTTAGCTTTGGATCTAATGAGACAGAATTAAGTCCGAGAATGTTTATTTGACCATTTTTATATTTTTTAGAGAAACACAATGAATCCAAATTCTTTGTATCTAAACCCATGTCGCTGTGTCCGGACAGTTTATTGAAAAAGTCCTTAGAGTCTCCAAAAATTTCCTCATATAACATTTTAGATGGCAGTCCTGGTTCTTCCGCTAATACGCCTTTTTCAAAATCATTCCAGTTTACATCATGATTACCGGGAACTAACAGTAGTTTATTTAAATCATTATTCGTTACAGATATTATCTTTCTTAACAAAGTGGCAACTTGTTTGGATTCGAGTAAGGGATTTTTTGCCGCAAAATCTCCGGAAAAAATAAAAAAATCTATCGGCGTATTTTTGTGCTCCTCTGATATAAATTCTATAAGGTTATCAAATAGCATCTCTTGATTTTTCTTCCGCGAATTTTCTATAGTGGAATCATAATGAAAGTCACTCAGATGAACAAAAGTGATGGGAGTAAATTCTGAGATTTGAATTATTTCATCTATAAAACGTTCACTATCACTTTTATCATATATGTCAATCAGATAATCCCGACATTTTTTTCTAACCTCGGCCAGGTCATCATTGTATTTGTTTCTATGGTAAGTATATATAGCAAATTGATTTTTTTTATTCAATATCATTGTTACTAAGTCACTCCATATTCCTTCATTCATTTCGCCAAAATTCAAATCAATAATTATTAAATCAAATCTGATTTTTCCACTATCAAGATTTTGAATGGCAATAAATCCTCTAACTATATTTGCCTCGATCTCGAATCTTATATTCTTGTTTCTGTCTTCAAGAGCTCCTTTGACCAAGCTTAAATTTTGATAACCCAATGAATCCGGATTGGCCCAATCGTCATCAATCCATAATATATTAAATTCGTTTTTACTCATAACTTTTTTTATGAATTTTTGTTATATATAGGTCGTTAATTATCTTATTATGAATCGTATACAATTGAGGAAAATAATCATAGTAATCTATATCAACCATATACCAGTTTGATTTTGAGTTTATAACGAGGTTAACAATTCCTTGCGCAAATTCGCTTGGGCTAATTGTATCTCCTAATTCATTTTGAAAATGATACCATGTCCAGATCCCATCAAGCATACAGGCATGCTGTTCACTGGATGTGTTCAGAAACGAACTAATTGTAGATATGTCCCGGTAATAATCGAAGGTTACCTCAATTGTATGCCAATTGTCATTCCTTCGTGTTTGGTGTTTCCTAATGGAATCACCGTATTCTACTTTTTGAGGCAGCGTTGCAATATAAAGCAACTTGTCAAAAATAAGCATTTTATTTTCGACATAAACAGATTTTCCACTATTTCTTGGCCCGATATGGAATTCTATTATTCTATTTTTCATTCTATTCTACGTTCTTTCAACGGAATAATTAGTGTTTTTTGATTATCATCACCTTTTAGTTCCCAGAGTCTGTTTTTATTATATGAGCTGAATAGTTTTTTTAAATTTTTCAATCCGTTCCCTCCTTTTTGGGGATTTTTGTGACTTGCAACAATATCATTTTCCTGATTTAAATTATCAATAACTTTTTTCAGTGTATCATATTCTTTTGTATTGTCAGAGTAAATTAGAAAAATCATATTAAACTCTTCTTTACATTCTACCGTGATCCAGACAGAATTTATGTTGTTGCGGATGCCTGCTTCCCGGGAATTCTCAATCAAATTATGTATTAATCGTCCTATTAGTTCTGAGGGTATTTTAATTTTAATTTTATCTTTGACCGTAAAGTGAATAGTCAGATATTCCCGATAGAAGTTATATATAACAATATAATTATTTATAGTGGTATTTAAATCCGGAATCTCATCCGGATTAATCAGCTTTTCAAACCTGGATCTGATACTTTCATCAATCAGGGAGTTAATTTTGTAAAGCCCTTTTTTAGCATCCCTCAGGTCTATATCCCACTTATATTTTGAAGCACTTTCTTCGGCCTGTTTAATATTATTACCGATTGTGGAGATTGCATTTCCAAAATCATGTTTTATGATCTTTTTCAGAGACTCGATAATATCTCCATAATTTGACATCTGTAAAGTTTGTATATGACTTATTTTTTGATTAATATCTATCATTTCTGCTGTTAGTGTTCTGTAGTCCATAGATAATGAGGATTGTATTTCCGTTAACTCAGGGAAAGACAAATCAACTAAACCGACATATTCTAAGGATTCAAAATCAATATGCTTTTCTCTATTGACAATAGAATCCACTTTTTGCTTATCAATATCCAATTCTGTTATTAAAACAGAGATATAATCATATAATTTATTATAGTATTTAATCGCTTCATCCCAATTATTCAATGTTATATGTGTTTCCGCTAATCTAAAAAGGAGTTTAGTATATATTTTATTAAAGATAGATTTGTGGTTGGAATAGTTCATATAAGACAAGCCTTTTGTCAGGTTGTCGATAACCTTCTTCCGTCTTATAATCTCATTTTCAGCGGTAGACCAGAATGATTTTTCGAAGTAGGCAATTGATATATTTTTTCTATCTCTATATTTATTCGCTTCGTTTATACATTCGTTTAATGTAAATTCAGCCTCTTGATTTTTCAAGTTAGATACTCTACTATATAGCCACCGGCTTCTCTTATAGTCCTTGCTGTCAATCGTTTCAATTATTTTTCGGAAAAAGCCTATAAAATGAATATTTCTGATATATTTTGCTTTCGGATTTTTAAGTATATTTTGAATTAAATCATCGTATTCTTTTAATAAAGGAGTCAGCGCCTTGACATTTCTCTCTTTTATAGAGTTATCTATCTCCAGTTCAAGATATCTGAATTTGATTCTTTGAAGACTTAATGAGTGAATACCGGTAATTGATATCAATTCTCGATATATCCTGAGGCTTGCTTCATAATCAGTATCTTTTATATTTTTAGCATATGTATCCAGGCAGATGATATTTCTGCGAGTCGTGTCATTATCATTGGTTATTCTGTTATAAACAATTTTACTATATGCGATACTTATCCCATTTCGTTGTAAATAATCCGAATAAAATTTTGACAATAAAACAAGAGCATAGGGAAAAAAAACGCTTTTTTTTGAGACAAAGATGGCTTTGTGGAGGAAGTCTTGTGCTTGTTCATAGTTCCCTTGTTCTTTATGATACTTTGATAGTTTCCTATAATATTCAAATTGAAGCTCTTTAGAAGCTTCTTTAACTTCGACGTTTTCAAATATTTCAAATAATCCGTAAAAGCCCAAATACGTAATCGCACTTAATGACATAGTCAAATATTTGATAGCTAATTTATAATTAATTAAATGGCTTGCGATTATAGCAGACAGCCATTCAATAGATGGTAACTCAACATCAGATCTCCAACCGTAAGATGAGGGATTCAGTACATCATCAAAATGTACAAAATTCTTGTCAATTACAGAATAATCAATACTTTTTCCGATAGAGACCAGAAAAGAAGTCTTATCTAAACATAAATTAGTATTCTTTTTTTGATAATTAACCAGTTCTTTGTTTATCAAAAAAACCAATTTGGTAAATTGTTCTCCATGTATATCAGGATATATCATAGGTTGTTGATTCTGTATTTTTTATAGGTATGTTTCCCAGCATATATAAACTTCTGATTCTTGGCGTTAATAAGGAATACTTATAGGAGTTTTCAGCCTCCTCTTTGAAAAAAATACAATTATTACTAATCGGGGTTATATCTTTTATTTCAATAAGGCGGTACTCTTTTAAATTTTTTTTCTCATTTGGAGCATTACGTATATGTGTTGTACCATCACCAAAAAGAAGTTCCATTTTTTTTGTAAAACAGTTAAAATACCAGATTTTATTTTCATTAAATATTAGAACCACATCTATTTGGGTTACATCTGTGTCAATTTTATTATACTCTCCTGTTAAATCGCAAACAATATTTTCAAAATCAACACTGAAAAATTTAATTCCTTTAACCGTTTCTTCAAAAAGTACTGTTTCCCTTTTAACAAATCTGTTTTTTTTTGCTTCTAAAAAACAGAAAGCTTTTCTATCTTCATCCATAATTATGATTCCCTTATCATATTTACAAAATGATGTCGGCAAAAAATGTTCATTCGTTAAAACGTCAAGATTCTGGGAGAAAACGCATTTTTCCTTTGAAGAACGGAACTTAGAGATATAAATAGTTTTCATCTTTTTACTAAGAATATATATGTCTGCTTCAAAATCATTTATATCAAATATTTCTATGCTTATATCATCCTGATCAATAGATTCAATGCTACCAGGAAAAGGGATAACAACTTCTTTTACATCTTCTCTGTCATTAAATCCATTTTCAAAAATAGATATTTTAGATATATAAAATTTATTATCTGCTTTTTGAAGAGCGTACAGATTTTTCTTTGTACTTTTTAATTTCAGAATAGAATAATCTGACTCATACTGTTCTAGTTTGTCTAATCTCAGTTTATCTTTAGCTAACTTTATTAACGAATTATTATAACCTTTATAAGCCTTTGCGTGCGGAAAATATTGGGAATATATTACATTTGAGATATTTTTTTTTAGAAAAAACACTTTTTCATATGCTTCAACATATGTAATTTCATCTACATTTGGAGGGATAGCCAATTCTACACTTGGAACTATAAAATTCGCTTCATTATCTTTATATGGCAGGCGCAGGTCGTATCCTGCGAGTGCCCAATATCTACTGTTCCCGGAAAAGTCTATCATATTAGTTAAATAAAAGGTTAAATATTCACAATCAAAGGAAATGAATATTTTTGATTTTAACAATATTAATGACTTTCTAATCTTGAGAAAGTATAGGTAAATATTAGAGATGCATTAAGAAATCTTGACTGAAAGCTGTATTTTAAAATATGCTGCGAGGATAGGTACAAGTTTTATTTTATACTATCTAAATCCTGTAACCCTCTTTTCCGCAGTTATACTTATATGCGGCGGAAATATATATACCATTACTATATATTTTCGCCACACTGCATAACGATTCACGGAAAAGACAGTTTCGGAAAGCCATGCAAGGGTACATCGTTTTAGCTGTACACCTGCCTGTAACGGATGGTTTTGCAAAATCATCTTCACCAGACTTTCCACACCAACGATTTTTCGTCCTTTCCACTTAATTGAGAGTCTCTCTGGCAGGTGTTTGCATGTGGTATATGGCTAAAACGGGGGTGTCGCTGTTGGTTGTGGCAGGTATTTATATACTTGTCCGCAAAGCGCTTAAAGTCATCTCCTTGCCGGTTCGGATTATACTCCCCCTTATCTCCCTGCTTTGCCTTATCCTTATCTGCATGGCAATAATCATATTTATCCTTTAAAACCAAATCATTATGCAAATAATAAACATAAATAAATCAAAGACAGCAGCGTTTACAGGCTCAAATACAATCCGGTATGAATTATTTCCCCCTTGCTCTATCCTTAGTATCCCTTCATTTGGGTTATCTGATGTTTTCATATCGTTGCTGTCTGTTGTAAATTTATTTATAAATGATTTGGCTATGGAAACTGATATTTTCCGTCCAATCGCTTTTCCAGCGCCTGCATATCCTCATCCACCTTTTTGTTTATTATTTTAGCATAAATATGTGTCGTACTGATATTCTTATGTCCCAGCATCCGGCTGAGTGTCTCGATAGGAACACCGTTCGACAGGCAAACGGTAAATTGCTTGCTTCATTATTTTATTGCTTCCTGCCAGATTTAAGGAATAGGTTGAAAATATTCAATTATTCTTAACAAATAAGTGTTGGTAGTTAATTGATATACCTGTTACTTTTGTTACTTTTTATTTTAATCAATGAAGAGGGTCAGGAGATAGAATTAATATCTTTGATATGATATATATTATAAGCATATTGAGACCTATGGCCTGTAATCAATCTAAATAATAATTTGTAACTTTGAGAATCTTAATTAAACGCAAAATCTAAAAAAACAAATGAAAAAAGTAAGTGTGGGCTTATTGCTCTTCTTTGTATTTTCGATTACTGTTTTTTCCCAGCAGCAGTATCGGAGACCTGTAAAACCGACAAAGAATGTCATAGTAATGATACCGGATGGAACCTCTATCGGAGTTGTTTCGGCTGCACGCTGGTATCAGATTTATAATAAACTGGGCGGAGATAATCTGGCTGTTGACCCTTATCTGTGCGGTACGGTGAAAACATTTTCATCCAATGCACCTATTGGTGATTCTGCCCCTACTACCTCTTGTTATATGACGGGAATGCCACAGCAGACCGGTAATGTAGCTATTTATCCGGTTGCTGATCCTGATAACGATCTGGTTCCCGTAGATCCCGCGATGGCTTATCAGCCTTTGGCTACAGTATTGGAGGCCGCTAAATATCAGCAAAATAAAGCGACGGGATTAGTCGTTACGGTGGAATTTCCGCATGCTACCCCTGCTGATTGCTCGGCACATTATTATGCACGTGGCAAATATGAATATATAGCGTCCCAAATGGCATACCAGAATCTGGATGTAATGTTTGGTGGAGGAAACTCTATACTGACAGACGATATCAAACAGCATTTCAAAAATACAGGTACCACACTGATTCAGGATGATGTTAAAACTTTCAGATCATTTAATGGAAAAGAGAAAGTTTGGGCATTATTCAACGAAAGGGAATTGCCGTACGATCTGGACCGGGACCCTGAACAGATCCCGTCTTTACAGGAGATGACTCAAAAAGCGTTAGACAGGCTGTCACAAAATGAAAACGGCTTCTTCCTGATGGTAGAGGGTAGCAAGGTGGACTGGTCGGCACATGGAAATGATGCGGTGGGATGTATTACAGAGTATCTGGCCTTTGATAAGGCAGTAGCTACAGTAATGGATTTTGCGAAGAAAAACGGGGAAACAACAGTGATCGTACTTCCTGACCATGGAAACAGCGGATTCACTATCGGGCGCAGGGATCTGAAAAGTTATGATAAAGCAACCCTTGATGACTTGTTTAAAAATGTATCCAAGTTCAAAAAGACAGGTGAGGGACTGGAAAGAATCTTACTGAAATCCAAGCCGGAAGAGTTTAAAGCGATATTTAAAGAATACACGGATATCGACCTCAGCGAAGAAGAACTAAACCTGCTGTTGAGTTCAAAGAATTATAAAGAAGCAGATTATATGAAGGTAAGTAACAGTGTAAATATGGGTTCCAGCATCATTAATATTATGGATTCACATACTTATTTCGGTTTCACCACCGGAGGACACACCGGAGAAGAAGTCTTTCTCGCGGCTTATCACCCCAATGGAGATATACCGGTAGGAATGAATACAAATGTGGAGATCAATCAATACCTGTGTGATGCGTTTGGATTTAAGACACCTTTGACTGAAATGACCAGGGAAATATTTGCAAAGCATACAGATGTGTTTAAGGGTATGGATTATACAATCGATAAGTCGGCCGGTTTTCCTGTGTTGAAAGTAAGGAAAGGGAATGTGACTTTATCTGTTCCCGCCTTCAAATCGGTAGTGTACTTAAATGATCAGCCTGTGACACTGTCTTCAGTTGTAGTCTATATAGATAAGAATGATACATTTTATCTGCCGAAGAGTCTGGCCGGTAAATTGTAAATTATAGTAATATAGCAAAAGGACTGAAAACCCAGTCCTTTTGTTTTTTATCTTCCTAAGCTTGCTATATTTATAGAATCTAAGACGGTTGCCATTTTACCTTTGTGGAGATAATACCAGACTGGATTTTTACTTACAGGTTTCACTGTAGCATCCGGTTTGTAGAATGTTCTTTCTATATCGTTATCACAGGTAAAATATTCACCGAGATCGATAGGCTCATTACCTTTGGATGTTACGATGAACATTCTCCCACCGATAACAAAATAGCCATACGGGTTTTCGTCAGTACGGAACATATTGCACCATGAATTATCTATTGCTGTTACGTCGAAGTAGAGTTGCCCGTTTTTCCTGGAAAATGCTATTTTTGTAGCGGGCCATAAGAATCCTTTGTTCTTCCTGAGAATCATACTATGTATATCGGACGCAGCAAATTCAATAGCTTCGTCTTTTACTTCTATATAGGTTAGGGTAACCTTGTCTTTCTCTATTTTTGTACGGGGTGGAGTAGCGAATGTTTGTAATGAACAAAATGTAATAAGGATGGACAGTAGTTTTATTCTAGTCATAAGTAATATAAGTATATAATTAGTTCCGGTGCAAAAATATAAAACTTTATTAGTTTTATCTATACTAAAATCAAAATGCTATAAATAGTTAATGTTTTTTTTCAAGTCAAACTATTATTTTACATTTGCGACAAGGAAATTAAATAATCATAACTTATTAAGAGTATGCGTAATATAATACAAAATATAAAAAAAATAACGCTATTCCTTTTCGGTGTCATTCTCATTATATGGGGCTATAAGGTAAATGCGGCGAATAATACCGCCAAAGCTGAAGAAGAGAATGACAAGGCTGCTAAGGAGGTAGAGGTTCTCCCTGTCACTGCAACTGAAAAAGAAGACGAGAAGCCCCAAACGGAACAGCCGGCAGAAGCGCAACCTAAAGAGGTGAAGAAGGAAACTCCTGTGAATACTCCGGCAAAACCGAAAGCTGTATCTACTGTACCCGCTGTAAAAAAAGAAGCGGAGAAGAAAGTAGAAGTAGAGCCGAAGAAAGTAGAAGAACCAAAACAAACAGTAATAGAAAAAGCGACTCCGGAAGAAGCTTCGGGAACCGAGTAATTAATAATGGAGTTATTATACAAGGCACAGACGCGTTTCCTGTTTCATGCTCATATAAAGATTAAAGTATCTGCTTTTTACGACGACGATATTTTCGATGAGTTATATGCTGTTCTGGAGGATGTTGACAAAAACTATAACTCCTATCAGCCGGATTCATATATAGACCGGATAAATAAACATGCAGGACACTTTGTTGAGGTTGACGATGAAACGGTTAAGATATTAGAACGGGTTATCAGCTTATCCGGTTACTTCGATGGTACATACGATATTACTATCATGCCACTGATTCGTCTATGGGGTTTCTATAAGGATAAACAGCAAGGCGTACCCTTTTCTGGGGAACTCATGAATGCAAAGAAGCTAATTGATTACCGCAAAATTGAAATAAAAAAAAACCGGGTCAGGATAGCAAAAGAACAGGAAATAATCACAGGTTCTTTTATCAAGGCTTACGCGGTAGATAAACTTGTGGAGAAGATGGCTGATATCGGTATCACGGATGCTATTATCAATGCAGGAGGAAGCACTATCCGGGCAATCAACAACGAATCGCATCCGGCGTGGCAGGCAGTAGTGAGAAACCCGGATAGCGGGCAACAGCTTTTCAATCTGGACATAAGTAACGAGTGTTACTCAACATCGACCCAAGAGAAGACTTTTGTAGAGATAGGAGGAAAAAAGTACGGACATATATTGAATCCTAAAACAGGGTTTCCATCTGCGACAAAGCAGGTTGGCATAATAAGCGATAATTGTATGACCGGAGATATCCTCTCTACTGCATTGTTTAATGAAACGGCAGAAGGTTTTCTGCAAAAAGCAGATATGCTGTCTACTGATTTTAAATTCGAAGGCTTCTTGATAGATGAGGATGACAAAATGACCTGTACAAAAGGTTTCGATGCCTTAACTCATCATTTATAATTCATAACTTATAATCAAAATTCTGCCTATGATGCATATTTTTTCGATGAAGAGCAAGACCAAGAAGCAGAAGATTCAGTCTCTCGAAGATGCTCCTGTTCTTTACATACCTTTACTCAGATCTTATGGCTGTATGTCCGAGCCTGTTGTAAATGTAGGGGATAAGGTAAGGAAATACCAATTGATAGCGCGGAGTATAAACCATATGCCGGCTAATATGCATTCCCCGGTTTCGGGAATAGTGACCGATATAAGGGAAGCTTTGCAAGCTGATGGTTTTATGGCGACTACAGTTGTGATAAGTAACGATTTTCAGGAAACAGAGGTCGAGCTGCCGAAAGGCGATACAGGTTCTTATACTTCCAAACAATTGATAGAACTGATAGAAGCAGCCGGAATAGCCGGAGAGGGTGGAGCTCAGTTTCCTGCATCTGTGAAATACAGACTGGATGGCCACAAGATAGATACATTTATCATTAACGGTACGGAATGCGAACCATATCTGACTGCCGATTATGCACTGATGGCGGAGCGTACAGAAGAACTATTCAAAGGGATCGGCATAGCGAACAGAATACTTCAGGCAGATGATGTTGTTATCACCATCGAAGAACAGAATAGGGAACTTCAGAAGGTATTCAGACCATTTCTTCAAAGAGCCGGATATAAGAACTACCGTGTCGTTGTTCTCCCGGACGAATATCCCCAAGGTGGCGAACTCCAGCTTATCAGGTCGGTAACGGGTATCGAGATGCCGCGTTCGCAACGTCCCCGCGATATAGGGGTTATCGTTAGTAATGTAGGAACTATTTGTGCCATATATGACGCAGTGGTAAACCGCCATCCGGTAATTAGCCGGACAATAACCATATCGGGAGAGGAATCACGCAACGAGGGTAATTTTGAAGTTAAGATAGGTACGCCTGTCGGTCATTTTATAAGACTGTTTGGCTTGTCTGTTACAAATAAGACAGTTGTATTGGGAGGCCCTATGATGGGACGGGGTATTACCGATTGGAATGTACCAGTATCGAAAGGTTCGTCCGGAGTACTGTTCTTCCGTAAAGAGAAAATCAAGCGCAGTAATTGCATATCCTGCGGCTATTGTGTAGATGTATGCCCGATGTATCTGATGCCGATGAAATTCGAAGAAAATTTCCGTAGGGGGAAATACTTCAATCTCGAAAAATACAGTATCAGCAGCTGTATAGAATGCGCTGCCTGCGAATATATTTGTCCGAGTAATGTTCCTCTGATAGAGAGTATAAAGGAGGGGAAAATCAAATTAAAACAACTGGCAGATGCAATACGATAAAATGATATATGCTCCTTTTGTAAGGAAAGATGTAAGTACCGGCAAAATAATGACCGATGTCATAATATCCTTACTTCCCTGTATAGCCGTATCATATCTGGCTTTTGGCTTTGTCCCTTTGATGGTGATACTTGTTGCTGTGGGTAGTGCTTTGGTAACCGAATTTATCTTTTCCGCGATCTTTTTCAAACAGACAGATTCTGTAGCCGATGGTTCAGCCATTATAACGGGCATTCTGTTATCGTTTACCATCGCGCCTTTTACGCCTCTGTATATCGTCGCGTTCGGCGGAGCCATGGCTGTACTGTTCGGAAAACTTCTTTGGGGCGGGATGGGGCGCAATATATTCAATCCGGCTTTGGTCGGACGCGAATTTATGGCAATATTCTTTCCCGTGGTAATGACTTCCCGTACTATATGGTATGACAAAACATCTGTAAATATACCTGAACTCAGTCTTTTCGGAGATAAATTCTTCGACCAGCTGGTATATAAAGCATCCGGGGCGATAGGAGAGTATTCTGTCCTGTTGTTAATCGCAGGAGGAATATTTCTTTTGGTGCGTCGCCGGATTTCGTGGCATATACCTACAGCCTTACTGGTAGCATTCACCGTTCTACTATTGATATTCTCAGCATTCACTCCATATAGCATACAGTTTTCGTTAGGAGGTTTGTTATTGGGGGCTATCTTTATGGCTACCGATATGCCCTCCAGTGCCTCTACTAAATGTGGGAAACTCTATTATGGCGCAATGATAGGCGTTGTAGCCATTATCTGTATTCTCAATGACGTAAAATACGAATACATGTCATACTCAATTCTTCTGCTCAATGCATTTGTACATCCTGTCAACTGGGTATTCCGCCCAAAGGTATGGGGTGAGAAGCTGGATGTATATACCCGTCTGTGGCAGGCATTATCCGTCACGGCTGCTATTCTGATTGCTACATTTGCTGTAATATACTTACATCATTTAGGAGCCATTATGTATTTGGTATTTATTTTTATCCTGTATTGTATCGTGCGGTTTATAGCCAAGGATATGGGGCGAAATACGATTAACAGTTAACAGCCGCAACTCCAAAAAGGGCAGGTTCCGTATTATGTACAGAATACTTAAAATATATATCTGCATTCTACGCTCAGACCAGATAAAGCAAATGTACTGCAAGAGATTTAAAAAATATTGACGTATCTTTGTTTCTTAACAAAACACTGAAAAATATAAACTCAAAATAATGGATAATAAGAAGCCCCTGATACTGATAACAAACGACGACGGGCATCAGGCAAAAGGCATAAATGAATTGATAGAAAGCGTAAAAGGATTAGGTGAAATAGTCGTAGTGGCTCCGGACGGCCCCCGTTCGGGAATGTCGAGCGCAATAACTTCGTTGCAACCATTGCGGGCACATTTAATAAAGGATGAGACGGATCTGAAAATATACAGTTGTACAGGAACCCCGGTCGATTGTGTAAAGTTGGGGATAACCGAACTGGCCAAACGTAAGCCCGATATTGTCCTTTCAGGGATTAATCATGGGTCGAATGCAGCTGTTGCAGTCCTATACTCCGGTACAATGGGTGCAGCTATGGAGGGAGCCGTATTCAAGATACCTTCTGTCGGTTTTTCACTACTCGATCACGATTACCAGGCAGACTTCTCTGCCTGCCATAAATATACACGCATGCTTGCAAGCCAGGTATTAAAAGATGGATTACCTTCGGGAACCTGTCTTAATGTAAATATACCAAAAGGCCATGATATAAAAGGTCTGAAAATATGCCGTCAGACGTCCGGAAAATGGACAAATGAATTTGTACTGTCGAAAGATGGTGCCAACAAACAGGTATATTGGCTCACCGGAGAATTTACCAATGATGAGCCACACGATGAAAATACGGACGAATGGGCATTAGCTCACAATTATGTTTCGGTTGTTCCCGTAAAAGTGGATATGACAAACCATGATTACCTGGAACCGATAAGGGCTTGGGAAAACTTGATTTAATTATAAGTTATGGGTTATGAGTTGCAGGCATAAATATCATGCATTACTGCTAACTGTTGACTGCTGACTGTTAACTGATATTTATGAAATATTTTCTTGTAGCGGGAGAAGCCTCCGGCGACCTGCACGGGTCGAATCTGATGGCGGCATTGAAAGAACAGGACACAAATGCAGAGTTCTGTTTTCTGGGGGGTGACCTTATGCAGGCACAGGGAGGCCGGCTGGTAAAGCATTACAGAGAAATGGCCTTTATGGGTTTTATTCCTGTATTGCTCAACCTGAGAACTATTCTGCGCAACATGAAAATGTGCAATGAGGAAATTATCAGGTTTCAGCCCGATGTACTTATACTTATAGATTATCCGGGCTTTAACCTTAAAGTAGCCAAATATATAAAGACACATACAGAGATACCTGTCTATTATTACATCTCGCCGAAAGTATGGGCATGGAAAGAATACAGGGTAAAATCGTTCAAAAAGTATGTGGATGAAATGTTGTCGATCCTTCCATTCGAAGTAAACTTCTATAAAAAGCATAACTACCGAATCCACTATGTAGGTAACCCTGTAGTGGACGCGGTGGCAAATTTCAGAGAAGAGAATAAGGATGATACCCGCGATAAATTCATATCAGAGAATAAGCTGGAGAATAAACCTCTTATTGCGCTGTTAGCCGGAAGCCGTCAGCAGGAGATAAAAGATAACCTGCCGGCGATGCTCGAATCTATAGAAAAATTTACCGGTTACCAGCCTGTCATAGCCGGAGCACCTGCTATAGAAGCCGGTTATTATAAAAAATACATAGGGGATAAGCCTTGTAAGATAATTTTCGGACAAACATATCGTTTACTTGAATATGCAGAAGCAGCTTTGGTTACCTCAGGTACAGCAACATTGGAAACGGCGCTGTTCCGCGTTCCGCAGGTTGTCTGTTACGAAACTCCGATACCTCATGTAGTATATTGGGTATTTAAGAACCTGCTCCATACAAAATATATTTCGCTGGTCAATCTGATTGCGGATAAGGCAGTAGTGCAGGAGTTATTCGCCAAATTCTTTTCCATCGGGGCCATAAGGAATGAAACAGACAGATTATTAAATGACAACTCCTACCGCAATAAGATGTTATCGGAATATGATGAAATAATAAACATACTGGGTAAACCGGGAGCATCCGGACACGCAGCGAAGATTATTATAGAGAAATTGAAAAAGGGGAAATAAATTCCCCTTCTTTTCTACTCCCTATCTATTTATATTCAAGGTAACGGCGTTAATGTCACGTTCCTGAACTCGACATCTTTACCTTCGCTCTGTAAACCGATATAACCTTCTTTGATTTTATTTGTACCCTTATTCTGGAAAACGCCGTTGATATATACCGAGATTACTCCGTCGTGACAATATACATCAGCACAATTCCATTCCCCTGCAACTTTTTCCGTTGATACCTTAGCCTTCGCGATCACAGGAAATTTAGGACGTCCGCTTTCAGGATTCTTATATTCAGCCAGATCAGAACCATTGAGCAATACAAAATCGCCTGCGCTTCCGGCCTTTAACTGACACTCTATACCGTTTGGAAAAGGTGTCTCCGGTCTTTCTATCAATAAGAAAATCCCGCTATTTGATTCTATCCCCTGCGGCCAACGCCATTCTGCATGCAAATGATAATGGCCGTACTTCTGTTTGGTATACATATATCCAAGCGGCTCACCTGCTATATGGATCAAGCCATCCTTTACATAAAACACTTTTTCTGCCGGCACGTTATTTTTATCCAGTACAAAATTCCAGTTAGATAAATCTGTTCCGTTAAACAGCTTTTCCACTTCCTGAGCTTTCGCCTGTCCGGAGAACGACGTTAGAAACAAAAGGGTTAGCGCTACTACATTAAAAATCTTGTTCATAGGTATTTATTTTAAGAAATCACTTATTTTATCGAAAGTTAAGCAGAATTGTTTATCCACCTCATCCGCAATTTTCGGAAGCGCGGGAAACGGGTCTTCATGGATATATTTATACGGGTAATCCAACATCTCTATTCTGATAGGAATATCCCTGTCCGAACCCTGTAATGTATTGATAACTTCATAAGCAGGTACAACCTCATCTTTAGCCAGTGTGACGGCATAGAACTGATCGCTCATATCCCTGAACCTGGCCTCCCGTTCTTTCGTCATAGAGCGGTAGTTGAGCATACTCCTGAAATTATTCCCTTCGGGATGGGTATGCATATAATGGCGAAGTACTTCGTCCCGCTTCATATGGCTTTCCAGATGCTCCACCACATAAGAGTATAGACTCACATTGGCTTCACTGTCGAGGATAAACTTTGACACGGGTGATAGCCTGTTAAACACCGCCCCTCCGCAGAATGTCGCATATTTTGAATGTGTAAAATGCCCGTCCTTATTGCTCATCATCAATATCTCGCCTAGGAATGTACCAATAGAGTAAGAGAAGAAATCAATTGAAGCATCCTTTTCTATTGCGGGGTGCAGCCCCTCTTTAAAAGCTTCGACAAAATCAATTACATCATAATAAGTCTGTAGGCCTGACCAAAGAAACCGTTGCGGCTTGTTATGAAGACGGGTACTGATAGCAACATTAGACAAACTGGAACAGATAACATCAGGATGCCGCTGCTTTCGCTGTTCACTCACATGATACATCTCCCGCGAGTTGCTCCAAGTCGCAGGCGCACGGTTCATATGGAAAGCTATAGGAAACATCACTATCGATTTGCCTGTTTTCTCCGCTATATATTTTGCCCAAGGCAGGTATTTATTCCAGTATTTTTCATTAAAGCCATGAAACATAAAAATAATCCCCTTGGCCTTCTGCTCCTTCTTTGGCATTATCATATGGTAGCGGAATTTTATATTTTCCATAATCTCCGCATCCTTCTTATTCAGCATTTGCTGAATGACGTCAGGTTCATAATCTTCAGGTATACTTGGAATATACTCATAGTCGTCATTATTACCAAGTCCTCCGGGAAGGATAAAACGATAATTAGACTCGAAAGTAAAATTACGCATAACAAGATGACTATCAATTTCAATCTCGCTATCAGTATAATTCTCTATTTTTTTGAGATGATTAAAAAGATCTATATATTTCATTTTAGTTATAGGTTAATTGATTTGCCAACTGTTGACGGATTACTGTTAACTGGTTAATAGTTGATGCCCTACTCTACAAAATAAACATTTCCTGAGTTCGCAATACTCACGCTTCAATTGAATCATTGCCTGCGAATCGGCAGCATTATTTAATGGCATTTTGAGTTTCTCGAAACGTTTCGTTATTAAATTTCTCTCCGGCTTTAATATCTCAAGAAAATGAAGTGCCCGCTCACGATGTATTTCACTATCGACAGTCCTCCCATAAATAAAAAGAATCGGAGCTACCGTATTTATAAGTATAATGTCGAGAGAAGCATCTCCCAGATATTTAGTCTTTCGTTCGGATGAAACTCCGAATGCATAATGCGTCTGCCAATATTCAGAAGTATTTACATGAAACATCAACCTGATGCGTCCCACATCATCGCAGGCTGTAATTTTAGAAAATAATCCATGAGAACTCTGTAATAAAGCAGCTAACTGTGCTATCCGAATCTGAGGGAAAGCAGTCGGCCGCGTTCTTAAACTTTTGAATACATATGATTCTAACGGGTTCAGTTCGTATTTATTTTTCAGGAAAGCATATTCTTTTTGTAGTAATGAATAATAATCGTCATTTACTTTAAGATTGTCCAGCATGCCTGACTGCCCAAACAACAAGGCTTCTATCTGAATCAGGTTATCTCCCTGCTTCCGTATATACTTAAGTGGCAGGCTCAAAGCCAATCGTTCAAAAGAATCGGAATTCAATCCAAATCCGAAATTTCGTGACAGGATTACATAGAACACATCCTCCCACGAATTATTGTATCGCTCAAGTAATCCCTGTATATGTTTCGATTTCCGTTCCAATCGCTCTATCAGCAAGGTATTCATCCACGAATTAAGATGGAAAGAGGACATCGACCCTAAATAATTACAACAAGGAATATCTGTATTGGAATGAATCAGAAAATCATAATTCTCTTTTATATGCTCAGGGCAAGCTATTTCACATTGTATAACAGGTTGCCCCAGTTCATTATATACTTCACAATTAGCTTTTTCCACAACATGCAGGATTACCGAGTTATAACTCTTGCTTACATCATGTTTATGTTTCACCCATTCATCCGATGATCTATGGATTTCCACATTACCCGCCCAGATCTTATCTCCTACCTTGATCTTCGAATTGAAGAAATCAGGGCCTTCATTTGTGTTAGGCAAACCAACGTCAATCACTTCTATAGGCTGGCCTGTAGTCGTTTTCAGATCTTTCTGAAAAAGCCTGAATTTCCAAATGTAATGTAGAATATCTTCCATAATATATTAGTTAAGCCCCCTAAATCCCCCTTAGGGGACTTTAGCAAAGCCATAAATCAATACTCAAATCAACCCCTCTCCTTGAGGAGAGGATAGCAGGGACTCAAAGCCCTGTTATTCCCATTTTTTTCATCAGGAAGCTCGCGTTCATATTCTGTGCTATCCCTTCCCTTATCTTGTATGTAAAAGATAGCTGCTCATCCTTTATATCGGCTTCAAATCTATAATTTTTTATTGCTTCAGGAAATTCTTTTTCCAGATTACCCAGCACGAGGTCATGCGTGGCAATTATGCCGTTACCTTCGAGCGAAACCAATTGCTTCATCAGAGCTATCGAACCTTTCTGCTTATCTTCCGAGTTGGTTCCTTTCAATATCTCATCCAAGATAATAAACAGCTGCTCACCCGATTGCAGACGATCGATAATCATCTTCAATCGTTTGAGTTCGGCAAAGAAGTAAGACTCGTTATCTGTAAGCGAATCGGAGGTCCGCAAATTTGTAACCAATTTATAAGGATAAAATGTCAGTGAAGTGGCACATACCGGCGCACCCGCGCATGCCAGAATTAAGTTTATACCGACTGTACGGAGATAAGTACTTTTTCCAGCCATATTTGCCCCTGTTACAACAAGGAAATAAGGATGCCGGCTTATCGTCACATCGTTCCGAACACAAACGCATCTGTTAAGCATCGGGTGCCCTAAATCTTTTCCTTCCAGCATAAAAGTATCTGCAACTTCCGGATATGTGTAACCAGGGTTATTATAGGCAAAGATTCCGAGAGAAACAAGACTGTCGAACTTAGCCAGAACTTTCAGCCAGGTAATGATATTATCCTTATGATGGATAATCCATTTCTCTATTTTTATGGAATAGATAATATTCCAGAAAAAGAAGGGATTGAGGAAAAGGAGTCCCAGAACATTCGACGACTGATCTAGATTATTACTATGCGATTTCAACTGATGTATAGCCAAAGAAGCAGATTCTCCGCTGTTTATCTTGTTCTGTATGTTAATCAGTAATGTAGACTCAAATTTTTCATTCTCTATTATTTTAAATAGTTTGGAATATGTGCCGAGCGTCTCTATTTTTTTTTCAAACAGGTTCTTCTTCGCATTAATATCCTTTAGGGGAGCAAGACTCAACAAGAAGAACATTGTCCAGACCAGACCTAATACAGCATATGGAAGCAGACCGGCAATACATAGAATAAGAACCGTAACGGATACAACAGGAGAGATATACATAAAATACCGCCAGAAGCTCTTGGATAAAAGCTTTGTCTGCATAAACTGCTGCGAAAAGAAATGGATATTCAAATCTTCTGCACCTGTCATTTGCCCTACTGCCCTGAAATGGTCAAGTAATTCGGTCTTCCCTCTCAACTCTTTCAACGCTTCTTGCTGAGCCACGATTTCGTCTTTCTTCTCGAAGGGGTAAAGCAATGTATCCGCCAGCCTGTCTTTCCCGAAAGATGTCACAGTCCGGTTTACCGATTGGAAGAATGAATGATTGCCAAACAAGTCCAGATCTACGCTGTAACTATGGTTTGCATCTGCTTTTTCGGGTGCGCCATCGAATGCAGAAAAGTCATAATCGATCCCTTTCAGTTCGTTCTCCGCATTTTGAATAAGCAATTCACAATATTTCTTTTGAATAAACAGCCTGTCATGATATTTCATAAAAAAAAGATAGAGCGCTACGGATATACCTATTGCAGCCAATACAACAGGAATCCCATCCCAGAAGATATAACACATGGTAATACAAGCCAATACAATAGCCAACCGCATTGTCCCTACCTGAAATATGACTTTCTTCAGTTTGGATAGTGTTATTTTCTCTTTATCGATACGATTTTTATACGAATTCCTTATTTCTTCCAATGTCATAGATGTTAATTAGATATTACGAATATATTAGTTTCAATCACGAAAACTGCTAAATTATCAATTTTTGGGATCAGATTAAAATAATTCATGCAATACATCCAGGGATTTTAATGCAGGAAAATCATAAAGATGCAAGCGGTAATACTCCAGTATTCTGTTTATAATATTTATCCTGTCTTGACGCGAAAAGACAAAATGGTGCATATTCTCGTATGAAATACGGGCCAGCAGGGATAAAGACTTACTTTCCGTCCGGTTCAGGAAATGCTTGTGTAAAGGTTGATGAAGGACAAATTCGCCATTTATCATATCAAATAAACTATTCTCCCTGTATTCCTCCAGATTGGGGTAAAATCCTAAAAAATGGCTGAGTTTAAGCATAAATACCAAATGGAAATTAGATATGCTCTTATCTGTCATTTCCAGAATCTGCACCGATTGCTCCAGAAAACTAAATAGTAACCGGCTATCATTTGTATCCTTCAATACACGTGTGAGAAATTCGGAGAGAAAAAAAATCATGGAAGTCTTGCTCAAATCCCCGGATATATCGTACAAATACATATCTGCACGGGCTTCACGTATCCGTTGAATATCGCGTGAGGCCTGATGCTCTGCTTCCATATCGAGGACAGCAAGCGGTGAAAAGAGAGATCTGGGTACTTTCGAACCTTTTCCCTTAGCCTTCGAAACCATATAAGTCACCCGCCCGAACGATTCGGTAAAAACCTGAGCAAGGATATACTTGTCGTTATAGTTGATGGTATTGAGTACTAATCCCCTTGTTTTATAGAGCACTTTGAAACGATTTTAAAGTCACAAATTTATTTATTAGCCTATTAAAATTTAATACAATAAGCAGTGAGGTTTAAATAATGTAATCATCAGATACTTTCTCCTACTTGATATTAACAAAAATACAAATACAAAATTGAAAACAACGGCTCTTAAAGAATAAATAACTAACTTCGTGCTATAATAGCGCAAAATGTAATTTTATAATTTTATGAGCAAAGATATCAAGAACATCTTATTCGACTTTGGTGGTGTAATAGTAAGCCTGCACAAACAAACCGCATTAGATCGTTTCACCGCATTGGGATTTCCCAATATCAACGAATATTTGGGTGAATTCCGCCAGAAAGGCATTTTTCTGGAATATGAAGAGGGGAAAATAAACCGGGAAGATTTTGTTACCGAATTTCGCAAATTGTCGAATAACCCGGATGTCACAGCAGAACAAATAGACCATGCGTGGTTAGGTTTTCTGGCTGGCATCCCTGATTATAAATATCAGTTATTGAAAGACCTCCGTAAAAAATATAAAGTTTATTTACTTAGCAATACCAATCCCTCTGTAATGGGATGGGCCATGACTCATGAATTTTCCCCCGAAGGATTACCCATTGATGCTTATTTCGATAAATGTTATTTATCATATGAAATAGGATGCGCCAAACCAGACCGGGAAATTTTCGATTTCATTATAGCCGATTCCAGAATGAATCCTGCCGAAACCCTATTCTTCGATGACGGAAAAGCAAATGTAGAAATCGGCGAAAAACTGGGATTCCGGACTTATCTGACAGATCAGGATGAAGATCTGCGAAAGGTTTTTACAGACAGAAGATTACTCTAAACAGTAACTATATATGTTGCTTATAGACAGAGAACATAAACTTCAGCACGCGCCGTTAGTAGCCACAATAGGCTTTTTCGACGGCGTACATACCGGCCACCGCTTTCTGATAGACCAGGTGAAAGAGGAAGCGGCCAGGAGGAAGCGGCCTTCTGCAGTCATAACCTTTCCCATACACCCGCGAAAGGTTTTGCAAAAAGATTATCAGCCCGCATTGCTATGCGGATTTGATGAAAAAACAGAACGTCTGGCTTCCACCGGAATCGATTATTGTGTATGTCTTGATTTTACAAAGGAGATTTCCCAACTCTCAGCCCGAGAGTTTATGGAAGATATACTGAAAGGCAAACTGTCGGTAAACACCCTGGTTATCGGGTACGATCACCGCTTCGGACATAACAGGGAAGACGGGTTTACCGACTATAAGCGCTACGGCGGTGAAATCGGCATCGATGTTGTTGAAGCCCGGGAGCTTCCCGGAGAAGACCATGTCAGTTCATCCCGTATTCGCAAATTACTTGCTGAAGGATATATCCGTAAGGCAGCCAAACTGCTCTCGTATAATTATACTATCTCGGGAAAAATAGTGGAAGGCTTTAAAGTAGGACGGACAATCGGCTTTCCTACTGCAAATATTCAGGTATGGGAGACATATAAGGTAATTCCTGCTTTTGGCGTATATGCCGTATATGTGCATGTGGACGGGCAAAAATACGACGGCATGCTTTATATAGGGAAACGCCCTACTCTGCACAATGGAGATAATATAAGTATAGAAGTAAATCTGTTCAACTTCGACGGAGATCTATATAATAAGGAGCTGACTGCCGAATTTATTGATTTTGTACGTCCTGACGAAAAATTTATCGACATTGATACGTTAAAGAAACAGATCGGGAATGATAAAGACACGGTGATGGGCGTTATCGAAAATTACAAAAGGCTCAATTCCTGATAATTTCAGTCCATATGATACAATAAATTATAAAAAAGCGAAGTGTAACAAAAAAATAATTGGTTAAAATGCTAAATAACTGATTTTTATTTTTACATTTGCTATTGCATAAGAGTTCTTAAGTGTAGTTTAAATTTTTCTTTTCAAGTCATTTCCCTTCTTTGGTAACCTTTCTTGTCTAGTTTCTTTTAGCTTTCCTATTTATTTACATCTTCTGCATAGAGTATTTATTATTTAATTTTTATTTTTTTACAATGAACATTTTTATCGCAGGGTTGAGCTACAGCATCAACGACAATGATTTGAAGGATCTATTCACTGAATATGGAGAAATCACTTCAGCAAAAGTTATTATGGACAAAGCTACCGGCCGCTCTAAAGGTTACGGTTTTGTTGAATTAGCTGATAATGCAGCTGGCCAAAAAGCTATTGAAGAACTGAATGGTGCTGAATATGACGGAAGAACTATCTCCGTATCTGAAGCTCGTCCTCGCACAGAAGGTGACCGTCCTCGCAGAAGTTATGACAATAACAGAGGTGGTGGCAACAATGGTGGATACAGAAGACGTGAATATTAATAGTCACTGACAAAATACATAAAGAGCCATGCAGAATAGCATGGCTCTTTTGTTTTCTAATAGGTCTTTCTCCAACATGACCATATCCGTGTTCTCAAATAAAGGTTCCGGATAATTATCAACAAAGAAGTTCTTTTTTAACACCTGAAATAATAAATTCGTTTCTCTGACACAAATAAACCTGCATCTGACGTGAAATAAATATAATTCCTATCCGGGTATCCTTCTACCAGCTTCATCGAAGATCTGTAGACAACAGCAAATCATCCTGAATTTGCTCTTCCTGTTTCGACAGCCTGATTTTTATCTGAAATTTTTAGTAAAATATATGGAAATCTTCCTTCATATTTATCTATACATACAAAGAAGCGATCAACCTACAACTAATTATTTTCAGTTATTGCCTATAATAGAAAAATTAAAAAAAGTAATAATAAACACCAGGCAGATGTGTCACTTTTGAAAAATTCCCATAATAAAGCAGCATATAGTTTCATATAATAAAAATAATAAAAATAAAATTCACAATCCTTGTTTTAAGAACGCACAATATGTCAAAAATATGCTTTACGGCATACTTTTAATAATTAATATCTGTAAACATTTTTATACATTTACTCTAATTTAATTAACCTAATATTATGAAAAAAATCACCCTTCTCGTTCTATTTATTCTTGTATTTCTGAACGGTTACAATTGCTATTCGCAATCAAAATACGGAAATGCAACTGTCGAAGAATTATCGATGACCTCATATCGTCAGGATACGACTGCCGCCGCCGTTATGTTATTGAAAAAAGGTGATACACGCTTCGTCTACAACAACCTATATGGCTTTCAGTTTGAATACACACTTCAGGTGAAGATAAAAATACTTAAAACCGAAGGCCTTGAGTGGTGTGACCAGGAAATCCCGTATTACCAGGCCAGCAATTCATCAAAAGAAGATATCAGGGGATTATCAGGAACAACTTACAATCTGGAAGGAGGTAAGGTAGTGAAGACAAAACTATCCAAAGATTTCATTTTTGAAGAAGATACCGACAATAAATGGAAAGTAAGGAAATTTACAATGCCTACTGCAAAAGTAGGATCTGTTATAGAATATAAATATACGATTGTATCCGATTTCTTTTACGATCTCCGCGATTTCAATTTCCAGTCGTCAATACCTATTATCTATACTTCATTCGAGGTCACACTGCCTGAATATTTCCGGTACAATTTGAATACCCAGGGATATATTGCATTAGCACCCAAAAAAGAGCCTGTAAATGAAACGTTCCATATCCAGTATAAAGATGACAACGGACGATCGCAAGCAACTCAGGTACGGTGTTCTGCCGATCGTTATACATTTGAGGCAACCAATGTTCCCGCCATTAAAAATGAATCGTATCTATGGACAATAAACGATTATATATCGAAAGTTTCTTTTGAACTTAAAAGCATACAAATGCCATACACCACAGTGAAAAACTATTCTTCATCGTGGAACAATATTGATAAAGAAATTATGGAATCCAGTCAGTTTGGAGGTAATCTGAAGAAAGCAGACTTATTCAAGGACGAAATAACCAAAGGGAATGTAAACTTTGACAAAGCAAAAGAAATACAGGATATGGTCAAATACAAAGTAAAATGGAATGACCAAAATGCTTTCTATCCAAAAAATCTGAAAGATGCCTTAAAGAACGGAATCGGCACAAGCGCTGATGTAAACTTCCTGTTAATAAACGCACTTCAGGCCGGAGGATTCGATGCGTTCCCCGTAATATTGAGTACCAGAAGCAATGGCCGTATGCCTATATCGCATCCGAGTATTTCCGCGTTCAATTATGTAATCACAGGTATCAAAATTGACACTACCATGTACTTTACCGATGCCGCAGCCAAATACGGGGACTGGAACTTGCTTCCCGAAAAATGCATGGTACCACAAGCACGTATTCTGAGGACAAGCTATTCCGACTGGGTGGACCTTACCGGAATTTCGTCCGGTTCAATATTAAAAACAATGAATCTGACTATTAACGATTCTAAACTGATTGGAAAATCGGCTGACACTCGTAAAGGTAATGCCGCATACAATACCAAGGTCAGCTACTATAACCATAAAGACCAGAATGATTATATAGAATCGGTTAGTAAAAGGCTTTCATGTGAGATAGACAGCTTCACCATATCAAATCTGGATAATACAAGCGAAGCATTAAAAATAAACTATGCACAATCATTGGATATTGATATGGCAGATGAATTCTTATATATTACCCCTCTGACTGATAAACCATATTCAGAAAATCCATTTAAGAAAGAAACACGTGAGTATCCCATCGAATTTGATTACCTACTCAATTTTGTGCAAATAATAGATTTCATTGTTCCTGAAGGATATACAGTGGAAGAGCTTCCTAAAGGTGAGAGAATGGTACTCAATGACAATGATATGAGCCTTATTTACCGGATTATTCAATCAGGTAGCCAGATCCGGCTTCATTATCAGTATCAGTTGAAGAAATTACAATTTTTACCTGCCGAATATGAAAATCTGCGTGATTTCTTTTCGAAGCTGATTGCTAAAAATTCAGAACAGATCGTACTCAAAAAAGCTGCTGCTGCGGAATAACTAAAACCGGAACAATTATGTACAGACACTTCATTCTAACTTTATATATAATATCATCTGCAATGATATATGCAGATGATAATTCGACCAGTCAGGCTTCCGACAGCCTCCGTGAAAATGCGGTTGCGATTGTCCAGAACTCCGATATGGTAATAATCCAGACGGATATGAATAATGCCACATGTAAGATAACGAAAACAATGACAATACTCAGCAAACAGGGAGAAGGCTTTGCGCATTTTTATGCTTACAATGATAAATTCAAGGAAATGAAAGACTTTTCCGCTGTCATAAAAAATGCATCAGGTAGCGTTATCCGGAAAATCGGAAAGAAAGATTTGACTATATCTTCCATGTCCGACCAGATGGCGACAGATGCCTATTCTATTGTCTACGAATATAAAGTTCCCACATATCCATATACGATAGAATATACATATGAAGAAAAATGGAAAAACGGTATAATCTCATACCCCGCTTTCACGCCCATTCAAAGCTATATGCAGTCGCTGGTCAATGCGAGCTACAGGATAGAACTACCTGCGGATATGAACCTGAGATATGACGCAAATTTCGATTGCAATGCTAAAGATGAAATCGTAGGCAATAAACACATATATTCATTTACCGCAAACAACCTGAAAGCAATCAATAATGAACCTTTGGCTCCTGCCCTGAGGGATATATATCCGAGAGTATTGATCGCTCCGGCTGATTTTTGCTATGATTCCTCTTGCGGGAATATGTCGGATTGGAAGAACTATGGTATGTGGGTGTCAGGTTTACTTAAAGGACGTGACACTTTGCCAAATAATATTGTTGACAAGCTTATATCCCTTGTAAAGAATGCCAAAACGGATAGAGAAAAGGTAGAAATACTATTCAGATATCTGCAAGAGAATTCCCGTTATGTTAGCATTCAATTAGGTATCGGAGGATTCCAGCCAATAGAAGCATCAAATACAATGAAAACCGGCTTCGGAGACTGCAAAGGTTTATCAAATGAAATGAAAGCCATGTTAAATGCCATTGGCATACCTTCAAACTATTGTGAGATATATTCCGGAAACAGGAAGTCCTTTACTAAAGGCTTTTCGAATATAAGTGAAACGAATCATGCTATTTTACTTGTACCTCTTCAGAATGACAGTTTATGGCTCGAATGTACTTCCCAAACAATACCTTTTGGCTATATCCACGATAATATAGCCAGTCATGACGCCCTCGTTGTAACTGAAAACGGAGGTAAAGTTTGTAGAGTTTCCCAATATCAGGACAAAGACAATAAACAGGAATCAATGATCACTATTAATGTCTCAGAAGATGGAACTGCAAAGGGAACCTTAGCCTTTGTTGAACATCTGCATGGATACTTGTACAATGTATCTGCAATGACATCAAAGGACAGAGATAAAGTAGTCGGATACATCAACCGAAACGTCAAATTTCCTAAAGTACAAATAGATAATATAAGGACAGAAGAGGATAAGTCATCATTACCGTCTTGCTCTTTATCCGCTGACTTCGTCGCTACAGACTTTGTTAATAAAACAGGTACCCGTTTATTTATTCCGGCCTGCCCTCTGGAAAAAGGGAGCTACAATATGCTTTCATCCAATACGCGGATTCAGGATATTGTAATTAATAATGGGTTCTCAGAATCAGACTCCATCCTCATCAATATCCCCGAGTCATATACGGCCGAATCTTTACCCAAGGATATAATCCTAAAAACTCCTTTCGGCGAATTTGAGACACAAGTAAAACAAGATGGAAATAAGATAATATATATCCAAAATATCGATATCTTTACAGGAAGATATGACAAATCGCAGTATAAAGAAATTAAGGCATTTTTTGCTGAAATAGCAACTGCAACTAAAAGGAAGTTAGTATTAAGGAAATCTTGATCAATAATTATAATAAACACAGAACATCTTAACAGGGCATCAAGACGAAGCTAAAAAGCTGGGAACTCAACGTCCTCAGCTTTTTATTTTCTTCTCTATTTCTGCTATTTCGTCCCGGAATACTTTATCTACTTCCATTTGCTCTTTGACAGTCTTACAAGCATGAAGCACTGTAGCATGGTTCTTCTTACCTATAAGAGAACCAATCTGAGCCAACGACATTTCAGTATAACTTTTCGACAGGTACATAGTCACCTGGCGGGCTTGCACTATCTGCCGTTTGCGGGAAGCTGTATGAATCAACTCGCTTTTTATATTGTAAAAGTCACAAACAACAGATTCTATTGCACCGATGGTTATCTTCTTTGCTTCTATTTTCTTTATTGCCTGTCCGATAACACGCCGGGCCAAAGATAAATCTATCTCTTTGTTATATACTAGCGAGTGTGCCATTATAGATACGATAATACCTTCGAGATCACGCGCATTATCTGTTACATTTTCTGCGATATAATCCACTACATCTTCTGGTATGGACAATCCGTCATGAAGAATCTTATTTTGAAGGATCTTTAACCTCAAGCCTTTATCGGGATGGTCTATTTTCGTGGTCAACCCCCACCTGAAACGTGTGAGCAAACGCTCCTCTACCCCCTGAAGCTCGGACGGAGCCTTGTCCGAAGTAAGGATAAGCTGCTTATTATTCTGATGCAAGTGATTGAATATGTGGAATAGTGTATTCTGCGTACGTTCTATTCCGGCCAATTCATGTATATCATCTATGATAAGTACGTCGATACCCTGATAGAAGTTGATAAAGTCATTGGTCGTATTATAACGCCCGGCATCGGCATACTGAATCTTAAATAAATGAGCCGACACATATAATACACGTTTCTCCGGAAACAGTTCTTTTATGCGTGTTCCTATAGCATGACAGAGATGGGTTTTACCCACACCGGATGCACCATGAAGAAACAACGGATTAAAAGCCGTCTTACCAGGATTTTTTGTTATGGTCTCACCTGCGGTCCGGGCCAGTTTATTACTTTCTCCTTCGAAAAAGTTATCAAATGTATATTTCAGATTCAACTGCGAATCAAAATCATCTGCGACAACTTTCTGAAAAGGGTTCGGTACTTTATTGGAGCTTTTAATATACCCCTTATCAACAGGTAGTGTCTTAGCGTCACCTCTATAATCTACAACTGTATTAGTTGTATTCTCCATCAATATGCGATACTGTAGTATTGTATCTTTACCGATTTCGCGATGCAGAGTGGTTTTCAGTAAATCGACAAACTTATCTTCCAGATACTCATAAAAGAATTGGCTTGGTACCTGTATTGTAAATACCTTATTTTCATAGGATAAGGGTACAATAGGTAAGAACCATGTTTTGAAAGCCGCTTCAGGTATATTATCCTGAATGACCGTTAAACAATTAGCCCATAAATTTTGAGTTGAAGAAGAATCCATTTACTAGTTTAGTTATTTTTGTCTATATTACTCTCTCAGTTTCGTAATGTAAATTTCATCATTTATTTCATAAAAAAAAAGTACCCCCAAATTTGGATTTCTAGTTTTGGAAACATCTATTTTAATTTCAACGACTTATGATGTTATTACAAAATCACCCCCTCAGCCACAAACAACCAACTAGTTATCAATAAGTTATGTTTTTAATAGCATTTTAATTACGTTTTAACAATTTCGTAATACTGCCCGAAAAGTATAAGGGTGACACTATTAAGCAAAAAAATTATTTTTACTTATTTAGATCGATTCTAAATAAAATGATTTAAAAGACCTTCACATTGATATAACGGGATGGATTTTGCCTTACGTCTTTAAGTAACAACGAAGCATTACTAATTGTTCCGTTAATACTATCATATAATTGACGATCATTCAATAATAAGCCCAAAGAATTATCTTTAGATGTCATTTTCGTAGAAAGATATTCTATATTTTTCATCGTAGAATCTACAGATCTGAATGTTGATACCAAATCCATTTGATTTATCTTGCCAGACACACTGCTTAAGTCATTAGACATCTTACCCAGATTCCCGGTTATGGCAGGAACATCCTTATTCAAGGCAGTCATCATAGAATTCAGTTGTTTGGTAGATTTGGCCAGATCGCCTGTAATCTGATTGATATCTGTCAGTGACTGGTTCAAGGCAGGATTATTGACCAGTGTCTGAAGGCCGACAAGTATCGAATCAATCTTCGGTATAAGTTGTTCCACCTGAGGCAACATTGTGCCAGCCGCATCTATCATGCCTTTCACCCGGATACCTTTTATAGTATCGGTGGAAGAGAGGTTCTCTTTTGTATAAGGGTTAGTCTCGAGCATGATTGTTGCCGTACCCAGAACAGAGACATCCAGTGACATCTTGCTACCTTTGGGTATCTGCATGCCTTTGTCCATGTTCAGATATACAATTACACGCTTTTGATTTTTAGGGTCAAGTTCCATCGAAGACACCAGACCCACCTGAAAACCATTCAGTGTAACGGGTGTTGACTGAGTCAGCCCGGACACATCGTCAAATACGACAATATATGAATTTGATGGTTTAAAAAGATTTACCCCTTTCAGAAAACTGATACCGTAATACAAAAGGAAAATTGCGATTACAAAGGCTATACCTATTCTTACTTCTTTCGACATTTTACTCATAACTATTAAATATATGTAATTCTAAGGTCGCAGACCTGTTTATTCTCTTGTTAAGTTTAAATACAACAAATAGTTATATTGGAATAATACGCTATTAAAACCATCTACCATCCATATACCGCTTTGCCGTTACTTATTTAACACGTTCTCCGTTCTTAAATTTCACCACGAACGCATCTTTAAATTTAGCCCTGACTTGGTGCTGTATTCTAATTATCTCATTATAATCTGCCGTTGAGCCATAAGTATATTTATAGCTGCTGCCGTCTCTATAAAATGAAACCGGTGAAAGACCTTTAAATTCTTTCGAGTTATCTGAGAGCTTCTTTGGTGACACCAAAAACTGCACCCTGTACTCTGTCTGATTGTTAATATTCTTTGTAGCAGCTTTCTCTGTTTTTGCAGAAGTTTCAGGCTCCTTTTTCGGGATTTCCCCGATCTTCTTTGGAGATTGCTCTCTTTTCTTTGGTACTTCTACCATATTTTTTACTCTGGCCGGTTCTTTCGCAACCGGAGTATCGACTTTCTCTACGGCATAAGTATCTTGAATGACTGCTTTGTCTTTTATGATAGCTTCGTCAACTGCAATATCATCGATTTCCTCATTTTTATCCGGAGCTGCAACATACCGGCCTTGCTTTTTATCAAATTCCCTTTTATATTTTTTAAACCCCGAGTATATAGCGGTCGCCATCGCCCTCTGACCCAATCGGGAAGATAAATATTTGGCTTCTGCCTGATTATTGATAAACCCGAGTTCGATAAGCACACTTGGCATACTGGTTTTTCTTAGCACAAGAAATCCGGCCTGCCGCACACCTCTATCGGTGCGTTTTGCGATACCTCTGAAATCTTTTTGTACATAATCTGCAAATTGCAGGCTTTGCTCCATATATTTATTCGATATAAACTCAAATATAATGTACGACTCCGTCGAATTTGGATCGAAGCCTTCATATTTTGATGTATAGTTATCCTCCAACAGGATAACGGAGTTTTCCCGCTTTGCTACCTCCAGGTTTTCAGCACTACGCGCCAATCCTAATATGTAAGTATCAGCACCGGAAGCGCTGGTCATCTTTGCCGCCGTTGAATTTGTATGGATGGATATAAACAAATTGGCTTTAGCCTTATTAGCTATCTGTGTCCGCTTATCCAAGTCTACAAAAACATCCGTCTTACGGGTATAAACAACTTTAACATCATTAAAGTTTGCTTCTATCAGCTCACCCAAAGTCTTAGCCACTCCCAGATTTATATCTTTCTCCTTATATATACCCCTCACTGCTCCGCCGTCCTTGCCTCCATGTCCGGCATCGATAACAACGACAAACTTAGACTCAGCTGCAATTGTGATTCCCAAGAACGTGAATATATAAACAAAAAGAATAAAGAACCGTTTCATACCTGCAATCCGAACTGTAAGAATTTACATTAAGCTTTATTATAAACAACCTCATTCTTCAATTCTTTACCGTTGAAGAAGTCAAGTATATTATTCATAGTCGTATGTGCGATATTAGACATGGCCTCCTGTGTAAAGAAAGCCTGATGAGAGGTTACGATCACATTATTGAAGGACAGTAACCGCGCCAGCACATCATCAGTCATCACACTATCCGAATGGTCTTCATAGAAATAGGCACCCTCTTCTTCATACACGTCCAGGCCTGCATAACCTACTTTGCCGCTAAGTAACCCTTCTATCAGATGTCTTGTATGAATCAGCTTTCCGCGTCCGGTATTGATAATCATCACACCTTCTTTCATTTTGGCTATGGATTCGTCACAGATCAGATATTCAGTTTCTTTTGTTAACGGACAATGCAATGTAATAATATCCGCGTTGGCATACAACTCATCCAGAGGCGCATACTTAACCCCTGTAGCCTCAGCCCATTTTGTATCCGGATACAGGTCATAGGCCACTACGTTCATACCCAATCCCTGAAAGAGGCCTGTAGCGACTTTCCCTATCTTTCCTGTGCCTATCACACCGATGGTCTTGCCATACATGTCAAATCCCTGAAACCCTATCAAAGAAAAATTACCGTCACGCGTACGCAAAAAGGCCCGATGTACTTTCCTGTTGAGACAAAGCATCAGAGCCAGTGTATGTTCGGCAATAGCATGTGGTGAGTAATCAGGGACACGTACCACCGTTATACCTTTTTTAGCCGCGGCAGCTATATCCACATTATTAAATCCGGCACAACGCAATGCGATCAGTTTTACACCGTAGGAATGAAGTTTTGTTACCACCTCTTCATCTACCTTTGCATTAACAAAGATACAAACAGCATCTGTTCCACTGGCCAAAAGAACATTGTTCTTATCGAGATGTTCTTTATGGTAAACCAGTTCAAAACCATATGCTTCGTTGGCCTTGTTGAAAGTAATCATATCATAAGGCTTTGCATCAAAAACCGCTATTTTATATGCCATAGCTTTATCTACTATATATATTATTAATCCTTTATACCTGATTGCAAAAGTAATTAAAATAACCTTTATCCTCAAAAACTACATTGATTAGTTCTTTTTCCGCCCGTTTTTTTCATTTTATTTACATACTGCTCATTATTTTTACAGTTAACAGCAAGCAGTCAACAATATTTCACGCGGAGACGCTAAGGCGTAAAAGGTAACAAAAGTAACAGTCTTTTTAGCCTTTGTGCCCTTTGTGATTTCCTTCGTGTACTTGGTGGTTAAAACTCTTTACCACAAGGGACACAAAGATTTACACAAAGAACACTATATAAAAAGTAACAAAGGTAACAGATATATCAGTAAACAGTAAACAGTTAGCAGTTAACAACTTGTATCTCGTGTCTTGTCTACTTGTAACTATTCCCAAAAAGGTAACAAAAGTAACAGATATATCAGTAAACAGTAAACAGTGAACAACTTGTATTTTGTATCTCGTATCTTGTCTACTCGTAACTCGTAACTGCCCAAAGGGCGCAGAAATAACATTCGCCGAAGCGAAGGCGAGGCAAACTCGTAACTATATCCAAAAAGTTACAAAAGTTACACTTTTCCCACTATTTTTTATCTGTTACTTTTTACCCTCATTGTAAGTCCCCCGAGGGGAAACAACGTTCGGCGGAGCCAATTGAGGGGGCCTGTCAATACTTCAAAGAACTATAAGCTAACGGCTAAAAGCTAATATATAGATAAACTTATTTTTTTTTCTCCTGAATCTCAAAAAAATTTTGCCCTGACTGTGACCTTTCGGTGATAACAGCTACTTATACAAAACAACTCCGAGAGATCAGAGTAACACACACTACTTTTTCTAAACAAAAAAACGGAGACAATGTTTGCCTCCGTTTTTTATTATATAAAAAATCGTTTTCCTTACTTAGCGTAGCTCACAGCACGGGTTTCACGGATAACGGTAATTTTCACCTGTCCCGGATAAGTCATTTCGTCCTGTATTTTCTTGGCAATATCGGCTGATAGTTTTTCTGTTTCCACATCGTCTATCTTGTCTGCTCCTACTATCACACGTAGTTCGCGACCTGCCTGAATCGCATAGGTCTTTAATACGCCCGGATATGAAAGGGCCAGTTGCTCGAGGTCATTCAGACGCTTGATATACGCTTCTACAATTTCACGGCGTGCTCCCGGGCGCGCTCCCGATATAGCATCACAAACCTGTACAATCGGAGCCAGAAGACTGGTCATTTCCACCTCATCGTGGTGAGCCCCGATAGCATTGCAAATATCCGGTTTTTCCTTATATTTCTCAGCCAGCTTCATCCCCAATAAAGCGTGAGGCAATTCCGGCTCGTCATCAGGCACTTTACCTATATCGTGCAATAGCCCTGCCCTCTTCGCTTTCTTCACATTCAAGCCCAGTTCTGCAGCCATAACCGCACACAGGTTGGCTGTTTCGCGGGCATGCTGCAACAAGTTCTGTCCGTATGACGAACGGTATTTCATTTTACCTACCAAGCGTATCAACTCAGGATGCAAACCATGAATGCCCAGGTCGATAGTAGTACGTTTACCTGTTTCTATAATTTCTTCTTCTATCTGCTTCTTCACTTTAGCTACCACTTCCTCGATACGGGCAGGATGGATACGGCCGTCCGCTACCAACTGGTGTAATGCCAGACGGGCTATTTCGCGCCTTACAGGATCAAAACCTGAAAGCACTATCGCTTCCGGTGTATCGTCTACTACGATTTCAATACCTGTCGCGGCTTCCAATGCACGTATATTACGTCCTTCACGGCCAATTATACGTCCCTTGATTTCGTCAGACTCTATATGGAAAACCGTAATTGCATTTTCTATAGCTGTTTCCGTAGCAACGCGCTGTATAGATTGTATTACGATCTTCTTTGCTTCCTTATTGGCTGTCATCTTAGCCTCTTCCATTATCTCATTGATATATGACTGGGCATGCGTTTGCGCCTCATCTTTCAAAGCCTCTACGAGTTTGTCCTTCACTTCTTCGGCCGACAACCCTGAAAGGGCTTCGAGCCTTTCTACTTCCTGTTTATGAAGTTTATCCAGATCCAGTTTTTTCTTTTCTACTATCTCCAGTTGACTTTCCAGATTAGCTTTAACCGTATCGGCTTCACTTTTTTTACGTTGGAGTTCTTCCTGTTTTTGATTCAGGCTCAACTCGCGTTGCTTGATCTTACTCTCTGCCGCCTGTATTTTAGAGTTCCGGGCATTAGCTTGTTTTTCAAACTCAGATTTCATCTGTAATGCCTGCTCTTTTACTTCCAGCAATTTATTTTTCTTGATTACTTCAGCTTCCAGTTCCGCCTCTTTGACCTGACGTTTGAACTTCGAATTCCCGATAGAATTCAAAGCTACCCACGCCACGACTGCTCCGGCAAGGAAAGCTATTACATAAAATAATATATCCATAATTTCATTTTCATTATTAAAAAACCATATCTATATAAACTAAAAAACACTAACTTAAGTATGAATATTACTCTCATACTTAAAATTAGTGCTCTAGATTTTTCTCAGTACTATAATTTTATTTTACGTTACCTTTCAGATAATCTTCCAATTCCTGTGTCAGTTCTTTCATCCTGGATTCAAATCCACATGCCCGCAATTGATGTTCAACTTTCTCTGCTACAGCCTGTATAGCCGTCATTGCCATATAATCGCTATTCTGCAATGAATGGGATGAATCTCCTGTAAAATAATTTTTATATTGTCCTATTTTATAATCTATTTCCTCCGCAGCTTTCCTGAATATTTCTTCCTCCTGCCGTTTTATCCGGAGAGGATATCTCATATCCGCTACGCGTAGATTAATTATTAAATGCTCGTCCATAACTTCGTCTTTATCTGTTAATTTTTCAGCATGGCGATACACTTATCTACATCTCGCACTAATTTTGACAATCGTTTCTTTGCCTGCAATGTATCTTTGTTCTCCGATGAGAAAGATTTTACAAATTTCAGATTGTCATATTTTCTTTTCAGCTCTTCTGCTTCCGATGTCAAACCTTCAATTGTCACACTTCTCTGTGCCAGTTCCTGCTTCAACAAGGCATTCTCTTCCTTTAGCCTATCGCAGAGATACATTAATTGCCGCATTCTAATTTCGAATTCAGCCAGAAGTTTTTCATCATTTTCAGTCATAAAGCAGCCAAAATGCTAGACAAAAATAAAAAATACCAACGAATTAACAAAATTATTACTCTTCTAAATTTACTAAAAAGAAACCAAATCTATACAAATAAAAAAAAGGCCCGCTTATACGAGAGATAAGCGGGCCTTTTATCTGAAATTTTTGTTCTTGCTTTTTACAACAAAACGACCTGCAAGTCGTCCTTTAGCTCATTGAAAGCAATCTTGCCTTCTCTTGCCAGCCAGCCTAAAGCCGCATACATATCTTTTTCTGTCAATTTGCATGCTTTCTTGATGTCTTTGAGAGGTTTACTTCCTTCTGCATCTAGGTAAGTCCAAATAATACCTGCGTTTGATCCAATTTTTTCTTTCATAATGGGTGCTCGTTAAAAAATTAAACTCGTTATTATTTCAATGACAAAAGTACATAAAATGAACCATCTATACAATTTTACATCGTAAATTTTAACAAAAATGCAGGATTATGACACTCAGGTTAAGTTTTCAAACTGTTTGATTTTTAATTAAATTCTTGTAGATTTGTGTAAAAATGATTTCCCTTGCAATTCTTTGGCCTACATAAGAAAAAACAATCGGATAGCGACGAGACCCTCTTGTCAAAATTTAAAGAAACGCGTAAAGCTGAATATTTCCAACAGCTTTACGAACGTTATATTCCCCTCATTTACGGTCTTTGCCTCAAATATCTGCAAAGTCCCGAGCAATCTCAGGATGCGGTAATAGATATATACGAAAACCTGTCGCAAAAGATTCAGGATTACGAAATCAAGGTATTCAAAAACTGGCTTTATAGTGTAGTAAAGAATCATTGCTTCCATATATTGAAAGAAAACAAGAAGGAAATTATTGTTAATTTCGATTCCCGGCTTATGGAATCGGACAGTTCTTTTACTCTATTTGATGACAGCAGGGATGAAGAAAAGGAAAGCGCTCTGAATGAGTGCCTGGAAAAACTGCCGGAACCTCAACGGATAGCAGTAGAAAAGTTTTTTTACGAAGACAAATCGTATGCGGACATCGTGGATGAAACAGGCTTTCATCTCAAAAGTGTAAAAAGTTATATACAAAACGGTAAACGGAATTTAAAAATTTGTATCGAAAAAAATCTGAAAGAATGAAATTCTTAGATTACATAAAAGGACAAAGAAAAGGTAAAGATGCCCATCGGATAGAAAAAGATTCGATGAAAGATCCGTTTTTGTACGAGGCTATAGACGGATTCGACAGCATCGACGACAACCATATCGAACGTATCAATAATATACAAAACCGGCTAAAGGCCGGATCGAAAACAGAAAACAGGGCAAACGGCAGGCATATGTGGCAATCGGCTGCCGCCGCTATTATTATCATAATCGGCATCGGCGGATATTTTCTGACCGACTATCATAAATCGGGACTATATGCCCAACAGGCAAATGAAAATTCTATCATCGAGATCTATGTACCTGAAGCATATTATGCTGAAAATATAGTAGTGATCGCACAAAAGAATTCTGAACTGGCAAAGGCTTATAAGCCGGATATCTCCCGTTTCAAAATAGAAAGTGAAGAAAGTGCTTCGATGAGTAAAGCCGAGCAGGAAATCTTGTCGGAAGATGCCAAACGCATGAGCGAAGTACCTATAGAAATATATGTACCCGATGATTTCGAGAGCAAAACATCCGGTCCGGAAGAAACAAATAGCGGCAAACCTGAACCTATAGGCGGCTACGAAAAATATAACGAATATCTGAAAAAATCGCTTCGCCGACCGACCGATGACATTTGCAAGGACCGTAAAGGAAAAGTCGCTGTGGAATTCTCCGTTAATTCCCTGGGGCGGCCATTCTTGTTTGATATAAAGTACAGTTTGTGCGGCACGTCCGATAATGAAGCTATACGACTGATCCAGTCAGGTCCGCGCTGGACTACAGGAAGCAAAGAAAGGGTTACTGTAAAGGTCGAATTCTAAACATCAACTTTTGAAGATTTATTCTTCACTTTTTAATAAGTCGGGACGCAACCTTTCGGTGCGCTCTATTGCCTGATGCAACTTCCACTCATCTATCTTGGCCTGATGACCTGACAATAATATATCAGGGACTTTCCAGCCTTTATATTCTGCCGGACGGGTATAGACAGGCGGAGCCAGCAGATTGTCCTGGAAAGAATCCGACAAAGCCGACTGTTCATCTCCTATTGCCCCCGGGATAAGCCGCACTATGGCATCTGCCATTACAGCAGCAGCAAGTTCTCCCCCGGTAAGCACATAATCCCCTATCGATATTTCACGGGTTATCAGATGCTCACGAACACGATAATCTATACCTTTATAGTGCCCGCATAGAATGATGATATTTTCATATGCCGACATCTGATTTGCGATCTTCTGATTGAAAACTTCGCCATCCGGAGATGTATATATTATTTCATCATAATTACGTTGTTGTTTCAATGCAGTTATCGCATTATCAATCGGCTCTATCTGCATTACCATACCTGCTTCGCCACCAAAGGGATAATCATCCACATTCCGGTGTTTATTGGTAGCATAATCCCGAAGATTATGAACGACTATTTTTACAAGACTCTTATCCTGTGCCCGTTTCAGTATAGAGCAGTCAACAAGCCCCATGAACATCTGAGGCAAAACACTTATGATATCTATCCGCATAAATAATGTGATAATGAGAAAATATGCCGGTGTGCCAAGGCGCGAAGCGACAAAAAGTTCTTATTTTTTAAAATTATTTTTGGGGGGCTAATTGGCACATTAGCACATTGTCTAATTATTTTTATGGAACATGCTGCCATTGGCCTGTGCTGTCGGCATCACCAGTATATCCTGTATATCTACATGGGGTGGCTGGGATACTGCATAAAAAACAGCATCGGCAATATTTTCGGCTGTCAGGGCATCATACCCGTCATATACCAAATCGGCTCTATCCTGGTTTCCTTTGAAGCGGACAAGCGAGAATTCTGTATTCACTGCACCCGGACAAACCTGAGTAACCCGTATATTATATGGCAGCATATCCATACGCATACCCTGGCTCAATGCATCTACAGCATGCTTGGTAGCACAATATACCGCTCCGTTAGGATAAACACCTTTTCCTGCAATGGAACCAAGATTAACGATATGCCCCGATTTTCGCGCCACCATACCCGGGGACACTACACGGGTCACATATAACAGCCCCTTGATGTTGGTATCTATCATCCGCTCCCAATCATCAATTACTCCCTGCTGGATAGGGTCTAATCCTACGGCAAGCCCGGCATTATTAACAAGGATATCGATTGCCTTCCATTCTTCGGGCAGATCAGTAATCGCTTTCTCCACTTCTTTGTATACCCGCACATCGAAGCAAAGCGAATATACCTTCGACTCGTATTTTATTTCAATCTCCCGTTCCAGTTCCTCCAGCCTATCTTTGCGGCGTCCGGTTATGATTACATCATAGCCTTCCTTTGCCAACCTCAAAGCTATTGCTCTACCTAGTCCGGAAGTAGCTCCGGTGATTAAAGCTATTTTTCTCATAAGCTTTTATTCTGTGTTTATTTTATCCAAACGTTCAATATTTCACCCAAATATGTTTTATCCGATGCGGCTTTTGGATCGGAAGACGGCATTACTCCTGCTTTTTTGCATTCGATAATCATCCATGCTTCTGTGAATACAGGTGCGCCTGAAGGTGCAATAACCGGCGTAAGCCCGGAAGCCTTTATTTTGTCATTAATATTTCCTTTTGTATTTTCAAATTCTTTCAATGCATCACCATATACCTCGGTATAAAAAGATATTGTATAAGTTCCGGCATTATCTATTGCTCCTGTTGTATATTGCGCAGTATTGACATTACTCAACGCCACCGGTCTTTCCATCAAGGAAGTAATGCCTCCCCACGATGCTGGAACAACAGAAGGACTACTCACCGTCCCTGAAAGGATTAAAGCTTTGCTGCCTTGCAGGCTCGCAGGTATCTTCCCTGTATCCACCTTTTTGAATCCTGGGATGGAAGCTTCAGCAAGTGCATTAGTCGCTGTAGCCAATGCCGGAGAGATATTCTCCTGTCTGTCCGGAACACCTACCGATGCAGGAACTGCTGAAGAAACAACCCCTGTTGTAACGGTACCATTCAAATATTTGTCGATAGAATTGAATATACTATTGATGCTGTCAACCGTTTGTCTGCGAAATTTATCATAATACCTGTTGAGCTTATCTCCCTTCTTATTCAGCGCAATGTTATCCGTTATCATTTCTTCGGCAGATAGAGGCGTTTTACTATCCGAATATTCATACTTGATATAACGCGCAGTGGCATTACATTTACCTCCGTTTATATTCAGGATCAGCTGATAGACCATTTTAGCCTGATCCAATACAAACGCGCTTTTCTTGAACACAAGGAATTTCTCACCCAGACATGCTATATCTTTCTCTTCTTTATTAGATAACAGAACCCTATTATCTAAATTTTCATTAAGATTAGAACCATAATTGTCATTCGCCCATTTATCCATGATATTGAATAAATCGTCATCAGATATAGGATTCTTTACCGGTATGGATTTGGAAAAAATGACTTTACCGTCAACCTCAGGTACCGCACCTGCCAAATATTTTGCATCCTCCTGAGCGTAAGACAGGACCGGGATAATTGCACATAACGAGATTAAAAGGAATTTATTCATATTCGCCGGGTTAAATTTGTTTATTGTATAAAATTAGCATAAAATCAGAAACCGACAAACAAAGTTCCGGCCTTTTATTATTTATTAAAACCGGATTCCATTCAAAAAAGCGGGATCGACAAAATGCTGATCCCGCTTATATAGTGAACTTTGCTTATATATCAGAAATTATAGGCAACCCCTACCCCGATCATTTCTTTGAACTGAACTTTCGGGCCGCCGGTAGTACCGTCTTCATTTATGATTTTTACATCATCGTCGTACTTCAATGTCGTATTCACACTTGCCGACAATACTTTATTTATTTTCATGCTAATCAATAAATCCCAATTCACATCCACATTACCAAAAGACTTGTCATACGCAGTAAAGAAATCCAGTGTCGATATAGCTTTTACATTTTCCATCAATGTCTTCTCTGCACGGGCTTTGAAGTAAGCACCTAATTCTGCTTTGAATTTATCTCCGGGATCTACCCCGAATGCTCCTATACTGGAAAGATAATCATCTTCTACAAACGTCAGTTTTCCCGCAAGCGGTGATAAATAGAGTGAATAGCTTGTGTTGGGCCTATATTCGAAACCTATTGATATATTGGAATAAGCGGGAGCGAAAAACTTCGATATATAGTTCGTCTTGTCCGGATAATTATATCCTTTATAAAACTGGGACTTAAAATCGCCCATTATAGTATAATACCATTTATTATTGGTAGAATACCCCAACTGAGTGGTAAAATCTATTTTATCGCTTGTTTTCTGTGTGCCCAGCGATTTGGTATTTGTCAGTCCATATTCCAAAGCGAGCGCATTTGAAAAAAGCCAGTTTCCGCTTTTGCGGACAAGAGACCCATTCAGGTAGGCTGTCCCCGCCATCGCATTTTCACCTCCGGCCGACCAATTGCTTACTGCGGTTTGTGAAGCATTAAGTCCTGTTACTCCTTTCAGATACCATTTCCCATCTTCGAGTTTATTCTTGTCATCCTGCGCATAAACGCTCATTGCCAATATAAGAAAGGCAGCTGTAAAAAATAATTGTTTCATTCTCAATAAAAATTCAAGTTTTGTGTTTTAATTCTCATCTTAACTTTAAGACATCTCCTTCTTCAGGAACGTATTCGAAATCCTTTTTGTTCATTTTGTAAAGATTCTTGACTTTTATGCCATATAATTGCGAGATACTGTGCATCGACTCCCCAACCTGTACCACATGGTCGTAATAAGGTTTATCTGCTTTCGATTTTTTCTTCTCAAAATAGACTAAATCTCCCTGTTTAAGAGGAAAACCTTCCGGCACTTCATTATATTTGTACAGATCTTTGGACTTAAATCCAAATTCGGCGGCTATGGCTTCGTATGTATCTCCATCTTCAGCCCTCACATAGATCAGATTGTGAGTTTTGTATGGAGTATGCTTATATTCTCTTATTACTATTTGCTCTTCCTTGTCCTTGTCTTTTTCTTTTCCTCCGCCTTTTTTGTCATGCTGGTAAAGTTCATAGTCTTCGATAATCTTTATCAACTTGTTTGCATATGCTTTGTCCGTGGCATATCCGCATTGTTGCAACCCTTTAGCCCAACCCCGGTAATCAGTTATCTTCAGAGAAAAAAGCGATTTATAGCGCGGCTTCTCTGCTAAAAAACGGGAATGGTCTTCATACGATTCTTCCGCTTTTTTATACTTCCTGAAACAATCATTCGGTGTATCATCTGCCTTGTATACCCGACCGCCTGTCCAATCATTGTGGCATTTTATACCAAAATGGTTATTCGAACTCTGAGTCAAAGAACTTTTACCCGCACCCGATTCCAGTAAGCCCTGAGCAAGCGTAATACTTGCCGGGATTTTATATTTTTTCATATGATCTATCGCAATACCTTTGTAGGTATCAATATAGTCGTCGTAAATTTTATATCGTTTAGCCTGGGAAAAAGCAGAAACAGAAGGGAATAAGATAAGCAGAGATAATATAATAAATTGGGATAAAGTCTTCAGACAATAAGCTTTTTTCATATATTTATGATGTTTAATTAAGGTCTCAGACCTTTTTATTACATTTGTAAGTAAAACAACGATAGAAAGTTACACTCTGTAAACGGATCGTTAAATGCTTACTTCTACTAATTAACAACATTCACGATGGAAAGTTTAAGTTTAACTACAAAGATACTCGTTTATAGCTTTGATGAAAGTACGGAAAATATAAAAAAGCTTATAAATGAAGCTAAATTAGCTACAAAAAAGGCATATGCTCCTTATTCGGGCTTTCATGTCGGTGCTGCAATCCTCTTATCCGACGGTGAAATCATAACAGGGAACAATCAGGAAAACGCCGCATATCCATCAGGTCTGTGTGCCGAACGGGTGGCAATATTTGCCTCAAATTCCCAAAAACCGGATACGCCTGTAGAAGCTATTGCCATAGCAGCATTTCATGATGGAGATTTCACCGATTTACCCTGCTGCCCTTGCGGTGGCTGCAGGCAGGTTATGGTAGAAGTGGAGAACCGGTTTGAAAAATCCATCAGGGTAATTATGTACGGGAAGGATAAAATTTATGAAGTAGAATCGGCTAAAGACCTGTTGCCGCTTAGCTTTGGAAAGGAATCGTTGTCAGAATAGATTGTTATTGAATTAACAATGGCGTAAGCAACTCATAATTCGGTTACTTGTATCTCGTTTATTTGTTTCCTCGCAACTAAACATTATTTACCAGCCTGTTTTGAATGTTTTCAGTTCTTTCGTCAGTTCTTTTGCTTTCCCACCGGATACCTTATCCAATAATAGCCAGAAACGCTCTCCGTGATTCATTTCTTTGGTATGGCAAAGCTCGTGGAGGATAACAAAATCAACGAGGTATTCCGGCAGCAACATACAATGATAAGACAGGTTTATATCTTTCTTCGAAGAACAGCTTCCCCAACGGGTACGACTCTGATTGATTTTCACATTCGAGAATGTAAAACCATGCCGATGCGCTAATGCTTCTACCTTTTGAGGGAAAAGACGTTTAGCCTCATAGCGTAATGCTTTTTCTATTAAGCCTCTTATTGTGGTTTGCACTGCAGGAGTATCGTATTCCGTATCCGGCGGACAAGAGATGGACAGAATCCCGTCCCTCAATTTCAGATAGTAATTGCTTGTCGGGGCACTCTCAAATATCTTCAGAGCGAAACTAAATGTTTTGAATTCTGTCTGCGGAGTGAACAGATATTGCTTTTTTTTATTTTCCAAAAGCTTGAACAGGCGCGGTTTCATTTCCTCTATTGTTTTCTCTATGTAGGATATGCTCACGCCCGGAGGGTATGTCAATTGCAGGTAATCATCTTTGCGACGGACAATAATCCTCCGGGCCTGTGCATTTTTCACAAGCTTTATATCGCCCAGATCTTTATCTTTAATCACCATACTTCGTACAAAAAAAGCTTAACTGTCCGGTTAAGCTTTTCTTTTTTATATTTCAATAACTTATTTTGCTTTATGATTCTCTTTTATGAAGCTCTCCAAGGCAGCAGTCATCGACGGCACACCCGGAAGCGGAGCTTCACAGTCTAGCCTCAGGCCTGCATCACGGACAGCTTTTGCCGTAGATGCTCCAAAACAGCCTATGGCTATTTCCTCCTGTTTGAAATGAGGTGCATTTTTGAACAGGGATACGATTCCCGACGGACTAAAAAACACGAGCATATCATATGACAGGATTTCCTGTTCGGTAATATCATTACTTACTGTCCTGTACATGACAGCTTTGGTATATCCTACCTTTTTTTCATCCAGAACTGCTGTCAGGTCCTCGGTATGTACATCAGACACAGGTACGATAAATTTCTCTTTATTATGCTTGGTCAAGGCTGTTGACAAGCCATCCATTTTACCTGTGGCACTGAAAAATATTTTACGTTTTCTATAAACAATATATTTTTGCAGATACAAAGCGACCGCTTCCGAAATACAAAAATACTTCATCGTCTCAGGCATTACAATCCTAAACTCTTCGCACAAGGCAAAGAAATGGTCAATAGCGGTTTTTGCAGTGAATACAACAGCCGTGTAATCCTGTATATTTATCCGTTGTTGTCTGAATTCTTTAGCGTCTAATCCCTCTACTCGTATGAACGGTCGAAAGTCCAACTGTATATGATATTTTTCAGCAATATCATAGTATGGAGATTTCTCGGTTACAGGTGCAGGCTGCGAGATCAAGACTTTCTTTACTTTTAAAGCCATAGTGTGTTAAATACGTCAATTCTATATAAATAAACCAAGCCGATCATTAGAAATATATATGGTAATATTTCAAAGGTGCAAAGGTACGCAATCAGATACAAAAAGTTAAATTTTTCCCTAATAAAAAAGATTATTATTTGGTAAAAAAGTATTAATTGAACGATTAGAAATAAAATCAACATGAAAATAATAATCTGCAAATGATAATAGTTCGAGTAGATAAGCAGTAATGTAGGTATAAAATAAAGCATACCCAGAATTTCTATGCCGATAATATAGGTACGTCTCCACACTCCCATCCGTTTCTGTTCATCGAAGATGTATCCCAGTATAAGGTACATGACATCCTTTATTCCTAAAAATAGACCGATGAGTACTATATATGATAAAATGGAAATGAATGGCCGTTGAACAGCCTCCGACCGTGAATCGAACTCAATAAAAATATTGTAGGTACAAATAGAAATAAGAACTATTGTCTGGAAAATAAGAAAGTAACTATATAAATATTCCCTTACCGTTGTCTGGCGATATATCTTTTGCCCTTTTTCGGAGGAGAATAGCAATGATATATTTTCCTTGAGAAAAGCAATTCCTCCATTGTATATATGCGCAAAGAAAATAAAACAGATCAATAACAGCCCGAATACTCCGTCTGCCTGTTCTATATGGAATGGTATATGCACACCATCATGCCCGGTTCTTTCTTTCCTTACGTTTTTTTCTGTATACAGACTATAATCGGTACTGCCGTCTGCCACATCGAATACTTCTCCCTGAACTGACCGGAGTCCAAAGAAATCCTGACGGGCTGAATCGTTTGAAGCGACGCTATCCCCTGCGACATCGGTACGAGGTATGGAATCTTTTACCAAAATAATCCGTTAGTTATTACCAGAAAGGTACAGATCCTGCATTCTCCGGACCTGCACCCCCTGCTTATTCTTATTACAAGCCAAATTCCTTCTTCACGGCATCTACATAATCCAGTTTCTCCCAAGTAAACAGTTCCACTTCACGGGATACTCCTTCAGGATTGTAACGTGATCTGAATAACTTAGTCACCACCTGCGGTTCACGTCCCATATGGCCATAAGCTGCAGTTTCGGCGTATATAGGATTGCGCAGTTTCAATCTCTGCTCAATCGCTTTAGGGCGCATATCAAAGAGTTTTTCAACTTTCCTGGCTATTTCCCCATCCGTAATATTTAAATTGCTCTTACCGTATGTATTTACATAAATATTCATCGGTTTGGCCACACCTATGGCATATGATACCTGAACCAATATTTCGGAAGATACACCTGCCGCCACCAGATTCTTTGCGATATGACGTGCTGCATAGGCTGCCGAGCGGTCTACTTTAGACGGGTCTTTGCCCGAAAAGGCACCTCCTCCATGAGCACCTTTACCTCCATAGGTATCGACAATAATTTTACGGCCAGTAAGCCCGGTATCTCCATGAGGCCCTCCGATAACAAAACGTCCGGTAGGATTTACGTGATAGGTAATATTGTCATTGAATAATTTAGAAATATCCTCTCTGAACTTATATTTTTCTTTTACACGAGGTATCAGGATATTGATAACATCACTCTTGATTCTGGCCTGCATAGCCGCATCGTCTCCAAACTCGTCGTGCTGGGTAGAGATAACAATGGTATCTATGCGCAATGGTGTTCCGTTATCATCATATTCTATCGTTACCTGAGATTTTGCATCGGGACGAAGATAAGGCATTAACTGCAGTTCGTTCTTACGGATTGCCGCCAATTCCAATAAAAGAGCATGAGACAAGTCAAGCGCGAGAGGCATATAGTTATCCGTTTCAGATGTAGCGTAACCAAACATCATACCTTGGTCTCCTGCCCCCTGATCCATCGGGTCGGATTTACCATCCACTCCTCTGTTGATATCGTCGGATTGTTCGTGTATGGCAGACAAAACGCCACAAGATTGCGCCTCAAACTGATATTCACTTTTTGTATAACCGATACGTTCGATCACTTTGCGGGCAGTTTCCGGTATATCAATATATGCTTTTGATTTAACTTCTCCGGCCAATACGACTTGTCCGGTGGTAACCAGTGTTTCACAAGCTACTTTGGAGTTTTCATCGTATGCAAGAAACTCATCTAACAGGGAGTCTGAAATCTGGTCTGCAACTTTATCCGGATGTCCTTCCGAAACAGATTCGGATGTAAATAAATAACTCATTTGTATATAAAAATTTTACTGTTAAGAAAACAGGAAGGATATGTATAATGCAGTGCAGAAAATGGTTTAGCATTTTTTCATGTGGTTGCAATCAATACAAATCTATCCACTTAATTGGCTGCAAAGATACGGTTTTTTCTCTATTTAATCATTTTTTTCACAAAAAATAACCCGGACTTAATCAAGCCCGGGTTACCTCAACTATATTCGGATGAATTATTTACCGTTTGCAAATTCGAATAAAGCCTTACCGTTTGCATTTTCAGGATCCAGTTCCAGGACCTTCTCTGCATATAATTTTACATTAGCTTTATCTTCTGCTTTTTTAGTTTTATCAAACTGCAGATAGTAGTAGTAGCTTAGATAGCTGTATGCTTCTATCAATATTCTGGTGTTCTCTCCATCGTTTTTAGCCAGAATAACTTCAATTGTTTTCTCATAGTGAGGTTTAGCCAGGCCTAGTTCGCTATCAGGGTCTAACTCAAAGTTTGTACGTGCTCTCTGATAAAAACCTAGATAACTGTCAGGCATTCTTTCACTAACGGTGGCAAACGCCCCATCAGCCAGTTTATAGAATTCTACCGATTTAGCTTTAGCTTGGTCGGCAGTCATATTGATTGTATCATTTTTAGCCGCCCTACCTGCATTGGTATAATATAAACCTAGCTGATAGTAATCCTGAGCGTCGATCTTCTCTCCACCAAGTTCAGTATATTTCTTATAGAATTCGGCTGCTTCCGGATACATTTTCTCGTTTGCACAGATAGTTGCTATCTCTTTATATATATCCACATTAGAAGGATCGAGTTCTATTAGTTTCTTATATTGCTCGATTGCTTTAGCTTTATTCCCGGTTTCGCTCAAAGAACTTGCATAAGCCAGATAATCCTGCTTCAGATATTTGATCGTATCATTCGCTTTAGGCAGGCTAAAGAATTTGTCACCGGCCGATACGGCTGCTGCATAATCTTTCAAATCGCTGCTGGTATACATTGACAAACGATTCAATACAAAGTTGTTTGGTTCTTTGCTCAACCCTTCGCTAATAAGTGTTTTAGCCTCATTATACTGTTGAGTGAAATACTCGGCTGCTGCATAACGGGTAATATCCTCGATTGTATAATCGCCACCTTTGAAGTATTCCTTATAGGCTGCAATAGCATCCGGATAGAATCCATCGCGATACGACACGTCTGCCAGGGCTTTGTAAGCTATACTGTAATTCGGATTTATTTCAATCACTTTCTTCAACATATCCGTAGCTGTTTTACGGTTGATAAACTCGTAAACTCTGGCTCCTTTCATATACGCAAGAACACAGTTAGCATCGAAGTTGATAGCCTGGTCGTATTGCATAGCCGCATCGCCCGGCTTATTTTCTTTAGCTAACATGTCACCTTCAAATATGTATATATATGGAGATTTTTTATCTGCCTTACGGGCATCCTGCAATTTCTCCAGAGCTTTTTCTTTCATGCCGTTATCAAGATATGCCTGAGCAATAGCAAGAATGACTGCTACGTCTTTCTTATTTTTCTTCTGAATTTCTTTCAGTTGGTCTTCAGCTGCTTTAGGATCTGATTTTAATTGCAGTTTAGCTAAGCCAATAGCACCGAGGGCAGCCTCAGGATTGGCAGCCAGCGCTTTTTCATAAAATGATTTGGCTTCGGCTGTTTTACCTTCCTGAAATGCAATTTCACCAAGATAGTAATTTGCTTCTGCCGGAGATTGGCTCAACGTTTTTTGAAAATATTCTTTCGCTAGCTTCAATTCTCCGAGGCTCAAGTAATCCGCCCCCGGGCTATTTTGCGCTAGGGCCGAAATGCTGATCATAAGGCTCAGAAAAGAGCCTAAAAAATACTTCATTTTCATCTTTCTAAGTAATATTTTTGTGATTAATGATTCTATTTTATATAGTTGCTACAGTATTTATAAAGAAGGCCTTACACTTACTACCCGTGTTAAGCCATATGCAGGGTAAAGACCGGCCTTATACACAATACGTTGCCCTCTTTCACCCGCTGCAAAGTTAACAAAACCTGATGGCAATCCACCTCTCACATCTGAAATTATTATATACAGACTCCGGCTTAAAGGGTATTTTTCCAACCCTATATAAGCCGCAAAAGGCTGATAACTGTTTCTATCAGTGGCTTCTTCAGCTCTACTGACAGCCATCACATTGATTTTATTAATAAAACTTAAATTGGTTGTATCGGACGGATTACTGATCCAGTTCACCCCTATGATGCCTAAAGCATTCGGTGTGGACGCGACATAATCTATCACTTGCTGATTCGGTGTACGTTCCGACAAATCAATAGTCTTGGTACTATCCGAAGCTCTTGCTTTCAGGTTATTACCCAGTCTACCACCACAGACAGAGTCTCTGAGGTATCTGACAGTACTTGAATTGGGGCTATCGAATGTTACGGCGATCTCGCCTAGCGATGACTTGGGATTAAGTTCTTTCCATGTACGAACCTCCCCTGTCATTATCCGTTTTATATCTGCTACTGTTATCAGTGTATCTGTATTCGCTTTATTCACGATCAAAGCAATGGCATCCGTACCATACTTCTGCGAACGTACAACCCGGTTTCTTTCTTTTATAATCAGCCTTTCATTTGCTGTCAGTTCGCGAGCTGCTATAATAACACGCACACTGTCTTTCATGAATAAGTCGAAAGCTTGATTTTCACCGGTATAGATAGGGATAATAGTAGCATCTCTGTTCAATGCTTCGAACACATCGACTTGTTCCTGGACGATAGGTGCGAAACATTCATCAGCAACTATTGCTGCCAAGCCACTGGTCGGGGTATCGGTACGCGTAACTTTGGGCCCGCTACACGAATACAGTACCAGCGATAAGATGAATAAAATAAAGCTCAACCTTTTCATAAATATTTTTTTAAACTGTCAAAATTTATTCTTTCCAAGCTCTGTAAGCCCTGAATAAACCATATACAATAAGTAAAACTCCCCCTATGATACGAGGTACTCCAACCGGAATAATATTTTCTAATACTGTTGTAAACGACAATGCACAACCTATTCCAAAATAGAATAGAGACATAAAAAATCCATATATTTTTTTTACCGGAGTCTTGTTTTCTTCTTTCATATCTTCTATTATTGGGAAAGAAGAGAAGATGATTTTTAATTTCAAACTTCTCTTCTTTACTCAGTTTTATGTTTGTTATTTAAACATGCATTATTGTTTCAGGCGGAATACAATCGGAAGGGTAAAGTAAACCGGTACGTTCAAACCGTTTTGCTTACCCGGAATCCATTTAGGCATCGCTTTTACAACCCTTACTGCTTCTTTATCACAAGACGGGTCGATACCACGGATTACCGTTACATCTGAGATTGCTCCTGTTTTGGTAACAACGAAACGTATAGTAACACGACCTTGTATCCCTGACTCCTGAGCTACAACCGGATATTTCAGATTATCATTGATAAACCGGTGCATTTCTGTTTCACCTCCGGGGAAGCTCGGCATCTGCTCTACTGTAACGAATGGTTTCTCTTCCACAGGTTTTTCTTCCACAATTTGTTTGTGCTCTCTCAACTCTGCGATATCGATACCATGTTTGTCGTCAGTACCTTTTACGTCAGCTACCGAAATCTGGATTTTAGTTTCCTGAATTTCTTCCTGGCCTACCATTTTTTCTTCAGCTACTTCTTCATCCCTTGCAATTGTTGGCGGAACGAATTTCACTGTCGTTTTTAACGGTGGCGGCGGTGGAGCCGTTTCTTGTTTAATAATGTTCTCTTCCGGAATTTCCTGTTCTACCGGAATATTAGACATTTCATAAGCTTCATCCATTGGTCCGCTCTGGTTCTGCGTAAGTTTTTTGATTTCACTTACCAATCCTGGTAAAGCTGAAACAAAAGCCGCGAATACACAAACGACAAGGAATGCTACGATATGTCTCTTCGAGGATGATTGACGTAGTCTGTAGGCACCATACTGTTTATTTTTCCCTTCAAAAACTACATCACACCATTCTGCGGAATTTAATCTGATATCTTTTGACATAATTTACTCCTTTTTATAATGTGATTACTTTTTTGGTGGTGCTGCCTGTGCCCCATAAGCTCCCTTAGTCTTGAGATTCTCCAGAAGGAATTGGTCTCCTTCGGTCATATCCACGATAGCATATTTGTCAATACTGCAAATCTGCATTTCATCCAGAGCGTCTACAAGATTTGCATAATTGGCGTCGGCGGTAGGCTTGATAACAACAACCTGTCCATCCTTATCGCCTTTTATCTCTTTTGATCTTGTTTGAAACTCTTCATCAGACATTTTCTTGTTAGTCACATACTTCTCTTGTTTCAGTTCCTTCATTTTTGCCACAATGCTTTTGTTTCTGTCCAAAAGCAGCGCACGAAGTCCTTCCGGTGAAAAATCTGTTTCTTTCAAGGTTGTATAGTCTTCATAATTCGGTATACCTGTATAATAATATACCTTATCATTTTCTCCCAGTATAAGGGTGATCGCTTTTGATTCTTTCACCTTTACTTCTTCATCTTCGTTCAGTTTCTCATTGGTAGGCATCGCGATATCCATTACCTGCGGCTTACTCAATGTGGTACAGAACATAAAGAATGTGATCAAAAGCATATTCATATCTACCATGGGGGTAAAGTCCACCCTCAGTGTCTGTTTTTTCGGTTTACCTTTTTTTTCTTCTCCCCCACCGGTCTCTATTGAAGCCATAATCTTTTCTTTTTAAAATTCTAAATTTGATTATTACAAGCCTTCCGGCATTTTCTTGAGAGTTGTAACGAGGCTATACCTGTTTTCTTTCATCTCCACCAGAATTTTCATCACTTTATCCACATCGGGATATGGTGTTGTCTGGTCTGATTTAATAGCAATCTGCATATTGTCACCACCTATTTCACGCGCATGTTTCACCCAACGTGTCAACTGATTGTTGGTACTGTCGGTTGGAACACCCATTTTTTTGATTTCTTCATCCTGCGCACTCAATGGCAAATCTAAGAAAGCGGACATTCTACTCATAGGCACCCCGATATGGGATTGCTCTACGAAAGACCTTACCTGCTTGTCATTAAACGTAATACCATAGTCCTGCCCCATCAACTGTAATACCGATTTTTTGGCATTATCATCGTCCAAATTCAGAAATACCCGTCCTTGTGTGTCTATCAATATAGTTAATACATTATATTCAGAGATCTTACGTTCGGATACTGACGCCGGTGTCAAAACCTGTACCGGCTCTTTTGGCAAGAATGTTGCTGTAAGCATGAAGAATGTGAGCAAGAGTACAGTAACATCACTCATCGCGGTCATGTCGATGAACGTGCTCTGTTTTTTTACCTTAATCTTTCCCATCTTCTTGTTTTTACTTATTAGAGTAGAATTTCACAGAAATTCCACAAATTATTCCGAAAATTTTTAATTATTTAGCTAAACCTCCGTGTAGGTTAGTGTAAGTCTGGCCAATAGCAAAACCTACTTCGTCTACAGCGTTAGTCATATCTTCAACTTTTCCGGAGAAGTAAGAATAAGAAATGATAGCACAAGCACCTGTACCGATACCCATTGCAGTATTCATAAGCGCTTCAGAGATACCGATTGCCAATGCAGTTGAATCCGGAGCTCCTTCTTGTCCCATCGCACCAAACGACTTGATCATACCAAGTACCGTACCGAATAGCCCCATCAATGTACCTAATGTAGAGATGGTAGCGATTACCGATAGGTTTTGTTGCAAATATGGAAGTTCCAATGTTGTAGCTTCTTCAATTTCTTTTTGAATGATCGCAGCTTTTTCGTCATTGTGCAGGTCTGTCAATTTCTCAACATCTGCATATCTGATTAAACCTGCTTTAAGAATATTAGCAACCGAACCTTTCTGCTCGTCGCAAAGCTTAGATGCTCCGGCGATATCACCGGCTTCCAGTTTAGCTTTTGCGTTCATCACAAATTTAGCTGTACTTCCTTTACCGCTAGCTCTGTTCAATGCGAAAAATCTTTCAACAGAAAGGGTAAATACTGTAAGCAGCAACGTGATTACGATAGGAATTACGAAACCCCCTTGAAACAGAGTCCCGAGTATGTTTCCGTTGATCGGATGTCCTTTTTCGTCGAAGTTACTGTCTGCACCGGCTACCAGATAGAAGAATAGGTGAGCTACGATAGCACATCCAATAACTACTACAAAAGCTGAAACACCTTTTGATCTAGGCTTTTTGTTCGATTGTTGTTTTTTAGTTTCCATAATGATAATAAATAATTTAAGTTTAGTGAATCAATTTTTTGTTTTATGATTGTTATACATTCAATATTTCAAACTCAAAAAAAGCTATTCAGGGCGTCAATTTTAGGTTACAAATATACTATTCCGTTTTATCTTTCAATGTATTTTGTTCCAAAATTGCACTCCGACTAACGCTTTCAGTTAAATATAACGTAAAAAATAGGTTTTTATTCTTTGAAAAAAACAACTTTATAAAAATTATTACTAATTAATTCAAAGGTCTATATATCTGTATATGTGGAGTTTCTACATCTAGATGTGTCCACTAGGTATTAAATCTGCAAAATATTCCATTATTACAGCTAACAAAAATAGAATTAAAAATGATTCTACACAATTAAAAAATATAAAAAAAGTCTTATTAAATCTATTTATCTATGCACAATTCATCATTAAGGGCTATTACAGCATCATTGTAAAATTCCCTTTTGATTACAAACTGCATATTTACCTGACGCAGCGACTGCCCGAAACTTTCCACGTTAATACCTCTGTCAAACAATGCTTTTGCCGCCCTGTACAGGAATCCCGGCAATGCTATATTAGTACCCATAGCACAAACCAAAGCAACCCGTTCTACAACTACCTGATAGAAATTCTGCTCCAGTTCGGCGATCAGCTCCCGCGATTTATAATTATCCCAGACAATGTTAGTTATGGAGTTGGCGTTAGTCGATTTTAGTATATAACTTACTCCATACTTAGCAAATATCTGCATTATTTTAAGGTCGAATCCTACCTCCCCTACCATCATAGGGTCATGTACTTCGATAGCCAGCACCTTGTTTGTACCTGAAACAATCTCTATTTTAGGCACTTCTGACACATAATTCCTTGTTATCAGAGTACCGGGATGCTCCGGCTCGAACGTATTCTTTATACGGATATCTATATTGGCCAGTTCCAGGGGTTTAGCCGCCTTGGGGTGAATCGCCTCCATACCGATATCAGCCAGCTGGTCTGCTATAATGTAATTCGTACGCCCTACCGGAACAGTTTTCTCGACCCCGACAATGTTGGGGTCGGCGCTCGAAAGATGGTATTCCTTATGTATAATGGCCTCATTGGCATGTACCTCTACAGCTACTTTACTGAAAGTAACTTCGGTATAGCCACGGTCGAAAGCACGCATAATCCCTTCAGTACCTTTGGTATACCCGGTAGTTATACATAAATCTTTACTAAAATCAATTCCTTTGAATGCTCTGTGAATTCGTTCATCGATAGTCAGCGGCAGGGAGTCGTTAAACCCGCACAAATCTATAAACCGCGCCGATATACCATTATTATTGAGAATATTAACCGAATTCCATGCTGAATGCGCTTCACCCAGCGAAGCCAGAATCTCCCGTGCAGCCAGACAAATATCATCGGCATTTACATAACCCGATGCCATCACTTTACTCAGGCTATGCAACATGGTCTTAGCCTGCTTGATACGATAAGTGATAAACTCGCGGGCTTCGAGCTGGTCCAGACCTATTTCTTCAAAACCTTTATTTATCAGCAACAGACGCTGACACAGGCTATCGAGTCCTATACTATAATCGCTGTTCTCGAGAAATTGCACATAAACTCCCGGCTCACCCGTTTTTTTGTGTTCCAACAGCCAGTTAGTCACATTATTATACGCCGACACCACAAATATACGGTTATACATTTCATCGGGTGTTCTTTTCCCCACAATCACGTTTTCCAGCACATCTTTAAACTGGGACATGGAGGTTCCGCCAATTTTCTCTACTGTAAGCATTTTATTATTTAAGACTTCAACTTTTTTTAAACTGCGCAAAAATAATAAAATTATCCTATTTTCTACTCATTTATAGAATATTGTCATCCCTTTGTAACAAAAATTTAATCTTTAGTGAAAAAGTTACACTCCACCTAAATAATAAATCTGATATATTTGTAGTTATTTAAACTAAGTTAATTAACGAATATCCTGATGAAACCCCTTTACTTACTCATATTCTTAGCCTTATCCTCGACCCACATATCTCTATCCGCGCAGAATTTCAAAGGCAAAATTACCGGCAAGTCGGGGGAACCCCTCTATGGGAGCTCCATATATATAAATGAAGCAAATCAGGGCCTGGTTTGTAATGATGATGGGTTTTACCAGACAAATCTTGCAGCAGGCAACTACAGTGTAGAATATAAGTGTCTCGGCTTTAAAAGAGTGGAACGGAAAATACAAATAAAGGGCAACGAAACATTAACCCTGGATATCACGCTGGAAGAAAACCCATATACACTGAAAGAGGTCACTGTCTCCAACAATGAAGACCCGGCCTACCCCATCATGCGGAAAGCCATAGAAAAGGCCCCACTCTACGCAGGAGCAATAAAAGAATACACAGCCGATGTATATATAAAAGGAAACGGGGAGATACTAAAAGTCGGCTCCCTGGTGGACAGGCTGTCGAAAAATGCAGAAGGAATTAAATTATCGGAATTACAGAACCAGGTATTTGTGCAGGAATCCTTTAATGAAGTGCAATTCACCTCCCCGGATAAGTACAGGCAAACTGTAAAAGCCTTTTCGAGCAGTATCCCCGATAATCTTGATGCGAAAGATGCGATGGGTGTAATACAATCGTCCCTGTATATGCCTAAGGCCGGTATGTTCATATCCCCGCTAAATCCTAAAGCCTTTACTTACTACAGGTTCAGGTATGAAAGTTTCTTCGAAGACGGTAATATAACAGTGAACAAGATTAAAGTGGACCCGAAAATGAAAGACCCTATACTATACAGCGGATATATTTATATTGCCGACAATACATGGCATATTTATTCCGCCGAACTGACCAGTAATGTATATGGCGTAAAGGAAGAGCATACCATCACTTATCAGGAATTGAAGGAAAATGCTTTCCTACCCGTTTCCTATCTCATAAATTCGAATATAGACATACTGGGTAATAAGTTCACATTCAATTACTACGCTTCACTTAAATACAAGGATATAGAGATTAATAAAGAGATAGTAAAGGAACTTGCTGAAAAGAAAAAAACTAAGAAAAGAGATTTCGAAATAAAAAAAGATTCTCTTTACAAGACGGAATCAGACAGCCTTGCCACCAAACGTGATTCGGCATATTGGGCAAGCATACGCGCGATACCGCTGGAAGAGAGGGAAATAGTAAGCTATATAAAAAAAGATTCCGTACAGCAGCATATAGATTCGGTACGCAAAGATCATCATAATTCCAAATTCTCCTTTCAGGATATTTTCACGGGAGGAAAAATTGGCGGGGATTCTACCCGTTTTACATTCAAATTTGATGGTTTATTGCTCGGGGTGCCGGAATACAATTTTGTTGACGGATTATGGCTGGGGCAAAAATTCGATCTGACCACCAAAATCGGAAAAAATAACAGACTAAGTATATCGCCTTATATATATTACACAACTTCCCGAAAAAGAATAGCCGGAGGAGGTGATATCAGTCTGCTCTACTCCCGTATGAAGATGGGCGAACTTATAATTTCGGGCGGTTCTGCCAGTCAAGACTTCAATCCTACGGGCATACACAGGTTCAATAATGCGACCAACTCTCTTATCAGAGGGAGAAACTACAACCATTTTTATCAGAACGATTACATATCTGTGTCCAATAATATCGAGCTGACTCACGGACTGACGCTTATCACAGGGATTGAAACTGCAAAACGCTCGGGCTTGTCAAATCATACGGATTATACATGGGGTAAGAAAAGCAGGATAACTCCCAATATGTTTTCGGGTGACCGCTTCGACAGAACGGCCTATAATATAGGAGTAGATTATATACCATATGTATATTACACACTGAGCGACGGCGTGAAAAAATATCAAAGAATCGCCTCTCCCGTATTCTTCATCAGGTATAGCGAAGCTTTCGCTTCGTGGCAGACAAATAATTCGAAATACAGGAAACTAAGGCTGGGAATATATCAGCAACTCAGGTTAAGCGAATTCTCCCGTTTCGGTTATCACATCGAAGGAGGAGCATTCTTGGGCAATAAGGATAAAATGCATTTTGCCGACTTCCAGCAGTTCAATACATCGGACATAACCATCAGCCTGAGATCGCCGTTCACTTCGTTTATGTTACTCGATAACTATACAGCGTCGACCAACAAGCACTGGCTAAAAGGCGAATTCAACTACGACAGCAACTATTTGCTCCTGAAACGCCTGCCTTTTCTGCAAGGCAAAATGTTCACAGAAAGCCTTCACCTGAAAAATTTATATACCCCGGATATGAAGCTATATTCGGAAATAGGCTATTCCATCAATATAACGCGCCTTTTAAATTTCGGGACATTCGCTTCTTTCAGAAAAGCCGAGTATCAGGACTTCGGAATCCGTATCATGTTCGATTTGGAAAAGTCAAAGAAACTATTCAAGTAAGGATCGGGAGGTATAGGGGAATTAAAAATTCCGGATTTGGGATCACCTGTACTTTATTTCTTGTAAATTTGCACTTCAAAAATTCAGCAACAAATAATGGCTTCATTCAAATCGTGGATATCGGCACTTCGCCCCCGCACCCTGTTTCTGGCTGTTGCAACCGCCTTGTGCGGCAGCGGAATAGCATACAGCACCGGAAATTTCAGTATTTCCGTCTGCATACTTACTATGCTGATAGCAACCATCCTTCAGTTATTATCCAACATGGCAAACGATTTAGGGGATTACCAGCATGGTACCGATATCACCGGCGAACGTGTAGGCCCTCAGCGCACAGTGCAAAGCGGAGCTATCACTCCCGGACAGATGAAAAACGCCATTATTACAGCAATCGGCGTAGCTGCAATTGTCGGCATACTCCTTATATATATAGCACTCCAATTTATGGACTGGAGATATATCACTCTATTCTTGATTCTGGGTGCCGCCAGCATTGTAGCAGCGATAAAATATACAGCAGGTAAAAATCCGTATGGGTATAAAGGGCTGGGCGATATATTCTCTTTTACTTTTTTTGGATTGGTATCGGTAGCGGGTACTTATTTTCTGCATACACACATAGTCGATCTCATGCCGTGGCTTCCTGCAACCGGACTGGGGCTATTGACTATAGCTGTACTCAACCTGAACAATATGCGGGATATGGAGAATGACAAGAATTCGGGTAAAATAACGATTCCGGTACGTATAGGTTTCAGAAATGCGAAGTACTATCATGCTTTCCTTACATTCGGCGCGCTAGCCTGTTTTACTATATATTCAATTCTGCATACGACCCACTGGTACCAGTATCTGTACCTGTTGTGTTTCCTTATTTTTATCAAACTACTGATAGATATATTTCGTATAGAGGAAAACCGCCTGCTCGACCCCTACCTGAAATATACATCTATGGGCACATTCGTTCTGTCCGTTTGTTTCATTATATGTATCAATCTGCAATGAAAAAAATAGGTCTTTTATCCGATACCCATAGCTGGTGGGACGACAAGTATGAAAAGTATTTTGCCGAATGCGATGAGATATGGCATGCCGGCGATATCGGTTCTATAAGTCTGGCCCTGCGCTTCGAAGCCTTTAAACCATTCAGGGCAGTGTATGGAAATATCGACGACAGCAAGATACGGGCGGCATATCCCGAATTCCTGCGTTTTACACTCGAAGGAGTGGACGTACTGATGACACACATAGGCGGTTATCCGGGCAAATACGACCCGCGAGCCCGTTCCGTTCTGTTCGCCAATCCGCCAAAGCTGTTTATTTGCGGACATTCGCATATATTGAAGGTGATGTTCGACAAAAAACTGAACTGCCTGCATATAAACCCCGGGGCGGCCGGAAAATACGGATTTCATAAAGTAAGGACACTGATACGCTTTGTATTGAATGAAGGTAATATTTCCGATCTGGAAGTTATAGAGTTGAAGGATTAAAATAGTACTCCCTCTCAACCAGATAATTGAGAATGCCTTTGGTCAAATTGAAAAATCCCGGCCAATGGCATTTTTTATTTATTACTTTATCTATATATAACAAAAGCCATCTGACTTTGATAGATAGCGTATAGTTCTTTGAAATATTGAAATGGCCCCCTAAATTGGCTCCGCCGAACGTTGTTTCCCCAAGGCGGACTTACAATGAGGGTAAAAAGTAATAAGTAAAAAAGTGTTACCTTTGTTACCTTAAAAGGTAAAATAAAAAACTCCAAAAAATTAAAATTACAATAATACAATTTAATAATCTTATATATAAATAGTTATAACATATATATTATGCTTATAAAACGCTGTATTTCCAAATCGAATTATTGACTTTTTTGTTACTTTTGTCACCAAGTTGTTACTCGTAATTGAAATATCTTGTTACTTTTTCCATTTTATGTAAAATATACTGTTACTTTGAAGTATTCTATTTCTATATATCAAATAATTAAATAGGTATATATCAAAAGGTAAAATAGGGTTTATACCTATTTGTTTATCATGATTTTCTTTTTGTATTTAAATAGATATTTGATGCAGGCGACAGCATCAGGTGAAGGGGTATGAATATATATGTTATTTGCTAGCTAGCGTTCCCAATAGCTTTAGAGAGTCCGAAATATTGAGTTAGTTATAAGAGTTTTCCACAAATTCATGTATCAAGCCTCTTGTGTTCTAAAAATTGAAATTTGGAATTGTAGTTTTATATGTTTTATTTTCTCAAATGGTAGTGGGATAAATATATTCCTTTATTCCGTAGTCTTTTCTTGAGTAGTGTCCAAAAGATAACCGGGCTATATACTAAGCCAAAGAGTTGTTATTGAATTTTGATATATATGTAGCAGAATGGCAATAATCAAACCGTTGTTAAAACGTATCCTGACATATCCCATAAATAATCCCATTACAATTTGAGGGAATGCCGCCAAAGGCGACAATATGGCTTGCGCTGTTGTCATTTCTTTAAAATTGAAGATGTGCAGTAATCCGAAACTTATACATAGCGTATAAAATACTATATTAAAGTGATTTGTCCAGAATTGTTCGAGAGTATTACTCAATTTTATCTTTTTGTTGTAAAGGAGGAAGGTTGAGATACTAATGAATACAACTAATAATATTATTGCAAATATTAAATCATGTTTATTTAGAAATAAGATAGCAATTGATATGGAAATAATGATATATTTCTTATCGAATATGAGAGGCAGGCGAAACATTATTTCTTCATAGAAAGGAGCAACAAGCATTATTAAGAGTAATGGATATTCATCTAATACAGGTCTGGGAGGTACTAGTTCGAATACTTTGAATGGAGCTAAAAAAAAGCTAAGCATTAATAATACTATAAATAATATTACGTAACATTTCAGCGATAATAATAAGGTCTGGATGAATTTATTATTAGTGCTTGAAAAATTTTGCTTTTGTAGTTTTTCTTCTGAGGAAGACTTAAAAAACAATATTATATCCTGAATTATTGACCAGATTGACATATACAGTTATTCATTATTGATAAAAAAATAGAAACAGGAAGATTATTAATCTCTCCTGTTTCTGTTTTCAGTGAGCTTACCAGAAAGGCGATAATATAGAAGTTAAGAGTATAAAATTATCCACAGCTTTACGGAACTCTTTCCCCATTTCATATGATTGTTGAGAACCACCATTAATGCTCCTTAACTCATCATCCTGTAATGCAATTAAAGCATCATCGAGTTTTAATTTATTCATAATAGAAATATTAAAAATTTAATCCTATTTTTAGCTAAAAAAACCATCCCAAAAATCAATTGTATCTGCTACATGTGCACCTACATAGTGAGCAATAGTTTTTGCATGAGCAGACAGAGAACCTCCTTCTATGTTAACCAATTCCTCTTTGGTTAACTCCATAAATTCAAATGAATCTAAATTTTTCATAATATTCTGACGCTTTTTTAAGTTCTAAATTTATCTCTTGTTTTGGTTATATCCATTCATGAATGCTCCGATAAGTTCCAACTTAAATGTGATATCCGCACAAGCAAAGTCGCTGAGCCAACTTCCTGCATCAACTTCCTGCATTTGAGCATCATTCATTTCTTCTACACCAAGTGTAGCTAAATCTAAATTTTTCATAATAAAATGCTTTTTAAATTAATAAATAATCACAAAAAAGCAAACCGGTTTAACTTAATTTCTTTACAAAAGTATGTTTCTTCCGTCTAAAAAATTAAACGGAAGAAAAAAAGAATACCCACCTCCGTTAATTCTTGTTAATTCATCCGTTTCTATTAATTCAATTGTACACTTTAGTTCCAAATTAAACTCTCTAGTATATAGAAATGACTTTTGGGCACGAGAATATATAATTGGAGCACCAAAAGTTTTTAATTCATTGAGTAAATTATATAATGTCGCTCTACTTATGGACAAATGCGTTGCCAATGTTTTTGGATTTCCTGTTTTACCTGTCTTTATCAAAGAATGTAACTGGTTTATCCGTTCTATTGTACTGAAAATACTCATATCATTAATAATTTATGTTTACATAATTGGTATCTGTTTCTGCCACATTTCATAATATCTTGTGCCCTCCTTGTAGAGTTGTATATGTGTCCCTTCTTCTATCAGCTTCCCTTTTTCGAGTATCACAATCTTATCTGCTGACATCACCGTACTCAAACGGTGGGCGATAATAATAACCGTTTTTCCTTGCCTGTTATAATCCAGTATCGCCTGCTGTACATAATGTTCCGAAACCGAATCAAGCGATGAAGTCGCTTCATCCAGTACCAGTATTTCAGGATTTCGATACAATGCCCGTGCAATGGCAATCCGTTGCCGTTCCCCGCCTGACAAGCCGACACCATGCTCGCCGATACGGGTTGCAAAGCCTTTAGAAAGGTTTTCTATGAATTGGATAATGCCCAAATTCTTACAGATGTTTATTATACGTTCCATATCAGGATTGAACTCTCCCAGAGCAATATTCTCTATAATCGTTCCCGAAAACAAGTCCAGTTGCTGTGGCACGGTGGCTACATGCTCCCGCAAACTGTCGATACTGAAATAGTCGATATTATGTTCTCCGATATATATTTTCCCACTGTTCAGGGTATAGAGTTTTTGCAACAGTACGGCAAGCGTTGTTTTTCCCGAACCGCTTTCACCTATTATCGCCGTTATCTTTCCTTTGGGTATTTCCAGTGTAAAGTCTTTAAACACCTCAGCGCGTGTGCCGTAGCTGAAACTTACGTTGTTGAATAATATATCTCTATTCATTTTAGGCGTAAACTCTATCTTTTCTTTTTCATTATCGCTTTCACTCTCCAAATCCATAATCTCAAAAAGGCGGTCTGCCGCTATCAGGGCATTCTGTATTGTCTTGTTCACACCGATAAGTGATGCCACAGGAGAGGTAAAATAACCGATTATCGCATAGAACGAAAACAGTGTTCCGGCAGTCAGTTCATTATCCAACACCAGATAGGAACCGAACCACAGCAGTATCACAGTGAATAGGAAATTGATAAAGCCGGAGCTTTCATTAGAGAATATAGAGTTAACGCCTGAACGGTAGATTGTATTGAGCAGCTTGATAAACCGTGTTTCCGTTTTTATATTCGCAAACTCCTCTATACCGAACTGCTTAATAGTCTTTACCGAGTTTAAAGATTCCACAAGCTGGCTCTCCAATTCGGCTGCATCTTCCATTACTTTACGCTCCTGCTTTTTGTTTAGTTTATTTACAGCGATATAGATAACGGCATACAGGGGTATTGTGATAAGCATCACCAAAGCCAGCTTCCAACTGTATATAAACATCAGCATAAAGGAGAACAGCACGATAAAGGCATTAACGACTAAGGAGATAGCCACATCGTTAATGAACGCCCTGATTTTAACAGCGTCATTGACACGGGATATAATTTCCCCGACACGCATTGTATCGAAGAAACGTTGGGGCAACTTTAGTAAGTGTTTGTAATAGCCTAATATCAGCCTTGCGTCTATCTGCTGTCCAGTGTTCAATATAAACAGGCTTTGGAATACAGCTAAAAAAAACCTTAACGCCAGTATAATCAGCATCCCTGTACTCATCAGGTTTAACAGGTTGGTATTTCCTCCCACAAGTACATAGTCTGTAATCTTCCCGATATAAAAAGAGGTGGATAATCCCAGTATAGTGTAAAGTATAGCCCCTGTCAGGCATTGCAAAAGTATCCCTTTGTGCGGTTTCAGCAGGAAGAAGAAGCGGGCAATATTGGAAACCTTTTCGTTCCTTACCTCAAAAGTATCGCCGGGTATGAGCAGGATAAGTACGCCCGTCCATATCTTTGCAAAATCTTCAATGCATGCCTTGTGCATTTCCCCGTCTGCCGGGTCTATATACTTTATCTGTTTCTCCGTTACCTGATAAATAACAATATAATGCTGTAATACATCTTTTACAATAACATGGGCTATTGCAGGAAGCGGTATTTTAGATAAATTATCCGTTTTCCCTTTAACACCTTTTGCCTCGAATCCGAGTTGTTTTGCAGCCTCGACCATACCCAGCACATTCGTACCCCTTTGGTCTGTGCCCGCTACCTGACGTATCCTTGAAACAGGCAGCTTTAAATTGTAATGTTCCGATACGGACGCTAAGCAGGCCGCCCCGCAATCCGTTATATCACGCTGCTTGATTTTTATATTTTTGCCAATCTTAATTTTGTTCATCTGTTTTTATTTTAGGATTCATCCAGTTGTCTATTTCGTCAAAGAGTAATTGCCACAGGCTCCGGCGGGTCTGATAAAACCTGCCTGTAACACTCATTCCTTTTTTCATATAGCCTTTGTAGCCGTTTGCCAGTTCAAGGTAGTTGCGGTTCATCGTACACCTGACACGAAAATAAGGCTGGTTATTCATTTCCACGATATCGGGTAATACTTCGGTAACTTCTCCAGATAGTAATCCCCATTGCTGGTAATTGTAGGCGTCGGCTTGAACCTGTACCTTTTGCCCTTTCTCTATATAGCCGATGTCGATAGGAGAAATATAGCATTCTATCAACAGGGTATCGGATGCGGTAATCTGGGCAATGGATTGCCCTGTCTGTGTAAAATTACCCGCCTGTATGCCGTTATACTGCACAATATTGCCAATGACAGGTGCGGTTATGATATATTGGGTTTTCCGTTTTTGCAGTTGCAGCAATTCGGAATTCAGGTCTTTGTTCTCATATTCGAGGCGTGTCCTTTCCGCCTGCCAGTTGCTTATTTGCTGTTGTTTTACCAATGCTTTTTGCGAGCCTGCTGTTTTGTAACGGCTTTCTGTCTGTTGGTAATCGTATTTAGCCTCGACACCCTTTTCGTATAACTCTTTAGAGACAGCATATTCGTTTTGCGCTTGTGAAAGCGTTATATCCTGTTCCGCTAATTTCGCTCTATACTGTGCCAGTTCAGTTTGGTATTTGGGGGTCGCAGCAGAATAGGAGCCATTAACCAGCCTGTCAATATCACGGATAAACAAGCCGTTTTCTATTTGTTTTTCGATCAGCCGGTTAATCTGCTCGTCCAGTTCGTCTGTACGGAGCCATATAAGGGTGTCACCTTGCTCAACTCTTTTATTTTCATAAATGGCTATTTGGGCAACCTCAGCATAAACTGCCGACTGTATACTATTATTTTCGTTTACAGACCGGACTGTCCCTTTACTTTGTACGGATACGTCGATATAAATAAAGGGTAGGCTGACTAATGTGGTTATTAGACCAATGATAATTATAAGATAAATAATCTTCGATTTGGAATGGCGTTTCGTCCAGTGTGTTTGCACGGTATTTTCCACAATCCCGGCAGGGAACAATTGCTTCATACAGCAAATATAATTCCTTCGGTTCCGGAAAGAAATTTAATTAAATAAAGAAAGCGTGGAACCATTGCCATATCTTATATAACGGGGCTCTGGTAAGCCTTAGAACTAAAATAAGCAACAGTCCACACGCCTATAAGGGCACGGGAACAATTTAACTTATTCTCGTTCTATCAAAATTTACCAGATTTCGTTATAGAGAGATAAGCCAAACACTTTCCATGTTTGTTTTTTACCAATATGTCTGCCGGATGTAACCAACCGACACGGCAAATATAATAATTATTCCCAACACGTCTAGTGTTTTTATCCCCAAAATGGGCTGTTGCATATTGCAAATGTAAAATTTTAATTTAAAAATCTGCAAAATATAGCCCGTTTAAATAAAACATGTAATATATGACAGTTTTCTTTTTTTATCTTCCGGCTATTGTCTGTATAATGATGTCACGGAAAGGAAAAGAATAGTAGTTGATAATATCGGAAAAGAAAAGTACCTTTACATACAGTAACCTACCTGACTGATATTGTTTTTTGCATTTTTGTTGCTGGTTTGTTACTCGCTATTTTTAAAAAGTAGGTTTATATGTTTACTGTCAGCCTATTACGAAAGCGATTTACCTTTGTTACCTTTTTTAATAGTTACAAGTTACTCCGCCCTGCGGGCAGTTACGAGTTACGAGTAGACAAGATACGAGATACAAAATACAAGTTGTTCACTGTTTACTGTTCACTGTTTACTGATATATCTGTTACTTTTGTTACCTTTTTGGGAATAGTTACAAGTCGACAAGACACGAGATACGAGTTGTTAACTGCTAACTGTTGACTGATTACTGATATATCTGTTACCTTTGTTACTTTTTAACAAAATTGAATTTCTTCTATGGACTAAGAAAGTTAATCTATAAGGATTTCGATTAATTCCTGTAACTTTGGCAAGCCTTTTGTTATAAATAAAATGCACATTTGAAGAAATACAAATCGCCTATTGTCGATTTGCATGATATTCTTTTGTAATTGATTCTGAATAAAATAGATACTAAGATATGAAAGAGGAATTTACCGAAAAGGAGTTTGATAACGGACAGCCTGCAGAGGCTGATAATATGACAAATAATCAGCCTGAAGAAACGGCAGAAGCAGAAACAGGTGACAATCTGACTGACTGGGAGGCCAAATATAATGAATTGAACGATTCATATTTGCGCCTGAATGCAGAATTCGATAATTACCGCAAACGCACCCTGAAAGAAAAAGCAGAATTACTGAAATCAGGTAGCGAACGTGTACTAATCGACATAATATCCGTTGTGGACGATTTCGAACGCGCTTTGGAAAACATATCCAAAACAGAAGATGTGGAAGCAGTGAAAGAAGGAGTAGATCTGATTTACAGCAAATTCATCAACTTCCTTACAAAACATGGCGTGAAGGAAATAGAAGCAATCGGACATACTTTCGATACCGACAAACATGAAGCGATCACCACCGTTCCCGCACAGTCGGAAGAAGATAAGGACAAGATCGTAGACAGTGTCCAGAGAGGATATATGTTGGATGATAAAGTTATCCGTTACCCCAAAGTAATCGTTGCAAAATAAAAAAGAAGAGATTCCAATGGCAACTACAACAAAAAGAGACTATTACGAAGTACTGGAAGTTACCAAGACCGCAACTTTCGAAGAGATAAAAAAAGCTTACCGTAAAAAAGCGATTCAGTTTCATCCCGATAAAAATCCGGGAAACAGCGAAGCTGAAGAAAAGTTTAAGGAAGCGGCAGAAGCGTATGAAATACTGAGCGATGAGCAAAAACGCGCTAAATATGACAGATACGGGCACGAAGCTCCGGGCGGATTCGGCGGACATTCGGGCGGATTCTCCATGGACGACATATTCTCACAGTTCGGTGATATCTTCGGCGGTCATTTTGGCGGGGGATTTGGTGGTTTCGGCGGACAACGCGGACCAAGGCAAAACCGCGGTTCGGACTTACGCGTAAAGGTAAAGCTGACATTAAAAGATATAGCCCAGGGGGTTGAGAAAAAAATTAAGGTAAACAAATTCGTTTCCTGCTCACATTGCAGAGGTACAGGTGCGGATGGCGGTACAGCATACGAAACCTGTTCTACCTGTAAAGGTTCGGGAGTGGTAACCCGCGTAATGAACACCATTCTGGGGCAGATGCAAACGCAAACAACCTGCCCGACCTGTAACGGAGAAGGCAAAAGCATTACCAAAAAGTGCAGCCATTGCGCCGGAGAAGGCATCGTTCGCGAAGAAGAAGTAATCTCCATCAATATACCTGCCGGAGTTGCCGAAGGAATGCAACTTTCGATGAGCGGCAAAGGAAACGCGGCCCGTCATGGCGGTGTAAACGGCGACCTGCTGATCCTTGTAGAAGAAGAACAACATCCGGAACTGTTCAGAGATGATAACGATGTTGTTTACAACCTATTGCTATCCGTGTCTACCGCCGCATTAGGAGGTAATGTAGTGGTACCGACAATAGACGGAAAGGTAAAAGTGACGATAGAGCCGGGAACACAGCCGGGTAAAGTGCTTCGCCTGAAAAATAAAGGATTACCGAGCATCAACAGGTATGGCACAGGAGATCTGCTTATAAATATAAGCGTATATATCCCTGAAAATCTTAGTGATAGTGAGAAATCGACATTAAGCGGACTCGAAAACTCTCCAAATTTTCAGCCTAGCAAATCAGTAAAAGAGAAGATATTCAATCATTTCAGAAAGATGTTTGATTGATAAAAAATCTAAAAGCAGTCTCTTATCGACTGCTTTTAGAGGATAAGACACAGATAGTATTTAATGGTCATTTCGAACCATAATCAGTTTTGGCTGTTATGCTAATTAAAGAAATAAGAAGGTCTGTGACCTTAATATCCTGTAAAATTATAACTTTGAGGATCTAAATACGGGAGATCATGAAAATAAAGGAAATCTTACATACCATAGAACAACTCGCCCCGATACCATTGCAGGAAAGCTTTGATAACAGCGGTATCCAGATCGGAGATATAAATCAGGAAGCCAAAGGTGCTGTGGTCTGCATTGACGTGACCGAAGCTGTAATGGACGAAGCCATCGCGTTAGGCTGTAATCTTATTATTTCACACCATCCCCTCGCCTTCCGCAGTTTCAAATCACTGACGGGAAAAAACTATGTAGAGCGCTGCATGATAAAAGCCTGCAAGCACGATATTGTAGTTTATGCTGCACATACGAATCTGGACAACGCGGCACAGGGAATCAATCATTATCTGGCAGAAATGCTTAACCTGCAACACGTACGGATTCTCGATCCTCAGAAGGGCAAGTTGCTCAAACTGGTGACTTTCGTACCTCATTCGCATGCCGAGCTGGTACGCAATACTTTATTCAATGCGGGAGCCGGAAATATAGGAAATTACGATTCATGCAGTTATAATGTATCCGGAGAAGGGACTTTCAAGGCCGGAGAAAATACAAATCCTTTCACGGGAGAGATAGGAGAACTGCATACCGAACCGGAAGTAAGAATTGAAATAATCCTACCCATATATAAGCAATCGGAGGTAAAACGCGCACTGATAGCTGTGCACCCCTATGAAGAGCCTGCATATGATTTCTATTTACTGGAGAATACATGGTCGCAGGCCGGAAGCGGAATAGTAGGCACATTGCCCGAAGAGACAGAAGAGGAAGACTTCCTTTATCTGCTGAAAGATACATTCCACCTGAAAACAATACAGCATTCCGCCTTAAGGGGGAAGCCTGTAAGAGATATAGCCATTTGCAGCGGAAGCGGATCGTTCCTGATACCGAAAGCGATATCATATAGTGCCGATGTATTTATTACAGGTGAGGTTAAGTATAACGATTATTATGATGTGGAAGATAAGATTCTGCTGGCGACAGTAGGACACTACGAATCCGAAATTTTCACAAAGAATATATTTTTCGATATTATCTCAAAAAAATATCCTACCTTTGCGGTATATATGTCAGGATTTGATGTAAATCCTGTGAACTATTTGTAGATAAGCGGTGACATACTCCCGCTATTTACGGATGATGTAGTAAGAGAATAGCCGGATGCTGTTTGATTACTGCATTTTTTTATTACAATAGTCTAGTCTTATAACTTAAATATTGATATAAACTCATGGCCAAAAAGCAAGAAAAAGAGATTACAGTAGAGGAAAAGCTAAAGACGCTTTATGCCCTGCAACAGAAATTATCTGAAATAGATAATATAAAGATTCTCCGCGGAGAACTTCCGTTGGAAGTAGCAGACCTGGAAGATGAAATTATCGGTTTGGAGACCCGTATCAAAAAATACGAGACTGAACTGAAAGAAGCCGAGACTGCAATTTCTTTCCAAAAACAAAAAGCGAAAGACAGCACACTGAAAATTGAAAAATACAAAGAACAATTGGACAATGTGCGTAACAACCGTGAATTTGACCATCTGAGCAAAGAGATCGAATTCGAAACACTGGAAATCGAATTATCAGAGAAACGAATCCGTGAATTTACACAAGACTCCAAAAATCTGACAGAACAGGTAGAGAAGAGCAAAACTTTCTTGCAGGAGCGTTCTGCCGATCTGGGACAAAAGAAAGAAGAACTGGACAATATAGTATCCGAAACCAAACAACAGGAAGAACAGCTTCGCGAAGAGGTTAAGGAAATAGAAACTGAGGTTGAGCCTCGTCTATTGCAGGCATTCAAGCGTATTCGCAAAAGCGCGCGCAACGGTCTGGCTGTAGTATGTATCGAACGTGGTGCCTGCGGAGGATGCTTCAATAAAATACCACCTCAGAAACAAATGGATATTAAGATAGGCAAGAAAATTATCGTATGCGAATATTGCGGACGCATTATGATTGATCCTGAACTAATTGGAGTCGAAGAATAATACGGGTTATAAAAAATAACTGATATATGCAAAAAATCGGAAAAGTTAAATGCAACTTTTTCGATTTTTTTTATCTATATATTGTGAACTTTGTATTTTAGACAGTGTTATACATTTTACAGTTCGAATTTTAAAACGGAAAACTTTTTTCAAAAAACAAAATATTATATACATAATAATCAGATTATTAAAATAAATTATGGGAAACTTTTATTTTTTTTAAAAAAATATTGTTGCAAAATTTGTTTCATCTTTCTGAATTGAGTAATATTGTACTGTGAAAAATATCGCAGACTTTCGTCAAAAACAAGGACTGAAAAAAATCTAAAAATATAAGACAAATGGCACAAAAGGTTTATACTTTTGATGAGGCATATAACGCCGCATTAAGTTATTTTGATGGTGATGAACTCGCTGCAAAAGTATGGGTAAATAAATATGCATTGAAAGATGCAATGGGCAATATCTATGAGCAATCGCCCGAGGACATGCACTGGCGCTTGGCAAATGAGATTGGACGCATCGAGGCAAAATACGAAAAGGGCTTAACGAATAAAGAATTGTATGATCTCTTCGATCATTTCAAATACATCGTACCCCAGGGAAGCCCTATGACCGGTATCGGAAATGATTTTCAGATAGCGTCCTTATCAAACTGCTTTGTGATAGGCCTGAACGGCCCTTCTGACTCTTACGGAGCTATCATCCGTATCGATGAAGAACAGGTGCAACTGATGAAACGCCGTGGAGGTGTAGGCCACGACTTGTCGCATATCCGTCCGAAAGGCTCACCTGTAAAGAACTCGGCTTTGACTTCTACCGGACTGGTGCCATTTATGGAAAGGTATTCAAACTCCACTCGCGAAGTTGCTCAGGATGGACGCCGTGGTGCCCTTATGTTGAGCGTATCAATCAAGCACCCCGATTCGGAATCGTTCATCGATGCAAAAATGACAGAGGGCAAAGTTACAGGTGCAAATGTTTCTGTAAGAATAGACGATGCTTTTATGCAGGCCGTTGTAAACGGATCGAAATATACGCAGCAATACCCTATCGATTCATCAAATCCTACCACTGTAAAAGATATTCAGGCTACGGAACTTTGGAGAAAAATAGTCCATAATGCATGGAAATCCGCCGAACCGGGAGTTCTTTTCTGGGATACTATTATTAAGGAGTCTGTCCCTGATTGTTATGCAGATCTCGGATTTAAGACTATTTCAACTAACCCTTGCGGAGAGATACCTCTTTGTCCGTACGACAGTTGCCGCCTGCTAGCGATCAATCTATATTCATATGTAGTAAATCCGTTCAAAGACGATGCCCATTTCGACTTCGAACTATTCTCTAAACACGTTGGGCTGGCTCAACGTATTATGGATGATATCATTGATCTGGAAACAGAAAAGATTGACAAAATATTACAAAAAATAGATGACGATCCGGAAACAGACGAGGTAAGATGGCCTGAAAGACACCTTTGGGAAAAGATCCGTACAAAAACCCTTCAGGGACGTCGTACCGGAGTAGGTATCACCGCCGAAGGCGATATGATAGCCGCTATGGGACTTCGCTATGGTACGGAAGAAGCGACTGCTTTTGCCGAAGATGTACACCGGGCTCTGGCTATTGCGGCTTATCGTTCATCCGTAGAACTGGCTAAAGAACGTGGGGCCTTTGAAATTTTTGATTTTAAGCGTGAAAAGGAAAATCCGTTTATCAACCGTTTGGCAGAAGCCGATCCTCAGCTAATCAAAGACATGGAGAAATACGGACGCCGTAATATAGCCTGTCTTACAGTTGCCCCAACCGGGACAACCAGCTTGATGACACAGTCCACATCGGGTATTGAGCCGGTATTTATGCCGGTATATAAACGCCGCCGCAAAGTAAATCCTAATGATAAGGAAGTACGAGTTGACTTCGTTGATGAAAATGGAGACTCATGGGAAGAATACATTGTGTTCCATCACAAATTCGTAACATGGATGGAAAGCAAAGGCTATCCTACCACGAAAAAATATACGAATGAGGAGGTAGAGACTATGGTGGCCGAATCTCCATATTATAAAGCAACCTCAAACGATGTTGACTGGCTGCAAAAGGTGAAAATGCAAGGCCGTATCCAAAGATGGGTAGATCATTCTATCAGCGTAACAATCAATTTGCCATCCGATGTATCGGAAGACCTTGTAAACGATTTGTATATCGAAGCCTGGAGAAGCGGATGTAAGGGCTGTACCGTTTACCGTGACGGCTCGCGCGCCGGAGTATTGGTTGCTGCTGACGATAAAAAACAAGCAGAAGAGAATTGTGATGACTGCTACGAACGTCCGGAAATCCTTCAGGAGCGCCCTCGTGAACTAGCCGCTGATGTTATCAAATTCCAGAACAATAAGGAAAAATGGATTGCGTTCATCGGGTTACACAACGGACGCCCATACGAGATATTCACCGGATTGTCGGATGATGATGAAGGTCTGATGCTGCCTAAGAATATTAACCACGGAACCATTATCAAGACTTTAAATGATGAAGGAAGCCGCTCTTATGACTTCCAGTTCAAGAATAAGAGGGGATACAAAACCACAATCGAAGGATTGAACGGCAAATTCAACCCTGAATTCTGGAACTATGCCAAACTTATTTCCGGTGTACTTCGCTATGGCATGCCTATCGATCAGGTTGTGAAACTGGTACAAGGCCTGGAACTGAACAGCGAAACGATCAATACCTGGAAAAACGGTGTAGAACGCGCCCTCAAGAAATACCTGCCTAGCGAAACCGAAGCTAAAGGTCAGAAATGCCCTGTGTGCGGACTGGAAACCTTAGTATATCAGGAAGGCTGTATGAAATGTACAAACTGTGGTGCATCCAAATGCGGATAAGCAACTCATATGAGATATAGCAAAGTACCCCGTTCCCTGAAAGAGCGGGGCATTTTTATATGGCTATTCTCTAGTATTCTTTGAAGGCTTTATTCGAATCTTAATGATTTAGCCGGATAGATCTTGGCTATCAGATAGGATGGTCCTATCATGGCTACGATGGAAAGGATCAATGTACCGGCATTAATCAATAAGATGTATAAGACATTGATATCCACCGGCATTTCCGACACATAGTACGTCTCAGGGTCCAGCTTTACCAGACCGAAATTCTTCTGAATCACCAATATCGCAATAGCAATAACATTACCCCAGAACATACCTTTCAGAATGAGGAATGAGGATACATACAGAAAGGTCTTGCGAATGCTTAGATTACGCGCGCCGAGGGTTTTCAGCATACCTATCATATTAGTCCGCTCAAGGATTATGATAAGTAATCCTGATATCATGGTGAAAACCGATATGGCAAACATAAGTATAATGATAACCACAACATTCATATCCAGAAGTTCGAGCCAGTTGAATATCATAGGATTCAACTCCTTGATAGAACGGGCAAGGAAAGTATTCTCCTTATGGTCACGATAGGTCATCATATCCACAAATACACGCTGTTGTATTTCATCCAGCCTGTCGTAATCATTTACAAGCAGCTCGATCCCACTGACCTCATCATCGTCCCAGTCGTTCAGCTTTTTGATGAGATTGATATCCGTTACTACGAACAGTTTATCATAGTCTTCAAAGTTTGTGCTATATATACCTGTTATGTAAAACTTACGGAAACGGATATTCTCCCCTACGAAGTAGCAAAGGAAGCTGTCTCCGGTCTTCAGATTTAATTTACCCGCTATATTCCCGGACAAAATTGCCTGATTGGCGTGAGTTGTATCATCCGGATTGATTACCGTACCGGCAATCATATTTTGTTTAAAGAAATCCCAATCATAATCTGTACCGACTCCTTTCAAAACCACACCCTGAAAGGCACTATCAGTCTTTATTATACCGGGCTTTGTGGCAAAGACCTCCACATGTTTAATCCCTTCTGTCTTTTCGAGCTGGCTTATCAGTTCAGGAGTAACGCATACGGGCTGCGTTTCGTAAGTACTGTTGTTTGCCAGGTTGGTGATTTGTATATGGGAACCAAAACCTACAACTTTGTTGCGCACCTCCTTTTTGAAGCCCACAACGATAGACAGAGCCAGTATCATAGCCGCCAAACCTATTGCCACTCCGGCAACAGCGATTTTAATGGCAGGAGAAGAAGCCCGCTTCTCCCCTTTCTCTCCATTAAAATGGATACGTTTCGCTATAAATAGTTCTAAATTCAAAATCAGTTATCAGCCAACAGTTATCAGTTATCAGTAAGAACCACTTATAACTTATAACTTATAACTCTTAATTCATAATTAAAACAAGAAACCCTGCTCACTTTCCCTTTTCCGTCCCAAATGCTTATAGGCAAGTTCGGTGACTTCACGCCCGCGGGGTGTACGTTTCATAAAACCTTCCTTGATAAGGAACGGTTCATAGACCTCTTCTATTGTACCTCCGTCTTCACCTAAAGCCGTTGCAATAGTAGAGATACCGACAGGCCCTCCCTTAAATTTATCGATAAGGATCAGGAGGATCTTGTTATCTATCTCATCCAATCCATATTTGTCTATATTAAGAGCTTCCAGCGAATAGGCCGCAATGGCCTTATCTATCTTGCCGGAACCTTTTACCTGCGCAAAATCGCGTACCCGGCGCAGCAATGCGTTCGCGATACGGGGAGTACCCCTGCTACGGGAAGCTATCTCTACGGCAGCTTCTTTAGAGGTAGGAACATCGAGTATATTAGCCGAACGCAGAATAATATTCGTCAGAGTCTCTATATCGTAATACTCCAGATGCATATTGATACCGAAACGGGCGCGCAACGGACTTGTAAGCAAACCGCTCCGGGTAGTGGCGCCAATAAGAGTAAACGGATTCAGATCTATCTGTATAGAGCGCGCGCTAGGACCTTTATCTATCATAATATCGATACGGTAATCTTCCATCGCGCTATAGAGATATTCTTCCACAACAGGTGATAAACGGTGTATCTCGTCTATAAAAAGCACATCGTTTGGCTCAAGAGAAGTCAGAAGTCCGGCTAAATCTCCGGGTTTATCCAATACAGGACCCGAAGTTATCTTAAACCCCACTCCCAGTTCATTTGCTATGATATTCGACAATGTGGTTTTACCTAATCCCGGCGGACCATGCAAGAGGGTATGATCCAGTGATTCTCCCCGCATTTTGGCTGCTGTGACAAAAACCTGCAAATTCTCCACTACCTTGCTTTGTCCACTGAAACTATTAAAGGTAAGTGGGCGCAGGGCATTTTCAAACTCCTTTTCGCTGTCGTTTATATTTCCTCGGTGTATGTCGAATGTTTCTTCCATATGTTCGGATGCAAATTTACATCAATATATTTAATTTACACACACTTTTCAGTTAACAGTTAACAGCTTTTACAGTTAACAGTCAGCAGTCATCAGTTAACAATCCATAGCTTATAAAAACTTCGCGCCTTTGCGTCTTTGCGTGAAATAAAATAGAGTATCTTATAACTCCTAACTGTTAAAAGGTAACAAAGGTAACAGATATATTAGTTAGCAGTCAACAGTATTCTCTCGCAGAGACGCTAAGGCGCAAAAGGTAACAAAAGTAACAGATATGTCAGTCAACAGTCAACTAACTTGTAACTAGTAACTGCCCGTAGGGCGCAGAAATAACATTCGCCGAAGCGAAGGCGAGGCAAACTTGTAACTACTTTAATCAATCTTTCAAAGAACTATCAGCTAACAGCTAAAGGCTATCGGCTCTTATTTTATAGATAAACTTTTACAAAAAAAACAAAAGAGATAAATATTATTATGGGATATAACCATAATATATTTCCTTTGCATTTCCAATTCATTATAGATGAACAATTATGTTAGATAAATTACGGTATTGGGACGAAGAACTTTTTCTATTCCTCAATGGGAAACATGCTGACTGGCTCGATCCTATCATGCTTTTTCTCAGTTCCTACACAAACTGGATTCTGGCCTGTCTGGCCATGTCCGCCCTGATCTACTTCAAAGCGGAAGTATGGAAGAAAACAGGAGTATTCTTTTTTCTCCTATCCACCGGAGCCAGCGCCCTGCTTACAAATATAATAAAACTGATTATAGAACGGCCCCGCCCTATTCATAACGAATTATGGGAAGGCACGATTCACGCAATAGAAAAATATAGCAATAGTTTTAGTTTCTTCTCGTCCCATTCAGCTACTACTTTTACGATGGCTGTATTTTTCCTTCTCTTCTTCCGAAAGAAAAGATTCTACGGTTATATTGCCGTCTTATGGGCAGCAGTGGTTGCATATAGCCGGATTTACGTGGCCAAACATTACCCGTTCGACGTAATGATAGGAATTATCTTCGGAATAATGACAGGAATAGCGGGTTACATACTTTTCCAAAGGTTCAAAAAGAAAAAGGAACTATTAAAGCCCTAACCACTTCCCTGCTTTCTTCCTCTCCAGTAGCGAATATACTTTCAGGCAAAAAGGAAACGCTCTGCCTATAGGATATAATAAACGGAATAAAGTAGATGGATAAACATTCTTCTTACCTTTCTCAATACCTTTTATATACTTCCTTGCAACAGTCTTCGCATCTTGCGCAGGAAAAGGAAGTGGTGTATCTTTTTCACCTGTAGCCTTATCAAAAAAGGCTGTGCGGGTAGCTACAGGATAAACCGCAGTCAATTGGAGGTTATCCGCTTTCTCATACCTGTAGGTCTGTACAAAATGATGCAGCGCGGCCTTTGTAGAACAATAAAGTGAATAGGCCGGCAAGGAAACCAATCCTGCCCCTGAAATAGTACAGGCAAAAGCTACCGGTCTGTCCTTATTGAGAGCAACAAGTCTTTCCAATGAATAAACCGGAGAAAATACATTCAGATCGTAGATTTTTCGGATATGCTGCCAATCGGTGGTTTCCAGCCTTTCGAGATATGCAAACCCTGCATTGGCTATAAAAATATCAATATGTCCGAATACCTGCTGTGCATAACTAAAGACCTTATCAATACCCTCTGAAGAGCTGACATCGGCAGAGAATGGGTACACCACGCCCTCTACCCCCGGTATATCATCTATATGACGGGCTACAGCAAGAATCTTCACTCCGTTATATGAAGCAAGTATACCGAGCATCTCTCGGCCTATACCGGAGGAAGCTCCAGTGAGTATGATATGTTTGCCTCTGAGGTTCATAAGGTCAGGTCCTTATTTTGTCAAAGCCTTCACCGTAAACACCACGTACCGTACTTTGGGATATAAATGCTTTCTCATCTATACTTTTTATCAGGCGGAACATTTCTACAGCCTCTGTTCTTCTGGCCAGTACAATGATCACTTTGGTCGGTTTCTTCGAATACCAGCCTGTGCCATCCAAAACCGTGCATCCCCTATGTAATTCCTGATTTATCGCGGTAGCTATTATTTCGTATTTTTCAGAAAAGACAAGCACCTGTACCGACTGCCGGAACCCATTGATAACCATATCGATGCAATACGTCATTACACCCATTACGATCAGGGCATATACGATCTTCTGGTAATCGTAAAATAGAAAGTATGAAGAAGAGATGATAATAAAGTCGCAAAGGAGCATCCCCCTGCCAAAAGCAATATTCTTATATTTATTTATCAGTGCCACTACAATGTCCGTCCCCCCGGTGCTACCGTTGGCACTGAAAACAAGGCCTATACCCGTTCCGCACATCATTCCTCCTATTACGCCCGACAGAAGCGGCTCATTTTTCACAATAGGTTCGGTTATATATGTCTGGCAAAGGGTAAGCAGGAATGTAAGCACAATAACTCCATAAATAGTCTTTATCATAAACTTGAAACCCAGAAGTTTCAAGGCTACCAGGAGCAATGCACAGTTTGTGAAGAAATATGTATATTGAAGCGGTATTCCCGATGCATACTCCACAAGAAGGGCTATACCTGTAAGCCCCCCTGTGACAATCCCGACCGGTTTTATAAATCCGATAAGCCCAACTGCATAAAGCGCAAGGCCAAAGAATATAGATACATAATCTTTCCAGTAAAACTCTTTCAAATATCTTTTCGGCATAGCTTCTAAGGTCACGGACCTATTTATTATTTTATTAAGTTTAAATACAACAAGTAATTAGACTAAAAAAACATATCATAAAATGCTTTCTTCTACTTATATTTCTGAAAGCATTCATTTCTCTTTACAACACAACGTTAATCATTTTCTTAGGTACAAAAATGATTTTCTTAGGAGTTTTACCCTCAAGCCATTTTTTTGCAAGTTCATGCTTCAATACGGTTTCTTCTACATCAGCCTGAACCGCGTCGGCCGGGAATTCTATATCGAAACGTACTTTACCATTGAACGCCACCCCATAACGGAACGAATCTTCTGCCAGATATTCTTCTTTAAATGCCGGCCATTCGGCATCGAAGATAGTAGTTGTGTTACCTAGAGCACGCCAAAGTTCCTCCGCAACAAACGGCGCAAATGGCGCAAGAACGACAAGAAACTCTTGTAAAACCGCTCTCTTGCTACATTTCGCGGCAGTCAGTTCATTTACACAGATCATAAAGGCGGCAACAGATGTATTGAATGAGAATGTCTCTATATCGCCCGAAACTTTCTTTATCAGCTTATGCAATGATTTTAATTCTTCCTTTGTCGGTTCTCCGTCCGTTACCACAAAATCATCTCCTTTGTAAAACAGATTCCATGTTTTGCGCAAGAAACGGTGCACCCCGTCAATACCGTTTGTATCCCAAGGTTTGGATTGCTCTAACGGTCCTAAAAACATCTCATACATGCGAAGGGTATCTGCACCATATTTTTCAGCAATATCATCCGGATTAACGACATTATGATATGATTTGGACATCTTCTCTACAGCCCAGCCACAAATATATTTGCCATCCTCGAGAATGAACTCCGCTGTTTCATATTCCGGCCTCCATTTTTTGAATGCTTCCAAATCTAAGATATCATTACTAACGATGTTGACATCTACATGAAGTTCCTGTACTTCATACTGATCTTTCAGATTATAGGACACAAATTTATTTGTCCCGTTTATACGATAAACATAGTTGCTACGTCCCTGTATCATTCCCTGATTGATAAGTTTTTTGAACGGCTCTTCTTCACACGAAACTTCTATATCATATAGGAACTTATCCCAGAAACGGCTGTATATAAGGTGGCCTGTAGCATGCTCGGTTCCCCCGATATACAAGTCGACATTGCGCCAGTATTCATCTTTTTCTTTCGATACCAATTCCTTCGCATTATATGGGTCCATATATTGCAGATAATAGGCGGACGAACCGGCAAAGCCCGGCATGGTATTCAACTCAAGCGGGAATATAGTCTTGTTATCTATTTTCGATGTCTCTACCACCACATTGTTTACTGTATCCCAAGCCCATTTTGTGGCGCGTCCTAACGGTGGTTCACCCGTTTCGGTCGGCAGATACTTATCCACTTCCGGCAATTCCAAAGGCAACTTATCTATTGGAAGCATGTATGGCAAGCCGTTTTTATAATAAACAGGGAATGGTTCCCCCCAATAACGCTGACGTGAGAAAATAGCATCGCGTAAACGATAATTTACTTTTATACGTCCCAGCTTATGTTCTTTGATATATTCACGGGCTTTTTCGATAGCTTCTTTTACAGTCAGGCCATCCAGGAAACCGGAATTCATCATGATACCCTCTTTGGCATCGAAACTTTCTTCCGATACATCACAACCTTCTATCAACGGAATGATAGGTAATCCAAAATGCTTCGCAAAAGCATGGTCACGGCTATCGTGTCCGGGTACTGCCATAATAGCGCCCGTTCCGTATCCGGCAAGTACATAATCCGATATCCAGATAGGAATTTCTTTGCCGTTCAGCGGATTTATAGCATATGATCCAGTAAATACGCCGGATACCTTTTTATCCATCAGGCGGTCACGTTCTGTACGGCGTTTTGTAGCCTGAATATAAGCGTCAACTTCTGCTTTTTGTTCCGGCTTGGTGACCTGAGATACATAATCGCTCTCAGGAGCAAGCACCATAAAGGTAACCCCGAAAATCGTATCGGCACGGGTGGTGAAGATAGCCACCTCCCCTAAATCCCCTCCAAAAGAGGGGACTTGGGCGTCGCAATACGATTTTATCTTCTGCAAAACTTCTTCGATATTACCAATAACTTCTTCATTAGAGAAGCGAAGAACTTCATATCCAAGACTTTTCAAAATATCGGTTCTTTGCTGGTCAGCCTGCATTTGTTCATCACTTTCATGATATTTCCCATCTACTTCTACGATTACAGACTTTTCGAAACAAACAAAATCTACAATAAAGCGGTCTATGAGATGCTGTCTTCTAAATTTATATCCGATGTTTTTATTCCGCAACATCTGCCATAAGGCATTTTCAGCCACTGTAGACTCCTTACGGTTTTTACGCGCGTTATCTATATTTGTATTCCAATCCAATTTATTTGTAGTGTAATTGGGTGGTGTAGCGCTCCCCCCTCTTTTGGAGGGGGCCAGGGGGAGGTGGATCTCTGCTCCTTCGCTCCGTCCAATCCAGTTGCGCTGGGTTTCCTTGATGGATTCACTCCAGTCTATCTTGTCCAAACCATCAAGCAGGCGTTGAGCATAAGCCGATACACGCAAGCTCCACTGGCGCATCAAACGTTGCTCTACAGGATATCCGCCACGCTCCGACAATCCGTTGATAACCTCATCGTTAGCCAATACAGTACCTAAAGCCTGACACCAGTTTACTTTGGTTTCGCTGCGATATGCTATGCGGTAGTTAAGTAATATTTCTTGTTTTTTCTCGTCGGAATATGCTTTCCATTCATCCGCGGTAAATTGCAATTCTTCACTGCAAGCTATGTTCAGGCCATTCGTGCCCACTTGTTCAAAGGCAGCGATCAGTTCAGCGATCGGACGGGCCTGATCTTCATCATAGCAATAATAGCTGTTGAACATCTGGATAAATGCCCATTGCGTCCACTTATAATACCTGGGATCGCATGTCTGAATTTCACGGCTCCAGTCGAAGGAGAAGCCTATCTTATCCAGTTGTTCCCGATAGCGGTTTATATTCTGCGCTGTAGTAACAGCCGGATGCTGACCTGTCTGGATGGCATATTGCTCGGCAGGAAGCCCATAGGCATCATAGCCCATCGGATGAAGGACATTGAAGCCTTTCAAACGTTTGTATCGGGAGAAAATATCAGAGGCGATATAGCCCAGTGGATGGCCGACATGCAAGCCTGCTCCTGACGGATAAGGAAACATATCGAGTACATAATATTTTGGTTTGTTCTTATCTTCCGTTACTTTGTAAGTTTTGTGGTCGATCCAATACTGGTGCCAACGTTTTTCAATCTCTTTAAAATTGTATTCCATAACCGGGTTTTTATTGCGATTTTTATTGGCGCAAAGATAGTTATTTCTTTACATTAATACGAATTAAGGACTGCGCTTTCTTGCACATGCCAATCCATTTACTATCCGGAATTATAGATACATCCTATAAAATACGGACAGTTATTATTTTCGGAATTCTTTATCTATATATCAAAGGTTCTTTGACATCTAATTACAGAATCTAAAATGATTTGGGAAAAGATAACAGATAAAAAAGAGTAAAAAGTGTCAGGTTTGTCAACTTTTCACTTATAAGCAATTTGCAGATAGATTTAGGATCTTCTATAAAAAAGAAAAGGTTGTCATCCCGACAACCAATCTTCATTGTTAACCTTAAATCTAATACCATGAAAAACACAGTACAAAGATAATCGATTTTTATGTTATAAAACATGTTTTGGTGTTTTTCTTTCAAAAATTAGCAATATTTAACTATATATTACTATCCGGAAGTTCTTTTTGCGCCTTAACTCCCAATTCTTTAAGCATTTCTGCCTGGCGCATCAGATTTCCATTACCTTCTTTTAACTGGGAAAAAGCTTTATCATACGATTTTTGGGAACGCTCTATATTCTTACCTACATCCTGAAGGGTATCCACAAAGCCTGCAAATTTATCATAGAGAGCAGCGCCCCGCTTGGCAATTTCAATGGCATTACGGCTCTGATACTCCCGTTTCCACAAGTCGGAAACAACCTTCAATGACGCAATCAGATTAGTCGGGCTAATCAGCAGGATACGCTTGCGGTAGGCATAATCCCAAAGAGTAGAATCGAGCTGCATTGCCAGAATATATGCAGGTTCGTTAGGAATAAACATCATTACAAAATCGAGTGACTCTACATAGTCCTGATAAGATTTCTGGCTCAGTTCGTCTATATGTTGCTTAATGGATATCACATGCTCTTTTTCCGCTATCAGCTTAATATCGTCGGACCCTGCCTCCACATACTTGACATAAGCGCTCAGGGACACCTTTGAATCTATAATTATCTTCCGTCCTCCCGGATACATCACAACAACATCAGGTTGCATATACTTGTCCTGTGCATTTCGGACGCGGCTGCCATTCTCATCCACAATGAATTCCTGGGTAAAATACTCTTCTCCTTTTTTCAGTCCGGACTTTTCAAGAATAGATTCGAGAATCATCTCACCCCAGTTTCCCTGTATTTTGTTATTGCCCTTCAAGGCCTTAGTCAGATTATTGGCATCTTCGCTTATCTGATTGTTAAGGGCGACAAGTTCCCGGATACGCTCTTCCAGAGAAAAACGCTGCTTGGATTCTTTATCATAGGTTTCCTCTACTTTCACCCTAAACTCTACAAGCTTTTCATTCAGAGGCTTCAGGATAGCTTCCATATTCGACCTGTTCATATCCGTAAAGCGAAGCGTTTTCTCTTCCAGTATCTGATTGGCCAGTATCTGGAAATCCTTATTTAGTTGAGCACGGGTATTGAGCAGCTCTTCCTGTTGAAGCCGCAGCTGTTCATCCTTCGATTGTAACAAAGCCCTTGTTTCGGCTATTTCGCGGATTTTCTCCATTTGCTCTTTTTGTATGGCATCTTTATCTGCCGACAAACGGTTGATCTCATTCTTCAATTCCTGTTCACGCTGCTTATTTCCTTTCTGCATAAAAAGGATAAGCACAATCGCCAGTACTAGTATAATAGAGGCATAAACTAATTCCATACTGATTTGTTTTAAAGAGAGCGAAAGTTATTCAAAATATAGCCTTTAACAAAATTTGCCTCAAAAAACTTGTGAACATTTGCTTTCGAAGATATTTTTGTTGGACAAAACCAAGATGAGAATGATATATAGTAAACGTTTTCCACCAAAAGACTTCGGCGCAATTAATCTGCTCGGGCTAATTATTGTACGCGAGGACTATGGTTCACTGAGTGAGGCAGAAAAGAATCATGAACGGATTCACACCCGGCAAATGCTGGAGATGCTGATCTTTTTATTTTATCTATGCTATATACTTGAATGGCTCATCAGATTGATACAATATAAAAACAGGTTAAGAGCATATGAAAATATTTCATTCGAACGGGAAGCTTATTCCCAGATGTATGATCTATCGTATTTGAAAAGAAGAAAGCTATTTGCTTTCCGTAGTTATTATAAAAAGAAAGAATAGATATGAAACGGTTGATATACTTATTATGCATAGCCCTGATGGGGATATCATGCGTCCGGAGCCAAAACAAAATAAATAATGAAAATATGAATTACAATAAACTAACAGCCGAGGAAGAACGTGTAATTCTCCACAAAGGGACTGAAGCGCCATATACAGGTGAATACATAAATAATAAACGGAAAGGCGTATATGTCTGCAAAAGATGTAATACCCCATTATATAATTCATCAGATAAGTTCGATTCGCATTGCGGATGGCCTTCTTTCGATGATGAAATAAAAGGGGCGGTAAAACGTGTTCCTGATGCTGACGGGATGCGTACCGAGATTATATGCAACAATTGCGGGGCACATCTCGGGCATGTGTTCCTCAATGAGGGGTTCACAGCCAAAGAAACAAGACATTGCGTTAATTCTATTTCTCTAAAATTTATTCCGGAAGAAAATAAAATGATTAAGAAGGCTTATTTCGCCTCAGGTTGTTTTTGGGGCACAGAGTATTATTTTATGAAGGCCAAAGGTGTAGCACATACATCTGTGGGCTTTATGGGGGGGCATGTAGACCACCCGAGTTATGAGCAGGTTTGCCAGAAGAATACAGGACATCTGGAGACGACCGAAGTGGAATATGACACGTCTAAAACCACTTATGAAGACTTAGTGAAGTTATTCTTCGAAACGCATGACTTTACCCAAACAAATGGCCAGGGTCCCGACATAGGCCCGCAATATCTCTCTTGCATATTCTATACGGACGAGAATGAAAAAGAAATAGCGGAGAAGTATATAGAAATACTGGAGGGTAAAGGATATAAGGTTGCCACTATGCTAAAACCGCTGTCTACATTCTGGAAAGCAGAGGATTATCATCAGCAATATTATGAGCATAAGGGGACAAAACCTTATTGCCATGTATATAAAAAGATATTCTGAAAGTAAATACCCTGTATTTTAATATTTTAAGAAATACTTTGATATTTTTCCATACAGTAAATATGGATATTAATAGCTTTAGCATTATTTTTGTCGCTTAACTGAAAAGAATAGAACTATAATATTAAACTAAACCAAATTGTTATGTTAAAGACAATCTTATCCGTTTCCGGTAAACCGGGGTTGTATAAACTTATTTCGAGTGCAAAGAATATGGTCATTGTCGAGTCATTGGTAGATGGCAAGAAAATGCCGATTCATGCACGGGACAAAGTTGTATCCCTTGGAGATATATCTATCTATACCGAAACTGATGACGCCCCGTTAAAAGGCATTCTGGCATCCATCAAACAAAAGGAAAACGGAGAGAAAGCTTCTATCAACACCAGTGCAAAACCGGAGGAATTGAAGAAATACTTTCTTGAGATACTTCCTGACTTTGACAGGGACCGTGTGTATCCAACCGATATCAAGAAGATAATAGGATGGTATAATATCCTTATTAATGCAAATATCGACTTCGAGAAAGAGGAGGAAGTAGTAGAGGAGAAAGCAGATACTGAAACCGAGACTGTAAAATAAAAAGATAAGATTTATCTTTAATTATAGAAATAATAAGACCCGGCTAATATTATAGTCCGGGTCTCATTATTTTCTGCAGATAGAGAAATAACGAGACTGTCTGTATATATAACTTAACGTACAGTCTCCTATTTATAGGAGGCATCGTTTCGCCTTTAATTATTCTATATCAGAAAATACATAACAAAAAAAGAGAGTAGGAATCCTACTCTCTTTTTCTATATTTCTGACTCAGATTATTGAGCTACGAAAATTGCAACACGGTTCCATGCATTTTCAGCATATGGTTGTACTGTGTCACCTTTCCATTCTACAGTTACACGGTTGCTATCGATGTTGTATTTCTTGATCAACTCGTTTGCTACATTCTTAGCACGTTTTTCAGAAAGTTTTTCATTGATAGAAGGAGTACCTGTTTTCTTGTCTGCATAACCTACAACTTTAACTTTAGCGCTAGGATTATCTTGAAGATATTTAGCTGTGTTAAAGATGCTAACTTCTTGGTTCTTGTCGATATTAGCGCTACCCAAACGGAAGAACACTACGTTAGACACGAATGAACCTTTAGTTGCTTCCGGACATTTAGGGCAATCCTTAACAACTTCTTTGATAACTTCTTTCGCAGGTTGGTTACGAAGTCTGTCGTTTTCCTGACGAAGTTTGTTGATCTGACCATTCAAGTCATCGATAAGACCTTGATCCATCAATAAAGCTTCAGAGAAATCAGTTTTCTTACCTACTTTGAATACCAAGCTGGCAGAAGCAGCCACCAAACCATCATAAGAGTTTGCCCCCCCGTGGTTGAAAGCTTCTTTAAGCAACATAGCAGACAAATCGATATCCAAAGCTACTCTGTTCGAGAATTTGAATTTGTTGATGATACCACCATTGATAGTGAAGTTTCTTTGTTTTCCACCTGGATGTGTTTTGTCATCCAATTTGTAGTCCCAACCGATTGCTCCACCGATACCTACATAAGGTATAAGGCTATAAACACGTTTCTCGTTGTACCTACCTAAATAGTTAGTAACATCCCACATAACATCAGCTTCTACACCGAAATATTTGTTATGGATCATGTCAGTAGCATTGTTTTGGAAATTGTGCAAAGAACCTCCCTGGAATTTCAAACGGCCTCCAATATAAGGGTTGTACCATTTACCAACCTGAATAGTTGGAGCAACTGTAAGACGATTCAGAAAATCTGCATCTTTGTTGTTATCGCCTTGTACAAAATTAGCTCCAGCACCAAGTCCGATAAACCAATTGTCCCAAAAACCGTTACGCGCAAAAGTCGCTTTACGGCCAGCTTTTGTGCTAAATCCACTCTCTTGAGCAGAAATAGTAATAGCCGCAAAAACTAAAACTAAAAGTAAACTTACTTTTTTCATAATCAATCTTTTAAATTATAATTAAACACTATTATTTTAATCTACTATATATTTATTATACCATGAATACATCCGGTTTAAACCTTCCTCTATTTCAATTTTATGTCTCCACCCTAATGAATTCAATTTAGATACATCAGACAACTTCCTCATAGTTCCGTCAGGCTTTTCTATATTAAACCATAGTTCCCCTGAAAAATCAACGATCCTCTTTATAGTATTTGCCACATCTTTTATTGATATCTCAGTGCCTGTGCCTATATTAATATGCGTATTTCGTATTTCTTTACCTTCTATAACACTAATTAAGTCTAAAAAGTTTACAGATTCCATTACAAAAACTGTTGCGTCAGCCATTTCATCGCTCCATAGAAACTCCCGCATTGGTTTTCCTGAACCCCATAATTCGACCTGCACACTATTTCCAACTTTTTTAATACCATATTTATTCATCATATCAAGAATCTCTTTTTCTGAAGACCGGCCTGTTATATCTTCTATAGGACGTATATCAAAGTCCTTCCTTATGGCATGCCAATCATTCGTTTCAAGACACTTCCCTAAATGAATTTTACGAATCATCGCAGGTAAAACATGCGATGTTTCCAAATTAAAGTTATCATTCGGTCCGTACAGATTAGTAGGCATTACAGCTATAAAATTGGTATTATACTGAATATTATAGCTTTCACACATTTTCAATCCAGCAATTTTCGCTATAGCATATGGTTCATTTGTATATTCCAAGGGGCCTGTCAGCAACGCATTTTCAGCCATAGGCTGAGGTGCTTCCTTCGGATAAATACATGAACTACCCAAAAATACTAATTTTTTTACATTATTCACATATGATTGATGAATAACATTGTTCTGAATCATCAGATTTTCATATATGAACTGCCCACGATATGTATTATTAGCCACAATACCACCAACTTTAGCCGCTGCTAAAAAGACGTATTCAGGCTTTTCCTTTGCAAAAAAATCGGCAACTGCTTCTTGACTGGTTAGATCAAGTTCGGCATGGGTTTTTAAGATAAAATTACAGTATCCCTTCTCTTTCAGATTCCGGAGGATAGCTGAACCGACTAACCCTCTATGCCCGGCTATATATATTTTAGCGTCTTTTTCTATCATTTATTATACAACCTTTCTCCTTACTCAAAGTAATTCAAAATCCGATAGCCTCCATTTTTCAAGAACTCTTCTTTCTTCATCAATTCAATATCATGTCTTACCATATCCTCACAGAGAGCTCTGAGATCATAAGTAGGTTCCCATCCCAACTTGGTTCTGGCTTTGGTATTATCTCCAATCAGTATTTCAACTTCTGTGGGACGGAAATATGCCGGATCTACTCCGACCACGATATCTCCTATTCTTTTCTTAAAAGAAGACAGATATTCTTCTCCAACTGTTTTTGAGAAAGCATCGTCATTTACATTAACAATATAGCCTTCTTCATTTTCATTTTCTCCTTTAAAGTCTACTTCAACTCCTAATTCCGAAAACGACATTTTTATAAAGTCACGGATTGTGGTTGTTACTCCGGTAGAAATTACATAATCATCAGGAGTATCCTGCTGAAGAATAAGATACATCGCTTTTATATAATCTTTGGCGTGGCCCCAGTCTCTCTTACTGGACAGATTCCCCATATATACTCTCTTCTGAAGGCCGAGAGCTATACGAGATACAGCACGGGTAACCTTTCTCGTCACAAAAGTCTCCCCTCTCAGTGGTGATTCATGATTAAACAGAATACCATTGCTTGCATGCATTCCATATGCCTCTCTGTAGTTTACTGTAATCCAGTATCCATACAGTTTGGCTACAGCATAAGGGCTTCTGGGATAGAATGGCGTAGTCTCTTTTTGCGGTATTTCCTGCACCAATCCATATAATTCAGATGTTGACGCCTGATATATCCTGGTTTTACCGGTCAAATTTAACAATCGGACAGCCTCTAATACTCGAAGAGTACCGATACCGTCAGCATTTGCTGTATACTCGGGGGTATCAAAACTAACCTTTACATGACTCATTGCCGCAAGGTTATAGATTTCATCTGGTTGGACATCTCCTATAATACGGGTCAGATTCATACTATCTGTCATATCTCCGTAATGAAGTATCATATTTCGATTTTCATCATGAGGGTCCTGATACAAATGATCTATACGCTCCGTATTAAACAAGGACGATCTTCTTTTAATACCATGAACCGTATAGCCCTTTTTTATCAAATATTCAGATAGATATGCTCCATCTTGTCCTGTAACGCCTGTGATGAGTGCAACTTTTTTGCTCATAAAATTCACTTAATAAACACCTTATTAAGATTTATTTTCAATAATTATTCTTTAACTCTACAAATCAAGTCTGTTTTTCCAAACAGAACATACAAGTCACAAAGATATAGTTTTTTTAACTAATTCAAATAAAAATATCTTTATTTTGGCAAAAACACTTCATTTTTCTTCTTTTACATTGGTACTGAAATCAATATCAGTGACTAAAGCATAACGTTTTATGACCAAGCCTTTCTCATCCAGGAGAAAGAACGCAGGAGTGCCCATTATTCCATATTTGACAAAGTTGCCACCGGCAAATCCTTTGTAATCACACAACTTGTCAGAATCGGACCACGGAAAACGCTTTACATCTCCGGCAAATGTATCTTTACTGGTATCAGAAGATATCGAAACTATCCGTACGTTTTGTTCTTTTAGTTTCGGATAATCACTGATCAACCGGTCTATCTGAACATGGCAGTTTTCACAATCCGGCTGGTAGAATACCAAGAGAGTCCGTCTATAACCAGACTCCCCCAACAAAGGTGTTAGCCCATCCAGATCCGGTGCTAATGTTCCCTTGCGCACTTTTGCCAAAGCGAAAGCATCGAATAGCCTTCCTTGCGGAATAGCTATTCTGCCTGATTCTTCTATATACGGCACAATAATACCGAATGCGTCATCCCACCCGTATTGCTCGGTAATAACAATCAAATTGTTTGCGAAATGCTCAAAGATCTCTTGTGAGTTTATCCGCTTCATTAAACGAAACATATCCTCTGCCATCAATTGTTGGTCAGCGGTTAGTTTCACCAATCCGTCTACAACATTATACCATATACCACTGGTATAAAGCTTATCCATATCAAGTTGATTTAACGCAAACAAACGGGCATTAGCTTTTTCCATAAGGCTTCCGCCCTGAGAGGTCAGTTTATTTAATTGCTGCATATAACGCACCAGTTCGATAAAAGATGAAGCATAGAGTGTTGTATCCTTGGGCGGTCGGGCTCCTTCTTGTATAACAGAATATAAATATTCATTTTCACGGGAATCTTTGAATATGTATTTCTGATCTGCGGCTTGTGTCACGCTAAAATCTTCGTGATTAACAATCATATTAAAGGCTCTTGCATCCTTTATTTGCAACGATCCCATACCCGCATAATCTTTTTCTCTTTCCGGTATGTTAATTATCACATCTCCTGTAAAGGGAAGTATGCCTTTTTGAATAGTATCTTGCTGTATCCCCTTACTCAGAACAAATACATACTCCTTATTGGCCTGTTGCGGCAATAATATACTTATTTTCTGAGCATTGGCTATTAGCGGAATAAAATATATCAGATAATGGAAAAACCGTCTTTTACTCATTGCTTTCTTATAATATTTAATCGGAGGAACGGGTCATAATAAAGGTGAAAACAACCGCATAACGGATTCTTTAAATTTCTCAAATCTCGATCTTTTTTCCCACTCTTCGGCAGATAATAACGAGGATTTTTCCATGTCGCGGAAGAATATTTCTTTTGCAGCATTGCATGTGCCTTCATTGTAAATAAATGCATCTATTTCAAAATTATGTTCGAAACTCCGCACATCCATATTTGCCGAACCTGTTATTGTCAGGGAGCTGTCGATTACCATTAACTTCGAATGCAAAAATCCGGCTTCATAGAAAAACACACTTACTTTTGCGTCCAGCACATCTTTTAAATATGACATCGATGCAATATGTACAAATGTAGTATCCGAATGGCGGGGAAGCATCAACCTTACATCCACCCCCCGCATCGAAGCCATCTGGATAGCCAGTAATAATGCGTCGGTAGGTACAAAGTATGGTGTTTGAATATATACACATTCCTTGGCGGTGGATATTGCCTGCAAAATACCGAGATGTATATCTTTAAACGGGCCCACGGGACCGCTGGTAACCAATTGTATGAGATTATCCCCTTTGTTTTCCAATGCTGGATAATAGGCATCGGAAGCCAGAAATTCTTTGCGTGAAGAATACCAGTCTATCAGAAAAGATGTTTGCAATCCGGCTACGGCTTTTCCTTCAATTTTTATATGGCTGTCGCGCCAGGTACCGAAGCTTACTCCGTAAATATACCTGTCTGCAATATTCATCCCTCCTACAAATCCCACTTTACCGTCTATGACTACGATTTTCCTGTGATTACGGTAGTTTACCCGGCTGGTCAGGAATTTAAACGCTACTTTCAGGAAAGGCTGTACTTCAATGCCCTGCCCCTGCATTTCCTTAAAGAAGCGGCGCTTGGCCTTCCACGACCCTACATCGTCATATATAAGACGTACCTCCACCCCTTCTGCCGCTTTACGCACAAGAATATCCCGCGTTTTACGCCCTATTTCATCTTCAAGAAAAATATAGTATTGGATATGGATATGCTTTTTAGCTTTTTCCAATTCCTCGAATAGAGCATAAAATTTTGCTATTCCATCCGAATAAAAAGTGACATTGCTACCACCATATAAAGGTGCGCCTTTGAGCCTGTTCAAGAGATTTACCAATCCTCTATGCTCGGCAGGCGGATTCAATGTCTCGAGCAACTCTTTGCGACCGATAGAACGGCGATTAAGTTTCTTATACATCTTATGGGAGATCAGACGCTGTTTCCGGCTATCCTCCCCGAAAAAATAATAGATAACGAGCCCAACCAACGGTAACAACAACAGAATAAGCACCCATGAAATAGTTTTCAAAGGATTCCTGTTTTCCGAGATGACAACGACCATCGTTCCCAATGCTGTAACAACATACAGGATTTGAAAAATAAGGATCAGATTATCTGCAGCTTCCATTGATTCCATTGGCATACAAATAGCATATAACACCAAAGTTATAATAAAATATGAGTTTTAGGCATTAACTTTTTAAATTTAATCGTTATTGTCGAAGCGCAGATTCTATAACATGCAAGGTTATTTCCTGTATTTCCCGTCAGCATCCTCTTCCATCATATTCAGATATGACTTGTATCGGCTCTCGCTTATGTAATGTTTTTCTACAGCAGCCCTCACCGCACAATCGGGCTCATTGATATGGATACAATTGTGAAAACGGCAGTCTTTCGAAAACCTGAAGATATCGGGGAAGAAATGAAAAATCTCCTCCTTTTCCATATCCACCGTGCCAAAGCCTTTGATACCGGGAGTATCTATGATAAAACCTCCCTGAGATAATTCTATCATTTCGGAAAAAGTGGTCGTATGCATTCCTTTTCCATGATAACCTGATATTGCTCCCGTCTTTAGTCCCGTATCAGGAATGAGGGTATTGATGAGGGTAGATTTTCCAACGCCCGAGTGCCCTGAAAACAATGTTATTTTCCCTTTTATCTTTTCTTGTAAAGTTTCTATTCCTTCTTTTTCTAAAGCCGAGATCCTGAGGCACGGATAACCTATGTGGTTGTATAGGCTGATCAGAGCTTCCATATATGCGGTCTCGTCTTCGGTATAAATATCCGTTTTATTGAATATAAGATTCACGGGAACACAGTATGCCTCTGCCGATGCCAGAAAACGGTCGATAAAAACAGTAGATGTCACCGGATGATTAATGGTAACGATGAGAAAGCACAGGTCGATATTCGCCGCCAAAATATGCGACTGCTTCGACAAATTGGAAGAACGGCGGATAATATAATTCTTCCGGTCTTCTATTTCGGTTATCAGGGCTGTACCTTCATTGTTTTCAACAATGCCGACCCTGTCTCCTACAGCTATGGGATTGGTACTGCGTATACCTTTAAGACGAAAATTCCCTTTTATCTTACATTCGATATTCTTCCCGTCATCAGTGCGGACCAAATACCAGCTACCCGTATTCTTTATTACAAGACCATTCATATACTTAATGTGCCAATGAATTAATATGCCAATGTGCCAATGATGAATAATTGCAGAACTTCATCGGCACATTGGCATATTAGATAATAAGATAATCAGTTTTATACTGTCAATATTTCTTTTTCTTTCAGGGCAAATACATCATCTATTTTTTTAATGTATCTATCGTGAAGTTTTTGCATGTCATTTTCCGCGTCCTTTGCCATATCTTCTGCAACTCCGTCTTTTACCGACTTTTTGATTGAATCGATAGCATCTCGGCGCGCATTGCGGATACTCACTTTTGCTTCCTCAGCCTCTTGTTTGGCTTGCTTTACCAGTTGTTTACGGCGTTCTTCGGTCAAAGGAGGAATGGACAGGCGGATGATCTCCCCGTTGTTATCAGGAGTAATGCCCACATCGGAGTTAAGAATAGCTTTTTCAACCTCTTTCAGCATTTGTTTTTCCCATGGCTGAATAACGATAGTCCGCGCATCCGGTGTATTAATTGCCGCTACGCCGCTAAGTGGAGTAAGCGAGCCATAATATTCAAGTTTTATCCCGTCGAGGATATGAGGATTAGCCTTTCCCGCGCGTATACGGGATAGAGTTTCATCAAGAAACTCTACAGAAGCCTGCATTTTATCTTCTGCTTTTTTTCCGATTTGTTTTAGGTCTGTCATAATTTATTTCAGGATTTTAATATTTCAGGATTAAAGACTTTTGTAACTCGTAACTGTCCGGCAGGGCGAAAGAATAACATTCGCCGAAGCGAAGGCGAGGCAAACTTGCTACTAACTACGCATGCACATAAGTGCCTATATTCTCGCCGTTCATCAACCGCTCCAGATTTCCCGGAGTATCCATATCGAAGACGACGATAGGCAGGTTATTCTCTTTACACATCACGGTAGCTGTCATATCCATTACTTTCAGCCCTCGGGAATAAACTTCGTCATATGAGATACTTTCGAATTTAACGGCTGACGGGTCTTTCTCCGGATCTGCCGTATATACGCCATCTACGCGTGTGCCCTTGAGCATAACATCGGCTTCAATTTCTATTCCACGCAACGATGAACCCGTATCCGTAGTAAAGAACGGATTTCCCGTGCCACATGATAAAATAACGACTTCGCCGTTTTCCATAGACTCTATTGCTTTCCACTTGCTGTAAATTTCGCCGATAGGCTCCATACGGATAGCAGTCAATACTCTGGCTTTTTGGCCGATAGCAACCAAAGCCGAACTTAATGCCAGGCTATTAATTACTGTTGCAAGCATGCCCATCTGGTCGCCTTTCACCCTGTCGTAACCTTTCGAAGCTCCACTCAGTCCGCGGAATATATTCCCTCCTCCTATGACAATGCTGATCTGGACACCCATATCAGCGACAGACTTTATCTGCTCGGCATAAGAGTTCAGCCGGTTAACATCTATACCGTATTGCTGGCCTCCCATCAGGGATTCACCGCTTAACTTCAGGAGGATTCTTCCGTATTTTGCCATATTTCATTTTTTGTATATGCAAATCTAGCATAATTTACTAAATTATGAAAAACAAAATCTGCTATTCAGATTTTATTCTTTCAAAACATCAGGACAAACACACAGGATTTTATCTTTTTTGAAGAGGTTTATCAATAAAATAAGAGCCGATAGCCTTTAGCTGTTAGCTGATAGTTCTTTGATAGATTGATTAAAGTAGTTACAAGTTACTCCGCCCTAGGGCAGTTACGAGTTACAAGTTAGTTCACTGTTTACTGCTAACTGTTTACTGTTAACTGATATATCTGTTACCTTTGTTACCTTTTAACAGTTAGGGGTTACAAGATACTCTATTTTGTTTCACGCAAAGGCACGAAGTTTTTACAAGCTATGGATTGTTAACTGATGACTGTTTACTGTTAACTGAAAAGCCATTTGCCTTGTTCAAAATATGCTGATTTGATAATATTTAGCTATTTTTGTTTTCAAGAATACCTGGAATACGAATAAAAAAATATGAATTATGGTTATAAAAGGTTTGATTCTTCTGGTTGTTACTCTTTTGTCAGGTTTGTTTATGATAGTGGCCGTATTCTGGGCCATTGTAAAATGGAGTAATAAAAAAAGCCGTGATACGGGTTGCCTGTTGGCTATTCTATTCTTTATACTTGCTGCTTTCTGCGGAGTCTACCTTGTATATAAAGGGGTTAATACCGTCATTGAGAAAGTGCCTGAAATAAAAGAACAGGCCGTAGAAACTATTGCCGGTGCATATACAATGTATTACGGTGATTCTCCTTATATGAACAGCCTGAAAGCGATGCAGCCTGCGGATTCTATCATCCCCGAAACATATTTTACCTATGCCGGATTCAGGGATAGCTATCGTATTCCGCTGATATATCCTTATTCTATAAATGCCATAGATGATATGGAATACGGGACTCTGGATGATGAAGGCGGTATAAAAAATATAGTCAAAGAAACAAACAAGGCTAAAAATGTACTTTCCAACATCACGTTTTTTGCTTTTGATAAGAATATGCTGCTGGCAAAAACGGTATCGTATTCCAAGACTGAAATAAAATATGTCATATTCCATTTTGCGACAAAACAGGCTGAAGTATTCGATAATGAAGTGGATATGAAGAGGAAAGCGGAAGAGGCCGGTTTTGACATGACAAAATCCATGGAAAGGATGAGCACATATTATTATGACTTGTTTTAAGAATGAGTACATTTGCACCTACTTAAAGAAACCGATATGAAGAAACTTTGGTTTATACCTATAATCCTATTAACAATAACTATGTGCAGTAACAAACCGAAAGAACCCGTTGTGCTATTACAGACCAGCTATGGCAATATAAAAATCAAGCTGTATAATGAGACTCCAGTACATCGTGATAATTTTCTTAAACTGGCTGAGGAAGGGTTCTATAAAGACCTGACATTTCACCGGGTAATAAAGGATTTTATGATTCAAGGGGGTGACCCTAAAACCCGGAATATAGCCGACGGAGATACTATACCCGAAGATAAAACGATGGGAGATACTATCCCTTCCGAAATAAGATTTCCTCTACATTACCATAAACGGGGAGCCATAGGCGCAGCCCGCTGGGGTGATGCCGAAAACCCGACAAAAGCTTCCGATGCTTCACAGTTTTATATCGTCACCGGGGAACTTGCTTTCGACAATAAACTGAACGAACTGGAAAAAGTACGGTTCGAACGGTTGAAACAAAGCATTTACAATGGCATCCAGTCGGCCAACATGGATACAATCAAGGCTCTGTATAAGGAAGGGAACCGTTCTGCTATAACAGAATTAAGAAGTAAGATGCTTTCTGAAGCAGAAGAACAGGCAAGTGCAAGGAAACCGGAAACAATATATACCGACGAGCAGCGCGAATATTATAAAACCAGGGGAGGAGCGCCGCATCTGGATAATGAATATACCGTCTTTGGTGAAGTGATCGAAGGTCTGGATGTAGTGGACAAAATACAGAATGTGAAAACAAATGAGAAGGATAAACCACTGAAAGGTATCCTTATGAATGTCATAGTATTAGAAAAATAAAGCTGTTGGCCTTGTTGGCTTAACAACTCAATATATAGCTAAACATTGGAGATTACCTGAATATGAAAGAAAGCAAAGAGTTTATTTTTCAAAGAGATATAATCACCGAAACCGTAGGTGAAGGTGTTACCAGACAAATACTGGGATATAATGACGAACTGATGCTGGTCAAAGTATCTTTTGAAAAAGGAAGCATCGGCGATATGCATAGCCATCCGCATGTACAATCATCATATATAGAAAGCGGCAGATTTGAAGTCACCATAGATGGAAAAAAAGAGGAACTGGTGAAGGGTGACGGCTTTTATGTGCCTTCGGGAGCAGTACACGGACTTATCTGTCAGGAAAAAGGTGCGGTCATAGATGCATTTTCTCCCGTGAGAAAAGATTTTATATAAGATAATCTACAAATTACGATAATGAACAATAAAACTGATGACAAAGCCTGGAAAGTATTAAATAGTGAATATCTTTTTCAGGAACCTTGGCTTACAGTCCGGCGCGAGCATATACAACTGCCGAACGGAAATGAAATCCCCGATTACTACCTGCTCGACTACCCTGATTGGGTAAATATTATAGCCATCACAAAGGACAAGGAATTTATTCTTGTACGCCAATACAGGCACGGACTCGGATACACGTCTATGGAATTATGCGCGGGAGTAGCTGAAAAGTATGACCCTTCCTTTGAGGTTTCTGCGCAACGGGAGTTGCTTGAAGAAACAGGATATGGTAAGGGTAACTGGATGAAATATATGGAAATATCCGTCAATCCGGGAACGCATACCAATATGACTCATTGTTTTCTTGCTACCGATGTAGAAAAGGTTTCGGAGCAGAATCTGGAAGCTACCGAGGATATATCTGTACATTTGCTATCTGCAGATGAACTTGTATCGTTATTAAAAAAGGATGGTATCAAGCAGTCTGTTCAAGCTGCGCCGCTATGGAGATATATTGCTGAGAATCATTTAATTTGAAGTAGTACACTTTTAGACAGGTAGAACAAAAAGGAACTTCTATAAAAAAGAAAAGGTTGTCATCACGACAACCAATCTTCATTGTTAACCTTAAATCTAATACCATGAAAAACACAGTACAAAGATAATTGATTTTTATGTTATAAAACATGTTTTGGCGTTTTTCTTTCGTTTATTAACTTTATTTAACCCGTATTGATATGGCCTTTCATTAAACTGTTCGGTTTTAAGCCTTCAAATCACTATTTTATCAACTTTACCCTCTGATTTATTATTTTTTTCTAAAAGGATTATCTATATAGAAAGGATATAGGAATGACTGAATCAGGATTTTACTTTTTAGTTAGTAAAGTTCTATTTCCGCAATTCCCTTTTATTCTTATTATTTTTTCAATAAAGTTTATTTTGCAATCTTGACATAACAAAAAAGTATATATATTTGCAATGTTTATATTGCAAAATAGACTAAATAGATAATCGGAGAGAAAATGAGAAGTAATAAATTTGCTGAAATAAATGTAAGTTACACCGCTAAAGAAGCCATTGACGAGGCCAAGCGATGCCTTAACTGTAAAAACCCGCTATGTATACAAGGTTGCCCTATAGAGCATAATATCCCGGGTTTTGTAAATCAGCTGTCAATGGGAAATATTGGTGCGGCAATGCAAATAATAAATGAGAAGAGCAACCTTCCGGCTATATGTGGAAGAGTATGTCCTCATGAGAAACAATGCGAAGGTCATTGTATCCTTAATAAAAAAGACAATCCGGTAAGGGTAGGCAAATTGGAACGCTTTATCGCGGACTTCGACAGTGATATGAACCTCATAAAAGAGCGCTTGAAACCCAAGACAAGAGGAAAAGTGGCAGTGATAGGTTCCGGACCGGCAGGACTGACTGTTGCCGGAGACCTGGCCAGGGAAGGGTTTAATGTCGTTGTATTTGAAGGGCAAAAGGAACCCGGGGGAGTATTAATGTATGGCATACCGGAGTATCGCTTGCCTAAGGATATTGTCCGTAGAGAGATCAAGAAAATAGAAGCTTTGGGTGTTACTTTCATAAATGACTTTCTTGTTGGAGAAAAAATGACCGTCGATGAAATGCTGTCACATGAATTTGATGCTGTTTTTATAGGCTCAGGAACCTCCGTCCCCAATAGGCTGGATATTCCCGGAATTAATCTGTATAAGGTATTGCAGTCTTCTTATTTTCTCAGGATGGTCAATCTGTATAATAATGGTGATATAAGCAGAAATGCAGTCCCTTTGGTAGAAGGTGAGAACGTAGCGATTATCGGTGCCGGAAATGTAGCTATGGATGCTGCACGCACAGCTTTGAGAATGGGAGCTAATTCTGTAAATGTGATATATAGAGGTACAGAAGATGAGTTACCTGCATTGAGAACCGAGTATAATGAAGCAGTAGAGGAAGGCACTAATTTTCTATGGAAGAGCCGGACAGTAGAATGTATCGGAGAAAATAACACACTCAAAGCTATTCGTGTCGAAACCCCCGACGGAGATAAGATAATGCCTATGGAACGTGTTTTCATTGCTATAGGCTCAAAGCCAGCCAACCGTATAGTCTCTACATCTCTGGGTATTGAGGTGAATGATAGCGGCTATGTAATAACTAAAGAACATCCATACGGTATGACCACCCGTAAAGGTGTTTTTGCCGGAGGGGATGTAGTGCATACGCCGCAGACTGTTGTTTTGGCGATGCGTGAAGCTAAGCAAGTAGCGCTGGGAATAGCCCGGTACATTGATGCTGTTAAGCTGTTGGAGGGGTGATTTCTAATATCTGGTATTCGCGTCTACAGCAACTTCAATTGCGACTGCTCCAACAACAAGTGTTGTACCCAACAGTATCTCCCAGAAAGTATTGTTGGCGGGTTTTTCTATATAAAAGAAATCTCCTCTCTCAGCCATATCTCCCGGAAGGTTAGATGGCTTTATAGACTGGGTTTTAATTAAATTCGACATATAGAAGCTTTGCTGGAATGTCATAAGGTGTTCCGGTCGGGCATAAACAGTCAGGTAACTTTCGAAGTGTAAGGGGCTGTCAGATTCGGAGTAATCTATCCTCTTTATTTTTATTGTATTACTGTTTTTATCTCCCAGATAAGAATCTCGATAAAGCTTCTTGTCCAATTTATCAAAATTCATATTCAACCTTAAAGGGATATAGCTAATCATGGTCTCGGGAGGTATGAAGCTTATATTCTGAGGCGATTCTATATCTCCGGCAAAACTTCCGTCTGCAAAACTGTATGTCTTATCCGGAGTAAGATTGTAATTATCCACAAATACTTGAGTGCTTCCTGAGAAATTAAGTTTGTCTTTCGCATAAGAATATGCTGTGCCATCCAGTATAAGAGCAGAGCGTTGCCAATCTACATATAGCGGAACAGACAATTTATTGAAAACCGTAATCTGTATGGGAGCGCTTTCTCCCTTGAAACAATAGGCGATCCATAAACTATCGGTTTCAAGGAGGAAATCTCCATTGTCTACTTTCTCTACATATTCGTTATTCGTATTCAATGTAGAAAAGAAGTAAGTAGAACTGCAGGATGTAGCAGTCAATAAAATCAAGATAAAACAAATAGCTTGTTTCATACAGCTAAATTTTATAAACGGGTTATTCTTATACAAGTATATTATTAAAATCCGATATATACAAATTATCATTTTAGATTGATCTCACTAATAATTCTCTCCGGAAATCAGTCTATAGTACTGTTTTTATATATAGATAAAGTTATCTGAAAAAGATAAAGAGCCATTCCATCCCGGAATAGCTCTCTACAATTAACCTAAAAAACGTATTAATCAGGGCCGTCCTCCCGGCCCTCCTGAAGATGTTCCGATAGTTGTCAGCATAGAACTTGTTGTAAAAGTCGTAGCTGCCGTACCTTTTGTATATGTTGTTCCTGTATACAGTCCGTGGAAATCGCTTCCGCCCGAAACGCTTCCGCCTGTATATATAGTGTAACTTGTATTTGCTGCCAGATCGGGACTGCTGAACAACAGCGTCAGTGGTGAATATGTACGTGGTATTTTATAAGTCAGTACACTTTTTCCGTCCGCAGATTCTATATGTATAATCTGGTTGGCTGTGCCTGTAGTTCCATAAACAACCGACCGTTGGGTACTGACACTCGCTGTTGGGTTGCTGGTTGCTCCGCCGGTGCCTACAAGTATTCCGCCAGTAATCTTGAACGTGTTGTTATCACAGTCGAAACCCTCTTCGGGAGATTTTGTGCCCGACGAAACGATAAGTCCCCCCGTAACGGTCAATGTGCCGTTTGAGTCGATACCGTCATTACTCTCACTATAGCAGTATATATTTCCACCATTGATCCCTATGTGATTGGATGCATTGATACAGTCATCATATGCCTCTATCTCTATTGTGCCGTCATTGATGGTCAGGGTCTTTTTACTTTCCAGTCCTTCAGCTTCCACGCCGGAGGTCTTGATCGTGATATTTCCACTATTGACAGTCAGGTTTCCATCGCTTTTTATAGCTTTGGCGGCAGTGTCGTCCGAACCGTATTTAAACTGGCCTCCTGTTGTTGTGACCTTTATAGTTCCACCATTAACGACAAGTTCACCGTCTACACTGATGCCTTTTCCTCCTGCGCCGGAACTTTCTATAGTGATTGTTCCTTTATCAATGGTCAGATTTCCGTCACACTTTATACCTGCCGCAGATGATATATCTTTATCATCCGTATCATAAAAAGCATCTCCGGTTGTAATCAATGTCATGTTGCCTCCGCTTATGTTCATATCGCCCCCTGTCTTGAAGGCCTTGGCAGCAGTCCCTTTAGTGGTTACGTTGATTGTTCCGGCAGTAACCGATAAAGAGCCTAAGTCACTTTTTATACCCTGAGCCTTTTGGCCTGTGGTAGTAATATTTATGGTCGCATTACCGATAGTTATGTATGGATCGATAGTCGTATCGGCATCTTCATATGAAGCTACAATGCCATCATCACTACTGTTTATTGTAATATTTCCGGCATCTATCCGAATATATCCTTCGTCGCAATCGATACCATCGCTTGAAGCTTTAATATTCAGGGTTCCACCATCCATACGGAAATAATCTTTGGCGTGGATACCATCACTGACGGCCGTGGCGATTGTGATATTTCCTGTTTTCACTCTTATATAATCATCACTGCAAATAGCATGTTTATATCTTCCATAAACAAGCAGGCTTCCTTCTCCTTCGAAGTTCAATTGTCCTTCACTAAAGAATGCACCTTTCATATCTTCATCAGCGTAAGCCGTATAAGTATTACTGTCGATAAGTCTGCTGTTTGTTCCGTTTACGAGAGTTACAGTTACTTTTTTCCCGGATTGAACATTGAGGGCAGGACCATCGCTACTGGTAATATCCACCCCGTTCATCATAAGTCCGAATTTATAATCGCTATAAATCTTAAATGAACCGCTTTGTATGCTCCCTGACAAGACGTAATTAATTTCTGTTATCAGATTTGTAGAGGTAACAACTACATTGCCACTACTTTGGGTAATATTCACTCCGTCATTTTCATACGGGTTCGTAATTATTGCTGCATTATCAGAAAAGGTAATGGTAACTGCATTCGAAAACACAGAGTCCCGGGAGTTGGTCTCAAAATCGTCATCAATAACAACTTCAGTATCATCGTCAACTCCATCTTCATCAGTAATAATGTCATCTGTACTATCACTACAGGATGATATTACAAACAAACATATACTACAAAAAAAGCTAAAAACGAATTTATGGATTCTCATACTTTAATAGGTTTTTGTGAATTTGAGCTTTCAATATTACTCCTATTAAAAGAATCGGGCAAAAATGTTCGACAAACAGAGTGGTTTTATCGACGAATAGTTCAGTTTAACTGATTACCTTTTTTGAACAATTTCTTTTCAAGTACCAATGAACATCATTGAAGGCTTTATAAAATCAAAGAACTCTTTAGCTGATAATTTATGATATAGATAAAGTTTTCCGGAAAAAATACGGCCTTGTTTTGATAAAAGAAAAGGATGGGGTAATTGCCCCATCCTTTTCCCTATATTTAAGAATACAGAGTATTACAACATTTCTTTCTTTGCCTTCATGGAAGAATATCCCAGATAACCGATTATAACCAGATACATAGCCAGAGCCAGTAATTCGGAACCGCTGTTTGCCAACCATTCTTCATTAACCAGATTCACTCCTCCGAAACGCATAGCAGCGCTGACTACACCCATCAATGCACCTCCCGCTATAAATCCGGAGGCTAATAATGTACCTTTCTCCAGCCGTGCGGCATTCAGGGCTTCATCTTTACTGCGGCTGCCAACGTACCAGCTGACTGCGCCACCTATTAATAAAGGTGCGTTCAGTTCCATCGGGATAAACATCCCTAAGGCAAATGCCAGAGCAGGCACGCGTAATAAAGTGAGTAAAATGGCGATCAAAGCACCTACGGCGTATAATACCCACGGTGCCCCGGCTCCCATCATCAGCGGCTCTATAACTGCAGCCATGGCATTAGCCTGCGGTGCTACCAGAGCATTAGCTCCTGTAAATCCGTATGTTTTATTCAATATCAGTATTACACCGCCTACTGTTGCTGCGGAAACCAGTGTGCCTAAAAACTTCCATGACTGTTGTTTCGCTGGTGTTGATCCCAGCCAGTAACCTATTTTAAGGTCGGTAATGAAACCTCCCGCCATAGACAACGCAGTACAAACCACACCACCTATAATAAGGGCTGCAACCATACCCGATGTCCCTTTCAATCCTACCGCTACCATAACCACTGAGGCCAGGATAAGAGTCATCAGCGTCATACCCGAAACCGGATTTGTGCCTACAATCGCGATCGCGTTAGCAGCAACCGTGGTAAACAAGAAAGCTATAATGGCAACAACAAGAATACCTACTATTGCGTACAATAAATTGTGTATCACTCCGAAATAGAAGAAAAGGAATGTCACAATCAGCGCAACAATGATACCGATAGAGATAATTTTCATCGGCAGGTCGCGTTGTGTGCGTTTGTCTATCTGTTTTGTATCGGCAGCTCCACCTCTAAGTTCTTTGGATGCCAGACCGACGGCGCTCTTTATAATTCCCCACGATTTTATAATACCGATAACTCCGGCCATTGCAATACCACCGATACCAATATGGCGCGCAAAAGTAGTGAATATTGCTTCCGGCGTCATAGTAGAGATAACTCCTGCAAAAGTAGGATTCAAAGTCGTCAGCATAGTATCTCCCAGGAACGGAAGAAGCGGAACGATAACGAACCATACCAATGCGGAACCGGCACAGATTATTGCGGCATATTTCAGTCCTATTATATAGCCCAGCCCTAAAACGGCGGCACCTATATTTACTTTGAAGACCACTTTGGCTTTATCGGCAATTTCTTCGCCAAAAGGCAAAACGCGCGTCGTGAACGTCTCCGACCATGCGCCGAATGTGGCAATGACAAAATCGTAAACTCCCCCGATGATTCCGGCGAATATAAGGGGTTTGGCCTGACTGCCGCCTTTTTCACCCGATACAAGCACCTGTGTGGTTGCTGTAGCTTCGGGGAAAGGATATTTTCCATGCATATCGGATACAAAATATTTACGGAACGGAATCAGGAAGAGAATACCCAATATACCACCCAGCAAGGAACTTAAGAATACCTGAAAAAAGTCGACACTAATTTCGGAATATTTGGATTGCAGGATGTATAAAGCCGGAAGCGTAAATATCGCACCTGCCACAATAACCCCACTGCTGGCTCCAATGGATTGGATAATTATATTTTCACCCAGAGCATTCTTTCTCTTGGTAGCTGTCGATAACCCTACGGCAATGATCGCTATCGGGATGGCTGCTTCAAAGACCTGACCCACCTTCAGGCCGAGGTAAGCAGCGGCGGCACTAAAGAGTACAGCCATTACCAGCCCCCATAGTACCGACCATGGAGTTACTTCTTTATACTGTTTGTCGGGAGACATTACCGGCTTGTATTCTTCGCCGGACTTCAGTTCACGGAAGGCATTTTCAGGTAGCCCGGTCACCTTCTCTTCATGTTCTGTTTTCACGCGTTAGCTGTTTTATCGGTTACAAAAGATTCAAGACAGAACGTCTTGAATTATGGACAATACAAAACTACATTTTTTTCTCGGAAAGAAAAAAGCGAAAGCGGATATCTTTCAGTAAACAACTAGCAGTAAACAACCACAACCCGTAGCCCGTAACTGTTAAAAGGTAACAAAGGTAACAGATATATCAGTAAACAGTCAACAGTTAGCAGTTAACAACTTGTATCTCGTGTCTTGTCTACTTGTAACTATTCCCAAAAAGGTAACAAAAGTAACAGATATATCAGTTAACAGTAAACAGTGAACTAACTTGTAACTCGTAACTGCCCGCAGGGCGCAGTAACTTGTAACTATTAAAAAAGGTAACAAAAGTAACACTTGTTTCAGTGAACAGTGAACAGTTAACAGTAAACAGTCATCAGTTAACAACTCGTATCTTGTATCTCGTATCTTGTCTACTCGTAACTCGTAACTGCCCGAAGGGCGCAGTAACTTGTAACTGTTAAAAGGTAACAAAGGTAACACTTTTTTACTTATTACTTTTTACCCTCATTGTAAGTCCGCCTTGGGGAAACAACGTTCGGCGGAGCCAATTGAGGGGGCCATTTCATTCTTTCAAAGAACTGATAGCTATAAGCTAAAGGCTGACAGCTCCTATCTATAGATAAAGTTTTTCGGTTATAATCTGGGTTTTTTTACGTGATATATTTGTCACAATAATAAAAAGTGATATATTTGTCACAAATTATAGTCTTTAAATTATTAGCGCTATGGAAATAAAGGGGAGAACAAACAAAAATATTATGTACTATTATAAGTATACATGGCCTTTGGGATTTGGTGGTTTCACGGGCTTAGTCTACTTTATAAATCATGATCCGAAGTCATTGTTTGGTTTTATATTCTTTATGTTTTTTGGTAATTATTTTATAGGTAAACTTGCCGGGGAAAAAAAAGATGAAAGATTCTTGGAAAACGGTAAGCGTGCGTGGCTTATTGCTTCCAAAATACCGTTTCTGTTACTGCTTGTTATGTCTCTGTGCATTCCTTATTTTTCTGTTACAAAGGAATTTTTTATTGCACTTTCATCTCTCGGCTATGGAGTGACAATAATTGTTTATTATTCTGTCCTCTACTATTTTGAACGTTATACCTAATCCCGATGCCGGAATTTATAAGCCATCTCAAGGAATACCGTATATTGGCAGGTCTTACGCAGGAAGAACTGGCTGAAAAAGTAAATGTCCGCCGCGAAACGATTATTCGTCTCGAAGCAGGCAAGTATAACCCGTCTCTCAAACTGGGGATTGATATATCCAGAACCCTTAAAACACCGATAGAAGATATATTTGAATTTATATAAACCAGAAAGAGCAGACTGCCAGGCCTGCTCTTTCCTTATATCTTTTGTATCTGTTCTTTACAAAGCCAATCCCATAATCAAATCGGGGAAGATACCCAGCAATAAATTCAATACAATGGCTGCGGCAGCAACCGCCTTATATTCGAAAGGTACTCTCAGCCGTTCGGTGGTTTCCGGCTCTTTTGTAATCATTACATTGGCAACACCAAGATAATATGATACAGCTATTACGGAGTTGATGATACCGAATATAACCAGTATCAGATGGTTTGTTTGCAACATTTGCCCGAATACAAAAAACTTGGCAAAGAATCCTGCAAAGACCGGAATACCGCTCAGTGAAAGGAAAGCACATATCATTACTGCTGTCAGCACAGGTTGCCGTTTTATCAGCCCGAAGAAATTGGAAATATCTTCGTTGTCCTTGCCTCTGCATACACCCAGTATAACAGCAAATGCCGCTACTCCGGCAAGACTGTACGCCGCGGCATAATATAATACTGTGTTGGCTGAACTACCGATAGCCAGTAATGTCATCATCATGAATCCTGCATGCGAGATACCCGAATAAGCCATCATACGCTTAATATTGGACTGTTTCATTGCAGTGATGTTACCTACGGTCATCGTCAGTATGGAAAGTACGATCAGGGCTATCTGATAAGCAGGGGTTATACCCGCGGCAAGGATACTTACTATTTTGTATAAAGCGCCTATTGCAGCTACCTTTACTAACGTACTCATCATCGCTGTAACAAGGGTAGGAGAACCTTCATATACATCGGGTGCCCAGAAATGAAACGGAACGATAGATGCCTTAAAGAGCATACCCACCGATATCATAATAAAACCGATATTGAACCATAAAGGCATTCCCGATAGCATCGAGTTCACTGCTATTTCGTTTATATCGAATGAGCCTGTTGCACCGTACACCAAAGCGAGACCAAAAAGGATGAAACTGGAGGCAAATGCTCCCATGATGAAATATTTCATACCCGCTTCGTTGCTTTTCAGGTTTTTCGGTTCGCTTGCCGCCAATATATAGGCTGCAATGGAAAGCACTTCGAGGCCGATGAAGAATATGGCGAAATTGCCGAACGAAACCATTGCTATGGCACCCGCGAGCATAAATACTTTCAGGGCTACATAGTCTGCAATTTTTACCATCTTGTCCTGATAGAATTTGGGGCTCATCGTTATGATGAGAATGGCAAGGACGATGAATAAGATGGAAAACCCTTGCGAAAACCCGCTTGTCACCACCATGTTGTACTTATCCGTGCCAAGGAATGACTCTCCCAGATAAAATTCGGTAACAGTCAATCCCAATGCCGCTATCAATCCGATAAGGGTGACAGGTATAAGGATCTTTCTTAAATTGAGAATCTCTAATAACAGGCAAATAATTCCTAATCCCGAGATGGCTATCAATGTACTCATTATATATCTGACTAAATTTTTATCTGTTAAGGTCACAGACCTATTTGTTATTTTAATATGTAAAACAGCAATAATAAATTATGATTCAACAATGTATCATTAAATACTATCTGCTACTTAATATGCATTACAATCTCTTCTAAACTGGAAGATACAAGGTCTGTCACCGGTTTTACATACACTCCGAAGAATAATAGTACCGCGACGATCAGGCTGAATACGAAAATTTCAGTTTTGGACAGATCCCTGAACTTAGTTTCAGAAGGCTCTCCAAGCATAACGCGCTGAAACATTCGCAGCATAAATAATGCTCCCAGGAATAACGATGTTCCTATTGCCAGGGCATACCATGGATTTACTTCATAGAGGCCATACATAATGGTAAATTCCCCGATAAAGTTAAATGTCAGCGGCACACCGATAGAAGATAATATGGCAAGGAAGAACGCGACTGTAAATTTAGGCGTATGGGAAGCGATTCCTCCGAGTTTACTCATTGATAATGTATTGGTGCGGTTCTGGATTATATCTACAGAGTAGAACAGTCCTACAATGCCGAAACCGTGTGCTATGATTAGCACTATTGCCCCCTGCAAACCGTCATAGGTAAGGGCATAAGCACCTGCCGCCACAAAGCCTACATGGGAAAGTGAGGCATAAGCCATAAATCGTTTCAGGTCATCTTGCCTCAATGCCATTATAGCGCCGTACACTACACCGATGATACAAAGTATAAGAATAACTGTCCTTAGTTCCTGCGCGGCAAAAGGCGTAGTCGGTATCTGCCAGCGTATAACGCTGTATGCCCCCATTTTCGACATCAGGCCGGCCAGCAGCATTGTACCTACAGCCGGGGCCTTCTGGTACACATTAGCCTGCCATGTATGGAATGGGAAAATTGGTATTTTTATCGCATAGGCAAGGAAGAAAGCTAGGAATATCCATATCTGTTCCGTATTGCTCAGGTTAGCGTTGTAAAATGCTTCCAGTTGGAAACTTCCGGTTTTTACATACATGTATATAATTGCAGCCATCATAAACAATGATCCGGCGAATGTAAACAGGAAGAATGTCATGGCAGCCTTGCGGCGCTTGGCCATTTCTCCGTTACCCCATAATATGATGATGAAGTAAATCGGGATAAGCGACATTTCCCAGAATACATAGTATAGTAGCGCGTCACTGCTAAGGAAAGCCCCTGTCATGGCAAAGGCCATAAACATGATAAGGCTGAATAAGAGCTTTTCGTTTTTAAACTCACGGTTATGCGCAGCCAGTATAATGATGGGTAATAAAATTGTTGTCAGCAGGATCATGGCGATGGCCAATCCATCTGCCTTGAGCGAGAATGATATACTCGGATTGCTTATCCATTCCGCGCTGTAGCTTGTACCTGCGGCACCGTATTTAAGACATAGGGCAACAGAGAATATACCTGCTGCGACGCTGAACAGGATGGCAACCTTGGAGGCAAATCTGTTCCCTGAAAAATAAGTAAGAATTGCACCTACTAATAATATGATTAATATAATAGCGATATTCATGTTTCTTTAAAAATTTTTATACAAGGAATAAACAGATTATTAGTGCACTGAAACCTAACACAAAGAAGAACAGGTAAAATCCGAGGCTTCCGTTCTGCAACTTCTTGAAGTACGGGGAAACAGCTTCGACTAGTTCTCCTCCTCCTTTAAAGAAGCCTTTGAGCCATTGTTCCATATATTTATCGAAGAAACCGGCCAGAGCATAAAGTGGTTTTACGAATAATGCATTGTATATTTCATCGATATAATATTTATTGTAAAGCACTTTTCCAAATCCTGTAATTTTATTATCCCCGGCAGGTACTTCCGATTTCTTAATATATTTGAAGTAAGCCAGTCCAAGACCTATAAATGCAATCAGAGATGAGATAATCACTGTTGTCAGCTGCATGTCCAGAGGTGGATGTTCTGCTGTTGCGCTTGGCAGTATCGGAGCAAGAAATCCGTTTAACCAGCTATGAACACCAAGGAAAGAAGGAAGGCTGATAACCCCGCCGAATACAGCTAAGAAGCCTAATATGATTAACGGCATTGTCATTGTATTCGGTGACTCGTGCAAATGATGCTTCTGTTCTTCCGTCCCTCTGAATTTTCCGAAGAATGTCAGGTACAGTACCCTGAACATATAGAAGGCTGTCAGCAGTGATGCCAGAGCGCCGAGTATCCAGAGTATTTTGTTATGCTCGAAAGCTGTCAGCATTATTTCATCTTTTGAGAAGAAACCTGCAAAGAGGGGTATTCCCGAAATGGATAGTGTAGATACTAAGAATGTATAATATGTTTTAGGCATAGCTTTCCTTAGTCCGCCCATCTTACGCATGTCCTGTTCGCCGCCCATCGCGTGTATAACCGAACCCGAACCAAGGAAGAGACAGGCCTTGAAGAAAGCATGCGTGATAACATGGAATACAGCCACATGGTATGCTCCCAGCCCCAAAGCGAGGAACATAAGTCCCAGTTGCGACACAGTGGAGTATGCCAGCACTTTCTTTATATCGGTCTGTGCAATAGCTATCGAAGCTGCAAACAATGCTGTCACTGCTCCCACAACGGCTATCAGCGTCTGTATATCCGGTGTCAGATCGAAAAGGAAGTTAAGACGTGTCACCATAAAGATACCTGCTGTTACCATTGTTGCAGCATGTATCAGTGCGGAAACAGGGGTAGGTCCTGCCATCGCATCCGGCAACCATGTATATAGAGGTATCTGTGCACTTTTACCTGTTGCTCCAACAAATAGAGCTAAAGTAGCAACGCCAAGTAATGTGGAAACTTCAGGATTGGATGTTGTAGATACGGCGGTTTTCAATGTATCGTAATCCACGGTCTTGAACAGATAAGCGAGTGTAAAGATACCGATAAGGAAGCCTAAGTCGCCGATACGGTTCATTATAAAGGCTTTCTTTGCCGCGTCATTGTATTTTTGATTTCTCGACCAGAACCCGATCAGCAGATAAGAACACAGTCCGACACCTTCCCAGCCGATGAACATAACCAGCAGGTTGCTTCCTGCTACCAGTACCGACATAAAGAATATAAAGAGGTTGAGATAAGCGAAAAACCGGTCTATATTCCTGTCGTCGTGCATATATCCCATCGAATAGATATGGATCAGCGCGCCGATACCTGTAACAAACATCAGCCACAACAGGGACAGTTGGTCAAGTGTGAAGGCCAGATTTGTAGTGAACTCACCGAGCGCAATCCATTTAAATAAGTCTACATGTACAACTTCACCGGAGGAAAGTACGCGGAGAAAAAATACGAGCGATATAACAAAACTGACAAGTACAGCCGACGTGGCGATAATTCCGGGCATTGTCCGTCCCAGAATTTTTTTGCCGACGAGCAGATTGATTAAAAAACCAACAAAGGGGCTAAGCAGAAGTATTAATACTAATAGTGTGTCCATCCGTGTTTATCCTTTTAAGTTTTTTAATTCATCAATATCGATAGTGCCTATATTCCTGTAAATGGCTACCAGAATAGCCAACCCTACGGCAACCTCGGCGGCGGCTACTGCCAGCGAGAAAATTACAAACACCTGTCCGCTCGTATCCTGATGGTAAACCGAAAATACTGCAAGCAACATATTGGCAGCTGCAAGCATTAGTTCTACCGACATCAGCATAACTATCGTACTCCGACGATACAACAATCCGATCGCACCTACCGTAAACAAAAGTATGCAGAGGTAGATGTAATTGTCGATTCCTACTTGTTCTAATATATTATTCAGCATAGCTTAAGCTTTTTTCTCTTTTTTAGAAATTAATACGGCTCCGATCATGGCTGTTATCAACAGTATAGAAGCAAACTCGAACGGAACAAGGTATTCATCGAGTAGTACCTGTCCGATAATATTTACCGACTGGTAATCCAGCCCCTCGGCTTCGTATGTCTCTACCACAGGAGCCGATTTTATTAGTGCTGCCAGTAATACAATACCCATCAGGCAGGAAGAAACGGTGGCGGCTACACGGCTAATCACTTTCTTTTTAGGCTCGTGTTGTTCACTGAGGTTCATCAACATGAGGGTGAAAAGCAACAACACCATAATTGCCCCAGCATAAACCACAATATTTATTACTGCCAGAAACAAAGCATTCAGCAACAGAAAATGTCCTGATATGGAAAAGAAACAGATAATCATATACACCGCACTGTGGATAGGGTTCTTTGATATTACAGTCAAAATACCTGTACCGAGTGTAATGGCTGCCAGAATGTAAAAAATTACAGATATCATATATTATTAGTTAAAGCCCCTCCCGACCTCCCCGGAGGGAGGAGTGGTAAAACCACGATGGAGAGCGTTATATTATTATATTTTCTAGTCATTTCATTATTTCATTCTAAGTCCCCCTCGGGGGGATTAGGAGGCTAATCGTATTTCCGCGCTTTACCATCTTCTACTGAAATCACCAGCTTATCCTTGCCATAGATAAAATCTTCTCTTTCCAGTTTCGGTTTTACCAGAAGCTTGGATTTGGTAAGATAGATCGCATCTTTAGGACAAGCATCTTCACATAGTCCGCAGAATATGCAGCGCAGCATATTGATTTCATATGTAGCGGCATATTTTTCTTCCCGGTAAAGATGTTCCTCGCCTTTCTTACGTTCCGCAGCTACCATTGTAATAGCTTCAGCCGGACAAGCCAGGGCGCATAATCCACAAGCCGTACAGCGTTCGCGTCCCTGATCGTCACGCATCAATACATGCTGGCCGCGATATACAGGACTGAACTCACGTTGCTGCTCGGGATACTGGATTGTGTTTTTCTTTTTGAAGAAATGTTTAATCGTAATCCACATCCCTTGCACAATAGCAGGTAAATAAATGCTCTCGATAAAAGTCATTTTTTTATCGGTAACTTCCACTTTTTTGCCTGATAACGATATATCTTTTATTGATGACATCTCAAATCCTTATTTTTTATTTAAAAATCAGAATAGCAATTCCTACAAGGAAGATATTTACGATAGCCAGCGGGAATAACATTTTCCATCCCAGTTTCATTAGCTGGTCGTATCTGAATCTCGGTATTGTCCAGCGCACCCACATATAGAAGAATATGAAGAATGTTGTTTTTGCCAACAGAGACAAAACACCGATTGCATTTGCTATATTTACTCCCCAGTTTTCGTTTACCCAGTCTATACCTGGATAGTTGTATCCTCCGAAGAAAAGCACCGATATGAATGCAGAAGAGAAGAACATACTCGCATATTCGGAGAACATGAAGAATCCCATACCCAACGACGAGTATTCGGTATGGTGGCCGTTAACCAACTCCGACTCACACTCGGCAAGGTCGAACGGTGTACGGTTACATTCCGCGAAAGAACATACAAGGAAAATGATAAAGGTCAGAGGCTGATAGATGACATTCCATTGCATTCCGTGCCATCCGCTTTGCTGTCCGGTTATTTCCACAAGGCTGAGCGAACCTGTCATCATCACCAGCGCAATGATGGATAGCCCCATTGCTATTTCATATGAAATCATCTGGGCACCCGCACGGATACTTCCCATCAGCGAATATTTGTTGTTAGACGCCCAACCACCGATTACTACACCGTAAACACTGGTAGATAATACAGCTACAATGTAGAGTACGGCTACATTTACATCTCCAATGTAACCCATTACTTCACCATACCCCGGTATGACGAACTTTTCAGCCCAGGGAATTACAGCAACACCTAACAAAGATACGGACATCGCAATGGCAGGAGCCACAACGAAAAGTATCTTATTGGGTGTGTTTGGCATAAACTCTTCTTTCGAGAAAAGTTTTGCTCCGTCGCAAATAGGTTGCAATAGCCCAAATGGACCCGCCCGGTTAGGCCCGTAACGGTCTTGCAGGAATCCGGCGACTTTTCGTTCAGCATACGTGGAATACAATGCAAACAGCATTGTTACCGCAAATACAAGGACGATAAAGATTAATTTTTCTAAAATAAATGCAACTTCCATAAATTCAGTTATCAGTCATCAGTTAATAGCTATCATGATGTAAACTCATCATTCATAACTTATAACTCATCATTTATATCATTCTTCTTTTGTTTTCTCTATAGCTTCTTTTTCCTTTTCATCATAAGGCGAACCGGACATACTTATTTTCTTTCGGTCTTCATCCCTGCCTTCGAGTACAAGCTCCTCGGTTTCAATTTTTACCTTTTTCAGATGAGTGGTATAGTTATTGACATTGATTACAGATGGCTTCTCAAACTTACGAGGGCCTTCCACAATCCAGTCTTCTACATTCTTATGTTCGAAACGGCATTCGTTGCAGATGAAATCCTCTACCTCATGCCATTCATCCTTGCGTGCAGTAACACGCTGAACGGTATCCCCAAACATCCATAATGTGACTTTACCCGAACATTTGGTGCAATGACGATGTGCATTGAACGGTTTGTTGAACCATACACGCGATTTGAAGCGGAATGTTTTATCAGTCAGTGCCCCTACAGGACATACGTCGATTACATTTCCCGAAAAGTCGTTATCAATTGCCCGCTCGATGTAAGTGGATATCTCTGCATGGTCGCCACGTCCGACTACACCATGAACACGTTCGGGGGTCAGTTGCTCGGCTAGTTTTACACAGCGGTAGCACAGAATACAACGGTTCATGTGCAATTGTATATACGGGCCGATATTTTCGGGTTCGAAAGTACGTTTTTCTTCTATGTAGCGCGATTTGAAGTTTCCGTTGCCATATGCGAGATTTTGCAGATCACATTCTCCGGCCTGGTCACAAACAGGACAGTCGAGCGGATGGTTGATTAACAGAAACTCGGTAACAGCCTGACGGGCTTCCAATGCACGTCGCGAATCGGCGCTCAGTACTTCCATTCCATCCTGTACGGCAGTAACGCACGATGGCTGAAGTTTTGGCATAGGACGGGGATCTCTCTCGCTGCCTTTGCTTATTTCCACTAAGCAGCAGCGGCATTTACCACCGCAATCTTCTAGTTTGGAATAATAACACATAGTAGGAGGAACGCTGGCTCCGCCAATCATGCGTGCAGCTTGCAGAACGGTAGTCCCTGCTTCGACCTCTATAGTATGTCCATCTATTGTAACTTTCATTTTCTTAGCTGTTAGCCTTTAGCTTATAGCTATTAGCATTTTTAGAATAATATAAATATATAATGACAATCCGTTTTGCTAACAGCTAAAGGCTACTGGCTAACGGCTTCAATAAATGACGAACTTTTTCCATCGGTTCATTCACAAAATGGTTCCTGTCCTTAATCTTTTCAGGGAAACGAACATGATATTCGAATTCTTCGCGGAAGTGACGTATCGCAGCAGCCACAGGCCATGATGCGGCATCACCCAGCGGGCATATTGTGTTCCCTTCTATTTTGCTTTGTATGCTCCACAGAAGGTCTATATCTTCTTCGCGGCCAAAACCGGTTTCGATACGGTGAAGTATTTTATCCATCCATCCTGTTCCTTCGCGGCAAGGAGAACATTGTCCGCAGCTTTCGTGGTGAAAAAAACGGGAGAAATTCCAAGTATTGCGAACGATACAGGCAGTATCGTTATAAACGATAAATCCTCCTGAGCCCAGTGACGAACCTGTTACAAATCCACCGTCGGAAAGAGATTCGTATGATAAGAGACGGTCTTCTCCGTTTGCTGTTTTGAATATGTATTGAGGAGGCAGAATCGGTACGGAACATCCGCCCGGGATAACAGCTTTGAGAGGACGGTCGTCCAGCATACCACCACAATATTCATCCGAATTGAAAAACTCGTCGACGGACATGCCCAATTCTATTTCGTATACTCCCGGATTTTTGATATGTCCCGAAGCTGACATTAGTTTTGTGCCGGTCGATCTGCCGACTCCGATTTTTGCATATTCTTCACCGCCATTATTTATGATCCATGAAACGGTAGAGATAGATTCTACGTTGTTTACTACAGTAGGTTCGTTCCAAAGTCCGCTTACAGCAGGGAACGGCGGTTTGATACGGGGATTTCCCCGTTTACCTTCGAGGGATTCTATCAACGCGGTTTCTTCTCCGCAGATGTAGGCTCCTGCACCGCAATGGACATAGAGGTCGAGGTCATATCCCGTACCTAATATATTTTTACCCAGCCAACCGTTGGCATAGGCTTCTTTTATAGCTTTTTCCAGGATCTTGAATATCCACATGTATTCTCCGCGGATATAGATATAGGAGAGATTCGCTTCCAGAGCGTAGCTGGAAACAATAGCACCTTCGATAAGTAAGTGAGGAATGTGGTGCATCAGAAAACGGTCTTTGAATGTACCCGGTTCCGATTCGTCGGCGTTTACTACCAGATGCCGCGGCTTTCCGGACTTTTTGTCGATAAAGCTCCACTTCATACCCATAGGGAAACCGGCTCCTCCGCGACCACGCATGCCTGAAGTCTTCACTTGTTCAACAACTTCGTCGGGAGTCATTGTTTTCAATGCTTTCTCTACAGATGCATAACCGCCGTTTTTGCGATAAACCTCGTATTCCTGTATTCCGGGAATATCTAATTTCTCAAATAATATCTTTCTAGCCATCGCAATTAATATAGATTTACTTTTCCGTCTTTACAATCTTCTATGAGGGTGTCTATCTTTTCCTTTGTCAGGTTTTCGTGATAGTTGTCTCCCAATTGAAGCATCGGGCCGTAGCCACATGCGCCGAGACACTCTACACCCACAACACTGAACATACCGTCGGGGGTAATTTCTCCCTGTTTAACCCCGAGTTTCCGGCAGGTATAGTCCATCAGGTCTTCTCCGCCCCGTAATCCGCAACAAGCGGTACGGCAGAATTCGAACATATATTTTGCTACCGGTTTCTGATTGAACATTGTATAGAATGTTACAACTTCATACACTTCGATAGGAGTTATTTCTAAAATTTCGGCTACTTTGTCCATGAGTTCGAGGCTCAACCAGTTGTCGTGAGCATCTTGTACAGCGTGAAGTACGGGAAGTAGCGCCGATTTCTTTTTGTCGGCAGGATAATGGCTCAATAGTTCATTGATGCGTGCCATCAATTCTTCCGACATATTTATTATTTGTTTGTAATCTCTTACTTGTTCCATTGTTTTTAGCTGTTAGCTGTTAGCCTTTAGCTATTAGCTCTTTTTATATTATTATATTCAATTGGCACATTGGCACATTCTCATATTGGCATATTCAGGCTATGCATCTAATTCTCCGGCAATAACATTAATACTTGAAAGTGTAGCTACCGCATCCGAAAACAGCCCTCCTTTTATCATTTCAGGAAATGCCTGATAATAGATAAAACATGGCCTGCGGAAATGAACCCTGTATGGTACACGTGAACCGTCTGTGACTATGTACACTCCCAATTCGCCGTTTGCCCCTTCTACCGAGTGGTACACTTCGGTAACCGGAACGGGAACTTCACCCATTACAATCTTAAAGTGTTGTATCAGTGCTTCCATTTCGGTATATACTTCTTCTTTCGGCGGAAGATAATAATCCGGTACATCAGCATGATACAGGCCTTCAGGCATATTGTCACGAGCCTGACGGATTATTTTCAGACTTTCTTTTATTTCAGCAGCGCGTACACACCAACGGTCGTAAGTGTCTCCCGACTCACCGACAGGAACTGTGAAATCGAAATCTTCGTATGAACTGTAAGGCTTTGCCACCCGTACATCATAATCGATGCCGGTGGCACGGAGATTAGGACCAGTGAAACCGTAATTCATTGCTTTTTCGGCCGAAATTGAGCCTACCCCCACGATACGATCCATAAATATGCGATTGCGAACGAAAAGCGCTTCCAGTTGCCCCCATGCCTTAGGGAAGCCTTCAAGGAATTCATCCAGTTTGCGCCATGCCGCCTCACTCCAGTCACGCTCAAAACCTCCGATACGCCCCATATTAGTAGTTAGGCGGGCTCCACAGATTTCTTCGTAGATTTCATACGCGAGCTCGCGGTATTTCATTACATACAGGAAAGGAGTATATGCGCCCAGATCGACACCTAATATAGAATTACATATAAGATGGTCTGTGATACGCGCCAGTTCCATTACTATGACACGCATATATTGCGCACGCTTGGGAACTTCCACTCCCAACGCTTTTTCTACTGTCATCCACCATGCCATGTTGTTGATGGGGGAGGAACAATAATTAAGCCGGTCGGTAAGTGTTGTGATCTGATAGAACGTCCTGCGTTCCGCAATCTTTTCAAAAGCACGATGGATATATCCGATCGTTGTATCTGCATCCAGAATGCGTTCGCCATCCATCAGCAGTATATTCTGGAATACACCATGAGTAGAAGGATGGGTAGGGCCGAAGTTTAATATATTCAACTCTCTTCCGTCATCGAACTTTTGTTCTCTTACTATTTTCGCAAAGCGATGTTCGGGATTTATTAGTTGGTCTGACATTTCCTTACTTTGCTTTATTTATTAGGTTCATAGTTGTTCGGTGTTCTACCGAAGAAACGGTCGTCTTTATCTGTACGGCCCGAATCTTCCAGAGGAAATTCTTTGCGCATAGGAAAGGAAACCATACCTTCGTCGTTCAGTATCCGTTTCAGGTTTGGATGTCCTTTGAATATGATGCCGTAAAAATCGTATGTTTCACGTTCCATCCAGTTGGCGGCAGCGAAAATTTCTACCATCGTATCCACTTCCGGTTTGTCTCCGTTCAGGTATGTCTTTATTCTTACCCTTACATTGTCTATCCAGTTGTGAAGCAGGTAAACTACTGCAAACCGGGAATCTTTATCATTGTCGGGATAATGTATAGCGCATAGGTCAGTCATGAAATTAAAGCGAAGCGTTTTGTCTTCTTTCATAAAACGGATTACGTCCTTAATAACAGCAGGTGTAGCTTCGAATACAAAAATATCGTGCTCCATTCTGAAGTTCAGGACCTCCGATCCGAACTTTTCACTTATCTTACTTTCAATAACTGTAGTTTCAAGTGCCATTATGCCGATTTATTCAAATTTATATGATTCAAGTAATTTATCGTATCTGTCCGAACCCCTGCGATGGATAGATTCATGTTTTACGAGCTCTTGTAACTGCATTACCCCATCCAGTATTTGTTCGGGGCGGGGCGGGCATCCGGGCACGTACACGTCCACCGGGATCACTTTGTCTATACCTTGGAGTACCGAGTATGTGTCGAATATACCGCCTGATGATGCGCAAGCGCCTACGGCGATAACCCATTTGGGCTCGGCCATCTGTTCATACACATGACGTAGGATAGGAGCCATCTTTTTAGATATGGTTCCCATTACTAACAGCATATCGGCCTGACGTGGAGAAAAACTATTCCGTTCGGCTCCGAACCGGCCCATGTCGTAGGTTGATGCCATTGTTGCCATAAACTCAATACCACAACAAGAAGTGGCAAAAGGCAGAGGCCATAATGAATTGGCTCGTGCCAGCCCAATGGCATAATCGAATTTTGTAGCAAAGAATCCATGCCCTGTGTATCCATCAGGAGCTGGTACTACATTTATATTAGAAGACTTGCTCATATTTCTTTTATATTAGAATCTTAAAACCTTATTTATCCCTCTCTCTTGTGATAACAACGATCATGGATAATGGTTCTGGATTATAACTTTATATATCTTCTTTTAGTTATTTTTCCCACTCTAAAGCTTTACGCTTCACTATATACAGATAACCTATAAGTAGTAATGCGATGAATCCGCCCATTTTCAATAAACCATCCCATCCGATAGCCTTGAAGTTTACAGCCCAAGGGTACATGAATACGATTTCTATATCGAATAGAACAAATAGTATCGCAACCAGAAAATACTTAATAGGGAAAGGTGAACGTGCGTTGCCTATCGGATCAAGGCCGCATTCGAAATTTGCCTGTTTTCGCGCATTTTTGCGTTTGGGCCCTAGCATATTCGATGCAAATACTGTAGCAAAGACAAATACGACAGAAAAAGCTATCTGCATCAATATGGGTAAAAAATCGTATAGATTTGAACTCATAATTTTCTTTTTAACATACTTTGTTTTACAGGACACAAAGATACTTTTTTTATTTATCAAAAAAGAACAAAATGGCTCATATATTTTATCAATATTGGTAATTAAATGCGCACTGGGACAAAAACATAGCATTTTGTTCAGTGCAGATTGCAAATTGCGTTTAAAGAGGTTTTTGATGGTGTGTTTTATAAGATGTGTCTATAATACATCTGATTCTATAGTTTTGTTTTATATCTTGCTTTTTCTTGTAATTGTTTTCGGTGCGTTTTATCTATAGAGTTGTTCCGGGTGTGATTCTCATATATCGGGTCTATTGGGACATAGATGGTTTTTATCAAATGTTAATTAAGATTTGAGCAGTAGTTTTCCGTTGCGTATAAGTATCTGAATATGTTTAATAACACATTTTCACAAATTAACTATTTTATTTACAAGTTTTTGTTTTGTTAAACATCACATTTTTAGAGTTTTAATATTTTATTGGTGTTTTGGAAGGTTTAAAATATCTAAATTGTTAATTAACACTTTGTGTTGCGTTTGTGTTATTTTCTCTTATACATTTGTATGTGAATGTGCTGAACCCTTAAATAAAAAGAACTATGATGTGTAAAATTAAAAAGAAAAGGATCAATCCTTTTGGACGGAATGTCCATGCTTTCATTTATCTTCTTACATTTTTCATGATGCTGAGTAGTGCTGTTTACTCACAAACAGGAAGTAAGATTACTGTAAAAGGTGTGGTTACTGATGCTACCGGAGAACCTTTGGCCGGAGCTACAGTATCGGAAAAAGGTACTACAAACGGAACAATGACGGGCGTTGATGGAGATTTTACTCTGTCTGTTGCTCCTAATGGAACATTAACTGTGACCTATGTGGGATTTCACTCAAAAGAAGTGGAGGTTGGCGGACAAACAACGATCAAAATCTCACTTGTCGAAGACTCAAAGGTACTTGATGAAGTAGTCGTTACAGCCTTGGGTATTAAACGTGACCGAAAATCTTTGGGGTATGCTTTGTCTGAGGTAAAAGGTGATCAATTGACAGAGACCAGAGATGCAAATATTGCTAATTCATTGTCGGGAAAAGTAGCTGGATTGCAGGTAAAACAGTCTGGTACAGGTCCTGCGGGTTCCAGTCGTATAGTGCTTCGTGGTAACAACTCAATTGGAGGAAATAATCAGCCATTAGTAGTTGTTGATGGTGTTCCGATTGATAGTTCTACTGGGGGCTCTGACGATTATTGGGGGAATAGAGCTGTTGATAAAGGTTCGGGTATGGCAGACATTTCACCTGACGATATTGAAACAATATCAGTTCTGAAAGGCCCTGCGGCGGCAGCTCTTTACGGATCCCGTGCAGGAAATGGCGTAATCATGATTACGACAAAAACCGGAGCAGGGAAGAAGGGTATTGGAATATCGGTCAATTCAAATCTGACGTTTGACTCTCCTATGGAATTACCTGAATACCAAAATGTCTATGGGCAGGGTTCTGGAAATAAATATGTTGCTAATGCGACTAGTAGCTGGGGAGAAAAGATGACAGGACAAACATTTAAAGATTTTGTAGGACGTGATATAGTATATTCTCCTTACGATAACAATCTCAAGGATTTTATAGAAACGGGTACTACATGGACTAACAGCTTGGAACTGACTAGTAGTTCGGATAAGAATACGATGCGTCTCGGGGTAATGAATATGTCTAACAAAGGTATTGTTCCTAATAGTTCTTTCAATAAGACATCATTTACCCTACGGGCTACATCTAAGCTCACAGACAAACTTTCAATGGATTCCAAGATCACCTATGTAACACAAAAAACTGATAATAGGATCAAATTGGGAGGTGACCCTGATAATGTCTTTAATAATTATTTGATGATGCCGCGCTCCGTACATTTCTCTGATCTTTCATATGGGACTAAGGGATATGTAGGAGAAGGTAAAGTCCTCAATCCGTATGGCTATCCGAAAGGGACAGTGAGTTCCAGTACCAAGACAGATATGACAGGAAAACCGATTTCATGGACGGATCAATACGGAGGATTGATTAGAAATCCGTATTGGGCCGCGTATAATAATACCAATAACGATCGAAAGAACCGTTTCATCGGGTTTGCATCTTTGAAATATGATATTACAGATTGGCTGAATATACAAGGCCGGTATGGAATGGATTTTTCCACAGCTAAATATATCATGAGACATGCTACCTACACTCCTTATTGGGAGTCATCAGGGGATTATATACTTAGTGATGATAATGGTTATGAATCGAATGCTGATTTTTTAATAACTCTCAATAAACAGCTCTCTGACAGACTTGGTTTGGTTGCAACAGCCGGAGGGAATATAATGTATGCCCGGGCGGAAAATATTTGGACACAGGCAAACGGCCTCTATATTGAGAATTTTTTCTCTATTGTAAACGGGTTGAATAAAGATGTTACAGAGTCTCTCTCTCGTAAACAAATTAATTCCCTTTATGCTACTGCATCTTTAGCTTGGGATAATATGTTATATTTAGACCTTACTGCCCGCAACGATTGGTCATCTACCTTAAATCCTGACAACAGGTCTTATTTTTATCCTTCGGTTGGCGGAAGTTGGCTATTTACCGAGACTCTCAAAAAGAGTAATTCTTTACCCGACTTCCTTAATTACGGTAAATTGCGACTATCCTATGCGCAGGTAGGAAATGATGCATCTCCTTATCAGCTTTATGACTATTATACGGTGCGTCTTCCTTTGGAAAATGGCGTGGCGAATCTTAACCCGACCAAGAGTGACACTAAAGCATTATATGATCTGAAGAATGAAACGGTCAACTCTTATGAACTTGGACTGGAATTAAAGGCCTTTCAGAATCGTTTAGGTCTGGATTTCGCATATTATAATAAAGAAGCGAAAAATCAGATTTTGAAAATGAATACTCCATCATCAACCGGATTTTCATATAAGTATGTTAATGCCGGAAATGTCAGAAACAGGGGGATAGAAATATTACTTACCGGCACGCCTGTACAGTCTAAAGACTTGACATGGGATGTCAGCCTGAATTTTTCCAAAAACAGTAATAAAATAGTAGAATTGGCAGAGGGTATTACTCAGCAGGTTTTGAGTGACCCTTCCTATAATGGATTGCTGAAAATAGTGGCTGAAGAAGGTGGTTCTTACGGCGATTTTTATGGCAAAGGCTACATGAGGCATGAAAACGGACAAATATTGATAGGTGCTGACGGCTTACCTATTATTGATAGTGACGAAAAGAAGTTAGGTAATGGAAATCCTAAATGGATGGCAGGGATAACCAATAGTCTGCGATATAGGGACTTTGATTTCTCATTCCAGATAGATATGAGATACGGAGGTAATGTATATATGGGCTCGATAAGATCCGGAGCAGCAGCTGGGACTCTAAAAATGACAGAAGCAGGACGTGAGTCCATGACTGTCCCGGGTGTATTGGCAGATGGTACTCCTAATAATATAACTACAACCGCCGAAAAATATTATGGTGTATTGAGCGGTATAAGCGAAGCATGGATATATGACGCCACAAATGTCAGATTGAGAGAACTAAGCGTTGGCTATAAGCTTCCACGTAAATTATTATCTAAGACCTTTATCCAAAGTGCGAAAATAAGTTTTGTTGGAAGGAACCTTTGGATGATATACAGCAAAACAGATGGCTTTGACCCTGAAGCTGGTTTCTCTACAGGTAATGCTCAAGGTTTTGAGTATGGAGCAATGCCGACTATGCGTAGTTTAGGATTTAATATAAATGTTACATTTTAAAGCCGGAATTCATGAAAACAAAAATAATATTACAATCTTTCATATTAAGCCTGATTTTACTCGGTTCAGGATGTACCACGGGTTTTGATGCCTTGAATGAGAATCCTAATGACCGTACAGACGAGCAATATGACTTTTCGAGAGCGTTGGTAGGAAGCCAGATTAGAAAAGGTGCTACTTACGAAGGCGCAGACGCACACCAACGCGTTAAAGCTTTAGGTATAGATGTCTTTGTCCAGTATGTTGGAGGAAACAGTACCGCCCGTGTTTGGACGCCTAACGATGATTGGCAATCCCTTTATTGGAAAAACCATTTCAACAACCAGCTTGCTGTGCTTAACACAGTAATCAGGGATGCTGACCTTTATGAAGGCAGGGAGAATACAAAGGCTATCGCACGTATATGGAGAGTCTATATTCAGACTATGTTTACTGACTATTTTGGGCCAGCTCCTTTCTCTTTAGATCCTGATGATCCAAATCCGGATTATATGAAACTTGATGAATTATATCCGGTTTTATTCACGGAATTAGATGATGCAGTCAAAGGATTTGATGATTCAAAACCTACTTTGGTTAGGGAAGACCCTGTTTATAAAGGAGATATACTTAAGTGGAAACGCTTTGCCAACACGCTTAGATTGAGGATGGCTATTAAACTGTCTGAAATTGCTCCTGATTTGTGCAAAACACAAGCATTAGCGGCTATTAATGCCGATGGTGGGATAATGCAACAGGGAGACGATGCCAAAATCGGTAGTTCTGCGGGTTGGGGGAATCAATATCCATATTACATGTATCAGGTAGGATGGAGTGATAGGCAAGTGATGATGGTATCGATGGAAAAAACACTGACAAATATAGGAGGAATGGATTATTCCGGTACAGCAACTACAGCTCCGGCCAAAGTAGATCCAAGGGGTAGCCGATATTTTGACCCTAGTCCAACTGATAATTTATGGAAAGGTCTGAAAGCGGGAATCAGGGTTGAGGTAGGAGATATGAGATCAAAAGTTTCAGCGATGAGTGTAACCTATGTAATACCAAACGATACGAAGAAAACCGATATTATGTTATATGTGGAAGCTTGTTTCCTCGCTGCCGAAGCAACAGAACGTTTTTCTGTAAATACTGGGAAAACAGCTCTTGAGTGGTATGAAGCCGGGGTAAGGGAGTCATTTAAAACATGGGGGTTGTCGGACGATAATGCGACTACATATCTGACTTCCGAAAGTAGGAATAGTTGGGGTACTTCGGCTAAATATAACAAATCGCAAGGGGCAGGAGATACGAATCTGGAAAAAATAATTACCCAGAAATATATAGCATTTTATCCGGACTTGTCGTTGCAAATATGGAATGATAAAAGACGATTGAATTTGCCGGCACTGGAAATCCCTGAATTCAGAGATAGTGGTGCGGGGACATATCCGGCAGATGATGATATTCACAATGCTAAAAATTATATCCAAAGGACAGTATATCCTCAAAGCGAAAAACTAATAAACGAGAAAAAATATAATGCAGGTGTAGCACAACTGAGAGACGGAGATAAAACATCTTCTCCACTTTGGTGGGCTTCAAAACAAGCCAACTATTGCACATCTGCAAATTAAGGAAAGTTTTACGCTTTACAACTACGATTTCAGGACCACTCGAAAGGGCGGTCTTGATTTTTATAGGCATACCGATATTCCAGGGATTCTTTACCTTTTTATATTGGTTTCTTTCTCAATAGGAGGCTATTACCGATAACCGTCACAGAACTTAATGCCATGACTATCCCTGCAAACAGCGGTTCTAAGAGAAAACCGTTTACAGGAAATAATATACCCGCTGCAACCGGTATCCCGATGGCATTGAAGATAAAAGCCCAGAACAGATTCTGGTGTATCGTTCTCGTTGTTATCTTCGACAGGTTTATTGTCTGTACCAGCTTATTCAGGTCTGATGAAACAACTGTAACCTGTGCCACTTCCATTGCTATATCGCTGCCTTTTCCCATAGCCACACTTACATCAGCCATTGCCAATGCGCCCACATCGTTGATGCCGTCTCCGGTCATTGCCACCGTCTCGCCTTGTTCTCTCAGAGCCTTTATAAATGCGGCTTTGCCTGCCGGTAAAGCTCCGGCCATTACATTTTCCGTATCTATTCCTGCTTTTCCGGCTGTCATATCGGCCGAGCGTTTACTGTCACCCGTGAGCATATACAATTTTAATCCGGCCCTTTTCATCCGGTCTATAGCACTTAGTGATGTCTCTTTTACGGCGTCGGTTATAGCTATGATCGCTAATAAAGCAGTTTCGCAGGCAAAAAGCACGATCGTATTCGACTTTTCGGTTTCCCTGTCTATCCACTTTTTTTCTTTATCCGAAATTTCAACCTGATATTCTTCCAGAAGTTTGGAGGTACCCACGTAATACTTGCGGCTAACGGTTTCCCCCATGAGTCCGCGTCCTGATAAAGAAGATACTTTCATATCAGGCTCTGCCCGCATATCGTCTCTTATATATGTTCTTACCGCATTGGCAAGCGGATGTTCCGAATAAGATTCGATTCTGTATAATATACCCTTCAATTCGGGTGTGGCTTCTGTCAGCCATTTCATATCCGTAACACGGAATATACCTTCGGTTATAGTTCCTGTTTTGTCCAGAACAACAGCTGTTAGTTTTTTTGCATTTTCGAGGGCTTCATCTCCTTTTATCAGGATGCCATTTGCGGCTCCGTTGTCTATCCCTGCCATGATAGCGGTCGGAGTTGCAAGTCCCAATGCGCACGGACAAGCCATGATCAATACTGCGATCATAGAGGAAAGACCTTGTGTAAAGCCATCGTCAGGGGAAAAAAGCAACCATGTGAAAAATGTTACAATGGCAGTGATCCCTATGATGGGAATAAATATGGATGAAACTTTGTCGACAGCTTTAATAACCGGGATACGGCTACTTTCACCATCCTGTACCATTTTTACAATTTGTCCGATCAGGGTATTCCGTCCTACCTTGTAAGCTTCGAAATAGAAGCTGTTGGCCTCATTGACAGTGCCGGCATACACTTTCTTTCCTTCATTTTTCTCCACGGGCATTGCTTCTCCGCTTATCATACTTTCGTTGATAAAAGAACCGCCCCGGGTTATTTTGCCATCTACTGCAATTCTTTCACCTGGTCTTACAAATATTTCATCTCCGATCCGGATATCTTTGATAGGGGTTTTTATTAGTTGTCCGTCTTTAAATACTGTGGCAGTACTTGGCTGTAGCCCTATCAGTTGTTTAATGGCGACAGTAATATTCCTTTTTGCCTTATACTCCAGGTATCGTCCCAATAGAACGAATGCGACAATTACCGCCGAAACTTCAAAATATACATATGCTTCCAGTCCTTTGCCTGCCCAGAAAGAAGGATAAAAAGTATTGAATACACTCACAATATAGGCTGTTCCTGTGCTTAAAGCCACCAGGGTGTCTACATTGGTAGTAAAATACCGGATTTGTTTCCATGCCTTAATGAAAAATTGCTTTCCGAAGATGATTACCACAGGTGTGGCCAGTACCCACATGATATAATTAGCATAATTTATTTTATTGAAAAGAATGACTATAACCAGCAAGGGAATGCAGAACAGCATCGCATAGATACAATTCTTTTTCAATCCGGACAGATTATGGTTGTATATATCTACAATATCTTCGCCGTCTATTATCTTTTCAATGTCTGATATGCTGAGAATATTTTCGGGATAGTTTGCCATGATTCTTTAATTAAGATTCATATAAATCAACATTATAAAGTTAAATAAAGTTTGGTATATATCTTCTAATCCTTCCGCTGATATTGATAATCTGTGTTTTGTGCTCAAAAAAGTAACAAAGGTAACAGATATATCAGTAAACAGTAATCAGTAAACAGTCATTAACCCGTAAGATGTAAAAAAAATGCGCCTTTGCGTCTTTGCGTGAAACAAAATAGGGCGCTAGCCAACCTGTAACTTGTAACTGCCCGCAGGGCGCAGAAATAACATTCGCCGAAGCGAAGGCGAGGCAAACTTGTAACTCTTAAAAAAGGTAACAAAGGTAACACTTTTTTACTTATTACTTTTTACCCTCATTGTAAGTCCGCCTTGGGAAAACAACGTTCGGCGGAGCCAATTGAGGGGGCCTGTCAACATTTCAAAGAACTATAAGCTTTTCCTGTATAGATAAATGAATTTCACATTTATAATTTATTGGGGTTTTATCCTTTTCGAAATCCAAAATGAAGAGAAGAAAAGCCTGATGAAGCCAATTTCTGAAAACTTGAATTATTTATTCTTTAATTCAAAAAAAACTTTGTACCTTTGCGCCGTTCTTTTTGAGTTATATATACAGACGTGGGAAAGTTTAGCTTATATAATATACCTCTCAGAGGTTTGTCGGAAGGAAAACATGAGTTCAGGTACGATTTGGACAAAAGTTTTTTCGCTCTGATCGACGACGGTACGGCCGACGTTAAAAAAGGCGATTTGAAAGTTGTGGTATCTTTGAAAAAGACCTCTGTTACTTTCGAATTGAATTTTGATATAACCGGTACAGTGCATGTCCCATGCGACAGATGTCTGGATGATATCTCGCTGGACGTAGATACAAAGAACAAACTGATCGTCAAATTCGGAAAGGAATACTCCGAAGAAAGTGACGAAATCGTAATTATACCGGAAGAAGACGGAGAGATTAATATTGCATGGTTCTTATATGAATTTATTGTATTGAGCCTGCCTGCCAAAAAGGTACATCCTCCGGGTACATGCAATAAAGCGATGTCTTCCAAGTTAAATAAACACAGGGCCAAGAGTGCGGATGATGATTTGGACGATGATTCGGATGATGATATCTCGCTGGACGATGACGATTCATTTACCGATTCGCGTTGGGATGGCCTCAAAGATGCCCCTGTCGACGAAGATTGAATACTATAATAGAAAATTGATTTTTCTAATTCAGATAAATAAAAATAACTAAATAAAACAAGAAAATGGCACATCCGAAGCGAAAACAGTCGAAATCAAGAACGGCTAAAAGAAGAACTCATGACAAAGCAGTAGCCCCTACATTAGCTGTATGTTCTAACTGTGGTTCTTGGCATGTATTTCACACAGTTTGTCCTGAGTGCGGATACTACAGAGGCAAATTAGCTATAGAAAAAGGAGCTGAAGTTTAATTCATATTTAACCGAGACTCCAGGCCCTGAAATAGGGCATTTTTTTTATTAAGTACTCACAAAACCAGAAAATAATAATGATTCGAGCCGCAATTACCGGTGTTGGTGCATATATCCCTAAGGATATCCTGACCAATGAAGAATTAGCGAAAATTGTTGATACTACCGACGAATGGATTATGTCGCGTGTAGGTATCAAGGAACGTCATGTATTAGGCAAAGGTCTCGGCACTTCTGTTATGGGGGCCGAAGCAGTGAAGGAGTTGTTGGAAAAAACGAATACGAAGCCCGAGGAGGTAGAGGTGATAATTTTTGCCACTACTACTCCCGACTTTATATTTCCGTCTACTGCAGCAATGACAGCCGAAGCATGTGGAATAAAGAATGCCTTAGGCTTCGATATACAGGCTGCATGTTCGGGCTTTATCTATGCATTGGAAATAGGGTCTAATTTCATTCGTTCGGGACAATACAAAAAAGTGGTTGTTGTGGCCGGAGACAAAATGACCGCGATAACCAATTATAAAGACCGTACCACCTGTCCTCTATTTGGTGACGCGGCAGGTGCTGTTATGCTGGAACCAACGGACGAAGAGGTAGGTATAATGGATTCTTCACTACATGTCGATGGTGTTGGTATACCGCATCTGCATATGCGTGGCGGAGGTTCGGTTTACCCCGCTTCACACGAAACGGTAGATAACGATATGCACTATGTATATCAGGAAGGCCAGGTTGTATTCAAGCATGCAGTGTCGCGTATGGCGGACGCTTCCGTAGAAATAATGGAACGCAATAATCTGTCGAAAGATGACGTGGCATGGCTTGTTCCTCATCAGGCGAATGTTCGTATTATTGAAGCCGTCGGTAACCGTATGGGCTTATCGGCCGATAAGGTGATGGTAAATATACAGAAATATGGCAATACCAGTTCGGGTACTATACCTGTATGCTTATATGAATGGGAATCGAAGCTGAAAAAAGGAGATAATGTTATCCTTGCAGCATTTGGAGCCGGATTCACATGGGGTGCCGTATATCTGAAATGGGCATATTGATCGAAAACCATAATATTAAAAAAGGACAACCCTTCGGTCAGGAGTGGTCGGAAGAAATATCTTCCGACTATTTTTTTATATAATCATTTGATATTAAGCTGATTATGTTTGTTTTTATCACATAGTTTTATTATCTTTAAGTATTGATAATCATATATTTATGGCAATATTTAAAGATCATAGGATTGGAATAAATCAACTATTGGGAGTTATTCCAGAGGCACTTTTAAGTCATTTATCCGAAAATACAAAAGTTGACTATTATTCAAAAGTTCTGCATGGCAAGAAATTGTTTTACCTTTTGATGTATGGCATTTTAGAGAATGACAGATTAAGTCAGCGAACCTTAGAGGATACCTTTAATGATCCAGTCTTCAAGATGCTTTTTAACTTAGACAAATCAGAGAGTGTTCGCCGAAGTTCCATATCAGAACGGCTTTCTAAGATTGATGCGGACTTCTTCAAACAAATATATGAATGTATTTATGAACAATTCTCAGCAGCCTATTCATCGACAGAAAAAGAGGAATATAATCTGATACGAGTTGATTCTTCAATGGTAAGTGAAGCTTGTAGCAAACTCTTAGAAGAAGGTATTGACCATAAAAACGGAAAGAAGTCAGTTAAGTATAGCATTGCTTTTGATGGCATTTTACCTTGTGATGTTAAGATATTTACAGACTCCAAATACTCTGGCGAAGAAACAGCTTTACCTGAGGTTATAAGAAGTCATGTGAAACAAGAAACCGGACATCACAATATTTACATTTTGGACAGAGGATTGCAGTCAGCTAGAACCATGAAAGATTTTTCCGGAGAATCTATCCCTTTTATAATAAGAGCAAAAGAGAATCGAAAACATGTTGAACTAAAATCCTTGAAAAGCGATGATATTGATCTAGACTTGGGTAGTTTGATGCTTTTGAAAGATAGTGAAGTTTATTTATATACCGGTAAGCCTATTAATAATAAACGAGGTAATATCCATTACAAAGAAGAGCTGGTAGAAGTACCTTTTCGCTTAATTGTAGCACAAAGCAAAGATGATCCTGATAAAGAATTTTGGTTTATCACCAATGTGCTTAACTTATCAGCCAAAGATATTACGGACGCTTACAGGCGAAGGTGGGATATCGAAGTATTCTTCCGATTTATAAAGCAGGAACTAAATGTGAGTACTCTTGTGTCACTCAATAAAAATGGAATAAAAGTTATCCTATATATGACTTTGATTGTGGCTATACTTATCTTGATATATAAACAGGCTAATAAACTTGGATATAAAACTGCTAAAAGAAGATTTTCCATGGAATTGAGAAACCTGATTATATCTATGATTGTTGTGCAGTGTGGTGGTGATCCTTCTATTTTCTTCAAAACGTAGAAAACAAAAAGTGATCGGAATTTCTTCCGACCACTCCTGACCCTTCGGTTGTCCTTTTTTTGTGCTTTAAACTCCGGATTCTATTTTTCCCTGATAATGATATTTATTGGTGTACCCGACAGGTCCCAATTGTCCCGTATACGGTTCTCCAGAAAGCGCTTGTAAGGGTCTTTGATCCATTGCGGCAGATTACAGAAGAATACAAATGTAGGTACCTGTGTATTAGGCAGCTGCGTGATATACTTTATCTTAATGTATTTACCTTTATTCGAAGGCGGTGGAGTATGCTCTATGATAGGAAGCAATACTTCATTCAGCTTATGAGTAGGTATCTTCGTCTTTCTGCGGACAAACACTTCTTTGGCTGTTTCCAATACCTTCAATACCCTTTGTTTGGTAACGGCAGAAGCGAATACGATGGGGAAGTCGGTAAAAGGGGCCAGGCGTTCGCGTATGGCATGTTCGAAGGTTTTGATGACGATCTGTTCCTTATTTTCAACCAAATCCCATTTGTTGACACAGACTACAAGTCCTTTACGGTTTTTCTGAATCAGTGAGAATATATTCAGATCCTGGCTTTCTATTCCTTGTGTGGCATCTAGCATTAGTACACATACGTCGGAGTTTTCTATCGCTTTGATAGAGCGGATAACCGAATAGTATTCGAGGTCTTCCGTTACTTTTCCCTTCTTGCGGATACCTGCCGTGTCTACAAGGTAGAAATCCATATTAAACCTATCGAAACGGGTATAGATGGAATCGCGGGTGGTACCGGCTATGTTGGTTACGATATTCCGTTCCTCGTCCATCAGCGCATTGACAAAGGAAGATTTTCCTGCATTGGGACGGCCAACGATAGCTATACGCGGAATGTCTTCGAGGTGCTCTTCCTCACTTTTCTTTGTAAATTTGGTGATGATCAGATCGAGTAGATCTCCTGTTCCTGCGCCATTGATGGCGGAAATGTTTACAGGATCACCTAATCCCAAAGCATAAAATTCGGCAGACTGATGATGCAAGTTAAAGTTATCAGCCTTATTGGATACCAATATGATAGGTTTTTTGGAACGGCGAAGCATGTTTCCTACGCTGGAATCCAGGTCGGTAAGTCCGTTCATCACATCCACAAGGAAAAGGATAACATCAGCCTCCTCTATCGCTATGGATACCTGTTTGTTTATTTCGCTTTCGAATACGTCATCCGAATTTACAACCCAGCCTCCGGTGTCTACCAGGGAAAATTCCTGTCCGCCCCATTCTGTTTTTCCGTACTGGCGGTCGCGGGTTGTTCCTGAAGTTTCGTCTACAATAGCCTGCCGGCTTTCGGTCAAACGATTGAATAATGTTGATTTACCCACATTGGGGCGACCGACTATAGCTACTAAATTTCCCATAATATACTTGTACTCTTTAAATTTTGCTGCAAAGGTACGCATTTTTATCGGATTCTGAGATATATAGAAAATGGCTTATGAGATACAAACCGTTAAAATATTCTTCAAATGCTGTTACTATTACTTAAATATATACTTGGCATTAAGCCATACGATGGTGTCGTTGTCACTTTCCATAGCAGCGGCGCCCGGAAATCCTGCAAGTTTGGCGACTATATCCGGTGTGAGCGGGAAATCGTGATACGAAATTGTATCATTCCCGGTTTTAGGACTTATATAACGTGCATAGCCTTTGATCCTGTATAGTGTATCCATGTTGCCCATAGCAATGAACAGATCCTTATTTCCGCCTTTCAGTACGAAAAGGGAATCATCTTTGAAATGATAGTTGGATACTATTTTATAATATCCGAGGGAATCCACGTACGTTATCTTATCTTCATTAAAATAAACGCTCATCTCTCTAAACAGGTTGACATTATATACAGAGTTCATTTTTCTGGTATACAGGGCGTTTCTCGCACTGTCGATACTGCCCGTTGTATCTGGTGGGTATGGTATCGGTATAGCACCTCCCGTTGCACCTATATACACCTGAAAATCGCTTATGTCGTTCGTTCCCGTCCATCTTTTCAAGGGACTTATACCGTCATCGCTTCCACAGGCTGCAAACGCTACCATAACGGGAAATATGAAATATAAGAGTTTCTTCATTTTTTATTTCTTTTCGAATGTAAAGATAAATAAAATTTCACCTTATCGGGTTATAATGCCTAATTCGGCTATAACATAGGCCTCACTTTTATTCGTCAGTTCTACCGGATAAAATTTCAGGTAGCGGCCATTGATCACTTTATCGAATAGAACGTTCTGGACTACCGGATTATTTTTAATATTACTGAAGATGGCGTTATTTTTTACTTTCTCCCATGCTTTTCCATCCATACTCACATACAAATCGTATCTGGAAACATTTGCCGCCTGAACATTCGCTGCCGGGGTATACGAAAATCCTTTTAATGCGATACTTTCTCCCAAGTCGACTACTAATGCTTCATTTTGTCCTATTTTTGCTGATGTGCGGCTATTACTATCTATTGAGTTTTCCGCTCCGTTGGTGCCAGGTGATACGATCGTCCATTTTGCGGGGGCAATGTCATAGTTTACCGTTACTGTTTCACTTTTTCTGCTTCCATCTTCTACTAGCGCAATGGCCTTAACGACGCCTCCCTGTGCCAATGGAAAAGGCTTCTCATATTTATCGGAGCTTATTGCAGGTTCTTTCCCGTCTGTAGTGTAATATATGGCAGGGTCCGGACTTTTGCATTTAATTGTTACCATCCCGGATTTGTCGCGTTCTACAGTGGGAGCGGATAACTGTTCCTGCGCCTTGTACACACCAATGGTACTTATTGCAACACAGGCCAAAGCGTTGAATTCTATTTTTATCTTGTTGCTGGTGATAGCAGGGAAACGCAGGATGCGTTTATATCCGATAGTGGTAGCATCTGAGAGTAGAGACCAATCGCTTTTTGCATCATCCCAGTATTTGACAGAGAATGAATAAACACGCTGTCCTAAAGGAATATATTCCTGCAATAGCAGCCTGTTGAAGGTTGTTACCTTTTCGAAGGTGATTTCCAGTGCCGGAGCCGTTTTGTCATCTCCGGATGCCCAATATGTATTATAATCATTGTCCAGTACGTTGGATGTCTTATATTGCTGTCCGTTTCTGGTTTCAGAAGATTTGGCTTTAGCGCTTACTGTCAGGTCTTTCCTGAAAGCTTCCTCTCTGGCCGTACGGAATTCCATCAGGCGTATCGAGTCTGCCGGGTGTATCCGTCCCCTGCGGTCGGGAGGGACATTCAGCAATAAATTTGAATTTCGTCCTACCGAAGTATAATAAATATCCATCAGTTCGTCCACTGTTTTTACCTTATCGTCAGTAGAAGGACTGTAAAACCATCCCGGACGGATAGATACATCGGTTTCGGCCGGAACCCATGCTTTTCCTCCTTGTTCCCCACTATTTAATATTTCGGAAGGAGGGGCATTCCGTCCGGGTTCGAATCCGTCTATATTTATTGTTGACCAGTTGGTTTCGCCGGCTATGCCTCTCTCATTGCCCATCCAGCGGCAGCCCGGGCCTACGTCGCTAAAGATGATGGCATGAGGCTGGTTGCGATATACTGTTTCGTGAAACAGGTTCCAGTCGTATGTCTGTTTTTTGCCACTGTGCCCTTCGCCGTTTGCCCCGTCGAACCATTGTTCAAATACTTCTCCGTAACCGGATAGAACTTCATCCAGGGTGTTTGCAAAAACCTGATTGTATTCAGGCGTTCCGTATGCCGGATGATTCTGATCCCACGGGGAAAGATAAACCCCGAACTTCAGGTCATATTCACGGCAGGCGTCTGACAATTCTTTTAGTATGTCGCCTTTGCCGTCTTTCCATGGGCTTTCGCGGACGGTATGTGTGCTGTACTTACTTGGCCATAGGCAGAAACCGTCGTGGTGTTTTGCCGTAATGATAATGCCTTTCATTCCGGCGGCTTTCGCTGTCGAAGCCCATTGGCGGCAATCCACACCGGTGGGGTTGAATACTTTGGGGTCTTCTTTCCCGTCACCCCATTCTACATCGGTAAATGTATTAGGCCCGAAATGGATAAACATATAATATTCCAATTGCTGCCACTTTGTTTGGTCTTCGGATGGTAACGCTCCAAATGGACTTATGGGTTTGTCACTTTTGCATGAGAAAAAGAGCATTCCGGACAGAAGAAGGATGAGGATGATTCCGTATGAGGTTTTCATGGTTAAATTTATTTGTTAAAGGTATAAAGTTAAAGATAAAAAAAGGAAATCTCATGAGTTTTCTCTTATTATCTCACAATATGGTAGGGTAGCTGCGCGAAAATGTACCGTTATAATTATTCGTTCAATTTGCATTTATTAACCATATAATGTTAAAACCTGACACATCTGACACATTTTACGCTTTTTTATTCTGTCAGCTTTTCCTTATAACTTGTAACTGCCCGGAGGGCGCAGAAATAACATTTGCCGAAGCGAAGGCGAGGCAAACCCGTAACTATAAAATTTCAAAGAGCTATAAGCTAATAGCTAACGGCTAAAAGCTATATATAGATAAACTTTTTCAAAAAGATTAAATTTCGCGCGTTTGTTTTGATAATATGATTTTGAATGAATATAATAGCCTAATATTTACTATTTTTGTAAGTTCGAATAAAATGTACGTTATCAGAACAGAAGAATATGAATCAACCAAACATTAATATAAAGAACAAGCGGGCCAGCTTCGATTATGAATTTATCGAAACATATACTGCCGGTATTGTACTTACCGGGACGGAAATAAAATCGATACGTTTAGGAAAAGCCAGTCTGGTAGATACTTTCTGTATATTTGAAAAAAACGAATTGTGGGTGCGCAATATGTATATTGCCGAATATTTCTATGGCTCGTACAATAACCACTCGGCACGCCGCGACCGCAAACTGCTCCTGAACAAGAAGGAACTGAAAAAAATGCAGCGCCTTGTCAAAGAAACTGGCTATACCATTGTGCCCACCCGTGTCTTTCTCAACGACCGGGGGCTTGCCAAGGTGAACATAGCTGTTGCCAGAGGTAAAAAGCAATATGATAAACGCCAGAGCCTGCGCGAAAAAGACGATAAACGGGCAATGGACAGGGCTATGAAACAATAGTAAACAGTTTTCTTAATATCTATTGAATGTTGAAAGCAAGGCGGTTTCTTTCGGAACAGAAATATATTATACTCATTTCCATATTACTGTTCGCCGGTATATATGGGCTGAATTATTATTTCCCTATTACGCTGGATGACTGGATATATAGTATGAATGCAGATGGTTCACGGGTAAGTTTTGCAGATATTATTCCTTATCAACATGCGCATTATTTTAACTGGGGTGGCAGGTCTGTTGTACATGCAATAGCTCAGTTTATGCTGGCCTCCGGTATATTTTGGGGCGACATTATCAATAGTATCGGTTATGTTGCATTAGCCCTGACCATCTACTGCATAGCGAATAAAAATAATAAGGTCAATATATCTTTGTTTGTGGGAATTAACCTGATGATCTGGTTTTTAGTTCCTTCCCTTGTAGAGAATGTCTTTTGGATAACAGGAAGTGCGAATTATTTGTGGGGTACATTACTTATATTTCTTTTCATATCTTTTTATTGTTCGGCTTTTCTGAACAATAATTTAGAAGATAGCCGGATAAAAAGGACAGCGATGTTCCTGTTCGGAATTATTGCCGGATGGACAAATGAGAATATGGCGGTGGCAATGATATTCTTTATAGTATGTTTGATATTGCTTATCCGGAAAGAGAAGCGAGTGTTGTGTAAGTGGATGCTGTTCGGTCTGTTAGGCGGGCTTGTGGGCTGCGCTTTTATGCTTTTGTCCCCGGGGAATTATGTACGGAACATAGTGGAACTGAATGTTTTGAATTCGAGCGGGGAAGAACCAGCCTACATGTTTTACTTTTACCGTTTTACAAATATATTGAAGATTGCAACAAGGTATTTCCTTATTCCGGTTATTATCTATCTGATATTTATGTTTTTATATCTTAAATTCAAAAAAGATAATGATAAAAGGATATTGCTCCTGTCCCTGTTATTTGCTGCTACAGCAGGAGTCGCGATCCTGGCTATGGTGGCAGCTCCCATTTTTCCGGAAAGGGTTTGGTTCGCTATACTTATACTGATGTTTACGGCTACAGGTTTGCTGTATGCCAATCTTGATTTTTCTGTAATCTTATTAAAAGTTCCTTTGTATATTATTACAGGTATGGTCACATTAGTCTTTTTCTATTCTTATTGGCAGAGCCTGAACGATTTTAGGCAGATTCATGATATATGGGCGGAAAGAGAGAGGATCATATTGGCAGAAAAACAAAAAGGTGTGAAAGATGTTGTAATCTACGGACGTTTCAAGGCTTCGGATTCGTGGTTTGTGAAACCTAAGACCGGAGATATTCCATTGGATTCTGTCTTATGGCTGCAAAATGCATGTGGGCGTTATTATGGGGTGAACACTGTAAAAATTTTTGATAAATAAGACTAAGAATTTAATATAGGATGTTTCTTTTTGGTTGGCGATAAAACTAAGACATTGAATCGGATAAAATATTAAAAATAAACAATCCGTATTTTTGCAAAATATTCAATAATTGAAAATAGAAATGAATAAAATACACGATATATTGAAGGATAGAATCCTTATACTCGACGGTGCCATGGGCACCATGATACAACGTTATAAGCTGACAGAGGAAGATTTCCGCGGCGAAAGGTTTAAAGGTTCAACTACATTACTGAAAGGTAATAACGACTTGCTTTGCCTAACCCGTCCCGATGTGATAGAAGCCATCCACCGCGAATATCTCGAAGCGGGCGCCGATATCATTGAAACAAATACGTTCAATGCAACCTCTATATCGATGGAAGACTATAATATGTCTGATTTGGTAAAGGAGATAAATATTGAAGCGGCCAGACTGGCAAAGAAAGCCGCCGCCGATTATACAAGGCGCAATCCGGATAAGCCTCGTTATGTTGCCGGCTCTATAGGGCCGACTAACAAGACGGCTTCGATGAGTCCCAAAGTTGAGAATCCGATATTCAGAGCGGTGACTTTCGATGATCTGTATTATGCTTACAAAGAGCAGGTAGAAGGACTTGCAGACGGAGGCGTGGATTTATTGCTTATCGAGACTATCTTCGATACATTGAATGCGAAAGCTGCTTTGTTTGCAGCCGATGAAGTGAGAAAAGAACGCAATATAGATCTGCCCATAATGATTTCTGTCACTCTCTCCGATAAAGGGGGGCGGACATTGTCGGGGCAAACGGTAGGGGCATTTCTGGCATCCGTCAGCCATATAGATTTCTTATCTGTAGGACTAAACTGTTCATTCGGAGCATCGGATATGAAACCATTCCTGAAAGAACTGGGACGTATAGCGCCGAATTTTATATCTGCTTATCCGAATGCCGGACTGCCGAACCAGTTTGGGGAATATGACGAGACGCCCGAAATAATGGCAGGCCAGATAAAAGAATATATTGACGAAGGCCTCGTAAATATTCTGGGAGGTTGTTGTGGCACAACTCCCGGTCACATCGCAAAATATGTAGACCTCATACAGGGCGCCGTTCCGCATAAACCGGCCCGGAAGCCCCAATATATGTGGCTGTCGGGACTGGAATTACTGGAAGCCAAGCCAGAGATCAACTTTATAAATATAGGAGAGCGCCTGAATGTGGCGGGTTCCCGCAAATTTCTCCGTCTGATAAAGGAAGAAAAATACGAGGAAGCGTTGACTATTGCTCACAAGCAGGTGGAAGACGGCGCGCAGGTATTGGATGTGAACATGGATGAAGGTTTGCTGGACGGAGTGAAGGAAATGACCACTTTCCTCAACCTGATGGCATCCGACCCGGACGTGTCCCGTGTGCCTGTAATGATAGACTCCTCGAAATGGGAGGTGCTCGAAGCCGGACTGAAATGCGTACAGGGTAAGCCGATTGTAAACTCCATTTCATTGAAGGGAGGAGAGGAAGATTTCCTCCGTCAGGCACGTCTGGTTAAGGCGTACGGCGCGGCGGTCATTGTCATGGCTTTCGACGAAACGGGGCAGGCCGATACATTTGCCCGCAGGATAGAAATATGTGAAAGGGCTTATAAGCTGTTGGTCAATGACGGATTCAATCCGCTGGATATTATTTTCGACCCCAATATACTTGCCATCGCGACCGGTATAGAGGAGCATCGGGGCTATGCAGTCGATTTCCTGGAAACGATCACATGGATAAAAGAAAACCTGCCGCATGCTAAAATCAGCGGTGGAGTAAGTAATCTCTCATTCTCGTTCCGTGGAAATGATTATGTGCGTGAGGCCATGCATGCCGTATTCCTTTATTACGCCATTCAGCGGGGTATGGATATGGGTATCGTAAATCCGGGGCAATCTGTTGTATATGATGATATTCCTACCGATCTGAGAAATCTGGTGGAGGATGTTATCTTCAACCGCAGGGCGGAAGCTACGGATGAACTGATTGAATATGCCGAAAAGATAAAGAACGAAAATACAGGGCAGACAGAGCAAAAAGTGGAAGAATGGCGTTCTTATCCGCTCGATGAACGTATCCAATATTCTCTGATAAAAGGTATCAGCGACTATCTGGAAGAAGACCTGACGGAAGCGCTTCAGGTGTATCCGAAGGCGGTGGATATTATCGACAAGCCATTAATGGACGGAATGAACAAGGTAGGTGACCTATTTGGCTCCGGTAAGATGTTCCTTCCGCAAGTTGTAAAAACTGCCCGTACAATGAAACGTGCAGTGGCTATCCTGCAACCGACTCTGGAAGCGCAAAAAGCTTCCTCGGCAGGAAGCAACAAGGCAGGAAAGCTGGTTATTGCTACCGTAAAGGGAGATGTGCACGATATCGGTAAGAACATAGTATCTATTATCCTTGCCTGCAACAACTATGAGGTAATCGACCTAGGGGTGATGACTCCTCCGGAAGTAATTATCCAGAAAGTAAAAGAAGAACAACCTGATATACTCTGCCTGAGCGGCCTTATAACTCCGTCTCTGGAAGAAATGAGCATCGTTGCCCATGAGATGGAAAAGGCTGGCTTTACCATTCCTCTGATGATCGGCGGGGCCACTACATCTAAGCTGCATACGGCAATTAAGATAGATCCGAAATACAATAACGGTTCGGTGGTATATGTCAAGGATGCTTCGCAGGCGCCTGCGGCTGTAGGTAAGCTGATAAATCCTAAGACAAAGGAAAACTATATAAAAGATGTACGCTCCGAATATGCTTCATTGAGGGATACGGCGGGTGATAAGAAAGCAGATCTGCTACCATTGTCCGAAGTACTGGATAAGGGCATGAAACTGAATTGGGAGGATTACAATACTCCCGAACCGCGGGTGAAAGGACGTCAGACATTGAAACATATCCCGGTGGAAATCATTGTGCCTTATATAGACTGGAAATTCTTCTTTCATTCATGGAATTTGTCGGCGCGCTATGCCTCTGTGCAAAATATCGATGATTGCCCTTCATGCAAGGCTGCATGGCTGAGTTCCTTTCCTGAACAAGAAAGGGAAAAAGCTGCGGAGGGTATGCAATTATATAAAGATGCCAAGGCGTTGCTGGACCAGCTGGTATATGATAAGGCCGGTTATATCAATGCTGTATTCGGCGTTTATGAATCATATAGCGATAATGAATCCCTGTATATCGACGGCATACGTTTCCCGATGCTGCGTCAACAGAAAAAAAATGAAAAGAAGGAATACCTTTCCCTTTGCGATTTCGTTGCGCCGAAATCTTCAGGAAAGAAAGACTATGTAGGAGGATTTACCGTTACCGCAGGCGTAGGTGCAAATGAACTGATGAGCGAGTATGAACGTCAGGGAGATGAATATAAAGTACTGCTTCTCAAGTCGGTTTTAGACCGTCTGGCGGAAGCAACTACCGAATGGCTGCATGCCGAAATAAGGCGGAAGTACTGGGCGTTCGCACCCGATGAAAATATAAGTGTAAATGATATGTTTACCCTTAAATACCAGGGAATCCGTCCGGCAGTGGGCTATCCGTCCATACCCGACCAGTCAGTCAATTTCCTGCTGAATAAGGATTTGTTGCAATCCGAAGAGATAGGAGTGGAGCTGACCGAAAACGGTGTGATGCTTCCGAATGCTTCGGTCAGCGGTATTATCATTTCACATCCTAAATCCAAATATTTCAATATAGGCAATATACTCGACGACCAGTTAGAGGCATATATAGAAAGAAGAGGAGAGGATGCAGAGCAGATTCGTAAGTTTTTGAGTGCAAATTTGATATAAATCAGATACAACTTATAATGGAATGGAATTTATAGACCTCCTTTCATATACTTTTTTCCAGAATGCCCTGTTGGGTAGCCTCTTTGCCAGTATCGCCTGCGGTATCATAGGCTCTTATGTTGTTATTCGCCGGCTTGTATTTATCAGCGGGGGAATAACGCATGCTTCGCTAGGAGGTATCGGTATGGGCTTCTATTTCGGGTGGAATCCGATATTTGCCGCTATGATCTTTTCCATCTTGTCGGCTTTCGGTATCGAATGGTTATCATCGAGGCAGGGAGTGAGGGAAGATTCGGCAATCGGCTCTTTCTGGTCGCTCGGAATGGCAATAGGGATTATTTTTATATACCTCAAACCCGGCTTTGCTCCTAATCTTTCGGATTATCTCTTTGGCAATATACTTACTATCACAAAGCCGGATATAACTTATCTGGCCATTTTGTCCATAGTGCTGATTATTGTCTTTTTGCTCTTTGGCCGTCATATACTGTTTGCGGCTTTCGATTCCGATTTTGCAAAGACTCGCAACCTGCCCGTCAACCTGATAAAGTATGCCATGATGATGGGGATTGCTATTACAATCGTACTTTCTATCCGCTTGGTAGGCATTGTGCTGCTGATGTCGATACTTACCGTTCCCCAGATGACAGCCAACCTGTTTACTTCCAACTTTGTAAAGATGATTATTCTTTCCATCCTGATCGGATTTTTCGGGTGTATTGTCGGCCTGTTCATGTCTGCGGTATTGGATGTTCCGTCAGGGGTGTTTATCATCTTTACGCAGATAGTCGTATTCCTTGTATCGCGCTGGATAGTGAAGGCCATTCAGAAAAGCAGACGGGAAAAGGTTCTTTCTTAACCCTTTCCTATCACATCTTTAAACGATATATTCTTCACGCTCGACTTGCGGAAGAGCAGCGCTCCTATACAGATGCCTATCGCCAATGTAAACAGTAATGACATGGTAAGCATCAGGTTGTGAGACATCTCTATCAGGATATGCGGGTTTTGTTCCACTGTAGGCAGGTCGGTAACCTTTATTCCGGCCAGCATCGTTTTGTAGGCGAACATACCCGGAATCATTGTAATACAGGCCGGCATGGTGAATACTACCGGCGGGCTGTCTACCCTGTGCGCCGCGAAAATACCAATTAACCCTATCAGTACCGAACCGGCTAATGTAGCCGTTATCATCCCGAAATCGAGTTGTATAAGGATGAAGCGAAGAGCATGTCCCATACCGCCAAGTAGCCCGGCAACCCACAACAGGCGTTTAGGCGAGCCGAACAGTATAGCCCAGCAGAAACCTACAAGGAAAGCGATGGTAAAGTCGCGGAATATATTTATTATTGTCAGTTCTTCCATTTGCTAATTTTCTAATTAAAAATTACCTATTCCCAATAGTGTAATACACAGGGTCATACCTGCTGCGATACAAAGCAGAATGAATCCGCCGAACAAAGCCCGGTTCAGAGCCGAAGGCAAATAGCCTTCTATCAGGTCTATGACACAATTTATCAGAGGTACACCCGGTATCAGGTACAGAACGCCGGTCGCCATCGCGGCTTCGGGATGCTCCCCGAATCCGTATAATCTGCCAAACCCTGCTATCAACGTTGTGATAAAAGCCGCGATAGATATGCATATCATCGGATTGAATTTCTTCTTGGCGAAGAAAACCCTTACCAGATAACCGATAAATGCAGCAACGAAAGCTACCAGTGCGTTTTTTTCGTCCCCTGCCGAGAACAGGCAAAGACCTCCGCACGAAAATCCGACAGCTACAGCCACTACAATATCTTTGTAGTTAGGCTTGGCTTTTATCCTGGCAAACTCTTTTTCCACGTAAGATATGGGCAGGTTCTCTTCCTGCACTTTCCACGACATATGTGATACAGCGGTCAGTATAGCCAGATGTACATTGTGTGGAGGTGAGTTTTTATAGCAGGTGACGGAATTGGAAGGATCGTTCTTATCCTTTACCGTGACTGTGAGGCCGTTGAAAGTAGGGCTCATATTTATATCGAATTCCCATGTCGCGGCCAGCCTTCCTATATTGCTGCTGAGACGTCCGCAGTGCGCACCCGAAGCAAGCAGGAATGTTCCTATATCGAGTATAAGGTCGGCAAACCGCTGTGCTGATATTTTTTCTTTTTCGTTTATATTTCTAAATTCCGGCATTGTTACATACAATTCTGATGCAAAGATAGGAATTTTCAGTTAACAGTTAACAGACAACAGTTAACAACTTGTATTTCGCCTGTTTGTAACTTGTTAGCATGCTCCCTGCAATCGTTTGCAAGTTAATTTCGACTAAAATAATGAGGCGCCGGATATATTCTAACTCATTATTATGTAGATTTGTTTAGGACAAAGCCATGCATAAAAACGCATAAGTCTAAAAACCATAAAATGCATCATTCATGAGACTAAAACTACAAATAGATTACCATACCGATTGGGGACAGACTGTATATGTTTGCGGTTCAGTGCCTGCTTTGGGTAATTGGGAGAAGGACAAGGCCGCAGAAATGAAAAATATTTCTCCATCCATATGGGAGTTGGAGATTGAAGCCGGTGATGCCACCGATATAGAATATCAATATCTGGTAAAAGACCAAAACAACATAATCGCTCACGAATGGGGAAGCCCGCACTGGTTGAGAACAGAGACTGATAAACGGTTCGATGTGCAGGATGTATGGCGGGGCGTACCCCAACAGAAATTCCTTTACACGTCGTGTTTTTCGGAAAGTTTCTTTGCGCATGGTGATAATGCGAAAGTCAAATATTACAAGAAGACCATCCTTATTAATGTTACCTGTGTGAATGTAAAGAAAAATCAGAAACTGATACTTTGCGGAGCTTCGGAGACATTAGGAAATTGGAAGCCCGAAGATGCTCTGGAGCTTACACAGGTAAGATTCGGGAGTTGGCAGGTAGCGATTAATGCGCCACAAATAAAAACCACATTAGAATACAAACTTGCAATCTATGATAATAGCACGAAGAAAATTGTACATTGGGAAGAGGGTTTCAACCGTGTCTTATCACCATTGCCCGCCTCTCCGGCAAAAGAAGATATGGTTAAGGTGGAATCCATTGCCTACGCTTATGGCTGGATGAACTGGAAAGCCGCAGGTGTATCCATCCCCGTATTTTCATTACGTTCGAATGACAGTTTTGGCATAGGTGAGTTTTCGGACCTGCGGAAAATGGTGGATTGGGCAGTAGCGACCGGACAGAAAATAATACAGGTACTGCCTATCAACGATACTACCATCACATACACCTGGATAGATTCGTACCCTTACAATGCAATTTCCATTTACGCATTGCATCCTGTCTATCTGGGTCTGAAAGAATATCCGCTGAAAGATGAAAATCTATATAAAGAATACGAAAGAGAAGCAGGCGAACTAAACACCCTGGAAAATGTCGATTATGACAGGGTTCTGGCTCTGAAATGGCGTTACATAAAAGATCTTTTCACCCAATCAGGCACAAATACATTAAAAAGCAAAGACTACCAGGCCTTTTATGAGCAGAACGAAGAATGGTTGTTTCCATACGCTTGCTTCTCTTATCTTCGGGATAAATATAAAACGGCCAATTTCAGAAAATGGAAAACAAACAATGCTTTTGATAAAAAGAAACTGATTAAATTGACCGAAACGGATAAAGATGCAAAAAAATATATCGAATTATCGTGCTTCACGCAGTACTTGCTACACAAACAACTTGTAGATGTAAAAGAGTACGCGCACCAGAATGAGGTGGTGCTCAAAGGCGATATTCCTATCGGCATCAGCCGCGACAGCGTGGAAGCATGGGTAGAGCCCCATCTGTTCAATCTGGATGTACAGACGGGCGCGCCACCTGATGACTTTTCGTTCTTCGGGCAAAACTGGGGATTTCCCACCTATAATTGGGAAGAAATGGCTAAGGATGGTTACCGGTGGTGGCTGAAACGCTTCCGCAAAATGGCAGACTATTTCGATGCCTACCGTATCGATCATATTCTGGGATTTTTCCGCATCTGGGAAATACCTTTGTCATCCGTTCAGGGATTGTTGGGATATTTTAGTCCGGCTCTTCCCCTTACGGCCGATGAAATCCGTTCTTACGGCCTTTGGTTCGATGAGGACAGGATGCTGAAACATTATATTCACGAAAGTTTCCTGGCTGATATATTCGGCAGCCATGTGCCTGAGGTAATTGAAAAATACCTTCGGCCTACCGGATGGCAGCGTTTCGAACTGAAAGAAGAATTTGATACGCAAGCCAAGATCAAGGAACATTTTACCGGCAGGGATGATGATAAATCAAATTATATCCGGGACGGTTTGTACAGCCTGTGCAATGAAGTGCTTTTTGTCAGGGATAAACGTGAGCCTTATAAGTTTCATCCCCGTATAACCGCCCAGTACAACTATTCCTACAGGGACCTGGACGATAGCGCCAAAGATACGTTCAACAGGTTATATAATGAATTTTTCTATCGCCGCCATTCTCAGTATTGGCGCGATCAGGCAATGACGAAGCTGCCGACCCTTATTTCTTCGACCTCGATGCTTGTATGCGGCGAAGATTTGGGTATGGTCCCTGAATCTGTGCCTTCGGTGATGAACGAACTTCAGATATTGAGCCTTGAAATAGAACGGATGCCAAAAGAACGGGAGGTATTATTCAACGACCTGCATCATCTGCCATACCTGAGTGTTTGCACGACATCGACCCACGATATGTCACCTCTCCGTTTGTGGTGGAAAGAAGACAGGCAGCTGACCCAGCAATATTACAATCAGGTATTATGGAAGCATGGTGCTGCTCCGGAAGAATGCACAGCCGATTTGTGCGCACAAATTGTAAGTAATCATTTATATTCTCCGGCTATGCTTGCTATTCTGCCGCTTCAGGACTGGCTGTCGATAGACGACATTCTGAAACGTCCTGTTGCCGAAGATGAACGAATAAATATTCCGGCTATATCGCAACACTATTGGCGGTACAGGATGCATCTTACTCTGGAAGAATTACTCGAAGCTACAGATTTTAACCGGAGGGTTAAATCGATGGTAGGTTCATCGGGGAGGGAATAGGTGTAATGGAAAAGTGAAAAACGAAAAGTGAAAAGTAAAAAATTAGATAATATCTTACTGGTGACCGATGACTGAACAGGTGTTACTTTTTTTTATAAATTTATCTATAGAGTACAGATAACAAGCGTGTTGTCGATAGAAAAGTAACAGTGTGAAAAATTTCGAAAGGTTGTTACTTTTGTTACTTTTTAACAGTTACAGGTTTGCCTCGCCTTCGCTTCGGCGAATGTTATTTCTGCGCCCGGCGGGCAGTTACAAATTACAGGTTGGCTGGCGTTTTGTTTTGTTTCACGCAAAGACGCAAAGGCGCAAAGTTTTACATCTTACGAGTTGTTGACTGATAACTGTTTACTGTTAACTGTAGATAGTGTTACTTTTGTTACCTTTTTCAGTTACGAGTTGTTGACTGATAACTGAAAAAATGTAGGAGTGGCAAAACCGACATAAATCAAATATAAATTATATAGTACATGAAGAAAATCTATTTAGTATTATTACTCGTTTTACTGAGCTTATCGGTTTTTGCAATCGATATAAAAACAGTAGATCCTGCTTTTTGGTGGTCAGGGATGAAAAATCCTGAATTGCAGGTATTGATACACGGAGAAGGTGTGGCTAAATCGGACGTAAGTATTACTTCAAAATCGGTAAGGCTGAAAGAAACTGTAAAGCTGGAAAGCCCTAATTATCTTATATTATATTTCGACTTATCCGGAGCTCAACCCGAAAAGTTCGATATTGTATTGCAGCAGGGCAAGGACAAGAAGGTGGTTCCTTATGAGATTAAAGGCCGGAAGTCCGGCTCATCCGACAGGATAGGCTTCAATGCTTCGGATGTACTTTATCTGATTATGCCCGACCGTTTTGCAAACGGAGATACATCGAATGATGTAATTGCAGGGATGCGCGAGGCCAAAATAGACCGTAACGGACAATATGCCCGTCATGGTGGAGATTTTAAAGGAGTAAGCGACCGTGTGGATTATATACACGATCTCGGTGTAACCGCCATCTGGTTCAATCCGGTGATGGAGAATGATATGCCGGAGGGTTCGTATCACGGATATGCAACAACGGATTATTATAAAGTAGACCGTCGTTTCGGTTCTAATCAGGAGTTTGCAGACTTAGTGGATAAGGTTCACGCTAAAGGGATGAAGGTGGTAATGGATATGATTTTCAACCACTGTGGCAGTGAACATTTCTTCTTTAAGGACAGGCCATCTAAAGACTGGTTCAATTATCCTGACGGATATGTGCAGACTTCATATAAGACAGTTACACAGTTCGACCCGCATGTATCAGCATACGACTTTAAGAGATCCGCGGATGGCTGGTTTGTAGAGTCTATGCCCGATTTGAACCAACGAAATCCGCATGTAGCCAAATACCTTATCCAGAATAGTATCTGGTGGATAGAATATGCCGGTATTGATGGTATTCGTCAGGATACACACCCCTATGCCGATTATGACATGATGTCGGACTGGTGCAGGGAAGTTACAGAGGAATATCCCGATTTTAATATTGTGGGTGAGACATGGCTCAATACGAATGTAGGTGTGGCTTATTGGCAGAAAGACAGCAAGCTGGCTTATCCGAAAAATTCCTATCTGCGTTCGGTGATGGATTTCCCTCTTACGGATATAATGAACAGCGCATTCGATCAGGAAACCACAGATTGGGGACAAGGCCTGTCGCGCATACATGAATATCTGGCTCAGGATATAGTTTATGCCGATCCTATGGAATTGCTTATTTTCCTTGACAATCATGATACATCACGTTTTTACAGGACCGAAGAGCAAACCTCTAATCTGAACCGTTATAAACAGGCTCTTGCATTCCTGTTGACTACCCGTGGAATCCCGCAAATATATTATGGTACTGAAATATTAATGGCTGCCGACAAGGGAGAGGGAGACGGGTATCTGCGTCGCGATTTTCCCGGAGGATGGCAGGGTGATAAGACGGACCTGTTCGTTTCGGCTAACAGAACGCCGCAACAGAACGAGGCTTTCGATTACCTCCGTAAATTGTTGCAATGGAGAAAAGGAAATGAAGCTATATCAAAAGGAACTCTAAAGCATTTTGTGACAAACAATAGTGTTTATGTTTATGAACGTAAATTCAACGGTAAGTCCGTTGTTGTATTCCTGTCCGGCTCGGATAGTGAAAAGACGATAGACCTTTCACCATATAAAGAAGTGTTGCCGAAGAGCCAGGCAAAGGATGTTATAAGTGAAAATATTGTAAACTTAAATAACGGGTCTTTAACATTGCAGCCTCGAAGTGTCTTGGTATTAGAATTTTGATTACTTTTATACAAAGTAAATGCAAAATTTGAAGACCATGAAAAAAGGGCCGTTAACAATTAAGGATATTGCTAAAGATCTGAATATATCGCCCTCGACCGTGTCGAGGGCTTTGAAAGATAATCCTGACATAAGCCTCGAAACAAGGAAACTGGTGCAGGATTATGCGAAAAAGTATAAATATAAGCCAAATGCGTTGGCTTTGAGCCTGAGAACACAGCATACCAATATTATCGGGGTTATCGTTCCTGAATTGGCAAACCACTTCTTTTCCGGTGTATTATCCGGTATGGAGACTATCGCCGAGGAGAAGGATTACCATGTAATTGTATGTCAGTCGTCGGAAGATTACCAGAAAGAGATACGGAATGTACAGACTCTTATCAAGGCCCGTGTATGCGGCGTGTTGATCTCTCAGTCGAAAATGACTACAAAATACGATCATTTTCAGGAATTGATAGATAACGATATACCGGTCATCTTTTTCGACCGTATTTGTACGGGAATCGACACGGATAAGGTAGTGGTGGATGATTATTCGGGAACATTTACCGCTGTGGAATATATGATAAAGACAGGTTGTAAGCGTATAGCCTTTTTTTCGGCCCCGTTGCACCTCGAAATATCCAAGAACAGGAGAAATGGTTATCTGGATGCATTGCGCAAATACCATCTGCCCGTAGATGAAAATCTGATGCGTATAGCTGATACCAAGCAGCTCGGTTATGAGAGAGCAATGCAGATACTGCAGGAACCTGACAGGCCGGATGCATTTATGGCGATGAACGATTATACGGCCTCGGGTATATTGCTGGCAACAAAGAAGCTTGGTTTGAATGTGCCGGAAGAGGTTTCGATCTTCGGCTTTTCCAATTCCAATATATCGCAGGATACCGATCCCATGCTTACTACTATGGATCAGCATCCTAAAAAAGTAGGGGAGGAAGCGATGCAACTTATGTTGGAAAAAATAGAGAACCCCGGAAATGTATCGCGGAAGAACAAACTGATAAAGACCTCTTTGATAGCAAGGCAAACCACACGGGAACTGCCCGCCGAAGGAGGAGATTGATTAATACATACTAAAATATACCATGAAACAAAAACCAACACTTACCTTTTGGCAGATCTGGAACCTCAGTTTCGGATTCTTAGGCATTCAGATAGGATATTCATTACAGAGTTCGCAGACCAGCCGTATATTATCGGCATTGGGAGCAGACCTCAGTCATCTCAATTATTACTGGTTAGCTGCGCCTATTGCGGGACTTATTGTCCAGCCTCTTATCGGGATGTCCAGCGATCGCACATGGACAAGATTTGGACGGCGCATTCCTTTCATCCTGGGAGGAGCTATTGTATCGGCTCTTGCTATGTTTTTTATGCCTAACTCGGAGTTTGTAGCTCATATTATGCCTCCGTTTCTGTTCGGAGCTTTTATGTTGTTGTTTATGGATTGTGCTTTTAATGTATCCATGCAGCCGTTTCGTTCGTTAGTAGGTGATATGGTAAATGACAGGCAACGGAATCAAGGATATTCTACCCAGAGCTTTCTGACTAATGTTGGGGCAGTTGTTGGTTCATTGCTTCCTTTTGTACTCACCTGGATTGGCATAAGGAATATCCCTAACGAGGGTGAAATGGTGCCGCCTTCAGTGATATGGGCATTCTATTTTGGTGGAGGAGCTTTACTTCTCACTGTTTTATGGACATCTTTCCGGGTAAAGGAGTATCCCCCAAAAGAATACGAAGAATATAACAATATAACAGATGATGAGAAGCAGAAGAAGTCTTTCATCCATATCTTGAAGAGTACTCCAAAGACAATGTTCCAGTTGGGTATTGTCCAGTTCTTTTCGTGGTTTGCACTGTTTCTCATGTGGGTTTATGCTACTGACGGCATTGCCGAGAATGTATGGAATACCAAAGATCCGTTATCTCAGGCATACAATGAAGCCGGTAACTGGAATGGTGTATTAAGCGCGGTATATGGTGTTTTTGCTGTCGGATTTTCTATTGTGATGGCAAAAATGGCAAATAAGCTCGGGCGGAAGAAAGTATATTCATTTGCATTGCTTATGGGGGCACTAGGATTGGTCTCCATGTATTTCTTTAATGATAAAAACCTGTTACTGGTTTCCATGCTTGGCGTAGGTATTGCATGGGCGGGAATTCTGGCGATGCCGTATGCCATCTTATCGGCAGTCCTGCCTGCAAGCAGGATGGGGGTATATATGGGCATATTTAATGCAACCATTACTATCCCACAAATTGCCGCGGGATTGACCGGCAGTTTATTATTGAAACATATTGCCGGAGGCAGTTCGATAATGATGCTTGTCGTAGCAGGTGTATCCATGTTATTGGCTGCAATCTCTGTCGCATTTGTACAGGATAAAAATACTGCAGTACAGCCTGAGAATATAAAATAATACTTATTAAAAATATAATTTATGAGAAATAAACTATTACTAGCCATTGCGGCAATCGCCCTGACAGGTTATTCTTGCAGACAGAAACCGCAGGTAACGTCTGACAAGCCGCAGGAAAAGTGTACCGTACAGCATCTCGACTGGACACGCAATGCCGTTATTTACGAAGTGAACGTGAGACAATATACCAAAGAAGGCACATTTGCAGCATTCGAGCAACATCTGCCACGGTTAAAAGAGCTGGGCGTTGATGTGCTTTGGTTTATGCCGGTACATCCGATATCCGAAAAGAACCGTAAAGGAACTTTGGGCAGCTATTACGCAGTAAAGGACTATAAGGAGGTAAATCCTGAGTTCGGTACAAAAGAGGACTTCAAGCGTCTTGTCGACAAAGCGCACGAAGCAGGATTTAAAGTGATACTGGACTGGGTTGCCAATCATACAGGCGGTGATAATGTATGGCTGTCTGAGCATCCCGACTGGTATGTAAAGGATGAGGCCGGAAATCCGAAAAGCCCATACGACTGGACGGATACTTACGAGTTGAACTATGATAATAAAGATATGCGCGCGGCAATGACGGATGCGCTGAAGTATTGGGTGACAGATTTCAATATCGATGGCTATCGCTGCGACATGGCACATGAAGTGCCTACTGATTTCTGGAACGATGTACGCCCTGCATTAGATAGTATCAAACCTGTATTTATGCTGGCTGAATCAGAAAACTATGACTTACTGGAGCATGCTTTCGATGCTAATTATTCATGGGAGTTGATGCATATGATGTCCGACGTGAATAAAGGAACTAAGACCGCCGAAGATATTCAGGCATACGTTCAGAAGCTGGATACCCTTATGTGTCCCGATGGTTACAAAATGAACTTCCTTACCAATCATGACGAGAATTCATGGAATGGTACAGAATTCGAACGCTATGGAAAAGGGGTGGAAACTTTTGCCGTGCTTGCATACACCCTCAATGGCATGCCAATGATATATACAGGGCAGGAAGTGGGGATGAAGAAGCGCCTTTCTTTCTTTGAAAAGGATATGGTGCCGTCGTGGACAGCCAATGCAACCACTGCATTCTATAAAAAGCTGAACGAACTGAAACATACTCATCCGGCATTACGTGCAGGGAAGATAGGCGGTAAACTAAGATTCTATACCTCTTCTGCAAGTAAAGATGTGTTGATATATTCCCGTGAAGCAGCAGGAAAGGAGATTATGGTAATGCTGAACCTGTCGGGCAAAAATATTACTTATCAGAGTAATGATGCTCTAAACAGGGATAGCTATACAGACTATTTCTCAGGGAAGAAGGTAAACAAGTTACCTAATACCTTGAAGGCTTGGGAGTATAAGGTATTCACTCGTTAGAATGATTCTATGGAGATAAGTAAAGGCTCAGGATTTTATCATCTGAGCCTTTATTATTTCTAATAATCTATTTTATAGCTCTTTGGATACCTTATTCAGATGTGCCCGGTAATTCTTTTCCGATTGCCCGATATTCGGATTTTTCATTACATCATAGAAATGAAAACTATCAAGAGGCTTTAAGCCTACAAATGCATTCATCTGGTGGAACCCGAACATCACTCCTTTATCTACACTATGCTGTTTAAAGAATTCATCCTCCAGGGTAAATGCTTCAACCGGAGCATTCCATGTCGTTGTCAGCATATATTTACGTCCCTGTAACAGCCCGCCCGTGCCGTAGTTGCGGGTTGGATTGGCAGAGCGCCTGCCGTCACTGAAATAGATACCGTTCTGATGTCCGGCAGTAAAAACCTCATCTATATACTTTTTCAGATGGTTAGGTAATTGAAACCACCAGATGGGAGTATGGTAAATGATGACATCTGCCCACACAAATTTTTCTACTTCCTCTTCAGGTTTATAGCCGTCATTGATATCTGTAGTTTTTACATCATAACCTTTGTAGTTTTTAAAATAATCTACCGTCCAGTCTGTAAGTGTTTTGTTAAACTCTCCTCCCGAATGAGCAAACTTTGGTGCTCCATTTATTACAAATATCTTTTTCATAATTGCTTTTCTTATTTTTAATATTTCTGCCACAAAATTATAACCTTTTTATTGATAAATAAAATAATATAAATTATATATTTGCATCATAATTATAATAAATAAGAATTGTGGTAAATCTGGAATGGTTCAGAACATTTAAAGCAATATATGAAACCGGTTCATTAACCTCGGCTGCCAACAAACTCTACATATCCCAGCCCGGTGTCAGCCTCCATCTGAATTCGCTGGAAGCACATGTCGGAAATAAATTATTCGACAGGGGTACACGTAAGATGTTGCCGACCGAATATGGGAATATGCTCTATAATTCCATTGTGGATGCCGTGAAAAAACTGGAGGAAGCCGAAGGGCATTTTTACAGGAATGCTGATTCAGGCAGGCCGAGTATAAGTATCGGGATGTGCTTTGAAACGTTCCAGTATGTGCTCGAACCTTTTATCAGCGAGCTGCCTTTCAATCTTATTACAAAGTTTGGAGTATATCAGGATATGCTGAATGATCTGGATAAAGGCCTGCTCGATTTTGTTATCTCCCCTCAAAAAGACGAGGTATTTAATATCCAGTACACCCCTTTTTCGAAAGAGAAGCTGATACTGATAGCCGGGAGCAAGAGTGATTTATCCGGATTCAGGGAAGCTGTAAATGTCCGCAATGCCGAAGCTGCTGAAGACTGGCTGAATAAACAGGCGTGGTTTGGAACAACCGGAGATATGGAACATCTCCGCAATTTCTGGATACACAACTTTAAGAAAAGGCCCAATTTTAAGCCGAACTATATTGTTCCGAATATGAGTTCGATTATACGTTGCATATCGGATAAGGAAGGCTTTGCCGTTATTCCGGATTTTTTATGCCGCAAGCAGTTGGAAGAAGGAAATATACAGCTTGTTTGGGAAGGTTTCACACCAATAGAAAATACACTGTATTTTGTCCAGAGGAAAAAAACAATTTATAAAAAAGAACTGGCATTGTTACAGGATATTTTTCTCAAACATATGACCATCGATGTCAAAGATCAAATCTTGCTTTTGCAGGACACAGGCAGGTAATAAAGCAAGAACACTGTATAGATAAAATTATACAGTGTTCTTAACAAATATAGCGTAATATTTTATTATCCGATAGATAAAAGGGCTACACCTTCGAGTACCGAGTCGCCGGCATTTACATATATTTCTGTTACTTTACCATCCATAGGTGCCTGTATGGCATTTTCCATTTTCATGGCTTCAAGCATAGCAACCGTCTGGCCTTTTTTCACTTCGTCACCTACATTTACCTGAACTCCGATAACGATACCCGGTAGTGGTGATTTTACTGTACCGGCACCGCCTGCTGCAGGTTTGTTTGCACTTGGTGCAGCAGCTGTTGCTTTTGGCGCGGCGGCTGCAGGCGCTGGTGCTGCTTTAGCAGCAGGACGGGCAACAAAATTTACATCCTCGTCGCTGTTTACCAACTCTACCTTGTAGTTAGTTCCGTTTACAGCTACTTCTGCAAGGTCACCCTCCATTTTGTTTACGGCAACTATATATTCCTGGCCGTTGATTCTGTATATGAATTGTTTCATGATGTTTTTCCGAATTTTATTTTCTTATTGGCATTTGAAGCATAGCCTCCCTTTTGTCGGCCCAAGGCAAATAATCTTTCGATACATGTTTTATAGTAAGCACATTGCTTTCTATATCATGCTGATGCTGTGCATCATATATAGCCAGTGCTATCGCCGCCAATACTTCTTTTGATATATTCTGATCGCTCATCTTATTTTTTCTTTTGTGATGTTTAAAAATTTAATAATCAAAGTATTTGTTTAAATTGTTAAATCTTTAATTTTTTAAATTTCACTTTAGAGATTACAGAGGCAGGTTGTCGTGCTTTTTAGCAGGATTAACTTGCTTTTTGGTTCTCAGTTGTTCCAAAGCACGGATCACACGGAAACGGGTGTTGCGTGGTTCGATAACATCGTCGATATATCCATAACGTGCAGCATTGAAAGGATTACAGAATAGTTTGTTGTATTCAGCTTTCTTAGCAGCAAGTGCTTCAGCAGGATTTTCAGCCTCTTTGATTTCTTTTGCGTATAATACTTCGGCAGCACCATCGGCACCCATTACTGCGATTTCGGCAGTAGGCCATGCATAGTTGATATCTCCGCGAAGTTGTTTACAGCTCATCACAATGTGAGAACCTCCATAAGATTTACGAAGAGTCACTGTTACTTTAGGTACAGTAGCTTCACCGTAAGCATAAAGAAGTTTTGCTCCGTGAGTGATTACGCCGCCGTATTCCTGTCCTGTTCCCGGAAGGAATCCCGGAACGTCTACTAATGTTACCAACGGAATATTGAATGCATCGCAGAAACGCACGAAACGAGCAGCTTTGCGTGATGCATTGATATCAAGTACCCCTGCAAGATATTTAGGTTGGTTTGCTACCACACCTACCGATTGTCCGTTCATACGGGCAAAGCCGATGATGATGTTTTTAGCATAATTGCCATGTACTTCAAGGAATTCTCCATTATCTACTACCGCTCCGATAACCTCAAACATATCGTAAGGCTTGTTCGGGTTGTCAGGGATAATTTCATTTAGTGAATCTTCCATTCTGGCAATAGGGTCGGTACATTCTTTGCGAGGAGCTTCTTCCATATTATTTTGAGGAAGGAAGCTATATAGGTGACGGATAAGAGCAAGTCCATCGTCTTCGTTTGCTACAGAGAAATGAGCAACCCCGGATTTTGTTGTATGTACGCTTGCTCCTCCAAGTTCTTCCTGAGTAACGTCTTCACCTGTAACAGTTTTTACCACTTTAGGTCCTGTAAGGAACATATATGAAGTGCCTTCGGTCATCAGTGTGAAGTCGGTAAGGGCGGGAGAATATACAGCCCCACCGGCACAAGGTCCGAAGATACCCGAAATCTGAGGGATAACACCTGATGCAAGGATATTGCGTTGGAATATTTCAGCATAACCTGCCAATGCATTTACACCTTCCTGGATACGTGCGCCACCCGAGTCATTGATTCCGATTACCGGAGCGCCTACTTTCATTGCCATATCCATTACTTTGCATATCTTCAACGCCATAGTCTCTGACAATGAACCGCCGATTACGGTGAAATCCTGTGCGAAAATATAAACCAGACGGCCGTCGATGGTACCGCAACCGGTTACAACACCGTCACCCAGGAATTTTTGTTTGTCCATTCCAAAGTTGGTACTGCGGTGTTCCACGAACATATCAAATTCTTCGAAACTACCTTCGTCAAGAAGGATAGCTATACGTTCGCGTGCTGTGTATTTGCCTTTATCGTGCTGTGAGTCTATTCTTTTCTGACCACCACCCAAACGGGCTTTAGCACGAAGTTCCATTAGCTCTTTTACCTTTTCAAGTTGGCTCATGTTTTAATATTTTAGATTCTAATAAATTAATCTGTTTAACGTAAAAATGACCTTACGTCATCATTTGGTGGGTAAAGTCATTCTTACTTTATTTGTTTGGATGTTCACACAATTCGGTGAGGACGCTTCCTGTTGATTTCGGGTGAAGGAATGCTATGTTTAGTCCTTCTGCACCACCGCGCGGAGCTTTGTCGATCAGTTGTACCCCTTTCGATTCCATTTCCGCAAGAGCATTGGCTACTCCGTCTGCCACGCTGAATGCGATATGATGGATGCCTTCTCCTTTTTTCTCAATAAATTTAGCAATTGTGCTGTCAGGGCTTGTTGGCTCCAGAAGTTCAATTTTCGTTTGTCCCACTTTGAAGAATGCAGTTTTTACTTTTTGGTCTTCTACAACTTCAATGTTATAACATTTTAGACCTAAGACACCCTCATAATAAGGTAATTGTTCTTCGATGCTTTTTACAGCAATACCTAAATGTTCAATGTGTGAAATATCCATGATTTTATCTGAATAAAAAGTTATTATTTAGTTCCGCGCAAAGGTACTATTAAATTATAAGACAACGAAATTAAAATTGTAAAAAAACTTTGTTTTTGCACAGAATATCAAAAAGTGTGCAATAGGTGTTTTGAGTATTCTAAATGTTTGTTTTTTAACATTAAAGTATCACTTTTTTTCGGGCGTTTGGAGTTGTCGGTTAATAATAGCCGGGGTTTTACAGCTATATTATTATTCTTAATTCTGGTACCTTTCCCTAAAAACCAACATGAAATGAATGTGCCAATATGCCAATTAGCATATCTGAAATATCGTTCAACTGACGAAGTGTAGTTGAAATCAACCAATGGCGCAAAACCTGAAACTGTTAAAAGGTAACAAAGGTACGATATACCCGCGGATTAATAAAATTTAATAACATCACATTGACAACCAGTGTATAACATATTCGTTTGCATTGGTTTTCCGAAGGGGAAAAAGCAGGAAAAGGCGTTTTTAAGCCATACTTCCGTTACCAGTCCGTTACCTTTTTTGAACAGTGAAATCTACTGCCCAAGGTAGCAAAACAACCCGATCTGCAAAGGCAAACAGCAGGATAATCCATCCCCTAGCAATTAAATTTACCGGGAAGCCTTCTCCTCCCTGTTCAGCCCTGTATTTGAGCCCGTAAATTCTACCGTATGGCTCCGTAAGGTAGAATTGCCTCTACCTTTTGGTGTGAGCATACAAACAATCAACGTCAGCATAGATTCTATATGGTATTGATATGGAAAAATCCTGCAAGTGTGACTTATATATCAGGGGCAATCGTATCAGGTATGATATACGGGAAGTAAACCTGGAGGTGGTTATAGCAATGGCTTGCCGTATCTGCACCTCTGGTGCGGTTAAAATCTCATGCTAATAAGGACTGATTCCGTGATTTCATTCCATATATATTGTTACATTATTTTTCTATACCTCCTGTCATATTATACTTTTTATACTTTTATTGTCTTTTTTATGCTTTATTTGGAAAAATAATTTAAATTTGCAACCTGAACGAATGAATTAGCGTCATTCTTCTTCTTAAAAATAGTATTTCCCAATGAATGTAAAGGTACAGAAATCCTTAAAATATTCAACGTTAAACCGCATTTTTCTCCCTGAAAATTTGGGGGTTAATTCTATTTTGTTAGAGAGAGAGAGAGAGAGAGAGAGAGAGAGAGAGAGAGAGAGAGAGAGAGAGAGAGAGAGGCTATGCCCGCATAATAGAAAATAAATATATAACTTTTTTTAAAAGTACAATCCTTGTACAGTCTTTTTCAGACTGTATAGGGATTTTTTTGTTTTTCGTCCGGGCCGTTTCGGTTCCGGACTTACTTGTTTTAAAACTTTTGGGCCGGTAATAGCCTGTCTCTCCGATCTATATAAGGAACAAAAAATCAGACCTCACAGGTGGGTTGGTATTAATATTAATAAAAATTGTGTATTAAGTATGAAGAAAAGAGTAGTGTTAGTTTTATCCTGCTTATTGTTAAGCATCGGATTTACAGTAGCACAAACAACCAGGATTTCCGGTACTGTGGTAGACAGTAACGGCGAACCTGTTATCAGTGCTTCTGTCGTAGTAAAAGGGACTTTAACCGGAACTGTAACAGATCCTGACGGTAATTTTACACTGAATGTGCCTGACGGTTCCAAAACGCTGGTGGTATCACTTATCGGAATGGTTACACAGGAAGTAGCTGTAGCTCCAAATCTGAAAATAGAGTTGCAAACAGATACACGTGACCTCGATGCTGTCGTAGTAACAGCAATGGGTTTGAGCCGGAAAGAAAAATCTTTGGGATATGCTACCCAGCAGGTAAAAAGTGAAGACCTTGTAAAAGTCCGCCAAACCGACTTAAACAATGCCCTGGTAGGAAAAGTTTCCGGAGTCCGTTTTTTAGGTGGTTCAGGAGCAAAGTTCGATGCGGGTAAAATCGTTTTAAGGGGGACAAACTCTTTAACCAATGCAGGGGGTAATGAACCTATTTATGTACTGGATGGAGTTATAGCCAATGTTAATTCCCTGAATATGGACGATGTAGAATCCGTCAATGTACTGAAAGGCCCTGCGGCAACAGCCCTATACGGATCACGGGGTGGAAACGGAGCTATTATAATCACAACTAAAGGGAATACAGGAGAGAAAACTGAGATCAATGTCAGCCACACACTGGCCTTCGAAAAGGTTTATTTACATAACAAACTGCAAAAGGAATACGGTGGGGGATATTACGGTGCCGATGCCGAAATGGATGTCTTCGAATATGACCCTGCCATACATCCTAAATATTTGGAGAAACTGAATGGACTGCAATATTATGATTATGCGGATGATGCCAGTTGGGGCCCTAAATTTGACGGACGGGAATATGCGCCCTGGTATGCATGGGACCCCACTCATCCCAAATTCGGGCAGACTGAAAAATGGGAATCAAGAATGAACCTGGCTGATTTATTTGAGACAGGGGTAAGCAATACTACTAATATAGCCCTTTCCAAGTCCGGAAAAGACTACATGTCCAGAATTTCATTTACGAATGCTCAACGTGACGGTGTCACCCCTAACAGTGATGCGGTCAGACGGTTTTTGGCTGTGAAAACCCAATTCAAACCATTGGACAGGTTAACTGTATCTTTGGATTATAAATATACATACCGTAAAAACCACAATGCAGCCGCAGAAGGTTACGGAGGTTTGGGTAATGCCCTGTATTCTTATCAGCAATGGGGACAAACGAATGTTGACCTGAAAGACCTGAAAGATTATAAGCGTCCGGACGGTTCATTCCGCTCATGGAATATCACAAGCCCGGATAATCTTACACCACAGTTCCATGATAATCCTTTCGCTTTATTTAATGAAATTAATAAAAACGACATTTACCAATGGAATGTATTTAATGCTACTGCAACCCTGGATATTATAGGAAATCTGAAAGCAGGGCTGCGCGTCAACGGAAATATCCGCAACCGGAATAATGAAACGACAGTTCCTATGAATATTTTAGGGGAAGTCTCTAAATACGAACAGGAGCAAAGTTCTGTTATAGATACGCAGGTTCAGGGCTTTTTAACATGGAACGGTTCGTTTTTACAAAACCGCCTGACTGTTGACGCCGCTTTATTCGCTGAACAACGGGATTATGTCTATGATATTACTTCAGCATTTACCCGCGATGGTTTATTCCTGGATAAATTCTTCAGTACGGCAGCCTCTTCGGGGCTTCCGGGCGGAAGTACCTCCAGAAGCAAATTGAAAGAGCAAAGTATTTTCGGAACAGGAACCCTTGGGTGGGATAATACCTATTACCTTGATTTCTCTTTACGGAACGACTGGTCTTCTACCCTTCACCCGGATAAAAACAATTACTTATATGGAGGCTTGTCTGGAGCTGCTATACTCAGCAACCTTGTAAAGACCGACTGGCTTTCATTCTGGAAATTAAGAGCATCCATTGCACAGGTAGGTTCCACCATAGACCCCTATAATATATACCAGACATATAAACTGAAAGATGGTGACGGTAACCTTGTCAAATACGGTTCACTGTCAAACATGTGGCTCGACCGCAACCTGAAAGACCCGTACATTAAGCCTACGATCTCGACTTCATATGAAATCGGTATGGATGTAAGGTTGTTCGACAGCAGGTTATGGGCAGATGTCAATTATTACACAAAAGACTCGAAAGACCAGATCATCAATGTAAATACAACACCGGTCAGCGGATATACATCCCGAAAAATGAACGCCGGGCTTATCCGCAACCGTGGGATAGAACTTACCATAGGTGGTAAACCTGTCCAGACAAAAAACTGGGACTGGGTAGTTAATGCCAATATTTCAAAGAATAAGAATACCCTTGAAGAATTGGTCGAAGGAACAGACTCCTATCAGATATACTGGATGAGCTGGTCTACACGCATATATTCATATGCGGAGGTAGGAAAGCCAATCGGTGTTATCAGGGGTTCTACATGGAAAAAGAACGATAAAGGGCAGATTATCCTTTCCGACAGGGGAAACCCTAATCACGCGCTTGGCCAGTATGCACCTTTGCTGGAAGCTTCGGCTCAGGAAGAACTGGGAAATATCCAGCCTGATTTTACCGGAGGTTTCTCCACTTCTTTGCGTTATAAAGACTTTAGCCTGGGAGCATCCTTCGATTTCCAGATAGGCGGGGATATTGCATCAGCGACCAATATGTTTGGAGAAGGTTCAGGGCTGTTAACTTCAACGGTAGGATTGAATGACAAGGGGAATCCTATCCGGTCGTCTGTAGCGGACGGCGGCGGGGTTCGTGTCGACGGCGTGGTTGACCGGGGGAATGGTAACTTTGAAGCTGTGACAGCATATGTCGATGCGAATTACTATTATCAGGGTCGTAAAAGCCTGATTTGGGAGGACTATGTCTACGATGCAAGTTATTTGAAGCTTCGCGAATTAAGTTTGACTTATGATGTTCCCGGCAGTTTCTTACGAAATACGGTTAAAGGAATAAAAAAAGCGAGTCTTTCTTTCGTTGCCCAGAATCCCTGGTTGATCTATTCGGGAGCGCCGAATATAGATCCGTCGGAATCGGGCGGTGCAACATATAATTATATAGAAGGAGGACAAGCTGCATCCACACGCTCTTTTGGTTTTACGGTAAATCTTACGTTCTAAACCTTAAATTAAAAAAGTAAAAAATATGAAAAGAATAATATTATATACATATATCCTGGTTGGAACCTTATTATTTAACGGTTGTGGCGATTTTAACGATATTAACGTTGATCCGAACAACCCGTCCAGTCCGGATACCCGTTTTCTATTCACTTATGCGTGTAAACGGGTTCCCTTGTTTACAATGGTCGGAACTTATGATCCCTGGAACCAGTTGTATCCCCAATATTTGTCGGAAAGGCAGAATATCCAGTATTCGAATTACGCAATGGTGGATTTCAGTGTCGGCCCGTATTATTACGAAAATATAAGGAACCTGGAAACAGTCATTAAGCTGAACACAGACGAAGCGACTAAAAATGAATCCTATGTCACCCAGCTTGGTTCGGTCAATAACCAGATTGCGGCAAGCCGTACCCTGCGTGCCTTCATATACATGCACCTGACAGACATACTAGGAATGATTCCTTACTCGGAAGCTTTGAAAGGGGATGATGGTAATTTTACACCGAAATATGATACCCAGGAATATATTTATACCGACCTGGACAAGGAACTGACGGAAGCTTATACACAATTTAATGAAGCGGAAACGCTTAACGGCACTTTTGATATTTTGTATAGCGGCGATATAAGCAAATGGAAAAAACTGAATGCTTCCGTACGCATGATGCTGGCAATTAAATTGTCGGATGTCAAGCCGGCAGACGGCAAAGCACGGTTTGCAAAAGCATATGCAGATGGCGGAATAATAGATAATGCAGATATTCTTTCATATAAATACCTGCTGGAAACCGCAAATCAGAATCCGCTTTACGACAATGTGGTAATTTCAGGCCGTAAGGATTTTGCCCCGTCAAAAACGATCCTGGATCAGCTTATAGCCTATAATGACCCACGTCTGGAAGCATATGCCGACCCTAATCAGAACGGAAATTATGATGGTGTGCCCTATGGTATAAGCCAGAATGAAATAGCCAACTATAAAAATACCGCCGTCTTTGATCCGCTTTATTACAAACAAGATGCCGAAAGGGTTGTTATTTCCCCTTCACATATCCTGCTGATCCAGGCTGAAGCTGCCGTCAGAGGATGGATTACAGCCGATGCCGAGACTTTATATAAAGCTGGGATTACAGCTTCTTTCGGTCAGCACGGTTTATCCGGTCAAATTGAAACATATTATGGTCAAAATGCTATAAAACTTGCGGGAACAGATGCTCAAAAAATAGAAAAGATAGCGATGCAGCGCTGGTTAGGCAATTTCATGCAGGACGGAGTGGAAGCCTGGTCTGACTGGAGACGCCTTAATGTGCCTGCTCTAAAACCGGGCCCTGCCGCAACAGTAACACATATACCTTACCGCCGGCAGTATTATCCGGACGACTATCTGACTAATAAAAATAACTATGACGCAGCTATTGCAGCTCAGGGGCCGGATAATTTCGATACCAGAGTATGGTGGGATACTGCGGATAATAATTAAATTAGGCAGCAGGCTGTTAACTAAATAATTAATAGTAGTTTATGATACAGGGGACCGGATGTACTCCTTAAAGTTACATCCTTCATACAAACACACTCTTAATGCAGAGATGCATCAACATTGAAAGAGTCCGGGCCCGGACTCTTTCGTTTTTTTAGTGTAGATCAAAAGAAATCTTCACAATACGTAATTTTTATTTTGGTAACCGGGATATATCCTTGTGTGTAAGCTTTGCTAATGTTTTATAACCTACACACAGATACTCCGGAAGTTTGCTGAAGATAAAATGCCTGTTACGCATTGGCAATTGCCCACATTCCAGACGGATTATGATCCGTAGAAGAATCCGTGGATGGTATAAGAATAAAAAGGAACATTAGCCCCTCTCGTGATATGAAATAAACATCATATTATACAAAGTATTCCAAACCTATTTTACTTTAAAGTTACCGGATAACAGGAATCGCTTGTTCAGATCATTTTTGATGCTTTTAGGGTCTTTAGGCTTGAAATAGTTCTTATATATTGTAGCCGCGCTATTCCCACACATAACCGCTATGTCCGGCGCTTCATACCCTAACCGCATCATTTTGGTTATGAATGTTCCTTTGGCTGAATACCAAACAATTTTATCAGTATATCCGTACTCTGAAGCAATTTTTTTCATCGTTTTATTTAGCTCATGAGATATACTCCCTACTTTGCTGGCTTTTTGTATATGTGTTTCTTCTTTGCTCCCAACCAGAGGTAATACGTGATTATTAAAACATTGCTTCTTGTATTTCTTAGCTATGGCATTCGCGCTATTTAGGAATGGCATTTGAATATTCGGATATGCAAGTATCAAAGAAAAAGCTCGGTAAGGAAGATATTCAAGTCTCTGTAAATATAACTAATACCGGAAAGCGAAGAGGAAAAGAGGTTGTGCAGTTCTATATAAATGATAAAATCAGTACGGTAACTACTCCCGTGATGGTGCTCAAACGGTTTGAGAAAATAGATTTAAATCTGGGAGAGAGTAAGCGGGTTTCTTTCAACCTGTCATACAAAGACCTGAGCCTATGGAGCTAGCAAATGCAGTTTGTAACTGAGCCCGGAGAATTTGAATTTATGTTTGGTAAGTTTTTTTTGCTCTGGATAAATGATGTAATATTTCATTTTCAATCATATCTTTGCGAAGTACTTTATACAAAGGAAGCGTTATTTATTTGTTGTTTAGCGATTACAAAATTAATGCTTCCTTATTTTATTCTAGTTGAAAAACGTTAAGACGGCTTTTATTAGATATTTACGGGTTATAGTAGGATAAATGCTAATTGATTTACGATGACTGGTATATAATCTTACAAAAGAAGAACATTATTTATCAGAAGCCCAACAAATAGCCGAGGTTATGTACAAAAACTGGTTTACAACATTCCACTCTTTAGTATTCAATAAAGATATAGGTTAAACAGTGATCACACATGGTTCAATGCAATTGCTTTGCGTGGCCTTATTGAATTATATAAAGTTGATGGTGATAGAAAATATATAACAGCTTATGAAGGAGATACTGTCGCATACATGGATGTCTCCTTGCCGCAACAAGACATACAATATCCTGAACTACGATAGTTTTAAAGGTGAAGTTAGGCAAACCGCTTGGGATATATTGCATGTCGGGGCAACAGTAGAAATGTTTGCACGTTTAGCTTCGTTAAAGTCAAGTGAAGGAGTATTTAATTAATAGGAAATCGAATCATTCTTTTCCTGTAAAAAATGGAATAACCAATCTAAAATCATCTGTAATTAAATGAAAAAGATTTTATTATTCGCAATGATGCTTTTAAGCGTATCAGTATTTGCTCAATGGCAATCGGCAGGCGACAAAATCAAAACTCAATGGGCCGAGACATTAGATACTAAGAACTTATTGCCCGAATACCCCCGCCCAATTATGAAGCGTTCAGCATGGACAAACGTGAATGGCTTGTGGAAATATTCGATTGTACCGGCAAATCAACAAGAACCTAAATCTTTCGATGGACAAATCCTTGTTCCTTTTGCTGTTGAATCAAGTATGTCGGGAGTAATAAAACCATTAGGAAACAACAATGAATTATGGAATAAGCGTACATTTACAGTGCCTTCAAAGTGGAAGGGTAAAAATATACTGTTGTATTTCGGTGCGGTAGACTGGAAAACAGAAGTCTTCATTAACGATATTAAAGTTGGTAGTCATACCGGTGGATACACTCCGTTCTCTTTTGTAGAAAGCGAAGTCAATGGATTGATTACTTACGGCCGCAAGGTCATTAAAGTGGAGGAAGGCAGATTGAAAAAGATCAATCAGGAAATTTGTAATTCTCTAAAAAAATAATACGGACATGAAAAGAGTTCTGAATATACTAATCTGTGTTTTAGCCTGCATATATTGTTCTGCACAAAAAATACAGTTGGAAAAAGACTTTATCACCCCTCCCGAAAGTGTTCAAACAGCCATCTATTGGTACTGGATGTGTGGAAATATATCCAAGGAGGGCGTTGTAGCGGATCTTAAAGCAATGAAAAAAGTTGGCATTAATCGTGCTTTCATCGGCAATAATTATTTTGATCCTTATGAAGGAGGGCGTACAGTAAGGTTAATGAGCGATGAATGGTGGGATATTACTCATACTGCCTTGAAGACAGCCTCAGAACTAGATATTGAGATTGGGATCTTCAATTCCCCTGGCTGGACTCAGGCCGGGGGGCCCTGGGTGAAACCCAGCCAGGCAATGCGTTATCTTACATCGTCCGAGATGAGAATAAAGGGCCCTGCAACCATTTCAACCCAGTTGGAAAAACCTATTGCTGAGTTTCAAGATGTAAAAGTAATTGCATATCCCGCTCCAAAAAATGATCTTCTAACTTTAAATAAGTCCAATTCTAGAATAAAAATATCTCCAGACCTTGTAAACTCAGACAGATTGTTCGATGGTGATAATTTTAATGGGGCGGGTATGCCTCAAAATGTAGATGTTACTGTAGATATCATTGCCAATAAAGAATTTACTGCACGAAGTATAACTGTTTATCCGGGGCATTCAAATATTAATGTTTCTTTCGATGTACAGGCAAAAGTGGGTAATGAATTTAAAACAATTTCAAATTTTGTTATTGACTGGCATAATTTAGGACTCATCGTAGGTTTTCAACCTTTTGCTCCTGTTGTCATGTCAATCGATGAAACTACAGCTAAAGAATTCAGGATTGTGATGAACAACAAACATCACGAAGGAGGCATTGGAGAAATAGAGCTTTCGGCCTCGCCACGTATTGAAAATTATGCAGCAAAAACCTTTGCTAAAATGTTTCAAGGACCACTTCCTCCATTTGATTACTATATGTGGAGAGAACAACCTGAACCGAAAAATTCAGAATTGAATATTGATCCGAAAAAAATTCTGGATATTTCTGAATATATGTCTCCGGATGGAAGGATCGCATGGGATGCCCCTGAAGGAGAGTGGGTAATATTGCGAATTGGTATGACTCCGACAGGAGTTACAAATAATCCGGCAGGGCCTGATGGTACAGGTCTTGAAATTGACAAAATGAACAAAAAACATATTGCAACTCATTTTGATGCTTTTATAGGAAAAATACTAGATCGTATTCCAGCTGAAGATCGCAAAACCTTTAAGTTAGTTGTTCAGGACAGCTATGAGTCTGGAGGAGAAAATTTCACAGACGATTTTTTAGATTCTTTCAAAGAGTGCTATGGTTATGATGCCTTACCATTTCTGCCGACATATTTCGGAAAGGTGGTCGGCAGCCAAAAGGAGTCAGATCGATTTTTATGGGATATGCGGCGTTTGGTGGCTGATAAAATTGCATACGATTACGTAGGCGGTTTTAGGGAGTTATGCCATAAACATGGATTGCGCACATGGCTTGAAAACTATGGACATTGGGGTTTTCCTGCTGAATTCTTACAATATGGAGGTCAATCGGATGAGGTTGGTGGTGAGTATTGGTTGCCTAGCGCATTCCCGTCTTGGGAAAACGATTTAGGTAATATTGAAAACCGGGCGGCATCCTCTTGTGCTCATATATACGGCAAAAATCTTGTGACTGCAGAATCGAATACCAGTGGTGGACCTGCGTTCTCGCGCGTACCAGCAGATGCAAAACAGCGTACGGATAAATACTTCTCAGAAGGTATAAACAATACATTATTCCATGTATGGGTTCATCAACCCGATCTGGATAGGTATCCGGGAACAAATGCATGGTTCGGTACCGAATTCAATCGTAATAATACATGGTTTTCGCATATCGATTTGTTTATAGATTACACCAAACGTTGCAATTATATGTTACGTCAGGGGCTTAACATCGCCGATGTAGCATACTTTATCGGTGAAGATACTCCTAAAATGACAGGAATACAAGATCCTTTACTTCCCTCCGGTTATCAGTTCGATTATATCAATGCCGAAGTTTTGGTTCGTGATGCGAAAGTAAAAAACGGATTTATAACATTGCCACATGGAACAACCTATCGTGTGTTAGTTTTACCTAAAGTAAGCACAATGCGTCCTGAAGTACTGACTAAAATCAAACAGCTGATAGCTGATGGAGCAGTAGTGTTGGGTGCTCCTCCAACACATTCGCCGAGCTTACAGGATCAACCTCAGGCTGACGGGTCAATCAGAGAAATGGCCTCTGAACTATGGGGAAGAGTTGACGGCATTAATATAACTTCTGCAAGAGTGGGTAAAGGTATGTTATTTAACGGCGTCAACCTTGAAGAAGTGTTTTCAAAAATAGGATATATAGAAGATTGCAAGATACCAGCAAATGCTCCGATTCTTTTTGGGCATCGCAAGCTGGACAATATAGATATCTATTTTATATCCAACCAGAGCGAAACGACTCAGAAAACAGAACTCAAATTCCGAGTAAAAAAAGATATGCAGCCCGAACTGTTTGATCCAGTTACCGGAACAATACGTAAACTTACCGAATTCTCTTCCGATAAAGAAACGACTACCGTACCGATCTCTTTGTATGGATATGAGAGTGCGTTTATCGTGTTCCGGAGAAAAGGCACACCTGTTGTGGGGACGAAAAATTTCCCCGAACCGGTAAAAGTTGCTAATCTTGATGCAGCATGGGAAGTCGCCTTCAATGGTAAACTATCGAATCCAGCACCGATTCGTTTAAACGGACTTCTAGATTTGGCACAATCGGCAAACGATAGTATAAAATACTTCTCTGGAAATATGATCTATACTACTTCGTTCGATTTTGATACGAATACAGCAAAAGGGAAAGAGATATACCTTGATCTTGGAGAAGTCAATAAGATGGCTAAAGTATGGGTGAACGGCCAATATGTAGGTGGTACATGGACAATGCCGTACAGAGTAAATATATCTTCTGCATTGAAACAAGGGAAAAATACTCTCTGTATAGATGTTGTCAACACATGGGTTAACAGGATGATAGGAGATAAAACCTTACCAAAAGAAAAGCGGGAAACCTGGGCGGGAATAAATGATTACCAACCTGATTCACCTCTACAGAAATCTGGATTGATGGGACCTGTCACATTAGAATATGTGCCTAATTATTAAATAGCAATGAAGAAATTGATTGTTTTTTTAATTCTTATATCTTACCTAGGGGTATTTTCGAATATTTATTAACGCTTAGGAACGCTCTCCCGGCTATCCTCAACGTTCCGGGATTATAGATATTAGGAGTAATTTCGCAAATCCGCCGAAAGGATACGGAGAAGTTCCTTTCTTTTGGTGGATGGTCAACCAATACAGAACAGCTAACCAAAGCAGTATTTGCTAATTACGCTTCCGGACAAAATCTGTTGAGCCTTCATGGTTTTTACTATAGCGCAATGGGAGGCTGGTGGGAATGGGCTCCTCCATGCAATCATTTCCATGAGCCATACTGGGAGGAGATGAAGCCATTTTTAGAATGTACAGAACGATTGAGTTATATCCTTTCGCAAGGCTACCATTGTGTAGACGTTGCTGTGTTATATCCGGTCGAACCGGTTATTGCAGGCTACGGAGATAGCGGAAGGCTGACAGCTCCTTCCTATAGATAAAGTTTTTTCAATTAATCGTTCTGATACGGGATATTTTTGTATTCGCATATTTCCACTATTTTAGCTTTGGTGGCCAGTACATCTTCATACCGGAGTGTAACAAGGTCGAGCCTTCTTTGTTTTTTCTCCCCGTTTATCAGAAAAACGATATAGCTCATACCGATATTTACACGGCTTACGCTGGTCCAGTCAATAGTCGCTTTACTTTGTTTGGGTAAAGCGGATGTAATGGAACCGGTATCAATCCTGAGAACCGCACCCTTTAGCCATACAGTATTACTTAAAATTAATATAGCCGCCAGTATAAACCCGGCGGTAGCGCAAAAGAACAACAGTCCGAATCTGCTTGCGATTCCTTCTGTAACTGTAAAATACAACGTAAAAACAGCCAGGTATGCACCCGTTATTATATTTGCTGTCTTTTTGGTTGAGGATATTTCTTCGTAGTTGATATTCAGTTCGTTCATAATTCTTATATTGTTTAATTTATTAATACAAAAATGCAAAATAAAACTGAAGACAGCTTTAATCTCTGCAAATATCTTTTATTATCAATCCGGCCAGCGTAAACCCGAATATAGCAGTTATGTGTGCCAATGTACCATTTGTCTGTGCTTTTACACTGGGGTTATCCTGTTTGAGGAGTTGAGAACTTTTCGATTCGTCATTCTCATATTTCAGCCCTTTGTTATCGAGAACCTCATCACTATAAACACACATTACTTTTTTAGAAGGTTTTCCACTTTGTTTCATCTTCCGTCGGATAGCGGCAGCCAAGGGGCAGCCCTTCACTTTCCAGAATTCATCCGTTTTTATGCGGGAAGGGTCCATTTTCAGAGCGGCTCCCATCGATGAAAAGACTTTAGCTCTGGTACGGGTGGCGGTCAGTATTAAGTTTACTTTGTGTTTGAGGCTGTCTATGGCGTCGATAATATAATCATAGCTTTCAAGATCGAAGGAGGGCGAAGTTTCCTCGCTGTACACTCCCGCGATTGTAGTTATTTCAGCATCGGGATTTATGTCGAGCAGGCGGGCTTTCAGTACGTCAACTTTTCTTAGCCCTACGGTTTTGGTCGTGGCCATTAGCTGGCGGTTGATATTCGTTTCACAGACAAAATCCGAATCTACTATCGTAAGGTGCTTTACCCCTGTGCGTATGAGACTTTCGGCACACCAGCTACCGACCCCGCCTATTCCGAATAATATAATCCGGATATCGGCAATCCGGCCCATCAATGTGTCGCCGAGCAGTAATTCGGCCCTTTTAAATATCCCTTTTTCCTCTTGCATATATCTTAGCTACTAGTTTTTCCTTAATTTTTCAGCGTGCAAATTTACAATAATTATTTCTGATTATTCTGTTAAGAAAATAATCATGTATCTTTGCAGTCCAAAGTTTTGAGATACCACTTATTAATAACAACTATGAACATTTTATTGTTAGGGAGCGGAGGACGCGAAAATGCACTTGCATGGAAGATAATACAAAGTACAAAAGTCGACAATCTGTATGTAGCACCCGGTAATGCGGGCACACATCTGATTGCAAAAAATGTAGATATGTCTGTTACCGATTTTCCGGCAATAAAGAAGTTTGTGTTGGGTAATAATATCGATATGGTTGTCGTAGGGCCGGAAGAACCTTTGGTACGCGGGATCTATGATTACTTCGTAAGCGATGCCGCGATCAGGCATATCCCTGTAATCGGCCCTTCGGAAGAAGGCGCTAAACTGGAAGGCAGCAAGGACTTCGGAAAGCAGTTTATGATGCGTCACAATATCCCTACTGCCCGCTACCGGAGTTTTACACTGGAGCAGCTCGATGAAGCTTATTCTTTCTTGGAAGAACTGGAGGCTCCTTACGTGCTGAAAGCTGACGGACTGGCCGCCGGTAAAGGTGTGCTTATCCTCAATGATTTGGGTGAAGCTAAGAAGGAACTGAAAAAAATGCTTGGAGGTATGTTCGGTGAGGCCAGTAAAACGGTCGTTATCGAAGAATTCCTGTCGGGTATAGAATGTTCGGTATTTGTCCTTACAGATGGCGATTCATACAAGATACTCCCTGTGGCTAAAGATTACAAACGTATTGGAGAAGGAGACACCGGATTGAATACGGGCGGCATGGGTGCAGTCTCTCCTGTTTCTTTTGCCGACGATGTTTTTATGAAGAAGGTTGAAGAACGTATTGTCATCCCTACAGTTGAGGGATTGAAGAAAGATAATATTGTCTATAAAGGCTTTATTTTCCTCGGATTGATAGAGGTAAAAGGCGAGCCGATGGTCATAGAGTACAATGTGCGTATGGGAGATCCTGAAACGGAGGCCGTGATGTTACGCGTCAAATCGGATTTTGTATCATTACTGGAAGGTGTGGCCACAAAGACCCTTGGAGAAAAAACAATGGAGATAGACAATCGTTATGCTGTCACTGTTATGCTTGTTTCGGGCGGATATCCCGGAGATTATGAGAAGAATAAAGAAATGACAGGATTGGACTCTGTTCCGGATAGCATCCTCTTTCATGCAGGAACGAAATTAGCAGGTGATAAAGTGCTGACCAGCGGCGGACGGGTTATTGCCATCAGTTCATATGGAGATACGAAAGACGAAGCATTGGCTAAGTCATACAAGAATGCGGAGAAAGTAGTTTTCGATAAAAAATATTATAGAAAAGATATAGGCTTTGACTTAAAATAAATGGCGGCAATACCCAAATCATATAAAAAAAGTGTTACAGAGGGGAATGGGATGCTTATTATTTCCATTGTGTTTGCTGTTATTATTCGTCTTGTCTATTTCCTGTATTTCGATTTTACCCATAGCAGGCCGGTAAATGGCTATCTGTGGAAGCCTTTATTATACATCTTCAACGATGGATTGGTTTCATTGCTATGCAGTAGTTTGGTTGTTGGAAGTATGGCTGTTCTGGCTACACATATAAATACAACGCATTTGTTTATCCGGAGAAAGACGATATTGTTGCCGGCTGTTATCATATTATTATTCAGTTGCCATCCTCAGTTTATGCAGATGTCGGCCGAATATATCAGTACCATGCTTTTTCTGGTTATAATATTTATATTATTTACTGCATATAACAGTCCCGACAAACAGATATTCTCTTTCAAGACAAGTTTTATCCTTGCTTTAGGCAGCATGTTTATTCCTGCTTTACTAGTCTACCTGCCTGTTTTGTGGCTCGCTTTGGTAATGATGAGGTGTTTTAATTTTAAATCATTGCTGGCATCGCTGTTAGGAATGTTTTTATTATATTTTCCGGCATTTTCCTATTATTTTCTGACCGACAGCCTGGATATATTCCTTGCACCTTTTACATCTGTGAGTGCGGAGCAACTGGCCGGTTTTCCATTTTATCAATTAAATATCGGGGACTGGATTATTTTAGGTTCCTCTACCATACTGCTGGTCATAATTGTGAGTGATAATTATATCAACCGCCATAAGGACAAGATCAGGACGCGGGCTTATCTGAGCTTATTGAGCTTTATAACGGTATTCTCCATATTGGCCTTCCTGTTCTTGAATATTGATTTTGTCATATATCAGTTTATCGCTTTACTAACCGGGGCCTTTTTACTTTCACATTTCTTTGCCCTGGTAGAGAAAAGAGGAGGTGTAATCCTGTTTTATATCTCGATGATTTTTTATATCCTCGCGTGTGTTTTTCTTTTTTATCTTTATAAATAAAACATTTATAATATTTTATACGTTTCTATTTAATAAGTTGGATATGCCAATTGGAATAGAAAATATATACAAATAAAGGGATTCTAATATGAAAACACTCGTAGCAACTGTACTGATTGCATTATTTATGATTGGTTGTAAACCTGGCGAAAGCCTGTCGAAGCAGGAAACCATTTTGCAGATTACGGATAAAATTGAAAATCAGGATTATACATTTATTCCTACCACGGCCTTACCCTCATCGGGTAAATCTATAAACCTTGGCTACTCGTACTCTTTAAATGTTTCCAAAGATACCGTAAACTCATATTTACCTTATTTCGGACGGGCATATGTGGCTCCAATGTCGACAGACGAAGGAGGGATAAAATTTGTCTCCGCAGATTTTGAATATACGTTGACCAAAGGTAAGAAAGATATGTGGGAGGCCGTGATAAAACCGCAGGATAACGCGAAAAGATATACGCTTACATTACAAATAGGTAATACCGGATATGCGACTCTGACTGTGCAGGATACGAATAGGCAAACCATTAGTTTTTACGGAAAGATAGAATAAATATATAATATTTCACCTTCACCAACTGTTTTTTTAAGTATAAAAGTCATATATTTGGAAAATTATTATTTATTTCGCATCTCTTAAAGGGACGCCAAATACTTTTGAATATTTATTTATGCAAATATCCTTCACTGCAGAGCAAATTGCCACAGTATTAAACGGTACGATTGAAGGTGATTCTTCAGTTGTAGTTAATAATTTTTCCAGAATTGAAGAGGGTAAACCGGGGACACTGACATTTTTAGCGAATCCCAAATATACGCACTATATATATAGTACAAACGCCAGTATTGTTTTAGTAAACAATGACTTTGTGGCCGAACAGCCCGTCCGGGCAACTCTTATCCGGTGCTTTAACGCTTATGCCGCGCTGGCAATACTGTTGGATATGGTAGAAAAAACAAAACCCCAGAAGACAGGGATTGAGCCCATGTCATATATAGCTCCGGATGTTAAATATGGAGAGGATATATATGTGGGTGCTTTTGCTTATATAGCCGAAAACGTTAAAATAGGAGACAATACAAAGATATATCCCCAGGTTTACATTGGAGATAATGTGACTATCGGGGACAATACTATAATATATCCCGGCGTTAAAATATACCAGGGCTGTACTGTCGGCAATAATTGCATAATTCATGCAGGGGTTGTAATCGGCAGCGATGGCTTTGGGTTTGCTCCGGAAGATGGAGTCTATAAGAAAATTCCGCAAATGGGTATTGTTATCATCGAGGATGATGTTGAAATAGGAGCGAATACGACTATCGACCGTGCCGTTATGGACGCCACTATCATACACAGGGGCGTTAAACTGGATAACCTTATACAGATAGCTCACAATGTAGAAATAGGAGAAGATACGGTAATGGCTGCCCAGGTAGGAGTATCCGGATCTACGAAGGTAGGGAAGCATTGCGTATTTGGAGGGCAAGTCGGGCTTGGCGGCCATATCACTATCGGAGATAATGCCAGTATTGGAGCCCAGTCCGGTATAATAAGCAATATCGAAGCCGGTTCCAAGATTCTGGGATCTCCGGCTATCCCTGTCCGGAATTTCTTTAAATCGAGTGTCGTATTTCCTAAGCTGCCCGATATGTACCGTCAGCTGGCCCAGCTACAAAAGGATATAGAAGAGTTGAAATCTAACCTAAATAAATAAGAACCATTTATTAATTGATAATGAGCAAGCAATATACGCTAAAAGGCAGTTTTACTTTACAAGGAAAAGGTTTGCATACAGGACTACCAATCACGATAACATTTAATCCGGCTCCTGAAAACCATGGTTATAAAATAAAGAGAGTTGACTTGGAGAACCAACCTGTAATAGATGCTCTGGCTGAAAATGTTGGTAATACTCAACGTGGGACAGTACTCGTAAAAGACGGAGTGCAGATAAGTACCATAGAACATGCAATGGCGGCGCTATATGCTTTAAGAATAGATAATTGCCTTATTGAAGTAAATGCTCCTGAGTTCCCTATTCTGGATGGAAGTTCTATACAATATGTTCAGGAAATATACAGGGTAGGTACGGTAGAGCAATTGGAAGAAAGGGATTATTTTGTTGTTCGTCAGAAAATAGAAGTAGTGGATGAAGAAACAGGTTCAAAACTGACTTTGTTGCCGGACGACCGTTTTTGCATAAACTCATTCATCGAATTTGAATCGAAATATATACCAAATCAATCTGCGTCTCTTGATAATCTGGAAGATTTTACAAAAGAGATTGCAAGTGCCCGAACTTTTGTCTTTGTCCGCGAAGTACAGAAATTGCGTGATGCCGGATTGATAAAAGGTGGTGACCTGGATAATGCAATCGTTATTTACGAACGCCAGATATCCCAGCAAGATTTGGACAGCCTTGCCGATTTGTTAGGAGTACCGCATAAGAATGCATCGGAACTAGGTTATCTCAATAACAAGCAAATCCAGTATCCAAATGAACCGGCCAGACATAAACTCCTCGATATCATTGGGGATATGGCCCTGATAGGAAAACCGATCAAAGGACGGATTATAGCAACACGCCCGGGGCATAAAATAAATAACAAATTAGCACGTTTAGTTCGTAAACAAATTAAACTGAACGAAGTGCAACCTCTGGTATACGAGCCAAACAAAGAGCCTGTATTTGATATAAACAGAATAAAAGAGCTTTTGCCTCACCGTTATCCATTTTTAATGGTAGATAAAGTGATAGAAATTGGGCAAAAGTATATTGTCGGCATTAAGAATCTTAGTGTGAACGAGCAGTTCTTCCAAGGCCACTTTCCTCAGGAACCTGTTATGCCGGGAGTACTTCAAATCGAAGCTATGGCGCAGATAGGAGGATTGCTGGTACTTTCGCAGGTTGATGAACCGGAAAGATACTCAACCTATTTTCTGAAAATAGATAATGTTAAATTCAGAAGTAAAGCCGTACCGGGCGATACACTTATTTTCAGGTTAAATATGATGTCTGAAATCCGCAGAGGTATAGCTAATATGAAAGGATACGCCTTTATCGGGGATAAACTTGTCTCTGAAGCTGAGTTTACTGCGCAAATTGTAAAAAACAAATAAGTAAAATAAAGTATTTAATGCAACATTATTCGATCATAGTCGACTATGGCTGCTGCAGATACAAAAGTAATAAATAGGCTTAAGGCCTTAATTTAGTATATCATGTCAAATATATCTCATCAGGCATATGTACATCCTGAAGCAATACTGGGAGAGAATGTAGTAATAGAACCATTCGCTTTTGTTGATAAAAATGTTGAAATAGGGGATGGCACGCTTATCATGTCGGGTGCTAATATACGCTACGGAGCCCGTGTAGGAAAGAACTGCCGTATATTTCCGGGGGCTGTGATCGGAGGTCTTCCTCAGGACCTTAAATTTAGAGGAGAGGATAGTCTTGCTATTGTGGGAGATGATACCACAGTAAGAGAATGTGTTACCGTAAACCGGGGGACGGCATCGAAGGGATATACAAAAGTTGGCAGTAACTGTTTATTGATGGCATATAGCCATATTGCGCACGATTGTGTAATCAGTGATTATGTGATAGTCGGAAATGCGACACAACTGGCCGGAGAAGTAGAGGTAGATCATCATGCCATCCTGAGTGGCGGAACATTGGTGCATCAGTTTACACGCATAGGCGCTCATGTTATGATACAGGGTGGTACACGCTTGGGGAAAGATATCCCTCCGTATATTATTGCAGGGCGCGAACCTGTTTGCTATTCCGGTGTGAACCTGGTAGGTTTGAGAAGGAACGGGTATTCCAATGAGAAAATAAATGAAATACAGGAGATATACCGTATGATCTATCAGTCGGGTTTCAATTTCTCTGATGCCATAAGCAAGATAGAGAAAGAATTTGAAGAAACTCCTGAAATGAGACAGATTGTTGATTTTGTGAAAAACTCACCTCGCGGAATCGTCAGAGGGTATATGGGATAATAAACCTCTTTTCTTTGATCTTCAAAAAAGGCCTTGCGGATAAAGCCTTAGGTAATCCGGATAACATATGAAAAATAGCATAAAAAAAATAATCTTTCGCTGCCTGAGCCTTGAAAATTACTTACGCTTGCTGCAAAGATCTTTTTTTGTGATGTACAAACAGGGATTACTAAAGAATAAGAAAGAGTACGAATATCATTATTACATAAGGAATCTTATACATGAAGGGGATGTGGTGATAGACATAGGGGCTAACCTGGGCTATTACTCGATATTAATGTCTTCGTGGGTAGGAAAATCCGGAATGGTCTATTCGGTTGAGCCTATTGCCTTATACAATAAGATTTTCAATGAAAAAGCCCGCAAACGGAAGAATATCATTCTATATCCCTATGCATTAGGTAAAGAAGAAAAAGATGTGACGCTGGTTTGTTCGCCTAATGTCGGATATTTAAGGACGGGCTTGCCTCATGTCTATGACCCACAGAGAGACGGAGATATTCAAAATCAGGAATTTACATTCGATGCTAAGATGAAAATTCCTTCGGTTCTGTTTTCTTCTGTAGACAGGCTGGATTATATAAAATGCGATATCGAAGGTTTTGAATATGTCGTCTTGTCTGATATGGAAAGTATAATAGACAAGTTCAAGCCGGTTGTCCAGGTAGAAGTATGGGGCGAAAATGAGAAACCTGTAAAAGAACTGTTTGAAAATCTGGGATATATCCCCTGTAAATTGTATGACGGGCAGCTGACCTCAGACGAAGAGGTGCTGAAAGACTTATCTGGCGATTATCTGTTTATCCATGCAGAAAGCAGAGGATGCTCCGGAGTGCAGTCCTGAATATAGTACAAAATGCGCTTCTCTTTTAAGGCTGTTTTTGATTGTATATTATTAAAAAGTAGTACCTTTGCAGCCTCAAATCATATATATGCAAAATATTAGAAATATTGCGATTATCGCGCACGTAGACCACGGTAAGACTACCCTTGTAGATAAGATGCTTCTTGCCGGACAACTCTTCAGAGGGAATCAATCAACAGGAGAACTTATTCTCGATAATAATGATTTGGAACGTGAGCGAGGGATCACTATCCTGTCCAAGAACGTTTCCATCAATTATAAAGGAACAAAGATCAATATAATAGATACTCCCGGACACGCCGATTTCGGAGGCGAGGTAGAACGGGTATTGAATATGGCTGACGGCTGTTTACTATTAGTAGATGCGTTCGAGGGACCTATGCCACAAACGCGTTTTGTTTTACAGAAAGCCATCCAGATGGGGCTAAAACCTATTGTGGTTATCAATAAAGTAGACAAGCCTAATTGCCGTCCCGACGAAGTACATGAAATGGTTTTCGACCTTATGTTCAGCCTGGATGCCTCAGAGGAACAGTTGGATTTTCCGACCATATACGGTTCGGCAAAACAAGGCTGGATGTCGGAAGACTGGCGCAGACCTACCGAAGATATCACCCCGCTACTCGATGCCATTGTAAAGCATATTCCTGCTCCTGAAATATTGGAAGGTACTCCCCAAATGCTGATCACATCGCTCGATTATTCCAAATATGTGGGACGTATAGCCGTAGGCCGTGTTCATAGGGGCGAATTGAAGGAAAATATGGATGTTTCTCTTTGTAAGAGAGATGGGAGCATAATTAAGACGAAGATAAAGGAAATAAATACATTTGAAGGACTCGGCCGTACCAAAGTTCCGGGTGTTCAATGCGGAGATATATGTGCCCTTGTGGGAATCGAAGGTTTTGAAATTGGCGATTCAATTGCCAGTATAGAAAATCCCGAACCATTACCTACTATCGATATCGATGAACCTACTATGTCTATGCTTTTCACGATCAATGATTCGCCTTTCTTCGGAAAAGATGGTAAGTTCGTGACATCGCGCCATATACATGACCGCCTGATGAGAGAACTTGACCGTAATCTGGCATTGCGTGTAGAATCAACAGCGAATGCCGACAGTTGGCTGGTATTCGGTCGCGGTATTCTCCACTTGTCTATCCTGATAGAGACGATGCGTCGTGAGGGATATGAATTACAGGTAGGACAACCGAAAGTAATTATAAAGGAAATAAACGGTATTAAGCATGAACCGGTAGAAGAGCTGACAATCAACCTGCCGGAAGAATATTCCAGTAAGATTATTGATCTGGTAACACGTCGCCGGGGCGAATTAACAATGATGGGCAGTAAAAAAGACCGTGTGTATCTTGAATTTACTATACCCTCGAGAGGAATAATCGGATTAAACAATACCGCTCTTACATTATCTGCCGGAGAAGCTGTTATAGCACATCGTTTTCTTGAATTCCAGCCTTGGAAAGGCGATATAGAAAAACGTGCGAACGGTTCCATAATCGCCAGTGAATCGGGTAATGCTTTTGCCTATGCTATAGATAAACTGCAAGACAGGGGACGTTTCTTTGTGGAGCCCCAGACGGATATTTATATGGGACAAATTGTAGGAGAACACAATAAAGACGGGGACCTGGTTGTGAATCTTACCAAGTCTAAGAAATTAACCAATGTACGCGCATCGGGTACAGATGATAAGGTACGTTTGGCTCCGGCTATTATCTTTAGCCTGGAAGACGCATTGGAATATATAAAAGAAGATGAATATGTGGAGGTCACCCCTAATTCTATCCGTTTGCGGAAGATATATCTCGATGAAAATGATCGTAAGCGTATGTCCAAAAACAGTAACTAAGGCATTCCTTGATGCTATAAAATAGATCTATATATGAATCCCTCCGCTATAGTTATATTGCGGGGGGATTTTTATTTCCGGTCTACAAAGGCCTTGGCAGATGGAATGTTAATTTTTTTAGAATTTTTTGGATTTTAATTTTGTTGTCTGCTCAAAAGGTAGTAATTTAGATGTACAAATGAAATTGCCCAATTATACTTTAGATTAAGTCTTATGGATGTAATAACAGAAGAATTAATAAGAATACCAAAGAGAAATACTTCCAGGAATAAAAACATCATAGATATAGTGATGAGTTCTGTATAAGAAGAACCTCAAAGAAATGAATATTTTTATTATCAGCATGGTATTTTACGGATATACCCTAAGATATCAGAGGTTGGGAGATATAAATAATATGCCCGCTTCTCGTATTCCTGATATCACACATAATTAACTAAAGTCACTGCCTGTTACCTATTGCTTCAATAAATATGCCTCAATCACAAAAATTCAAAAAATCTACAAAATTGATAAATAAATTTATACAAGTGTATAATCAATTAAAGAGACAAAGCCTGCTAACCAGGCTTAAATAATAACATGAATTGATCTCCGTTGCTCTATATTAATGCCCTTAGATAGATTTCCGGAGACTTAATTGGTAAATTCTTCACTAATTTATGGAACATGAAAAAAACTATTAACATCTTTTTATTAATTACTTGTTATTTAATTAGCCTGCAAATTACAAATGCCCAATCCAAATGGATAACATCGCCGGAAGAAAAAGTAAACGAGTCGAATACCTGGATTGCTTATCGCAAAGATATATCCATTGATAGAACACCTTCCAGAGCCATAGCCAAAATTGCTGTCGATAGTAAATACTGGCTTTGGATTAATGGAGAGATGGTTATTTTTGAAGGAGGCCTTAAACGTGGTCCTAATCCGAGAGATACATACTATGATGAAGTAAATATAGCCCCATTCCTTAAAAAAGGTGAGAATAAAATAGCCATTCTTTTATGGTATTTTGGCAAAGAGGGGTTCTCTCATAAGAGTAGTGGTAAAGCCGGACTCATTTTCGATGCAAAACTAGATGCTCAGGATCTGGTAAGCGATGCCTCATGGTTATGTAAAATACATCCTGCCTATGGGAATAGTGGAGAGCCTTTGCCAAATTACCGCCTGCCGGAGTCGAATATCCGTTTCGATGCCCGTGAAGATATTGGTAACTGGCAAACGGCCGATTGCCGAAGCTTATATGGCTTTGGAAATGCTGTCGAAGCAGGTAAGTGGGGTGATGCTCCCTGGAATAGTCTGGTGAAAAGGCCGATCCCGTTCTGGAAGGATTTCGGTATTAAGAAAGCCGTTAAATTGCAACGGATAAAAGGTGCAATAAATGATACTATTGTAGCTACTCTCCCTTACAATATGCAGATGACCCCTATCATCAATGTCTCAGACAAAGACGGAGGCAATTTGATTTCAATTTTTACCGATCATACGGAGGCTGGTGGAGATATAAACCTGAGAGCTGAATATATAACAAAGAAAGGGGATCAGAACTATGAATCTTTGGGTTGGCTCAATGGACAGAGAATATATCTTATTGTGCCCCCCGGAGTGAAAGTTGACGGCATAAAATACAGGGAAACCGGTTATAATACAAATGTGGAAGGCGAATTCTCATGTAGTGATACTTTCTATATGCGATTTTGGGACAAAGCTCTACGCACCCTCTATATAAATATGCGGGATACATATTTCGATTGCCCCGACAGGGAACGTGCCCAGTGGTGGGGCGACGTGGTAGTGCTTATGGGTGAAAGTTTTTATACCTATTCGACATCCACGCATTTGTTGATGAGGAAGGCTGTAAAGGAGCTTGCTGCCTGGCAGAAAGATGATGGAACTCTTTTCTCTCCTGTTCCGTCCGGAAATTTCGACAGCGAGCTTCCCGGACAAATGCTGGCAAGTATAGGATATTATGGTTTCTGGAAATATTATATAAATACCGGAGACAAAGAAACAATAAAAGAGGTTTATCCTGCCGTAAAGAAATATCTTTCCTTGTGGACGCTGGATAATAGCGGGTTAACAGCTTTTCGATCGGGAGGCTGGACATGGGGGGACTGGGGAGACAACAGAGATATCCGGCTTATATTTGCAGGGTGGCATTACCTTGCTCTGAAGGGTGCTGCCCTGATGGCCGACGAATTGGGAAATACAGATGATGCGAAGGAATACAGGGCTATTATGAATAGAGTAAGGATGGGGTATAATTCATGTTGGAATGGTGTAGCTTACCAGCATCCCGAATATCGAGGAAGTATTGATGACCGCGTACAGGCATTGGCTGTCATATCCGGTATTGCAGATAAAACTAAATATCCGGACATCATAAAGCTCCTTAATACACAGTTCCATGCCAGCCCTTATATGGAGAAATATGTAATGGAGGCCCTGTTTATAATGGGAGAAGGCAAGTATGCATTAGAGAGGACGAAAGGACGTTTCTCATATATGGTAAATAACAGGGCATACACTACTCTGTTTGAAGGCTGGGATGAAGGTGGCTTTGGCGGTGGTAGTGTTAATCATGCATGGAGTGGAGGAGCCCTGACTGTGCTGGCCCAGTATCTTTGTGGTGTTTATCCTTTAGAGCCGGCATATAAAGTTTTTAAAATAGAACCAGATCCGGCATCATACCCCGATGCGTCTATTACAATACCTTCGGTAGCAGGTAAAATAAAATCCGGGTTTGTTAGCACTAACGATGGACTATTGTTGAAGTTTTATGTGCCTCAGGGAACTCAGGCAATAGTCTATTTACCGGAAAGCCGGGATAAAACAATAACAATCAATGGCAAGAAACTTGCTTCCGGACAATATGAACCAAAGGATATTTATAAACATCAAACTAAGCATACATTGGCATTCCCTGCAGGCGATTACATTGTGTCCGTGAAGAATTAGGAATAAGGGGTTTTCCTCAAAGTATATTCTTCTTATCTTTACCTCAAAATAAAGTTTGAGACACTATGATGACGGTTACTGTTGAGGAACGCACCCTGATAAATGAAATTATTCTAAAGAATCAGATCTGTTATGTTGGTATGATAGATACCGATGGTATGCCATATATAATACCGATGAATTTCGGTTATCAGGATGATGTCATCTATTTACATTCGGCACAGGAAGGGAGCAGTATCAATTCGTTGGAGAAAAATCCGAATGTATGTATTACTTTCTGTACCGAACCGGTGCTCACATATCAGAACAGGGAAGTAGCATGCAGCTACAGGATGAAAGGTAGTAGTGTCATATGTCGTGGTCAGGTTGTTTTCGAATACGATTTCGAAGAAAAGATAAAAGCGTTGGATATCATTATGAAACAATATACCGAAAGGAAATTCACGTATTCCACGCCATCTATAAATAATGTTCGGGTTTGGAAGGTGGAAATTGATAGTGTTTCAACGAAAGTCTTTGGCGTACCACATCCGAATTCACGAAACTATAAGGATAAACCGGAGTTTTAGATCGTTTATATTCTGTTTTACTTTAATGAAGAATTATTAATTAAGTTAAATAAAGTTAATAAACAAAAGAAAAACACCAAAACATGTTTTATAACATAAAAATCAATTATCTTTGTACTGTGTTTTTCATGGTATTAGATTTAAGGTTAACAATGAAGATTGGTTGTCGGGATGACAACCTTTTCTTTTTTATAGAAGATCCCTGAAAATACTGAAATTCACGCTTCCATATACCCTTTTATCCTCAAATAAAGGTAAACCGGAAAAATCATAATCTTTAGGGTGCTCCAGTATAAATATACCTCCCGGCTTTATTAAACCCTTCTCAAAAACAATACGCGGAACATCCACAAAATTTTTCATATCGTAAGGAGGGTCTGCAAAAATAAGATCGAATTGCTCCCTGCATCTTTCCAAGTAACTGAAAACATCCATTTTAAGCAATAATAATTCTGATTTTATTTTCAATTCCTCTTTCGTTTTTTCAATAAATGATGCATGACTGAAATTTTTCTCAACGCATATGACCTGCGGGCATCCTCTCGATACCAGCTCGAGACTTATCCCCCCTGTCCCTCCGAATAAATCGAGAGCAACGGTATCTTCCCAATCTATCGTGTTATTCAGCACATTGAAAAGATTCTCTTTTGCAAAATCAGTAGTTGGCCGTGCTTTGAAACTTTTAGGCGGATCGAATCTTCGCCCCTTATATTTTCCGCTGATAATTCTCATAATGCTAATGCCAATAAATCGAGTGGAGCCTTTTGAGCATCCTCATTCCATAAATATACTTCGCTCGGAGCATTTACCCTTTCTATATTCTTTATATACTCCTGTAGCCGGATAACAACCAGTTCATCTGGTTTGCCGCTAATATATATATAATCTTCCAATTGATTAAAACCACAACTCTCCCATAATTTAAGAATAAAATAAATCTGATTGGCTGCCGGTTCGTTTTCATAAGTCAAACAATGGACAAGCTTTGAACCTGAAAAACAAATAACATCCATAAAGCTACCATGAAAATTCAAATACACCATCGACCTTAAGTTTGTTACCCCTCTCCTGTCTTCTAATAGATTAATAAGCAGATTGGAATGGTGAAAAAAGTGAGGATTCCATAAATTACGCGAAAGAAACTCAAAAATATCTTTCTCTACATTAAACAGGCATATAGCATCCTGTTTTTCAATCAATCCCGACATCAATTGTCCGGCTTCCTGATTATGGGTAAAGTTATATAATCTATCTTTCTCCTTTATGTTGAAATAAGGTGCGGGAACCAGTTCATAATCAGGAGAAACAATAATAACATTTGTCCGTTTAAATTCCTGAGTAAGGAAATTCAGATCAAAAATAATCCGCTGAATATTACCTAATAGTTTATCATTAGCCGAAAATGTAGTTTCACGCAGACAGTATCCCCTCCTATTCTCCGGATCGGAGATAGAAAACATAAATTCATCCGTTTTTATACGGATGGATAAAACGTATTTTTCTGACTGTCCAAGATCTATATTTTCCGGTAAGAACATATTTAAATTTTATATTGCAAAGTAAACAGAATAATATTCATTCATACATATTACTCAATACTTATTACTCTTTCTCCAATCTATAGATAAATCTATTTATAAAGATTGATATATTTCCCTGATTTAATATGTACAAAGTTAGAAAAAGAAATTTTTATCCACTATTTTTGAACTTCAATTCACTTAACCCTTCATTATGATTGATAAATTCTTCCTGGATAAGATAAAGCAGAATTTTCCATTCGAACCTACTTCCGAACAAGCTACCGCTTTGGAAAAGATCGTGGATTTTCTTTTTTTACAGAAAGAAGAATCTTTATTCTTATTGAGAGGTTACGCAGGTACGGGTAAATCTTCCCTTTTAGGAGCATTGGTAAAAACAATGACCGAATTTAAGCAAAAAACCGTCCTGCTCGCTCCTACGGGACGTGCAGCCAAAGTTTTCTCCTCATACTCCAGCCACCCTGCATTCACTATTCATAAGAAAATATACCGCCAGCAAAAGTATTCCGGTGACTTCGGCAGTTTCGGAATAATGGACAATCTGCATAAAGATACTTTATTCATTGTCGATGAAGCGTCTATGATAAGCAACAATGGGCTTGATTCATCCGTTTTCGGCACGGGACGGTTACTCGATGATCTTATTCATTACGTTTATTCGGGAGAAAACTGCCGGTTATTATTGATTGGCGACTCTGCCCAGCTACCGCCTGTAGGCGAAGACGACAGCCCAGCATTACAAACCGATGTACTTACCGGATACGGACTGGAAGTGCGTGAAACTATGTTATCACAAATCGTCCGGCAAGCCGAAAGTTCCGGTATATTATATAATGCTACCCATATCCGGAATGCGCTTAACAAGGGGAAAACAGAAGCTTATCCCAGGTTAAAGCTAAAAAAGTTCACAGATATTGTCCGTATATCGGGGGAAGACCTTATAGATGAAATATCGGCGGCCTATGACCGCGACGGATTGGAGAATACTATGATTATTTCCCGCTCCAATAAACGTTCCAACATCTATAATCAAGGCGTAAGAAACCGCATACTTTACCGGGAAGAAGAACTCTCTGCCGGCGATATGCTGATGATTACCAAGAACAATTACTTCTGGACTGAGAATACTGAAGGCATAGACTTTCTTGCCAATGGCGAAATAGTAGAAGTATTGCGTGTCCGCGGGGAACAGGAGTTGTATGGTTTCCGTTTCCGGGATGTACTGGTAAAGAGCATCGATTATGACATAGAACTGGAGCTAAAAATACTGATGGATACGCTTCATTCCGATGTGGCAGGACTTACACGCGAACGTTCCGAAGAACTATTCGTGAATGTAATGGAAGACTATGCCGATATATCTACCCGTGCAGGCAAGATGAAGAAACTGAAAGCAGATCCCTATTATAATGCGGTACAGGTTAAATTTGCTTATGCCGTAACCTGCCACAAAGCTCAGGGGGGAGAATGGTCTAATGTATTTCTCGACTTAGGCTATATCCCGGAAGAGCATCTTGGTGTAAACTTTTACCGGTGGCTATATACTGCAATTACCCGGGCCAGTGCAAAATTATATCTGGTTAATCTGCCCGATGAATTTATATAGGATAAAATGGTATGGGCAGCCATTTATAGCAAATTTCAGCCAGCGAAAGGTAATTTTTAGTCAATCTTAATCACCCATATTCATTTGTACACTAATGGCTCCTGTTCTTCAAAATATATGCATTATATTTGGAGCGTCCGGAACATTTATCCGTTCCTATTTGAAGAATTCCAATTTATATATTATGAAGAAAACAGAACCATTATTGCTTTCCATTATCCTTTTTCTAATACAGTCTCTCTGTATTAATACATCAGCCCAGAACTCCAATACATATCAGAATCCGGTAATCAATACCAGCTTACCCGATCCTACTATCATCAAAACTAAAGATGGCAGCTTTTACTTATATGCAACCGAAAATACCCGCAATATACCCATCTACAAGTCAGATAACCTCACCGACTGGACATTTACCGGTACTGCTTTTACAAATAGTACCCGCCCAAATTTCGAACCGAAAGGCGGACTATGGGCGCCCGATATCAACTACATCAAAGGGAAATATGTCCTATACTATTCCATGTCGGTATGGGGCGGCGAATGGACATGCGGCATCGGTGTTGCCGTATCCGATAAACCGGAAGGGCCGTTCCTCGATAAAGGAAAGCTTTTCCAAAGTAAGGATATAGACGTCCAGAACTCCATCGACCAGTTCTATATAGAAGACAAAGGCAAGAAATACCTTTTCTGGGGCAGCTTCAGAGGTATTTATGCCATTGAACTGGGTAAGGATGGCCTAAGTCTGAAACCGGGCGCCGCCAAAAAGCGGATAGCGGGAACTGCCTTCGAAGGAACATATATTTACAAGAAAGGAAAGTACTATTATATGTTCGCGTCCATTGGCAGTTGTTGCGAAGGAATAAAGAGCACCTACCAACTTGTTGTAGGACGATCCAAATCTCTATTTGGCCCATATGTGGATAAATCAGGTAAAGACATGATGGACAACGGATATTCAGTTGTCATAGGCTCCAATTCCCGGTTCGTAGGCAATGGCCATTGTTCCGAGATAGTACAGGACAAGAAAGGAAACGACTGGATTTTCTATCATGGAGTAGATGTGGAAAATCCTAAAGGCCGTGTATTATTGCTGGACCAGGTAAAATGGGATAAAGACGGATGGCCGTATATAGAAGGTGGCAGCCCCTCACTATCTGCCGACAAGCCTGTATTTTAAAAGAGATTGTTCCTTTAGAAAAGGGATCTGTCACTTAAAATTGGTCTTTATATAGTCTGACATCTGAAAGTCTTTCTTCATTTCCGGTTTACCGATCTGCTGTACTTCCGTATGAATCATCAGTGGCTGCCTGCCAGCCACATATTTTTCCAGGAAGCTGTCTATTTCCTGTAAGTTGGAAGTCATCGGACTCTCTGATATTTCGTGCGCCGCATTTTTCACATCAAAGAAATAATAAGGCGAAGCTATCTTATTTAGCTGTCCTGCAATATATTTCGATCCGTAAAAGCCGTAGTTATAGAGCTCTATCTTATCATAAGGTACATTACTATCGGCATCGCCATGAAATAACTGCATCGGAGCCGGAGGTGTCTGCCACTGCAACTCCCCGTCTATACTGAATATTGCGCCGGCAAAAGAGATAATCCCGGCATAATTAAACCCAACAGGAAGTTTCTCCGTTACTTTTGCCCGGGTACAGATAGCATATTCGCCGTGTAAAACAGATACGGCACCTGCACTGGAACCATTGGCGACAATCATATCCTTATCAATATTCCAACCTCCGGCATTATCCACTACAAAAGCCGTGGCATCGAAGAGGTCTTCCACAGCCATAGATATACTTTTATTAAGAGCGGCTACGATACGCATCGGGTCCTGGGTATTCAGGCTCTTCATTCCCAGCCTATAATCAATAGAAACTACGGTAAAGCCTTTATTCGCCAAATGATTGAAATACCCAATGTAATTCTTATTATCACGAACTCCTCCGACAAAACCTCCTCCAAACATAAAAACGATGCATGGCTTTTCTTTTTCCGGCCCGGGCAAATCATATTTATCGAGACGAAGGGTGTCTGTCCCTTTTACGGAATAGATATATGTCTCCTTCCTTAGAGGGTCATTTGCTCTAATAGTGATACTTAGCAATAATAAAGCCGACAGGATGTATATAAAACTCTTTCTCATAAGGCGCAGACTAATGTGTTATTTTATACAGTAACTCTTTTAGCAATTCCCCATCGGGCGTAGATACATTATCCACCCCTTTGCATTTAGCGTCGTATGTTCTCAGCAGGCTAAGTATCTCCATACATTTAAAAGCATTGTAGTTGCGTATCGCCGCAACATAATCTTTTGCCTGATATGGATTCCTGAATCCCAGTTCGGCAGCGATACCCTGCTCTGTTTTATTCTTTGCCCAGTAGCATATCATCAGGTTGCTGAAGAAGTTGAAAAGAACTACCAATGTCACAATCAAAGGATTGTTCTTGGGATTCTTTTCAAAATAATCCGCTATCTGGTTCACTTTGAACGTATTCTTTTCTATAACAGCCTTTAGCAACTCGAAGTTGTTAAAATCCTTGCTTATACCAATATTCTCTTCTATCAGATTAGGAGTAATCTGTGTCTGGCCTCCCGGTATGGCAATCAGCAACTTAGCTATCTCATTTGTCAGTTTGCTCAGATCGTTTCCCAAGTAATCGGATAGCATCTGTGCCGATTTGGCATCTATAGTTAGCCCTTTTTGTTGCATGTAAGAAGAGATAAAGGCGGGTATTTTATATTCCGGTATCTTCTTCGACTCGAACACTATACCGTTCTTATCTATTTCCGCATACAGCTTCTTACGTTTATCCAGCGTCCCGTTCTTGTAGTTGAGTACAAGGACGGTTGTATGAAGCGGATTCTTTGCATAAACCTCCAGTTCCTCTATTTTACTCAGATTTTGAGCTTCTTTTATAACAATCAACTGATAATCGGACATCATCGGGAAACTACGCGCCATAGTAATAACAGAAGCCACATCAGTCTCCATTCCATAGCGGATAGTTTGGTTAAAGTCCTTTTCTTCCTCGGGCAGGACGGTGCTTACCAGCATATCTGTTATCTCGTCGATGTAATACGGCTCATCACCCATCAATAAGTAAACAGGCTTAAATTTACGGGCTTTTATATCGGCTATAATTTGCTCAAAAGTCATAGTCCTTATTCAAATTTCAGATGTTTAACCGTTTGCCCGTTGTTTATCAGTGTTGTAAGAGACTCTATGCCTATAAGCACATGTTCATCCACAAAACTTTTAGTGACCAGGCTGTCACTTTTTTCAGTTTTCACACCGTCCGAAATCATTGGCTGGTCAGATACCAATAGCAACGCTCCGGTCGGGATCTGGTTAGCAAACCCGCAGGTAAACAATGTCGCCGTTTCCATATCCACAGCCATTGTGCGAATCCGCCTCAGATAATCTTTGAATACATCGTCATATTCCCACACCCGGCGATTGGTGGTATATACTGTCCCAGTCCAGTAATCACGGTTGTGATTACGGATAGTGGACGATACCGACCTCAACAGGCTGAAAGCGGGTAAAGACGGCACTTCGGGCGGAAAATAATCGTTCGATGTCCCTTCTCCCCGGATAGCCGCGATAGGCAATATATAATCTCCCAGGTTGTTATGCTTCTTTATCCCTCCACATTTGCCTAAAAACAATACGGCTTCGGGTTCAACAGCACTTAGTAGGTCCATTATGGTGGCCGCATTGGCGCTTCCCATACCAAAATTAATAATAGTAATACCATTAGCCGATGCATTCGGCATATTGCCGTCGAGCCCTACAATAGGCACGTTGAAATGACCTGCGAACACCTCTACATACTTTGCAAAATTGGTAAGTAATATATGTTTGGTAAACTGTTCTAACGGCCTTTTGGTATACCTTGGAAGCCAATTGTCTACAATTTCTTGTTTTGTTTTCATATTAACTTTACTTTTGTTTTAAGATACAACAAGTATCTTTTATTTTTTGTTGTACAGGATTAACAAAGGTAACAAATGTTGGATTTAAATCTGCCCCCTTTCAATATAAATGTAAAAAAAACGGACGGAAGACTTAGCGTTTTCGACAGGCTACGTCGTAAGTTTGTGACACTTACACCTGAAGAATGGGTACGCCAGCACTTCATTAATTACCTGATAACGGAGAAGGGGTATCCACAGGCTTTAATAGCCAACGAGATACAAATTAACCTGAACAACCAGAAACGCAGGTGTGATTCCGTCGTTTACGATAAAACTATTTCCCCTCTGGTCATAGTCGAATATAAGTCGCCGGATGTGGAAATTACCCAAGCTGTTTTCGACCAGATAGTAAGATATAACATCGTACTGAAAGTAAAATACCTGATTGTATCCAACGGGCTTAGCCATTACTGTTGCCGGATGGATTACAGCACACAAACATTCGAATATCTTGCCGATATACCAACATATACAGAATTATAGCTTTCCGGAAAATTACATATTTTAACCATATATAGTTAAAAAGTAACAAAGGTAACAGAAATATCAGTTAACAGTAAACAGTTAACAGTTAACAGTAAACAGTAAACAGTATTTCACGCAGAGACGCTAAGGCGCAAAAGGTAACAAAGGTTACAGGTTTTATAGCTATTTTGCCCCTACAGTTTCCCAAAAAGTAACAAAGGTTATACCTTTTCATTTATTTGCTAGTTTACCAATCTGCCAATCAATCTTTCAAAGAACCCGTAAAACCATATAGATAAATATATCCGGTAAATACACACTCCCATACCACAAAAAAGGCTTCTCATAAGAGAAGCCTTCACATATCTTAATTATATTTAGTCCGAGATTATTCTGCAGGAGGTGTCGCCGGCTGCTCTGTAGCAGGCGCAGGCGCATTATTGCTTGGTATGGCAGGCAGAGTTGTCGACATATCAGGAGCACCAGTGTTAACCGGAGCCGGAGCACCTACTTCCGGTTGAAGAGTAGTTGTCGCTTTCGGTCTAATCATAACACATACGATACTCATCACCATGATGAAGCCGGCTAGTCCCCAAGTTGCTTTTTCAAGGAAATCGGTAGTTTTACGAACACCCATAATGGCGTTAGATGATGAAAAACCTGATGAAAGGCCACCACCTTTGGAATTTTGAACAAGAACTATCAGTACTAAGGCAATCGCTGCAATTACAATTAATACAGTAATAAGTGTAATCATTTTGTATCTTTAAATTTCGAATTTATAATCAGTTTTTCCAAAAAACTCAATTGGTCTGCAAAGTAAATATTTTTTTTCGGATAATTCAAGCTTAAGTGTTTAATAATTTTGTATGCTTTCTCATACTTCTTCTGTTTTATATAGATTTTCGCCAATGTCTCGGTAAAAAATACATCTTCGTCGAGTTCGTCATCTTTTTCATCCGCTTTTTCCATATCATCCGATAATGGCTCGTCAGCTCCGCTTATTTGTATGCGGATACCTCCTTCCATCTCCGAACGGGTGATAAACGTATCTATGATGTTCTGATGTTTGAGACTCGATGATTCTTCCTGAACCGGAATATCTTCACCGTCCGGCACAGAAGTCACCTGCATATAAGTAAAATAATCTGTGGTAGCAAGACTTGAATGCGATATGCTATATTCCAGATCTGCATCCGCATCATTATTTCCCTTCAATTCAAAAAAAGCATTCAGTAACAGACTGGTTTTATCTTCACTCACCTCATTTTTTCCCGTCTGATGGAAAAACGAGTCGTACTCATCGCTCAAAATATAATAAAATAAAGCCTTGCGGTCGTTTACGAAAATACTCAACTTACCCAGTTCTTCCTGAAAATTTTCAGATTCGAACAAATATACCGACTTCAGGTAAGTAAATATACCCGTCTGCGAATATGGAAATTCTTCAACAAAAGCCTTTAAGGGCTGTATATCCTCTTGCGAAGGATTTACGCCTTTTCCGGTCAGTTTATAGAATTGTTGAATATCCACTTTTATTAAATTAATTAGCTAATATGCCAATGTGCTAATATATAAATAATGACCTATTTATCGCTTCGCGCCAATTAGCATATTTCCTCATTGACATATTGGCACATTGTTTTTACCAATTAGACATTGTCGTATTAAAAATCTGGTCTACAATATCTTTCGTCAGTTCGTCAATCAATCCGTCCTGTACATCGGTAAGCATCAGGCTACTGGAGAAATCACGGTAGGCGGTAATCGTTTCCTCTTTGTCCTCATTCGGATTTTTATTGTTCCTGAACCGCATCTTCACTCCTAATGTCAAACGGGTTTCGGCGGAGAAGTTATCTTCCTTTACAGATAAAGGTGTTAATTCATATGTAACAATCTCCCCTTCTATCTCGAGCGATGGATTGACCGAAGTGAATTGCAGTTTCGTATTACGGGTAAATACGTCCTTCATCCGCTCATTGAATACCTGGGTCAACGGAGGATATACATAAGGGGCCTGATTCTGGAAATCGCGTATATCGATTGTCGGCGTCTCGGCGTAGTTGATAGATGCCCCATTGAATTTATAAGACACCGTACAGCCGGCAAACAGTGCGATAAAGAAAAGCGACAGTAATATCTTTCTCATAAGTTTTCCAGATTATATTCTTTTATTTTTCTATACAATGTACGTTCCGATATCTTCAGATCCTGAGCTGCATTTTTACGTTTACCGTTATGCCGTTCAAGGGCTTTTATAATCATATCTTTCTCTACATCCTGCAACGATAGAGTCTCTTCCTCATATTCAGGCGCATCGATCACATCGGCATCGGCAATCGTAGATGCGGGTATTATCGTGTGGCCGTCATCTTTAATAGGCAAAGCGGATGCTCTGTCCGCCTGATTTACAACCATCGGCGTAAGGGGCTTCTCATTACTGTTTACTACAGGAGAGGATATAATATCTCCGGGCTTCATATTTCCGGCTACGATATCATGAACGATCTTTTTCAGCTCATTCATATCCTTCTTCATATCGAACAGTACCTGATATAATATTTCACGCTCGTTATTGAAACTCTTCTGTTCTCCGGCGCTTATTGTTCCTACAGGTATAAGCCCGACCTCATTAGCCGGAAGATATAACTTCAGTATATCAGGAGTTATATCCCTCGTCTGCTCTATTATTGAGATCTGTTCTGTAATATTCTTTAACTGGCGGATATTGCCGGGCCAGTAATATTCTTTTAGCATATGCCTTGCAGAATCGGTCAGCGCGATTGGAGGCATACTGTATTTCTCGGCACAATCGCTTGCAAACTTTCTGAATAATAACGGTATATCATCTTTCCGGTCCCTAAGTGCCGGAATACGGATAGGCACCGTGTTAAGACGATAGTATAAATCTTCACGGAAACGCCCGTTGCGGGTAGCGGTCACCATATCCAGGTTGGTAGCGGCAACGACACGTACGTCGGTTTTCTCCACTTTCGACGAACCGACTTTTATAAATTCGCCTGTTTCCAGTACACGTAATAAGCGTGCCTGAGTAGACAAAGGCAACTCTCCTACCTCATCGAGGAACAGAGTACCTCCGTTAGCTACCTCGAAATATCCTTTTCGCTCGCCTGTCGCCCCTGTAAAAGAACCTTTTTCGTGTCCGAAAAGTTCGGAATCGATCGTTCCTTCGGGAATAGAGCCGCAATTGACCGCGATATATGTCCCGTGTTTACGGTGACTGAACTGATGAATAATCTGTGGAAAGTTCTCTTTCCCTACTCCGCTCTCCCCGGTCACCAATACCGACATATCGGTAGGAGCCACCTGAAGGGCGATATCTATAGCCCGGTTCAGATCAGGACTATTCCCGATGATACCGAAGCGTTGCTTTACTTGTTGAATGTCCGGTTTTGCCATTATAAATTACAAGTTAATAGATTATATATCATAAGTATCCAACACATTAGTCTATAATTACGGCTAATAGTTGCCTGCTATCAACTGTTAAACAGTAAATAAAACCTGACAAAATTACATATTAATTCCCATTTTGTCAGTCTTTTTTAGTGAAGATTTGCAAAGAATAAAAATTAGAAGCTATACCCGTAAGATATATTCCAAATGGTTTTCCGAAAAAATAATGGCCTGATTAACGAACGTGAAAAAAGATAAACAATTCTTATCTTTTTAATGTTCTTATTTAAAAGTATTCGCTTTGAGCTGAAGGTTTCTTTATCTTTGTGTACATTCGAAAAAAACAAGCTGCTTATATATCATATAATATATATTTAAATATGGAATTATCCACCTTGCTATCCCCTATCAATATTACATTAGCAATCCTTATTACGGCATCCGTTTTCTTTATGCGGGGAAAGGTCCGCTCCGACCTCGTGGCTATATGCGCCCTGCTGGCATTGGTTCTTTCCGGAATACTGGATACATCGGAAGCATTGGCCGGATTTTCGAACCCGGTCGTCATAATGATGATCGGACTCTTCATTGTAGGCGCCGGAATCTTCCGCACAGGACTAGCCAAGGTAATCAGCAGTAAGATATTGCAGACAGCCGGAAACAGCGAAAATAAACTTTTCATACTGGTAATGCTCGTTACCGCATCCATCGGCGCATTTGTAAGCAATACCGGAACTGTAGCCGTAATGATGCCTATCATTGTCAGCATGGCCACAAGTGCCAATATCAGCCCCCGGAGATATCTTATGCCGCTAGCTTTTGCCAGTAGTATGGGTATGTTTACGCTAATCAGTACACCTCCCAATCTGGTAATTAACAATGCTTTGGTAGAAGCGGGATATAAAGCGTTATCATTCTTTTCTTTTGCTCCTATCGGCTTTGTCGCACTAAGTGTCGGGGTCGTTATCCTGTTTTTCCTCAGCAAATTACTTATTTCCAAGAGTGATGCCTCCGCTACAAAAAAGAAACAGGGAAAATCGCTGGTTGAACTGGCAATGGAGTATGAACTGCAAAACCAGTCATACAGGATAGAGGTAAAGAATGACACTCCATTATCCAATAAAACCCTCGCCGAACTGAAAATAGCAACACATTACAATGTAAGCATTAGTAAGATTGTACGAAAAACCGGTAATTCCAGATTCAGAAAGAATGTAATTGAAGAAGTTGCCGGCCCAAAGTCAACGATACAGAAAGGTGATATATTATATTGTCATGGAAGTGTGGACGATATAGAGAGATTCGTTTCCGAAAATCATCTGTATCTTGAGGAAACAAACGGAGATTATCCTTTTGCGGATTTTCAGGAATCAGGTATTGCCGAGATATTTATCATGCCTAACTCCAAACTTATAAACCGGACAATCTCAGAGATTCAGTTCAGAGAGGAATATAATGTAAATGTACTCGGTATCCAGCGACAGAATGAATATCGCATGCATGATATAAAGAATGCAAAATTACATTCGGGAGATGCACTCTTGATACAGGGTACGTGGAAAGACCTCGCAAACCTCGATGACAGGCAGGACGACCTCGTACTGGTGGGACAACCCCTGAAAGAAGCAGCAAAGGTAACACTGGATCAGAAGGCTCCTGTCGCTGCCGGTATTATGATACTGATGGTGATAGCCATGGTATTTGAGCTTGTACCGTCCGTGATAGCAATCTTACTGGCGGCAGTGGCAATGGTGGTTACCGGATGCCTGCGTAATGTGGAGGAAGCTTACACGAGTATCAACTGGGAGAGTGTAGTCCTAATCGGAGCCATGTTGCCCATGGCAACAGCATTTCAAAATACAGGGGTAGATACATTGATTTCCGGTGGACTGGTCAGTGAACTGGGTGACTTCGGCCCTTATGCCCTGTTAGCGGGGATATACTTCTGTACATCATTGCTCACCATGTTTATAAGTAATACGGCAACAGCTGTACTGTTCACCCCGATAGCCCTTAAAGCCGCGATTGGCATGGGTATCAGCCCTTATCCGTTCTTATTTGCGGTGGCGGTGGCTGCCAGCATGTGTTTTGCATCACCATTCTCGACTCCTCCAAATGCATTGGTTATGAGTGCCGGGCGTTATACCTTTATGGATTATATAAAGGTGGGATTGCCTCTACAATTAATCATGGGAATAGTGATGATACTGGTATTGCCGCTATTGTTCCCGTTCTGATAAAGTGACCGGAGTTTAGGATTCCAACAATTTAACTATTTGCTGAAGATAATGGGCATCTGTTTCATCGAAGTGATTCAGATGCTCACTGTCTATATCGAGTACCGCGATGACTTCATCATTCCGGAATAAAGGTACTACTATTTCAGATTGGGAAGCCGCATCGCAGGCAATATGCCCGGGAAACTGATTTACATCTTCGACTATAACCGTTCTCTTTTCCTTCCATGCTGTTCCGCAAACTCCTTTTCCGCATCTAATACGGGTACAGGCTATTGTTCCCTGGAATGGCCCGAGAACGAGCTCGTCCCTTTTCACGATATAAAAGCCTACCCAAAAGAAGCCGAAAGTCATCTTCAACGCTGCTGATATATTGGCAAAATTTGCAATAGTATCAGACTCTCCTTCCAGTAACGCTTTTAGTTGGGGAAGGAGGGACCTGTAGGCTTCTTCTTTGGAAGAGGTGGGGGTGAGGTGGAGGGTGTGGGACATAAGAGTTCTTTTATTCTATTTTATCTACCTTTATACATTTCGTTATAGTACTTCTCGTATTCTCCGGACGTTATATTATCCATCCATTGCTGATTATCCAAATACCATTGAACGGTCTTTTCAATCCCTTCTTCGAACTGTAACGACGGCTCCCATCCCAATTCATTTTTCAACTTTGAAGAATCAATAGCATAACGAAGATCATGTCCTGCTCTATCTGTAATGTAAGTTATCAAATGCTCGGACGCTCCATCGGGATTGCCTAATAATTTATCTACCGTTTTGATAATAACTCTAATTAAATCTATATTTTTCCACTCATTGAATCCTCCGATATTGTATGTATCCGCAACCTTACCATTATGAAAGATTGTATCAATTGCACACGCATGATCTACCACATAAAGCCAGTCCCTGATATTTTCGCCTTTACCGTATACAGGTAGTGGTTTTCCTCGACGAATATTATTGATAAACAGAGGTATTAATTTCTCCGGAAACTGATATGGCCCATAATTATTCGAGCAATTAGTCACAATTACAGGCATTCCATAAGTATCATGATATGCTCGTACAAAATGATCGGAGGAAGCTTTACTCGCTGAATAAGGAGAATGAGGATCGTATTTGGTTGTCTCAGTAAAGTACGTTCCATCAAAATCTAAACTGCCATATACTTCATCTGTAGAAATATGATAGAAAAGTTTATCTTCCCAATCTCCGTTCCAAAATAGTCTGGCTACCTGAAGTAGAGATAAAGTTCCCATCACATTAGTTTGAGCAAAAGTGAATGGATCTTTGATGCTACGGTCAACATGACTCTCAGCCGCCAGATGGATTATATTGTCAACTTTATAAGTTTCAAGAATATCTTTCATTTTCTCAAAGTCACAGATATCCGCCTTAACAAAAGTATAGTTAGAAGCTCCCTCTATATCTTTAAGATTTTCCAGATTTCCGGCATAAGTCAGTTTATCCAGATTAATGATATGATATTCGGGATATTTATTTACAAATAATCTCACGACATGGGATCCTATAAAACCGGCTCCCCCTGTGATTAGTATATTTTTTTTAAAATTCATTTGTTTGTGCTTTTAATTCTTTTATACATTGCGTTAAGGACTCTTCCCAATACGGAATCTTTATATTAAATGTTTCTTTAACTTTAGTTTTATCCAAAACAGAAAAATTAGGACGTCTGACTTTACTCGGAAACTCATCACTATGACAAGGTTGAATATCACAAATATTTTCTGAAAGGTCGCATATTTTTTTTGCAAAATCATACCAGGAACATACGCCCTCGTTACTAAAATGATAAGTACCTTGTTTATGATATATATCCTCTTCAATTATTTTATATATAAGAGAGGCCAGATCTGCGGCATAGGTAGGAGTTCCAACCTGATCAAATACAACATTAAGAGTATCTCGTTCTGAAGTTAACCTCTGCATAGTTTTTACAAAGTTATTGCCATATTGAGAATAAAGCCAAGACGTGCGAAATATCAAATATTTACATCCTATCTCTTGTATACTCAGTTCTCCTGCTAATTTAGTCTTTCCATATACTCCGATCGGATTCGTTCTGCAAGTTTCCTGATAAGGTATACAAGACTCCCCGTTAAATACGTAGTCTGTCGATACATGAATCAGAGTAGCTCCAGTCTCTTTAGCAATGACAGCAAGATTTCTTACAGCCTTATTGTTTATAAGGTCTGCCATATCATAGTCATCTTCTGCCTTATCTACATTGGTATATGCAGCGCAATTTACTATAATACTCAGTTTTTCCCCTATTGCCAGTTGGCGAATAGCATCTAAATCTGTAATATCTAATTCTGCAACATCTGTAAAGATATAGTTATTCTGACTATCTCCGGTTATCCGGCGAATCTCATTACCTAGTTGTCCGTTAGCACCTGTAATCAGTATGTTCATTATTAATATAAATTTTCTTTATAATCAAATAACCATTCTGCATGTTTCAATGGTTTATTCTGTTTATCTTTTTCAGATAAAATAACTTTATCTGTAGATATTTTCCAATCAATATTCAGATCGGGATCGTCCCAAGCGATAGCACCTTCACTTTGAGGTGCATAATAATTATCACATTTATACTGAAAAATAACGTTTTCGCTCAATACAACAAAGCCATGAGCAAATCCCCGTGGGACGAAAAGTTGCAGATGGTTTTCTTCGGATAACTCTACGGCAACATATTGTCCAAAAGAGGGAGAACCTTTTCTTATATCAACGGCAACATCAAGAACTTTCCCTTTTATAACCCGGACTAATTTACTCTGAGCATGGGGCGGCTTCTGGAAATGTAATCCTCGTAAGACACCAAAAGTAGATTTACTTTCATTATCTTGGACAAAAGTTGTTTTACACACTTTTTCTTCGAATATCTGCTGACTAAAAGATTCAAAGAAATAGCCTCGCGCATCTTCAAAAATACGAGGTTCGATAATAACAACCTCTTCAATATCTGTTTTTATTATATTCATCTTTTTTCGTTTGCTAGTTTATTTAAGTATTGCCCATACTGATTTTTAATCATTGGCTTTGCGACCTCAAGCAATCTCTCTCTCGCAATCCATCCCTGGTTATACGCAATAGCTTCTAAACATGCTATTTTCAGTCCTTGCCGTTTCTCAATTACCTCTACAAAAGTAGAGGCTTCACTCAATGAATCATGCGTACCGGTATCTAACCATGCAAAGCCTCTTCCTAAGGTCTGAACCTTTAACTCTTTATCTTGAAGGAATTGTTGGTTCACTGTTGTAATTTCTAATTCCCCCCTTGCTGATGGTTTTATATTTTTTGCAATATTTACAACCTTATTGGGATAGAAATATAAACCGACAACGGCATAATGTGATTTTGGCATTTCAGGTTTTTCTTCTATCGATAGGCAGTTACCTTCTTTATCAAACTCTGCAACTCCATAACGTTCAGGATCGCTTACCCAATATCCGAAAACTGTCGCTTTCTGACCTTCTTCAGCTTGATAAACAGACTCTTTCAACATAGCAGTAAATCCCTGACCATGAAATATATTGTCACCTAACACAAGGCAAACAGAGTCGTCTCCGATAAAATCCTCCCCTATAAGAAAAGCCTGGGCTAAACCATCGGGAGAAGGCTGTACTGCAAACTGAAGCCTTATCCCATAATCGGAGCCATCTCCCAACAGTCGTTGGAAAGACGGCAGATCGTCTGGTGTAGAGATTATCAATATATCCCTGATTCCTGCAAGCATTAACACTGAAATGGGATAATAAACCATCGGTTTATCGTATACAGGCAACAACTGTTTACTTACTCCTTTAGTAATAGGATAAAGACGAGTGCCGGAGCCTCCGGCTAAGACGATTCCTTTCATTTTTAGTATTTATTTCTTCTAGGATTTAACCCATTCTTTAAAAAAAATTTGCACATGCTTTGAATGTGAATTAGAGTTTTTTTGTTTATTTTAGAGCTTGCCCTTAAATGATTATGAATCATCTGTGAAGCAGGCACATATATAACAGGCCTATTTTTTAACCAAGAAGAAAGACATAAATCTTCATCTTCCATATATAAAAAATATCTTTCATCAAAACCTTTAAGTTGATTAAAAAAATCTCTCGACATAAACATTGCAGCGCCTATTGCCCAATCAACATCCTGTATTTTAGTTATATCCAGATCTTTTCGGAGATATTTGTCTATATATTTATTCTTACAACTGTCATTCCCTTTGGACAGAATACGTGAAAATAATATTTTAATAGAAATAAAGGATCTTACGGAGTATTGAATGGACATATCTGGATTTAACAATTTAGGAACTAATATTCCTATATAGATTCATATAGTTGAACAAGGATTCTATACTGTCCTTTAGTATCACTATATCGGGATTAATAATTGCAATATATTTTCCCTTAGCATGAGAGACACCATAATTATTATTCTCACCAAATCCTTTAATCGTCGTATTTTCATATATTCTAACCATAGGATAATTAGCTCTTATATATTCTATAGTGCCATCTGAAGAACAATTGTCAATATATATCATCTCAAATGGTATAGCAAGCGAATTATCTTTAAACAATGATACGAGTAACCCTTTTAAATAGGATAGATGATTCATACCAACAGTTATTATGGATACAGCAGGAATTTCTATACTCTGTAAATTATTCATTTATAATCTTTGCTATGAACTCTTCAATATTATTATAATAAGTTTCTTTTGAGAACGTATTTTGAGCGTATGATAAAGCTTTTTGCCTGATATTATTGTAATTATCATTGGATAATAACTCTGACAAAGCAATTGAGAAATTATCTTTATCAGAAAAAAGATATCCTGTTTCTCCGCTTGTGACGAGTGCCGTAGTACCGGCATTATCATATCCAATTACAGGAACACCTCTTAACATTGCTTCTATAGTAACTAAGCCAAAAGCCTCGGCTTCCGAAAAGACCAGAAGAATATCTATTTCATCATATATTTTGTTTGTATCATGAATAAAACCATGAAAGATAATATTATCTTTTAAATTGAGATTTTCAACTATTTTCAAAAGATGCTTTTTATAAGCTCCTTTTTTATCTCCTATCAAATGTAATTTTGCTTGTGGGTAATATGGTAATATTATATCATTAAAATACTCAACTGCCATATGTTGTCTCTTACCAGGACTAAATACCCCAATTATTCCGAAATTAATAATCTTTGATAAGTGTTTATCTTTGATATTTACATTAGGGATTTCTAATCCATTGGCAATAACTGTATAGTTAGTTTTAGGGAAAATGGAAAAAACATGCTTCATAACAGAAGCTGATACAAAAATTACAGCGTCACTTTTTTCTAAATATTTTTCTTTACATTTTCTTGTACCCCAAAATAAAGCTTTATGATCTAGTGACATGAATTCATGAACATGGGATATATGTTTTATTTTTAGAATCTTTGCAGCCCAGATTCCAATATTTTCAGCAGAAGTATTAGAATATATTATATCAGGCTTAAATTTATTTATTTTATATATAATATATGGGAATACAATTATATTAAGCATTACTAATAATGGATATATTAAATATTGGGGCATAAGTTTAATATACATAAACTGAGGAAAGCAAGGTATAACGGTATAATTTATATTCTCTTTTTTCAATATTTCCGCTAAACCTTTCTTAGTAGGAAGAAGAACAGATATATCATGACCTTTTCCTATTAATCCTTTGATTAATGTCAATAAGACTTGATTTGCCCCATATAATTGCCCATTATGAGCTATAAATTGGATTCTCATTTTAATCTACAAAAGTATGTATTATATCCACAATATACTATCTCGCCCATAAAATATTAATTCTTATTTATTAGTGACATAAAAGACGTAAGTATCTTATCTTTGTTCAAATATCTTTCAGCATATTTTCGGGCATTTTTTTTAATTTGAGTTGTGTCTCTCAATAAAGCTATATTTATAGCTTCTTTTAACGCTTGTTCTGATTCTGGTTCACACAATATACCCATATCATGATTTCTTATATCCTCATATAAGGAGGATCCCAATACAGCTGTCACAATTGCACATCCACCTGCTGATAAAATCCCTGTTAACTTACTGGGCATAACTAAATCTGACGCATCCTTTTTCTGTAAAACTAAATGAATATCTGCAGTAGCCAATAGGGTTGGCAATTTCTCATATGGCTGTAATGGATAAAACTTCATATTACTAAGTCCCTTTTCTCTAGCCATATTTTCTAAATTATCTTTTTCGGCTCCTGCCCCAACCATTATAAAATGAACATCAGATCTATATTTATATTGTCCAGCAACATTTATCAATAAATCTAAACCTTGTTTCTTTCCCATATTTCCAGAATACAAGATAACGGTATCATTTATAGGAATATTAAATTGGTTTCTTAAAGATTGATCTTTTGGTATAGGTTTTATAAAATCAGTATCTACCCAATTAGGGAGCATTATAATCTTGCTCTCTCCTATTCCTTTTTTGATTATCCGTTCTTTCATACCTAAAGTTAATGTGGATATAAAGTCACTTTTTCTTAGAAGAAATTTCTCTAGCTTAAACATAATATTTAATGCTTCTTGATTAGATAGCATCTCTAAATTCTTAGCAGCATCTATCTGTAAATCTTGAACATGTGTAATTAAGACAGTCTTCTTAAATATAGAATAAATATAAGAGAAAAATCCTATATAAAACGGAGGATTAATTGTTATTACTAAATCAAATCTTTTCTTGAACAATGCAGGAAGCCAACGAAAGGAACTACTCCACAAAAAAGAAAATTCATGTAATATTCTTTTTTTCGAATTTATTCTTTTGGGCACGTAAAAAGGACAACGATAAATCTTCACATTATCAATGACTTCTTTATACCATAATTTGCCTCTGTATTGCTTATGAATTTCCCATTCTGGATAATACGGCATCGCTGTAAAAACACTTACATCATGCCCTTGCTGTGCAAACCAAGAGGCCATTTCTCCTGTATATTTACCAATGCCTGTAAGCTCTGGATAATAGTTTATTCCATAGATTAGAATCCGCATCAATTTTTTATCCATTTTATAGTACGTTTAACACCTTCAGCCCTTTCTACTGGTAAGTTAGGTGCTATTTCCCTAATTGGTTCAAGATTATGTATATTATCAGTCGTCATATTTTTAAGGCGAAAACTCGTCATTGGAAATTTTACACCAAAGAGTTTAACAAAATCACCAAACAATCCTCCACATTTGAACAAAAAATATGGTATCCTTGGAATTTTAAATCCAGCTTCAGAAGCAATTTCGTTCGCCCACTCTGTTATATTATAAGGAATATAATCACCTAAATAAAAGACTTTCTTATTTACAATTTCTTCATTAGCCGTCAATATTGACTCAATCTGATAGATAGTATTATCTATATATCCATATGTTTTAGAACAAGCCTTATCTCCCATATGAAAATATTTTCGACTTAATACTATATTAAAGAATAAATTATACGGTTCTCCAAAATATGGTCCCCAGATAGAGGTAGGCCTAATAATAGACCAACAATATTCCGGATCACTTTCTTTAATAATTTTTTCGGTCAATACTTTACTTTCTCCGTATACTGTATGAGAATGATAATCATTATCTCCATCAGGTATATATCCAGGATTACACACATACATAGAAGAAGTAAAAATTACTCTTTTTAGAGTCTCTACTTTTTTTAACACCTTTATCAGATTCTCGACTCCTAAGATATTAGCATTATAATCCTCTAATGTTTTTCCATTCAAATCAGTTCGTGCTGCCAGATGAATTACATAATCAGGAGTAAAATCCAATATAGCCGACTCTAATTCATAATAATTGCATATATCTATTTTTCTAAAAAAAGGTATGTGTTCAGTTTTCTTTGGCTCGAACATATCAAGACTCAGAATTGCACTACCCTTTTTCAAGAAATTATCAATAAGATTAGTCCCAATAAAGCCTGAACCTCCTGTAATAATGATTTTACTCATTGTTTGCTATTTGATTTATAAAATTCTCAATATTGATACAAAAATTCTTGTCGCTAAATAATAATTGCGCTCTTTCAAATGCATTTTCTCTTATATTATTATATTTAACTGGCGACTGCAATTGTTTTACGGCATCAATAAAACTATCAATATCTTTGAACAAATATCCGGAATTTTCATTTCCTATTAATTCTAATGTTCCTGCGCTATCATATCCAATTACAGGAATCTTTCGCAGCATTGCTTCAAGTGTTACCAAACCGAAACCTTCAGATTTTGAAAACATTAATAAAATATCTATATCTCGATATATTTTCTCAATATCTTTTTCAAAACCATGAAAAATAATATCCGAATCAAGGCCTAATCCTTTCACCAAATTTATCAAGTGAGTTTTGTATGCTCCTTCTTTGTCACCATACAGATGTAATTTTGACTGCGGATAAATTTCTTTTATTTTTTTAAAATATTTAATTGCAACATCCTGTCTCTTGCCACGAGAGAATATACCCACAATCCCATAATTAACCGGAGGAGCATTAAATTTAGGTATGTTATCATATTGAACTTTTGGCATAGATAATCCATTGTATATTATCCTATGTTTCCCCTGCAAATATCCTCCCCCTAGTATATGTGATGCAACAGCTTTCGTAACAAAAATAAGGCCATCACTTTTGTCTAAAAACTTTGCCTTTAGCTTCTGTCCTCCCATGAATAATGCACCATGATTTATGGACATAAACTCATGAACATGTGTAATATGTTTTTTACCCAATAATTTGGCAACTAATATTCCGATATTTTCAGCAGAGGTGTTTGAGTATATCAGATCCGGGTCTTGTTTTTTTATATGATAATATATCCTTGGAAAATTTACTATATTTATCAATAAAAGTAATGGGTATGCAATAAATTTTATAGTCTTTTTGAAATACAAAAATGATGAATAATAAAAAATAACTTCATATTTTATATCCTCTTTTTCTAATTCATGAACTAAGTCTCCATTAGATGGCACTAAAATAGATATGTCATAGCCTTCTGACTTTAAATATTTCAACAAGTCTAAAAGAATCTTATTTGCACCATATAATTTGCTATAATTGGTTATAAACTGAATTTTCATCTTATTTATTTTTTGATATAAAGCTATATTCTTTCATAAAATATGAAAGAAATACAGCGATAATAATATTCATAGGAAACATTTCCACTATGATTATAGATACACCAGATGTTATTGATATAAGAAATATCAAGCCAAAAGGGATATCAATCTTCTTTCTTACAAATAAATATAATAGTAAATATAATATAGCACTAATAAACAAAAAGAAAAAGATAGCCCCATAATTTGTCAGAACAGAAGTATATAAGGAATCAGCAATATATGCATTAGATTGAATTCCAAAACTGGACATCAAATTAATAGCTGTATTGGTCGCCAGCCCAAAATTTGTAGATATAGGCTCTGCTGAATCCACAATTTCTTGCAGTATCTGTATTCTTGTCCCCCCAGAAACGGCTGATGACCCTTCTCCCCGTCCAGTCAAGAAATCCAAATTAGTCACAACTAAGAATAGAAATAACACGGCTACAATAGATAATATTCCCTTATGTTTACTCTTTAAGTACCAAGGCATAAATATCAGTAAAAACAATAATATCACTCCGGTAGAAGACATGGATAGAAATACAGACAAGATAGCTATTACTAAGCCTAAAAGCCGTATTTTACCTTCCTGAAAATACCGGATAACATAGAAACAAAAAGCGGCGAACGTACCGCTTGCGCTGGGATGTACAAAGATGCCCGGAAGTCTTCCTGGAAACCCAAAAATGTTCAGGCCCTTACGTGGAGGGAAGAATAGCATTTCCAGAAGTTGTACTGCCGCATGCAATATCAGTAAACAAAAGAGTATCTTTGTTACTTTTTTTAATAAATCAATATCAACAACATCGTATAAAAGGATTAGCAAAAAAAAAGGTATAGCCCAGCGAACGCCCGCCATTGCTATTTGTAATCCATTTAATGAATATGAAAAAGCAAAGCATATTATTGTAAATGAAAATAGCAATAACAAGCAAATATAATAATTATGAGGATGTTTATATCTGAACGAGAATATAGTACACATAAGCAATAAAAATATCATTAAGATATCTTTGGGTAGTTTTATGAAAAACATATCAAAAGACAATCCAAGACCTAAATATTCAAAGATCTCAGAAAGACAAAAAAGAGGTGTCAGTATAAACAGCAATAAAATTACCTTTTGTATTTTAGCTTTCATTAAAGATCATCCTTTCATTTTTTTTCTATTGTTCCATGTAATTCTTTTGCTTCATATATATACATATCTTTTGTCTTATTCAGGCGCCTAATCAATAGCTTGTGAGATATATAATGAGGTAAAGATGCAACAATTAATGCGCGTATCCTGTTTCTTAAGAACAATTTATAATACGCCAGCCCTTGAATACCATTTATTTTACATTCTTCTTTAAGTACCCGAAGACGATTTATTGAAGACAAACCTTCCTCAGCTTCATATATCGAAATACACATAGATAGATAATAAAACTGATATCCGGATTCAAATATTTTATAAAAAAGATTATAATCGGCACATACCCGATAAGAACAGTCAAATGGATGGAGAACTAGTATATTTCGACGGACAAAGCTAGATTGATGGCAAAATGCCATCCTCTTTTTTAGCATTTCGAGAGGGAAAGCTTTAATTACAAAATTTCCATAAGAGAAGCATTGTACGGTATCACCATAAATGACGGCACAGTTATCTTTAATCTGGCTATCAATAAAGATATCTTGAAGAACAGTATTATTGAAAAAGCAATCTCCGGCATTCATAAAATTGACCCACTCCCCCGTCGCCTTCTCGATTCCCTTATTCATTGCATCATAGATCCCTTTATCAGGCTCGCTCACCCAATATGTAATTCTATCCTGATATTTTTTAATTATATCGACTGTTCCATCAGTACTACCACCGTCGATAATAATGTATTCAATATTTTCATATTCTTGATTTATAACTGATAATATAGTTTTTTCAATATCTGAGATACCGTTGTATACTACAGTTATAATACTAATATCTGATTTTATTTTTTCAATATCTTTTATCATAAATATCTATCCCTAATCCAAGAAACATTATTTTTTATCACTTTTGCCGGAATGCCTACTGCAATTGATGAATGAGAGATATTGTCTGTGACTAAAGACCCAGTTCCTACAATACTATTATCTTCAATATGTACTCCTTTGAGAATTGTAACATTGCTTCCAATCCAAACGTGCTTACCAATGAATATATCCTTTTCTACATTTATTTTTTCTCCTTTCTCATTCAAGATAGCATGACTATCTCCCGTTCTAATTGTAATATTATTACTTAACATAGAATTGTCACTAATCACAATCTTCTTTTCAATACCGGTAACTGCCATATGTGCGCCCTCAATGGTTACATTTTTCCCCAATAGAATCAGGTTAGAGTTATCTTCAATCCATAAAATGGAGTTCATAATCAAAACATCATCTTGTATAACAACATTATTTCCATTACCTCGTATATAAATTAAAACATTGATTAATACAACATTTCGACCTATTGAAATTGAATTACCCTTACCTCTTATATCATATTTCAATTTAGAATAAACACCATTGTTGGATACCGAGAAACCTATATGAATCCAATTGCTTAATCTTAATAGAAAATGTCGACCTTTATAGGCTAAAATAAAAAGGAGTTGATTCCTTTTTAATATTTTTTTCAAATTTAAAATCAAATGCGATTTGTTCATTTTAATGTTACGTTATCTCAAATATGAGTGTATTATTTATCAATAAACTAAATTATTTAGATCACAGAGATATGTTAAAACGATATTAATCAGCTCATATACGACCCCAATTATATATAAATATATTCTAAATGCATGAGACCAGTAAAAAAGGTTCTAAGTTATAATATTATGAAATAGTATTTTTTAGTAAAAGTTTCTTTTTTATAAAATTAAACAAACTAGACCAAATACCATTCACTCTATATAATCCCAAGCTATTAAAAATATAGGATGTTCTTTTATTAAGTTTCAACGTCTTTAAATATGATTCTCCTGTAGAAGCCGATAGGCCATTAATATATGGGTAAGGATTAAATGCTCGTACCTTTTCTCTTATAAGGATATCATAATAGATTACCTCTAAATATCTACCATCCGAATCATTTACAAACTTGTATTCTGTCATTAAGTTCTTCTTGAAGAAGCCAACTTGTACCTTAAAAAAGAATGTTCCTACAGTTAGAGCTTTAAAACCTAATCGATAAAAACAATTCTCATTCTTATAACTATTTTTCAATATATCATTAATATTTTCGACGAAAAGCCGTCCTGTCACTTTATAAAAACAGGCTGAGTCATCCTGTAAATATTTGCTATGATTAATTGCATATTCAATACATTCTCCATCTCCAAAGCCTTTTCCTTGCTTGTTTATACAAGTTACATTACCTAAGAAAAATATAAATTCAATCTGTTTTCCATATTCGTCAGCTAAATCCTGACATTCTTCCACGGGAAAATCAGACTTTGTGTTTTCACAAAAAATTATAGTATCGAAATCAGATTCTTTGATATACCTTTTTATGGTATTAAGATATTGATTACGCCTATCCTCTATATTGACTATTTTGGTCATAACCGGAGATGCCAGTTTCGCATTAATACTTCCTGTAAGCAACAATATCCTCATATATTATTTTAGATTAAATCTTATATTATTTTAAAATGGTCTCTTTTATATCCTCTACAGTGGATATTGATTTGTATAAATCATCAATTTTTACTTTGTTAAAATCTATACTATTAAAATCTTGTTGTAAAAGGAATTCAATCACCTCATCTCTAAATCTTTTCCTTAATACTCTAACAGGGTTTCCAACGGCTATTGAATATGGAGGTATATCTTTCGCAACAACGGATCCAGCCCCAATAACAGATCCTTTGCCAATTTTTACACCAGACAGAATGATCGTATAAAGGCCGATCCAAACATCATCTTCGATAATAATAGGTCCTTTTGATATCGCCTCTGCGTCCTGAATATTAAATTTTTTCACTTTAAAAGGATAAGTAGAGAATGTATCTAATCTATGATTACCGCCTAATATGAATTTGACCTCATCAGCTATAGAACAATAACTTCCTATTTTTAAGCCTTCATTGGCTACTCCCCAACTTGAAACGGTGAGATTTCCATAAGTTTCTCGTCCAACTTGAATAAGCTCTGTAGAACATAAACTATTCAGTGTAGTAAAATTATGTCTATTTAATAGACGCCATTTCCTATTATTTCTGAATATCTTCAATCTATTATAGATCTTCTCAATCATGGTTTACAAAATTAACATTTTTCTCAAAGTTCAATAAAATCTCTCTATACTTGTCCTCACCGATACCTAATACATAGTTTAATAGTAAGTTTACTTCTTGTTGAAATTCTGAAAGGGGCTGGGCTTTTAGCCGATCAAGAATTTCTAACATTTGATTTTTTGATGTGAAAATATCATTTAATCCATACATTTTGTCAAAGGCTCCATTATCGTAACGTAAGCAAGGAATTCCTTTAGCTAACACCTCATAATATGCACTTGTATTAACAGCAATAGAAAAATCGAATAACTCATTATCGGCCAATGACATTAAAGTTTGACCATTCTCAATGATTGTTAGATTACTGGCATTAGATACCCGTTTTTTATATCTTTCAATATCCAAAGAGGGGTGCAACTTCAAAAAGAATTCTATTTCTCTAATTTCTCCACATATATTTAATAGTTCGAGATTTGCATTATCATAGATATGTCTAGAGCAAAGCACCAAGCATTTGCGATAAGTATTATTAACCTTAAGATTTATACACTCTGAAGTTTTAGGATATCCTGCTACTAATAATCTTTCCGATGAAATTCCGAATCTATGATATTCATCAACTGTGTATTTTCCCCAACATAAGAGGATGTCTGACTGAAAATTCTCATAACACAAGGCATCAATAGATATATCCTTCTCCAATAAAAAAGTTACTCCATGTTGTAAAGAATATGTTTTAATATTCTTATTGGATAAATATTGAGTAAACAGATTCTCTAAAGGATGAACTCCACTAAATGCTAAGTATTTGGATATATTTGTAAGGTCAACTTTCTGCATATCCTCAATTATATTGGCATAGTGTACAAATCGCGCGGATATTATCATTTTTTGAATAAAACTAAAATTCGTATATTTTAATCTCTTCAATACATCTTTTGTACATTTAAAAATTAAGTTAGGATAAACTCTAATAATTCTATTATATTCCTTTAGGTCATTTATTGATATTTGCTTCTCCAATTTTTCAATAACATTTTGATACAATTCAGTGTGATCATTTCTGTTATATACTCCCATTGTAGACAAAATTGGTCTTTCTGTCTTTATTTTTTTTAAATTCAGAGAAATAAAAAAATAAAATATTCTCTTAAAAGAAAATGATTTCTTATCATTCACAAAAGGCCAAAGTTCAATAGCCATCACCCTATTTAGATTGATGCCTTTATATTGAATATTCAGTTGATCTTTGAGCTGTTTATATTTTTGAAATTTATTATTCATTTTTTTTATTAATAAAGAATAACCATGGTAATTGATAAATTTTCATTGCAAATATAGCGACAAAGAAAAATGTGAGGAAAGATACAACAGCAGATGCTATTGCAACACCGGTAGAATCAATCCACTTAATAAATAAATATGACATCGCAATCTGTAACATACTCAACAGAAACGTTATTGTTCCTAAAAGTTTTGTCCTGAATGTATGATGAAAGTAACATACAAACATTAAGTATCCCCCATAGAAAAATTGCCCGATCATTACATAGGGTAGAAACTTAATGGAATCTGAATATGATATATCATATACATATTTTATAATAAACCAAGATATCCAATATGCAAAGAAAACCAAAACTAATGCTAATATTACGATACTATATGTCAATTTTACTAATTTAACCTTATCTTTCTCCATACCAATATTATTTTTATTATCATCAAAATATGTCAGCTTCTTATATAAGTATGGAGCATAAGCGTTATTAAAGGCAAGAAGCACCATAGTCACAATACTTCCTAATGTCATTGCAACTGAATATAACCCGTTCTCGGTGAGGCTACACATATCAGTCAATAATATTTTATCCACACCGCTTTTCAACCAGAAAGAAAGTGCATGAGGCACCAAGGGTAATGCAAAAAATAATGCATGCGTCATATACTTCTTTGATACCGATAACTCCAAAAATCCCCTTATTTTTAATACATAAAGACTTACTAACCCAAAAACCACAGCAGAAATCAAATAACTGTAAACCCTACCTTGCCATCCCATTAGAAGGACTATCACCAGCAAAATAGTTGATAAAGCACTAAATATAGATTGAGAAATTTGATATTTTCCAAATGATAAAGGTCTTTCCTCACACCGCCACAAAACTAGATTAACATAAGTCAACGAACTGAACCACACCACAATAAGACTAACCAATTGGTATAACAAGGATAACTGCAATGAACCATATATCAAACCGTTAAATATAATCAAAAGAACCGAAACAACTACTGTAATAGCCGTATTAAGTATGATTATATTAGAAACATATAATCGCAGTTCATCTTTATTCAATTTATAGTACATGACAGGTAGTGCAGCTACGGTGCAACTATAACAAAAGACAGATAATATCTGGATTATTACGTTAAAATTTGTAATCACCCCATAATCTTCCGGCAACAGATAATGAGTCAAGAAAGGTAGCAACAGGAACGGAATTGCCTTATTTAAGGCATCTGTAACTATATAAATAGATGTATTTTTAAAAAGAGAAGATTTATATATTCTTTGTAACGACATCATTATCTCAAAGATCTAATTTTAAAAAAACTATATCCGATGCATGTAAATTCAACTTTCTTCTATCTTCCGAGTAAGTCATATAAAGGCCATTGTCAAATTGGCTGACGCTAAAGTAGTGAAATCCATATTCATTCTGGATGGTAAACTTGGTAACTAAATCCAAAGAGGAAAGATTTACTTCACTTATTGTTGCAGAATTCCGAGGAACCACTCCCCATCCAAAATTAACAGGATTACTTATATTATAAACAGTATACAGGTGATTTTTATAAAAAAATATTTCGGGGCGAGAGCCAATACTTTTTGGAATTTCGATTAAATCAGTCCATCGATTGTATAACATCTCATATTTTCCAATAAAACATTTATTATATGCAGAACGCGCAACATAATAAATAACATCATCAACGATCTCTATTTGAGATTCTATGTCAAGAATATCCTTCGGTTGGATTGTTACCACATCCCAAACAATTCCATCTGAAGATTTAAGGAGTATACCTCTTGATGTCCCTGAATATGGCGTAAGTGCCATATATGTATATCCTTTATACTCTATAAAACGGGTTATGATTAGATGGGTTATTCCCTTACCCTGATAACCAAAATCTTTAAGACATTGAGCAACACCATCATCATCTAAATTATAAACTTGTTCCTTCCCATCCACGTTATTATATCTCAACTTCGAAATCTGCAATTCTTCTTTAAACTGCAACTTATTCTTATCAAACTCCCGATAAACAATACTAGTTTTTCCATTGATTAAAGCCTGAAAATAAACTTGTATATTAGTTTCATTAACCCGTAAATTTGGGTCATATAGAGCCCTATTTCCTATCCTGATGTCTTTAAATATAGAATTTGCCTTTATGATAGGCCAACGCAAAAGGGAATCCTTATATTTCTTTCTTATATTTAGTCTGCATAAGACAGGATATATTGTTGTATGAAGGGGATTTTCAATAGATTGGGTTTCGTCACAATAATAAGATATCCAAAAAGTTCCATCATTTAAGAATCTATCGCTGTATAAAAGGGAGCAATGAGCGAGTTTTTCTTTGGTTGTATCAGAAACTACTATACCAACCTGATCGGATATATTAGATACATTAATAATATTTAAATCATCTTCTTTTGTACAAGATAATAAAAATAATACAAGAAAACAATAAATATACCTATTCATTAAAAGCGTTTGATTTATATTCTTGAAAATTACAAACAAATATTCTCATTATATTTTGTTAAATGCTTATATTCTTCTATTAATTCATACCTAGTATTCTTTCAACAGCCAGGATATCTTCCGGATTATCAACTGCAATGGTTGACCCTGTAGTTTCAACCATTTTAATAGGGATATTGAGATCAAAAAAACGAAGTATTTCTATATCTTCAAATTGCTCATAATATGCCTTTTCTGTCTCACTTCCAAAAGCTTTTAATTCTTCGTAACTAAAAGCATAAATACAAACTTGCTTTTTATAAATCGGCTTTATACTCAAGGACTCAGACTTTATACCTGGAATTGCCAATCTGGACATATAAATAAGATTTTTATCCTTATCGGTTAAAACTTTCGGTATATTAATATTTTTAGGATCTTCATCATCCAATACTGAACACATTCCATTTATGACATAGTCGGGATATTTGAGCTTTTCATTAACTATAGACTTTATATCATCCGGGTTTAGCAAAGGCTCATCTCCTTGTATATTCACATATATATCGGCTTCTATCTGCTGAGCAAAATCCCATAATCTATCAGTCCCGGTTAGACATGACTCCGACGTCATTACCACATTAAATCCAAATGAAGTTACACTATCAAAAATGCGTTGATCATCTGTTGCTACATAAGTATTCTCTATACCCAAAGCTTTTGCGGTCAGTTCAGCAACATAGATAATCATAGGCTTACCATTAATTAAAGCTAAAGGTTTACCTGGAAAACGAGATGATTTATACCGGGCGGGAATCACTCCTATTATTTTTTTCATAAAATTAGATTTTTTGATAAATAGATTCTACAATCAAGTCTGTATATAATGATGGTGTTAATGAGGTTAATTTTATGTTACAAGTTTCAGTAAAAACGTTAAATAAATATTCATTCTCATTAGATAATTCTCTTTCTCTTTGAGTCAATCCATTCGGATAACCATCATAACCTACTATATAAATATTCTTAGGCATCATTTGTAAAGCCACTTCCAAGGCTAAAGATGTACAAGAATCTTTGTATAGGTCCGTAAATGTTATAGATTCCAGTTCAAAGGTTCGATCCTCTACACTCAAAGGTACATCTGTACCCATTATACGAGGATAAGGTGGTAAAACACACTTTCTTATAGAACTTATATCGCTATTAAATATTTTTTTTAAACGTTCTCCTTCACTTCCAACCAAACAAAAATATTGTGGCGCTTCTATATTTTTATAATATAATGCATTCCTGGATGTCGCATGTATAATTGCGATATTTGGTCTTGTCTTAATAAATTGAATGATTCCATCTAAATGTTCGACTGAGCCACTTCCACCTCCAATTATCAGGACATCAGAATAGGCTATATCCTTAAAAATAGGATACTTCTTATTATCAATCTGGCACTCTTTCTTATTATCCAAAGCCCTTATTATACTATTAAACGAATAAATTCTATTTCCAACCCATTCCATCACTTCCTTTTGGGGTATAGAATTTGCTCCTGAAATCATATAAGGCAGATTTGTTCCCCATCTGTATCTTTCATGTAATGGACCAAATGTCGTTATTAAAGAACCCATCACATTGAAATCAACAGTGAGGTTATAATATTTCGATAAGTAGGTTAATAATAACTCTGTTTTAAGATTACCGGCTCCCCTTCCCATTCCTAAAATAGTAGAATCTACAAAATCAACCCCTTTTTCTATTGCAGTCAACGTATTTACCAATGCCAATTCTAAATTATTATGCCCATGAAAACCCAATGGAATATCAATTCTCTCTTTTATTCGATCTATAGATTCTGCAACTTCTACTGGTGCTATTCCTCCAAAAGAATCAACCATACATAAAAGGTCAATAGTATCTCGATTTAAATTAAAAAGATTGCTATAAAAATTTTCTATCTGCCCCCATCTAGACATATACATTACATTAAAACCAACCTCGTATCCTTGCAATTTTATCGCTTCTGCTAGTTTTACTGCTCTTTCAATATTTACCGGGTCAACAGCAATTCTTATCATGTCAACTAAGCCTTTTATAGGTTCCGTTAGATGAAAAAGATCTCCAAGTTTTGTATCTTTTTCGTTTAACATTATAGCTAGTTTCTTTTGACTTCTAGATCTTAACCTCTCCAGTTCGTAAATTGGAGAATATGCATATTTTCCCAAATAGGATTTTGAGATATTATTCCTATAACCAACTTCTAAATAATCAATAGGCAATATATTTGCCGCGTGTATATATTGATCAACTAAAGAATTTTCAAAATCCCAATTAGTATAATATCCCCCATCCCGCAAAGTGCAATCTAATATATTAATCATGTTTTCAGTTTATTAAAAAACGTTTCATATCCTCTCTCAGCACCCAAACAATAGCACTAATAGTACCAATAAATATAAATCCCATCAAAATCAACTTCTTCGACGGTTTAGCCGGAAACAAAGGCTCCACCGCCGGCTGTATCACTGTAAATACCGGAGTAGTATCCTGCACTTTTACTTTAGCCATCTGTAATTGCTGAGCCATCTGATTATAAACTGTATATGCTAAACTAGCCTCATTTTGAAGCCTTTCCTGTGTAGTTCTATATTTGGCAGATACAACATTCATATTCCCATCGACATATGCGGCCAGAGTTGCTTGAGTCTTATAATAATCGGCCTTGGACTCCTCATATAACTTTTCTGAATACGCTAAATCTTTCCGTGCTTTCTGAGTCCGGTAATCAATTATATAAGACTGAAGATAAGACGTTACCGTATCGGCTAGATATGCCGAAATCTCAGGGCTTTGCATCATTACCTCAATTGTCGTTACCCCTGTCTTTTTATCAGAGCTTATAGTCAGCCTATCAGTCAAGTTATTTAATATCTTTTGTTCCTCTTCAGATATAATACGGCTATTAGAATTACTATCATTCATATCGATCTTTTCCGATGAAAATAATCCTTTTAGTAATCCGGGCGCCTTTAGGATATAACCCCACCATGCCGCAGACTGGTAATCATTTATATAGCTATATAAAGTTGTATCAATACCCATCTTTGAATCTGTTACCTGTATATCCAGCAGTCCTCTTAAAAAAGGAGTGGAACTGATAACGCTTGGATATAATTCCGGAGAAGCTAAAGCATCCTGACCAGCAGCACTATTCAGGTTTATCCCTGCCAATGCTGCTAATGATCCCATATTTCCGGATGTTGTAGATTTAGACTCCGGAGTTAAAATTACCGTCGTCGTATATTCCTTCGGAATACTAAATGCTACAATAAGACCTATAACCAATCCGACACCTAAGGCCTTTAATATAAACTTCCTATTTGCCCATATTTTATTAGCTAATGCAAGCAAATCTATTTCTTTTTCTTCTGCTATATTGTTTTGCTTCTCTTCCATCCCTTATTTAGTCAATGCATTAATCAATAAAGCTACAACTGAGGCCATCGAAGTTATACTGGTACCAATGCTGATCGTTTCAGCTAAAGTCATTTTTTGCTTCTGTTCTTTGGATGGAACTATTATCGCACAACCCGGCTGAATCACATCTTTACTTGAGCCTTTAACCTTTGCTACCGTACCATTCATATAAACAATATAAGCCCTTTTCTTCTGAGCAACATCGTTATAACCTCCCGCCTGATCGATATAATATGAAACCTTTTCTCCTTTTTTATATAATACAGTATTCGGATACATGACAGATCCATTAATCTTCACGGTATTATCATATTCCGGTATCAGCAACATATCTCCGAGCTGTAATACCAGGTCATATTCAGATCTAGGATTTGCAATTGCTTTATCTAACTCAATTCCTATAGTATAATACTTATCGATTTCCATTAAATCGCTGGAGATAGAATCTTTTGCTCCGCTTTCGGAAAGCATTTTTAAGGATTTTCTCTGATTTTCTATTTCTCTCTGGGACTTTTCCCTCACCAATTTTGCTCCCCGGGAATAAGCATGCGGAGTCAGATCCCCTGCTCGTTTTATCACATCGGAAACTCTCTCGGTCTTTTCTTTAAGGGCATATGTCCCGGGAAACAATACTTCCCCCTGAAGCACGATATTACGCTGTTCAATATATCCCGGACTTCTACGCACATACACCTGGTCATATGGCATCAAAGTAAAATTAGATACTCCATCCGCAATTAAACCATCTTTTATACTAAAAGTAAATGTTTCTGCAATCACAGATTGACTTTCTGTACTCATGGGATCTACTATTCTACGGGCAACATCAACTTTAGCCATAGATGCTGACCCTAATAATCCTCCAGCCCGGACTATAAGATCTTCAATTGTTGTATTATCTGCATATTTATATGAACCTGGATTCGAAACATTTCCATATATAGCAAAGTTTCCTAAATCAGTAACAACATCTTTCGTTGCTACAAATAAAACATCATTTTTCCTTAAGACTATATCGCTGACAGTACCTTTAAGAAGCGAACTTAAGTTAATTGATAAATTCTCTATTGTTAAATCAGCCTTTTCCCGCGTCAATATAGCCCTGCTTAAAAACGCATCATCTTTGAGGCCACCGGCTTTTTCTATCAAATCCTTCACAGTCTTTATGTCTTTACCAATCTCATAGTAACCAGACCGATAAACAGCGCCTTGTACTTCCACTCTGTTTTCATACAGATTTAATCCGGCATGAATTGTAACTTGATCACCATCATCAAGGATAAAATTTTTAAAATTATCAGATGCCAATGTAAACACTTTATCGTAACCTCCGGTTTTCCGTACTAATCCAGCCTCATCCCGGTATGCATCACCTACAAAACCTCCCGAATACTTAATTAAATCTGCTAATGTTTCCTGCGAAGTCATTTCATAATACATCGGACGCTTCACCTTACCTGTTATTTCAACCAGTGATATATATGGCGGAACAATAATAATATCCCCATCATTTAACCGTATATCACCACTCGAATCACCATCCAACAGATATTTATATATATCGATAGTTTTAATCAATTTACCCTTACGGTATAATTGAATTAACCTTAATGAACCTATTTCATTTATACCTCCGGCATTATATAACGCATGAAAAACAGACGACAATGAAGACATGGAATAAGTACCTGGAACTGATACTTCACCCATTATATTTATTTGGATCGTACGTATTTGCCCTAAAGTAAGTTTTATCTGTGAAGCACCTTCATAATCACCTATCCCTGAATATAGCCCGGAAAACTTTTGCTGAACATAATCATTTGCTTCTTTTATCGTCATTCCATTTAAATAAACAGGCCCCAGTCTATCAACCCTTATACTTCCTTCCGGGGATATAGTCTGCCTCACAGATGCTTGGGATGCGCCCCAAATATCAATCACGACCTCGTCCCCAGGGCCGAGTTTATAATCTTCCGGGGTGGGAATATTAACATTCGGGGTAAAAGATAAATTTTTCTTATTAAATATATCCTTTCCAAATATCCGTCGCTTATTATCAACGGCAGGTTCATTGGCCATTGTCTCATCTAATACATCCGTCCTTAATTTTGAACCGTCATCTATAACTCCCGGAGCAACTTTTAACCTCGTTTGGTTCTGCTCGTCTTTTATCCTCTCTAATTGGGCTTGAGATACACCTCTTTTTAAGAGTCCAGCCGCTATTGTTTGTTGTGACGTACCCTTATCCATTTCGGACTTGACATAACTGATCACCTGATCATCTGACATTTGAGCAAAAAGGGAACAAATCGAAATCAAAAAAGTAAATAAATAAAGAATAAGTCTTTTCATATATTTGAGTTAATTTTTCCGGAAATTTATGATTCTCCAATTCTAAATTGAGCTATATAATTATCGTCGTTTTAAAAAAAATTTTGTATAAGGTAGCCCTATGTCACCTAAACCTAAAAGGATATTGATTCCAATCCGGTCAAATAAATCCAGAGCACACAAAATCAGGAATTTACCACAACCACAATCAGCCGGACCCCCTCCTGTTTTTTTTGCGTTACAAATGTAGGCATTTTTTAGCTGAAAGCAAGCATATTATCGACAAACATTTCGCCTTCCGGTAAACACCCTAAATCTGATTAATTCCAGAATAATTATTTATTATTTAAATATCCGAACAGTTCCTCTTCCACAATACAACAAATTATATGGCCGATAAGTATGTGCGATTCTTGTATCCGCGGAGTCTCATCCGAAGGGACTTTTAAGCAGATATCGCAAATCTCCGACACCCGCCCTCCTCTTTTACCTGTAAGAATAACAGACTTAATGCCTTTCTCCTTACAAGCCATTAATGCTCTCACTATATTCTCCGAGTTACCGGAGGTAGTAATTCCAATAAAAACGTCTGCAGCCTGAGCATGAGCCTGCACCTGACGTTCAAACAACCGGTCAAAACCATAATCGTTGCCTATAGCCGTCAATATAGAAGTATCCGTAGAAAGAGCAATAGAAGGTATACCCGGCCTGTCGAAATAAAATCTACTTACAAATTCCCCTGCAATATGCTGGGCATCGGCTGCACTTCCTCCATTTCCGGCCAACAGGGTTTTTCCACCTTGTTTATAGGCATCCGTTATCATTCCGGCCGCATCCTGAATATTTTTCAGCAAAGTAATATCGGTTAGTATCGCCTCTTTCACGGAAATTGAATTCTCTATCTGACCAATAATAATATCTTTAGTGTCCATTGTTTACTTTTTTCACAAAATTAATGCTTTTATATTAATCTACGGTTTTTTCATCCATACTCTTTTTTCAAATCTTGTTATCAGATGCAAACACTTACAAATTTTCTTAAATACTGAGCACAACCGAAATAGACAGACCTAAGAATAAAATTTCAGTTTTAACTACAAAAATATCCGGCTTATGCTTATATTTGCAATATGGAAAAAACAATACTTACATACCTGGAATTTTCACTTCCTATACATAATTGTGTTATCATTCCTGACTTCGGTGGCTTCATCTTAAATATGGAACCGGCCGTGTTTTTATCCAATGGCGAGATCAACCCTCCTAAAAACAGTATTGTATTCAATCCCGAATTAAATCATAACGATGGTATTATCGCATCATACATTTCCAAAAATGAGAATATATCCTATAACGCTGCATGTAAAAGAATAAAGGAGTTTGTCGCAACTATTAAGATGGGCCTGAAAGATGGCAAAACGGTTCCATTCGGCAATTTGGGTTCATTTACATCCGACAATGGAGGCAATATTATTTTCGTTCAGAACATTATGATTATACATCCCGGCCTGTTTGGCCTATATCCTATGGGTATAAAACAACTGGCCGAGATAGACAAGATAACCTTCAGGAATAAAAGGAACCTGTCCCTAAAGTACACTATAGGTGCCATTGCCGCCAGCGTAGCTGCAATCACACTGTTTATGACGCCTGTTAGTATCAAAGACAGCAATAATAAAAATTCTCAAAAAGCTGATTTTATATCAACAATTACAAGTTCATTATCACACTATCAAGATAAAGAAGTTGAAAACGTGAGCAATCAGGCATATAGTACAGAACAAACCGGCAACACGACAGAAGAAAATCCGGCCAGGCCTAAATCCGGCCGTCTTTATTATATTATTGTCGGAGGAGAAGACACAATGGACAGAGCGAATAATCTGCTCGCAAAAATTAAAAATAATGGTTTCAACAAAGCCAATATTGTAGAAGGAGGTGACAGATACAGGATATATGTATCTTCGTTCGACGATAAAACAGAGGCTGAATCGTTCCTCGATACTTTCAGGAAAGAAAACCCCAAGTTTGAGTCCGCATGGCTCTATTCTAAAAGGAACAATTAAACTAATCAATATATCATAAATAAGAAAGTCCGGAAATTCCGGACTTTTTTATTTTCAATACCTTATCTTATTCTTTTTCACCATAAGCTAAATCACCTGCATCTCCCAATCCCGGGATAATATATGCATACTCATTCAATTCAGGATCTATAGCTGCCGCCCAGATAGTAGTCCTATCCTTCGGGAAATTCTGTTCGCAGTATCCTATTGCCTGCCTACTGGCTATAATAGTTGCAATATGGATATGTTTAGGCTGTCCCTTCGTCAGCAATGCCTGGTATGACAAATCCATACTCCCGCCTGTCGCTAACATTGGGTCCGTGAGAATTAATATTTTATCCTCAATTCGGGGTGATGCTATATATTCGATATGCACATGAAAACTCTGATGATTTTCCCGGTATTTCCTGTACGCTGAAACAAATGCATTTTCCGCCTGATCGAAACAGTTCAGAAAGCCATGATGATATACCAGTCCGGCACGCAAGATAGTTCCTATCACAATAGGGTCGGATGGTACATTTGTGACCGAAGTACCTAACGGGGTCACAGTTTCCAGAGGAAAATAGTTCAACGTCTTACTTATCTCATAAGCCATGATCTCCCCTATCCTTTCTATATTACGTCTGAAGCGCATGCTGTCTTTTTGGATTTCCACATCGCGCAGTTCACTGACAAAACGATTCAATACAGTGTTTTGTTCCGATAAATTTATTGTTTTCATTATTATATTTTGAGCCAAATTTAATTGTTTTCTTTCAATTTCACAAAATCAATAATCGAAATTTATTTATTCCATATATCCCAGGCTGCCAAAGCCTGCAATTCTAGCATCTCCGCACCGTTCTTCACCTTAGTACCTCTTTCTTTGCCAAGTCTCAGAAATTTAGTTTCGGCAGGATTGTAGACCAGATCATACAACAAGGAATCCGGAGTCAGATACTGATAAGGAATGTCCGGCGCTTCATCTACATTCGGGAATGTACCTAATGGCGATGCATTCACGATTACCGTATATTCATTAAATATACCTTTATCCAAATCCTGATATTGCAGTTGTCCGGCCTTAGGTGTGCGGGAGACATATATAAAATCGAGTCCCAGATTCTTTAATCCTCCGGCCACTGCTTTTGAAGCTCCTCCCGTACCCAGTATCAACGCTTTCTTATGAATCCGCTTGTCAATCAGTGGTTCAATAGAATTTCGGAAACCTATGATATCGGAGTTGTATCCCACCAACTTTACCTTATCGCCGTCCTGTATGAATTTTATAACATTAACTGCACCCAGTTCCCTTGTCTGAGGTTCCAGATCATCGAGATATTGAATTACTTTTTCTTTATAAGGAATGGTTACATTCATTCCCTTAAGATTCGGGTGTGCCTCGACAATATCCGGAAATAAGGAAATATCCGGTATCTCAAATTTCACATATTCGGCATCGATACCCTCCCTCTGAAACTTCTCGGTAAAGAAGCGGGGTGAAAAAGACTGAACCAAAGGGTTCCCTACAATTCCATACAAATCCATAATATTTAAATTTAGCTTTGACTATATAGATCTGAAAAGGTATAAAAAAATAGGATAATACCCTACGGCAATTATCCTATTTCTATATTTTCATTTCTGTTATTTTGCTGCTTCCGGTTTGTAGCGGCTGTTGAGCAATTGTATCACATCTTTTGTAATATCGTATGAATCTTTTGCAAGCAGGATATTATCCAATCCCGTATTACTAAAGATCACCTGATAATTAGCCTTTTTATTATAATCTTTCAGGCAGACACGTACAGAATCGGTTATCTCCGCATTTACTTTAGCCTGTTTTTTCATATAATCTTCTCTCAATCGTTCTGCTGTAGTATGGAGGTCAGCCTCCATTTTCTGGATACGGACTTGTTCCTGTTGCGCGCGTTCCTGGCTGAGGAACACATTGTTATCGATTTTCTTTCTGAAATCGGCTACTTCCTGTTCAAATTGACGTTGCTTGTTGTTCAATGTAGCATTAGAATTGTTATATTCCTTCATCAAAACGTCATTTGCATCTTTTGCATAATTGTAATTGATAAGTAAAGAGTCAACATTGACATAAGCTATAGGCAAAACGCCTGTAGAATCACCTTCTGCAAATTTCAGGGATGCAGATCCACCTTCTGTGCTTTTCTTATTAGATGTAAAAAATAAAATAAACAATACGATTATTGCAACTGCAAGTACACCGTTAATAACATAAGAGATATTCTTCATTTATTTAAATGCATTAGTTAATCCTTTTTTAAAACAGAAAATCCGTGGGTACGGGACTCATTTCCATACCTGTTTTTGAGAACGACTTGGCAAAGATATATCTTTATGTTAAAACAACGCTATATTGAAACCTTTAAAAGATGTAAAAAAATTGCTTTTTATATGTTATCTCTCTAATTTTATATGTTATTACTAATTAGAGTAGTCATCTACTAAAAAATTTAACGGAATATGACAATAAAAGATTTAAAGCCTGGTGCAGTGTGGAATTATTTTCATGAAATAAGCCAGATCCCGCGCCCATCGAAAAAAGAAGGTAAAATTATAGCTTATCTGCTCGATTTTGCTCAAAAGCATAATCTGGAGGTAAAGAAAGACGATGCCGGGAATGTGCTTATTACCAAGCCTGCGACCAAAGGTAAAGAAAATCTTCCGACCGTAATACTTCAGGGACATGTAGATATGGTATGTGAGAAAAACAGCGGTACTGTCCATGATTTCGATAATGATCCGATAGAAACAGTCGTAGAAGGCGACTGGTTAAAGGCAAAAAACACAACACTGGGTGCCGACAATGGCATCGGGGTTGCAGCAGCACTGGCAATACTTTCATCAGATACAATAGAGCATGGCAAGCTGGAATGCCTGTTCACCGTGGACGAAGAAACAGGCCTGACCGGAGCCTATGCTTTAAGTAAAGATTTCCTGAATGGGGATATCCTCATCAATCTGGATACAGAAGAAGAAGGTGAAGTATATATAGGATGCGCAGGTGGTAAGATAACTACAGCTACGTTTACATACAAACAGGAAAGCACTCCTTCAAACTATTTCTGGTTTAAAGCTCAGATAAAAGGATTGAACGGAGGGCACTCCGGTTCGGAAATCCATAAAGGGCTCGGCAATGCAAACAAAATACTAAACCGTTACCTATGGACTCTCAGCAGGCAATATGGCCTGTCCCTCGCAGAATTTAACGGAGGAAACCTGCATAACGCCATTGCCCGCGAAGCATATGCCATAGCAGGAGTACCTTATAATAAAAAGGAAGAGGTAATAGTGGCATTGAATACACTGGCTCCGGAAATCGAAGCTGAGTTGAAAAGCATAGATCCAAACCTGAAAATGACAGTGGAATCTACCGACACTCCATCGTTTGTTATAGATAAGGACACAGCAAACAACTTACTGAACGCACTATATGCTTGTCCCCATGGCGTACTGGGCATGAGTTTTGAAATACCCGGACTGGTGGAAACATCTACAAATCTGGCTTCGGTGAAAATGAAAGAAGGAAATACAATCCTGATAACTACAAGCCAGAGAAGTTCTACCAATTCATTGAAGGATGATGCAGGAAATATAGTGAATGCTGTATTCACAATGGCGAAAGCTAAGGTGGAACATTCGGCGGGATATCCGGGATGGAGGCCTAATCCGGATTCTAAAGTACTGGCAGTAGCTAAAGATGCTTATCAAAAGCTCTTCAACAAGGAAGCGGAGATAATGGCAATCCATGCCGGTCTCGAATGCGGGCTATTTCTGGAAAAGTATCCACATCTGGACATGATTTCGTGCGGACCTACAATCCGGAATGCACATTCGCCGGAAGAACAGGTAGAAATCCCTTCCGTTGAAAAATGGTGGATTTTCTTACTTGAAATACTGAAAAACATTCCTGCTAAATAAAACCGACCAGGCTATTCGATATATAGCATCTGAAATAAAATATTTGCCGTGCCGATAGTAATATGCTTAATTGGCACGGCATTTTTATAAAAGGATTTATTTGTTCTATTTTTAGTTACAAGTTACAACGCTCTGTGAGCAGTTACAAGTTACGAGTAGGCTTATGCACATAGGACTAAAGCCTGAAGAGCCTCTGTTCTGTCGTCGCATCGCGATTCCGGCCTCGTCCAGCAGGCGGGGCACCCAATCCGTAAAGCGGAGGTGTAGAGCAAAATACGGTAGCTGCTATACCTGACTGATAATCCGGCTAAAGATGATTCCGTATTATTTTGCTCCACCGGAGCTACGGTTTTGGGTCGCCGGGGGATGCTGCCTTGATTTTTTGTTTCGTTTTGCATCAAGGCAAAATGAATTGGAGCGAAGCGGAATTGAAAATCGGCGTTAGCCAAATCGGTACAGCCAAATACAAGCCGACTGGCGCGTTAGAAAAATAGAACTTTAAAACAAGACAGAAAATTCCAACATAAAACACTTATTAAGAAAAAAAATGAAAGGAGATAGGGTATTCAGTCTCGATTTGCTCAGAGTATTAGCCTGCTATATGGTAATACAGGTACACGCCGGTGAATTTTATTACATTGGGGACGGAGGAACCGTCGCGAGTGGAGACGGTCCGCTCTGGGTCAACATCTATAATTCGCTGTTCAGAACAGCAGTACCCCTGTTTATAATAATTACAGGCTATTTTGTCCTGCCTGTCAAGGAACAGATGAATATATTCTTTAAGAAACGCTTTACCCGTGTATTGATACCGTTCATTATATGGTGTATATTATATGCACTATATGCTTTCGCTATGGGTAAGACCGATATGGAAGGAATATTTGTCAGTATAGCCAAAATCCCGGTTAACTATGGGGTAGAGGTCGGTCACCTATGGTATATCTATATGCTGATCGGGTTATACCTGTTCTTTCCCGTCATATCCCCCTGGCTGAATAATGCATCGCGCAACGGCCTGCATTTTTACCTCATTATATGGGCAATCACATTACTCCTCCCTTATATACATCAGGTATTCCCCGAGGTATTGGGAGAATGTTACTGGAATCCGACATCCCTGCTATATTACTTTACCGGATTTCTCGGATTCGCCATACTCGGCTTCTATCTCAAAAAATTCTGTACGGCAAAGAGCAAATGGGACCTGCCCGCCGGACTGTCTTTGATTATAACAGGTTACACAGTTACATATTCACTCTTCGCAAGCCGGCTCGGGACAGAGGAATTAGTTCCGGATCTGGAATTGTCATGGAACTACGGAACCATCAACGTGGCAATCATGGCTTTGGGGATATTTCTTGTCATAAAGAATATCAAATGTAGAAAGGACACTATCCTGAAAAAAGTAATAACAAGTATTTCCATTATGAGTTATGGCATATACCTTGTGCATATAATGGTTTTGAATTTCTTCTATTGGGCTTTCGATGATATTTTTTCCACAGCCGCAATAAAAATCCCTCTACTGGCTATATGTACTTTTCTGGTATCTTATATTATTATAAAAGTAATTTCATATCTGCCGAAGAGTAAATATATTATAGGTTAATAGTATCTTTGTATTATTATAGCCTTGTTACTTTTTAAGTTTAACAAATATATTTATCTATACAATAAAGCATTGTTTTGCAGCTCTTTGAAATAATAAATAGTAACAAATAAAAAACAAAAAAACTGTTACCTTTGTTACCTTTTTTAATAGTTACAAGTTACTTCGCCCTAGGGCAGTTACGAGTTACAAGTTAGTTCACTGTTTACTGTTAACTGATATATCTGTTACTTTTGTTACCTTTTAGGAACTACAAAACTAATTATCAACGAAATAGAGATAAAAAGATGGATAAAATGAAAATAGACATATGGTCGGATATAGCCTGCCCGTATTGCTATATAGGCAAACGAAAACTGGAAACGGCTTTGAGCCGTTTCCAGCACAAAGACAATATAGAACTTGTCTGGCACAGCTATGAATTAGATCCTGAACTTCCGAAAGAAGCTCTGGAGTCGAAAATCTACGGATATTTCGCGGATAAATATCAGATAAGTATAAATGAAGCCCATGAAACAATGGCAAATACGGCTAAACTGGCAAAAGAAGTCGGATTAAATTATGATTACGACAATCTTATCGTGGCTAATACATCCGACGCCCTCCGTCTGGTGAAGCTGGCAAATGAATCGGGACTGGCAACCGAAGCCGAAGAGATACTCTTCGATGCCTATTTTGTGAAAGGTGCAGACATAAGCGACAACAGCATTCTGGTGAAATTGGGTACACAAATAGGACTGACTGAAAAATCCATTGTGGAAATGCTGGACAGCGATAAATATCTGGACAAGATAAAAGAGGATATTGAATATAGCGAAAACGAGCTTGATCTCGAATACATCCCTTTCTATGTATTCAACAACAAGCAAATAGTGCAGGGTTCCATTCCTGTTGAAGATTATCTGGAGGTGCTGAACAAAGCATATGCCGAATGGGAACAAAACGGCATATCTACCGGAAAAGGAGAAATCATAAGCGGGCAATCCTGTTCTATAGACGGCGTTTGCAGTTGAATCGCAAACCACCCGATAACTTTGACAAAGGGAAATGTCTTGCATAAAAATGAAAATAGGTCGATAACGGAACAATAAGGACCCCATGAAATTCGTTATAATGGTTGTAAAAATAATATCCACCGAATTTACTTTCTGGTTCGGCGAACATATATAGGGAAGAAGAATATGTGGAAATACTATGCTCTTTTATCAGCCATATTTGCTGCGCTCACAGCCGTTTTAGCCAAAGTTGGAGTAAAAGATATCAATGGGAATCTGGCTACTGCTATCCGGACATCAGTTGTACTCTTCTTAGCTTGGGGCATTGTCTTTTTCAGCGGCCATCTGAAAGATGTAAAGGAATTAAGTAAAGTCAGCCTTGTTTTTTTGATTTTGTCGGGATTAGCCACAGGACTTTCATGGATATTTTATTTTAAGGCTCTGGAGACAGGCGATGTATCGAAAGTTGCGCCGATTGATAAATTGAGCATTGTTTTTGTAATGGTGCTGGCATTTATTTTCCTGAAAGAACCAATAGATATAAAAACTATTGCCGGCGGAACATTGATACTCGCCGGGACAATAGTGCTAATTTGGTAGTAAAATTATGATTATATATTTAATTACATCAATAGAAAAGTGATATGGCATTGAAAGAAGAATTTGAGCGGCAAGGAAATTGGCTTTTCCGCTATAGGGGTATATTACCCATTATTATCCTGTTTATAGGCGCATACTTATATTTGCAAACGGAAATATACCCCGAGACATTTATACTCGAAGGAACTCTTTACGAAGCATATTATGAGGTGGCATGTCTGGTTATAAGTCTGTTAGGGTTAGGTATCCGTATTTATACTGTAGGATATACACCGGAAAATACGTCGGGCAGGAACACTGCCAACGGGCAAGTTGCGGATACACTCAATACCACCGGCGTGTATTCTGTTGTAAGGCATCCGCTTTATCTGGGAAATTTTTTAATGTGGTTAGGAGTATGCCTGCTGACCGGCAACCTGTGGTTTATTATTGCCTTTTGCCTTCTATACTGGGTTTACTACGAAAGAATCATGTTTGCGGAAGAACAATTCCTAGGTAGGAAATTCGGAACAGTTTACAGTGAATGGGCAGACAAGACTCCGGCTTTTTTACCGGACTTCGGGCTGTTTATAAAACCTTCATTGTCGTTTAGCTGGAAAAAAGTATTGAAAAAAGAGAAGAACGGGTTGCTCGCCTTGTTTCTGATATTCTGTGCTTTCGATTTGTCCGGAGAATGGGTGGAACATCAGAAAGCCTATAATTACTTTCTCATTATAGCGTGCCTGATAAGTATAATCTCTTATTGCGTATTGAAGTATTTGAAAAAGAAAACCGGAGTTTTAAATGAAGCAGGCCGATAGAATATATCTTTTACATCCATCTGAAATTTGGTATGGCGAGATAAAAATGACAGAGTACTGAAATCATTAATTATGAGTTATAAAATAACGGGAACTAATTGCAAATTAAAGAAACTGCTTTATCTGTTGTTTCCTTTGAAAAGGCTGGCAAGGGGGATTATTCTATTATCCGTTTTCCTTTCGATATTCAGCTCCTGTAAAGATAGAGATGATTTTTCGGACGACAAGAGCCTGAGCCTCTCATTCTCGAGCGATACAATCAGTTTCGATACCGTATTTACTACTATCGGCTCTGCGACACGGCAGTTTAAAATATATAATAAGAACAGCAGATCGCTCGTGATAGGCTCGATAGAATTGATGAACCCAGCAAAAAGCGGATTCAGAATGAATATCGACGGAGAAAAAGGGACGAAGCTCTCAAATGTAGAAATACTGAAAAAGGACAGTCTTTTTGGATTCATAGAAGTTACTGTGAATCCTACGAATAATGAAAATCCGTTGTTAATACGCGATTCTATCAGATTCGAAACAAACGGAAATATCCAGTACCTGCAACTGGAAGCTGTAGGACAGGATGTCTATATATGGAAAGGCGAACGGATTACCCAAGACTCTGTAATTACAGGCAAAAAACCGCTTCTTGTATATGATTCCATCGTGATCGACAAAGGGGTTACGGCTACAATGGCTGAAGGCACCAAAGTCTTTTTGAGGAATAATGCTTCTATCCGGATACACGGTACGCTGATAGCCAGCGGGACAATAGAAAAGCCTGTCATTTTCAGGGGAGACCGCTTTGACAAGATTGAAGCAGATATACCTTACGACAATGTCCCGGGACAATGGGACGGCGTGTATTTCTATTCCGAAAGTTACAACAACCAACTTGAAAACATAAATATACGGAATGCCACAAAAGGCATAACATTCTATGCGTCAGACATCCGGTACAAAAAAGCAACCTTATTGAATGCAATTGTACAAAACACATTGGAATACGGGATATTAGCCACAAACAGCAATATTGACGGCGGGAACTGCCTGCTTGTCAACTCGAAAGGCGCCGCACTTAATCTCAACGGGGGAAAATATTCATTCCTGCATTGTACGATCGCCAGTTATTTCAGATGGTCGGCAAGGACGACGGAGGGCCTGGTAATAAGCAACAGCAAGGAGATGCCGTTAGTTCAATGTGATTTTATGAACTCTATCGTTTACGGTTCATTGAACAGAGAATTCTTAATGAATAGAAACGCTGACGCAGTCTACAATCATCAGTTCATAAACTGCCTGATAAAAGGCACGGAGATTTCAGACTCGCACTTTGAAAATATAATATGGAATAAAGACCCTCTATTCAAAGACTTAAATACGGAAGGTATCTATTCATACAACTTTGAGTTACAGGAATCATCTCCGGCCATAGATAAAGCTGATAAAACATATTCCAGGGGTCTGCCTTTCGACTTGCGGGGTAAATCCCGTCAGGATTCCCCCGATATTGGTTGTTATGAGCAGATTAAATAAATTCCGGAAGATACTGCAAGGCATTATATTGCTGCTGATAATCAGCATACAGGCAAATGCCCAGGAAAATTTCCGTATCATGTTCTACAATGTAGAGAATATGTACGACATAAAAGACAATCCGGGAACAAACGATGACGATCTCACTCCAAGCGGTCAATTGCACTGGACAAACCGCCGGTATTGGAAGAAGCTAAATGATATAGGCACGGTCATAGCATCTGCCGGCGATAAATATCCGCCTGCGTTAGTCGGCATATGCGAAGTAGAAAACGACTCTGTACTGTTCGACCTTACCAAAAGAGCCGGACTGAGGAAACATAAGTATGAATATATAATAACCAACTCCAAAGACAACAGAGGTTCGAACACTGCCCTGCTCTATCAAAGGGACCAGATAAAGATAATAAGCAAAAGGTCTTATACTCCCACCCTGCAATCGGACCCAATGAAAACGACACGGGATATACTTCATGTTACAGGGAGAGTCATCAATGATGAAATACTGGATATATTCGTTTGCCACTTCCCTTCACGGCGCGAAGGGATCAAAAGGACAAGACCCGACCGCATACGGTGTGCAGAACTATTGAGACAGAAGACCGACAGCCTTTTCCGCATACGGAAGAAAGCGAATATCATTATTATGGGCGACTTCAATGACTATCCGAATGATATAAGTCTATCTGAAAGCCTTGGCGCACATAGCATCAAATCCCCGGTTTCGGACAAAAACTTATACAATATGTTTTATCATTATTCAGGCGAGAAGAATGCAGGCTCTTATAAATACAGGGGGAAATGGAACTTCATAGACCAGTTTATTATAAGCGGGAACCTATTGAACCTCTCTTCTAAAATTTCGATAAAAGGGAAAGAAGCACATGTTTACCCTGCATCATTCCTCTTGCATGACGATAATAAAAAGTATGGCGGACAGAAGCCGTTCCGTACTTATTCAGGATTTAAATATCTGGGAGGATACAGCGACCACCTCCCTGTTTATATGGATTTGATTATTAAAAACTAAAGAAATGAAACACGCCATACTGGTAACAGCATATAAGAATCCACAGCAATTAAACGAACTGGTAGACTTCTTCGATGAAGACTATTCATTCTATATCCATATAGATAAGAAAAGCCGGATTACCGGTTCTGATATTAAGATGCTGGAAGAGAAGCCTGCCGTTAAGCTCGTATCGCGGGAATACAGAGTCAACTGGGGTAGCGTCGACCACCTCAAAGCCATCCTCCTTTTATCGAAGGAATGCGCGAAAGACAAAGACATAGATTATGTCCACCTGATCACAGGACAGGACTTCCCTGTAAAGTCGCCGCAACAGATATCCGGTTATCTGAAAGAGAATTATGGAACAGAGTATCTTTCGGCCAGGCCACTACCTATTAAAACATGGATAGGAGGAGGATTCAACCGGGTTATATATTACAATCTGTATGAGGTCTTTAATGCAAAAAGCTGGCATCGCCTATTTATCAAAGCATTTGTACAGATACAAAAGTTTGCGGGTTATAAAAGGAAACTGCCATCCGAACTAAACAGCCTCTATGGAGGTTCAACCTATTGGACTCTGACACTTCCGGCGGTAAAATACTTCCTCTGCTTTCTCGATAAGTATCCTAATATTTTGGAAACTTATAAATATACGTTTTGCTCCGAAGAGATCCTGTTGCATTCCATACTGATGAATTCCCCGTTCAAAGAAAAGGTAGCGAAAAAGAACCTGAGATTCATGTTATGGGAAAACAGGGACGGAGTATATCCGGCCAATCTGGACGAAAGGGATTTTGAGGACATTATCCGTTCGGACACGTTCTTTGCGAGAAAATTTGACTATCCTGTCTCCGGAAAGCTGCGAGACAGATTAATAAGATATTTATCAGGTTCTAATAGCGATTAGAATCCTCCAGGGCCTCCCGTATATTGCCGAAAACAGCCGCCAACAGGAAGCGCACCTGCTTAAGCCCGTCTTCGTCAATTCCCGCCAAAGCAGCATCCATGGTCTGATACACTGCTTTATTGGCCTTGTCTTTTATTGATTTACCAAGATCAGTGAGAAATATATAATTGGAGCGCCGGTCCGTAGTGGAAGCATTACGGTAGACAAGATTTTGCTTGGCAAGGTTATCGATCAGGCGGGTCATACTCGGCTTATCTTTAAATGTGGAGTTACATAAGGTCTGCTGAGTGACACCATCTTCACGCCAAAGAAAAGCTAATACCGTCCATTGTTCGGGTGTAATATCGAGCCCTTCTTTACGAAGGTTGCGGTACATCATACGGTTAATTGCCATCGATACTTTTCCGTTGATGATAGGGAAGATAAGATCCTGATCTCCATCCAAGCTGAGTATTTCTTCATTTTCCATTGACGGTTCCTCTTATATTGTGTACAAATGTAAGATAAGAAGTCTGCTTATCAAAGATTTTTTAAAGCTTTAGCATTTGTTATATAAATAAAAAGCTCTATCTTTGCACCTCATTTGCAAAAATGACATGTTTAATTTATAATTATTTAATTTATGAACAATTACGAAACCGTTTTCATTTTGACTCCCGTTTTGTCTGATGTACAGATGAAGGAAGCGGTAGAAAAATTCAAGACTATTTTGACCAATGAAGGGGCAAAAATAGTAAATGAAGAAAACTGGGGACTTCGCAAACTGGCTTATCCGATCCAGAAGAAATCCACCGGTTTTTACGCGATGTTAGAATTTGAAGCTGATCCGGCTGTTATCGCTAAACTAGAAATCAACTTCCGCCGCGACGAACGTGTTATCCGCTTCCTGACTTTCCGCCAGGATAAGTTTGCACACCAGTACGCAGAAAAGAGAAGAAATCTAAAATCACCTAAAAAAGAAGAAGTAAAGGAGAACTAAATTATGGCACAGCAATCAGAAATCAGATATTTGACTCCGCCTTCAGTTGATGTCAAGAAAAAGAAGTACTGCCGTTTCAAAAAGAACGGTATCAAGTATATCGACTACAAAGACCCTGAGTTTTTGAAGAAATTCCTTAACGAACAGGGAAAAATCCTTCCTCGCCGTATTACCGGAACATCTCTGAAATTCCAACGTCGTGTTGCACAAGCTGTAAAAAGAGCCCGTCACTTAGCTTTGCTTCCTTACGTTACAGACTTAATGAAATAATAAAAAGGAGGAAAAAGAAATGCAAGTTATATTGAAAGAAGACATCCTTAACTTAGGATATAAAGATGAAGTCGTGACTGTGAAAGACGGTTATGGACGTAATTACCTTATACCTCAAGGTAAAGCTGTGATAGCATCAGAGTCTGCAAAGAAAGTTTTGGCTGAAAACATGAAGCAACGCGCTCACAAACTTGAGAAAATCAAGAAAGACGCCGAAGCTTTGGCTGCCAAACTTGAAGGAGTATCACTTACTATCGGGGCAAAAACAAGCTCTACCGGTACTATCTTCGGTTCTGTAACTAATATCCAGATCGCAGAAGCTCTTGAAAAATTAGGTTACAATGTAGACCGTAAAGTTATCATCATCAAAGATGCGGTAAAAGAAGTAGGTACTTACAAAGCAACAGCTAAGCTTCACAAAGAAGTTTCTGTAGAAATTCCTTTCGAAGTAGTTTCTGAATAAGATACCGCTAAAATACAGGAAAGAGAGTTGTCATTAACAGCTCTCTTTTTATCTTTACCAAACCTTAACAAAAATTAAAAGATAAATATTATCTTTGCATCCTTACTATTAATAAATAAATACAACTTATGAGAAATTTAACAAAAACTACCCTTAGCATTATTGCTATTGTATTTGCATGTTCATTCTTTATCCAATGTAGCGATGCAAAAAAGAAATACCTGGAATTACAAGTTGGAATAGTCAACAAACAATGCCCTCTTGATATGGGAAACGGCATGACTATGGAAAAGTGTACCATTGAAGGAGGAGACACAATGGTAACAGAATTTAGCGTAGCCGATCCGTCTGTATTAGTAATAAATGACGAAACTAAAGCTACAATGATAAATGCATTTAAAAACTCACCGGAACTTAAGTCTGCAAAAGATTTTGGGATCACATATAAATACATTTATCTTGATTCTGACAAGAAATCGTTAGGAGAAATCGTTATCACTCCGGACGATTATAAATAAAAATCAGGTAAGTAATAATACAAGAAGCCGAAAGACGATATTTTGTCTTTCGGCTTTTTTATATAAATAATGTGAATGGGGGATTATTCCTATAATAATTATCTGTTTTTTGGTAAATACTTTATCTATATATATGGCTTTTAGCCGATAGCTCTTTGAAGTATTGACAGGCCCTCTAAATCCCCCAAAGGGGACTTACGATGAGGGTAAAAAGTAATAAGTAAAAAAGTGTTACCTTTGTTACCTTAAAAGTTACCATCAAAATTCACCCAGAAAGCAAACGAAAATAAAAGGGATATAAAAGAAACTAAATACGCTTATATACAGTTATTTAAACTAGTTAATAAGAGTAAAAATAGATTTTTATTTTTCATTTACATAATCCTTTTTTATCCATTATTTGTTACCTGTTTGTTACTTATGTATTTTTATAATTGTTACCTTGTTTGTTTTTCGTAAACTATTATGTTTCTTGTATTTATATAATATCTGATTATTAGTTATTTAAAAACATATATATCAAAAGGTAATTAATCCTTATTTTCCTTTGATATACCGTTCCTTGTTTGTATCTTGCCCCCGGTTTAATTTTTAATTTAATATTTATCCTTATGACAAACAGCAGGAAACAACCCAAAGCAAAGGAGCCGGTAAAGATACGCTTCAAACAACTCTCCGGCGGCAGCCAATCCATTTACTTCGATATCTACAGGAACGGTAAGCGCTTATACGAGTTCCCCAAACTTTACCTTGTACCCGAAAGGACACCCGAAGACAGGGAACTGAACCGCCGTATGCTTGACAAGGCCGTCCGTATCAAGGCGCAACGTATCGACGAACTCTCCAGTAAGGAAAACGGCTTTGTCAATATGGGACTGAAACAAAAGGCGAATTTCATCAAATATTTGCAGGCATTGACGGAACGTAAAGAAGCGGAGGGCAAGACAGCGGTATGCGATACTTATAGGAGCCTTATAAAACACCTGATCCTTTATAAGGGTGACGGGCTAACCTTCAGGTCAGTTACCAGGGAGTATTGCTGCGGCTTCAGTGAATACCTGCTGACAGCGGAGAACCTCTCCAGCCGCCGGGGCATTGCGGCAAACGCTAAAGGCAGCCTGTTATCCAAAGGCAGCCGTTACGGTTACAGCCGCGCCTTATCCATTGTATTGAACTGTGCGGTACAGGATGGTATCATTCCCGATAACCCGATGAAGAAGATGACCCGCTTCGAGCGTCCCAAACGTCCGGAAAGCGACAGGGAATACTTAGGCCTGGAAGAAATCAGGGCGCTGGTAAAGACCGAATGTATCAAACCGCTGGTAAAGTCAGCCTTCCTGTTCAGTTGTTTCAGCGGGTTGCGCTTCTCGGATGTCAAGGCCCTGAGATGGGACGATATCCAGACCGACCATGAAGGCAGGAAGCAGATCTGCTTTACCCAGCAGAAGACGAAGAAGAAAGAATACTTACAGGTATCTGACGAAGCCTTGAAGTTCCTCCCGGAAAGGGGAACCGCTATGGGAGAAGATATCATCTACCCCTTATCATCCAGCGGCTTTACAAATCAGGCCCTTAAAAGCTGGGTATTGGCGGCAGGGATAAAGAAGCGCGTGACCTTCCATGTAGCCAGGCACACAAACGCTACCCTTTTGCTGTCCCTGGGCGTTCCTATCGAGACAGTAAGTAAGCTATTGGGACATGCCGATATGAAGACGACACAGATATATGCCAAAGTCATAGATAAGAACAAGCGTGAGGCAGTCAGCAAGCTGGACGGACTGACAGACTAGGGGGGAGAGCTTTCTCTTCGTTATTCAGATGTTCGTTCCCACTCTTCAATATCCGGAGTTGCTGGTTTTGAGCTTCTGCACGCTTGGTGAGGTGTTCATGGAGAGTAATGATATTCATCTTCGGATTTTATATAGGGTTTTTGCTTTGGATTCTTTCTGTCTGCGGTTAACGTTCTATACTAGGGTCTGCTGAAAAACTCAGCAGACCAATTCATATTTAATTCGGTTTGCGTCCGCTATTTCCCGGTTCCGATAACTATTATTGCGTCCATCCGATTTATTAGCGATTATCTCCAACAGCAATGCTGAAAAACTAAACCATAAGTTCTGAATAAGACACGGGAGTGCCATCCCCGCCAATTTGACCAGGTTTAGCACAAGGAAGATGCAGGCAATCCATGATTCGCTTGTTTGTCGGAGTCTGGCTTTGATACGGTTTAAGCCATAACCTGTTTTGGCTTGTCCAAACTTTCCTTCTATTGGATTACGCTCTCCCGGACTTACATGAATTGACATGGGCGAAGGCCTGCCCAGTGGCTTTGCTAAAAGTTTGATGCCTTTTTCCTTGAGCATAACCCGATTGGGACGACTACAGTAAATCTGATCAGCGAGTACTTCGCGGGGGTAGCATCCGAACCGTTCACGATACTTTTCAACATAGTGCTCCATGTGACTTCCCTCGTTAAAAGCATCCCAGGAAAGTTCATCCAGAAACGAGATGCCATCAATAATGGAAACATGTATCTTGGAACCAAACTCTACCTTGGCTTGACTCTTTCCTCTGACTATGGGGCATACATGAGGTTGATGGATGCTTACTATCCGGTCTTCCACTGTATGCGTCCTGGACTTATACATGTACAACTGTTGATCAAACAAGGTCTGGATAACATACAAATATTTCCGATCCTTCTTCTTTAAGGGAAGGTTAGGATAAGCATCCAGCAACCGATGGATAGAATTTATATTCCGCTTGAGATACCCCAATTGAATGCGAACGGAGTTTCTGATCTCTTTCTTGCTCTTTTTCTTCTTCTGGGCTGTCTTCAGATAGCGTTTGCGAGCAACCTTGCGGTAGCTACGCGGCTTTTTATCATGTAACAGATGGGTATAGAGCTGATCAATCAGGTTTTCCGATATTTCACGAGCTTCGTTGAGCAGATTCAAATCCGTTGGATAAGCAATATCCTGTGGACAAGCAGTAGCATCAAAAATGATCCGGCCTTTGTTCGCTGAGCCACCGGATAAGGAATCCTCATCAGGATCAATGCCGGAATCGTCTTTATCCGATTCTTTTTTCACAAACTCCATCCCTGTCTTCAACTGAACAATCCGCTCGTTGATCGCATTGATCGTATCTAGACCCAAGCGTTTTCGTAAATCCACAAACAGTGAAGCATCAAATGGGGCTTCATGGGTGAAGCTACAGTACCCCAGAAAGTATTGCATATAGATGTTTTCCGAAATCTGACTCACTGTCTCCCGATCATCCAAATTGCAAAGATGCTTGATCATTAGAGAACCCAAAACCACACGAGGACTCAATCCCGGTCGACCCGTTGAACTAACCCCTACATGTTTGAGGTAAAGATTGCAAATCTCATCCCAGGGAATCAAATGGGACAATACAACCCAACGGTTTCCCGGATCGAGTTGCTGATCGAATGGATTTTCAAATCCCGATAAAACCAACTGATTCGGACTCGCATAATTGGGACTAAGTGCACGACTTTTGCGCTGTTTCTTCATATATCCTTGCATTTGGAAAAAACAAATATAAGTATTTTCACTCATCCTTAACGAATTATCAGTTTATCAGCAGACCCTACTTATAATGGTTATTCCCCCGTCTTTCAGGATAGTCTTTACATCAGTAAAGTCTAAATTGATATGGCCAGGTATGGTTATAATATCTGTAATATCCTTGATCAAGGTCATAATCATATCGTTAATTGGGGTGAAAGTATTGGAGCTGATAGCGGTAATATTGCTATCCATAAAGAGTTCACTGTTTACAACCAATAAGGCATCCACATTTTCTGCTGTTCTCCCAATCCCATCCAAAGCTGATATAATCCGTTCGCGTCCTTCGCATAAAAGCGGCGTTGTAAGGATTCCTACCGTAAGTATTCCCATATCCCTGCACATACGCGTTATAATGGGAACAGTCCTTGTTCCCGTAGCTCCACCCATTCCTGCAATAATGAATGCCATCCTGGTTCCGTCATTAAATAACCGCTCTATATTTTCCCTGTCTTTTTCAGTTATGGCTTCGGTAATCTCCGGGATATTCCCGTCATTCGGTTTGCCTCATGTTTTTTGTTCAAGGAATACACATACTTCTACCGGGTTTACATAAAGCCTGCCTGTCTGTATCACATAAAACAACAGGTATGTCACATATTCCGCTATTATACATCTGGTTTACAATGTTGCCACCGCCACCTCCTGCACCTACCAATTTTATGATTGGGCTGATCCTTTTACATTCTTCCATTATAATTCTTTATACAGAAGAAAGGTTTTCCTCTAATACCTAGAAGGTATTCTTGCAGAGTTACTCATTTAATAAGATATTATAGCCCATATTTTAGATTTCATATCTATTAATTATTACCAATTTGATTTGTTTCGCTTTCATTACAGTAAACGTATTTATAATTGATCACTGACATTCCATCCACATTAACTTGTCCTGCAATTTCATTGAATCTCTGGAAATTCATGGGAGTAGCAACTCTACCACTTTCTCCAACATCACCGACTGTATCAAATATATTTAAGTATTCGATTTCATTACCAGTCTTGAAATTAATAGCTGCTAAATGATTAGCTGGACCACCACCATAAATAGAGTTTAGATTATTTTCTAGGACTCCATGAACAATCCCTTCAAACCAAACTGCGCCATTTTTGGTAACAGTTACAACTGGATAAGCTTTTGACTGATCCAGAGTTAATTTATAATTGGTAATCATATGATCATATCCAGTTCCACCTATTAGGTTATTAGTTTTACAATATTGATAAGAACTATAATCAAATCCGACTATATCAGTTATAGTCTTAATTGAAATATTAACTTTATATTCGGAATTGTCTTCAACTTTTGTACTTGTTCCATAAGCTGGAATCTCAGAATTAGAAGTCCAGATAGTATTATGAAACATTAGATTTCCTACATGATAATCTGAATAATACTTAGTATCGTAATTAGACGGAAAATTGTAAGAAAATATTTCAGATGGAGTAAATTGTTTTGAACCTCTTAAATGAATCTCTACATATTTTGGAGCAGCTTCCACAAACATGTCTTGATAGTAAGAGAAGTTCACTAAATTTTCTGATGTAGTCTGGAAACTGGATGAAAAGGGCTGTTGCAGTAACTCATTCATCCATTCATCGACAGTTTTAGTATGAAAGTATTGGTCAGCAGCGAAAGGTCCTTCTCCGTATTTATTTTGAGTTTCAATTGTTAACTGAGCTTCGAATTCATACATTTTACCGTTAACCTCAACAGCAAGAACTATTTTCTTAAGATCTAATTTAGTGATTAATTCTCCTGCTTTAAGAGATTTAGTCTTCGTTACATAAGTAGTATCATAAACAATTACTTTCTTGTACAAAGATAATTGGTAACCACTCTTGTTTGAATTAGAAGTTCCAGAATTTACTTTAACAAAAGTACCTCTTGAAGTGATAATTGTATCAATCTTCGGTTCCGTAGGTTTTATTGGAACTTCCGGAGTTCCTACTTCTGGTTCAACCCAAGGGTCGTTTCCAGAACAATTACAAAATATAAATAATGCTACTAATGCTAAAAGTTTAAATAAATTTTTCATAATGTTTTATGTTTTTTATATTGGTCGTAGATGATACCGCTTATCTCTTCCCTGAACCATTCCGGTGCTAATACTTCAATGTCTGCCCCATGGGATAATAATTCCTGCCGGAAATCATATGTCGGTTTAATATAATAACTGAAAATAGTGTATTCAGGCGTATTTTCTTCTTCTTTTTGGGAATGATGCAGCGGAAGTGTCCTGATATAGCAGTCCTGTTTTTTATAGACCTTAATCTTTACTGTCTCAGCCGGGATTTCATCATCCGCAATAATCCCAAAGGAGTCGGCAAAAAATAGTTCACCGTCAAAATCTTCCGGTAACCGGAAAGGGTTGTTTGTGATGCTTATATTTTTTATACGGTCCAATGCATAGATAAGTATTTGTTCCTTATACGAGCTATATGCCATCACATACCACCGCTGTTTGAACACCTTGATACAATAAGGCTCTATCTCGAATGTATAGGACGAATCACTCCAAAAATTCTGATACGTTACTTCCAATGAAAGACTATCCCTCATGGCTTCAATTATTGGTGTGAGGTACTTCTGCCCGGATGGTATTTTTTCAAATAAAATCCGCTGTTTTAGCTTATGGCTTTCGTTTATCAGGTTATTAACCGCAAATGTATTCAATAGCCAGCTCCGGACACCTCCCCGTTCCATATCCCCAGTATTTTCGATATAATACTTATAGCCATCCCGCTTATCACATTCGATAATAATGTCAAACATCTGTTCAATAGCACCACGGTGGTTATGGAAAGTACGCAAAGGAAAGTCTTCGCTATCAAGGTTCAACGATGACTTTTGCCAGAGTTCATTGATCTCTTCGAATGTTATTTTTCCCCTTCGATAAATAATGTCAACCAACCAGACATAACGGTTGAAAAGGTTGGAGGTGGAGTCTTTGGCGTTTTTTTTATTCCCCATATTTCGTATAATTTATAATTCAATTTAATGATACAATTATTTCGTAAATCCTACTCTTTTTCGTTCTTCGTCTTTACATAAAAACTCATTCCGGCAATAGCTATGCACTGCCTCTATTGTCGGCGTTATTCCGTTCAGGATGGAATCCACAGTATATTTCCGGACAATATTCTCTATTTGGCCTCCGCTGAAATTATAATCATTGGCCAACTCCAGTCTTTCCTGCCCTGATAATACAGGTAACATTGTATGCCAGATTTTTTCTTTAGCTTCAACACAAGGCTTGTCAAACTCGATTTTATATAAAAATCTCCTTTCGAAAGCCTTATCCAGGTTTTGTGTGAGGTTTGTTGTTGCAATCATTATACCCTCCAGATTCTCCATTTCCTGCAATAAGATATTCTGCATTGCATTTTCTGTCTGGTCAATGGAGCCCCTTCCTGTGTCTTTCCGTTTTCCAATAACAGCGTCAGCTTCATTGAAAAGCAAGATAGGCGCTATTTCACACGTTTTCAAATAACCACGGTAAGAGTCGAATATCTTTTTAATCCTCTTTTCGCTTTCCCCGTACCACATACTTTTTGTTTCGGATATGTCCACCATCATAATATCCCGTCCGGTAGAATATGCAATTTGATATACTGTCTCTGTTTTTCCTGTGCCGGGCGCTCCGTGGAACAAACAGGCAAAGCCTTTCCTCATCCCTCCTTTTTCCAGTTTTTCCTGAACAGACTGAAAATGGTCTTTGTGAAGAAGCGCCGCAAGTTGTTCTATCTGCGATTGTTCCCGTTTATTGTAAAATAATTGTTTCGCCGTAATACTGTCGTGCAAAATGAGGTTTTTCTTACCTTCCGCTTGCTGGACTTTTATGTCTAATTCTGCAAAAAGTTTTTCTTTGGCTACTGTCGATATGCTAAAGTATTCCCTGTCTCCAAAACCATTATCATTAAAATATTCTAAAATATTGTTTCTGACCAGTTCACTGTGTCCTTTTTGCAGGTTCGACTTCATTCCTCTAAATATCCATTTCTCGTCATACAAATCCTCAAAATCATGGAAACCGACACAATCATCATCCAGGTTGGCAAAACGGTGACAGAAGAGTAATAGTAATAAGAAGTCATTTTTATCCTCGCATATCTTTTCGTATTCTTTTACCTGCCGGCAAAAAAGTAAGGACCGGTTATCTTCTAAAAGAGATTGTAGTTCTTCCAATAATGCAGCACAGGAAATTTCATAGTCCTCCCTTTCATTGAACAGGCGATTGATATGCTTGAATAGTTCTTTTGTAGTAAGGCCCCGGGTGCTTTCGGGTGTATATGCGATGTCTTGTTTCAGGGTATTAACAACATCCACAGGCACCCGGTAGCTTTTTTGGCTGTCACTTCTTTTACAGCGAACGAGGTACCGCTTTTCTAATTCATCGATATCACTCATTAAACCTATAATCCTAACCAGCCGGCAGCCAATAAGTTTGGAAAAATCGCTGACATAAATCCTGCTATCATCACATTTCTCTATGAAAATAGCAAAGAGGACAGCCTGATTCATTGTCAGTCCCATTTTCCCGGCTACAAAATCAATGCTTTTCTTTGCTTTCCGGTAAAACTCTTTACTCAAACCGGAATTTTCAACTAATTCGACTATACACTCTATATGATCCAATATAGTTTTAGGAGTCTTTTTATCAACCTTCTTGTTAATACTTTCACCCTTTTGTGTAATATTTAACTGTCTCATATCTATTATTTTCTGTAAAGATAAGTGTATGATATGCCAAATAGCGGCATACATTTAAAAGATTTCAAAAAAAACTGCCCGGTATGAGCAGTTTTAATGATGCGATAGAAAATACTAAAGAGCCGGTGCATGTTTCCCTTTATTCGACCCATTAGGATGGCGCATGCAGGAATTATTTGTCAATGAACTTATTGAAGAGCTTGATGTTCCGCAATATTTGCAGGTGTATCTGTTTTTCTCACTCCCTTCATACAATTTATGTTTCCCCTTATTGGAACCATTTGGGTGTCGCATACAAGAGTTGTTTGTTAGTGATGCAACATTTGAAGACTTTGCTCCGCAGTACTCGCAATAAAAATTTGCCATAAATGTTTCGGTTTTAATGGTTTATATATCTTGTACAAAGATACATCCGGCCTGTGCCAAATGAGGGCATTAGCTTAAATCAAATGTCAAATACAGATGGTTTGTTTAATAACCGGTACTTTTCATCTACCAATGCCGCATTGGAAAAAGTTGTATATACTGATTTTTCAATACCATAGGCGTCGTGGATATGCCCGAAAAGATGGTAATGCGGGCGAATGTTTAATACCTTCTGGAGCAAATCTGGGCAACCAAAAAAGGTATTATTGGCGTTATCCAAAATACCAAGCGGTGGGCGATGTGAAATCAAAACATCTGTATTACACGGAATTGATTCCAAATCATGCAGGTATTTTTCCATGCGCAATTCGTAAGATATAAAATAAGGGATGCCCCAAAACCACAAGCCTTCAATCTCAATGCCCGAAGCATAAAGATAAAAGCAGTTTTCGGGTAAAAATTTCTGTATTCTCGCCGGTGCTTTTCCGTCGAGGCAAAAATCGTGATTGCCAGCAATGAAAATTTTGTACTGGTAATCCAATGCTCCGAACCATTCTATAAAATCGATAACTTCGTTCTCTGTTCCGGCCATTGATAGATCCCCGGAATGGATGATGATATCGGCAGCAGGCAAGTCTGTCAATTGCTTGTGCAGGTTATGGGTGTCGGAAAGGTGGAGAAGGCGCATTCAGTATTATTTTTTACCGACAGTTTCTATGACTTTTTCTAATAACTGTTCGAATTTAGAATAAGCGTCTTCATCTTTTTCAATACGACACTTAATATACCATTCTTTATCTCCCCATCCTTTCAAGTTTAGTTCTTTATTTATCTCTTGAACTAAGAATTCTACTCCTTTATATTTTATATTATTGTCAGTGTCCCACGTATTAATTCCATAAAAATAACAGCTTTCAGATTGGTCATAATATAATACTGTTGCAAAGCCTTTGTCTTTTTCTACAATAGTTAATATATTATTTTCGTCATTCTTCTTTTTCTCTCGTTGAGGATCGATAAAATTTTCTGGATAGGTTATAATACTCCTTCGTTCTGAAATATATTTCTCCGCCAATTCTAAGTTTAAAGAGCTAGTTAATAAATCGATTTGATTTATTATTTTACTTAACTCTTCTTTCTTTTCATTGAGCTTTTCAATGCTTTCTTGTGAAGTAAGACCATTTAGTCTTATCTCTTCTTTTATTAATTCTTGTAATACCATATTTTTATTTTTATCAATTTCTCGTAAATTATATTTTCCTTCCAAATGGTCAATATACTGTTCCAATGCGGAAGAAAGAAATTTATCTTTTGTATTTATATATTGGGGTAATACATCTTTTTTAAGCCAACAAAGGATATCATCGCTGAATGACATTCTCAAATATCTGTTTTTAAAATTCTCTCTATATTCGCCCCAAGATTGTTCGTCTGGCTCTTTTTCATTATGAAGATATATAACAAATATATTTTCTATATTGTATTTTTCTTTTGTAACATCAATATAGTGTTCTAATTGTCCTTTGTTTCTATTATGTTGGTCTGGTGCATAATTTACTTTATTTTCAAAAATTACTGCATAATCTTTATCTTGCACCCACAAGTCAATTCGACATTTTTCCTGTGTAATTCGCGGTTTTTTTATTTCTATTTTTTTTAAATCTTTGTCTGTATATTTTCCCTTTATAAAACTCAAAAAACTTTCCAGAATCTCAAATTTATTATCGGAAGTTTTCTGTTGCAGCAATTTTCCTAAAATTCGGCTATGCGCATTCTCATCGGCACGTAGATCATCTATCAAATTAATGTGATAAGGTAATTTTTCTTCTTCTTTTTTATAAACTTCTGTAAATGACTTTAATAATGCCATTATCTCTTTAAAACTATTTTCTGTCATATTTTTTGATTTTTAATTTTGCTTTTTCTTAATCAAACATACGTCCTCACCGTTTCTCTACAATCATAATATATCATTTTTCCATATTTTAACCAAAGTAAATTGCTCTCTATCTTGAGCATTAATTCGGAAGCTGTTCCAGGCGCATTATCTATGGCTTGCCCGAATATAAACCCTTTGATGTAGTCAATGAATATTTTATATGAGTAAAAGTTTATAGTTTCAAATATGAAATCAAATAATTTTTGAGTTTAATCAGCCTATCTTCAATATCAATCCCATTGTCCTGAGGTATTGAAATAGTGGTAATAGCTCCCTCTTCATTTGTGATTTCCCATGCTTCATTTTTACAATATATTTTTTCTCCAGTTTCTTTTATATATAATGGATCTCCATATTCTCCAATTAATAAATGTTCGTGTAGTGTCCCATCCCAATACACATCCAATAGAAACGGATACCAATGTCTTCCAGACAAAGAAGACGGAGTATTCATCATAATTACTTCATACGCATTATTTTTTTGCCTTTCTCTATCATTCTCCCAATAGTACATTCCGCTATCACCAGCTCTCATTGGCTCATATGCTATAAAATAATATCTCCAATCATAAATAGCTTTTGCTTTATATGCAGTTATCATACTTTCCAATTGCTCTAAAACAGGAAGTTCAGAATCAATATCAATAAGAAGCTTATTTAAGCAATCTTTTGTATTCTCAAAATATTTTCGCTGATTACTGAATGAAAATAAATCTTTCCATGTAGAATCATTGGTATTTCCTAGAGAAAACCTCCAACCCGTAAATAATTGGGAATAATCTCCAATAGTCAGCAATGCTCTACTTATAGTCATATAGGGAATAGAATGGTCGAACATCTTAAAAAATGCTTCCTCTTTGTTTTGTAGATTATCTATATCATCGATATCTATAATTCTCAATGTACCTTGCAGAAGAAAATGATCTTCCAAATGGCATGAACAATCGGCTAATGTCGGATTAATTCTCCTCCATTCCATTTTGTAGATTTCTTCTTCTTTCTGATTCCGACTATATCCCAAAGAGTCTAACGAAATCTCGCCTTTCACTATAATATCAGATGTTTCTTGAAGTAATGCATTCATCCTTTCTTCACGAATTTCATCAGAAGAGTTAAAAACTAAATTCCGGACGATTCTTAAACGCTCAAATATTTCATCAAGTGTAATAGATTCCCGATTCATCTGGAATTGCAAAACAGCATATAGCAATAATGAAAAATTTAAAGTAAAGCGCCTTCTATGTCCGTCCCTTATTCCATAGTCGTTACAACATTGCAAAAATAAATTACGATTGCTTATGTATAATTTGACCTTCCTTTCTTCATATTGGTTACTAGAGAAAAGACTTTCGAAAAAAGCATCTATATCATATTTTTCCCAACAGTCTAAAGCATTAAACAAGAATCTTAGATTGTACTTGGCTTTCGGGCAATTTATCCCATATACAATTTCAGAAAGAACAAAATCGTCATCCACAATCTCATAATTATGTTGATAACACAATATTTCTGTTATATAGCGATAATATTTCATGAACTCATCATCAATGATATTATTCTCACCTCTATATTTCCAAAGAATATCAGTCCAATTGTTGTCTATTTTGAATATAAACTCATTATACAGATCGACACAGATCGCTTTTATTAATTTTTCAAAATTCGCTTTAAAATGTTCAAAGGGAGTTAGAGGTTTCCCCCGGGAGTTCATTTTTATATAAAGACTATCAGTTAGCCCCATTTCTTTTATTGGTAAGAAATAGAAACTGATGGCTGGATTTGCATCGTCAGCCAAACAACTCCATAGATTTGATGTATTCTTGAACCGATTATGAATTTCATCTATTACCACCAACATAGAAACAATGGTAGGATCGTTTGACCAAGCTCCCATAAACCAAGGTTGGTCAATTATATCTTCTGAGATTTTCTGTTGTGAGAAGTCAGGCTTAAATGAAACTAGCCCACTACAAAAATCTCTCGAACTAAATCGAGTGCGATATGTGAACTTTGATAAGAAGTTAATCTCTTCTATGTCTTCGTGATATGCAATATACCAATGCAATAAGAATAATGTAGTCAACCTCTGTTGTCCATCAAGAGGTGTCATTTTCCCATTTGTAATATCTCCATAAACAAAGTCTAACTTGATGTTTTTTCTGTTAATTAATGTGTCAAATAAAACATCTAAAAAAGTTCGCCTAATTTTCTTTACATCCGAAGTTTCACGTCCCTGGGCATAATCCCGTTGAATGATTGGGATTTCAATGACATTAATTTTTTCTTTTTGTTCTTCCTTACTACCAAATTCTTGAGTAAATAATTGATTAAATGATATCGGGTTAGTGTATATATCGCTCATAATTTTACATTAAATAATTAGACAAAATACCTTTCTCTCCTGCCATAGCATCCATATATGCTTTTCTGTCGGTTTCCCCCCAAAAATGCAATTGATAATCTTGCGATTTAGTATAGTATTTCAGGAAAACACGCTTCGTGCAAATCGGGATGTATTGTCCGGCATTATCCATATCCAATATCTTATTTCTTTTCACATCGAATGTCGAATTATTAAGGGCTGCATTGTTTTCAAAACTCAGTAATGCCATATTTGAAAGAGAATGAAGATAATCTTTTTTATCATTTTTTTCGGAAAGGACAGATGTTACCTCGGTGAAAATTTCATCAAAAATAATTCTGTCTATATTCTCATATTTAGCTTCTATTTTTTCAATTAAATCCCGTACTGTTGAAGATGTATCAGTTTGAGCAATAATTCTCAATGATTCGAGGTGTAGTCTTAACCACTTCTGCTGGTCTTCTTTCTTATTCAAACCTTGTGAATTTTGCGCATGAATGTGTTCCAACGACCATTGTTTCGATTTATGTGCATTAAAAGAATATTTTTCTTGCGAAATTTTTAATAAACGCAGAGTTTCAACATTGAACAATAACAGAATATTTTCTATTTTTTCTTTATCGGAGTTATTCTCGTATGACAATTCCCAAAGATTTTCAGTAGAAATCGATATTCTCTGTCTGATTTCTTCGTCAAGTCTCGCTAAAAATACACTTTTCTTATTACCCTCTGCTTTTTTTATTAATGTTTGTATGTGAACTCCTGTAGCTACCAAATAGCCTACTTTGTGATAAATATCTCTATTTTCGAACCACTCTTTTAACCTTAGGTAATAGTTTTGTATCTCTTTCCACAAATCAGAAATAGGAGTCTTATCCATACTAATTTTATTACTAAAGAAATAGAATGTATAATACTTCTCTTTTTCATGCTCGTGCTTATCTGCTATCATTTCAAACAGCAATTCTATACGGGTATTATATTTCGACGCTTTTTTATTGGTTAAAAATCCCCAGAATTCCTCATTGTGTAATTCTTTTTCTATAATATCCCAACTGGTTGCAATTTCAATTTGTTTTTCTTCTGTTACATCAGAATTGTTATCCCGTGACAAGAATAGTGCCCTCACAAGCTCTGCATTTGTCAAAGGTATTTTTCCTATATTCAACCGGGTAAATAGATCTGTCGAGTCATTTTCATTTGTTTCATACCATATTACTTTAACAAACTTGCATAGATACTGGTATATATCATCAACAGCTTCCGAATCATTCTTTTGCTTTATAAACCAATCTCTTATTGCTTTATATGCTCCATATATATGGTAGAAGTCAATATTCTTTTCTGCTAAATTTTTATTTACATTTTCAAGATATCCTTTGCTATCAGGGCGCGTTTCATAATCCAAAGAAAAATTCACATTAATTCTAGGCTTATACCCTTCATACTTTATGAAATTTAAAATTAAGAAGAGGGTAGTAAGCCTTTGCTGTCCATCTATTAGTTCATACACATTGTTATTATTTTTTACTACGATTGGTTGCAAGCAATAATTATTACTCCCATTTTCAAGGATATCGTCCAATAGCTTTTCAACCTGCTCCTTATCCCATCTATATCCTCTTTGATAAGATGGAATGAAAAAATCTCCGGATATATCTCCTACCAATTTAGGCTCTAATTTTACTCCTCTATTGTTCATCTAATTCTAATTGTAATTAAGGCTTAATATCAATAATCTATAATTTGTAACGCGATCTCTGCACATGCTTCCGCATCTGCCAAAGCATGATGGTGATTCTCCAAATCATACCCAATATGTGTTGCTACCGTATGCAACTGATGATTCCCTAAATTAGGCAGCTTTCTTTTTGCTGTTCGATATGTACAGTGGAACTCATAATTCGGGTATTCTATCCCATACAGATCATGAACAGCTTTCAGGCAACCCTCATCAAAAGAACTGTTATGAGCAACCAATGGAAAATCTCTCAGTTTGGGCTTAATACCGTCCCAAACATCTGGAAATTCCGGTTCGTCTAGTGTGTCATAATAAGACAGTCCATGAATATCTGTTGCCCACGAACAATAGAAATTAGGTCGTGGACGTATTAATCGATATATCTTATCTATGATTTTTCCACATTCTACAATCACAATACCTAAGCTACAAATGCTTGAGCGATTGTAGTTTGCCGTTTCAAAATCAATGGATGCGAAATTCAACATTTCATCTTATAATTATGTGTATAAAGATAATTTAAACCAGTGCCAAATACGAGCACAGGAAAGAAATAATGCAATATTAGTTTAACAATTTTTTATTCGGATTATATATTCATATATTTCCTCTACTAACTCTCGCACAACTTGAGAACGTTTGTTTGGTATTTTAAGGTTTTCATTACAATCCATAAAATTCAACTTCCTATTCGACTCTTTTCTGGCAATCCAATCTTTATTGTTCTTCTTAAATGGAGTGTCTTTCAAACACTCTATTATGCGATTACAACCCTCTTCATCTTCATCTTTTGGTATACTGTACCAAAAGCCTTCTTTGTTAATTTCTATTTCAAAACCAATCTCTATTTCAGGAATTTCCAGAAACAAGGTAATGCGGTGATTTTCTTTATAAAAAATTTCAACCAAATGCTTGATTGTAGCACCTTTCAAATCTATCGGATATCCTTTCTCTTCAAATTGTTTGTAAAATTTGTGTAAAAAGTCAGCCAGGATTATGTTTCTATCCGTATCAGGAGTGTTATCACATAATCCTTTTTTTAGAACCTCGCCTATGAGTTTCCTCGTTTCGTTTATTTTGTCGTTCTTTATATCTTTTGCATCTTCGTCATAAAGGTCTTTTCGCAAGATAGCAACGACCTCGAACAACTCCATTGAGAGCTCCGTATAATATCCCTCTAATTCTTCGTTTTTGGATTCAGAATTTTTATATTTATTCATCAATTCGATAATCTTCGCTATCTTTTCCAATATATTATTCATGCTATCTTTTGAATTCTGATGCATTTGCAGGAAACCCAATTGAAAAATTAAATCTTTCAATTCATCAACAGCCTGTCCCTTTACAGTCCCTATTGCTACTTCATCATCCTGAATAATTTCTTTCAGTTTTTCCAGAAAAGCATGATATACTTCTTGCTTTTTCTCGAAGATTTTCATGTTCTTATTTTTTGTTTGCTCGATGTCGGCTTGTTTTTCTAATAGAATAGCAGTTACAGATACTGTCATAATAACGCCTAGGAAAGCACTAATAATTGCAACTAATCCGCTACTCTGTAGCAGTGTTGGCATTTGAGACTCTGGAATTAACAATAGGGCAAAACAAATCAGTATCAACAGCCCTATAACCGATATAAATAATGTAAAATACTTTTTAATGAATCCTTTTTTTATCTTTTCCATTTTCTTAGTTTATAAGTTTGAGTTTTTATCTAATCATTCTCCGATAAACACAGAAAGCATGGCACTGCTTATCTATTTTGTTTAGAGGTATCGCCAAACACCTTGTAGCAAATAAACAACAGCCCACGCCTGATATGTTGCACAGAAAGTACAATCATCAAACAGGAACGTTATGTTTATCCTTGCTACATTAGTCAATTGGCGATTTCCTAAACAAAGGATGAAACGTGACGCTTCTTACAATATGTACAGTACCATCGTACTGTATCGCAAATATAGTACAAATATCTTAGAAGCGTATAACATTCAGGCTGTTGTTATTTGTAACAAAAGTAATTCAATTGTATGCAAAATGGTTGCATATGGCAGTCAATGGATGCTTGTTCTGATAACGCTATAGTCTTCATCTCCTATTCTGATTCTCTCAAATCCGCTGTTGTTTTGTTTACATACAGATTTAATAGAAATAGAGAGTACATTTCAATTATTTTTATTATGTTTTATCAAAAAGACTATGGTATACGGATACATTAGAGTAAGTAGTGATAAACAGACTGTTGAAAATCAGCGGTTCGAGATTGGTAATTTTTGTGATAAAGAAAAGCTTAATATTGATGGCTGGATTGAAGAAACAATCAGTGGGACAAAAGCTTACAATAAACGGGAACTTGGCAGATTACTAAAAAAGGTACAGAAAGATGATTTGATTATTTGTGCTGAGTTATCCAGATTAGGGCGTAATCTGTTTATGATTATGGAAATCTTAAATATTTGCATGACAAAAGAATGCCGGATGTGGACTATCAAAGATAATTATCGTCTTGGAGAAGACATTCAAAGCAAAGTTCTCGCCTTTGCTTTTGGGCTTTCGGCTGAAATAGAACGGAATCTGATTAGTCAGAGAACTAAAGAAGCTTTGGCACGAAAAAAGATGGAAGGTATTATACTAGGACGTCCTAAAGGAAGGAAAAGCAATCCTGACAAATATAAATTATCAAACAAAAAAAGACTAATAACAGAACTACTTGATGCAGGAGTATCTCAACGTAAGATAGCCAAAATTTGTAAAGTCGATAGAAACACTCTTGCCCGATTCTTAAAAAATGTGGCTTTTGAATGAAATAAAACGAGCGTTTTTGTGCAGCAAGCGCAAGTAATTTGTGAGTTTACCAACTCTAATAGTTGGGTTGTACTTTCTTCTATAGAACAGAGTATTAAGCAAAAAATAGAGGCAATAGGAACCCCTCTGAAGGATTGGGATATTCAGATTAATTATGGCATAAAAACTGGACTTAATGAGGCTTTTATTATTCCAACAGAAAAACGAGATGAAATTTTGGCTGCTTGTTTAAGTGAGGAAGAGCGCAAAAAAACGGATGCACTTATACGACCTATTTTGCGTGGACGTGATATAAAAAGATACGGATATGAGTGGGCAGATCGATGGCTTATAAGCACTCATAATGGAATAAAAGAGAAGAATATCCCAAGAGTAGACATTGAAAATTACCCTGCAATAAAAGCTCATTTGGACTCTTTCTGGGGAAGAATTGAACATAGATCTGATCAAGGTGATACTCCATATAATTTGCGTAACTGCGTTTATATGGAGGATTTTTTGAAGCCAAAAATTCTGTATCCAGACATATCTCAAAGATTAAGTTTTTGTTATTGTTCAGAACACATTTACTGTAATAATACTGTTTATTTTATTACGACAAAAAATAATGATGATTTACCTATACTTATAGAATACCTCAATTCAAATTTAATAAATTGGTATTATAGAACTCTCTCTGTCCAGCTTGGGGAAACTGCTGTTAGAATGTTTTCTATTTATGTATTAAATATCTCAATCCCCAAAAACGTATCTAGTAAAACTATTTATGAAGCATTTGATTTGAATAAAGAAGAAATCAATTTTATTGAATCTTATAATTAAGAATATAATCTTCTTCATCTTGTAGATTTAATGTGAGTAATAAAGCCTTTTCTAACCTTATATCAGCATAGTCTTTTCCATTTTGCATATCTTCTACAAGTATCTCAAAATCTTCTTCAATTATGGATTCCAGATGAGGAATTTTAATATCTTCGAAAAATATTTTTGATAATTCTCGCGTTCCTCCTTGTAATTCTGGAAAATTGTTTCTATAGCAAATTTTAAACACGTTAGAGTTGAAAAATGCGGTTAAATAAGCAAGACCATCTCCTGTAAGAATAAAGCATTTTTGATTGGTATAATATCCATCTTTATCTAAAACAAAAGGCATATATTTAGTCATATTAGGGTAAATGATTTTTGGCTTCAAAAAATCCTCCCAATAACTAATGCTATCTTGGGTTTCAAACCACTTGTTATTAGTCTTTTTACGACTCCCAATGCCTCCAGATTGTATTAACCTCTCTTTTCCAAAGGAAAGAAGATATTGTTTAACCGAAGGATATTCTTCTATATCATACTTTCGCGATGGAAATGTTGCAATCAACCACAAGTCAGCCCACTCATATCCGTATCTTTTTATATCACGTCCACGCAAAATAGGTCGTATAAGTGCATCCGTTTTTTTGCGCTCTTCCTCACTTAAACAAGCAGCCAAAATTTCATCTCGTTTTTCTGTTGGAATAATAAAAGCCTCATTAAGTCCAGTTTTTATGCCATAATTAATCTGAATATCCCAATCCTTCAGAGGGGTTCCTATTGCCTCTATTTTTTGCTTAATACTCTGTTCTATAGAAGAAAGTACAACCCAACTATTAGAGTTGGTAAACTCACAAATTACTTGCGCTTGCTGCACAAAAACGCTCAAATTCTTTACGCTATCCTTATTCTGTTTATTGGTAACGGCACAAATGGTTTCATGCTTATTCTCTCCTTTTGAAAACAGCAGGATATTTGTATCTACTGTGGCACTCTCAAAAATCTTCACTCCTGCAAAATCAATCAAAAGTTGGGGATTGCTTTGATTTGCAAAAAACTCTCTCGTTTTCTCTCCATACCCTGCCCTCATCCATTTGTTAGACGTGATATAACATAGATGACCATCAGGTTTCAATAACTGCCAACCCCGTTCGTAGAACAGGCAATAAATATCGCCTGTCCGGGCGAAAGTCTTATATCCGCAATCTTCATAAAGTGCAGCAAGCTCACCTCCATTATTCTGCAATTGAATGTATGGGGGATTACCTATAACTATATCAAAGCCATCATTTATGTCAAACATCCATTCAGAGTCAAAGAATCGACTGACAGAATTTTGGTCATAAGGATTCCAATCTGCTAACTGTTTAGCATCTTCAGGGGCAAAGTCTCTATTTTCAGAAAGCAATCTTGCCAATTTCTCACGTAATTCCTGGTCTTTATCACGCAAACGGCGTTTGGTCGATGCTGATTTTGCCGAGAAGTGTTCGTGGCGAGTTTTTGCCAACTCTTTCTTGGTTGGTTCTATTTCCATATCTTCAAACAGATTTCCAATAACGGCACGTTTTTCCTTTGCGATCAAAGAGTTTGCAGCGACAAATTTGGTTTCAAGATTTGGCAATGTAGGAATGCCGAAGTTTGACTTATTAGTATCCTTCCCGCAATCGCATATCAATGATATAAAGAATCTTAGCTTTGTAATCTGCGCAGCAATACTTTGAATATCACTACCATATATGCAATTCTCAATAATAGCCAATCTTAGGTCGTAAACACTTTCTTCTGTATGAATCTTTTGCAATAAATCAACCATCCTGTTAAGCAAGCCCATAGGAAAAGCACCCGAACCACAAGCCGGATCAAGAACTTTAATGGACTTTAACCGTCCGGCAATAGATTGATATTCCGTTTCATAAGCAGGGTCTTTCACAAAGTCATCACTGAATAATGACATTACAACAGGCGTCTTCCCCAAATATGCTTGCAGGCTTTCATCCACCATATAGTTAACTATCTCACGAGGAGTATAGAATGAACCGCTTTGATTACGGGCTGTTTCCTTTGTCTCTGGATTATAGGCACCAAGCAGGTTTTCAAACACCTTACCTAAAAGTTCCGGGTCAAGTGCCACTTGTTGTTCATTGGGAGTGTTTTCTTCTATGGTGAAATTATAACGTGCCAATATAGAGAACAGCCCTTTCTCCGGCATAAAGAACAATTTGTTAGGTACAAACGCACGGTTTTTATATCTGCCATCGGCAAGCTTTACATCGTTACGGCTAAATCCATCATAATAATACGCCTTTTCTACACCGTCAAGTGTACGTGTTTTATCCAAACATTCAAACAGACCGCCATTCAGGAAAGGCACTTCGGCAAATATCTTGATAATTTCTTCTTCTGGGATTGTAAAAAGTTCCTGATAGCGATATAATGTTTTCAAATCTTTGCCACTGGCAATACGAGCAAAACCGCGTTTCTTACCATCTTCATCAATTATTGCACGATTAAGAGTCGCAAAGAACAGATTTTGCAGAATGGCATTATAGTATTTTCCATCATCAGCAGCAAATGGCTGAAAATCTTTCAAAATAGTACGAAGATACGAGATGTCGAAGATATAATTGGGAACAATGCCTTTCTGCTTGATAAACCAGACAAACATTAACCGGGTTATCATTCGGATTATCTTTACATCAATATTCTCACGGTCATCATCATCTACGGCTGCATTGTTGGGGAAAGTGATACCGGCCTCATCACTGACAGCCCATTGATACCACTCGAACAAATCTTTGTAGAACTGCTTTGTCAACGCTTCAACAGAGAATGTTTCTTTGATATTCTCAAATGAAACACCTTGGTGCTGCAATTCATCAAAACGTCCAACGGGAGTGTTATAATAGTTTTCTGCATCGCCAAAAACATAAGTGTATCGTTTGGCGGCGGTATTCTCACCCTTTATATCGCAAATGAAAGACAAACGCCAATTCTCCTTATTATCAAAGACAACAAGGGCTGCATCAAACTCTCCCCATGTAGGATTGATGAATGTTTTTACCAGATTGCGCAATTTAACTTTCTTCCTGGCTACATTGCTATCCTTGATGTCATAGTAAAACAATCCGATTCTGTAGTTATCGGTTGTATCTATGGTTCCAAGGTAATATCCTTGTCCTCCAATACTGGTACCAGCAATCTTCTCAGCATTAGCTTTCAATTCTGAAGCTTGAAAAAAATCGCGTAATAGCGAATACCAATTATTCAAGTTAAACTTCTGCTGGAATAACTGCCGAAGTGATTCTTGACTATATGCCATAATGGTCTTTTTATATAAATGATTCTGATATTATGATTTGTGGGTCTGAAATATCGGCAATTTCATGCCGTTGCTCTTTGCTCATGGTTTGATATTCATCAATAAGTCCTGAGATTGCGACTTGAATATTATACTCATTTAGCTTAATCTGTTCCCGATCATTTTTATATTCACGGGACAATGTACGTAAGTATCTTGGCAACTTTGCATAGACACCTTCATTGATATAAGCCATAAGCACATCACATTGTGATGTCAATTCGGTATCTGTAGTGATTTGTTTTATAGTACGCAAAAACTTATTGGCTTCCAATGAAATTTTATCAAGGTCTGTTCGGTTGATGGATGCAGTGTCCGATGCCTCTACATATTCTGTCGTATAAATATTGAGAGCCTTGTTTACATGCTTATAATGTTTTTCTTCGTTCATAAAAGGTGCAGGAAGTTCTTCCGGTTTGGCTTCAAGATACTTCACTGCTTCCAAAAAATCTATTGCTTCAACCTGTTTGTCAGTTGCAAGATAGAATTCTGTCTTTACACTTGATGAAACAAAAATAACAGACTTTCTGGAGTTCTTACCTGTATCACGCATCACTCGACTTTTCATTGGCAGATTTTTTATTTTGTGATACAGTTTGCGGTCACAATTATAGAGTTCCCGTACCTCACGCAGCAAGGCTATTTTCTTATCAACGCTATCTTTTACATTATTGTCAAAGAGAGTAAACTGCTTTACAATTTCTTCCTTTGAATAAATCTGTGCATCCTCGCCAAAGGCAGAATGAAAGCCTTGCAACTTGACAAGTGCATTTTTGTAGAGTTGAATTTCCTTATCACCTTGCTGTGATGGATAAAACATATAGTTATATATATTATCTGCGACAGAACCAATACGATTGACACGGCCTATTCGTTGCATAAGCCGCGTTGCATTCCAAGGGGAATCATAATTAACAATCACATTGGAACGGTGGAGGTTTACACCCTCAGCCAATACATCAGAAGTGATTATGATATTATAAGTATTTTTCTTCACCACACTATTTGCATCAAAATTTTCCTTAATAGCTTGTCCCATTCGGTTACGATTGGCCGCTGTAATCATCAGCACATCTTCACGTCCCAACTCCCCGGTTAATCGTTTGTTAAGATATTCAAGCGTATCAACACTTTCGGAAAAAAGAACCAACTTGCCTGCCGGATTTAGATCCGCATTCATAAACTCTGTCTCCAAACGAATCTTGAATTCATCAAACTTCGGATCTTCATTTTCTTTATTCCAATCAGCGTTTAAACGTTCCAAAACCTCTTTGTCATTCTGCAACATCGTAATAAATTCAGGGCTGAAATCTTCTGCCCTATATAATATGTCACTCTCCAAATATCCTTTTTCAAGTGCAAGCTCAATAATCTGATCCAACTCCATATCTTTAGCTTGTAAGTCTTTGATCTTTAAATCCGGTGCTATAATGACCTTGTTTTCATCAAACATTTTTAGCATATCATTGGTAATGCGCAATAATGTATGAAGTGACTTCTTGAACGCATGAAAACTACTCTCCAAGCGTTTTACCATGTGAACCCGGTAGATACCCGCCAGTGTCTGACCGATATGTTCCGCATTGCCATATTTCTTTCTTAATTCCGGTCTCAAAAACTCAACGGCACGATAACGGGCGTAAAATAGATGCTGCTCATAGCTTTCGTCAGACAAGGCTGCGAGAGTTGCATAAAAACGAACACTTGTATCTTCGTCCATCTTATAAACAAGTTCATGAGGAGGCAAAATGTGAGGAAATACAATGCCTTGAGACTTTATATCCGCACTATAATCGGGAGCATTGATAATGTTATTTCTCGTTCTGCGAACAGTGACCTTATCTATAACTTTTTCTCTTATTGTCTCATAGAGTTTATCCACCTCCGTTGTTACATCGCGAGTATCACGTTCTCTCATCAGTTTTTTGTATTCCAATACCAACGGAGAGAAGAATGCTTTTAAGTTAGGTACTCCGTCAATAGTACAGCTTTGGCTATTTTGGAACAGAAGAAGTTGGTTCTGTAAATCATCCGGTCGATTGTTTAGTGGGGTTGCCGATAACAGCATTACTTTTTTTTGTAAACTTTTCAATAATCCGGCATTGCAACAGGGTGACTTGCAGATTTTTTGTAATTCATCATACTTTCCGGAACTGTCACTGCGAAAGCCGTGTGCTTCGTCCACAATTATAAGGTCAAACTCCTCTTTGTCTTTGTATTGAGCTTTACTATCCAATATTTTAGAAAGACTACCATTCGTCACAAATTGCGCTTTCTTTGATATGCCAAACAATTTGAATGTGTTTTTCCAGTTGTCTTCCAATGCCGGAGGATACACTACAAGTACATTCGTATTTTTACCATTAACTTCCATAAAACGTTTTGCTATCATAGTGGCAATCATGGTTTTGCCAAGACCTACCACGTCAGCAAGGAAAAGACCATTGTGCCTCATCAGCATCTGGTAGCCCTGTATTACAGCATCTTTCTGATACTTCAGATCTTTCACTCCTTCCGGTAGCTGAATTGTAAAGTCATCTTCTACTTGATCGCCAAATGTGTCAATAAGTACCTTGATATATAATTCATAAGGTGTAGGCTGATAACCCAAGTATGTTTTTTTCTTATAGCTCTCTATGTCATCTGCCGTTAATGGTATCGATTGTTCCCATAGTAAATTGAATTCATTGGAGCAATATTTTACATCGTCATAATCCTTCATCGCTACATTCAATTCATAACGTGGGGACTGTGTAATGCCTAACCCTGAATCGGAAATATTTGATGAACCCATTATCACCCATCCATCAGAATTCTCCGTATGGTGGTACGGGAGACACAAATAGAACTTTGCGTGAAGGTTCTTTTGATCATGGATTCTCATTTGCAACCGTCCGGACACAAGATCATCACACATTTGTAAAATACCTTCCTCAACATCTTGGGCATATCGTGCATTGACAATATCCTCTTTGAAGTCTTTTTGATAGATTTCCTTTGCCTTTTCTCCATTCGACAACATCAACAAAGCCTTGTTGTGTTTACGGAATATGTCATCAATATTTATGCCTACCAAGATTTTGATTTCTTCTACATCTCCAAGTTCTTTGCGAAGTTTGAAGTATCCGGAAGAACGGAAAAAGCCTACTACCGCAAGAAAACGATTGAAGTTTGCCATTTCAGAAGCAACGCCTTTGAGTTTGTCAAAGAGCGTATTGCCAACATTATTATTGAAAAATTTTGAACTCATACTTTTCTATCTATTTCTGTTCAGTTCAAAAAAAGCAATACAGATTAGTCTTTTCATCAATCTGAACGTATTCATAGTTCATCGATTTAAGAGTTTGTAATCAATCTGTTTTCAAGTACTGCTTCACTTTGTACTGACATAGGTGCATTTTTTGTCCCGCAAAAATACTCAAATTTTCGTAAATATTTAACTTTTTATCTCTAATCCAATTGCTTAGCAAGCAGAAACGACTAAATTTATAAATTCTCTTGGAAATTTGAATCATTTTCTGATTTTCAAAGGCTCTAACGAAAGAGAAATGAATTGTTTTATATTCCTTTCTTTTCTGCTTATCTGAATAACTCTTCCACCCGGTTCACGGCATCAATTTTAGTTTCCATTAGTACGTCAGCATAAAATTCTTGAAAAATTCTCAATTACTTTTCCATTTTCCTTAATTCTCGCTCATTTGTTGTTTATCGGTCAGCTGTTCTATATTCGCTTTGATATTTTTCTTTATTACTGCAAATGAAATCTAAATGATTTACTATATAATTCAAGTTGCTATTAATAAATATTTATAATAAAAAAGGTCAATACCTTAATTTAGTGTTGCTAACTCACATAAATAGAGGATTGACCATGGTTACAAAAACCGTTGCAATATACGTATTTTTTGATGATATACTTAAGTCTATGAATCACAAAGAGCCGGAAAGGCGTAAAACTACTGATGCGGAAATTATAACAGTAGTTTTGATTGCCGCCCGGTGTTTCGGTGGAAATATCGAGACATCCCTTAGTTTTGTCCGTAGTACGGGCCTGATGCCTGATATGCTTGGTAAAAGCCGTTTCAACCGCAGGTTGCACAATATAGGGGAATTTCTTAGCCAACTCTTTTTCTGTACAGGCCAGGCAATAAAGAATATGAATCTTGAAACAACTTATTGTATCGACAGTTTCCCTGTGGCAGTCTGTCAGAATATTCGCATTACAAACTCCCGTATAGTCAAAGGAGAGGAATACAGGGGTAAATGCGTATCTAAACGTGTTTATTTCTACGGATTTAAAGTGCATATGATAGTTACTTCGGATGGTATTCTGGAGAATCTGATGATAAAGATAAATGATTTTGTTTTCTGGTATTTCAAAGTCAGTAATAAAACGGTTACGCAGGTATTTCGCGGGAGCAATAAACAAATTAACTTTGTTGATAATTGACTTTGTTTCAATCATTCGATGATTTATCCAATTTGCCCACGCTGCAATATACTGTTCTCTTTCAGTTTCTTTGCCGCTAAAATAAATTTCGTAGCAATCACAGGCGCATTTGCGGTCGTTTTGTCTATTACAAACCTGAAAATTGTTTTCCTTACCGATACTGCGAGTTAAAAACTGACCACGCGGCTTAGTACATGACAATTTTTGTATGTTGCCCTTACAGGGCGCCGTTTGCAGAGGATTATCCATACCCGGGGCGATACCCCGGGCTGTTGTATATCAGGCTTTCAACCTGTTTTTTCTCAGGACACCCCGAAGGGGCTGCATACTTTAGCCCAATGGCAACGCCTTGGGTAGAATGAGTCCTTCCTCTCAAATCGCGCCCTGTAAGGGCAATATAGAGGGACTTTCTATTTTTTGTCATGTACTGTGCCACGCGGACACATCAGCCAATAATCGTGCAACATAAAAACTTGTTTATTCAATTCGTCAATTAGCCCTATTGAAAGGTGGTTGAGGTGTCCGATATAAGCAATGTCAGGTTTGAGTTGTTTTAGCAAATCGGCGAAATTATTGTCCATTTGCTTGTGTCGGTAGTCGTCTTTACCTTGCGGATTATTGACAATGTACAAATCTAAATTGTCGCTTTGTTTTTCGTGGCGAATGGAAAAATCAGGGGCATACAGGTTTTCTTCCCTTGTGAAAACGGAAACTTTGTGTCGTTTAGAGAGTTCATTACAGACGGATTGGCAGTAAACTTCCGAGCCTGCGTTGTAGTTGGGCGGGTAGCCGTGAATGATTTTTAGAATGTGCATAAAATGTTTTCTCTTATTGTTGAATAATTTCCGTTTCGTGCAATAAACTTTTGAGAATCAACATTTATTTGATTCAAAGCATTTTCAACTCCAGTTTCCAGAATTTTATCGGAGTAACTGTGGCAATTTTTACTGTTGTCAAAAAATCTGCCTAAACAATCAACCATAATGTAAGACCCTTTTATCAATTCGTTATTTTCCATAATGACCTCTATTTCAGGCAAAATACCTGCTTTGTTACGGCTGCAAAAGTACTCAAAATCAGGAAAAGTAACGGCAACTTCATTAAAACCGGCATCATTTTGACCTTCTATTCTTGTGGCTTGTAAGATTTTCCAGCGAAAAGGTTTTATTTCGTTAATAAAATCTGTCAGTCTTTCGTTATGATTAAATCTTGATACAACCGTGTTTATTTTCAGTTGAACGCCGAAGCTAGCTCTATGCCTTGTATAGTGTATGTTACGGAATCTGCTTCCATATATTTTTTTTTGATTGTACTTGGCAGGGTTCGCCGAATACTTACTATATATCGTTGGCTCATTGTATTTGGCAGTGTTACCGTTCCACCCACCCTGAATACATATATAAACCCATATAATCAGATTCTACCCTGGAAACAATATGGCTCTTATTTTTCCGTCATTAGCCGTACTGTTAGTCTTAACTTCACCGGCTAGAACTTCAATAAAAGTTGCCTGATAATTTCCATCGAACAGAATATTTCACTTTTCTACAATTTTCCTGTAATTTGCGAAATATCGAACTTACCGTCAATGTTCTGAATTTCTATCTTTCCTTTGAGAATATCAAAGAAGAAATCGCGGATTTTTTCGGAAGTCAACGTAGCGGGTTTACCATTTTTGTCAATACCCATATCGTAAGTTTTGAGTAGCTGCGAACCCAGGCTTGCCGCTGTGAGCAGGAAATGATTTTGGAACTTGTCCATGTCCAGTAGATCGGCTGCCAATACTTTACCAACAACTGTATAACTGCGTAGCGTTTTCTGGATTTTTTCATTGGCAAGTGTCGTTTTCACCTCATCGGTCTCGATATTCATTTCAATCTTGCCGGAATTGCCGGCTTGCGGTAGCCCTTTATATAATGCACCTAAATCAGCCAAACTCAAATTGAATAGTTTTGCTTCGGCGGTTGCAAGTATTTTTTCAATCGAAAACGCGCTTGGTAACAATAAACTTACCATTTGTGCGATTCTTACAGATGGCGTATTGAAAGTACCAACAATACAATTTGTCAGGTCAATTTGCTGTGTTGCGAAAACACCGCCGATTACTATACAATTTTCTAAGATAATTTCATCGGCGTAAATAGTACCCGCCACAAATGCGTTGTATAGCGTAACAGTTTTTGCATTAATATCGGAATAGAACATGATATTGCAGTTCGCTGCACGTGAAACAACGGAATTTGCCGACCCAACGCTCTTCTTAAATGCCACATTGCCTTTTGCTTCGCTATTGACATAAAGTTCCAACTGTGTGAAAACAGTTCCCTGGATTTCAAGGTCACCATTTTGAATTTCAAGTTTGTGGGCATATACAGGCCCTTCTATAACCGTGTTGCCTTGTACTGTGATGGTGCGATTGAGTTCAGCAACTTTTTCGGGCAGGATTGAACTTCGCACTAAATTATCCTTCAATTGTATATTGCTTTCGTTAAAACGAAGTTCTTTTAATTCTTTCATTTTATTTGATTTTTTTAATTATATACTTTTAATATGATTGAAATTCAACATACTTGCAATATTTTCTTTTACACGATTGCTGTGTGTATCGGCTGAACTGAAATGACGGTTAAGTTCGGCATTGAAATAACGCCCGATCTGGGCTTTACTTTCACCGGAAATAATACTCCAATGCTGTGCCTGAAAATCAGCCATTAATTCGTTTTCCTGCATTTTGGATAGGGAACCGGATTGGAACAGTCTTCTGTCAATTTGGCTTTCTTCGCTTTGCGTCTCGATAAAGCAAACCGGCAGGTACAGGACAGCGGTAACAGTTTCATTCAACATGCTTTGGTTAATTGTTTCATCCAGTTTTTTTTGTTTCAGCAAAAATATATTTGCCTTGCCGATAGTATCCAATGCGCGTTTCTTGGCAATGGAAGCGCTGATTCTTGCCTGTAACTCAGAACCTTCTTTCCCAAAAACAGAGACGGTGCTGGCTAAATCGCTGCCCAAAGCACGGTTAGTGTGATTGTCACTTTCGCGTTTGAAAACAAAGGCGGGCTTATCCAACTCGAAAATCCGGTTTTCTAGTTCGTTGTTCAGATCTTCAAAAATGTTCAGATAGCGGCTTGTAATACGATTATAGTCGGTTTCCATCTGTTTTTGCTTTCCCACACAGCGTTTTGCCAATTCGTGCAGATGCATTAAGGTTGCATCAAGTTTTGTGGTTAATTCCATTATTTGCTGGCTGATTTCGGAACGGATAGTCTTAAAAAAGCCATCAATTATGGTTTGTCCTATTTTTTTTGCATTATTGTCGATTGATGCGATTTGCGCTGCTTCTGTGGCAACAACTGCACCAGTGAGCAAACTAACATTACTATTGCAGTTATCGATGCTGCGATCAAAAGGAGTGGTTTCGACATCGATATTCACTGTAACATTCTCGTGGGCAGTTCCGCTATACGACACACTCCCGCCGTGCTGGGAAGCAGGGTAGCTGACAGAACCGGAATAATGCACGGAAATTGTTTTATTAAAACTGCGTCTATAACTCATAACTGTCCGTTTTTATTGTTTGAAAACTATTTGCCATAAACAGTTTGTTAGCCATCTCTTTAACACGCTGCGAAGTATTGGCTGATGAAAGCAATTTGCTGAATTCGCTTCTTACTTCTTTGTCTATTTCTTTTACTGGCTGCCATTGCAGGTTTTCAATATGATGATTAACGGCATTTTTTACAACCGCCTGCGCCTGCTGGCTTAATTGAACATTATTAACCGCAACATCGATATCTTCGTTGCCGTACTTATCAAAATTACATTCGCTGATAAGAACAGGAATGAACAATATGGAATTTTCAACCGCGTTTACTTTTTCCACCAAAATACGGTCAGTCAATTTCTTCTGTTCCGACATATCGGCAAGGAAGTTGCTCATTGAATTGATAAGCTTCAAACCCCGGAATTTTACATTCGAGGCAATAATTTTCTGGCTTGCCGCTAATGACTCCAACTGCGAAACAGGGACGGTTGCTGCCAGGTATTTGGTTCTGTTCGATACTTTTTCCACTTCTTTTACGGCAAAGTCAATCATAGGTCTGTCGAGTTCCAAGACCCGCTGTTTCAGGTTTTGGTTAAGCCCGTTGAAAAGTTTCAGGTAACGGCCCGAAATCATGTTATAATCGTGCTCCATCCTGCTTTTGACAGACAAAAGTTGTTTACGCTGCTGATTGAGATGCATTAAATGTGAGTCTACTTCGCTTTGCAGTTTGGCTATTTTCTGCGAAATCTGAGAACGGATCAAAGTATAAAAGCCTTTGTTTACATTATCGCAAACATGGTCGGCAGCCTTTTGCTCTGCTAACACAACGGCAGTTTGCATTGCTACAACAGCAGTTGTAGTTCCTTTAATGTGATTGGACACAGTGCTTATTTCCTGTGCCATCGGGTTGGTGTCTACTACACAATCGATATATGAAGCCATAGTTGTCCCTCCTTATTCGTTATTAAATTCGCCTTGGGATTCAAGGATATCAATAATTGCTTTCTCGCGCTCAAAATCTTCAGCATTGTATTCCATGCCCATTTCATCCATTATTTGCTGTAATACATCGTCGGGGAAACCATATAATTCTTCTGCGGAATACTGATATCTTCCTTGTCCTTCCTGTCCCGTTTCCACACTATTATTTTCCTGAATTTCAGAATTTTCATCAGAAGTATCCTTTTCAAAATCCGTTGCGCTTCCTGTTGTGTCAAATTCAGATTGTGAAATTTCGTTTTCCGTCTGCAAATTGTCATCTTTCAGGTTTTCCAACACATTTTTAGCAATAACTGGCAGATTCAAAGAAATATGCTCAAAAGTAATATCTTCAATATTTGGAGAAGGCGGTAGTTCGGACGTTTTTGCAAACAACGGATTTACAAGAGCAAGCGGTTTGCGGCGGGCATCTAAATCGTGGATTTCGCTTGTGGCGACGGCAACTTCGTTCGAATGTCCATCCCGCAGTTTGGCGTCGAAGTATTCGATATGGCCAAATTTCTCAGCTTTTTGATCAATATCTTCTTTGAGGCGCTCCATATATTCCTCGAAATTTGCCTGCGTATTTTTAAATTCATTAGATTGCAATTCGAAAGCGGCAAGCGTTTCGGTTGTATTGTCAACTACATCGACAACAGTAGAATCAAGCGAACCGTTCGACTGTACCATACTGTCTTCGGTACGCTGTAACGATATCAAAGTATTGTAAGCGGCAACATACTCACGTAAACTTGCCTGCATCAAATTAATAATATCAGCGCTTTCGGCACGGTTGGCACGATAGAACGCATCGGTATCCTGATGCCACTTGTTGAGATAATTAATTTTCTGGTCTTTGATATGGTTATAGATTTTCAGGCGTTCAATGCGGTTTTCATTCATCAGGTTTTGTACTACGGGCGCAACGATTTCTTCATAAATCTGGTGTACGCCAAAAGGCAGGTTGATTGTGCTGCCGTCTTCTGCCGTCCACATACCCGAAAGCAGGTTGTAGCGAACCCGCGAACTCAGTTTAAGCTGGAACGGCTCGTAACCCTGGACTGATTCACTATAATCAAACTTCTCATTCCGGATACGTTCGATTTCTTCGTGTTCAAGTATAGGCGAGTAATGATTATATGGAGATTTGAGGATTTGATATAGTACTTTGTTCGATTCGAAAACAATCTTGTCTGTAGAAGCAACTTTCAATGCGGAAATCGCCTGCACGGAGTTTGCCATCGTAATCATTAAGCCTTTCAATACATCTTCAAACTGCTGTGTTTTATTCGATAAAGAATCTTTTAATTTATTGAGTTCCTGAAATTTATTGATACTTCCTGTATATTTTCCTTTATCGAATACATTGATAACCGGAGCATTTACAGGCAGTTCCGTAGTCGCAAATTCATCCAGGAACTGTAAATACTCACTTTTCCCGGCAACCAGCGGAAGCGATACCGAAGTAGTGTCAAGGTCATCCATACAGTAAGAAATTGTACGTAGCGAGCGTTCCAGCTTTCCAAAATAATCGTGCTGGTTGATTTCCTGGATAGAAGTGGAATAATCGTCTGTTTCAATCGTTTCTGTTTCATTGGAGGTTTCAACGATCGGCGCTTCGGAGGAGAGGTTTTCCAGATCGGCAATAGTCTCTATCAGCAAATCGTTTTGACGCGAGAGTTGCAGTGTAACTTCCGATTCATCAACCTTGCCGGTATAATCTACAATAAAGCTTTTATCTTCATACTTGATTTGGTCGGCAACGGGAACATATGCCACGCCAAGCTTACTCATTTTGTAATCGCGGAAAATTTCAGCGTGTTGCTTTTCAAATTCGGCAATACGGCTGTCTTTTTCTGCAATTTCTTTTTCCAGACCGTTCTTTTTTATGAAATAAATAAAGAACAGTATAATGGTCAGGAACCATACCCACAAACCGGAAATCTGTTCTTTCAAAATTACCTTTTCTTCTTCCAAAACCACAATTTCGTGTTCTAACCGTTCCTCTTCGGTTACGATCTTTTCAGCCGCTCGGCTATAATAATTGAATAATATCTTCGCTTGGTCTTGATAGATATTACCCGATTCGGGGAAAATTTTACCTGTCATTGTTTATTTGATTTAATTTGAATATGTATTTTTTCTGTTTTGATAAATTCTTTCAAGGTTTTTGAGATTGTTTTCTATTTCCGCCTCATTCATTGAATAATTATGAATTGCAGAAGAAATATCGCTCACAATATTCGTAAAAGAACGTTCTAAATTGTACGCTTCCTCGTTATTTGCAGGAGAAATAAAGCGTAACCCTTCTTCGAGCGAATTAATGCGGTTTGTAAAGCTTCCGGGTAATTCCGGCAAATCATTCATTTTGTCTTTCAAGCGCCTCATCGCAGATTTCATTTCGTTAATTTCGTTATAGTTTTGCGTTTCCTGCATATAAACTTCTGCTACTTTGTCGACAGAGTGACGGGAAAGCAAGAGCCACAAAAACAGGAAAAATAAGAACGCAAGGTGGATAAACAGTTGAATGGTAAAAGTGAGTTCAGGTACAAAATAGCCGATTACAATCAATCCGGCTGCAAAAATGGCATAAGACCAGGTTATAAGCCAATTTATCCCCAAAGCTCCAACCTGTTTTTGCGATTTGTCCTTCAGATTGATCCAAGGTGTACGGTAATTAAAAGTAAACAGCCCGTAAACGAGTGAGCCGGTTGTAATATTCAAAATAAGAATATCTGTTGGGGGTTCGCCTTTAAAAAGGATAAACGCCGTTATAATGATTCCTTCACCAAAAAGCAATAATAACCACGAAAGGATATTTTTTATAGTCATGGTATTTGTGATTTTTTAATTCGAATTCTTAATTATCTCTTATTCCCGCATTTCGGACAGAACTTTACGCCTGGTGCCAATGCTGTTCCGCAACGGCTGCAATTATCACCCGAAGAAACCTGTTTACCACAGTTTCCACAGAAAGTTGCTCCCGTTTGCATCGGCGCATTGCAACTGGGGCAGACATTCCCGCCTTCGCCACTGCCTGTTAACGGTGTTCCGCAACTGACACAGCGCTTTGCGTTTCGTGCATTGTCCGTTCCACACTTAGGGCAAGGATCGTAGGAGTCGCCGCAGTGCGGACAAAACCGGGCTGTGTTTGGAAACTTTTTAGCACAATTTGAACAGAAAACCATTTTTACCTGTTGTTCCTTTTGAATTGGTTGTCCTTGAAAATCCTGATTATTTCCGCCAAAAGCAGGCTGGTTATACTGCGGCTGCATCATTCCGGCACCGGCACTACCTCCGCCTCCCATTCCTCCCATCATATTCATTGCCATTAAACCGCCGATAAGGCTACCGTTACCGTTGCCAAAATTATCCACTGCATTATTGGCTGTATTAAACATCTGTTCCTGTTGCCAGGTATGTCCTGTAATCGACATCGAACTTTGCTGTGCGATTGCATCTGCTACTCGCCTGCCGCTTTCAGTCAAAGTATCGATATCAATGCTTGTGATATAGAATTGTGTCAGATCCAGGCCTATATTTTCCCAAAATGCAGCCATTGTACCCTTCAAAAATTCGGAAAGTTGGTCTAAGTAGGCGGAAATGGACTTAAAACCGATCCTGTGTTTAAGCATAAATTGCAGAATGGTGGATTTTGTTTTCGTAGAAAATTCGCCCAGGAACTGATCGGTCAAATCGTCCTGTGTAAATTCGGATTTTGTTCCGACGATTTTGACCAGGAATTTCTCGGCAGCGGTAATTTTCAAACCGTAACGTCCTTTTGAGACAAGCGGAAGTTGCGTATTATAGTCCGGATCATGCATTGACATACTACTGGTTTCCCAATCAATGTTATACGGTGTGGTTTTATTGACAAACCACACTTCTGCCGTAAAAGGATTTTTTCCGCCGAAAGGAATTCCGAATAGGTTGCGTAAAACAGGCAGGTTTTCAGTGTTTAATGTATGTTTCCCAGGGCCAAACTTGCCAACAATCTGTCCTTTTGAGAATAATACCGCCTCCTGCGATTCCTGCACAATGAGTTGCGTGTAGGTACTTAAATTGGTCTCGGGGAAACGCCATGCATAAATCGTTTTATTTCCCTGCGGCGACCATCTGACTAAATCAATTATTGCCATATATTTTTGTTTTTGAATGATTCATTTTCAATATTCCATCTCCTATTTAGGCTCATTAAGTACCTTGATAAACAACTGTTTATTATTCATTTTACATATGTCGACAGGAATGCTGATAACCGTGTCTTTTCGAACCTCTATAGTATCTGTAGGTATTTCATTTGTCGGATTATTAACTGATGTTTTCGGTTGGAATTGCATAGATTTGGACTTGTCATAATACGACTTGCTAAACCAGCCGCCGGTAAAAGCAATCGCTAAGACTATAAACATAACGGATGCGATGGTGAGTTTTTTCATTTTTCCGGTTTTTGATTTGGATTCATCTATTGTTTCTACACGGATATTAGGTTGTACATTTTCGTTTTCTATACCGACAGGTTCCTGTTCATCGCTTTGATACTCCACAAGAACTGCTGTAATATTGTCTTTCCCTCCCTTTTGGTTGGCTAACTCAATCAGTTGTTGTACTTTATCGTCGAGAGTGCGTGTGTCTGCCAGCACAGATACCATTTCCGAAGATTTAACCATATCGCACAAGCCATCCGAACAAAGCAGAAGTGTACTGTTTGGCTGTAAAGGGAAAACGGCAGAATCGAGAAAATCTTCATCATTAGTTTCGTGACGACCGGAACCTATATCCCTGTTGATAACATTGCGTTGCGGGTGGTTCATGGCCTCGTCTTCGCTCAGGTCGCCTACTTCTTCGCGATAGCCCACAAGCGAATGGTCATGGGAGAGTTTTTCCAATTTATTATGCCAATACTGGTACAATCGCGTATCTCCCACATGTACCATGTTGATTTGTTTGCGGGCTACCTCTACCAGACATGCCGTAAGTACACAACTCATATTGGCAAACTGCGTTTGAACGGTTCGCTCTTCAAAAATCTTGTTGTTAGCCTCGATAACAGCCTGTTTAAGTAATTCGAGCCGTTCGCCGTTGGGGTATTCCTGAAGATACTCTACTATGGTTTTTTGAGCAATTTCGGCAGCCACTTCTCCACCGTCGTAGCCTCCTACACCATCGATAGCGACGGCAAGGATATGATTTTCGTCCCAAATTTTTTGGACAATATAAGCATCCTCGTTGTTAGTGCGGATTTTACCCATATCGGTTTTACCCCAAAAAGAAATAGTATGTCCCATTTTATATATTTTTTAATTAGGATAATTATTGCGGTGTTGTTTAAATAAAAAGACGACTAGCGCCAGAATTGCTATGATCAATAAAAATTTCAACATAATTTATTTCGCTTTAAAATCAATAATAATATGATCATTTATAAGTATTGAGGATGATTTTGCCAAATCATACCATGTTATATCTGCTCCCTGACTGAGTTTAAGTGTCCGCGAATTGAGTTTGGTATTTCCAAAGGCGGCAATCTGAAACACGTTCTTTTCAAATTTTATAATCACATGGCTGTTTATCATATCGTCACTATCGAGTTTAAGGAATTTTGTTCCGCCACGGGTATCTTTCTTTCCCGATATTTCAATTTGCTGGTCGATCATAAAGTAGGATTTGGAAACTGATCCTTCTTTGAATTTCAGTACGGCATAGGCATTGGCTTCCATATCAGAGCCGGTTATGCTTACAGGTTCCTTGGCTGCACCAAACTCCTTATCGAAATTTATCCTGAATTTATCCTTATTCAGGATGTCCATTCCTAATAACGCATCCTTATTCATATTGTATGATTCCGTAGTTAGTGAACCTTGGGGTTTGCGGGTTGTTTTAATGTTAGTACCGGATGCCATATTAGCCGCTGAAAAATCGATGGAATAAAGTGAAGACATTATTATTGCCTCACCTGCCTCTACTACGGAGAACGAACCATTGCCTGCCTCTACATTATCACCGGCTCCACAGGACGAAAACTGGAAACTCCAATAAGTGGCGTGTGGAATATGATCGGCATATTGGGCCAGTTTTCCCTTTAAAAACTTATGGAATTTGGATGCAGAATCTTTCGATGTTTGCGCAAAACCCTGTTGGCGTTTGGCATAATCATCGGGATGCAGCACAATATTAAACGAAGTGGGATAAAGCATACTTTCGTCCGTGGTTTCTTCCGCAAAGCTCAGTTGGAAGTGTTCCAATATTTGGTTCACTAATTGTTGGCGGGAAAGTTCCCCCGGCTTATTTACACCCGTTGCATCGTCTTTGGGTATAAAACCGCTTGCGATTTTTTCAATTTTTTCTTTCAATTTTTGTAACATAATATAATGATTAGAAGTTTAACGATTTCATTTTTTTTCATTCACTTACTTATTTTTTTCTTTGCTTTGCAAGGTTTTTATCCGTTATTAAGTCGCTTTCGGTTACAATTTTCCAGTCACCGTTTATTTCCCTGAATACCAAATATGATGGATAATCAGTAACGTTATTATCTGCTGTAACACGTTTCATAAAATTACACCTGTATTCTGCATCGCTTATTTTCTCCACATCTATATTGCCAAATATTGCCTGTTTGAAATCCGGGATTTTAGAGAAAAGCGATATTTTTTTCTCTATACATATATTTTTATCCAATTGTGTACCGTAAAACAGGACAATACCATTAAATAAATCTGAAAATAAACCTGTATCTTTTGATAAATGGGCATCATTCCACTGAAAAACCAGTTTCCTTAATTCCTCTATTGTCTTTTCTGTTGCTTCCCGGGGTTCTGCTAGTGTTGAATCATGCCGTAGTGTGGAGATATAAACACATAAACCGAGGGCAATGATAGCAAATACGATTGCCAAAACAATAAAAAGCGGATTATACTTGGGTTTGACATTTTCTATACCGACACCGCAGTTTTCGCAAAAGCGTGCGTCTGTGTCATTTTCGAAATTACAATTCTTACAAAACATATTTTATTCTTTAATCCAACCGCTAATACGATACCTATATTTTTATTTAACTATCTTGAACTGCAGGCAAGCCGGAAGCCCACAAAGTTGTTCCGGTTGTCGGGCGAACCGTCGCCGCGGCTCGGGACGCGTACACCCTCCGCGAAGTCGCCCCAACTACCACCACGAGCCACGCGGTCAGAGCCCTCAGAAGCTCCGGCAGGATTTGTCTGCGCAGAAGCAGGATAGCTGCCGTACCAGTCGCTGCACCATTCCCATACATTGCCGCTCATGTCGTAAATACCCAGCTCGTTAGCCTGCTTTGTTCCCACCGGATGCGTCTTGTTGCCTGAATTATCTCCGTACCAGGCTACCTTGTCGGGAGAATAACTCCCGCTGTATTTGGCATCTGTCTTTTTGCTGCCGCCTCGGGCGGCATATTCCCATTCCGCCTCTGTCGGCAGGCGGTAAGTCTTGCCTGTCATACGGCTCAGTTCGCGGCAAAAACTCACAGCGTCGTCCCAGCTTACATTTTCCACCGGCAGGTTATCACCCTTAAAAGACGATGGATTGTTGCCCATGACCGCCTGCCACTGCGCCTGCGTTACTTCATATTTCCCAATGTAAAAATCACTTAATGTGACCCGGTGCGCAGGTTTTTCATTATCATAGCAATCATTGCCCTGTTCGGATGTGCAGCCCATGGTAAACGTACCGCCCTGTACATAGACCATTGCAGGCTCGGAGGGGTGAGGAGGGGTAGCGACAGTTGAATCACTAACTGTCCCTAGTGTGTTACTCTCAAGATATTCTCCGTTAAGTCCTATTTTCAATAAATTCCATGCAAGCACAGTAATTATTACGGTTAAAACCAAAATAATAGAAATAAAAACTGTTCTTTTAGGTTTGGGAGTTTCTATTTCAATGCTTGCACCGCAATTCTCGCAAAAGCATGCGTCTACATCATTTTCGAAATTACATTTTTTACAAATCATATCTTATTTTTTACTGTTATGCATTTTTTTCATCAGTGACTCACCCAATTTTCGATTGGATTTCTTCCAGTCACTATCTGTAGGAGACGGCCTATCCACACCTACATTATTCGGAACATACTTAAAGATAAGCGCAGTGAAAATGGCGGAGAGCAATGTAATGCAAGCACATATAATCAGAGAACTTATTTCGACATTGTTCATGATAGGAACTAAAACGATAAAAGCATACAGACTAATCAATATGGAATTAATAGCTAATGGTAAATGAACTATTTTCAATTTATATAAAACGATGACAGCTACAATTATAAATAGGAATCCGAAAATTGAAATAGTAGAAAGAGAGTTGCTTATATCAGCAAGCGAACTGTTCTCGTTTTCATATATTTTAAGACTATTATTATAAGATTCATCATGCTGTGTTACGGAAGCACTATATTCCTCCTTGGCTTTCGGCTCGGATACACTTGCTATAGCAAAATACAGGGCAAATAGTGTTAAAACATAAAACAGTATCAAATAACATTTTATTAATCGTTTGAGCGCTTTATTAGTTTCAATGGGACTTTTTTCAATACCTGCGCCGCAATTTTCACAAAAGCGTGCGTCCTTGTCATTTTTAAAACTACAATTCTTACAAAACATATTTTAATTTCTTTTTAAATCACTCATTAAAATAAAACCTCTTACATTATTACCTTTTTCATCACGATAAGTAATTTTTCCAAATCCTTTAAATTCATATTCAATCAAAAGGGTTGTTCCATATGGATAATAAGACCCCGCAGGAATTTTATCAAAATAAGCATCTGTTTCGGAATTTCCGTAATAATCATATATGTATGCAAATTCTGTAATTACATTATAGTAACTTTCTGTATTTTCAGAAATCGTTTTTTTCGATGCCGCTTCTGTTTTTACTTGAGAGGATACCATACTGTCTTGTATCACTTTACTCAAAGCCACACTGTCTTTTGCCGCTTCATTTTCATATGAAATGCTATCTACTGCTTCAAACGTTGGGTATTCTGCATGATTGCTACTACCTTCGTTTATGCTTATTATTACGGTAAAAACTACTATAATAAAACAAAATACCCCATTAATTATTAGCGACAAATTCCATTTGTTACGCGGCTTTTCGATTCGAATTTCCTGCAAATCCGCTCCACAGTTTTCACAAAAGCATGCGTCTGCGTCATTCTTAAAATTACATTTCCTGCAAATCATAACAGTTTTTTATTTTCTGCAAATGAATATTTATAAATAAGTATTGTAACTATGGCGGTAACGAACACAACAATTAATCCTAGTTCTTTACGTGCATCATAAAGTAATACAGGGATTACAGCATAAATACACAATAAAATGGCTGTTATGCCAAATGACAGTTTGATTTTTTTCATAACGAGCAACACGATAAGCATAATAAAAACACATATAATAAGAATACCCAATAACATTTTTGTTAAATCAAATGTTTCATATGCTCTATGGTATTTGTCTTGACTTGCTTCATATCCATATGCTAAGCGTGCGTCAGTATCACTACCATAAATACCTGTTTCTCTCTGCATTTGATCAGCGCGTTCAGCGGTAGTACACAACTCATCGAAAAATGCATGTTGGTATTTATTTGTAACAAATACGCCTACAACAAACACGTACAGCAGCACAATACAGCTCCATATCATTTTTTCAAGCCCTGATTGACCTTTCACCTGCAAACCCGTTCCGCAGTTCTCACAAAAGCGTGCGTCCTTGTCATTTTCAAGATTACATTCTTTACAAATCATACCTTATTTTTTAATTGTTCCTGTTTTCACTCCGTGCTCCGCACCATTTGCAGAAATGTGCTTTTTCATTGATGTTTTTACCACAAACCAGACAAGCTTTACCTGATATAATGCGCTGGCTTTCTTTCTGAGGAATAGCCTCTTGCGATTTTGGCACCGGCTTTGTTTCATTTTCTGGCGTTGCTTTGCTTTTTTGCAGTTCCTGGATTCTGGATTTTAATTGTTTTATTTCGTTTTCCTTATCATTATTTCCTTGCTGTAACTGAGCCGTAGTTTGCGTCAACTGATTGACGGTTTGGACAAGGCGTGTATTTTCAGCCTGCAATTTCCCTGCCAATTCATTATCTGCCCACCCCTTACTGCCGGCAAGCTGCCTTTCAACCTCGTCAAAAAATACTTGTGCATTCCTGTAACGGTTTCCTGGCTTCTTTTCAAGACATTTCATGATCATTGCTTCCAGCCAGACAGGATAATCCTTTTCATACTTTTTGCCCGGATTCGCTTCCTCAAATGCAGAACGGCGCAAAGACTCTATCGCAGGGGGCCGCTCCTGCCCATGCTGCTGCATCAGGTCGTATTCGGCCTTGGTGGAAGGGACATCCGTATTGTACGGGAAGGGAACCTGTCCCGCCAGCATCTCGTACATCAATACCCCGAAACTGTACATGTCGGTCTGCTCGGTGATAAGGCCTTCGTTCTCCCATTTCTCAGGCGCCTTATACTCGGCTGCACCTCCCTTGCGGGTGCTGCTTTTTACCACTGTGCCGTTTTGGATGGACAGGCCGAAGTCAAGCAGGATAAAACTCCCGTCGTATTTCCGGATGATATTCTTGGAGTGGATATCGTTATGTATTACCTTGTATTTGTCTGTCAGGCGTTGTTTGGCGGAGGCGTCGAGCAATACCTTGCTGCCGTCCTCGGGATCGTCGCGCAAGTTGTCTTCCTCCCTGTCCATGCAGAACTCGTAGATCCTTTCATGGCAGTAGGCCAACGCGCTGCTTATTTCTCGCACAAAGCGGAGTACCTCGTCTATGGGGATAAAACGGCTCTTTTCAATGATATAGTCATTCAGGTCTTTGCCGTGTACATATTCCATCTCCACCAGGGCGTGCCCCTGCAACAGGCGCGGTTGGGCGATACGCACGATGTTGGGGTGCCCGCCGTTGCCCAGGCGCAACAGCAGACGGCATTCGGCAAGGAACTTCTGGTATTTCAGGTCACTCTCGTTTACGATGGTTTCGCGCAATACACGGATAGCGCGGATGTAACCCAACTGCTTGTGGCGCACTTTATAGACAGTAGCGAATGCGCCCTCGTGGGAGGTGCTGCTGCTTAAAATTTCATATTCGCTTAAAAATAATTGTGACATGATTATATGGTTTAATTGTTATTTATTGTTCCATAATTTGTAATCCGGATGTCGGGCATATGTTCTTTAAACTCGTCGTCTATCTTATGGCACTGCTCTTTTATGATTCCCCTACGGCGGATGGCAGGTTCAAGGCAATAGGTGTTGAATTCCTCTTTATCCAGATCTTCGACGCTTGTAATATGGGGAAACAGTAATTTGGAGTATGCCGTGACAATCCTTTTTACAGCTTTTAGGTCGCGCAGGTCGCTCTTTTCTTCGGAATATATTACTTCATTAATGAGATATGAATATTCGGGAGCAGTACGGAGTGCATGGAGGATTTCCGAAAAATATTCAACGTTCAAAGTCCAGCCTTTCAATATCATACCCTGTTCCATACGAGGCAGTTTCCACCCTTCTATGAATCCATGGAAACGGTCTAACAAAGCGGATTCGCGGAAATTTTCAGGTAAAGCCGTAAAATACCGGTTGTCGGTGGGCTGGTTGTCGCTTGTTAAAGGCAGGTTTCCCATCAGCATCATACTGCATTCGGAAAGGAACGCGTAGTTATCCACCGTTGCCTTGCCTGCCTCCAGATAAGATTTAAGGATAGCTTGCATTTCGGATGGATCTTGAAAAACAATGGTTTGTATTTCATCGAAAGTAATCAGGTCATAATTTTTCATTATTCCGGGTTGTTGCCGTGCCTTGTCATAAAACAATTTGGCCCGCGACACTTTTCCGCCGCTTACCAGCCACCCGTATTTACTCAAATTGCCAAAAACATACGATTTCCCTGTTCCCTTAGGCGCCAGTTCAATCATATTCAAACGCGGCTCTACGAAAGGAAGCAGGCGGGATATAAACTCCAGTTTTTGAGTCATATTATCAAATCCCTGAGGATTATACTCCATTGCAGAGAGCAGGACGTCTACCCACTCTTCTGTCGAAAACTGTTTGCGGCAATCTGTAAAATATTTCAGATCGACCTTATAGGGGCGGAACGGCTTGTATTCCGTCAATTCGATACACCCTTTTTCCCGTCCGTAAGGCGGATTGTATTTCAGTTTGATAACACCCCATTTTTCACCGTCTATCAGGTCGTCTTTATGCTTGCTTATTAACCATTCGGGAATAAATGCCTCGGTAAGTTTAATTCCCGCATCCGGTATAGCCAATCGGACTTTTCCTTCTTTGATGTCGGTTGAAATAATAAAGCGGGTTAAAAGCTGTACGATTTCCTGGCTTAACAGGCGGCTTTTTACCATATTATTGTCATCGGGAATATGCTTGTCGAGAAATGAGACGATGGCATTCCTGTCCAAAATCCCTTCGCCATCGATATGCTTGCGGATAAGGAAATCTTTCACAAAGGAAGGCAAATTTCGCCCGTTGAAAACACTGTAGTTGTCTTGGTTTTTCAGGATTGCGACATCCGGGAACGCCTGTTTTATTTTTTGTCCTAATTCATTCATAATCTTTATCGGTGTTAAAACAAGTCTTCTTCTTCAAAACCTTTATTGGGCCGGATTCTGTTTTCCGTCATATTATCGTCTGCCGTTTCAAATTTCAGCAAAACCTTACGCCCCAATTCTATGATGTCCCCGTTAAACAACTGGTACCGGACATTTAGGTTTTGTGCTTCGACACTCGAATCTTCGCCGTGTATAATCCGTGTCCTGCCATTGGAAGCTAATTTACTGCCGCCGGGCAACACTTGCAGGCAAAATCCTTTTCCTTCCACAAACACGATTTTAGCATGCATCCGGCTCACATAAGTATTCAGTTCATTTTTGTCAGGATTGCTTTCCCGATCATTTATGACGATATGATTTTCATGGAATGTTTCTTCGTTAAACTCGCCTCTGCCTATGTTGTATGTTTTTTGCTTTGTGGAATCGAGCTGATAAGAATTCTGTACAAGGGAGCCCCTACCGTGCCAGATACTCACTCTGGCTTTGGTGTGAACCGGTTGTGCGGGCGTTGCTTCTGCTACTTTATTTACATACTGCAAACGGATGCCGGGCATCACCTCCGAAATACCTGCCGCGTTTTCCGGCGGAAGTTCGGTTTTTATTGTCCATGGAACATTGGCTACTGCCGTAATATTCGCATTTTCCAATGCCAAAAGTAAATCGTTCAGGAAGTCGGCCTTATTTATTTCGGCTTGGTAATTCAGGTCATCGTTCGTTCCTGCGACATATAATGTATAATAACCGTCCACTTTATCCGCGAATGCTTGTGGGCGTAGTTTGTTCACAATCGCCTCTATTAAATTACTGCGGAATGTTACGGTATCGGTAGCCGTTTGTGGATTATTTCCCTTTTTCTCCTGTCTTTCCGCTCTCGGGACTTCTTGCTGCGGCGTTTCTTTCGGTATTTCTTCGTCTTTCGGTGCAAAGAAATTTATTAATTTGTTGAACATAGTTTTTATTTATTTAATTTTTGTATATTGTTAAGCCTGTAGCTCTCGGGTATACTCTCGGTGGAATAGTACTAGGTACACAACGGCAATACATAGTTTGTGTGTCATATGCTTCCAATACTTTGCCACCTGCTAGGTCAACAGCAGAATGTCTAGTGCTACTCCATTTTGTGCCACTCCAATAGTACATATTATGAAAACTTCCAATAATATCTTTGTTAGTAAAGATTGTAGATAATTCATTTTTTGTAGGTAATCGCCAATCTGTGTATCCTCCAAGTATTAAATTTTCACACAATGTATTTGCGTCCGCCCAAACAAGACTCTCGTTACTTGCATCTTTCTTTGCAACAATGATATTGACACCTTTTAGTTCCACATAGGGAGCCTCTGATTGTTTCAAATTTTTGTCGCAGGCTGTGATTCTGTTCTTAGCATTGCCATCCTCCGGATTCGTCTCAAGGATTAATTGATAGTACGTTTTAGCCTTTGCATAGTCTGATTGAAAAAAATAGTCATCTCCTTTTTTCAACAAGGCGCGGCAACTTTCGGCATTGCCCAGCAAATCATCCACCTTTTGGTTTTCCAGGGCTTGCGATTTTTTGTAATTTTTAATGGCGCATTCATAGTCGCCTTGCCGGTAACAGTCCCTGCCTTGTTGCAGGAAACCGGTTTCCTGTCCGGAAAGGGCAGAGCAGCCCAAAATCAAGGCTACTGAAACAATTAATAATCTGCTCACGTTCATTTTTCTGTAATTTTATTTTTTTAGATATCATTTTTAATCTCCTGTTTTATAAGTCCGGTTAGGAATATTATCTATATCCATTTCTTCCGGATAATAGCACAGGTAAATTTTTAATTCCACTGATAAACTCTGATTTTTCCTAGTTCGGGTTTCAGGTTATCATTCGACTATTCTTTCTGTTAAAATTTTGTAGCCGTTTTTAATTACGGATAATTCATTAACATAGCCTCCTTTTATCCAACCATCTTCATACATATATATATAATTTCCCATCTCAAAAATATATCTTTCCCCGAGTACTGCGCTCTCGCCATTATCATAGGTAGTATTACAATTGCAATCTTCTATCCCTGGTTCACACCAGCACTCTTTTATTCCATTCTCAATAATCAAATCAGGTTTATCCGGCATTCTTTTTCCTTTAGACCACGAAGTATAACGGTACTTTCCGTTGTTCGTTATATCTATTTGTATACGGAATTTTTCCGTTTCCAGGATTTTGACCGGAGCAATACCGGTATATTCAAAATGGTCGCCTTTCCATTGATAGATAAGATTTCCCTCTGTCATTGCGTTACCGCCTTCAACGGCAATGATATAAGGAACAAATAGTTTTTTATCGTTACTGTCGTATATTATTTCATCTCCACAACCTTCATGTCTCAAAGAAGGAATGTCTTGTTCGATACAATCATAATCCCACGAGATTTCTATTTCATCAAGGTTTTCTTTTTTTGTTTTGAATAATTTTTTACTATTAAAATGACCGTTATTATCAGTTTGATATGCTTTGATTATTTGTTTATAATGGCTTCCTTGTGCGAATATTCCCGATGTAAATCTGAAAAGATAATATGTTTGGTTTTCTGTTTCGACAGAAAAAATCCCATCAACGAAGAAACCGGAATTAAAATATTCAATGACACTTTTAAGAAACACTTTTTCATTATGCCTGAATTGAATAAAATGGCAATAACTGGTATAGTTGGGATTACTGACACCGCCATTCATTTCAATGCTATAGATCCTTACTTTGCCGTCATTGGAAGTGGCAAAAGAGAGCCATCCCGGCAGATGTACATCAGGATTTGTTTCGTAATCTTTATAAGCGTCGAAAGAAAAGTCCATTGTTTCCGGATAGTTTTCGAGCAACTGGAAAACGGCATCAATGTTAATTTGGGAATCACCTTCCCGTTCTATATTGGAGATGGTTTCAACAAACGCCTTTTCCGAATGATTTGTCTTATTTCGTCCACAGGCAACCAAACCAATAACCGTAAAGATTATTAAACCGGATCTGAAAATTTTATTTATCATAATATCATTTCTATTTTATTTTTTAGACATCGTTTTTTAATTTACTATTTTATAAATCAGGTCAAGGACATCGTCTATACTCTCTTCTTCCGAATGATAAGGTAAAGATGAATATATGATTTCGCGGATATTGGCATTTTTCAATAAGCGTAGGTATTGCTCTTTCAGGTATTCGGTAAGCTTCGTATTGTCGCTTTGTTTAATCCTGCTCAGCATTGCCGGGCAATTGGTCATTACATATACGATGTCCTCCCAGTCGTGGCTACTCCTTATATCCGTCCCGCCTCTGCTGTTCAATGCTTCAAATTTGGTAGCAATGTAATATTCTACCGGGAAGATAAAAATAGAAGTTCCATCAGGTAATACCCTTTCTATTTTATATTGTATCCCGTCTGCATACCATTCGTTACTGAATCCCAGAATATCGGGATTTACAGGCATAATATCCACTTTGACTCCCTTATATATTTTCCTGCAAACGGGAGCGCCGGCAGTTGTGTCGTCATGGAAACCCAATAGGCGCAGCTTTTCTTCCAGCTTATAATATGCGCTATATGTGCTGATTTCAACGACACAGTCCACATCGATCGTTGGCCTTATATCCGACAACTCCGGTTGCTGTGCATATAATTCGGCAACCGAACCGCCGACAAAAACGACCTCATCTTTCAATAAGCCAAGGCCTCCGGCTACACACTGGATAAGTTCTATATTATTCGCCATAATCATTCATTCTTTTATCCAGTTCCATGGTGGCAACCTCCACTTCCCGTTTTTTTCCTATTCTGAATGTATCCGCAATTGCCAGATATTCATACAGTTCCACGTCGTTTTCTATAAATTTCGGAATCTTATCATATAGAGGAACTATAGAATTACCTGTGCGCGTTCCCTTATAATATGCCCATACATATATTTCCCGGCCTTTCACAACATGGTTGCTGACAGGTGGCGCTGAATGGGCAGTGGCAATCCCTCGTGTAGAATGCCCGGCTTGTGGAGGAAAAACATACTTTAGTCCATGTATCAGGAATTCACGTAGCGCAAGTTTATTAACTCTGTTTTTAGCGGGATTGACTAATCCAGCCTCCTTGTTTCTCTCCATAGCAGTGCTTACTTCGCCTGCACTGATTTGCAAAGACGAGGCCAGTTCAGAGAATGTCCACGGACGTCCCTTAAAAGTTAAAATTTTCAAAAGTATGACCACATCCTGCGGCCTCATTCCGTTATGTTTCTTCATTTCTTTTATATTTACGATTTACAAATTGTAAATATAATTATTTTATACATTGTATAACAAATAATTAACATTGTTGATATGTAGTCATATTATTGTTAATAGTCCTTACCTTATTGCAGGAAATTAGTATCCTGTCCCGAAAAGTCAATACAGCCCGGAATCAAGGCGGCTGAAACAATTAATAGTCTATCCACACTCATATTTTGCAATCTTATATTTTTTCAGATACTTCTATTTACACCACGCAGGGATACCTCAGTCACTGCATGCAAGACGGAAACCCAGATTACCGTACCGGTCACCGGGTGCGTTGGCATAACGGTTCGGCACACGCATATCCCTTAGGTTATATTGCCAGCCACCGCCACGGATCACGCGGTCATAACCGGAAGAGGCTCCTTCGGGATTTGTTTGCGAATCGCTTTTTTTATAATTCCCATAGATGTCATTGCACCATTCCCATACATTGCCGCTCATATCATAAATGCCCAACTCATTGGCTTTCTTCGTACCTGCCGGATGTGTTATATCATTGCTGTTACCGTCGTACCACGCTACATCGTCTGCAAGGTTTCCACCGCTATATTTGTATCCCTTGCTTTGCACACCTCCACGGGCTGCGTATTCTCATTCCGCCTCCGTTGGTAAACGGTAATTTTTTCCTGTCTTTTGATTCAGCCTGCGGATAAACTCCTGTACTTGTTCCCAATCTACTTTCTCTACGGGTAAGTTATCGCCTTCGCCCTTAAAATAACTTGGGTTCGTTCCCATAATCTTTTCCCATTGTATTTGGGTTACTTCGTATTTCCCGATATAGAAATCACCCAGTGTTACCTTATGGGCAGGTTTTTCTGCTCCAGTACAATCATTGCCCTGCTCCGGAGTACAGCCCATTGTAAATGTCCCGCCCTGCACATAAACCATTTCAGGTTCGGGGGATGTGCCTTCACAGGCAGCTATCCGTAGTTCAATACCGACATCTGTTTTATTCGTGATATCCTTATATATATTGTACCAGATCCGGGCTTTCCGGCAATCGTTCAGCGATGTGCAGGAATCGATTCTTTGCAGGTAATCATTTCTTTCCTGCGCCGGTAAAATCACACAGCACATTAAGAAGGCAACCAATATTATCGATAGTTTATACTTTTTCATTGTCGGTTATTTATATTTTTTGTAAACCTAAAAACCTTATCCGTCTTTCGGACATTTGCTACTCGCCGGATAAGGATGAATTATTTTTACCCTTTCTCAGGGAGGGATATGGACACTTGTTCAAAATCAATAAGTTGTTTTGTGCTGCAGGCAAGGCGGAAGCCCAGATTGTTGTTCCTGTTGCCGGGCGAATTGTTGTTGCGGTTCGGGACGCGCACATTCCTCGCGTTGTTGTTCCAGCTACCGCCACGATTCACGCGGTTAGAGCCTTTAGCGTCCAATCCGGATTCTTGTAATATATGTTTTATAAATCCTGTACTGTTTGCGTGGGATATAAAGCCATAGAGGGATAAAACGCGCCGGGCAAATTGTTTTTCGGACATATTGCCGGTATCCAGTAGGGCTGTATAAGCTGTAAGTTTGGTTGCAAAACGTTTTTTACTACGCCTGTTCAATCGTATTTGATTGGGATATAGCATAAACCCTAATGCGGGTAAACCGTGCTCCGTTTTATTCATGACAAAAGGCTTTAATGACAATTTCAGATTTTGAATGATAAAGTGTTCGAACAAAGTTCCTTTTTCCATTAATTCGGTTTTATTATCAGCCCACAGCAGCATATCGTCCATGTAGCGGACATAAGCGAGGATACGCAACTGTTCGGTAGCATATTTGTCGGCAAATGAAAGATAATGATTGGCAAAATACTGGCTGGTCAGGTTGCCGATCGGAACGCCCTTTCCATCTTTGACATGATAGCTGTCTATTATTCGCCAAAATGTATCGAGCAGGCGTTTATCTTTATACATTCGTTGCAATTTGCTGGATAATATTTCATGGTCGATGGAATCAAAATATTTCCGTATATCCAATTTCAGATACCATGTATATTTTTTTTGATAATAAGCTGCTTTTTTAACGGCTGCAAAAGTCCCTTTACTTTTGCGGCAGGCATAGCTGGCGGGGATTTGATAATTTTCGAAATGGGCGGAACAAATATTCATGATAGCGTGATGGATGATCCGCTCTTCAAAAGATGCCGCGCATATAACTCTGCGTTTGGGGTCGTAAATTGTAAAGTAGTGGTACATGCCGAACCGGTAGTTTCCGCTCATCAGCCTATCCCTGATAGACAATAAGTTACTATCCGTATTTTCACAAAATAGCAGTACATCTTTTTTTGCTGATTTTCCCTGTTTGGCTTTGCAGAAAGCTAGGCGCAGGTTATCGATATCCGTAATTTGTTCGAAAATATATCCCCTCCGTTTCATCCTTCCGTTTGAGTTTGGTTGTAATGGTCGACTAAACGTTTACCAAAGCGTTCTGCTTTCTTATCACCGACACCGTTCACTTCTTTAATACTTTCAACTGTAATTTCACTTAATACAGCTATCCCGGCTAATTCTTCATTGGTAAATACGGCATAAACAGGTAAACTGTCTTCTCCTGCAATTTTTTTCCGGATTTCACGTAAAAGTGAAAAAACAGCAAATGCCTTTTCGTCCAATACCTCTTTATAATCAATTCTGACCGCATTCTGGGGTTTATTCTCTATCTGTGCGTTTGCCAGGTATTTGACACAGAAATGCCATTGGCTACCTGTCCGGGTAGAAACCAGTTGTTGTTCGACTTCCAGTATTTTGTGCGACCGTAAAAATTTATTCATTTCCTCGATTGCTGCGCCATCATCCGATGTCGGGACTGTAAACAGTTTAAATTGCATAATTATTTTTTATTATTCGACCGCTTCGCGGTATCAAAGGCTTTTGCCTTTTTGCGACTTCGTCCCTTGTCGCTTTTTAACAAAAGCCTATACTTGCTGGCACAAAACATCTATCTTGAACTGCAGGCAAGGCGGAAGCCCAGATTGAGGTACCTGTAGCCGGGCGAAATGTTGTAGCGGTACGGGACGCGCACACTCCTCGCGATGCTGTACCAGCTACCGCCACGATACACGCGGTAAGAGCCCCCAGAAGCTCCGGCAGGATTTGTCTGCGCAGAGGCAGGGTAAATGCCGTACCAGTCGCTGCACCATTCCCATACATTGCCGCTCATGTCGTAAATACCCAGCTCGTTAGCCTGCTTTGTTCCCACCGGGTGCGTCTTGTCGCCTGAATTATCATTGTACCACGCCACTTCTCCTGCCGTATCGCTACCGCTGTACTTGTATCCCCGGCTCCGGCTACCGCCTCGGGCGGCATACTCCCATTCCGCCTCTGTCGGCAAACGGTATGCCTTACCCGTTGCCGCGTTTAGCCGTTGTATAAACTCCTGAACCTCCGCCCAGCTTACATAATACATCGGATAATTATCTCCTTCACCATAAATCTTCAAGTTCGCATTGGCTTTATCCCTTTGCTGTTTCACATTGGTTCCCATAATCAGCCGCCATTGCTTTTGCGTTATTTCGTATTTCCCGATATAAAAATCACTTAACGTTACACTGTGCAAAGGGCTTTCATTTTCATCGCAATCGTTGCCTTGCTCGGGTGTACAACCCATCCAAAACGTCCCGCCCTGTACATAAACCATTTCAGGTTCAGATGGGTGTGGAGGTACGTCAGTAACCTGACTGTCTAAAGCTGTATCCCTAGCATTTTCAATACTAACACCGCAGTTTTCGCAAAAGCGTGCGTCTGCGTCATTCTTAAAATTACATTTCTTGCAAAGCATAATTTTATTTTTTAATTGTTATTATTTTTCATTTTCCGGATTTGAACTGCAGGCAAGGCGGAAGCCCAGATTGTAGTACCTGAGGACGGGCGAATTGTAGCTGCGGCGCGGGACGCGCACACTCCTCGCGCTGAAGCTCCAGCTACCGCCACGAAACACGCGGTCAGAGCCCTCAGAAGCTCCGGCAGGATTTGTCTGCGCAGAAGCAGGGTAAATGCCGTACCAGTCGCTGCACCATTCCCATACATTACCGCTCATGTCGTAAATACCCAGCTCGTTAGCCTGCTTGATTCCCACCGGATGCGTCTTGTTGCCTGAATTATCTCCGTACCAGGCTACCTTGTCGGGAGAATAACTCCCGCTGTATTTGGCATCTGTCTTTTTGCTGCCGCCTCGGGCGGCATATTCCCATTCCGCCTCTGTCGGCAGGCGGTAAGTCTTGCCTGTCATACGGCTCAGTTCGCGGCAAAAACTCACAGCGTCGTCCCAGCTTACATTTTCCACCGGCAGGTTATCACCCTTAAAAGACGATGGATTGTTGCCCATGACCGCCTGCCACTGCGCCTGCGTTACTTCATATTTCCCAATGTAAAAATCACTTAATGTGACCCGGTGCGCAGGTTTTTCATTATCATAGCAATCATTGCCCTGTTCGGATGTGCAGCCCATGGTAAACGTCCCGCCCTGTACATAGACCATTGCAGGCTCGGAGGAATGAAGAGGGGGAGGGTTCGGAATATTAACTTTACCCTCACAGGCTGCTATCCGCTTCTCTATACCGGCATCTGTTTTATTTGTTACATTTTTATAGGCTTTATACCAAAGCTGAGCTTTTTTGCAATCACTTTGCGATAAGCTGCTTTCGATTTTTTGCAGGTAATCGTTCCCTTCTTGCGCCGGTAAGATAATGTTGCCCAATAGTAGAGCGGCTAAAATCATCAGTAATCGATACGTTTTCATTTGTTATCCTATTGTTTTTTAATGTTTCATTTGTCTACACAAAACTATTCCAAACTTCAAGCAAAGGACAAGTGATAGACTTTTGCCCGACAAATTCTTTTTTCAGATTTACAAAAATTATCTATCTTAATATAGAAATAAAATAGCAACCTCATTCCATGCATTTTCAGCATATGGTTGTACTGTGTCACCTTTCCATACTACAGTTACACGGTTGCTATCGATGTTGTATTTCTTGATCAACTCGTTTGCTACATTCTTAGCACGTTTTTCAGAAAGTTTTTCATTGATAGAAGGAGTACCTGTTTTCTTGTCTGCATAACCTACAACTTTAACTTTAGCGCTAGGATTATCTTGAAGATATTTAGCTGTGTTAAAGATGTTAACTTTTTGGTTCCTATCAATGATTGCACTACTTTTTGGGCTAAAAAAAACAGTTTCAACACGATTCTCTATTTGTAGAGCTGGGATTACTTCTTCACAGGCTGCTATCCGCTTCTCTATACCGGCATCTGTTCTATTCGTTAAGTTTTTATAGGTATTATACCAAAGCATGGCTTGCTTGCAATTACCTTGCGATAAGCTGGTTTCTGCTTTTTGCAGATATTCGTTTCCTTCTTGTTGTGCCGATAAGGTAATGCTCCCCATTAGCAGGGCGGCTAAAATCATCAGTAATTTATACGTTTTCATTTGTTTATTTATTTTGTACGGATTTCTAAAATATTGCCTGTCCGAAATTCATTATTATTAATTTCAGGATTGGCTTTTATCAATTCTTCTACGGTAATTCCATAAAATTTACTGATGGAGTATAATGTTTCTCCCTTTTGTATTGTATGTTGCTTGTAACCCGGTTCACTCAAACGGAATACAACCGGAAGAGTAAAGTAAACCGGTACGTTCAAACCGTTTTGCTTACCCGGAATCCATTTTGGCATCGCTTTTACAACCCTTACTGCTTCTTTATCACAAGAAGGGTCGATACCACGGATTACCGTTACATCTGAGATTGCGCCTGTTTTGGTAACAACGAAACGTATAGTAACACGGCCTTGTATCCCTGACTCCTGAGCTACAACCGGATATTTCAGATTATCATTGATAAACCGGTGCATTTCTGTTTCACCTCCGGGGAAGCCAGGCATCTGCTCTACTGTAACGAATGGTTTCTCTTCCACTTTGCCCGAATCGTTGGATGTATGCAAATTACCCTCACAAGCAGCTATCTGCTTCTCTACACCGGCATCTGTTTTTCCTGTTACGTTCTTATAGGCTATATACCATTTCTTTGCACACCGACAATCATTTTTTAATAAACAGGTATTGATGTTTTGCAAATAATCACGCCCATCCTGTGCCAGTAAAGTAGCATAGGACATCAACAGTATAACTGGAATAATCAGTAGTTTATATGTTCTCATCAGATATCTCCAATCGTTTTCTTTAATGCTTTAATCTCATTGTCTTTTGTCCTTAACTGTGATTTTAAGTTGTTAATTTCCTGGTTCAATCCCGATACCTGGCTGCTGTTTCCTCCCTGGTTTTTCAGGCGGCTGATCTCCTCCCGTAACTTTTTTATTTCCGCGTCAGAACCGGAGTTAGACGGAATAATTTGCACCGAGTCCCGGATTATTTCATTTTTTTGCTTTAAATCAGAAAGTTCTGTGGCTTGTTGTTCGATGGTAGCTTGATCACCGCTTTCGTGAGACAATAAATAAGCGCTCAAACCAAGGGCAACGACGGCAAACACGATTGTCAAAGCAATAAAAAATGGATTGTGCTTAATCTCTGTTTCAGGTATTTGCCTCATCTGTTCAGCTGCTAATTGCTTTTGCAGTTCTTGATTTTTAGATTCCAACTGTTTGAGCTTTTCTGTCGCATCAAAATTATGCAGTCCCAACTGTTGAATACTAAAATCTTTTGCATCTGCATTTTTTTTCAATTTCTCTACCTGAGTTTCCAAATCAGTATTGTATAGATACAGATTATTCATCTTTTGTGTAAGGCGTGTATTTTCAGCCTGCAATTTCCCTGCCAATTCATTATCTGCCCACCCCTTACTGCCGGCAAGATTCCTTTCAATCTCGTCAAAAAATACTTGTGCGTTCCTGTAGCGGTTTTCCGGCTTCTTTTCAAGGCATTTCATGATCATTGCTTCCAGCCAGGCAGGATAATCCTTTTCATACTTTTTGCCCGGATTCGCTTCCTCAAATGCAGAACGGCGCAAAGACTCTATCGCAGGGGGCCGCTCCTGCCCATGCTGCTGCATCAGGTCGTATTCGGCCTTGGTGGAAGGGACATCCGTATTGTACGGGAAGGGAACCTGTCCCGCCAGCATCTCGTACATCAATACCCCGAAACTGTACATGTCGGTCTGCTCGGTGATAAGGCCTTCGTTCTCCCATTTCTCAGGCGCCTTATACTCGGCTGCACCTCCCTTGCGGGTGCTGCTTTTTACCACTGTGCCGTTTTGGATGGACAGGCCGAAGTCAAGCAGGATAAAACTCCCGTCGTATTTCCGGATGATATTCTTGGAGTGGATATCGTTATGTATTACCTTGTATTTGTCTGTCAGGCGTTGTTTGGCGGAGGCGTCGAGCAATACCTTGCTGCCGTCCTCGGGATCGTCGCGCAAGTTGTCTTCCTCCCTGTCCATGCAGAACTCGTAGATCCTTTCATGGCAGTAGGCCAACGCGCTGCTTATTTCTCGCACAAAGCGGAGTACCTCGTCTATGGGGATAAAACGGCTCTTTTCAATGATATAGTCATTCAGGTCTTTGCCGTGTACATATTCCATCTCCACCAGGGCGTGCCCCTGCAACAGGCGCGGTTGGGCGATACGCACGATGTTGGGGTGCCCGCCGTTGCCCAGGCGCAACAGCAGACGGCATTCGGCAAGGAACTTCTGGTATTTCAGGTCACTCTCGTTTACGATGGTTTCGCGCAATACACGGATAGCGCGGATATAACCCAACCCCTTGTGGCGCACTTTATAGACGGTAGCGAATGCGCCCTCGTGGGAGGTACTGCTGCTTAAAATTTCATATTCGCTTAAAAATAATTGTGACATGATTATATGGTTTAATTGTTATTTATTGTGTTATGAAATTAAAAAAAGCCTCTATATCATACCAATAATCTCTGACCGACGTCTGAAAGGCATAGCTTAGTCCTTTTCTTACAGTCAGCAAAATCACTGCGGAATTGAAAAGTAAAAAAGCGGTTATGAACAAGTAAGATTTTAAATATCCCTGGCTTTGAATATCAGTTTGATATGGTCGTATTTGCTTAAAAAAGGCAACAGCATGAAAGGCTGCTGTCAGGCCTGTAAGCAAATCAAAAACATACAATGCCTGCCTTTCGCCAATCAAACGCAAAAGCATCAGGACGTAAGTATATACCGGCAGGCAGTATGGCGTAAGCGCAATGAAAATACCACCGTATCGCCCACTATGGTAAATCTCTCCTCCGTTGCCATCACTTGCCCGGAAGGAGTGAATCTTATGTCCGAACAAAAAGCCTGCAATAGTATGGGTAAGTTCATGCGTAAAAGTCTGCAAAAATTCTTCGTTCTTCTTTAAAAATTTACGGGCAATAAAATATACCACTACACCTGCGGCAAACCATGCAAACAGTTTATAATGTGAGATGCTCCACCATACAATGCTGCAAAATTGCCTGGCTGTAAGTATGAGGAAGACGGATAGCAGTAAATAAACAAATATTCCTTTTAAATTTTTCATCTCGGTTCAGCCATTGGTTATTCTTTAGTCTGTGCCCAGAATTCTTTCACTAAGTCTGCCGCCAATCGTGCGGCAGTACCGCTTTTAACGTTTTCTATACGCACAGCTACCGCTATCGTACCCTGTTTTTTTGTATTTTCCACAAAAAAGATATACCAGCCGTCATAATCCGCTTTATGGTTGGCCCGCTTTGTTATTTGGGGCGTCCCTGATTTTCCGCCTACATTTCCGGGAAATAGTTTACGTCCGGCGCTTTCATTTTTCATATAGCCTTTTAAAATTTCGGCAAGGTTTTTATCTACTATTTCCGTTTCGTTCTGTTCGGGAATATCCTCAACAGTTGTCATCACATATTTCGTATCTTTCAATATACCTCCGTTGGCAATGATGGAAACCACTCTTGCCATTGACAAAGGCGTTGCGGAAATAGGCGATTGCCCCCATGCCAACTGAAATTCGCCATCATTTAGCTTTCTGTTTTGTCGTTCTGCAACATATTTCTTATATTTAGTTGTACCTTTTACAGAAAGTTTATCCATTTGCTCATGGAAATTCAGATAATCATCTTCCTTATCGTTTTTATAGAAAACATATGGTAAATCGAGGCCGACCCTTATTCCAGTCTTCCAGTAAATACCGGCTAATGGTTCATACAAATTTTTGTCGTTTACCAGTTTGATAAAATATACATTGGAAGATTTCACGATAGCATCATGCATATTTACTTCTTGTCCATTGGGCTCTTCACCGTTATCACTATGGATAATTTCTTCCGGACTTACATAATATCTTTCTTTTTCCGCATCTTTTCCAAGTTTGATAAATGATGCCAAAGCCGACATTACTTTTGCCGTAGATCCTGGTGCTGTTGGCTCAGTCATACCTAAATCCCTGTCTGTAATGATTTCTTTAGGTTTATAATCTTTGTTTTCGTAAAATGCTTTCAATTGGTTTGGGTCAGGAAGCGGATAATTTGCCGAAGCGAGTACCTCCCCGTTTTCCGCCCCTAAAACGGCCACTGAAACACGCGATTGCCTGTGGAAACCAGCAGCCTTTTCTCGAATAAACTGTTGCAGCTTTGTTTGTAATGCAGCATCTACGGTGAGGTATATATCGCGTTGTTTCCGGTTTTCGGTTTCATTATGCTCCCTGACTATATCCCCGTTTATCCCGTCTTTGAGCATATCCACAATCAAGTCTGGATAGTGATAAAAAACGAATTCTTTTTCTATCGGTTTATCATTTAAAAATTTATTACCGGGTAATTTTGTGGATAATTTTATTTTTTCAGGTTCATTATCGAAACCTCTTAAATAGTTCAGGTGCCGGCGTTCGGCAATATATCCCCTTGCGCTTTCGCCCTCGTCCCATAAAAGCTTGGAATTAAAATCGCCCGTCCAGAAGAACATATTGTTGCCGAAAGGATAATAGCGTTGTTTACGCATTCCGGCTTCCTTTGTATAGATCGTGTCGGCAACGCCTGCTGCGGCAAACTTCTCTTTATTTTCTTTTATCCTGATGGAATCAGCGCTATTAGTTGCTAAAATCACTCCGTTTCTGTCATAAATAATCCCTGCATCCAGGTTTTTCATCAGCAAACCGATGCGCGGGTTATATTCAACCATCCGCTCGCCTTGCCGTGTGACGACAAAAGCCGGTTTTACAAGTGTATTATCCCGCGTAAAAATCTGATAATTAGCCAACACACCCAATAATACCAGTGAAAAAGCAGTATATGCCATACTAGCCACGCCAATAATCGTATCGTACCTTTTTGTAGTATCATTCTTTTGAAGATTTGAACCACGGTTTCTTGAAATAGACAGTATAATACCGAAAGCAGCCAGGTTAATAATTAAACTAACCTTGCCATAGCTGAGGAAAGGCACAGCGATACCGGTCAATGGAATGAGGCCTACGCTACCCAGGGTAATGATAAGGAATTGTATACCTGTTACAATAGCAATGCCCGCAGCCAGGTAAAAGAGAAACGGTTGTGCCGCTCGACGTCCTATAAGCAGGCTTCGATGCAGTAGGATAGCCAGGCAGAGCACGATAAGCAACAGCCCTATCCATCCTAATTCTTCGCCAATACTTGTAAAAATCATATCGGTATGGAATGCTGGTACTAAATTAGGGTTTCCTTCGCCCAAACCTTGCCCCCAGGTACCCCCTGAAGCTAAACCCCACAAGCCTTGAACCACTTGATCGCCTCCGGTCACATCATTGTTCCAGAGATCGGTGTATATGGCATTCCGGTCATGTAACCGCTCCCCGACATTCGGGATATTTTCGCCGAATATGAAGGCTGCAATGACTAAGTTGAGGAAGATAGTGCTTTCATAGATTTGTTTTTTTATCATACCATAAGCTATCCACAATACAAACCAAAGCAGGGCAAATGTGGCCAGAATCGTCGGCGACCCGCCAAAGAACTTAGAGGATACACATAGTACAAGCGCAAAAGAGGCAGTACCCAGGATTAATTGCGGAAAATCCTGTCGTGCTACAGAATAGATAATAATAAAAGTGAGAGCCAATACAAGGGCCGGGCCCATATCCCCCAAAAACATATAAATACCTAGCAAAACGCCTATTCCGGCAGCAATCATCGAAATGTTTAAGATCCGCCTCTTAATATCCGTTATTTTTAAGAAGTAGTCTGCTCTCTTTGCAAAGAAAGCCGCTAAAAACAGTACGACTAAATATTTGGTAATTTCGCTAGGCTGAAAGAAAAACAGGTTTACTTTCACGTCACTACCTTCGGGCCCCGAACCAAAAGGAAAGAGCGAAAAAGCAAGCAGCAAGGCTACAAACAGGTAGCCAAAGCCATCGGGAATTTTACAGGCTGATTGATATACTTTCACACCCAATGGATATATTTTTCGACCTGATATGTGGAATCTTAAAACTTTCCTTAAACAGGTTAAAAACAAATCAAAAGGGATGGTAATCCGTTTTCTTTTGGTTTTAATTCCACTTTGTGAATTAACAAATTTCAAGAAATTAACCTCAGAGCACAAAGCCATCAAAATCACACCCGCTATGATACCTTTCGCCATATCCTCCCCAAGCATTTTGTCGGTAAGAGGATCATGAATAGCATACATGATAACTAAACAGATACCGGTTAAGGTCATTAACAATGGTAAGATAAGCGGGTCGGCCTCTTTTTTACGGGCAATCAAAAAGAAATGCAGACCCCACCAGACCGCAAAAAACAGGATAATATATTTTACCAGACTGTCAATAAAATCTTGGGGCGCACGGACAGTTACAGTAGAATCTTCTTTTATCTGGGAATAAGTAAGCGGGTCGATTAAGCGTATTGTATGTGCCTTTTGAACGAAAGAATATACTTGGTTTCCTCCTAATGTTTTTCCGTTACCAGTTCCTTTCGATGAGCCATATTCAAAGCCTTTTCGTATAGGTAAGACACTATAATATCCGTCTTTTTTCAACCCGGTAAAAAACGCGGTACCATGTTTGTTTGTTGTAGCATACCCGATAATGGTATCTTTCGCCACATATATAGTGTCTTTATTTTTATCTATTCCTGCTGCAAGCCAATAGTGTTTTTTTAGTTGCACTATAACATTCGGGATATCTTTAATGTTTTCCTTTCGAAATTTTGTAAACCACGAAACCGAATCGATTTTTTCTTGCACTTTTACAATTATGACACAATCCCCCTCTTTCAAGTCCATAGAATCATGAGGTAAGGGCAAAGTTTTATAAAGACTATCCATGTTAGTAGTTCCATGTAAAATTCCACGGGATTTATCTACTTGTGCACGCAATGCTTTCCCCCCGATCATTTCAGCGGAGTCAGCCGATATTCTAAATTTCGATAAGTTCAATGCTCCCAAATTGGGCAAAGCTTGTCCTTGTTCCAATTTGTTATGAATAATATTAGCTATGGCTTCTGCATCTTTTTTATCTGAAAAATAGTTATTGATTAATAAAAGTCGCGACAACTCATTAGGTTTAAATCCTTTTTTAAGTACAATAACAGATTTATTTTTCAAGCCATTGTTTATATCTGTAAATTTCTTTTCCTGATTGATGTATAGCGTAAAAAATGCCAATACGATTACAACAGATACTAATAGCAATGTGATATGTTCTAATTTGCGATTGCGGATTTTAGGTTGTTCTCCTTCTCCTAAAAGAATGTTTTTCATAACAATAATTTTACATCTTGTTTGCTCTAAATATTTTTTGAATTTCCACCATGTCTTTTTGTATAGTCTTTACAGGAATTCCCCATATGCTTACACTGTCGTAGCATAGCTCCACTTTTTCAATCGCAAGGTATATGAACCGATGGGTTAAATACGCTAACGTTGAACGAGATCCTGTAATTCTTTAACTTTTTTAACTGCTGATTGATAAATGAAAAGGTTCGTACCTGAAAATACATTGCGGACTAAAAAACGGGAGCATCATTTTATTTTTTGAATAACATGTATTTTTCTCCGGTGAGATAAGCTGAATGCATGAAAAACTAACTGCCGTTTTTTGACAAAAGGGAGATCGGTTTAAATAGTTTGTGTTCATACAAATATGATTTTAATTTGTTTAATAACTATTAATTGTTAACTCGCTTACAGTGTAGTTTTGTTTGCGTTCAAAGATAAAGAAAATTATTAAAAACGAAGACTATGTGTTTTAATTATTTAGCATATAAATTAGATATTATATTCTAATACATAAAGTAGTTTTCATGCCGACTCAAAACAATTAATCATATTATATAAATTTTCCGGCAAGATTCAAAAAAATATCAACTGGAAGTCTGGTTTCACTAACAAACCCCGCCTGATACTTAATTGAAAAAAATCGATGCTGGAACAGACCTGGACAGCGACCTTAGTATTGCTAACATATACGCCGGCCAGATAGAAAATACTGATGCAGAAAATGTAAAAATAAAGAACACAAACGCATATATAAGCCTGGGATATAAGTTCTGAATCCTGTGCACAATCCTTAAACAAAGGCGGCTCCTGAACGGTGCCGCTTTTGTTTTATATTGTATTTATTAACAGGAAACCCGGCCTGTTCAGGGAAAAGGGAATAGCTGTTGTCCCGTACTTTCTTCCTGCACGACTTTATATCCCATTTGCTTGTAACCCGCCAGGCGTTTCCGGTACATCCGTTCCAGTACAGGCACATGCCTGTCCACATAATCATATATCCTGACTTCCTCTTTTCCCGAATAGTTACGGTGTAACCTCCCCGCATATTGGGCTAATGTGCCTTTCCATGCAACAGGAGTAGCCAGGAAGAGGGTATCCAACCGGGGGTAATCGAATCCCTCCCCGGCGTATTTCCCTGTGGCGACGATAACAAGCGGCTCGTCCTCCGGTATCCCGGCAAGGCGGGCGGTCATATCCTTCCGGGCTTTTGCGGAGGCGGAACCGGTAAGGGTCAGGATATGCGTACCGGAAGCCGCTTCCTGTTCAATCATTACCGCCAATATGATTGCATGTTCTTTCCGTTGGGTCAGGATAACAGGCGTCCGGCCAGTTTCAACGGCTTTTATCACATCGAGGATTATTTGCCGGTTGCGTGTATTATCCTCGCAAAGGGAAGCATATATCTGGGTGATGTGCCATAGTGAATCATCCGGGGTAGACGGTATCCCGAATGTGGTAAAGCGGGGGGTAACGGAATGCATAAAGCCCTGCTTTTGGGTATGCGACTTTGTATCGACCGTATAGCGGATGGCCCCGCAATACATGAATACAAGCGGATGCTGCCCGTCACGGCGGACGGGTGTAGCCGTCAATCCGTATACATAGCGGGCGTTAACCGTACTAAGCACCTTTTCATAGTTCAGGGAAGAAGCATGGTGGCACTCGTCCACGATAACCATACCGTAACCTTTGATCCGCTCTTCGGCTTCCCCGTTAGCAACAAGACTTTGAACCAGTGCAATATCCACGATACCTGCCGGGTCTTTCTTACTTAAGGACAGGAACTCCCTGACTGCCTTTTTCCATTGCGCTTCCAGTGTATGCAGGTGTACCAGAATGAGGGTCTTGCATTTCCGCCGGGCGATAAGCGCCATGCCGATAACGGTTTTCCCGAAAGCCGTCGGTACGGAAAGGACTCCGTTTTCATATTCCGATAATGCATTAAAGGCTGCCTGTTGCTCCGGAAGGAGTGTTCCCCGGAAACTTATACCGGCAGTTTCACCATAAGTCCTTTTATCCTCAAAGATGTAACCGGCGGATGACTTGTCCAATAGTTCCGTAAGGGAATTGCGGCAACCGCGGGGGATTCCCAGATAACCGCTTGTTTCATGCTGCGAATATATAATACGGGGCGTGTCGTAAGTCGAGACCCGCATTTTTTGTTTCCTGTAAAAATCCGGGTTCCTGAATGCAGCAAGGCGCTTGATGTGGTTGAGGGCATATTGGCTGACTCCTTCTTTCGCTACATACAGCATGTTGGCTTCCACAATAACGAGCTGTCCCGGAAAATCACTTGCCTTCAACTGTATTTCCGCCTTGCCCGGCTCCCATGGCTTTGGATGGTCTTCCTCTTCCCCGTCAAAAGCCTCAGCGAGTTGTCCCAGTTCAGGCTCATACCTGAATAGCGATAACAGCGTTGAAACTCCGGCAGCGCTCATTTTGCGGATGGAAGACAGGTATGCCCACTGGTCGGGATAAGGCTTGAAAGCCGCATCGACAAATTCGCTGTTCCCTTTTTGGCGTGATGAACCTTGCAGCGGCAGCGCAATCAGGTTGCCGAAACCGCCGGAAGGCATAACGTCCTGGTTCGGGAACATCCGGTCATAGGAGGAGAAACGGATCTCATGACGGATATTCATGGCTTTGGTCAGCAGTATATTTCCCATCTTCCGGGCCGATGTTGCAGGAAGCGCTTCATCGAAGAATATCCAGGCATGGCCGCCGTTACCCGAACGGGAACGCTCTATAGCAACAGGGACTTCCAGTTCCTCACAAACCGTACGGAATGCGGCGATATCATCCGTCCAGTCCTTTTCATCGAAATCGACAGCCAGGAGCCGGCAGGTTTCATCCGGCAGGAGCGGGTAAATGCCTATAATACCATTCCCGGATTCATCCCTGTTACGCAGATGACGTTCGATAACCCCGTCCGTTAAGGGCAGGAGTACCCTGTTTTTGCAATTCCTGCATTTTATTTCCGGCTTTTTGCATAATACCTGATCCCATTCATTTTTGCAGGCAGGTACATAAAGCCCCTTATCCAGCTTCTTATTGTAATAGCGTTTGGCATAAACATCCGTCCGGCCACGGAACAGCGACATGAATAATTCGATTTTTTGCCTGGGTGGACTATGTTTGTTGACAGGTGAACCGGAGGACGGGTTTTCCGGAGGGGAGGCAGGTTCAGGTGGGGTCAAGGCATAAAGCAGTTTATCTTTCTCGGCAGTCAGCGCCGCTATTTGCCCTTCCAGTTCGGCAATCCGTTTTAAAAGTCCGGCATGATCCATAAACCTGCGTCTATTCAGTTAACTTTCACCTGATTTTTATATTCTCCCTGCAAACATATCGTTTTATATAATACTGTACAAACATTCTCCGGCTAAATATCACTGCCTGTTTGGATAAGGCTTTCATTCCGGGACATATGTTGCGCTCTTACAGGACAATATTAAAGTAAAGTAAGGATAGTATCCTGCCCGGAACAGGAGTTGCCCTTTTCAACCGAAGGTATTTAATTTATTGCTTGCAAATTGCTTTGTCTTGCTGGTGTGACACCTTTATTTTACCACTTTATTGCTTACATGTTGTCTGTTATTTTAGGATAGTTGCTTGCAAATTGTCAAATTCTTGTAGTAATTGTCCACTTGGAGATTCAGATATCGTCTATAAATTAAATATCAGAGTATTCTGTATTTTTTCCTTTCTCTTATCGATAGCTTGATATCTTTTCATATCAATTTTAATTTCCGTAAAACTTTTCGATACGTATGCTGTTTAAAGAGTCTGGTTTTGTAAAGTTTGTGTTAAGGTTGGGAAGTTAACGAAGTGATTTTGTGGACTTCCTTTTTTGTTTAGATTGGGTTTGAATCTAAGAATAAAGCAAATAAGGCTGTAATGGTTCGATTACAGCCTTATTTCTTACAAATTTCCCTCAATGATCCTTCCGGTTTCCCATTTATATTGGCAACGGTTATATCTCTCACCCCGGCACACCGGGCAACTGCACGCTGTACGAACCGATTTATAAACCGGATTCCAGTTTGCCTTGTACAGTTCAATCCAACGGGGATTACAGGTAATTTCACCGTCCAGGATAAATGAGCCGCCATAAGAAGCTTCCAGCTTCATTTTAGCAGCATAGAGCCTGTCCCGTTGTCCAATCCTCCACAGTTTGTTTCTTTTTTCCATCATCACGTTCAATTATAGTTAATATGAACGTGGATATTACCCTAAACTCTCTTAAATCAATAACTGTCCTCATTTCCTCATTAATTTTTCAATGAACCGGCAATCATAGTCCCAATAGCGTTTCCCGTCACCGGCGAAACTCCAGACATCCATAACTTCACGCAGGCGGGAAGGTAAATCTTTCCCCTGTTTCAGCAAGACCTTACTTTCCCGGCGGAACAGGCGGTTACAAATGCGTTTATCCGCTTTTTGCGATTTACAACAGGCAATCGTACTTACAGGTGTTCTTTTTCTGCTTCTACTCATTTTTCTCATAGGTTTATGTCCCGGATAAATCCGGAACAAATGAATACCTATAAGACTTTTAGATGAAATTCAATCATAATTGATAATTTTTAAATGGAAATAGCTTCCGTGTATTTATAGCTTATTTGGGATTACGCCTATCTCTGGACATTTATTATTTGATTCTTTAGAGTCAAAGCTTGCATCAGTATTAAAGCAGGTTGTTACACACTGCAAATATAAAATTTTAATTTATAAAAATCCATATTTTCAATATGTCGAATCAACCGGAACCCGTTTTGTCCTGTATCATAGGAATAAAACCGGTGTGCGGTAAACTACCGGTGTGGTATTACAAGGTGGTTGCTTCCGGTTACAACTACCTGTTACTTATCAATCGTATGCTTCACCTGTATAGTATATCACACATCTGTTATAATCCGGTTGGGTAGATGATTACTTCTGCTGATATTGTTGATATAAGACTATTGATAAGTTGTTGCTGCCAACCTTGCACCTGTTACACCTTGCTTACTAATAGATAGCCACTTCCTATTAAACTATCCTGTATAGATTACTGGTTGCTTGCAAATTAATAAGGCTATTGCTGCTTTTGGTTGCAAAAATCTTGTATCACTGTCTTTGTCCTTGTTATGCACAGGTCACAGAACCAGGAATAAATAATACAATAATCTTACTCCTTCCTATAATGGACGGCAAGGGATTATATGCCTCAACAAATGTGATTTACAATTAATTACATTTAAGCTGTTTTATAAACTCCTGTATTTATCAAATAGAGCGGAATAGAATTACACAGACTATCTAATGACCTCTACTGTCCTGCTGCTTAGATATTGCCCTTGTTGCTTCCATCAGCTATAGGCAGTAACACACAAGCAACTAACATAAACTAAAAGCAACACCGGACAACAGCTACAACCGTAAAAATGACTGGGAACCAGAATGGATGATTATTCGCATGGTACACGGAAAATTAAAGCAAATTATATACAGATTCCTCTATCAATACACTATACATGTCGATAGAACTACCTTGTTTTGTTTCACAGCCCCTCTTGCGGATATCCCCGAACTACTGAAACGATATGAAATCCGGGCACAAGACAAATATTGCGCAGTTCCCGGATATAATAACAAAAATGGATTGAATTGATTGAATTGTTTAAGCATATGTAATCAGTGCTTATTGATACGAAAATGGAGAGAAAAGATATTTACTTTATCAAAAGTTACAAAAAGTTATTATCTTCGGTCTATGTTTAATTATTCTTTTTAGACTATGGGGGTAATCTAATATTTTTTAATATGAGAAATATAGGTAATGGTACAAAAACAATTATCGGAGCTATTTTCGGGGTTATATTTGCTGCTTTGGGTTTTCATTTAACAAACAGGCTCATATATGGTAGTCCGGAATCTGCCTTAAAGGAAGAGATGGATAAATATAATAAGCAATTACCACAAAAATTAGATGCATATAGTGTATTGGACAGTGTCTCAATGCCCTCTTCCATGATTGTAAATTACCATATTACAGTGGATGTATTGAAAGAAGAGGTAGATTATGATTCTGTCAAAGAGAATATTGTACCTAATCTTTTAAACAATGCAAAAAATGAGGCGGGACTCCATTCATTCCGTAAAATGAAAATCACGTTGCTTTATAAATATTATGACAATAATGGGGACATATTTTTCGAATACGCTATCACGCCAGAGATGTATCAATAAAAAGTGATAGCTTCGTTTCCTTGATATATAAATGTTATTAGATACAGTTCCGGTCTTGTTTAAATTTTAAATAAGTACAGGCTATGATGAAAAATCCTAAGTAACAACACCCGTTATTCCCTTTTATCCTTTTTACCCCTTAACACCAATACCTGTGATATAACGATAAGCATTGCCGAAACCAGTTGGGAAATAAAGGACTTTAGGGATATTTCACCGTTGCTGAAATTCCAGACTGAACAGGTTACAAGTACTACAGCTAAGGATATAAGTATCTTATTAATCATAACTAATTTTTTTTCAAATGTAAATAATACCGGTTAAAAACAAAGAATATGAAAATCTGCTACGATTCTTTGACAAAATAGGATACAACCTATCCAGAATATAGGGCTGGTGTGAATAATGTTGCTACTGTCAACCTTGCATCTGTTACACCTTGCTTACTAATGGATAGCCACTTCCTATTAAACTATCCTGTATAGATTACTGGTTGCTTGCAAATTAATAAGGCTATTGCTGCTTTTGGTTGCAAAAATCTTGTTTCTGCTCCTTTACTCTTATGATATACAGATCACAGAACCAGAAATAAATAATCCAATAAGATTGCTCCTGCCTGTAACGGATATCAAGGGATTATAAGCATCAATAAATATGATTTCCAAACAATTACATTGAATCCGCTTTACCAATTCCTGTATATATCAAATAAAACAGGATTGAAATACACAGACTATCCAATGACCTCTACTGTCCTGTTGCCTGTCAGTTGCTCCTGTTGCTTCCATCAGCTACAAGCAGTAACACACAAGCAACCAACCCAAGCTAAAAGCAACACCGGACAGCAACTACAAGTGTAAAAATGACCAAAAACAAGCGTGAACGATTACCCGCAGATATACAGTGAGTTATACGGGATTTGTTTTTGTTATTTTTGTATTTAACAAAAATGAATCCGGTGTGCAGGTCGTGTTTTGTTGGTTGTTGCCGCTTATCTGCTACACCTGTCGCTTCTAACTTGTACAATCAGGAAAGTACAAGCTACAACAAACTATAAAAACACACCTTGATATCCTGATGCATGCCTTTACAGACCTTTGCAAAAAAAAATATGGGCCCGGATTCAGGCCCATATAAATCCTTTATTATTTTACAATACACGGTTTACCAAATGCTTACATTCCTAAAGGCAGGGAAGCTGTCAGAGGTATTTAAACTATTCCAGGACTAAGCTCCTGTCGTTTACCGGATAGTTGCAGCAGGATGTAAAACACCCTGCTGCAACCCATAAAATATCCGTTATGCCTGTTATAATTCATCTGCAAGCCTTATAAGCCTGTCAATGAGTTTCCTTGCATCATCCTTCGTAACGGATATAACCAAAGATCCGTCTTTTGTCAGTCCATCAGGTATGATATCCCCGGCCAGGAATAAGAGCTCCTTTTGTGCCGGAATCCCGTCAATCTTAGGCGTTACCACCTGTAGGCTGAAATTTATACCTTCGTTGTTGTCAATCATGTAAGGCTTTTTAGCCGCTGTCTTTAAAAATTTCCGTTCCATTTTTTTTTAATTTTAAGTGTTGCGTATTTATATAAATTATTTAAGCCACTGTTCCTCAATATCTTTCATAAAGTGGGAAATTCCCCATTTTATGGGATTATCTTTATTTCCACTGTTTTTCATAAAAGGGCGGATATTCTTCTTTACGGGGTCACATCCCGGATCAATAAAATAGCCCTGCTTCTGAAGGATATAAAATATCCTTTCCGCGTTAGCCGTAGAATCGGATATCTCATCAGTCCTCCTGTAGCTCCAGCCTTTCCTGTTCCTTTCTGTTTTGTAAGCCTTCGTTAATCCGGTACATTCAGGAAGCCCGTTTTTGTCTCCTGCCGGATAACGATGCCGGATAAATCCCGGTCTGCGGATTTCATTGTTATATTTATTTTCATTTCCCCATGTGTTTAAATGTATTTAAATATTTAGAAGGGACGTTTGCCCTCATTTTTCAATACCGGGGACTCTATGTCCGTAAACTGCGTCGTTTCACTGTTGAACGACACCAGGAAGCTGACAAGCCCCGTATTGCGTCCCTTGCCCCCGATGATAAGGGCCTTCGCCTGCGTATCGTAAGCTTTGAAAGGCTCCGGGAAATCCCTCCTGTAGAGTTCGGGACGGTAAACAAAGTAGATGTTGTCCGCTGCTTCCCCTATCTGGCCGCTGTCCCTCAGCCTGTTGATGTTCGGTTCCGGGTTGGATGCGTCCCGGCTTAACTGCGACAGGGCGATAACCCAGATGTCCAGCTCCCTGGCTATGTTCTTCAACCGCCTGGCCGCATCCGCCATCTGCTGCTCCTTGCCGGCTCCCTTCATGTTTACGGTCAGGATCTGGAGGTAGTCTACCACCGCCCCGTCGATATCATAACGGGCTTTCATCATGCGGATGGACGAAAGGATATTGTCGATGTTGGATGTGCTCCTGTCGTCAAAGTAGATGCCCGAATGGTACAGGGGTGATATGGACTTGTCCAGTTGCCCGAACCTGTGGTCTTCCAGCGGGGCGTACAACAGCTTTGCGGCGGGTATCCCGCTTTCCATGGCCATCAGGCGGGCCGTCAACTGTTCCTTTTTCATCTCCAGCGAGTAGACGGCTACACGGCTCCCGTATTTGACCGTATTGTTGAGGACGGACATGGCGAACGATGTCTTGCCCTGTGAGGTCTCCCCGGCGATGATGACCAGGTCGGACTTTTGCAGGCCGCCTGTCCTGCTGTCCAGCTCCCGGAATCCCGTAGGGGAGCCGCTAAGGCATTTATTGGTCTTATTGGCCTCGATGATCGAGTATACGCCTTTGATGGCATCCTGTATCGTCGTTACCGGGTTCTGCGGCATGCTATAGAGGTTTTTCAGTACCTGGCCGCAATATGCCGTAATGTCGGCTATATCCGTAGAGTCCGTATAAGCTTCGAGCCTGACCCTATCGGCCAGTTGCACCAGCTTGCGCCGTGTATCGAGGTCGGAGAGCCGCAGGGTATGGCTGTACACCTGTGTTACTTCCGTCAGTTCGCCCATCCCTGCCAGCTCCACAAGCTTTATTTCGCCGGTTCCGGCTTTATACAGGCTTGCTATGCCGGCGATATCGGGCTCGGCGCCTTTGGCCTCTATCTCCCTGAAGATCCTGAATACCCTCCGGTGGAAGTCATCATAGAAACAGTCTTCGTGCAGGATGTCCCGGACTTCATCATATCCGTGGCGGTTGGAGATAACCGTACCGAGCACGATCTTTTCCAGTTCCGGGTCATGCGGCGGCATATATGCCGGAGTATCTGTATGTACCTGCTTTTTCATCTGGTGTATACCCTGTTTGATTGTATGTTTAACGCATTACGGAAGGTTGCCTGCCAGTCTATGGCCTGCGACCTGGCCTTTTTCTTGTTTTTCCATCCGGCTTCCAATGACCAGAACTCGACACAGGCTTTTTCGACCGATAATTTGATATCCACGTTCGGATGGTAGCGCTGCATTTTGTTCAGCAGGCCTTCATCCGACATAAGGGCGTCATAGGCTTTCCTTAACCCGTCCAGGTATGTACCGAAATCATCCCTCCAGTTTTTAGCACTGGCAGCCGCTTTATCTTCCCCGGATGAGTGGGAAGGGGATACGCATGCAGGAAGGGAAGAAGGTAAAGGAAAAGAAGAAAGGCAGGGGGAAGGTAAAGGAGAAAGACCGGGAGAAGATAAAGAAGAATCTGAATATTTATATGAAGATTCTTTCTCCTTATCATTCTTTTCGTTCTTATCATTCTTATCATTCTTGTTAGTTGTGAGGTCTTTGCTGCCCCTTTGTGAAGGCTTTGTTATGCCTTTGCGGGAATCTTTGTCCCCTCCGCTTTTCGCCTGCTGGTAACAGTCCCAGTTACAGATGGTTATCAGCCTGCCTGTCTTTGCCGACTCGTTTGTCAGGAACCCGTATTTTTCGAAGCGTGCCAGGGCTGTCCTGACATGCTGTACCGATATCCCCTTGCCTGCCCTGCGGGTGATCTTCTCCAGGCTGGTAACCACCTGTCCCGGCTGGCAGTTGAACTTCCTGCCCTGCCATTCCCATCCGGCCTCTTTATGGTTGACCATCAGCAGCAATGTAATGAGTACTGTTTTTTGCCCGGGGGTCGAGAGATGCCAGATCGGTTTATCCGGCAGCGACCTGTATAGCTTGATATATCCTTCGTTTTCCATTTTTTTTGTATTACCTGTTTTGTTATTTACATTTATGCCGGCGATTCAATTATCTATGCCGGCTATCCGGTTGTTCAGACTACTGTTTTATTTATCTTTTCAGGATAACCCTTTCCCATACGCATATCAGGTTATCAGGTTAATATTATTGGATTCATATTAGTTATGTGGCAAAGGCTTTACCTCCTATACAGGGGCTTCCGGCTTATTTTCCGGAAATCCTGTATTTATGGACTCATCCGTAGTATTTTCTTTATATCGCTCACCCGGTACCTCCTTCTCCCCACGGTGGAGACAGGGCACAGGTAGCCGGATTTATTCCAGCGCCGGAGCGTGCCTGTATTTACATCCAGTAGCTGCGCCGCCTGTCCGGCGCTCAGGCAGGTTCCGTTTTCAACGTCCGTATCCTGATGCCCCGGTTCTTCCCGGGTTTTGTCTATACAATAATCGATTGCTTCGATCAGTTGCCCGGCATTGATGGTTACATTCAGGCTGGCATTGTCGCTTAATAAGTCATACAAGTTCATTATGCAAAAATTTTTGGTTTGCCCGTGTTCCGGTAGCTTACGGCCTATCCCGCACGTCCGGCAGTCCGTAAGTACCTGCCGTTTTAGACAATACAAAATTGCACAAAGGATACCTGTTTACAGAAAAGGGAATTTTCGAAAACAGGTAATAATGTAATATACAGAATATTGCAGGAAAAAGAGGGAATTGCTACAGGGAACAGGCAGGGAATTTATAAACGACAATTCCCTTTTATAATTTTTTAGTTATACTTTACAGGTAACCGAATAGCTTTTTGAGATCCCCCGAGGGTGTGTCCAGGTTATTGGGCTTGTATCCCTTGCCTTTCTCAATGCCAATGGCCTCACAGAACAGGCCGTACCATTGGGAGAATGTTGCAGGCTTCCTGCTGTTCATATGCTTGCCTGTGTATATCATATAAGCGATCTGGCCAAACTCTTTGGCTGTCCGGTCTGTATGTAATTCATCGACCAGGGTGTCGAAATAGTTGATGTTATTTCCCATGCCCCTGAAGGCAGGGCTAAAATAGTCTTTCAACTTACCGGCATCTATTATCCGCTGAGGCCTGTCCTCCTTTACTCCCGGATGTGCAGGCTGACCGGATTGCCCTATGCTTATCAATTCCTTTATAAGCCCTATTTCCAGCAGGCAGTTACCGGTAAAGGTGTTTTGTTCCGGAGTACCATCTGCATCCCGGTATTTTTGTAAAAAGGCCGTTTTACGCTCCAGCAGGTACGCCAGCTTTCCGGGATAGCTTTCGATTGTTGCCAGGTGCTCTTTCTCATCGTCCCAGTCAAAGCCTATGGCCTTTTCTATTTCTTCCCTGTCCGGCACGCAGTCATACGTAAAAAGGCGGCCGGGATTCCTGTTCTGCTCGCTTGCCAGCAGGTAAAACAGGTAGCCGAAGCTTTTATCCTGTTCAACGGCTTGCAGTAATTCAAGGCGCACTGCCGGGGCCGTATCTTTATTTATTTCACCGGGATTGTAGGCAAAGACTGGTTTTTGCCCGGCCATAATGCCTTTATTCAGTTCATAATCCATCGCGGAGTATCTGTACTTTTGATACCGCCAGTCGGCGGTCAGGATACACTTATGGTATTCACCGGTTGCAACCTCATCGGAACGGAGGGGATACAGGCCGGCTATGGCCAGGCTAACTTCCTCCAAATGGCTGATGCTGTTTTTATTTTTTTCGATATAATCTTTTGCCCTCATGACCGCTTACAAAAAACAGGTTGTTAGATTGCAAATGTAAGGCTTTAATTTAAAATCATGTAAAAACAGTACCCGTTATAAATAAAATATGTTATATCTTGCAACCGTTATTTTTGACGCTTGATTATGGCCGTACAGGGATGTCATGGAAAGGAAAAGAAAGGTAGTTGGTGGTATCGGAAAAGAAATGTATCTTTACAGACTTAATCTTTCCAGGCGAATGTTGTTTTCTGCATTTTTGTTACCCGGTTGTTACTCACTATTTTTAAAAAGTAGGCTTATGTATTTATTATCAATTGATTACAAATACCATTTACCTTTGTTACCTTTTAACAGTTACAAGTTACTGCGCCCTGCAGGCAGTTACAAGTTACAGGTTGGCTAACGCCCTATTTTGTTTCACGCAAAGACGCAAAGGCGCAAAGGCGCAATTTTTTTACATCTTACGGGTTAATGACTGTTTACTGATATATCTGCAACTTTTTTAAAAACTATTTCTGAAAAGTCGACAGATAGGAAAATTATAAAATGCATATAATTTCGGGACAATAAGCAACATTAAACAGCATAAAGTATTTATTCGGTGCAAAGGGCGAATATTTATTTGCCATTACAAGCTGCCACAGGAAAAGTATTTCATGAATTACCGAAACAGACCCTACTCTCTTTTAAATATTGATAATTGAAATATAACGACAAAATAAATAGATAATATTTATGAAACATTTTTTAGATATAAATTATTGATAACCAATATTCACTATCGATCAGCGGAATAATATACTATTCTATTTTAACTTAAAATCATAAAAAAACACTAACTTCGTACGGTTTAAAAGATTAATTATCAAAATCTTTTCAGATACTAACTTGTTTATATTATAAAAATCAAAAATAGAAGCTAATATGAAAATCGGATTTGTAGGATTAGGCAAGATGGGCGGTAAAATGGTAGAACGCCTGTTGAATTATGGACACGAAGTAGTTGCTTACAACTTAACCCAAAAAGAAATAGATGAAGTAGTTGCAAAAGGAGCTATACCTGCCTCCAGCCTGAAAGACCTTGTGAATAAATTGGATGGACGCAAATTAGTATGGTTAATGGTTCCTGCGGGTAAGCCGGTAGATGCCAACATTGCCGAACTGCTTACATTACTTAATCCAAACGATATAATTGTAGATGGCGGTAATAGTTACTGGAGAGAGACCGTAGAACGAGGAAAAAAGATAAAAGAACACGGGGTCCATTACCTCGATTGTGGTACAAGCGGCGGTGTATGGGGGCTTCAGAACGGATACTGCCTGATGTATGGCGGTGATAAGGAAGCCTGTGACTTTGCCGAACCTATCTTTAAGAGCCTTGCCCCCGAAAACGGCTATATGCGTTGTGGCGAAAGCGGTTCCGGTCATATGGTGAAAATGGTACACAATGGTATCGAATATGGCATGATGCAGGCATACGCAGAAGGATTTGAGATAATGAAAAATTCGCCATACAATGTGGACTTAGAAAAAGTTTCCCGTGTATGGATGCAGGGTTCGGTTGTCCGTTCATGGTTGTTGGAACTGATAGGCAATGCACTTGAAGGGAACGAAAATCTGGACGGCATCAAAGATTATGTAGCCGATAGCGGCGAAGGCCGTTGGACAGTGCAGACCGCGATGGATTTTGATGTACCGGCACACGTTATTACAGCTTCACTCTTTACCCGTTTCGAATCGAGACAGGAATCATCTTATGCAATGAAACTTCTCGCAGCCATGAGAAATCAGTTTGGCGGCCACGAAATAAAGAAAGACTAACTTAGTTACTTCGCCCTACGGGCAGTTACAAGTTACGGGTTATAATAAGTCGGACACACAATAAGTCGCTTCTACAAACTCGTAACTTGTAACTCGTAACTCGTAACTAAAATACGATGAAACCAAAAATTATAAAAGATCAGGCACTGGTCATATTCGGTGCATCGGGAGATCTTACATACAGGAAACTGATTCCTGCTATATTCGATTTGCATAAACAGAATTCACTTCCTAAAAACTTTGCAGTATTGGGAGTGGCTCGCAGTCCTTTTACGGATGATTCTTTCCGTGAAAAGATGAAAGATGGTATTAAGCAATTCGCTACGGCTAAAGACGTCTCTGATGAAGAATTGAATACATTCTGCCAGAAACTTCATTATCTGTCTATCAATACAGATGACGGTAAAGAATACCCGAAACTGAAAGACCGTTTAGACCTGCTGGACAAAGAAGAAAATACTGCGGGAAATTATATTTTCTATTTATCTACTCCGCCTGCGCTCTATCCTCTCATACCTAAATTCCTGGCAGAGCAGGGATTGAACAAAGAAGATGATAATTTCAGACGGATCATTATAGAAAAGCCTTTCGGCACAGATTTGGAATCTGCCATTTCACTAAATGCCTCTTTACGCGAAGATTACGATGAAGAGCAGATATACCGTATCGACCATTATCTGGGCAAGGAAACTGTACAGAATATGCTGGTTACCCGTTTTGCAAACGGTATCTATGAACCTCTGTGGAACAGGAATTATATCCATCATGTCGAAATCACGGCTGCCGAAAGTATTGGCGTGGAAAATCGCGGAGGATATTACGACCATTCAGGTGCATTACGCGACATGGTACAAAATCATCTGCTGCAATTAGTAGCCCTTGTCGCGATGGAACCTCCGATGTCTATAGACTCAGTTTCGATACGGAACGAAAAACTGAAAGTATTTCAGGCTTTCCGCCCTATGTCAAATGACGATCTGTTCAAAAATGTCATTCGCGGACAATATACAGCTGCCAACATAAAAGGTAAATATGCCAAAGGTTACCGGGAAGAAAAAGATGTGGACAAGGACTCACGCACCGAAACCTATGTGGCTATGAAACTGTTTATTGACAACTGGCGCTGGGGGGATGTCCCTTTTTACATCCGCACCGGAAAACGTTTACCGACACGGGTATCGGAAGTAGTTATACACTTCAAGCCGGCTCCGCAACGATTGTTTCCGGAAACTACTGACCTTAACAATGACGACAACCAACTGGTAATAAGAATCCAGCCGGATGAAGGCATTCTGCTGAAAACAAAGATGAAAGTACCGGGAAGCGGTTATCAGGTAAAGAATGTGAATATGGATTTCCATTATTCGCAACTGCAAGACACCTATCTGCCCGAAGCATACGAACGTCTGCTGCTCGACTGTATGGTAGGCGATTCTACGTTATATATCCGGGGCGATGCCTTGGAAGCCACATGGAAATTTGTGCAACCCCTGCTCGATTTTTGGGAGAAGAATCCGGATGCGCCGCTACATGGTTATCCTGCCGGCTCATGGGGACCTAATTGTGCCGATGACCTGATTGAAGAAAAAAATCTGACATGGAGATATCCTTGTAAGAATCTGTCTGACGATGGTATATATTGCGAACTATGATAAAAGAAGAGATTAAAGTTTATGAAGATCCTAAGGCTTTAAGCAAAGGATTCACCGAGTTTGTACTAAAGTTGCTGGATGTATATCCGCACATCAACCTGGCCCTGTCGGGGGGAACCACGCCTAAGGTAATTTTTGACCATTGGGCTGAAAACTGTAAAGAGTCTATCGACTGGAACCGTATCTCGTTTTTCTGGGGGGACGAACGTTGCGTACCACCGGAAAATGTGATGAATAATTTCGGGATGACAAAGGACCATTTGTTCGACAAGGTGCCCGGCATTCCGAATAATAACATCTACCGCATACACGGAGAGAACGAACCGGAAGAAGAAGCGTTATGGTACGGCACGGTTCTGAAATCGAAACTAATGCAAAAACAGGACATGCCGAGCTTCGAGATCGTCATGCTTGGACTGGGAGATGACGGACATACCGTATCTATTTTCCCTAACCAGATTGAACTCTGGGACAGCAAAGATATCTGTGTTATCGGAGAGCATCCTGAAACAGGTATGCAGCGGGTAACTATCAGCGGCAAAGTGGTGAACAACTCACAGTATGTCGTATTCCTTGCCACAGGAAATAACAAGGCAGAAAAAGTCAGAGACATAATAAAGAACCGGAAGGAATACCTGAATAAATACCCTGCGGCGAAAGTAAATCCGAAAAGGGGCTATTTGTATTGGTTCCTGGACGCTGAAGCGGCAAGTTTGCTGGAATAACGCGCAAGAATAAAAAAGGATGGTCGTACAACCATCCTTTTTCATCTTATCTTGTCTGTTCTATAAACAGCCTTAGCCTGTCTATATAGTCCCTATTATTCGATAACCGAGGCACTTTGTTCTGGCCGCCCAGTTTCCCTATCGATTTCAGCCACTCATTGAATGTTCCTTTTGGCAAACTTTTTACGATAGGCAAACCTAAAGAGAGATTATAAGAACGCTTGGCTTCATAGTCTGAGTTTACTCTCTTCAGGTTATCATCCAAAGATTTGACAAACTCATCCAAATCGTCAGGCTCGACGGAAAACTCGATAAACCACTCATGAGCTCCGGTATTTTCGTCCCCAAAATAAACGGGGGCTGCTGTATATTCAGTTATCTGTGCACCGGTATCTTTACACGCTTCGGATAAAGCTCTCTCGGCATTGTCTATAATGATCTCCTCTCCGAAAGCATTGATAAAGTTCTTCGTACGGCCCGTTATCCGGAACAGATAAGGAGTAGTAGAAGTAAATTCGATAGTATCCCCTATCATGTAGCGCCAAAGCCCGCCATTGGTAGAGATGAGGAGAGCGTAATTCTGCCCGGTCTCCACTTCGTCCAATGTCAGTGTCCTGGGATACTCGCTATTCCATTCGCTCATCGGCACAAATTCGTAGTAGATACCGCTATCCAGCATCAGAAGCATATCTTTCGACTTATCGGAGAACTGTACTCCGAAGAATCCTTCCGAAGCATTATATATCTCCCAATAATGCATCTCAGGTTTTCGTATGATCTTCTTATATTGCTCTTCGAATGGAGTGAAACTGACTCCCCCGTGGAAAAAGACTTCCAGGTTAGGCCAGATATCAGTCAGTTCACGTCCTGTATCAGCCTTTATCTTTTTCAAGAGGACAAGCAGCCATGAAGGCACGCCCATAAATGCCCTGATATCATTCTTTACAGCATAGTCCGCTAATGCCTGCAGTTTCACTTCCCAATCGGGTAAAAGCGAGATACTCTCAGGTGTACGGCTTCTCTTAGCCCAGAAATACAGATTCTTAATCAAGATGGCGGATATATCTCCGGTAAAGATCCCGTCCCCTATGTTGTTTATCTGTTTACTCCCTCCCAGAACTAATGTCTTTCCGAAAAAGAATCCGGCCTTATGGTTTGCCTGCCCGTATATAGCGAGCATCTGCTCTCCACATTTGTAGTGACCCTTTGCCAGAGATTCCTGAGTTACGGGAATGTATTTGCTCTTATCCTCGGTAGTACCGGACGACATGGCGAACCACTTTACAGGTTTGTTCCACAACACGTTCTGTTGTTTATCTATCAGTATCTTATCAAGATAGGGACGTAAATCTTCATAATGGAAAACAGGAACCTGCTTCCTGAAATCATCCTTATTCTCAATTGAGGAAAAGTTATATTGATCTCCTATTGATGTTTGAGCTCCGTTGCGAAGCAAATAGGATAGTACTTTTTCCTGAGTACAGATTGGTTTATTGATGAATCCGGCAACCTCTTTATATTTGAAGTCCAGATATTTATGAGCAATATTGGTAATCATCCGATTTTGCTTATTCTTCGTAGCTTTTCTTCGTCTATTATCTTGATTTTTCGACCGTCGAGTGTAATTATATGCTCATCGACGAATGTAGACAATGTCCTGATGGCATTCGAGGTCGTCATATTCGACAAATTGGCGAGGTCTTCCCGTGACAAGTAGATACTGATAGTAGCGCCGTCTTCTTCCAGCCCGTAGTTTTCAATAAGGAAGATAAGCGATTCGGCCAAACGTCCCCGGATATGTTTCTGGGTAAGATTAACGACTCTCTCATCCGCAATTCCCAGATCTGTCGACAACTCACGGATAAAGAACATACCTAATTTTGAATTTACGGAAACTATCTCTTCAATAATCCGCATCGATATGAGACAGATGGTGGAGGCTTCAAATGCCGAAGCAGCAGTCACATAAGGCTGGTTTGCAAAATAGGCCCGGTAACCGAAATACTGGGTTGGACGTATCATCCTGATTATCTGGCTACGTCCTCCTACCCCATCTTTATATATCTTGACTTTGCCTTTGCACAGACACATCAGATCCTGAGGCGTTTCTTCTTCTCTGTAGATCACCTCATTCTTTTTATAGTCAAGAATCTTCGCGTTTGCCGAAATTAAGTCACGTTCCTTATTATTCAACAAATCCCAAATCTCCGGAATGCATTCCGATATACTCACAACATTGCTGCTATCTGCTACCATAGAGAAAAGCTTGATATATAAATCAGGTTCAATAATTAACTTAAAAACAAAGTTAGTATTTTTTTATATAAAACATGTTACAAAACATATTTTTAACGCATTATGCCTTATTTTTATAAAAAGGGCTTTGAGATTAATTATTATTTCTCTTTGAATATTACAATAATAAGACTATTTTTGCACCACCAAAAAAGAGAGCTGGGAAAGCTAACTTTTTCTTATACATTTGAATAAACTTGTAATAATTTAAAATAAACCCGTTAAGATGAATGTATCTCTAACAAATGTCGATAGTGTAAACGCTATTCTACAAATCAGTGTTGCTAAAGCCGACTATCAGGAAAAACTTGACAGCGCACTGAAAACTTTCCGCAAAAAAGCAAATGTACCGGGATTCCGTCCGGGAACCGTGCCTGTGGGTATGGTAAAAAAAATGTATGGTAAATCCATAATGGCCGAAGAAATAAACAAAATAGTAGGTGAAAGCCTATATAACTATATTCAGGAAAACAAATTGAACGTGCTTGGCGAACCACTTCCTAACGAAGAAAAACAACAGGCAATCGATTTTGCAACAGAAGGCGACTATGATTTCTATTTCGATATCGCCCTTGCCCCTGAAATTAAACTGTCGCTTACCAAGAAAGACAAAGTGACTTACTACAAGATTGATGTAAACGAAGAGCTTGTTGACAAGCAAATCGAGTCTTACAAAGCAAACTATGGTAAGTACGACAAGATCGAGGATGGCGCCATCGCAACTGACCTTATCAGAGGCACTATCTCTGAACTGGAAGACGGGAAAGCAAAAGAAGGCGGTATCAACGTAGAAGCAGGTGTAGTAATGCCATCTTACATGAAAGATGCCGACGAACAAGCCAAATTCGTAGGTGCAAAAGCCGGGGATGTAATCACATTCAATCCGGGCAAAGCATATGAAGGAAACGAAACGGAAATAGCTTCATTACTTCACATCGAAAAAGATGCAGTAGAAGCCATTGCTCCTGAATTTAAATTCGAAATTACTGAAATCACCCGTTACAAAGAAGCTGAGCTGGATAAAGATCTGTTCGACAAAGTATTCGGCGCAGATACAGTAAAAGATGCAGCTGAGTTCAAGGCTAAAGTAAAAGAAACTATCGAAGACCAGTTTGCTCCGGATAGTGATTACAAATTCCTCTTGGATGCAAAAGAACTGCTGGAGAAAAAAGTCGGAGACCTTCAATTTCCAGATGCTTTCCTGAAAAGATGGCTGCTAGCATCAGGTGAAGAAAGAACTGCAGAATCTATTGAAGCTGATTATCCGAAAATCGTTGCCGACCTGAAATTCCACCTCATTAAGGAACAAATCGCAAAAGACTATGATATCAAGATCGAGAATGAAGATATGAAAACTATTGCGATGCAGGCAGCAAGAGCACAGTTCGCTCAATATGGCATGATGAACCTGCCGGATGAAATGGTTGAAAATTATGCGAATGACATGTTGAAAAACAAAGACAACGCCCGCAACCTGCTCGATCGCGCAATGGAAAACAAGATAATCGATGCATTGAAAACAAAATTAGGAATAGAAGAAAAATCCATTTCACTGGATGACTTTCGTAAATTCTTCGAAAAAGAAGATGACAAACAGGAAGAAGCTTAAACCTGAATGAAATTATATAGCGGGCAGAAGGATAATTACTCTTTCTGCCCGTTTTCAGTGAAATAATAGAAGAAATACAGTGAATAATATCTCAGCTTTTCAATTTTTTATTTATAACTTTGTTTATAAGAAATGGGGCTGAATATTAGCCTCTTTTTTGTGCCGGTTACAATGGCATGATAATTGTTTATAAGACTTATAGTATTTAATTATTCACTTATTGAAAGGAAAACGTTATGAACAATGAATTTAAGAAATATGCTACCAAGCATTTAGGAATGAACGGACTTGCTCTAGATAAATATGTAGATATCACAAGCAGCTATATTTCACCCACTATCATAGAAGAGCGTCAGCTGAATGTGGCGCAGATGGATGTATTCTCCCGTCTGATGATGGACCGGATCATCTTTCTTGGCACCCAAATAGACGATTATACTGCTAATGTAATTCAGGCGCAGCTGCTTTATCTTGATTCCGCTGATTCCGGAAAAGATATATCTATCTACATTAATTCTCCCGGCGGTTCTGTTTATGCAGGATACGGCATCTACGATACCATGCAGTTTATAAACAGTAATGTCTCTACCATCTGTACAGGAATTGCGGCGTCTATGGCAGCCGTACTGCTTGTAGCAGGAGAAAAAGGCAAACGTTTTGCGCTGAAACATTCACGCGTAATGATCCACCAGCCACTAGGCGGCGCGCAGGGACAGGCTTCCGATATTGAAATCACCGCACGCGAAATAGGAAAAATAAAGAAAGAACTATATACCATCATAGCCGATCACTCAGGACAACCATTCGACAGGGTTGAAAAAGACTCGGACCGTGACTACTGGATGACTTCGGCCGAAGCCAAAGATTATGGTATGGTAGACGACGTTTTAATTAGAAATAAGTAATAATAAGTAATGGGTTCGGATAAAGCTTAGAACTCAATACTTATAATTCAATTTATGGCAAAAAAAGAAATAAACCAATGCAGCTTTTGCGGACGAAGCGATAAGGATGTGAACATGCTTATATCCGGTTTGTCCGCAGATATCTGCGACAGCTGTGCCGAACAGGCCTATCAAATAGTAAAAGAAAGCATCGAAGCTAAACAAAAATCGTCGATAGGCATTGATAAAACACAATTACCTGACCCTAAAAAGATAAAAGAATACCTCGACGGATATATTATCGGGCAAGATAACGCCAAACGCTATCTGGCTGTTGCCGTTTATAATCACTACAAACGGATATTACAGGAAAAGAACGATGATATTGAAATAGAAAAGTCGAATATTATCCTTGTAGGACCTACCGGTACCGGAAAGACGCTTCTGGCCCGTACAATAGCAAAGATGCTGCACGTACCTTTCGCCATTGTAGACGCAACCGTACTTACCGAAGCCGGATATGTAGGAGAAGACATAGAAAGTATCCTTACCCGGCTACTTCAGGCTTCGGACTATGATGTAGCATCAGCCGAGAGAGGAATCGTATTCATTGACGAGATAGATAAGATAGCACGCAAAAGCGACAACCCATCCATTACCCGTGATGTAAGCGGCGAAGGGGTACAACAAGGACTACTAAAATTATTGGAAGGATCAATCGTAAATGTACCGCCACAAGGAGGCCGTAAGCACCCTGACCAGAAAATGATCGCTGTCGACACCAAAAACATTCTCTTTATTTGCGGAGGAGCGTTTGACGGCATAGAACGGAAGATTGCCCAACGCCTGAATACTAAAGTAGTAGGATATGCCTCTTCTCTGAGAAATGCAGAAGTAGACAGAGAAAACCTGTTGCAATATGTAGCGCCCCAGGATTTAAAATCTTACGGACTAATCCCCGAAATCATCGGGCGTCTGCCAATACTGACATATCTGGATACGTTGGACCGGAGTGCTTTACGCCGAATTCTTACCGAACCTAAAAACTCTATCATAAAGCAATATATCAAGCTCTTCAAAATGGACGATGTGGAACTCACATTCGACGAAGATGTATACGAATTTATTGTGGACAAGGCGATAGAATACAAGTTGGGAGCAAGAGGATTGCGCTCTATTGTAGAAAATATAATGATGGACGCAATGTTTACCATACCTTCTACAAAACAAACGCAATTACACATCACCAAAGACTATGCCGGGGAACAACTCGAGAAGTCGCAAATGATAAAACTCAAAAATTCACAATAAAGTTTGTTTTTTTCATAAAAAATAGCCTATTTTAAGTTGGAGATTTAAAATTAGGACTTTATCTTCGTATAACATAATAGCCTATTTTTTTACAAATATGCCTGACCGAAACGATAAACTGACCGTTGCTTTAAAAAAGCATTTTGGCTTTGATAAATTCAAAGGAAACCAAGAGGCAATCATCCAGAATCTTCTGGACGAGAAGGATACTTTTGTCCTGATGCCTACAGGGGGAGGAAAGTCGCTTTGTTACCAGTTGCCGGCTTTATTGATGGGTGGTACAGCTGTTATCATATCTCCGCTTATAGCGCTGATGAAGAATCAGGTAGACGCGATGCGCAATTTCAGTGAAGAAGACGGGGTTGCCCATTTCATCAATTCATCACTCAACAAAGCGGCTATAGAACAGGTAAAAGGCGATATCCTTTCAGGCAAAACCAAGTTGCTCTATGTAGCGCCTGAATCCTTGACAAAAGAAGAAAACATAGATTTCCTCCGGCAAATAAAGATTTCGTTTTACGCTATAGACGAAGCACACTGTATATCGGAATGGGGACATGATTTTCGCCCCGAATACAGGCGGATACGTCCTATCGTTACCGAGATAGGTAAACATCCGATTATTGCGCTCACAGCGACAGCTACGCCAAAAGTACAGCTCGACATCCAGAAGAATCTGGGGATGGTCGAAGCCGATGTTTTCAAAGCTTCATTCAACAGAGAAAATCTTTTCTATGAAGTGCGTTCCAAAACGAACAATGTAGACAAGGATATTATAAAATATATCAAGTCGCAGGGACATAAGTCGGGCATTATATATTGCCTGAGCCGCAAAAAAGTAGAAGAATTCGCAGAGATACTGCAGACAAATAATATCAATGCATTACCATATCACGCAGGATTGGATGCAAATACGCGCTCGGCTAACCAGGATGCATTCCTGATGGAACAGGTCGACGTTATCGTAGCTACGATCGCCTTCGGTATGGGAATAGACAAGCCGGACGTAAGGTATGTAATACATTACGACATGCCAAAGAGTCTTGAAGGATATTATCAGGAAACAGGCCGGGCCGGACGAGACGGAGGTGAAGGAAAATGTATTGCCTTCTACTCCTTTAAAGACTTACAGAAACTAGAGAAGTTCATGCAGGGAAAACCTGTTGCAGAACAAGAAATAGGGAAACAACTGCTCCTTGAAACAGCGGCATACGCAGAGACTGCATTATGCAGGAAAAAGGTGCTCCTTCACTATTTCGGTGAAGAATATAAAGTAAGAAATTGTGGAAATTGTGACAATTGTGTAAATCCAAAAAAACAGGTGGAAGCTAAAGATTTATTGTTAACAGCTCTGGAAGCTGTAGTTGCGTTAAAAGAAAAATTCAAGACGGATTATGTTATTAATATCCTCAGAGGTAAAGAGACATCCGAAATTGAAACATACGAGCATCAGGATCTGGAAGTGTTCGGTTCCGGGGATGATGCCGATGAAGATACATGGAATGCAGTGATTCGTCAGGCCATTATCGCAGGATACTTTGATAAAGATATCGAAAATTACGGGCTATTAAAGATTACAAAAAAAGGAAAAGATTTCCTTAAAAAGCCTGTATCTTTCAAAATCACGACTGCGGATGAAGAAGATCTGGAAGACGATGACAACATAGACGATGTAGTAGTGAAAGGTGGTGGCGGCGGTTCGGCCGTAGACCCGGTATTGTTTTCCATAATGAAGGACCTTCGCAAAAAAATGGCTAAGAACAATAACGTTCCGCCATATGTGATTTTCCAGGACCCATCATTGGAAGCGATGGCAACCATCTACCCTATCACAATGGAGGAATTACAGAATATTCCGGGTGTAGGTGCGGGTAAGGCTAAAAGATACGGAGCCGAATTCCTGCAAATTATAAAAAAACATGTTGAAGAAAACGAGATTGAACGCCCCGAAGATTTACGTGTAAGGACCGTTGCCAACAAATCGAAACTGAAAGTAGCCATCGTACAGGCTATTGACAGAAAAGTGGCTCTGGATGATCTGGCCGAATCGAAAGGAATAGATTTTGCAGAACTACTTAATGAAGTTGAAGCAATTGTATATTCGGGAACCAAGATAAACATTGATTATTTCCTGCATGAAGTAATAGACGAAGATCATCTGGACGATATATTCCAATATTTCCAGGAAGCCGAATCGGACGATCTCGAAGAAGCAATCAACGAGTTAGGCGAATATTCAGAAGATGAAATCCGCCTGGTCCGTATCAAATTTATATCTGATATGGCGAATTAAAATAATGAAGAAAAAAGCAATCTTTCCGGGGACATTCGATCCCTTTACGATAGGACATCATTCATTGGTAAAACGGTCTCTCGCATTAGTCGATGAGATCGTTATTGCCATAGGAAAGAACGATGCAAAAAAAAGCTATTTTTCTCTTGAACACCGCATCGATATGATACGCTCCCTCTATAAAAACGAGCCTCGCATATCGGTAGAAACCTATGACAGTCTGACTGTGGATTTTGCCAAAACGGTCAAAGCTAATTTTATTGTAAGAGGTATACGTTCGGTAAACGATTTTGAATACGAAAAAACAATTGCCGACATGAACCGGAAAATTTCGGGAATCGAAACTTTTATCCTTTTCACTGAACCAGAACTCACACATATTAGTTCTACCATAGTACGCGAGTTGTTAAGATTCGGGCATGATGTCAGCGAGTTTATACCCGAAGGCATGAATCTGAAGACCCAGTATTAAATCTGAATTACGCAGAACAATACTCCGCATTTTGCGGAAACATAAATATAATCAAGATAAATATATATGAAAAGAGTTATTATCGCGGCTCTGTGCTTTCTTACTATTGTAGCTTCCGCCTCTGCCCAGTTCAAAATGAGTGAAGGGTCGAAAAAGGTAGCGACTACAATGGCAATCATCGAAAATCTGTATGTAGATGATGTAAATGACCAAAAGCTTGCAGAAGATGCTATTAAATCACTTCTTGAAAAGCTGGACCCTCACTCTACCTATATCAGTACAGATGAAGTAAAAGATATGAATGAGCCATTGGAGGGCAATTTTGATGGAATCGGGATTTCATTTAATATGATGACCGATACACTTTATGTCATCGAAGCTTTACCCGGAGGCCCTTCCGAAAAAGCCGGATTGATGGCCGGGGATAAAATTCTCTATGTAAATGATACGCTTATAGCAGGGACAAAAAGGTCGACAAAATATGTTATGTCGCGTCTTAAAGGGCCCAAAGGAACAAAGGTGAATGTAAAGGTTCTGCGCCGCGGCGTGCCGGAGCTGCTGGAATTCAAAATAACCCGTGCAAAAATACCTGTATATAGCATAGATGCTTCTTATATGGTGGATAACAATACGGGGTATATACGCATCATCCGCTTCGGGGCCACAACAACAAAGGAATTTCAGGACGCTTTAGCAAAATTAAAAAAGGAAGGAATGAAAAACCTCATACTCGACCTTGAAGGTAATGGCGGGGGATATATGGCTCCTGCAATCGACCTGTCAGACGAGTTTCTGAGTAAAGGTAAACTTATTGTCTATACAGAAGGATTGCGTCAACCGAGAAGGGATGAAGTATCGACTGAAAAAGGCGATTTTGAGAATGGGAAATTGGTCATTATGATTAATGAAGGTTCGGCTTCGGCGAGTGAAATATTGTCAGGTGCTGTACAGGACTGGGACAGAGGTGTGATTGTAGGTCGCCGCAGTTTCGGTAAAGGACTTGTACAAAGGCAAATCCCCCTACCGGATGAATCCATGATAAGGCTTACCGTTGCCCGTTACTATACACCGACAGGACGCTCTATACAAAAACCTTATACAAGTGGAGACCTTACCTCCTATAATATGGATGTAATAGAAAGATACAATAAAGGAGAAATGATGCATGCGGACAGTATCCACTTTCCTGACTCACTCAAATATACAACCCTGATGAATCACAGAACTGTATATGGGGGCGGAGGAATTATGCCGGACTACTTTGTTCCGCTGGACACGACAAATTATACACCCTATTTCAGAAATATTGCAAACAGGGGACTTATCTACAAAGTTGCATACAGTGAAGTGGATAATCACCGTAAAGAGATTCTGGAAGAATATCCAACAAAAGAAGTTTTTCTGAAGAAATACGTTGTTCCACAGAGCCTCTTGGAGAAGATTGTAGCTGCCGGAGAAGAAGAGAAAATTACATATAACGAGGATGAATTCAATAAGGCTTCGGACTTAATCAGAATGCAGCTGAAGATGCTTCTGGCGCGGGATGTTTATGATACGGAAACATCTCTCAAAATATATAACGGATACAGTGAGACATTCAAAAAAGCATATGAAATTATACATGATGATAATCTGTATAACAGCTTGCTCAAAGGAAAGAATTGAAATCCTATTATAGTACAAAGCGGGTTGCATTTTTTGTAAATGCAACCCGTTTCTATTCATGACATTTAAATATTGTATCTATCTGTTTCAGATAAAAGCCGGATTGGAGTTTCTTACTCATTTCAGTAATATTCCGCTTCATCTCATTATAATATCCGGGAGTCACGGACGAAAGAACCTGTCTGACTATTCAATCTCTTTTATCAAGGGACACATATATTCCCTGAGTTAAAGGTAAGACATATTTTTACAACCCGGAAAGAATGTATAAAAAGCCTGACCCGGCGATACCGGCTACGAAAAACCATGAGTGTTTAATGAAACAGAAGGGTATATCGTTCAATCTTTTATCTCCTCATACTTTACATATTCGCCCTCATCTTTCGAGAATATTTTTTTATTTGAAGCAGTATCTGCTCTGCCCGATGATGAAGTATTACCTGAAGTATATCTATTATTGGAAGTATATCCGCTATGTGACGTAGAAGGCTTTCCGAAGATAAAAGACGACACTCCTCTAACTATCGATAGCAGAACCATTACTCCGAATATAATTATGGCGAATATTAGAAAAAGCAAAAATGTCATTTTATATAAATTATTAGTTACTAACCCTGACAAATATAATACACTGGTGATAAATAAAACTATGAAACAACCTGTTAGTTCGATGGTTTCAATTTATTTAACAAGAGTTTATTATCTTAAACAATAATCACAGGAAAGCCATATGGGTCCGGGCCATAACCGTATGCTGAAATAATATGCTGCAACCGATAAGAATAAGAATTATACCTCCGGTAATATTTATACGCAAATTACACCTCTGCCCTGCCTTACATCCAAAAATGATACCAAATGAAGACATCATAAAAGTTACCACTCCGATAATCAATGCAGGAAGCAGTATTTCAACGTTCACAAGAGATAAAGACAATCCTACCGCCGTGGCATCTATACTCGTGGCTACTGCCAGACCAAGCATCACTTTAAAGTTAAGCGGATCGAATGGAGAGCTTTCCTCATCTTTCAGACTGGCTACTATAACCCTGAAGCCAAGAAAGCATAAAATACCAAAGGCCAGCCAATGATCAAACTGTTCAATATAACACGCGAATGTAAATCCCACAAACCATCCGAAAATGGTAAGACTCATCTGTATAAAGGCCAGCATACCGGCTATTTTGAGTACATTAATTGTTTTGTGGTTCCCTATTGCTGCCCCGCTAGTAAGAGCAACAACCAGGCTATCCATCGAAAGCCCTACTGCCAATGCAACAATCTGAATCATATCCATTCGGTTATTTCAGATAAGGACTTACGCTTCTTTTCTGTTGCAATACTTTTATCCATATCAATGTAACCGAGAGGGAATATGGCAATAGGTTCAAGATCCGGTGACAAGTTCAGCACTTCCGTCAGCAAACCCGGATTAAAGTTACATACCCAGCATGTACCCAAACCGCTCTCCGCAGCCGCAAGACATATATGTTCTGCTGCAATGGCCGCATCCACATCTCCGAAATCCTTATTATCCGATGCCGTTCTTTTCCATGATACGGAAGAATCTTTGCACACCACAATATGAACGGGAGCGGTTTTAAACCACGCTCTGTTATACGACTCCTGTATGCAGGATATCACGGATTGATTACGGATGATAAAAAATTTCCACGGCTGGTTATTACAGGCGGAAGGCGCGAGCCTCGCACATTCGAGAATGTAATTGATCTTATCTTCCTCTACCGACCGGGGAAGATAAGCCCTGACCGAATAGCGACTTTCGATGAGTTCTTTTAGTTTCATTAGTGATCTTATAGTTGCAAAAAATGCCGGTATTTTTACATCGGCATTTCAGATTTATAGTTCTTCTGTTATCTTATAATCGTTCCTGACTGTGGAATTTCGGGAGACAATTTCGCCTAAAAATCCTGCGAGGAATAATTGCGTGCCCAACAACATCATAGTCAGAGCAATATAAAAATACGGAGAATTTGTAACCAACGGATGCGGAATACCTTTACTGATAGCGTATAACTTATTCGCACCTACAATAACTACGGCTATCAGGCCCAGCAGGAACATAACCGTTCCCCATAGTCCGAAAAAATGCATCGGCTTACGTCCGAATACCGAAAGGAACCAAAGTGTAAGCAAATCCAGATAACCGTTTACGAAGCGGCTGAGACCTGCAAATTTACTTTTACCGTATTTACGCGCCTGATGATGTACAACTTTCTCCCCTATTTTATTGAATCCGGCTATCTTCGCCAGATAAGGGATATAACGATGCATATCGTTGTATACCTCTATACTTTTCACGACTTCTTTACGGTACGATTTCAATCCGCAATTAAAATCATGCAGCTTCACTCCCGACACTTTACGGGCTGTCGCATTGAATAATTTGGTAGGCAGGGTCTTTGACAACGGGTCGTAACGCTTCTTTTTCCAACCTGAAACCAAATCATAATCATCCTCCTTTATCATTTTGTACAAAGCAGGAATCTCATCGGGGCTATCCTGCATATCAGCGTCCATTGTGACCACAACATCTCCCTCCGCTTTCTGAAATGCACAATGAAGGGCGGGAGACTTACCGTAGTTACGTCTGAAACGTATTGCTTTTATTTCAGGAGAAGTCTTCTTTAAGTTACTTATAATATCCCATGACCGGTCTGTACTGCCGTCATCTACAAAAATTACTTCATATGAATACCCGTTCTCATCCATCACCCGCTTTATCCAAGCGTAGAGTTCAGGAAGAGATTCTTCTTCATTCAGCAACGGTATTACAACAGATATGTCCATCGGGATACTACTATAGTTCGTTAGAGGCTCTAAGCCTATTTATTATTCATATTATTATTTGTACTATTTACAAGAAAGCTCATAAGAAAACCGAGGATCACCCCCAATATCATATTACCTATAAATTCGGAAATAATATATAATGGCTTCCCCGTAACGATATACATAAATATTTCTTTCTGATCCGGCTGGAGATTAGGCATTTTATCTACCATCGCGATAAAAGGGGCGGTCATCTTCATGAAAAAACCCGGATCGATGAACTTAAAGTGAGCGTACATAATCACAGCTTCGAAAAACGAAGCAAAGAAACAGATCAGTACAACGAAAAAGACACATGACCATATACCCTTCGGCTTATCCGGTTCTGAAGCTTTATATTTAAAAGTAAAAATATATATAAGCAGGAACGTGCCTACATTTAGTAAATAGAATATATAGATGAAGACATGATCCGAAAATCCCGCCCCTATCTTAAACATGTACTTGAACATCCAAAAAAGCCCCAGCATAGCGCCATAATGCATGGCATACCTGAGTAACGACGTTCCTCTTTCTTTTATATCCGTACTATCGATCATTGTGGTACAAAGGTAACAGAAAACAATGAATAATTAAGAATGAATAATTAATAATTTGGTTGCCATACTGAGGAACGAAGCATCTCTTTTATAAAAAGTTTCTCTCACCGAGACGCTAAGGCTCAAAAAGGTAACACATATCAGTTAACAGTAAACAGTTAGCAGTAAACAGTCATTAACCCGTAAGATGTAAAAAAAATTGCGCCTTTGCATCTTTGCGTGAAACAAAATAGGGCGCTAGCCAACCTGTAAGTTGTAACTGCCCAAAGGGCGCAGAAATAACATTCGCCGAAGCGAAGGCGAGGCAAACTCGTAACTGTTAAAAGGTAACAAAAGTAACAGATATATCAGTGAACAGTAAACAGTCATCAGTAAACAGTATTTCATGCAGAGACGCTAAGGCGCAAAAGGTAACAAAGGTAACAGATATATCAGTGAACAGTGAACAGTAAACAGTAAACAGTCATCAGTTAACAACTTGTATCTCGTTTACTCGTATCTTGTCTACTCGTAACTCGTAACTGCTTTAATCAATATTTCAAAGAGCTAAAATAATATAGATAAACATTTTCTTTTTTTTCGCATATTTCTATCTCTGATTTTAGTTTCTCGCTAAGCAGGTGAAGATACAGATCACAAGTACACGGTTGCAAACCATGTCTGCTTCACTTACTATATGAATAACACACAGGCTGCAAGCCTGCGCAGGCGGGTAAATACAAATGTAAAAGGATTCTTTAAAAACAAATAAGTGCAAATCGGGGATTTGCACTTATTTGTTTTATCAGTTCGCTACCTTTTCCTCATTTATAGACAAATCCAGTGGTTCATTTACTTTCTCCTTTAACAGGGCTATATCCAGAACCTGCTTTATATCATCCACATAGTGGAAAGTCAACCCTTTCAGATAAAGCGGCTTAATTTCGTCGATATCTTTCTTATTCTCGTTACATAAGATTATATCTTTTATCCCTGCGCGTTTAGCCGCCAGTATTTTTTCCCGGATACCTCCTACCGGCAATACTTTACCGCGTAAAGTAATTTCACCGGTCATGGCAAGGTTTGGTTTCACTTTACGTTGGGTAAAGGCCGAAGCCAAAGATGTTACCATAGTAATACCTGCCGACGGACCATCTTTCGGAATAGCACCTTCCGGTACGTGGACATGGACATTCCAGTTATCAAACACTTTTTCATCGATGCCGAAGTATTGAGAATGGGAATGAAGATATTCCAATGCCAATACGGCAGATTCTTTCATCACATCGCCCAGGTTTCCGGTAAGCGTCAGTTTACCGCCTTTACCCTTGCTCAAAGACGTTTCAATAAAGAGTATTTCTCCTCCAACCGATGTCCAGGCCAGACCTGTAACCACTCCGGCATAACCATTTCCCTGATACTGATCGCGTGTATATTCTATGGCGCCGAGATATTCGTGTAAATCTTCAGGCTCGATCACCTTCTTATATTTTTCTTCCGAGGCAACCTTCCGGGCAACCTTGCGCATCACCTTGGCTATCTTTTTGTCCAGTTCACGCACACCGGATTCACGTGTATAATTCTCAACGATTTTCTCTATTGTCTTTTTCGGAATATCTATAACATCTTTAGCCAACCCATGATTTTCGAGCTGCTTGGGAATCAGGTGACGGCGGGCTATCTCCACTTTTTCCTCAATGATATAACCACTTACATCGATCAGTTCCATACGGTCGAGTAATGGCTGGGAAATTGTAGACAGGTTATTAGCCGTAGCAATAAACATTACTTTCGACAAATCGTAATCAATATTCAGATAATTGTCATGGAAAGCCGAGTTCTGCTCAGGGTCCAACACTTCCAGCAGGGCTGACGAAGGATCTCCCTTAAAATCATTGCCCACCTTATCCACTTCATCGAGTACAAATACAGGGTTCGATGAGCCTGCTTTCAGTATATTCTGAATAATACGCCCCGGCATGGCCCCGATATATGTACGGCGGTGGCCTCGAATTTCAGATTCATCGTGTAATCCACCGAACGAAACACGTACATATTTACGGTTCAAGGCTTTCGCTATGGATTTACCTAACGATGTTTTACCTACTCCGGGAGGGCCGTAGAGACAGATGATAGGCGATTTCAAATCACCTTTCAGCTTCAATACTGCCAGGTGTTCGATTATGCGCTCTTTTACCTTCTCCAAACCGAAATGATCCTGATCCAGTACTTTCTGCGCATTTTTCAGGTTGAAATTATCCTTGGTATATTCGCCCCAGGGCAAATCAAGCAATGTCTCTATATATGTAAACTGAGTGGAATAATCAGGAGACTGCGGATGCAGACGTTCCAGTTTACTCATTTCCTTTTCAAATGTTTGAGCAGCCTCTTTGTTCCATTTCTTCTTTTGTCCCCGTTGCCTGAATTCATCCAGATCGGCCTGCTGAGGGTTTCCTCCCAGTTCGTCCTGTATAGTCTTGATCTGCTGTTGCAGGAAATACTCTTTTTGCTGCTGGTTCAGCTCTTCACGTGTTTTCATCTGAATATTGAGCTTCATCTCCATCATCTGAGTTTCACGGTTGAGGATAACAAGCAGGCGGTATGCCCGCTCTTTGTCATCATCTATCTCGAGTAAACTTTGTTTTTCCGTCCCGGATACAGGAAGGTTGGCACAACAATAATTCACCAATAGCGAAGACACGACATCCGACTTAAGGCGTTGTATAAATTCTTTTGGCGGTTCACCATACATACGCAGCATTTGTATTGTCATATCCCTTATAGAATCCAACAATGCCTTGTATTCTGTATCGTTTTTAAGAACAGGTACTGTTTCTCGTATTTCGTAATGCCCCTTGAGAAAAGGTTCGGTCTGTGTCAGTTCTGTCAGTCGGAAACGCCTTTTGCCCTGAAAAATGACAGTTACATTTTCATCGTCGGGAAGCTCGATCACGCGTATAATCTCACCGATTACTCCCATTGAGTACAGGTCGGCAGATTCCGGATCATCATTTTCTGCGTCCTTTTGGCAGACAAGGCCGACATACTTTCCTTTCAGACGGTTTACACTCTTTATTAGTTTCAATGATTTTTTACGGGCTACCGAGATCGGCATACTCGTTCCGGGAAAAATCACCGTATTACGAAGCGGTAAAATCGGTAATTCTTCTTTCAGGTCTTTTTCGTTTATATAGCAATCTCCATCATCAAAGTCATTGGATATGATTGAAATAACAGGTTCGTTACTTTCGCTTAGATGAAGAAAATTTTTCTTTTTATTAGACATATTATCCTTTTATTTAAATTGGATTTACCCCCTCATCTGCAAGGGGCTGTAAAATTACAGAATTATAATTAACTTTGTTTTAATATATAACAAAATTTGTGCCATAATAGATTTCAGAATTGACATTTCAGAATAAAACAGACAAAACATGCCGAATCCCTATTTCAAGTTTAAACAGTTCACCATATACCATAACCTTTGTGCTATGAAAGTGGGTACTGATGGGGTATTATTGGGGGCATGGACAAATATTCCTGAAGCAAAGAAAGCCCTCGACATAGGCACGGGCACAGGCCTGATAGCCCTGATGCTTGCCCAAAGGGACAACAAGCTATGCATAAATGCTATCGATATAGACAGTAATGCAATAGAGCAGGCAAAAGAAAATATCAGGCAGTCACCTTTTTTTTCACAAATACATATACTCGGATCATCGTTACAGGACTTCAGGTTATGCGGCCAGCAATATGACTTAATCGTTTCCAATCCTCCGTTTTTCATCCAATCATTAAAATCGCCGCATGATGGACGAACATTGGCCCGTCATACAGACAGTTTATCGTCGGACGAATTATTAGAAATTTCAGCAGCCTTATTAACGGACAATGGTAAACTTTCTATTATATATCCATTCGGACATAAGGAAACATTATTCTCTTTATCAAAAAAACACAACTTATACCCATCCCGTGTCACCAACGTATATCCGACTCCGGTATCCTTGCCTAAGCGGGTACTGATCGAATTTTCAAAAACAGAACTGCCATTAATTGAGACCAATCTGATCATTGAAAAAGATAGGCATGTATATTCTGATGAATTTACCGGATTGGTTAAGAATTTTTATCTGAAGATGTAACCTATAATAAGCAGGCTATATATCATTTACACAATCTTATGCTGCCATTTGGCATATCTCAGATACAAGGACGAGAACAATAGCAAGCCACCCCAATATACATACTCCACTGTCCAGCATACTGCCACGGATGCCGATTTGTATATTACTATCCAGTACATATACAGGACGTAGGACACCAAGGTTATTATTTCGAGTTGCAAAGCTGCACGGGTGTTTCCTGTACCTGAAATGGAATTGAATATCACCGTACTCAGACTACAGACAGGCAAAGCAAATACCACTACCAATAATGGCGTTACCGATTCGGATATCAAAGACACATCTTCGTGCGAGGCTATTAATGATATCCAGAATTCAGCCCCAAAACCAGTTACCAGCATCACAATGATAATGACTCCGAGGCTCAGCGAGCAAATCCTCTTTATAAGAGGTATTACATCTTTTATCTTCCCTGCGCCCATCGTATTGCCTACGAGAGTATTGGCCGTGGTCGCAAAAGCATTCATCGGGATAAAGAAAAGCATATAGAAGCTACGGACGATATTTGTGACAGCCAATGCCCGTGAAGAATGCTGTTCAATTGCCATAAAGAATATGAACCATGTAGACATGGATATTAAATACTGGACCATCGTAAAGGATGAAATATTCAGGATACTCTTTACAATAGAGAATCTGAATCGCATTTTCATAAAACCGTATTTCTTGAGATCTACTGTCTTCAGTGTATATATTACAAAGAACAGCACGGATGCTATTTCCGATATCACGGCAGCAATGCCGGCTCCTTCTATTCCAAGTTCGGGGAAGCCAAATTTACCGAATATGAGGACATAGTCTCCTATAAAATTGACCACTGCCATTACTACCGCATTCATTGTCAATACAGGAGTACGGGCTATACCTACATAGAAAGCCCGGAACATGACATTTATGGAAGCAAAGAAAAAACCGTATATACGCCACGAAAGGTAAGAATGTACAGCCTCGTAAACCTTCTCCGATTCCATGAAACGGGGAAGCACATATTCGCTCAGCAGGGAGGAACCTATAAATAGCATCAAAGCAATAAGTTCCAGGAAGATTACTCCCTGAATTACAATACTGCCAATCTTATCATAATTCTTCTCGCCATTGCGGCGGCTAATCATAATCTGGCCTCCGATACTGAATCCGAAACAAAGCGTAAAAAAAGCGATATAATAGATACCGGCCAGTCCGGACGCACTTTGCTCCACCTCACCTACTCTGCCCAGAAAGATAGTAGCGGTAATCTGGACAATATTCTGAGCAAGCAAGCCTAACATAATAGGCAAACTTACCTTCCATATATCTTTGTATGAATACATAATCCGCGCCGATAGCTATTAGCACATAGCTATTAGCATCTTTAAAGTGTCAGTTTTATTTAATCAGCCTGTTAGTTTTTGTATCGGGAAATGCGACCCACGGCTTGAAAGTCTTGGCTTCCTCAAAGTCCATATGCGCGTACGACATGATGATAACAATATCTCCGGGCTGGACTTTCCGGGCCGCCGCCCCATTCAGGCATATAGCGCCCGAACCTCGCAGCCCTTTTATAATATAGGTTTCGATACGTTCCCCGTTATTGTTGTTGACAATCTGCACCTTCTCTCCTTCGATCAGGTTTACGGCATCCATCAGGTCTTCGTCTATCGTGATACTTCCTATATAATTCAAGTTGGCTTCGGTTACCGTAACACGATGTAACTTCGATTTTACAACCTCTACAATCATTTTTTCGTTTCCTTAAATTTAGCTATTCGCCTTGTATATAATATTATCTATCAATCGTACTTCGCCACAGAATATAGCGATGCAACCCACTATATAATCGCTATCCTTCCAATCTGCCACCGACTGTAAAGTATAGCCATCCACAATTTCGTAATATTCAACTTTCAGTTCGGCAAAAGAGTCCAGTACAGCTATCACCTCCTTTATCACCTTCTCTACAGAACTATTCTTCATCCACTCCTTACTTTCCGCAAGAATCCTGGATATATTTACCGCAACTTCTTTCTGAGCAGCGGTCAGTCGCTCGTTGCGGCTGCTTAGAGCCAACCCGCCGGGCTCCCTTACAATAGGCATCGGGACGATACCGACATTTAGCTTCAGCTGTTTCACCATCTCGCGTATAATTGCCAGTTGCTGAAAATCTTTTTCCCCGAAATATGCCCTGTCAGGCTTCACTATATCAAACAGGCGGCTTACCACCTGGGCAACTCCATTAAAATGGCCCGGACGATGCTCGCCTTCCATTACCTTATCTATCTGCCCGAAATCGAATTGCCGCGTATCCGGTTGCGGATAAATCTCATCCACAGAAGGAGCAAAAACCACGCCAACCCCTGCCGATTCCATATATTCACAGTCCCGTTCCAGATTTCTCGGATATTTTTGCAGGTCTTCCTTATTATTAAACTGGGTAGGGTTTACAAAGATGCTCACAATGCAAACATCGTTATCGGCAATACATTGTTTGACAAGAGAAAGATGCCCCTCGTGCAAAGCCCCCATAGTGGGAACAAAACCAATCGTTTTACCTTCCGAACGCAGGGCTGTAACTTTGTCACACACTCCCTGAGTTGTTTTAATCAAATCCATTTATCCACATCAATAAAAAACGGATACAAAGCAAGTAAATATTTATGGATTGGCGAAACAATCCAGGTTTTTTGTTCGGTAATTTAACGTATAAAATTGCTCAAAAGACTACTCATCCCTCGTAAAAAGAGAGAATTCAACATTTTGTGAAGCAAAGTTTGCAAAAAAGAAGTTTTTTTTTTATTATCTTTGTACTCTCAATCGAATTCAGAAGAGAGTAAATTAAATGGGTACAAAAAAAGTTTTATACATCACACAGGAGATAACGCCTTATCTGCCTGATTCACCAATTGCGACAAATTGTAGATACTTACCTCAAGCTATACAAGAAAAAGGCCAGGAAATCAGAACATTCATGCCCAAATTCGGAAGCATAAATGAAAGGCGGAACCAACTTCACGAAGTGATACGGCTTTCGGGTATGAATCTAATCATCGATGATACCGATCACCCCCTGATTATCAAAGTGGCATCTATACAGGCTGCCCGGATGCAAATCTATTTTATAGATAACGACGACTACTTTAAGCGTAAGCATACAATAGCTGACGATAAGAATGTGGAGTTCACCGATAATGATGAACGCAGCATATTTTATGTAAGAGGCGTATTGGAAACAATAAAAAAACTGCGTTGGATACCTGATGTGATAGATTGCCACGGATGGATGACCGCACTGACCGGCTTATACATAAAAACAGCATACGCTGACGATCCTTGTTTTAAAAACTCGAAAATTGTATATTCTTTATACAATGACGACTTTAAGCAACCGTTCAGCGATAAATTTATCGACAAACTAAAATTTGACGGAATAAAGGACAAAGATGTTGACACACTAAAAGGTGTTGTCGATTACGAAACACTTTCTAACTTTGCCGTGAAATATGCAGATGGCGTTATACAAAGTGAAGAGAATGTGAATAATAACATCCTTGACAACGTTAATAAATCAGGAAAAAAATTCCTGTCTTACCCTGGTAATTTAGACGTTTCCGTAGATGCCATCAATAATTTTTACGAGAATCTTTAAAGTATCTAAAATAAATACAGAAAATTGCTGTTTTATTTCTTGAGAATAGCATTTTTTTTGATATTTGAACCCCAAATTGAATTTAACAATAGTTTGAATGAAAATTAAGACATTATTGATTCTGGCGATCACTCTTTCCACGATAACATTTGTGGCTTGTGATGATGACCTAACCTCCCTCGGTAGCAGTATACAACCTGGCGGTGACGATATATTCGTAGGATCCGACACACTTAACCTCACAGCTGTAACCCGTTCATTTAACGATTCTGTATATGCGCGCACTGTTTATGGTCTACTCGGAGAGTACACCGATCCTGTATTCGGCAAGATAAAATCCGACTACTTATGCGAGTTCTACTGTGCAGAAAATTCAGCTTTCGCAGATCCGTATAAAATGGGAATAACCATTGATTCTGTCAGGCTGAATACGGAGTTTACATATTATACAGGAGATACCGTATCACCTATGGGGCTATCCGTATATGAGGTCACAAAACCTCTGAAGGCTTTCTTCTTTACAAGCGTAAATCCTGAAAATTACTGCGATATGCAAAAGTTGCTGGGGCAAAGTATCTTCTCGATACAGGATGTTCCCGACACAGTCATCAGCAGCACCAGAATCAGGACTATTTCAACCAATCTCAATTTAGAACTGGGTCTCCGTTTTTATAACGAGTGGAAAAATTCGGACGGAGCTACTTTCAAAAACTCCAATGCCCTGAAAGAATTCTTCAAAGGCGTATATGTAACCACTAACTTCGGTTCGGGCAGCATTATCAATGTAGACTATACAGAATTCGATATCTACTATACATATACATACCAAAAAGGAGATGCCTCGGAAAACACCGTTGACAGAGATACTCTGGGTGTATTCCGTTTACCTGTGACACCTGAGGTTATACAGTTGAACCATGTCAAAAATTCGCCTCCGGCTGATATGGATATCCTCGACAAGAAATTGGAAAAGCCTATCAACAACGAATGGCCTACCAAAACATATATGAGTACTCCTGCGGGACTATATACAGAAGTGACCATTCCATTGGATGCTATAGTGAATGCCGCGGTAGCTGGTGCAGGTAAAGATGCGGTTATCAATGCCGCTAACTTTAAAATACTGGGAAATACGGAAATGGAAGCAGGATCGGGTCTGAGCAGACCTTCGGATGTCCTGTTTATAAACAGAGACTCGTTACCGAATTTCTTCTTTAACAGAAAATTACACGATGCGCAAACCAGCTTTATAACGACCCGTTCCTCCAGCAACAATTCATATGACTTTGGAAATCTGGCAAGTGTCATCAATCACTATGCAAAATATTACAAGGAGAAAGGGGTATCGCCTCTTCCCGACTTGAAATATCTTATTATTCCGGTATCAGCTGCATATACGCAAACGACAAACTCGAGCGGATATACTGTCAATGTGATAACGGATCTGTACAATCAGATGTTTCCTACATCGGCCATATTAAGAACAGAACCGAAGAATATGAAAATGTCTATTATATACAGTAAATACTAATAGTACGAAACAGATAACATAATATAACCGTGTCTGCAAAACAGATAAGAAATACAGCTAAAGTACTGCTCTTATTATATATAGGATACTTTAGCTGTGTTTCTTATTTTATTCATACACACGTCTATAACGGGGTTATATATGTCCATTCCCACCCCTATAATAAGTTTGCAAAAGATGCAGACGACAGCCAGACACCACCTTTCGAAACCCATCATCATACATCGGCGGGCTTCTTTACTTTCAATCAGTTATCAAACCTTGCTTCATTCGAAGCATTGGAGAATAATAATATAGGCGAAATAATCCAGCCTGTACAAATTGTTACATATAAACAACTCTCTCCACAAATAGTTACACCTCCTGTTGTAGCTTACTTCAGCCTCAGGGCGCCACCTAGATTATCGTAATTCTTAATAACAATATTTTTTCGATTCAAGAAATATAATTTAGGATTGATACACTTCTGTATTCAATCCCAATCTTGTATAAACATACGGTCGATCTATTCTCGATAAAATTTCGGAAAAGATTGAAATAGAGGTGTAAACAATGACTGTTTACCCCGAAATAACCTAAGGCTACAGACCTATCTATTTCAAATACAATAAGTAGCTAGCTTAAAAAATGTATTATCAACACTATCTTTCACTTATATCGATAACCTGTAGCGGCATTTTTTATTCATGCAGCCGGATTATCGACTCTAAATAATTCAATATGAAAAAGATTATACTCTTATCATTCTATATATTTTGTGTTATTGGGCTCTTAGCTCAGCAAACAAGCAGATCATCTCTCAAAGGCCATGTACTGGACGGGCAGACAGATGAACATTTACCGGGTGTAACAATCTCAATAGAAGGCACCCAAATGACTACGGTAACAGACGAATCGGGACATTTTGCCTTAGAAAATATTCCGGCAGGAACGTACATCATAGTGACACAATATATTGGATATTCATCTCTGAAGCAAGAAGTCACAATAGAGAGGAACACTACCAAAAACGTTTCCCTTTATATAGAACCCGAAAACCAGTTGCTCGGCGAAGTAATGGTTACAGCTTCTGCCCGGAGTCTCAACAGGCAAATGTCGCCCATAGTTGTAAACCAGCTGACGGCCAAGACATTTGAGGCTACCAATTCCAATTCTCTTTCGCAAGGGCTGAACTATATGCCGGGACTGAGAGTAGAAACAAACTGTCAGAATTGCGGAACACAGGAAGTACGGATTAACGGACTGGAGGGACAATATTCTCAGATCTTAATCGACGGACAACCTGTATTCAGCTCATTATCTACAATGTACGGGTTGGAACAATTACCGGCCAATATGATAGAGCAGGTCGAAGTCGTGCGTGGGGGAGGATCTGTGCTATATGGAGCTAATGCGATCGGCGGAGTTATAAATATTATAACAAAAGAGCCCGAAAAGAACTCTTATCAGGCAAAATATAATATGTCTCTCATCGATGGCAAATCGGCGGATAATATCCTATCCCTCAATTCGTCTTTTGTAGACCGCTCCAAGAAATCAGGTATATCCCTGTTTGCAAATATGCGTAACCGTAATCCTTGGGACGCTAATGGGGACGGATTTTCGGAAATAGGGAAAAACAGGGCTTCTTCTATCGGTTTCCGATCTTTCTCCAAACCAACCTTACATGATAAGTTTACACTGGAGTATCATTATATTTCTGAATACCGTCGCGGCGGGGACAATATGAGCCGTCCGCCACACGAAGCACTGATTGCCGAAACAACTGATTACAGGATACATTCGGGTAGTGCCGGATACACCCATTCAAGCGATGACAACAAAAAGAAGCTTACTATCAACCTGTCTGCTCAAAAGACCGGACGGGATAGCTACTATGGGGGAGGATACGACCCTGATGGATATGGAAATACATCGGAACTGGCATTGACAGGAACAGTCCGTTATGAAATAAATATGGACAGATTCCTTTTTATGCCGGCCAAGTTCACAGCCGGATTCACTCAGGAATATACAAACCTCCATGATACGATTCACAGCCGCACTGTGAAGCAAATAAAGAACATAAGCAGCCTGTATGTCCAGAATGAATGGAGGGACGACAACCTTACTTTCATTGTCGGCCTGCGGGGAGATAAACACAATAAGCTGGACAATGTCAACATTATTCCCAGAAGCAGTATCCGTTACCGCATTGGAGAAAATACCAATCTGAGAGCAGCGTATTCGATGGGGTACCGTGCCCCTGAGATCATTGCCTCGGATCTGGATATACCCGTTATAGGAGGTAGTGCAACCATTACCCAACTGGGAGAAAACCTGAAAAGGGAATATTCGAACTCCGTAAACGGGGGGATTGATTTCAGCCTCTACAACGAAAAGGTATATTCCTATTTTCTTCTGGAAGGATTTTATACCAAAATAAACAGGGTCTTCATTGTTGAAGAGACCGGAACAGATGCCGCAGGAAATACAATAATGACCCGTCGGAACGGTGATGGAGCATATGTATACGGATTGAATCTGGAGACCACCATACAACCTGTAAACTGGCTCGAGTTGCAAGGGGGCTTTACCTGGCAGAAAAGCCGGTATACGGAACCTGTAAGCTGGTCGGGAGAAGATTATGTAGCCCCTGTAAAAAGGATGCTACGTTCGCCCGACACATACGGATTCGTTTCTGCTACAGCGACTCCGAAAAAAAGTTATGCCGTATCCCTGTCAGGAGTATATACAGGCTCTATGCTCACACCCCACTTTGCCGGAGCAGAGGGTGTAACAAGGGATGAAACCGTAAAAACAAAGAGTTTCTTCGATACAACAATCAAATTATCTTACTTCTTCAATATTAGCTCAACAAATAAAATAGAGATTAACGGGGGGATACAGAACATGTTTAACCAGATACAGAAAGATTATGACAGAGGCCCTGACCGGGACTCGGAATATATCTACGGGCCGTCACAGCCCCGCACATTCTTTATCGGGCTGAAAATTAGTTCCCTATAATTAACATTAGCAAGCCGTTAAGCATTTTTAATCTAACGGCTCGCTTGCTTTTAGCCATTTATGTGATATTTTCTAAGATTTTGATACTATCTTTGTGCTGTAGCGCAGTCAGATCGGCGGATAATATAGCTTTTGTACATTACTTTACAAGGGCGAAACGTCTGACATAAAAGGTAATTAATGGTATATATCATTATAAAAGGTTTGTTTATCGGATTCTTATCTTCAGCTCCAATGGGGCCTGTGGGTATGCTTTGCATACAGCGCACCCTGAATGAAGGCAGAAAAAACGGTTTAATAACGGGTATAGGCGCTGTGGTAGGCGATATGCTGATAGCGTTGTTAGCCATTGTTGCCGCTCTGGGACTGGGTTTCAGCACGGAATTTATCCAACAGCACGAAGGTCCGCTCAAAGTCGTGGGTAGTATTGTCCTCATCGTTTTCGGATATATCGTATTTAACAAAAACCCCTCGAAAAGCCTCACAAAACTAAAAGAGAAGTCGGTCTCTACCTGGACAGTGTTCATTTCTTCTCTTATCCTTACCGTTTCCAATATTGCCACCTTATTCCTTTATATAGCACTCTTTGCCCGGTTCAATGTTATTGATGCCGATAAACCTTTCGGTTACGACCTCATAACGATTCTGTTTATCGGGATAGGAGCATTTCTGTGGTGGTTGCTGGTAACCTACTTTGTGAATAAACTGCGTAGCCGGTTCAACCCGAGAGGATTACAGATATTTAACCGGATAATAGGACTGTTACTTATCGGATTAGGAGTTGCCGGTATCATTACCGGAACACTGATGGGTATAGATTTCTTCTAATCACGCCCTTTCAGCCTGATCTTTATTCCATAGTGGCGAGTCATCAACTCTTCTGAAAACGGATCTTCTCCATGTATATATGCACTACCTTCATATCTTTCGAATTCGCAGGAAGCGACACCTTTCCGTTTGGCCTCTTCTATCTTTATTTCCCTTTCTTCCATTATATTCCTGAAGGTATTAATATCTTTTGCCGCCAGATAGAACGTGAAAAAAAAGCTGATGGTTCCTATTGTTATGACCGACAAGCGTAACTGACGCAGGAGTTTCTGACTGAAATCGAGGTTGTAATATAAAATCCCCGCCCCGACAATAAGAAAAGTGACAACACCGAACAATGCCCTGCGGGGAAAAGTAGGTGAAAACAACATCGCATACACTGCAGCGATAGCGGCTATGGAATAGATAATACTCAGTTTCAATTTATCGTTTCTCCCCCCTCCGGGAAAACGGTAGTATAATATATATATTACCAGACAACTCAAGATCAATGTGCCTGAATAAAAAAAGAATGTAAGTGTACAATTGAATAGCCTGTAGGCAATGACCGAGAAGCCAAATGCAGACTCCCCTGCCCTCTCAAAATTACCGGGAGCCAGAATCAAAATCGCATAGCCTATGATACCACCCAGCAACCCCGAAACAGCCCATACCGGTATTTTCCATTTATGCGACCTGTAATAGATAAAGAAAAAGGCTATAATAAGGACCATCGCGCCTGCTGTATTCTCGTTGGTCCATCCGGCGATAATACCGGAAAGAAAAAGCCCTGCCGATACCAGTATCTTCCCTGCGACATTTAATTCGCCCCCTTTATAAAAACGGTATGGAAGCAGAAATAAAAGAATAAGGAACGTACACCATAGATAATTAGCCGAACCCGTAAGCCATAATACCGTATCTCCAAATACAGGTTGCATAAACCAGATGGCTAAGTTGATGAATATGAACAGGGATAAACTCGCCTTGTTTCGTCCTGTAACATGAAAATAGATAAGAAGAGCGTAGCCCAGATACACCAATGTGTTCAATACATCGGCAAAATAAGCAGGCAATAATAGCAGTGCCTGCGCTATAAAATGCGCTACGCTGCGTCCTCCCCACTGATAATAGTGATTAATCTGGGACTGGACAATATCTCCTATAGACGCGACACGTATGTTTTCTCCATAGATAAACAGATAGGCAAAATCATCGGATATAAGCGGGGTAAGTATATTCAGAAAGAGTAAAGCAGAAAGGCAGAAAAGAACTGTCAGAGTCCACAGGAATGACTTTTTCAGCTTGCTATCGCCTATCCTGTCAATTACACGCTCTGTCCTGGTATATATATCCTTTAGTGAAGAAAGAGCACGTTCAAATGTATTTGATTGTATATTCATCCGTTATACGTTATATCTATGCAAATGTAGTATAAAAAACAAAAGCTACAAGCTTTACGGTTTGCGTCATTAGCACATTTCCGGATCAGGGTATTGGCAAAGCTGCCAATCTGCCAATTGATTTACTTTCGGATAAAGAAGAATATATCCGGATTATTTCTTAAATTAGGGCTCTGTACTTTCAATAAAAAACCGAAGAATTATGGATAAAATAAAATGGGGAATAATTGGAGCCGGGAATGTATGTGAAAAGAAAAGCGGCCCTGCCTTTTACAAAATAGAACATTCTGAACTTGCTGCCGTAATGCGCCGCGATGAAACCAAAGTAAAAGATTTTGCCGCCCGTCATGGTGTGAGTAAATACTATACGGATGCAGAGCAGTTAATAAATGACGCCGGCGTAAATATGATATATGTGGCCACTCCGCCCGCATCACATAAGGAATACGCCATCAAAGCCCTGAAAGCGGGAAAACCTGTCTATGTGGAAAAACCGATGGCGATGAGCTATGCAGAATGTATGGAAATAGTGGATGCTGCCAAAAATGCGAACCAGAAACTATTCGTAGCTTTCTACCGTCGCGCCCTGCCCTATTTCCTGAAAGTAAAAGAATTGATCGACAATAACAGAATAGGAAAAGTCCTGACTGTTGATGTAAAGTATTTCCGTCCGGCCAGTGAATCCGATATGGATACCCGGAATCAAACATGGCGTGTGAACAGGGAGATCGCAGGAGACGGCTATTTCTTCGATCTGGCCCCGCATACGCTCGACATCCTCGATTTCCTGTTGGGGGAGATAGAAGAAGCTAAAGGATATGCACAGAATCTCGGAGGTTATTATTCCGTTTCGGACACTATATCTGCGATTATGCAGTTCAAATCAGGAGTCACAGGCACAGGACAATGGTGTTTCGTTTCATCCGGACATGCCCGGCAGGATACAATCATTATCAACGGTACTGATGGATTTATCCGTTTCAACACATTCGACTTCCGTCCTATTTGCCTGACCACGGCAAAAGGAACCGAACTGTTCGAAACCGAACATCCCGAACATATCCAGCAGCCGCTTATTCAAACCATTGTCGATGAATTGAGGGGTGCAGGAACCTGTCCGTCTACAGGAATATCAGGCGCAAGGACGTCAAGGGTGATGGATATGATAATCAACCCCTCCTAGCCTCCCCAAAGGAGCCGGGTGGCTGGTTATCTTAACCGGTTTCTTTCGAACAAGACCCTTGAGCAGGTCCAGTATATAACGACACTGATAAGACATAAACCGGATGCGACAAGGTATAAGGTCTCGAATGAAAAGAAGCCTGTAATATATCCGCCTAACAACATGCCTATTGCCAACCCGAGATCGAAACCGATAAGATACGTGGAGTTGGCAGTTCCCCGCTGACTGTTTTCGGCAAGGTTTATATACAGGGTCTGCAAAGCCGGAAACATCATCCCGAAACCGACACCGATAAACAGCCCCGATATACAGAATGCATAAATATTGTGTATAGTGGCAAAAGCGAAGAATGCAATAGCCACAATGGCCATTGCCGATACATTCACCTCATGTATTTTACCCCTGTCTACCAGCTTACCCGCGAATACCCGAGATGCGATGATACCGCCCGCCCAGAACAGGAAGAAGATACCGGCATTAAATATCCCGATCTGCTTCCCGTATTGCGCTACAAAAGGGCCTATTGTACCCCAGGCAAAACACGGCAGCAACTGATTGAGAAATACAGGCCAGCCTTTCAGGAGGAAAAAACGGTCCAGCGAAAGTTTTTGGGCTTGTTCTATTTTGGGCCTTTCAGGTGCTTTAATCATCGCAGTGGCCACAATACCCAATGTTCCCATAGCAATGGCGCACCAAAGTAATATCTGAAAGCCCCAGTTATTGTATATATGTATTGCGACGAAAGGCCCTATGGCCATTGCCACATTCATAAAAGTACCATAATAACCTATGCCCTCAGCCCGCCGCTCGGTTGGTACTACGTCTATCGCCAGTGTACTGGACGATACGGTGGAAAGCCCCCATGTAATACCGTGCAGGAAGCGCACAAGGATAAAAAGCATGACTGTTGTAGCCCAGAAGTAACCGAAAAAGATAAGGACATAGCATGAAAAAGCTATTAGGAGAACTTTCTTCCGGGAATACAAATCGACTATATAACCGGAGAATGGACGAACAAACATAAGGGCAATAGCATATGATGCCAGTACGATCCCCGTTTTAGACTGGGCAACTCCCATCTGCTCTGTTATGTAAAGAGGGATAGAGGGCATCAGTAAATTGAATGAACAGGCCATCAGGAAGTTTGCAAGGCAAACATTCAGATAGCTTAACGACCATAGCTTCGGTTTCGCAATTTGGATTTCCATAACACATTAACGTTACAGGAGGTCACTAAGTTCCATCCAGCGCATTGTTTTTTCATCTATCTCATCAATCAATTCGCTGATGCGGTTCGATTTGGATAGCAATTTGTCAGTAGAAAGAGTTCCGCTCGACAATTCGTTTTCAAGTTTCTCTTTTTCCTCTTCCAGTTTCGGAATCAGGACATCAAGTTCTTCAAATTCCCGTTTTTCCTTGAACGACAGCTTTTTTTTATCATCACTCTTCGGTGATACAGCCTGAGGCTTATTTTCTTTTGGCTTCGCGGACAGCTCTTTTTCTTTCTCAATGGTTTCCTGTATCTCTTTCCATTCCCTGTATTCAGTATAATTACCCGGAAAGTCTTTAATCTTCGCGTTCCCCTGAAAAGCAAGCAGATGGTCTACCACTTTATCCATGAAATAACGGTCGTGGGAAACCACTATCACACAGCCTTTAAACTGTTGCAGGTATTCTTCCAATATATTGAGCGTGACGATATCCAGATCATTGGTAGGCTCATCCAATACCAGGAAATTAGGATTGGTTATCAGCACCGTACACAAATACAGGCGGCGTTTCTCTCCTCCCGACAACTTATAGACAAAATTATGCTGCTTTTCGGGCGGAAACAGGAAATGTTGCAGGAATTGGGATGCTGTCAGACGGTTGCCATTACCTAAATCAATAACCTCAGCTATATTTTGTATCACATCCAGCACTTTCATTTGTTCATCGAACTTTAGTCCGTCCTGACTGTAATAACCGAATTTCACCGTCTCGCCGATATCGAAATTTCCTTTATCGGGAGCAACTTCCCCCATCAGCATTTTTATAAAAGTAGATTTCCCTGTCCCGTTATTACCGACAATCCCCAGCTTTTCATAACGGGCAAATACATAATTGAAATCCTCTACAATCTTAATATCGCCAAAAGCCTTATATACATGCTTCGCCTCAAATATCTTGTTACCGATATAGGAGCCTTTCATTTGCAACTGGACGTTTCCGGCATCACGCACCTGTTGTGCTTTTTTCTCCAGATCGTAGAATGCGTCGATTCGCGATTTTGCCTTTGTCCCCCGTGCCTGCGGCTGGCGGCGCATCCATTCGAGTTCCTTGCGCATAAGGTTATTGGCCCGGTCTATCTCCACATTCTGAGCGCTGACCCGTTCATCCCTTTTTTCAAGGTAATAAGAATAATTTCCTTTATATTGGTAGAGCTGCTGCTGGTCTATCTCTATAATCTCGTTGCAAACCCGGTCGAGGAAATAACGGTCATGCGTAACCATCAACAGGCTAAGGCGCGAACGTTGAAGATATTCCTCCAGCCATTCCACCATATCCAGATCGAGGTGGTTGGTAGGCTCATCCAGTATAATAAGGTCAGGTTCGGTAATCAGCACATTGGCAAGGGCTACCCGCTTGAGCTGCCCTCCCGATAATTCTGAAATTTTCTGTTCGAAATCCGTAATCTTGAGTTGTGCCAGAATCTGCTTTGCCCTATGCTCATAGTCCCATGCCTGCAACATATCCATCTTTTGCAGGATATTATCGAGATTGGAATGGTCTTTTGAATTTATCACTTTCTCATATTCCGCAATCAGTTCCGTGATCTCGTTTCCTGAACTAAAACAAGCCTGCAAAACAGTAAGATCGCCAGGATATACAGGGTCCTGCTCCAGATAAGCCACGCGTAAATCGCGACGGAAAACAACCGCGCCGTTATCGTACGATTCCCTTCCGACAAGTATATTGAGTAAAGTAGTTTTGCCCGAACCATTTTTTGCGATCAATCCTATACGTTCTCCTTCAGCTATTCCGAAAGATATTTCACGAAACAGTATAAGGTCGCCAAAGCTTTTTGTTAGTCCGTCTACCTGTAAAAAAGATGCCATAGAAAAATTTTTAGACAAAGGTAAGCAAAAAGAGAGAGTTTGCAGTCCATTATATTTATTCTGTAAAAATCAATTTATTTTAGGGACGTTTATCTATATACCAAAAGCGTTCTTTCTCATTTTTAGATTACTCTGTTACAAAAAAGTCGACGGATTACCAGTAGACGAGATACAAGATACGAGTTGTTAACTGCTGACTGTTTACTGTTCACTGATATATCTGTTACCTTTGTTACCTTTTAACAGTTACGAGTTACTTCGCCCTTCGGGCAGTTACGAGTTACAAGTTGGCTGGCGTTTTGTTTTGTTTCACGCAAAGACGCAAAGGCGCAAAGTTTTACATCTTACGAGTTGTTGACTGATGACTGATGACTGCTAACTGTTAACTGATATTATCTGTTACCTTTGTTACCTTTTGCGCCTTAGCGTCTCTGGATGAAATACTGTTGACTGCTAACTGTTGACTGTTGACTGAAAAAACTGTTACCTTTGTTACTTTTTAACGATATATAGTAAATAAAACACAAACAGACTTTACTTTTTGAACTATGGATAACAAAACAAAACTGAATATCAAAGACTGGGCAGAAGAAGACCGTCCGAGGGAAAAAATGCTTATGAAAGGAGCCGGAGCATTGTCCGACGCCGAATTGCTGGGTATCCTTATTGGTTCGGGAAATAAGAACGAGACTGCGGTCGAACTGGCGCAACGCATCCTCCATAGCGTATCCAATAATCTGAATATATTGGGTAAGCAGGAGATAAAAGACCTCATCAAGAACTTTAACGGTATCGGCGAGGCTAAAGCGATAACCATAGCTGCAGCGATGGAGCTGGGAAAACGCAGGAAACTATCGGAAGTAGTTGTGCAGCCGCAGATAACATCGAGTGAAACAGTCTATCAGATGTTCCATCCTATACTGGCTGACCTGAGGCACGAGGAAGTCTGGGTATTATTATTGAACAGAGCGAATAAGGTATTGAAGAAAATACAGGTTAGCAAAGGAGGTGTTACCGGTACTGTCGCCGATATCCGCATGATAATGAAAGAAGCGATAGATTCTCTTGCTTCGGCTATGGTACTTTGTCATAATCATCCGTCGGGCAACTCTGATCCGAGCGGTGATGATGATAATATTACCCTCCGGCTGAAAGAGGCAGGGCAAATAATGGACGTCAGGCTTCTCGATCATATTATAGTGTGCGACCATTCATATTACAGCTATATGGACAGAGGGAGGATGTAGGACATTGGGTACTCAAAAAACTCACGACTTATAACTCATAACTTGTAACTTAGTATTACCTTTGTGGCACGAAACAATTAGAAGAGAGTATTTAATGACGCGCTTGAAACTATGACAATCAGCCGTCATTATACTTGAATAGTTAATAAAGAGGCTTGCAGCCTTAAAATAGTTATAAACTAATAATATCCGGAATTGTTTATAACAAATATAAATTTGAATTATGAGCGAATTACTAAACTTAGAAGTAAAAATAGTAAACATGTTGAAAACTGTTTACGATCCCGAAATACCTGTCAATGTTTACGATCTCGGCCTTATTTATGAGGTGGAGGTAGATGACGATAATAATGTGACTATCACAATGACGCTGACTGCGCCCAATTGCCCTGCTGCCGACTTTATTCTCGAAGATGTAAGGTATAAGGTAGAATCTATCCGGGAAGTGAATAATGTCATAGTTAATCTGACATTCGAACCCCAGTGGAACAAGGATATGTTGAGCGAGGAAGCCAAACTGGAATTAGGATTTTTATAAACAGGACAGAGTGGGGAAGAAAGTCTATTTCTTATCAGATGTACATTTAGGGTCTGCTTTTCACAAAAAGAATGTGGATAAGCATCAGCAAATGACCCTGCCTTCGGTCAAAGTCGACAATCATTATTTTCCACAACACGAAGTGGAGAGAAAGCTTTGCCGGTGGCTCGATATGGTTAAAGGCGATGCTCAGACAATTTATCTGCTCGGGGATATTTTCGACTATTGGTTCGAATACCGTAATGTAGTACCCCGCGGTTTTGTCCGTTTCCTGGGAAAAATTGCCGAGCTGACAGATATGGATATCGAAGTGCACTTTTTTATCGGCAACCACGACATCTGGGTTACGGACTATCTTTATAAAGAATGTGGGATGATCGTCCATACTCAGCCCTTAGTCAGGGATATTCATGGTAAGAAGTTTTTTCTGGCGCATGGAGACGGATTAGGAGATAACTCCGCATCATTCAAACTTTTGCGAGCTCTTTTCCATAATAAGTTTTGCCGGAAACTTTATGCTGCCATTCATCCCAGATGGACAGTAGGCTTTGCCCAGTGGTGGTCGAATCATAACCGTGAAAATGATGAGATGCCTGATTATTTCGGTGAAGATAAGGAACATCTCGTTCTTTTTGCAAAGAATCATCTGAAGCTTGCTCCCAATATCAATTACTTCATATTCGGACACCGCCATATTATGCTCGACCTTATGCTCTCGATGCAAAGCAGGATTGTAATATTGGGTGACTGGATTAAATACTTCTCCTATGGGGTTTTTGATGGAGAGAATTTCTCACTGGAAATCTTCGAAGAGTCGGAAGAAAGCAGATAGGTTGTAGAAAAAATGAGGACTTATAACTCATAACTTACAACTTAATACTACCTTTGCATCCGAGTTAATTTAGGAGGTTATCATTATGAAAATGGTAAAAGGTATCTTTATCATTCTTATATTCTATTTTCTGGGACAAGGTATCAGTTATGTGATTAATGGATTTGTGCCGGGGAATATTATCGGAATGATCCTATTGTTCTTCAGTCTTTACTTCAAAGCTATCAAACCAGACTATGTGAAGGATGTCGCCAATGCTTTTACCCGCAATATGGCTATATTTTTTATCCCTGCCGGTGCCGGGTTAATCGGCTCTTACGGACTGATTAGCAAATTCTGGATGTCTATCCTTATTATATGTTCGGTAAGTACAGTTTTGGTTATTGCCGTGGTTGCCGTCATTCAACAACAAATGGAGAGGAGAAGAAAATGAAAGCACTATTTGAATCCACAGAATTTATACTCCTGCTCATTTTCGGGAGTTATCTTTTTGGGCAGTGGGTTTTCAAGAAGACAAAGATAGGCTTGTTACACCCGCTCATCATATCGATCGCTATCATTATCGCTTTCCTGAAAATATCCGGTATCAGCTACCAGACTTTCGAACGGGGAAGTGAATTTGTCAGCTTTATGCTAGGCCCTTCGGTCGTAGCTTTGGGATACGTGTTATACGAACAACTGGCTTACCTGAAAGGGAATGTCGTATCCATACTCACATCAGTGTTTATAGGCAGTGTCGTCGGAATTATGAGTGTTATTATACTTGCGAAACTGACAGGTGCAGACCAGATACTTATCCACAGTCTTGAGCCTAAATCAGTAACCACGCCTATTGCCATGAGTATAGCCCAGCAATCGGGCGGAAATGTTTCGCTTACGGCTGTAATAGTAGTAGCTTGTGGTATCTTCGGAAGTATTGTCGGTCCGCCGATATTGCGCCTGCTTGGCATTAAGAGCAGTGTTGCCAGAGGTCTAGCGATGGGAGCATCTGCTCATGGGGTCGGAACTGCCAAAGCGATGGAGATGGGGGTAATAGAAGGAGCTCTCAGTGGACTGGCTATCGGACTAATGGGAGTAATGACGGCCTTACTGATTCCTATCGTACATCAATTGTTTTCATGAGTTGTTTCAACTCTTTTTGTGCTTGCAAAACGTTTCGGGCCCCCTATTTTTATAAACAGAGAGCCCGATTTTATTCTTAACCGAAAGACTTAACCTTTCACACGTTCTACATACGAACCATCTTTCGTGCTGATCTTGATCTTATCGCCTTCATTGATGAAAAGCGGTACACGTACCTCCGCACCGGTTTCCACAGTTGCGGGTTTCAATGTGTTGGTAGCTGTATCACCTTTCATTCCGGGCTCGGTATATGTAACCTCTAAGATAACATTAGTCGGCATCTCGGCTGTCAGTATCGCTTCTGTTTCTGCATGTACCTGTACCTCTACCTTGTCACCTTCTTTCAGGAATGCCACCCCTTCAATCATATCTCCGGCAATGGAAATCTGCTCGAAAGTCTCGGTATTCATGAAATTATAACCCATATCGTCCTGATAAAGATATTGATAAGGACGTCTTTCGATACGCACTTCGTCGAGTTTCACCCCGGCATTGAATGTCCTTTCCAGAACACGTCCGGTAGTAACGCTACGCATTTTTGTACGGACAAAAGCTGCGCCTTTACCCGGTTTTACGTGAAGAAACTCAATAATAACATAGTATTGCCCGTCGATGTCGATGCACATACCATTTCTTATATCTGCTGTTGTTGCCATTAATTGTATTTTATGTTTAGATTAAAAAAATTCGAGTTGCAAAGATAATTAAAAACAGTTACGAGTTATGAGTTATAAGTTATGAATTAAGGGTTTTCGCCCAAAAACTCCCAACTTATAACCCATAATTTATAACTTATTTTACAAATCCCCTGTTTTTTAACAAGTAAATAGGATTTGGTTCTGCCCCTCTGAATTTTTTGTATAAAGTCATAGGTTCATCTGTTCCGCCTTTCGACAATACATTCTCACGGAACGACTTAGCTGTTGCCTGATCGAAGATATTACCCTTTTCCACAAAGGCCTGGAACGCGTCCGAATCCAGCACTTCCGACCATAAGTAACTATAATATCCTGCAGAATAGCCACCACTGAATACATGTTGGAAATATGTACTTCTGTATCGAGGTATAATTTCCGGTATCAGTCCTATTTCAGCCATTGCATCAGCTTCAAACTTGTCTACATCCAGTTTCTCAACACCCTCTGTCTGCTTAGGGTTAAAGTTTGGAGTAGCGGTTATTGTATACCATTTCATATCCAGAATAGCAGCCGCTACAAGTTCTGTAGTTCTGAATCCCTGATTGAAGTATCCTGCATTCTGGATTTTCTGTATCAATTCGTCAGGAATCACCTTACCCGTTTCATAATGTTTTGCATACATTTTCAACACTTCCGGCTCAAAAGCCCAGTGTTCCATCACCTGCGAAGGCAACTCCACAAAATCACGGTACACTGAAGTTCCCGAAAGCCCGTTATATGTACATTTAGACAAAAGCCCGTGCAATCCGTGACCAAATTCATGGAACATAGTTTCTACCTGATCCAGAGTAAGAAGTGCCGGTTTGCCATCTGTCGGTGGATTATAGTTTCCTACATTGTATATCAACGGGTGAACAAATTCTCCCTTGAATATTTCCTGCTTGCGGAAACTGCTCATCCATGCACCCGGACGTTTACCCTGACGCGCAAAGTCATCAAAGTATATCATACCGATAAAAGAACCATCAGCGTCATTTACCTCATATGCTTTTACATCTTGCTGATAAACCGGCACATCCGTTTTTTGCCTGAATGTAATGCCATACAATTTATTCGCAACGGCAAATACTCCTTCACGTACATTATCGGCTTTGAAATATGGTTTCAATGCATCTTCGTCCAAAGCATATTTTTCTTTACGCAGTTTTTCCGCATAATACGCCCAGTCCCAAGACTCGATCTTAATGTCCTTTCCTTCTTTTTTAGCTATTGCCTGCAATTCTGTCGCTTCTTTCTTTGCTTGCGGCAATGCATATTTCCAAATGCCGTTCAGCAGGTTCATCACATTATCCGGAGTCTTAGCCATTGTTTCTTCGAGAACGTAATCGGCATGCGTATCATAACCAAGTACATTAGCCTTTTCCAAACGAAGACTTACTATTTTCTTTATATTCTCTTTATTATCGAACTCGTTATTATTGTCGCCCCGCATATACATGGCTTTGTACAATTTCTCACGCAGTTCACGGTTGTCGGCATATTGAAGGAATGGTTCCCAGCTGGGCTTGCTCAGACCGAACATCCATTTGCCTTCCATTCCTTTATCTTTCGCCATTTTGGCTGCCGCCGCGATTATATCTTCCGGCAATCCGGCGAGGTCTTCTTTTTTATCTATTACCAGCTGATAATTATCTGTTTCTTTCAACAGGTTCTGATTGAAACTTAAAGCCGTAGAACTCAATTCTTTATTTATCTCGCGCAAACGGTCCTGTTTCGACCCGTCAAGCAATATACCTGAACGAACAAAACCTTTATAGGTTTTATCCAGCAACATTTTCTGTTCAGTGGTCAGATTAGCAGGTGCCGCGTCATATACAGTCTTGATACGGGCAAAAAGCTTTTCGTTAAAATTGATATTATCATAATGCTCTGTCCGCTTAGGAGTAATTTCTTTCTCAATACTTTGGTAAGTAGAATCGGACATTGTCCCTGTCATTACCGACAGCACTGCTCCTACCCTGTTCAACATCCTGCCCGATTCATCGAGCGCCACAATCGTATTTTCGAAAGTCGGGGCATCCGGGTTGTTTACGATGGAATCTATTTCGGCATTGTGCCTTTTCATTCCTTCTTCAAAAGCAGGCAGGTAATGCTCTGCTTTTATCTTGTCGAAAGGAGGCACACCATTAGGAGTACTAAACTCTGAAAAGAAAGGATTATCCGCATCCTTGGTACTTGTAGTATTACAAGAGTAAACCATAATTAAAAAACTAATAATAAATAGAAACTTCTTCATACAGTAGTATTTATGTGAATGAATTGATTTTTAGCAAAAATAGGTAAAAATTACTGTACGCTAAAACATAGAGATAAATATGAGAGATAAAAATCGGGAATATTAACAGATAATCCGATTAAAATCCTTAAACTTGTAAGAATATTTTTTCAAAACCATGAATAAACTGTTTATGAAACAAGGTTTACTCTATATCATACTACTTGTCGGTATCATTATATCCCCCGGATGCACAGAAAGCGTTGACAGTCAGTTGAAAAAGTTGTCGGAGGAGGCAAATACCAAATGTCCGAAAGTGCTGGATCAGTGGACAAGACTGGACAGTTGTGCCGCTTTCCCGAATCAGACGATAAGGTATTACCATACCCTGAGCGAAGTAACCATTACCGATACTACCCTTTTTAAATCGCAGTTACAGCCCCAGATAATAAGTTCGGTGAAAACAAATCCCGACATGAAGTTTTTCAGGGAAAACAATGTCACTATGCAATACGAATACAGGGATCAGACAGGCAAATATCTTTTCTCTGTAAACATTAGCCCGGAGACCTTATAAGTAACGGGACGAATTTAATATAACAACAAACAGGATTGCGATTTTACTAAAAAATAAATAATATGATACTAGACAGTTTAAAAAATGCAGAGGCGTACTACAAACTCCACCCTTTGTTTAAAAAAGCGTTTGAATACCTGAAATCGGTTGATTTCACCAATACGGAAACAGGCAAAACAGAAATTGAAGGTAAAGATCTTTTCCTGATGGTCAGCGATAGCGATATGAAGACTGAAGAAGATGCCAAAATGGAAGTACATAACAAATATATAGACATACAACTCCCGGTAAGCAAACCCGAAACATACGGATGGAAAGCCCGTGCGGAACTCAAAGAGGAACGTGACGCGTTTAATGAAGAAAAAGATATTCAATTCTTCTTCGATAAAGGTACGACTCTCGTTACGGCAGTACCGGGCGATTTCACTGTTTTCTTCCCCGAAGACGGGCATGCTCCTTGTATCGGTGAAGGGAAAATAAGAAAAGTTGTCGTAAAAATAAGATTATAAACAAATTATGAGTTATATATTACGAATAATTTGTAACTTATAACTCATAACTCATAATTAAAAGACCATGCTTAAACTGATAAAAAACGATCCGTGGTTAGAGCCTTATGCGGAAGCAATAGAAGGACGATACGACTATGTGTTGAAAAGAGAAGCGGCTATAACCAATAATGGGAAAATAACCCTTTCCGATTTTGCATCGGGACATCTTTATTTCGGTTTGCATAAAACTGCCCGTATGTGGATATTCAGGGAATGGGCCCCGAATGCTACGGCCATATATATGGTAGGTGATTTCAACAACTGGCAGAAACAGGATGATTATAAACTCAACCGTAAAGATGGCGGTGAATGGGAACTGAAACTGCCTTTGAGTAAAATAAAGCATGGCGACCTGTTCAAACTCATCATGTGTTGGGATGGCGGCGAAGCCGAAAGAATCCCGGCTTGGGCTACACGGGTTGTACAGGACGATCACACCAAAATATTCAGCGCACAGGTCTGGTTCCCCGAAATCCCGTATGAGTTCAGTAAAAAAACATTTAAACCAAAAACCGATCCGCTGCTGATCTACGAATGCCACATAGGCATGGCGGCCGAATCGGAAAAGGTCGGCACATACGAAGAGTTCAGGCTGAATATCCTCCCCCGCATAAAAGAGGACGGTTATAATACCATCCAGATAATGGCTATCCAGGAGCATCCATACTACGGTTCGTTCGGGTACCATGTCTCCAGCTTTTTCGCGGCATCCTCGCGCTTCGGTACTCCGGACGAATTGAAACATCTGATAGATGATGCGCACGGGATGGGCATCGCCGTCATTATGGACATCGTACATTCCCATGCCGTAAAAAATGAAGTGGAAGGTCTCGGGCGTTTCGACGGATCATACTCCCAATACTTCCACGAAGGGAACAGGAGGGAGCATCCGGCCTGGGATTCGCTGAATTTCAATTACAATAAAGATGAAGTCATGCACTTCCTGCTTTCGAACTGTAAATACTGGCTGGAGGAATACAAGTTCGACGGATTCCGATTCGACGGAGTAACCTCGATGCTATATTACAGCCACGGGCTAGGCGATAATTTCACCGGTTATCAGGATTACTTCAATGGTAATGAGGACGGGGATGCTATCTGCTATCTCACTCTGGCCAACAAACTGATACATGAAGTAAATCCCAAAGCGATTACTATAGCCGAAGAAGTTAGCGGAATGCCCGGACTAGCAGCCAAAATCAAAGACGGCGGCTACGGATTCGACTACCGTATGGCGATGAACATACCCGACTACTGGATTAAAATAATCAAAGAAAGGAAAGACGAAGACTGGCATCCGACAAGCATCTTCTGGGAATTGACCAACAGGCGGGAAGACGAAAAGACAATCTCATACGCCGAAAGCCACGACCAGGCCCTGGTAGGAGACAAAACGATAATTTTCAGGCTAATAGACTCGGACATGTACTGGTATATGTCTAAGCATTATGGCAGCTCGCACATGACTGACAGAGGCATTGCCCTGCACAAGATAATCCGGCTTGTTACGGCATCGACTATCAACGGCGGGTATCTCAATTTCATGGGAAACGAATTTGGGCATCCCGAGTGGATAGATTTCCCCCGTGAAGGGAACGGCTGGTCTTATAAGTATGCACGCAGGCAATGGTGGCTGGCAGATAATCACGACCTCAAATATCATTTTCTTGGCGACTTCGACAAGGCAATGCTTACCCTGATCAGCAGTATTAAAGGATTCCAGAAAACACCTGTTATAAGATTGTGGGACAAGGACGAAGACCAGATATTAGCCTTTATGCGCGAAGATTACATATTTGTATTCAACTTCAATCCGGGCCAATCGTTTGTCGATTACGGATTTCTTGCACCTGAAGGAAAATACAAGGTAGTACTGGATACGGATTCGCCCGCTTTCGGAGGTAATGGGCTGACTGATGACTCCATCGAACATTTCACTGTTTCCGACGAATTGTATCACAAGGATGGTAAAGGCTGGCTGAAACTATATATTCCGGCACGGACGGCATTTGTGTTAAAGAAAATAAATTAACGGATAAATAACAGACGGACCGGATAACGAAGATTACCGGTCCGTTTTTACTTGATACAGAGCAATTTTAACCTTTTATAAACATTCAGGGCCGTTCGCTGTTCAATAGAGGAAACGAAACGCAGCGAAATAGACAAAGTTTGATTACTTTTGTATAAGAATTTTAATATAACGTGTAATAAGATGAATTTATATCCATTAAAGTTTAAACCCATCCTTAAATCCATTATCTGGGGTGGAGATGAAATATGTAAGTTTAAAGGTGTAACGCCCGGCCAGGACGGCATCGGCGAAAGTTGGGAAATATCCAGTGTAAAAGGCAATGTTTCTGTAGTTGCCAACGGAGAACTGGAGAATAAAGACCTGGGCGAAATAATAGATACTTACAAAGCTCAGTTGGTAGGGAAAAAGAATTTCGAGACTTTCGGCAACACATTCCCTTTGCTTATCAAATTTATTGATGCCCGCGACAATCTTTCCATACAAGTGCATCCCGACGATGAACTGGCAAAGAAAAGGCACGATTCGTTCGGCAAAACGGAAATGTGGTATGTTATAAACGCGACACCGTCGGCATTCCTGTATTCAGGTTTCGAAAAGCAAATGACTCCGGAATCATACGTTAAGAGCATTGAGGATAATACATTCGTAGACTCATTAGCAAAACACGATGTAAAAGCCGGAGATGTGTTCTTTCTCCCCGCAGGACGCGTACATGCTATCGGTGCCGGAACATTTATCGCCGAAATACAGCAAACATCGAACATCACATACCGTATCTACGACTATAACCGTAAAGACGCGAACGGTAACGGACGCGAACTTCATACCGAACTGGCGAAGGATGCGATAGATTTTAAACTGTACGATAATTATAAAAATTCATATACAAGAGCGGAGAATCAGCCTGTAAGGCTGGAATCGTGCCGATACTTTACCACGAATCTGCTGGAGGTGACCAAAGATATTACCAGAGATTACAGTGATACCGACTCGTTTGTTGCTTATATTTGCATGGGGGGAGTTTGCAGTATCAGGGACGATAAAGGAAACGACCTGCCTGTAAAGCAAGGCGAAACGATCCTCATTCCGGCCGATACCAAAAACATCGCAATCAGTCCGGAAGGGAATGTATTGCTTCTCGAAACATATGTCTAAAGGCAATTGAAAATATAAAACAATAGGAATACCACATATTTTCAGGCAAAACGGGAATCTGTGGTATTTGTATTTAAGGAAATTATGAAGGGAGTATTATTAGTAAACACAGGTAGTCCTAAAACATGTACACGACCGGATGTGAAGTTCTTTATAAGGGCTATGCTTTCCGATCCGTACGTAATGACCGTACCCGACTGGTTCCGCCCTATCCTGGTCAACGGACTTATAATACCTTTGAGGCAATTCAGTTCTACAGCCCATTACAGGATGATCTGGGATCATACAAAGGAAGATTCGCCTCTGCTCGATCATGCTAAATCCCTGGCAAAAAAACTTGAAACCCTAACGGATATGCCTGTCGAGGTAGCGATGAGATACGGACAACCTGATGTGCAATTGGCTCTGGAAAGACTGATGGCTAAAAACAACAGATTACATGAGGTCATCGTATTGCCATTATTCCCGCAGTATGCAGAATCTTCTTACAAAACGGTAGTTGATGAAGTTGGTAAAATCTTTTTCAAACGGCCATACCCTTTCCGGTTGAAAGTGATAGAACCTTATTTCCGGCATCCGGCATATATATCATCTCTGGCAAAAAGTATCAGGCCATACATAACCGAAGATTTCGACAAATTGATATTCACTTTCCACAGCCTGCCCCTTTCCCATGTAGAAGAAGGCTGGAAAAAAGGGAAAGAATTCGATTACGTTTATCAGACAAAGGAAACTGTCCGTCTTGTATTGAAAGAGCTGGATATGGAAATGAAAAGGACCAGACAGGTATATCATTCGGCAATGGGAAAAAAATGGCTCGGACCCAGCCTGGACGAAGTCATAGAAGAACAGGCCGAAGAACAGGCGAAGAAACTGCTGGTAATAGCACCGGGATTTGCTGCCGACAATCTGGAAACACTATACGATATCAACATAAAAGCAAAGGAACTCTTTATTGATAAAGGAGGGGCACAATTAACTTTTATCCCCTGCCTCAACAGTGAAGACTACTGGGTAGAAAGCGTCGCCAAAATAATTTCTTAGAATGAGTAACCCGGAAGGCTAATGAAACGTATATTATTTTTCAATGACAGTCTTGTGATGGGCGGTACGGAGATACTGCTGGTCGACCTCCTCAATCATCTGGCGGCTAAAGCGCAAATCACCCTTCTTTTGCCGGAACCGTCCGATAAGGATGTACTGTTACGTAAAGTATCACCGGCTGTTTCTATAAAATATTTATACCCGGACAACCTTCCTCATTTTCAAAAAAAGATATGGGAGAATATAATGATCTTCTTCCCCCGCATGTTTGCCAGGCAAAAGGGCATTTCCGAAAGTGAGTATGATGAAATTGTTTGTTTCAAGGAAACATTTTTCGCCCGTATTTTTGCAAAAATGAATATTCCCAAGATTCTCTGGATACATAATATTATTTATAAAAGAAAATATGAAACCCGTTCTTTCAGGGAAAAAATCTCAGTATGGCTGAATAAGAGACAATTAAAACTCGTAGAAAGGTCCTACGACAGTTTCGACAAAGTAATATGTGTATCCGATGCCGCGAAAAATGCTTATCTGTCCGTCTTGTATGATGGGAAAACCCCGAAGCAGGATGTCAGCGTATTATACAATGCCATAAACCTGGCCAAAGTAAAAGAAAAGGCGAAAGAACCAATTATTGATTTACCTCAAAGCGAGACTAACTTCATACTTATCACAAGAGCTTCACCCGAAAAACGGACAGACAGGCTTTTCAATGCCGTTATACGCCTCAAAGATGAAGGCTATAACTTCCATGTCTATATAATAGGAGACGGGATGGACAACCGGACAATGAGAGAAGAACTGATACAAAAGGAAATAAGCGGGATGATCACGCTAAAGGGGAGAATAGACAACCCTTTTCCATATATATTGCAGAACAAATGGTCCTTATGCGTATCGGAACGGGAAAGTTTCTCCCTCGCCCTGCTGGAATCGATGGCTTTAAATACCCCGGTAATAACCACAGACTGCGGAGGCCCGCGTGACATTGTAGGCAGAGGCAAATACGGCATACTTGTCAACAATAGCGCCGAAGGGGTTTACCGGGGGATGAAATCCGTATTGGATGATCCGGAACTCTCCGTTAAATACAGTGCGCACCTGGACGAAGCGGTGTCGAGGTTCGATTATCAGGGATGGCTGAAAAGCGTAGAAAAATTACTGGCCATTTAAAATATGATAACCTCTGAATTCCAATATAATTTTGTAAACTTGCAGCAGATTATTCGCTCTTATTTATTAACAATCAGGCAGACTTTTCAACAAGATATACATTGTTACACAAATTTAACATCCACTTCCTGTTTTTTATTATTTAATTTGTCATCAAAAAATATTAATAGCTTTTTATGGGAAAAATAATCGCATTAGCCAACCAAAAAGGCGGCGTAGGAAAAACAACAACTACAATCAATCTGGCGGCGTCACTGGCTGCACTCGAAAAAAAAGTATTGGTAGTCGATGCCGATCCGCAAGCCAATGCCTCCTCGGGTTTGGGCATTGATATCAAAAAAGTGAACAAGACCATCTACGAATGCCTGATTGGCACTGCCACTCCGGAAGAAGCAATCGTACCCACAGAGATAGAACGGCTTTATGTATTACCATCCCATATCAATCTGGTAGGGGCAGAACTGGAAATGCTGAATGTGGAAAACAGGGAAAAACAGCTGCGGGAAGTCCTCGTACCGCTTAAGCCCCATTACGATTATATACTGATAGATTGCTCTCCGTCGCTTGGATTGATTACAGTAAATGCTCTTACAGCCGCAGACTCAATAATTATACCTGTACAATGTGAATATTTTGCGCTGGAAGGAATAAGCAAATTACTCAATACTATAAAGATAATCAAAAATAAGCTGAATCCGGCCCTCGAAATAGAAGGCTTTCTTCTCACTATGTATGATGCACGCCTGCGTCTGGCCAACCAGATATATGAAGAAGTGAAAAGCCATTTCCAGGAACTGGTTTTCACCACTGTAATACAGCGGAATGTGAAGCTTAGCGAATCGCAAAGCTTTGCTCAACCGGTGCTTGTTTATGATGCAGCATCGAAAGGTTCTGTAAATCATATGCAGCTGGCACAAGAACTTATTGAGAAAAATTCTTAACTTTGCTTTCCTGATTAAATATTTAATAAATTGTTATGGCTAAGAAAATGGTGCTAGGAAGAGGGTTGGACGCCCTTATTACCATTGATGATGTAAAAACCGAGGGCTCCTCTTCGATCAACGAAATAGAGTTATCCAAAATACAGGTAAACCCTGATCAGCCCCGGCGTGTATTCGATGAAGAAGCATTGCAGGAACTGGCCGCATCTATTCGTCAGATAGGAGTTATCCAACCCATAACATTGCGTAAGATAGACGACGATCTATATCAGATCATCGCAGGAGAACGGCGTTACAGGGCCTCTTCAATTGCCGGATTAAGTTCAATTCCTGCCTATATCCGTACGGCCGAAGATGAAGCTGTGATGGAGATGGCACTGATAGAAAACATCCAGCGTGAAGACCTGAACTCCATAGAAATTGCACTGGCATACCAGAACCTTATCGAAGCATACAATCTTACCCAGGAACGTCTAAGCGAACGCATCGGCAAAAAAAGAACTACCATAGCCAACTATCTCCGCCTGCTGAAGTTACCTGCAGAAATACAGATGGGAATCAGGGATAAAAAAGTAGATATGGCACATGCGCGTACTCTTGTTACACTGGAAGATGCAGCTGCCCAACTCGAAGTTTACGAACTTATTCTGGAAGAAGGATTATCGGTAAGAAAGGTAGAAGAGTATGTAAGAGCAATAGCCAAAGGTGAAAAACTGGAAGACCTGCTCAAAGAAGAAAAAGTAGTAGAAACAGTAAAAAAATCAGGAGTAAAAAAAGCTACTCCCGAAGAATTTGAGATACTAAAAACTCACTTATCGAAATTCTTCTCCACCAAGGTACAGCTTACCTGTAACGAGAAGGGTAAAGGCAAAATAAGTATTCCGTTTAAAACAGAAGAAGAGTTGGAGAGAATAATTTCGATATTTGACCAATTGAAAAAATAAAACGAGGTATTTTCCGTAATATTATATATGAGGAGAGGTTTATTTATTTGTTTATGGTGCATGCTGGGTGGAATACTTCTTCCGTTGAATGCACAAGAACCTCAAGTTCAGGATTCCGTGCTTCGTTCAGATGGCAAACGTTTACCTGCCGATACTATAAAACCATTAATAAGCGAAAAAGCTGTGGTTTCAGTGGATTCGGTAATTACAATAAGTAAACATGAATTTAAACCCGATTCGAAAAAAGCAGTCATATATTCTGCTATTTTCCCGGGATTAGGACAATTTTACAATCGTAAGTACTGGAAACTGCCGATTGTATATGGAGGAGTACTCGGACTCACATATGCCATTACATGGAACGGGCGGGTATATAATGATTACAATCAGGCTTTCCGGGATTTGGTAACAGGTTCCGGTACCAGTTATACGAATTATTTAAGACCAGGACAAACTGTCGACGACTATGGCCGCGACAGGCTCCAATCAGCTCTGAAGAGCAAAAAGGATTTCTATAGAAGAAACAGGGACTTGGCCATTATTGCGGCCGTGGGGGTGTATGCGCTATGCATGATCGATGCTTATGTAGACGCGCAATTGTATGATTTTGATATGTCACCGGATCTCTCCATGAGAGTTACACCGGTATTCTGGCCACCGACATCTTATTCTAAAGCCTCGGTAGGGCTTCAATGTAGTATAAATTTTTAAACCGTGCAGAAACCTTACTCTATGTGAAACCTCTGCAAATACCATAAAGGAATACTTATGCTGAAAAAACTATTAATCACAGGGCTCTTCCTATCCGGCACACTTATCGTGTTAGGACAGTCCGGTCGTAGAGAATTGTCGGCACGTGACACATTAACTGACAGGTCGATAGTATATCCGGCAGACATGGAGCGCAATTACGACGAATTGCTGAAAAGCTGGAGTAATAATGTAAAATATGGTGATGATTGCCGTTCGAATGACGACAGTGCCGTATCTTTCAATGATTCTGTTTATATACAGAGATTATATTCTTTGCCGACCAAGATGGAACTGGTATTTAACCCCGTTGTGCGCGACTACATAGAAATGTATGCAGGCCGCCGGCGCAATCAGGTCAGCTATATGCTGGGGCAGGGCAAATACTACTTCCCTCTGTTCGAAGAAGCATTGGATAAAGAAGGCTTACCACTGGAACTCAAATACCTTCCGGTAATAGAATCGGCTCTGAACCCGATAGCACGCTCCAGAGTCGGTGCAACAGGTCTATGGCAATTCATGGCTCCTACCGGCAAGATGTATGATCTTGAAATAAACAGCCTCGTGGACGAACGCCGCGACCCGCTTAAATCGACAGACGCAGCTGCCAGATACCTGAAAGACTTATACGGAATCTATGGAGACTGGAATCTGGTAATCGCCGCTTACAACTGCGGGCCGGGTAATGTAAACAAAGCTATCCGCCGTAGTGGCGGGCAAACCGATTACTGGGCCATTTATCCCTATCTGCCACGGGAAACAAGAGGATACGTTCCGGCCTTTATAGCCGCCACATATATAATGAATTATTACAACGATCATAATATCTGTCCTGCCGAATGCAAAAATCCGGCTTCAATAGACTCTTTAATGATTGACAAAAATATTCATTTCCAACAAATTGCAGACAATCTGAACGTCTCGCTTGATGACCTGCGCCAGTTCAATCCTCAATTCAAGAGTGATATAATACCGGGTGATTATAAACACTATTCACTGAATCTCCCTATCGACAAGCTCTCTTTATTTCTGGATAAAAAAGACGACATCTATGCATATAAAGCAGACCAGTACCTGACTCACCGTAAAGTGGCGGGTGTTGATGCAGTGGGAGGCAACAGATCTGCCGGCGATGCTATCACATACAGGGTGAAAAGAGGAGATACATTATCCCGCCTGGCCAGCCGGTACGGCGTGACATCCAGCCAGATAAAACAATGGAATAATCTTGCTTCAAATAAATTAACAGTAGGAAGACGTCTGAAGATCTACAAGACAGAAGAACAACCGGCAGAAGAGATACTGGCATCTGACAATACATCGGCCGACACCACAGTCGTATCTGTTTCAGGGCTGACCAGAACCGTCTCCGTCCCTAAAGAAACCATCTCCTACTACAAAATCCGTAAAGGAGACACATGGGCAGGTATCGCAAAAAAGAACGGAGTCTCAGTCTCCGAACTAAAAGAATGGAACCGTTCGAATAAATTAATTGCAGGAAAACAACTAAAAATACAGAAGATAGAATATGTACAGATTCAGGAAGCGGTTAAACTCCCTGAACCCGAACTACCAACAGTAATTATAGATTCGACTTATACCGCCGACCTGATCGACGGATACCTGAAGAAAATTGTACGGGACGAATCCACATTGCCACGTGTTCGAATATCTACGACAGACTCTGAAGATCCGGACCGGAAAAATGCCGATGATTCAAAAATAATATATCACAAAGTAAAAATCGGGGAAACCATTACTCAGATAGCTGCCCGCTATAATGTTACAAAAAAGGACATTATAACGTGGAACAAGTTGTCATCCAATATGGCAAAAGTTGGTCAACGCCTGCTGATACTTCTTCCCGAACAGAACGACAGTGGCCAAACCAGTGATGGTACTCAAGCCAACAAAGGAAATAAATCGCTTACAGCCACAAATATGTAAGCAATTATAGAATAATTTAATCGTTAAATCAATTTTTATTATGATGCGAATAGCTCCTAATTAAAATTGATTTTACTATTTTTGTTCCTTACTCAAAACTTATGGCAAAAGAGGATACGCATACTCAGGATGATATTTTAATCGAGCAGGAATTTAATGCTCTTATCGACGATTACCTAAAAACGAATCACAGGCGCAAAGTCGAAATTATAACAAAAGCCTTTCTTTTTGCAAAGGAAGCGCATAAAGGCGCGCGCCGCCGTTCCGGGGAACCATATATATTACATCCTATTTCGGTTGCCCGTATCGTCTGCGGCGAAATCGGACTTGGATCGACCTCTATCTGTGCCGCGTTGCTGCACGACGTAGTGGAGGATACCGAATACACGGTCGAAGACATGAAAGTGCTGTTTGGAGATAAGATAGCACAGATAGTGGACGGACTCACAAAAATATCGAGCGGAATGTTCGGGGAGAATGTCTCGGCACAAGCCGAAAACTTCCGCAAGCTATTGCTCACCATGTCGGACGATATACGTGTGATACTGGTCAAAATAGCCGACCGACTGCATAATATGCGTACATTGGGCTCTATGGCTCCCGCCAAACAGTATAAGATAGCCGGGGAAACAATGTATATATATGCCCCACTGGCCCACCGTTTAGGCCTGTTCGCGATAAAGACAGAACTGGAAGAACTTAGCTTTAAATGGGAAAATCCCGAAGTATATAAAGATATACAGTACAAGTTACAGGCAACCTATAAAATCAGGTCCGATGTCTATCAGCATTTTGCCAAGCCTGTAGTTGAAAAGCTCAACGAACTCGGCTTCAAATACGAAATAAGGGCGCGGGAAAAATCGGTCTATTCCATCTGGAATAAAATGCAGGCAAAAGGTGTTCCCTTCGAAGAGATATATGACATTTTCGCCGTCCGTATCATCTTTGAAAACGAGCCGGGCATAGATGAGAAAAAGCGATGTTGGGATATATATTCAGTCATAACGGATATTTACAAACTTCGTCCCGACAGAATCAGGGATTGGGTGAGCCGCCCAAAAGCAAACGGTTATCAGGCACTACACCTCACCGTCATGGGACCCGACGGGCAATGGATCGAAATACAGATACGCAGCCGGCGCATGGATGACATAGCAGAAAAAGGATTCGCCGCGCACTGGAAATACAAAGAAGGAAAAATAGAAGAAGATACGGAACTGGACAAATGGCTGAAAACAATTAAAGAAATATTGGAAAGCCCCAGCCCCAACGCAATGGACTTCCTCGACACTATAAAATTAAACCTATACTCACAGGAAATCTTCGTTTTCACACCCAAGGGCGAGATAAGGACTCTGGCACAGGGAGCAACGGCCCTGGATTTTGCCTACGACCTGCATTCCGACATCGGAGACCATTGTATAGGAGCCAAAGTCAATCACAAACTGGTTCCTCTCAGCGAGAAACTGAATAGCGGGGATCAGGTGGAAATCCTGACTTCCAAATCCCAAATACCCAAATACGAGTGGCTCGGACTGGTAACAACAGCCAAAGCCCGCACCAAAATAGAATATGCCCTCAGGAAACATAAAAGAGAAGTAGCCAAACAGGGAGAAGAACTATTACTGAAAACCCTGGAAGGAACAACCGTTGAACTGACACCTGCGATCATAGACCAGATGCTGGACTATTATCAGAAACAGACCAAAGAAGATTTATATTACGCTATCGGCAACAATGATATATCCCTCCCTCAAAAAATAGAGAAATTATTGACCCTGAAGAAACAAAACTCCGACAATGTTTTGCTCAAATACATGAAGCAGGCTTTCCACGCTGTAAAGAAAACGGATAAGGACAAAGCCGAAAAACCGCAGGAATACGAACAAATAGATACTAAAAAAACATATATCCTCGAAGAAGACTCTTTTAACAAGAATTTCAGGATGCCTACCTGCTGCAACCCGATACCTGGTGATAAAGTATTCGGTTATCTGAATGACGATAATGAGGTAGATGTCCACAGCATACATTGCCCGATAGGACTAAAACTGAAGGCGAGCCACGGGGATAAGATCGTAAATCTGGAATGGGGAAGTTACACCCAGTTCCCTTTTCTTACCTCCATCATTGTTACAGGCATAGACCGGATGGGGATGCTGAACGATATCACAAAGGTAATTACAGCCGGTTCGTTGAATATCAAAGGAATGAACATAGAGTCGAATGACGGGGTATTCGAAGGAAGGATTATTGTTTATGTACATGACGTGAACGATCTGCAAACGTTATGCTCGCGCATAGCTAAAATAAAAGGCGTAAAAGCAGTAAACAGAAAACAAAGTGGAGCCTGAAAATCACATTGAGTATAAGAAAAGTAAACATATTGAGTTATTTATTATCAAAATTTGGTATAAAAAATTATTTTCACTACTTTTGTATTCGAAATAGAGGGAGAGGAGGCCGTGGCTTCCTCTTTGTTGTTCATAAAACAAATGATAGATAAAGATTTTATAAAAGATATAGCGGACAAGTTCTTACAGGAGACGCCAATGTTTCTTGTGGACGTGATTGTCAGGCCAGGCAATATCATTGTCGTAGAAATAGACAGCGACGATAGTATCGGGATCGACGATTGTATTGCGCTCAGCCGTGGTATAGAATCCCGTTTGGATAGAGATGCCGAAGATTTCGAACTGGAGGTAGGCTCTGCCGGCGTTACATCCCCCTTCAAAATACCCCGTCAGTATAAAAAAAATGAGGGTAACGAAGTCGAAGTACTTACAAAAGCAGGACAAAAGCTTTCCGGGATACTTAAAACTTCCGATAACAACGGATTTGTAATCACTGTTACAAAAATGGTAAAGCCGGAAGGTGCAAAAAAGAAAACGGCATTGGAAGAAGATCTTTCATTTGCCTATGACGAAGTGAAATATACAAAATACTTAATACGATTTAAATAACTGTTATGGCTAAAAAGGAAGTTATTAGTATGATCGATACTTTTTCAGAATTCAAAGAACTGAAAAATATTGACAGGATGACAATGATAAGCGTTCTCGAAGATTCGTTCCGCAATGTGATAGCGAAACTCTTCGGATCGAATGACAATTATGATGTAATTATCAATCCTGATAAAGGAGACCTTGAAATATGGCGCAACCGTACCATTGTGGAAGATGATGAACTTGAGGATGAGAATACCCAGATCTCACTTACGGCCGCAAGAAAAATAGATGAAGATTTTGAGGTAGGCGAAGACGTAACCGACGAAGTTTTCTTCGAAGACTTTGGCCGCCGTGCTATCCTGAACCTACGCCAGACCCTGACTTCAAAAATACTGGAACTCCAGAAGGAAGGACTTTATAACCGTTACAAAGAAAAAATCGGGGAAATCGTATCCGGAGAAGTATATCAGATATGGAAAAAGGAAATATTGCTTCTCGATGACGAAAAAGAAGAACTTCTTTTGCCTAAAACAGAACAAATCCCCAGCGATTTCTTCCGCAAGGGCGAGCATGTGCGCGCGGTGGTGGAAAGAGTAGAAAATAAGAATAACAATCCTAAAATTATACTGTCACGTACCTCTCCCGTATTACTCGAAAGACTGCTGGAGATTGAAGTTCCGGAAATAAACGACGGATTGATAACAATAAAGAACATAGCCCGCATACCGGGAGAAAGAGCGAAGGTAGCCGTAGAATCATATGACGACCGCATCGACCCTGTAGGCGCCTGTGTGGGTATGAAAGGATCGCGTATACATGGTATCGTTCGGGAGTTGCGTAACGAGAACATCGATATTATCAACTATACGCCTAACATGAGCCTGTTCATTCAGCGCGCCCTTAGTCCGGCAAAAATAACTTCGGTTAAACTGAATGAAGAAGAGAAACGCGCGGAAGTACTGCTTCGCCCCGAAGAAGTTTCCCTGGCTATCGGAAAAGGAGGTTTCAACATCAAGTTGGCGAGTATGCTCACAGGTTACACCATCGATGTATATCGCGACATTGACGACTTTGATGAAGAAGATATCTATCTGGATGAGTTCCGCGATGAAATCGACGGATGGGTTATCGACCAATTGAAGAAAATCGGTTGTGTTACAGCCAAGAATGTACTGGCCGCTGACAGAGATAAGCTTATACAAGAAGCAGACCTTGAAGAGGATACAGTGGATGAAATATTAAATATTCTGCGTGCGGAATTTGACGATGAAAGTAAGTCCTGATTTGGTTATTCGCTGATTTCTTAATACTTTTGTATTCGGAGCATCTTGGCAGAACTTACCATTCGTGCATATAACAAGAATATTTACGGGTTCACTGTCCATTTTTTTGATTTAAAAAGAGAATATGTCTATAAGATTAATAAAAATATCCAAAGATTTGAATGTAGGGATCAACAGTCTGGTTGAATTCCTACATAAAAAAGGATTTGATGTAGAATCGAATCCTAATGCAAAAGTTGACGGTGAACAACATGAATTACTTGTGAAAGAATTCGGCAATAATGCTGATTTTGAAGCTCTTCTCAGAAACCGCAAGGAAAGAGAAAAAGAAAGAGAAGAAGTTCAAGCCCCTAAAGAAGCAGAGGATGTTGCTCCTAAAAAACAAGAACCTGAAGAAATCAGAACTGAAGTACCCGAATCTTTTAAACCACATGTACAAGTAGTGGATAAAATAGATCTGGAAGCACTGAATAAACCTAAAAAGGCAGAGGTAAAAGAAGTGGTGGAAGAAGAACCGGAGATAACCGCTGTTGAGCCTGTTATTGAAACAAAGGTAGAAACGCCTCTCCCCGAACCCACACCTGAGCCCGAACCGGAACCTGTCGTTAAAAAAGAAGAAGTAAAAGAAGAACCTGTGTTGATAGTAGAAGAAAAAGAACAAGAGCCGAAAATTCCCACTCCGGTTGTAGCACCGGTAGTCGAAGAAGAAAAAGAAGAGGACGATATTTTCAGACTCAACAAAACCACAATCAAGTCGAACATTGTGGTCAAAGGTTCCATAGACCTTAGTTCGATCAATGACAAGACGCGTCCTGCCAAGAAAACGAAAGCAGAAAAGAAAAAAGAGCGTCTTGAAAAAGAACAGCAGGATCAGAGAAAGGTAAAAGAAAATACCGTTCGTCTCCTGAAAAAAGAAACCGACGAAGAAGCAAAAAAACGGAAAGCAAGCAGCGATGAAGCAGAAGACGCCGCTAAGAAAAAACGCAACCGTATAAAACGAGGTAAAGTAGATATTGAAAAAGGTGTTCCCCCTCAAGGCGGAGGAGGCGGAGGCGGAGGAGGCCAGCATCATGCCGGCAGTGGCGGTGACCGCACCAAACATAATCTGCGCAAACCTATTATTAAGCAGGCTGTGAACGAAGAAGACGTTCAGAAGCAAATAAAGGAAACATTAGCCCGTCTGACCGGAAAAGGAGGTAAGAACAAAGGTGCTAAATACAGAAAAGAAAAACGTGATGCCTTCTCCCAAAAATACCAGGAAGAACTGGAAATGCAGGAGCAGGAAAGCAAAACACTCAAAATCACAGAATTTGTAACAGCCAACGATCTGGCAAACATGATGAATGTTCCGGTAGTAAAAGTTATTTCTACCTGTATGAGCATCGGCATCATGGTGTCCATCAATCAGCGTCTGGATGCGGAAACGATCAATATCGTCGCTGAAGAGTTCGGATTCAAAACAGAATATGTAAGCGCGGAAGTAGTTGAAGCCATCAACGAAGAAGAAGACAATGCAGACGACCTGGAACCCCGTGCACCAATCGTTACGGTAATGGGACACGTAGACCACGGTAAGACTTCACTGCTCGACAATATACGCCAAACCAACGTTATCGCCGGCGAAGCAGGGGGAATCACCCAGCATATCGGGGCATACAACGTCAAACTGAAGTCGGGACGCCGTATCACATTCCTGGATACTCCCGGACACGAGGCCTTTACGGCGATGCGTGCACGTGGTGCGAAAGTAACGGATATCGCGATCATCATTGTGGCTGCCGACGACAATGTCATGCCACAGACGGTAGAGGCGATCAACCATGCTTCTGCGGCAGGCGTACCTATCGTTTTTGCGATAAACAAAATAGATAAGCCGGGTGCAAACCCCGAAAAGATAAAAGAAACCCTTGCCGGAATGAATTACCTGGTAGAAGACTGGGGAGGAAAATACCAGTCTCAGGATATTTCAGCTAAACAAGGTTTAGGGGTAGATGAATTATTGGAAAAAGTTCTTCTCGAAGCAGAATTACTTGACCTGAAAGCAAATCCTAACAGAAGAGCGACAGGTTCGGTTATAGAATCCTCCCTCGATAAAGGCAGAGGATACCTGTCCACCGTACTTGTTGAGAACGGTACCCTCAAGAAAGGAGACATCGTTCTTGCAGGAACATACTTCGGCCGTGTAAAAGCAATGTTCAATGAACGTAATGCCAGCATAGACGCGGCAGCTCCGGCAGCTCCGGCACTCGTCTTAGGACTAAACGGCGCTCCGCAGGCAGGAGATATATTCCATGTGCTGGAAACAGAGCAGGAAGCTCGTGAAATTGCGACAAAACGTGAGCAGTTGCAGCGCGAACAAGGTCTCCGCACACAGAAGATACTTACACTCGACGACATAGGACGCCGTATCGCTATCGGAAACTTCCAGCAGCTGAACGTAATCGTCAAAGGTGATGTGGACGGTTCGGTAGAAGCCCTTTCCGATTCCCTTATCAGGCTGTCGACTGAAGAAATACAGGTAAATGTGATCCATAAAGCTGTAGGTCAGATATCCGAATCGGATATTGTACTGGCCGCAGCCTCCGATGCCATTATTATCGGATTCCAGGTGCGTCCGTCACAGGCAGCCCGCAGGGCAGCAGAAAAAGACGGCGTTGAAATCCGCTTGTATTCTATTATATACGATGCCATCGAAGAGGTTAAATCCGCTATGGAAGGTATGCTTTCTCCTGAAATAAAAGAAGTATTGACCGGATATGTGGAAGTACGCGAAGTGTTCAAGATTACAAAAGTCGGCACAGTTGCAGGATGTATGGTTAAAGAAGGTAAACTTAAGAGAGCCAACAAAATACGACTTATACGCGATGGTATTGTGATTTACTCCGGAGAGCTGGGTTCACTGAAACGTTTCAAAGACGATGTGAAAGAAGTTGCCGCCGGATATGAGTGCGGACTGAATATCCATAATTATAATGATATAAAAATAGGTGACGTAATTGAACCTTTTGAAGAAATAGAGGTAAAGAAAACATTGTAATTAAAAAATATTACATATCTTTGTACTCATTATGAAATAACCTAAGAAAAACCAATTGATAGTTGTTGACAAGCAATCTTGCCTTGAAAGTCGGTGGTACTAACCATGCCACCGAAACACACAACTATCAACAGGTTTAAAGGTTAATCCGTTTCTTCGTCAGATTATATAAGTTGTGTTACTACAAAACAGCAATTATCGTGATGAAAAAAATCATTTTAATATCAATCATTGCCCTTTCGCTCCTCTTTGTGGAGAATACTGTTGCCCAGACTGTGCAGCAAATAGCCTTTGTTAATTCAAATGAACTTCTCGAAGCAATACCTGACAAGGTAACTGCGACAAATACAATCAATGATTTGAATAAAAAGTACAAAGACGAACTGCAAGTGATGCAGAATGATTATAATAAAAAATATTCCGATTTTATTTCATATCAGAACTCGATGGCAGACAATGTACGTCTTCGCCGTATGCAGGAGTTGTATGAGCTCGAACGCCAGATAAACAACTTTATGAAAGTGGCGCAGGATGACATCCTGAATCAGGAACAGATACTGATAGCACCTCTGCGCAAGAAAGTGAAAGATGCCATCTATCAGGTAGGAATAGAACAAGGCTTCGTCTGCATTTATGACCTGGCTAATCCGGCCATAGCATTTGTTACTCCGGATGCTACGAATGCAACGGATCTTGTAAAGCAAAAGCTGGGTGTAAGGTAGAAACAACAGGACACAAAATAACGATAGTAAAATGCTTCTGTACACAGGAGCATTTTTTTTGCACCTGGTGGTTGTATGACTGATAATATAGGATTTCAAAGTATCGGGAGCACAGAATTAATATTTTCGAAGAAGTTTATCTATAGAATAAGAGCCGGTAGCCTTTAGCTGTTAGCTGATAGCTCTTTGAAATATTGATTAAAGCAGTTACGAGTTACGAGTAGACAAGATACGAGATACAAGTTGTTAACTGATGACTGTTTACTGTTCACTGTTCACTGATATATCTGTTACCTTTGTTACCTTTTGCGCCTTAGCGTCTCTGCATGAAATACTGTTTACTGATGACTGTTTACTGTTTACTGATATATCTGTTACTTTTGTTACCTTTTAACAGTTACGAGTTTGACTCGCCTTCGCTTCGGCGAATGTTATTTCTGCGCCCTTTGGGCAGTTACAACTTACAGGTTGGCTAGCGCCCTATTTTGTTTCACGCAAAGACGCAAAGGCGCAATTTTTTTTACATCTTACGGGTTAATGACTGTTTACTGCTAACTGTTTACTGTTAACTGATATGTGTTACCTTTTTTTTACTATCGGGGACAGTCTCTTCCTGATAACAGGATGATAATAAGTGGCGGGAAAAAGGATTCCTGATTATTCATTATTCATTCTTAATTATTTTCTATCTTTGAATCATTAAATCACTATATATATGCTTAAAGCTGGACCTATCGGCGTATTTGATTCAGGCTACGGAGGATTGACCATCCTTTCCGAAATACAATCGCTGATGCCTGAATACGACTATTGTTATCTCGGAGATAATTCCCGTGCACCATACGGTTCACGTTCTTTCGATGTTGTATATGAGTTCACGAAACAAGCCGTATTAAGTCTGTTCGACATGGGTTGCAACCTCGTAATACTGGCATGCAACACAGCATCAGCAAAGGCTCTGCGTACAATCCAGCAAAAAGACCTGCCATATATAAATCCGGATAAAAGAGTATTGGGCGTTATCCGACCTACAGCCGAAATTATAGGACCTATAACCAAAAGCAGGCATGTCGGTATTTTAGGTACGACAGGAACTATACAATCCGAATCGTATCCTATCGAAATCAATAAGCTTTTCCCGGATATTAAAGTATCAGGCGAAGCGTGCCCCATGTGGGTACCTTTGGTCGAAAACAGAGAATATGAAAATGAAGGGGCGGATTACTTCATCAAAAAGAATCTCTCCAATATCCTTTCCAAAGACCCGCAAATAGATACACTTATACTTGGGTGCACTCACTATCCCTTGCTTTTGGATAAAATAAAGTCGTTCCTGCCGGATGGTATAATAGCCATACCCCAAGGCGAATACATTGCCCGTAGTCTGCAAGATTATCTGCATCGCCATCCCGAAATGGACAAAGTATGCACAAAGGGCGGTGTAACAAAGTATTTCACGACAGAATCGCCGCAAAAATTTTCAGAGGCCGCGACAATATTCTTGAATAAAGATATTGAGGTGAACCGGATCACCCTCGAATAGAAAAACTTTCTACCTTTAAGCATGCGTAAGATAATCCATATCGACATGGATGCCTTCTATGCTTCAATCGAACAACGCGATAATAAAGAGTATAGAGGAAAACCTTTGGCTGTAGGATATTCAGGGCCGAGGGGAGTTGTTGCTGCGGCAAGTTACGAAGCAAGGAGGTACGGAGTGCGTTCGGCGATGGCCTCCAAAACCGCATTAAGGAAGTGCCCTCAGTTGATATTCGTGCCCGCCCGTTTCGACGTCTATAAATCTGTATCCCGGCAGATAATGGGAATATTTCACGAATATACCGATCTGGTCGAACCCCTGTCTCTCGATGAGGCCTTTCTGGATGTAACCGAAAATCATAAGAATATTCCATCTGCGACACAGATAGCACAGGAGATCAAACAAAAGATATTGAAAGCCACCCGTCTAACCGCTTCAGCCGGAGTATCGTTCAATAAGTTCCTTGCAAAGATAGCTTCAGACCAAAATAAGCCGGACGGATTATTTGTTGTCAAACCAAAAAATGCAGAGCAGTTTGTTGAAACATTAGCTATCGAACAATTTTTCGGAGTAGGTAAAGTCACAGCTAAGCGGATGCACCAATTAGGTATAAAAAACGGATGGGATCTGAAGCAATGTTCCGAAAATGAATTAGTAGGCGCCTTCGGCAAAGCCGGACATATTTATTACCAGAATGCACGGGCTGTGGACGACCGCCCGGTAGAATCGCAACGGATAAGAAAATCTATAAGCTCTGAAACTACCTTTGAGCACGACATTGACAATGTGGAAGAACTGGCTGTAATCCTGGATGAAGTTGCCCGTGATGCGTTTCACGACATTGAAAAAAAGAAATTCAAAGCACGGACAGTAACCTTAAAGATAAAGTACGCCAACTTTAAGACTATCACGAGGAGCAAGACCTTTCCCGCATCCGTTGCAGATTATGAATCCTTTTACCAAGCCGGCTTCGAACTCCTGCAAAATGTGGATTTGTCACCTAAAGTAAGATTGATAGGTCTTGGACTGAAGAACAATGAAGACGAGATGGGATGGGGTGAGGCCATCCAGCTACGCATCAATTTCGAAGATCAAAGTTAAACTACATCGCCAAAACAAAATATTCTCTCGAAAATCCTTTCACATATTGGGATAAGTCCTTATTTTTGCGGTAATGAAACTAAAAAAGAAAGGGGCACATAGCAACAGGACAAAACATCTTCTTTTTTCACTCAACGAAGAAGAATATGCTCTCATCTCCTCTTATATAAAAAAGTATAAGATTGCCAACCGTTCCCGCTGGTGCAGGGAGACTCTTATTGCTCACGTCCTGAAAAGTCTGGATCAGGATTACCCTACGCTTTTCGGTGAAAATGAGATGCGCCGATGACTTCTATCCTCAACGACGAACACTATATGAAGCAAGCCTTGAATGAGGCTCAAATTGCTTTCGAAAAGAACGAAGTGCCCATCGGTGCTGTTATTGTATGCCAAAACAGAATTATTGCACGTGCCCACAACCTGACAGAAACTCTCAATGACGTCACCGCACATGCCGAAATGCAGGCGATCACTGCCGCAGCAAATTTCCTTGGAGGCAAATACCTGACAAATTGTACGTTGTATGTCACATTAGAACCTTGCCCGATGTGTGCCGGAGGGCTCCTATGGTCGCAAATACCTAAAATAGTCTACGGGGCTAAAGATGAAAAGAAAGGATACACACTTTTTTCACCGAATATACTACATTCCAAAACAACCATAATATCAGGAATACTGGAAAAAGAATGCGCTTCGCTGCTAAAAGAATTCTTCAGGCAGAAAAGATAACCTGTCTTCTTCTCATAATAAAAAGAAATTCTTAACATTTATTTTGACATGCCGATGCAACATGGCATACTAATTGCGCATCTAATATATGTGAGCAAAATTATTAAATTAATCAACCAAATTTATTAAGTAAAAAAATGAGAAAGTATATGAAACTATTTTCAGCACTGATTCTATCTACTGTCTTAGCCTTAGGATTCCCTTCATGCCTTGATGATGACGGTTATTCCCTTGGTAATTTCTGGGAAGACATAGTGACAGTTCAAAAGATAGATGACAATACTTATTCCTTCGTACGGGATAATGGTGACAAATTGTGGGTTGCTGCTCCTGTAGGTCTTAACCTGAAACCTAAGTACGACAGAGCGATAATAAACTATACCATCCTGTCTGATGAGAAAGATGGTTACGACCATTATATCAGACTAAATGATTTTTATGACGTACTGACCAAAGGCGTTATTTATATAGCACCCGACGATCAGGCAAAACAGGACAGTATAGGAAATGACCCGATCAAAGTATATTCTGTTTGGGAAGGAGGCGGATATCTTAATTTCAACTTCGGATACAACACCGGGGAAAAAGAACCGCATATGATTAACTTGATATCGGCAGAACCGGACTTATCGGTAGACAAAGATGTTGTAAAACTGGAGTTCAGGCATAACATAAACGGGGATGAACCATCACGATATCCGGTAAAAGGCTATGTAAGTTTCGATCTTACACCTTACAAAATCGCAGGACGTGACAAAGTTACATTTGAGATAACATCCAAAGATTTTGGTGGAGAAACAAAAACATTCAAAATAGAATACAAATACACAGTGGACGAACCACTGGATGAATAAGCAAATACATACTAACCTGAATATTTATTATAATATTCTTTTTGATTTCCTTTCTAAAAAGAGAGCTCGTGAGAGTTCTCTTTTTAATTTTATACAAGGCTCCCGTTTATTTGGAATGAATCCAAATATCCGGGTCCATACAACGGGCAAAAGATTTTCTTTCCTTACAAAATACAAATTCTGAATAGTTAATAACTTTTTCTCCCTCATACTACCTGATATTCTATTAAAAAGATGTATTTTTGTTCATATCAGATTTTTCTATAAATGGACAATTCAAAAGTGAAGGAACAAGTCAAAAGCGAGTTTACAGACTATCTCGGTCTGCACAAACATCGTAAAACCCCTGAAAGATATGCCATACTTGAGCATATCTATTCTACGAAAGGACACTTTGACATGGATTCTTTATATAATGCCATGAAACAATCCAGCTTCAGAGTCAGCCGTGCTACATTGTATAACACTATAGAATTGCTTCTGGACTGTGGCCTGGTCGTAAAACATCAGTTTGGGGCTAATGTATCCCAATATGAGCGGGCATATGGCAATGAGAATCACGATCATCTGATCTGCCTGAATTGCGGGGAAGTGAAAGAACATAAAAACGGGAATCTCTTCACACCCACCCAGCAAAAAAAGCTGCAACGATTCAAGATCAGCTACTACAGCATGTATATATATGGCATATGCAATAAATGTATACGGGCAAAAAAAGCAGAAGAGAAAAAGAATAAACTAACAGAAAATAAAAATACACGTATTAAAAAGAAATGAAAGTAGATGTATTGCTAGGTTTGCAATGGGGCGACGAAGGAAAAGGTAAGATCGTGGATGTGCTCACACCCGACTATGAGATTGTAGCCCGTTTTCAGGGTGGGCCAAATGCAGGGCACACACTGGAATTCGAAGGAAAGAAATATGTCCTTCGCTCTGTGCCTTCAGGTATTTTCCAGGGAAACAAAATCAATATCATAGGAAATGGTGTTGTACTTGACCCCGCTTTGTTCAAAGGAGAGATCGAGTCATTGGAATCATCCGGCCATGATTTAACAAAGCGCCTTCTTATCTCCAAGAAAGCACACCTTATACTTCCGACCCACCGCTTGCTCGACGCCTGCTACGAAGCAGCCAAAGGAGATTCCAAAATAGGCACTACCGGTAAAGGTATAGGACCTGCATATACGGATAAAATCAGCAGGAATGGCCTGCGTGTAGGTGATATACTCCACAATTTCGAAGAGAAATACAATACCGCCAAATCTAAACATCTGAGAATATTACAGCAATACGGGCACGATACCAGTGCGCTGGCTGAAATAGAAAAAGAATGGTTTGCAGGTGTGGCGAAGCTGAAAGAGTTTACATTCATTGATAGTGAGCACTATATCAACAATGCAGTAAAACAAGGAAAGAAAATACTGGCCGAAGGCGCTCAGGGAACAATGCTCGATATAGATTTCGGGTCATATCCTTTTGTGACATCGTCCAATACCATATCGGCAGGAGCATGTACAGGACTGGGGATAGCACCACAGTCGGTAGGTGAAGTGTACGGGATATTCAAGGCATACTGTACCCGTGTGGGCAGCGGCCCGTTCCCGACCGAATTATTCGATGCCACAGGAGATAAACTGCGTGAATTGGGATTTGAATTCGGCTCCGTAACAGGGCGTCCACGCCGTTGCGGATGGATAGACCTGGTAGCTTTGCGCTATGCCATTATGATAGATGGTGTTAGCCAGCTGATAATGATGAAAAGCGATGTACTGGATACATTCGAAACCATCAGGGCGTGCATCGGCTACGAAATAAACGGAGAAAAAGTAACGGATTTTCCGTTCGAGGCAGATGACAGAATCAAGCCGGTCTATGTAGATATGAAAGGATGGCAAGCAGATATGACAAAAATGCAAAAGGAGGATGAATTTCCTGCCGAATTCAAGCATTATATTTCCTTTCTGGAAAAAGAACTGGAAGTACCTATCAGAATAGTATCGTTAGGGCCTGACAGGGAACAAACTATTATAAGGTAATTAAACCCTTTTTAAGGATATAAAGTGTGCCAACAAACATTATTGGCACATTTTTTGTTTCATATATCATAAAAAGAATATTCACAAAAAGATATAAATATGTATATAGGTTGGATTATATTGATATTAGTAGGGATAGCCAGTTTTGCCGTTTCGCAAATGCTGAAAAGTAAATTTAATAAATACTCTAAAATCCCTTTGACCAACGGGATGACCGGACGGGATGTAGCCGAAAAGATGCTTCACGACAACGGCATATATGATGTCAAAGTAGTTTCTACCCAAGGAATGCTTACCGACCACTATAACCCTGCCAATAAGACTGTAAACCTGAGCGAAGGCGTTTACGCCAGCAACAGTGTAGCCGCGGCCGCGGTAGCCGCTCATGAGTGTGGACATGCCGTACAGCACGCACATGCCTACGGACCGTTGAAAATGCGTTCGGCTCTGGTACCTGTTGTCAGTTTCGCTTCATCATGGGTGACATGGATAATTCTTGCGGGAATTATCTTTATACAAACATTCCCTACCCTCATCTGGATAGGCATTGGCCTTTTCGCCCTGACTACCATATTCAGTTTTGTTACATTACCTGTAGAGATCAATGCCAGCCAGAGAGCTTTGGTATGGCTCAATACAGCCGGCGTAACCAACATAAACAATCATGACATGGCTAAAGACGCCTTGAAATGGGCGGCTTATACATATGTTATTGCAGCAATAGGATCTTTGGCTACGTTACTTTATTACATTATGATAGCCTTAGGTGGCAGACGTAATTAACTGAAGGGAACAATTTATAAATTACAAAAGAGTGGTCTTTTTCCGGCTACTCTTTTTTTATCATAAATATTCCGTAATAAACAGGATTATATATCTTTGTACATTTCGAAACTATTCTATAAAGTCTGAATGAAACCGATCATGTTTATAATAATTTTCATCATATACCTTTTAGCAAACTTTTATGTTTTCCACCATATATGGATGGCAATGCCCCCGAATACTATCGGACGCATTACACTTCTTTCATTCGGGGTGATAGCAGTTTCCTCCTTTTTCATATCTTTCCTGGCCGGAGACGCATTGCCTGTATGGATGACATCTTTTTTATACAAGGTAGGTACTGCCTGGTTTTTCATTCTCTTGTATTTTCTCATCGTAATGGCAGTAAAGGATTTATTCGGTCTTACCAACCGGCTGCTTCATTTTATGCCAAGCGATGCGATCACCCGCTATACAAAAGAAAATTGGGTAGGGCTGGGCTTTATGGTAGGCTTCATCACCTTGCTGATGATTTGCGGATATCTGAAATACCAATGGAAAGTCCGTGTTGAACTGCCTGTACAGATATATAAAACTCTGGGAGATTCTACATCCGTTAAACCTTTACGAATAGTTGCCATTAGCGACCTGCATCTGGGGTACGGTATAGGGAAAAAGGAATTCGAGGAATGGGTAAATACGATAAATGCCGAGAAGCCGGACATTGTACTCATTGCCGGAGATATTATAGATAATAGTGTGCGCCCACTAAACGAAGGCAACTTTGCCGAAAGTTTTCATAAAATAAAAGCTCCGCTGGGAATTTACGCATGCCTGGGAAATCATGAATTTATCAGTGGCCTCAAAAACAGTCTCGACTTTTATGAGAAAGCAGGTATCCATCTGCTGCGCGATACCGCCGAATTGGTCGACAACAGTTTTTACGTCATAGGGCGCGACGACAGGTCGAACAAATGGCGCAAACCATTGAATGCATTAGTAGACAGCCTCGACAAGTCAAAGCCGCTTATCCTGCTCGACCATCAGCCTTATAATCTCGAAGAAACTGAGGCATACGGCATTGATCTGCAAATATCAGGGCATACCCATCAGGGACAAGTATGGCCTATTTCGGCAATCACCAATGCGATATACGAAAAAGACCATGGCTTTGTAAAAAAAGGGAATGCCAATATATATGTCAGCTCGGGTATCGGTATCTGGGGAGGTAAATTCCGTATCGGAACACAATCGGAATATGTGGTCATCGATTTAAAAACAAAGGAATGAGAGTATTTTTTAATGCGATAATTGTACAGATATTTCTCAGCGCCTATATTTATTGGCGTGGCTGGCAGGGACTGCCAGATAAGAAATATATTAAGATCCCCTATGCATCCATCTATATTGCCGAACTGGCAATTTATTTCATGGGATTCTTTACCTCCGGGACAGGTTTGTTACCTTTCGATGCCTTGCACAGTTTTGCATGGATAGGGACTACATGGATGCTTTTCACCATATATATGACTATTTTGCTGTTATTATACGATTTGGTAAAATATATCAATGGCAGGAAAAAAATATTCGCTCTAGATCTGAAAGCAAAAAAGCCCCGGTTGATTTACTTTTGTGCCTCCCTCCTATGGGTTTGCTGTGTGATGGGTTATGGCAGCTATCGCTTCCACAATCCGGTCGTAACAGAGATGAACCTGACCGTTGACAAACATTCGCCGAATGTAAAAGACCTACGCATTGTAGTTGCCACAGATATTCATGCCGGATACCTCATCGATAAGAATATCATATCCATGTATGTGGATAAGATTATGGAGCAGAAACCGGACATTATCCTGCTGGTAGGCGATATCATCGACTATGATGTAAAATCACTGTACGAACAACGGATGGAAACCGAATTTCTGCGTCTGAAAGCCCCATATGGAGTTTACGCTTCTACAGGAAACCACGAATATATCGACTTGGGCGAGGAAAAAGATGAAAAAATACTTTGGCTGAGTAAATACGCAGGACTTACAGTCTTACGGGATACAACAATACTGATTGCAGATTCGTTCTATCTGGTCGGCCGTGAAGACGATAAGTGCACGACCAGAAAAGATTTACCCGAACTCATGCAGGGCGTAAACAAAGATCTGCCAATCATTGTAATGAACCACGAACCCCACCGCCTGTACGAAGAATCCGACGCCGGAGCGGATATAGCTGTATTCGGACATACGCATAACGGACAGTTCTTTCCTGTAAATACGATTATGTCCATATCCTCAGCGATATATAACACCGGCATTATACCCGAACACCTGAAATACAGGTCGATGTACGAGATACCATACGGATATAAGAAAAAAGACAATACGCATATCTACGTATCGTCAGGGCTCGGCCTTGCGGGACCTCAGTTCCGGATAGGCACTATATCCGAGATTGTGGTTTTGAATGTGAAATTTGAAAAATGATATCTAAGGTCTCAGACCTATTTATCAATTTCTTAAAATTAAATATAATAAGCAGTCAGATTGAAATAATATATCCTAAATACTATCTTTTACTTATCTTTAGCTATGCTAAAATCGCTTTATATTAAAAATTATGCACTGATTGACAGTCTCGAGATAGATTTCGAGCCGGGCTTCTCTGTCATTACGGGAGAAACGGGTGCAGGAAAATCAATCATACTGGGAGCCTTGTCACTTATTCTGGGACAAAGAGCCGACATTAAAGCCATCAAACAAGGCGAAAGTAAATGTATTATCGAAGGGGCTTTCGATGTATCGGCCTATGACCTCAAAGATTTTTGTGAGGAGAAAGGCATCGAGTACGACCCGCACAGCTATATCCTGCGAAGGGAAATACTTTCCACAGGAAAATCACGCGCTTTTATAAACGATTCACCCGTAGGACTGAACGACCTGAAAGAACTGGGTAGCCAACTGATAGATATACATTCGCAGCATCAGAACCTGTTATTATCAGACAGCCGTTTCCAGATGCAGGTAGTGGACGCATTAGCCGGTAATAAAGCCTTATTGAAAGAATACCAGCAGGCTTTTCATCAATATAAACAGGCTGAAAAAGCTTTGGCTGAATTACGAGATGCTATCAGAAAGAATAAAGAGGAAGAAGATTACCTCCGCTTCCAGTATCAGGCGCTACACGAAGCTGCCCTCACCGAAGGAGAACAGGAAGAACTGGAAGCCGAACAGGAGACTCTAAACCATGCCGAGGATATAAAATCGGCGTTGTACAAGATACATACATTGCTGTCGGAAGACGAAAGAGGCATTGTGGCAGCTTTGAAAGAAAGCCTGAATACATCATACTCGCTGGCTAAAGTATATCCTAAAACGGAAGAAATTTCCCAACGACTGGAGACTTCTTATTTAGACCTCAAAGACCTGTCTTCGGAACTGGAACGTTCTGCCAACGATATAGAGTTCAACCCGGAACGACTGGCCTATATCGAATCGCGGCTCGATTTGATTTATTCATTACAAAAAAAGCATCATGTGTCTCTGATATCGGGCTTACTGGAATTGTATGATGAACTGGCGCAGAAACTGGAGGAAATAGAATCTTCCGACCAGCAGGTTGAAACTTTGGAAAAGGAAGTTTCTGAAAAATATGATAAGATGCTCACCCTGGCGAAAAAACTGAGTGACCATCGTAAGGCAATTACAACAGAGCTGGAAAAAGGACTGGTAGAGAAAGTTGCGAACCTGGGCATGCCGAATATCCGTTTCAAATGCGAGGTCACAGCAGAAGAACATCCTAACATATACGGAACCGACAAGATACTATTCCTGTTCTCGGCAAACAAAAATGCACCATTACAACCGGTTGCCGATGTGGCTTCGGGTGGTGAAATTTCCCGCCTGATGCTTTGCCTCAAGTCTATGATTGCAGGAGCAACAGCCCTGCCGACTATCATATTCGATGAAATAGACACAGGTGTATCAGGCGAAATAGCCGATAAGATGGGACAGATCATGCTCGATTTCGGAAAAAGCATGCAGGTAATCGCCATCAGCCACCTGCCACAGATAGCTGCGAAAGGTAAAACACATTATAAAGTATATAAATCGGATAATGAACTATATACCTCGACCCATCTCGACAGGCTGGATAATGCGGAGAGGCTGGAAGAGATAGCTCGGATGTTGAGCGGTTCTACCGTAACGGACGCGGCAATACAAAACGCTAAGGTAATGTTGGGGTTTTAGCCCCCTAAATCCCCCAAGGGGGACTTACAGAGAGTAAAAGATAAGTAGAGTAGGCGAAAAGTAACAACGTAAAAGAGTAAAAAAAAGTGTTACTTTTGTTACCTTTTTTAATAGTTACAAGTTACTTCGCCCTGCGGGCAGTTACGAGTTACAAGTTAGTTAACTGTTCACTGATATGTGTTACCTTTGTTACCTTTTAAAGCCCCTGATTGAGGTAACATTATTCCCCTTATGGGGGTCGGGGGTTGTTGACAAATATGGAAATTCCTTTTCTCAACCTAAAACGGGAAAACGAGCGCTACACATCCGAAATACGGGAAGCTGTGTCGCGCGTCATAAACTCAGGCTGGTATATTCTGGGAGAGGAAAAAAACAGCTTTGAAAATGAGTACGCCACCTATTGCGGAGTAAAGCACTGTATAGGGGCAGGCAATGGGCTCGATGCTATCCGCCTGATACTGATGGCCTATATGGAGCAAGGTGTGATGCAGAAAGGGGATGAAGTAATTCTCCCTGCCAATACGTTCATTGCAACGGCTCTGGCCGTATCTCAGTGCGGGCTTATACCGGTTTTTGCCGATTGTGACATTACAACTTACAATATTGCTCCTGAATCTGTAATAGAAAAGATTACATCCAGGACAAAAGCAATTATAGCCGTCCACTTATACGGGCAAATTGCAGCGATGGATCAACTAAAGCAAATAGCAAGGCAACACAATCTGAAACTGATAGAAGACGCGGCACAGGCACAGGGGGCAATATACAATGGCAAGAAAGCCGGAAACCTCTCCGACGCGGCGGCATTCAGTTTTTATCCTGTGAAAAATCTTGGCGCTCTAGGTGATGCAGGGGCTGTGACGACTGACAATGAAGACCTGGCGCGAATCGTCCGCAGCCTGTCCAATTATGGCTCCGACAGGAAATATATGCATGAATACAAGGGGCTGAACTCCCGCCTCGATGAGATGCAGGCAGCAATATTGTCAGTCAAGCTAAAACATCTGGATAGAGATAATCAAAGGCGGAAAGAGATTGCAGCCTATTATTCCGAAAATATCAAGAATGTAAATATTATATTACCGGACAATAAAGATGGTAAAAGCCACGTTTTTCATTTATATGTGATCCGGACAGACAACAGGGAGCAGCTTCAGCTATTTTTAAGCGACAAAGGCATCCAGACGCAGATACATTATCCTATAGCAATACATAAACAGCCTGCATATTCCGTATCGGCAGGATTAAATTTACCTGTAGCGGAACAGTTGCAGGATGAAGTATTGAGTTTGCCGCTATATGCATCATTGACTGATGACGAACTGCACCGGATAGTAGAAGCTCTGAACAATTATTAAAGGGAATGAAAGAGAAATTCGTTTTTTTGCGAAAAGCCTGTATCCAACACTTTTTCACCTCTGATTTAGTGGAAGAAATGAATAAATATCCTGATTTTTAACAATGGTTTTCCATGATGGATCAGAAACTAATTAAAAAAGATGAAAAAATCAACATTTTCCTTTTGTAAAAACACTTGCGCATATATATTTGTTATATATTTGTATACTAATTATAAGTAAATAGTGATATCGAAAATAAATTTCTAAGTTGATTAAAAACACAAAATTTCTGGCAGCGTAATGACACTAACACCCCTAACCTCCATTTCACCGATAGATGGACGTTATCGTAATAAAACAGAAGAACTAGCTAATTATTTTTCAGAATATGCATTGATTAAATATCGTGTATTAGTAGAGATAGAGTATTTTATCGCACTATGTGAATTACCTCTCCCTCAATTGAAAAATATAGACAAGGCTATTTTTGGAAAACTGAAGAATATTGTAACCGGTTTTTCAGAAAGTGATGCGATGCGTATCAAGGATACTGAAAAAATTACCAATCATGATGTAAAGGCAGTCGAATATTTTATCAAGGAAGAATTTGATAAATTAGGTTTGCAGGAATACAAAGAATTTATACACTTTGGCCTCACATCCCAGGATATAAACAATACCTCTATCCCGCTTTCGATAAAGGACGCATTGAACGACACCTATTATCCGATGCTTGAGGAGCTTATCGCCAAACTAAAAAAACAGGCAAACGAATGGGCAGATGTGGCCATGCTGGCTAAAACGCATGGACAACCAGCCTCTCCTACCCGCCTGGGCAAAGAAATAATGGTATTTGTGAGCAGGCTCGAAGGCCAGCTGCAACTACTTAAAAGTATCCCTTTATCCGCTAAATTCGGTGGAGCAACAGGGAATTACAATGCGCATAATGTAGCTTACCCGTCGTATGACTGGAAAGCGTTCGGAAATAAATTCGTATCGGAAAAACTGGGACTTGTCAGAGAGGAATGGACGACGCAAATATCGAACTATGACAATCTGGCTGCGGTCTTCGATGCCCTGAAACGAATTGATACTATAATGATCGACTTGAACAGGGATTTCTGGCAGTATATCTCGATGGAATATTTCAAACAAAAAATTAAAGAGGGGGAAATAGGCTCATCGGCTATGCCGCATAAGGTAAATCCAATCGATTTTGAAAATGCGGAAGGAAATCTGGGAATCGCAAATGCCATTTTAGAGCATTTGTCTTCTAAGTTACCCATATCCCGCCTGCAACGCGACCTGACTGATTCCACAGTCCTGCGAAACGTAGGTGTGCCTGTGGGGCATATCATAATAGCTATACAGAGTACACAGAAAGGTTTGGATAAATTGTTATTGAATAAAGATGCCTTATATAACGATTTGGAAAACTGCTGGGCTGTTGTAGCTGAAGGAATTCAAACAATCTTGCGCCGTGAGGGATATCCAAAACCATACGAAGCGCTGAAAGCCCTTACCCGTACCAATAATACAATTACGGCCGAATCGATCGCCGAATTTATTAACGGCCTCGATGTAAGTGAAACCGTGAAAAATGAATTGAGAAAAATTACACCGCATTCATACACTGGTGTATAAAATGAACTTAACCGTGAGGTTATAAAACTAGTATTTGTATATTATTTAAACAAAAAGGAAAAAATGGTGACAGACAATGGAAATGACAGAGAAAGCCGGGATGGCTACTCATCATCAGAAAACAATGCAAACGGGTCAGAACCTGTGAAAAAGAAGCGCGCGCGCGTAGGTGATCTTCGCAAACAAGCTTATGATGTGAATACAGACCGCGACTCCAGGGATCGGAATCCTTATAAAACCGGTGGTGACAGACAAGACCGCCAGGGTAACTCTTATAATTCAGAAAGACCATCCAGGCCTTCTTATGATAGGAATGAAGGCGGAGAACGCCGTTCGTACGGAAACAGTTCGTATGGGAATCAGAACCGTCAATCCGGGGACAGAGGTGGATATTCCGACAACAGGGGTGGTGGAAATTACTCCGACAACCGAGGCGGTGGAAACTACTCTGGAAACAGAGGTGGTGGAAATTACTCCAATAACCGAAACGGAGGAGGTGGTTATTCTAATAACAGAGGCGGATACTCGGGCGGAGACAACCGCTCATCATACGGCAACCGTGACAACAGAGGTGGCGGTGGTTATGACCGTCGTCCTGCCGGAAATCGCGACAGCAGAGGTGGCGGTGGAGGTTACGGCTCATCTTCAGATGGTATAAAGAAACTGGTGAAACCGGTTAAGTATAAAGAAAATATCGACCCGAATACACCGCTGCGGTTAAATAAATATCTGGCTAACGCCGGAGTTTGTTCCCGTCGCGAAGCCGATGCTTATATTACATCAGGTGTAGTCAAGGTAAACGGTGAAGTCGTAGACCAACTGGGAGCCAAAGTTACCCGTGGAGACCTGGTAACATTTCAGGATAAGCCGGTACGCCTCGAAAGTAAGGTATATGTTCTTTTGAACAAACCGAAAAATTGTGTAACAACATCAGATGACCCTCAAAACCGTTTGACTGTTATGGACCTGGTAAAAAATGCCTGTCCGGAACGGATCTATCCGGTTGGCCGTCTCGACAGAAACACTACAGGTGTACTGTTACTTACCAATGACGGAGACCTGGCATCTAAGTTGATGCATCCGAAATTTAAGAAGAAAAAAATATATCAGGTGACACTCGACCGCGATGTAGCTATCGAAGACATGCAGGCTATTGCCGATGGCGTAGAACTTGATGATGGTGAAATACATGCCGACTCAATCGCATATCAGGCAGAAGATGTGCTGAACGTCGTAGGTATTGAAATACACTCGGGACGTAACCGCATCGTACGCCGCATATTCGAAAAACTTGGCTATCAGGTAATGAAACTGGACCGTGTATATTTTGCCGGCCTTACCAAGAAAAATGTATTACGCGGAAAATGGCGCTACCTGTCGGAAAAAGAAGTGAACATGCTTCGTATGGGAGCATTCGAATAAATTATAAATTATAAGTTATGAGTTACTTCGTCCTTCGGGCAGTTATAAGCTACAAGTTTTTCTTTGCTTTGCGCCGTTTATGCGTTAGCCAGCTTGTAACCCGTAATTTGTAACTCGTAACTCGTAACTAATTGATAAAAATGGAGAGTATTCGCAGAACAAAGATTGTAGATTTGTTTAAAGACCCTCAATTTGGGTCTGTAATTGATGTAAAAGGTTGGGTGCGTACCATCCGTGGTAATAAATATGTAAACTTCATCCACCTGAATGATGGATCGACAATCCATAATCTGCAGATTGTAGCCGATGTACAAAAGTTTGGAGAAGATTTCTTCAAGCCGGTAACTACCGGATCCTGTATACATGTTACAGGTACATTGGTAGAATCGCAAGGTAAAGGGCAAAGCGCAGAAATACAAGCTGATTCGATAGAGATATATGGAACAGCCGACCCTGAAACATACCCTTTGCAAAAGAAAGGGCATTCTCTGGAGTTCTTACGGGAAATAGCATATCTACGTCCACGGACAAATACATTCGGTGCAATATTCCGTATCCGTCACCATATGGCCTATGCCATACATAAGTATTTCAACGACAAGGGGTTCTTCTATTTTCACACGCCGATAGTAACAGCCTCTGATGCTGAAGGCGCGGGATCAATGTTTCAGGTGACGACCCTGGACTTCAATAATGTTCCCCGTACAGAAGGCGGACAGGTAGACTATTCGCAAGATTTCTTCGGTCGCCAGACAAACCTGACTGTATCCGGACAGCTTGAAGGCGAACTTGGAGCGATGGCCCTGGGTGCTATATATACATTCGGTCCTACGTTCCGTGCCGAAAACTCCAATACTCCCCGCCATCTGGCTGAGTTTTGGATGATAGAACCGGAAGTTGCATTCTATGATATCCATGACAATATGGATTTGGCGGAAGACTTCCTGAAATATCTGATCCGCTACGCTCTTGAGCATTGTAAGGATGACATCGCATTCCTCAACGAGATGTTCGACAGGGAACTTATCGAACGTCTAAACTTTGTCACAGCCAATGACTTCGTCCGCCTTACTTATACTGAAGGCGTGGAGATATTGGAAAAAAGCGGGCACAAATTCGAGTTCCCAGTATATTGGGGGGCAGACCTCCAGTCGGAACACGAACGGTATCTGGTAGAGAAGCATTTCAAACGTCCTGTTATCCTGACCGATTATCCAAAGGAAATCAAATCGTTCTATATGAAGCAGAATGAGGATGGAAAAACAGTGCGTGGTATGGATGTCCTGTTCCCTAAGATCGGGGAAATCATCGGAGGATCAGAACGTGAGGCTGATTATGAAAAACTCATCAACCGTACTAAGGAATTGAATATGCACACAGATCCTATCTGGTGGTATCTGGAAACCCGTAAATTCGGGACGGCTCCTCATGCCGGATTCGGACTGGGATTTGAACGCCTTATACTGTTTATTACAGGTATGGCTAACATCCGAGATGTAATACCTTTCCCACGGACACCGAATAACGCTGAGTTTTGATATTCAGAATAATAAAATAGAAGAGCAGCCGGATTAATCCGGCTGCTCTTCTATTTTAGCCTTATATCACCTCATACAGGTACACGGTCCAGTGAGAGGTTTCATAGTTGTCAAATATTTTGAGAAGTTTTAGCCTGGGATTATTCACGGTATTTATCTTTACTGCCGAAAGGATATATTGCCCCCCCAGTTCTTTTATAACATCATAATTGAATTTCAGATGCTGTATTTCGGGTAGGTTATTATCGTATGACAAATCATTCGAACCAAATTCCGATGTATATGCATAACACCGTGACCCCCATGCATCAAAGAATACATTCCAAGTCTTATCCAGTTCCTTTTCTATGATCTTTCTGAATTGTATTTTATAAGACAATGGGTAACTAGCGGAAAACCCGTCTAATGTATAGAATCCATTATAAAGAGAGACTGCCGGATTCAACCAAACGCTTAATACCCTATACGATGACGGATCTTTCCCTATAAATGTACTGATATCATTAAACTGTTCTTCAGCATAGAATTTCTGATAAGTAGGATCAGACTGATTTTGTAAATATGGTTGTTCTTTAATGACATAGCCTAATTGTATCAATAACATGGCAAAGACAAACCATTTCCCCCATTTAATCTTCTCATTTATATAATATAAAGACATGGCAAAAACAATAGACCATGCTATCGGATGCAGCCAATAGAACCGGCGCATATCGATAGGGAAAATCCGGTTCATGGCGTTTATCAGCCTTGCTATTTTATCCGATTCATATACCCCATAGAAAATGCCTGTAAGTAAAAGAAAGATAAGAACACCTATGAACAATTTATTTACATCTTTCTTTTTTAGCATTATAACCAATGCCAGTAATATAGGAATCAGCATAAATAGATGTAGGCTAATGGCGTGTCCATATTGATCACTATTCATAAATATGTGCCTTATTAACCTTATAACTTCTTTCATATTCACCCCATAGGTGTGGAACTGAGAGCGATGTGAAACATAATCGGGATCATAGAAAAACGAATAAAACAATGGTAAGTGGCTTACCACATACATCAAACTAAGAAAAGCCATAGACAAGAAAAAGTAAGTATTGAACTTCTTATTCTTTATCCAATCGAACAGAAACAGGCAAGCCATAATCAATAATAGAAAGAAACCTGTCAATACAGCAGATGAATAGAACCCGTAAATAAGCAGCATTAACCAATTTCCGGGACGGATATCACCTTTTTTTATATTGAGGAAAGCCAGCAAAGCCATAGGGACTCCCGACACGGTAGCCATATATGACCAAAAAGGCAATAAACCGAAAAGGACAGATACTATTACGGGTATATACGGAGAGGTACCCTGGGGTAGAAAATGCTTCTTGAGAAGAAAATACATTCCTAAAAATCCAACTAACGCCATCAGATATTTGTTGAACACATATCCCCAAAACATGCCAAATAGTTGAAACCACACAAGGCTTATATCATATGTCCCATAGACCGAAGAATGCGGAATTCCATTCATCATCTGGTGAACTGTAGCACCGGGAGGGAGAAATATACCTCCTTGTTCCAATACCATTTTTGCCCAAACGACATTCGAATCCAGATTATCAAAAATAGGCACCTGGATATTTTCCCCACAGAAAACATAGGGCAGAAAGAACATTGTTATTATCAGGACTCCGGCAACAAGTAATATTCTCTCATTGGAAAACAGAATAAGAAGACGTTCTTTTTTCATTATGCCAAAGACTGTTTTATTTCATTTATTATTGTCTGCATATCTGTATCTGTCAGTTCATAATAGAAAGGTAAACGCACAAGAGTATCTGTATATCTATCAGATTGAGACAGAGAGCGGCCATCGTGCTTATTCTTATAATATGGACTGGAATGTAAACTCAAATAGTGAAAAACACTGAGTATATCTTTTGATTTAAGATATGCAATCAGTTTAGATCGTTGCTCCACATCTTTACAAACCAGATAAAACATATGGGCATTATTTGTTGAATAATGCGGTTTTACAGGCAGGGCTATTTCATTAGCTACAGCAAAATCTTTCAGTCTCTCATAATATGTCTGCCATATCTTGATTCGTTTTTTCTGTATATCCTCCAGGTTTTCTAACTGTGCCCATAAAAATGCAGCAATAACTTCCGATGGCAGAAAAGAACTACCGACATCCACCCAGCCGTATTTGTCAGTCTCTCCTCTGAAAAAAGCAGAGCGGTTTGTTCCTTTTTCCCATATTATTTCGGCTCTTTGTTCAAATTGTCGGTCGTTAACAACCAGCATTCCTCCTTCTCCTGATATGATATTCTTTGTCTCATGAAACGAGAAAGCGCCTAAATGCCCGATTGATCCGAGTGCTCTCTTTGTCCCGTCTTTTCCGATATAATAATTATCGACAGCCTGCGCAGCATCTTCTACAACAAATAGGTTGTATTTTTCTGCCATCCCCATTATTTTATCCATATCGCAGGCAAATCCTGCATAATGAACCGGCACTATCGCTTTAGTTTTAGGTGTTATAAGTGCTTCTATTTTTTCGGCATCTATATTAGGATGGTTCTCCATAGAGTCGCAAAATATAATCTTTGCCCCCCTCAAGACAAATGCATTTGCCGTACTTACAAATGTGTATGATGGCATTATGATTTCATCGCCCGGCTGTGTATCTATAAGTATAGCAGCCATCTCCAAAGCATCGGTACACGAAGTCGTGAGAAGGCATTTATTAAAACCATAATGCTGTTCAAAAAAAGAATGACACTTTTTTGTAAATACTCCATTCCCGGAGATCTTTCCGGTAAATACAGCCTGATATATATAATGGGCTTCTTTGCCGGTTAAGTACGGTTTGTTGAAAGGTATCATAAATTGATATTATTTAAGCCAAAAATGGTATATATTGCTTATCCTATTTACAGATAATCCACACCGTTCGTAAAAATGACAAGCTCCCTTATTATCAAACTGTGTGGCAACCTCTAATACAGGTAATCCTTCATTACCCAGATATTTCTTTACTGCGTCGATTAATAATTTGCCATAACCTTTGCCTTGTACCGGTTCATCTGTCGCTATAAGACCTATTTGACCATATTCAGGATATTTTTTCACTGTTATAAATCCAATAATGCAATCATTCTCATACGCAACGAAAGTCTTATCTGCAATACGTTTTGTAAGAGAATTCCTAATCCAAGTCTGATAAAAATACTGAAAGTCTGCTTCCGTAAAATGCGAATCCAGCTTATACCGTGAATACGCCCCACTCAGATAGCCTAAATGAATTAATACCGGGTCAGGCTCTATATCTGTATACTCCTTTACTGAAAGCGGAACATCTTGCTCAATCTGTGTAGAACCTGAAAAAACGACTTTCCGGTCAACAAGAGTACCTTGGAACTCATTCAATAATACACGTTCTACATAAAAAGATTCGTTTCCAAAACAGTATATCAGATCGTAGCCATCCTGTGTCGCCTGCTCTAATAATATAGGTAAACTACCAGTATCTTCATCCTCCGGACAATTTATTCTACCTATTTTTTTCCGGAAAAAATTAGAATCCCATTCCAGATATTCAATTTTCATTATCTTTCCCTGTTGAATTCTCAACATTCACCTCTTTTGCAATAACATATATAGGCCTGTTCTTTACTCCTTCGAATATTTTCCCTATGTAAAGCCCTACAATACCTAATGTTATAATTATAATACCTGACAAAAACCAAACAGATATAATCAAACTTGTATAACCCAACACAGTTATACTTCCTGATATCCATAATATCAATGTATATATGGCTGCTATGATAGATAAAAAAGAGATAAAGACTCCTGCCTTTACCGTCAGTCTGACAGGCTTGTCGGAATATGCAAGAATTATATCTAAAGATAAATTCAGTAGTTTCCTGAGGTTATATGACGTTTTCCCTTCATACCGGGAACTATGTTCTACCTTAACTTTAGTCTTTTTGAATCCGACCCAGTTGACCATCGTCGGAAAATATCTGATGGATTCACGCATTGAGCAAACAGCATCAATAGCCTTTTTGCTGTAAATACCAAAGTTTGCCACACTTCTATCCTGTTTCACACCTGTGAGATACGACAATACTTTGTAAAATAAGGATGATGAAAGGCGTTTCAGGAAAGTATCCTGCCGTTCATGACGTTCTGCAAGAACGACATCATATCCTTCTTTTGCCTTATTATATAAGCCAGGGATCTCTTCGGGCTGATCCTGCAAATCACAGTCCATAACAACGATCCAATTCCCGGAGACATGGTCCAATCCCGCCGTAATGGCATAATGCTGGCCGAAATTCCGGCTTAACTTTATACCAATAACTCTTTTATTGTCCTTTGCTATTTGTTCTATTACTTCCCATGAATTGTCCGGCCCGCAATCTTCGACTAATATGATCTCATAATCGGAAGTTATTTTAGTCACGGATTTTTCTATCCGCTCCACTAATAGAGGAATGATTTTCTCTGCGCGATAAACAGGGCTGACAATTGATATCTTCATTTAAACCTTAATGTTAAAGTTTTAGTTAAGTAATTCAAGCTGCGATTTAAATCTTAGAAAAATTATCAAAAGAACATAACCGGGAGCGCTCTATTATCCGTTTGTCTCTAATATATCTATATAATAATATAGATCAATTTTGTAGAATTTTTGAATTCTCAATCAAATCCGTTAACCCGGTAGATTTTAACGGGAGGTACAAAAAATCGATTATTCATTCTAATTCTGCCCCATCATACCCACAACTCTCTTTAGGAATATATACATGAAGTACACAATCTATAGATAGCATATTAAATTAAGTACTATTTCATATGAAACAGAATGCAAATTTAGTTTTTTATTTTAAAACTTAAAGCTTAATCCTCCCAAAACATTAAATCCCTGCAAAGCGTAACCATACTGCAACTCATATTTCTGAAACAAAATATTGTTTACTCGCGCATTCACAGATAACCAATCTGTCACCTGATATTCACCCCTGAAATTAAGTTCGTTGATATCCTTCATTTTTATGCCTTCCTGTACCGGTATCATGTAGCTGCTATATACTGTTTTACGGCCACCGGCATACAGATAGTTCAATGAAAATGTCAGTTTATCAATCGGTTTAATGTCAGCATTCAGTTCGGCTGTAAATGTAGGACGTCCCCATGCTTTCTTTTCCGAATACAGGTCTTTATCTATCAATGTCACATTTCCGTTTACATATTTCACATCGTAAAAATAAGCTGTAATCTTAGCGGATAAATCGGTATAAGGAATAAGCTTAGTCTTCAGCAATCCACCCACATGTCCTGTACCTATATTGGCATATAAAGGCGTTCCTACATTGCCCCACGTAAGTGCATCCGGAAAATAAGTACTTGATGATGGGTCATATAATGATTGGGCCAAATACAGATGGTCTTTATCTGTCTTTTTATATCCCGCAAATATATCGAATTCGAAACCGCTAATAACTCCCGATCTAAAACCAAAGCGGGCATCGAATAAAGTTTTTGAATATTCTACCCGTGCAATAGGATTTACATATCTGTTCTCTTGCAAAATATCAAGGTAAGTATTGTTATTCACTCCTCCGGTCACCTCTCCGTAGAATGTATTCACATCATTAATATGGATAGCCGCCTTTACATTCGGACTTGCCATAAATTTTGTCTTGGTATCAAACATTCCGCTCACATTTACCCCCAGATCAGCATCCCAGTTACCTCCTTGGAATTTGATGTAAGGAGTAGCCGTAATGTTGGTAAAGCCGTGGAAAGCATTCTCTAAAATTTCATTCTTACTGCTGAACGATTGATTCATAATGAATCCTTTTACTCCGATACTCCTGTCAGAGCCAAATTCAGTATAAAAGTCCGCATCTAAATCCAGCTGACCTCCCTTAGGTCCGTCTTGGGAGGTATATACACCATACTTACTTTTAAAATTCTGATAACGCACGCCTCCCTTATACTTCAATATCCCTTGGTTCTTATCGCTGGATTTAAGTCCCGCTCCTATACTAAATACATCCACATTCTGGCGTGAATCCATATCAAATGGATAGGCTACGGATGACATACTAGGTATAAAGGGATTGCCATAGTAATTATATGAAGTATTATAAAACGATGCATCGAACCACAATACTGAAGGATCGAACATATGCTGATACTTCAGGTTTACTTTACTTGCCGAATATTTCGCTTTCGCTTTATCCATCGTATACGGGTCGGCATTGATATAGTCTACATTCGCGCTGGTAGAACTGTGGGTAGCGAATACGTCTAAACGATCCCTGTTCCCATTGACGAGCCTGTATCCGAAGGCCCCTTCCAGATTCGAATTATTTCCGGCTCCCAATACCAGGTAACCACGTTTCTTACTAAAATCCACTCCTGTATTTATATCGCTGGGTGCCGCACTGCCCAATTTATTATTAGTCAGACTTATCTGCGGCACTGTGCTCACAAACTTCAGCTCTTTTGCTTTTATTACGGGTGAATATATAGAAGGTTGGGTATTTACCTTCGATGCATCCTGCAATGTAGGATTATAATCACGTTCGAGCAATACCTGACGGATCAGAGTCGAATCTTTCTGGGCTGTTGCGGTCAGGCTTACAATACCTAATGCTGTGACAAAAACAGATTTATATAATGTTTTCATTGTTCTTCGTTTTTCAATTTTGTACATTTTCATATTTAGTAACAGAAGATATTTAATGATATATTTTCGGACGTTAACTTACATTAGTTGTTATACTTACCAAAGTAACAAACAGGTCTGAGACCTTATTTCAAAGCTGCCAGACGTGATGAAATCATTTCTGTCAAATCAGTCTCCTGTCCCTTATAGTTTGCCTGCAAACTTTCGAGATACTGACGAGCCTGAAATTTATCGCCTTTAGCCGCATATACATCCGATAATACCACAATAGCACGGGCCATCCAGTATTCGTGCGGAGTACCTTCTTTCATAAAAGACTGTATCTGCTTTTCGGCTTTGTCGTACGATTTGGCCTGATAGTATATATCAGCTAACAGATATTGGGATTCTGCACCAAATGCGCTACGGGTATCTTTTGCCACTTCCTGTAAATCCGCAATAGCCTTTTCGGACTGCCCCAGATTCTTCAACGACTGACCTCTGTAGAAGCGGGCTTCGTTAGCTACATTTCCGGACGCTTTATTCTGTAACAACTTATCGGCAGCAGCGACAACATCCTTGTCCTTCTTCATCAGGTAAGCACAACGCAACATACCCAGTTGGGCAACATCCTTATTTTCACTCTTCGAGGCTACCATGTTCAGGTGTTCGTATGCGCCATATGCCGCTTCGTAATTTTTTCTGTCAAACTCGATCCCTGAAGCATATATCAACGCGTCATCGATATATTTCGGATTATTACTGTTTATCACTTCTTTAAAATGGCCTAATGCCGAAGTAAAGTCTTTAGCTTCGAATGCCATACTTCCCAGATAGAAATGCGCATCACTCGAAAACACGCCATTAGGATATGTCTGGAGATATTTGTTCAATGCAGTCTTAGACTCGTCTTTACGTCCTTTCATATATACGTTTTCCGCGGCAAGATAGGTTAGTGAATCCTGACGGCTGGCCGATAGGATAGTGCCTTGACCCAGAGAGTTTACATAAGAAGCGTAAGAACTTATATCGTTTATATCTTTATATACGCCTTCCATACTTTCTATAGCAGTGCGGGCCTCCTCCGAATTAGGATAATTATTAACCACCTCTTTATAGGCAGCGATTGACTTCTGCGGATTATTTGTATTGAAATACAACTGTCCTAATTGCACACCTGCTTTTTGTGCCAGATTTGATTTAGGATATTCTTTCAGTAGCTTTTCAAGCACGGAGATTGCTTCCGGTTCTTTATTCAGCATAACCAATGCACGGCTTTTCTCAAATAAAGCATTATCGTAATATTGAGAGTCAGGATATTTTGCCATCATACTATTCAAAGCTGATACCTTCCCGTTATAGTTTCGCTGCAAACCAAGCACGAATGCCTTCTGAAATTCGGAATAATCCGCATTTGCCGGATTTACATTTGCTGCCTGCGAATAATAGCTTTCCGCGTCCGGGAAGTTACGGTTATACAAGTAACAGTCTCCTATACGGTTCAGAGCATCCGGATAGTTCGGCGACTGGCGGTTGGTTTCCGCAGATATATATTTCTTGAAATTAGTCAATGCCTTGCTGTAATTCTTTTGCTGAAAATCAGTGTATGCCAGATTATACAAAGCAAGCGGATAGTTCTGTTGCTTAGTGGATGCCTGAGCGATATAAGAAGAGTAATCGCGGGCAGCAGCCGGATAATTACCTTTACGGTAAGCCAGATCGCCACGCCAGAAGTAAGCTTCGTTTCGTGCCTCTGCATTATAATTACCCATATTGATCGCAGCGTTCAGGTCGCGCTCGGCGGCATCATATTGTCCGTCGATAGATTCCTGCACACCCAATTGGAAAAGAATCAATTGTTTTGCATCCAGAATCTGCCTGCCCGGAGTCTGTATACTATTGATTGCAGAAAGCGCCGTATTGTAATTCTTTGTAGACAGCAACGTGCTTGCCAATGCTTCGTTCACCTCATCTGTATATTTCGATGACGGATATTCCGTAAGGAAGCGTTGTGACGCGGTTATAGCCTGTCCGAAAGCCGAGCCTCCTCCACGATTCATCAACATTACATAATTATATAAGGCTTCTTCACTTATTGTTTTATCAAACCGGGTACGAGCAGCTGCATCGAATGCCATAATAGCATTCGGCGTATCATTTACTTTCAGGTATGATTGTCCCAAAAGCATATACCCCGCTTGTCCGAGCAGGTCATCCGTCGAAGCCACATCGCGTTTCAACGCATTTATGGCATTACCATGAGCGCTTGTCTGATAGTAGGCTTCTGCCAGTTGGTACATATCATCCCGGAATGTAGAAGTCGCACTTTCCAGATATTTCTCATAACTAACAATCGAGTTACGGGCGTCTCCCTGGCGGTAATAACTGTTTCCCAACAGACGGTATACCTCCGCAGTATTCGTATTACCGGGATAAGTCGCGATATAATCACGTCCTTCGGCAATGGTTTCACTCATATTTCCTTGCAAATATGAAGTCTGAACCAAGAAGAAAGTAGCGCTTTCTTTATATTCTCCCTTATTTTTCAATTTACGGAAAATCGGGATAGCCTGCTCGTACTCTCCATCCTGAAAATTAGCGTATGCCAGATAATAGGATGCAGGTTCGGCATACTTACTACTATTGCGGGTAAGTAATCCGAAAAGACGTTTTGCCTCATTCCTGTTCCCGGCCTGTAAGTTGGCATAAGCTGTCCTGTAACTATAGTCTTCCTGCTCTTTTACATCCAGGTAATCCATATCTGCCTGCGAAAGCCAGTACAAGGCTTTTTGCCAGTCTTTTTCCGCAAAGTGAGTAGATCCTATGAAAAAACATATTTGGTTGCGGTGATATGTAGACGGGTATTTTTCAAGATAATCTTTCAATAGTGTTGCATCTCCGGCTTTTCCCTGATAGTATATGGAGCTGACAATCATATACTCGGCCTCAGGCAGAAGTTTGGCATCTTTCGATTGCTTCATGAACCCCTCCAATGAATTAATACAACCTACATAATTATTATCCAGAAACATCTCTTTACCCTGAGTAAAGAGCCTGCCGGGCAACTCCGTATATACGGATTTCTGCGCATAAGCAAATTGCATACTTAATGCAAGACCTAAAGCTACTAGTAGTTTTTTCATATATTCATTTTTTGTATTTCCTTTATTACTTCCTTTACTGATAACAACCCAAACAATTCAGGGTTTAATTCCGATATCTTTATAAATTCGAGTTTAGCTACATCGTCCTCGGCTTTCAGATTCTCCGCATTCTTCACAAAGCATCTATATACCAGGTCTAAAGTCTGCACCTCGAAACCCGAATATACATATTTATTGGGGATGGAAAACAAATAGCTTACCGTTTCCACACCGAGCCCCGTCTCTTCTTTTACTTCACGCGCCACGGCCTCTTCCCCTGTTTCCTCCATGTCCACAAAACCGCCCGGCAAATCCAACATACCTTTTGCCGGCTCATGCGCCCTTGTGGCCACGAGTAATTCTTTATTATCATTTATTATAATGGCAATAGTAGACGAACAAGAGTTGAAATAATAGATAAAGCCACAATCTTCGCATCGCTTCGACTTGAAGTTATTTTCTACAAAATGATTTGAACCGCATTTGGGACAATATTTAAATTGAGATAGAGGATGCATTGTGATTAATTAAGAATTAAGAATGAATAATTAAGAGTTATACACTGTTTACTGCTTACTGTTTACTGACTTCTTATATTCTTCCGCAACCAGAGTAAGTTCATTATACCAGTCTTCACCAAACCGCCGGATAAGAGGCTCTTTCAGAAACTGATAGATCTTCAGACCTTCTTTATTGCCAAGCAGAACGGCTGCCTTACATACCCGCCAGCGATGATAATTCACCGCCGTAAAATCTCTGTATTTATCTAAACGGATAGGATATAAATGGCAGGAGATCGGTTTGTAAAAGTCTACCCGTCCTTCGCGATGAGCCTTTTCTATAGCACATTTACAAATTCCTTTCTCGTCATAATAGGTAAACACACAGTCTTTCCCGTTGACGATGGAAGTTACCATATCGCCATCGGTGTCTTTATATGCTACACCCTGTTTCTTGATTACTTCCCGGGCTGCGGGGGACAAGTCGTCCCAGACCTGAGGCAACAGGTCTTCGATAATCTTTACTTCTTCATCTTCAAGAGGCGCACCGGAATCCCCTTCTACACAACATTCTCCCTTACATACCGATAAATCGCACAAAAAATTCTCTTCTATTATATCCGATGCGACTATCGTATCATTAATTTGAAACATTTATCTTTATTTTAAGGTCACAGACCTATTTACTATTTTGTTAAGTTTATAAACAACAAGCAAGTAGATTGGGACAATGCATTAACAAACATTTACTTCTACTTATGCATTTTGTTATAGTTTTTTTTGATATCTGGCTATAAAGATACGTTTTTGTATCCAATTGCCATATATTCACACCTGTTAATAAAGCTTTATCGTTAAATCCATCTTCAATTATTACGGCTTCACACAATACGTTTTCATTTTAAGAACGTGAATTTATAGAATCTATTTGCCATATGTCGGAAAATCTCTTATTTTTGCATCTGATTTGCAAATAGCAAATGTGCCGGCGCAGTAGTTCAATGGATAGAATAGAAGTTTCCTAAACTTTAGATTCGGGTTCGATTCCCGGCTGTGCTACAAGAAAAAAACCAAAATACCGGCTGATTATCACGCAGATAGTCAGCCGGTTTTATTTCAGGGGTTATAATGAAAGGCGTAAATATTTCGTATTATTCTTATTTAGCATTTCATATCCATCGCCCGGATAAGACCGTACTTACATAATAAAGCAAAACCGTCCTGCCTCCCAAGGTAAACACGGCTCTATGAAACGAGAACTGTTTTCGTCATGCGATACAACCAGACTGAGTGATATTATTGAACCGAAGCGATCCTATTTCGATTCATTTTTGCCAGTCCATTTCCCGATATAGAAAATAATGAATCCGATCGCTGATATTACTGCGATTGCGCCAATAACATATAAAAGTATGGCCGAAACAACCTTAACACCTATAATCAACAAGGTAAGAAACACCAATATCGATATAACACCAACTGATATAAAGAAATATTTTAATATATCCATGATATTTAGTCTATTAAATTACTCTTCTGAGTCCTTATTTTCCCGGCTATTTTTGTCTTTATCCACATCTTCTCTAAAAGCATGAAGATGCTCCGACTCAGCCCTCTTCTTATCACTGCTCAGTCCGTCAATTTTCTTCATCGGTGCTCCCAGCCTTTTATCCAAATAGGAGTTGTCGTTTAAGTTTTCATCATGATTGGACATAATAGAGTTTTTTAGGGTTAGCAATATATTCTACATAGAATTAGAACAACACAAAAAATAAAATTGTTTTCATAAATGCTTTGGAGTAATTTTCAACTTATTCCAATATAACATATCACGAGATATAAATTAATTCAATATCCATATCATTCGCAAATAAGGAGGAAATCAAAATCTCTATCTTTTTCCTATATTTGTGCCACAATAAAACTATATATATTCCGATTTGTTATAGTATATAGATAATTAAAAATGAAGCTCATTATGAAAACTAAGTATTTTTTGCCTTTAGGCCTGTTATTACTCTTATTTATAACTAGCATCAATCCATCTTCTGCCCAAATAATCAGATATGGACTAAAAGGGGGAATAGATGTTGCAGATCATAAAGTAAACTCTAGTATACTGAACGTAAAAAACCGCGTCGGGTTCCAAGTAGGAGGAATACTTGAACTAAACGTACCACTAACAGGTTTTGGCGTAGAAACGGGATTGGCCTATGGCAACAAAGGTTATAATGTAGACAGCAACGAAAAACAAGGTGATATATCAAACCTTAGTTATCTGACAGTACCTGTCAGCCTGAAGAAAAGATTCTCTATTTTCGGCGTTGCCGGCATATATTTCTCGGCTGGTGTATATGGTAATCTGAAAGTAGGCGGCGGCGAACTGAAAATTGAAGATCAGACATACGACCAAAAAGGATTCCAGACAGGATTTATTGCAGGTGCAGGTGTTAGTTTATTGAGCCACCTCGATCTGGGTATGAACTACCGTTATAAATTCACCGATACTTACGATCAGGAAGCTGCTAAAGATTTCAAAAAGGTAGACAGACAAACCTGGACAGTCAGTCTTGCATACTTATTCTAACGAATGACATTATACGCCGACGTAATATTACCGCTTCCTTTACAAGGACTATACACATACATTATTCCGCCGGAACTGGCCGATACGGTCTACGGAGGCAGCAGGGTGATTGTACAGTTCGGGAAGAAAAAATTTTACACGGCGATAGTTTTCCGTTCATACGAATCGGAAGAAAAACAAACACCGGTCAAAGATATAGTCTCCACTTTGGAGGACTACCCTATAGTAACCCCCTTCCAGCTGAAATTCTGGGAGTGGGTTTCATTTTATTACATGTGTTCGCTGGGTGATGTGTACCGTGCAGCCTTACCGTCAGCCCTGAAACTGGAGAGTGAGACTCACGTCTTTCTCAATCCGGACTTTGAAGCGGCAGAACCTTTGACTCTCAACGAGCAAAAGGTCTTTTACCTGTTGTCGCCGGAAAAGGCATCCACAATTGCCGAAATAGAAAAACGGGCCGGATTGACAAACGCCATTCCCGCCATCAAATCTCTGGCTGATAAAGGGGCGGCATATATAAATGAGAACATCCAAGATGCTTATTCCGCGAAAACTCTTTCAGCAGTAAGGCTTACAAGGGCATATACCGATGACGAGCTCAATGATATGCTCAGCGGGTTGGGAAGAGCAAAAAAACAACAGCATCTATTGACTGCTTTTCTCCATCTGAACGAAAATAACCCGATTGTCACAAAGAAGCAGCTTTTGGAAGATGCCGACACATCACCCGCCGTACTATCCGAGTTGGTAAAGAAAAAAACACTTGAAGTGTACGATATTGAAATCAGCCGCTTCGATTACGGAGAAACCAACATAGAATCCGCCTGCGAACTGAACACTTATCAGCAGCAGGCCTACGGGGAAATTATAAAGTCATTCGAAGAACAAGACACCACCTTATTGTATGGAGTAACTTCCAGCGGTAAGACCGAAATATATATCCGGCTTATCAGCGATGCTATAAGCAAAGGCAAACAGGTATTATACCTGCTACCCGAAATAGCGCTGACAACGCAGATCACCAACCGCCTGAAAACCGTCTTCGGCAATAAGCTGGCCGTCTATCATTCCCGATTCAATGACAACGAACGGGCCGAAACATGGAACAGGCTACTGAAAGACGGAGAAACGCAGGTTATACTGGGCGCACGTTCCGCCATATTCCTGCCGTTCACCAGCCTCGGACTTATCATCGTAGATGAAGAACACGAAGGCTCTTACAAGCAACAAGACCCTGCTCCGCGCTACCATGCCCGCAATGCCGCCATCGTATTGGCAAATATGTATAAAGCCAAAGTATTACTGGGTACCGCCACACCTTCCATAGAGACATACCATAATGCCCTTTCGGGTAGGTATGGCCTGGTAAGGCTCACCAAAAGGCATGAGGATATCGAACTCCCTCAGATAGCTGTTGTCAACACCAAGGAACTGAGACGCAAGAAGCAGATGAAATCGGTTCTCTCCCCTCCCCTGATAGAAAAAGTAAAGGAAGCCCTGGAAAAGAAAGAACAGATTATCCTGTTCCAGAACAGGCGCGGCTTCGCTTCCTTGCTTGAATGTAAAAACTGTTCATGGACGCCGCGTTGCTCTCATTGCGATGTATGCCTTACTTACCACAAGGGACAACGTATGCTTGTCTGTCACTATTGCGGTTCTACATACCGGGTTCCGGATGTCTGCGAGGAATGCAAGACACCCACGCTTGAGTTTCTGGGCTATGGTACGGAACGTATCGAAGAGGAAGTGAACACTCTTTTCCCGGAAGCGGCTGTCGCACGTATGGATCTGGATACGACACGGGGAAAAAAATCTTACGAACATATTATTTCCCGATTCGAAGATAACAGGACAAATATCCTGATCGGTACACAGATGGTATCGAAAGGACTGGATTTTGGCTATGTATCTGTTGTCGGAATACTGAATGCCGACAACCTGCTGAATTATCCGGACTTCCGAGCTTATGAAAAAGCTTTCCAACTCATTACTCAGGTCAGCGGACGCGCGGGGCGCAAGAATAAGCAGGGGCTTGTCATGCTGCAAACAGCACATCCCTCCCATCCTGTTATCAACTTTGTAAAGCACAACGACTACGAATCGTTCTATCAGACACAGACAGAAGAACGCAAGCTGTTTCGCTACCCCCCTTTTTTCAGGCTTATATCTATCGTTGTAAGGGGACGGGACGAAAAACTCACGGAAAATGCTGCCTCCCAATTTACCCACGCGTTAAGGCAATCGTTCGGCGGACGGATACTCGGCCCCGGAAAACCGCCGGTATCCCGCATTCAGTCGTTATATATCCGGAATATTCTGCTGAAGATAGAAAACAACGCGTCTATACAGAAAGTAAGGGAAACAATCCTCTTTCACCAATCGACTGTATTCACCAATACCGACTTTAAAGCGATCCTGCTGCACTACGATGTAGATCCGGTATAGCAGAGAACTGTCAGCTATTGACACCTCCCTCTCATCAATAATACTTTTCGGGCCTGCGGGTAATAATCAACTCAACAACTCTGTTTCTTGTAATAAGATTCAAGTGTTGTTTTATTCATATAATTTTATCTATATAATAAGCCAATAGCCTTTAGCTGTTAGCTGATAGTTCTTTGAAAGGTTGATTAAAGCAGTTACGAGTTACAAGTTGGCTGGCGTTTTGTTTCACGCAAAGGCGCAAAGTTCTACATCTTACGAGTTGTTGACTGATGACTGTTAACTGATGACTGTAAATACTGTTACCTTTGTTACCTTTTTTAATAGTTACAAGTTACTTCGCCCTAGGGCAGTTACGAGTTACAAGTTAGTTCACTGTTTACTGTTTACTATATATAACCATTTAAGGATTTTTATCTGCAATATTAAAAACGTTTTACTTAAATTTGCAAACTGATTAGATTTAGACCTTTTATATGGATAAGAAAGCAAAATCGAAGAAAAAGAAATTTCTTAGCAAATACACACCTCAACAAATAGTAAAAAAACTATGGGTAGCTTTCGGCTGCATCATTGCGCTGATTATTATCCTGTTCACCTGTATCGCGACAGGTATTGTCGGTTACATGCCCGATGTAGAAGAATTGGAGAATCCGATAGACAAATACGCTTCCCAGATTTATTCTTCGGACGCCGTATTGCTGGGAACATATTCACAAGCTAAAAACAATCGTATCTATTCAAACTATAGCGACCTCTCTCCATATTTGGTGCAAGCGCTTGTTGCCACTGAAGACGCGCGATTCTATTCGCATTCGGGAATCGATGCCTATGCATTGACCCGTGCAGTAGTAAAAACGGTTATACTTCAGCAATCGAGCGGAGGTGGCGGTAGCACCATCACACAGCAATTGGCAAAACAATTATATTCTCCTCCGGCCGAGAACTGGATGGTGCGTGTATTTTTGCGCAAACCAATCGAATGGGTAATCGCAGCCAAGCTCGAACGCTATTATACAAAAGACGAGATCATAAATCTTTATCTTAATCAGTTCGACTTTCTGAATAATGCCGTGGGTATCCAATCGGCAGCTCAGGTATATTTCAACAAGACACCGAAAGACCTGAAAATAGAGGAGGCTGCCACCCTTATCGGCATGTGTAAAAATCCGTCTTACTTCAATCCGAAAAGGCAACCCGAGCGCACAAGAGGAAGAAGGGATGTCGTACTGGATCAGATGCGCAAAAACGACTACATAACACAACAACAATACGATTCACTGAAACAGATACCATTAAAACTGGATTTCAGACGGGTAGATCACAAAGACGGATTGGCCCCTTATTTCAGGGAATATCTGCGTCTGACACTAAATGCAAAAAAGCCCGACAGATCCAATTACGCCTCATGGCAACAGGATCAGTTTACAATAGACTCACTTAGCTGGGAGACAAACCCTTTGTACGGCTGGTGCAGCAAAAACAGGAAGCCTGATGGCAGTAGTTACAATCTGGCAACTGACGGACTTAAAATATATGCTACAATAGACTCCCGGATGCAACAATATGCAGAGGAAGCAATGACCGAGCATATGAGCAAAGAACTGCAACCTGATTTCGATAAAGAAAAGAAAGGACGTTCTTACGCCCCATATTCCTACTCGGTGTCCAAGCAAGTAGACTCTCTGCTCTATAAAGCGATGAAACAAACCGACCGCTACCGGAATATGAAGAAGGCCGGAGCTTCGGAGAAAGAGATACTAGCCGAGTTTAAGAAGCCGGTAGATATGAAAGTCTTCTCATGGAGGGGTGAAATAGACACCATCATGACTCCGTGGGATTCGGTCCGTTATCATAAAGGATTTATGCGTGCCGGATTCATGGCTATGGATACACATACCGGCTATGTAAAAGCATATGTGGGCGGCATCGACTATCGCTTCTTCCAGTATGATATGGTAAATATGGGTCGCCGGCAGGTCGGTTCCACAATCAAACCATACCTGTACGCATTATCCATGCAAGAAGGTGTGACACCTTGCGACGAGATGCAATATGAGCAACAAGTTCTGATTGACGAGATGGGACGGCAGCATCCGCCACGGGGAATAAGGGCATCTAAGGTGGGAGAAATGGTTACTATAAAATGGGGACTGCAAAACTCCGACAATATGGTAACCGCATACCTGATGAACAGGACTTCACCCTATGCATTTGCACGCTTCCTGCGCTCATTCGGACTGACAGGACATATCGATCCTGTACCAGCCATGTGTCTCGGAACACCGGAGGTTACAGTAGCCGAAATGGTAGCTGCCTATTCGGCCTTTGCCAACAAAGGAGTAAGAGCTAACCCTGTTTATGTGACGCATATAGAAGACCGCTCAGGGAATGTAGTGGCAAACTTCTCGGCCAAGCTCGACGAAGTGTTCAGTGAGGGCACCTATGTGAAGATGCTGGATATGCTCCGTGGTGTAATCGATGGGGGAACAGGCGGCCGCGTAAGACGCAACTATGGCATTACCGCTCCATTGGGTGGTAAAACCGGGACAACACAGAACAACTCCGACGGCTGGTTTATGGGCTTCAGTCCTAAGCTTTCTGCCGGATGCTGGGTAGGTGGAGAAGACCGTTCCATACACTTCGACCGCACAAGTGACGGGCAGGGGGCCGCAATGGCACTTCCTATATTCGGCTTGTTTATGAAGAAAGTGTATGCCGACCCTAAACTGGGATATAAACAAACCGACCAATTTGCTCCTGCTCCGGGATACGGGGTATGCGACAAAGGTATGGACGAAGAAGTTCCCGATGCAGCACCAACAGTCGGAATCGATAAGATATTCAAATAGGCTCTGCAAACCCAGACTCACTACTTACTACTCAATACCGGATTTAGTCATTATGGTAAAATACTATTATATCGATGGTATATCGAAGCAGCAATGCGGACCATTTCCGCTGAACGATTTACTCTCAAAAAAAATCCGCCCCGAAACAATGGTGTGGCGTTCGGGCATGCCCGATTGGGTAAATGCCGGAAGCGTTCCCGAATTATCTTTCCTCTTCGATACCGAGATACCTGTCCCCGAAGCTGGGAAACCGGAAACTGTAACCACCGAACCTAAGCCTCAACCTATCGCTTCTCCTCAACCTGCGACCAGCTACCAGCAGGCAAACTACACTCAGGACAATAACGCCCGCAGATGGGATGACATACTTCCCATGCCTAAGAATTGGTTAGTGGAATCGATACTATTATCCATATTCTGCTGCTCTCCTATCAGTATGGCAGGCATTTTTTACGCTGCCAAAGTGGAATCCCTCTATTATGCCAAAGAATACGACCGAGCTACACAGGCTGCCCAGAATGCTAAGAAATGGGCTTTGGCCGGGATCTTATTCCTGCCCGCCTGCTATGTATTACTCGTGATATTCGGTGTTATAGCAGCGTCGGTATTTTCTTCGATCTGAATCCCTCCTAATTATGGACAGGAAAACGGCATCTGGCGGAAACCACACATATATCCGGCGCTTGCTCGGGATAGCGATACTACTGGTTGCAGGCGGTATCATTTACTATCTGTTCAGTCCCGGAGAATCATCCCTTTTCCCCCGATGTCCGTTCCATACGTTTACAGGGTTAGATTGTCCGGGATGCGGTTCACAAAGGGCTGTACATCATTTGCTGCACCTGCGAATCAAAGACGCATTCACCAGCAATCCCTTACTTGTCATTGCAATCCCCTATATTCTGATATGTATCTATCTGGAATATTTCGGGGGCAAAGAAAAGTATCCCCGTGTCAGACAATGGCTTTATAGCAAGAAGGCTATATATACGGTACTACTTGTCATTATCCTGTTTTGGATAGGGCGCAATCTCATCTGATATTATTTTACAGGCTCTACTGTATAACCTTTTGTTGCCAACTGGTTCAGTATCCCCTCTTCTCCGGCAAGATGCAAAGCGCCCACAGCGATCAGGTTAGAGTTATCTTCCATTATCGCGGGTAATTTCTCCACCCATTTATCATTCCGATCTCTATTAATGGCATTTTGCTGCGCCTGTGACACTTTACATGGCTCATCCGGATTATTGAAAGCCATGTTGTACATTCCGGTCAAATCCCCGGCTTTGTAATAAGCATTCAATTTATCCAGTTGATCTTTCGCCAAATCGCGGGTTTTGATGCTGCAAACCAGAGACTCCGCCTGATCTTTTAGCGGCTCGGCTTCAAATAAAGCATAAATCTGATCATCCACCGATTCCAATCCTAAGACCGATTTTCCATTCTCCTTTGCTATGCGTTGCACATAAGAGTCGATAGCTTCATGTGACATAGGATTGAACTCAGGATAAAGTTTTGTGTAAAGCGTGATGGTATATATCATCGAGATCATTCCCGGCTTGAATTGCCCGAATTGATCCAGACCCGCGCCTACTAAAGATTTCAGCCCTTCATCCAACGCCCGGGCATCTTCAGCCGAAAGCAGTTTGGAATAAGATTCTCCTGCGGGCATCATTGCTGCCGCCTGTACTTTTTGCTGCATACCGGCCTCATCCGACAACAATAGCTCACCCACAGTCTGTTGCGTATTCGCCATAACATCCCTCAAGCCCGGAATGTTATCGACAAAACTCACATGTGTAAGATGATGCGTACCCAGGATATAAGACGGCTTGGAGAGCCCGTTCCCGGACACTTTCCAAAGGAGAGCCCCGGTATATTTTCCTCCTGTCTGCGAAGAAACAGTTAAAGACACTGAAAGAAGCAGTATAACTGCGAGAATGGCCGATGTGATAGTTTTCATCCGTAATATATTTATGATCAATTAAGGCCAGAGGCCTATTTAACTTATAATCAGACTATCGTTTATAAAAGGTAACAGATATATCAGTAAACAGTTAGCAGTAAACAGTGAACTAACTTGTAACTCGTAACTGCCCTAGGGCGAAGAAATAACATTCGCCGAAGCGAAGGCGAGGCAAACTTGTAACTATTAAAAAAGGTAACAAAGGTAACAGTATTTACAGTCATCAGTTAACAGTCATCAGTCAACAACTCGTAAGATGTAGAACTTTGCGCCTTTGCGTGAAACAAAACGCCAGCCAACTTGTAACTCGCAACTGCCCTAGGATGAAGAAATAACATTTACCGAAACGAAGGCGAGGCAAACCCATAACTATTCCTGAAAAGTTAAATCTTTTTGCTTCCGATCTGTACTATTTATTTGTTATCCTTCTCAAAATCCTGTATTTCCCCGATAGAGTTTTCCATTTTCTTTATATTATTCCAATAAATCATCTTATATATTATTATGGCAACAAACAATCCTATTAATACTGAGATAACTAATATAATAAGGTGTCTGTAGAGATAATCCGGATCATCAGGTAATTCGAAATAGCCAAACAAAATAAAGAAAAACATAATCCAGACCAAACCTGTGACGAACTCCTTTAGTATCGCCTTCCTATACCAATAGAAATGACTCGAAATTTCCGTGATGCCCATTTCCGACAGATTAATCCTCCGCAACTTTCTGAACTTATAAACCTGCCACACTAAAAACATAGCGACACTTAATAAATAAAAGACAATGACAGGAGTGTGACGAAGCGAGAGTGCAAATATCATCGGAATACATATAATAAGCAATATAATACCCAATTTTTCATATCTGAGCAGGCTATTGAATGCACTCCGGCCTTCATTAGAAATCATCTTTTGTATTTTTTCATTATCTATGGTAGGTTTCATCTCCGTTTCCTGCCATGTTTTCTTTATATTATCCAAATCCATAATGATTCGTTTTATTCATTCGACATATCCCTCAGCTTATCCTTTATCCGGCTTATCTTTGTAGCCACATTGGTTACCGTAAGCCCCGTTATTTCAGCAATCTCTTTATAAGATTTATCATCGAGATAAAGCAATACCAAAGCCCGTTCTATTTTCCCCAGGCGGTTTATAAGTTTATATAACTCCTGTATTTCCTCATTATTATCCACTACATCGGGTATATCCATCGATATATCCACATAGCTGATATTCTTTTTACTCCTCCGGTAAAAGGAGACGCATGTATTCAGGGCAATCCGGTATATCCATGTAGAGCATTTACTGTCGCCCCTGAAAGACGGAAAAGCTTTCCATAAGTTAAGTACCACCTCCTGATATAAATCTCCCAGAGGATGTTCCATATCGGTATAGAAAGAAGAAACTTTGTAAATGATACCCTCATTCTGGCGTATCATTTCCAAAAACTGCACATCCACATTTGCCGTTTGTTCCATCTATCAGAGATTCGTTTCTATTTATATGTCGCCATTTAGCCTGTATCGTCACAAAATAATATATATTTTTCTTATTTCAAGATATATTGTTTTGTAAATCAGCTAATAGTTAGCAGTAAACAAAAATACAGTTTTTTTCCACTTATTACTTCTTATCTTCAATGTAAGTCCCTTTCCGGGGCAGGGTTGTTAAGTTCTCCGCTTTTATTCTGTTATTCTCTGCTGTCATCCTGAGTGGAACGAAGGATCTCCTTCGATTTAAGAGATGTTTGCCTCGCCTTCGCTTCGGTGATTTTGACTCCGTCGATTTTCAATTCAATTCACTTCGTTCAACATGACAAAGAGGATATAAGGATTCAGAACTTGACAACCCTGCCATTGAGGGACTAATCCGTCCTCAATCCGTTCTCGATGTATATCCCGGCGGCAGAAACGGATAGAGATTCTTTGGCTTGGGCTTCTCTACAGGAGCGGCAGATGGTTGAGCGACAGGCTGCTGCTCCATAACTTGCCCCTGCTCATTTTTCACTTTTAGTTCTTCACTTTTCACTTCCGGTTCTTCACTTTTCATTTTGCCTTCCTCTTCCAGTTCCTTGTCCACGGCCGCCACTACTTCCGGATTGAGCGAGCCGCCCGAACGGAAGCCGTTCCCTTTCAATATCATCAACTGACGCCTGGTCTCTTCGTCCTGTACTTCGATGACCAGCGGATGGCGTTCCGATGCAAGCAAGCGGTCTCTGTCCTTCTTCCTTTCCTCCCGGTCGAGTACGTACTTTATCGCGCGGATGCTCGGCGGGCAGAATTTCTTTTCCACTACGCGGCATTTCTCCACCTCGTTCAGCGGATCGTTCTTATCGGGGATGTAGGTGACCTTCTCTTTTTTCTGCATGTATCCCTCGAGCAGTTGTTTCAGTCCGATACGTGCCGAGGCTATCATCACCTCTTCGCGGTGGTCGATGGCTTCTTCCACCGCTTCGCCGAACTCCGGTTTTGCCTTTTTCCATTCGTAAAATGTCTTGCGGCTTATTTTAAATGTTTTGCATATTTCGGAGATACTGCACAAGTCCTGTTCTATCATCCGGATAATCTCTGAGGCCGTTTTCTCTTTATACTTCATAAGATACTTAAATATTAATGTTAATAATCAGTTTCTTATACAGATAAAGATATTTGGTTTTGATAAATTTTCAGTTACGCTGACATAGCCTCTGCCCGCGCAGATGCCCCGCTTGTGTGTGGCGTAGTAAACATTTTTGCCCTGTCAACAGGACACGGACTGGAAGTCCACGCCAGTGGGTGCCGGCGAATAAAATTACTTAGCCCAATGACGCCCATAAATAAAGTAGCACTTGTTTCTTTGAAGCCGCATTATTAACCGACATTTTATTATCTTTGTATCAAATCTCAATTCAATAATGCAGTGAAAAAAATTATATATATGCTTTTGCTAAGCATTGCCCTATCTGCGTGTAATTCAATAAGAAATATGACTACAAAAGAAAAGACATTAACCAACAGCCACGGTATTGACACCCCGTTCAGAGTATTACAGACGGACAATATAGATGATTCCCTCTTCCTGAGGAAAAAAAGCATCGATATAAACATTAAAGATATTGTATCCGACAAGGACTGGCTGCACTTTATCCAACGGCTGAAACTTACACTGGCCGTAGAATCAGGTGTCGGAATCGCGGCTCCTCAGGTGGGTGTGGGCCGGAACTTATTTTTATTTACACGAATAGACCGCCCGGATAAAGCGATTCAGGTGGCTATCAATCCGCGCATCGTAAATCATTCCGGCGAAACCATCTGTTTTGAAGGTGACGGATGCCTTTCCGTTCCCGAACTATCAGGAAGTACCAAACGTTATGCATGGATAGATGTAGAGTACTACAATGAAAAAGGAGAACTGATAAAAGAAAGATTGTCGGGGCAGTCGCGGGGCAGTGATTTCACCGGAGTTATCTTTCAGCATGAATTCGACCACCTGCAAGGTATTTTATTTACAGACAGGCTATTCGACGGAGCCGCAAGTCTTCAGAGAAGCAGATAACAGGATATTTACGGATACATATCCCAGACTATTTACAGTGCTCTGGAAAAATACACGGCCGGCAGTTGCAGGCTTAATGAATGATATAAAATACTTTCTTTCATTAAAAGCCAAACTTAATGACTAATTTTTAATCCTTATATCACCGAAAATTGTATTTTTGTGGGAATAAACAATCCTATCAATTATTATTGATGCTAAAACTTTTACTGATATGAATGCTATAGACTGGTCAAATTTGTCTTTCGGATACATGAAGACAGACTACAATGTAAGAAGTTATTACAAAGATGGTAAATGGAGCACCCCTGCCGAAACCACATCCGAATCTATTGACATTCATATGGCCGCGACCTGCCTTCATTACGGACAAGAAGCATTTGAAGGACTGAAAGCATTCAGGGGCAAAGATGGTAAAATCCGCATATTCAGAATGCATGACAATGCTTTGCGCATGCAATCTTCGTGTCATGGTATTATGATGGCCGAACTGCCTGTGGAGGTATTTGAAGAAACCGTTCTGAAAGCAGTAAAACTGAATGAACGCTTCGTTCCTCCTTATGGAAGCGGAGCTTCATTATACATCCGTCCTTTATTGCTAGGTTTGGGTGCGCAGGTAGGAGTAAAACCTGCCAATGAATATCTTTTCCTTGTGTTTGTAACACCCGTGGGGCCTTACTTCAAAGAAGGATTCAAACCTACACCTGTAGCCATTCTTCGCGGATTCGACCGCGCTGCACCATTAGGCACAGGTACGATAAAAATAGGAGGAAACTACGCTGCCAGCCTTGTGGCCGGAAATAAAGCGCACGAAATGGGCTATTCCGCGGTATTGTATCTGGATGCCAAAGAAAAGAAATATCTGGACGAATGCGGCCCTGCCAATTTCTTCGGGATCAAGGACAATACATACATCACCCCTCTTTCTTCATCTATACTGCCGTCCATTACCAACAAAAGCCTGATGCAACTGGCCGAAGACATGGGAATGAAAGTTGAGCGCAGGCAAGTGCCCGAAGAAGAACTGGCTACATTCGAAGAAGCGGGGCAAGTGGGTACCGCTGCCGTTATAAGCCCGATACTAAGGGTGGACGATATAGACGAAGACAAATCGTATGTAATATCCAAAGACGGAAATGCGGGCCCTATAAGCACAAGATTATACAACAAACTGAAAGGAATACAACAAGGGGACGAGCCCGACACACACGGCTGGGTTACCATATTGGAATAAGTATCCTTATCAACAGGCATGGAGGAAATAATAACAGAAGAAACAGCCATTCAGGAAGAACAGCACATGGTGCTGCGTACCGAAAACCTGGTTAAACGATATAAATCGAGAACAGTTGTCAATCACGTTTCGATAGACGTGAAGCAGGGAGAGATCGTAGGATTGCTCGGCCCTAACGGGGCGGGTAAAACTACCACTTTCTATATGACCGTGGGACTTGTAATGCCGAATGAAGGCAAAATTTTCCTCAACGAACAGGAGATAACAAAATTCCCCGTGTACAAACGGGCGCAGAACGGAATCGGATACCTGGCGCAGGAAGCGTCTATCTTCCGGAAAATGACGGTAGAAGACAATATACGTTCTATTCTGGAAATGACAAAAACTTCCGCGGCCTACCAAAAAGAAAAGCTGGAAAGCCTGATAGAAGAATTCGGACTGCAGAAAGTGAGGAAAAATCTGGGAGACAGGTTATCCGGAGGTGAACGCCGGCGTTCTGAAATAGCCCGTTGCCTGGCCATAGACCCTAAATTCATCATGCTCGACGAGCCTTTCGCCGGAGTAGACCCGATTGCCGTACAGGACATACAGGAAATCGTAGCCAAGCTCAAATATAAAAACATCGGAATACTTATAACCGACCACAATGTGGACGAAACGCTCAGTATTACCGACCGGGCATACCTGCTATTCGAAGGAAAGGTTCTGTTTCAGGGAACAGCGGAACAGCTGGCGAATAATGAAATCGTAAGGGAAAAATACCTTGGTCGCGATTTCGAACTGAAGCGCCGCAACTTCGAACACCTGAAAGAGTAATGCATCATCCCCCGGGAAACTCATTATTACTAAAGTAACTTTACAAACACAACTGATAGAAAAATAGGATATTATCTTTATACACAACCAATTTTACTCCTATTTTTGCTATATATAACAAAATAGAGAACATTCTTACTATTTACTTAATTAGATTAGAGATAAATAAAGTTTTTTATCTACCTTTGTTTTTTAATATGGGAAGATTTTTGGCTTTAGATTATGGGACAAAGCGAACAGGCATAGCGGTTTCCGATACGCTTAAAATTATTGCTAACGGCTTGACTACTGTTCCTACTCATACTCTGTTCGATTATCTTAAAACCTATCTGGAGAGAGAAAATGTTGAGCGCATCATAGTAGGCCTGCCGAAACAAATGAATAACGAATACTCTGAGAATATGAAGCATATTCTCCCATTTGTAAAAAAGCTGAAAGCACTTTATCCGGATATCCCTGTTGAAATGTACGACGAACGCTTTACATCTGCCTTAGCTCAAAAAACAATGATTGATGCGGGTCTGAAAAAGAAAGACAGGCAAAACAAAGCTCTTGTAGACGAAATCAGTGCGGTCATCATACTGCAAAGCTATATGGAGAGCCTGCGATTACAAAACAAATGAACAATAAAAAAAATATGATACTACCCATATATCTGTATGGTCATCCGGTGCTAAGGAAGAAAACCAGGGAGATCACATCCGGTTATCCCAATCTGAAAGAACTTATCGAAAATATGTTCGAAACCATGTACAATGCTGATGGTATCGGATTAGCCGCCCCCCAGATAGGACTGGATATACGCCTCTTTGTTATAGACCTGGAACCTTTGGCCGAAGATAACCCAATCTACTCAGGATTCAAGAAAGTATTCATCAATCCGGTTATTATTGAAGAAACAGGTGAGGTAGTAAAAATGGAAGAGGGTTGCCTCAGCATACCGGGTATCAATGAAAATGTAGACAGGGAAGAAAAAATCCGCATACAATATCTCGATGAGGATTTTATTCCTCATGACGAAGTATATGATGCATTCTTCGCACGTTGCATACAGCATGAATACGATCACATAGAGGGAATATTGTTTATAGATAAGATATCGGGCATACGCAAACAATTAATAAAGGGCAAACTGAACAATTTAATGAAAGGAAGGACCAATTGTCATTACAAAGTAAAACCTTCGGATAGTAGAAATTGAGAAACCGGATATATAATTTATGAAAAGCCTAGCAAAAGCACTTTTAATACTGTTTTGTATTATCTCAAGTCTCAGTTCTTGTGTAACAAACAAGCAAACGGACTTACTGCAGGATATAAAGCTGAATTACCCTCAGCTTATGGTCAAGGCAGAAGAATACAAAGTCATCCCCGGAGATCAGTTGAGCATCATTGTATATGCATGGGACCGTGAAACAGCAAATATGTTTGCGGGTTATAGCCCCCAATCTACATACAGAGGCATGAACGAATCGACTGGCGTAAGTGTAGGCTCCGAAATCAGAAGTCTGGAAAACACGTGGAACATAAGGCCTACAACCGTTTATGCCGACGGTACTATTAACTTTCCCTATGTAGGGAAAATATATGTCCAGGGACTTACCCTCCTACAAATAAAAACTGCTATCAGCCAGAAACTGAATACCTTTTCGGAAGGAACCATGGCTGATGTAACACTTGCAAACAGGTATTTCAGTGTACTGGGAGAAGCCGGGGCAAACAGGATAACGATGACCAGCACCTCTATGACGATATACCAGGCACTGTCCATAGCTACCAATATCGGCCCATACGGCGACCGGTCCAAGGTGACCATCATCAGGCAGAATGCCGGCGGATCGCTTACCAAAACATTCGATCTGAGAAGTAAAGATATTATTGACACAGAATTTTATTATATACAGCCAAACGATGTTATATACGTACCTCAGACCAAAGGCAAATTCCTGGGGGCAACCACATCATTTACCGGAATTTTCGGCATGGTAACATCACTAGCCGGCGTTGTAATATTAATACTCAGAATTTTTTAATATGAAATACACATTATATTTTCTGCTACTCTGTATATCCATCTCAGGTATTTTCTCTTCCTGCATATCGAGCGAAGAGATAAATTACCTTCAGGCTATAGACAAACAGTATCCTTTACAAGAATTCAAGGAGTATAAGCTGGACGTCGGAGACATGATATCATGCGCTATTTCATCCAGTGACCAGGAACTGGTAAGCACTTTCAATTCTGTGATTACAAACAACCAGAATGTATTGAAAACATATACAATATATGAAGACAGCACTGTTATACTTCCGTTCTTCGGCACAGCCAAAGTAGCCGGTCATACGGTACAGGAAGCGGAGATCATCATACAAAACCTGATGCAACAATCGGTAAAAGATGTACAGGTAAAAGTAACTATGGCCAATAATTTTTTCTATATTTATGCCAATGATAAAAGAGGATCTTACCAGGTATACAAAGACAATATGACTATTTACCAGGCATTGGCCATATCACAACAGACAACCGGACTGATGGATCTGACCAGAGTGAGCATAGTCAGAAAAGGTACTGATGGGAATACACAGGTAAAAACATTTGATCTGAGAAGTCAGGATGTAATCCAGTCCGAATATTATTATATTAAACCAAACGATGTAATTTATTTTCCTACAAACAAAAATTCATTCTTTGACATCAGTTCGATGAGTTCATTTATTACAACGATGTCTGTACCATTACAGTTCTTATTATATTCAATCATATACAGAGGCTTTTAATAAAGCTGCGGGAAGCATAGATGTAGAGGAATAAAGACTATAAACATTCAGTTAGCTCCAAAGTTTGACCAAGAACAAACACCCAAACATAAGCGTTATAGAAACAGATAGTTATCATGGATAATAACAATAAAAAAGTAATAGAGTCCGATCCCTATTTCGAGGAAGTAAAGACAAAGACAAACATATCATTCGATTTTGTCCTTTGGTTTTACCGTATTTTGAAATACTGGTATCTTTTTATTATATCGGTCGCCGTATTTCTTGGCTATGCATATATAAAAAATAAATCCTGGGTGCCCGTATTCTACGTTCAGGCCCTGATGATTTTGGAAGACAGGAACACGGCCAGTGTTGTTGCGGGTTCCGTTCCTACAGGAACTTTATTGCGTAATACTGAAAACCAGCAAATTGTATTGAAATCCTATGGACTCACCGAACGGACTGTAAAAAGTTTACCGGCGAAAATGCGTATCGAATACTATATACAAACCCGGTTTAAATATATCAGCTTGTACACCGACACTCCTATCGAAATAGAAATGATCGATATCAAGCCTGAAGCATATAATTACTCATACGAAATCAGCTATATAGATCCGGAAAAATGCGAAATCAGCTATAAGGAAGATCCCAAGTCGGAAACTAAAATCTCCCTGATAACCCCATTCAACCAAGAAATTGATTATAAGCTTTTTAAAATAAAACTACATAAGACACCCAATTTCAGAAACGATATTAAAGGCGCCTTTAAACCGGATATATCAACATTCAATTTCAGATTCCTGTCCGAAGACCAGTTGATAGGAATATATAACGGACGAATCCGTTCTGAACTTGAAAACAATTCATCCATCTTATCCATCTCCATGTCAGGCACAAATCCGGCCAAAGACATTGATTACCTGAATATATTGCTCAAGGAATTTGAGAATTACAACCTTGGGCTAAAGAATGAACAGGCAGAACTTACGATAGAATTCCTGAGCAAACAGCTGAAATTAATCAACGACTCGTTAGATATTTCACGTTTCAAACTTGAAAAATTCCAAAAAGAAACAGGAGTATATGATATCTCATCCCAATCGTTAAGAATAGCCCTCGACAGTGCCGACAGGGAAAAAGACGCCCTTTCCCTGAAGGAAAAATCAGTGCTGCTCCTGACTGAAAAAATAAAAGAGAGGATTCTCGGCACCGACGACCTGATGGACCCTGCCAGTATGAATATAAGGAATCCCAAATTAAGCGAATTTGTGACGCTGTATAATGAATTGCTTCAAAAGGCCCGGAACCTGGGCGCGAAAAATCCATTATATAATAAAACGATCGACGAACTGAACGACCTCAGGGTAAAGATTTTACAGGAAATACAAGTTTCCCAGATCAATCTTCAAAACCAGAAAGATGCCCTGGTACGAAAATATGAAGTGCTCCAGCTGAAAATAGACAACCTTCCGCCGCAGGAACGGGATCTGGTAAAATTCCAGCGGGAGTTCCGGGTAAATGAGATGTACCACCAATATCTTACCCAAAGACAATATGAAGCCGAGATACAAAAGGCATCAAACACGCCGGACAACTTTATCTGGGAAGCGCCCCGGCAAATGGGTGGTGCTGTCAACGGGGGAGAAATAGGTAAGAACTACACATACTATTTCATTATAGGCCTCATCCTTCCATTATGCTTTGTGGTACTGAAAGAAGAAATATTAAATTTCTCCATAACAACAAAAGAAGAATGTGAGAAAATTTCAGGATTTCCCGTTATCGGTACAATAGAAAACGTTTCGAAGAAACTCAATAATGGAGTAGTTTTGGTCAAGAACTATCCTAAATCGAGTTTTGCCGAATCGTTCCGCAATATGCGTGTCAGGATTGAGTACATGGCGCAACGCGAAAACAAGATTACAGTCCTGGTTACTTCTACCGAGCCGGCTGACGGTAAAACGTTCATAGCCACAAATATTGCGTCCGTATATCAATTGATGGGCAAGAAAGTTATCATTGTGGACTTAGACCTCCGCCGCCCTTCGGTTGCTAAAACCCTGCAAATAGACTCACAGAAAGGGATATCGAATTACCTCATAGGACAAGTGACACTGGACGAAATTACTTACTCCCATCCCGACTATGGATTCGATATTATTCCTGCGGGGACATTACCACCAAACCCGAGCGAATTGATAAAAACGGCCAAAACAAAACAAGTATTGGAACACCTGAAAGAAATATACGATTATGTAATCATCGACTGTAGCCCTGTGGGACTGGTGTCGGATGCATATATACTATCAGAGATAGCAGACACGACATTGTTCGTCGTGCGCCGGGCCAAGACAAACAAATCATTCTTCAAAAGCGTTATTACCCAGTTGAAATACGATGGCGTGGAAGATATAGCGCTTGTCTTCAACGATGTTAAAGGACGTGAAGGCTATTACGGCACATCCCGCTACTATGGAGACAGGACATATTATCTCAAAAAGAACTCATACTATCACGACGACTATTTCGAAAACTAAAAAATATATTAAAAAGAGAGGCTGTGAGAGCCTCTCTTCTTTTTTGTTAATGTATTATTCATATATTTGCTGCTCAATGATTAATACAATCTATCGTGAAGAGATTTTTATTTTCAATACTTGTTCTGATAAACAGCCTGATCGGCGTTTCCCAGATTAACACCGACCGCGTAATCTTAATAGGGCGCAACTCGCTCTATTTCGAAGATTACGTACTGGCTATACAATACTTCAACCAGGCCATAAAAGCAAAACCATACCTCGCTGAGCCTTACTTTTACCGGGCTATTGCAAAATATTACCTCGACGATTACAGGGGTACGGAAGACGATTGTACTCTGGCACTGGAAAGAAATCCCTTCATGTCGAAAGCTTATCAGCTGCGTGCCGATGCCCGCCAGAATCAGAATAATTATGATGGAGCATTGGAAGATTACAAAGTTTCGCTGGAAGTATATCCTAACGATAAGTTTGTATTAATCAACATGGGTATAGTCAATATCCAGAAGAAAGATTATGAAGAAGCCGAAAAATACCTGAATACCCTGCTAAAATCCTATCCGGCCTATACACAGGGCTTCCTTACCAGAGGTGCGCTCTATCAGGAAAAAGGGGATACAGTACAAGCCTTCGAGAATTATAATCAGGCTATAAAACTCGACAAATACCTGCCTCAATCCTACTCTATGCGCGGGTTGCTACATTATTACAAAAAGGACTATGACAAAGCATTGGCCGACCTGGACGAAGCTATACGGATAGACCCGCTTCAATCCGGTAATTATATCAACCGGGGACTGATACGGTATTCAAAAAACGACCTGCGCGGAGCGATGTCCGACTACGACAAGGTTATCGACCTCGACCCAAACAATATAATCGCACGTTTCAACCGGGGATTACTACGCTCACAAGTGGGTGACGACAACCGTGCCATAGCCGACTTTGATATAGTATTGAAGTATGAGCCGAACAACTATATAGCATACTTCAACCGCTCCCTGATAAAAAATAATATCGGGGATTACACAGGGTCTTTGGAAGACCTGAATGTTGTACTGGCTGAATATCCTGAATTTTACCACGGATTTTATATGCGTTCCGAGATTAAACGCCGCCAAAATGACCTGAAAGGCGCTGAACGCGATTTCAATTATGCCCGCAACGAAGAAAGCCGCAAAAACAAAGAAATTTTGGCCGGACAAACCGAAGAAAAATCAGAAAAGGACAAGACAAGGGAGAAATCGGATAAAGACATTGACAAATTTAACCTGCTTGTCGTAGCAGATAAGACAGAAGAAGAAAAAAGCAAATATAACAATGATACCCGGGGCCGCATACAAAATAAACAGGTCAAACTGGATCTGGAACCTCAGTTTATTGTTTCATATTACGAAAAACCGAATGATATACGCAGGTTTGTATATTACAGCCAGCTTATCGACAATATAAACAAACGGGCGATACTTCCTAAGAAACTTAGGATCACCAACAGTGAGGCCTCGCTGAACGAATTCCAGATACAGGAACACTTCAAATCGATAGACGACCTGTCGAAACGCATTGCCGATCAGCCGGCAAATGCCGACCTGTATTTTGCCAGGGCTATGGATTATATGCTCGTGCAGGATTTTACCAACTCTATCGAAGACTTTAATAAGGCAATCAGTCTCGATCCGAAATTTACGCTGGCATACTTCAATCTGGCCGTTGTATATACAAAACAGCTCAACCTGCGGGAGAATGTGCCTGAGTACGAAAAGAAAAGCGATCAAACGGATTTGGCTACCTTGGGCGGGATAAAGAAAGATAATTCATTACCCGCTACAACAACCATCATAGACCCGGGTAAAATGGAGTACGACCTCATTGTCAAGAATTATAATAAGGTGATAGAACTCAATCCGGAATTTATTTATGCTTATTACAACAGGGCGGGAATACGTTATAAACAAAACGATTACCGTGCCGCCATACTTGACTATAACGAAGCTCTCAGACGCGACCCTGAGTTTGCCGAAGGGTACTACAACAGGGGACTAAGCCGCTTCCAGGTCAAAGACAAAGACCGTGCACTGGACGATATGCGTAAAGCCGGGGAAATGGGCGTAGTGGAAGCTTATAGCATTATTAAGCGTATGACAGAATAAATCAAAAATACTCCCGATAAATATTCCTCATAGAACTGTATAAAATTCTATGAGGAATATTTTTATAACTATCTTTTAATCTCCTGCAAAAATTTTATCTATAGAATAAGAGCCGGTAGCCTTTAGCTGTTAGCTGATAGTTCTTTGAAATATTGATTAAAGCAGTTACAAGTTTGCCTCGCCTTCGCTTCGGCGAATGTTATTTCTGCGCCCTTCGGGCAGTTACGAGTTACAAGTTGGCTGGCGTTTTGTTTTGTTTCACGCAAAGACGCAAAGGCGCAAAGTTCTACATCTTACGAGTTGTTTACTGATGACTGTTTACTGTTAACTGATATATCTGTTACCTTTGTTACCTTTTGCGCCTTAGCGTCTCTGCATGAAATACTGTTGACTGCTAACTGTTGACTGTTTACTGTTTACTGAAAAAGTGTAACCTTTGTTACCTTTTTTTATAACCAGTCATCAATAGCCGCTTACAGAAATAAAATAGACAGAATATCACATCTGTTACAAAAAATGATTATTTTTGCAAGTTCAAAAAAGTAGCTTATTTGTAGGAGCTGCATAATTAAATAGAAACTAAAAATGATAAAAATTACATTTCCGGATGGTTCCGTGCGAGAATTTGCAAAAGGAACCACATCGATGCAGATAGCAGAAAGCATCAGTTCGCGTCTGGCTCAGGACGTACTTGCAGCCAAGGTCAATGGACAAGTATGGGATCTGACCCGTCCAATAGACGAAGACGCGACGATCGAACTGCTGAAATGGGAAGATGAAGACGGTAAACACGCATACTGGCACTCTTCCGCCCATCTTATGGCCGAAGCCGTACAGATACTTTATCCTCATGCCAAATTTGGTATCGGGCCTGCCATCGAAAACGGATTTTATTATGATATAGACTTTGGTGATACTCCCGTAAAAGACGCGGACTTTGCTAAGATAGAAGCAAAGATGATGGAACTTATCGCCAATAAAGAAGAAATCAAACGCCAGAGTATTTCCAAAGCAGATGCAATAAAGATGTTCGATGCCCGTCACGAAAATTATAAGGTAGAGCTTATAAATGATCTTGAAGACGGCACCATCACAACATATACACAAGGTGTGTTCACAGACCTTTGCCGTGGGCCGCACTTACCCAATACATCTTACATTAAGGCTGTAAAAATCCTTAGTGCGGCAGGTGCATACTGGCGTGGCGATGAAAAGCGTAAACAGCTTACCCGTCTCTACGGCATCACTTTCCCTAAAAAGAAAATGCTGGACGAGTATCTGGTTCTGCTTGAGGAAGCGAAAAAACGCGACCATCGCAAGATAGGGAAAGAACTGGAATTGTTCGCTTTTTCCGAGAATGTAGGAAAAGGGCTTCCGCTATGGCTTCCACGTGGTACCCAGTTGCGTTTGAAACTGGAAGATTTTTTAAAGAAGATCCAGCGTAAATTTGATTACCAGCAGGTGATGACCCCCCATATAGGCAGCAAGATATTGTACGTTACTTCAGGACACTACGAAAAGTACGGTAAGGATTCTTTCCAGCCTATCCATACACCGGAAGAAGGAGAAGAGTTCTTATTGAAACCTATGAACTGTCCTCACCACTGCGAGATTTACAAAATAATTCCACGCTCATACAAAGACCTTCCTTTGCGTCTGGCTGAGTTTGGTACTGTTTACCGCTACGAACAAAGTGGGGAACTTCACGGCTTAACCCGTGTCCGCGGATTTACTCAGGACGATGCGCATATATTCTGTACACCTGAGCAATTGAAAGCTGAATTCCTGAAAGTAATGGACATTGTTTTCATTATCTTTAAGGCGCTTGACTTTGAAAATTTCGAAGCCCAGATATCTTTACGCGACCCTGAAAACCGCGAAAAATATATCGGTAGCGATGAAAACTGGGAAAAAGCAGAGCGGGCTATTATAGAAGCCTGTGAAGAAAAAGGCCTGCCTGCAAAAGTTGAACTTGGCGAAGCGGCCTTCTATGGTCCTAAGCTCGACTTTATGGTAAAAGACGCCTTAGGCCGTCGCTGGCAGTTGGGAACAATACAGGTTGACTATAATCTCCCTGAACGTTTCGAACTCGAATATACAGGAGCCGACAACCAAAAACACCGCCCGGTGATGATTCACCGTGCACCGTTTGGTTCGATGGAGCGTTTCATTGCAGTGCTTATCGAGCATACTGCGGGTAAATTCCCGTTATGGCTGGCGCCTGACCAGGTAGTAATATTACCTATCAGCGAGAAGTTCAATGATTATGCTCACAGAGTGAACAGCTATTTCAAACAACAGGGAATTAGTTCACAAGTGGATGACCGTAATGAAAAAATAGGACGTAAAATCCGCGATAATGAGTTGAAAAGAATCCCTTATTTACTCATTGTAGGCGAGAAAGAGGCAGAAACAGAAGAAGTTTCGGTAAGAAAACAGGGCGAAGGTGATAAAGGTTCGATGAAATTTACTAACTTTGCTGCCCAATTGAATGAAGAAGTAGAAAAAATGATGAATGCATGGGAGCAGCAATCCTAAGTATTCATTGTTTATATTTTTGAAAATTAAATATTTAAATAAAAAAGATAAAGGAATTCTAACAGTTTTTGAATGAGAAACAACAGATTTAATAATCGCAAAGAAGAGTTACACAAAATCAATGGAAATATTCGGGCTCGGGAAGTCCGTTTAGTCGGTGACAATGTAGAACAAGGTGTATACACCATAAACGAAGCCTTACGACTAGCTGATGACCTCGAACTTGATTTGGTTGAAATTTCTCCAACAGCCGATCCCCCTGTTTGTAGAATCACCGATTATCAGAAGTTCCTTTATCAGCAGAAGAAAAAACAGAAAGAAGCCAAAGCCAAGTCTGTAAAAGTTGTGGTAAAAGAGATCCGTTTCGGACCACAAACCGACGACCATGACTTTAACTTCAAACTCAATCATGCGAAAAACTTCCTTGAAGAAGGAGCAAAAGTAAAAGCTTATGTATTCTTCAAAGGACGTTCGATCCTGTTTAAGGAACAAGGAGAGGTTCTTCTACTCCGTTTTGCTACAGAACTTGAAGACTTAGGAAAAGTAGATCAACTGCCTGCGCTTGAAGGTAAAAAGATGATCATGATGCTTTCTCCTAAAAAGCAACCTGTAAAAGCTCCGGCTCCGGCTAAACCGAAAGACGGTGAGAAAAAGGTTATAGAGAAAAAAGTGGACAAACCAAAAGAAGAGAACAACGAAGAATAAAACGAATACTTTGTATATATCCGTACTTTATAAATAATTAAATTAATAAACTGAGATGCCAAAAATGAAGACTAATTCCGGTGCCAAAAAGAGGTTCGCCCTTACCGGATCAGGAAAAATCAAAAGAAAACATGCTTTCAAAAGTCACATCCTGACTAAGAAAACGAAAAAACAAAAGAGAAATCTGACTCACACTTCACTTGTCCACAAAGTAGATGAGAAAGCTGTGAAAAAATTATTAGCTCTTAAATAATCTATTTCGTTTTACAAAAGCAAGTTTTAAAGATTTATTAACCGGATGTATGCACCAAAGAGTTCCAAAGCACGGGAACCGCTGACATTCAAAACAATGTAAATTATGCCAAGATCAGTCAATCATGTTGCGTCACGCAACCGCAGAAAAAAAGTATTAAAGCTAACAAGAGGTTACTACGGAGCCCGCAAAAATGTATGGACAGTAGCAAAAAACACATGGGAAAAAGGTCTTACCTATGCATTCCGTGACCGTCGCGCTAAAAAACGCAATTTCCGCGCACTGTGGATACAACGTATCAACGCAGCTGCACGTCTTGAAGGAATGTCTTATTCCCGCCTGATGGGAGCCCTTCACAAAAACGGAGTGGAAATCAACCGCAAAGTCCTTGCCGACCTTGCCATGAACCACCCTGAAGCGTTCAAGGCTATTGTAGATAAAGTAAAATAAATATACTTTGCCATATGCAAAAGGCCGGATTCGTATGCCGGTCTTTTTTTATTTATACCGGATGATATTTTTATGAATTTCATACATTAAACTGTTAAAAAAGCGATACATTTGTTTGCCTTATGATTTATTTAATGTATTACTTAAAAATAAATGTCATGAAACGTATCATTTTAATTTCATCAATCTTCTTATTTCTCTGCTCTTTTTCTGTTTTTGCAGCAAATAAAAATAAATGGAAACCGCTTTTCGGCACTAATCTTTCCGATGCGAATTATAATCCGGAGGTATGGAGCGAAAAAGACGGGGTACTCGGCGCTATAAAAGACGAATCCATCTGGACTACCACCGAATATGAAAATTTTGAACTCGATCTCGAATTCAAAACGGATGAAGCAACCAATAGCGGAGTCGTTGTTTATTGTACGGATACTAAAAACTGGATACCCAATTCGGTAGAAATACAAATCGCCGATGACCACAGCGAGCATTTCAAGAATGCCAAGCCATATGAAAAATGCGGTGCTATCTATGGCCACCTGGGGGCAACCAAAGACAAAATAGTAAAAAAACCGGGAGAATGGAACCGCATGCATATAAAATGCGAAGGACAGCATATCACTGTAACACTTAATGGTCAGAAAGTTACAGAAATGGATATGAGTAAATGGACTTCGGGAACAACAAATCCTGATGGAACAAAAATTCCGAGTTGGCTGCCTAAACCATTCGCCGAACTACCGACAAAAGGATTTATCGGATTGCAAGGAAAACATGGAAACTCCTTAATCTGGTTCCGCAATGCAAAAATACGTAGTCTGAGATAATCTTCAGAGTATCTGATTCATATATAAAGAGGGTGGCAATCAATTTTATCACCCTTTTTCATTATACCTATGTCCTTTTTTTACAAGACAAAGAAAAGATTATCTCTTAACTTTGCATCTATTTCATTTTTCATACATCTACCTCAATGGAAACTTTCAGATTCATACAACCTTCACCGATACTGGCTCCGTTTGTTAAACATTACTGGATATTGGAAACAGATGGAATCGCCCCTGTTTCGGAACGGATAATTCCTACCGGGTTTATGCAAATGATATTCCATCGTGGCGATAAAATGAAGCTATCCGATAATAAACTCCAACCTCAGTCCTTCATATGCGGACAATCAGCAGGTTTTACCGACTTGGCTTCTACCGGCAAGGTGAATATGATTGTCGTTGTTTTCCATCCTTTCGGAGCTAAGGCATTCTTTCCAATGCCTATGAGTGAGTTTTACGGTATAGATGTATCTATTAGCGACTTGAGCGATAACTCCCTGAACGAGCTGAAAGACCGCATCTATCACGAAAAGGATAACAATAAGGCAATAGCGCTGATAGAATCCGGACTTATCTCCCGCCTGAGGATATTTGACAATTACAACCGGAAACGGATAACAGCAGTAATAACCGCTATAAACCTCAAACATCAGTCAAGTATTACCTCCCTATCCGAAATAGCCTGCCTCAGTTATAAGCAGTTCAACCGTATATTTACGGAATATGTAGGAGCCAACCCTAAAGAATTTACACGTATAATACGTTTTCAGAGGGCCTTATATATATTGCAGAACACCCCGGATATTAATATTACAGAACTGGCTTTCGATTGCGGATATTACGACCAGCCGCATCTGATAAAGGAGTTTAAAAGTTTCTCGGGATATACTCCATACGAATATATGGCTGTATGCAATCCATATTCCGACTATTTTTCCTGATATGCTGAATGTCCTTTTTTTACAAGATCCCGAAAGCCGGACGCATTACTTTTGTAAAGTCAAACTAAAAACAAATTTTATGAAAAGACTAGTCGCATTTTTCGAAATTCCCTGCAAAGACTTTGACAGGGCAGTAAAGTTTTATGAATCAATATTCAGTATCAGCATGAGCAAATGTGATTGCGAGCATGAAAAAATGGCTTTCTTTCCGGGTGAAGACGGTAAAAACTCCGGAGCAATTTCATGGGCGGAAGATTTTATCCCGTCTCAAAACGGGGTTCTTATCAGCCTCAATTGTGAAGATATATCCGCTTCCTTAGCTATTGTTGAATCGAAGGGGGGAAAGGTCGTAATTCCTAAAACAAAAATAGAGGTCGAAGGGCTAGGGTATTTTTGTGTATTCGCCGACTGCGAGGGTAATCACATCGGACTATATTCCGATAAATAAGGAGATAAAAAGAGGCTGCTGAAACGGGCAGCCTCTTGTATTTGTATTATAAACTAACCGGATTCAGCACATCGCACAATTAACCGGCTTCAATTGTTGGAAGAAATCATTCCCCTTATCATCGACTAAGATGAACGCCGGGAAATCAACTACCTCAATTTTCCATATAGCCTCCATGCCAAGCTCAGGATATTCGAGACACTCAAGGCTCTTGATGCTGTTTTGCGCCAGAATAGCCGCCGGACCGCCAATACTACCCAGATAGAAGCCTCCATGCTTATGACAGGCATCTGTTACCTGCTGGCTGCGGTTCCCTTTTGCAATCATAATGAGGCTGCCACCTTGCGACTGGAATGAATCTACATAAGAGTCCATACGACCTGCTGTAGTCGGTCCCATAGAACCGCTGGCATAACCTTTCGGTGTCTTTGCAGGGCCTGCATAATAAATAGGATGGTCTTTTATATACTGGGGCAATCCTTCGCCGCTGTCAATTCTTTCCTGCAACTTCGCATGCGCAATGTCACGCCCTACGATAATTGTACCGGTGAGGGACAAACGGGTTGAAACCGGATATTTAGTCAATTCTGCAAGAATCTCTTTCATCGGACGGTTCAGGTCTATCTTTACTCCACCGGCTTCTCCTGCATTACGTAATTCTTGCGGGATCAGACGCGCCGGATTATCTTCCAGCTTCTCCAACCATACCCCGTCTTTATTGATCTTACCTTTAATATTCCTGTCAGCAGAACAGGATACGCCCATACCTACCGGACAAGAAGCTCCGTGGCGAGGCAGGCGGATCACACGAATATCGTGGGCAAAGAATTTACCACCGAATTGCGCTCCAAGACCCAATTCCTGTGCAGCCTTCAATAGCTTTGCTTCCATTTCCAGATCACGAAAAGCCTGACCGCCTTCATTACCCGAAGCAGGCAAATTATCATAATACTTGGTGGAAGCCATTTTCACTGTCTTCAGGTTTGTTTCGGCAGATGTACCGCCGATGACAAAAGCAATATGATAAGGAGGGCAGGCCGCTGTTCCCAACGATTTCATTTTCTCGATGAGGAATGTCTCCAACTTACCGGGTGTTAGCAATGCTTTTGTTTCCTGATAAAGATAAGTCTTATTGGCAGAACCTCCACCTTTGGCAACAAACAAGAATTTATATTCATTACCGTTTACAGCATATAAATCTATCTGTGCAGGGAGATTGGTCCCTGTATTTATTTCCTTATACATGTCCAGAGGCGCATTCTGCGAATAGCGCAGATTGTCTTCCGTAAAAGTATTATACACCCCTTTTGACAAAGCTTCTTCATCGTTTCCTCCGGTCCACACATTCTGGCCTTTCTTGCCCATTATAATAGCTGTACCTGTATCCTGACAGAACGGAAGTATGCCCTTAGCCGAAATTTCAGAGTTACGCAAGAATGTGAGTGCCACAAACTTATCGTTATCACTGGCTTCGGGATCGGAGAGTATTTTTGCCACTTGTTCCTGATGTTCGGGACGAAGCAAGAATTCCACATTATGGAATGCATGTTGTGCTAATAAAGTAAGTGCTTCGGGTGACACTTTTAAAATTTCCTGACCTTCAAAGTCTGCAGTAGAAACAAAGTCTTTCGACAAGAGATAATACTCTGTAGTATCCTTTCCGAGAGGGAAAGTTTCCTGATACTTAAACGGAGGTGTTGCCATGAATTAATATTTTTATAGTTGATTTCATTGTATGCAAAAGTAGCAAATATCTACAACCTTATCAAGGATTACAAGTTTATAAAATTTTAAAGACTTAAAACTGATTCTCCAAGACAAGATATAGTTAACAATAAATCTTAGAAGCCGTTTATATTAATCTTTTGCATTCAAATATTTATCAATTCCATCCTTACATCTAGTAGCATTCTCCCCTAATTTTTGACCATAGTAGTTAAAATTCTCCTCTTTATTATACATATACAAATCATTATGCCACAAATGAAAGATAATTCCTGAAAATTTCAAATATAGCCGATCAACACCACTATGCATCATTCGGGCGGCAAAATCCCAATCTTCCCCACCCCATCCTTCATAAAACTCATCATATCCATTTATGCGAATATAATCAGATTTCCAAAATGACATATTACAACCTAATCCCAGTATTTTATTTTTCTTATAACGAGGGGCAAAGTATTTACTTAACAACATGCAGTGGATAGAATTGATTCGTCGCATTATTCCTGGCCTAAAGAAATGGAGAGATGGTAATTTTCCTGACTTACAGCATTCATCTGTCAATTTTTGAGAAAGGTTCACTCTTCCTCCTTTCAAAAAATAGCCCTTGCGAGCAAACGACATATGATCAGCTATAAATTCTGGATGAAGAATAAGATCACCGTCTATTTCAATTATATATTCATACCGGCATGCTGCAACAGACTTGTTTCGGCTCATTGCTAAACGAAAGCCTTTATCTTCTTGCCATACATGGATAAGTGGAACTGGAAAGTTCTTTTTAAATGATAAAATTAGTTTTCTTGTTTCTTCATTCGATCCATCATCCCCAATAATAACTTCATCTGGTAAAACTTTTTGCCTTGCAATACTTTGTAAGCATAAATTCAATGCTTCAGGGCGGTTATATGTGGAAACAATTAGGGAGACATCTGCACGATTTTTACTTTTCATAGAGTCTATTTTTTCCAAAATAAATTTTTCATCTTTTATTATAATTAATTAATAAAAAAATAAGTCAATTCTTAACTTTCATTTTTTTTAATTTTTAGATTCAAATGCTCCCAGAGCATGCGAATTTAAATAAATATAACTAAAAACAAATTAATTTTTTAGTAAAATTCTCAAAACAACAATGCAATATACCAGCTGTATATCAATAATCGCTACTGACGCAAAGTATAACGTAACATATGCCTTAGATACAGAACGTTTTCGTCCGTTGGCACGGACTTCCAGTCGTGTCTTGTTGACAGGGCAAAATGTTTGCTACGCAACACACAGACGGGACGTCTGCGAGAGCAGGGGAACAAAAGTAACAGTCTTTTTAGCCTTTGTGCCCTTTGTGATTTTCTTCGTGTACTTAGCGGTTAAAGCTCTTTACCACAAGAGGCACAAAGATTTACACAAAGAGCACTATGTAAAAAGTAACAAAGGTAACACCGAAAGCAATTAAGAATGAAGAATTAAGAATGAAAAATTAAGAACCAACGGTCAGTGGAGCTAATTTTTTCCCTCGTAACTCGTAACTGCCCTAGGGCGAAGTAACTTGTAACTATTAAAAAAGGTAATAAAGGTAAATGGTATTTGTAATCAATTGATAATAAATATATAAGCCTACTTTTTGAAAATGGCGAGTAACAACCGGGTAACAAAAATGCGGAAAACAACATTCGCCTGAAAAGATTGAGTCTGTAAAGATACATTTCTTTTCCGATATTAGCAATAGCCATTCTTTTCCTTTCCATGACATCCCTGTACGGCCATAATCAAGCGTCAAAAATAACGGTTGCAAGATATAACATATTTTATTTATAACGGGTACTGTTTTTACATGATTTTAAATTAAAGCCTTACATTTGCAATCTAACAACCTGTTTTTTGTAAGCGGTCATGAGGGCAAAAGATTATATCGAAAAAAATAAAAACAGCATCAGCCATTTGGAGGAAGTTAGCCTGGCCATAGCCGGCCTGTATCCCCTCCGTTCCGATGAGGTTGCAACCGGTGAATACCATAAGTGTATCCTGACCGCCGACTGGCGGTATCAAAAGTACAGATACTCCGCGATGGATTATGAACTGAATAAAGGCATTATGGCCGGGCAAAAACCAGTCTTTGCCTACAATCCCGGTGAAATAAATAAAGATACGGCCCCGGCAGTGCGCCTTGAATTACTGCAAGCCGTTGAACAGGATAAAAGCTTCGGCTACCTGTTTTACCTGCTGGCAAGCGAGCAGAACAGGAATCCCGGCCGCCTTTTCACATATGACTGCGTGCCGGACAGGGAAGAAATAGAAAAGGCCATTGGCTTTGACTGGGACGATACGAAAGAACACCTGGCAACAATTAACGACTATCCCGGAAAGCTGGCGTACCTGCTGGAGCGTAAAACAGCCTTTTTACAAAAATACCGGGATGCAGATGGTACTCCGGAACAAAACACCTTTACCGGTAACTGCCTGCTGGAAATAGGGCTTATAAAGGATTTGATAAGCATAGGGCAATCCGGTGTAAGCGTCTCCGCGATGACGTCTATCCTGTAAAAAAAATAAGCAGGGAGTACGCTTGCCTGCTATTTTTTTGTCCACATGTCCGGGAGTAAGTCGCGGTATTTTTCGAGTGATGTATCCGGTGGAAGTGCCGCAGCATTGTTGATCACATCGCTAAGGTATTCGAAGAAGTTGATATTATTGAGCCTGCACGAACAAGCCAGCGAGTAGAAGATAACGCCTCTTTCGGCTCCCCTATGACTACCAAAGAACAGTGAGTTCCTTCTGGAAAGGGATATGTAACGGTTTAGCCTTTCAATAGTATTTGTATCAAGTTTATAAAGTCCGGAGGTAAAGATATTCTCCAGGCCTTTCCATTCACCCAGCATATAGTTTGCTGCTGCATACATCAGACTCTTTGGAGGATATTCCGGAGAAGATACTATTCTTTTGAGTGCGACCTTCAAGGCTTTCATGATATCTTTCGAGTATTTTCTTCTCCATTTCAAGTTATCATCCCGGGTCCACCCATCCACTCCAATACGATGCTGATGCTCTTGTCTGTAAAGCTGGTTGATCAGTTCGATTATGCTGTCCGCATCCGGATTGTCCCGGATATCCAAAAACTTGCGTTTACAATGCTGGAAGCATGACAGCCTGAGGATTCCATCCCCCAGGGATTTGTAAGGAGCATACCCGTCACTCTGGACTGTCCCTTTATACTTTTCCAGTTTCTTGTATATGACTGCACCCTGTCTTGAACCATTCTCGTAGAAGTAGTATGCCAGATTGAGGTTCATTGCGGATATGGCCCAGATATATTCCTTGTTGATGTTTGGCGCATCCGCATTATCAGCCCTGTCCATTACTTTATAGTAGGTCTCATCACAGCTTATGTAATCATCTTCCAATACAGCCCTGCCGAGAGCTGTATAAAGGTTCTCGAACATATCTGCCGTCTTGGACAACAGTCCGTTTGCCGTTGCCTTGTTTACATGAAAGCCGTTGTCATTGAAGTACCTGACTATTCGTTCAACAGGCATTGAGTAGATATACCTGAGCTGTGCCATTCCTGCTATAAAGGAACCGTCAAAACTTGAGTTCTGGAGCGGGGCCTGGCTTGCCTTACAGGAGTAAATCCGTTCATCCTGTCTGTATGTGTGAAGCCTGTAGACTATCTTCTGGAACTTCATCGGAACCATCCGGTACCGGATAGATTCACGGATGCCGATTTGGATAGCCGTTCGTATATCAAACTCCGTATCATCGGGATAGACATCTTTAACCACTTCTTCCAGTTCATAATGCATATCCCGTTTTGCTCCATTATTCTTGCGGGCTTTCAGGTCGGCTTTCGGCTTTACTTTTCCGGAAGCTGTTTCTTGTTCCTGCCTGGGTTGTGACTGCTTTTCTGATTTATTGGATATGAGTTTGGATATGCCTCTTATTTTATTTGCTGATTTAGTGAGGGATTCGTCTTTCTGAAGCAAGGCTTCCTGTAAGGAAGCGATGGTTCCCTCCATGGATTTAACCGTTGCGGATAGCGTTTCTATCTGGGCCAACAACTGCTTGTTGAACGCATTGACTGCTTCCAATTGCGCCGCCAATATTTCTTCCATTCTGCTTCCTGCCATGCTTTAAAGGTACAAAGAAATATGGAGATAAGCAAGAGTTTGCGTAGCTTATTTAATTGATTATCAAATTATTAAATGGACAAAAAGCGCGTTCTGTAGCGTTTGCGGAAGCGTACACTTTCAAGTGAGACCCCCGACATGATGAAGCTGAAAGTCTCCCAGGATAGCTCATAATAGCCTGTAGCCGGATCTATTTTAGGCAGTTCAAAACTGCCCCGTTCAAGGCGCTTGTGATATAACAGAAAACCGTCGGTATCCCACTTTAAGATCTTTACGTTTTGTCTGTTCTGGCCAAAGAAGATATAGATATCACCGTTCATTGGAGAAAGCGGGGATTCGGACTTGATCAGATTGAACAATGCGTCAATCCCTTTATTCATACGAACAGGGTGTTGGCACATAAAGTACCTTACATTATCGTTAAGGCCAAACATAGAATACTACTTTTCAGGATGATACAATGACAATAACGAAATCAGGCTTTCCGCCGTACATTCCTGCAAGGTCAGACTGATATTGTGTGGAAAGGTAATGCTGACTCCTTTGAGAACACTGCCTGTCCCGACAGGATGGCTCTGTGGCCTGAACTGGATAAAGGTTTGTTGATCTTCATTGGTGATACCTTCGCCTCTTGCCTCTGCTTGAAGCCGTCTCATAAAGATTCCGCGACGTTGCGCCCAATCTAAGATTTTTTCATATTTAATGTTATTATCCCGGCAATAAGATTTGAATGATAAATATGAATCTTTCTTCAAATATTCTTTATAACATTCAATAGCTCTCATCTGTACTGATGATTTATTCATTTCTACGAAATTATTTTCCATGCTCTTTTATTTGCAAATGTACAGGGTTACAAAAAGCGAATCAAGACGTCATCGCGGAGACGCTTACAATCCGGTCAGCCTGCACATCCTGGAGTAAAGGAGTACAGGCCTCAGCGGATAATAGATGCCGGTAAGTTGAAAGACTATTTTAGCCCTGCCTTCAGGGGCATGGGAAATAACATCAACTATTTCGACACCCTGGTCGATGAATTACATACAGACCGGACAGCCAAAGAGTTTGGCCAGATTGCCTATATGATATACACAGGCAAACATATGAACAGCAGGAAGCCTGCAACATTCTCCCAATGGTACGGCCTGTTCTGTGAGGCCATTGGCATTGAGAAAGGCAAGGGCTACAAGCCCAATAACCTGAACACACCCTCGGGGGATCTCAAAAAGCTATTCGGTTACCTGTAAAGTATAACTAAAAAATTATAAAAGGGAATTGTCGTTTATAAATTCCCTGCCTGTTCCCTGTAGCAATTCCCTCTTTTTCCTGCAATATTCTGTATATTACATTATTACCTGTTTTCGAAAATTCCCTTTTCTGTAAACAGGTATCCTTTGTGCAATTTTGTATTGTCTAAAACGGCAGGTACTTACGGACTGCCGGACGTGCGGGATAGGCCGTAAGCTACCGGAACACGGGCAAACCAAAAATTTTTGCATAATGAACTTGTATGACTTATTAAGCGACAATGCCAGCCTGAATGTAACCATCAATGCCGGGCAACTGATCGAAGCAATCGATTATTGTATAGACAAAACCCGGGAAGAACCGGGGCATCAGGATACGGACGTTGAAAACGGAACCTGCCTGAGCGCCGGACAGGCGGCGCAGCTACTGGATGTAAATACAGGCACGCTCCGGCGCTGGAATAAATCCGGCTACCTGTGCCCTGTCTCCACCGTGGGGAGAAGGAGGTACCGGGTGAGCGATATAAAGAAAATACTACGGATGAGTCCATAAATACAGGATTTCCGGAAAATAAGCCGGAAGCCCCTGTATAGGAGGTAAAGCCTTTGCCACATAACTAATATGAATCCAATAATATTAACCTGATAACCTGATATGCGTATGGGAAAGGGTTATCCTGAAAAGATAAATAAAACAGTAGTCTGAACAACCGGATAGCCGGCATAGATAATTGAATCGCCGGCATAAATGTAAATAACAAAACAGGTAATACAAAAAAAATGGAAAACGAAGGATATATCAAGCTATACAGGTCGCTGCCGGATAAACCGATCTGGCATCTCTCGACCCCCGGGCAAAAAACAGTACTCATTACATTGCTGCTGATGGTCAACCATAAAGAGGCCGGATGGGAATGGCAGGGCAGGAAGTTCAACTGCCAGCCGGGACAGGTGGTTACCAGCCTGGAGAAGATCACCCGCAGGGCAGGCAAGGGGATATCGGTACAGCATGTCAGGACAGCCCTGGCACGCTTCGAAAAATACGGGTTCCTGACAAACGAGTCGGCAAAGACAGGCAGGCTGATAACCATCTGTAACTGGGACTGTTACCAGCAGGCGAAAAGCGGAGGGGACAAAGATTCCCGCAAAGGCATAACAAAGCCTTCACAAAGCGGTGGCAAAGACCTCACAACTAACAAGAATGATAAGAATGATAAGAACGAAAAGAATGATAAGGAGAAAGAATCTTCATATAAATATTCAGATTCTTCTTTATCTTCTCCCGGCCTTTCTCCTTTACCTTCCCCCTGCCTTTCTTCTTTTCCTTTACCTTCTTCCCTTCCTGCATGCGTATCCCCTTCCCACTCATCCGGGGAAGATAAAGCGGCTGCCAGTGCTAAAAACTGGAGGGATGATTTCGGTACATACCTGGACGGGTTGAGGAAAGCCTATGACACCCTTATGTCGGATGAAGGCCTGCTGAACAAAATGCAGCGCTACCACCCGAACGTGGATATCAAATTATCGGTCGAAAAAGCCTGTGTCGAGTTCTGGTCATTGGAAGCCGGATGGAAAAACAAGAAAAAGACCAGGTCGCAGGCCATAGACTGGCAGGCAACCTTCCGTAATGCGTTAAACATACAATCAAACAGGGTATACACCAGATGAAAAAGCAGGTACATACAGATACTCCGGCATATATGCCGCCGCATGACCCGGAACTGGAAAAGATCGTGCTCGGTACGGTTATCTCCAACCGCCACGGATATGATGAAGTCCGGGACATCCTGCACGAAGACTGTTTCTATGATGACTTCCACCGGAGGGTATTCAGGATCTTCAGGGAGATAGAGGCCAAAGGCGCCGAGCCCGATATCGCCGGCATAGCAAGCCTGTATAAAGCCGGAACCGGCGAAATAAAGCTTGTGGAGCTGGCAGGGATGGGCGAACTGACGGAAGTAACACAGGTGTACAGCCATACCCTGCGGCTCTCCGACCTCGATACACGGCGCAAGCTGGTGCAACTGGCCGATAGGGTCAGGCTCGAAGCTTATACGGACTCTACGGATATAGCCGACATTACGGCATATTGCGGCCAGGTACTGAAAAACCTCTATAGCATGCCGCAGAACCCGGTAACGACGATACAGGATGCCATCAAAGGCGTATACTCGATCATCGAGGCCAATAAGACCAATAAATGCCTTAGCGGCTCCCCTACGGGATTCCGGGAGCTGGACAGCAGGACAGGCGGCCTGCAAAAGTCCGACCTGGTCATCATCGCCGGGGAGACCTCACAGGGCAAGACATCGTTCGCCATGTCCGTCCTCAACAATACGGTCAAATACGGTAGCCGTGTAGCCGTCTACTCGCTGGAGATGAAGAAGGAACAGTTGACGGCCCGCCTGATGGCCATGGAAAGCGGGATACCCGCCGCAAAGCTGTTGTACGCCCCGCTGGAAGACCACAGGTTCGGGCAACTGGACAAGTCCATATCACCCCTGTACCATTCGGGCATCTACTTTGACGACAGGAGCACATCCAACATCGACAATATCCTTTCGTCCATCCGCATGATGAAAGCCCGTTATGATATCGACGGGGCGGTGGTAGACTACCTCCAGATCCTGACCGTAAACATGAAGGGAGCCGGCAAGGAGCAGCAGATGGCGGATGCGGCCAGGCGGTTGAAGAACATAGCCAGGGAGCTGGACATCTGGGTTATCGCCCTGTCGCAGTTAAGCCGGGACGCATCCAACCCGGAACCGAACATCAACAGGCTGAGGGACAGCGGCCAGATAGGGGAAGCAGCGGACAACATCTACTTTGTTTACCGTCCCGAACTCTACAGGAGGGATTTCCCGGAGCCTTTCAAAGCTTACGATACGCAGGCGAAGGCCCTTATCATCGGGGGCAAGGGACGCAATACGGGGCTTGTCAGCTTCCTGGTGTCGTTCAACAGTGAAACGACGCAGTTTACGGACATAGAGTCCCCGGTATTGAAAAATGAGGGCAAACGTCCCTTCTAAATATTTAAATACATTTAAACACATGGGGAAATGAAAATAAATATAACAATGAAATCCGCAGACCGGGATTTATCCGGCATCGTTATCCGGCAGGAGACAAAAACGGGCTTCCTGAATGTACCGGATTAACGAAGGCTTACAAAACAGAAAGGAACAGGAAAGGCTGGAGCTACAGGAGGACTGATGAGATATCCGATTCTACGGCTAACGCGGAAAGGATATTTTATATCCTTCAGGAGCAGGGCTGTCTTGCCGGTAGTGGATACAATCCCATAAAAGGGAATATCCGCCCTTTTATGAAAAACAGTAAAAATAAGGAAAATCCCATAAAATGGGGAATTTCCCACTTTATGAAAGATATTGAGGAACAGGGGCTTAAAAAATTTATATAAATACGCAACACTTAAAATTAAAAAAAATGGAACGGAAATTTTTAAAGACAGCGGCTAAAAAGCCTTACATGATTGACAACAACGAAGGTATAAATTTCAGCCTACAGGTGGTAACGCCTAAGATTGACGGGGTTCCGGCACAAAAGGAGCTCTTATTCCTGGCCGGGGATATTATACCTGATAATTTGACAAAAGACGGATCTTTGGTTATATCCGTTACGAAGGATGATGCAAGGAAACTCATTGACAGGCTTATAAGGCTTGCAGATGAATTATAAGGGGTATAACGGAACGGGTATTTTATGGGTTGCAGCAGGGTGTTTTACATCCTGATGCAATCATCCGGTAAACGACAGGAGCTTAGTCCTGGAATAGTTTAAAATACCTCTGACAGCTTTCTTGCCTTTAGGAATGTAAGCATTTGGTAAACCGTGTATTGTAAAATAATAAAGGATTTATATGGGCCTGAATCCGGGCCCATATTTTTTTTGCAAAGGTCTGTAAAGGCATGCATCAGGATCTCAAGGTGTTTTTTTATAGTTTGTTGTAGCTTGTACTTTCCTGATTGTACAAGTTAGAAGCGACAGGTGTAGCAGATAAGCGGCAACAACCAACAAAACACGACCTGCACACCGGATTCATTTTTGTTAAATACAGGATTTACAAAAATGGATTCCATATAACACCCTGTATATCATACAGGTGACCATTCACGCTTGTTTTTGGCCGTTTTTACGGTTGTAGTTGCTGTCCGGTGTTGCTTTTAGCTTGTATTAGCTGCTTGTGGGTTGCTGCCTATAGCTGATGGAAGCAACAGGAGCAACTGACAGGCAACAGGACAGTAGAGGTCATTGGATAGTCTGTGTATTTCAATCCTGTTTTATTTGATAAATACAGGAATTGGTAAAGCAGTTTCAATGTAATTGTTTGTAAATCATATTTATTGATGCTTATAATCCCTTGATATCCGTTACAGGCAGGAGCAATCTTATTGGATTATTTATTTCTGGTTCTGTGATCTGTATATCATAAGAGTAAAGGAGCAGAAACAAGATTTTTGCAACCAAAAGCAGCAATAGCCTTATTAATTTGTAAGCAACCAGTAAGCTATACAGGATAGTTTAATAGGAAATTACTATCTATTAGTAAGCAAGGTGTAACAAGTGCAAGGTTGGCAGTAGCAACTTATCAACAACTTTGCATCGACAGTACCGGCAGGAGTAATCATCTACCCAACCGGATTATAACAGATGTGTGGTATGCTATGCTATACCATACAGGTGAAGCATACGATTGATAAGTAACAGGTAGTTGTAACCGGAAGCAACCACCTTGTAATACCACACCGGTAGTTTACCGCACACCGGTTTTATTCCTAGTAATACAGGACAAAACGGGTTCCGGTTGATTCGACATATTGAAAACATGGATTTTTATAAATTAAAATTTTATATTTGCAGTGTGTAACAACCTGCTTTAATACTGATGCAAGCTTTGACTCTAAAGAATCAAATAATAAATGTCCGGAGATAGGCATAATCCCAAATAAGCTATAAATACACGGAAGCTATTTCCATTTAAAAATTATCAATTATGATTGAATTTCATCTGAAAGTCTTATAGGTATTCATTTGTTCCGGATAAGTCCGGGACATAAACCTATAAGAAAATGAGCAGAAGCAGAAAAAGAACTCCTGTAAGCACGATTGCCTGTTGTAAATCCCAAAAAGCGGATAAACGTATTTGTAACCGCCTGTTCCGCCGGGAAAGTAAGGTCTTGCTGAAACAAGGGAAAGATTTACCTTCCCGCCTGCGTGAAGTTATGGATGTCTGGAGTTTCGCGGGCGATGGGAAACGTTATTGGGGCTATGATTGCCGGTTCATCGAAAAATTAATGAGGAAATGAGGACAGTTATTGATTTAAACGGATTCAGGCTAATATCCACGTTCATGCTAACTATAATTGAACGTGATGATGGAAACAAGAAACAAACAGTGGAGGCTTGGACAACGGGACAGGCTCTATGCTGCCAAATAGAGGGCTTAATTTGATATAAATATACCCGAATCGGGAATCTTTAAACTTAAATTTGACAATAGCATAAAATTCAGTAAAAATGAAAAATCAAAATACGGCTACAATATTAGCTTTATTTTTAGGGGGATTTGGAATACATAAATTCTATTTAGAAAAAGAGTTTCAAGGGTTGGCATATTTATTGTTTTGCTGGACACTGGTACCTTTCGTTTTAGGTATTATAGATGGAATAATGCTTGGATTGATGTATGAGGACACATTTTATGAGAAATATAACAAGCAAATTAAACTGTGCAATAACCAATTTAAAAATAGATGCGTATTATGCACTGAGTATTTAGATTCTGCAAATATCACGAATATTAAGCATAATATATTGAAAGATAATGGTGTAGTTTGTGATAAATGCTTGAAAAAGATTAATGATGTTAACCCTAAGATAGCAATGGGCCTTAATAATTTTCATCTTGAACATATAAAAAATTTACTACAAAAATCGGACTTACGCAGTACGCGAGTAGCAATTAATACTGTATCTTCCAATAAAGATTATCCCGTAAAACTTAATAAAAAATATAAGGCTCGTGCTTTTCATACAGGTCGTAACTGCTGGAAAACTGTTAATAATATAATAGCAAAAGATGAGAACGAAGTACGCGAATTACTTGATAACTCCGAATTCAGGGAGCCATATCAAATTGAGGAGATATTTCGAGAGCCTACAGAACGGCAAATAGAATTTGCTCCTTATTTTGGTATAAAAACACCTGTGGGTGCTTCACAGGAGGATGTGTCTGCTCTTATTAGCATACAACAGGATGATGATATTCCAGCCGATATCGGCCTTATCGAATATGCTACCGAAGAAGGATTTTATATTTCAAGGTATACCGGAAGGAAAGCATTATATAATCTTATATTTTTCAATAGTTCATTGGAAGACAGAATTGCTTTTTTCATCTTTTGTGTCTACAGATGGCTATCTGTTGACAGAGAGATCAATCTTAATAAATCCAGACACAAAGATTTATTTTATGAATTTTCATATAAAATGCAGACAGACAGAGAATTTATTAAATCATTGAATAGGTATCAGGGAGAAGATTTAATCTGGTTCGGAACATTTACACATCAATGGAATGATTACTCCGGAGGTAGTAAAAACACCAAGGCTTATAAAATCTGTGCTCTTTTTCTGAAAGATCGATTAGGTATATTATCCGAAGGAAATAATACTATTAATCCGAATATTAGGAAAATCAAGAAAGAACTAATTCCTGACTATCGTTATGACGCATTTCCACCTATTCGGGATACAGGAAGAAATAAAAATTATAATCGCAGCAATCAGGGATGCTTCAATACAGTTGCTTTATTTTTGTTAATGTTTTTTATTTTATTAATTTTCGCTTAATTAATTCAAGTTGCTATTTATAGAATTATCCAATAAAAAAGGTCAATCCCTTAACTTTGCGGTGCTAACACACAAAAAAGGACTGACCATGGTTACAAAAACCATTGCAATATACGTATTTTTTGATGATATATTGAAATCGATGAACCACAAAGAGCCTGAGAGCCGTAAGACCAGTGATGCGGAAATCATTACGGTAGTTCTGATTGCCGCCCAGTATTTTGCAGGCAATATAGAGAAATCCATCTGTTTTGTCCGTTCTACCGGATTGATGCCTCGTATGCTTGGCAAAAGCCGCTTCAACCGCAGGTTGCACAATATAGGAGAATTTCTTAGCCAACTCTTTTTCTATACAGGCCAGGCAATAAAGGGTATGAGCCTTGAGACAACTTATAGCATCGATAGCTTTCCTGTAGAGGTCTGCCATAATATACGCATAAGTAGATCCAGGATTGTCAAAGGGGAACAATACCGAGGTAAATGTGCTTCCAAACGTGTTTATTTTTATGGTTTTAAAGTTCATATGATAGTTACTTCGGATGGTATTCCCGTAGAATTTACCTTTACAGCAGGCGGAATCCATGATATTGACGGTATAAAACAATTGCCGGTCAACCTGCCTGATGGAAGTCAACTTCTGGCTGATTCCGCTTACACTGATTATTTGCTTGAAGACATGCTGGCCGATAATAATATTTATCTGAAAGCTGCCAGGAAAAGTAATTCCACAAAGCCGCATAATCCGTGTATGGAATATCTGATATCTATTCACAGAAAGCGGATTGAAACAGCTTTTAGTGATATTACCAAGTATTTGCCTAAGAAAATTCATGCCGTCACTCAAAAGGGGTTCTTGATTAAACTTATTGCTTTCATTTGGGGATATACTTTTGATAAAATTTACAATCTATAAATAGCAACTTAAATTAATTAATATATCGATAATATTTTAGTAATAAACCATGGGAAACGAAATCATAAAATGTCCAAAATGCGACAGCCAATAAATACACACCGACAAAAAAGGATAGCGTTATAGCTTAAATTTTATGAATATGATCATAGTGACGGGGATTCTTTTTGTTCTTTATTGACTCTATTAGAAACTCCAGTTTACGAATAATTTGAAAATCAAAATTTTTAACGTTAAAAATTTGATTTTTCACTACAAAATGAGTTCTTTTGTAAAAAGAATAATCCTTTGCTCTCTGAAAGGCTACGTGGTACGTAGCTCACTAGTGTAGGAGGCACGGGATTATTCTTTTTTATTTGAATTCTTAGAATAATTCAGGTCTCTAAGGCAATTACTAGGCTTAAAGCTCCAATGTCTATATGGTTGCTCCCATCTTTCGCTAATATCTACATATCCAGTACTCTCTCCAATATTAAAATTAGGCCTTAATTCCCTAAGTTTTTTATTAATATGTTTATAAAGTTTTTCCTTTAAGATAGTACGTTTACCCCGTCTGTTTGTGTTATCTAATTTTTCTTTATGCTTATTATTTAATCTAAAACAGATTGCACCCAGAATCAAATCCATACACTGAAGAGGTAGATGTTGTTTCGAATCTACTTCAAAAATATCCCCCTCTCTTATACATATATTCGCTTTCTTTAATTCTGTATCCTTATTTAATTCGTATAGATGTTTAATAAAAGTCTTTTTATCTTCTCCTTTTAATGGTATATTATCTAAATGTATTTTTAAATAAATGTTAGATTTTTCTTTATTTGAATATCGTAATCCAAATCCATGTTTTATAAATTGATAATATAAAATAGGGAATTCAGCCTTTTGTTGCTCTTTTGTTAAACCTATAGGAACATACTGCTTATTTTTGAAGAAAATACGAATTTTAATAAGATTCTCACTTAAAAGATCAAATATAAAATCGACCAACTTTATATATCTTTTAAAGGTGTGGTTATTTACTTTTTGCCATTTTATTTCTTCTGTTATATCAAGTTCACGAGTTATATCGTTCATCATTGATATAACATTTTTTAGGTTGGTAGATTCTATTAATATTCCACCATAAAAGTTAGTATAATACTCACCTTCCTTATCACTTTCGTCGAACCATATATAATATACCATCTAATTAAAGTCATATAATGTGGTACGAAAGTGCTAAATTTTCCGGTTATATAAAAATAATTTAATCATAAATATTTATTTTTTCATAAACTATTTTCATTTAAAAAGTGAGGTAAATTTACCTCAACCTAAAAGCCGCTCATCTTCCCGGATAATCTACTCCATCCTTAAAACATAAAGCATCCTCCCCTTATATTTGTTATAATAATGCATAAAATCAAATTCATAACGCATATCCTCCGTCCGTGCTCAGCCACTTAAATTGTAAAATTACGTATCTATTTTAGAGTATTTTTGTAACCCTAATGCATTGATATTTATAAAAATTATGATTAGCAAGATACTTATATCCTTAGCTGTAGTACTTGTAACCTACCCTGCCTGGAATTTCAGCAACGATGAAATATCCCTAAAAAACTGGTTTCGGTAATACTTATCGTTATCTCCCAGCTATTGGTGTTAAGGGGCAAAAAGAATAAAAGGGAATAACGGGTGTTGTTACTTAGTGATTTTTTATGTTAAATATTCATCAAATAAAAAGTATACAATTATAGCAAACAATTCTGTAGAATTTCTGTAGATAGACGCAATATTTCGAAAAAATGCTACTTAATATTCGTAACTATTCGGGAAAAGAAGAAGTCAGGGTATATGATTATGTGGACAGGCATGTGCCTGTACTGGAACGGATGTACCGGAAACGCCTGGCGGGTTACAAGCAGTTGGGATATAAAGTTATTCCGGAAGAGGATGCAGGACAACAGCTATTCCTTTATCCTTGAACAGGCCGGGTTTCCTGACTGTTGACAAATACAAATATAAAACAAAAAGCGGCACCATTCAGGAACCGCCTCTGTTTAAGGATTATGTACAGGATTCAGGACTTATAGCCCAGGCTTATATATGCGTTTGTGTTTTTTATTTTTACATCAGTATCTTCTATTTGGCCGGCGTATATGTTAGCGATACTCAGGTCACTGCCCAGGTCTATTCTAGCATCGATTTTTTTCGATTAAGTATCAGGCGGGGTTTGTTAGTGAAACCAGACTTCTGGTTGATATTTTTTTGTCTCTTGCCGGAAAATTTATTTAATATGATTAATTGTTTTGAGTCGGCATGAAAACTACTTTATGTATTAGAATATAATATCTAATTTATATGCTAAATAATTAAAACACATAGTCTTCGTTTTTAATAATTTTCTTTATCTTTGAACGCAAACAAAACTACACTGTAAGCGAGTTAACAATTAATAGTTATTAAACAAATTAAAAACCATATTTGTATGAACACAAACTATTTAAACCGATCTCCCTTTTGTCAAAAAACGGCAGTTAGTTTTTCATGCATTCAGCTTATCTCACCAGAGAAATATACATGTTATTCAAACAATAAAACGATGCTCCCGTTTTTTAGTCCGTAATGTATTCATATACATTTTGAATCAGCAGTTAAAGAATTACAGGATAGCTTTTAGCAGTGGCATATTTACTCCGTCAGTTTTCTGTTATTGAATGTGGAGTTATGTTACAGTAGTGCATATATGGGGAATCCCTGTAAAGGCTATATAAAATAAAAAAGTATGTGGCATTGCTGTTTTTGCCCGACTGAATAATATGGATTTATAAATTGAAAATGAATCATTCAAAAACAAAAATATATGGCAATAATTGATTTAGTCAGATGGTCGCCGCAGGGAAATAAAACGATTTATGCATGGCGTTTCCCCGAGACCAATTTAAGTACCTACACGCAACTCATTGTGCAGGAATCGCAGGAGGCGGTATTATTCTCAAAAGGACAGATTGTTGGCAAGTTTGGCCCTGGGAAACATACATTAAACACTGAAAACCTGCCTGTTTTACGCAACCTATTCGGAATTCCTTTCGGCGGAAAAAATCCTTTTACGGCAGAAGTGTGGTTTGTCAATAAAACCACACCGTATAACATTGATTGGGAAACCAGTAGTATGTCAATGCATGATCCGGACTATAATACGCAACTTCCGCTTGTCTCAAAAGGACGTTACGGTTTGAAAATTACCGCTGCCGAGAAATTCCTGGTCAAAATCGTCGGAACAAAATCCGAATTTACACAGGACGATTTGACCGATCAGTTCCTGGGCGAATTTTCTACGAAAACAAAATCCACCATTCTGCAATTTATGCTTAAACACAGGATCGGTTTTAAGTCCATTTCCGCCTACTTAGACCAACTTTCCGAATTTTTGAAGGGTACAATGGCTGCATTTTGGGAAAATATAGGCCTGGATCTGACACAATTCTATATCACAAGCATTGATATCGATACTTTGACTGAAAGCGGCAGGCGAGTAGCAGATGCAATCGCACAGCAAAGTTCGATGTCGATTACAGGACATACCTGGCAACAGGAACAGATGTTTAATACAGCCAATAATGCAGTGGATAATTTTGGCAACGGTAACGGTAGCCTTATCGGCGGTTTAATGGCAATGAATATGATGGGAGGAATGGGAGGCGGAGGTAGTGCCGGTGCCGGAATGATGCAGCCGCAGTATAACCAGCCTGCTTTTGGCGGAAATAATCAGGATTTTCAAGGACAACCAATTCAAAAGGAACAACAGGTAAAAATGGTTTTCTGTTCAAATTGTGCTAAAAAGTTTCCAAACACAGCCCGGTTTTGTCCGCACTGCGGCGACTCCTACGATCCTTGCCCTAAGTGTGGAACGGACAATGCACGAAACGCAAAGCGCTGTGTCAGTTGCGGAACACCGTTAACAGGCAGTGGCGAAGGCGGGAATGTCTGCCCCAGTTGCAATGCGCCGATGCAAACGGGAGCAACTTTCTGTGGAAACTGTGGTAAACAGGTTTCTTCGGGTGATAATTGCAGCCGTTGCGGAACAGCATTGGCACCAGGCGTAAAGTTCTGTCCGAAATGCGGGAATAAGAGATAATTAAGAATTCGAATTAAAAAATCACAAATACCATGACTATAAAAAATATCCTTTCGTGGTTATTATTGCTTTTTGGTGAAGGAATCATTATAACGGCGTTTATCCTTTTTAAAGGCGAACCCCCAACAGATATTCTTATTTTGAATATTACAACCGGCTCACTCGTTTACGGGCTGTTTACTTTTAATTACCGTACACCTTGGATCAATCTGAAGGACAAATCGCAAAAACAGGTTGGAGCTTTGGGGATAAATTGGCTTATAACCTGGTCTTATGCCATTTTTGCAGCCGGATTGATTGTAATCGGCTATTTTGTACCTGAACTCACTTTTACCATTCAACTGTTTATCCACCTTGCGTTCTTATTTTTCCTGTTTTTGTGGCTCTTGCTTTCCCGTCACTCTGTCGACAAAGTAGCAGAAGTTTATATGCAGGAAACGCAAAACTATAACGAAATTAACGAAATGAAATCTGCGATGAGGCGCTTGAAAGACAAAATGAATGATTTGCCGGAATTACCCGGAAGCTTTACAAACCGCATTAATTCGCTCGAAGAAGGGTTACGCTTTATTTCTCCTGCAAATAACGAGGAAGCGTACAATTTAGAACGTTCTTTTACGAATATTGTGAGCGATATTTCTTCTGCAATTCATAATTATTCAATGAATGAGGCGGAAATAGAAAACAATCTCAAAAACCTTGAAAGAATTTATCAAAACAGAAAAAATACATATTCAAATTAAATCAAATAAACAATGACAGGTAAAATTTTCCCCGAATCGGGTAATATCTATCAAGACCAAGCGAAGATATTATTCAATTATTATAGCCGAGCGGCTGAAAAGATCGTAACCGAAGAGGAACGGTTAGAACACGAAATTGTGGTTTTGGAAGAAGAAAAGGTAATTTTGAAAGAACAGATTTCCGGTTTGTGGGTATGGTTCCTGACCATTATACTGTTCTTTATTTATTTCATAAAAAAGAACGGTCTGGAAAAAGAAATTGCAGAAAAAGACAGCCGTATTGCCGAATTTGAAAAGCAACACGCTGAAATTTTCCGCGATTACAAAATGAGTAAGCTTGGCGTGGCATATGTTCCCGTTGCCGACCAAATCAAGTATGAAGATAAAAGCTTTATTGTAGATTATACCGGCAAGGTTGATGAATCGGAAGTTACACTGCAACTCTCGCGTCAAAACGATTTGCTGATAGAGACTATTGCCGATCTGGAAAACCTCTCCTCCGAAGCGCCGATCGTTGAAACCTCCAATGAAACAGAAACGATTGAAACAGACGATTATTCCACTTCTATCCAGGAAATCAACCAGCACGATTATTTTGGAAAGCTGGAACGCTCGCTACGTACAATTTCTTACTGTATGGATGACCTTGACACTACTTCGGTATCGCTTCCGCTGGTTGCCGGGAAAAGTGAGTATTTACAGTTCCTGGATGAATTTGCGACTACGGAACTGCCTGTAAATGCTCCGGTTATCAATGTATTCGATAAAGGAAAATATACAGGAAGTATCAATAAATTTCAGGAACTCAATAAATTAAAAGATTCTTTATCGAATAAAACACAGCAGTTTGAAGATGTATTGAAAGGCTTAATGATTACGATGGCAAACTCCGTGCAGGCGATTTCCGCATTGAAAGTTGCTTCTACAGACAAGATTGTTTTCGAATCGAACAAAGTACTATATCAAATCCTCAAATCTCCATATAATCATTACTCGCCTATACTTGAACACGAAGAAATCGAACGTATCCGGAATGAGAAGTTTGATTATAGTGAATCAGTCCAGGGTTACGAGCCGTTCCAGCTTAAACTGAGTTCGCGGGTTCGCTACAACCTGCTTTCGGGTATGTGGACGGCAGAAGACGGCAGCACAATCAACCTGCCTTTTGGCGTACACCAGATTTATGAAGAAATCGTTGCGCCCGTAGTACAAAACCTGATGAATGAAAACCGCATTGAACGCCTGAAAATCTATAACCATATCAAAGACCAGAAAATTAATTATCTCAACAAGTGGCATCAGGATACCGATGCGTTCTATCGTGCCAACCGTGCCGAAAGCGCTGATATTATTAATTTGATGCAGGCAAGTTTACGTGAGTATGTTGCCGCTTACAATACTTTGATATCGTTACAGCGTACCGAAGACAGTATGGTACAGTCGAACGGTTCGCTTGATTCTACTGTTGTCGATGTAGTTGACAATACAACCGAAACGCTTGCCGCTTTCGAATTGCAATCTAATGAATTTAAAAATACGCAGGCAAATTTCGAGGAATATATGGAGCGCCTCAAAGAAGATATTGATCAAAAAGCTGAGAAATTTGGCCATATCGAATACTTCGACGCCAAACTGCGGGATGGACATTCGAACGAAGTTGCCGTCGCCACAAGCGAAATCCACGATTTAGATGCCCGCCGCAAACCGCTTGCTCTTGTAAATCCGTTGTTTGCAAAAACGTCCGAACTACCGCCTTCTCCAAATATTGAAGATATTACTTTTGAGCATATTTCTTTGAATCTGCCAGTTATTGCTAAAAATGTGTTGGAAAACCTGAAAGATGACAATTTGCAGACGGAAAACGAAATTTCACAATCTGAATTTGACACAACAGGAAGCGCAACGGATTTTGAAAAGGATACTTCTGATGAAAATTCTGAAATTCAGGAAAATAATAGTGTGGAAACGGGACAGGAAGGACAAGGAAGATATCAGTATTCCGCAGAAGAATTATATGGTTTCCCCGACGATGTATTACAGCAAATAATGGATGAAATGGGCATGGAATACAATGCTGAAGATTTTGAGCGCGAGAAAGCAATTATTGATATCCTTGAATCCCAAGGCGAATTTAATAACGAATAAGGAGGGACAACTATGGCTTCATATATCGATTGTGTAGTAGACACCAACCCGATGGCACAGGAAATAAGCACTGTGTCCAATCACATTAAAGGAACTACAACTGCTGTTGTAGCAATGCAAACTGCCGTTGTGTTAGCAGAGCAAAAGGCTGCCGACCATGTTTGCGATAATGTAAACAAAGGCTTTTATACTTTGATCCGTTCTCAGATTTCGCAGAAAATAGCCAAACTGCAAAGCGAAGTAGACTCACATTTAATGCATCTCAATCAGCAGCGTAAACAACTTTTGTCTGTCAAAAGCAGGATGGAGCACGATTATAACATGATTTCGGGCCGTTACCTGAAACTTTTCAACGGGCTTAACCAAAACCTGAAACAGCGGGTCTTGGAACTCGACAGACCTATGATTGACTTTGCCGTAAAAGAAGTGGAAAAAGTATCGAACAGAACCAAATACCTGGCAGCAACCGTCCCTGTTTCGCAGTTGGAGTCATTAGCGGCAAGCCAGAAAATTATTGCCTCGAATGTAAAATTCCGGGGTTTGAAGCTTATCAATTCAATGAGCAACTTCCTTGCCGATATGTCGGAACAGAAGAAATTGACTGACCGTATTTTGGTGGAAAAAGTAAACGCGGTTGAAAATTCCATATTGTTCATTCCTGTTCTTATCAGCGAATGTAATTTTGATAAGTACGGCAACGAAGATATCGATGTTGCGGTTAATAATGTTCAATTAAGCCAGCAGGCGCAGGCGGTTGTAAAAAATGCCGTTAATCATCATATTGAAAACCTGCAATGGCAGCCAGTAAAAGAAATAGACAAAGAAGTAAGAAGCGAATTCAGCAAATTGCTTTCATCAGCCAATACTTCGCAGCGTGTTAAAGAGATGGCTAACAAACTGTTTATGGCAAATAGTTTTCAAACAATGAAACCCCCATGACGTAAAAGCCGCCAAAGAGCATGTAAAAGTTCGCAAAGGCCCTTACCTTTGGATATAACCCATTAATCAGTAAGGCTATGGAACAGATTACATTCACCCAGGTCGTATCCAGGGGATGCGGCATAGACGTACACCAGAAAGTAGTAGTTGCCACCGTGTCTGGCGAAGGTATAAAGAAAACCACGCGTGAGTTCTCTACTTTCACGAGTTCTTTGACAGAATTAAGAGAATGGTTATTGGAATTGGGTATCACCCATGTTGCCATGGAGAGTACCGGAGTTTACTGGAAGCCGGTATATCATATACTGGAACCGACCGGAATGAAGGTCTGGATTGTCAACGCCCGTCATATCAAGTATGTTCCGGGTCACAAAACCGATAAGAAGGATAGCACCTGGATATGCAAGTTACTGCTTGCCGGATTACTCAAGCCGAGTTATATTCCACCGCGTGAACAGCGTGAATTGCGGGACCTGACCAGATACAGGGTCAAGCTGATACAAGGCATTGCCGCCAATAAGAATCGCATAAACCGGATTCTGGAAGACTGCAACATAAAATTGTCGAGCGTGATGAGCGGAACAGACGGTGTGGTCGCTACCAAGTTGATCGATAAACTGATCGAGGGAAAACAGATAAGCCCTGAAGATATTGACCGGGTCTATCACGGTAAGCTGAAAGCCAGCAAGGAAGAACTATTGGAAGCCTGCAATGGATTTATAACCGAACATCATGTTTACATGTTAGGTTTAATAAGGCGTGATATTGCCGCCTCAGAGGTTATCATATCCGAGATTGACGATAAAGTCAGGCAGGCACTTAGCCCTTATGATAATGTCATCGAACTGCTCAAAGGCGTACCGGGCTTCAACCTTAAAACCGCGCAAGACCTTATTGCCGAGATTGGACTGGATATGAGTGTCTTCCCCAGCGAGAAGCACCTGTGCTCCTGGGTAGGTATATCTCCGGGCAACAATGAGAGTGCGGGCAAAAAAAAAGCGGACGAACCACCCACGGAAATAAATCCGCCAAAGCGGCAGTTGTAGAAGCAGCCTGGGCGGCAACAAGGACGAAGAATACATTCTACAGTGCGAGGTATCACCGGCTGGCAGCAAGACGGGGCAAGAAAAGAGCTCTGGTAGCCATAGGACATTCGATCCTGAAGTCTGTCTACCATATACTGAGCACAGAAGAACAATACAGAGAACTTGGAGCCGACTATATCAACCAAAGGATGGAAGCCAAACGCAAATCTTACCTGAAGAAAGAGTTGGAAAAACTGGGCTACCAGGTGGATTTGGTCGAGACTAAAGCAGGATAGCTCAAATTACAATAAAGGTCGATGTTTACTGGCGCCAGTTATCCAAATAGGTAACATATAAGCCGACAATGAAACTGACTTCAACAGCTAAGTACCAAAGATTGTGGAATAAACCACGTGTATGAAATTTTAATTTTCTTGGCTGTTCCCTTTTAATATATCCAATAACCGTGCATTTATTACCATAAGTGTTATCTCTTGTTTTGTCTGAAATAACGATTTAATAACTAAAAGTCCTATTTAGGGACTATAAACTATAATTTATTTACGTATGAAAACGGACAGTTATGAGTTATAGACGCAGTTTTAATAAAACAATTTCCGTGCATTATTCCGGTTCTGTCAGCTACCCTGCTTCCCAGCACGGCGGGAGTGTGTCGTATAGCGGAACTGCCCACGAGAATGTTACAGTGAATATCGATGTCGAAACCACTCCTTTTGATCGCAGCATCGATAACTGCAATAGTAATGTTAGTTTGCTCACTGGTGCAGTTGTTGCCACAGAAGCAGCGCAAATCGCATCAATCGACAATAATGCAAAAAAAATAGGACAAACCATAATTGATGGCTTTTTTAAGACTATCCGTTCCGAAATCAGCCAGCAAATAATGGAATTAACCACAAAACTTGATGCAACCTTAATGCATCTGCACGAATTGGCAAAACGCTGTGTGGGAAAGCAAAAACAGATGGAAACCGACTATAATCGTATTACAAGCCGCTATCTGAACATTTTTGAAGATCTGAACAACGAACTAGAAAACCGGATTTTCGAGTTGGATAAGCCCGCCTTTGTTTTCAAACGCGAAAGTGACAATCACACTAACCGTGCTTTGGGCAGCGATTTAGCCAGCACCGTCTCTGTTTTTGGGAAAGAAGGTTCTGAGTTACAGGCAAGAATCAGCGCTTCCATTGCCAAGAAACGCGCATTGGATACTATCGGCAAGGCAAATATATTTTTGCTGAAACAAAAAAAACTGGATGAAACAATTAACCAAAGCATGTTGAATGAAACTGTTACCGCTGTCCTGTACCTGCCGGTTTGCTTTATCGAGACGCAAAGCGAAGAAAGCCAAATTGACAGAAGACTGTTCCAATCCGGTTCCCTATCCAAAATGCAGGAAAACGAATTAATGGCTGATTTTCAGGCACAGCATTGGAGTATTATTTCCGGTGAAAGTAAAGCCCAGATCGGGCGTTATTTCAATGCCGAACTTAACCGTCATTTCAGTTCAGCCGATACACACAGCAATCGTGTAAAAGAAAATATTGCAAGTATGTTGAATTTCAATCATATTAAAAGTATATAATTAAAAAAATCAAATAAAATGAAAGAATTAAAAGAACTTCGTTTTAACGAAAGCAATATACAATTGAAGGATAATTTAGTGCGAAGTTCAATCCTGCCCGAAAAAGTTGCTGAACTCAATCGCACCATCACAGTACAAGGCAACACGGTTATAGAAGGGCCTGTATATGCCCACAAACTTGAAATTCAAAATGGTGACCTTGAAATCCAGGGAACTGTTTTCACACAGTTGGAACTTTATGTCAATAGCGAAGCAAAAGGCAATGTGGCATTTAAGAAGAGCGTTGGGTCGGCAAATTCCGTTGTTTCACGTGCAGCGAACTGCAATATCATGTTCTATTCCGATATTAATGCAAAAACTGTTACGCTATACAACGCATTTGTGGCGGGTACTATTTACGCCGATGAAATTATCTTAGAAAATTGTATAGTAATCGGCGGTGTTTTCGCAACACAGCAAATTGACCTGACAAATTGTATTGTTGGTACTTTCAATACGCCATCTGTAAGAATCGCACAAATGGTAAGTTTATTGTTACCAAGCGCGTTTTCGATTGAAAAAATACTTGCAACCGCCGAAGCAAAACTATTCAATTTGAGTTTGGCTGATTTAGGTGCATTATATAAAGGGCTACCGCAAGCCGGCAATTCCGGCAAGATTGAAATGAATATCGAGACCGATGAGGTGAAAACGACACTTGCCAATGAAAAAATCCAGAAAACGCTACGCAGTTATACAGTTGTTGGTAAAGTATTGGCAGCCGATCTACTGGACATGGACAAGTTCCAAAATCATTTCCTGCTCACAGCGGCAAGCCTGGGTTCGCAGCTACTCAAAACTTACGATATGGGTATTGACAAAAATGGTAAACCCGCTACGTTGACTTCCGAAAAAATCCGCGATTTCTTCTTTGATATTCTCAAAGGAAAGATAGAAATTCAGAACATTGACGGTAAGTTCGATATTTCGCAAATTACAGGAAAATTGTAGAAAAGTGAAATATTCTGTTCGATGGAAATTATCAGGCAACTTTTATTGAAGTTCTAGCCGGTGAAGTTAAGACTAACAGTACGGCTAATGACGGAAAAATAAGAGCCATATTGTTTCCAGGGTAGAATCTGATTATATGGGTTTATATATGTATTCAGGGTGGGTGGAACGGTAACACTGCCAAATACAAGATATACGGATCATATATAATGGAATTTAACCTTTTAGGGTGGCGTTATTGGAACTGACGTGGGAAAGTGAAGATGATTTCGACATCTAGCTACGGTGCCAGATGATATTTTTACTATGGAAAAAGATTATGTAAAACAGGCTGACCGGATATCGGAATAGACGATGAAGTTCAGCAGGCAATAATAAAGTAAAAGTAATACTAAAAATAAATTTGGGTAAAGAATAACTATGAAGAACTCCTCAACTGTCTTTTCAACATTTGGGGAGTATTTTGTTTTATATGACGGTCTTTATTCTTTGGTATGCAATGATGAAATGACCGAAAAAACGGCGGATTACATAGCCGGAATGATAAAGTATAAGCCGGAAAAAGGCGATATACCAGCATCATCCGGTAAAAAAATAAAATACCCGGGACCTCAATACAATCCTGGTATTTTGTGCGTAAATTTGCCGGTAAGCCGGGAGTTACGCCTGCGGGCAGGTATCATATAACTGACTATGGAAGAAAAACTTATTATAAGCATCATAGAGCATCCCCTTTTCGGCTACCTTCTTCAGCCATTATGGGCCAGGAGGGAGAAGACGGATTCATTGACCATCGTGGAAATAGCCGGTGAAAAAGCCGGTAGTTTTACATTCCTGCCGCAGGCTCACAGGGAGATTGTTGCCCTGGCAGGCCGTTGTACAGCTAAATCCCTTATGAAAAGCTATTCTAAGGAAACAACAGTATCCGGCTTTGAAAAAAATGTCACTGAAAAAACAATAGAGACCTATATCCGCCCGGCTATAGAAAGATACCAGCAACGTATTATTGAGCGCTTACCCCAGTCCGGACTGGAGGTTTATTTCAGGGAAGGGGTAAAAGTACGGGCCTTGTTTGATTCCGCCAAAGCGGAAGTATACCCCGACCCGGCCAGGGCTGTGTTTAATTTCATAAAAAATGGCGGGCAGGAGTTGCGGTATTTCATCACCCTTGCCGCCGGAAATGAAATAATTGATTTGAACGGCAAGCCTTTCGGCGTCATATGCAGTGATCCCGCCTGTGTTTTCGTGGACAGGAAACTGCTTGTGTTTAAGGATATCGATGCAAAAAAATTACTGCCGTTCTTTTCGAAGGAATATGTAACGGTTCCGCCAGCCTCGGAAAAAGCCTACATAGAGAAATTTATAGCGAATTGCCTTAAGAACAACGTTGAGGTAAATGCCCGGGGGATCGATATACAGGAAATATACCCACCGTGCACAGCGCGCCTGACATTGACAAACGGTTTGGATATGCAGCCTGTCCTGTCCCTCGATTTTTTATATGAGGGAAAAGCCTGTCCCATCGATACGCCCGATAAGAAGGTTGTATATGCAAGGCAGGCTGACGGCACCACGGCATTAGTCTGGTTTTACAGGGATAAGGAACGGGAAAGTTCACTGATTAAGCTACTCACGGATAACGGGCTGGAAAGGAAGTGGCTTAACGGCTTCCGGGTAAAGCAAACCGAACCGGAAGATGATACAAATGGCTTGATTGACTGGATTCAGGCACACCGGGAAATATTGGGCCTTTTCGACCTGGTACAGGATATCCCGGATAAGAGATATTTTTTAGGTGAAATATCCCTGGAAAACAAACCGGATGAAAGCCCGGACTGGTTTGATGTAAAAAGTGAAGCCGTATTCGGTACGTTCAGGATTCCTTTTATCCGTTTCCGGAACCACATACTGAATGATATCAGGGAATATGTTTTGCCGGACGGGAGCATTGCCGTATTGCCCGGGGAATGGTTCAGCCGCTATTATGAACTGATGTTTTTCGGCAGGGAGGACGGAGCGAATATCCGCCTGCAAAGGCATCATTTCCGGTTGGCAGGCATCCTTGACGCTGGTACGCATAAGCCTGTCCCGGAGATACACTCCGATGGTTTATATCCTGTTCCCGAAGGGCTGAATGCCACATTGAGGCCTTACCAGCATAAGGGATTCTCATGGCTCCTGAGCCTGTCTGAAAATAATTTCGGGGGTTGCCTTGCAGATGATATGGGTTTGGGGAAGACTTTACAGGCAATCACCCTGCTGCAATATTTTTACCAGCACAGGAAAAAAGAAAAACCAAACCGGCAGTCAAAAGTTTCAGGCCAGTTGTCCTTATTCACAGAAGACGATATATCCCAAAGCAGCAGCTCCCGGGAGTATCCCCCTTCGCTGGTAGTCGTCCCTGCATCCCTGCTGTATAACTGGCAGCATGAACTGGAACGGTTTGCGCCCGCCCGGAAAGTATATATCTATTCGGGAGGCAGGCGGATGAGAACAAAAGACACGGATATGTTTTTCAGTATGTTCGATGTGGTACTGACCACATACGGGACGCTCCGCATCGATATAGAAATGCTGGAATGCTGTTCTTTCCATTATTTCATTCTGGATGAAAGCCAGTATGTGAAAAATCCGGACTCGGTGACCTATAAGGCCGTGATGCGGATTAAGGCCATGCATAAATTAGCGCTTACCGGTACGCCTGTAGAGAATTCGCTTACAGACCTGTGGGCACAGTTTAACATTGTAAATACAGGTATGCTGGGTAACCTGCAAGACTTCCGGAAGGCTTATGCCAATCCGCTCAGGCGGAACAACAAAGAAAAAGAAGCGGCTTTACTGAAAATCATACAACCGTTTATCCTGAGGCGGACAAAGGCAGAAGTTGCTCCGGAGCTGCCGCCCCTGACCGAGAAAACCGTTTATTGCAACATGAGCGAGTCCCAGGCTGAATCATATAACCTGGAGAAAAATAAATTGCGTAACAGCCTGATTGCCGGAGAGCAATCCGCCGATACCCAGAAACTGTCATTTATGGCTTTGCAGGGTTTAACCAGATTGCGGTTGCTGGCAAATCATCCGAAACTGCTGGACTTGTCCTACTGCGGGGATTCAGGTAAGTTTGAACAGGTGGCGATGTACCTGGAAACATTGCGCAACAGCAAGCATAAGGTTCTGGTCTTTTCTTCCTTTGTAAAGCATCTACGCTTATTTTCCGGCTACTTCGACCAAAATAACTGGAAATATGCGTGGCTGACGGGGGATATGAAAATCCGGGACAGGGAGAAGCAGGTTGACCTGTACATGCATGACCCGGAAGTGAATTGCTTTTTCATTTCCATCAAAGCGGGAGGCGTAGGGCTTAACCTGACCGCAGCCGATTATGTCCTCATCCTGGACCCCTGGTGGAACCCCGCCGTGGAAAACCAGGCGGTAAGCCGTTCCCACCGGATAGGTCAGCAGAAGCATGTGATTGCGTACCGTTTCATTTCGTCAGGCACGGTAGAAGAAAAGATCCGGCGTTTACAGGATGGCAAATCAAAGCTGGCCGAAGTATTCGCGTCCGGATCAAACCCTTTACAGGGCATGGATAAAGATGATGTGGAAGCTTTATTGGAATGATAATACTTCCGTATTTGAGTTATTAGTCGCTGCCGCAGACGGAAGCCTGGGAAGCCTCACCTTTTTTATGAAGTCTCAATAATCGCATGAAGACACCGGCACAGAGATAGTCTTTCATTTCGGCGAATTTATGCCGTTAAATTGTGCCTGCTTTATTGCCCAAGCCATAATATTGGCAAACAAGCGGGCGTTCTCCACATCCCCGCCTGACCAGCTTGTTTTGGTGACAGGCCTGTTGTTACTATCAATTGTTAGCGGATAGGTGGTGGCCGTACCGGTAGTAGAGCCTGTCCCCCCGTTGAGGTTTGCAAAGATACCGCCGTCCCCGATGAATACCAGATTGTAAAACTTATGTTTGAATATCGTCGGCTTACCGCCCGAATCCCTGGCATATACCACAAGGTCTTCCTCCGGCAATCCGGTTATGCTGATGGTTCCGCCTGCATCGTTTCCAAAGAACCGGCCCCTGATATCGCCGAAAGGGCCGTTCAGTATCTCATCGTTCATAAAGCCAAGCTGCATCCTCAATGTGCCTATCAGGGCGCTTCCCGATACAGTGATGCCGGGATACAGGGCTTCAAAGAAAGATTTCGCCATATAATCCCTTTCCAATACCAGTATAAGCACGCCGCCCTTGTTCAGGTAATCGACCATATAACCTGCAATCGCCGCCCTGTTGCCTGCATCCGCGATAGCCAGGTCGAACCCGGTAAGCACAATCTCGGGTTTCTCGTCGAACATGGCTTTAACCCGGACAGGGTTATAAGCAGCCCCACCCATCAGTTCACCATCCAGTATTGAGTGGTTAAAGGTCTGGGTAGGATGGACTGTATTTTACAATCTTCACAGTACTGTTATCATTTGTCCCGAAGTTTACATCCGCATCCACCAGTTTCCGTGTGCCCTGGGGCGTACTGTCTAATACCTGCATGATATATCCCGCCGTGTTGTTATACCAGCCCCATCCGTAAGTCTTTTTTACCGGATAGGCAACCGGTACGCTTACATAACATGTTGCCACACTGATCGCGCTGTTGGAGGTAATGGTCATTTTCTTGGTATCCACCGAAGTAGGCTTTCCGCTTCCCCTCAGTATGATTTCTTTTTCTCCGCCTGCCTTGTCTGCGGCTGTAACCAGCGTCGGAACCGATGCAAAACCGATTCCGTCCACTATGTTGGTTTCCAGATAGACAGTCGACCCTTCTACGAACGGATCGCCCGGGAGTATTTTAATCCACACGGAAATATAATTACCGGCAGGGTTCAATGCCTGGTTCAGTTGATATACGCCATGCACGGTTGTCCTGCCGCAATCCATCTCATAGTTCGGCTTTTTAGAGTAATCCTCCACAATGATATTCTTTGTACAGGCCGTGCCATCTGTAATACCAGCGGCTTGCCGTTCATTGTAACAGCCAGCTCGTCGCCCGGATTTCCGGCAGGGGTATACCAGAACGGCGTTCCGCTACCGGGAATAGTAAGGGTATATACGCCTTTTTCCATAAACATACCCGATGCGATAAAGAAATAGCCGTTTGTTTTAGTATGGTCGCCCGCATAGGCCGGGGTAACATGAATGGTATATGCCCCGGGCTTGGTAATCTCCAGCTTTATGGTTATGTAACTGGAAGCGTCCAAGGGTACAACAGCGCTGCCTGGCGGGGTCTGTGGATACTGGTCGGGGGACTTATAATGCCCGGCTATATTAATTCCGTCGCAATCCACTATATGCCCGACGGCATTTCCTATCTTCTGCTGGAAACAGTTCCACTGTTCCCCGTCCCACTGATTCAGACCCAGGCAAAGTTCTTTTTCATCGTTTTCGGTCAGGTTATAAACGATCATTCCCGTATGGGTCTTATTCAGGGCGATTTTGTTGCTTATATAATTTGAGTTAGCGCCGGAAGCGGGATCTTCCGGATTATTCAGGAACATCGGGTAAAGCTGCTTCTTTTCGGAGAGGTTGACCCTGGGCAGTATCAGCCCCCTGTATGAATTATGGCCGGCATCCGTTACGTTTTCTTTTTCTTTCAGATGAAGTACGGCTCCTTCAGCAGGCTCTTCTCCTGAACCAATCGTTACCTGGGCTTGTGACAGATGCATGAAAAAGCAGCCCAGCAATACTAAAAATAATCTTATCATTGATTTCATAGGAACTGTTCGTTCGGTTTATACATTCGGTTTTATATGCCGGACATACTGTGCAACTCATTCAGGAAGGATGACATGTACCTTTTACGGCTCGGCTTACAGTTCTAACCGTTTCATATATTGTAATTTTAACAACCATCCGGTTTATTTGTTTATGAGAACCGGATATTTTATTTGTGATGGCATGTTCACCATAATTTTGCGAATAAGTCCTGTCCGGCACAAACATAATCTCTGGCCTTTATTGAGAAGAGGGGGCTCATCGAATGTATACGATCAGGCAATTATTTCGCATGGAATAATTTAATTTTATATTGATTATCATTAAGAAAAAAAAGCATTTTGCTGAGAGTATGATGCTGAAATTACCGGATATTATAAAGCAGATAAAATATAAGTTTGAAGTAAATAAATTAACTCCTTATGTACAAGAGCGGTTAATGTCTTCTCAGATTGTTTAGGTACAAGTTGAAATATCCACCTTTATATCCCGTTAAAATTATTTTAAAAAGCGAGAATAATCAGACTGACTGCTACAGCCTTGTTTGAAAGGCCTGCAATATATTTTCCGACTGAAAAATAAGGGACTGTCCAACTATGACTTGATGATTATTACATTAAATACATTTTATGAAAATAAAATTCTTTATTTTTAACCTCAAAAAATGAATTTATGGAATCTGGAAAAAGATACTATGATCACACACTGGTAGCCGATAAACATTTTTTCGGGGGATATTTCAATCTGGCCCAAAACAATATCGATTTAATTTTTGATTCTTATAAAGAACGGTTTAATGAAAATGGTAAAACTGAAAATGTAATAGATAAACTTAAAAATATCAAACTATCCGATTCAGAATTTAAGCTGAAAGTTGAGTATTTAAGCCGCTTTTTCCCGTTTATAAACTACCTGGACAAAACGAACAGGGAAGATTTTGGAGAAAAGCTAAAATTGTTGGTGAAAAATATAAATGACCTTAGAAATTTTTATACGCATTATTATCAGGAGCCATTGTGTTTTGATGAAAATTTTTATACCACTTTAGACCATATATTTCTAAAAACGGTAAAGGATGTCCGGAAAAACAGGCTTAAAACGGATGAATCAAAGCTTTTGTTGAAAACAAGGTTAAAAGATGAATTGGAAACTCTTTTCAAAATCCAAAAAAAGAAATTATTAGAAGAGAAAGCTAAAGGCAGGAACGTTTTTCTCGATGAGGAAAGCATTCGTAATAATATTTACAACCAGGCTTTTCATCACTTAATTTATAAAAACAGGGATACAGAGGAAGAAAGTATTGATAGATATTACAGGTCAAAACCTGTCTCGGAAGAATCATTTGCGGAAAACAATATTGCAATCAGCCGGAACGGACTAATATTTCTTTTAAGTTTATTCTTAACAAAAAAGGAAAACGAGAATTTAAGGGCACAGATAAAAGGATTTAAGGCTAAGATAACAAGTGCAGACGGGGAAGGCTATCCTAACCTGAAATATAACAGCCTTAAGAACATGGTTACTCACTGGGTGTTCTCACACCTATCATTTAAAGGACTGAAAAACCAGCTTAGCAGCACATATAACAAAGAGACCCTGCTTATACAAATAGCAGATGAATTGAGTAAGGTTCCCGATGCCGTATATAATGCCTTACCAAAAGAATTGCAGGAAACCTTCGTTGAAGATATTAACGAATACATTAAGGAAGGAAACGAAACATACCAGTCAGATGAACTGACCGTTATCCATCCTGTTATAAGAAAAAGATACGAAAATAAATTTAACTATTTTGCATTAAGGTACCTGGATGAGTTTGTGAAGTTTCCTTCACTACGATTCCAAATATATCTGGGAAATTATATCCATGACAGGAGGCAAAAGGAAATTGGCGGGACACCGTATTATACGGAACGCATCGTTAAGGATAAAATAAATGTTTTCGCCCGGTTATCGGAAGTTAGTAAGCTGAAAGGCGACTATTTTCATGGAACAGCGAAAGAACCTGCCGGATGGGAAGTATTCCCTAATCCATCGTATAATATCGAGGGGGGGAATATTATGGTTTATTTGAGTATTGATAAGAACTTAAAAAGCCGGATTGAAAAATACAGGAATATCCGGAATAAAAATGAAAAGCGGAAAAGCAACAGGGAAAACAGGATCGCTAAATACGAAATAACAAGGAAAATAGGGGGAAAAAGCATTGTCAATTACGACGAACCCGTTGCCGTTCTTTCCCTGAACGAACTACCGGCTTTACTATATGAATTGCTTATAAAGAAAGCTGCCCCGGAAGACATAGAAAAACGTATACATGAACACGTAGAGGAACAGTTCAGTAAACTGGAAAATTACAAACAGGGAGACCGCTTGCCGGTTTCCCAGATCCCCCAAAAACTGCTGAAAAGTTCGGATACAAGTTCCATAGATACGGATATGCTGATATCCGAAATTGAAAAAGAGATTGAGATAACCAGGAAAAAGATAAATCTGATAAAGAATAACAGAGCCGAAACAAAGAAAACAGAGAAGGGCAGAAGTATTCGCAAGTTTATATTTAACAACAAAGAGCGGGGCGAAGAAGCTACATGGATAGCCTATGACCTGGTTCGCTATATGCCTGCCGATATTCGCAAAGGATGGAAAGGTTACCAGCATAGCCAGTTGCAACAATCATTATCGTTTTATGATACCCGGCCAAATGAAGCGCTAGGCCTGTTGGAAGCAGTGTGGGATTTTAATAATAGCGCTTATCTTTGGAATGTGGGGATAAAGGAAGCCTTCAAGAAAAAAGATTTTGATTGTTTCTTCGAAAAATATTTAGATTTCAGGTCGGATATTTATAACAATATCAAAACCTCAATAATAAGCAGTGGTGAAAATAAAAAGGTACTAAATAAAGCGTTGAAGCAATACAATGTCAAGAATTTGTTTTCGGCACGAGACTTTCATATCGATGCAACCCAAGAACAAAAAGAGAAGTTATTGGCAAAACCAATTGTTTTATCAAGGGGGATATTCGATAAGAAACCGACTTATATAAAAGGGGTGAATATACACGATAATCCTGAATTGTTTGCCGACTGGTATCAGTATGCGAACAATACAGGACATAGTTTTCAGCGTTTTTACGATTACGGTCGCGATTATAAAGAACTATTCAAACAAGACCAGCTTAACAGGAAAAAGAACGTAAAAAGTCAATAGAAAAATTAAAAACCGAGAATGATCTATATATAAAAAAGCTGAAAATACAGGATTTATTTTTAAAATATATTGCAGAGCAGCTTTATGAAGAAGTTTTTGAGCACAAGGTTGGGTTAGTCCTTAAAGACTTTTATTTAACCAGGGAAGAAAGGTTGGAACAGATAAGACAGGCATCCGGACAGAACCGGCGCGAGAAAGGCGATGCCTCGGAAAACATAATAAAGGAAAACTTTATTTGGAATATGACTGTCCCATATAAGCATGGACAAATACAAGAACCTGCGGTAAAGCTAAAAGATATAGGGAAATTCAAACGATTGATAGCAGATTCTAAAGTTCAATGTATATTGCAATACGATCCTGACAGGAGCTGGAATAAGCTGGAACTGGAAAAGGAACTGGAATCATACGAGAATATAAGAAGGGACATATTACTTAAGAATATACAATCGCTGGAATGTAATATTTTACAACATATGGGTTTTGACGGAGTAAACCATATAAGGGAATTGGAACAGGATGGATTTCCGAACTTCAAATGTTATGTGGCAAACGGTTTGTTGAAAAACTCTGCGGATGTCGCCGATTCAGATATAAAATGGTTGTTAGGGAAGTTTGACGGATCATTTGAGTCAGAGTTGACACTTAACGAGCTGAAAGAAAAACCGGAAGTCTTACAAAAAGGATTTATGCTTGTATATATAAGGAATAAGATAGCACATAACCAAATGCTGAAAGCGGGACTCTATGATTATTTACTCGATATATGCCAGGAAAAACGACTGGATGATGAAACATATTGTGATACAATACTGAGATGTACAGGGAAAATAATCGTTGACTTAACGGAAGATTTCAGGTGAAAGATAAATACAACATCCGAAAAGCGTAATATGAACAAGCCGTTGTAGATATTCTTAGTTTGAAAGGTAGATACAACAGACTGAAGATAATAGACGTAATCCTCTGCGTTGTAGATACTCTTAGTTTGAAAGGTAGATACAACTTATTCCGGATGGGTTTGGGTTCCACTGTCGTTGTAGATACTCTTAGTTTGAAAGGTAGATACAACCAAACAAGAAAGTGGGATGTATCGCTTCTGGTTGTAGATACTCTTAGTTTGAAAGGTAGATACAACTGAACTTAACCATGTAACCAGTGATGGTGGTTGTAGATACTCTTAGTTTGAAAGGTAGATACAACCAATTCCGATACGTGATGTACAGCACTTTAGTTGTAGACACTCTTAGTTTGAAAGGTAGATACAACTAATGTTGTTCCACTCAGGGCCGATGTCGAGTTGTAGATACTCTTAGTTTGAAAGGTAAATACAACGATACCATTGAAAAAAAAGGACAATGAATCTTGTCCTTTTTTATTGAAATTAAATCAGATCTTAAGAATAACCTATGCTGTTGAAAACGTATTAATATAGTAATATCTAATATGACATTACTTTTGTTGCCGTTCTGTAATATCAGGATAATTATCATAACATTTTTTTTCGCTTTCCTTTCTCTTATTTTTTTATGCTTATAAGTGGCTGTTGCACAACTCACATTTTGCTACAAATTAAAATAAAATGGAGTTTTTTACATTCATAACAGGTTGATTTTCAATATATATTTTTTCATGAACAATGTCTGTTTTCATAAAATATTAAATTTGTTTAGTTGTGCAACAGACACATAAGGTTATAGATAAAGATGCGGGAGCATCCATGTATTGTTTCGAAGCTGGTCACATTATCGGAATTAACGGTTTCTCTTTTCATAAGCATACTTTTATCAATCTTAACGGTAATATCCATCATTTTTCCTTCGAATTGTTGGGTGAATAAGAAGTCGAATTAATGGATAGCCTTATAAGCAGGGGGCTTAAAGGTCTGGTATATAGCTTCTATCAATACAAAGGTACGCCCAAGAAATATAAAGCTATCCTCGAAAACATGCTCAAGAGCTTATGTAAATAAGCCAGTATTGTCTCAAGGAGGTTCTAAATATAGAGGTTGGATTTACTGGTATCAATTGTATATATGTTGTTCTGAAATAACTGGACACTTGATAATTTTCTTATGTTTTTCTTCAGTCTGTTTTTATCAGCTTGAGTGTTGTGTATTATTTAACTTCTCCGGAAATTTGGTGGAGAATCTGGAGAAGTGCAAATTTGGGAAAAATCCCAAATTCTTATACCAGACTACAGATAAGAAAATATGAATAAATAGTACGAAAGGAATTGCTCTTAGTAAATAGTGTTTTGGGTTTAGTCCCTAGTCCGTCAGCCCGTCCAGCTTACTGACTGCTTCCCGCTTATTCTTATCTATTACTTTCGCATATATCTGCGTCGTCTTCATATCGGCATGCCCCAATAGCTTACTCACTGTCTCGATAGGAACGCCCAGGGACAGCAAAAGGGTTGCGTTTGTGTGCCTGGCAACATGGAATGTCACGCGCTTCTTTATCCCTGCCGCCAGTACCCAGCTTTTAAGCGCCTGGTTTGTAAAGCCGCTGGATGATAACGGGTAGATAATATCTTCCCCCATAGCGGTTCCCCTCTCCGGCAGGAATTTCAAAGCTTCGTCAGATACCTGTAAGTATTCCTTTTTCTTCGTCTTCTGCTGGGTAAAGCAGATCTGCTTCCTGCCTTCATGGTCGGTCTGGATATCGTCCCATCTCAGGGCCTTGACATCAGAGAAGCGCAATCCGCTGAAACAACTGAACAGGAAGGCTGACTTTACCAGTGGTTTGATACATTCGGTCTTTACCAGTGCCCTGATCTCTTCCAGCCCTAAGTATTCCCTGTCGCTTTCCGGACGTTTGGGACGCTCGAAGCGGGTCAGCTTCTTCATCGGGTTGTCGGGAATAATACCGTCCTGTACTGCACAGTTCAATACAATGGATAAGGCGCGGCTGTAACCGTAACGGCTACCTTTGGATAACAGACAACCTTTGGCGCTTGCCGGAATGCCCCTGCGGCTGGAGAGGTTCTCCGCTGTCAGCAGGTATTCGCTAAAACCGCAGCAATACTCCCTGGTGACAGACTTGAAGCTTAGCCCGTCACCCTTATAAAGGATCAGGTGCTTTATAAGGCTCCGGTAAGTATCGCATACCGCTGTCTTGCCCTCTGCTTCTTTGCGTTCTGTCAATGCCTGTAAATACCTGATGAAATTCGCCTTTTGTTTCAGTCCCATATTGACAAAGCCGTTTTCCTTGCTGGACAACTCATCTATTCGCTGAGCCTTGATACGGACGGCCTTGTCGAGCATACGGCGGTTCAGTTCCTTGTCTTCGGGTGTCCTTTCGGGTACAAGGTATAGTTTGGGGAACTCGTACAAGCGTTTGCCGTTCCTGTAGATATCGAAGTAAATGGACTGGCTGCCGCCGGAGAGTTGTTTGAAGCGGATCTTTACCGGTTCCTTTGCTTTGGGTTGTTTCCTGCTGTTTGTCATAAGGATCAATATTAAGTTAAAAACTAAAAATCAAGAAAGAAAAACTAAAAAAAATAAAATTAAAAATTAAACCGGGGGCAAGGTACAAACAAGGAACGACATGGCAAAAGAAAATAAGGATTAATTACCTTTTGATATATGTGTTTTTAAATAATTAGTAATCAGATGTTATATAAATACAAGAAACATAATAATTTACGAAAAACAAATAAAGTAACAATTATAAAAATCCATAAGTAACAAACAGGTAACAAATAACAGATAAAAAAGGATTATGCAAATGAAAAATAGAAATCTATTTTTGCTCTTGTTAACTAATTTAAATATCTGTATATAAGTGTATTTAGTTTCATTCATACCACTTTTATTTTCATTTTCTTTCTTGATGAATTTTGGTGATAACTTTTAAGGTAACAAAGGTAACAGTATTTACAGTCATCAGTTAACAGTCATCAGTCAACAACTCGTAAGATGTAGAACTTTGCGCCTTTGCGTCTTTGCGTGAAACAAAACAAAACGCCAGCCAACTTGTAACTCGTAACTGCCCGAAGGGCGCAAAAATAACATTCGCCGAAGCGAAGGCGAGGCAAACTTGTAACTGCTTTAATCAATATTTCAAAGAACTATCAGCTAACAGCTAAAGGCTACCGGCTCTTATTCTATAGATAAACTTCTTCAAAAAGATTAAATTTCATGCGTTTGCCCTAAAATTTTGTAAGAGCAAAATATCTTTCAATAAAAACTTGTATATTTGCTACGTATATAGTAACGTGGGTTATTGTATCGAATACATAAATTGCATAAAGAGACACAAATGAGTACAAGCAAATATATAATAATACTAATATCCCTGCTGCTTTTTCCTTTGCTTGCAGACGCCCAGATATACAGGGCTCCTACAAAAAATGAGGCAGAGCAGATAGGTAAAAAAATATATATTATCAGTACAGGAGATACCACGCGAGTAGTAAACAGAACTGGCGGCGGACTGACAGATAAATACTCAAAATTCCTGTTCCGAAAAAACCAAAGCGCAGAAGTTGATTCCATCTTTGGAGAAACAGATCCGACATACAGTGGTTTAGAGGAAGCCGCTTTAGATGTAGATAAATTACTACGTGAAATAGAAGCAGAAAAGAGGATTAATAACGAAAGAAATGATGCGCTGGGCTTCCGGCTCGCCAGAGACTACCGAAACCTGAAAAAGAAAGAACAGACAGCTATAAATATAGCGGACAGCCTGATAAAAAAAGATGCCTCTATCGAGGAATTAACGAATATGTACATTGGATTTAACGGAAAGCCTACCTATTATATCAATGGGCTGGAAGTACCGTTTTCGGTAACGAATCAATTATATCCGTCAGAAGTGATAAAACGTGAGATGCGGGTTACCGACACAGCATCGGGAAATCCTTTTGGGGAAATCTGGTATCTCGTATCGGAGAAAACACTGAACAGGCTAAAGATCCCGGTTGACCTGACTACTGATTATCTGTTCAATAATAATGTAGCTACTACGGCGACCTCTGTCCCTGTGAACAGTGCGGCTGAAGCAAAGAAAAAAACGCCAAAGACGCCGGACCCCGTCATAAGAAGAGAGATTACAGCCGATGGCAAGCAGATAGACCGTGTGGTAAAAACAGAAGAAGCTGATATACCTGAAGAGAAAAGTACGGCTGCGTCGGCCACCCGGGTTATTTCCAGAACCGTAAATGATGAAAAAGTAGGAACAGACGAAAACGCTACCTATATAATAAACAGACCGGGCATTAAACGGATAACCAATCCACCTCAGTCCACCATAAGGCAACAGCATTATAACAGCAGTAGTGTGACAACTAACAATGCGGCAAACAAAGACGAACCGGCTAAAGTTGAAGAAAAGAAACAGGAGGATAATACACCGAAAACTATCCCGAGAAAATCAGTCCGGAGAATAAAAGAAAAGCTTCAGAACCAGTATAAGGATTAATTAAGGCTGCAGGCCTGTTTATTATCCAGGGAAATAAAACTGCTTGCTGACGGCTGGCATAAGTTATTATTCGAAACCAAAATCATCAGATTCTGCCCGGCGCTTATTTAACAATTTATCTATAATCACAGGAAAGTATGTGTACTCCAGCGCATGCACTTTTTTTGCGACATCTTCGTAGCTGTCGGTTGCAGAAACAGGGCATTTAGCCTGGAAGATAACAGCCCCTTCGTCGTAATTCTCATTTACATAATGTATCGTGATACCCGACTCTGCATCACCCGATTCAACCACCGCTTTATGCACATTATCCCCATACATCCCTTTCCCGCCAAATTTAGGCAATAAGGCCGGATGTATATTAATTATTTTATCAGGATATGCACGCAGGAGATTTTCAGGAATTTTCAGTAAAAAGCCGGCTAATACAATAAAATCTATCCCTTTTTGCAACAGGCATTCCAGTACCTTGCCTGTGTGGTAAAAGTCGCTCCTGGAATATGTAACAGACTCTACTCCCAGGTTTTTAGCCCGTTGATGGACATACGCATCCTCTTTGTTCGAAACAATGAGTTGAATGTTTACATCCTCATTATTTGCAAAATATTTTATTATATTTTCGGCATTAGAACCTGAACCCGAAGCGAAAATTGCGATTTTAGTCATTAAGTATAATTTAAGATGCCTGCACACAAACAAAAAAAATGTGCAATTTTAACTATTTTATCCACAAAATATTTGTTTCATATGTATAAAAAACTGTTACTTTGCACCGACAAAATTAGAAATAAAAATTAATTATTAATCAAAACTAGAAATTATGTCAGAAGTAGCATCAAAAGTGAAAGCAATTATTGTTGATAAGTTAGGTGTAGAAGAATCTGAAGTAACAGATACTGCTAGCTTTACAAACGACCTAGGAGCTGACTCACTTGACACAGTAGAATTAATCATGGAATTTGAAAAAGAATTCGGCATTTCTATTCCAGATGATCAAACTGAAAAAATCGCTACAGTAGGAGATGCAGTCTCTTACATTGAAGCAAATGCAAAATAATTTTTTTTCCAATATTTACTTATGGAATTAAAAAGAGTAGTAGTAACAGGTCTAGGCTCGGTATCTCCTCTTGGCAACGATGTAGCCACTACATGGAACAATGCCATCAACGGGGTGAGTGGGGCTGGACCTATTACTCATTTTGACGCGTCAAAATTTAAAACACAATTCGCTTGCGAAGTTAAAGGATATGATCCTTCTGTCTATCTGGACAGGAAAGAAATGCGCAAATGCGATAGATATACATTACTGGCTATAGGTGCTTCCGAAGAAGCTATCGCAGACTCAAAACTTGATTTTTCAAAAGAGAACTGCGATCGTATAGGTGTAATCTTCTCCGCTGGCATTGGTGGTATAAAGACTTTCGAAGAAGAAGTCAGTTATTATGCGAAAAATGAAGAAAACGGACCGAAATTCAATCCTTTCTTTATCCCTAAGATGATTTCGGATATCGCAGCGGGACTTATTTCGATTCGTCATGGTCTGCGCGGTCCCAACTACGGAACCGTTTCGGCCTGTGCTTCATCTACTCATAGCGCTATAAACTCTTTCGACATTATCCGTATGGGTAAGGCTGATGTTATTGTAGTGGGCGGTGCGGAAGCAGCCATTACAGCCGCCGGTGTCGGAGGTTTTAACGCCATGACCGCATTATCCACACGCAACGATTCGCCTGAAACAGCATCACGTCCATTTAGCGCCAGCCGCGACGGATTTATCATGGGAGAAGGTGCTGCATGTCTTATTTTCGAAGAACTGGAACATGCACTTGCCCGTGGAGCTAAAATCTATGCTGAAGTCGTTGGAGGAGGTATGTCTGCGGATGCCTACCACTTAACAGCCTCTCACCCGGAAGGGTTAGGTGCTAAGTTAGTAATGAGAAATGCTTTGCAGGATGCGAATATGAACCCTACTGATATGGATTATATCAATGTGCACGGAACGTCTACTCCGGTAGGTGACCCGTCCGAGATAAAAGCTATTAAAGAAGTATTCGGTGAGCATGCATATAATCTGAACATCAGTTCTACAAAATCAATGACCGGCCACTTATTGGGTGCAGCAGGGGCATTAGAAGCCATGTTCTGTGTATTGGCGGTTCAGAACGACATCGTTCCTCCGACCATAAACTTTGCAGAGGGTGACGAAGATCCTGAAATAGATTATAAACTGAACCTTACATTCAACAAGGCTCAAAAGAGAACTGTTAATGTAGCACTTTCCAACACATTTGGTTTTGGCGGACATAATGCATGTGTGATAGTCAAAAAGTTTAAGAAATAGGAAAACAACGTGCTTAAAAAGATATATCGAGGTATAAGGCTTCTTCCTAAAAGAGGGAAGGAGCCTTATGTATCTTTTTGCAAAATACTTGGTTTCTATCCGTATAACATAACATTATACGAACAGGCCTTACTGCATAAGTCATCATCCATTAAGCTGAAAGACGGCAGATGGATCAACAACGAGCGTCTCGAATTCCTCGGTGATGCCATACTGGATGCAATTGTAGCCGATATTGTGTTCAAAGAATTCGAATACAAGAAAGAAGGTTTCCTTACCAATATGCGGTCGAAAATCGTCCAACGCGAAACATTAAACAGATTAGCTCTGGAGATTGGCATAGATAAGCTCATCAAAACATCTACACGCAACACCACGCCAAATACCCATATGTATGGCAATGCTCTGGAAGCATTGATTGGCGCTATATATCTGGATCAGGGCTACAGAGCCGCTAAACGGTTTGTATTCGAACGCCTGATACAGGAGCACCTGAATATAGAATCGGTAGCCGAACTGGAGGCCAATTATAAATCCAGACTGATAGAATGGAGCCAGAAGCAAAAAATATCGGTAAGTTTCGATCTCATCGACAGCTTTGTCAACGAAAATAATACTCCTATATTTAAAACAGCAGTAATAATTATGGGAGAACAAGCGGGGCTCGGAACAGGCTATTCAAAAAAAGAATCGCAACAGAAAGCTGCAAAAGAAGCCTATAACAAACTACAACGCAGTACCACTTTCCGCAATCATATATTTGAATTATATGAACAGCAGCAACAGTTGCAAAACGAAAAGTACGTAAACACTTCTGAAAAAAGAGAAGACGAATAATTTTATATTTTAAGATAAAAGAAAGCCACTTCATTTTATGAAGTGGCTTTCTTTGTAGACTGTACAGCATCTTATTTCACTGTATTGATACCATTAAATTCAGCCTGTTTTATAGCCCAGGCCATTATATTGCCAAATAATATTGAATTATATACTGTCTGATTTACATTTCCCATCGCCGATTCTCCATAATCGATACGGGGTATAGGCTGCATGGAGGAATTTATAGTGAATGGACAAATACCTTTATCTGCATATGTATTACCATAGTATGGCCCCAGATTAGAATTGAATCCGCCATCGCCTACCCAGAAAAGATTCAGGGTCTTATGCCTGAACATCGTCACCCCTGGAAGAATATTGCTACCTGTGGCATTCAACCGGCTACCTCCGCTATATGTATATATATCGCCTGCGGGCAGCCCCTGTATAACATATGTCTGTGAAGCATCTTCTCCCCATAGTTTTCCTCTGGCATCGCCAAACGGCCCGTTCAATATTTCATCATTTACGGAACTCAACGGATAAACAGCACTTCTTGCATTCTTCATGCCTCCTGTGATGTTAGGATCAGCGAAAATGTTGCGAAAGAGGGCCTCCGCACTCACAGCATTGCTTGTATAGTATTCTGTGAACATAACCAGTACACCGCCTTTATTCAGATATTCTGTAAGTTGTTGTATCGTATTTGCATTAAAAGATACGAAAAAGCCCAGTACAACAATATCCGGATTCTTAGCCAGCTCGGTACTAAGCGCTGTTGCATTTATATAACCCGCACCGTCGATATTGCCCTGGGTCTCACCTTTTATATAGCTGTAAGAAAAAGGCTTCTCCACTTTCACCGTACTACTTTCCAATGAGCCGAAGTTTATATCGGCATTCATCACCGCCAGTGATGCCGAGTTTTGAATATAATATCCATAATTCGTATTATAATAACCGATTCCCAATATCTTTTTTGGCGTATAGCACATATATACAGTCGCTTTACATGTCGCAACAGTCTTTTTACTATTAGAAGTGATAGTAAAGACCTTGTCATTCATACTATCCGGTATTCCATAACCCAACAATTTTACCGGCTGACTGGTATTATCCAGTATTCCTTCGGCTCTGAAATAAATACCATCCACAGTATTGGTCTCTATTATATAGCTTGCCCCCAGCGCTTCCGCATCGACAGTTAACACCATATCCATATAGTGTGCGTCAGGATCGAGAGGTACATCTATTTTATAAACCCCTCTAACCTTCGTCTTGCTACAATCCATTGTATAAAAGGGTTTCTTCGATGAATCTTCCACCTTGACATATAACGGATCACATGAAGATAAAGGCTTCCCGTTGAAAACGATCTTCATCAGATCCCCCTCACTGCCAATTCCGGCTGAGGGTGTATAATTAATTGGCGTGCCGGCTCCGGGTATAGTAATAAAGTAGTATCCAGTAGTCATGAATATACCTGATACAGTAAAGTAATAGCCGTTAGCCGGGTCTGGCATAACTGTAATCGTGTAAGCCCCCGCCTTTGTTACAAGCAAAGGAATAGTTACATAATTGGATGAGTTTAAAGATACCTTGTTCTGATATTGACCGTAAAACTTTAGTGAATCACAATTGGTTATAGTAGCTATGGCATTACCCATTTTCTCCTGGAAACAGTTCCATTTTTCCCCATCCCACTGATTTAGCCCCAGGCATAACTCTTTTTCATCATCTGCCGTTAAGTTATATACAATGAGACCTGTATGGGCTATTTTTTCCGAAGCATACCCCGGATCTGTATCGTCCGGATTATAGGCAGGATTATCATAATTTGAAGGGCTGTAACCTGATTCCCTTACGAAGGGGTATAACTGATACTTCCTTTCCAGATTTACTCTGGGCAGGAGTAAACCTCCCTTGTCAACAGTCGGACCTCCGGTTTTATCCATTTTCTCTTTTATATCCAATAGTGCGGCTTTCTCCGGCGGGAGATTTGATCCGATCGTAACCTGAGCTTTCAGTCCGTAAATAGGCAATAACATGAACAGCAGACTGTACAGCCAGCAGATTTTATGTAGTCTCATAAATTAAAATTGATAAATAATTATTCTATAGTTTTGATTATTACATTATTGTTTCATAAAAAGAAATTTAGCCAGCAATAGTTCTGCACGACGGTATACTGCAATGGACCTTCACAGGCATGTAAAAGAGCAGATATAAGAAGACAAACAATGCTAATGCAAAACTATTGTTGTCTAAATTCCTCTTACTTATTTCATCATATATTTTATAAAACAAATTTTAAAGAACCACAAAACATGAAGTATTAATACTTCAGATATACAAGATTAGGTCCAGAGAGACCTGCTTTTGAAATACAATGCATGCTGTCTTTATATGTACTATTTATAGAAATAGCACTTGTCTTCATATTTGTCTTTATTATAATCTTATTTAATGGTAAAATTAAATATTCACCATTTATATCATCAGCACAAAACTGAGAATAAGACATTTGAATTTGTCAATAAAAGAGGCCTAAAAATTCCCACCCCCTAGAAACTGACAATATCTTTTTCCTTGGTTAAAGCGTCAGATCCTCAATATTTTTAACAAACTCATTTTGTTTATTAAAAAAATCGGAACGTTGGATTTCATTACTTTGAGATATCAACGTCGAATACTTTAATAATGAATCGATCCACATCTTATGTCTTCTCGAAACCTCTGTATTATAGATAGTGATCGGGTCCGTATAGGTCCAGAACTGGGTACCGGTCTCATTATCATGCCTGAACCAGATGCTGTTTGAGCTAATGTTTAAAGTAGAGCAATACAAGTCGGTTTTTACTCCATTCTCATCAAACCCTTTTCTTGTATCATTTTCAAGTTTACTTATTACTTTATATAAGTCTTCCTGCAATAAGAGCAACTCTTCTTTTGTTATCAGTCTCCGCCTGTAAAAATATATTATTTCTTTAACGGTAGACAGGATAAAACTAGGACATAATATAGCTGTAACCTGATTTACCTTAGTTGCCGCATATCTGTATCTTTTATGTACAGTTGAAATTTGGACAGGAGGAGAAAATTCCGATAAATAAAAATTGAGAGGAACCTCCTGTGTTTTATGAATCCATTTGTAATAATAAAATTTCGAAAGATTCTCATACAACATATAATAAGGAAAAGGCAGCTGATTTGCGGTAAAGAATATCTCCGACTCTTTACTTTTTTGCATCTTTTTGTATATTTCAGCTGCAACATCCACTATTTCCGAATACATATCCAGGGGATCTTCCGATTTTGGGACAGGTAAGTCAAAAAAGGCCCTGTTTTTCTGTTCCTGTCCGGCTATTTCATCCAGAGAAAGGCCCAGTCTCAAGGATATTGCAATAACCTCTTCAAAAGTGAAAGGAATTTCGTTTCTTATACGCCGATACGCCGATTCTCTACTAAGATTCAATAAATCCATTAAAAAGGAAACAAGCTTTTCGCCTTCAGGCAAAGAGTTGTTGATTGACGTAACAAGCATTTGGTTTATTACAGTTTTCATAAAAAAAAGAAGACACCAGGTGGTATAGTTATTAATAAATATTTGTGTGTTTGCATTTAATAACAATGCACTTTTGCTATAAACAAAAATAGACGATCTAATTTCATTACCTAAGCATATTTAAGTCAAAATTACTACATTATCTACATATTTATGAAATAAAACAACTTAATTACACAAATAATAAGATAAAAAAACATATTAGCCTTACCTTATGTCACATTTTTAAACATCGTAACATTTTTATTTACACAAATTGACAATATATGACACAATAAAAAATGAAAAAAGAAATATTAAATAGTTATGGAACGAAAAACATCTGCATATTTTTTATCTTCTCCCTCTTTTAGCCTGATAATATATTGAAAAATTAATTTAACACTCACGTTAATCCGCATATTTATAAAAACTCCACAGAACTCAATGAGTAAATACAAAAAAACGATTTTCAATAATGGTATTTTATCCATGAATATAACAAAGAGGGCTGTCAGATATTCGAACAGCCCTCTTTTAGTATTTTACCTTATTACATTAATACTTAAAGCTGCTTCCACCCACAAATTCCCTCAATAATGAGGTTGGAGGCAGCTCCCTGTCATTTATATAATTGAAGTATTTGAGAAACTTCAATAATCTATGAGCCTCTGCATACTCTGCCGCACTATTCGGCACTTGCGACAGAATCGGCTCGGCATAACGGCGCAATGCCGCAAATTCATACATCATAGCCGAATTAAACATTACATCGGCATTTTCCTGATACGGGAAAATCCATTTATCCTCTCCCTTACGTACACTCGCCCAACGCGACAATGTATCTATGGCCGAATAACTACGATAACGATAATCACGAATCAAACGGCGCAACAAGCGGTTATCCGTTGTAGGTATCCAGTTGTGATTATCCAACGAAATTGTAGTTAAAGCCGAAACATACACTTTGAACTTCTGATAGTCGGGAATCCCTATTGTTAAATCCGGATTTAGCCCGTGTATTCCTTCTATAACTAATATAGTGTGCTCATCGAGCTTCAGCTTATCTCCTTTATATTCTCTCTGGCCTGTAGTAAAGTTGAATGTAGGCAATTCCACCTCTTCACCTTTAAGTAATTTCTCAAGGTCTTCATTGAACTTAGGTATATCCAGCGCGTATAGTGATTCAAAATCATAGCCGCCATCCTCATCCAAAGGAGTCTTGTCCCGGTTTACAAAATAATTATCAAGAGATAATCCGACAGGTTTTAACAAATTGACCATCAACTGTACCTCGAGGCGCATACGGAATGTCGTCTTTCCCGAAGAAGAAGGCCCTGATATGAGCACAACCCGGACCCCGTCTTCGGAGCGGGCTGCAATCTGCTCGGCGATATTGGCAATCGTTTTTTCCTGATAGGCCTCCGACACCTTTATTACGCCCGGCATCAGGCCTTCCTGATTGGCTTTATTCATATCGCCAACATTATCCAAACCTATTATATTAAGGAACTTAAGGTGCTCCTTATATACATTATACATCTTAGGTTGTTCTATGACAGGCTCCAGTTCAACCGGATTACTCCGATTAGGCACACGTAGCAATAAGCCATCATTGTACAACAGTAAATCGTATATGTTAATATATCCGGCTGATGGCACCAGGCAACCGTAAAAGTAGTCGACTGAATCCCCCAGGCGGTAATACTTGGAATACATCTCACCTGATGTTTCCAGTAAGATGGCTTTATCTTCGAACCCTCTTTCCCTGAACATTTTCACAACCTGCACAGTTTCTTCTTCAACTCCTTCGAAGCGCATATCGGCATTGATGTATTCTTCTATCTTCGCTTTTATAGACTCAATTGCAGCCTGATCTATAACAGAAGACACATTAATAATGCGGCAGAAATAACCTAGCGAAATAGGATGCTCGATATAAAGCTGTCCCTCCGGAAAAATCTCCGAAACTGCTTTTGCCAGCAAGAAGCACAATGAACGCACATAAGTCCGCATTCCGGAAGGCTCTGTCAGATCAACGAATATCACTGTCTTATTATGGTAAGCCTGATAGTCCAGCGGTTCTGTCTTATTATTAACTTTCGCATTTACTACCGGAAATTCTGTTTTCAGAGAAAAACCTTTTAATATATCAATCAGGCTTGTTCCTACGGGGAAGTCCTTATAGCTGTCTGTATTTGTGCAGTGAATAGTTACCTTATTTTCCATGTTTTGTCTAGTTGAATAATTAAAATAACGAAGGATGTCTTTAATAAAAAACATCCTTGAATTATAAAGTTAAGAAAAATAATCCACTTACAGCTCAATCCCGATTCTTTCAGCGTCTGAATAGCGCTTATTTAAATCTTTTTATGAAAAGCCCCTATATCAACGGCATCCCCAGACTTTCAGCCTCCAAACGCATTTTTGCCGGCCATATACCAGCCTGTATTTCACCAATATGCCCTTTACGCAAGTAAAACATACAAAGCCGGGACTGACCTATTCCTCCTCCGATAGACTGAGGTAGTTCACCATTCAGCAAACGCCTGTGGAAATATAATTGCGTGCGGTCTTCCTGCCCCGATTTTTTCAATTGCTCGAGCAATACCTCCCTGTTGACACGGATGCCCATTGAGGAAAGTTCCATTCCCTGGTTCAATACCGGATTCCAGACAATAAGGTCTCCATTCAGTCCATTAAAACCATTTTCAGATCTGGTAGTCCAGTCGTCATAATCGGGAGCACGTCCATCATGCGGTTCGCCGTCACTCAGTTCTCCTCCAATACCTATAATAAAAACAGCACCATATTTTTCTGCGACTTTATTTTCCCGCTCCTTAGATGAAAGGCCCGGATATTTGTTCAGTAATTCCTCTGCATGGATAAATTTTATCTCACCGGGCAAGATCGGAACTATAGCAGGGAATGCCTCATACACAAGATATTCGGTACGAACCAAGGCGGCATAGATACGACGAACCACTTCTTTCAGGAAGTCAAGATTACGATCTTTCGGCGACATCACCATTTCCCAGTCCCACTGGTCAACATACAGAGAATGCAGGTTACCCAGTTCCTCATCGGCTCTGATCGCGTTCATATCCGTATATATACCGTAGCCTTCATTTATACCATAATCAGCCAAAGTCAGACGTTTCCATTTCGCCAGCGAATGAACAATTTCGGCTCGTTCGTCGCCCATATCTTTGATCGGGAAATTAACGGCACGTTCCACACCATTCAGGTCATCGTTTATTCCCATTCCTTTCAACACGAATAAAGGAGCGGTTACACGACGCAGCCGGAGTTCGGACGATAAATTTTGCTGGAAGAAGTCTTTTATTCGCTTGATACCCATTTCGGTTTGTTGCAAGTCAAGCAAAGCAGTGTACTGTTTTGGTTTTATTAAATAGCTCATTTTTATATTTTGAACGTTTTCGCTGTTAAATAACACACAAAGTTAACTTTTAAATATTAATATGAAAACATTTTCAGATCAATTAATGCATTATGATATCCCGGATCTAATGTACCAATGAGTAAATATGCCGATGTTCCAAGGAATTGTTGAACTATTAGCCGATAGCCGTTAACTTTAACTATCATATAAGATTAAGGCTGCCACTTGTTAAAAGGTAACAAAGGTAACACTTGTTTCAGTGAACAGTAAACAGTTAACAGTACGTGGTCTGTCATGCTGAGAGAAACGAAGCATCCCGTCAGAGAGTAGTAAACAACCTGTCTCTTGTATCTTTCTCCAAAAAGGTAACAAAAGTAACAGTATTTTCAGTCATCAGTCAACAACTCGTAAGATGTAAAACTTTGCGCCTTTGCGTCTTTGCGTGAAACAAAACAAAACGTCAGCTAACTTGTAACTCGTAACTGCTTTAATCAATATTTCAAAGAGCTAAAATAATATAGATAAACATTTTCTTTTTTTCTACAGATTTCTATCTTTGTTTTTTAGCGCTTTGTCAGAATAGCTTAAAGCTTTATTAACAATTTTGGTTAATTGTAATTGCATAAAATGGATAAGAAGTTGAAGATGGATATAAAAGATATATTTTATCAATATATAGATGCCATAAATGAACATAATGTGGAGAAAATTTATCATTTAATGGCTGATGACTATATATTTTCTGATGCATGGGGTGGAAAATCTAAAGGAAATGATAAAATGAAAAATGGATGGAAAGATTATTTTAAAATGTTTCCCGATTATAGAATAGAAATTACAGATATATATTTTGATGGAAATAAAATAGCGGTATTTGGCCTTGCTAGTGGAACATTTGAAAATAAAAAAACAGAATTGAATGAAAATTATTGGAAAGTACCGGCTGCATGGCAGGCTGAAATAATAAATGGAAAAATAAAATCATGGCAAGTATATGCCGATCAAAAAAAAGTATTTGATATACTGGATAAAAATAAATGAGAATAAGTAGAACGTAAATAACGATTTACCATAAAACTAAAAGATACTTTATTCAAGAAAAAAGTCCTTTCCATAATCATGAAAAGGACTTTCTTTATATAAAATCAAAGAATTATTTCTTCAAAATATACAGGTCAGCCATATCTCCGGTTATTTTATTACCTTCCATATCCAACTGTGTCAATGTATTCTCTCCTACGAAATACTGGTTAGGCGCATCTTTCACACCATCCAAAATAATTGTATTACCGGCAGCATTCCAGGTATATTTTCCTTTTTCTTCCGATTTACTGTTTTTCTTATTTACATACTCTGTATTTTTAACGTATGTACTGTCAGATAATGTAATAGATACAATCATGCCTTCGCCACTGGCTGTAGGCATTTTGCCAGTATATGTTCCCACATAATCCAGCGAATTTTTAGCATTATGCTCGTCTTTTACCTGCTTCGCGATTTCAGAGAATTCATCGACAGAAGCTTTTTCTTCCTGTCCTTTTTGAGTGCCACCACCACAGCTATACATCAATCCCATAGCTGCAATAATGATAAATAATTTTTTCATGTTTCTATTATTTTTTTTGTTCACTATTGTGTATTTTGACCTCATACCCCAATTTTTCAATTGCGGCTTTAAGATTTTCCACGGTTGTCTGAGTTTTCTTGAATTCGATCTGTACTGTTTTATTTTCAAGATCTACTTTCATATCCGTTACCCCTTTTTCGAATGCGATATTCTTTTCAATACGCTTCTGACAATTCTCACAAGTCATCGAAACATCAAATAAAACTGTCTCTTTATCATTCTTCAAAGGTTTTTTATTCTGAGCATCCAGTGTTGTACTTATACCCATCATTAATATAACCGTCATTAAAAACAATTTCAATTTCATAGTTTTACAATTTTGTGTTTATTTTACAATAAACAAATTAATACGATTTTAGTTTAAACTATCTTTATATGTTTACAACAATTCACATCCCAAAGTCCTACTACAATAGATGCCTTATCCCATATCACACAGGCAGGTAATCAGGTTCCTGTCCCCAAAAGCATTATCTACACGGGCTACATTTATCCAGAATTTATTATCCTTCACAAATTGAAGCGGATAAGCAGCCTTTGATCGCGGATAAGCATGTTTCCATTCGTCCGCACATACTTCATATTCAGGATGAGGAGCATTTACCAGCACATTATCTTCTTTGGTATATGTACCGTTTTCCACTTCCCTGATTTCCTCCCATATCTGGTTCATTGTATCTACAAAACGGTTAAGTTCCGCCAGACTTTCACTCTCGGTAGGCTCTATCATCAATGTACCGTGTACAGGGAAGGACAATGTAGGCGCGTGATAACCGTAATCCATCAAGCGCTTGGCAATGTCCGATTCGGTTATACCGGATGTATCTTTCACCTTGCGGCATTCCAGTATCAATTCATGTCCTACCCTGCCCGATGTACCTCTGTAAACGACACCATAGGTATCCTTAAAACATTCGGCCAGATAGTTTGCATTCAGTATAGCTATTTTAGTCGCATGCGTAAGCCCTTCCGCACCCAGCATACGGATGTATCCATAAGTGATAGGCAATATTCCCGCACTACCAAACGGAGCAGAAGCAACAGTATTCACCGTGCTGCCATCCAGCTCAGGATGGTGAGGAAGAAACGGGATCAGGTGCTCAGCCACACAAATAGGACCCTCACCCGGGCCTCCGCCACCATGAGGAATAGCAAATGTTTTGTGGAGATTGAGGTGACATACATCGGCGCCGATAAAGCCCGGATTGGTCAGTCCGACCTGTGCATTCATATTTGCTCCGTCCATATATACCTGCCCTCCTTTTTCATGGACAACCTTGCACATTTCCTTTATTTCCTTTTCGAAAATACCGTGTGTAGACGGATATGTAATCATGCACCCTGCCAGATTGTCTTTATGCAGATCAGCTTTCGCCTGTAAGTCTTCCAATACTACATTCCCATGCGCATCGCAATCTATGGTAACAGTCTCGTATCCGGCCTGTATAGCGGATGCCGGATTGGTACCGTGAGCCGATGCAGGAATAAGGATAATGTTGCGATGCCCCTGTCCGATACTCTCCTGATATTTACGGATTGTCATCAAGCCCGCATATTCTCCGGCTGCACCCGAATTAGGTTGAAAACTAACGCCTGCAAAACCTGTTATTTCTTTGAGGTATTCACCCAGTTCTTCTATCAATTCGTTATATCCCTGAGTCTGCGACTGAGGTGCAAACGGATGGATATTCTGGAACCCGCCCAATGAAAGAGGGAGCAGTTCTGATGCAGCATTCAGCTTCATGGTGCATGAACCGAGCGAAATCATAGAATGGGCAAGTGATATATCTTTTCTGTCGAGGCGTTTAATATAGCGCATCAACTCCGTTTCGGTATGATATGAATTAAATACTTCGTGCTGCAAGTATTCGCTTTTACGGAGAAACTCATCTTTAATAGTCAGTTTTTCGGGAAGATCATCAATCATAAATACCTCCATACGTCCGGCAGCAAGGGAAAACACAGCCAGAAGTTCATGGGCTTTATATTCCGTGATAGTCTCATCTATACTGACACCGACTTCCCCACCCTCATAATAACGCAGATTGATATCGCGCATTTCAGCATATTCGCGTAAAGAATATTGAGAGACACCACTAGCCAGACCTATTTTTAATGTATCGAAATACTGCTCGTTAAGGACAGTATAGCCCAGTTCTTTCAGTTCATCCGCTATCAATGCTGTTGCCGAGTGAATCCGTTTCGCTATCTCCTTCAAGCCTTTAGGCCCGTGATATACGGCATAGAAACCGGCCATAGTAGCCAACAATGCCTGAGCCGTACAAATATTTGAGGTTGCTTTCTCCCGCTTGATATGCTGTTCGCGGGTTTGCAATGCCATACGATACGCCGACTTACCATAAGCATCTTTCGATACACCGATGATACGTCCGGGCACATTCCGTTTGTTTTCTTCTTTTGTTGCGAAGAATCCGGCTGAAGGCCCCCCATAAAACATCGGAATACCAAACCGCTGGCTGCTTCCGAATGCTATGTCTGCACCCCATTCTCCCGGAGGGACCAACAGGGTCAATGCCATCAGATCGGTAGCTACAGCGACTTTACATCCTGCTGCATGCACTTTTTGAGTAAAAGCTGTATAATCTTCGACACTACCGTTCGAATTCGGGTATTGGATAATAGCACCGAAAAATTCACTGTTAATATCAAATACCTTATAATCGCCAACTACGACCTCTATACCTTGCGGCACGGCACGGGTATTGATTACAGCGAGTGTTTGCGGGAATATATTTTTATCAACAAACAATTTGTTTGCTCCGTTTTTCACCTGATCGCGGCTGCGCAGGGCATGCATCATTGCAGCGGCTTCCGCTCCGGCTGTAGCTTCATCTAGCAGGGAACAGTTCGATAAAGGAAGACCTGTCAACTCGCTCACCATTGTCTGGAAGTTCATTAAAGCTTCGAGACGGCCTTGCGATATTTCCGCCTGATATGGTGTATAAGACGTGTACCAGACAGGATTTTCGAACACATTACGGAAAATAGGCGCAGGACATACCGTATCGTACCATCCCATCCCTATATACGAAGCGCATATACGGTTTTTCGAGGCCATCAATGCCATTTCTTCGGCATATTCGTGTTCGCTGAGAGCCTCCGGCAAATTCAATCCACTTTGCAGCCGGATATTCTGAGGAATCGTCTGGTCTATCAGCTCATCAAGGGATTTTACCCCGATTTTAGCCAACATTATTTTCTCTTCTTCTGCATTGATGCCAATATGGCGATGTTGGAATCTTTCGCTTTTCATGTGCTTTCCGTTCTGTTTTATTGTAAATAAAAATTACTTTTAATTTCTTCCCCTATTGTAGTTAATGGCCCGTGGCCTGAATATATGACTGTTTCTTTAGGCAGTGTAAGCAGTTTGCTCTTTATACCGGCAATAAGCTGTTCATGGCTTCCTCCGGCAAGGTCGGTACGCCCTACGCTTCCCCTGAACAATACATCTCCGACAAAAGCGCAGCCAGCATCCTGATTATAGAAAATGATGCTGCCCGGCGAGTGCCCCGGTATTTCCAGGACTATAAATCTCTGATTACCGAATGTCACCACATCGTTTTCATTCAGATACTTGCTAATCCGGGGAATTTCAGCACTTTCATTCTTAAAGCCGAACATTTGCAATTGGGCCGGCAATTGCTCCAGAAGAAATTCATCTCCTTTGTTTGCCTCTGTTTCCAGATGGAACTGTTCGTATATAAAATTATTTCCGAATATATGGTCGAAATGCAGATGGGTATTCAAGAGGTGCTTTACCACCAGGTCGTTATCGAGGATAAAATTCAGCAAGAGCGTCTTCTCATCCGGGAAGAAACAGCCCGGATCGATGATGACACACTCCTTCGTTTCATCATATGCCACATATGTATTTTCGCTAATCGGGTTAAACTCAAATATTTTTACGTTCATAGATTTTACAAATGACTTTCTGTTAAAAAACAGCCTAAAGATAAAACTTTTTTCGTTTCGAAACTAGCCATTTAAGCTTATATCTTATGTTATAAATATACAAAAAGGCAGTATTCACATTCGAAATACTGCCTATACCGTATAGATTCTATATATCAATTAATATCCGGCCGTAAAGCGTTGGCGGGAGAATTTATGATTTTCAATCTCGTCAACAACAGCTACCGAAAGATCTTCGACAGACAATACCGATTCGCCATCCTTATCAAATACAGGTTCATCCGTTCCCAGCCTGTATTTACCTGTTCTTCCGGTCTTAATACCCGGATGCATATTGATAGCAGGTGAAAACATTGTCCAGTCAAGTTCTTTTTCTTTTTTCAGCACATCCAGGTAATCCCTTGCCGCAGTTGCTCCGGGTTTAATACTTTCGGGAAAATCAGCGCCATCTACGATTTGCCGGCCATCTATATACAGGCTACCGGCCCCTCCTATCATTACATAACGTTTTACTCCGGCTTCCTTTACTGCTTGCCGGATAGCTTCCGATCCTTTCATAAAATCATTATAAATGTTCGGATTCGACCATCCGGGATTAAAAGCACTCAATACGACATCATTTCCCTTCAATACCGCGGCTAATGCTTTTAGGTCTGTTACATCTGCTGCAACCGCCTTTGGCTGGCCATCCTTCACCGGAATCTTATCTACCGAACGGGCCAGTGCTGTTACTTCAAAACCTCTGTTTACCAACTCTTGTAATAAATGTGAGCCTACAAACCCTGTTGCTCCTATCAATGCTACTTTCATACTGTTTTATTTTTTAATGTTATCCTTTTCTGTATCTATATTTATTACAGTTTTGCGTAAAAAAAATCATTCGAATTTCTTCTTGAAATCGGCCAGTGTCTGGCCCGAAAGTTTTGCGATTATAAAATCTTCTGCTTCCATATTCAAATCGTGCAAATGTTCATTAATCTGTTTCCCTACCGGACATTTCGGATTCGGGGATGCTAATGAATTGCCCAACGCTGTCTGCGAACTGACTATTCTATATATATCTGAAAGAAGTATCTTGTCTGCCGGTTTTGCCAGCATACTACCTCCGTTTTTACCTTCTTTACTTACAACAATCCCATGCCTGCGAAGGTTCGACAATTCTTTTCTTACCAATACAGGATTGATATTCATACTTCCTGCCAGATAGTCGGAAGAAATCCATTCATCCAAACTCGTAGCCAGGAGTACTAATATATGCATTGATATTGAAAACTTACGATCGCTCATACTGTAATATTTATAATTACAGTACAAAGGTAGATATATTTTTCTCTTAGCAAAAAGAATTAACAATTATTTAAATAAGAACGTAAACGATTTTCTTGGTCTTGAAATATTCTTCTTCGAAGAACATAGATAAGTCATCTGCTTCGGCTGTCTTCTTAAAAGGCTTCAGTTCGCCTTCAAGGTTTCCCCCTTTAAGGCAAATCAGACCGTTTGGCAAAGCATTGTGCTGTTCTTTCGAAATATTCTTTTTTATAATTTTTACTAGATCGGGCAGCGGCATTACTGCGCGGCTTACTACAAAGTCAAATTTTTCTTTTACTTCTTCGGCCCTACAATGGCGGAACTGGATATTCTTCAATCCGATAGCCGTAGCCACCTCGGTCGCCACCCTTATTTTTTTACCGATACTATCTACCAGCAGGAACTTACATTTTGGAAACAATATAGCCAGTGGCACTCCGGGAAATCCTCCGCCCGTACCTACGTCCATAAGCTGTGTCCCGTCAGTAAACCGTATAAGCTTTGCTATAGCAAGAGAGTGCAGGACATGATGTGTATAAAGATTTTCTATATCCTTGCGCGAAATTACATTTATCTTTGAATTCCAGTCAACATATAAATCATAAAGAGCTGCGAATTGTGCCTTCTGCTCTTCGCTGATATCCGGAAAATACTTAAGAATTATTTCCATATTATTATTTCCCGGCAAAAATTGATATTGGTGAATTATCTCTCAGCAAATCCCTGATTTCATTATAGGAAAGGGATACACGGATCTCCCCAAGAGAAGGAGCCGAATATTCTCCCGGATTGAAAATATAGGTCAGACCATTATTATCTACAAGGAAATTTTCATTCGATGTCAGGTCTTCAATTCCCCAGTAACCGAATTCGAGAAGGTCTTCTGGCTTCTGCACTTTATTTTGAGCAACTATTTTTCTTATCAGAATAGCATTCAGTAATTTCCTGTATTCAGGCAAGAATATATCCTGTTCACTCAATATATTCCCGGTCTTTAAATCTATCACAATATTGCGGTAAGCCGTAGAAGAATTCGCCCCGCCTTTATAATCCATCGATGATATCTGATACGATAATATATCGTCCATATCGAATATCACTTTTGTATCCAATGTTTTATAATACGAAAAATAATCCTCTGTGTCGCCTGATTCCTGCCAGTCGGGAAACTGCTCTTTGGCATCAGTCTTATATTTCTCCACATAATCTTCCACATATTCATTGATGGCATCCTGCGGCTTCATTTGCTCGTATTTCTCATCTTCCATCAGGGCAAAATTCAATACCTTCTGTACCGTAGCCAGGATCTTCTCATCCGTAAACTTCACGGGGAAGATATATGTAATCTTTAACGAACATGACGGTTTTGTAGAATCGTTATCCAAATGATATATCTTGGAAACCGATATGGAATCGTAAGATATCTCGTTCGGTGTATTCATCTTTTTCTCTGTCTTACAGGATATAAAAACAGCGAACGATAATACTAATAAGCTGATAGATGTAAGTATGATTTTCATATATACTATTATTTAACAATACAAATATACGACAAAATGGAAGAATGCCGATTTTTACCTAACATTTTTACATTTCGATATCCTTTTATCTTTATAGATAAAGTAAGCTACTTCCTGTAAATCCAGTCAGTAGCCTACTTAACATAGAAACAAAAAACTAATGGATTTGTTTACCTCTTCAGCATTTGCATCGGTATAGTTTTGCTCGGGCACAAGGCCGGAAGTCCATTATTTACTGATAGTATAACCCTTCTGATTGGCAAATGCAAGAACGGATTCGTTAATAGCCTTGCCTAGATCGTCGCTGGTATCATCGTTTTTCAGTTGCTTGTCTATATAGTCCTGACGTTTTTTTGCCAGTTCATTTATTTCTTTTTGTATAGCGGCTCTTTCGGTTTCTTTTCCGGCAATTACATTTTGTATTTCAACCTTCGATTTATCCTGCAATTCTTCCGGAAGGTCGGATTGCCTTATATTATCCAGGGCATCTTTGTCTTCTTTAACCCTATCCACCAGATCCCAGCTACTATTCTTATAAACGCTTGCCGATTTACTCACCGCACGTTCCGCCATATTCGACCACGATATGGATTTCGCATTCACATCCTGAACGGCCTGCATTTTTTTCCGTGCAAAACCATTGTGCCCATATCCCAGATAAGTCGCATTCAGACGGTCGTTACAAATACTTATTCTGTCATCGTAAGGAGTATCGTAATAGCGCACTTTCGCATTATGGTCGATATTAAAAAACTTCCCTTTTCCCCTTATAGCGGCATCACGCCACATTCCCTGAACACCTGAGCTATGATTGCCGCAATGTATTGTATTCACAAATATATCCTTGCCCAAAGCTCGGTCTATAGCAGATTTATAAGAAATACGCCCTTGAGTGAAAGGTTCATTACCCGCGATATAAATAAGCTTCATATCCGATGTGTTTCTGCCCCAGTCCAGCACTTCTACGGCTTTATTTATCACTGCCCCGCAATATTCGTCTCCTCCGTAGGTGGTCAGAGCGAATAGCTTTTGAGAAATCAGATCGAGATCGGTAGTCAGAGGCGTCACCTGCCGGATATAATCGCTCGTGCGTACACCGTCATTACCATATTCATACAAAGCAATTTCTATACGGGGAGCTTTCCCTTCGTACCGCAGTGTGGTAAGTGTATTCACTATGTTCCATAAACGAGACTTAGCCTGTTCAATCAGTCCGTCCATACTGCTCGATGTATCGAGTAGAATAGCAACCTGTATTTTCGTCCCCCTGTTCATTTCATTATCAGTTGCAGATACGGACAATTCCGGATTCTGTTCCTTTCCTCTGTTTTCAGCTGTTGCTGCGGAACAGCCGGCAGTTGTTGCGACAAAAGTGAATAACACCGAGCTTAATAGTACAAACTTTTTCATATCATTGTGTTTTAATTGGTTTCTTTGCTCAAATGTATTACGTTAAGAATTAACAATAGTGGAAAAATGGGTGAACGGTCATTTTGAATTGGTGAACTATAAGGTATAAATGTTTTAAAAGTATTTACTTTACAATCTCAATCAAACACAACAGCTTATGCATATCAGATATATACTTATACTCCTTCTTATCCTGATCTCAGCACCAGGTTGGGCGCAGCAGCCGAAGAGCGCATCCAAGCAATCAAGGGAGAATATACGGATACAGGAGGTTTCCAAAGCCATAGAAGAAGGTAAGTCCGATATGGAAGTGGCCGAAAGTTATGAGAAACTGGCAAAAGAACTGTCCGAAAGAGGAGAATATGCAAAAGCCGAAGATTATCTGACAAGAGCTAAACGAATATACCAGATCCGCAGAGAAAAGGAGAAACTGGCCGCTGTGGAACGGGAGCTGGCAAAAGTTCAGGAAGCACAGGATAAGAGGTATGATGCCTTTCTTAACTTTAGTTCTGCACAGGCAAACACCTCCAACAAAAAGATGCAGCAAATCAATACCAATGATATGTATCGTGTGCAGAACTACAACAATCCGGCTGTACAATCGGGATATATACAACAGAATATACTGCTGGCCGAAGAACTGGACAGCAAGGAAGATAAAGTCCTTGCCTACCGGCAAATGGCACAAGTGAACAAAGATATGGACAATACTCCCGAAGCAATCAGAAACCTCGAGAAAGCCTTGATCACTGTCCAGGGCCAGCCGGAAGCATCCATGCAGATACGGCAGGATATAGCCAGCACCTATGCCTCCGACAACCAGATAGGAAAAGCAATAGAAATAAACAAGGATCTGGTTGCGGAAGCCAAAGAAACGAACAACCCCAAAGCCGAGATCAAGCAACTGCAAGCCCTGTCTGAAAATTACCTCGAGGCCAATAAGCTAGCCGAGAGTGTATCCGCCCTGCAACAGGCATACAGCCTCGCCATAGATAACGGACAGACCATAGAGGCCAAAAACAGCCTTAAGTTGCTCGTAGAACAATATCAGAGGATGCATCAACCCCAGAAAGCCCTGGATGCTTATTCCGACTTCATGAAGAAGCTCGAAGACCTTGTAAAGAACGACAGTACGCTGCTGGACGAAAGATTCTTTCACGTACAGGAGGAGAAAATACTCCGGCTGGAAAAAGAACGGGCGCTAAAAGATGAACTGATATCCAGAACCAACAGGTTCAACTATGTACTACTCATAGCCATTGTGCTTATACTCATCTCACTCGTCTTTATAGCCAAAGCCCTCTATTCCATCAAGAAGAAGAATAAGCGGATAGCCCTGCAATCGCTGCGCAGGGAAATGAACCCCCACTTCATTTTCAACAGCCTCAATAGCGTGAACCAGTTCATAGCGCAAAATAACGAACTGGAAGCCAACAAATACCTGTCTTCCTACTCCAAGCTGATGCGCAATATCATGGAGACTTCAAACAAGGACTTTATTCCGTTGGCTACCGAGATGGAGCAGATGAAGGAGTACCTCGATCTGGAATACATGCGCTTTCACGACAAGTTCACCTATAAGATGGAGATAGACAATTCGCTGGATGCCGATTCCCTGTTCATTCCCAATATGCTGATACAGCCACAACTGGAAAATGCCATCTGGCACGGACTACGCTACAAGGATGGTATGGGACTGCTTACGTTGAATGTAAAGCCCGAAGGTAATCATCTGGAAGTCATCATCGAAGATAACGGCATCGGACTCACAAAAAGCAAGGAGCTAAAAACCAAGCACCAAAAAGAACACCGTTTCCGCGGACTGAATAATACACAGGAACGCATCAACCTGCTGAACAGCCTGTACCATACCAACATATCAATTTCCATCACCGAGAAGGAAGGGACGGAAAGCGGAGTGATAGTCAGGTTATTATTCCCCTTAATGAACAAGAACTTATGAATACACTGCAAAGAATAAAGAGCGTAATAGTAGAGGATGAACCCGCCGCCCGGGAAGCCCTGAAAAACTATCTGGCGAAATACTGTCCGCAAATAGAAATTACAGGCGAAGCGCATAATTGCAAGGATGCCATCCCCCTTCTTCACGATCTGGAACCGCAACTTGTATTCCTCGATGTGGAAATGCCGTTCGGTAATGCCTTCGATGTACTGGAAGGCTGTAAAGACCTCTACTTTGAGACGATATTCGTCACGGCTTTTTCCGAATACTCTTTGCGGGCATTGAACCAAAGCGCGGCATACTATCTCCTGAAACCCGTAAGCATCGAGGAACTGATATTAGCCGTGAATAAAGTTCAGCAGCACATCATCAATAAGGAAGTCTTCAACCGCAACAAAATACTGGTAGAGAACTTCCGCGAAACCAAGCCGGAAAAACAGCAGGTCATACTTCCTACTCTCGAAGGCTTCGAAGTGGTGAAGGTGGAGGATATCATCCGCCTGCAAGGCAACGGAAACTTCACCGATATCTACCTGAAAGACAAGAGCAAGAAGATGGTTTGCCGGTTCCTCAAGCATTTTAGCGAGATACTGCCCTACCCTTTCATCCGCATCCATAAGTCACACATCGTAAACTTCAACTTTGTAAAGTCATATCACAAAAACTCCGGTGGATATGTGACTCTGGAAGATGGTACGGAGATCGAAATATCATCCAGCTATAAGGAAGATTTCCTCAGGTTCTTTAAAGCATAGATCCGGAGCCTGCTTAATCAATCCTACTACCGGGAATCCCTTTTCGGCATCGGGATACTCAATGGTTTCTGTCTTTTCAGCATTTTAGACGCTTCCCCTGTAAGCCAGAGATAATGATCGGAAGGCACTCCGTCCATCCCTACGAACTTAGCTATATCACTTACCGGAGGATTGTCGCTGCATTTGAATATTGCCGTTCCTTCATTTACTTCATCGAACATAGCCGCATAGATCATACCGGCGCCTGCATTGATAGCAGTAGATATCTGCTGCCAGTAGAAACGTCCCCCCTGACGCGGTATGGAACCGGACGGCTTTATATCATCCGGAAATTCAAAGCGGCTGAGATTATGCCAACTGAATCCCGGGGTCACACAAGGTACATAATCTATATTATTATTCTTACACCACTCCATATCACCGATTATCAGGTCGCGGAAACGGTCCATATCGTTATGCAGAAGCGGCGTAAAACGCTGGACAGTCCAGGGCAGAACGATGTCGGCTTGTTTGATTATCGTATGTAAATAGTGGTCCGGGATACAATCGGCAGTCAGTTCGCGCCAAAACGTCGGTACACCCAGCATAATACTGCAACCTCCGTATTCAGGGTCATTTTTCAGGAAGTCGATGAAGCGCTCAATACCTATATTACGGATATTATAAGGCCTGTCGGGGAAACCGATACCCCAGATAGCCACAAGAGGTTTCCCGTTGAAAAATAAATATGTCTGATTTCCTTTCTGGTTTGTCACCCTTATGGAATCTACAAGGTACTTCCAATCCTCTATCAGGCTGGAACAATCTTCTCCCGATCTTTTCAAACCCGACAAGTCGTACATGACAGCTATCGCACGCTGATATTTAGATGCAGCCTCAAACGCGTTTCTGATCACCGCTGCCGGAGCTTCCCTTCTGGCCTTTGCCTGAGCAGAGCCAAAGAAGCGTTGCATAAACACACCGTCTACGCCATATTCCTGCATCCATTTGAAATGCAAATCTATTGTGCTTTTGTCCGTAGAACTGAAAAAGTGGGCTGTGGAACCATCCGCGTGCTTCAATCCCGTAGGATATGTCTTTTCATACTCGCTCACATCCGGCCACATGTCTATGCGGACTTGTTTTTCATCGGGATACATCACTCCATCGGCCGGCGCCCTGAACCATCCCTGATAACCTGCCATAATCAGGCCTTTATAGCTTGGATACTGTGTTTTAGCAGAGTGCTTGTTTGTCTGGGCTGTAATCTTACTCATAAAAAGACAGGATAAGATTATCACAGACAGAATAATTCGCTGATTCATTATACTTTAGTTTTATATATTAAATAACTGCTTTAATTCTAACATTTTAGATCTTATTTCAAACCTCTCTTAAATGTATATACCTGCCCCTGCCGCGTATCCACGTCATACTCGTATATCTTATACAGCAACGGATACTGAGCGTTTATTTCTTTTGAGACCAGAGGTTCCTTTATCCGGGCTGTCCCGTATAACGGATTAGGATTTACACCCTTAGCCTCCGACAATCCCGCACCCGTCAATGGCACATAAGACCGCAGGCGCATATTCCCACCCAATTTGGATAGTACCGAGACAGTCAGAAGTTCCCCGTTTTCCCACGCCATAGAGACCTCGAAACCGCCGCGAGCCATCAGCCCTTTCACTGCGCCCTTTTTCCATGCATCGGGCAGGGCAGGAAGCAGATGGAGTGCTCCATCGTGGCTTTGTAATAACATTTCGGCCACTCCGGCAGTGAACCCGAAATTACCGTCGATCTGGAAAGGCGGGTGCGCATCGAACAGGTTCGGATATGTACGCCCGTCGTTATTTCCCGGCTCTACAAGCGATAACATATTGGATATAATCTTATATGTATGATTTCCATCCAGGAGGCGTGCCCAGAAGTTTATCTTCCAGCCTATCGACCACCCCGTAGCCATATCGCCACGGTAAAGCAACGAATTCTTTGCTGCCTGAAACAATGCAGGATGCGAATAAGGAGATATCTGGTTGCTCGGATACAGCCCGTACAGATGCGACACATGGCGATGGTCGTTCTTTGGGTCGTCCACGTCGTCGAGCCACTCCTGTAACTGGTTGTATTTCCCTATCTGCATAGGGGCAAGACGCGAAATCATATCTTCCAGTCTTCTTTCATATACATTATCGGCCAGTTGCAAAGCCCTGGATGCGTTCAACGCATCACTCAGCACATCGAATACTATCTGGTTGTCCATCGTAGAACCGGCCGTGATGCTTGTTCCGGTTCCCGGAGGGCCTTGTTCGGGCGAAGTGGAAGGAGCCGATACCATCCATTTATATTTCGGATGCTCTACAAGGAAATCCAGAAAGAAATCGGCAGCACCTTTCAGTACGGGATATACATCCCTCAGAAACACCTTGTCTCCCGTATAGAGGTAATGCTGCCACATATGGCGGCTTAACCACGCCCCGCCGTTGGGCCACATCCCGTAAAACGGTCCGTCCACAGGTCCGGTCGTACGCCAGATATCCGTATTGTGGTGTGTAACCCATCCGTTGGCATTGTACATTACCCTTGCCGTCTCTTTACCTGTTTCGGCTATTTCTTTCACCATTTCGAACAACGGAAAATGTGTTTCGCTAAGATTGGTCACCTCGGCAGGCCAGTAATTCATCTCCGTATTGATATTGATAGTGTACTTACTATCCCAGGGCGGCACAAGCTGATCGTTCCATATACCCTGCAAAGTCGAAGGCTGACCGCCCGGCTGTGACGAACTGATGAGCAGATAGCGTCCAAACTGGAAAAGCAGTGTAACAAGGTTCTGGTCTTTACCATCCTTAAAGTTCCGTACACGGCTATCGGTTTCGTCGTTCATTCTTTCGGAAGTCCCCAGATCCAGCTCAACACGGTTAAACTGCTTCTGATAATACTTTATATGGTCGTTCAGCGCAGTCTGATACGGTTTGGCCAGCGCGGACTTCAATATTGTTCCTGCTTTTCCGGCCTCGTTACCGCTCACATTCTTATAGTCTATAAAATTAGTGGCGATGGATATGTATATTGTCGCTGTATTCGCGTTTTTCACAACGATATTATCTTTTCCGGCTTTTACCGTTCCGCCCTCCGTTTTTATTTCGGTCTGGTTTTCGAATCTTACTACTCCTTTTATTCCTTCATGGTCAGAGCCTGTACCTTTCAGCACCAGCCTGTTGCCCTTTGCCGATACGGAATAGCCTTTCACCGGAGAATCGTATGACGCGGAGAAGTTGATACTGTTCGCCTTATCTGCCGTAATACGCATAATAATCACATTATCGGTAAACGAACTGAATACTTCACGGGTATATGTCACACCATCCACAGCGTACCGGATAGTTGCTACCGCCGTTTTTAGATCCAGATTGCGCGAGTAATCCGAGAAATTGTCATGCCCGGTGAAGTCCAGATACAAGTTTCCGATAGTCTGATACGGCATGCCATTGTGAGGAGTCCTCATCGTTTTGTCCAGCAATGCCTCTGCCTCTTTTTCCTTTCCTTCGAAAATAAGATTTCTTACTTCATCCAACGAACCTAGCAAAGCGGGACTATCATTCCGGTGCGGCCCTCCGGCCCACATTGTTTCTTCGTTCAGCTGCAAACGCTCCCGGGCCGGGCTGCCAAAAACCATAGCTCCCAACCGCGAGTTCCCTAAAGGCAAGGCTTCTACCCATTCTTTTGCGGGACGTTTATACTGTAATTTGATATCACCGGCCTGAACGGTAAGGATGCTCACGGCGAAAAACATAAATAATCCGATTTTTTTTCTCATGGTGTTATTTTAAGTATTGGTTATTTCCCGGAACAAAATAAAGCCAGGGGTATTAACAGGAGAGTTAAAAACGTATTAATAATGTATTAAAAATAAGGTTAGATGTGATATTTTGTTCAAAAAGTAACAAAGGTAACAGTTTTTTCAGTAAACAGTAAACAGTCAGCAGTTAACAACTCGTATCTTGTCTACTCGTAACTCGTAACTGCCCGCAGGGCGCAGAAATAACATTCGCCGAAGCGAAGGCGAGGCAAACTCGTAACTTTCTTAAAAGGTAACAAAGGTAACACGGAAAGCAATTAAGAATGAAGAATGAAAAAAATTAAGAACCAACGGTCAGCGGAGCTAATTTTTACCCTTGCAGATTCTTATATCCTCTTTGTCATGTTGAACGAAGTGAATTGCAAATCGCCGAAGCGAAGGCGAGGCAAACATCTCCTAAATCGAAGGCGATCCTTCGTTTCACTCAGGATGACAGCAGAAAATAACGCCCGCTTCGCTCTGCCGAACGTTGTTTCTGAATGCAATGAAGAATCCCGGCCCTCCAAAAACGAGATGTTTCACTCCGTTCAACATGACAACCAACGGTCACAGGAGCGTAGCGTATGTAAACAGAAAGCAAAAATTACTTTTGACACACTCTCTTCCAAAAGGTAACAAAGGTAACAGATATATCAGTTAACAGTAAACAGTAAACAGTCATCAGTTAACAGTATCGTGGTCTGTCATGCTGAGGGAAACGAAGCATCTCGTCAGAGAGTAGTTAACAACCTGTCTCTCGTATCTTTCTCCAAAAAGGTAACAAAGGTAACAGTATTTACAGTCATCAGTTAACAGTCAACAACTCGTAAGATGTAGAACTTTGCGCCTTTGCGTCTTTGCGTGAAACAAAACAAAACGCCAGCCAACTTGTAACTCGTAACTGCCCGAAGGGTGAAGTAACTTGTAACTGCTTTAATCAACACTTCAAAGAACTATCAGCTAACTGCTAAAAGCTGCCAGCTGATATATAGATAAAATTATTTTCAATTAAGAAAGGAAATGAGATTATTAATCTTCGATATTGTTCCGGCTTATCACATCGGTAAGGGAATACTTATATTTCGAGCCCAGCAGATTATAGTATTCTTTACAGAAATTGTCATAAATGCTTTTTGCAATTCCTTTTTTACCCGAATTGAACAAGATAGAGCATTTGAGGTATAGCGCCTCCTCATTTATATAATCGTGCAGGAATAAAGTATCCGCAATCTTCAGTTTCAGGTCGTCCGTCAGCTTATAATAATTACTTTTCGAAAGTTCGGTCAATATATCGATTGTCGTATTAGAGAAATCGCTTTTGAAACCGTCTACCCAATCCGCCTCTGTATTTGGCAACAACACCCCCCTGAGCAATAGTTCGAGCAACCTATCTATATTCGTCTGATCGGAGGTAGTATTTTCCTTTATTAAACCGAACAGCCGCATAGACTCCGTATAATCGCATACAATGCCTTCGTTCAGTTTTATACTCCAAAATCCGTTTTGGTTTATAATATCCGCATTCCCTACATTTTCGAGTATCGTCCGCAACTTGCTGAGATAGACGTTTCTGTTATTTTTCGCAGATTCTTCATTTTTATCGAACCACAACAATTGTATCAGCTTCTTGCCCGATATACCTTTGCTGTCCTTCTCTGTACTAAGTATCAGCAATACGAGCAGGTATTTCAGCATCGGTGTAAACTGGCCGGTTATATTCCGCCCGTCCTTATCCATTATCAGGAAGCCTCCCAGAAAACAAATCGACTGTCTGGAGAAATCATAATACCGGACTTCCGGTTCTTTCGCTTTTACCTCTGTGGCCGAAGGAATTATAAGGCTCCGGGACGAAGTCATCAGCCTTTTACCGGTTTTCTTTCTGAAAGGCTTCCTCTTAATCAGGAAATATACCGTAAGAGCAATTACACACAGAAGCCCCAAAGCTATTATTACAATCTTCCATATAGACAGCGCCGGTACCGTCTCCGCCACCGGCGGGGTTACCTGTATCTCGCTTAAAGCGATCGGAGGGTAATTAAGCGAATAGATCGCGACTTCGGCCGACTTATCTGTTTTTATCTTATTTATCAATACATAAAATTTATTATCCTTTTTTGAATGATACAAATTCATATATAAATAGTGAGCTGTGAGATCTTCATATATAGGAAAAGACATTAATTCAAAACCCGGATGATCTTTCCTTAGCCTCATCAATGTCCCGCCGTTTTGGTTTGTAAATACATAAAAACAATCATCTTTCTCATCATAGATCATATTCTCTCCCGGAAGGAATTCCAACTCGGGTGCGGGAGTTTCCATTTCCCACAGCTTATTTGTCTGCTCTGTAAGGAGATTGACCGAATAAAGATCGTAATAATTACGTGGCGACAACTCCTGCCGTCCTGTTTTATTACCCCATCCTCCATAGATATATAAAGTATTGTTTACGATAACTGTTGAGGATGAATGGCGGGGAGAAATATCAGGTAAATTGGATTTTTTTATGGACTTCCGGCTCGGATTTAAACGGAGCAATTCGTTATTATACTTATAAAAGCCATAGCCTCCAAAAGACACTAGCGACGAGTCGGAGGAAAAAAAAGAAACTGAATTGTTCCAGTAGGCATGCTCCAGAAGCGATTTTGTATTGTTTTCCCACGACTCTGAAACCGGATTAAATGCAGATACTATGTTTTCGTCCAGATTATAGGACAATAGTTTATTTGAAACCGGATTATAGAACAACTGGTTGGGAGCATTGGCGGCAATTATCCCACCCTTCACTGTTATTATATTCTCTTTTTTTTGGTCGGCATCGAAGGAGATGAGCTGTTTCGAATCGGGAGAAGCGATATATATTATACCCTCATCCGGATTGAATGCAAACAGCGAGTTTTCCTTTATATGCTTCGAATATATTTTTTGCCAGGTAGCATAAATATCTATTATCCAGCGTGGATTTTTTGCTAACGCCGGCACCTGGCTCACAGAGTCGGGACTCTGCCTCTCGTCGTGTTTTTCCAATTTCCAGTGCCTCTGTAGATTTTTACCGTTGAATATCTTTACATCCCTGATATTCACTGATGCTATATCATACAACGTATATCCGTCGAAAGGACATAAACCGAATGATACTTTAACCTCATTGGCCCGTGAGATCTGGTAAGGAACAGATAATTTAGTCTCCCCATATACTATCGTGATTTCATTTTTTTCCGACGATAAGGTTATGCTTACCGGTAACCATTTATTGCATGATATCTCTTTGGAGATCATGTAAACGGATTCGTTGACCACAAGCATCGGATATCGCTTATCTTCTTCACCCACAGTAAATATTAAGTCTATATTCTCCTTCTTATCGGTAATCATCCTGAATACAACCCCGAATACATTGTCTTTGCGTACACTTATATCGAATGTCATGGTTGTTTCACCATGCAGTTTGATAGGTTGATCATTTTCGAGGATCAAAGATGTCTTTTCCTGATCATTGAACGGAAACGACTTTATATATAAACCATAATCTATACTATCGGCTTGAGCAGCATTGGTTAATACCGACAAAAAGATAAATAAAATAGCAGAGAATAGTTTTTTCATTTAGATTTTTTGTAGAGGATAAATTGCACTTTTAAAAACCACAACAGAAGCTAACGATCGTAAAAATACTTTATTTCTTTTTTTATTCCAACTAAAAGATTTTAGTTTTCCGATAAATCATCTATTTTTAATAGCATTCTTTTAAAATATAAAATATTAATCGTATTTTAACCGATACATTAATGTTTGATTTTGACTTTTATTAATGCCTTTTGCTTTAATTTGTATTTATAAATTTCCTAAAAAAAAATCTTTATCATGAAAGCCAAGAAACTATTATTTCTCATTTTTCTTACATTTTCGGCCACCATGTTATCCGGTCAGTCATATCCCTTCCGGGATACAAAATTATCTACCGACGAACGTATATCTGACTTGGTTTCCCGCCTGTCATTAGAGGAGAAGGTACTACAGATGCTCAATAATACTCCGGCCATAGATCGATTGAATATCCCGGCTTATAACTGGTGGAACGAATGTCTGCATGGCATCGGACGCACAAAATACAAAGTAACCGTTTTTCCTCAGGCAATAGGAATGGCCGCGGCCTGGGATACCAGGTTGTTGCAAGATGTGGCCAATGCTATTTCTGATGAAGGACGGGCAATATATAATGACGCATCGGCAAAAAACAACTACTCCATATATCACGGCCTGACGTATTGGACGCCTAATGTTAATATATTCCGTGACCCCCGCTGGGGACGCGGACAGGAAACCTATGGCGAAGACCCTTATCTCACAGGGACTTTAGGTAAATCATTTGTAACAGGTTTGCAAGGTAACGACCCCAAATACCTAAAAGCAGCAGCCTGTGCAAAACATTATGCCGTACATAGCGGCCCGGAGAATACACGTCATACGTTCAACACATTTGTCACCACATTCGATCTGTGGGATACATACCTTCCGGCATTCCGTGACCTGGTCGTAGACGCCAAAGTAGCGGGAGTGATGTGTGCATACAATGCTTTCAGTGGGGTGCCTTGTTGCGGTAATAACCTGCTGATGCAGGAAATATTGAGAGATAAATGGGGCTTTACAGGATATGTGACATCCGACTGCGGCGCTATCGACGATTTCTACCGTCATCACAAAACACATCCCAATGCTAAATACGCTGCTGCCGACGCAGTATTCCACGGAACTGACATCGACTGTGGAAATGAAGCATACAAAGCTCTGGTGGAGGCCGTTAAAACAGGGCTGATTACAGAAGAACAAATCAATATATCATTAAAGCGCTTATTCGAAATCCGTTTCAGACTGGGAATGTTCGACCCTGCCGAGGATGTGAAATTTTCAAAAATACCGCTTTCGGTATTGGAATCGCAACCCCATAAAGATCTGGCTCTTAAAATAACCAGAGAATCAATCGTATTATTAAAGAATGAGAATAACTTCCTGCCATTGAGCAAGAAACTGAAAAAAGTAGCGGTCATCGGCCCTAATGCAGATAATGAAGTATCTGTACTGGGCAATTACAATGGTTTCCCTACTCAGATAATAACTCCTTACAAAGCCATTAAGAACAAACTGAAAAATGCAGAGGTGATTTACGAAAAGGGCATTGACTTTGTAAAACCATCGGAAAACAGCAAAGGAGAGATCGCCGCCCTGGCAAAACGCCTGAAAGGAATGGATGTGGTCATATTTGCAGGAGGTATATCTCCGGAGTTGGAAGGAGAGGAAATGCCAGTCAATATAGAAGGATTTACGGGGGGAGACCGCACCAGCATAAAACTGCCGAAAATACAGACAGAGCTGATGCAGGCTTTGAAAGCAGAAGAAATACCAACAGTCTTTGTGATGATGACCGGAAGCGCAATAGCTACCGAATGGGAATCGAAAAACATACCTGCAATATTGAATGCATGGTATGGCGGGCAAGACGCGGGAACAGCTATTGCCGACGTCCTTTTCGGGGACTATAATCCTTCGGGGAAATTACCTGTAACATTCTATACGAAAGACAGTGACTTACCGGCATTCAACTCTTACGAAATGAAAAACAGGACTTACCGTTATTTTGACGGGCAGGCGCTTTATCCTTTCGGCTACGGACTAAGTTATACTAAATTTGAATACTCCCCTATACAAATACCAGCCATTATAAAAACAGGAGAAAACATGGAAGTCTCCGTTACTGTGAAGAATACAGGAAAAACTGATGGGGAAGAAGTAGTCCAGCTCTATATTTCCCATGACGGGGATGGCTCTAACAAACAGAAACCTCTATATGCCCTGAAAAGCTTCGACAGGATTTTCCTAAAGGCAGGTGAAAGCAAAAGCGTAACTTTCAGGTTAACTTCCAGAGAACTCGCCCTGGCTGATGAAGACGGGGTACTGAAGGTGAATAAGGGTAAAGGCCGGCTGTATATCGGAGGTACTTCCCCGGCAAAAACAAGCGCAGAGAAATTACCTGTTGTAGAGGCTGGCTTTGAGATAACAGGAAATGACCATATAGTTAACTAAAAAGAATTAATCCTTCCGGAATAATTTCTGTGAACGGAACAAATCGGAGTGGATAAGCATTCGGCAAATACGGGTGTTTATCCGCTCCTGTTATATGACCCCTCCGAATTAATATTATCCGGCATCCCCGAATACCCGAAACTTATTATACATGGTTTTCAGACAACCGTTATATTGATAAATTTTCATAAAATATTCCACCGGCTTCTATCTCTGTTTTCTCATTATTTTATTCACGGTCAAATACAAAAGCGCCAGTTATCCTCCAAATTAATGAAACCCTTATGGATAAAAGGTTTAAAAGCCTAAATTATTGAAATTTTAATGGCTTTGTTAATGATATTTTTAGAAAAATATTAATATATGTTATATAAATTCGCCAATGCTTAAGTGCCATTAAATCTTATTATAAATATGAAGAAAACCGTAAATTCATCATGAAGCCTAAATGAAAATTTCTGAAAAATCAAGAACCGTATCTATAATGACAATACTTTTAAAAGTATAAAGTAACCTAAATCAATTCTATTAAACAAGCCGTTCTCTATAAGCAATATTCCTGATATTTTTCACTTTAAGAACCGATAATAACGATCCTATAAATATGTAAATAATAGAATTTAACAACGCATTTTACGAATCGTAGAATAGGTCTGCAATCATACTGTTTACACATTTCACAGATTTGTATTAGTCATTATATATTTATGCATTCTGATAAAGCACTATTTGTATTATTTAATTACTCTCCATTTAACAATGTATTATGGAAAATCACAAACAAAAAATTAAAATTGGAAAAGGGGATACCATGCGTGTTATGCAACGCTATGCTTTCCTCATGTTTTTGTTTCTGGCACTGCCTGTAATGGCATTCTCGCAAACAAGAACTGTTCGTGGTACTGTTACTGATACGCAAGGCGAAGCAATTCCCGGAGCATCTGTAACCGTCAATGGAACCCAGAGAGGAACATTGACAAACGTAGACGGTAGTTTCAGTATTGACGCTTCTCCTAACGACAGGCTCACTATTTCATTTATCGGCTTCCTGAAACAGGAAATAGCCGTAGGGAACAATACCCGTCTTGACATTACAATGAAAGAAGACAATACCGAACTGGAGGATGTTGTTGTAGTAGGTTACGGTACGCAAAAGAAAGCGACATTGACAGGTTCCGTATCAAGCGTAGCCAGCAAGGAAATTACCGTAACAAAGAACGAAAACGTGGTGAACATGCTCGCCGGTAAACTGCCGGGATTGCGCGTAACACAGACCAGTAGCCGTCCTGGGGCATTCGATTCTAAATTCGATATTCGCGGGTTAGGTAATCCGCTAATTGTCATCGATGGTGTTCCTTCCGATAATGATACTTTCCAACGTATGGATGGTTCCGAAATAGAAAGCGTTTCCATCCTGAAAGATGCCGCCGCCGCTATTTACGGGTTGCGTTCGGCCAACGGTGTTGTACTGGTAACCACCAAGAGAGGAGCATCTAGTGTTAAAGCTTTTGAAATCCAATATGGATTTAACGTCGGTTGGCAGCAATTCCTGCATGTGCCCGAAAATGTGAATGCGGTACAATATATGGAGTTGGTAAATGAAAAACTCTATGCCGGAAGTTGGTTTAATACACTGACAGGCAACACAGTGCCTCATTTTACAGATGCGAACTTCCAACCCTATCGGGATGGTACGCTCCAAACAACCGACTGGTTGGGAGCAACCTTTAGAAATAATGCTATGCAACAGCAACATAATATCACCATGGACGGTGGTTCTGAAACGGTTCGTTATTTCTTCAACTTGGGTTATATGAATCAGGAATCTGCCCTCAGGAGCAATTCCATGAACTACGACCGTTGGAATTTCCGTTCCAATGTCGACGTAAATATCACCAAACGCCTCAAGGCTTCGGTCTCTTTGGGTGGATACATGGATGATATGGTAGAACCGGGCATAGACATCTGGACCGTTTATAAGAATGTATATGTACAGCAACCCCATGTTCCTGTGTACGCAAATAATAATCCGAACTATCTGAACGCCTCTCCGGGCGAGGCATATAATCGCTTGATAGACGGACACCCTTTAGCTAACACCAATTCCGACTATGTGGGAGAAAATAAGTATATCAACCGTAAATTCAACGGACAGTTATCCCTCACTTACGACATTCCGGGCATCAATGGATTATCGGCTAAAGCTTCGTACTATTACGATTTCCGCGACAAAGATTCCAGATGGTTCAAAAAAGGCTATAGCCTCTACTTATATAATGATACCAACGACACCTATACTCCGGGAGGAGCTATAATGGGAGACGGTCAGTCCCCGTCGAAGCGCTCCGTCCAACGAATGGATGAGAAATGGGAAAACCGCAACCTGCAGCTCTCTTTGAACTACAACCGCACATTCAACGATGTGCACAACGTAGCAGCCCTGGTGCTCTTCGAAGACGGATATAGCACAGGCGATAACTTTTATGCGAAAAGATTTATATCGTTGAATTCCGAATACCTGTTTGCCGGCGACGCTCTCGGTCAGGTGGGTTCTATGAACTCAGGCTCTCCTTGGGACAGATCGAGCCAGGCTTTTGTAGGTAAATTCAACTACGATTATGCAGGCAAATACTTATTGGAAATCGCCGGTCGTTATGACGGTTCATCGAAGTTTCCGAAAGATTCCCAATGGGGGCTGTTCGGCTCGGTTTCGGCAGGATGGCGTATCAGCGAAGAAACATTCTTCAAAGAATCTCCCCTGGCATTTATCAACAACCTCAAGCTGAAAGGGTCGTATGGTGTGATGGGAGATGACGGCGCAGCATCCAATTATCCGACAGTGAGCGCAGCATATCAAATAGCGCAGGAAATAGCTTGGATATATGGCGCTAACGGAGGCGTGGAAGCCGGATTGAAGCCAACTTCACTACCGAATCCCGACCTCACATGGTATACGGCCGATATGCTTAATGTGGGTGTGGAAGCTGAAATGTGGAACGGTCTGCTGGGCGGTAGCTTCGAATACTACGTGCGCAACAGGGACGGGCTTATAGGCAGATCGACGGAAGCACTCCCAAAAACAGTCGGTGCTGATATGCCTGAGGAAAACATGAACAGTGACCGCACCTTCGGATACGATGTATCAGTGTACCATCGCAACAAGATAGGCGATGTCGAATACAACATCGGCGCCAATATGTTTGCTACCCGCAACGAATGGAGAGACAAGTTAGACCAGGGACCCGCAGGAAACTCTTTCGAGAACTGGAAACGCAGAGACAATACGAATCGCTACAAGGATATTTGGTTTGTCCGGAATACATTGGGACAATTCCAGAGCTTCGATCAAATCTACAATTTCGACACGTATCGCATCGGCGGGGGCGGAGGTATGCGCCCGGGTGAATACTACTACGAAGACTGGAACGGTGACGGTATAATCAACGATGACGACATGCAAGCCTTGGCTACTTTCGGTATGCCTTTGTTCAACTACGGATTCAACATAGGAGCTGCCTATAAAGGCTTCGACCTGAACGCCAACTTCCAGGGGGCTGCCGGCATCTATTACAGATATACCGAAACTTATGCCATGCCTTTAGGATGGAATGACGGAGGCACGAATATCAAATTCTGGGACAGATGGCATCCGGAAGACCCTGCAAAGATGTACGACCCACAATCTAAATGGATACCCGGAAAATTCCCGGTTACTACGGGCGGCGAATATGACCCTGACGGATCGACCCGTATAGAAAATGCATCTTATGTGCGCTTGAAGTCTTTAGAAATAGGATATACCCTCCCCAAAAATATAGTGTCAAAAGTAGGTGTGAAAAACATGCGTGTGTATGTGAGCGGATACAACCTGCTTACCTTCACCGGCTTGGACGGTATGGACCCGGAACATCCCGGAGGACAGGGTGGCGCGATAGATGGTAATAGAGACAAAAATAACAATGATGTAACGGGTAATTACAGATATCCTCTGAACCGTACATGGAACATTGGTGCAACTATTAAATTTTAAAGAGATTCATAATTATGAAAAAGATAAAATACATATTACTTTCAGGACTGGCAGCACTTGCGCTGGCTTCCTGTAGCGATTTGGATTTGGAACCGAAAGGCCAGATGGATTCTTCCGTTTTGTTAGGAAGTGAAACAGGTATTAAATCGTACTTTGTACTCGCTTATCAGATGCTGCCCATCGAAGATTTCAACTATAAAGTAAACAGTCCGGGCTATGGTTTCAATGGCGGTAACAGATGGGATATCCCCAAAGATTATCAGAGCACGGTGAACGGTGAGCTTGTAGGCGGCCGGGGCAATGTAGACGAAACCGGAGGATTCGATTATTGGCCCTACGACCGGATACGCTATGTCAATACCGTGATCGAGACATTACCTACTGTTCAGGGTAATTTTAATGAAGCGGTTTATAACGCATTGATGGGTGAAGCCCGTTTTCTGAGAGCGTTCTATTATTTCGGATTGGCGAAGCGTTATGGCGGTGTACCCATTATCACTACCGTGCAGAATCCTACGGCGCCTAGAGAAGAATTGATGGTGAGCCGTGCTACCGAACTGGAAACATGGCAGTTTATACACGACGACCTGGAGTTTGCCATGGCCAACATGACGGAAAAGTCAGATATAGGACGAGGCAATAAATATGTAGCCGCAGCTCTGATGTCACGCGCCATGCTGTATGCAGGTACCATTGCCAAGTACGGTGATTATACCACAGCTTCGCCCGAACCCGCTGCAGCAGCCGGTTTGGTTGGTATCCCTGCCGACAAGGCCAACTATTTCTTCGAAGAATCGCTGAAAGGTAGCAAAATGGTGAAGCAAGGCCCTTATGAACTGGTGGGTGAGAATCTTCCGCAGGCTCAGAAAGAACAAAATTACGTGGACCTGTTCCTTACAATTAATAAGGAAGATATTTTTATAAAGCAATACAGCCAAAGTGCCAATCAGGATGCGCAGCTTTACCATAGCTACGATGGCGCTGCTTCTCCGCAATATCAGAACGGAAATATAGACGGTATGGCACAATGGCCCGGCTCGCTGTGGTATCCGTCGGTGGAAACACTGGAGTTGTACCAGAAATTGCCGCTGGAAGATGCGAACGGTAAACCGCGCCGCTTTAATACGCGCGAAGAATTGTGGCAAACCACGGACTTCGAACCACGTATGAGGGCGAACTTCTACTTCTCGGGACAAGAACTCCGAGGAAACAAATTCGCAGTACAAAGAGGTGTTTACAGTACCTACACGGGAACAATGCTTGATGCCGCACAGGGAGACATCAATGCCCCAAGCGGTATAAACGCGCTGACCAACCGTGCTGTAGGCGGAGGTAAACGATGGACATACGATCCGAACAACACGAATCAGACAAAATGGGATTGGTCCAAAAGCCCGGATAAGTTGATTTCCGATTATCATGGCTGTTGGGGAGGAAATGAGAACAACAGCCTTACAGGCGCCTTTATGCGCAAATATGTGGATTATAAACTGAGCATAGGAATGGCTGCGGCAAACACATGTTATCATCCTTGGAAAGTATTCCGCTTTGCCGAAATCTTGCTGAACGAGGCGGAAGCCGCGTATGAGTTGGGGCAAAAAGACTTGGCTTACGAGAATATCGCCCGCATCCGCAACCGCGCCGGCGGCGTTGTATGGACTCCTAAGGCGGCTCCGGCAGCTACATATATTATCAATGGCCAGACTGTGGACGAAAACCTGGAATACATCCGCGAAGAACGCGCCAGAGAATTGCTTATCGAAAACCATCGCTGGTTCGATATCCGTCGGTGGAGAGTGGCCGATCAGCTTAACCGGCTCGATGGTGGCGATGCTGTGAATCCTGTAACCGGAGCTAAAGGTTTTACCTTTGCCCTTCAGCAATTCCGCCCGCACGCATTCTATCCTTACTTTGTACTCAGTGAAGGTAAATATATCTTTATCCGTGAATACACTACAGACTGGAAACAGTTTACTTTCGAGAAAAAAGCGTATTACGAAGATATTCCAGGCGGTGAGATAAATATAAATCCGAATCTGATCCAAAATCCACTATGGTAACAATTAATAAAATAACAGATATGAAACGAAATTTATTATATAGATTGTCGGTGGTAGTAGGAGCAAGCTTGATGTTATCATCTTGCTTTACCGGAGTCGACAACTACAAAGCTCCCTCTTCAGCCATGAGGGGAAATGTGATCGATAAAACCACCGGTAAGAATCTTCTTACCAGTACGGACGATTTCCAGATTCGTATATGGGAAACAAGCTGGAGCGATGCTGTTTCACCGCAAGATATTCCGGTGAAGCAAGACGGAACGTATCAGGACACCAAGCTTTTTGATGCAACGTATGCCATGCAACCTTTCAATGGACCTTTCTGGCCTGTGAAAAGAACAGAAGGCCACATACTTAATGGTATCCTGACCCAAAATTTCGAGGTGACGCCTTATCTGCAAATCACAGATTTCACTTGGGAAGTAGTAACAACTACCAAAGGAGACGGTACTAAAGTAGATACCCTTCACATGAGTTGTAAACTGAAAGCGCCTATTACCGAAGGCCTGCCTAACGTAAGAGAAATCAAACCGTTCATCAGTTGGACACCGTTCTGCGGAGCAGGCGCCAATATCGGCGAAATCAGCGAGCAGAACAATAATGCGAACAGGATTACATTGAATAAGACCTGGGCAGATATTGGCGATATGGCCACCGGTATCGGACGTAATACATATACGTTTAAAATTGGACTTATTAAGAATTCAGGCTATACCTACCGGGCAAGAATTGGAGCCAATGTAAATGATGCCAGTCAGAAATACAATTATTCCGAAATTATCGAATTTAAGTGCGAATAATTAATAAATTATATATTAATCCGGGGCTTAAAACCCCGGATTAATATATTTCATTATATTTTTCAGGATATTAATCCAAAATTAATCCTTTTGTTAGTTAGGATAAGTTTCCTTCGCTTTGGTAAAAAATAATACCAACTTAATAAATTACTAATTATGAAAATCAGTAATATCTGTTTTTTTATCTGTATCCTTATTTTATCAGCTTGTACATCAATAAACAATGATAGTACAAACAAGCAGCCGGTCGACTATGTAAACCCTTACATGGGAAATATAAGCCACTTGCTTGTACCAACCTACCCCACCATCCACCTGCCAAACAGCATGCTCAGAGTATATCCCGAACGTGCCGATTTCACGGGTGATGTAATCAACGGACTGCCATTGATTGTGACCAGCCACAGAGGACGTTCGGCATTCAACCTTAGCCCTTATCAGGGCTCCGTAGAAAACATAAAGCCTGTCATAGCATATAGTTACGACAGGGAAAAGCTGGCCCCATACTTCTACGAGGTAGACCTGGACGACCAGCAAACGCATATTCAATATGCACCTTCACATCAATCAGCCATTTATCAGATTGATTATACACAAACAGACTCGCCTGTTTATCTGATACTTAATTCCAAAAATGGAGAAATCAAAGTAGATGGAAATACAGTTAGCGGATACCAAAAACTTGAAAACAATACCAATGTCTATATATATCTGCAAACAGAACAAACCCCTATACAATCCGGCACATGGAAAGATAACACAATCGATGAAAGCCGGAAACAAGCCCAGGGCAGGGATTCTTTTGTCGTTTTATATTACGGCGACAAGCCGCAAACTATAAACCTTCGCTACGGTATTTCGTTTATCAGCGAAGAACAAGCAAAGAATAACCTGCAAAGGGAACTAAAAGATTATAATGTGAAGCAACTCGCCGACAAAGGCCGCGCGATTTGGAATGAGGTTTTAGGTAAGATTAAGGTGAATGGGGACAACGATACAGAGAAAACCGTATTTTATACATCTCTGTATCGTTGTTATGAACGTCCGGTTTGCATCAGTGAAGACGGGCACTATTTCAGTGCCTTCGACGGAAAGGTACACGAAGACGGAGGCAAACCATTCTATACCGACGACTGGATCTGGGATACTTACAGGGCGACCCATCCGCTACGCGTACTCATCGAGGCAGAAACAGAAGTAAACATCATCAATTCGTACCTGCTGATGGCCGAACAGATGGGCAACAACTGGATGCCTACATTCCCCGAAATCACAGGAGATTCGCGCCGGATGAATTCGAATCATGCCGTAGCTACTGTTATAGACGGTTATACTAAAGGGTTGAAAGGCTTTGACCTTGAAAAAGCATATACCGCCTGCAAAAAAGGTATAGAAGAAAAAACTCTAATTCCGTGGTCGGGTGCGCCTGCCGGATGGCTCGACGAATTCTATAAAGAATATGGCTATATTCCGGCCCTGTACCCGGGAGAGAAGGAAACTGTAGAGAACGTAAATTCGTTCGAGAAGCGCCAGCCTATCGCCGTCACTCTCGGTACATCTTACGACCAATGGTGTCTCTCTCAAATAGCTAAAGCATTGGGCAAGACAGATGAAGCCGACTATTACCTGAAATGTTCTTATAATTACAGAAACGTCTATAATGCCGAAACAGGATTCTTCCATCCTAAAGATAAAAACGGAAAATTCATCGAACCGTTCGATTACCGCTATTCGGGAGGAATGGGCGCACGTGATTATTATGGGGAAAATAATGGCTGGGTCTACCGCTGGGATGTACCTCACAATATAGCCGACCTTATCGGCCTGATGGGTGGAAACGAACAATTTATCGCTAATCTGAATCGTACATTCACAGAGCCGCTGGGTAAAGGCAAACCGGATTTTTACGGACAGCTACCCGACCATACAGGCAATGTGGGACAATTCTCAATGGCAAACGAACCGAGCCTTCATATCCCGTATTTATATAATTATGCCGGACAGCCGTGGAAAACGCAAAAACGCATCCACACACTGATAAACCAATGGTTCCGTAACGACCTCATGGGTCTGCCTGGGGATGAAGACGGCGGCGGTACTTCTGCCTTTGTCGTATTCTCTATGATGGGCTTCTATCCCGTAACCCCGGGAATGCCTGTGTATAATATAGGCAGTCCGTTTTTTGCAAATACTAAAATGGCAATGAGTAACGGTAAAGTATTCGAAATAGAGGCTCAGAACTATTCCGATGATAATAAATACATCCAGTCGGCAACATTAAATGGAAAAGAATGGAATAAAGCATGGTTCAGCCATTCGGATATAGAAAACGGAGGTAAGTTGATACTGGTGATGGGTAATAAACCGAACCGGAATTGGGGAGCAAAAGACGTCCCGCCTTCTGCCGGAAAATTATAATTAAATTATAAAAGCATGTATAAAATACATTCATACATATTATTTTTTTTAGGTTTATTCATTCTTTACAGTCCTTTTTCTAAAAGCCAGACTAATAGTGGAAACAGGCAAATAATAGCTAATCCCCTTAATCTGAATTATCGATTCCAGTTCGATGATCCGACACGGAGGGAAGCTGCCGACCCTGTCATAGAATACTTTAAGGGAAAGTACTACTTATTCGCCTCTAAGTCGGGGGGCTACTGGAGTTCCCCCGATTTAAGCGAATGGACTTATATTCCGTGTAAATCTATTGAAACCATTGAAGGCTACGCGCCCACCGTTCTTGTACACAACGATGCGCTGTATTATCTGGGTTCGGGTGCACCTAAAATATTCAGGACTACCGATCCCGAAGAAGACAACTGGGTAGATACAGGCAGCCGGTTTAGTCACGGAATGACCGATCCTGCTTTTTACAAGGACGATGACGGAAAGGTTTATCTTTACTGGGGATGTTCTGATACAGATCCTATAATGGGTGTCCGGGTTGACCCTGACAACGGGTTTAAGGAAATAGGTGAAGCTGTCGTACTCATCAGGCATAACGGTGATAAATACGGATGGGAAGTACCGGGAGCAAATAATGAAGAAGACCGAACCGGATGGAATGAAGGCCCTTGTATTATCAAACACAAGGGTAAATACTACCTGCAATACGCTGCACCGGGCACACAATACCGCATCTATGGCGATGGATTATATATATCCGATAGCCCTCTGGGCCCGTACACTTATGTAGAAAGCAGCCCGTTCTCCTTCAAACCCGGAGGATTTATCGGCGGTGCAGGACACGGCCACACATTCAGGGACAAATACGGAAATTACTGGCATGTGGCTACCATGACTATCTCGGTAAGGCATATGTTTGAACGAAGAATCGGATTATTCCCTGCTTATATATCGGCTGACGATGAGTTGCATTCACATACCGTGCTCTCCGACTATCCTTTCTGTATTCCCGGTAGGAAAATAGATATGGAAAAGAACGACTGCTCCATGTCATGGAATATATTATCCTATGGCAAAACAATTACGGCATCTTCGTCCCTGACAGGATACGAACCGACAAAAGCAAATGATGAGAAAATAGAAACATGGTGGGCTGCTGCTTCTGGTAAACCGGGTGAATGGTTACAAACCGACTTGGGCAAACCGATGACTGTAAATGCTATTCAGATAAACTTTGCAGATCATAACTTCACGATGCGAGCTCCGGAAACATATTCCTATCAGTATATCATAGAGTGCTCAGCAGAGGGCGCCGACTGGGAAACAATCGTCGACAGAGCTTCCAACAATAAGGATATGGCACATGAACTTATTCTCCTCGATAGCCCACAGGAAGCAAGATATATCCGCATAAAAAACACAAAAGATGTACCCGGCAATTTCTCATTATACGATCTCAGGATATTCGGAAACGGACAAGGAAAGATACCGGAAAAAACTCCTGATATCCACATTGAAAGAGATGCCGTAGATAAGAGAATAATAAGACTGAATTGGGACAAAACCGCTGATACAAACGGTTATATCCTCCGATGGGGAGTAAAAAAAGACCAGTTAAGAAATGCAGCAATGATATATTCCGATAATTTCTTCGAAGGACGTTTCTTCAATCGAGATTCGGAGTATTATTTCTCCATGGACTCATTTAATGAGAATGGTATTAATAAAGGAAAGAAGATATATAATTCAAAAAATAAAGTTCAATAAATTCTATTTATTATGAAAAAAATAATATTTACACTGCTCTTCATCCTTGGTACAACAAGCATGTCGGCACAGGGATTAAGTAAAAAACAACAGGATGCGGACATCAAGCCTTATCCGGAATCCGTTGATGTTGTTTCTGTTAAGGATTTCGGAGCAAAAGCGGATGGAGTCACAGATGACACGGACGCTATCCAAAAAGCAATGAACTCTTTCGGTAAAAGAGGAGGGACTGTTTATTTGCCTAATGGCACCTATCTGATCGCCGGATCGCTGAATATTCCGCAAGCCATTACCTTAAAGGGTTCGATAGAATCGGTACCATCACATAATGGTATCCGCAACGCCGGACTGCCAAAACCGGGTGATGACGGCACAACACTACTCATCACAGGAAATAAAGGGAAAGACCTTGATGGTACTCCTGCCATAACGATCAATACAAACAGTACCCTGCGAGGCGTTGTAATGTACTGGCCATCACAAGACCCGGACAAAATACCCGATGCTTATCCGTGGGGGGTAGCTATGAAAGGTAAAAATCCGGCTCTTCTCGATGTGGAAATGCTCAATCCTTATAATGCTATCGACGCATCGCATAACGAACGCGCCCTTATCCGCAATATCAGCGGGCAGCCGCTTCGCCGAGGCATATATGTAGATGCCATCTATGACATAGGCCGTATTGAAAATGTACACTGGAATCCATGGTGGAGTATGAAACCTACTCTTTACAACTGGCAAAGGGAGCATGGCGAAGCGTTTATCTTCGAGCGTACCGACTGGCACTATGTAATAAATACTTTCTGCTTCGGATATAATGTAGGATATAAGTTCGGGGCAAGCCAGGGGAGTACAGGCTCATGTAACGGGAACTTCCTGGGAATAGGTGCCGATGCCTGCCACACATCTGTAAAAGTAGAGCAAAGCGCAGCTTATGGAATACTTATCACTAATGCCGAATTTGTTGCCCTGAATGGCGATGACCCTACAATGGTGGAAGTAACATCGGCCAATCATGGCAATGTACGCTTTGTAAACAGCGCGTTCTGGGGCCCTTGCAACCAGATTGCCAAAATCAACGGAGAAGGAACAGTAGGTTTCTCCGACTGTATTTTCGTACAATGGGACAGAAACAAGGAAAACAGAAGTGCAATACAGGCAAACAGCGGTTCTATCGTTGTACGTGGATGCGACTTCATGCACGACAGTCCGCAGATTACTATCAGTAAAGACGTACAGCGCGCTATTGTCAGCGAAAATACCATCAAGGGGAAAGTCCGTATCAGCAATAATGCCACTAACAGCTATATAAACGGAAATCTGGGTACAGAATAACAGCAGGGCATGAAGAAATCTATAACAATCCTTATGTTGATGGCTTTGTCAACGCTATTGAGCGCACAAAGCTATCAGCAAACATCTCAAGGCGTAAAAGCTGAAGTCGGCCGCACTGCGATCGAATTGCAATTCTATAGTCCCAGGATTGTCAGGGTATTGAAATATCCTAAAACCGAGAAGGTTAATAAAAAGAGCCTTTCAGTGATAAAGATACCGGAAAAGACAGATTTTAAAACAGAGAGGTTTAATAATGTAATTTCCCTTTCATCTTCTGAAATAATTGTTACCCTCAACCTGACAACAGGGGATGTACAATTCAATGGATTGGACACCCGTCCGTTCATTGCTGAAAAAAGCTCTTCCTCTCTCTTTACGGACAAACAGTACAAAAGCGGAAAGACCTACGAGATTCAACAAACCTTCCTGCTGGACAAGCAGGAAGCGATGTACGGACTTGGGCAACACCAGCAGGGATATATGAATCAGCGGGGAAAAAGCGTGCGCCTGCGTCAGATGAATACGGAGATTGCTGTTCCTATTATCCACTCAGTAAAAGGATATGCTGTATTCTGGGATAATTATTCGGAAACCGAATATAAAGACTCCTTCGATGGGATGTCATTTACATCGGTCTCGGGCAAATGTATCGATTATTACTTTATGTATGGGAAGGATGCGGACGGCACTATCGCCCGGATACGCAACCTTACAGGGCAGGCGCCTATGTTCCCGCTCTGGACGTATGGATTCTGGCAGAGCCGCGAGCGTTATACCTCTCAGGATGAACTGGCAGGCACTGTCAGGAAATACCGCGAACTGGGAGTTCCTCTCGATGGCATCATACAGGACTGGCAATACTGGAGTACCGATAACACGCATTGGAACGCTGTCGAATTCGGAAATCCGGCCTTCCCCAATCCAAAGCAAATGGTGGAGGATATACACAGGCTGCATGTGCATGTGGCTATATCGGTATGGCCGTCTTTCGGCCCGAATACTAATATTCACAAAGATTTGAATAAAAGGAAACTATTGCTGAACTTCGATACTTATCCCCACAACAATGGGGTAAGGGTGTACGATGCATTCAACCCCGAAGCCCGTAAAATATACTGGGACTACATGAACAAGAACATTTTCTCGTTAGGTATGGATGCTTGGTGGCTCGATGCCACGGAGCCGGAGGATAATATCAACGGGGAAACTCTCGACGGAGCAACTTTTCTGGGAACTTACAGAGACATCTCCAATGCTTTCCCCATCGTTTCTGTCGGAGGCGTTTATGATAACCAGCGAAAAGTTACTGCGGATAAGCGCGTGTATATTTTCACCCGTTCAGCTTTTGCCGGACAGCAACGTTACGGTGCAAATTCCTGGTCGGGAGATATCGATTCCAGATGGAGCACTCTGCGTAAACAGATTCCGGCAGGATTAAACTTTTCTCTTTGCGGTATCCCTTACTGGAATACCGATATAGGCGGTTTCTGGGCAGGCAGGGCATATCCCGGAGGGATTAAAGATATTGCTTTCCACGAGCTGTATGTACGCTGGCTGCAATTCGGGACATTTACTCCGATGATGCGTTCGCATGGGACAAATACCCCGCGGGAAATCTATCAGTTCGGGAAAAGAGGAGACTGGGCCTTCGACGTACAGGAGAAATATATCAATATGCGCTATAGCCTGATGCCGTATATGTATTCGACAGGACATGACATTACAAATAATTCGGGCTCGATGATGCGCGCTTTAATGATGGATTTTGCGAAGGACCCGAAAGTATATGACATAGACAACCAGTTTATGTTTGGAAAATCTATCCTCGTAACACCTGTAACCGACTCTATGTATGTAAACCGTACACGGGATGGCAGGACGGTCGCCGACTTCAGCGCGGCAAAAATACAAAAAGTGTACCTGCCGAAAGGTGCTGACTGGTATGACTTCTGGACAGGAGAGAAAATCAAAGGAGGACAGGAGATAAGCAAAGCCGCTCCTATCGACATTATTCCTTTATATATAAAGGCCGGTACTATTCTGCCTTGGGGGCCAAAAGTGCAATATGCAGAAGAAAAGAACTGGGATAACCTCAATATTTTCATATATCCGGGTGCTGACACCGAGTTTGTCTTATATGAAGACGAAAACAATAATTACAATTATGAGAAAGGTATTTATTCCACAATCAAAATGATGTGGGATGATATAAGCCAAACCCTTACCATAGGTGCAAGACAAGGAGAATTTCCGGGTATGTTATCTAAACGGACTTTCAGAATTACCCTTTTGCCTGCCGGGAAAAGCATCCGGTCTTTAACAGACAAGGCTGATCACCTTATTGTATTTGATGGAAAAGAAATTAACGTTAAAATGTAGTATTAATGCGTTATTAAGCGTGTCTTAATGTTCCTGTTAAGGTTATTTTAATGGAGTAGAAATACTTTTGATCCAGGAAAAATCAACTAAATAGCCTTGATTAAAATTATACCCATGAGAAAGATAAATTACATCTGTGTCGCAGCTTTTCTGCTGCTCCTCAGTGCAGGATGTTCAGACACGCCACGTTACAAAAACGCAAACGCGCCGGTAGAAGAGAGGGTAAACGACCTGCTCTCCCGGATGACATTAGAGGAGAAAGCCGCCCAGCTGGATATGCTTTCAGCGAATGATATACTCGATGGCCCCGATAAGCTGAATGAGGCGCAAGCTATGCATTTCATAGATTCCATGTGCATTGGTTCCATTCATGATTTTTATCCTAAAACGGCTGCAATTGCCAATGCAGTACAAAAACGCGCGATAGAGAATTCCCGTCTGGGAATCCCCTTAATATTTATAGAAGAAGCATTACACGGTTATCAGGGCGAGGGAGCGACTACATTCCCCACCCCGATAGGCAATTCATCCTCATGGGATACCATATTGGTAAATAATATAGGCAAAGCTATTGCCGCCGAGGCCCGGGCACACGGCGTGCATTTCATACTGGGGCCGAACCTCGATCTGGCCCGCGATATCCGTTGGGGACGTACCGAAGAAACATTCGGGGAAGACCCATACCTCTCGTCACGTTACGCCGTTAACCTGATAAAAGGAATGCAGGGCAACAGCCTGAAAGACAACAATGCCGTTGTCGCCGAACCGAAGCACTTTGCCATACACGGCATACCCGAAGGGGGAGTAAATACTTCACCGGTCTTTATCGGGGAACGGGAAGCCCGTTCCACACATCTCTATGTATTCGAGAAAGCCGTTACCGAAGCAAAGGCAAAAGGGATTATGGCAGCCTATCACGAAAGGGATGGTGTGCCGGCTATTGCTGACCCCTGGCTGCTAAAAACCATATTGCGTGACGAATGGAAATTCGGCGGCTTTGTTGTATCCGACCTAGGAGCTATTGCCAAACAATATAAAGACCACCATACTGCCGCGTCGGGCGAAGAAGCGATTGTAAATGCGCTCTCTGCAGGACTGGATATGCAGTTTTATGATTATCCCCACGATGTATTTCAGAATACAGTTGTGCAGGCTGTGAAAGATGGTAAACTATCTGAAAAAGATTTGGACAGGGCGGCAGGTAGTGTATTGAGGGTAAAATTCGAACTCGGGCTTTTCGATAATCCCTATACGGATGAAGCGTTAACAGCGAAAGTATTCCATAGTGAAGAGCACCGGAAATTAGCCCTTGAAGCTGCCCGGAAATCAATCGTATTACTCGAAAACAAAGACGATATATTACCTTTAAAAAAGAATATCAAGTCTATCGCCCTTGTCGGTAATCTGGCCAATGTATCTTCGTTAGGAGGTTACTCTCCGGCCGGAGCAAAAGGTGTAACAGTATATCAGGCCTTGAAAAAAAGATTCGGCGATAATGTAAAGATCAATTTTGTAAACAGTGATATATCGGAACGCTTCTCAAACATTCCTTTAACGGCTCTGAATCCGAAATCAACTCCCGATAAGAATGGGTTGGATATGGAGTTCTTCAACAATACCGACTTTCAAGGCTCGCCGGTCTATACGTCTACCGGTGATAACCTGTCCGTTTACTGGCACAACCTGAGTCCCGCTCCCGGTATAAACTCTGATAATTTTTCCGTCCGTTGGAGCGGAACTATCACAGCCCCCGTATCGGGCGAATACGAATTCCAGCTGAATGCTGATGATTATGCACGTGTATCCATAAACAATGAACTCCTTATTGACTGCTGGGGAAATGACAAACGGAAACAGACAGGCAGTAAGAAAATAAGTATGACAGCCGGAAAACCTGTTCCCGTTACACTGGAATATGCCGAGATAGAAGATATTGCTTACATCAATCTGAAATGGAGAATGACACAACTTACATCTTCATCTTTGTACAGGGATGTGGCAAATGCTGCCGCCGCTTCCGATGTTACAATAGTTGTAATCGGCGAAACAAACGACGAAGTAGGTGAAAGCCGCGACAGGCAAAACCTCTATCCTCATCAAACCGATCTGGATATTATCAAAACAGCTAAACAGGCCAATAAACCTGTTGTAACAGTAATGCTTACAGGCCGCCCGCTGGTGCTTACGGAAATAGCTGCAAATTCGAACGCCCTTCTTCAGGCATGGTATCCCGGCGAAGCCGGAGGAGATGCTGTGGCCGATGTCCTATGGGGCGACTATAATCCTTCGGGTAAATTATCAATCAGCTTCCCGAAAGAGCAAGGCTCATTACCTATATATTATTCAAAGAAACCATCTGCCAGCCGCAGATATGTAGACGGGAACGGGGAACCGCTATATGAATTCGGGTATGGACTTAGCTATACCGATTTCACTTACTCAGCACTAAGCATACAACCCGAAAATCCAAAAACAACTGACAATGTCACGGTAACTATCAACCTGAGAAATACAGGAAATGTAGACGGGGCAGAGGTAGTACAGTTATATATAAACGATAAAGTTAGTAGTGTCGCAACTCCGGTAAAACTATTAAAAGGCTTTGCCAATGTATTCCTGAAAGCAGGAGAAAGCAAGGAGGTAAAGATAAATCTTACTCCGGAACATTTGTCATTGATAAATGCCGGAATGAAACGTGTGGTAGAACCCGGGGAGTTCGAAATAATGGTCGGAAGTTCATCAAAAAACATACATCTCACTCAAAGTATAACCATAACAGAATGAAACAGTTATTAACACTAGCGCTTTCCTTATTACTGACGACAACCATCAGTGCGCAAAAAAGGATAGCCTGCATCGGCGCCAGCATCACCGAAGGAGCAGGAACTACCGATATGGCAAAGAATTCATTTCCGGCACAACTGGGAACCTTGCTTGGAAACGAGTATAAAGTTTTGAATTTCGGCCTCGGTGGCCGCACAATGCTTCGTAAAGGAGATTTTCCTTACCGGGAAACAGAGCAATATAAAAAAGCGCTCGCCAGCAATCCTGATATTGTATTCATCGATTTGGGAGGGAACGATGCCAAAGCCCGGAATCGTATCCATATGAATGAAATGGAAGGGGATTGTATCGATATGATAAAGTCTTTCAGACAACTGCCGTCCAATCCGCGGGTAATACTGATGCTTCCTATTGTTTCGTTCGAACCCGATACAGCGCAGATATGGGATGCGGTGATTGTGAATAAGATAATTCCCTGCCTTCGCAAAGCGGCCTATAAGGAAGGTATTGAAGTACTGGATATGCACCCCTTACTCATTAACAGGAAGGACTTAATGCCTGATAATATTCATCCCGACAATGAAGGCGCTGCCATTATTGCCCGCAGGTTGTTCGAACAGGTAACCCTGAAGACAGACAAGGACTTTGATATACTGACGAATATAAAGGTACCGTATACCACTTCCGAATTCAGCGGATATGTATGTGCCGACTTCAAATTAAGAGGACGTGAATGTAAAGTGGTAAAACCCAAAGAAGCCGCACCGGGAAAACCATGGATTTGGCGCACCCGCTTCTGGGCACACGAACCTCAGACAGACATAGCCTTGCTCGAAAGAGGATTCCATCTGGTCTATTGTGATGTGGCCGAACTGATGGGAAATCAGGAAGCATTATCTATCTGGTCTGATTTTTATAAGATACTGATCAAAGCGGGATTATCCAGAAAGAGCGCCATGGAAGGCATGAGCCGCGGAGCTATGTACTCATTCTGCTGGGCAGCAGCCAATCCCGACAAGATAAGTTGTGTATATGTAGATAATCCTTTGCTCGATTGCCGCTATCTGGCCGACAGGGAAGGCGACTTAGGGGAAATGACAAGGGATTTTATGGCCGCATACGGACTGAAAACGAAGGATGATATCCGCAACTTCAATGGCAGCCCCACAGATAAGGTAAAGGAAATCGTAAAAGGGAGATATCCGATACTGATACTCTGTGCCGACCAGGATGAAGCGGTACCACCTACCCAGACACTTCTTTTTGAAGAGAAGATCAAGGCCCTGGGCGGTGATATTACCGTAATGATGAAACACGGATTCAAACATCATCCGCATAGTTTCCCCAATCCTGCACCGATAGTAGACTTCATATTAAAAGCTAATAGCAATCAAATAATGAAATGAGAAAAGCTATAATCTTCATATTTATATATTTATTATCAGCCGGATCGATATGGGGACAGGATATTCCTCATTTAAAGAGGAATGAAAACAATATTACCCAACTCATTGTAAATGGCAGGCCATACATAATGCTTGCCGGCGAACTGATGAACTCCAGTGCTTCTACCCTGGAAAGTATGGCCCCAAAATGGAAGCAGCTAAAAGCACTTAACCTGAATACAGTGCTGGCAACCATAGCTTGGGAACAAATAGAACCGGAAGAAGGCCAATATGACTTTTCCATTGTAGAGGGTCTTATCAAAGAAGCCCGCCGACATGATTTGAAACTCGTCTTTTTATGGTTCGGTAGCTGGAAAAACGGCTCCTCAGGATATGCCCCGCATTGGATGATGAGAGATACCAGGAGATTTCCACGAATGGAAAACGACAAAGGGGAAAACCGTCCGTTCCTCTCAAATTTCAGCGAGAACCTGATAAAAGCCGATAGTAAAGTATTCGGCGCTTTAATGAACTTCATTAAGCAAACAGACGGCGAAGAACATACTGTGCTTATGATGCAGATAGAAAACGAAATGGGTCTGCTGGGAGATAGCCGCGACCGTTCTGATAAGGCGAATGAGCTATTTGCGAAAGAAGTGCCTGTCGAACTGGTTCAATATCTCCAAAAGAATGAGAAACAAATTCTACCCGAAATAACCGGGCAATGGAAAGCCAACGGGAAGAAATCCCGGGGAAACTGGCTCTCGCTATTCGGGAATGATAGTCAGAAACTTGCCGATGAAATGTTCATGGGATGGTATTATGCCAGATTCGTAGAGCAGGTTGCCGCCAGTGGGAAGAAAGAATATGCCATTCCTATGTTTGTAAACGCATGGACCATTTATCCGGGCGATCCGGTACCGGGAAACTATCCCAGTGGCGGCCCTAATCACCGGATGCTGGATATATACCAGTGTGCAGCTCCGTCTATAGACTTTCTGGCCATAGACAACTATAATGAAGACTATATATCCCAACTAAAGCAATACAACAGAAATGGTAATCCGGTCTTCGTTCCCGAAGCTGTCGCCCTGTGGCGGGGGGAAAAGTGGAGCAGCCCGGCAAAAGCATTCTATACTTTAAGTGAATTTGACGCTTTGGGATTCTCTCCCTTTGCCATTGACAACGCTATCTATGACGATAAACACCCTCTGAAAGATGCATATCATGTATTGAACAACCTGATTCCCCTGATTACTAAAGAGCATGGATCGGGCAAAATGAGGGGATTTATGCAACAAGATAATAAGTCCGATAAAATTGATTTTGGAGATTATGAGATCAATATCCATTACAATTATCCTTATCTGGGCTATGGATTGGTAATAAGGCTTTCCGAAGATGAGTTCTTAATTGCTGGAAACGGAGCAGATATATCATTCCGCTCTAAAGTAAAATCATTACGGGGTATCAGTTATGGAACTATCAGGGAGGGCTACTTTGTAAACGGGGAATGGAAGACTTCAAAATATATAGGAGGAGACGAAGCTATGCAGGGAGTAGGCGGTGTCAAGCTCCCTCCTGTTTATCTGAGTGAAGATGCAAACCAGAATCTGGTATCCATCCTGCGAATCAAAGTAATACCTGTCAAGAGTTCGACTTATACCAACAAAAACATCTTCGATTAACTGAATAATTATACAACTTAATAACATATTAAAGAAATGAAAAAGTACCCTGTTCTTCGTAAAGCCAAAGCCATTTATCCATTATTCGGATTATTCTTATGCATGCTGTTGTCCAATAATGTTTCCGGTCAGAAAAACCCGTTTATACAACATATGTACACCGCCGATCCTTCGGCACGTGTATGGGCCGACGGCCGCCTGTATGTATATGCATCGCATGATATTGCACCCCCGAGAGGTTGCGACCTGATGGACCAGTACCATGTATTCTCTACCGACGATATGGTAAACTGGGTAGACCACGGCGAGATACTCCGTTCGAGCCAGGTGCCTTGGGGCAGACCCGAGGGCGGATTTATGTGGGCTCCCGATTGCGTCTACAAGAACGGAACGTATTACTTCTATTTTCCTCATCCGAGTGAATCAAACTGGGGCAAAAGCTGGAAGATAGGTGTGGCCACAAGTAAGTACCCGGCAAAAGACTTCGTAGTGCAAGGCTATGTAAAAGGTATGGAAGCTCATATCGACCCCAACGTATTTATCGATGATGACGGACAGGCTTATATTTATCAGGGTGGAGGCGGTGTCTGCCTTGGTGGTAAACTGAAAGACAATATGATGGAGGTAGACGGCAAACTGCAAAAGATGGAAGGATTGTATGATTTCCACGAAGCCACATGGGTACACAAACGCAATGGTATCTACTACTTGTCATACTCCGATAATCACGATGATAACTGGAATGACGGAGTAAAAGGGGATAACAGGATGCGTTACGCGACCAGCAATAGTCCGCTCGGTCCATGGGAGCATCAGGGTATCTATATGGAGCCTACCAACAGTTATACAAATCACGGCTCTATAGTCGAATACAAAGGACAATGGTACTCATTCTACCATGACAGTTCGCTCTCCCTCAAAAATGGTGAATTCAACGACTGGCTCCGTTCCATTTGTGTAGATAAACTATACTATAACGAAGACGGGACAATCCGGATGGTGAAGCAGACAAAAGAAGGCCGGAAATAACAACAACCCATAAAATAAGCTTATAATGAACAAGATAGCACACCTATTATGTATTATAACATACATTCTTGTCCCAAACAATACGTATGCTCAAAAGAATCCGTTTATCAGACACATGTACACAGCCGACCCTTCAGCACGTGTATGGGCCGACGGACGGCTATATGTATATGCATCACATGATATCGCTCCTCCGAGAGGTTGCGACCTGATGGACCAATACCACGTTTTCTCTACCGATGATATGGTAAACTGGACAGATCACGGCGAGATACTTCGTTCCAGTCAGGTTCCGTGGGGAAGGCCCGAAGGCGGATTTATGTGGGCACCGGATTGCGCCTACAAAAATGGTGTATATTACTTCTACTTTCCTCACCCAAGCGGAACGGAGTGGAACAAAACATGGAAAGTGGGGATCGCGACCAGCACCAAACCGGCCAGTGATTTCAAGGTACAGGGATATCTCGATTTAGGAGAAGATAATTTTGCCATGATAGACCCTTGTGTCTTTACCGATGATGACGGACAAGTCTACTTCTACTATGGTGGAGGAGGCCGGTGCAAAGGCGCTAAAATGAAAGCCAACATGATAGAATTAGATGGTAAACTACAGGAAATGACCGGCCTTGACGATTTCCATGAAGCTACATGGGTACACAAATACAATGAAACCTATTACCTTTCATATTCGGACAATAATCCCGGAGCCAACCGCAAGAAGTATGCAACCAGTAAAAGCCCGTTGGGACCATGGAAATATCAGGGTGTATATATGGACCCTACCGGCTGCGATACAAACCACGGTTCGATAGTCGAATATAAAGGACAGTGGTATGCATTCTATCATGACAGTTCGCTTTCCGGAAAAGGCAATCTACGTTCTATTTGCGTAGACAAGCTATATTACAATCCTGATGGTACCATCAGAAAAGTAATCCGGACGAAAGAGGGCTGGAAATGATATCTGGCGTTTAACATTCTATTAAATCACTATGAAAAGCACATACTCCCCTATTGTTTAACATCCCTCTGTCTGTCAGGAATTAACTATCAATACTAAAAATAGGAGAAGGCTGGATTGTCAATAATCCGGTCTTTCCTTTTCAAGCGTTGATCTTATCAATCCTGGCCTGATGCCTCCCCCCTTCAAAGTCGGTATTGAAGAAGACTTCGATCATATCATAGGCCTCTTTCTGAGATACAAACCTGCCGGGCAGAGTCAGCACATTGGCATCGTTATGCATCCTGACCAGCCTTGCTATCTCCGTATTCCAGCATAGGGCGCTCCTTACATGCTTATGATGGTTCAAAGTCATGTTGATACCGTTGCCCGTACCGCAGATGGCAATGCCCCTGTCGCAGTCGCCACTGTCGATGGCCTCTCCCAGCTTATGGCCGAAGTCGGGATAATCGACACTCTGTGTACCATCATAGGTACCGAAATCGGCATAAGGGATGCCCTGTTCCCTGAACAGGCTGATGATATATTCTTTCACCGGGTAGCCGGCATGGTCACTGGCCAGTCCGATGGGTTTTGAGGGGATGGGAAATAAGCTCATGTGATAGTTCTGAGTTATGAGTTATGAATGATGAATGATAAGTTGCAGGCTGCTTTCATTCCACAACCTGCAACTGTTTGTTCTTTGTTAACTGTTTACTGTTAACTGTTTCACCTGGTTGTATACATTCTCAGGGGTAAAGCCCAGTTTCTCGTCCAGCACCTTGTAAGGGGCGGAGAAACCGAAGGAGTTCATCCCCCAGATCCTGCCTTTATCGCCTACAAGGCCCTGAAGGGTGACAGGAAGACCTGCGGTAAGGCCGAACTTCCGCTTGCCGGCAGGAAGTACGCTTTGCTGGTATGCTTCGCTCTGTGCACGGAACAGACCCTCGGAGGGTACCGATACGATACGGGTCTTAATACCTTCGGCTTTCAATAGCTTAGCTCCCTCCACAAGGGTCGATACTTCCGAACCCGAAGCCAGCAGGATAACATCGTAGTTCTCATCTTCTTCCACGATGTAAGCCCCTTTTTCAGCCTGTAGGGCTTCCGTGTAGCGGTTTACTTTGGCCGGCAGGTCGTTGATATTCTGCCGTGAGAAGATAAGGCCTGTCGGAGTGGTTTTGTTCTCCATGGCCATCTTCCAGGCTACGGTAGCTTCCTGTACGTCGGCAGGACGCAGAACCAGCATCGAGTTGTGACCGTGATGGTTCTGGAGTTTCTCCATCAGGCGTATCTGGGCTTCCTGTTCCACCGGTTCGTGGGTAGGGCCGTCTTCGCCTACGCGGAAGGCATCGTGTGTCCAGATGAACTTGACCGGCAGTTCCATCAGCGCTGCAAGGCGGATGGCTGGCTTCATATAGTCGGAGAATACGAAGAAGGTGGCGCAGGCGGCTGTGACTCCTCCATGGAGGGTCATACCGATACACAGGCAGGCCATGGTCAGCTCCGATACTCCTGCCTGCAGGAAGGCTCCCGAGAAGTCGCCTTTCTTCATGCTGCGGGTATGCTTGAGGAAACCGTCGGTCTTGTCCGAATTGGACAGGTCGGCTGATGATACGATCATATTCTCCACCTGTCTGGCCAATACTCCTAATACGGTAGCGGAGGCGGCACGGGTGGCCTGATTTGGCTTCTGTTCGATGCCGGCCCAGTCGATAGCCGGTACATAACCGTCGAACCACTGCTGCATCTTTTGTGCCGCTTCGGGATTTTGTTTTGCCCAGGCTTCTTTGGCAGCATATTTTTTTGCTACTATCTCTGCCAGTTCGGCAGCACGTTTTTCGTAGAGTTCTTTGACTTCAGGGAAGATAACGAACGGATTGGCCGGGTCACCGCCCAGATTCTCGATGGTCTTCTCATAAGAGGCCCCGGCTGCACTTAGTGGCTGGCCGTGTGTCTCCGTTTCGTCTTCGAAGCTTGTGCCGTCTGCCTTGACCGCTCCTTTTCCCATCACGGTCTTACCGATAATCAGGGTAGGGCGTTCTTTCTCGAGCTTGGCTTCTGTCAGGGCGGCACGGATCTGGGTGGCGTCATTTCCTGTGATGGTGATCACACGCCAGCCCCATGCCGTATATTTGGCGGCCACGTCTTCTTCGGTCACTTCGCGGGTCTTGGTAGACAGCTGGATGCCGTTGGAGTCGTAGAACATAATCAGGTTGTCAAGTCCAAGGTGTCCTGCCGTACGGCCTGCTCCCTGTGAGATCTCTTCCTGCACGCCTCCGTCGGAGATAAAGGCATAGATGGTCTGGTCCATGCAGTCTCCGAAGCGTTGTTTGAGGAACTTGGCGGCGATGGCCGCTCCCACGGCAAAGGTATGTCCTTGTCCGAGCGGACCGGAGGTGTTCTCTATGCCACGCAGGATATCCCTTTCGGGATGTCCCGGCGTTACGCTGCCCCACTGGCGGAAGCCCTGCAGGTCTTCCATGCTGAACTTGCCGGCAAGGGCAAGGGTGGAATACAGCATCGGGGACATATGTCCGGGATCTAAAAAGAAACGGTCACGGCCTTCCCACCGCGGGTTCTTAGGGTCGTAAACCAGAAACCCGGTGAAAAGCACATTGATGAAGTCGGCGCCGCCCATAGCGCCACCCGGATGGCCCGATTTGGCCTTCTCGACCATCGAGGCCGATAGAATGCGGATGTTGTCCGCTGCTTTGTTTAATAATTTGATTGGTGTCATCGGTTATATTGTATATGATTATTATAATTAATTCGGATTGAAAAAGTAACAAAAGTAACAGATATATCAGTTAGCAGTCAACAGTAAACCAACTTGTAACTCGTAACTTTCTTAAAAAGTAACAAAGGTAACACTTTTTTCAGTGAACAATAAACAGTATTAACAGTAAACAGTCATCAGTATCGTGGTCTGTCATGCTGAGAGAAACGAAGCATCTCGTCAGGGAGTAGTTAACTCCCGCTGGCGCGGACTTCCAGTCCGTGTCTTGTTGATGTTTGCTACGCAACACACAGACGAGACGTCTGCGCGAGCGGGTGAGAGAAACGAAGCATCCCGTCAGAGAGTAGTTAACAACCTGTCTCTCGTATCTTTCTCCCAAAAGGTAACAAAGGTAACAGTATTTACAGTCATCAGTCAACAACTCGTAAGATGTAGAACTTTGCGCCTTTGCGTCTTTGCGTGAAACAAAACAAAACGTCAGCCAACTTGTAACTCGTAACTACCCGAAGGGCGAAGAAATAACATTCGCCGAAGCGAAGGCGAGGCAAACTCGTAACCGCTTTAATCAGTCTTTCAAAGAACTATCAGCTAACAGCTAAAGGCTATTGGCTTATTATATAGATAAAATTATTGAAAAAGAATCTATCCCAAATTTAGTATAAATAAAAAGAATCCAAATACTATTTTCCGTCAAAGCAGAGAATATATCCGGATTCTTCCAAAATAATCTGATTGTTGATTTACAGTTTTACCTTATATACACCGAATGACTGACCCTGAGTCTGTATATTCAATATATTTCCATCTATTGAGGCTGTTGCTTTCTCAGGAATAATATTCGTTGGTGTGTCGAGTGTATTTATTGCTTTCAAGTTATTATTCTTTATGACTATACAGTCACCGACTGTGAATGCCGCATTCTTTTTAGTTCCTGTCAATGTTACTTTTACATTCTTTGCTTCGGTACCTGTATTTGCCACTTTCACAATGTAACAGTTCTGGTCTTTATCATAAACAGCAGAAGCATAAAGGTTATCCTGCCCTGTCACAGCCTTTTTATCCGGCCACAACAAAGTCATTGTATTTGTCCCTTTATTTTGCGCATAAAGTTGCTGCACATAATAGTTCGGAGTTTTCATCATCCGCAGATTATCGAACCAGATCATATCCGGACACCATTGCCATGCATCCACATGTGCAAAAAGAGGCGCATAAGTACACATATGAACAATATCGGCATTACGTTCCAATCCGGTCATAAATGCAGCTTCGGACAGAGCCGACAGAAAATTGTTCTGTTTCCCTGTAGAATGGTCGTGTGAAGCATATTCTCCGGCAAACACAGCCGGACCTTTACGGTCATAATTATCGTAACGTGCAGCGTTTTTGAAGAACCAATCCGGCTCTTTATAGTAATGTTCGTCCACTAAATCCACCTTCAGACGTTTCATTTCGGGCCACAGATAGTCGAATTGCTTTCCGTCAGCCGAAGGTCCCGAACTGCCTACTATCTTCATATCAGGATATTTTGCACGAATTTCTTTCACGAATGGAGCCAGATGTTCAGGATATTCTTCTCCCCATTGTTCGTTACCGATACCTATAAATTTGAGATTGAAAGGTTCGGGATGCCCCATATCGGCACGTACTTTTCCCCAGGTGGAAGTTACAGGGCCGTTTGCAAACTCAATCAGGTCCAGAGCATCCTGAATGTATGGCGCTAAATCGCTTACAGGCACATGCGCATGCCGGTCTTCGTTCTGAAACTGACACGCCAGCCCGCAGCTTAATACAGGAAGCGGCTCTGCCCCCATATCTTCCGACAAAAGGAAGTATTCATAAAAACCTAAGCCGTAACTCTGATAATAATCTGGAAAGAAACGGTTAGTAAATGTATAGTGCCATCGGTTTTCATTCACAGGACGGTTTTCAACCGGACCAATGGTCTTTTTCCAGTCATAACGGGTATCGAGGTCTGTGCCCTCAACGATGCATCCTCCCGGAAAGCGGAATATACCCGGAGTAATGTCTGTCAGCGCCTGAGCCAGATCTTTTCTCAATCCGTTCTCACGGCCTTTATACGTGTCGGTAGGAAATAATGAGACATGGTCTACGGCAATCGCACCCCTGGATGCAAGGAATATGCGTAAGCGTCCCTTTTCCTCTGTTGCCTTAGCTGTTATTACTACCTGATGCTTTTGCCAGTCCGGTGAGTTTATAATCAATTCCTGACTGCCTATTACTTCATCTTTGGGATTGATAAATTCGACACGGATTTTCTGGTCTTCCGTTGTATTCACTTTCTTCGCCCAAACAGAAAAACGGTAAGTCGCATCTTTCTTAAAGCCCATCCCGCGGAAGCCTTCGTTCTCTATCCCTGTATGCTTATGTGCATGTCCGGGATTGGAAAGGACCAGATAATTCGGGTTTTTATCGAAAGGAGGATTATCTTTCCGCACTTCCACTTTACCGAAAGTGTACCAGCCCATGAGCTCCTGCGGAAAATCAAAAGACCTGTTCTTCACCAGCTCGGCATACAATCCGCCATCGGCCCCGAAGTTTATATCTTCGAAAAAAAGGCCGTACATGGTAGACTGAACAGGCGCTCCCACTTTCTTTGTGTCTAATGTAAATTCATAGGTCTGCTGTGCAACAGCCGACTGACCGAAAGCCAGTAATGAGGCCAGGCCTACAATTTTATATAAATTCTTTTTCATCATACTATATGGTTAAAGATTAAAATACTATTACAAATCCGCCATTCGGCTGAATTTCGACGCTTAGTTTCCCATTATTCAACAAAACCTGTTTTTGGCTGAACGTACGGTTAGTATCACCGTCGGTAATCATTGTACCTTCTTTTGAGATATTCAGTTTCGACAAATCCAGTTCCAACGTCTTCACTGCGGTTTCGGCATTAATTCCGGCCACATACCATTTTTCTCCCGACTTACGAGCAAACACGGCATATTTGGCAGGGAAGCCATCTATTAACTTCACATCATCCCAGCTTCTTGGAACATTCTTCATATACTCCTGTACATAGTCAGGTTGTTTTTCCATACTTTCAGGAATTTCCACATAATGCTGAATTCCGGATTGGAAAAGAACGGTCAATGCAATTTCGAATCCGTTGGACGTACGACGCCGGATATTCGGTATCTCGCCAAAACAAACCGGAGTAAAGTCCATAGGGCCGACTACATTACGGGCAAAAACAGCCGTAGCACAATGTTGCGGAGCCAGATCAGCGGTCTCCTGAGCAAAGGTGATAAACTCAAATCCTTTGATAGATTCCAGTGTCATCAGGTTAGGGAATGTGCGGCTCCAGCCACGGGGAACAGTAGTTCCGTGGAAGTTGAGCATCAACTTATAATCAGCAGCGTCCTGCATCATATCATAATAATACTGAATGGCCGAAGGCCCGTCTCCCGGCCAGAAATCGACTTTAAGACCGGCGATCCCCATCTTGCTCACCCGTTCAAATTCAGCTCTGCGAGCGTCCCTTGTTAATAGTGCATTCTTCGGGGTTTGATAAGTTGTATTCCAATCTCCCGCGGAATTATACCACAGAAGAAGTTTAACATTCTTGGTCTTAGCGTAATCTATCAGCTCCTGTATTTTTTCATAACCTATTACCGTATCCCAAAGTCCATCTACCAGAACATATTCCCATGTCATTTTAGCGGCATAGTCGATATATTGTTTCTGGCGGTCGTAATTAACGGACGGGTCTTTTTCCACACCCCAGCTCCATGCTACGATTCCGGGTTTTATAAAACCTGCGTCTTTCACCCGGCTTGGTTCGGAAACATCTGTTACCATCGAGCTTTCTACTATATCGTTTAATCCTCCCAGCATAATCACACGCCATGGAGAACGTAATGGCAATTTCGATATCGGAGTAACAGGATCGGTAGGTTTTACAGTTTCCCCCTGTTGCGGAAACTCAATAAAATATTCACCATCAGGACTATGCTGAGCCAGACGTGTGCCGCAATAAGGCGGTTCTAATCCCGCTTCTGTAAGTAACACCCATGTTTCTCCGTTATTGAATAAAGCCGGAAAACTCCATCCTGCTTTTTTAGGGGCTTCCGTTCCTACAGGAATGTCTGTAATATAATTATCTTCATAGCTCGGACATGTCTGTGCCCAGCAGTTTTTCACATCATCGTGCGGATGCAACCACGCTTTAGTTGTAGTCGCAAAGCGGAACGATGTATTTTCTTTCTCTATGGTCTTTTCATCTGTAGAAGTTTCATCAAAGGCATAACGGAAAGCAACACCGTTGTCTCCGATATGGAAAGTAATTGTCATTTCTTTTCCTTCCGGATTTTTTACTTTCACATCCCATTCATTTGCCTTAAAACTATTGTTCAGCCTTTTTTCGGCAGGAGTGACATAAGTACCCTGTACATCGCGCCTGGCTCCGATACTTACAACTTCAAGAGAAGAGAAATCAGCATCGTTTCTCATCAGGCCTAAAACTGAAGGCTCGATAACAGTTACACCATTCTTTTTAATGGTATATTTCAATACTTTTGCAGAATCCCGGCTCAATTCGACCGTTATTTTCCCATCAGGACTGGTTAAGGCATCTTGCTTTGGAGAGCATGACGCCAATAATCCGATAATAAAGAGAGATAAAAATCCTCCCAATAATTTTTTCATGGTAATTAATTTATTTTGATTGATTTAGCTTTTTCACTACTCTCGCAGGATTACCAACCGCAAGGCTGTCGGCCGGAATATTTTTTATCACCACTGCCCCTGCCCCGATAACAGAACGGTCACCGATAGTCACACCGGGACAAATAGTAGAATGTCCTCCTATCCAGCAGTCTTTTCCTATAACCACGGGTTTACATGCTTCCCATTGTTTGCGGTCTTCAATATCGAGCGGATGACCGGCTGTATATATATGTACGCCGGGTGCAATCAACGTATTGGCACCTATCTTTACTGTTCCGCCATCGAGGATAACCGCTCCGGTATTGATAAAAACATTTTCTTCGGCATATATAAATTCACCATAATCGCAGAAAAAGGGAGGCTCAAGGTGGAGATCCTTTGCCGAATTAGGACATAATTCGTTTATTACATCATGAAATTTATCGGTATAATATTCCGTCACGTTCAATTTATGAAGTATTGGCTTTATCTTTGCCCGATGTCCGATCATCTCTTCTCCATGAGCCCAATAACGCTCTCCGGCAGCCATTTTCTCCTTCTCTGTTTTCATTTTTATATCAGCGATTTATTTAGATCTCCCTGAAACACTATATAAGTGTATCAAATACACTTGCAAGATAACAAATAAGTGTTTCCAAATACACTTATTTAGATATGTTATAAAACATGTTATTTCTCTCAAATCTGGCTATCAGCTATACTTAAAAGGTGAAAACTGTTTTGTTGCCAATTGACAACAAAACAGTTTTTAGTACAAAAATGAAAAATTATTTTATTTTCTTCCCCCAGTAAGTTTTAAAATTACCACCATAAGCAGCATAAACTATAGTATGTGTCCTGGGATTAGCTTCCCAGTCCACCTCACGTTGCAGATATAATTCTACACCATTCACTGTCAGTACTTGCTTACCGGCATCGTAACTCCATGCCGAATTTTTCCATGTACCTTCCGATACGGTATGATCTGCCGCCAATGTCATTACAGACGATTCCTTCTGTTTTCCGTAGCTATATGACAAATCGATATGCTCCCAGTTACCAACCAATTCTTCTTCAGTAATAGCAACTTGTGGTACAGCCCCGTAACGTTCCGGCATCACCAGTGGCCACCCGTCTTTTGTCCAGCGAATGCTGCGGACATGTCCCATCATAATATAATTATCTACACTTTCAGGTAAACGCGCTTGCGAAGAATAGTACCAATTGCCATTACCATCGTTGAATACAGCGCAGTGTGAGATACCTACCCAACCATTACTGTTCGCGAACTTATATGGATGAGTAACCACCGGAAGCATGTCTCCGCCCGCAGTTACATTCGTACCATCAATACCCAGATATGGTCCCGTAATGCTCTTCGAACGGGCTACACGGGTATTATAAGGAACGCCGAGCGCATCATAGGCCACAAACAGATAGTAATATCCTGTTTCAGGATTGTAGACTATTTCCGGGCCTTCACTAGCCTGCCAGCGATTACCTGCCTGACGTGTGTATATCAATTGTCCGTATCCGGCAGGGGCGCTGGTATCAGCCCACGGAACTCCTAAACTTTGTTTCGGCATACCATCTGCAGCATTCAATTCCATAGCAACTATGCCACTGTGCCACGAACCATAAATAAGCCAGTGCGCTCCCTCAGGAGTGACTATATACGAAGGGTCGATAGCATTCCATTTGTAGTAGCAATTTGCCCAGTCGTTTGCCTGCACATTGAAATTAAGACCTTTATCCGAAGCATTGGTGACTACATATCCTTTGTCTACCCAGCCATCATTATTTGCCGGATCGGTGTTTTCCATCATACCGATAAAAGCCCGTTCGCCCCAAGTACCCTCGCCATTAAGCAGCCCCGGACAAACAATCGAGTAATACATACGGTACAAATCGTCATTTACCTTATGAACACCAGGCGCCCAATATCCGAACTCACTTTCACTGGTACTGGTAGTTTCTCCCAGCCCCATCTCTTTCCGTATCTCATTCAGTTTAGGAATAACCCACCCCGGTAGTTCTTTCATAGTTCCACCGAGATATTCCCAATACACAAGGTCTTTGGAACGGCGGGCATGAAAATGTCCATGTCCGGCATGCGCATTTCCGTATGAAGCATCCGTCTGATACATATAATAATAACCGTCTTTAGCCAACACCACCGAAGGATCGTGTACATTGGCCAGATTCCACTGGCTGCGGTTGTCCCAGACAGCAATACTTGCATAATTATCTGCATAAGCAGGAGCCTTATACTGAGACAGTTGTTCATCGAGTGTCCCTTCGCCGGTTGATACCTCTATTTCGGACGAATAAGCTACTCCCCCGTTATAGATGCTTACAAAGGCGCGTACATAATAGGTGGTATTGCCCTGTAAACCTGTAAGCGTAGCTGTAAAAGACTCATTACCCATAGCCACAACCGGTGCATCGTAAATATCCGGGTTGGCTTTAGTGCTATAGCAAAAACCACGTTTCGACAATATCACACCTTTTGCAGAAGACAATGTTGCCTGCAACTGCGCCGATGAATAGGTTATTTCCGCAACAACAGGCGTTTCAATGATTACGCCTAGTTCCCCAAAATCCTTATCATCGTCACTGCACGCCCCAAGAAGGAGCGAGCAGATAACTAATAAGCTAAACCATTTATAATATTTCATACATTTTTCGTTTTTAAAGTTTTTAACCTTTACATATCCTTCTATTCAGATGCCACTGATAATTCCCAGCCCGGATTTTGCCTAAGATTCGGAGCCTTCTTCACTTCTGTATCAGGCAACGGGAAGTAATAGTTTTTCGGGCTGTTGAATGCGCGGGTAGGATGTTTCTGAGCTCCACCGTATGTGTAAACGGTTGAAAGTTCGGGAGTAACAGTTACACCATAAATATTGTACACCTGCTTGTAACGCGGCAGGCTCTTTTCACTGCTGACAGTCTGGCCTTCGAACAATTTCCAGCGACGCTCATCAAAGAAGCGATGGTCTTCGAAACAGAATTCTATGCGGCGTTCGTTACGGATACGCTCACGAAGCTGTTCCTTTGTCATACCCTTATAAGGCGGCATACCTACACGGGCACGCACCTGATTTACATACTGATAAGCCTGATCGGGCCCCGAAGCCTCATTTATCGCTTCCGCCGCATTCAACAAGATTTCTGCATACCGGAAGATAGGACAGGCATGGTTGTATGTAGAAGGGCTTTTGAACGACATATTGTTCAGGAACTTCTTTGTATAATATCCGGTCAGTGTACCGCCATGCAGCTGCTGATAGTCTTTTCCGTCAGGATATGATACATCAACGGCACGTTGTTCTTCCTGCAAAGGATCACCCCAGACGGACCCGTTGTGCAGAATGGTCTGTTCCAGACGCGGGTCGCGGTTCGCATACGGATTCTGGTCGTTATAAGCAGGGTCCTGATCGATAGGCAGACCATTGATGGTTTCATAACTATCTACCAGATTCTGAGTCGGATTGGTACGTCCTGTGGAACTTGCTGTACCACTGAAACCGCAAGGTGCCAGGAACAACTCTATCTGATAGGTATTCCATACCGAACGGGTCAGAATGTATTCGTCATTATAGTACGGAGTGGTCACAAAACATTCGTAATAATTTTTATTCGGATTATTATCACTTGTCGTATATAACTTATAGCGGTTACTGTGTTTCGCATTTTCTGTAATTAAATCCAGTGCCGCCGTAGCAGCTTCCTGCCAGTATTCAGCCTTATTCTCGGGATTATGGAGCGCGGATGCCCTGTACAATAAAGCTCTCGACTTTAAAGCATAAGCAGCGGCCCCATTCACACGACCCCAGTTTTCATCCTCATTGCTATAACGGTACGGCAATTGATTTTTTATGGCGTCACACTCATCGGCAATCCATTTCAATGCGTCCGCACAGTTCGTACGCGCCCTGTTCATAGCCTCTGTGTCGCTCGGATCGAATACGATAGGTATTCCATTCTCATCATTGCCGATAACGGGAACATCACCAAACCAACAGGCTATGTCGAAATGGAAGATAGCGCGAAGCAGACGAGCCTCAGCTATATTGCGATCGTACAGATGATTATCGTCTCCTGTTTTTTCCGAATTACCAATCACTGATGAGCGGGCGTTCTTCATAAACTGGTTTGCCGCGCGGATACCTTTGAAGTTCTTCGGCCAGAAATCCTTGGCAAACGGATGGTCTGCAGCCGAGTAACTGTCGGTAAGCACACTATGATAGTAGTGTACATCCCAGAAAGACAAAGAATTGTCGGTCATACAGTCGCGTGACGCGGCCAGAAATTGTCCATTATTATATCCTGCGAAGGCATCAGGCAAATAAGTATAAATATTTGCAAGGAAACCCCGCGTATTCTCAAAGCTACTGAATACCTGTTCGTCCGACAGGGACAAGTCCACTTCTTTGCCCAGATAATCACTACATGAATGATTACTTAATAGCAACAGCACTGTGGTTATATATATTGCAATCTTTTTCATTTTATATTCCTTGTTTATTCTTGAATTAAGGTCTCAGACCTTTTTATTGCTTTTGTATGTATAATAGCAATAATATACTATGTCTGAAAACAATGCTTTAAATATTTTACCTTACTTAGAAGCCAATGTTTATACCAAATGAGAACGAACGGGTTTTCGGATACCACCAGCAATAGCTCATCGGCTTCTCCGGGTCCAGGCCTTTCGGCAAATGGCTCCAGGTATATAAATTGTATCCGCTGAAATAGATACGGCATTTGGTAAGGTTAGCCTTAGCTATAAGCTTCTTAGGAAGCGAATAGCCAACTTCAATATTCCGCAGCGACAGGTAATCCCCGTTTACGATCCATATATCATTCTGATATGTACCTGTACTGCGGTCACTGTCAATAGCGTTGAATCCGCCATAAGTAGGACGCGGATAAGTAGCGTTGATGTTACGCGGATCGGTAGGATCGTCATTATAATATCCCCATGCCTTGGTCACTTCATGGGTACCCATGTTACTCCAGCCCGAATAGCTGACAGCAGGAGACAGGAATACCGAACGGTTGAGGTAAGCCGTGAGTATGGCGCGGGCATCGAAACCTGCATATTCGAAACCGAAAGTCATAGATGGAATCAGTTCCGGAATGATGGTATAAGTATCGGGAACCATATCATTAGAGTCAATCTGACGGTCGCCGTTCAAATCTTTAAATACGGCAGTACCTAATTGTTGAGAACCATTCGAAGCCGTATTATACGGATATTTCTCCGGATTATCTATAGCATCCTGCTGACTGGAGGCAATCAGGTTCGGATCGCTTGCCCAACCCTCAAATTTGTAAATATTCCAGCCTCCGATACTGTTATTAAAAGGTATTTCGTAAAGTTCCGCAACTGAAGTATAATCACGGATACGGTCACCCGTTTTGCGCTGCCAAGGCACATTCGGCTCTGTCTCATCCATTTCGGTAATCTTATTGGTATTGTAAGACAGCATACCTTCGACAAAATAATTCACCTTACCTATATTACCACGATGGCCGAGGGATAATTCCAGACCTTTGGATTCAACTTTTCCGTAAGAGTCCTGAGCCACTGCCACACCCACTATACTAGGGATAGTAGAGCGGTCTATCAGGATATTCGAACGCCACTCTTTGAACGCATCGAACGAACCGTAAAGCTTCTTATTCCAGAAATCGAAGTCTAAACCGACATTCAGCATTTCAGAGAGTTCCCACTTGTTGTTATTGCTGCCCGCCAGGCTTTCATAAATACCTCCGATGCTCGAACTGGAAGTACCAAAGTTATAACCTGTACCTGAGCCATAAGTGCTTTGATATGGATAACGGTTGGCTCCTGTGGTAGACTGCCCGGAAGTACCATATGATGCGCGGAGCTTCAGCAAATTAATATTCTTGTTCTTCAGCCATGATTCTTCCGAGGCTACCCAACCGATAGATGTTCCCCAGAAAGTACCCCAACGGTCGTCAGGAGCAAAATTGTCACAACCCATATGAGAAAGGTTACCTGAGAAAATATACCTGCTGTCATACACATAAGTAGCCTGTCCGTTGTAGGACATGAAACGGTTGGAAGACTGATTGGCATAGTTGGTACTCTCAATCCGGTTCACCGCATTCTGATAGGTACGGAAGAAAGCCCGGGCTCCGACATTGTGTTTACCAAAAGTCTTATCGTAAGAAAATCCTGCATTGAAATTGAGATTGTAATAGTTACCACGTTCGTTAGCCGTCGGGTCCGACAAGGCCGAGTAAGAGGTCATTTTTGACAGGGTAAATTCTGACGGATCGGTAACCGAAGCATTTGAATAATCGTAGTAGTAAGAATTGATACTATTGGTCTGTGTAGATTCAAATACGTCGTAAGCATCGAAACTCACCATTGCATTTGCTTTCAGGCCGGGAACCAGTTCTCCCAGATCGCCTGTCACATTTACGGTCGAATACAGGTTACGGCGACGGTTCTTTTCCTGACCTGATGAAGCCAGCAATCGTGCCGGGTTATTAGCCGTATTGGATGAATATATCTGTCCGCCCGGAGTATATATCGGTTCCATAGGATTCGCTTCCACCGCACCGAAGGTCACGAGGCTGAATACACCTGTTGTAGGTTGTGTAATATTATCGATACGTCCCCCTAAATCCAATGATACGTTCAAATACTTATTCACATCTATGTCCAGATTCGAGCGAAGGTTATAGCGGTTCAGCGTATGGGAAGTATTATAACCTTCGTTATAGTTCGTCCATTTATCATTCCACATACCCTCCTGACGAAGATAAGAGAACGACACATAATAACGTGCACGGGCATTACCGCCACTTATCTGCATATTGGTCTTATATAACGGGGCTGTTTCGCGATACAGTTCTTCAAACCAGTTTGTATTAAAATACTTATACTGGTCGATACCTGTCAGCTTCTCACCTGATGATACACGGCGGTACATCTCTACCTGAGCATTTGTGTACATAGGGTCAAGGCCATCGAGATATCTCACCTGATTGCGGGTAAGCGCCATATTGTAGGAGTTCTGTGTTTCAAACTTATTGCTCAGCATCTGAAAACCTATTTCCTGTGTAAAGTCTATCTTCGTTTTTCCTGCTAAACCACGTTTGGTAGTCACCATAATCACACCATTAGCTCCACGCATACCGTAAATAGCTGTCGCTGCCGCATCTTTCAGAACAGTGATATTCTCGATAGGAAATGCATCCAGAAACGAAAGGTCACGTTCTACATTATCCACAATTATCAGCGGACTACGGGCATTCTTATTCATTGTACGCAAGCCGCGGACATACATAGTCGTTTCTGTCCATCCGGGCTCACTTGACCATTCGTAGGTTTCCACTCCGGAAAGAGTAGAAGTGAAAGCATTCTGAAGCACCGAAATAGGGTGCTTTTGCAATTCTTCACCGGTTACTACCGAAGTGGCTTCCGTCATAAATTTCTTCGGCTTGCGGCCGAAAGGAACAGGCATGGTATGTAAATATTCATCTAAATCCGGTTCCATTACTATTTGGAAAGCGCCGCTAAATTCGGCTGTACCGGTAGCATTTTTATAACCAATACTGCTGACACACAATTCATCGTCCGGCTTTACATTCTTCAGACTGAAATACCCATCTTCACCGGACAGTGCTATGCGGCTCTGCTCCGCCACATTTACCACAGCTCCGGCAATAGGTTTGCCTTCGGAATCCACGATACGGCCTCTCAACACCTGTTCTTCTTGTGCCCAAGTATTGCAGGTTACGAATATCAGTACCCCCATCAACAGGAATTTACTTATTCCTGCCAACTTGTTTTTTATATTATTTATGCTTGTATACATATGTATTCAATTTAAGGATTACCAACCCGGATTATTTTCAATTCCTGTTTTCCAAACTTCCCCTTCAGGTATCGGATAGAGATACATCTTGTTCTCGAACACCCGGCTCTGGGCCACCTTACGCGTAATGGTTCCGTCTGCACTTACATTTACGCCATAGATAGGACGCGACAATGCTTCTACAGCAACATTCCAGCGGCGGACATCCCATGCGCGATGTTCCTCGAAAGCAAGTTCCACAGTACGTTCTTTATGAATGAAGTTGCGCATATTATCCTTAGAAGACGTCAAATCGCTACGGTCTGCTATCTTACCGCTGATGCCTGCGCGGTGACGGATTTTATCGAGCATATTATATACTTCCGTTCCCGGGCCTTGCGCCTCGTTCAACGCTTCGGCATAGTTGAGCAGGATTTCAGCGTAACGCATGATAGTCCACAGGCGGTAAGCGCTCTGAGAATGTTCTGCGCTCAGGATAGTTTCAGGAATATACTTACGCACATAGTAACCTGTCGGAGTTGCATTCGTATTACCGATAGGATTGTCCCTCTGGCCCAGTACCACATTGATAGTACCATTACCCCACTTCACTCCATTGCAGAGAACGGTTGCAGCCAGACGCGGGTCACGGTTCGTCCAAGGTTTGGCTTCATCATATCCGCTGGCGGTATTTATAGCCGGAGTATTATTAGTATATACCGGAGCACCTGTTTTATCATACTGAGCAAAAGGAGAAGAGCCATCTGCCATATCGTACATATCCACTAAGTTTTGCGACGGACAAAGTCCTCCATTACCCCCCTCGCCTACAGGAGTATCATTCTTGATCGCATCCCACCTTATAACTACATCATTGCGATAAAAAATCACTTCCTTGTTATTTCCCGAATAGGCAGTCCTCAACAGTGCATTGGTATAAGCCTCCACACCCAAAGCATTCCCATCGGCATCAGTAGTTGAAAACAGACTGAAATTCGCGCCGTAATCATCAATAAAACTTTTGGCTGCATCAGCGGCCTGCTGCCATGTGATACCCGATTCGGCACTGAAACGCGGACTAGCCATATAAAGCATTATGCGTGAATACAGGGCCCGTGCCATAGGCTGGCCGATGCGTCCGGCCTGACTCGAATCCCAAGCTTCGTCATAGACCAGCAATCCGGCTTCGCATTCTTTCAGTTCTTTCAGGATAAAGTCTACAACATATTCCTTCGCTGTCGGGCGATTAATATAATTACTCAGCAAATCACCATCCGGATCGAGAACTTCGGTTACAATTGGAATAGCCCCATAACGCAGAAATAACTCCCAATAAAAATAGGCACGCAGGAAACGGGCTTCCGATGTATAGTTCAATTTATCCTGCTTGTATTGAGTATCGCTCAGAGAAGGCTCCTTCGGGACACTTTCGATACGGGTAATAATCATGTTACATTTACGGATAGCACGATAATAATGTTCCCATGTACCTGTAAGTTCCGCTTCGCCAGCCGAACCATAATAGTTTCCAATATTAAAAGTAGTTCTCACACCACCTGCAGAATAACTGGTTTCTGCTAAATCCGTAGCCGAATCCAACCAGGAATCTTTAATACGACTAGCTCCGTGGCGTAAAAAATTATAAGTATCATAGTGGAATTTCACCATCATCTCCCAGTCGCTAAACACTTCCTCTTCCGTCAGTTCGTTACTGGGCTGCTTGTCCAGAAAATCACCGAAGGCGTCCTCGCATGAAGTCAGTGTGAAAGCAGCGATGCACACAGCAAATAAGCTATATATAATTGTTTTCTTCATGTTCTATCAGAATTTAATATTTACACCAAAATTCAGAGTCTTCATAATCGGGTAGCGGTTAGATCCATTGCTTTCGGGGTCGGTCAGGCCATCCAGATCATCCCATGTTATCAGGTTGTTGGCATTAAAGAACAGCCGGCAGTCGCTCATTCCTACTTTCCGCGCCCAGTTGGTTGGCAGAGTATAACTTAACTCGATATTCTTCAAGCGGACAAACGCTCCGTTTTTCAAGAAGAATGAGTTTTGACGCTGATTATGGTCACCATAATTATTATAGTGCAATAATGGATATTTGGCATTTGCCAGATTATAGGCTTCACTTTGTGACGGATTCCAGCGATCGAGGTGATGCTCCTTCACCTTACCTCCGTTTACAAAAGCGAACATGGCCTCAGCATCATAATAACGGCTCACATTATCAACCCCCTGGAACATAACATTGAAGCCCCAGTTTTTCCAGTTGATACCCAATGTCAGCGCATATATATTTTCAGGAATATCGCTTCTGCCGATAAAGGTTTCATCCCTCTCGTCAATAAAGCCGTCTCCATTCATATCACGATATTTCAAATCACCGACCTGCACATTGCCAAAGGTCGAAACCGGAAGATCGCCACTGTCAATATCGGCTTGTGTAACGAATCCGTCACACATCAGTCCGAAGTATTGGTTGATAGGATGACCTTCCCGTTTACGGTATTCGGTTTTCAGGCTGGGTTCATCCATATCAAGAATTTCATTACGGGCATGAGAGTATGTCAGGCCGACAGAATAATGAATATCTTTACCTATACGGTCGTTATATTTCAGTTCAAGCTCGTAACCGCTATTCTTTGTTTTACCTAAATTCCCGGCAGCCATTGCAACACCTACCCACTGCGGACGGGTGAGGTATTCTGTCAATATATCGTTACGTTTTTCATAGAAAACATCTATATTGCCGTTCAGCCTGCTGCCAAACAAGCCAAACTCAAGTCCAAGGTTGTATTTGTGCGCGCGTTCCCAAGTAACGCCGTAGTTAGGATACTGAGATTCGTAGACACCACTTTTCCCGGTGGTTCCGAAGTAATAGTCATTCGCGATCTGCGACCACTTTTGTTCATATAAGAAACGCTGTCTTACACCGTTGATCTGATATATATCATTACCTACCTGCCCGTAAGAAGCACGAAGCTTCAGGTTATCCAACCAATTCTCTGTACCCTTCATAAATTCTTCGTTGGCAATGCGCCATCCTAATGAAAAAGACGGGAAAAAGCCAAAGCGTTTGCCACGCATAAAGTTTTCGGAACCGTTGTATCCGGCATTAAATTCGGCAAGATAACGATCGTCATAACCATAGGTGACACGACCCACCAAACCCTGGTAACGCTGTGCCAGATCCGACTTATAACGATAGTCATTCTGCATATAGAGCATCATGGCAGTCACATCATGCTTGCCGAACTTGCGGGCATAATTCAACTGAGCCTCCATGTAGAGTTTATAGATAGATTTAAACTTTTGCGAGTCTCTCAAACTCCCTTCCTCTGTAAACGCCAATTCGGTATCTTTATTAAACTGATTATAAGCATCGATAGATGTATAGTTATCGCGGTCATTCAGCTCGTAAGTAGCAAACCCTGCGGAATAAAGATTCGTATGGTAATTTTCATAGTCGAACGAAAGCATTGCTTTGGCGCTCAATCCTTCGGTCAGCCAGCCCAGTTTATAGTCGACAATAAAATTGGTTTCGTTGATGGTATTTACCGCACGGTAGTAACCACCCTCGGCCAGTGCGGCAACTATGTTGTTCTGGTACTGTGAGCTTCCTCCATAAAGGGTTTTGGTATCTTCACCGTTCTGTACCGTATATGATACAGGGAAGAGCCAGCCCGGAGTATGATTCAGTTCGTAAAATGTTTCGCTATAATCATTCCGTTCTTCGGTATTGGAACCTTTACGTTCTTCGAAACGGGTACCGAAATTTACCGAGAAAGTCAAATCCCTGGTCAGAAAGAAGTCGGTATTGGCCCGGAAAGAGTAACGGCGGTAATGAGGGCTTGAGCTATTACCATATACATTGTTACTTAAATTCTTAACCAAAGACGACTGATCGTAAAACTCGCCTGACGCGTAATAACGCATACGCTTGGTACCTCCACGTACACTTACATTGTAACGCTGTGCGGGAGCTGTACTTTTCAACACTTCGTCATACCAGTCTACATTTGGATAAAGCATCGCATCCAATCCGTTCAATTGACCGGCACTCGATTTACGGTACATTTCAATATCGCTGGCAGAGAACTGAGAGGGTAGCCCGTCATTGGCCAACGCTTCTTCGAGTAATGTCACCGACTCATAAGAGTTCAGATAAGTATTTTTGCGTGTAGGGCTTTGTATCTGCCAGTTAGCAGTCAAACTTACTTCCGGTTTTTGCTCCTTACCTCTTTTGGTAGTAATCAACATAACACCATTTGCACCGCGCACACCGTATACGGCTGTAGCAGAGGCATCTTTCAGCACGGAAATAGTTTCGATATCATCCGGTGCAATTTGTGAGAACGGACGTTCAATACCATCCACAAGGATAAGCGGCTGTGCATCGCCCGCAAAGGTAGCACGTCCGCGGATATAGATTTGCGTATCATCCGCACCCGGCGCACCCGAAGTCTGCGAAGTGACAACACCGCTAATCTTACCGGCAATGGCTTGTGAAACGTTAGCAGAAGGCGACTGAAGTATATCTTTAGTATTTAACTGCGAAATAGCACCTATAACACTCTCTTTTTTCTGTGAGCCATAGCCGACTACGACAACTTCACTCAACAATTCGGAGTCTTCCCTCATTGTCACATTTATTATCGTCTTGCCTTTTACACTAATCTCCTGAGCCTGAAAGCCGATGAATGATATCACCAATATAGCATTATCACTGCTTACTCTCAGGCTAAAGCTGCCATCATCATCCGTAATTGTACCATTAGTAGTTCCTTTTTCAACGACACTGGCGCCGATAACAGTCTCTCCGGTAATATCTTTTACGATACCTGTCACCTGCCTGGACTGCGCCCATGCATTTTGTCCAACCAGCATCAAAACAAGTATTGGCAGCAACCGCAGGAGCAAATTGCTCCACGGTGCTTTTCCATTTGTCCGTTTATTTTTCATATACAGTATTTTATTGATTTATTATTCAGCAGCATTCAAGAACGGATAGTATCCTACCGTACGCATATTCAGGCTGGCTCCCTCTACAGTAAGGAATGCGCCGACATCGGTAGTTGTAATTCCCTCATAGAAGAATGTGTAGTCACCCAGTTTCACGCCATCAGCCGTGGTTACCTTAGCTGTCATATCCAGACGGTTGCCACTGCGTCTCAGTATTATCATACAATATGCTCCTTTCATTTGCGTGGTAAAACTATCCCAATCATAACTTGCGGAGATATTCGCTGCATTGTAGCCAGAGCCTTCAGGCCCCCATCCGAAAGCATCGGCACGTAATACGAAATATTCCGCATAGCCGGCTTCACCTCTGTCTTTACCATTGGTAACAACCAGTAGCCAGTTGTTCCAGTTTGCGGCACCGCTGGTGTTGTTGATAAATGTATAAACAAAAGGATTAGTCTTAATCAGGGAGAAATTGGAGAAATACGACCACCAGCCTGCGCTTAAATCTGCCGGACCAACCAGATAGGTATCCGGTGCATATTGCTGGCCTACATATACCGTTTCCGGATCGATTGCCAGATAAGCTCCCTCGCAAGTAAGGAATGAACCGATACTGCTTGCCAAAGTTCCTTCATAGAAGTAGTTCATTGTGTATACGGTACCACTTGTAGTAGTTGTTATTGCTGTAACGTCTATCCGGTTACTTGTCCGTTTGATAGTTAAGTCTACATATGCACCCTTCATATCAGTCGTAAAGGTATCCCAATTGTAATCTGACGTTATATTGGTACCTGAAAAACTAATATTTTCCCAAGCATCAGCACGTAGTACAAAGTATTCGGCATAACCTGCTTCATCTCTGTTTTTACCGTTGGTGAGCACCAGCGCCCAGTTATGCCAGTTATTGACACCGTTGGTATAATTATAGAAACCGAAATGCATAGTCTGGTCACCCTGCATTGTTACAAGATCGGAGAAAGCCGACCACCAAGGGGTAGACATATCTTCGTTACCAACAATGATGTAATTATTTTCTTCCTCTTCACCACCTGTTCCCGGCACTTTTATCTGACTGTCGGTAATCTGATTACGGTAGATAGTGAGGTCGTCCAGCATCCATTCCTGAGTTTCAGCGCCTGAGCCATAACCCAGATATAAAGAAGGTACGGAAGCCATGAACTGAACGATTTTAGAGAAATCAAATCCGGTAACTTCCTTATCTATTTTCTTTTGTCCGTCTACATATACAACATATCCGTTGTCACGGATTGTCATAGCCACGTAATGCCATTCTCCGGCTGTCAGCAATCCGGTTTTATACCCTGAAGGATTGTTGTCCTCGTATTTTCCGTCAACGCCATCATAACTTAACCAACCATTGGCTGTGAAAAAGAATTTCTGCGTGCCATTTTCGTTTTGAAAAGAGAAAAGCGCCCCTTCCAAATCCTGCCCGGAATTTTCACCTGTCTGAACAACTTGTTTCATCCAGAAAGTGAGTGAAACTCCATTTTGAACTTTCACGCTGTTGAGTGGATTATTAATATGTGCATATCCACCATTCAGATGGAGCACACTACTCTTGCGTTCTTCATCGTTTGCCAGCGCGGGCGTGTTTCCATCACTATAAGCATAGAGTTGAATAATTGCAGGGTCAATTTCCTCCTCGAAGGAATAAGTAACTATCTTTTCCAGTTTAGGATAAACCTGATTGCCTGAAGGGGGATCTGTTTCACCCCAATCCTGACATGAAGCACACAAAAGGATTGTAAATGCTGCCATAATCAACGGCGCCCATTTTTTTACTTTTTGCATATAACTTAGATTAATGATTAATAATTCTTTTTTGCGCAGTATGTACTGCTTGGAAAAATATTTCGGTTAACTCAGTATATTACTGTTTTTCAATAGATTTAGAGTCACAAAGGCGTGAGATTATTTTTCTATTTTTTATTCTTATTTTATTCTTTTTCCCCAAATGGTATATCCTTTGGAATTGAGTCCGGTAAACAAAATAGTCTGAGTCTGGTTTTCCCAGTCCTGCCCCATAAACACCTGTAAATTGCTGACAGAACCCGATATATTCAGACTCAATACACCACTCCTGTCGAAAGACCACTTTCCTGACAAGCCGCCACTCAGTGACAAATCTTTATTTAACGTAATTACATCGGATTTGTTTTCTTCCCCTTCTTTAAGATGGTTTTCTCCCCACAATATTTGTCCGGCAAACAAGTCACGGGCAGGAGCATCGCCTTGTATAACAAGTATCTCCCAGTCGCCGGCAAGATCGCCTTCCTGTATTTTCTGCTGTGGGATAGCCGCATATCTTTCCGGAGATACTACCGGCCAGCCGTCGGCAGTCCAGTACATATCCCTGACATGAAGATCCATCATATGGTTTTCGGGACGCAGGCGTGCCTGATGAGCCATATAATATTGTCCGTTTTTATCCATGAATACACAGCAATGAGCTGTACCGGCCCAGCCTATATGATTGCGGAACTGATAAGGATAAGTCAGTATAGGGAAGTTATCTGTCTCTTCGCGCATATCAACTCCGAAGAAATCTGTGAAAGGGCCTTCGGGCTTATCGGAGCGGCCTACACGCACATTATAAGTCGTCATTAACGGGTCATAGGAAACAAACAGGAAGTATTTCTTCAGCCCGGGGTTATAGATTATTTCCGGCGCTTCTATATTGTTCTTCTTACCGTCGAAACGGCGGGCGGTAAGATGTCCCTGATCCCCGTCGTTAAGCGTAAGTCCTGTTTCGGGATTCAGTTGCACGCAATGCAGCCCGCCGAAATAAGAGCCGTAATGCATCCATTGCTCCCCATTTTCAGGATTGCTAACAATACTCGGATCGATGGCATTCATTACATCGCCTGTCTTCGTTTTCACCACACAGCCTTTTAGTTCCCAGGGGCCTTCGGGCGATACGGATTCAGCCATACCTATATAAGACACCTGTTTGGCAAAAGCCGAAACGCTGTAATATAAGCGGTATTTCCCTTTATATTCTACAATGTAGGGTGCCCATATATTGGTTGCGCCTTTACCGTTGTTATTATCCAAAACCCAGTCCTTGGCTTCCTGTGGAATTTCCTTAAAGGCCCATCCGGAAAATTCCCAGTTGACAAGATCTTTCGATTTACGGACTTGTATATAACCAAAAGGCAGATTATCTTTCTTCATTGCCGCGCTGTCTTCTTTATAAATAGCGTCGGTAGAATACATATAATATGTATCCCCTATCAGCAGGCACGACGGATCGTGTACATTGTAGGTACCCCATTGTTTATAATCCTTCATTTCAGAAATGCCCGAATAATCGTCAGCCCACGGATTTACGTTAGCTTTCGGCTCAAACGGTTTCTGAGCGCAAGATACAAGGAAAGTACAGCATCCTAAAAGCAGAATATTGAAAATTGTTTTCATAGTCAATTTAACCGCAAGTTTGTGAGTTAATTCAATTCTATTGTTACCACCGACTTAGCCGGAATCTTCACCGTTAATACATCATTCTTCACCGCTGCATCTTTGAAATCCTTCAACTCTACTTCGTTTGGCTTTTCGAATGTATTGTGAGAATCTGTTTTGGGCGCAGTAATTATATTACCGGAAACGAAACGGCCGTTTTTCAGGTCTTTAATAGTACATGTTATATCCACCGATTGGTTAGGATCGATATTCACAATTGATACATGTATTTTTCCGTTGCTGTCTTTCGATGCCGAAGCCGATACCGAATTGATTTCCTTACCCAGACGACTGTATGAAGGACTTATAATATCGAGCGGTAGCATGGTTGCATCCTGATGTACTTTATACATATCAAATACATGGTAAGTAGGAGTCAGCAACATTTTATCACCTTCTGTAAGGAACAAAGCCTGCAGCACGTTGACCAACTGTGCAATATTAGCAATACGCACCCTGTCGGCATGCTTGTGGAAAATATTCAGAATAGTTCCCGCCAGTAAAGCGTCGCGCAGGGTATTTTGCTGATACAGGAATCCCGGATTTGTTCCCGGCTCCACATTGTACCATGCACCCCATTCGTCTACTATCATGGCTATTTTCTTCTCAGGATCGTATTTATCCATTATGGCAGCATGTTTTGTCACTATCTCGTCCATACGCATACCATGCTCCAGTAACGAGAAGTACTCATCTTCATTGAAGCCAAGCGCGTTTCCTTTATCCTCCCATCTGTAGGTAAATGTATAATTGTGAACCGATACACCCGACATCATGTGATGCGGTATGTTTTTCATCATCACTTCCATCCAGCGGTAATCGTCTACATTAGGGCCTCCGGCAACTTTGTACAATCTGTTTTCACCGTAGTTGCGGCAATAAGTAGCATACCTGCGGTAATTTTCGGCATAGCCTTCCGGAGTCATATTTCCTCCGCAGCCCCAGTTTTCATTACCAACACCCCACAGAGTTACTTTCCACGGTTTTTCGCGTCCGTTCTTCTTACGGAGGTTCGACATCGGGCTCTCCCCGTCAAAAGTGATATACTCCACCCATTTCGACATTTCTTCTACCGTACCGCTTCCCATATTCCCACAGATATATGGTTCTGTTCCCAGTGCTTCACAGAGATTAAGGAATTCGTGCGTACCAAAACTATTGTCTTCTACTACCCCACCCCAGTGAGTATTCACCATTTTAGGACGGTCTGCTCTTGCACCTATTCCGTCCATCCAGTGATACTCGTCGGCAAAGCATCCTCCCGGCCAGCGAAGATTCGGTATTTTAATATGTTTTAACGCATCGATAATATCCTTGCGCACACCGTTCACATTAGGTATATGAGAATCCTCGCCAACCCAAAGCCCGTCATAGATGCAACGTCCGAGATGTTCGGAAAAATGACCGTAAATATGTTTGTCGATCTTGTATTTTCCGGAATTCGTTTTAACGACTATCTCCGCCTTTTGCTGTGAGAATACCGTTATACAAACAAAAAGAGATAAATAAAACAGTAGATTTTTTTTCATGATAAGTTATAAGTTGTGATTTATTAGTTTTTTAGAAAGGAGAGGTATCCAAAAGTGAGGACAAGCCCATACGGGCTTTATCCTCACTACCTTATTTAAAGCCTAAAACCCCTTCTGATGTCATTTGTATCCGTTTTATAGTATTATCTTCATTATAATACAGGCGGTCGATACAGACCGAACGGCGGAAACTCCCACCTTGTGTCGGTATTGCCCCGTTGTGATATATGAAATACCACTGCCCTTTAAATTCGGTTATTGCCTGATGATTCGTATTGGAATTGCCTGCTATCTCGTTCAGTATGCCTTTATACTCCCAAGGTCCGTTTATACTCCGGCTCATAGCATATCCCAGTTTTTCGGGAAAGTACTGTGCGTATGACAGGTAATACCATCCATTATATTTGTGTATCCACGGTGCTTCTGTAAAGTTTGGCAAATCGACAGTCATTACCGGGCCATCCAGTTCAATCATATTTTCCTTCAGTTTTGCATAGTAGCATTGTGTGTTTCCCCAGAACAAGTATGCCTGGCCATCATCGTCTATCCATACCGTAGGGTCTATATCGTCCCATCCTATCGAGGTGTAGGCTGTAGTCATATCGTTAGTTATCAGCGCTGAACCTCTGGCATCCTTAAACGGGCCAAGCGGATTATCAGCCACTGCCACACCTATAGACTTGCCGGGTTTGGTACCATGTTCTACAGTTACATACCAATAGAATTTACCATCACGTTCGATAACCTGCGAAGCCCATGCTTCACCCTTTGCCCATGTAAAATCTTTTGCCCGCAGCGGGACTGCGTGTTCTGTCCAGTTTACCATATCATCCGACGAGAATACAAGCCACTCGTTCAGTTCATAATGATTCTGGGGAGGGAGACATTCATCATGGCCCGCATATATGTATAGTCTGTCGTTATGTACCAGCACTGCAGGATCGGCTGTATATTTATGTGTAAAAACAGGGTTGCCGGTTATCTGGAAAATCGAGTCCTGTACCGATCCATGTAAATTACACACAATAATGCAAAAAAGAAAAATAAGTTTCAATATTTTCATGGTTTTAAATATTTTTCAAGAAAGAAAGATTCTTTGGCCGGAATGAGGTTAACCTTTAATCACTCGTCTTTAATTTCTTTGACAAATATATATATGTGCAAGGCTTAGTATGGTGGACAAAAAAATATTAAAGGTGGACAAAACAGTATTTAAGTGTAAAAAATACATTTTTAATTTTTTATTACTAACTTTACTCAACCAAAAATCAGTTAACATGAAAAATACACTTATAGTTATAAGCAGTATCATTCTATCGTTATTATTCATACCGACAGCTAACGGACAAAATAATATATCATCAAAGTACATATTCAGCAGCATCAGTATCAATGAAGGACTCCCTGTGAATTTTGTAGACGATATATTCAAGGACAGTCATGGATTTATCTGGGTGGCGACCCAGGGAGGAGGCCTGTCGCGATACGATGGTTATGAATTTATAAATTTCAACGTAAACAGTTATCCTCTCTTTCTTAAAAGTAATTTTATACGGAAGGTAGTGGAAGACAATTTCAACCGATTATGGACAACATCCAATAATGGTATAGACATTATAGATCTCAAAACCATGAAGAAGGCGACTATTTCGCACAAAGATAATTTACTCGATACTGTATTAGATACCCCGGCTATTACAATATTTAAAGACAGGAAAGGTGGTATATGGGTGGTTTCGACGGAAAACATGTACAAACTGGAATTCGATGCCAAAGGAAATATACAGCGCATATACACAACCGTGCAAAAAGGCTCTCCTTATAGATTTACCTGCATCAGCGAAATTGACAATGAAATATGGGTAGGCAACGACGGCGCTGTTTATAAAATAATAGAAAGCCAAAAGGGAAACCTGAATCTGGAAATCATTTCTACACATTTCAACATATCCTCCAATCTATTCATCTCAAGTATTCTGAAAAAGAATAACACAATATGGATGGCTACCGAAGACGGACTGTTCAGATACGATGATATAAACCAGCCTCCGGCACATTACCTTCACAATACCCTGAACCAATATTCTATTTCTCAGAATATGGTTACAGACCTAAACATTGTAAACGGATCTATCATAGCGGGAACGCTACGCGGGCTGAACATTTACAATCCCGTTACTGACGAATTCGAACATATCACCCACAATAGTGGAGAGGAATCGCTGAACAGTGACTTTATCAACTGCATGCTTGCTGACGGTGATAACCTCTGGATAGGAACTGAATCGGGAGGTATCAATAAAATGACTTTACGCAAACTGGCCGTTAAGAATTACACTCATAACAACTCTGATAAGGGTAGCATATCGCCGAACCCCGTAAATGCCATTCTGGAGAGCCGCAACGGGAACTTATGGGTAGGAAGCGTGGAAGGTGGTTTGAACCTGATGAAAAAAGGGGAGTCATCTTTTACTCACTATATGGCCGGCCCGGGGTTACTCAGTCATAATACTATAAGTGTACTGGAGGAGGATAATGCGGGGAATTTGTGGATAGGAACCTGGGGCGGGGCGATAAGTATCCTGAACGAGAACAAACTCCCTGCCGTTTCCTATAAATATATAAGCCCTAACTTCAGTTTTATAGGAATTCTCAAATATGACCCGGTGAATAACGGGATGTGGATAGGTACCAACAGGGCTATTTATTGGTACGATATACAGAATAACAGCCTCGAAAGTCCTTTACCCGAGAATATGAACCAAAACATATGGGGAACACTGGGCAGTACCATAGACAAAAAGAACAGGTTATGGCTGGGATGCTCCGAAGGTCTGATACAGATAGACCTCAACTCCTATGATGAGCACGCTAAAAAATTCGCGGCACGCTTTGTTTCTCTGAACGAACAGGATGTTAACAAATTGTTTTTGAAAAATATCACATGCATCTTTCAGACACGCGACAATACAATATGGGTGGGCAGCAACGGGTATGGAATCTGCAAAATAGAAGAGACAGGCGGCAAATATATATCCCGTACATATACCACAGTACAGGGATTAGTTAACAATGCCGTATTCGGAATCCTGGAAGACGAACAGGGACTTCTCTGGATCAGTACGGGACGAGGCATGTCATCGTTCAATCCGCAGACAGAAAGATTTGTAAACTATACCAAAGAAGACGGACTCGCCAATCATCAGTTTTACTGGAATGCCTCTTTCAAATCGCCTGTCAGCAAGAACCTGTATTTCGGGAGTATGGCGGGGCTTACCGAGCTGAAAGGCAATTCCCAATATATATCGGGAGAACAGAAAGGTGTAACATTTACCAAACTGCAAATATTAAATCAGACTGTATGGTACAATAAAGGCAATTATATAAAGGAAGATATCAGCTATGCGAAAAAGCTTGACCTGCACGAACAGGATAAATCTTTCTCTATCGAATTTTCGGCACTCGACTACGACAATCCGTCGACTGTAGCCTATTCATACAGGCTTTTAGGTTTCGACGACAGATGGGTTGATGTTCCCGCAAACCGCCGCTTTGTAAGTTATACAAATCTCAGCCCCGGCACTTACAGGCTTCAGGTAAGGTGCATGGCTAAAGCCTCGGACTGGTCCGAAAAAATAACCGAGCTGGAGATAGATATCCACCCGTTTTTCTATAAAACAGTATGGTTCGTCAGCTTATGTATTATATTGCTTCTGGTACTGGGCATTCAGTTATACAAGTGGCGTATAAATTCATTGAAAAAACAACGCGAGATACTGCATATAAAGGTAGAGGAACGGACACATGCCCTCAATGAGCAAAAAAAACTGCTGGAAGAACAGGCGGTAGAACTAAAATTACAGAACACCATGCTTGTAGACCAGAATGAGAAAATCTCTTATCAGCGAAAACAATTGATAGAGATGTCTAAAAAGGTACAGGAAGCCATGGCTGACAGAATATCTTTCTTTACGAACATCACCCATGAATTCCGCACACCTATCACTCTTATTATAGGACCTATAGAAAGGGCTTTGAAACTGAGTACCAATCCTAAGGTTGTGGAACAATTGCAATATGTGGCCCGCAACTCGAAACACCTGTTATCATTGGTCAACCAACTGATGGATTTCAGAAAAGTAGAATCGGACAATATGAGCGTAAATCCGCTTGCCGGAAATCTTATAAATTTCCTGGATGAACTCCTCATTCCATTCGAATCCTTTGCGAACGAACGCGGCATAAAAATAAGGAGGGTGTACCGGATGCCGCAACCCCGGATAATGTTTGATGAAGAAGCTATCCGGAGACTGGTTACCAATCTTTTGGCCAACTCCATCAAATTTACGCCCGACAACGGTAGTGTAACTTTATATGTAAGTTCCATTAGCGGAAATAAAGGAGAAGATAAGCTATATATCTGCGTACAGGACTCGGGCATAGGAATAAGGGAGGAAGATCTTAACCGGATCTTCAACCGCTTTTTCCAGTCGGATACACGCACCAGATACCCAGTTTACGGACAAAGCGGCACAGGTATAGGACTCTATCTGTGCAAAAATATCGTCAACTTGCTCGAAGGCAGCATTGTAGCCAAGAATAACCATACAAAGGGAGCATCGTTCCGGATACTATTACCATTTACCCCTGCAACAGCGAGCGAACAACAGCCCGTCAGTGAAAGTTACATACCGTCCATAACCGGTGATATAGAATATGCCCCTGTTACAGAACAAAACGGACAACAGCTGGCAATACTCGTCGTGGAAGACAACATGGATATGCGTAAATATATCTGTTCCATATTGTCGGATTATTACAAAGTAATAGAGGCCGAAAACGGAGCAGAAGCTTTAAGAATACTGAAAACAGAACCCATCGACTTTATTATCAGCGACCTGATGATGCCCGTTATGGACGGACTCGAATTGTCTCAGAAAGTTAAATCCGACCTGTCTACTTCCCATATCCCATTCTTGATGTTAACAGCGAAAACATCGATTGAAACCCGGATCGGCAGTTATAAAATGGGCGCGGACGAGTTCCTTACCAAGCCTTTTGACGAAGAATTACTGCTTACAAGAATCAACAACATTCTGGAAATCCGCAAACTATATCAACGAAAATTCAGCTTGTACATGAATGTGGATGAACTGAATATTATAGAAGACTCGAACGACGAAAAGTTTCTCAAGAAAGCGATGGAAATCATAAAAGAGAATTATACAAATACAGAGTATGACGTGAGCGACTTTGTCAACGATATGGGGGTAAGTAAAAGCCTGCTCAATAAAAAGATGCAGATACTTACGGGGCAGCCCCCGAGCCACTTTATCCGTGATTTCCGACTATCCATTGCCAGAGAATTGATACTGAAAAGTAAAGGCAACAAAACCATTTCGGAAATAGCTTACGAAGTAGGCTTCAACGATCCGAAGTATTTCACACGTTGTTTTACCAAACATTTTGGTATTGCTCCCAGCGTTATGTCGAAAGATACGGACTAAGATGTGATTATTTACAGGAAATTTTATCTCCATAATAGCTGATAGTTTTTAGACATTCGCTGACAGTTCCTTGAAATCTTATGATAAAATTTAAAGATTCAATATTTATTAACTATATATATCTTTCTTTCCCGCCTGTAATGTATTCCGCATCAATGAGATGATAGTCATAGGGCCTACCCCCCCCGGAACAGGAGTAATATAAGATGCTTTAGGTGCGACTTCATCGAAAGCTACATCACCTTTCAGCCTGAAGCCCGATTTTGTCTCGGTAGATGGCACGCGGGTTGTACCTACGTCTATAACAACAACACCGTCTTTGACCATATCGCCTTTCAGGAACCCGGGAACACCAAGGGCGGCAATGATAATATCGGCGCTCAAACATACTTCCTTGATGTTTGGCGTACGGCTGTGGCAGACCGTTACGGTGGCATCGCCCGGATAACCCTTCTGCATCATCAGACTGGCTACAGGCTTACCTACTATATTACTACGGCCAAGAACAACGCAATGTTTCCCTTGGGTCGGTATTTCATATCTTTTCAGCAGTTCCAATATGCCTGCCGGAGTAGCCGAAACAAAGCAAGGCAGGCCGATGGACATGCGCCCTACATTGATAGGGTGGAAACCATCCACATCTTTACGGTAATCTATCGATTCAATCACTTTCTGCTCCGAAATATGCTTTGGGAGAGGCAGTTGGACTATAAAGCCATCTACGTCAGCATCATTGTTCAATTTATCGACGCAAGCTAATAACTCCTCTTCACTGACATTGTCTTCGAAGCGGATAAGGGACGATTTAAATCCGACTTCTTCACATGTCCGTACTTTACTGGCTACATAGGTTTCGCTGCCGCCATCGTGTCCGACTAGCACTGCTGCCAGATGTGGAGTTTTTCCTCCTGCGGCTTTTATTTGCGCTACTTCTTGAGCTATTTCCTTTTTTATCTGCGCCGAAATGGCTTTTCCGTCGATTAGTTGCATAGATATTGATTTAGTAATGTATTATAGTGCTTCCTGAGTGCAAATATACAAATATGAATGTAATAGAATTAATGATCCAAATGAAAAGAGGACATCCCTGTGCCCTCTTTTCCTGTTATTTGTTACTTACCTCTACTTTCTGCGTAGGGGCAAATTGACTATTCCGTTTGTCTACCGAAGCTATAAAGTTTTCAGCCAGATGAGCAAATGCCATACCTGTTATCGTATTCTCATTCAGGGCTACCGGCACACCTTTGTCACCTCCTTCGCAAATGCTCTGGACGATAGGTATTTGCCCGAGTAAAGGCACATTCATATCTTCCGCCAGATTTTTAGCTCCTTCTTTACCAAAGATGTAATACTTGTTTTCCGGTAGTTCGGCAGGAGTGAACCATGCCATGTTTTCTACCAGTCCTAATATCGGCACATTGACCTTATCATTGGTAAACATATTGATTCCCTTGCGCGCATCGGCCAGAGCCACCTCCTGAGGCGTACTTACCACTACCGCTCCCGTAATAGCCAGTGTCTGCACCAATGTAAGGTGTATATCACTTGTGCCGGGAGGAAAGTCGATAAGGAAATAATCGAGGTCTCCCCAATTTGCATCGGCTATAAGTTGCTTCAAAGCATTTCCCGCCATTGCGCCACGCCATACCACAGCATCGTTCTTGTTTACGAAGAAGCCTATGGAAAGCATCTTTACACCGTATTTTTCAACGGGAATAATATATTCCTTACCGTCTATAGGCTCTAAGTATGGCTGAGACTCTTCTTCATTAAACATTTTGGGAAGCGACGGGCCGAATATATCGGCATCCAGTAGGCCTACCTTATAGCCTTTTTTAGCTAATGATACAGCCAGATTTACAGATACGGTACTTTTTCCCACACCACCTTTGCCTGATGATATGGCAATGATATTTTTCACCTGAGGAAGAAGTGTCGCAGGCTTTGGTTGCTCTGCCTGTTTGGTTCTTACTTCTATATTACCTTTAATTTCAATGTCAGGATCTGCATATGTAAGTATAGCTGTCTCGGCTGCTTTTACAACCGATTTGATAAATGGATCGTTCGGTTTGTCAAACATCATGGAGAAACTAACCTTCATACCGTCGATATGTATATCGTCGGATACGAACCCCATTTCCACAATATCTTTCCCTGTACCGGGATAACGCACGTTGCGTAGTGCGTCGATAATCAGTTTAGGATATATATTAGCCATTTTTAGTTGATTGATTTAATTCGTTACTGCGTCCGTAACTGCGATACAGGTCTTTTTTGATTTCAATATCCGGTTCAGTCCAGTTATCACGTCCGGCGCACTCAAATTTTATATACTTGATATTTAAACCACGCGAAAGCCATTGTTGTTCATAGAATGTCTGTATTTTAAGAATATCATCTACGAGTCCCGAATGGTATAAGTCAGCAGACTGGAACAATACAGGCAGCGAATTAGCCTTCACCATTTCACAGGTATATGTAAACATGAAATTACTATCGGTCTTCAGGTGTATGATACCATTGTCGGACAGAATCTGACGATATAGTTTCATAAAACGGGTCGAAGTCATCCGCTTGTTTACCTTACCCATTTGCGGGTCGGGGAATGTTATCCAGATCTCGGAAATTTCCCCTTTGGCAAAGAAATGGATAACCAGTTCTATGTGCGTACGCAGGAAAGCTACATTGGCCAACTTTTCTTCGAATGACTGTTTCGCACCTGTCCACATCCTTGCTCCTTTTATATCTATTCCGATGAAATTTTTATCAGGGAACAGCTTGGCCAGGCCTACTGTGTATTCGCCTTTGCCGCAACCGAGTTCAAGAACAATCGGGTTGTCATTTCTGAAAAACAACTCGTTCCATTTGCCTTTCATCGCAAACCCTTTTTCTTGCAGAACTGCAAACGGATACTGGAATACGTGCGGGTATTCCTCCATGTTGGCAAATTTGGCAAGTTTATTCTTTCCCATTACTTTATATTAGCAAATTAGTATATTGACAAATCAGCACATTAGAACTGTTGCATATCACACAGTTTCCGGTAATATCCGTTCATCTCATACAATTCGTCGTGATGTCCGCGTTCTACAACGATGCCTTCGCTCATAACACATATTTCATCCGCGTTCTTGATTGTAGATAAGCGGTGAGCGATAACCAGCGTTGTACGGTTTTTCATCAGTTTTTCCAAAGCATCCTGCACAAGGCGCTCCGATTCCGTATCCAAAGCCGATGTTGCTTCATCCAGAATCAATATCTGAGGGTTTTTCAGTATGGCGCGGGCAATGCTGACGCGCTGGCGTTGCCCTCCCGACAGTTTGCTGCCACGGTCTCCTATACTGGTTTCATATCCTTTCTCTGTGGCGGTAATGAAGTCATGTGCATTAGCTACCTTAGCGGCCTCAATAACCTGTTCTATTGTAGCATTTTCTACCCCAAACGATATATTATTGAAAAATGTATCGTTAAACAGGATGGCTTCCTGATTCACGTTGCCCATCAGCGCCCGTAAATCGTGTACATCAGCATCTTTAATGTTGGTGTCGTCAATGTAGATACCTCCTTCATTTACATCATAGAAACGGGGCAGGAGATCGGCCATTGTTGATTTTCCTGAACCGGATTGCCCTACAAGCGCCACGGTCTTCCCCTTTGGTATTGTGATGCTGACGTCTTTTATTACCCAGTTTGTTTCGTATCTGAACAATACATTCCGGTAAGTGATCTCCCTGTTGAAAAGGATTGGTTTCGGGTTAGCGGGGTTCTTGATGTTGTTCTCTGCTTTTAGTATTTTGTCTATACGTTCTACCGAAGCCATACCTTTTTGGATAGCATATGCCGATCTGGACAGGTCTTTTGCCGGGTTGATGATCAGGTAGAAAATAGTCAGGTAATATATAAATCTCGAGGCATCCATATAGCCGCTTCCTTCCAGAATAAGTGAACCTCCGTACCATAACACCAGAACAATGGTCACCGTCCCCAACAGTTCGCTCATCGGATGTGCCAATTGTTGCCTGCGAGCAATACGGTTCGACATGTTACGGAATACATTGCTCGTTTTATCGAAGCGTTCGGTCATCTTTTCTTCGGCATTAAATGCTTTAATAATGCGCAGTCCGCCAAGGGTTTCTTCTATCTGCGACATCATGCTGCCCCATTGGCTTTGGGCTTCTACCGATTGCTTTTTAAGGCTCTTACCCACTTTACCCATGATGTATCCGGAAACAGGCAGCAGAATGAATACGAATATAGAAAGCTTCCAACTGATGAACAGTAATGTGCCCAGATATATTATAATCATAATCGGATTTTTACTAATCATATCCAGGGAACTCATCACAGAGTTTTCTACCTCACCCACGTCTCCGGTCATACGTGCCATGATATCCCCTTTGCGTTCATTGGAAAAGAAGCCAAGGGGTAAAGACAAGACCTTGTCGTTTATCTGTTTGCGTATATCCCTTACAACTCCGGTACGCACATCCGTAATGAAATAAGCGCTGAGATAGGTCGTTCCTGTTTTTAAGATAGTCATTACCACTAGTATCAGACCCAAAATGATCAGGACAGCAGCTCCCGAATGAGTATCCATAGTTTGGGAAAGATAGTAGTATGCATTGTTCTCCAAAATCTTAAAGTTGAATATACTTGAAGAATTCATAGGTATATATTCATAAACTTTATCGTTCACCTTAAATAGTATCTGGAGGATGGGAACAATTAGCGCGAATGAGAATATGTTAAGGAATGCGCTCAATATATTGAAGAATATATTAAGTGCGACTTGCCTTTTGTATGGCGGTACAAACCGCCTGATCAGTGAAATAAAATCTTTCATCCAAAGATGTTTAGTTAATAATAAGTATAGCCTCAGGAGAGGCTATTGCAAAAACGGCTGCAAGTTAGCTATAATTCTTTTCTTAATGAATATCTTTTATTTATTTTCACGAATACGGCTAACAATTCCAGAGAAAATTAGCAACCTTTTCATCCTGAAAAAATAATCAGGTCTTCTATATTTGATATATAAAAAGTAACAGATATATCAGTTAGCAGTAAACAGTAAACAGTATTTCATGCCCCGCTGGCGCGGACTTCCAGTCCGTGTCTTGTTGACAGTGCAAAAATGTTTGCTACGCAACACACAGACGGGACGTCTGCGCGAGCGGGGGGGAGTGGCTACACCTTTATTCTGTACTGCATCGTTGGTTAAACTCCTCCTGCTTTTAATGCAGGAGGAGGAATAGATAAATAGACAAATAAACCGGATTTATTCTGCTATACACCGGACAGAAAAGCCGTATGCGCGGACTAGGTTTTGGTAAGTTGTTGTTAAGTAATTGGTCAGGTACAAGAAGTACGCGAAGGAAGAACGGTCTTCCGTACTACTCCAGTAGTAGCCGTAGCCGCCCCGGCGGTCCAACAGCGAACTACCGTAGCTGCGGTAGCCGGCAGCCGGCAAATACAGAGCAGACCCAAAATTCAGCCCATTACTAAAGTTTGTCTCGCTTGTGTTCAATGTAGCTCCGGGGGGCATTGTCCGTGGATTCAGGGAGGTATCGACAACACCGTCCCATTCTGACCGTGTTGGCACACGATAATTTTGAGGACAAGGGTCATTAGCCGTTTTTGAAGCGTCTGACCATGAGCCGTTAGGTGCGTATGAAGTATTCCAACCGGCGATTGCGCCGGCCGGTGTGTCGACGGTAGCTACGACTGTAGGGCGACCCCACTGGAAGTAGTCTCCATTCAAATATTTAGCAGGAGTGAAAGGCTCGAGCATAAAATTAGCCCCTAGGTTATAGCAGAGGAAGTTCTGCCAGCCGCCTGCTGAGGTGAATGCCCCGCAGCAATTGCAATCCTGAAGGCTGACAGTCAGCTCGAATTTACGGTTTGTCCCCGCTCCGTCCGGCTGGTCGTTGAATACGGCGTACAATTTGGGATGGACAGCATTGTCGCGGATCACATTTAACAGGTCTGTCATCAGGGACGGTTTGTAAACCACTACGGCTTTACAAGGGTCGCCGGACGATATGTTCCCGCTATAGTCGTCATTCGGCGTCATACTTACGATAGCCTCCAGGGAAGCATCCTCCGCATAGAAGAACCGCACATTCGATACGTCGACCGACGGGGTAAAGGTGTACACCTGTGTGCCGGAGTAAAGCCAGGTACCACTCGCACTAGGATTTATCGCCGCTGGCGTCCCGTCTGTGGCGTCCTGTTCTTCTGTCTGTGTAAAATCGGTGCTGAAAGGCGCGCGGGCGGCCAGGTCACCGCAAGCTCCGCCGTCGTTACCCTGTGCTATATCGAAGATGGTTCTTCCGCTAAGCGTACCCGAAGCCGAACCGTCAGGCAGTGATGCCAGGTCGATCACCTCTACTATGGCCGGAGCCGGGCTGGTCGCCTCCGAGCAGGCATTTATCGCCTTTACGGTATAGGCGTAGGTACCAGCTACATCTTTGACGTTTTGCGGTACAGTGTATGTATTGGCAGTTGTTGTCCCGACCGGCGAACCACCCAGGTACCATTCATATGAGCTTGCCGTTCCTCCCGTCGCAGTGGCCGTCAGGGTAACAGCAGTGGTTGCCCCCTGGAGGATGGTTGTACCGCCACTGATTGAAACGCCTGTTATCCCGTCGGCACAAGGCTGGTCACAGAAGGAAACCCATTTCAGGGTGTTCCAGTATTCCACACAGTTGTTCGTTGTATTGTAAATCATAAGCCCGGGAGCATTAATCAATTCGTCGGCGGTAACTCCGCTTCCCGACGGATTTACAGGGTTTCCCGTATTAGTTCCTAAAAAGTAATCACGCCAGGCGTTACGCTCGGCGGTGGTCAGGTGCGGCAGGCGCAAGCCCGCTTTTGTACTGGCGGTGGAAACCTCCAGTACGGAAAAATCATGCGGAGGTACACCGTCGCCGACAGTCACCTGCGCATAGGATGGCATTGACAATAGCGCAAATAGCGCCGCCAGCAAACAGGCCGGCAGGAGGGTTTTCATTTTTTTTGGTTTCATAAAGCATGATTTTGGGTAAATTGTGTTGCATATATTTGTTGTAAAGAAGATTGTTACCCTGAGTTTCCCTGAGAAGGCACCGGGAGTATATACCCCCATGTAGCTCAGCAGGTACTCATAGTTTCCCAGTGTAAGCAAAAACTTAGGGAACCTGACAACCCCGGGAATACAGGGATGTAAAGTAACGGGATGACGTGTGGGAAAATACAATGCAGAACCACCCTGCCTGGCAGCACGGGATAAATCTGACGGTTCGGGATTTGATTGTGTGTTTTTATATATATTCAGCGATGCATTGAATGCGCGCGCGTATAGAATGTGTAGGATAACCGGAAAGGTAATACTAAGGCTTAGTCTCTCTCTCTCTCTCTCTCTCTCTCTCTCTCTCTCTCTCTCTCTCTCTCTCTCTCTCTCTCTCTAGTAAAATATAATTAAGCGCCAAATTTTCAGGAAGAAAAATGGCGTGTGATATTGTGTTTTTTCTATATGTTTCCGTCGTTATATGCATAGCGGAAAACGGCTTTTATTGTTCATTCAGGAAGTGGATGATATATGATTTTGACAAAGTTATGTAAAATTTTTGAATTATAAAGTAACAGAAGTAACAGTTTTTTCAGTCAACAGTCAACAGTTAGCAGTAAACAGTGAACTAACTTGTAACTCGTAACTGCCCTGGGGCGAAGTAACTTGTAACTATTAAAAAAGGTAACAGTATTTACAGTCATCAGTTAACAGTCATCAGTCAACAACTCGTAAGATGTAAAACTTTGCGCCTTTGCGTCTTTGCGTGAAACAAAACAAAACGCCAGCCAACTTGTAACCCGTAACTGCCCACAGGGCGAAGAAATAACATTCGCCGAAGCGAAGGCGAGGCAAATTTGTAACTGCTTTAATCAATCTTTCAATTATCTAATAAGCAAGGCGGGACGATTTTTGTCATAAAAAAAGAAGCCTTTTCTTCAAAGGCTTCCATACTTCATTATTAAATCTATTTATCACCGCGAAGCTGTACCGAGAAATATTGCGGCAATGGTTCCCCAGAAAATAACAACAAGTATAATACCTATTACCATCCATACCAATTGAGCTTTTGCCCAGTTGGCTTTACTTTCCGGAGTATTACTTCCGAAAGCCCATACGAACAGCATTATGAAATTTACTACGGGAATGATCATTATAAGCATAGTTATAAGCCATTCTCCTACACTAACCACAGATTTGTTGCTTTTGTCATACTGTTCCTGATTTTCCATAATAATGATTTTATAATTAAAAATAATAGAACGAAAACTTCACTAATGAATTGATTTATAGTCTGAGTTTCCGGTGCACTAAGATAAAAATAAAAATATTCTTTTCTTTTATATAAGTGTTTTTTTTAATTACCCGGATAATCTTTCGGCAATACCCCAAACTGCGCCTTGAAGCACTTCGCGAAATAAGAGGAGGAGCTAAATGCTACTTTCTCACATATCTCAGAGATAGGTAATTCTCCGTCACGCAGCAGTTCTGCCGCTTTATTCAGGCGGAACGTCTTCAGGTAATCGTTCGGAGACAAGCCTGTGATACCTTTCATTTTGCGGTAGAAGCTGGAACGGCTCATAAACATGGTTTCAGCAATCGTATCGATAGAAAAATCCGGCTCGGTAATGTGTTTTTCTATTTCGGCATGAAGCCTCTCGATAAACTCCTTGTCCTTCTTGGGCATAGCTATGTCTATAGCCGGTGTGGAAGGAGATGTTGTTATTATTTTCCGGAGGGATAGTTTCAGTTTCAGCAGATTTTCGATCTGCTTATGCAATTGCCTGATTGAGAAAGGTTTTTCGAGATACACATCGGCACCGTATTCCATACCTTCTATCTTTGCATCCAGTGTCACTTTTGCCGTTAGCAAGACAACGGGTATATGGCTATAGTTAATGTCGGATTTAACGGTTTTGCACAATTCGAACCCGTCCATTTCAGGCATCATCACATCACTCACAATAAGATCGACACTGTTTTCGGATAATATTTCCAAGGCCTCTTTGCCGTTGCCCGATTTCAATATGGAGAAGAAAGGCGCCAGCGAATCCGCAACCATATTAAGCAATTCCATATTATCTTCTACCAATAGTACCCTGAAATCTTTGAATGAAGCAGCCGTGTCATTTCCGGTATTCAGTATATCGGACGATTCAACGATGTCCTCTGCACGGGCAGCCTCATTGAATTTTTCCTCACTATACAACTTGGGGATAGACAGCACAAATGATGCCCCTCCCCAATCATTATCACCCAGGGACAAACTGCCTTTGTGGTTTTCGGTCAGCATTTTTGAAAAGGCCAACCCTATGCCTGTTCCTGTACTGGTATTGCTTTTTGCTTCCGATTGATAAAATGCATCGAATATCTTGACTTTCTCTTCATCGCGGATACCCGGCCCGTCGTCTGTTACGCTTATTTCGAAATGCCCGTCAAATGATTCTAACCGGAGTTCTATCTTCGATTCTGTGAATTTAATGGCGTTGCTTAGAAGATTAATGATAATCTTGGTAATTTTTTCTTTGTCTACCTGGGCCAGGAGCTCATTCTGTGGCAACAAAATGGTTAAGCTGATATGCTTCAGTTCTGCCGAATGGATAAATTGTGTATATATTTCCAGCAAGAGGCTGTTTATATTTTCTTCTTTAAGAATAAGTTGCATGTTCTGATTCTCTATTTTTTGAAAATCGAGAAGCTGGTTGACGATGTCGAGTAAATAATTTACGTTCTTGTTGATAACCGTCAGGTAATTAGATGATTTTGCATCTTCCTGCTGTTTTTCACTCAATTTATCCAGTGGCAGCTTTATCAGGCTCAAAGGGGTTCTTATTTCGTGTATCAGGTTGATAAAGAAGCCGATCTTGGACTGATATACCTCTTTCTCTTTTTCTATGCGGTATTCTTCCATCTGCCGTCCCAGTTTTCTGTTCGACCGGGTAATGAAATACCTGATCAGAAAGAAAACAGAGCCTGCGACACATAATGCGTAAATGATATATGCAGGTATAGATCTCCACCAGGGAGGCGAAATCCTAATTTTTATACTTGTACCCTGTTCATTCCATTTGTTATCATTGTTTGCGCCTTTTACCCTGAATGTGTATTGTCCGGGAGGTAAGTTGGTATAAGACGCGGTATTTGAGTTTTCGCTATTCACCCAATCTTTATCAAAGCCTTCCAGCATATACATATACCTGTTCCTGTTGGGTTCTTCGTAACTGAGGGCGCTGAACTCAAGTACAATGCTGTTATTGTCGTAGGGCAGAACTATTTGTTTGGCCATATATATGGGTTCGGATAAGTTGAGCAGTTCTTTGCTCCTGCTTTCGTCGGTGTTGTACAACCTGATATCGACAATATAGACAGGTGGTATATAGCTGTTTTCTTTAAACTCGTGAGGATAAAAAGCATTGAACCCGTTTATGCCGCCAAAATATAGTTTACCTGTACTGGCTTTCAGGGAAGCTTTATAGTTGAACTGGTTGCTTTGCAGTCCGTCTTCTTGTGTGAAAAGTTTTCTTATTGCCTTCTCTTTTGGATTCACTCTCAGCAGCCCGGCGTTGCTCGATATCCAGAAGTCCCCATGGTTATCTTCTTCGATGGAGTAAATGACATTGTTTGGCAAGGCTTGATTATGCGGGTCAAAGTCGGTAAACGACCCGGTTGCCGTATCAAAATAGCATAAGCCTCCGCCATTGGAGCCGAACCATATTCTGCCTCCCGAATCTTTGAAAAGAGTTATTATAGCATTGCTGGTTATCGAGCTGGATATTTTTTCGTCATGAGTATAATGCTTCCACTGATTGTTTTGAGGATCAAATCGGAATACGCCGGAGTTGTATGTCGCTACCCACAATTGGTTCTCATTATCTTCCAGTATATCAGAGACGGAAGTCATAGTCCCGACAAAATTGAGCGTTTCGAAATTGTCTTTTGTCCGGTTATACTTGCAGAGTCCCCAGCTGGTACCGATGTAGATATCGTCCCTGCTGTCTTTGTAAAGCGACAGGACATCGTTGCTGCAGATTGTAACAGACGATTCCCTGGCATGATAATACTCCGTCATTTTGTTTGTTTCGGGATTATATACTTTCAGCCCTTCGGCATAGGTTCCTATCCAGAGATTCTCTCCATCGAGGAGTAACGAACGGATATCCAGTTTTTGTATTTTTCCGGGAATAATATGTGTTTCCAGCTTTTGGGTGCTGTGATTAAGAAATTTCAACCCGTCTTGTGAACCAATCCAGATGTTCCTGTCCTTATCTTCGCAAAAACGGCTGATGACTTTACCCGTACTCAGGAGCGGGGCATAAGTGGGGCTATAATATTCGAATACTTTTGTCTGTTGCGGAAGATAATTTACTCCCCCCAGATAAGTCGAAATCCAGAAGCCGCCTTCAATGTCCTTTAATATGCTGTAGATAGACTGGTCGCTCAGGCTGCGCGGGTCTAAAGGATTGTCGATGCGTATGAACTCATTGTGCTGTATATTAAATATATATAAACCATTGTCGGAACCTACAAGAAGCTCCCATTCCGAAAATTGGGAAATAGCCCGTATAGTGCCTATATTCTGGCTGCTGCTGAAATATGATACCTGCTTTGTGGTATTATTGAGCATACCCAGATTATTTGTTCCCACACTGAACCATACTTTGTCGCCAAAAGCTTGTATGCAGTTGATTTTTAGATTTCCGAAATCTCTTTTATCCGGAAACAGTGTGAATGATTCTATATATTTACCGTCTTTATCATAGCATATAAGCCCTTCCTGCAATGAGGAAGAATAGATACGCGAAGAGTTATCTTCGCATATATCCCATACAAATGAGGAATATTGGCTGTTCTGGCTTAGGGTATCTGTTTCGGGATTGTAAACGAAAAGGCCCTGTCCCAGGGTCGCTATCCAGATAAGCCCTTTGCTTGTTTTTATTATCTTCTTTACTTCTCCGCTAATGGAAACTCCATATTGTGTTTTTTTATCGAAATGCCTGAACTTGTCTTCTTTCCGGTCATATACATACATGCCACTGCCTGTACCTACCCAGATATTCCTGTTTTTATCTTCGAATAAGGACTGGACGGAATTGTTGCCCAGCGAGAAACTATCCTGTATGTCATTTCTGTATACTTTAAATTTTCTGCCGTCGAACCGGTTAAGCCCGTCGCTCGTCCCGAACCACATGAAACCATAACTGTCCTGCAATATGCACCATGCCGAATTGTGCGACAGCCCGTCCTCTACCTGATACTTTTTGAAAAAGAACTGCTGTGCGGTCAGGGTGTCCGCAAAAAGATATATCAACAGAAAAAATAGCCAAAGTCTCTTCATTGTTTTTTCCAGATGGTATGCATTATAAGTAAAAGATAGCATTTAATGTAATATTGTCCCATTGTAACCAGCTATTGCTGCCGCAGATACAAAAGCAGTGGATAAGCCTGCGGTCTCGTTACTTTGTACCCGATGGTTTCTTTATCTTATCCGCCTCGGATAATGCTTCCCCAAAAACAGGGAAACCATCATCTCCCCATTCCATCTTTTGCAATCGGGGCGAACGCGTATCCATATCCCCGGAAGGGAGGGAGCCGTAAGGCTCTTTGTCTATGGCGCGCGCCTGATAAAGAAAATATATCTCCTTTTGGTCGGGAGATGGTATAAAGCAGGGGCTGCCCGTGCCAAACACCTGGTTTTCGGGATTCTGGACAAAAACAGGCTTGTCCGATTTTGTCCATGACGAAGGATTCAGCAAGTCGCTGTTTGTATCGGCGTATAGCATCCCTACAGAATAATATGGTGTCCATGTGCCGCTGGCCGAATAATAGATTAGTACCTTACCCTTATCTTTGGTATAGAAATAGTGCGGATCTTCATTCACATAGATAGGATAGCCGGTTTTGCTTCCGTCCGGATTTATCCATTGCCGTTCCCATTCATATTCAGGCCTGGAGATGAGTATCCTGTCCGAAGCCAAAGTCCACGGATTCTCCATCCTGGCAATATAAATGCATTGGGTTTCGGCTTCTATCCTGCGCTTTTGCCAACCTGACCAGATCATGTACAGCTTATCATTATGAGTGAATACACTCGGAAGAATAGCCCAATTGTCATCTTTATCCGTTTTTATGCGCCCTTTCATTGTAAATTCACCATCAAAGGGGCTCTTTGATGTGTTTTCAATGACATAAATCTGATGGTTATCCGTATTCCCGTCATCTGCTGCAAAATAGATATACCACTTATTATCTATGCGGTGCAGTTCCGGACCCCAGATATGAAACGAATTATTCTTATCTTTGGGTATCCAGACCTCTTTACTTGGCGCATTTTTCAGGTCGGTAATATCTTCTGTCTGCCATAGGATAATCTTATCATCGGCATCCTGCAGATAATAATAATGGCCGTTATTATACGTGGCCCAGGGGCGTGCTCCTGTTTGTAATAGCGGATTGGTATATGTTTCGGCCGGGGCATCGCCGGATTGTTTGGAGTTTGCTTCCTTTTTCTTGCAGGAAGATATCAGTGTGAGTAATATAATAAGGATGAGCGGAAACTTTAACGTCAGGTTCATGATAATGATATATTAAACGAATATACTTAGGCTAAACAATAAGCATTTTTTTGAAATCAGGCTTAAAGTTAAACTTTTTTACCAGATAAACCTGATTGTGAAACGAATTCATCAGAGTTTTCAGGAAACTTTTGTATATTACGATCCGATTCACGACTATAATTTCGCTATTTAAAATGTTGTGAAAAGAAAAAATATACTATATTTGCTGGTTGAAAAATAAAACGTATTTAGTACACTTAATAAACTTGAATTATGCATCTTTTTGCATAAATATAAAAACACATACATGACTCCATTATTTTATAGAGAACAGGAAAAGTTCTACGTCTCAGTCGATTGTATAATCCTCGGTTTTAAGGATGGTAAATTGTATTTGCTCATATCGAAGCGGAAATTTGAACCGCAGGAAGGCCAGGATACGCTGATGGGAGGATTTTTGCGATCGGATGAAAGCCTGTCGGAAACTGTTTCCCGTGTCGTTCTCGAATATACGGGTATCCAGGATGTATATATGGAGCAGGTCGGTACTTATGGTGAAATCGGTCGTGACGAAGGTGAGCGGGTTGTATCCATAGCTTATTATGCCCTGATAGACCTGGAAATGTTCGACGAAAATGTATGTGAGATACATAATGCCAGATGGGAAGAAGTGGAAAAAGTGGGTAAACTCGTATTCGACCACAACCAGATGCTGCGCGATACGATCGAAATATTGAGAAGGAAAACGGCAACACAGCCAATTGGTTTTAACCTGTTGCCCGAAAAATTCACTTTGCCCCAACTGCAGGCGCTTTATGAAGCCATTTACCAGACAACGCTGGATAAACGTAATTTTCGTAAAAAGATTCTGGAAATGGAGATACTCGAAAAACAAGATGAAAAAGATAAGTCGAGTTCGAAGAGAGGTGCATTCTATTATACTTTTAATAAAGAGAAGTATGATCAGTTGCTCCAAAAAGGATATTACTTTTCATTGTAAAAATAAAATAGTATTTAAACAAGGACTTAAAAGAGAGTATTTTACCAGGAGTGGTCGGAAGAAATTCCGATCACTTTTTGTTTTCTACGTTTTGAAGAAAATAGAAGGATCACCACCACACTGCACAACAATCATAGATATAATCAGGTTTCTCAATTCCATGGAAAATCTTCTTTTAGCAGTTTTATATCCAAGTTTATTAGCCTGTTTATATATCAAGATAAGTATAGCCACAATCAAAGTCATATATAGGATAACTTTTATTCCATTTTTATTGAGTGACACAAGAGTACTCACATTTAGTTCCTGCTTTATAAATCGGAAGAATACTTCGATATCCCACCTTCGCCTGTAAGCGTCCGTAATATCTTTGGCTGATAAGTTAAGCACATTGGTGATAAACCAAAATTCTTTATCAGGATCATCTTTGCTTTGTGCTACAATTAAGCGAAAAGGTACTTCTACCAGCTCTTCTTTGTAATGGATATTACCTCGTTTATTATTAATAGGCTTACCGGTATATAAATAAACTTCACTATCTTTCAAAAGCATCAAACTACCCAAGTCTAGATCAATATCATCGCTTTTCAAGGATTTTAGTTCAACATGTTTTCGATTCTCTTTTGCTCTTATTATAAAAGGGATAGATTCTCCGGAAAAATCTTTCATGGTTCTAGCTGACTGCAATCCTCTGTCCAAAATGTAAATATTGTGATGTCCGGTTTCTTGTTTCACATGACTTCTTATAACCTCAGGTAAAGCTGTTTCTTCGCCAGAGTATTTGGAGTCTGTAAATATCTTAACATCACAAGGTAAAATGCCATCAAAAGCAATGCTATACTTAACTGACTTCTTTCCGTTTTTATGGTCAATACCTTCTTCTAAGAGTTTGCTACAAGCTTCACTTACCATTGAAGAATCAACTCGTATCAGATTATATTCCTCTTTTTCTGTCGATGAATAGGCTGCTGAGAATTGTTCATAAATACATTCATATATTTGTTTGAAGAAGTCCGCATCAATCTTAGAAAGCCGTTCTGATATGGAACTTCGGCGAACACTCTCTGATTTGTCTAAGTTAAAAAGCATCTTGAAGACTGGATCATTAAAGGTATCCTCTAAGGTTCGCTGACTTAATCTGTCATTCTCTAAAATGCCATACATCAAAAGGTAAAACAATTTCTTGCCATGCAGAACTTTTGAATAATAGTCAACTTTTGTATTTTCGGATAAATGACTTAAAAGTGCCTCTGGAATAACTCCCAATAGTTGATTTATTCCAATCCTATGATCTTTAAATATTGCCATAAATATATGATTATCAATACTTAAAGATAATAAAACTATGTGATAAAAACAAACATAATCAGCTTAATATCAAATGATTATATAAAAAAATAGTCGGAAGATATTTCTTCCGACCACTCCTGGTATTTTACTCTCTTTTTTTATTAAATATGTTTTACAACATATGATAAATAAGTGTGCATCTAAACACTTATTGCTAACATTGCAAGTGTAAACGCTACACTTATTTAAAGAGAGCCTTATAATAGTAATTGAACCATATATACCATTATGTTGGAATCACTTAAAAAAGAAGTATTTGACGCTAATCTCGATTTAGTAAAACACGGATTGGTAATTTTCACTTGGGGAAATGTCAGTGCAGTCGATCGCGAAAAAGGATTGGTTGTGATTAAACCATCAGGTGTATCATACGATACAATGAAGGTTGAAGACATGGTCGTTCTAGATTTGGACGGGAATATTGTGGACGGTAAGCTGAAACCATCTTCGGATACGGCTACCCATCTTGTATTATATAAAGCTTTTCCGAATATCGGAGGGATTGTACATACCCATTCCACATATGCGACATCGTGGGCTCAGGCCGGTTGTGATATACCTAACATTGGTACTACCCATGCCGACTATTTCAAAGATGAAATCCCATGTACAAGGCAGATGACAAAGGCTGAGATCGAAGGCAAATACGAACTGGAAACAGGAAACGTGATTATAGAGCGCTTTTCTGATCTGAATGCCGATTACACACCGGGAGTACTGGTAAATAACCACGGTCCTTTCTCATGGGGTAAGGATGCGCATAATGCTGTACACAATGCTGTAGTATTGGAACAGGTAGCCAAAATGGCATATATAGCCTATTCAATCAATCCTCAACTGAAAATGAATGAGGAGCTGATAAAAAAGCACTTTTTCAGAAAACATGGTCCGGGTGCATATTACGGACAGTAAGAGTCAGTTAACAGCTAACAGTAAATACTTATAACTCATAATTTATAACTCATAATTTATTAATATCATGGATTTCAAAGATTTAGAAGTCTGGTTTGTAACCGGCGCACAATTGTTATATGGTGGAGATGCAGTAGTTGCAGTAGACTCCCATTCTACACAAATGGTAAAGGCTCTGAATGATTCAGGCAAACTTCCTGTAAAGATTGTTTACAAAGGTACGGCCAATTCTTCTCCGGAAGTTGAGAAAGTATTCAAAGAAGCAAATAATGATACAAAATGTGTCGGTGTTATCACTTGGATGCATACGTTCTCGCCTGCTAAAATGTGGATTAAAGGGCTTCAGAATCTGAGAAAACCATTGATGCACCTTCATACACAGTTCAATAAAGAAATTCCTTGGAATGAAATAGATATGGACTTCATGAACCTGAACCAGTCGGCTCATGGAGACCGTGAATTCGGACATATGGTGAGCCGTATGCGCAAAAACCGCAAAGTGGTTGTAGGTCACTGGAGCGAAGAAGGCGTTCAGGCTAAGATAGCGAACTGGATGCGTGTTTGCGCAGGATGGGCAGATTCTCAGGATATGCTTATCATCCGCTTTGGAGACAATATGAACAATGTTGCTGTAACAGACGGAGATAAGGTAGAAGCTGAAATGCGTCTGGGTTATCACGTAGACAATGCTCCGATTGCGACTTTGGTTCCATATGTAGAAGCAGTTACAGATGCTGAAATAGATGCGTTGATTACTGAGTACGAAAAGATATATGACTTTGCTGCCGATTGTAAAAAAGGGGCCGAAAAATACCAGTTTGTGCGCGATGCTGCAGCTCAGGAAATCGGTCTTCGCCGTTTCCTTCAGGACAAAGGAGCCAAAGGGTTTACTACCAGCTTCAACGAGTTGGCAGGCATGAAACAATTGATGGGATTTGCTTCTCAGCGTCTTATGGCGGAAGGCTACGGATTCGGAGCCGAAGGAGACTGGAAGTCGGCTGCATTGGTTCGCACAATGTGGGTGATGGGACAGGGTCTGCCGGGCGGACAGTCATTCCTTGAAGATTACACATTGAATTTCGACGGTGAGAACAGCACTATTCTGCAATCTCACATGCTCGAGATCAATCCCGATATAACAGGTACAAAACCACGTATCGAAGTTCATTTCTTAGGTATAGGCGATGCCCGCACTTGTGCCCGTCTGGTATTCCAGGCTCATAAGGGTGAAGGTGTAGCTGCGACAATCGTAGATATGGGAAATCGTTTCCGTATGATTGTAAATGAAGTGAAAGTGGTAGAACCTAAACCGCTGCCAAAATTACCAGTGGCCTGTGCCTTGTGGAAACCGATGCCTAACCTCGAAGTGGGTGCAGGAGCATGGATTCTGGCAGGAGGTACTCACCATTCAAGCTTCTCCTTCTCTGTAACTACCGAGATGTTGGAAGACTATGCCGATATCGCAGGTATCGAACTGGTGACTATCGATGAAAATACAACTATAAACAACTTCAAGTTTGAGTTGAAAGTAAATGAAGTGTACTACTTATTAAATAAATCGTTAAATTAAGGTTCTGGGGTACTGTGAGTAGTGATTATTCTCAGTACCCTATTTTTTAGTCCCTGTCCCCCGGAGGGGAAATCAAGACAAGGGGAAAAATAACAAGAGAAAGTTAAATTATAGCCTATCCGGCTTCCCCCTTTGGGGGATTGAGGGGGCCCAAACTAATATAAATATGAAATATACAATCGGACTTGATTATGGCTCAGATTCCTGTCGGGCAGTAATCATCGAAGCTCAATCCGGAAAAGAAATAGCTTCGTCTGTAAAATATTATAAGAGATGGATGAAGGGTCAGTATTGCGACCCTCAGGCCAATCAATACAGGCAACATCCGCTCGATTACGTTGAGGCATTGGAAGAATCGGTGAAGGAAGCTTTGAGTAAATCACCTGCCGGAACCGCTGAAGCTGTTGTCGGCATGTCGTTCGATACTACCGGTTCCACTCCTGCCCTGATCGACAAAGACGGACAGATACTGGCGTTGCGTCCCGAATTTGCAGAAAATCCGAACGCAATGTTCATCTTATGGAAAGACCACACTGCTATCAAAGAAGCGGCAAAAATCAACGAAGTAGCTAAACGATGGCCTATCGATTATACAGCATATGAAGGCGGTATTTATTCCAGCGAATGGGTTTGGGCAAAAATCGCTCATGTACTGAAAGCTGATAAATCCATTGTAAACGATGCATACAGTTGGGTGGAACATTGCGACTGGATGCCTGCATTAATTACAGGGACTACAAAGCCTGCCGATATAGTAAGAGGCCGTTGTGCTGCCGGACATAAGGCCATGTGGCTGAAAGAATGGGACGGGCTCCCTACCGAAGAATTCCTTGTAGAAGTGGCTCCCGAACTGAAAGGTTTCAGAGACAGACTGTTCCACGAAACATATACAAGTGATGTAAAAGTCGGTAACCTTACGCCGGAATGGGCTGAAAGATTAGGCCTGACAACAAATGTAGCGGTAGGTGTCGGAGCTTTCGACTGCCATATGGGTGCAGTAGGAGCGGAGATCGAGCCTAAAACGTTCGTCCGTGTCATCGGGACTTCTACTTGCGATATTATGGTGGCTTCGTATGAAGATATGCATGGTAAACTTGTTCCGGGTATTTGCGGACAGGTAGACGGTTCTGTTATTCCGGGTATGATCGGCCTTGAAGCCGGACAATCGGGTTTCGGAGATATCTACGCATGGTTTAAGTCCGTGTTGGCATGGCCTTTGGAAAAGATACTGAAAGAATCTGCGTTGGTCGATCAGGCTACAAAAGATAAACTGATAGAAGAAGCTTTAGATAAGATGATCCCTGCCTTATCGAAAGAAGCGGAGAGAATACCTGTATCGGAAAGCTCGGTACTGGCTATCGACTGGATGAACGGACGCCGCACACCTGATGCCAATCAATTGGTGAAAGGTACCATTACAGGATTGAACCTTGCCAGTTCTGCGCCGCTCATATTTAAAGCTTTGGTAGAAGCTACGGCATTCGGTTCCAAGGCTATTGTAGACCGTTTCCTTGAAAATGGCATCGAAATAAACAGCGTAATCGGCATCGGTGGTATATCTTTGAAATCGCCGCTTGTTATGCAGACTTTGGCCGATGTGCTGGGTATGCCGATCAAAGTAGCTAAATCGGAGCAGGCTTGCGCATTCGGTGCTGCTATGTTTGCATCGGTAGCTGCTGGTATTCATCCTGATATTAAGGCCGCGCAAAAAGCAATGGGACAAGGTTTTGCTTTTGAATATAAACCTGATATGGCCAAGCATGAGGTATATATGAAATTATATGCTAAATATCAGAAGCTGGGTAAATTCACAGAAACAGAATTATTTAACTAAATGAAAAATGAAAAGTGAAAAGTGAAAAATTATGCGAAGCGACAATGATTGGGTCTTTATTTTTCATTTTTCACTTTTAGTTTTTCACTTCTAATTATAAAATACTATGAACTGGAATTCACATGAATTTATTTGGCTCGACTGGGTAATTATCGCAGTCGGGATATTAGCGGTGACATGGGCCGTTTGGCGTTCGATACAAAAAGATAAGCGCCTGCAACAGGGTGCCAGTAGCGAAGACTATCTGTTCGGTAAAGGGGAGCCATGGTACATCATCGGTGCGGCTATCTTTGCCGCAAACATTGGTTCGGAGCATCTCGTAGGGCTTGCCGGAACAGGAGCAAAAGCAGGTGTGGGTATGGCGCACTGGGAAATGCAAGGCTGGATGATACTTATCCTGGGTTGGCTGTTTGTACCTTTCTATCAGCTTATGAACAATAAGATGGGTAAAATCATCACAATGCCCGATTTCCTCAAATATCGTTACACCCCGGCTACGGGTTCGTGGTTATCTATCATCACTCTTATAGCATACGTGCTTACCAAAGTGAGCGTAACGGCATTTACCGGAGGTATCTTCATGGAGAGCCTTCTTGGCTTGCCTTTCTGGTACGGGGCTATCGGCTTAATCGTCTTAACGGGTATCTTTACTGTTCTCGGAGGAATGAAAGGTGTGATGACATTGTCTGCGATCCAGACTCCTATACTTATAGCAGGTTCGTTCCTTGTGCTTTTCCTCGGATTGTCGGCGCTCGGCGGTGGCAGTATTCCTGAAGGCTGGACCGCGATGATCGACTATGCTAAAACGCTGAATGTAGGAGAAGATGGTGTTGCATACGGCACAAACCATATGTTCCACTTCAGTACGGGCGACCCGTTGTATGATGACTATCCCGGCTTTTGGGTATTTATCGGAGCATCTATTATCGGTTTCTGGTATTGGTGTACCGACCAACATATAGTTCAGCGTGTACTCGGGCAACGTAAAGGTGAAGATAACGATGTAGTGATGAAACGTGCACGCAGGGGTACTATCGCTGCCGGATATTTCAAACTATTGCCTGTATTTATGTTCCTGATACCGGGTATGGTAGCTGCGGCATTGGCGGCACGCCCCGACAGCGGCTTTACACTCGACGATCCTGATACGGCTTTCGGGTCAATGGTTAAGTTTGTATTGCCTGCCGGAGTGAAAGGGATTGTTACCATAGGCTTTATATCGGCATTGGTTGCTTCTTTGGCTGCATTCTTCAATTCCTGTGCCACATTGTTTACAGAGGACTTTTATAAGCCGATGTTTAAAGGCAAGAGCGAGGATACTTACGTTCTGGTAGGTCGTATTGCCACAGTTGTCGTTGTAGTACTCGGTATTGTATGGATACCTGTCATGATGAGCCTCGGTAGCCTGTACGACTATCTGCAAGGTATTCAATCGCTGCTTGCGCCTGCAATGGTGGCTGTATTCGCACTGGGTATATTCTCCAAAAGGATTACGCCTAAGGCCGGTGAAGTAGGTATGATCGTGGGCTTTATTATCGGTATGGTACGTTTGCTGACCAATATATTTACAAATACAGGTAAAGACATAATGACCGGCTGGTACTGGGAATGCACTACCTGGTTCTGGCAAACCAACTGGCTTATTTTTGAGATATGGTTGCTTGTCTTCATCATGTTGCTGATGGTAGTAGTATCGTTCTTCACAGCGAAGCCAACGGCACAACAGATAGAGGCTATAACTTTCACCGACGATTACAAGAAAGTTATCGGAAAGAGCTGGAACAAATGGGATGTTATCGCATCGCTCGGGGTTGTCGCTCTTTGTGTGGCGTTCTATATGTATTTCTGGTAAAGAAGACAATTTATAATAAGTACTTAGATGAAAGCAAGTGTATTGAAAAATGCACTTGCTTTTTGTTTTTGCCTTTTTCGTCCTGTTATGAAAATGTTAAAAAGTAACAGATATATCAGTTAACAGTAAACAGTAATCAGTAAACAGTATCGTGGTTTGTCATGCTGAGAGAAACGAAGCATCTCGTCAGATAGTAGTTAACAACTTGTAACTCGTAACTGCCCTAGGGCGCAGTAACTCGTAACTTTCTTAAAAGGTAACAAAGGTAACACTATTTACAGTCAACAGTTATCAGTCATCAGTCAATAACTCGTAAGATGTAAAACTTTGCGCCTTTGCGTCTTTGCGTGAAACAAAACAAAACGCCAGCCAACTTGTAACTCGTAACTGCCCGCAGGGGAAGTAACTCGTAACTACTTTAATCAACACTTCAAAGAGCTATCAGCTAACAGCCAAAGGTTATCAGCTACATATATAGATAAAATTTTTTCATAAAGATACGGCCTCTGATTCGTTTGTCCCCGCTGGCGCGGACTTCCAGTCCGTGTCTTGCTTGATAGAGCAAAAATGTCTGCTACGCAGCACACAGACGGGACGTCTGCGCGAGCAGGGGGGCAAAGCGTATGTAATTGAAAATCGCCGAAGCGAAGGCGAGGCAATGGCGCAAAGCGACAAAACTTATCACTTACTACTTATTACTTTAAACTTACCACTTATTCCATTCTTTCAAAGAACTATCAGCTAACAGCCAAAGGTTATCAGCTACATATATAGATAAAATTTTCCCATAAAGATACGGCCTCTGATTCGTTTGTCTCCGCTGGCGCGGACTTCCAGTCCGTGTCTTGTTGACAGTGCAAAAATGTTTGCTACGCAACACACAGACGGGACGTCTGCGCGAGCGGGGTGGAGTGGCTACACCGTAATAGTTCGGGTAACCGCGTCTTGCAAAGCCGTACGCGAGTTCTTACCTTTGAGGAAAAAACCTATGGAAACGAACGATTATGTGCGAGGAGTGGCGTTGAGCGAAGCCGAAGGCTTTGCCTTGATAGAAAGTTTTTATACAAGTAGACGGGGAGCCGAAGCGTGGTATAGAGGCTTGGGCATGTCCAAGCACACATTCTATAAGTGGAAGCACCGCTACGACGCCATTCACGCAGAGGGAGCACCGTCGGAGCCGGCAGCAGAACCGGAGCCCTGCCGCCTGGTCCCTGTCAGGATAGTAGATACGCCCTCCGGCGAAGTTGTCCGGGGTATAGAGGTGCGCTACCCGAACGGGGTGGTACTGGCCCTTCCGGCTGAGCCGGGCATCGGAATGGGCCAGCTGGCCGAACTGCTAAAACTCAAAGTCTGATGTTCAGCCTGGGAGAAACGGATAAGTATTACTTATATTCGAGTGCCTGCGACATGCGCAAAGGCTTTGACACGCTGTCGGGAATCGTCGCCTCTGTTATGCGGCATGACCCGGCCAGCGGCGAAGTTTTTATCTTTCTTAGTCGCAGCCGGCGAACGCTGAAATTGCTACATTGGGAAAGCGGGGGTTACGTTATCTATCACAAGAGGCTGGAGAAAGGACAGTTCAGCCGCCCTCATTATGATGAAAAGACAGGTTGTTACCGCTTAAAGTGGGTTGAACTGGTGATGATGACCGACGGTATCAGCCTGGAAAAAGTAGTGTACAAAAAAAGATACGAAAAACCCGTCGAAACCTTATAAATAAAAGGATTAACGCTTGTATATCCGGTAAAAAATGTGTATCTTTCATACATGGAAAAGATACGGGAACTGGAAGAATTATTAGCCGAATCCAAGCTTGTTATACAGGAGTTGGAGTCGAGGAACATTTCCCTGGAATCCAAACTAAGCAAACTTACCGACGAACTCCTTTATCTTCGCCGGGCCATGTTCGGACGTTCGTCTGAACGCTATGTAAAGGAAGATCCCAACCAGCTGAGCCTGGCCTTCGAGGGTGTTGACAGCCTGCCGGAAGAAGAAAAGGCGCTGGTTGAAGAGTTGCGTCAAACCATTACTTACGAACGTGAGGCCAGAAAGGAAAATTCCTCTAAACCGGTACGCCAGGAACTGCCAGCCGGATTGGAACGTAAAGAAGAAATCATAGAACCCGATCCGATACCCGCAGGAAGTACCTGCATCGGTCAGGAAGTGACAGAGATACTGGAATATACACCGGGAACATTGTATGTGCGCAGGATTATCCGCAAGAAATATGCCTTGGCCGGCCATCAGGGCGTGGTTATAGCGGAACTTCCGTCCCTGCCGCTGCCAAAGAGTAACGCAGGAGCGTCGCTGCTGGCACACCTGCAGGTAAGCAAATACCAGGATCACCTTCCCTATTACCGTCAGATCGACATCTTCAGCCGGCAAGGCATAAAACTGGCCGCTTCTACCGTTAACGGCTGGAATGCCGGTTCAGCCTGCCTGCTGGAACTCTTATACCTCGAACTCAGGAAACAGGTGCTGGCATCGGATTACATCCAGATGGATGAAACCTTCATACCGGTAGTGGACAGGGACAAGCCCGGTGCAACCCGTAAAGGCTACCACTGGATCGTCAAGGCGCCGGAAGAGCGGAAGCTTTTCTTCCATTACGACCACGGCTCGAGAGGGCAGAAAGTGGTGATAGAACTGCTGAAAAACTTTAAGGGAGCCGTCCAAAGCGACGCATACGCCGCCTACGGGATATATGAGAACAAGAAGGATGTCTTGTTGCTGGGCTGCTGGGACCATGCCCGCAGACGATTTGAGCAAGCCCTCAAAAATGACCCCGCCCGGTCATCCTTTGCCATGGATCAAATACAGTTGCTTTACCGGTTGGAGAGGCAGTTCAGGGAAACCTGTCATGTTCCCGATCAAATTGCTGTGGAGCGTAAGGCCAAAGCCTATCCCATCCTCAAGGCTTTCGAGCGCTGGCTGCTGGATGAGTATCCGAAGGTATTGCCGCAGTCCCTCATTGGAAAGGCAATCGCTTATACCTACAATATTTATCCCCGCCTGGTGCGCTATGTCATCGACGGAAGATATCAGATATCCAATATCGGTGCCGAGAATGGCCTTAGAGGCCTGGCCGTAGGCAGGAAAAACTATATGTTCTGCGGCAGCCATCAGGCTGCTTACCATGCCGCTATCATTTACTCCCTGCTGGGTACATGCAGGCTGCATGGCGTGAATCCCGAAGCCTGGCTTACGGATGTCCTGAACCGGTTACCTGATACCAAAACGGAAGACCTGCATCTGTTGCTGCCCGGAGCCTGGCTGCCGACGGGCCAACATTAATATAAATCCCTCAAGGGCGGCGATGTTCGCCGTCTGCCACACGAATAAAGTAGAGCCGGACGGTCATGTGACCGGACGGCTCTGTCTATTTTGTATGGATAAGCCCGAGGCTGCTGGCACCTGGATCTATGGACGCAATTCCCCGAACTATTACGCTACACCTTTATTCTGTACTGCATCGTTGGTTAAACTCCTCCTGCATTAAAAGCAGGAGGAGGAATAGATGAATAGTCAAATAAAACGGAGTTATTCTGCAATACATCGCAAAGTTTGTGAAAAATTCCTTTGACCTTCACCAAATGCCGTAGGATTAGGAATACCGCCGAAGTATAAGACTTTAGCATTTGATGATGAATTTTGTGTATTTTCACCAGGGCTGCTAGTCCAATAAAAACCAAAAAAACCTCGACTCCCCAACACACCGTTCCCAGTACCACGAAAGCCAGAAGCCGTTAGAAACAAATAGGGCCCAAAATTCCGTCCGCTACTAAAGTTGAATTCGTTATCAGTCCATGTACCCACGAGAGTTTGTGAATTCAGTGAGCTATCGACGACACCCTCCCATTCTGATTTTTTTGGTACACGATAATTCGGAGGGCAAGGGTCATTAGCCGTTTTTGAAGCGTCTGACCATGAGCCGTCAGGTGCATTTGTACTATCCAAACCGGAGATAGGACCGGCCGGAGTATCGACGGTAGCAACGACTGTAGAGCGGCCCCACTGGTAGTAATCTCCATTCAAATATTTAGCAGGAGTGAAAGGCTCGAGCATAAAATTAGCCCCTAGGTTATAGCAGAGGAAGTTCTGCCAGCCGCCTGCTGAGGTGAATGCCCCGCAGCAATTGCAATCCTGAAGGCTGACAGTCAGTTCGACAGCATAGTCTGTCCCCGCTCCGTCCGGCTGGTCGTTGTAAACGGCGTACAATTTGGGATGGACAGCATTGTCACGGGTCACATCTAACAGCTCTGTCATCAGGGACGGTTTGTAAACTACTACGGCTTTACAAGCGGTGCCGGACGATATGTTCCCGCTATAGCCGGCCTTCGGTGTCATACTTACGATAGCCTCTAAGGAAGCATCCTCCACATAGACGAACCGCACATTCGATACATTGCCCGACGGGGTAAAGGTGTACACCTGTGTGCCGGAGTAAAGCCAGGTACCACCCGCATCCGGATTTATCGCCGCAGGCGTCCCGTCTGTGGCGTCCTGTTCTTCTGTCTGTGTAAAATCGGTGCTGTAAGGCACGCGGGCGGCCAGGTCGCCGCAAGCTCCGCCGTCGTTACCCTGTGCGATATCGAAGATGGTTCTTCCGCTAAGCGTACCCGAACCGGCCAGCCATACCGTTACTATCGCCGGAGCCGTGCCGGTCGTCTCCGAGCAGGCATTTATCGCCTTTACGGTATAGGCGTAGGTACCGGCTACATCTTTGACGTTTTGCGGTACAGTGTATGTATTGGCAGTTGTTGTCCCGACCGGCGAACCACCCAGGTACCATTCATATGAGCTTGCCGTTCCTCCCGTCGCAGTGGCCGTCAGGGTAACAGCAGTGGTTGCCCCCTGGAGGATGGTTGTCCCGCCACTGATTGAAACGCCTGTTATCTCGTCGGCACAAGGCTGGTCACAGAAGGAAACCCATTTCAGGGTGTTCCAGTATTCCACACAGTTGTTCGTTGTATTGTAAATCATAAGCCCGGGAGCATTAATCAATTCGTCGGCGGTGACTCCGCTTCCCGACGGATTTACAGGGTTTCCCGTATTAGTTCCTAAAAAGTAGTCACGCCAGGCGTTACGCTCGGCGGTGGTCAGATGCGGCAGGCGCAAGCCCGCTTTTGTACTGGCGGTGGAAACCTCCAGTACGGAAAAATCATGCGGAGGTACACCGTCGCCGATAGTTACCTGCGCATAGGATGGCATTGACAATAGCGCAAATAGCGCAGCCAGCAAACAGGCCGGCATGAGGGTTTTCATTTTCTTTGGTTTCATAAAGCATGTTTTTGGGTAAATTGTGTTGCATATATTTGTTGTAAAGAAGATTGTTACCCTGAGTTTCCCTGAGAAGGCACCGGGAGTATATACCTCCATGTAGCTCAGCAGGTACTCATAGTTTCCCAGTGTAAGCAAAAACTTAGGGAACCTGACAACCCCGGGAATACAGGGATGTAAAGTAACGGGATAACGTGTGGGAAAATACAATGCAGAACCACCCTGCCTGGCAGCACGGGATAAATTTAACAGTTCGGGATTTGATTGTGTGTTTTTATATATATTCAGCGATGCATTGAATGCGCGCGCGTATAGAATGTGTAGGATAACCGGAAAGGTAATACTAAGGCTTACTCTCTCTCTCTCTCTCTCTCTCTCTCTCTCTCTCTCTCTCTAGTAAAATATAATTAAGCGCCAAATTTTCAGGAAGAAAAATGGCGTGTGATATTGTGTTTTTTCTATATGTTTCCGTCGTTATTTGCATAGCGGAAAACGGTTTTTATTGTTCATTCAGGAAGTGGATGATATATGATTTTGACAAAGTTATGTAAAATTTTTGAATTATAAAGTAACAGAAGTAACAGTTTTTTCAGTCAACAGTAAACAGTTAGCAGTCAACAGTATCGTGGTTTGTCATGCTGAGAGAAACGAAGCATCTCGTCAGATAGTAGTTAACAACTCGTAACTCGTAACTGCCCTAGGGCGCAGTAACTCGTAACTTTCTTAAAAAGTAACAAAGGTGACAACTTTTACGCATTTTAATTATTGAATCCTTAAACATTAAATTTTTAAATACTAAATCCAACACTTCAAAGAACTATCAGCTAACCACTAAAAGCAGCCAGCTGATATATAGATAAATATTCCTGATAAAGTTAAATGAAAACGGGACTATTTTATTATGATAGTCCCGTTCCGGATAAAACTCTAATAAATATAAAGTTATTCGTATGATGCCGGGAAGGAAGTTATCCTTAACCGGGCCGTACCCATAGGTACAAGTGTAATATCATCCACCTGAGGTGATTTCTCACAGTCTTCGTTAGGTAATACTCCACACAGCTTATATTGATCTAATTTCCACGACGGCACTTGTCTCCCTTTTGCCTTTATTACAAGAGGCGAGTTCTGTTGGGTAAATGGATAATTATCCGCAGGCCATGCCCTTCTTTCAACAACAAGGTTACCGAATGGTTTTTCCGGGTTAAGCACCAGGGCGTAATTCCATGCTGTCTTAGGATATATTTCGTATGACGGCCATTTGGACGGATCGGCATTATCCTGCCATTTCGAGTCCCAGATGGCGCTTTCTTTACTATCCACCTTCTTGTATTCTTCATCGATGTTGAGCGATAAGGTCAATGGCCCGTAATTAATGCTTACGCTATTTTTGTTCACTTGCCATGTTTTTAGCGAGAACTCCATCGGATAGGTAACTTTTACGACATCCCCGTTGCTCCATTCACGGTTGATACACGCATATTTACCTGCAACCATATCCGCTGGGATTTTCTTGCCGTTTATTTCCAGTTGCGCATCCTTTGTCCATGACGGGATACGAAGATAGAATGGAAATTTCACCTTTTTCGGTGTGCTCACTTTAAACAGGATTGCTCCGTCAAACGGATATTGCGTATCTTCACCGATAGTGACTTCAGTGCCGTCACCCACTTTTACTTTTGCCTCGCAGGCCGCATAGATGGCTGCTGCAACACCATTGTCAGGAGTAGCAAGGATCAGGTTCTCTATAAAATATGGCCAGCCTTGCGCGTGGTTGTGCTGGCAGCAACGGCTGCTGAACGGGTTCATTGCCAGAAAAGGCCCTCCGTTATCAATACCCGGTTTGTGGTTTTCCGAATCGCTCTGCACATGGTTCGGGCAAGTGATATAGCGCAACGATTTCAGGTCGGGCATCATAGAGGCGGGATAGGAATTGAACGCGATATTTTCGCAATGTTCTGCCCACAACGGATCTCCGGTGTACCACAGCATCATTTCATCCGAAGCCATTTGCTCTACAAAACCGCATGTTTCCGTACCTTGGCGGGGATCTATATACCCCATACGCGCATTCTCATCGGCACCGAACATTCCCCCCGATACTTGTCCGAATGTACGGCGTATAAGGTCGTGCACGTTGTAGGTGGCGTGAAGATGTGCCGGGTCTTTGGTGAGCATATAGTAGGTGGCAGGTTCCCGGAAGCCTTGGGCTATATTTACATTATGCCAGTTAGGAAGACTGGAATCCTGCATCCAGTTGGCAGTATTGCGGTGTATTTTATGAACCAGTTCCAGGAGGAAAGAGTCTCCGGTGATATTATATAGCCAATACACACTATAGATATTATCCCCCCCTCTGGAATTTTCCCAGTAGTCTTTCAGGAATTTTTCGTCAGGAACGGTCAGCTGCCATTTGAAATAATTGGTCATCAGGTCTATTACGCGTTTATCATTTGAATATTCGTAATAGGATTGCAGGCACCATAACATTATCATGTTAGCCCAGAGTTCCCTTTTTCCGTCTCTTTCATTGACGGGGCCGAAATATCCGTCGGCTTGCTTGCTTTTTATGGCTGCTTCTATCCATATTTTTGTTTCGGCAAGCATTTTCGGATCATTAAGTATGTAGGCCATATTGCCATATCCTTTGAGCCAGTAAGGGACTTCTTCCCATCCGTACTCTCCTCCGGCATTGAGCCACGCATTGTTCTTTTTGTTGAGCCATGCGCTGATTTCGCCCAGTTGCCCGGCCAGTCCGTCCCGCTGTAATTCAAGCATACGTTTTGTCCAGCCTTTGGGTTGTACTTTACCGACCGGTAATTTTATAAAATTATTAGGTAGTAAAGGAGCCCTGTTGCTTGTATAATGACTATTGATGGCCTTTACTGAAGGGCGGTTCACAATTGTAACATCGATGTCTCCTTTCGATGCGGAAGCGCTATTGCAGCATAAAAGGAATATGACTGCGATCAAGCTGTTTAAAAGACCTTTTTTCATATGTATTATTTAAATTAATTCTGTTTTTATGAACGCATAACCGATGATATCCTGATAAAGAAAATAATTGTACCGGACTGTCACAGCCCAGTACAATATTAAAGTATTTATTTAATTACTATAGAATAATAGATTATTTCGTCATTTTGTCGTTTAGCATTTTGATGTAATATCCGCCTACTACCGAGCGGGCTTTGAATCCGACATGTGTTTTACTGTCCGTATTGTACCAGTCGGTCATAGGTACACGATCGGTCGTTTCATTCATAAATTTATGCAATGGAGTGATAAATTTCAGGAATGTCGCGTTATCATCAGCCAATGTTGCAGTCCAGATGATCCAGTCGGCCTTCGTATAGTTTTTCCTGCTGTCGAGCGGCAAGCCGTATTCATTCTGTTTGGTCAGATAATAAGAGATTTCTTTCTGAGCCACAGATTCAGGGAATATATTCAATTTGAGAATCTTGTTCCATATCAAATTGTATTTCTGGCTCCATGTCCCCGGCTGGTCGAATGTCAGGCGGTAGTGGTCGCCATCATCAGCCATTTTCATCCATTCCTGCGCCATCTCCTTAGCTTTGGCTGTATATTTTTCAGCGATGTCTTTCTTCCCGAGCATATCTGCCAGGTATCCGTAAGATGCGATACCCATAATTGCTTTCACCGAAAGGTTTACATTGTGGGCAAAGTGACCTGCAAAGTCGTCGGTACAAAGCTGATTTTCCGGATCGAGTCCTTTTTCTACAAGGTAATCTGTCCATGTGGTCAGTACATCCCAATGTTTTTCAGCATATTTTGCATTTCCTTCCACAGCGGCTATAGCGGCGGTCAGTGCCAGCATGTTTCCGCCTTCTTCCACAGGCATGTCGCCACCGTATGTTTGTCCGTTGGCCCAAGGATATGTACCGACATCGTGCGCAGGAAACGGTTTTACCCATTTGCCACTCTCGCTGTAGTAGAAGATATGATTGAGCAAGCCTTTCGCCAGTTCCGGATTGTAGTACAGGAATAATGGAGCGGAAGGATAGGTTACGTCTACTGTCCCGATAGATCCGTTACTATTGTTTTCTTTGGATAAGAATAACAGATCTCCGTTCGGCGCTTCTACAAGCTTGTGTGCGGATATGGCCTGACGATAAGCAAGCGCACACAATTCGGCATATTCTTTTCCTCCGGCCTGAGCGGCTTCATTCATCAGTTTGAAGTCGAAGTCGCTACATTTGTTGCTTAGGCTGATAAACTCTTTATTGGCTTCAACAAAAGCCTGCTCTATCGATTTGTCGCCTTTCTTATTCCAGTATGGGCGAAGATTCTCTTCAAAATACTGGATGGAATAGATATCATCATATCCGATAAGCACTTTTCCCGAGGCAGATTTACCGCTACCCAGAGTTTGTGATATGGCCAGACTGGCATTATCTTTGGAACTTACGTCTCCTGCAAGTTTTCCGTTCTTTACAAAATCGTTTCTCATCTGATAAGGGTCACCTACATTATATGTAGAGTTGTTCTTCTCTCCACCCAGGTAGAAATAACCCCAGTCGATACGGATATCGTCACCTCTTTTTCCCAGGACTTTCTGGTTGGTGCTTCCTGTTTTGAGGAACAGCAGCCCGTCTTTTTCAAATCCTTCGGCTTTACTTTCCTGGGATGGAATATTTAATGCCCAGTTTGGCGCGGCTTCGAAATAGATTTGAACGTCGTGTTCCTTGCCATCCAATGAATTGATGTCATACGAAATATAGTTCACCGGGCGTGACACGAGATTCAGGTCATCCATGAGTAGTGGCGCAAGGAAAGAGAGTTTCAGCCCCACATTTCCACACTCGAAAGTATAATGGGTATGGGTTGCCTGTACATCAGCCGATTTCTGTACAGCTGTTGTACTCAGGAATGTTTCAATGTCATCTTCCACATAGATGCCAAAATCCACGAGGGCTCCTCCCATTTTGTTGTGACAATGTGCTGCAATGACATTCTTACCCGCTTTCAGGGTGCTTTTCACTTCATCGCTGAGTGTGATCTGTACATCTTTCCTCCATTCATATCCCGTCTTTACCACCTGTATGCCGTTGATGTACAGCTCGAAGATGTCGTCATGCGAATATATCAGGAATACTTTTTTATCCGACAGGTCTTTATCCAGATTTATATTCCGGCGTACCCATATGTCTTTGGTTTCCCACAGTGTGTTTACATTGGTTTCCTCTGGCGTACCGAATGCGGCTTGTCCTTCTTTCCAGGCATTATCGTTAAATTCAGCTTTTTCCCAGCCTTTAGCCGGAGCGTTGAATGTATATTTGCCTGTCCAGGCTGATATTACAGACATGCCTGCTACAGCTTTTACGGGAGTTTGCTCTACGCCCATAAAGCGATATGCTTTCCCATCGACACGTATCACCCCTAATAGAGGAAATTCCTTGCCTGTCCAGTGTTTCACCGGTTCATCATACAAATTATCGGTTGCCGACCACGCTGAGGTGTAAGGGTCAATCGTTACCAATGGGTAAGCGGGCGCCCGTAAATCGTTCTTAATAATCTGTGCCGGTTCTTTTGTGCCGCCGCAACTGAATAGCCCGGTGAGGCATAAGAGATAAAGTAAATTTTTCATTCTATATTTATTTCAATGAATTACATATTTCCAGGTTAATTTGTCTTAATCGGGGTTCTTCCAGTTTGATAACTTTACGGTCGTATGTCATCAATCCGTTTACCTCTCCTTCTACATCGGTTGTCTGGGTATAAACCGCGGCTGTGAATCCTCTTTTGATAAAGCCTTTCAATGCTTCCGCGTATTTGATATATTCATCCGTAACTTCTTTCGAATTTTTAAACTGAACATATCCCCAGTTTTTGTCAGTCTGCCAAAGGTGATCTTCAAGAGGTAAACCAATACCGCCGTATTCTCCCAGTACATTCGCTCTTTTGGCATCGTACAGATACATATCCGGTCCCGGATAGTTGTGCAGGTCTATCATATCTCCTACATGGTAATGATTGCCGCCACTGGCAGGATTTACCAGGCGGGAAGGGTCGTGATTCTTTGTCCATGCCACAATTTCAGGTGTTTTGAATTGTCCCCATGCTTCATTGAACGGAACCCATGCTATAATTGAAGGATATGAAATCAGGTAATCCATTATTTCTCTCCATTCTTTGCGATATACATTTTCAGACTCAATGGAACGCTGTACTTCCACGCCATCGAAATATTTTTGGCTTTGCCACTGAGGAGACGGTCCTCCATTAGGCATATCCTGCCAAACGAGGATTCCAAGACGGTCGCAATGTGTGTACCAGCGGGCCGGCTCGACCTTTACATGCTTACGGATCATATTGAATCCGAAATCCTTTGTTTTCTGGATATCATATGCCAGTGCTTCATCGGTAGGAGCTGTATATAGTCCATCAGGCCACCAACCCTGGTCTAACGGGCCGAACTGAAAATAATCCTTGTTGTTCAACTGAAAACGGTAGATGCCGTTGGCGTCTCTTTTAGAGGATATTTTGCGCATGGCAGCATAGCTTTTCACTTTATCCGCCGCCTTGCCATTATTGTATAAGGTGACTTCCAAATCGTACAGGAACGGAGATTCGGGAGACCAAAGCTTCAAATCGGGAATGTTTATATCGGTAGACTGTCCTGCGGCGAATTTGCTTGTTGCTACAGTTCTTGGTCCGTCTTTTACTGTCACCTCTATTATATCTCCGGTAGCAGTGCCTTCTGTACAGATGTCAATTGATAATTGACTGTTGTCTATATTTGGAATTGTTTTGATGGCGGCAATATGTTTCTGCGCTACAGGTTCCATCCATACAGTCTGCCAGATGCCCGATACAGGGGTATACCAGATGCCATGCGGATTCTTTATTTGCTTTCCCCTGGCCTGGTCGCCGTCATCTGTAGGGTCCCATACTTTGACTACCAGTTTTTGATTTCCGGAAGTCAGATAAGGTGTGATGTCGAAACTGAATGGGGTATATCCTCCGGTATGGGAACCTACCTTAATGTCGTTGATAAATACCTCTGTTTTCCAGTCTACCGCACCAAAATGCAACAGGATATTCTTCCCTTTCCAATTGGAAGGGACAGTGAAAGTCCGTTTATACCATAGTTCTTTTTCTTTACCCAGTTCTTTTTGCACTCCGGATAAACTTGACTCCACAGCAAAAGGGACCAGTATCTGTCCGTCAAATTTCTGAGGTTCTTGTTTTCCTACAGGCAAAATAGCGTATTCCCAGAGTCCGTTCAGGTTTGTCCAGTCCGGACGTTCCATAATCGGACGCGGATATTCAGGTAATACATTGTTTGGATTAAGGGTTTCCGCCCACTTGGTTTTTAGTTTATCTCCTACAGGTTTCCATTGGGCAAATAAGCTGGTACTTGATAAGACCAAGGCTAAAATAAGAATCTTCTTCATTTAAATAAGGTGTTTACTTTTAGGTATTATACAATATGATTTTATTATTTTTTAGTTTATATTTTTTTCTTCTTTTCAGGTATTTGTACTGTTTTCATATGTTTTCGGATATGTTTAAGTCTATCGGAGATTACAAATGTACTCTGATGTACCTGAAATCGCTGAAATTTATTGTTCAAAAAATATAAATATCAGGTCACAACTCCTTTTGAATCGATTAATTAGAACATAAAAATTGAAAAAGGATATATTTTCTTTGTTTTTTAATAAAAATCTTATACTTTTGTATCGCTTTAAGAAAAGCAAGTGTTTGTCTCATGGTGTAATGGTAGCACTGCAGTTTTTGGTACTGCCTGTCTAGGTTCGAGTCCTGGTGAGACAACGAAAAATAAAGAATTAGAAAAAGTCACTAAACTGGTGGCTTTTCCTATTTTGGGCTGTAAGACACAAACTTTGAATAGCACATCCGAATTAGGGTTAGGCTTTCTAATCTGATATTTTCCCAGGATGTCCTATAATTTCATATTTGTTTGTGTAGAAAACAATAGGATGTACTCTGTGGAAAAGTTGAAACTTTTTCATCCGCTTAATTGTTAAAATAAAGAATTGTACAAAGCTATGTTCATTTTTATAGGATGGTATCTAACATACTAATTCAGGAAAAATAAAATCAAAACAATATGGTGAAAGCAGAAACATTAAGTAATAAGAACTGGCATTCACTCGAAGTCAGTCAGGTTTTAGACTTGTTAACGACTAATGCGACAAAAGGCTTACTCGAGAAAGAGGCAAATGAACGGCTTGTCCAATTCGGAGAGAATGTCCTTCCCGAGAAGAAAAAAGAAAGCCGTTTATTACGTTTTTTCAAACACTTCAATGATATCCTTATTTACATATTGCTTATAGCCGCAGTTGTTACTGCTATTCTGGGCCATTGGGTAGATACAATAGTCATCGTGATTGTAGCCGTAGTCAATGCCTGTATCGGATATTTTCAGGAAAATAAGGCTGAGAAAGCATTGGAAGATATAAAGAAGATGTTGTCTCATACAGCACAAATAATACGGGACGGAAAGAGGCTGGAAATAGGAGCATCACATCTGGCTATAGGGGATTTGGTTATTCTCCATCCCGGGGATAAGATCCCGGCAGACCTTAGATTAATAAAATCGGATAATCTGAGAATAGAAGAATCTGCGTTGACAGGAGAGTCTATACCTTCACAGAAGAATGTGGGAGCAATATCCGCGGATACTCCTTTAGGTGACAGGAACAATATGGCCTTTTCTACAACCACAGTTAGTGCGGGAACAGGAATGGGGATAGTTGTAGCAACAGGACAGAATACCGAAATAGGGAAAATAAACCGTATGATGTCCGAAGTGAAACTTATTACAACACCTTTGCTGCGGCAAACGGCCAAATTCGGTAAAAGCGTTTCTTTTGTGATAATTGCCATTGCAGTAGTGGTTTTCATTTTCGGGTATTTTTATCGCCATTACGATACCGGCGAATTGTTAATGTCGGTAATCGGACTTGCTATTGCAGCTATTCCGGAAGGCCTTCCGGCTATTTTGTCGATAATATTGGCTATCGGTGTACAGAATATGGCTAAACGCAAGGCTATAGTCCGCACTTTACCCTCAGTGGAGACACTGGGCTCAGTGGCAGTCATATGTTCTGATAAAACCGGGACTCTGACTAAAAATGAGATGACGGTCAAGACTCTTGTAACCGGTGATGATAAGTTTGATGTAACCGGTACGGGATATTCCCCCGTTGGAGATGTCGTGAAAGATAATGAAACGGTTGATTTCAGTGCTGAACCGGTGCTGGATAGCCTGATAGGCTGTTTTTACATATGCAATGAAGCCTCTTTGGGAAAAGATGATGAGGATAACTGGTATATAAAAGGAGATCCGACGGAAGGCGCGCTTATAACTTTGTATGAGAAAGCGTCTGTGGATCATCACGAAACAGACAGGATTGCAACGATTCCGTTCGACTCGGAGTATAAGTATATGGCCACGCTGGTTGAAGCAGATGATAAAAATATTATATACATAAAAGGTGCCCCCGACCGTCTTCTGGATATGGCCGACAAAGAATTGTCTTTGAGTGGGGAAAAACCATTTGATCGTAAAAACTGGGAGGATGAAATAACCGGATTGGCCGGAAAAGGGCAGCGTGTAATTGGAGGAGCATATAAAATCGTGGCTAAAAACAAGAAAAACCTGTTGCATGAGGATTTACACGAAGGTGTCACGTTCCTCGGGTTAGCGGGAATCATTGATCCTCCAAGGGAGGAGGCCATTGAAGCGATCAGGCAATGTACGGAGGCCGGTATAACCGTAAAAATGATAACCGGAGACCATATCGAAACTGCGAAGTCGATAGGCCTGGAAATGGGGATCGGTGATGGTGTCAAAGCTCTGGAGGGAAAGGCTATAGAGCAAATGACCGATGAAGAATTAGAATCAGCGGCAGTTGAATATAATATTTTCGCACGCACCAGTCCCGAACATAAACTCCGTTTAGTGAAGGCTTTACAGGCCCGTAATATAATATGTGCCATGACCGGAGACGGGGTAAATGATGCTCCCGCGCTGAAAAAAGCGGATGTCGGAATAGCGATGGGTATAAAAGGTACCGAGGTAACCAAAGATGCGGCAGAGATGGTATTGGCTGATGATAATTTCTCTACTATTGCTGCTGCTGTGGAAGAAGGCAGACGCGTATACGATAATCTCAAGAAGACAATCCTGTTTATATTGCCTACTAATGGAGCCGAGAGTTTTTTGATTATAGCCAGTATCCTGTTCGGAACGCTGATGCCGCTTACCCCGATACAGATACTTTGGGTCAATATGGTTACATCGGTGACTATTTCCCTGGCTCTCGCGTTTGAAAAACTGGAGCCGGATACAATGAAACAACGGCCGCGCTCTCCCCGTACCCCGTTATTAAACGGATACTTTATATGGCGTATCTTATTCGTATCTGTGCTTATTGGGGGAGGTACATTACTATTGAACCTGTATCTGTTGAATAATGGCGTAAGCGAAGATATTGTAAGAACGGTAACAATACAAACGATCGTAATTACCCAAATGTTTCACCTGTATAATAGCCGTAGTATCCGCCAGTCTGCTTTCTATGGAGACTTTTTCGGCAACAAAGCAGTATTCGTAGTTTCGGGCTTACTTATCTTATTGCAATTATCAATAACATACATTCCGTTTATGAACGAAGTATTCGGCACCGTTAGACTTCCCCTTCATTTTTGGATATATCCTTTCGTTTTTGGTTTTATTATTTTCATAATAGTAGAAATCGAAAAGTGGATTATGAGACTAATTGACGGAAAACGGATAAAAACGAATAAGTCTTAAACCGCGTATAAAATATAAGGTACAAAGCAGAATTAAAGAGCCTGTCTTCTGTGTGGACATACCATTTGTTTGTATGTAAACCGTATAGACGGAGTTCAAAAACTTAAAGCCTGCCTGCATTATACCTACAGCCCTCTATGGAAATATATGCCTTGCATAGCGCGTAATCTATAGGCAGCGATTTAAATTAAGAATATGTTTGGATTTTTCATTCTTTATTCTTAATTGTTTCCTGTTACTTTTGTTACCTTTGTGCTCGTTAAAACTATAAACAATAAACGCAGGTATTATTTCGGTATTTTTCCTGCACTTACAAAAATATAAACAGGTCTGCGACCTTAATTTTTCACCTCATAAAAATTTCATTTGCTTATGAAAAGAGACACAGCCATTTTTGATATTATCGAAAGAGAGTATCAACGACAACTGAAAGGAATCGAACTGATCGCATCGGAAAACTTTGTCAGCCAACAGGTAATGGAGGCTATGGGTTCATGCCTTACCAACAAATATGCAGAAGGCTATCCGGGGAAAAGATATTATGGGGGGTGTGAAATTGTAGACCTTAGCGAACAGCTAGCCATCGACCGTTTGAAAGAAATATTCGGTGCAGAATGGGCTAATGTGCAACCTCATTCGGGGGCGCAGGCCAATGCGGCAGTTTTCCTGGCCTGTATGCAGGCCGGAGATAAGTTTCTGGGACTGAACCTGTCACATGGCGGTCACCTTTCGCACGGTTCACCCGTAAACTTTTCCGGACTAATGTTCCACGCACTTGAATACAATGTGCGTCAGGATACGGAACAGGTAGACTACGAACAGATGGAACAGGTTGCCCGTACCGAAAAACCGAAAGTAATCATCGCCGGAGCCTCGGCTTATTCCCGTGATTGGGATTATGCTCGAATCCGTAAAATAGCTGATGAAGTAGGCGCAATTTTTATGGTAGATATGGCACATCCTGCCGGGCTTGTTGCCGCCGGATTACTGAATAATCCGCTGCCTCATGCCCATATAGTGACTACCACCACCCATAAGACCCTTCGTGGGCCTCGTGGCGGAGCAATCATGCTGGGCAAAGATTTTGAAAATCCATGGGGTAAGAAAACGCCTAAAGGCGAAGTACGTATGATGTCCGCTTTGCTGGATTCTGCGGTATTCCCGGGAATACAGGGTGGTCCGCTGGAACACGTTATTGCCGCTAAGGCCGTTTCGTTTGCAGAGGCACTCGACCCTTCATATAAAGTATATCAGACACAGGTGAAGAAAAATGCTGCCGCTATGGCTCAGGCATTTATAGACAAAGGATATAAGGTGGTATCCGGTGGTACGGATAATCACTCTATGCTAATAGACCTTCGTCCTAAATTCCCCGAACTGACCGGTAAGCTGGCTGAAAAAGCGCTTGTAGAAGCGGATATCACAACGAATAAGAACATGGTTCCGTTCGATAGCCGTAGTCCTTTCCTTACTTCGGGACTTCGTTTCGGTACACCTGCCATCACTACACGTGGTGCGAAAGAACCGCTGATGGCTGAGATCGTGGAAATGATAGATACTGTTCTTTCAAATCCGGAAAACGGACAGACAGTAAAAGCCGTCCGTGAAAAGGTAAATTCAATCATGAAAGAATATCCGTTATTTGCCTGGTAATAAGAAACAATCATTATATACATAAAGGAGCCGGCTATAAACCGGCTCCTTTATATTTCTTATATGTCTTGTCATCATTTATTCCACATACAATACCAAACCTTTTAGGTATTCCCCTTCCGGATGATATATATTGATCGGATGGTCGGCTGGTTGGCTCAACTGATGCAGTATCCGCACTTTTCTGCCGGACATGGCAGCCGCACTGAATACAGCCAGGCGAAACGCCTCTTTAGTTATTACCTGCGAGCAGGAGAAGGTAAAGACAATTCCTCCCGGGGCTATCTTATCAAAGGCGACGGCATTCAGGCGTTTATATCCCTGTAACGCGTTCTTGATCGCTCCACGGTGTTTCGCAAAGGCAGGAGGATCAAGTATTATCAGGTCATAATCACCTTTATTAATGTTGCCGAGATACTTGAATGCATCTTCTGCGTAAGCCTCATGCCGTTTATCATCCGGGAAGTTAATCTCCACATTCTTATTCGTCAGCATCACGGCTTTGGAGGAACTATCGACTGAATGCACCAGCTTTGCGTTTCCACGCATGGCATAGAACGAAAATCCGCCTGTATAACAAAACATATTCAGTACCGAACGGTCTTTGGCATAGCGCTCCAGTAAGGCCCTGTTATCCCGCTGATCGACAAAGAAACCGGTTTTTTGTCCCTTTACCCAGTCGGGATAGAATTTCAAACCGTTTTCAGAAGCGATTTCGGCTACATCCTTACCTCCGAAAAGATATTCGTTTTCCGCTCCCAGATTGGCTTTATATGGCAATGTCGTTTCAGACTTATAGTATATATTCTTCAACGTCGTTCCCATTACGGCCTTTAACGCGTCACAGATCATCATCCGCGATTCGTGCATACCCACAGAGTGCGACTGTATGACAGCAGTCTCCGCATATATGTCTATAATCAGCCCGGGAAGACCATCACCCTCGCCATGAACAAGACGGTATGAATTATTATCTGCTGACAGCAATCCTATCGATTTTCTCAGCTCCAAAGCGGAGTTCAATCGCTTTTTCCAGAAATCAGGATTGATCTCTTCCTCTTCGAAAGACAGGACGCGGACCTCGATACTTCCGACCTGATAATGCCCAACGGCTATAAATTCGTTACTGGCTGTATAGACGGCAACCACCTCTCCTTCGGTCAGGTCATTATCTTTTTTTTGTACTGCTCCCGAAAATATCCACGGGTGAAAGCGTCTCAAAGATTCTTCTTTCTTGGGTTTTAGCTTTATTATCTTATAATCCATATCATGATGCTCCAGCGATGAGTTGAAGCGGCACAAAATTACAACTTTATTTTCAAAGATAAAGTTTATCTGTATTGTATATATCAGAAGACAGGCTGACTCTTTAGAGCTTTTTATGCAATCTTTTCTTGTTATCTACATTCCGAATCATTTCCTTTGTGTCTATGAAAAAGATAATAAATCCTTGGGAAGGACTGGACGGTTATATGTGCTTTGCCTGTTCGCCCGCTAACCCGTCAGGGCTCCATATGGAGTTCTATGAAGACGGAGATGATATAGTTGCACATTGGAAGCCAAACAAGTATATGCAAGGCTGGCTAAACACGCTTCATGGTGGAATACAAAGCACCCTGATGGATGAAATCGGCGGTTGGATTATCATCCGTAAATTACAGACGACAGGAGTGACCTCCCGTCTCGAAGCCAGATTTATAAAGAGTATACCTACCAATGAACCCTTGTTGACAATCCGCGGAAGAATAAAAGACCAGAAACGAAATGCCGTATTCCTCGAAGCTGAAATATATAACTCAAAAAACGAATTATGCGCGCGTGCCGATATGGTCTATTTCATTGTGAGCCAAGAACAGGCAATGGAGCAATTTCATTTTTGCGGATGCAAGACGGAGGATGAATGATTTCTTAATTATTTTTATGATTGTAGTTTATCTATAGTATTTGCCAATGTAGCAGCTATCAGATTTAACACAACAAAAAAACTCTATCTTTGTTATATTTTTTGATTACAACTAAAAAAATTCAGATATGAATTATTTCAATTATAAAAGGCGTTTGTCTTCCGAAACCAGGATCGGCGACACTCCCCTCGGAGGCAGCAATCCTGTACGGATTCAGTCGATGACGAACACTAACACCAACGATACCGAAGCCAGTGCAGCACAAGTTATAAGAATTGTGAAGGCCGGGGCTGACTATGTACGCCTCACCGCACAGGGAGTACGCGAAGCCGAGAATCTCAGGAATATAAAAGAAGTGGTAAGGGCGCAGGGATACAACACTCCGCTGATTGCCGATATACACTTCAATCCGCGTGCAGCTGAAGCTGCCGCAAAGATTGTGGAGAAAGTGCGAATCAATCCGGGAAATTTTGTTGACAGGGTAAAAACTTTCGAAACATTCGAATATACAGATGAAGAATATGCACAGGAAATAGAGAAAATACGGGCGAAACTCATTCCTCTGCTTGATATATGTAAAGAACACAAAACAGCTATCCGCATCGGGGTAAATCACGGTTCATTATCCGACCGTATTATGAGCCGTTATGGTGACACTCCCGAAGGCATGGTGGAGTCATGCATGGAGTTCCTTCATATTTGCATCGCCGAAGGATTCAGGGATATTGTAATTTCCATGAAGACTTCCAATACGGTAGTCATGTCAAAAGCTGTCCGCTTACTTATTGCCCGTATGGAAAAAGAAGGTCTCAACTTTCCTCTGCATCTTGGAGTAACCGAAGCGGGAGATGGTGAAGACGGGCGCATAAAATCGGCTGTAGGTATCGGTTCACTTCTTTCCGACGGTATCGGCGATACCATCCGTGTGTCCCTGAGCGAAGATCCGGAATATGAGGTACCTGTGGCGCGAAAACTTGTTGCATATATCAAACAGAAAGAAAATCATCCGGAAATAATAGCTGCCCCAAGCGATAAATTTTCTCCATTCTCTACCGACCGCAGGGAAACATATACGGTAGGTAATATTGGAGGCGATAGCCTGCCTGTTGTCATTTCAGACCGTTCGCAAGGCAACTTTGAATTTAACGTCCACTTCCTGCCCGATTATCTGTATGTCGGGAAAGAGTTACCCCTTAGCGCTCCACGTGCAATACCTTCTATTATAGATTTAGACGGATGGAAAGGGGAAAAGAATACATACCCACTGTTCGATAAACCGAATTGGGAAAAGATAAGGGGCAATGATGCGGCAATCAAGTTCCTGCGCCTTTCATATCCAGAACTGGATAATAATATCATCTCTTTGCTGAAAACAGACAGATCCATTGTTATTATTCTCACTACTAATCATATCAACGGTGTAGGAGAACAGCGCGCATTTATACATACCCTGATGAATAATGATTGTGATACTCCCGTAATACCCAACCGCAGATATGAAGAGAATGAAACGGAAGATCTGCAGATAAAAGCCGCGACTGATTTCGGTACTCTTTATCTCGACGGCTTCGGCAACGGTATTATGCTCGAAAACAAAGGAAACATTTCATTGAAAAATATAGATGCGTACATGTTCGGAATCTTACAGGCATCGCGCATCCGTACAAGTAAAACCGAATATATATCCTGCCCTAGCTGCGGACGTACATTATTCGACCTGCAAACAACTGTTGCACTGGTAAAAGGAGCTACCTCACATCTTAAACACTTAAAAATAGGTGTTATGGGCTGCATCGTTAACGGACCGGGAGAGATGGCGGATGCCGATTACGGTTATGTCGGGGCTGAGAAAGGGAAAATTTCCCTTTATAAAAAGAAACATCTGATAGAAAAGAATATTGCTTCGGAAGAGGCTGTGGAAAGGCTTGTCCAGCTCATCAAAGATAATGGCGACTGGATGGAGCCGGAGAATTGATCGTTATAAAGCACTAAAGGAGCAGGATTTCAGAAAAACCTGCTCCTTTACTTTCTTAAGAACGCCTTAATGATCGTAACAATTAATTAACAGGCCGGTGTTATATTTGTACTCTGATAACATTAACTTTATCCCTTTTTTTAAACAAGAACAAACTGCTTATTGTTAAAGAAGTATATTTATTAATAGAATAATGGAAGGAAAAAAGAATTACACGGGGCTTACAGACAGTCAGGTAAAAGAAAGCAGGCAAAAGCACGGAGCGAATATACTCACTCCTCCTAAAAAGGAACCTTTATGGAAGCTTTTCCTGCAAAAGTTTGAAGACCCTATTATCCGCATCCTGCTTATAGCAGCGTTTCTCTCTCTGGGAATATCCATCATACACAACGAATATATCGAAACCATCGGTATATTCTGCGCCATCCTGCTGGCTACCGGAGTATCTTTCTGGTTCGAGATGGATGCCAATAAAAAATTCGATGTACTCAATCAGGTAAATGATGAGGATATGATAACCGTGATGCGTAACGGTAATATCCGGCAGGTACCTAAGAAAGATATTGTGGTAGGAGACATCGTGTTCCTGGAAATGGGAAATGAAGTTCCTGCCGACGGAGAACTGTTCGACGCCGTATCCATGCAAATAGACGAATCCTGTCTTACGGGAGAACTTAGTATAGACAAAACAATAGATCCCGACCATTTCGAAGAGGGTGTGACTTACCCATCCAACTGGGTACTCCGGGGCACGAAAGTAATAAACGGACACGGAGTTTTCGAAGTAGCCCGTGTGGGTGATGCCACCGAATTCGGTAAGGTTGCAGAAAAATCCACGGAAAAGGTAGAAGGGGAAACACCTCTGAACCGGCAACTGGATTCCCTTGCCAAATTTATAGGGGTTATAGGGCTTATATTGGCTATGCTTACCTTTGCCGTCCTCTTTATAAAAAATATATTCAACGACCCTACTGTATATGTCTCACTTGGCGAACTCGGCCTCCTCGGAGCAGTTATGATAGGTGTGGCCATAGCAATGGTAAAAGTATGGCTGCCTATTATATATGACGGCCTTGAACTTGCAGGAAAAGATATTAAACTGCCGAAAGCCGTAGCCAGAGGCAGTTGGCTGAGGTGGCTGCTTACAGGGGCATTGGTTACTGTCGTTTTAGCTTTTTCGGGATATATCTTCGGGGTAAATCCTCTGGATGATGACTCATGGATCAGCATCGATGTGGCAGCGAATATACTTCAGGCGTTTATGGTGGCTGTTACGCTGGTTGTAGTGGCGGTGCCGGAAGGTCTGCCGATGAGCGTTACGCTCAGTCTGGCACTGAGCATGCGTCGTATGTTGAAGATGAATAACCTTGTGCGTAAAATGCATGCAGTGGAAACGATGGGCGCCACTACTGTTATTTGTACAGATAAAACAGGTACGCTCACCCAGAACCAGATGCAGGTAGCAAGTACAAATTTCTACGGAGTGGCAGATCAAAACCTGACAGACAGTGAAGTGAGCAGGCTGGTGATTGGGAATATATCGGTAAATTCAACAGCATTCCTCGATTTTTCAAATAAAGAAAAAGTATCTGCATTGGGCAATCCTACCGAAGGGGCGCTCTTATTATGGCTGAACAAAAGCAAGATATTATATAGCAATATCCGCAATAAGGAAGAGGTACTGGATCAGTTGCCGTTCTCTACCGAGCGGAAATTCATGGCGACTCTTGTCGATTCTCCGAAACTGAAAAGAAAGGTACTTTATGTAAAAGGTGCGCCGGAAGTCGTCTTTGCAAAAAGTAAACATGTAGCAGGCATAAACGGACAAGCTCCTGTGGAGGAATTTAAGGATATAGTAGACGAACAGCTACTCCAGTACCAGAATCAGGCAATGCGTACGCTTGGGTTTGCATATAAATATGTTGAAGAAGGAAACAATCAGTCTGTTGAAGGACTGGCTTCAGGCGATTTAATATTCTTGGGTATCGCGGGTATTTCCGACCCTGTGCGTACCGATGTGCCGGGAGCTGTAGAGCGCTGTCTGAATGCGGGTATCGGAGTTAAGATAGTGACAGGGGATACTTATGGCACCGCAAAAGAAATAGGGCGTCAGATCGGAATCTGGAAAGATGAGGAGGATACAGACCTGAATATAATAGGCGGTATCGATTTCGAAAATCTTCCTGATGACGAAGCATATGAAAGGGTAAAAGACCTGAAAATAATGTGCCGTGCCCGTCCTACGGATAAACAACGTCTCGTTCATTTACTGAAACAAAGAAACGAGATTGTCGCTGTTACCGGCGACGGAACAAACGATGCTCCCGCCCTCAACTATGCTGATGTAGGCCTGTCGATGGGTTCGGGAACATCCGTAGCCAAAGAGGCAAGCGATATAACCCTTCTCGACGACTCGTTCAGCAGTATTGCTACAGCCGTAATGTGGGGGCGTTCGCTCTACAAAAATATCCAGCGGTTTATATTGTTCCAGTTGACAATCAATGTGGCTGCCTTATTAATCGTATTCCTGGGTTCTATATTCGGTCAGGAGTTACCATTGACAGTAACACAGATGCTCTGGGTGAATCTGATAATGGATACATTCGCTGCCGGGGCTCTGGCCTCTCTCCCTCCCGATCCGAATGTAATGAACAGTAAACCAAGAAAGAACAGTGATTTTATTATAACCAGTTCTATCGGGAAACATATTCTGACCACAGGCATCCTGTTTGTCATACTGTTGTTGGGAATGATGTATTATTTTTCTTCTCCGGAACATCTCAATTCATTCTTTAGTTATGTACCTGAAGCGGACAGAAACGGATATTTCTTATCCTATTTCTTCACTGTATTTGTATTGTTACAATTCTGGAATATGTTTAATGCAAAAGCATACGCCACAGGCAAATCTGCTTTTGCAGGTTTAAATAAAAGCGCCGGATTTGAGATGGTAGCGCTGATAATACTTATAGGCCAGATATTAATAGTGACTTTCGGCGGTGAAGTATTCCGTACCATGCCTTTGACTATACAGGACTGGGGTATTATAATAGGCGGCACTTCGTTTGTACTTTGGATAGGGGAGTTGGTTCGCTTATTTAAAAAGAAGTAAGAATACGGAATATTTAAGAATAACTTTATCTATACCCTGTAAACTGATTGTAATTGCAATCAGTTTACAGGGTTCTTTGATATATTGAACGGGCCGCCTAAATCGTTTTTAAGTTACGGGTTTGCCTCGCCTTGGCTTCGGCGAATGTTATTTTTGCGCCCTGCGGGCAGTTACGGGTTACAAAGTTGACTGGCGTTTTGTTTTGTTTCACGCAAAGACGCAAAGGCGCAAAGTTTTACATCTTACGAGTTGTTGACTGATGACTGTTAACTGATGACTGTAAATACTGTTACCTTTTTTAATAGTTACAAGTTACTTCGCCCTAGGCAGTTACGAGTTACAAGTTGTTAACTGCTATCTGACGAGATGCTTCGTTTCTCTCAGCATGACAAACCACGATACTGTTTACTGATTACTGTTAACTGATATATGTTACCTTTGTTACTTTTTAACAAAAAATCAGTTCTAAGCAGTGAGTAAAAGAGGATTTGTAAATCTTCGAATCTTCAGGTTTCTAATAGGATTGGCACATTAAAATAAAGGTATATGTTTTTTCTTTTCGAAAAAGGTCGTACTTTTGCACACTAACTAAAAAAGTTACAATTAATAAACTAATTCGATGAATTTTGTTGAAGAACTAAGATGGAGAGGTATGATACAGGAGATCATGCCGGGTACGGAAGAACAACTGCAAAAGGAACTTACTTCGGGTTATGTGGGTATCGACCCTACTGCCGATTCGTTGCATATCGGGCACCTTGTGAGTGTGATGATATTGAAACATTTCCAGCGTGCAGGGCATCGTCCTATCGCTCTTGTAGGCGGAGCAACAGGTATGATCGGAGACCCTTCTATGAAGTCGGCCGAACGTAACCTGCTGGACGAAGCTACTCTTCGCCACAATCAGGAATCGATTAAGAAGCAGTTAGCCAAGTTTCTCGATTTCGAGTCTGACAAGCCGAATGCGGCATTGTTGGTAAACAACTATGACTGGATGAAAGACTTCTCATTTCTGAATTTTATCCGCGACATAGGAAAGCACATTACCGTAAACTATATGATGGCCAAGGATTCTGTAAAGAAACGCCTGAGCGGGGAAGCTTCGGAAGGCATGTCGTTTACAGAGTTTTCATATCAACTGATGCAGGCATACGACTATCTCCACTTATACGAAACATTAGGTTGCCGCATTCAAATGGGCGGTTCCGACCAATGGGGAAATATCACCACAGGAACGGAACTTATACGCCGTAAGGCTGCCGGCGAGGCTTTTGCCCTTGTTTGCCCGCTGATAACAAAAGCAGACGGAACTAAGTTCGGCAAGACCGAATCGGGTAACGTATGGCTCGAAAGAAAATATACTTCTCCTTACAAATTCTACCAGTTCTGGCTGAATGTAAGTGATGAAGATGCAGAGAAATATATCAAGATATTCACAGCTCTCAGCAAAGAAGAAATAGAAGCACTGGTTGCAGAACAAAAAACTGCGGCACATTTGCGCCCACTGCAAAAGCGCCTGGCTAAGGAAGTTACTGTTATGGTCCACTCCGAAGAAGATTATGAGCAGGCTGTTGAGGCATCCAATATTTTGTTTGGTAATGCCACTGCCGATGCTTTGAAAAAGCTGGATGAAGAGACATTCCTACAGGTATTTGAAGGTGTTCCGACATTTGACATGTCCAAAGATGAGCTGGCTGCCGGAATTAAAGCTGTAGATTTGCTGACCGAAAGTGCATCTGTATTTCCATCGAAAGGAGAAATGCGCAAAACTGTACAGGCAGGCGGGGTAATGATAAATAAAGAGAAGCTGGAGAACTTCGATGATATCATCAGTCATGCTCATCTAATCGCCGGAAAATATATTATTGCACAAAAAGGAAAGAAAAATTACTTCCTGTTAGTGGCTAAATAAAATTATTATTACTTTTGTAGTCGCAAAAGTAATACTGTCTCATGGTGTAATGGTAGCACTGCAGATTCTGGTTCTGCCTGTCTAGGTTCGAGTCCTAGTGAGACAACGAAATAAGCCATAACTATCAGATAGTTGCGGCTTATTGTTTTTTTGCCTCACTCTTAAAGAATAAAATATAATTCCAGACAGAGAATGTGTTTGAGCCTATCTTCTAATTCGAATATACAATCTTTCTGCGAGTTTTAGCCTCGCCTATGCTTCGGCTAAGTTGTTCCCGTTTCGTCTTTTTATCTTACGGGGCAGCCTATGAAGCGGAGTGCTAAAGCGTTTTTGCTTCCTGCTAGGCAATGCAAAAAGAATAAGCCCGGTAGGGCGCGACGGGTATGAGTTAAAAACTTTCGAAAATAGATAAGGATAGGAGTTATACTGAAAACAATAGAACGTTTTAAGTCGCGAAAGCAGACGCAAAATTCATTTTGATTATGCCGAGTCACGCAAAACGATCAATATAATTGAACGTTTATTATTATTCTGTTAAATTTTTCAATATGGATTTAATTAATCACTTTATCAGTCGATTTATGGGATATGATTATATAATTGCGTAAAGTTTAACACCGAATACGAAAAAATAATATATTCAGACTTAAGAATGATGTTATTTATATTGCTTTAAGTGAAAAACTAGATGAAAAATTCATTTATGAGTATTTTAATATCTTTTATTATTGGAGTTACCGCAGGCATTGTTGCAAATGCGATAAGTAAAGCAAAACTCCAAAAAATTATTGATTCTCCCAATAAAAAACTGAATTAGACCTAAATAATCCGGCTTATCCGACATTTAATAAATGAGGACTTCACTGATATAATAAAGCCCGTGAGGAACAAATCCGGTGTAATTACCGGATTCAGGAGAGGTATCGGAGGCGGGAATCATGTTCATTGGATTGATCGGGAAACTAATGTATTTAAAAATGGAATTCGGAATATCTCTCCTTAAATAAATAAAGCTGCATATCTGATTGATACACAGCCTATCTTTTCAATACTCTGTGACCCTGGCGGGAATCGAACCCACAGCTAAGGAACCGGAATCCTTTATTTTATCCATTAAACTACAGGGCCATTGATTGGCGACACAAAAATATAAAAATATTCTCAGCTTTTATATTATAACTTGTAAAAACAATTCACAAACGAGACTGAAACTTTACCTCTCTCCTAAATCCATATACATATTCTGGAAAAACGCTTTTGCTTTCTTTTCCAATCCCGGATTCCCAGACTGGCGAATAATCTCCTGTCTGTCATTGTCATATGTAAGCGTTCCGGTAGAATCGGTCATACAAAAACCGTTTACATAAGAGTAAAAAGCGAATTTGTTACTATCCGGGTTCATCATATCTGTACTAAATTTAAAATCGGTATATTTCAATTTCAACTGAGAAAGTAAAGTAGCAGCAAGATCATTCTGTGAACCGAAATCGGATACAACTTCCGGTTTCTTCACAGCTCCACCCAGCCAAAGCATAGGTATATGAAATCTTTTAGGATCGCTATTACTCAGCCCTTCGGGATATGACTGCATCGCATGATCCGCGATAAATATAAGTAGTGTATTATTCCATAAATCAGTTGTTTTCAGCCGCTTTACAAAGTCACCCAGGCATTCGTCTGTATATGATACTGCATTCAGAAAAGGCTCTTCAAATTTATACACAGGTACATCAAACGGTTCGTGGCTACTGAGGGTCAGCACCGTCTTCATAAACGGAGTCTCTTGCTTTTTTGTAGTTAAATCTTTATATACCCTGTCTATAAGAAACTTATCAGGCGCACCCCATTTGGTCATACGTTCATTTAACGGAAAGTCCTTATCCGAAACAACTTCTTTTATTCCACACGCCCCTATAAAATAAGACCGCATATTTGCAAAATCAGCATCACCCCCATAATAGAAAGAAAGATTATTATAGCCCTCCTGCTTTAATGTCTTTGGAATAGTAGGCAGATTCTCTGTTTTTTGCGGATACTTCATAATGGCTACTGTTGGATGGGCCGGATAACCACTGAGTACAGAAACCAACCCCCTGTCGGTCCTGAAACTATTTGCATAAAAATTATCAAACAAGATACCCTCTTTTGCAAAACGGCTCATATTAGGTGCAATAACAGAATCCAAAGCCGCTTCAGCAGAGAAACTCTCCAGAATAAACAATATTATGTTGGGCCGGTCGGTATTCAGTAACTGCGGAATACTGTCTGTAGGCGGTTGTGTCATTAACGCATCAAAAATAGCCACTGCTTCCGGATTTTCATAGAACTGGTATTGCGAACCGAAGTTATCCGATTTGAAGAAAGAATACATTAAATTGAACTGAGGATTAATTGCAGCATGATTAAGGAACATGCTATCACTGAAATAGGCCTTCCCCACATTCATTGTAGAAACGGTTACCCCGCCTCGTATTGGTAAGAATAAAGCCGCAGTCAAAACTATCATTATCAGGCAGGCTTTCCATATAGATTTAGGTACGGTCAATTTCAATACCTGCTTACGGATTATGGCTACATAACCAATATATACAATCAGGCTAAACACTATCGCAGCTAAAAATCCGATGATAATTTCGAGAGCAGAAGCGCTTGCAAAAGTTTCCTTCGGTTTTTGTAAATAAAGGAATACTGTGGAATCGAAATGGAAACCCCAATACGGATATATAATAAGGTCAACCACTGCTATAATTACTACCAGTGAAAGAATTATCCCAAAATACACATTCAATACCCAGGCTATGAATTTAGGTTTGATCCAGATAGAAAAAATAAGCATAAGTGCAGGAATGGCCGTAAGGTATCCGCTCATAGACATATCGAGCGGTAAGCCATGATACAGCACTTGAAATATTTCAGAAGATGTGATTCCTCCTGCGGTAGCAGAATACATCAACATAAAAGCCAGCTTCTCTAAACAAAATATAAATATAAAATATACAAATATAGCGACAAGAAGTAATATCCTATTTTTCATTAGTTTAGGTTATATAATTATATATTATTGTTAAAGTTAGCTGATAATTGCACGCTACCCGATAGTTAAAAAAAAGTTACAAAAGTTACACTTTTTTCTCTATTCTTACCACTGTCACGCTTATCTCTGGTTATTAAATTATTCGACCTTATATTGAAGAATACAATTAGTACCTCCTATATAGATAAAGATTTCCTATATACGTTACAAACGGCTTTACTTCCCGTCTAAAAAGTTGTTATTGACCGCTTACAAAACACAAAGATAAAATTTATCGGAAAAAAGTACGATCCTTTTATGAAATTTCAACACAATATTGCTCTATTAAGTAAAAATAGAAGTTCAATCTTTAAAAAATCAAATATTATGGCTAATATAGATACAAACAGCAGAGGAAATGATAAGAAAGGAAAACCTCAACGGAGAACTTTAAGGGTGGATTTCACCCCGATGGTGGATATGAATATGCTCCTTATTACATTTTTCATGTTTTGCACCACCCTCAGCATACCACAAGTAATGGATATCGCGATGCCTGCAAAAAAAGGGGAGATAAAAATACCCGGATCAAAATCTGTTACCGTTATCCTGGGCGAACAGGACAAGATCTACTATTATGCAGACGTTGCCAATTACGATGACTATACATCGCTGAAAGAAACCGATTATAAAGGTTTACGTCAGATGCTTCTGGAACGGAACAGCTTTGTTGCATCCAAAATCCAGGATTTGAAAAGGAAGTATTACAGAAAAGAAATAAACGAAAATCAGCTGAAAAGCCTGATCTCTGAAGCAAAGAAATCTGATGAAGGACTGAATGTCGTTATCAAGGCAACTAAGGACTCTAATTATAAAAACCTTGTTGATGCCCTCGACGAGATGCAGATATGCGGGGTGGATAAATACACTATCGTAGACCTGCAAGAAGGAGATAGCTTCCTGATGGAAAACCTGAAACAAAAGGGAGCGCTGACCGCAATGGCCGAGAGACCAAAATAATTAATGAGACAATATGCCAATGTGCCAATGTCTTATTGTCGCTTGCGTCATTGGCACATTGGCATATTAGCACATTAAATTATTGACACATTATTTTCCTTCTAAATCATAAAGTGCAGGCGGTTCTGTAAGTTCACTTCAGCTATACCGCCATCAATATCCAGATACAGTATATTCATATTCGGATAAATTTCCTTTATACGCTTTTCCACTCCTTTGGCTACAATATGATTCGCAATACAACCGAATGGCTGCAAACACACCACTTTATTCACTCCCTTGCGGGCATAATGGGCAATCTCGCCCGGTATCAACCAGCCTTCTCCAAACTGATTGGAAAGATTCAGCACTTCGGATGCCGCTTCCGCTTTAGCGTATATAGATTCTGAGGCTTCATAGAATTTGAATTTGCCCAGTATTTTTTCCGATTTTCTCACCTTGCCGTTTATATACCACCAGATCAGTGGTTTCAACGTTTTTGAGAAAATAGTTTCCTCAGCCAATCCATTCTCTACATTCACCTTACTGTTCACAAAGAACTGCATCAGGAAGTCGAGAAGCGGAGGTGTGGAAACTTCTACATTCTTAGAGCGAAGCCACTCCGATATATTTGCCTGCGCGTAATTATTATACTTCACAAAGATTTCCCCGATAAGGCCTACTTTCGAATATTCCTTATCATAAATCGCCACATTATTGAAATCCTCAACAGCTTCTTTCAGCAGGCGGAACAACGTCTTCACATCTTTTGCCCGGACCGCATCTATACCTCTTTCAATATAGAAATCAAATACTTCCTGTGAAGATCCTTCTTTCTTTTCGCGAACAGATATAGATCCATGCATCTGTTGCAAACCGTCGCCATAGAGCACTAATGGTACAGCCAGTTTAGCTATCTTTTTCCATTCAAGGGTAAATTCGCTTTCTCCGTTCTGATAGGTATCTCCCGAACTTAAAGCGATGACAGGAATATCATTAAACCCGGCATTTTGCAGTCCGGTCTTGATTTGCGCTATATAATTAGTCGCACGGCATTGCCCTCCGGTTTGGGTTATTGCCAGAACAACATCCTTTACATCGTAATTCCCGGATTGCAGGGTGCTGATGATATCCCCCAGAACAAGGGTGGAAGGATAACAAACTTCATTATTGCCATACATCAAACCCAGGTCGGCGGATAGTTTATTCGATTTAGGCAGATTTTCTACCTTTAATCCTAATATTTCACCCAATGCAGGAGCAAACGGAGATATAAAATCACATAGCCATGGGATAAGGATTGTCTTGTTCCCATCCTTCGCCTTTTTGTAAGGAACAGAATAGCCCTTGTATCCCTCCGTGGCAGTTACATCAAAAGACTTCACGGCTTTCAGCGATTCTACCAGGGAACGGAGACGCAAACGGATAGAACCCGGACTGGCAATTTCATCTATCCGAAGCACTGTTATATTTTTACCAACAGCCTTCAGTATATCCCGTGTCTCATCCATAAAGAATGAATCGGGGCCACAACCGAACGAATTCAGCTGTATCAATTGTACATTCTGCGGTAATTTCGCTACTTCCATAGCAGCCTGTACCACGCGGTTAGGATATGACCACTGGGATATGATATTCAGCTTCCCGAAACCATGACTTTCGGGCTTGCGAAAAACATCATCCGTCAGTACGATAACCCCGAGGTCGGAGAGTATTTGTCCTACTTTCTGATGTATCAGGGGGTCCGTATGATACGGCCTGCCCGCTACCACGAAGACCAGTTCTCCAGTTTCAAGAGCCTTGTCCAGAAGTTCTTTCTGGTAGCCATACAATTCCTGTTTCAATCCGGTCTTTACTTCCATGGCTTTTAGGAAGGCTTTTTCAAAAACAGATCTGGATACACCTAGACCTGACAAATAATTGTAACAACCTTTAGCCAGAGCTTTATCTTTACTGAAAGTGATCACAGGCTCATCGAATGGGATACCATGACGGCCCGAAGGATCAATTGAGCTTTGAATCACATCCGGATAACCGCTGACAACAGGACAGTTGAATGAATTGGAGGCCTGTCCGAATTCCTTTTCTTCCTTTGGTACTATCGGATAAAATATCCTGTCCACTTTCTGTTCTATCAAAGCAAGTATATGACCGTGCACCAGTTTGGCAGGGAAGCATATGTTATCGGACATCACACCTCCTACCCCTTTCTGATAAAGTGGAAATGTAGATTCGGGCGATAAACGTACATTAAATCCGCACTCTGATAACAATGTATGCCAGAACGGATAATTGTCGAACATATTCAGTACACGCGGAATACCTATGGTCTTTCCTTTTTCTATATTGCCTGCATTAACCGGACGTGCGAAAAGTATCTCGTTTTTCTTGTCAAAGGCATTGTAACCTTCTTTCCGGTCATTGCTCCTGTTGTAAAATACTTTCTCACACTTGTTGCCTGCATAACTGATATTTCCGTTATTGAATTTGAAACGAAGTACCGAGCAGAGATTTGTACAACCTTTACAGGTTAATTCTTTCGAGTCTATCGAGTTTACATCGAACAGAGCCTCCTCCCCTGCAAAAGCCGTTTGGGCATGGCCTTTCTGCCACAAGCGTTGAGAATAGAGCGCGGCACCCAAAGCGCCCATCAGTTCGGGATGATCGGTAGAGCTTACTGTTTTACCCGACAACAATTCCAGTGCACGGTAAACAGCATCGTTGCGGAATGTTCCGCCCTGCACTACAATATGATCGCCCAACTGGTTCAGATTGGATATTTTCAATACTTTAAACAGGCAATTCTTTACCACCGAATAAGCCAGTCCCGCAGCGATATCATCATTTCCTGCATTCTCGCGAAGCGACTGCTTCACCTTCGAGTTCATAAAGACTGTGCAGCGTGATCCCAAATCGCTCGGATATCTGGCAAGGCAGGCAGCACGGGTAAAATCTGCCAACTCCATATTCATTGTGGTCGCAAAATTCTGCAGGAATGAACCGCAACCGGCCGAACATGCTTCGTTCAGTTCTATATTTGATATCAGCCCGTTACTGATAAATATCGATTTTATATCCTGACCGCCGATATCGAGGACAAACGATACATCAGGGTCCACATACTGTGCTCCGGAAAGATGGGCAATAGTCTCCACTATGCCATAATCAAGCCCGAGTGCAGACTTCATCAGGTCTTCACCATACCCGGTAGCTGCGGAAGATAGGAATTTAACCGTAACACCTTTTTCTTCAGCTTCTTTATAGAACAACTCCAACCCTTCCATCACTTTCTTGAGAGGGTTACCTTCGTTATTTCCGTAAAATTTATAGATAATATTCGCATCAGTATCCATTATTACAACTTTCGAGGTTGTGGAACCTGAGTCTATACCTAAGAAGCATTCTACATACTTTTCGTCACCCAATGCTTTAAACTGCAAAGCCTTTACATTGCGGTTAGCGTCCCATTCTATATACTCCAGTTCGTCTTTGAACAGAGCCGGTAATGCCTCACTGTGGTTGGACGATGTGGACTCGTTCAGTTTTTCTATCAGACTGTTCAGGTCAAAAGCCTTCACACCGTCTTCTTCATATAAGGCTGCACCCCAGGCAGGGAAATATTCCCCATTCTCAGGTACAATAATATCCGTAGTTTCAATCTTTAATACGTCGCGGAAAGAATTTCGAAGTGCAGGGATAAATGTCAACGGCCCGCCGATACAGATCACTTTGGGCACAACATCACATCCACGGGAAAGAGTCGTAACCGACTGCAAGGCCACGGCATGCAAAATAGAAGCGGAAATATCCGAAACAGGTATATTACGACTTATCAGGTTCTGCACATCTGTTTTAGCAAAAACACCGCAACGGGATGCAATAGGGTATATTTTATCATAAGTCAAAGCCTTTTCGCCCAGTTCATTTACCGGTATGTTCATCAGACTGGCCATCTGGTCGATAAAAGCGCCTGTACCTCCGGCACAACTTCCATTCATACGGATATCCGGATGACGGCCTTCACTAAAGAACACCATCTTGGCGTCTTCTCCACCCAAATCGATGAGCGTATGGGCGGCAGGATAAACATTCTTTACTACCTCAACAGCTGCAACTACTTCCTGTACAAACGGTATTCCTACACGCTCTCCGATACCCATACCGGCAGAGCCTGAGATATTGATATTGAATGCGGTACCGGGATATAATTCAACTACCTTTTGCAGTTCAGCTACAAGAGTTTGTTGTATATTAGCCTGGTGGCGACAATAGGACTTGTGTATAATTTGCTTATTATTATCCAAAACGACAATCTTCACAGTTGTCGAACCTACGTCAACTCCCATTTTATATTGTTGTCTTTTATTCATATTATAATGTAGTTTAGTTTTTTTTGAACTCTCCATCGCACGGTTTCAATGCGTTTATCGTAAATTCTATTACGTATTTCTCATGATTGGCAATCAGCTCATCATATATATTCCGGGGAATTTCCATCAATGTCATAGCCAGATTTCCAAACATAAAAGGGAACATACACAGCGATAATATATTCAGTAAAAAATCGGCGGCCGGAGTCTCTCTTATCGTACCTTTTTTGATCTCTTCTTCTATGCGTTCCTCAACCTTACTGAAAGATATATATGGATTACGGGCTTTAATCCGATTAGTCAGACCGGCCGGATTAAGGCTTACTTCATTCAGTATAAACGCCGCGATTTGCGGATATTCGAAAAGGATTTCATAGTAGGTATGAATCCATGTTTCTATTAATTCAAAAAAAGGAAGGTCGGATGTCACCGTCTCAAATATTCTTTTAGTGAATACATCGAGGGCATCTTCAAATATGATCTCAAATAAATTATACTTCGATTGGAAGTAATAATTTACCATGGCCACATTTGTGCCCGATGCTTTCGCTATATCCCTGACACTGGTTCCCTTAAAGCCGTTTTTGATAAAAAGCACTTGTGCTTCTTTCAGGATACGTTTCCTTACTTCCGAAGAATCTTCATTATTAAACATGTGTTCTAAACGATCGTTTAATCGCAAAAATAAAAAAGATTATCGGACTAAACAAGTGTTTAAGTATTCAATAGTATTTTAATACAATAATTTACACCTTAAAAATCGTCATATTCATTACTTATTCAAATGACAGGTAACAACTCTTTCTCCATCTTCTATCTATTATTCCAAGAAAAATGACTTAATTGCAACAGATATTACATTTCAGCATCTGAGAATATTTACCAAGTATGATAACAAGTAAAACCGTCCTTCTCCTCTTACTCATTTCATTCGGTTCTTCGGCCTTTGCCCAGAAGCCGAAGACACTCATTGCCCCTGAAGCAAAAGCAGAGAAACTGGCCGATGGCTTCAGCTTTACCGAAGGGCCTGCCGTAGATAAAAAAGGAAATATATATTTCACAGACCAGCCAAACGACAAGATCCTAATATGGTCGACAGATGGCCGGCTATCCACATTCATGGAAAATACCGGACGGGCAAATGGCCTTTATTTCGACCGGAACGGAAATCTGCTTTCGTGCTCCGATATGGATAATGAATTATGGAGCATCGATATGAATGGCAATCACACGGTTCTGGTCGCTGACTTCAATGGTTATAAACTAAATGGCCCGAACGACCTATGGGTGCACCCCGCCGGCGGCATCTATTTTACCGATCCTCTGTATAAGCGCGATTACTGGACCAGGAACCCCGGAATGCAGCAGGAGGGTGAATATGTGTATTTCCTTTCTCCCGATCGCGACAGTGTAATAAAGGTTGCCACAGATTTGAAAAAGCCAAACGGAATAATCGGCACTCCTGACGGGAAACAATTATATATTGCTGATATCGGGGCAAATAAAACATATGTTTATGACATCCTTCCCGATGGTTCTCTTGCAAATAAGAAACTCTTCACTTCGTTAGGTTCGGATGGAATGACCATAGACAGAGAAGGGAATATTTACCTGACTGGGCAGGGTGTCACAGTCTTCAACCCTGAAGGAAAACAGATAGAACATATTCCTGTGGAAGCAAACTGGACAGCAAACGTCTGTTTCGGAGGCAAGGATATGAAAACCCTCTTTATTACGGCCTCCCGGTATTTATATAGTTTGCGGATGAATGTAAAGGGCGTCAGATAGCTCATCCCCTGTTATGAAGGAAAGCCAGCGCTTTCTCCATGTCTTCCGGCGTATCTATGCCGATGGTCTCCACATCTGTATATCCCACACGAATGCGATATCCGTTTTCTATCCAGCGAAGCTGCTCCAACGATTCCGCTTTCTCTAATGAAGATTGGGGCAATCCGGTTATTTCATTCAGAATATCGGAGCGGTAAGCATACATACCAATGTGCTTATAAAAAGTATGCCTACCCGGCCATTCGGTATGATGTACGTCCCGGATATAAGGAACAATGGAACGGCTGAAGTAGATCGCTTCATCCATCTTATTTATAACTACTTTAGGCGAATTGGGATTAAACAGCACATCGAAACCATCTTCCTTTTTAAATGGTTTTACCAAAGTTGCCAGTTCAACCTCTTTACTATCGAAGCAGTTTTTAAGCGCTTCAATCTGTCCGGGCTGAATAAACGGCTCATCACCTTGCACATTGATTATCACATCAAACCCTCCGCCTATTTTAGCATACGCCTCTTGTATCCGGTCCGTACCGCTTTTATGATCCGGTGATGTCATTACGGCTTTGCCTCCGAAAGATTCCACCGTTTCGAAAATACGCGAATCGTCCGTAGCCACCCATACATCTTCAACAGCCTTCTTTACCTGCTCGTAGACACGTTGTATCATCGGTTTCCCGCCCATATCGGCGAGAGGTTTTCCCGGAAAGCGGGTAGAGGCGTAGCGCGCGGGAATAATAGCTATAAATTTCATATTGAATTTATCATATAATAATATACAAATTTAAGAAATAAACTTGTTATTAATTACCAATAAGAATCTGTAAAATATTATTTACTGCCTCTTGATAAAATAGCAGCATTCCGTATGTATAGATAAAGTTATCCCTGAAAAATACATTTCATAGAATATTCTCCACAAAAAAAAGACAGCCATATCAGCTGTCTCTTATATTTAGATTCCGTAGAATAATATCAGTTTATCCCACGCTGCCTTCCAGGCTTATCTGCAATAGCTTTTGGGCTTCTACTGCAAACTCCATAGGCAGGTTTTGCATCACTTCTTTTGCATATCCGTTTACAATCAGCCCGACAGCTTCTTCTGTCCCGATACCTCGTTGATTACAGTATAATATCTGGTCTTCACTGATCTTCGACGTTGTAGCCTCATGCTCGATAATTGCGCTTGGATTGGCAATATCCGAGTATGGGAATGTATGGGCACCGCATTTATCGCCCAGCAATAAGCTGTCGCATTGTGAGTGGTTACGGGCGCCTTCCGCTTTCGGAGATACCTTTACCAGTCCACGATACGAATTCTGGCTTTGCCCTGCCGAAATACCTTTCGATACGATACGGCTCCGGGTATTCTTACCTATATGAATCATTTTCGTTCCTGTATCGGCCTGCTGAAAATTGTTCGTTACGGCTACCGAATAGAACTCACCGATGGAATCATCCCCCGCAAGGATACATGAAGGATATTTCCATGTTACGGCCGAGCCGGTTTCCACCTGCGTCCACGATATCTTAGAACCACGGCCTTTACAAACACCCCGTTTAGTAACGAAGTTGTAAATACCACCTTTGCCTTCCTTATCGCCCGGATACCAGTTCTGCACAGTCGAGTATTTCACTTCGGCATGGTCGAGAGCGATAATCTCCACAATAGCCGCATGTAGCTGGTTTTCGTCACGCATAGGTGCTGTACAGCCTTCGAGGTAACTCACATACGAATCATCGTCGGCAACAATCAGCGTGCGTTCAAACTGGCCCGTATTAGCAGCATTGATGCGGAAATATGTCGACAACTCCATCGGGCAGCGGACGCCTTTGGGAATATACACGAACGACCCGTCGCTGAATACGGCCGAATTGAGTGTCGCGAAAAAATTATCACGATATGGTACTACTGACCCGAGGTATTTCTTCACCAGCTCGGGATGTTCCTGCACTGCTTCACTGAACGAGCAGAATATAATCCCTTTTTCGCCCAATACTTCTTTGAATGTGGTTTTTACAGAAACACTATCCACTACCGCATCTACAGCCATACCCGTTACACCTGCGAGTATTTCACGTTCGTGAAGAGGAACCCCCAGTTTGTCGAATGTCTTCAACAGTTCGGGATCTACCTCATCGAGGCTCTTCGGACCGTCTTTCTTTTTCGGCGCGGCAAAGTAGCTGATGCTTTGGTAATCTATCGGAGGAATATTCAGGTGTGCCCAATCAGGCATGTCCATTGTCAGCCAGTGACGGTATGCTTTCAGGCGGAATTCTAGCAGCCATGTGGGCTCGTTCTTCTTTGCCGAAATCAGACGGACAACGTCCTCATTGAGTCCTACCGGAATAACCTCTGTTTCTATGTCTGTTACAAATCCGTATTTATAATCACCGGAGGTAACATCTTCTAAAATCTTATCTTGAGTTTCTTGCATGAGTAATTTATTGTTAAGCCCATAGTCCGGCTATCGGGCTGTTAGCTCTTTCAGTTTGCAAAGATACGATATTCCACGCACTTAAAATACATATATAAATATTTTGCATCACTCATAGAACAGATATAACAGGCTTTTGTTTATCCTTTTTCATTTTTATAAGGACTCCTCCGTTTTTTGTATAATATTATTAAAGCAGGCAGGCAAAGGTATTAAAAACTTATTTTTATTTATTCCGGTATAATTCTGACAACTTCTTAGAAACTTTATCCGTACTTTTGTATTCTGTAATCCAAGACAAAGTGGAGAGAAGTAAATTCTATACAAAAGAGGAAGAAATAGCCAACAGCATGTCACATGCGATAGGTATTCTGCTCGGTATCACCGGCGGATATATCCTCCTTGCCGCAGCCATCGAAAACGGTAGCGGGTGGGCTATCGGCGGCGTTATCATTTACCTTTCCGGCATGATGGCATCATACATCACATCTACATGGTATCATGGCTGTAAACACGGCAAAAGAAAAAGTATGCTCCGCAAATGCGACCATGCAGCTATCTACCTGCACATAGCCGGCACATATGTTCCATTCACTCTCCTGGTACTGCGCAATGAGGGCGCATGGGGATGGTCGCTTTTTATTTTCATCTGGTTAGCTGCTATAGCCGGACTGATACTTAGCTTTGCCAGACTAAAAGACCATAGCAACCTCGAAACCATCTGTTTTGTATTAATGGGTTGCGCCATACTCGTAGCTTTCAAACCTCTGGCAGACGTATTATCTGCCGACGGACGCATCGAATCCTTTTATCTGCTTATAGCAGGAGGGGTTTCCTACATCGTTGGCGCACTGTTTTATTCCTGGACAAAGAAGAAATACATGCACACTGTTTTCCATTTCTTTGTATTGGGAGGAAGCGCCTGCCATATGATTGCAGTCTATCTCCTGTTGTAAAAAGTATCCCTTTTTGCAGTTAAAAACGCTTGTCTTATTTACCCGTAACTGAGCGAAGGGCATATATGATCCGGATAATCCGCCCGGAAAGGAATATGTATCCACATCCGGGAATTGAAAGGAACATCCTGTTACCGAAAATGATACCTGACCATATCTGTTTGTTCTTCAAATGGTTTTAATATATTGGAAACAAAATATGGATGATTTACACCATCCGGATAATACTGAGCTTCGATGCACAACCCTCCCATCGGCATGAACCTGCCCGACAGGAAATCGCCTGTATAGAGCATAATTCCGGGCATAGTTGTATATACATCCATTTGCCGGCCCGACACTTGGCTACTCACAGTAGCGAAAGGATCGACCATACCCCTTTTCTCCTTTATATAGAAAGCATTATACCCTTTCAGGTTGTCGTTCTTCGCTTTCATTTTTTCTCTTATAATACCAGGCAGGCGAAAGTCAAAGGCGGAGCCGTCTACAGCAAGAATCTTTCCTGTAGGCAAAAAAGTATTATCCATTTCGAGGATGTTGCCTGTATCTATTCGTAACTTATGGGCAGATACATCTCCTTCTGCTGTACTATCCAGATTAAAGTAACTATGATTGGTAAAACTCACAGGAGTAGCCTTATCCGAAACAGCCCTGTAAACTATATCCAACTCATTATCTTCGGAAAAAGCATATATGACGGATAACCTGAGATTTCCGGGAAAACCGCCTTCCCCATCACTGCTTTCGGAGATAAACTCAACCTTATCTCCCATAATATTGCAGTCAAACACTTTCTTATTCAGCCCATTAAAGCCCCCATGATTGGAATTCATACCGTCATTTTTATCTACATGATATGTCTTTCCGTTCAATGGGAATCGAGCCTTTGATATACGATTAGCATAACGTCCTACAGTGCATCCAATATAAAACTCATCCGTGAAATAATCCGTGATATCATCATATTTCAAAACAACATTCCCTAACAAGCCGTCCTTGCCGGGTACGACAACCGAAACAATTGTAGCGCCATAATTCATTACTTCAACATAAGCCCCTGAAGAGTTCGTTATACGAAACAACTTAACCTCTTTACCCTGATTTATAATTGGCTTTTGTCTTGCTACCATAATCATAATACATCTATTACCACATTCTTACTTCTTGTAAATCCTCATTACCAATCCTCCGCCAGCCGATACGGCAAATGTTTGTATGGAACTCGCATCCACTTCTTTTTCTTCATAAATATAGTGTGTAGCCCATAAACTGGCATCGTCACCATCGCGATATATCTCTGCCATGTATTTCCCGTTTTTTGGCAAGAATGAGAAATCAACCGTAAAACTCCTTGCCGTCCAATCGGTCATACCTCCTACATACCAGTCTTTCCCCTTTTGTTTTGCAACGAGGGCATATTCTCCGACCTTAGCATCCAGTACCTTGGTATTGTCAAATACCACAGGAACTTTGGAAAGGAACTTCAGGATAACAGGGTCTTTACGATATTCGGAGGGGGAATCGCAGAGCATCGCAAAATACTGATCATAGAGCACAAACATCGACAACTCATGGCAACGTGTGCCCTGAGCCGAGGGCAATCCCGGATCGACAGGCCGGAACAACTGGGGAGAACAATTCCGTAATGCACCCGGAGTATAATCAAGCGCGCCTCCCAGCATCCGGGTGAAAGGTATTGTCACATGATGCTTCGGATTAGCGGTCAAATCCCATTTGGAACATTCACCGCCTCTTACTGCCTCATAGTTCACAATATTAGGGTACATGCGTTGCATTCCGGTAGGTTTACTGCATCCATGAAAGTTTACCATCAGTTTGTATTCTGCCGCTTTACGGGCAATCGTTTCATACCACTCCATCGCCAACTGGTCATCACGATCAAAAAAATCCACCTTAATACCCACAGCCCCCCAATCATGAACCATTTTCAGATATTCATCAGCTTTATCAGTCAACGCCATTGCCACACACCAAAGAAATACACCTACATTTTTCTTTTTACCATAATCGATAATCTCCCGAATATCTACTTTCGGATTCACTTTCGACAAATCGAAGATATCGGACCAGCCGGCATCTATCATCAGGTATTCCAGATTATTTTCGGCTGCAAAATCTATATAATACTTATATAGAACTGTATTCCGGTTATCCATTCCCGACGGGATATCCACACCGGGCAGCAGGGCATCGTGCCACCATTCCCAGGCGGCCTTTCCCGGTTTTATCCACGAAACATCAGTTAATGACTGAGGTGTTGCAAGTTTATAGATCAATTCGTTTGTCAACAGGTCTTTATCATTATCGGTGACGATCATTACACGCCAGGGCAGATCGCGTCGACCTTTGATCTTGGCGATATAATCCCGGGTTCGTTGTACGACGGAAACAAATCCCCAGCTACCCAAAGCTGTACTATCAGGATATTGGGCAAAATCGGCATAAAACCCTTTTTCGCCTTTTTTCAGATACATGCCGGGATAATCCCTTACATCCGATTCAGCAATTACCACCTTGACATTGCCAGGCATAGAAAAGAGAACCGGGGTTATGGCTTTTTTCCCGTCTCTGATAGACGATTGGGACGCATAGTCGACATACATCAACTCCCATGCAGTATAATTGTCTGTTTCGGGATATATAACAGCCGGATCATTAAGAATATTGACATTGAATATTTCATTACTGACAATCATCTCTTTATCCAGTCCGGCTGCAAAACGGTATGCCACACCTTCATTGTAAGCTCTGAATATTAAAGAATACCCTTTCTGAAAATCAAGCCTTACTTCATTATATTTCTCTTGCAACGACTTAAATTTTCCATACAGAGGTTGTATAGTTTCATCTGCGGAACTTCTTATTGTATTCTTTACGCGGGGATTTTTCATAAGATCTTCTCCCTGCAGTTGAAAACCAATGTCAGAGGTTGCGATGATCTCCTTCCCCTTGAAAAATACCTGGTAAGTGATCGCATCTTTGATATCTATCTTTACTTTCAGGTGTGAATCAGGCGATACGACCTCTATTCCAGACACGTTAACTGAAAATAAATGAGATAAACATAATAAAATTGCCAATATATGTTTCATTTGTTATTCTACGCTATTTAACTGAAGTACTACGCTTTCATATTCATTATACATTCCAAAAGTCATTCCGGCAGTCATCAGGTATTCGCCACTGAACACCTTACCTTCATACGCCGATACCCTTGACCAGTCGTCAGGGTCTTTATTCACTTCCTTTATGATATATTTCTTATTGGGGTCAAGACCCTGTAAAAGAATAGTTTGTTGATTCGATTTGACTTCTTTCCTTACAAGGAAATTGAACAGGATAGCTTCATCTTTATCTTCCGACACATACATATATGCAGTGCGGTTGCCCTTATATGGCGACAATATACGATAAAGATCTCCCATTAATACCGTCTTCCTGATTTTCTTATATGTTTCTATCGCATTTCTGGAAAAAGCTTTTTCGTCTTCGGTCATCTGTACCGGCTGTAAATCCATTCCTAATTTTGCAGACATAGCTACATCGAAACGGAATTTAAGAGGGGTACTTCGCCCCGATATATGATTGGGGGATACTGCCACATGACTGGCAAGGCCTATAGCCGGGAAGAAATATTGTGTTCCCCATTGAGTGAATATACGTTGCAACGGATCATTGTTGTCACTGATCCAATATTCATCAAAATACCTCATCGATCCATAGTCGATACGGCCGCCGCCGCCCGAACATGCCATAAATGTTACATCCGGATATTTAGCACTTACTTTTTCCATTACTTCCAGTAGCGCGCGGGTATAGTCAATCCACAGATGAGACTGTTTACCTGCAAACAGATACGATGAACCCGGATTATGGACAAAACGGTTGCAATCCCATTTTACATAATCGATTCCCGGATTGTCTTGCAATATATTATCTATAGTATTGAATACAAAATCCTTCACTGCGGGATTGCTCATATCGAGTATCAGCTGGTTACGCTGGAGCGTTCTCTCCCTGTGTGGCTGCGCAATAACCCAGTCAGGGTGTTTTTCATACAATTCACTGTTGGGATTTACCATTTCGGGCTCTATCCATATCCCAAACTTCAGGTTTCTTTTTTTACACTCTTCTATAAGATATGGTATTCCCCTCGGTAACTTCTTCTTATTTGTCTGCCAGTCGCCAAGACCGGCATTGTCCCCATTTCTGGGATATTTATTCCCGAACCAGCCATCATCAAGGAGGAATAGTTCAAAACCCATTTTTGAGGCATCATCTATAATCTGAGTCAGTTTAGCCTCATCAAAATCAAAATATGTAGCTTCCCAGTTATTGAGTAAAATACTTCTTTCCTTATTGCCGTTCTTTATACCATATTGCCTTGCCCAGCGATGAAAATTGCGGGATATCTTCCCGGTACCCTCATTGCTGTAGGTATAGAGCAGTGCCGGAGTTTTAAACACCTGCCCTTTCTCCAGTGTATAAGTAGAAGCATAAGGATTGGCCCCTGACAGGATACGCAGTTTTTTTGCATTGTCTACTTCAAAACTGAACTGGAAATTACCCGGCCAGGCCAACGTTCCTCCAATCACTTCCCCACTCTGTTCCTCTGCCGGTTTGTCCAACGCCAACAGGAAGCATGGATGTGTATATTGGTTTGTCCGTACACCAAGCTTGGAGTCAATTACTTTAATTCCCGCAGATAATTCGTCTTCCGATATATTCATCTCTTCCGACCAATCACCGTGGAACTGGCTTATATAATACTTCTGCGAAAAGAAAGACAGATCGGAAGACGCAAAATTTGCCAGCATAATACTCTTATTTTCGTTATTCTTTATCTCTGTCCATTGTTCAATAATATCTTCTTTCTGATAAGCATTATAGTGTAAATCTACATAAAGGCCATAATAATCATCTTTCATGGAGATAATAGTATGGATAATATTACCGGATTTATTTTCAACTTTTGAAGACACATAGGACAGTTCAGTGGAGGTATTACCATCAGCATGCGTAACTCTCAATGCGGCTTCAAATACATGATTTGTTCCGAAGGTAGAGTAAGCGCTGAAATTTCCCGGAGCAAGAGTTTCCAGTTCACTTATCTGACTGATCTTCTTTCCAAAATAAACCTGTTCCAGTTTGTTACGGTCATTCACTTTTAGCAATAAACATACATTATCTGTCGTCAGCGGGACAAAATCGTTCGCGTATATCCCTGTCGTAAACAGGAATATGTTCAATATAAACATTATCTTTTTTAAATTCATCATATTCTATTATAAGTTATATACTGCTTAATATTAACTGGCTATCGATATGATTTACGTCCAATTGTACTACCTTACCCAGATATTCTTTTGTTTTATCCAGGTTGCCAAGTCCAAGGTTTCCTAATCCCATAACATAGTAACAATGTATCTTATTCCGTGTATTCAGGTCGTCCTCCCATATGGCAAGATCGGGCAATGATACAGCAAAATAATCGATTTGGCAATTATCAAACAGATGTTTCTCTCCATGATCGATCAGCTTGTGAAAACGTCCGCGGGCTTTGTCCGTGTCGCCTAGTGCCAGCCAAGCCAGTCCCTGATAGAATATCTTATCCGGTTGCTGATCGTTATAATAAAATGCCTGTTGCGGTTCAGCTATACCAACTGTCGCTTTCCGGAGGAAAAATATAGCTTTTTCCTCATTACCCAATCCACGGTAAGCAATACCTTTATAATAATCTATATCGTTTTCTTCGGCAGTCGTCAGTTTTCCTTCTCCGAGATTGTGAGGAAAAGAATCTATCTCGTGAAGAAGTGTTACCGCTTCGTCATACTTCTTACTGTTGATAGCCTGTTTGGCCAGTTCGATACGGCAAACCGTATATTGTTTGGTAATTTTGCCTTCGCCGCCTTCCCACGGATGGAATTTGCGGGATGCAATCAGGTCTTTTGCTTCTGCATATCTGCCCAAGTGATTATACAAGGTGATGCGTTCTATACACAGGTCGTCACGTTCGGCTACAAGTGCCGGATATTTATCTAACAGGGCAAGACGCTCTTTATGTGAAACTCCCATTTTCTTGTATAGCTGATCCAGTTCCATCAACATACGTGAGTCTGACGGGTCTGAAGCAAACGCTCTTTCCAGTAATTCCCTCGCCTCCTGCTTTCTGTCGTATTTGTTGTAATACGCCAATGCCAGGTTACGCAATACTGTCGGAAATTTATCATTCAGTTGCATAGATTTCTCCCAACACTCTTTTGCTTCGTCATATTGACGGAAAGCATACCAGAAGTTACCCAGATAGTATGGCGCTAAAGCATCCGAAGGATTTATCTTCATCGCATCCTGAAGGATATTTACTTCCTCTATACGGTTAGGGAAACACTTGTCCGGATTCATCCCCGCTGCTTTCACATAATATTCTTTCGCTTTGGCTCTATCACCTGATTGGGAAGCAAAATAACCTAATGTATAATACACCATCGGATAAACATTATCCTCACCGGTAACAACATACGACAGCAATTGGCCCGCCTCGTCATACATGCCTGCTCCTGCAAAATCGAGGGCATATTCTATATAAGGATGGGGTGCCCCGCGCATTAAGGTTCTAAGTTCATTCAAATCATTTAAATCATTTGTCAACAGGTACTTTTCGAAACGGCAGCCCATATTGAATTTATCTATTTTCAATGATTCTCCTATCAAAGCCATAGCTTCATCTTTACGTTCCAGTTTTCTGAGAATCGAAGTTTTCAACTGACGGGCTTTATGGTTATGCCAGTTCCTTACCAGACTACGGTCGATCCGGTCCAAAGCATCTTCGTATAAACCTCTTTCCGCATCTATCCTGGCCAGTGCATAATAGCCTGAATCCTGCCATGCGGCATTCCATGTCGCTTTAAAGAATGCTTTGTATGCTTCGTCTTTTTTACCTTGCATATGCAAACACCAACCTAAATTGTAATGAGGCTCCCCATCATACGGATTCGGGTTACGCTCTGTCTGAGTTTCTATTGCTTTACGCAAGAATGGTTCCGCATTGGCAAACTGCCCTCTCCGTATCATCAATAATCCCATAGCATTGTTGCAACGAATATCCCCGGGTTCACGGTTCAATGCTTCCATATAGTAATCAAAAGGATTGTACGTTGCATGACGGTACTGTTCCAGATGAAGCCCTGTAAGGTATAACTGCTCGATAGATGCAATATCCTTAGGCCTTTTTGCTGCTTTTGCAGGATCGGGGATTGGTTTAATTTCAGGTTTATCCGCCTGATAGGTCAGTAATTCTCTACCTTCTGATGTATATAGTTCGAATATAAGGTTTTCCGGAAGTATATTACCTACAAACAGTTCTTTTATATAATATTCTGACGGGGAAGTATTAGCTTGTTCATCAATAAATACCTCTCCTTCTTTATCCCTTAACAGCACACGGAGGTTTTTGAATTCTGATGTTGTATAAATAATTATTTTAGCCTTACCGTCTTTGATTTCGATATTAGCTATCGCATCCTTATTAGCGTTCTTAACATAGCCAACTTCCGCATAAGGCATAAAATATTGTACCCATGACTTTTCTTCATTCGGTTGCAGCCATGCAAAGTCGGGCTGGTTATCGGTATAAACGCCTGTCATCAGCTCGATATACGGCCCGTCTTCATCAGTCAGATTTCTGTCCCATGCCTGCCCGAAGTCCCCGTTACCCCATGTCCATTGCTTTTTTCCTGGTGATACATTGTGATTGGCAACATGCAACAGTCCACCTTTTACATCTTCTTCATAACCTCCTACGAAGTCGAATTTCGACTGAATCGCCATATAGGATGTAGGAACAGGTACATTTTTATATTTGGAAATATCCACTCCCGCGGAATAGTCCTGCTTGTAATACTCCCCTGTTGCTATCGGGAAATTGGATACGGCACGTTTACCATGATCGAATACCGCATGCACATCTGCAGGAAATACAGAATGATAACCGTCATTTACTACAACAGCCGGATTTGCCCACCAAAGAAAAGTCTGAGGGAAAGCTGTTCTGTTATATACTTTCACGTTGATTTCAATATATGCTTTTCCCGGATAAAGGGTAAAGCCCTGCATGCCTTTTGTACGGAACATGCGTTCAACCTCGTTACACCATACGGTAACGCTTCCGTCGGCACTTTCTTCTATAAGGTGATCTGTTGGTAGAAACGTACTCGGCCGATGGTGCTGAGGCCAGTTAAATTCGATTCCTCCCGAAATCCAGGGACCAGTAAGACCAACCAAAGCCGGCTTGACAACCTGATTATAATAAACAAAGTGACGTCGCTTTACCTTGTCGTAAGCCATGTGAATACGTCCTCCAAGTTCAGGCAATATCATCACTTTGAGAAATTCATTCTCGATAAACAGAGCCTTATATTGTTTATCTTTTTTCTCATCAGATACTTTTTCGACCACAGGATAAGGATATACGACTCCCGAACTACCCTGATAGACTCTTTTTTCGAGAAACATAGGGTTCTTCTCTTCTTCTCCTATCTCATATGTAGGAAGCATAATATCTTCCGCCCATGCTTTAACAACTCCTTTTTCATCAATTGTAGACTGAATAAGATAGCTTGTAATTTCTTCCATTTCTTAATACAGTTTTATATTATTATAGATTCATTTTAGCATTCAATCCCCTGTACCGCAAATAACAAATCTACTTACGCAACTGAAGATAAGGCCTTTAAATACTTTATTTATTTTGTTAATTCTTTCTCTATTTCTTCAAGTGATTTACCTTTCGTTTCAGGTAAATTTGCTTTAATAAATATAAATCCTAATAGGCAGATTATTCCATATAGCCAGAATGTGCCATATGCCCCTAATCCACTATTAAGAAGAGGGAATGTATATGTAAGGATAAAACATGCTGTCCACAAAGAGAATGTTGACACCGCCATTGCCATCCCCCTGATACGTGTGGGAAATATTTCGGAAATGACCACCCATGTAATCGGAGCCAGGCTCATTGCATAACAACCGATAGCCAGCATAACGAGCGACAATACGGCAATGCCGGATATTTCGAGATAGTAGCATGCCCCCAGAGCCGCATAGATAAGCGCCAATCCTATTGCTCCGAATAAAAGTAACGCTCTGCGTCCGAGTTTATCTACCGTATACATGCCAATTATCGTGAATATAACATTAGTCACCCCTGTAACAACTATATTGAATAATATATCGGATACTCCGTATCCGGCTGCTGAAAATATCTCCTGAGCATAGTTGAATATCACATTAATACCACACCATTGCTGGAAAGCTGCAATAACAATACCTATCAATAATATCTTAGGCATCTTTCCTTTGAATAGTAGTTTATAATTTACGTTCTCTTTCACCTCCGAAACTGCCGCTTTGAGAGTCGCAATTTCGTTTTCTGCATAAGCCTTTCCCCCGATGCGGTTCAATATATTTTCCGATTTGGTAAATTCATTACGGGTACTTAACCAGCGCGGACTCTCCGGCAAGATAAAGAGCATCAGAAAGAATACAACGGCGGGTACACCTCCTGTCCAAAACATATAGCGCCATCCCATCTGCCCGTTCCAGGAGGCCAGGATATCTTCACCCGGCATCACGGGATCTGCTATAAGCCAGTTTACAATCTGAGCCGAGAGTATACCAATTACAATTGTCAGTTGATTGACCGACACAAACTTACCCCTTACGTTTGCCGGGGAAACCTCTGCAATATACATCGGAGACAGATTTGAAGCCATGCCAATGCCAATGCCCCCCAATACCCTGTACACTATAAACCATGAAAGATCATTACAAATACCTGTACCAATAGCAGCTATAATAAATATGAGGGAAGAAACGATCATTAGCGGCTTCCTTCCGTACCTGTCGGATAAACTTCCCGAAACCATCACTCCCACAAGACATCCTAAAATAGCACTTCCCATTACCCAGCCTTGCATAACCGGGGAATCGGCAATATTAAAATATACTTCATAAAATGGTTTAGCACCTCCGATGACAACCCAGTCATAGCCGAAAAGAAGGCCTCCCATAGCCGAAACAAAAGTGATAAGTAAAAGATAGTTTTTTCTTCGCTCTTTCATGGATATTATAATGTTAGTTAGATATTGGATTATTACTGAAGCAAAATTAGAGGTTTCTTCCCTGCTAAAGATGTAAGGATTTTTTAAATACATGTAAAATATTACAATTTGATCCTCTGCATAACTACATATGGCTTTCTTGTAAAATATATAATTATTGTTTTGGGCTGATTCTGATTTTTTAATTCCTTGGAAATTATAAATACCAGAACATAGTTTGACAACAATAGAAAAAGCTGCCGCTTCCAATTCTTTACTTCCCTCTTACCGCTCATTACTTACTACTTATACCAATACTTCAAAGGACTCCAAAGCCATAAGCTTTACCTATAGATAAAATACTCATGTTATAATAACTCATAACCTGTAAGTTTTTCTACCTTTGTAGCATTCGTATTCTAAAATTGAAAGAATGGAAGCATTTCCTTCGAGTCCTTACATTCAGTTTTCCCGTAATCAATGGGCTGCTCTCCGCGACTCGGAACCGATGACGCTCACATATGAAGAGTTGCTGACGCTGCAGGGCATCGACTACGAACTCTCTATCGACGAAGTAGAAGACATCTATCTGCCTCTCTCCCGTTTATTGAGTTATTACTTCAATGCGCGTACCAGCCGCCAGTCGGTACTGACAAAGTTTCTCAATCAGAAATCGATGAAAGTTCCCTTCATTGTCGGGATTGCCGGTAGCGTGTCGGTAGGCAAGAGCACAACTGCACGTGTATTACAGGCATTACTTAGCCGTTGGAAAGAGGATACGCGAGTATCACTGATAACCACCGATGGATTTCTGTATCCAAACGCTACATTGGAAGAAAAAGGCATTATGCTCAAGAAAGGATTCCCTCAATCATATGATATAAAGACACTGTTGAAGTTCGTTACGGACCTGAAAGCGGGGAAAAGAAATATAAGAGTACCCAAATATTCGCATCTCATTTATGATATTATCCCTAACGAGTATCAGGTCATAGACCAGCCGGACATACTTATTTTGGAAGGATTGAATGTATTGCAGAGCGGAATGGATTATCCGGATGAAAAACCCCGTATTTTCGTTTCCGATTTTGTAGATTTTTCCATCTATGTGGATGCCGATGAGCAGAAACTGGAAGAGTGGTATATCTCCCGTTTTATGAAGTTCAGGAAAGGAGCATTTACGAATCCCGATTCGTATTTTCACAGCTTTGCCAAACTGGCTGACAAGAACGCGATCAATACCGCAAAAACCATCTGGAGAGAAATAAACCGCAAGAATCTGCGTAAAAACATCCTCCCTACACGTGAACGGGCCAGTCTGATACTACATAAAGGAGAAGGGCATGCCGTGGACTATGTGAGGCTAAGGAAATAAGTACCATTATAGTTACATAAAAAAGGAGACATCTGTAGGGATGTCTCCTTCTCATTTTATCCAGGGTAAGAATTAGTCGATAAAATCTACTGTTTCTTCTCCAATCATCTGGCGAAGTGTATTTTTCAACTTCACATATTGGATGAACAAGTCATGCTCTGCAACCTTGCTAGGCTCATGCATAGGACTCTTGAAGTAGAAAGATAACCAGTCTTGTATACCGCTCATTCCCGCACGTTTAGCCAGGTCTGTAAACAGAACAAGGTCCAGGCAAAGTGGAGCCGCAAGAATAGAGTCTTTACAAAGGAAGTCTACCTTCATCTGCATTTTGTAACCTAACCATCCGAACAAGTCGATGTTATCCCATCCTTCTTTATCGTCGTTGCGGGGTGGATAATAGTTGATACGAACCTTGTGGTAAACATTACCGTAAAGTTCAGGATAAAGTTCCGGTTGAAGGATGTTATCGATAACCGAAAGTTTCGATTCTTCTTTTGTCTTGAATGAACCCGGATCGTCCAGTACCTCACCGTCGCGGTTACCAAGAATGTTTGTAGAGAACCATCCGTTAAGACCGAGCATACGGGTCTTGAACATTGGAGACAATACAGTCTTCAACATTGTCTGACCAGTCTTGAAGTCCTTTCCGCATATCGGAGTCTGAGTTTTCTCTGCCAGTTCCCACATTGCAGGTATGTCTACAGTCAGGTTAGGAGCACCATTGATGTATGGTATTCCCATAGATACTGCTGCATATGCATAAACGTTTGAAGGAGCAATGTCTTTGTGGTTTTCCTTCAGTCCTTTTTCGAAAGCTGCAAGTGTTTTGTGTACTTCACCCAGCGGAGTGAATACTTCTGTACTACCGCACCAGATAACTACGATGCGATCGCAATTATTTTCTTTTTTGAAGTTTTCGATGTCTTGTTTTACTTGTTCCATCAATTCCCACTTTGTAGGAGCCGATTTTACCCAAGTACCATGCAAACGTTTTACAAAGTCCTGATCGAATACTGCTCTCATCGGTTTGATAGCCTGCATTTCATCTTTAACTTTGTCCAAGTCATCTTTTGTTAAAACATCTGCATGTTTTGCAGCCTCGTATGCATCTTCTTCAAAAATGTCCCATCCACCGAATACGACATCATTAAGATCAGCCAAAGGCACTGCATCTTTGATTTTAGGGAAGCGGTTTTCTTCTCTTTTCCCTAAGCGCATTGTAGCCAATTGAGTGATTGACCCTACAGGAACTCCCTGTCCTTTACGTGTTAGCAACGTTCCTGCCATGAATGTTGTTGCTACTGCACCAACTCCAACTGTTAGAATACCAAGTTTTCCATTGGCTTCTTTTAATTGTACTTTTCCCATTTTTTTTAATTAAATTAAAATACACTGCAACCCGCAGCAATCCTTTAAACTCTGGATCAAGTTTCTTCAGGATATTATCTCCTGTTTCCGCAAAATCCTATATAATAGTATAGCTTCAGCGAAAACCAGTCTTATTTTATTCTCCCAACCCGGGCTTTTCTACCATACAAACGGTATCCATTATTAAAACCGGAATCCTTACTGACTCCATATTATTACCCAAAAATCAAGTACGCGTTTTTCAGCCTATCTGAAAAACAGACTTCAACTCCATGAAGTCGGAAATAATGATATTTGCCGTGGCATTCTCTTCCTCGTCACCCCACCCCTGACCTTTGAGCCAGATAGTCTGACACCCGTTTTGTGAAGCAGGCACAATATCTTTCGAATGAGAATCCCCGATAACCACAACTGAAGAAGCAGGTAAATCCAGATTCTGGACGCCCAGACCGAATATAGCCGGATCAGGCTTCCTTACTCCTACTACAGCCGATTCTATAATATCGTCGAAATATCCGGACAAGCCGAAATCAGTTAGCACAGATTGTATGTTTCCATAAAAGTTAGAAACCAATACCATGGGATAACGGCTCTTCAATATTTTGAGTAAAGGCTTCTCTTTTTCTATTAAATCTCTGACAAAGGTATAACATTGTGTCGAAATAGCAAGGCTATAACCCTTTGTTTTATCATTTTCGGATAAAAAGCCTTTATTTATTAAGTAATTTACCTGTAAATCTATCTTTTTTCCAAGTAATATAAAAAAATTATCTTCTGCTTCAATAACAGGGTGTGTAGCAAGATAACGCTCGGCATACACATAAGCTTCACGAAACTGTTCTTTCGAAACAGGTACTTCATTATCCACATATGCATCCCAAAGCACTTCGCCCCAATGTTTCCCATTGCTGTCGATAGTACCTCCGTAGTCGAAGATTATTCCTTTTATTTTACTTATATCCAACATTCTTTTTCAAATCTTAAAAGGTAACAAAGGTAACACTTATTTCAGTAAACAGTAAACAGTCAGCAGTTAACAACTCGTATCTTGTCTACTCGTAACTCGTAACTGCCCTAGGGCGCAGTATCTCGTATCTTTCTCCAAAAGGTAACAAAAGTAACAGTTTTTTTAGTCTTTGTGCCCTTTGTGATTTCCTTCGTGTACTTGGTGGTTAAAACTCTTTACCACAAGGGACACAAAGATTTACACCAGGGACACTATATAAAAAGGTAACAAAGGTAACATGATTAAAGTCTTTTCAGAGTGTTACTTTTTAGTGAATCCCGTTGCTTTTACTTGTTCGATAATATAGATAAAGATAGATGGAAAATAAAGCGGATAATCTGATATTTATTTTGTTATTCGAGTCCGGACTACTTCACAAGCGTTAAAAGAGGCTGTCCTTTTAAATTCAGCCTCTTATATCTTAATGTCGAAATGTATACCGGAATACGTCCGATTATCTTTTCTTCTTCATAGCATAAGTCTGTGCTTTCAGAAATTCGCCAAACTCTTTTATATCTGTGAATTTGGCTTGCTCCTCAACTGAGATCGGTTTACCAAAACGTACATAAATAGTCTTACCTCTTTTGTTAGTCGTTTCATGCAATAGACGTACAGTCCTTATTTTCCAGCTTATAAATCCTAATGTACGATATATCCACGAATTGCTTCCATCTATATACATAGGAATGACCGGGACCTTTGCTTTCTTTATCAATTTAAGAACAGTTGGTTGCCATTCACGATCTTCGGTCTTAGTCAGATGATTGGTTGATACACCTCCTGCCGGAAACAGCCCCAACGGATGTCCGTCATGCAAATGTTCCAGGCATTGCTTTACTCCTCCCAGACTCGATTTCAGATCTTTCATCTTATTTCCTTTAGCATAAGGATTGACTCCGATAAAATGCTCGTCCATAGTATCTATCTGGCTCAGCATCCAGTTTACCATCATCTTGTAGTCCTTACGCTTGCTTGCCACTGTACTGATAGCTATTATTCCATCTATATGGCCTATTGGATGGTTCGAAACTGTGATGAACGGCCCTTCTTTAAACTGATCGAGAACCTCGTAATTCTCATACTTGCGGATGATCCCCATTTTGTCGAGCATATCATTCACAAATTCAAGACCTGTATATTGTTTGGAGGCATCGTAAATAGCATTTACCTTATTTAAGCCTCCTACACTGAACACAATATTCGTAAGGGTATTTCCAAAACGCCCCCTGAATACAGGATGCAGGTTCTGTATCATATCCCTGCTTATCAGTTTTTCTTTCATAAGCCTTTTTTCAGTTATCAGTCAGGAGTTTACAATTCATATCTTGTCTACCCGTAACTTGTAACTCGTAACTACTTAATATAATTAAGATATTTGCTGTAAAATGATTTAAACCAGCCCAGCCTCATCAATACAAATTCGAACAATGCGATGCCCACAACCGCGCAAAGAATGCCTAACAGTACATCTATAATATAATGATGAGACGTATATACTGCTGTAAACCATATACCAACCAAGAATATTAAAACAACGGACAATATTCCCCGGTTACATTTCTTCTTTACTACATAGAACAGCACCACTACCAGATATGCCGAATGCAGGGACGGAACCGCGGCAAATACATTGGCATTGCGCCCGTAAATGGAATTGAACAGCGGGAAGCCTATCAGTTCATCGAAACGAACTAATCCGGCCATATTACCGGGTGTATTCAATATCGGCTCAAACCCGTAATTCATCGCATACCATGGCGGTGCAGCGGGATGAATGTAATAACAAGTGAAACCGAGCAGATTGACAAAGAGGAAAACCATTGCAAAGCGAAGGAACATATCCCTGTCTTTCTTGAAATATAAGTATAGACCGAATGCCACCGGAACAGGTACCCAGCCCAAATAAAAAATACCGGCTAAGAAATCGGCTATTGCGCTCGTATGCAGGGTGAAATATTCGCAAGGAATAAGTACTGCACCATCTACTGTAATACCGAATAACGCTTTTTCCAGATTATATAATCCCTCCACATCTATCGGATTCACCAGATAATTAGGATATACACGCATCCAGTCGTAAGAAATACCGAATATAAGAAACGGCAATAATCCTACGGCTAATTTCCGGGTCTTGGCATTCACAAAAAACAACAAGAGAAAAAGTGCGATCAAAAGAAAATGCTCAGGACGAAATCCTACGAATATACTTGTCAATATCGAAAACAGGATAGTTATCCCTACAACAATAATGCTCTCTCTCAGAGTCGGCAAAGAAATCTGTAACTTCATTTATTCTCCTGCTTTTTCTTTTCTGTCTTGTTCCTGCAACACCCTTTTGCAATGTCTCAGGCGGTTAATAGCTGTAATATTGGAAAATACGGCGACGAAAGCAATCGGTACCACCATAATTAATATCGGCTCAAACAAAGGAATACTCTCTTTGTGAGGCACAGCGACACGATAATACGGAAAGAAATATCCGAACAAGCCGCAGAGTATACACCCCACAGCAATAGTCACCACACGCTCGGGACGCTGCATAAACCCTCCTTTACATTCTATCCCTAATCCTTCGGCACGGGCACGCACATAACTTACCATCATGGACCCGATAAGAGCGATAAAGGCAAATAACGAGCTAAAGAAATATCCTTGCAGGATCAGATAATAGCAAATACCGAACAACACAATCAGCTCGCTATAACGGTCGAGTACCGAATCAAACAGTGCGCCATAACGGGAACTCATTTTACCGACGCGGGCAACCTGCCCGTCCATCATGTCAAACAATCCGGCAAATAAAATAACGAATCCCCCCCAACCGACAAACGACAAATCGCCTTCATGGCCGTAGGTATGCCCGAAAAAGATTTTTCCCCGCATAGCTCCGCAAATAAAAATAATACAAGCTACAACATTCAGTACCAACCCTGTGGCCGTAATAAAATTGGGTGTAATACCAATCTTTACCATCCCCCTGACAAGAGGGTCAATAATTTTATAAATTATCTGTTGAGCAATATCTCTAGCTTTCATTTTTATCCTTCCCCTTTTTTAAGATTTATATATATCGTATACAGCAACACCTTTCTATATGTCATCTGCATGTTCCTTTTCACATTCTATAACTTCTTCTTTATTATCTTTTTGCGTATTTTTCTTAAAATACTTTTTGAAATCCCTGTTCTTATATACAAAGAGACGCTGCATGTTGTAATTCCATCCGAACCCGACGATCAACGAGACAATTATCTTCGGTATCAGGAATACATTATTCGCTATAATCTCCGGCAGGCTCTCCATAGGAAGCCATTTCATCACCAGTTCAGTCACCAATACCGTCCCTTCTCTGTTAAGGAACAGATTGACCAGCCAAACCATCACATATTTAATAGCAACATCGCGTATCTTACTATCCTGAGCCTTGAATGTCCATTTATAGTTTATAATACAATTAACCACTCCTCCCGAAATATTGCCGAAAAGGGTCGCATTACCATAAAAGACGCCAAAAATATTAGTGAGTAATATGGTTACTGTAAAGTCAGTCAGACTAGATATCTGTGAGGAGAACTGCGCCCGCACAAACATGAAAATCCCTCCTTTTTCAGAGACGGTTTTCGTGACCTTCTTTATCCAATCAGCCATTTTCCTCCCAATAATATTATAAAGCCATACACTCCTGCAAGCACATCATCCATCATTACGCCCCATCCGCCTTTCAGATTCTCCATTTTACGAATTCCCAGGGGTTTCCAGATATCGAATAGCCTAAACAAGGCGAATGCAATCAGCGCGTGATATACATTGCCGGCATCAGCCGCAAGTAAGGTTATCCAAACTCCCACCATTTCGTCTACTACGATACGGGAAGGATCTTTTCCCCATGAAGGTTCAAGAACGTTTGATGACCAGACGCCCAGAGCTGTAAATATGATGATTAATGCAATAGTTATCAGAAATAAGGAAAAAGGGAAAACGAGAAAAGAAAGGGCAATCCATATAATAGTAGCTAATGCTGCGCCCGCCGTGCCGGGAGCAAACGGGGAAAAGCCCGTACCAAAGCCTGATGCGATAATTATATAAAAGAGATTCTTTTGTTTCATTTCTTCAATAAAGCCACAAAGTTATCAAAAATTGCATTGATATCAAAGTGGTTAAAAATATATAATTTACTTACATTTAAATTCCTTAAAATGGCTACCTGAGCAACCCTGCCGGTATTTTGCCGATATTACATATTTACCGATATTTTCTGTGATATGCGTTCTGCTATATACGGAACAGATGCTTCGCGGCAAGGAGCAAAACTAGGCCAGTCATTAAAGTCTATAATCTTAAATGAACCATCCGCTGCGACAATACAATCACCGCCGTATATATCTACATTCAGTACCTCCCCCGCTTTATTACAGGTCTTTTTCAATGCATCCAAATCGAACGGGAATTCCTTTGCATCTCCGTTTACTGCTTCCAACCCGAATTTGGTAAGGCTCAGATCGAACGGATAGAACCAATAAAAGAAATCCGTGCCGTATACTCCATAAAACTTCACTAAATCTCCGACCAGATGTTCATTTATCACGGCATTAGGTATATCGCGTAATGCAAATTCCTGTAAAATGGATTTAGCTTCCTCTATATTACGTGCATAAGCTACATCCTCCCGGTGAATGGTATGTGAATCGCCTCTCTTTACCCAAAAAGCTCCGGCATTCATTTTTTCCAGTTCTCCGGTAGGGTCGTCAGTTACATCCATGATTATACTTTCAGGGTGTGGAATATTATTGTCTATCAGCAAACGTGTCATGGTAGTACGGGTACAGTTTTCGATACTTGTTCCCGGATTCAGGATTATCGCACCGTTTTTCTCGCATTGTTTCAGCCTCTTGATTGTGCTTCTATCACGGGCCATATTAAAAATATACCTCTCATTTTCTTCACTCAACACAAACTCCGATTCCGTATATTCCCTCACCTCATATCCCATGCTCCGCAGGCATTCAGCGGTAAGGTTGAATATCATACCATCGTTTCCAATATGGTTGGGAGAGAACTTTGTATTCCTTTTGATTCCTGCGATTCTAACTTTTGACATCTTTATTTTTTACAAATTGCTCCGCTTTCTTTATATCCTCTGCATGGTCAACATCAACGATCTTAGCAAAAGGAAATGCTTTCAGATTCAGGTTATCAGTTACCAGCTGCCGCTGGAAATTACGCATCCGTGACTGCCCTGCTTCGATACAGGATTCTAATGTATCTATTGCCCTGGGAGTAAGTCCGTAAATTCCTCCCGATATATATTTACAATTATCCGAATGATCCGGAAATCCCTTTATATTCATTTTACTGTCAACTTCCACATACAATGGTTTTTCATCGTCGATATAATCTGTTACAGCCATTACTCCGTCATTATCCTCATCTGAGGCAAAAGCCCGTATAAAATTTCTGAACTCCCCTTCCTGGAAAATGGTATCGACTGTTGTCAGGCAGAACTTTCCATCTCTCAGAAAATTTCGTAATTCAAAGAAACTATGCATAGAACTCGGGGTAGATTTCACCACAATATTAAATGGCACATCCAGTTTCAGCCCGGATATATATTCCTGAACCTGCACCATCTCCTCATTGACAATAACACTTATCGAAGATGCATCATTCCTGAGAAAAATATCAATCAACCGGCGAATCATTTCCTTTCCTTCCAGCTTTACCAAAGGCTTCGGCAAAGTAACACCTTCTTGAGCCAGTCTGGAGCCTTCCCCCGCCGCTATTATAGCATAATTCATAAATATTAATATTTTTTGACTAAAGCCAGCCAAAAAGGTTTAATCCGGAAGTAAAAAAATTTATTCTTCAGCAGTCAGATCAAGGACTTCATTATCGCCGCCTTTTTCAACATATAGCTTTTTCAACGGATTTGCATGAGCCTTATCAAATTCTATCCTGTTGCCGAATGTATCTATGGCCATATAAACGGCCTGACGGAAGGATTCTTCCGATGCTTCATTCTTTCCGGCTATACCATAGGCTGTCCCGTGAGCCGGAGATGTACGGACGATCTGTAATCCGGCTGTAAAGTTAACACCGTCTTCCATAGCTAAGGTCTTAAAAGGAGCTAAACCCTGATCGTGATACATTGCCAGTATGCCGTCGAATTTGGCGAATTCACCTGCCCCGAAAAATCCATCGGCAGGGTAAGGTCCAAAACAAAGTACCTTTTTATCTTGTAATTCCTTTATGGCAGGAGTAATAATATCATTTTCTTCTGTTCCGAGCAAGCCGTTCTCTCCGGCATGCGGATTGAGGGATAATACCGCAATACGTGGCCTGCCTATTCTGAAATCACGTTTCAGGCTGGCTTCGAAACGCATGGCCGCATCTGTTATTTTTTCTTTAGTCAGCGATTTTGGGACATCTGCCAACGGAATATGCCCCGTTACGAGGGCAATACGAAGCGAATCCTTGATGAGAATCATCAGGCTTTTGTCCCCGTCTTTGCCGAAACGCTCTTCAAGATATTCGGTATGACCGGGAAAGTGGAAATCTTCACGCTGGATATTATGTTTATTGATAGGGGCTGTCACCAGGACGTCAATCAACCCGTTTTTGAGATCCGCAACCGCCTTTTCAAGGGATTTATATGCCGCTTCCCCTGCTATTGCGGTCGATTGCCCTATTTCAATTTTAGTATCTTCATTGATACAGTTGATGATATTCACTTTGTTTACCACCGCATCCTTCACATTATTGATCTGATTGAAAGAAACCGGTTGCAGTTCCATCGCTTTCCGATGATAGGACGCCACCTTTGCCGATCCGTAAATAACAGGGATGCACATCTCTGCCATCCGGATATCTGCAAACGTTTTCAGGATAACTTCGTATCCTATCCCGTTTATATCACCTTGTGTTATACCTACTTTTATCATAGTTGATTTAGTTTTTAGATTGTATTACCTGCAACCATTGTCCGGCCAGGGTTTCGACAAAGTCAACAAAAGTCGGGGCTTTATCGTATTGATAAATCGTACATAACGGATGGCCTTTGTGAGGCGTGATCGCGAACGGGGAATAGTCATCATGTAAATAAACGAAAACTTCTTTTGTTTTATAATTATAGAAGGTCGTATTTCCATTCGCTTCGAGAGCAAAAGTCAGAAAGTCGGACGTATCCATAGGTTCTATGCCCTGCGACTTACATTCATCCGCATAGTTTTGTTCCCATCCTCCGATACCAACCGTGGAATCTACCAGCGAGAATGTAAACTGATTGGCATCTATAAAACTCTCCGCCTCCATAGTATTGTCTTCGAGCCAATATTCTACAATCCCTCCCATATTTTGGGATAGCAGAATGTGCTCGGGTATAATATTACGCCCCTGGGGCACACAATGTTCCAGCTTACAAAGCCAGCCGATGGTACTTCCACCGTTAAGCGTCCATATATACTGCCGGAACCGCTGATTGCCGTTCAGTGTAAATTCTACTTTATATGCTTTATCCAATAACCGGGTCATTTTTGGGAAAAGAACGGCAAAGTCTTTCGGCAAAGTCATCTTCCCATCATGAATCCCGTTAAATACAACCTGATTATTCCTCATTTTTTTTACTTTTCATTGTCGACAACATTCCGCAAGCCGCGAATATATCTTCGCCGCGCGACGCGCGTATGGTCGAAGTGACACCTTTACTTGTCAGATAATCCCTGAATGCCTCCATCTTTTCCTTTGTCGATGTTTTCAGATTGACATTCGGTATCGCATGGAAACGTATAAGATTTACCCTGCATTCGATTCCCCTGAGCATCTGCGCCAGTTCTTTGGCATGCACGAGCGAATCGTTGAAATTATCAAACATTATATATTCAAAAGACAAGCGCCGTTGCTTTGTCCAGTCATATTCTTTTAATAAGTCCATCACCCCGGCTATAGGGAAAGCCTTCTCGGCAGGCATAATAGATAACCGCTGTTCTTTCTCCGGGCTATGGATGCTGATTGCCAGATGGGCATTACTTTCATCCAGAAAACGTTTCAACTTGGGCGTAACACCGGTTGTGGAAACGGTTATACGTTTGGGACTCCAGGCCATGCCATAATCGGCCGTCATAATTTCGAGTGTCTTTTTCAATTGCTCATAGTTGTCCAGAGGCTCACCCATTCCCATAAAGACAACATTCGTCAGATCTTCGGCTTCACGAACCGAATAGAGCTGATTCAATATTTCATTGGCAGTAAGATTGCCGTTAAATCCCTGTTTCCCCGTCATGCAAAACAGGCAGTTCATCTTACAACCAACCTGTGAAGACACACAAAGCGTAGCCCTGTCGTCTTCGGGGATCATCACGGCCTCGATAAGTTTATCGTTCTCCGTTTTGAATAAATATTTAACAGTGCCATCTACAGATTGCTGGAATTCGAGCGGGATATATCTTCCCACATCGTATTTTTCCGACAACAAAGCCCTGTTTGCGACCGAGATATTTGTCATCTGGTCTATCGATGTTACTCTTTTCTTGTATACCCAATCGGCGATTTGCTTTGCTGCAAATCTGGGTAGACCGCACTCACCTGCCACACCATAGAATTCATCCATGATCATACCCAGTAAGTGTTTTTTTTCTATCATACCTTTAGTTACGAATTACGAGTTACAAGTTACGAGCGAGTGGGACATCATAAGTCTTGTAACTCGTAACCTGTAACTTGTAACTATTTTTTACAATCTTTTCTTAATAGCTTCGCTATCCTTTTCAAAACCCGGTTTGTCAAGGAGAGCGAACATATTTTTCTTATATGCTTCCACTCCCGGTTGGTCGAATGGATTCACACCTAAGATATACCCGCTGATACCGCATGCTTTCTCGAAGAAGTACAACAACTGTCCGATACTGTATGCATCCAGTTTAGGCATTTCCACTTTGATGTTCGGTACACCTCCGTCAACGTGGGCCAATTGCGTGCCCAGTTCGGCCATTTTGTTTACAAAATCCACACGTTTACCTGCAAGGAAGTTCAATCCGTCAAGATTTTCTTCATCGGTAGGCACTGTCAATGTTTCATTCGGTTGAGCCACTGATATAACAGTTTCGAAGATAGAACGTTCACCTTCCTGTATCCATTGTCCCATAGAGTGAAGGTCGGCGGTAAAGTCAACCGCAGCATTGAAGATACCTTTATTTTCCTTGCCTTCGCTCTCTCCGTAAAGTTGTTTCCACCATTCTGCGATGTAGTGCAACTTAGGGTTGAAGTTGGCCAGGATTTCTATTTTCTTACCTTTTTTGTATAATTCATTACGTGTAACGGCATATACTTCTGCGATATTCTTTTCGAAAGGCACAGCCGGAGCGGTTTCTTTCTCCATATATGCAGCACCTGCAACCAGTTGGCGGATATCGATCCCTGCTAATGCGATAGGAAGCAAACCTACCGGGGTCAACACAGAATAGCGTCCTCCTACATTATCAGGGATTACATATTTCTTAAACCCTTCTTTTGTAGCCAGTGTAAACAATGCTCCACGCGCAGCATCTGTAATAGCTACGATACGGTGTTTCGCTTCGTCCTTACCTATTGTTTTTTCCAGTTCGGCTTTAAGGATGCGGAAAGCCAAAGCAGGTTCTGTTGTTGTTCCCGATTTGGATATATTGATGATTCCGAAAGATTTACCTTTCAGGTATGCAAGTAATTCCACCAGATAGTCTTCACCGATATTGTTCCCAGCATAAAGGATTACAGGAGTTTTACGGTCGCGTTGCAACCAATCGAAGGCATTCGACAGAGAATCGATAACAGCCCTTGAACCAAGGTAGCTGCCGCCGATGCCGACAAGTACAATTACTTCGCATTTGGCCTGTAATGCTTTTGCTGTATCTTCTATATCTTTTAATTCAGCATCTGTAATCGATGACGGCAAGTTCAGCCAACCCAAAAAGTCGTTTCCTTTACCTGAACCATCATGCAATGCCTCATTGCATTTCTTTGCCAAAGCAGCCTGATTGTCGATGTCAGCCTGATTAATAAAACCTAAAGTTTTGCTAATGTCTAATTTGATAACCTTATCCATTGTTCTTTATTTATTTTAATATTTGTTCTCTCAATACCTTAACACCCTCCCGCGCTGATGCATTTTCATATAATACGTGATACACCAGGTCTGCAATAGGGATATTCACATTATATTTTTCGTTCATTTCCCTGATACATTTTGTACCATAATATCCTTCGGCAATCATTTCCATCTCTATCTGAGCTGCTTTTACGGAATAACCCTTTCCTATCATGGAACCGAATGTACGGTTACGGCTGAAACTTGAATAACACGTAACCAATAGATCTCCGAGATATGCCGAATCCTGAATCCGTCTTTCTATCGGAGATACAATATCTACAAAACGTTCCATCTCGGATATTGCATTCGATACCAGCACCGCCTGAAAATTATCTCCATATTTCAGCCCGTGGCAAATACCCGAAGCAATGGCATATACATTTTTCAGCACAGCCGCCAGTTCGATACCTGATACGTCGTTCGATACGGATGCCCTTACAAACCTGTTGTTGAATATTCCGGCTATGGCACGTGCTTTTTCAATATCGGGACAAGCAATCGTAGGATATGTGAGACGCTCCAAGGCTATTTCCTCAGCATGGCAAGGCCCGCCGACGATAGCCATATTTTCGGCAGGGATATCGTAGAATTGCGTCAGATAATCGGTAACCAGCAGGTTTTCGGGTGGGATGATCCCTTTGATGGCCGAAATAATAAACTTTCCGTTTATTTTAGTTTTCAGTTTATCCAGATGGCTTTTAAGAAAAGGGGACGGAACAGCTAAGATCAGCGTATCGGAATCCTCAACAACCTGAGTAATATCCGAATAAAATGAAATTCTGTCCAGGTTAAATTCAACTGTCGATAAATAAGAAGGGTTATGCCCTGTCTTTTTAAAATCCTGTATCTGTTCCGGACGGCGCATGTACCAATTGATATGCTTTTCGTGATTCAGCATAATCTTGGCTAATGCGGTCGCCCATGTTCCACCACCTAAAATTGCAATTTTACCGGGAAAACTCATATTTTTAACCACCCCCTCCTAACCTCCCCCAAAAGGGGAGGAAAAGGAAGCAGGAATTTTATTTATTTTTAATATTCATGACTCATGGCTTGCTTAAGCCCCTCCTTTTGGAGGGGTTGGGGAGGTGAACCATCCCTCAATCACCTCTACCGATGGCAGAGACAACTCCAGTTTATGCTTTTTGTTGATGTCTCCTAAATCCTGTCTTATCTTCTGCGGATTTACATCTTTCATTGCTTCCACAGTAAGGTATCCGGCTTTTTGGAGGATAGGAACCAGTTCTTCCGAAACTCCCAGTTCCGTATATTTTGCCACAGGATCTTTCTTCGCCACTTTTTCAGGGCGCATCTGAGGGAAGAACATCACTTCCTGAATACTTTCCTGTCCGGTCATAAACATTACCAGACGGTCCATACCGATGCCGATACCGCTTGTCGGCGGCATGCCGTATTCCAGCGCACGCAAGAAATCCTGGTCGATAAACATAGCTTCGTCATCTCCTTTTTCCGATAATTTCAGCTGGTCTTCGAAACGGGCGCGCTGGTCTATCGGGTCATTCAGCTCCGAATAAGCATTCGCAAGTTCCTTGCCGTTTACCATCAGTTCGAAACGTTCTGTAAGCTCCGGATTATTTCGGTGTTTCTTTGTCAGCGGCGACATTTCCACAGGATAGTCTATAATGAATGTCGGTTGTATATAGTTACCTTCACATTTGTCTCCGAAAATGGCATCTATCAGCTTTCCTTTACCCATTGTTTCGTCCTGTTCCACTCCAAGCTGCTTGCAAACGTCGCGAAGCTGAACCTCGTCCATTCCGCTAATGTCTACACCTGTAAAATGCCTGATGGAATCTATCATAGTAACGCGCGGGTAAGGCGCTTTGTAATCAATCTCATTTTTACCCATTTTCACTTTGGTAGTTCCATGCACGTCCATACAGATTTTCTCCAGCATACGCTCGGTAAAATCCATCATCCAGTTGTAATCCTTGTATGCTGCATAGAATTCCATTACCGTAAATTCCGGGTTGTGCGTCCTGTCCATACCTTCGTTGCGGAAGTTACGGGAAAACTCATACACTCCATCGAAACCTCCGACTATCAGACGTTTCAGGTAAAGTTCGTTTGCGATACGCAGATACAATGGAATATCCAGTGCATTGTGATGAGTAATAAACGGGCGGGCAGTAGCTCCTCCCGGTATGCTTTGCAATACCGGAGTATCCACTTCTATATAACCGTGTCCGTTCAGGAATTCACGCATCGAATTGAATACTTTTGTACGCTTGATAAATGTATCTTTTACGCCCTCGTTGACGATCAGATCGACATAACGCTGGCGATAACGCTGTTCCGGGTCGGTAAATCCGTCGTAGGTAACCCCGTCTTTCACCTTCACTACGGGAAGCGGGCGAAGCGATTTTCCTAACACCGTCAATTCTTCGGCATGCACCGATATTTCACCCATTTGTGTACGGAACACAAATCCTTTAACGCCGATAAAGTCTCCAATATCCAGTAATTTCTTGAAAACTGTATTATAAAGCTCCTTATCTTCAGCCGGGCACAAATCGTCACGTGATATATAGACCTGTATGCGTCCTTCCGCATCCTGCAACTCAACAAATGAAGCTTTACCCATGATACGGCGCCCCATGATACGGCCGGCAATGGTTACCGGACGACGTTCTGCTCCGTCTTCGAAGCTTTCTTTTATCTCTTTTGAATATGCATTTACATCATACAGCGCTGCCGGATACGGTTCTATCCCTAACGCTCTCAACTCTTCTAAACTTTGTCTGCGAAAGATTTCCTGTTCGCTTAATTCTAGTATATTCATTATCAATCTATCTTCAGATTTTTAATTTCAAAAATAAAAATTGGTTCGTATGCGAATAACCACGCAAAGTTAAAAAATATAATCACAAATACACATTTTGTATCCGGTTTAATAGACACCAGACCTGAAAGCTGTACTTTTTTTAACAAAAAAGCAGAAACAGGTATAAATAAAATCGGCGTGCATTACACATGAAATAAGTAATATAAATTGTACCTTTGCACCCTCAAAGATGGGAGGGCTACACTCCTTAACCGTATTAGAACAGATTAAAAATGTTGAAAACCGCAAACATAGATGAATTAGAGAATAAAAAGATAAGTAAACTACTCTGGCAATACGCGCTTCCGGCTATCGTGGGAACAATGGTCAACGCGCTATACAATATCATCGACCGTATATATATCGGCCATGGTCCCGATCTGGGAGACCATGCTATCGGAGGATTGGGAATCGTCCTGCCTGTCATGAACCTGACTGCTGCCGTGGGTATGCTGGTTGGGGCCGGCTCGGCAAGCCGCATATCTATCTGTCTGGGCAGGGGCGATAAGGAAACCGCCGAAAAAATAATAGGCAACTCTTTCCTGATGACTGTCTTATTTACAGGAACACTTGTAACATTGTTATTCATGTTCCTTGATCCTATACTGATGAGGATAGGAGCCACGGAAGAAACCTTCCCTTATGCAAAAGAATTCCTTTTGTATTATTTGCCGGGAAACATCTTCCTTACCATGTGCTTTAACTTCAACAGTATGATGCGTGCATCGGGTTATCCGACCAAGGCAATGTACACTATGCTGATCGGGGTGATAGCGAATATCATTATTGCACCCATATTCATATTTGTACTGGAATGGGGGATTAAAGGAGCTGCCATCGCAACTATCATTTCCATGTTCATAGGCTTATGCTTCGTTATGCATCACTTTATGAACCAAAACAGTATGCTGCGTTTGCGCAGGAAAAACATAGGGCTGAATCCGAAGATAGTATGGGCGATCGCCAGCATCGGTCTGTCCCCTTTCTTTATTCAGGTAGCTGCGTCGGTCGTGGTATTCATGCTCAACAACAAGCTGAAAGTGTATGGCGGCAATGTGGCCATAGAGGCATATGCCATTGCCAATACCCTGGTAATGATCATTATCATGGTACTGGTAGGACTTACACAAGGTATGCAGCCGATAGTGGGGTATAACTATGGAGCCAGAAGGATAAGCAGGGTGAAAGAAACCCTCAATTATACGATTAAAGTAGGGGTATGTATAGGTATTGTAGGATGCGCAATAGGACTGCTGTTGCCGAATGTTATCGTACAGCCGTTCAACCCTTCTGCCCCGCTGGCTGCCGAAGCATCGAAAGCTCTGCGCATCATAACCGTGATGCTGCCATTGGTGGGCTTTCAGATTGTGGTTACCAATTTCTTCCAGTGCATAGGGATGGCGGCGAAATCGATCTTTCTTAGTCTGACTCGCCAATTCCTTCTGCTTATCCCTGCTCTGATTATATTGCCACACTTCTTCCGGCTGAATGGTGTCTGGTTCTCATTGCCCGTTGCGGATAGTTTGTCAACATTGTTGACCGCGGCGATGTTTATATGGCAGATAAACAAATTCAAGAAAATGGAGGCCTCAGAATTATGATGATAGATAATATAAACAGACAGAATATACTGCAACATTTCTCCGTTGCGGAAAATGACTTACTGAAAGTGGTCTCCGAAGCCCTGAGCAAAGGAGGGGATTACGCCGATATATATTTTGAACATACATTCAGCAATAATATCTCGCTCCGGGACGGGGAAGTAAACCGCGCCGCTTCGAATATCGATTATGGTGCGGGTGTAAGGGTAGTATCGGGCGACCAGACCGGATATGCCTATGTGGAGAACACCGACATTAAGGATTTACTGAAAGCGGCCCGCACAGCGGCAAGTATCGCGTCAATGCCTGTCGGGACAAATAACGCGGCTGAAATAAGAGAACGCCATTTTCATAACTACTATAAAATAGAAAAGCCCTGGCTCGATGTATCGGTAGCCGACAAAAAATTATTTGTACAGAAACTGAATGACAGGATATTCGAGCTCGATCCCCGTGTTATCAAAGCCTCAGTCAGCCTGAATGACGCTACATCATATATCCTTTTTTTCAACTCGGAAGGTATATTGACCTGGGATTACCGCCCGATGTCGATCATGTCGGGCTCCTGTACGATGGAGCAGGACGGCAAAATAGAAAACGGCTATTGTTCACGTGCTTACCGGAAAGGATTTGAGTTCCTGAACGAAGAATTAATTGAAACGATTGCCAGGGAAGCCGTAGCACAGACCTCCCTCATGTTCGAAGCCATAAAGCCTAAAGGTGGCGAAATGCCTGTGGTTATGGGAGCCGGAAGTTCGGGTATCCTGCTGCACGAAGCCATCGGACATACCTTCGAAGCTGACTTTAACAGGAAAAATGTATCCATATTTTCCGACCGGTTCGGCAAACGGATCTGTATGCCCGGTATCAACATTGTGGATGACGGCACGATAGAACATGCCCGTGGCGCAATCAATTTTGACGATGAAGGCGTGGAGAGCCAAAAGACATATATAGTAAAGGACGGCATTCTCGAAAGTTACCTGCACGACCGTATCAGCGCAAAGCATTACGGTGTGGAACCGACGGGAAACGGGCGGCGTCAATCGTTCCGGTACGCGCCATTACCACGTATGCGGGTAACTTATATGGAAGAAGGGAATACGCCGGAAGCCGATATTATAGCATCCGTAAAACAAGGTGTGTATGTGGATAATTTCACAAACGGACAGGTGCAGATCGGCGCCGGGGACTTCACATTCTTTGTAAAAACAGGCTACCTGATAGAGAACGGAAAACTGACCCGGCCGATAAAAGATATAAACATCATAGGTAACGGCCCGAAAGCGTTGGCCGACATCACCATGACAGGCAACAACCTGAAAATAGACGAAGGTGCATGGACCTGCGGCAAAGACGGGCAGGGTGTTCCGGTCGGACAGGGTTTACCATCGGTATTGGTGAGTAAACTGACTGTGGGAGGGGAATGATTGTTATTTCAAGATTTCAGGTTTCAAGATTATTCTCCTGAATTTTGAAATCTTGAAACCTGAAATCTTGAAATTCTTATAATATCCCCTTATCCGTATCGGCATTATCCAGGCTCTTCTTCCCTGCCTCATGCTTACGCCCGAAAGACATATTCCATGAAAAGCGCAGGTAAAGCATATGCCCGTTCTCTTTTATGTACGACCACGATTTTGTCGGCTTTACAGATGAGATATTTCGACTGCCGGCACTCCAGTAATCCTTGAACGGATATGACATCCCCAGCGATAATTTAGCCTCTTTGTGTTTATATCCGGCCTCTATATAGTTCCAGTCTTCCCCGTAGTAAATAGATTCTCCCCATAATTCCTTATAGCGGGAATTCAACCCTATAACAAAGCTGAGATTTTTATACAGTACATTTGAGCGGAATCCTCCATAAATAGCATTATAAGTATGGTTTATCCCGGTGTTTGCGTTGAAGATATCCCGTTGCAGGCCAAACCAGCCGGTCAGAGTCCAGATGTCCTTTATTATTTTAGCGGTAATATCTCCCGACCAGTAGAAGTAATGCTGCCCTTTATGATTGTCTGAATACGACACGATCTTATCCCCCTCTATGCTGTATGTATTGACAATAACTTTATCGAAATACATATATCCTAGTGTAGTGCTGATGTCAAAAATTCCTTTGTTTACATTAAATATCAGCTTGTTGTTATATGTATTGGTAAGTTTCAGATCCGGATTGCCCCTGCTGAGCTGATAAGCATCCACCTGTTGCTCCACACTGCTGAGCTGTCCTAACGACGGGGTTCTGTTGCTCACTACAAATGAATACTTTACCGACAGATTATCATTGAACGGATAATTCAACTGCACGGAAGGCCGTATCGTATAAAATGCCGCATCATTCTCCCCCTCTTTAAACCAGATACGCGAACCGCCCAGACCTAAAGTATAACCCAGCTTTTTGGCTATCTTACCCTGCACCTGGGCAAAAGCATACGAATCAGAGTTTTTCATTTCCGTTTTTGTATCAGTATTCCCTCTGTATGTATTATCCGCAAACCCCTGCGTATGTTTCGCCCCGGCGCTAAAGGTCAGGTTTTCGAACTGTTTTTCATAAACAGCTTCACCGATAACTGAATATTTATTACCGTCCACCTTGTTGTAGATTTCTGTCTGCGGCACGGATTCCTCCGATTCCAGATAATTGCTTTCACTGTCCGAATTGATATATGTACCCACTATATTAACAGCCAGCGACTGCTTATCTTTCAATTCCTGCTTATAGTATATATCCAGAACCGGAGTGTACTCGAAGCCATTCCGCCTCGCGCTGGAATAAGCCGGGATAACCCTGTCGGAGTAGAAGTTATTGAAGTCTGTTGTATTATCGTAATTATAAAGCTGATTCTTAAAAGCCACATTAAACACATATTTATCTACGGATGTCAGGTTATATGTCAGGTTGAAGCGATGATACTGGTATTCCATAGGGGCTTCTATTCCCCTTTGTTCCCGGGAGACCGGATTTGCCGGGAAATTCAGTAATTCGCTTTGCTCTGTCCATCGTTTATCGTAAGACCTGTAATTTATATAATAATTAAGCCCGAATTCCGATGCTTTATTATTCATCTTGAACGTAATATTATCGTCTCCGAATCCTACATAAGGAGAATTGCGCCCGTCTACGGATACATATCCGCCATAGTTCTTCTGCCTGTCCACGATCAGGTTTACGACCGCGCCTACATTTTCGTTGCCGAAACGCACGCCGGGGTCTTCAAAATATTCCACTCGCAGGATATCTTTCGAGCGGAGAGCGGCAACTTCCTGTACAGTGGCACGTACACCGTTGATCCGGAGTTGTACTTCTTCGTTACCTACTTTTATTGTCTGATTTACAGGGTCGATATTCAAACGGGCTAGCGACATATTACTTAGCAGGTCGAAAGCATTGACAGAACTTTTTATCTGCATCGAATCGGGGAGGATTATCTGCCTGTCCACTTTATTTATTATTCTGTTAGCTGTCACTGTCACTTCGCCCAGTGCTTCCGATTCCTCTGTCAGTTCGATATCACCTAAATCGAGATGGGACGACAGGTTGCTTATCTTTATAAATGCAGTCCTGTATCCCAGAAAGGATGCTTTCAGAAGATAATCCTGTTTCTGGAATTGTCCGGCCATTGCAAATAATCCCAATGTATCCGTCTGACAGCCGGTAATATATGTGGAGTCGGCCTTTAGCAATACCATCGTTACGAACCCGACAGGCTTCTTTGTATTTATGTCTATTATACGGCCTTTTACATCAATCGCTTGCAAAGAAATACTAAAGAGGAAAATAAATAATAAAATGATCGGGCTTCTCATTATTAAGCTTAATTTATATAACATCCATTTTATTATTATGACGGAAGAAAAAACGGGGTGTTACAATTAATGTGAATAAGTAGTTGTTTTTTTAATGTTGAATCATTTTCTGCATAACTGAAAATTTATCAGAACCAAACATCTTTATCTATATAAGAAACTAATTATTAACATTAATATTTAAGTATCTTATGAAGTATAAAGAAAAAACAGCCTCGGAGATTATCAGGATGATAGAACAGGACTTGTGCAGTATCTCCGAAATATGCAAAACATTTAAAATAAGCCGCAAGACATTTTATGAATGGAAAAAGGCAAAGCCCGATTTCGGCGAAGCGGTGGAAGAAGCCATCGACCACCGCGAAGAGGTGATCATAGCTTCGGCACGTATCGGACTGAAACAACTGCTGGAAGGCTATGTGCAGAAAAAAGAGAAGGTCACCTATATCCCCGATAAGAACGATCCGCTGAACGAGGTGGAGAAATGCCGCGTAGTGGAAAAGAAATTCTGCCCGCCGAGCATCCGCGCGATAAAGTACGTACTCGACCGGGAGGAAAGGAGGAAGGACAGAGACCGCTTGCTTGCATCGGAACGCCATCCGCTGGTCATCGAGGTACAGGACGAAGAGACCAGGCGTCAGTTGATGATATTGAAAGGGAACGGCTTCCGTCCGGGCGGCTCGCTCAATCCGGAGGTAGTGGCGGCCGTGGATAAGGAACTGGAAGAGGAAGGCAAAATGAAAAGTGAAGAACCGGAAGTGAAAAGTGAAGAACTAAAAGTGAAAAATGAGCAAGGGCAAGCTATGGAACAGCCGCCTGTCGCTCAACCATCTGCCGCTCCGGTAGAGAAGCCCAAGCCAAAGAATCTCTATCCGTTCCTGCCGCCGGGATATACATCGAGAACGGATTGAAGAAGGGGTAAATAATAAGTGAAAAACGAAAAGTGAAGAACTAATTGAAAATCGGCGGAGCCAAAAGCGAAGAACGAAAAATTATACGGGATACAAGTTGTTAACTGCTAACTGTTGACTGTTAACTGAAAAGTTAACCCGCTGGCGCGGACTTCCAGTCGTGTCTTGTTGACAGGGCAAAAATGTTTGTTACGCAACATACAGACGGGACGTCTGCGCGAGCGAAGAAGACGAAAAATTTGGAAATGGACAGAGTATATGACAAACCACGATACTGTTTACTGATGACTGTTTACTGTTCACTGAAAATACTGTTACCTTTGTTACCTTTTAACAGTTACAGGTTACTTCGCCCTTCGGGCAGTTACGAGTTACAAGTTGGCTGGCGTTTTGTTTTGTTTCACGCAAAGACGCAAAGGCGCAAAGTTTTACATCTTACGAGTTATTGACTGATGACTGTTTACTGATAACTGTTAAAAGCTAATTATTAATTTTTCATTCTTAATTATTAATCGCTTTCTCTTATTCTGTGTATTTTTGCATACGAAAACATTATAGGATGATTACTGAACAACATAAAGATACAGCACAATGGGCTATGCGGCTCGCTTTGCAGAACGGATGCCAGGCTGCCCGGGTCTCAATTATCACGGCGAATAATAATTCGTTTGAATATCGCAATACACAACTGGACAAGTTGCATCAAAGTTCCGAAAACAAATTGTATATCGAATTATTTGTCGATGGCAGATACGGCACATTTTCTACCAACCGTATAGAGAAGGCAGGACTGGAAACATTTATCAAAGAAGGAATCATATCGACCGGATATCTGGCTCCGGACAGGCTACGCCAACTACCAAATTCTGACAGATATTATAAAGGAGATGGCAAAAACCTGGACTTATATGATAATTCCTTTGAAAATATCAGCACCGATAAAAAACTGGATATAGCACGGCAGGCTGTTGAAGAAATATACGAATCGGATAAACGTATTATTTCCATCACTTCGTCATATGACGACGGTGTAGGAGCTGAATATATGGTTGCCAGCAACGGTTTTGAAGCTGAAAGCATAGACTCGGCTTTCAACCTGACTGTGGAAACCGCCCTGAAAACAGACGGCGATGCCCGGGCCGAATCGTATTGGTTCGACAGTTCTGTTTACTGGGACGACCTGAAGAAAAGCGGAATAGGAAAAATAGCGCTTGAACGGGCTTTGCGGAAAATAGGCCAGCGGAAAATTAAATCGGGCAAATACGATATGCTGCTCGACAACACCACCGCATCACGTTTATTTTCTCCAATAATGGGAGCGATGTACGGAACAGCATTGCAGCAAAAGAATTCATTCCTGCTGGACAAACTGGGGCAGCAGATCACATCCGACAAGCTGACTATCACAGATACTCCCCATCTTGCCCGTGCGTTCGGAGCCAGATGGTTTGATGGCGAAGGCGTCGCCACCAAAGAGCGTGTCATCATAGACAGGGGTATATTACAAACATACTTCATAGATACATACAACTCGCTGAAAATGGATGTAGGGCCAACGATAGCCTCGCCATCCATTATACAGGCCGCACCGGGAAGCAGGGACTCTGACGGAATACTTCAATCTGTACAAAAAGGTATCTGGATAACGGGCTTCAACGGGGGGAACAGTAACCCCACAACCGGAGACTTTTCGTTTGGAGTAGAGGGTTTCCTTATCGAAAACGGCATAGCAACTACCCCGATAAGCGAGATGAACATTACGGGTAACATACTTGTTCTATGGAAAAACCTTGCAGAAGTAGGAAATGACCCGCGTGAAAGTTCGCCATGGCGGTTACCATCCCTCTTGTTCAGCGATGTAAATTTTAGCGGATTGTAAAGCATGAAATTATTCAACATACTCACAATATTCTTTTTATTTCCGATATCGTTCTTTGCACAGGTACCCTCCACTGAAGTAAGGGCCGCATGGCTTACTACCAACTGGGGGCTGGACTGGCCCAGACAAGGCACCAGCGTAGAAGCACAAAAAAAACAATTATGCGATATACTCGACCAGTTACAAGACGAGCATTTCAATGTGGTGCTATTTCAGGCACGCGCGCAGGGGTCTGTATTTTACAGATCGAAAATAGAACCTTTAAGCACCTACTTTAATCAGTCGGAAGGTTTCGATCCATTGGCATTTGCCATTGAGGAATGCCACAAAAGAGGGATGGAATGTCATGCCTGGCTTGTAACCTATACGATGGATAAAGCAAAAATAAAATATACGGGAAAAGGTAGAAGGAGAAAAGGGACTGTAGTTAAAGACAAACCTGATTATTACAAAGAAGTCCACGGAACCTGGTATCTCGATCCCGGAAGGCCTGAATCTCAGAAATTGATCTCATCCATTGTAGACGAAATAGTAAAGAATTATGATGTCGACGGCATACATTTCGACTATATACGCTATCCCAGCAATACTCAGAAATTCCCCGATGATGATACTTTCAAAAAATACGGCAATGGCAAAGGTCTGCACGACTGGCGCAGGGAGAACATAAATCGGTTGGTTACAGACATTTACGACAATGTGAAAGCAGTCAAGCCCTGGGTGCAGATAAGCAGTTCTCCCCTGGGACGGTACCGGGTACTGCAGCATGTAGCTCCCAACGATGGCTGGACAGCCTATGAAACTGTTTTTCAGGATGCAGGCCACTGGATGAAAAGCGGGAAACACGACCTTGTATTCCCTATGATGTATTATAAAGAACACCGTTTCTATCCATTCCTGGACGACTGGGTGGTAAACAGTAACGGACGCATTGTTGTGCCGGGGCTAGGCGTTTATCAGATGGACGAGCAAAACTGGTCGTTGGAAGATATCCTGAACCAGATGAAATATACCCGGGAAAATAAGGTAAAAGGACAGGCGTACTTCCGCACGGGGAACATTCTAAGCAACCTGAAAGGAATCAGGGATTCTATCCATACTTACTACCCTACTCCCGCTAAATTACCTCCGCTGACCTGGTTGGATAATATATCACCTAACTCTCCGGTTATTACGCAGGTGTATAAAGATGAAGGTTACCTGAATATAAAATGGGATGCTCCCGACAATAACGAAACTTATACTTACAATATATATGCCTCTTCAACAGAAGAAATAGATATAAACAATGCCCGTAACATGCTGGTTACAGGGTTGCGCACCAACAGCTACTCATTTCCGGTAACGGTCGGTGAATTCGGGTTCCACTACTTTGTTACAGCCTCCGACAGGTATCATAACGAAAGCGTGCAGTCGTTTCCCGCATACTTCGTGCATTCCGGAGGAGAGCATTAGCCCAGTTCGGTTTTAAGCTGATTGATTGTCTTATGTAAAACAGGATGGATGTAATCGCCTGCTATCTCAGCCAACGGCAATAAGACGAAAGCCCTTTCGTGTAAGTGCGGATGCGGCAGGATAAGTTTCTCGTTGGCATACACCTTATCGTCGAACAATAGCAGGTCGATATCGATTATCCTATCGGCATACACCTTGTTCTCTGATTTGGTTGTACGTCCCATCTCCGTCTCTATCTCCTGTGTCCGTTGCAACAATTCCATTGGCCGCAGCCTGGTCTTTACTTCACATACGGCGTTCAGGAAGCGGTTCTCCGATTCGAAGCCTACCGGTTCGGTAACGTAAAAAGCGGAAGTGGTAACAACCTCACCAATCCGCTCTTCTATTCTGTTTATAGCATGATTAAGGTTCTCTCCCCTGTCTCCCATATTGGAACCCAGACCTAAGAACACATCATGCTGAATATCTTTATCCAGTAACATTTAAATTATAAGCATTGCATCACCATATGTACCAAAGCGGTACTTCTCTTTCACCGCCATATCGTATATATCCATAATACGATCATATCCTCCGAAAGCGGCGGTCATCATCAGCAGAGTCGATTGAGGCAGATGGAAGTTGGTTACCATTGAGTCGGCAATACCGAAATCGTACGGAGGGAAGATGAATTTGTTTGTCCACCCCTCATTGGTTTTCAGATGCCCGTCTGTGCTAACAATCGTCTCTATGGCTCTCATCACAGATGTACCCACGGCACATACACGGCGACCTTCATCCTTTGCGCGGTTTACATGTATCGTGGCTTCTTCTGTAATCAGCAATTGCTCCGAATCCATCTTATGTTTTGTCAGGTCTTCCACATCGATATCACGGTAATTACCTAAGCCTGAATGTAATGTTATATACGCGAAATCAATGCCTTTGATTTCCATACGCTTCAGCAGTTCACGGCTAAAGTGCAATCCGGCAGCAGGAGCAACCACTGCTCCTTCATTCTTGGCAAAGATAGTCTGGTAACGGTCTTTATCTTCAGCTTCTTCGCCTCTGTTCAGATACTTCGGAATAGGAGTTTCTCCTAATGCATAAAGAGCCTTACGGAACTCTTCGCTAGGCCCGTCGTATAAGAAACGGAGTGTACGTCCGCGGGAAGTTGTATTATCAATTACTTCGGCTACCATTGAATCATCGTCGCCAAAGTATAACTTATTCCCGATACGGATTTTACGTGCAGGATCTACCAGCACATCCCACAGGTGAAATTCTTCGTTCAACTCCCTGAGTAAAAATACTTCGATAGTGGCTCCGGTCTTTTCCTTATTCCCGTACAAACGGGCAGGAAAAACCTTTGTGTCGTTAAAGATAAATATATCCTTATCATCGAAATATTCGATAATATCTTTAAAAACCTTATGCTCAACTTCTCCGGTCTTGCGATTGACAACCAATAAACGGGATTCATCCCTGTTTTTAGCAGGATGAGAGGCTATCAATTCCTCAGGCAAATCAAACTTGAATTGAGAAAGTTTCATATTCTATATATAAATTAATTTAGTTTCTATTATAATCTGCAAACATACAAGGATATATCCTGATATCCTAATCCAAAAGGGCGTCTATCACGTCTTCTATCTGTTCTCCTGCAACACACTGGTCGAGAGTAATATCTCCTATCCGGATGCGTTCCAATGCCGTCAGATACCCTCCGGACCCTAAAGCCAAACCAATATCCCTTGCCAATGCCCTTATATAGGTTCCCTTACTGCATACCACCCTGATCTTTATCTCAGGCATAGTATAATCGAGTAGCTCAATTTCATCTATCGCCAGCAGCTTGGGCTTCAATTCAATATCCTGTCCTTCTCGGGCAAATTCATAAGCTCTTTTCCCCTCTACCTTACAGGCAGAATACGTAGGAGGTATTTGCTGGATCTCTCCGATAAATTGTACCAAGGCCTGATTAACCAACTCTTCGGTTATATGCTCCGTAGGATATGTTGCGTCTACTTCTGTCTCTAAGTCGAAAGACGGAGTAGTTTCCCCTAATTTTACGGTTGCAATATACTCTTTGGTCTGATACTGGAAGGTTTCTATCAGCTTGGTCTTTTTCCCGGTACAGATAATCATCACTCCCGTAGCAAGCGGGTCAAGCGTTCCGGCATGACCTACTTTCAATTTCTTAACGCCTAATCTCCGGCAAAGTTTATTCCGCAATTTCCGTACCAGATCAAACGATGTCCAATTAAGCGGTTTATTTATGTATAAGACCTCTCCTGAAATAAAATCCATTAAATGATAGTTAATTCGTATCCCGAAAGCAATAGCGCCAACAGGATGCCACCAACAATAATACGATACCAGCCAAACAGTTTAAAACCATATTTAGTGACAAAACCGATAAAGAACTTGATAGCAAGTAATGCGACAATGAATGCTACCACATTACCGACAATCAGGACTCCTATATTTTCTTTTAATAATTCGAATCCCGTATCGGACATTATCAGTTTCAGCAATTTATAACCTGTTGCGGCAGCCATAGTAGGAACAGCCAGAAAGAATGAAAATTCGGCAGCATTCCTGCGGCTGAGCCCGCGGCTCATCCCCCCTACAATAGTTGCCATAGAACGGGATACGCCCGGTATCATGGCGATACACTGATAACAACCTATTATAAAGGCGTTCTTATATGTAATTTCCTGCTCACCGTCTTCAGGACGGTTAAACCACCGATCAACGAACAGCATAAGGATACCTCCCAAAACAAGCATAATGGATACGACCAATACGCTCTCTAACAATTCGTCTATCATATCATTGAATATGAATCCTAATATGGCGGCAGGAATGAATCCCATCAACAGCTTCCAGTAGAACTCATATTTATATAAAGCATATTTCAAAAAGCCAGCATTTTCAGATCCGGGAACTTCCCTGAAACGGAAAAAACGTCTCCAATATAATACAATTACCGACAAGATGGCTCCAAACTGGATAATTACGGTAAAAGCTTTTACAAATTCGTTACTCTCAACGCCCAAAAGACTTTGCGCGATAATCATATGTCCGGTAGAAGATACAGGTAGAAATTCAGTCAGTCCCTCTACAATAGCAATAATAATTGCTTCAATAATGCTCATTACAAATTATAGTTTTATAATTGGTTGTGTTCTTTTTTTTCGTCAGCCAACACCTTCTTACGGGGGTACAGGATACCCGCAATCATGAGCAGAAAGCCGGCGAAACAGATCATCGGTGCTACAACAATTCTCTTTGCACTGAAAATATCCGGTTCAAAACCTCCTTCGACACTCGATGCAGGACCGGTCATCAATATAAATCCTACAATGATGAGAACAACAGATACTGCACAAATAATGTAATTATGTTTGCCAAATGCAAAATCTTTCTTATCCATATTCTTAGACGTGATAAAGTTTATTTGTTGTCATTCTTAAATACCTGTTCACTGCCGATATTGTAGCCAGAACGGTAATCAGTATTCCCATGATTAATACAAGTCCGTATACAATCAGCAATTCAGTCATGGTTACAATCGATATCAGTTCGGGATATTCATTCGTAAAGTAATATATAACCCCTGTTATGGCTACATTAGCCAGAATAGCAGCTATTATGCCCGAAACAACCGTACTCATTATAAACGGACGCCTGATAAAACCATTCGTTGCACCAACGAGCTGCATGGTATTAATTAAGAAACGTTTCGAATATATATTTAATTGTATTGTATTCCTTATTAATGTAAAAGATATAAGAATAAGTATAATACCCAGTATGAGAAGGATAGAACCTACTTTCGAGAGGTTCTGATTGGCCAGTGCAATATCTTCCTCCTTAAAAGACAGGCCTTTGGTCAATTTGAAATCCTTAAAACTGGCTTCTACTTTTTTTATGCTATCGGTATTTACATACTCGGACTTGATGAACACATCGAAATAGCTTCGCGACGGGTCATAACCCAGCACTTCTTCGGGGTCGCCCCCCAGATCGTCTACCAGTTGTTTCTTCACCTCCTCCTTACTTATGTAAGTTGTAGATTTCACATACGGGTTAGCCTCTATCCTCTCTTTTGTCTTCTGAACAGCAGCAGCATCCATATCTCCCGTCAATTCGACAGACATACCCATGTTTTCCTTAAAATACGCTGCCAACCCCTTTCCGGTAAAAGCCACCAGAACAGTTAACCCCAACAAAAAAAGCACAAGAGTGATACTTATGGTAGATATTACTCCTGAGGTAAATAAAGATATTGTTTTAGGTTGTCGTTTATCAGACATCTGCACTGAGACAATTAACGGTCACTGACCTATTTGTTATTTTGCATGTAAACCACACATCTGTTACAACTGAAAATGTTGCGCAAATACTCTTTGCCGGATAATCCTTACATGCGGGTACAACGCACCCAAATTCGCTGCAAAGAAACAAAATAAAAGCATGTATTAGAACTATTTTTGTTTTTTTTAATAAATAAGGCTTCTTTTTGCCTAAAAATACAATTCAACCACTATAAGGAAACAGTAAAAACAGGGCATTTGTTTTGGAACCGGTTCAAATTTTAGTTCATGGTAAATATTTTTTCAAGAGTGTTTTCCCTCCGTTCATCTTTAGGGTCTTTTTTTCATTCTTATTGCAAACACATGTATTTTATCAAACGAATTTTATCTATAACTTACCGGCCGATAGTTTTAGCTCTTGGCCAATAGCTTTTTGAAAATTTGTATCCATATTTGAAAATCGATATGAAAAGCGTTCAAAAGGTGTTACTTTTGTTACCTTTTGGAAAAACGATCATCATTTTCATATTTTATTTTTTTTAATAAACATTCCCTTATATGCACGAATAGAGGGAAGGGGTTCGTTAAAATATTATTGTATATTTGCATTTAACAACCAGGACGGAAAATATATTCCGAACAACTATAAGTCACACATTTAACTAACAAAATAATATCATGCAAACAAATGAAACCAAATCGGGGCTGAACCCTGCCAACTTCTCGGGAAAAGTAGATGGAAAAGATGTACGTATGTATGTCCTTACCAATAACAAAGGAGCTGAAGCTACGGTCATCAACTACGGCGGGAAAATCGTATCGCTTTCTGTTCCGGATAAGAACGGCAAACTAACAGATGTCGTACTGGGACATAATAGCCTGGCTGAATATCTGAATTCGGAAGAACCATATTTCGGGGCAGTCTGTGGGCGAACAGGAAACCGTATAGCTAAAGGACAGTTTGAACTTGACGGTGTAACATATAAATTAGCCATAAACAACGGCCCGAATAATCTTCATGGAGGCTTGAAAGGTTTCAATGCCGTAGTGTGGGATGCCAAGCAAACAGGCAATCAGACTTTGGAACTGAGATATCTTGCAAAAGACGGAGAAGAAGGATTCCCCGGTAATCTGAGCGTAAAAATGATTTATACCCTGACAGATAGTAATGAATTCTCTATAGATTACGAGGCTACTACCGACAAAGCGACTATCCTCAATCTAACAAACCATTCATATTTTAACTTGTCGGGAGAAGGCGATCCGAGCATAAACGACCATATACTGGTAATGCATGCATCCAATTACCTTCCTACGGACGATACTGCCATCCCATACGGTAAGCCTGAAGCTGTTAAAGGAACGCCTTTCGATTTTACTTCCCCCCATACGATAGGCGAAAGAATAGAAGCGGATTTTGAGCAATTATATTTCGGCAAAGGCTACGACCATACTATGATATTGGATAAAAAAGAAGGTGAATGCGCGTTGGCTGTAGAATGCTACTCTCCAAAAACAGGCATCCGGATGAACATATCTACTTCCGAACCGGGAGTCCAAATATATACCGGAAACTGGATGACCGGAAACTTCGAGGGCAAGCACGGACACCGTTACCCTATGCGTGCTGCGGTATGTTTCGAAACACAACATTTCCCCGACAGTATCAATAAGCCTGAATATCCGAGTGTCGTATTACGCCCCGGAGAAACATTCAAAAGCAAAACCGTACACGCGTTTTCCGTAACGGAACAATAATTAATCGTATAATGAATATTCAGGTGGTAGGGATTATCCACTATCACCTGTCTGTATATATTTAATCCATATTATAATGAAGATATTTCTCTATCTGTCATTTATATTTATCTTATCTACCTGCATATCATGCACAAGCAATAGCGAGAAACACTTTATAGAGGAAAATATTATTTTTGCCACCCGGCAAACATCTGATATGTTGAAAAATGTAGGGGAACCGGACGGAAAAAACTATCCGCGTTCGACTGATAAAGAAGGAAAGCTGATTACTACAGGTATGTATGACTGGACTCCGGGATTCTTCCCGGGTTCTTTGTGGTATTTATATGAGCTTACCGGAGATTCCGTATGGAAAGACAATGCCGAAAAATGGACAACTTCTTTAGAGCCCTTGAAGACATTTACAGCTCATCATGACTTAGGGTTTATGATGTATTGCAGTTATGGAAATGCGCTCAGGCTTGCCCCGAAAGATGAGTATAAAGACATAATCATACAAAGTGCTTATTCGCTGGCAACCCGTTATAACGAGAAAACCAAGGCCATTAAATCATGGAACTATCATAAATCATGGGACGGGGAAGAATCGCATTTCCCTGTTATAATAGACAACATGATGAATCTGGAATTATTACTTGAAGCCTCTAAATTATCGGGAGATAAAAGACTGCGCGACATAGCTGTAGCACATGCAAACACAACTCTGAAAAATCATTTCAGAGATGATTACAGTAGTTACCATGTTGTCTGCTACGACTCTCTTACCGGAGAAATCCACCACAAGGTCACAGCACAGGGCTTTAGTGACAATTCGACCTGGGCCAGAGGACAGGCATGGGCTGCATATGGCTTTACGATGATGTATCGTGAGACAAAAGACCCGGCATATCTTGATGCTGCTATTAAGATCATGAATTTCTATCTAAAGCACCTCCCCGAGGATTTAGTCCCCGTCTGGGACTTCAATGTAGGTCAAAAAAGTTACATACCAAAAGGGAACTCTTATGCAGTGGAATTTCAAGCAAGCCTGAAAGATGCATCCGCGGCCGCAATAGCTTGTTCTGCCTTATTCGACTTAGGCAGTTTCTCTAAGAATCGGGATTATACCGATACAGCTGTGAAAATACTGAAAAATCTGGCATCCCCTTCATACAGAGCTCCGTCAGGTACAAACGGAGACTTTCTGCTCATGCATTGTGTGGGTAGTATCCCCCACCATTCGGAGATTGATGTTCCATTGGTCTATGCCGATTATTACTTTCTGGAATCTTTAGTAAAATATAAAAAGTCAGCAAGCTAATTTACGCAGATATGTTTTTTCGTATCACAACCGAAATTATAACCAGTGATGAAGCGTTGAATCAAAACAGGCTCACTCATATCTTTTTGTTCACATACAACAAGATCAGTTTATATGCTAAGGCGATGTGTTCATTTACGGTGCTTTCGCTGATAAGCAACAATGCTGCTGTTTCTCTATTTTGGAAAGTTCGAATACTGTGTTGGGTATTCCTTTTAACATTTGCCTATGTGTAGTGTTTTTTCTGAAAAATCATTGCAAAAATTTGCCGGAATCTCAGATTCTGTATATACTTTTGAAGCTGAATCCCAGTTGGGAATGCACTTCATTCTTATCAATACATTATATTCTTTTTGTACCCGGAAATGACGGATTTAGATTGGGAAAGTTATACAAACAGCCCGGTTGTCAGGTATAACCGGTATTCCAAAAACAGGAAATGCGGTCATAACATAAACTAAATAATTACAACAATGGAACACTTGCCACGATTTGTGAATGATCTTGCCCTTATCCTTATTACTACAGGGATAGTCACGATTATATGTAAATATCTCAAACAGCCTGTCGTATTAGGATATATCGTTGCCGGGCTTCTCATCAGCCCCCATACAACGTTCTTTCCATCTATAGCTGACCTGGAAAGTATACATATATGGTCGGAGATCGGAATTATCTTTTTCCTGTTTGCGCTGGGGCTTGAATTCAGTTTCAAGAAACTGATGGATGTAGGGGGGACGGCATCCATTGCAACATTATTCAACATGACCTGTATGGTAACCGTTGGATATACTATAGGCAAGCTGTTAGGCTGGTCGCACATGGACAGTCTTTTCCTTGGAGGTATGCTATCCATGTCTTCTACGACTATTATTATTAAGACATTCAATGATATGTCACTACAGAAGACAAGGTTTGCAGGTATTGCCTTTGGCATGCTCATCGTAGAAGACCTTGCCGCCATCTTAATGCTCGTCTTGCTGAGTACGGTCGCGGTCAGCAAACACTTCGAAGGGACTCAGCTGGTATACGAAATCTTTAAACTTACTTTCTTTATTGTTATATGGTTTGTGGGCGGTATATACCTTATCCCTACATTCCTGAAGAAACTGAAAAAACACCTCAATGACGAAACTTTGCTTATCATATCGGTCGGTTTATGTTTAGGAATGGTATTATTTGCCACATACGTCGGGTTTTCGGCTGCATTAGGCGCATTTATCATGGGGTCCATTTTATCCGAAACATTGGAAGGCAAGCATATAGAACATATGATGCTGCCTCTGAAGAATCTGTTCGGGGCTATTTTTTTCGTATCGGTCGGCATGATGATCGAGGTTAAGGTAATAGCGGAATACGGGGTATATATAGCGCTGTTTACATGTGTGATTCTTATCGGACGCCCTCTGTTCTCCACAATCGGTATTTTATTGTCGGGACAAGGATTGAAGGTTGCCGTCAAAGCCGCATGCAGCCTGGCTTTGGTCGGAGAATTCTCGTTCATTATCGCTACATTGGGTACAAGTCTGGGAGTGATAAGCAAAGCGCTTTACCCTATTATTGTAGCGGTGGCAGTTATCACGACCTTCATATCCCCGTACATGCTGAAAATTTCGGGCCCTTTGGCCGACTGGATAATAAAACGGATACCGCCTAAATGGGAAAAGCTGATAGAAGGCTATGCTTCTTCGGCTTATAATACGGTTACGGAGGAAAAGACATGGAATATCCTTCTGAAAAAAGTTTTCACATTTGTCATCGTGTATCTGGTGATAAGTATAGCTGTCATACAACTGTTCAAACTGTTTATAAACCCGTTCATAATAGAAAGTATTCCGGGTGTTTTCGGGAAAATCCTGGCTACTGCATTAACGCTGACATGTATGGCCCCGTTACTGCGTGCTATAATAATGAAGAAAAACAGGTCGGACGAGTTCCGGAAATTGTGGGACAAACAGCCCTCGAACCGTGTGGCCCTGGTTATCCTCATCTTATTCCGTATAGCCTTGTGTTTTTCTGTCGTTATATTCGAATTGCATATACTATTCCCGTCCTCATCCATAACGGCAATAATCATTGCTATCGCTTACCTTGCCGCTATCGTTTTCATAAAAGGAGTGAAAATTCAGTCACGCAGGATAGAGAAAAGATTTATCGACAACTTCAACAGTAAGGAAAAAAATGCAGCAATATCATCAGCTGTAGCAAAAGGTCTGTTATCCAAAAATATACATATCGAAGAACTTGAAGTGTCGCCCGGTTCGCCAAGTGTGGGCAAGACATTGGCCGAACTCAATTACCGGCAAAGCACGGGCGTCAATATTATCACGATTATACGGGGAAACAAGAAAATAAATATTCCTGACGGCAAAGCATATCTGTATCCGCACGACAGGATCATTATTTGTGGGTCGGACGACGAAATAATGAGGTTTGTAGAATCGGTCGAGAACCGGAACAATGGAGAAACTGCAATGAGTGAAGCCGTACAGCATCATATCAGCCTCTCCCAATATCCTGTCGGGGAAGGATCGGTAATGATAAATAAAAGCATCGCCCGTCTAAGTGTCAGGGAACAAACCGAATGCCTGGTCATAGGTATAGACAGGGGAAACGAATCTATAACGAATTTCAGCGCGAGCTTCGTATTTCATGAAAACGATGTGGTATGGATTGCCGGGGAAGTGGATAAGTTAGCGTCATTTGAGGCCAACATCAATAAGCTGTTCTGAAAGATTTGCCGGAGAGAATTCAAAAGCTGCAGCCGAAACCTGTAGATGAAAGATGATATGGCAACTGCGATATCCGGCGGTTATTGGGGATATCGCAGAGGACATTGCAGAATTACCTGGACAAGGGCCTTATCCCTTATTCCCAGATGGGGCACAAATGCTACTATAAGATCTGGGATGCAGAAGAATTTATTGTTATTGTTTTTCTAAAGAGGATATTATCAGACGAATTTCCTATTTGAATTTCAAATTCTCCGGGTTCAACAACCTTATCCATCCTTGCATTGTAAAGAGCCAGTACCGAAACCGAAACCTCAAGCTCAACTTTCACTTTTTCCCCGGCTTTTATAAATTCCTTTTTGAAAGCTTTCAGTTGATGTACAGGTGTAGCCACCGAACTTATTTTATCTTTTACATACAACTGTATCACCTCTTTTCCATCTCTCTTCCCTGTGTTTTCCACTTCTACTGAAACTTTGATTGTCCCGAATTGAGAGAAGATACTATCATTCAACACACAGTTCGAAAACCGGAAATCAGTATAGCTCAGGCCATATCCAAAGTTCCACAGAGCATATGGCTTCTCAAATATATAATGCCCCCTCGGCTCTTCGTATGATCCTCCACTGTCGAACTGTTGTTCACGGTCGGTGGGAAGATAGTTGTAGAAACAAGGGGTATTGCCTGTACTACGAGGAAAGGACACATTCAGTTTTCCCGAAGGATTTACATTGCCTACTAAAATGTCTGCCATTGAATTTCCCTGCTGCTCACCACCATACCATTGAGTAAGAATAGCATCTGCGTTCTCCTTTACCCATGTCATCACCATCGGTTTTCCGGCTATAAGGACAACTATCATCGGTTTCCCCGTAGCTTTTATGGCTTTCAGTAAATCTTGTTGCCTGCCCGGCAGGTCAAGGGATGAAAGATCGAAGCCTTCTCCGGCGGTCGACTTGTCAGGGCCTCTTCCAAGATATGTACTTCTGGTACCCACGGCAACTATCGCTATATCACTTTGCTTTACCAGTTCTACAGCCTTCTTTATATCGCTGGCGTTCCGGCTCCACCAGTCGCAACCATCAGCCTGGGTAATAACGGCTTTCTTTCCGATTACATTTTTCAATCCCTGATACAGAGTCACTCCTTCTTTTGTGTCGCTGCCTGTCCAGGAATAATCACCGAAAACAGTCTGGTTGCTATTCGGCCCTACAACGGCGATCTTTTTATACTTATTCAGGTTGAGAGGCAATATGTTGTTTTCATTTTTCAGCAGGATAGCGCTTTCATCCGCTATCTCTTTTGCCAAAGCAACTTTCTCAGCATTGCGCACTACTGATTTTACCTTTTCAGGCTCCCCGAAAGGATCGTCGAAAAGACCGAGTCTGAACTTCACGGTAAGAATGCGGCGTACAGCCTGGTCGATGTATTTTATATCCATCTTTTGATTCTTAACCAATTCGGGAAGACGTTCATAGGTCCAGTCGACATTCAGGTCAACTCCGGCCTCAACAGACATCTGCGCAGCCTCTTCCGGAGTTTCTACGGCATAATGAAACGATTTGAGGCGTTCTACAGACCCCCAGTCGGAATATACGTATCCATCGAACCCAAGTTTGCCGCGAAGTATATCGGTCATGTAATAAGAGGAACCTGCCGTAGCCACACCGTCATAAGCACTGTAGGCGCTCATCACCGACAATGGTTTTGTTTCCTGTATTACCCTTTGGAAAGGATACAGGTAGAGGCTCCACAGTTCCCTTTCGCCACCGCTTACATGTGCACAGTTGAGGCCGCCAACGGGCGTACCATGCGCCACAAAATGCTTGGGCATGCAGGCAATACCTTTATTCTGATATCCTCTCACAAATCCGATTCCCATTTCGGCAATCAGGTACGGGTCTTCCCCAAATGTTTCTTCAACACGTCCCCAACGTAATTCCCGGGCGATATCCAACACGGGAGACAATACCTGACGGATGCCGATGACGCGGGCTTCATCTCCGGCCGCTTCAGCCATCCGTTGTATCAATGCAGGATTGAAGGTACTGCCCTGCGCTATGGCATGGGGAAACAACGTGCATTGATTTTGTAAAATACCCTGAATACCTTCTGCGGCTGTCAGCAACGGAATCCCCAAACGTGTATTGTTAAGCATATATTGTTGAGTCTTATAGAGTATATCGGCACACTCCTGAGCCGACTTGCCCATTTCGTGAGTCGTTCCGAAGCTTCTGCCATCGAATGTTTTTTCCACCTCGTCAATGTTACTGTTGGGCTTGTTCTGCATTTGCCATACTTTCTCTTCCAGCGTCATTCTGCCGAGCAAATCCTCTACCCGTTGTTCAATGGGAATATTCTTATCCTTATACAAAGGCTTCCCGTCACCGGCTAAAGCCATATTGGCTATAAATACCAGTCCCGTTACTATCAAACTAACTTTTTTCACCCTCTTATGTCTTAATTATTAATATATTAGATATTTATCATTCATTTGTCAGCATATAATCCCGGGCCATCAAATTTATACCTGAACCAATTGAAATCGGCTATACCTCCATCAGAAAGGGTATTATAGGAAAAAAGACCAATGCGTGCTCCTTTCCAGTCACTGGAGCGAAGAGCATAGGGTTCCCCTACAGGGATAAATTCTTTATTATCGAGACTGAAAAATAGCTGATGTTGATTCTTTACCGCATCCAACGATGCTTTGAAATAAACTCTACCGGAAGAAAGAGGCAGTATATTGCTAACTTTTCCGTCATTCTCGGAGTAGATATAGTACTTGCCATTATCATTAACGACACCTACCGCGTTAAACAAATTACCGATGCAGAACAATCCGGCGTGTTGCCCGTTTTCCATCTTATTATAATCGACTTCTGTTGAAGCATCTCCATGATAACCGATAGCTTTTTGGGTAATCATATTTCTGGAAGAACGGAGGTTTTCAGCCTTCAGTGCTTTCAGCCTCAGATATCCTTTGCGTTCGGTCAGAGACCAGTTGGCATGTACAGGATTGTGATCGAATTGCCATTGGGGTTTCAATTTGGAAGATGAAAACTCATCACTACCCTGAGAGGCAAATATCTTACTTTTTTTCTTTGTTTCGGGCTTGCCCCATTCACTTACAGGCTCGCCTATTCCATTCCCGTCAATATCTTTGCCTATTTCAGGCCAGCCGTCTTTCCATATTACGGGCTGTAGATGTACAACACGCCCCAGCGGATTCGTATCCTGGAAATGATAGAACCACCATTCGCCATCGGGCGTATCGACTAAAGAGCCCTGATGGGGCCCGTTTATCTTTGTACTGCCCTGCTCGAGTACAACTTTTCTTTCGTATGGCCCATAAATATTTTTTGACCTCAGTACTGTTTGCCAGCCTGTGGCAACCCCTCCTTCGGGAATACTCATATAGTAATAGCGGTTCATTTTATGTATCTTGGTTCCTTCCGCAACAGGCCCTTCATATATCGTTACTCCCTCGTCCAGCAAACGTGTGCCGTCAGGGCTCATCTTATGCAGAATGATAGGGCCTGCACCCAGCCGGCTTCTGCCAATGTAAGCCTGACCGTCTTCGTCCCAGAAAGGGCAAGGATCTTCCCAACCGCTTATGTGCTTTACATTCAGTAAAGGAGACCAGGGCCCCGCCGGATTTACGGCATTCGACATAAACAGTCCTTCATTCGGCGTACAAAAGAATACCCAGAATTTGCCGTCATGGTAGCGGATTGCCGGAGCCCATGAGCCGCCTCCGTAACGCTCATTCTTTTCCCATTCCGGGAAATCGAATTTGTCATAAATCTGCGCTATGATTTTCCAGTTTACCATATCGTCCGATTCCAGAACAGGCATACCGATATAATGGAAATCGGAACATACCATATAGTATTTATCCTTAACACGTATCACATCCGGATCGGAATAATCGGCGGCAAGAACAGGGTTTATGTATTTACCGTTACCCTGGTCGCCCCACGGTACATCCTGCGCATGAATAGTTATTGTAGCTAAGGCAAAGGCAAGCAGGCAAAGTTGTTTTTTATAAAAAGTCATAATCTATATTGTTTAAATACTGGATGAGGCTATCCCAAAAGTAAAATTACACTATTAAATTGTTACCCTCTTTGTCATTCTGAATGCAATGAAGAATCCAGACTCTCCGGATACGGGATGTTTCACTCCATTCAACATGACAAAATGATATAAAAAATACTTTTGGGACAGTCTCCAAGAACAGAATAACCTACAATCTTGTATTCACTATCGTCTATTAGAAACTCTATTTATTTTGGCTGATTATTATAAGGGCTTGCTGTCAGGACAGGCTCTTCTCCTGCTTTCAGAAGACTTTCATCAAACTCTATCTGAATGTTCTTCGATTCCCCGTTCAGTAATGTAAAATAATTATCGTTCAGTATGGCCGGCAATATCCTTTCCTTTGTCTTCGAATTATGCAATTGCACCCATACTGCAAAGGCGGCGGCAGGAGAAGAGGACGGGTTGGTTATTTTTGCTTCCACAATACATTTCCCATTCCGCTTTACAACCTTCGATGCAACCTTCAGATTCACTTTTGGCAAACTGTTCAATGCCGTAAAATCATTTCTGTCTGTTCCTCTCCAATAAGTATTTTCGTCAACGATATTACCCTTATTGTCTTTCAGTGTCAGACGGACAAAGTGTACATCTGTCAGGCCTTCGTTGTGCTGTGTACCGCCATATACTTTGAATTCCCATAAAGAATAACCCCAATCGGAACCTCTTTTTATTCCTTGCATACGTACATATCTGGCTGTAACATCATCAAAATAGATGTCATGGAGGCCTGTTTCCCCATGTTCTTCGGTATATACGTCTTTCCATTCTTTTGCATCGGAAGACACTTGTATTTTATATTTTTTCCCGTAAGCATCTTCAAAATTCAGCCCCACGCCATACACATTTTCGTCTTTGCCCAGGTCTACATACACCCATTGATCGTCCTGCCCCCGGCTACTCCATCTGGTGGTCATGTTTCCGTCTGTTATATCTTTAGGCGTACCTGTTTCTGTCGAAGAGGCAACGACTTCTTTACCTGTTGCGATATTATTATTGGTATAGAATGGGATAGTGAAAGCATTTGTCGCCGTATTTATATACGAATCCACTTTTGCCGAGTTGCTCAATCTGCTGACTTCTTTTCCATCGGAATTATACACGGCGGCTTCTGCTGTCAACCCTTTATGGTCTTCCGATGTAGTGTTTATCACTTTTACCGAATTGTTGTACGGGTTCCATTGGATATGCAGTGGGACACAGGCGTTTTTGGCACCCCAAAAAGCTCCCGTAAGGTCATAATAGTAATCGTATGTTTGCCAAACCATAGATGGATACGCCGATTGACTCATCCAGATAAGTATGCCTGAGGCGTCGTTCCACATATTGTCCAGCCACCCCTCATACATAGCCTGATTGGTTTCAATATTCAGCAATTGGGCTTTCCTGCAAAAATCTTCGATTCCGGTGGGTGTTCCATATCTTTCGGCGATTGTCTTCTCATATTTATCGGGAGTTGCATTGAATGCCAGTTGCCCGAAGAAATGCTGGTTCCACATCTCGTTTCTAGGCCATAGTTTGTCTTCCGGCATGAATTTTTTGAAACTCTCGTAGTTAACAAATACAGCCGTACCTATCTCGGTTCTCAGGCCCCAGCTTACATTTCCTTTGGTGCTGCTGGCCGGGTATTTTATGAAATACCAACGAGGGTCGAAATTACCCCATACACCACTGCCCGAAAGGTTGTCGTCATTCGACTTTGCCTGATAGTACCTGTCTCCGGCATCGAAGGTTGCAATATTCTCTTTCAGCCAATTTTTGAGAGGGGCAACCGGATAGCCTTCATTGTTTCCACACCAGACAGCTATACTCGGATGATTCCTGACACGCTTTATTTTTTCGATTGCATTTTTGTTGAAGGCATGAATATCGGCAGGAAGTACAGGATTGGCATTCAGCCAAAAGTCATCCCATACCAGGATTCCGTATTTGTCACATGCTTCATAGAACTCGTCATCGGTAGTCGATCCCAGCCAGTTGCGAATCATATTGAAGTTCATTTCCTTGTGCAGACGGATTTTTGTATCGTACTCGTCGCCACGGCAACGCAACAGATATTCAGACATACCCCAGTTGCCTCCTTTAAGGAACACACGCTTTCCGTTGACAGACACATGCAGAACATCACCATCGGTATCGTAAGAATAGCGTTTGATACCGAATTTTACTTCTTTTTTGTACGAAACATTCTCTCCAACGCTAAGTTCCAGGTTGCAGGTGTACAGGTTCGGTTCGCCATAACCATTAGGCCACCATAACCGGGGATTATTGATAACCAACTCTTTAAACTTGTTTTTATTCAAATCCAGCTCCATCGTACTATTTCCCCAGATTCCGCCCAGGTCTTGTGTAAATTGTATATTTCCGGGATTTATGGTAACTTTCAGTTTGGCAGATTGATAATCGGGGGTTGTATTCTTCACACTCATTTTGATAGACAGATCGGCCTGCGCATTAGTTGGCAAGTCTGTCCTTACCCATGGGTCTTCTATTATCAGTGCTCCCGTATTCGACAAGTATACCTTATCTGTTATACCGGAGTTTAATCCGGGCACATAGGGCATCCAGTCCCAGCCTGCGCTCGAAAGATAGGTAGGGCTACCCACATTATTCAATGGCTTTTGAGGGATATGAACAATTACAACAAGTATATTATTCCCATCTTTTTTTGCGATCGAACTTATGTCAAATTTTCCCCGTTCCATGAAACCGTCTAATTCTCCAAGCCTCTTTCCATTCAGAAATATTTCTCCTTTGCGGTTGATACCTCTAAAATTGAGCCATGTTTTTTCTTTTGTGAATGTCCCGGGTATGGAAAATTCGGCACGATAGACAAAACTCTTATCGTACTTTGCCTTATCTACCTGAGATATATTGTCTGCATAATTCGGGTCTTTTTCCAAACCGGCCTCTACATACGATATGAACACTGTTGCGGGAACTATAGCTCGGACCCAATCATCACTGTTGTAGCCCGGCTGAAAAAGTGGATCAATATCCCTGATCTCATCCTGGGGCTTTACTTTCCATTTTACGTTAGGATTGTTGCTGTCGAGTGATTCTATTACTTGAGCAGATAATAATGCAGGAAAAAGGAATATCCCTAAAAGAATACTTATAAATATCTTATGTTGTACCATTATATAAATTTGAAAATCTGACATTTCAAGATTTGACTACCGCCAGATATAATTTTTGAATAATTTTTCTAAAAGGCAGAACCTGCATATCTGTCATGCAGATTCTGCTATATTTTAATATTAAAGTCCCAATATCATCAGTTTAATCCAATTGATATGATACCATGTATTTGAGCCGGGTATCGTAACAGTCCAGCCTAAGGTTACCGTCTCCGTGTCCTCCAGTTCGAAATATATTATATGGTTACCGGAAGCACCTCCATTCTGCCTTATTTCATGCGCTAAAGTATTACCTTCGGCATTTTGGATGTCAGGCAAAGCGGAGCCTTTGGCTATGGCAAACATGGAAGTTGCATTTCCTCCAAATCCGTCACTGTAATATTCGAGTGAATATTTTCCTGCAGAAAGTGTGATTGTCTGATATATTTTACCATTTGTAAAACCAGAGCCGCCCCAGTCCTGCGATTCCAGATGAATGACCCCTTTCGCATCCGTAGACCATCCTCCGGCTGTATTGCCGTTCTGGTTGAGTATATTTGATGTACACTGCCAGTCTTTCAGCACTCCCCACTTGCCGCTTCCGTTGTCGGCACGCAGGAACGGATTACCCGGATTTTTAATCTGCACCCGTGTTATATCTTCTTTGGCGACCATATCTTCTACTACAGCTTTAAAAGTGTCGATGGCAGATATATTGGGTAAATAATAAGCCTGTAAATTGATAACACTCATGCTTTTATAGTTTTTCAACACAGTTTCTTCATCTGCTGTCAGGGCCTTAAGCGTATGGATATCTCCATTGATATCCTCATAATTGATTTTTACGAACGGGGAGGTTTCATCTCCATTATACCACCTGATAACAGCACTGTCCCCTTTCATCTCAATATCTTTGACAGCCCTGTTGTAAAGGCCGGCCTTATATTCCGCCCCGTAAGAAATACCTGTTTTCTTTATCGTTATAGAAGGTATGCCTTTGTCATCGTACGAAATCACTTCGAAGTTATATCTCCCTTCGGGCAGGGCAATCGGATAGAACAATGTGTCCACACCGCTTGTCCTGTTGATGTCCAGCATCAGTGAATCTTTCCGGCTGTTCCAGTACACTTTTACCTTTCTTATCTTAGGGTCGGAAGTCAGTAAGCCTGTAAACACCACACGTTCGTCGCCCGAACGGAAATTTACCGAGTCGACAATGCCAGTGTAAGTCGGAACACTATCCACATATTTCAGATAATCATCCATATCTGAACATGACGTCAATTTGCAACACAAAAAGATTATATATCCTAACCAGAGGAATTTGATTGTATTTTTCATTGTAATCGTTTTTTAATTATCATCACCCCATACTGTTATTTCACCAATACACATATTTGTATTACCCGACCAGTTTTTAGTACAAACGATACGCAAGTACCTCACTTTCGGCATTTCGATAGATATATCAGCATCATCTCCGTTACGGCCTGCCGTCCGGTCATCTTCTGTTATTATACCGATAGATAATCCCGATGGTTTTACGTTTATTATCGAAACCAGTTTTGTCCACGAATCGAAGCTACCCGACGGATCAGGGTCCAGAGAACCCCATATTTCATAGAAGCGGGGAGATACATCGTTAAACCAGTGCTTATCGTCAGGGATCGTTTTTACGTTGACGCGGCTCAGTTTGGCTCCTACACCCAAATCGAATGAAATATGTTTTGGAATGGTACTTGCATCGTTTCCGGTATGGGCTGAGTTACCATTGACAATGTCATCCCACATATATTCCAGTGAGCCTCCCCATTGTGTTGCAGCAGCATCGTTAGGAAAAACAACCGGACGGAACAACGATTTATTCAGTTTTACTTCATAAATAGGTGTGAGATCTTTGTACAGCGTATCCGACAGGTTACCCCATTTGTCGCTCACCACAACTCCGAATAAACGTGGTTCGGCTGCATATCCCCTTATTGCAAATTTTGCGCTGTCGCGTGCCGTATAGAAAGTCTCGGCAACCATTTGCGAGCCGTCTACATCTGTAGTGATTACGATAAAGGACAAATCGGCTTTTGTTTCATTTTTGAAGGTAAAGCTCATTCCTCCGAAATCAGGCTGTACTTTCAAAGACCTGGCTGTAAGTTGTACCTGAGGTTCCAGTGGATTAATCTTAATCGCAAGAGGTGCCGACTTGTTCTCACTACGGTCTACGGCATACAGGTTGACAGTATATTCGTCTGTATCGCCAAAGCCTTCTACCTTAATCTTGTTTGTATAGTATGAAGCCCTGAAGTCGAAAATCTTACCGTGCTTATTTTTATATTCTGCTATAACATACAGCAAATCGTCATCAGATGGCAGGCTGTATGTAATCAGGGCTGCACCCGGCATATTCTCCACGACTACATTAAATACCTGCCCGGGGGCTTTGTCATCCTTGTCTATCGGTGAGTTCTCATCATCTTTACAGCTTTGCAGCGAAAATAATGAAACCATCATCCCTAAAAATATTATAAATAAATTATGTTTTTTCATAATCAATCTGTTTATAGTTCTTTACCAGCCCGGATTTTGTACCAGACTCTTATTGTAATAAAGCGATTCTTCCCGCAATGGCCACAAATAATCGCGTGGAGCTACGAATTCCTGATCAAATAAAACTTTCGGCCTATAGTATGCTTCAGGAACTTCCTGATCGATATCCCAACCGTGTATTTTCTGGTTCAGCACAGTAGCTGCCGTTTTCCATCTCCTCAAATCCCAGAAACGTTGCCCTTCAAATGCAAGTTCGACGGTACGTTCCTGATGGATTATTTCGCGAAGTCCGGTTTTAGTCTTAAATTTATCCGGCTTAGTAGAGTATGTTGTCCATGACTCATTCACTCCTTTCAACCCGGCCCTTTCGCGCACCAGATCAATCCATTCCAATGCGGCAGTCATTTGGTCGCTTTCATTCAGGGCTTCTGCATAAAGCAGATACAGGTCTGCCAAACGCAGTTCAGGCCAAGGAAACCACTCTGTGGTAGAACTATTGCTTGATAATACAAATTTCCAACTGATAAGTTTTTTAGGCCAGTACCCTGTCACAGAATAATTATACGCGCCAAGTTTTGCCTGAGGTTGTCCCATACGTGCTTTTACGGTGAAAGTGTTTTCATCCGAACGGCTAGGGCTGTTTTGCATATACCATACAGATCCATCGAAAGCAAGATTTGCATAATAACGGTTTTCACGGTGATAATTGAGCTTTGCAGTCGCATAGCCTTCAGCCAGATTAAAGCGTTCCTGCGTTCCGGCAACCTGACTGGTATATCTGCCCGAATAGTCCCATGTCTTATCTTCATTTAAAGGTACGCCATTATCAGTATAAAAATTATTGGCAATTTCAATTGTAGGATTCAGACGTTCCTGTGCAGCCCACATATTTCCGAGATTCGCAGGGTCTATGCGCGCCATGCACACAGATTGCAGAGAGTTTACAGCCCTTCCCGACAGTCCCCAGATAAGTTCGTTGTTCCATTTCTCGCCAATACTATTCCTTATACTCATTTGTATTTTGGTCGTGTCGGACAAACGATCATTCGTATGGAAAGTATATAACTGTATATTATTCAATTTACATGATTCTATCGCATCATGGCAAGCTTCAGCCGCTTTTACCCATTTGTTCTGGTCGTATTCGGCATTAAACAAATGTGCACCCTCTTTGTCCGTAAAATCAGTATAGTCCGGATTGCCATTGAATAACGGACTGGCTGCCGTCACTAATAGCTTGGCCTTCAATGTCAGGGCAATGGGTTTGGTTATACGTCCAAGTTCTTCTGTCTTATTTGTAACCTCCTGCGGCAAGTATTCATAAGCCTCATCGAGCAGACCGGCTATATAATCTACAACCTCATCCACAGAACTGCGTTTCTTCTGCATTTCCAACGGAGGCGCATCTATCGCAATATTCTTGTCCACAATAACAATCGGACCATACATTCTGAACAGCAGGAAATGATAATATGCCTTTAGGAATTTAACTTCTCCAATCCAACGTTGTCTCATCGTTGATGTCAGGTCTGGCACTTTGTTGGTATCTTCTACATTTTCCAGAAAAATATTACAATCGCGCAGTGCTTTATATAGTGCTTTACCACCCCTATATCCTTCCCAGTAATTCATATACGGATTATTCGTATTTTGTTGCCCCCGGGCAATCATCCACGGATCAAATTCGCTTCCCGGATAATATGCCCACAATTCATCTGCACCCATAAGGCCAACATTGCCGGTATATTCGTGATGGGCAGGGATATATGAGTAGCATGTCATCAGGTATTTTTCTGTTTCATTCTTATTTGCAAATGCATTTTCGAGTGTTGCTATTTTATCGGGAACAATATCCAGATAATCGCTGCAGGAGAAAAGACCGCCGATAAGTAAAATAGACAACAGTATTTTTTTTGTAGTCATAATATCGATTGTTAAAAGTTAACTTGTATACCTAGGTTAATAACTCGCTGAACAGGGTAGCCCAAGCCATTCCCTCCCATTTCAATATCCCAAAGGTCGAACCCACTGAACAATAACAGGTTTGTTCCTGATGCATAAGCCCTGAGTGAACTTACATGAAGCTTTCTCAATATGTGTTCAGGGAATGTGTAGCCAACTTCCACACTTTTCAATCTGAGGAATGCACCATTTCTCATAAACCACGTATTACGCGGGTCAGTGTTGTTACGCACAAGAGTCGGACTTAAGCGCGGCCATAAGGCGTAAATATTGCGGTTGCTTTCAGACCAGTGGTTGTCCGCATAGGCCTGTATAAGAGGAACGTCACGATGGTAAGGATTGTCGTTATCCGGGGTTTTATGGTCGAAAGGGCTTGTATCCTGAGCATTTATCCAGAATGACGACCGTGCCGAACCCTGAAAGAACATAGAGAAATCGATCCTGTTATTTCCTGCCGAAAATCCAAATCCATACACTATTTCGGGTACAGTAGGATAACCGATCGGCACCATATCGGCATCTGTTATTACTCCATCTCCGTTCATATCTACATATTTAATATCACCCGGGCCGTATTCACTCCATGTTTGCCGGGGAGAGTTGGCGACATCGTATTCGTCGATGAATAAGCGTTCTGCAATCAAACCATATTGCTGGTTGAGTGACTGGCCTATATGAGACCGGTATTTTTCATTATATTCCGGCTCTTCATATTTCAGGAATTCACTATGGGCATAAGTGAAATTTCCTCGGGCCTGTACCCAATAGTTTTTAGGCAGCATCTTCTTATAATCTAAGGACATATCCACGCCGTTGGCCCTGGCTTCACCTACATTCGCCCTTACTGCAGCAGACAAGCCCATCGATGGGGAAATAGACCTGTTCATCAATATATTTGTCCGTTTTTCGGTGAAGTAATCTATCTGGAATTCGAAATCATTGAATAAACCGAGTTCCATACCGAAATTCGATTTATATGATTTTTCCCATCCTATATCACGGTTTTCATATCGCTGTATTGATATACCGTTTTTCCCGTATTGGAAATTTTCTCCGAAGGAGTAAGATTTATCACCGTCATTCATTTTTACATTTGAAAGATAAAAGAAACGGTCATCTTCGCTACCGATGGCGTCATTTCCGACAAGCCCGTATGTAGCTTTCAATTTTAATTTGGAAACGACCTTGCTCATTGGCTTCCAGAACTTCTCGTTAGAAACGGACCATCCGGCTCCAACTGCGGGGAAAAAGCCATAACGGTTGGTTTTATAAAAACGTTCCGAACCATTATATCCAAAATTGAATTCGGCCATATACCTATTGTCATAGGCATAAGTAAAACGTCCGGAAAGCCCCTGGTTCCTATAAGGCAGTGATTTCTGCAAATCGCCCCTGTTTGCTTCCAGTTTCTCGCGGCGCTGGAATACGAGCATGCCTCCCACATCGTGTTTCTCGTCAAATTGCCGGTTATATGACAATGCTGTTTCTATATAAACAGCCGATGATATATCTTTGGAATTCTCCTTATAATCAAGATATTCTGTCGGATTATCATTTTCGTTGATTTGCGCTATCGTATATGAATCGGTTAGCTTGTCGTACGAACCGACAGCATAATAATAAGGATTGTATTTGCGACTGATACTATAGTATGAATACCGGGAAGTATTGAACATAGCCCTCACATTGAGCCCCTGCGTAATAAAACGTAAGTCCTGTTTCAGCTCAATCGTTGCATCCATCTGGGATCTTGCATAGTCTGTATACCCCTTTACCATTTCCGCATAAGGATTCGTATAATCTGCACTTGTTCCTGCACTTTCCTTTCCTCGCGTAGCATTCCCGAACAGGATATGGTTAGCCTGAGGTTGCAATGATGACGGGTAATATGCAGGAAATAACACCGGGTTTGTCCCCATTATTTTCTTATACATAGCTTCACCTCCGTCTATTGGCCCGGTATAATCATCGAAAGTCCCGCTTAGCCGTACTATAGCTTGTGTCGTCTTGGTCAGGTCCAGATTTATATTTGATCTTAACTGATATGTCTCTAGATTGATATTATTATTAAAGTTATTGCGCTTATCCATTTTCAGGTTTCCGTTGTCCTTGTTGTAAGACGCTGCGACATAGTAACGTCCGATACCTCCGCCTCCGCTGATATTCACATTCAGCCGAGGGTTATAAGCTGTATTTTTCATCAGCATCTCACGCCAGTCATTAGCCGGATAAACATAAGGATTAAGTCCCTGCCTTGTCCTGTCTATTTTTTCGTAAGAATAAGGCAACGCTTCCTGCGGATTCCGGGTCCTTGTAGCCTCATTAGCCATTTGCATAAATGTGATAGGGTCAGCCAATTGAATGTTGCTTGTGTTGGACGACCAGGAATTTTCGAAACGTACCGATACTTTCAATGGCCCTTCTTTACCCTCTTTTGTCGTTATCTGAATAACCCCGTTGGCTCCGCGAGCGCCATAAAGAGCGGTAGCGGTAGCATCTTTTAATATGGAGAAAGCCTGTATATCGTCAGGTTGTAAACGGGAAAGATCCGTTGATGTAGACTCAATGCCATCTATCAGGATAAGAGGGTCCTTCTTATACCCGAAAGTAGTAACTCCGCGTATGAAGAAGTCGGCATTATCCTTGCCCGGTTCCCCGCTGCGCTGATAAGCAATAATTCCGGATAAACGCCCAGCCAGAGCGGTGGTAAGGTTACTTGACGGAACTTTCAGTTCACCGGGGTTAACCGTCGAAATAGAGCTGATCATACTCTCTTTCTTCTGTGTGCCGAAAGCGACGACAACCACATCGTCCATCTTCACGGCATCTTCCTTCAGAACGACATCGATGGATGTCTGGTGCTTAACATCCACTTCGGCTGTCTGCATACCAATAAAAGAATATACCAGCACAGCTTCAACCGGTACATTTTTCAGGCTATACTCCCCATTGGCGGATGTCATTGTCGCATTTGTTGTCCCCTTTACCAGAACGGTAACCCCTGCCAGAGGCAGATCGCTTTCATCTTTTACGATACCCTTTACAGCTATCCGTTGTTGTAGATCTTCGCTCGTTTCATTAATCCCATTGACCGCAAATAAATGAAACGGGAATAACATCAGAAGCGAAATAAGAATACAAGTCTTGAATAAAGACCCAAATCTTATACATTGTGTTTTTCTCATAAGATTAGATTAGTAAATTATTATTGAGTGAATATGTGTATATAGTACAGTGTTATGGATAAGTTCATTCCGGTTCCATAGATATTATTTTAAGGTTCGACAAACAAGAATTATTAATCAAAAGTACAATTTCGGAAATCTATTACCATTACATAAATGTGTCAAAAAGTAGGATAAATACATTTAAAGATGTACATATGGAAATAAATGAAATATTTATCCTACTTTTTGACACATTCGTCAATATTCATTTCTTTATATTTGCAACATATATAAATTATCATGCTATGAAAAGGCTAATTTGTTTCATTTTTTTATTCTTCTCTTTTTTGATCCACCTATCTGCCTACGATTTTTTCTTTACTCAAATAGACGGCAGGATGGGGCTATCACATAATAATGTAAAAGCAATAATACAAGACAGCTATGGCTTTATGTGGTTCGGAACACGTAATCGCTTAAACAGATATGATGGAATATCATTAAAACAATTTGACTGCTATGATCCTCATTTGGGAAAACGCAATAATAATGTAGGTGCGCTTTATGAAGATACTAATAGAATATTATGGGTTGGAACCGATAAGGGAATATTTCTATTCGATCCTGTTAAGGAAACTTTTACTTTTTTTGATAACAAAACTGAAAACGGGATTGGTATTACAGACTGGATTGCTGACATTCAAAGTGATCCGGATAATAATATCTGGATTATATGTCCTAATAAGGGTGTATTCAAATATATAAGAGCACAAAACAAGCTGTCTCATTATACTGTTGTGGAAAACCTGAAACTCAGCGTGAGCAATCCTCAGTGTATGACTATTGAAAAAAACGGAAAAGTATGGATAGGGACAAATGTTTCGGGGGTCTATCTCTATGATAAGCAGAAAGACAAGTTTACACAGCAGCTTGGCAACAGTGACGGGAATAATTATTTGTCCGGGAAAAATATCTATACCATTTCACATGATAATGACTATATCATAATAGGTATCCATGAAAGCAAGCTTCTGAAGCTGGACAAGCGGCGGAATATAATTGTAGACATGAAGGTAGACGAAATCAATTACAAGATAATAAGGGATGTGCATGTATTCAACGACAATGAAATATGGGTTGCAACCGAGTCCGGCATTTTTGTTATCGACCAGAAACAAAATATTATCCATCATGCCAAAGAAGACCCGAGTAACTCGTATGCATTATCTGATGTGCTGACGGAGAAAATTTATCAGGATAAGGAGGGTGGTATCTGGATCGGTTGCAAATTTGGTGGCGTAAATTATCTTCCAAACAGAGTCAACAAATTTGAAAAATATTTTCCTACTAAAGAAAATACGCGTATATCGTCCAGACGTATAAGGGAAATAAAAGAAGATAGAGATGGGAGTATCTGGATTGGGACGGAAGATGCAGGAGTAATGCACTTCGATCCCGAAAAAAAAGAGTTCAAGGCTAAAAACGATCTTTTATATAAGAAAACGCTGGCTATTTACCCTACAGACGAAGAACTATGGATAGGATATTTCAAAAACGGGCTGGATAAAATAAACAAAAAAACGAACTCTGTGATCCATTATTCGAACGAAGACCTTGGGTTGGATGAAGAAAGCGTGGGGTCACTCTGTGAAGACCGGTATAGAAGAATATGGCTTGGAAACGGATGGGGGGTATTTGTTGCAGAGAAGGGAGATACAAAATTCAAGCGGATGGATATTTTCGGCTTCAACTATATATTCGATATAATGGAAGACTCAGATGGCTTTATATGGGTAGCTACCATGGGAAACGGAGTATTCCAGTACAATCCCAAAGATAATAAGATATCCCATTTCACAAATAATGGGCCTGGCACATTGAGTTCCAATTCGGTCAGCAATATTACGGAAGATCATCTGGGCCATATCTGGTTTGCTACCGACAGAGGCGGAATATGTGTATACAATAAAGGGAAGAAAGAATTTACCACCTACTCCATCAAGGAAGGTTTACCGGATGATATCGCTTACAAAATTGTAGAGGATCAGAAGCATAACCTCTGGTTTGGTACAAACCAGGGTTTAGTGCGCTTCGATCCGGAAACAAAAGCCATAAGGGTATTTACAAAAAATGACGGATTGTTGTCGAATCAGTTTAATTATAAATCAGCGTTATTCAGCAGTGATAATAAGCTATATTTCGGATGTGTCGACGGATTGATCGTCTTCGATCCCGAAAAATTCAAAGAAGAAAAATATACACCTCCTGTCTACATCACCAAGTTCTTCATATCGAATGAAGAGATCAAACCTTTGAGTCCAAACTCCCCTTTGGAAAACAGTATAATGCATACCTCGAAGATAGTGCTTTCACATAACCAGTCGAATATAGGTTTCAATTTTGTAGCCCTCAATTATAAAGCATCTCACTCTAACCTTTATGCCTATAAGATGGAAAATATCGATGACGGGTGGATATATACCCGTAACAATTATTCGGCATCTTATGCAAAACTACCTCCGGGCAAATATACCTTTAAGGTAAAAGCATCAAATAACGATGGAGTCTGGAGTGAGAATGTACGGACAATTGACATAGAGATACTGCCTCCATGGTGGGCCTCTGTATTTGCTATTATTGCTTATATCTTTTTATTTCTCATCATATCCTATCTTATCCTACGATACTCCTTAAAAAAATACAGGAAGAGAAATAAAGAAAAACAAAAACTGTTTGAAACAGAGAAAGAGAAAGAACTTTACGAAAGTAAAGTCAATTTTTTTACAGAAATAGCACATGAAATACGTACTCCGGTCACCCTAATCAATGGGCCGCTGGAAACGATTATGAAAACAGAAATAGCAGATAAGAAAGTCCGGCACAATCTTGAAATAATTGAAAATAATACCAAGCATCTGCTGAATCTTATCAATCAACTATTAGATTTCAGGAAAGTAGACAGCGATAGGTTTTCATTGCACTACAAAAAAATAGATTTAGATCGTTTTATCGAAGAAATAACGAAAAGATATGAAGGACAATGGACCGTCGGCAATAAAGAATATAATGTGATATATAATCCTGCCGGAAACCATATTATAGCGGATAAGGAAGCATTGACAAAAATATTCGACAATATGCTTTTGAATGCTATAAAATATTCATACAAGAAAATAGAGATGGAAATTTCTTTAGACAATACCTATTTCATTGTAAAGGTATCAAATGACGGAGAACTTATAAAAGACGAATTTAAGAATAAAATATTCGAACCTTTCTTTCAGATTAACAAGACTTACAGTGAGAACTCCGGTTCGGGCATAGGTTTATCACTTGCCCGGTCACTTGCCGAACTACACGGAGGATACTTACTGTATAATATTCAGGCCAACATGAATATCTTCACATTGAAAATACCTGTAAATCTGGAAGCCGAAGAGGAAAGTATAGAGGAAACAAATAATACAACACATCTAAACATTATACCGAAGAAATATAATCCCACAATCCTTATTGTTGAAGATAATAAAGATATGTTAGCTTTTATTGCCGAGTCTCTATCCGATGAATATATTGTCCAGAAAGCAAAAAATGGTATCGAAGCACAACAGATAATAGCATCTGTAAATATCGATATAATTATCAGTGATATTATGATGCCTGAGATGAACGGGTTTGAATTATGCAGCTATATAAAGTCTTCAACCGAATACAATCATATTATATTTATTCTGCTCACAGCCCGCAACGATCTGGAAAGCAAGATTAAAGGGCTGGAATTGGGAAGTGACGCCTATATAGAGAAGCCATTTTCACCAAGTTATCTCAAAACCATGATTGTCTCTCAGATAAATAACCGCCAGAGAGAATTGGAAATATTCAAGAAAAGACCATTTCTTCCATTGATCGACAACAGTATAAGCAAAGGTGATAATGAATTTATAAACAAGATGGTAGAAATCATCAATGAGAATATTAGTAATCCTAACTTCAATATAGAACAACTAACTGAAATTTTATTAATTAGCAGGTCGAGCCTCCATAGGCGTATCAAAGCGATCACGGATATGTCGACACTTGATTTTATACGGTATATAAGGTTACAGAAAGCAGTACAACTGATACATGAAGGGAAATTCAGGATCAATGAAATAGGCTATCTAATAGGTATAAATACACCTTCTTATTTCATCAAATTATTCCAGCAACAATATGGGATGACACCTAAAGAATATGAAATACAATACAATGACAACAAGGAGAACTTACAAGATTTCTTTAATCCTCCCCAATTTTATAAATAGGAATGGAAAATTAAAAAGTGCTCATGGATCAATTGAAAACAAAAATAGAGCCACCGGCATTCAGCACCTCAGCTGCCCCCAAACAAAAAAAAGTCCCTCACTGTTTAGTGAGGGACTTATCTTAAAAACGGCGGTAACCTACTCTCCCACTTGCGCAGTACCATCGGCACGACCGGGCTTAACTTCTCTGTTCGGAATGGGAAGAGGTGGAGCCCCGGTGTTATAACCACCTGAATATCTTCAGTTAACAGTTTACAGTTAACAGTTTACAGTATTAAATACCACAACCGTATGCCTTGCTGTCAACCGTGTAGGATTGACTGATGTAAAAGAGCGAGTATCGTTATCTTATATTCGTAATATAGCAAACCTCTGGTTTGTTGTTTGGCGTCAGTTAACATCATTCTGGTTACTGACACCCTTGAAAGCGTCCGGGCTATTAGTACTACTCGGCTATGACATTGCTGCCTTTACACCTGTAGCCTATCAAGGTCGTAGTCTACAACCACCCTTAATGGATATCTTATCTTGAAGTCGGCTTCGTACTTAGATGCTTTCAGCACTTATCCAATCCGGACTTAGCTACCCGGCGATGCTCCTGGCGGAACAACCGGCAGACCAGGGGTCCGTCCAACACGGTCCTCTCGTACTAGTGTCAGATCTCCGCAAATATCCTGCGCCCACGATAGATAGAGACCGAACTGTCTCACGACGTTCTGAACCCAGCTCGCGTGCCACTTTAATGGGCGAACAGCCCAACCCTTGGGACCTGCTCCAGCCCCAGGATGTGACGAGCCGACATCGAGGTGCCAAACCATTCCGTCGATATGAGCTCTTGGGAATGATCAGCCTGTTATCCCCGGAGTACCTTTTATCCTTTGAGCGATGGCCATTCCATACTGAAACCACCGGATCACTATGCTCTAGTTTCCTACCTGATCGACTTGTGGGTCTCTCAGTCAAGCGTGCTTATACCATTACACTCTACGAACGGTTACCAATCGTCCTGAGCACACCTTTAGAAGCCTCCGTTACTCTTTTGGAGGCGACCACCCCAGTCAAACTACCCACCATACACTGTTCCTGCATCCGCAGGTTAGATTCCAAACAATTAAAGGGCCGTATTTCAAGGATGGCTCCACAAGTACTGGCGTACCCGCTTCACAGCCTCCGGCCTATCCTACACATCAAGTGCCCAGAATCAATGTAAAGCTATAGTAAAGGTTCACGGGGTCTTTTCGTCCCATCGCGGGTAATCGGCATCTTCACCGATACTACAATTTCACCGAGATCACAGTTGAGACAGTGTCAAGATCATTACACCATTCGTGCAGGTCGGAACTTACCCGACAAGGAATTTCGCTACCTTAGGACCGTTATAGTTACGGCCGCCGTTTACTGGGGCTTCAATTCAATGCTTCTGATTGCTCATGACATCTCCTCTTAACCTTCCAGCACCGGGCAGGTGTCAGGCTATATACTTCTTCTTTCAAATTTGCATAGCCATGTGTTTTTGTTAAACAGTTGCCTTGACCTATTCTCTGCGGCCACCCTTACAGATGGCACCCTTTATCCCGAAGTTACAGGGTCATTTTGCCTAATTCCTTAACTGTGAATCGCTCGAGCGCCTTAGTATTTTCAACCCGACTACGTGTGTCCGTTTGTGGTACGGTTGCTATACAGATTAGCGTTTAGCGGTTTTTCTAGGCAGTATGCTTACCTGCATTATCTACGCTCCCGAAGGATTGTAGTACTATCAGTTTCAACTCCAAAGGCGGATTTGCCTACCTCTGTCTACGTCTACTTCCTTTAACCAAGTAATCCGTCACTTGGCAGCAGTGTCACTCCTGCGTCCCCACATAACTCTGTATAACAGTACCGGAATATTAACCGGTTCTTCCATCGGCTTCGCCGTTCGGCTACACCTTAGGGTCCGACTTACCCTGATCCGATTAGCGTTGATCAGGAAACCTTAGTCTTTCGGCGAGGAGGTTTCTCACCCCCTTTATCGTTACTTATACCTACATTTGCTTTTCTACACGCTCCAGAATACCTGACGGTACGCCTTCAACGCTGAGTAGAATGCTCCCCTACCGATAATATTTTATCCCATAGCTTCGGTAACATGTTTATGCCCGATTATTATCCACGCACGACCACTCGACTAGTGAGCTGTTACGCACTCTTTAAATGAATGGCTGCTTCCAAGCCAACATCCTAGCTGTCTTAGTAGTCATACTTCGTTAATTCAACTGAACATGTATTTGGGGACCTTAGCTGATGGTCTGGGTTCTTTCCCTCTCGGACATGGACCTTAGCACCCATGCCCTCACTCCCGGTATTAACTTATGCCCATTCGGAGTTTATCTGGACTTGATAGGCGGCGAAGCCCTCGCATCCAATCAGTCGCTCTACCTGACATAAGTAATTCGCCGAGGCTGCACCTAAATGCATTTCGGGGAGTACGAGCTATCTCCAAGTTTGATTAGCCTTTCACCCCTACCCTCAGGTCATCCGAAAGCTTTTCAACGCTTACCGGTTCGGTCCTCCATTTGGTGTTACCCAAACTTCAACCTGCCCAAGGGTAGATCACTTGGTTTCGCGTCTACTCCTACTGACTCAAACGCCCTGTTAAGACTTGCTTTCGCTTCGGCTGCGTACATCATTGTACTTAACCTTGCCAGTAAGAGTAACTCGTAGGTTCATTATGCAAAAGGCACGCCGTCACATTTTAATGCTCCGACCGCTTGTAGGCACATGGTTTCAGGGTCTCTTTCACTCCTCTGTTCGAGGTGCTTTTCACCTTTCCCTCACGGTACTGGTTCACTATCGGTCTCTCAGGAGTATTTAGCCTTACCGGATGGTCCCGGCTGATTCACACAGGATTTCTCGTGTCCCGCGCTACTCAGGATACTGCTAGGCTTCGGATATGATTCGTATACGGGATTATCACCCTCTATGATCGCTCTTTCCATAGCGTTCTACTTCAAATCGGTCTTGCCACGGCGCAGTCCTACAACCCCGCTATTGCCTAAACAATAACGGTTTGGGCTCTTCCCATTTCGCTCGCCACTACTCTGGGAATCATTTTTATTTTCTTTTCCTACGGGTACTTAGATGTTTCAGTTCCCCGCGTTTGCTCACTACATACATAGTGTAATATCCTCTTCGGATACTGGGTTGCCCCATTCGGAAATCCACGGATCAAGGGTTATTTGCACCTTCCCGTAGCTTATCGCAGCTTATCACGTCCTTCTTCGCCTCTGAGAGCCTAGGCATCCCCCATGTGCCCTTTCCTACTTTCTTTTTTCTATCTAACAAATAACCCGAAGATTATTCATTAGCAGGGTTTGATAGATTATTTCCATAATCTAACTTTACTTGCTCTTTTTTTACATCATGTCAAAGATCGTTTTTAAGTGTAAACTGATAAGTGTAAAGTGAAAAATATAATTTATATTCTTCGTTTTTCACTCTTCGTTATTCACTTAAGTTGTGGAGAATAACGGATTCGAACCGTTGACCCCCTGCGTGCAAGGCAGGTGCTCTAGCCAGCTGAGCTAATCCCCCGTAAGGTGATTTAAAGATTTCAAAATTTAATGATTGCAAAATTATTTGTGGAATCTTGAAATTTTTAAATCTTGGAATCTTGAAACCTCGCTGCTCTCGCAGCGATGTAGTCCCAGGCAGAGTTGAACTGCCGACCTCTACATTATCAGTGTAGCGCTCTAACCAACTGAGCTATAGGACTGGCTGTTCTCGCCTGAAACTGATTGCCAGCTTCTTGGTTTCTCTTGGTCAGTTAACAGTTAGCAGTAAACAGTAAACAGTATATTTCAACTGGTAAACCTGTACCTACTCCTGTAAACTGAGTATATGTTAAAACAACAACATCATTTAAGAGTGCAGTACCTTTCTTAAAAAGGACTACCTTGCTCGAACAGCATCTCCAGAAAGGAGGTGTTCCAGCCGCACCTTCCGGTACGGCTACCTTGTTACGACTTAGCCCCAGTCACCGGTTTTACCCTAGGACGCTCCTTGCGGTTACGCACTTCAGATACCCCCAGCTTCCATGGCTTGACGGGCGGTGTGTACAAGGCCCGGGAACGTATTCACCGCGCCATGGCTGATGCGCGATTACTAGCGAATCCAGCTTCACGGAGTCGAGTTGCAGACTCCGATCCGAACTGGGAGTGGCTTTGGAGATTAGCATCTTGTCACCAAGTAGCTGCCCTTTGTACCACCCATTGTAACACGTGTGTCGCCCCGGACGTAAGGGCCGTGCTGATTTGACGTCATCCACACCTTCCTCGCATCTTACGACGGCAGTCTTGTTAGAGTCCTCAGCCTGACCTGTTAGTAACTAACAATGTGGGTTGCGCTCGTTATGGCACTTAAGCCGACACCTCACGGCACGAGCTGACGACAACCATGCAGCACCTACATACATGCCATTGCTGGCTTACATCTTTCAACGTAATTCATGTACATTTCAAGCCCGGGTAAGGTTCCTCGCGTATCATCGAATTAAACCACATGTTCCTCCGCTTGTGCGGGCCCCCGTCAATTCCTTTGAGTTTCACCGTTGCCGGCGTACTCCCCAGGTGGATTACTTATCGCTTTCGCTTAGTCACATACGGTATATCGCATACAACTAGTAATCATCGTTTACGGCGTGGACTACCAGGGTATCTAATCCTGTTTGATCCCCACGCTTTCGTGCTTGAGCGTCAGTTATGGCTTAGTAAGCTGCCTACGCAATCGGAGTTCCTCGTTATATCTAAGCATGTCACCGCTACACAACGAATTCCGCCTACTTCATCCATACTCAAGACTCCCAGTTTCAACGGCAGTTTCGGAGTTAAGCCCCGAGATTTCACCGCTGACTTAAAAGCCCGCCTGCGCACCCTTTAAACCCAATAAATCCGGATAACGCTCGCATCCTCCGTATTACCGCGGCTGCTGGCACGGAGTTAGCCGATGCTTATTCGTACAGTACATGCAATAAGGGACGCGTCCCCCTTTTTATTCCTGTACAAAAGAAGTTTACAACCCATAAGGCAGTCTTCCTTCACGCGATTTGGCTGGTTCAGGCTCTCGCCCATTGACCAATATTCCTCACTGCTGCCTCCCGTAGGAGTCTGGTCCGTGTCTCAGTTCCAGTGTGGGGGACAAACCTCTCAGTTCCCCTATCCATCGTTGCTTTGGTGAGCCGTTACCTCACCAACTGGCTAATGGAACGCATGCCCATCTATAACCGATAAATCTTTAACAAATATCTCCATGCGGAGCCCCTGTTTTATGCGGTATTAGTCCGAATTTCTCCGGGTTATCCCCCTGTTATAGGTAGGTTGCATACGCGTTACTCACCCGTGCGCCGGTCGCCATCAAAGTATTGCTACCCTATGCTGCCCCTCGACTTGCATGTGTTAGGCCTATCGCTAGCGTTCATCCTGAGCCAGGATCAAACTCTTCTTTGTATATTCTTTTTTTTAACCTTTTGATCCTGTTCAAGCGTTTTTATTTTACTATTGGGTAATAGTAATTGACGGTAGCACCTTTTTTTACTATCTCTAGCTTTTTATCCAAACCCCAAACTTAACCAGGGTTCAGACTGTGTACTACACTCTATAATGTTGTTATTTCATAATCTCAAAGATCGCTTTCTCTACTCCCATAAACTCCCCGCTGCCGAAGAGCCTTTTAGTGGTAAAGCGGGTGCAAAGATATGTAAATAATCTTTACCAAACCAAATATATCTGCAACAAATTTTTAATAAAAAGTAAACAAACTCACAATATGCTATCAATTAATATGTTGCAAAACATATTTTTTTCAGTACATCGTAATAAAAGTCGGCTTAATAACAAAGCCCAACCTTATACGTTGCCTATGATGATTGTAATCCAGCATAGATTCACCATAGCCATTGTAGTATTGAAGGAAGAGATATTGATTGTCATCACTGAACAAACGTATTGAGAAATTCAGTTCTATATTCGCATTCAGATTCACTCCTCCTCTTTTTGTAACGACACATCCTATATTGTATTTTTTCTTAGGACTTGAGTATTCCATAGCCATAAGTCCCCAACCCGAGTACTTTACAATATCCTTATTATTTGTCCCATCCACAATTGGTATCCAGGCTTTTGTCTGGAGTGTCAAATGATCGTCCAAGGTAAAATAAGTCCCGAAGGATACTTTATTCCAACTACGGGAGTCTGTGCCATCTTTTCCATTCGACTCATGCTCAAACTGAAAGGTAAGCGTTCCCAAAAACCTATTATTGCGCACCAACGCTTTCCCTATTCCAAGTGTCGGATTATAGTTCAGATCCCGAAAGGGAAAAGAATCCTGGAAAACATCCCAAAACGCTTTTTGAGTATATGTAAGAAATGCATATGTTTTGAATGGCAACGTACTATTCGTAATCCTGTGCATAATACTAACCTGAAATTTAGCATCGGAATTGTATTTCGTTGGCTTACTCAGCATCTGAGTCCCCACTATGAAATAGTTATCTTTGTATATTCCGAAAGATGGATTCGCATCAAATTTATTTATTATACTGTCTGCATTACTCAATTGCTTAGACGGACCGAATACAGAGCCTACTATAACATCTGTCTGATGAGAGATAAAAGAACCAACGCTAGCCGTACTATCTTTCTTTTGTTTTTCTACCTTGATAGTATCCTGCAAAACAGGTTCCTGAGAAGAAAGCCGGGTCAGCGCAAAAAATAAAAGCGTAAATAAGAGACAAAAACTCTTCATAGAATGCATTAATTATTTATTAATAAGCCGGGATAGCACTTCATATGCTATTGGGCAAGTCGCTGAATTTTTAACAGTTAGCCTGTATATTTGTTCAAATCTTTTTCTATCCGTATGCGGATATTCCCTACAGGCCTTCGGGCGGGCCTCATATATTGAACAATAATTGTCCGGCAAAAGGAAAGGACAAGGCATCGACTGAAATACATAATCGCCATCCTCATCTGTTCTCAGGTACCTGGCGACAACTTCGGCTGACTTTATCCGCAAAGCCTTAGCCATACGTTCTATATCCTTATCATAGATAGCGGGGCCTAATGTCCTGCAACAATTGGCGCATGACAAGCAGTCTATTTCGGCAGATACATCTTCATGCAATTGCTGAACAATTGTATCCATCTTCATCAAACGCTTCTTATTCTTCTTATAATATAGCAGAAATGAGGATTCTGCTTTTTCTGCTAATAACTGCAGATTTTCATATTGTTTCATTCATTCTATCTTCAACACGCGTTATCTCTCCTATTAATGGTACCCTCATCCTAATCTGAATATCTTCTTTTTCATATTTGTGTCCGACCAAAAACATAAGCTTTGCTATAGCTGTTTCGAAAGTAGCATCAAATCCACTTACCGCCCCGGCTTTAAGCAATTCGCGCCCTGTTTCGTAACGATGCATATCAACCATACCTGTATTACATTGAGTAATGTTTACTATTACAACGCCTTTTTTTACAGTTTCGCGTATGAGACGAATAAACCAGGGAGACAAAGGTGCATTTCCCGAACCATAGGTTTCTATAATAATAGCCTTTATATTCTTAAGGGTCAGTATAGTCTCTACTGTTTGCCTGTTAATTCCGGGGAATAGTTTTAAAGTTGCAATACGTGTATCCAGCTGATAATGAAATACTGTCTTTTTATCATAATCGGGCTGGTGTATGACCTTTTTATCATACCTTATTTGTATCCCCGACTTTCCCAGGTTGGGATAATTATAAGATTTGAACGCGTTGAAGTTATCCGCATTTACTTTAGTTGCGCGATTACCACGCAACAGGTCGTTTTGAAAGAAAATACAGACTTCGGGTACTATCGGATTTCCCAGCACATCTTTATCGGCTGCTATTTCTAGCGCTGTGATAAGATTTTCCTTTGCGTCGGTTCTTAATTTACCAATTGGTAATTGTGCTCCTGTGAGAACCACCGGCTTTTGAAGGTTTTCAATCATAAAACTCAGTGCAGAAGCCGTATAGGCCATTGTATCTGTGCCATGCAAGATGACAAAGCCATCGTATTTATGATAATTATATTCAATTGTCCGCACTATCTTTTTCCAATGTTCCGGAGTGATCTCCGATGAATCGATAACCGGATCAAATACAATATGATCCACATGAAAACGAAAACGCTGCAATTCGGGCAAATGGCTATTCAAATGAGTAAAATCGAATGGTTCAAGAGAACCTGTGACCGGATTTTCGACCATTCCGATTGTTCCCCCGGTATAAATCAATAGAATATGAGCATTTACATCTATCATGTCAATTTGCAACTTTTGAATATGTAAAAATAATGAATTTAATAATATACAATATAATTTTGTCAACTATTTAGAATAAAACCCCATATTATCCGCTACAATCCCGACAAATTGATTAAATGGAAGGTCCAGAACCGAAGAAACAGTCTCATATATCTTACAGATAGAAACTTCAGACATATCCGTTTCGCAAAATAGGGAATCCAGTGGGATATGCCGTATTCCACCCTCATTAAAGAACTCTCCTACAGAGAATTTAAAGCCAAACTGCACAAGTTGCTTCGTTTGCTCCACATTTCCTCTGTATCCATGAATAATCCACGGAATATCGGATTTATACTCTTTCTGTAAAGCAATCAGAATATCCCAGGCTTTTACGCAGTGAATTATCAATGGCTTACTTATGTTCATCGCCAACTCAATCTGCCGCCTGAACACCTGTTCCTGGACTTTCATATCAGGGCCTTTCAATTTATCCAGCCCGGCTTCTCCAATAGCAAGAACCGACTTGTCCTGTGCAATTTCATTTAACCGGGCCAATCGCTCTCCTGCATTATCTGCATCCCAGGGATGTATACCACATGAGAACCGGATATTATCAGGTGTCAAAATCTCCTCTTCAAAATCTCCGGGGGAAGTATTCAGTATATATTGTACCTTATATCCGTTGATCTCTTCCCGACCCGCTTTATGTGTATGAATATTGTATAGGCACATATCTTTATCTCTAAATTAAAAACGAGGTTACTCCTCTTTCCGGAAAAACCTCGCATTCATTTATCTTTTGTTCATCTGATTTTATCGGATAAGATTGATAAACTCCTCGCGGGTCTTTGCCTGATTAAATACTCCGGTGAAGTCGGAAGTGGTAGTCGTAGAATTCTGCTTCTCTACGCCCCGCATCTGCATACACATATGCTGGGCCTCTATCACCACCATGACACCGAGCGGATTAAGTGTTTTCTGTATGCATTCCTTTATCTGGAGGGTCATACGTTCCTGCACTTGCAGGCGTCGGGCAAAAACATCCACGACACGGGCAATTTTACTTAGTCCCGTGATATAGCCATTAGGAATATAAGCTACATGAGCCTTTCCCCAAAAGGGCAGCATGTGATGTTCGCACATGGAATAAAAATCAATATCCTTAACTATGACCATCTGCCTGTAATCTTCTTTAAAGAAAGCTTTTCTCAGGATTTCTTCAGGGTCTTCGTGATAACCTTTAGTCAAAAACTGCATAGCTTTCGCGACTCTTACCGGAGTGCTTATCAACCCCTCCCTGTCGGCATTTTCGCCCAACAGATTTATGATTTCCTTGTAATGCTTTGCCAGCAGCTCTATATTTTGTTCTTCTTGCATTGTGAAGATTTTTATCGTCTGATTTAAATTAGTGGTTTATTGTACCGTTTTTTTCACAACATCCGGCACAACATACATCTCCCGCCCGAAGGCCGGAAATATTTTCTTCATCTCCTTTAGCACTTCATCCGCATCCGCCCTGCTCGTAAAGTTCCCGACACGCAAACGCCAGAATGGTGACTGAAAGCTTACGATCGTTTCCAATTCGGGGAAAGCAGATCTAACCTGTGCCTGTTTCGATTCGGCTTCTCTCTTGGAGCGTTGTTGGTTATTGCCCGAAAAGACCTGAATCTTAAAGCCTCTCACTTTTGTGAAATTAGCCGCCGGGTCGATGACACCCAATATTTTTGCAGTATCTATAACAGCTACCTGACGAACTCCCAGTATATTCTGTACAGCTTCGTCCTGCATCACTTTGATATTTCCTTGTCCCCATTTAGATGAATTCAGTTCATCTATAATCGTTTTATTATCGTCCTGAGCTAAGGCATAGCCTGAAAACAGAGACAGGACAAGAAAAATATAAAGACTCTTTTTCATACCAATTTATTTAAGGTCGCAGACCTGTTTATTGTTCGTCAAAGTATAACAACAATTGACAGTTATGTTTTTTGGTACAACTCCAATTATGTTTCTTTTATTTAAAAGCAATTGCAGGAGCTGTTTCCAGCCCTGCAATTTATAGAGCCATATTAGAATCCTTCTATAACAGGGATAAATTTCTCCACATCGAGAGAAGCTCCTCCGATAAGTCCGCCGTCGATATCCGGACATGCGAATAATTCTTTTGCATTACCGCCGTTTGCGCTACCTCCATAAAGGATAGAAGTGTTATCGGCTACTTCTTTTCCGTACTTATCCGCAATTATCTGACGGATGTAGGCATGCATTTCCTGAGCCTGAGCTGATGTAGCTGTAAGGCCTGTACCGATAGCCCAAACCGGTTCGTAAGCTATAATGATTTTGGAGAAATCTTCAGCCGAAAGTTCGAACAATGCATCTACAGTCTGTTTTTTAACTACATCGAAATGTACGTTTTTTTCTCTTTCGTCTTTAGTCTCACCAATACAGAAAATAGGGCTCAGACCATTAGCCAAAGCAAGCAGGACTTTCCCTTTCAGGATAGCATCTGTTTCTCCGTAATATGTACGGCGTTCAGAGTGTCCCAGAATAACATATTTTGCACCGGTGGATGCTACCATAGCAGCCGACACTTCTCCGGTATAAGCTCCTGAAGCTTTATCAGCGCAGTTTTGTGCAGCAACTCCCAGTTTAGTAGACGACGCAACGCCAGCCAGATGGATAAACGGCGTACCGATAATTACATCACATTTCAATGTTCTACCTGCCAAGGCAGCTTCCAGGTCTTTTGCAAAAGCGACTCCTTCCTGTAAGCTCTTATTCATTTTCCAGTTTCCTGCAACAATGTTCTTTCTCATAATTAAAGCGTTTTATTTATATTATTATACTGAATTTATTCTTCGGGTTCCTCCTGTGCTTCCTCCTTTTTCTTTCTCCGTCTGAAAAACAGGAAGTCCAGTCCTTTAAGACCGAGCAAAGGCAAAATGAAAACTGCACTTATATAAAAAAGGTTCTTTTTATCCCGCCTATCCGTATCTATTAACTGCCCATAAGGCAATTCTTCCAAAGGCTTTACCAACTCTTCTTCTGCAGGAACTTCGACATTCGCCCACTTATTGATTACCACCCCGTCTTTCAGCAATATCATTCCCGGGTTGGAACGCACAATGGTCTTTATAGCCCGTTCATCCATTGTACAGAATTTAAAATTGATAACGTTTTCTTTCGACCAGCGCAGTATTTCATCCGTAGTGGACGATGTTACACAATAGAATTTATATCCTCTGTAATCAGCGTAATTACTCACATCTTCATAGTCGCTGAGATACCATGTACTCATATCTTCGAGTGACGGGGAAAGCATCAGGAATACATAGCCGCTATCCGACAAAATATCATTCGTAATGTCGGTCCGGCCAATGACCCCGGTCTTCTTTGCATCAAAGAAGAGTTCAGTTATCACGAAATCCTTTATCTTTGATGCCACACCTTCTTTCAGCACTTTGGTTTCCATCCTGACAAAGACCCAGGTACTGTCTTCCCACGGATAATTCTCTTCCGTAAACTCTTTTTCCACTCCATCTTTTGCATAGACCAACATCGATACCTCTTCGCGGCCCTTGCCTTCTTCCACTCCCATTTGTTCGGGGATGGACGCCCCTATTTTGTACGGACGGAAGTCAAACAACGGCTCATATATATAATTACGGAATACAAATAAACTGATAAAAATAAGTATATATAGAAATGCCAGCCAGTAAGTCTTACCTGTAAAGAAGTTGCTGATCCTCTCGCAATACCGGAATACAATAATGGAACATATCAGCAGAACTATATTCTTATAAAACGTTTGCCAGTTGGTGATAACCAGTGCATCTCCGAAACAACCGCAATCTTCTACAGGGTCGGCAATAGCCAGATAAAGTGTAAGAATGGTCATAAATACCATAACCACCAATGTAAGGCGCGAATTCCAACGGCGGTAAAGCCCGAACAGCATACAGGCTCCCATTGCAAATTCGACTATGCTCTGCAAAGCCGAAAGCGGAAGGGAAAAGAAGGTAAGCGAAGAAAGATTAAACGCGGCAAAATAGTCATCTATCTTATATGCCGTACCATAAGGATCTACGGCTTTTACAAAGCCGGAAAAAATAAAGGTAACCCCGAGAATGACCCTGGAAACCTCTGTTAATATCTTTATCCCAATATCCTTCTTACTCATCCCCAGTTTAGTTTTCGCTCTCAGGAAATTCAAGTTTAATAAGCCCGAACAACGAATAATTAATCATATCCATATAGTTGGCATCGATGCCTTCCGATACAATAGTCTGACCTTTATTTTCCTCTATCTGCTTTGTCCTGTAGATTTTTGTCAGAATAAGATCTGTATAAGAACTGATACGCATAGCCCGCCAGGCTTCGTCATAATCATGGTTCTTGGCATACATCAACTCTTTGGTTTGAGCCATATGCTTATCATATAAGGCCAAAACCTGATCTTCGTCCAAATCCACACTGTCGGAAAATCCGAGTTCGAGTTGGATAAGCCCGATAATACCATAGTTGACAATACCAACAAATTCGGGAGCAATACCTTCGTCGATAAGGCTTACACCTTTTTCTTCGATGCTTCTTATCCGTTTTGCCTTAATCAGAATCTGATCTGTAACCGATTGAGGGCGAAGGATTCGCCACGATGCCCCGTAATCTTTCAGCTTTTTGGCAAAAAGGGTGCGGCATATCTCAATCACTTTCTCAAACTGCGCTTTGGTATCTGCCATGTTAATATCTCTATTTTTCAGTGTGCAAAGGTATGAAAAAATGTTTAATGTATGCTTTGCTTCATTTGCCATTTAATTTTTATGAATACCTATGGCATAAAAAGTAACATTTTTTCAGTTAATAGCCAACAAATATCAGTAAACAGTTAGCAGTAAACAGTCAACAACTGGTAAGATGTAAAACCTTTGCGTCTTTGCGTGATACAAAACAAAACGCCAGCCAACTTGTAACCCGTAACTGCCCGAAGGGCGAAGTAACCTGTAACTGTTAAAAGGTAACAAAGGTAACAGTTTTTTCAGTGAACAACTTGTATCTCGTATCTTGTTTACTTGTATCTTGTTTACTTGTAACTCGTAACCGCTTTAATCAATACTTCAAAGAGCTCCGGCAATCAGCTATATATAGATAAATTTTTCGCGACATTATAATATTCTAGGGTGTTACTTTTTTCATATGGTATAAGCGGATATCTGTAGCATGGAGGCTATCAATAGCGATATAGTGGTTAGTCAGCGATTCTCTGTATTGTCTGAAATCATGCTGTATGGCTTCTCTATCCTGATGCACCAGGATAAAGTCTGCTGCAACAAAGTCTTCCAATCTTATTTCGTCAAAGCGGAATGGCCGGAAATCTTCTGTTCTCTCTCCAGTCAAGATAATATATTCATTTTCCGGGACAATTAGTTGTAACCGGGGCATGACATGATATGAGAAATCGTTTACAACAAGAGTTGTTCTCGTCCTGTCTCCACCCTTTATAAAGTCCCTTATACTCTGATAAGCCGACCCCGTCCGGTTGTAATAATTCACTCCCGAGTAAAGTCTCACTCCACCCGTGATAAGCAGAAGAAGCAGAAAAGCATATGATAGCCGCCTGTATCGGGGAAACTCCAGGGCCTTCGCCAAAATAAGAGCCAGACTTAGAATGAAAAGGCCAAATGAGCAGGTCATATAACGTGTTACCAGCACCGGCAGGTATGTAACAGAAATAATAAACCCTATCGCTACGGGAAAAAGAAATGTAATAAAGGAAATGATAGCCAGCAATGGCATTTTGTCTTTCTTTATATTATCGGACAGTAGCACTTTTATTGTCAGGACTAATTGTATCGCCATCAGAACAATCAATCCGGTCATCATTTGCAGCTTCGAAAAATAAGTAAACGGTTGCCAGATTTCCTTCGGTGAATAGAAATAGTAAATATGCAGGAATAAGTCGTTCAGGGTTAATGGCTTTATCCAGTAACCGGATGAAACAGCATCGACCTGCCCCCACAATTGAATAAGCCATGGCAGATAAACTATGGAGAATAACACTCCGCAAAGAATCAGATAAGTCAGTTTCTTTTTTGCCCGTATCAGGATGATGAAAAAAAGTATATATATGCCAAAAACACTTAATAGCCCATAGTTATGGAAATATGCTGCGCAAAGGCCTGTTACAAGAAATACCCCCCAACACATCCTACCTCCTTTTTTGAAAGCCTGATAAGCAGATAATGCACAGGCCAAGACAAAAAACATTGTCCACGAATACATCCTTATTTCTGTTGCCAGATACTGGGTAACCGGAAATATAATAATCAGTAGCATAAAGGTAATGGCCGTTTTATCTCCGAATAAACGCCGTATAGGAAAACAGCCTAAAAGGAGAACCGCAATAATACCCAGTGTAGAAAATATTCTGAAACAGAAGAGAGAATCTCCAAAAAGGGAGCTGAAAAGTTTTAAACACCAGTAATATAACGGAGGGTGTACATCTGATGCCGTAATATTTAGAATATCTGCATATGAAGCTTTTGCCATAGAAATGGAATACACATCGTCGTATAAAAGACTTGTATCCTTAAAGTCGAGATATGTAAATAAGGAAACCCCGGCGATAAACAGGCAGACATATATCAGAGCAGTCGAAAACTTCATCGTCCGTTTTTTGAATTTTTCCATTCCAAAGATTCCATTAAAGCTACAATATCTTCACGCAGGAATCCTATTACAGGAGCGATAGAATCGGAATTGGCCTGCTGATTGAAATATAATGAGCCTCTCAGAAAATTAGATGTGTTATCAGTCAGATAAAATTGTACCGGGCTTGCTACCGGACCTCCTATGTCATAGATTATACCGGATGTATGGTGTAAGGAATCCGTATATTGCGATTGCCGTATACCATTAGCTTTCAGAGCATGGCTGTATGCCAGCTGATAGCTAACCTCCAATGCTCCGGAAAGCTTCTTTTTGTCGACAGGCATGTATGTACAATATATAATTGCATCATACGCAGGGTAAATGATATTGAACCAGAAACCTGATTCATTACCATTTTCCACTTCCTCGATCCGGGCATTAGCTGAATACAGAAAAGAAAATGCAGGATGTCCGTATTTCACCACGCCGGATTCTTCCCTGTCTATCCGCGGATATCCTACAGGTTTCGGCGTATATTCGTTGCACGAAACGAATATACAACAGATGATCAAGAACAAAGCTGCTTGCTTTCCCATATTCATGCTATGTAAAAATAGTCCTGTGACCTAAAATAAAAACAGATTAAAGCAAACAGTCTCCTATTTGTATTAACCTGTCTAACATATCTGATAAATCTCATTCTACGAGATCATTAATCTCTTTTAAAATGGCAAATCATCTTCCTCCGATACATTTGGGGAGTTATATGGATTAGGTGATTGATAAGATTCGCCTGTAGGTTGTGAATACGGCATATTTTCATTTCCTTCTCCACCTTCCCTCCTGCGACTGCCCAGCAATTCAAGATTATCTGCATATATCTCATTCACATACCGTTTCATCCCGTTGGCATCGTCGTATGTGCGCGACCGTATCTTACCTTCTATATATACTTGTGTCCCTTTTCTCACAAACTGTTCCGCCACTTTAGCCAGGCCTCTCCAGCACACGATGTTATGCCATTCGGTGCGGTCGGGTATCTGGGTACCGTTTGCCGCTGTATACCCTCTCTCGGTAGTGGCAAGGGTAAAATTTGCAACTACGCTGCCATTATCGAAATATTTCACGTCGGGATCTTTCCCTACATTTCCTATCAATATTACTTTGTTCACCGACATATTCAACTATCCATTTTGTTTATAATATCACAAATATAGGAAAAAAATCCACTTAACAGATTCTGCAACATATTATCTTTCCATTTTCCCGACAGAAACTATTTTCTGCAGAAAAAGTGAGTTTGGTATGATTATAAGCTCATTTTCATTTGTCCTGAGATGGGTATGAAAAGTCAGGATATTCTCTATTACGGCATCGATAGGAGTATCTTTATCCAGGATATGAATCTCATCTCCAATTTTAAATGGGGTAGTAAAAAATATAATAATTCCGGCTGTAATATTACTCAGGATAGACCATTGGGCAAACATGGCAACGCCTATTACTGCAAATATCGAAGATAAAGCCACCAGCATATTTTGCGGCTGCACTCCCCAGATAATTGCAAGGGTAACCAGACAAGTGAAATTGATAAGGATATTTATCACTTGTATTATATGCAATGTCCGTGGTTCTGACTTCAGAGTAAGAGAACCATACTTCCTTATTATCTTACCTACAATATATTTTGAGGATGGTGTTAATAAAATTATAACCGCTGATGCTATTATCTGAGGTAAATGATCTGTTATTATGGTTAAGATATCTTTTTCCAACATTTCTTTATATATGTAAAAGAGACGCAGTCCGCAGGCTACGTCTCTTTTTATTTATTAGTTAATCAATTTAATTCTTTGTAAACTGAATATAATACGCATTGCTACCATCCCACTGCCAGTTACCGATGTATTGAGGTTCTGTAACATCTTTTTTCTGATATCTGAATTTCACAGGGACATTTACATAGTCGGTACTTACACCGCTAAAATTAGGTCTAAATTCAGCAATACCTGCTCTGAGGGACGATAAATTTCCAACAGCATAGGAAGATTCGTTTACTGACTCACCGCCGACAGCGTCTGTTATCACGAATCTTATATCAATTATAATCTTATTATCCTTTACAGGGTCTATTTCTACTACTGTGGTGCCATCTGTATATTTCTGATTGTCCGGATCATAATAGAAGAAAACTTTGACTTCGTCCCGTTCTTTCTTTGCCAGATTATAGCCGATCAGCCAGTTATCCCCGATCGCATTGTTCCAGGACCAAGCCTGTATACTTAAACTTGAAGGGCTGATTGTCTCTAAATTTTCAGCCGGCTTCTGAAATAATCCCTTTGTTATCGCCTTCCCATCATTCAATACATTTACATACTCAGCATTATAATAGCCGTCTGCTGATCCGGATATTATTTTATAAGCTATAAAATAGCAATTACCGGCTGTTAACTTAGTAATATTTTCATGCATTATATATCCGTTAGATGTAATGGCATACCTTTGGCCATAATTGTTCTCCACAATATAAGCAAAATCCTTCTCAATAGTAAATGAACTATCCCCATCTCCCAGACATGATGACATCAGTAACACCACGGAGAGTACACTACAAAAAATTTTCAGTAAAGATGTTTTTTTCATGTTTATTTTTAATTGTATTAATTTTTAAAAGTCAAACTTAATTCCCAGATTCAGATCCAACTGAGTCTTTCGGTCAGAATATATGGTCCTGTATTTATTTCCGGCGTCGAAGTAATATGCTCCTCCTATCGTTCCGTAAAAATACATTTTCTTATACAGAGGGTAGGATATTCCTATAGATGATCTTACCGAAAACTGAGGATTTGATTGTTTCACGGATTCTTTAATGTAATACGGCTCTGAATAAAAGATACGGCCAGCAAGATCCTTATCTTCGATGTCGAGCATAGAGAAGCCCATGTTACTTATATATCTTCCGTTTATATCTTTCTGTATCATTCCTCCCAAAGCAAAATAAAATTTAGTCTTACCCAATTCAAAGAACGTATAATTCAGCGACAATGGTATACCCAGATAGTTAAAATATTGTGTCTCACTTATATTAAACACACTATTCGATTTTACCTTTGAGGACAGATGCGTATAGACTATCCCTGTTTCAAATGACAATCTAGGCGCGATCTCTTTGCTTATTGTTACCCCGAATGAAATAGGCTGCCTGTGCTCCAGCTCAAATTCACTGTTTTCTTTAACTAGCGCCTCATGCAAAGTCCTTGTCCTTACAGGGTGAGAGAACAGCAATCCTCCACCTCTTTCACTTACATTGTCAGCAAACAACCCTGAATTCGCTGTAATTCCAACAGAGAGCCCTTTCGACGGTGATGTTACTTCCGGCAACATGACTACAGTTTGTGCCTGCACCGGAACTTCTTTCTCCTCTTTTTTCTCTTCTTTCTCAGGCTCTTCTTTCTTCAATGGTTCAGATACAGTTTCCTGTACCGGTTCCGCTTTGCTTACTGGTGGTACTACAGGTTCAGCTATAGCCCTGGCTCTGGCCAGTCGCGGCAGCACAGCTTTCGGAATTTCAATCACTGTATCCGCATCCTGAATTTCCTCAGGCGACTTAACTTCTTCTGTCGCTACAACATTAGCATCTTCCATCACCGGTTTATCATCTGTTGGAATAAACAATATACCTGTTGCAATTGCTGCCGCTACACCTACAGCAATAGCGATGGTCTTTATAATAGATGCTTTTGTGGTCGAAGAAGCTGCATTGGCTGTTGAAGAATTTGCAGATGATGACGAAGATGATGCATCAGGCGCTTGTACAGGCTGATTAGACAAAAGCTGATCCAGCCCACCCCAAACGGATGCAGGCACTTCCGGCTCAAAGTTTCCTAACTTTGAGGAGAATAGATCCTTTATTTTGTCTTTATCTTCTATCATTTTTATGATCTCTCTTTAATATATTGTCTCACTTTCCCCTGTAATATCTGTCTTGCTCTTACATATTGAGAACGTGAAGTACCTTCACTTATATTCATCATTTCTGCTATTTCCTTGTGTGAATAATCTTCTATTGCATACAAGTTGAAAACTGTAGAATAGCCACGAGGCAGGTCTTGCACCATATTCAGCAATTCACTTTCCGATATTTTATACATTTGTTCGTCTTCGGTAGAATCATCCACTATATCGGGAAGATCCTGAACATCATCGGAAGTCTGAATTATTGATTTTTTCTTTCTTAAGTTTTCTAAAGCCAGGTTTATAAATATGCGCTTGAGCCAACCTTCGAAAGAGCCCCTTTCTTGAAATGAATCAATATTAGCGAACACTTTCATGAATCCGTCCTGCAATAAATCCTGAGCAGCGTCCTGATCCGAACTATAGCGTAAGCAAATACTATACATCTTACGGGCATATACCTCGTATAGCATTTTTTGAGCTTCACGCTTTTGTTCTTTACAGCCTGCTATAATTTGCAGTTCATTCATATTGGTCAAGCTTCATTTTAGAGATGCATTTTTTGTAGAAATGTTGCATCATCTAGTATAAATTTCATTTACTATTATCTTTTTTTAGTAATAATGAAATTTATGTTTTTGTCTTTTTTATTTTTATAAATTAATTATCCAGGTTTTTGGGTAAACAGCACCATTTTCACTTGCAGTTTATTCCCAATATCAATCACATCTACAACGTCCTGCAGACTCAGTGACCTGTCTGCCTGTAATAGAACATTTACCTCGACATTATTGTTCTTTTCTTTTTCCTTTGTAATGGCAGACATCAGTGCCTGCTCGATTTCTTCTTTTACGACTTCCTTATCATTGACATAATATCTCAGATCCTGAGTTATTATAAGATTAATATTTTTCTTGGTCACAACCTGCTCTGAGGTAGCAGCATTTGGCAAAAGAACCCTGATAGCCGCCGGAGTAACCATTGTAGATATAATAAGAAAAAACAACAACAGGAAGAACATTATATCATTCAATGAAGAGGTATAAACCTCCGCAGCCCTTGTTTTTCTCCGTTCTATTTTCATGTTTTCTCTTTTTTAGGAATAACCTCTATAAAATCAGGCCTCAACAGTACCTCTTTTATAAGCTCTGATTGCTTTCAATACTTCGTTCGATTCTTTATCGATATTAACTACTACTTTATCGATACGTCCATTCAGCACATAATATCCGGCATATGCTATTATCCCCACGAGCAAACCCGCTCCGGAACATATCATTTTCTGATAAAGTCCTGTAGAAATCGTATCTATGGCCAGATCGTTTGTCTTAGCTATATCATAAAATATTTTTATCACCCCGAAAATCGTACCCAGAAACCCGAGCATCGGTGCAATAGAAGCTGTAATTCCCAGCCAGTTCATCTGACTTTCCAATATGCTTATTTGCTGACGGGCTTCTACTTCCATCGATTCCTGTATTTCCTTATCATCACGGTCAAAATCTTTAAGTCCGGCCGCAATCACTTTAGCAGAAGCATAAGGGCGTTCTATACAGAATTTAAGGGCCTTGTCTACTTTCCCTTCATGTATAAGTTCTACTACACGGGATAACCAGACAGAGTCTTTTTTACCAAGACGGTTTACTACCAGCCACTTATTAATAATGACATATATAGCTAAAAGCGATAAAAGAAAGATTGGTAACAGTATCCAGCCACCTTTCATTACCAGGCTTAAATAACTCTCTTCGGGAGCAGTCTGGACGGTTTGCTCCGCCATTTCTACAACGGGAGTAGCCGCTTGAAGTAAAACAAATAAATTCATAAATGATATTTGTTGTATATATTTTATTGTACAAAATTCGACAGAAGCTCAAAGATACAGTCTTCTGTCGAATTCTATTTATAAATTAATAATCTTTAATATATGCCAAAACTAACTTTATCTATATATTGATAGAAACAGCTTACCATGCCGATTACAAATATTCCGACCATCGATACTACCAGTGATATTTTTAAATATCCGTCTGTATTAACAGTCTCGATAGGAGAATTGTTCTTATTGATGAACATTGCTTTAACTACCAATAGATAATAGTACAATGATATTACAGTATTCAGGAATGCGAGGAATACAAGCAATACATGTCCCTGCTGCATAGCCGTCATAAATACGAACAGCTTACTGAAGAAACCGGCTGTAGGCGGAATGCCTCCCAGCGAGAACATAGCGATCATCATAGCCAGTGCCAGTTTGGGATTTGTATAATATAATCCGTTATAGTCATCCATATTCACCTTTCCTGTTTTGTCTTCTATCGCAGAAATAACTCCGAAAGCCGCCAGGTTCGAAAATACATATACAAAGATGTAGAACATCGTTGCAGCCATACCTTCGGCCGTTCCCGTAAATACACTCAACATGATATAACCGGCCTGCGATATGGAAGAGAAAGCCAGGAAGCGTTTCATATTCTTCTGACGGAGAGCAAACAGGTTACCAATTGTAATCGTAAGCAGGATTATGATCCATATTATGTTTTGCCAAACGTCCGCGAGTACCGGAAATACTTTGAACAGGATGGTCATCAGTGCAAATACCGCTGCTCCCTTAGAAATCGTGGATAAATAAAGGGTTACATTTGTAGGCGCGCCCTGATATGTATCCGGAGCCCAAAGATGGAACGGAACAAGGGATATTTTGAAGAATATTCCGGCCAGGATAAATACCATCGCCATTATTACCATAGGCGCAGAATATATATTTGTGGCGATATCTGCATAATATAGCGTTCCGCAGGCTCCATATAAGAATGATAACCCGAAAACCATCATACCTGACGAGAAGATAGCATTAAATATATATTTGGCTCCGGCTTCAGCCGATTCTTGTCTGTATTTATCAAACGCAACCAAAGCCGCAATAGGCAAAGATGCCGTTTCAAGACCAATATAAAACAACAGGAAGTTTCCGGAAGAAACCATCAGGTTCATACCTATCAGGGTAAGTATGGTCAGCATGAAAAATTCTCCGCGCTTAATAATCGAATCAGGTCTGTTCAGCCATGAATTTGCCTGTAAGAAAATCAGGAATACACCTATATTCAGGATATTCTTTATTGTAAGATAAGCCGGACCGGTAACATACATGCCAGCAAAGGACGCTCCATTGTCTTTAAAAAAGAAGCATAGGACGGTGTGCACCAGAAACAGCGTACAGGCCACAGGGAAGAAATATTTCTTTGCGTTGTCCGAAGCAAACAAATCATAAATAATAAGTAAGAGAAATACCACTATCAGTGATAACTCGTGCTTCATCAACAAATAATTACTCAAATCCATTTTTATATCTTAATTTTAGTTACGAGTTACAAGTTACGGGTTACGAGTAACTTCCTTTTGTATTTTATATTGTTTACTGTTTACTGTTAACTGATTTATTTTATATACCCCAGACTTGCTGTAATCAGATCGGAAATCCATCCCGGGAATAATCCCATGCCTGCGACACAGACTATCAGTCCTACTGTGGCTATCTTCTCATGCCATACAGCATCGGTCAGTTCCAGGTGATGCGGGTCCTGAACTGGTCCGAACAGTATTTTACCAACCACTTTCAGTATATAAACTGCTGTCACCACAATTGAGGATATAGCAGCAATCGTAAATATCCGGTGGAACATATCGTTATGTTCGAATGCACCCACGAAAATTGTCATTTCAGCCACAAATCCACTCAATCCCGGAAGACCAAGAGAAGCCAGACCGGCAATTACATAGCATACACTGAGGAATGGCATAATCTTCATCAGCCCACCCATTTGGCGTATATCGCGGGTATGTGTGCGTCCGTATATCATACCTATCAGGGCAAAGAAAAGGGCTGTCATCAGACCGTGCGAAAGCATTTGCATCACTGCCCCGGTCATAGCCGTCTGGTTCATCATCAATATAGCGAACAATACCAATCCACAGTGGCTTACCGAGGAATAAGCATTGATATATTTCAGGTCTGTCTGGGCGATAGCACCCAGTGCTCCGTAGATAACACTGATACCCGTAAGTATTATAAATATCCATGAAAGTTCATCGGCTGCTTCCGGCATCAGGCGCATCGCAATGCGGAAACACCCGTATCCCCCCAGTTTCATCAATACTCCGGCATGAAGCATAGATACTGCTGTAGGTGCTGATGCATGACCATCAGGCGACCATGTATGGAATGGGAATAAGGCACCAAGAACCCCGAACCCTAAGAATGTAAGCGGGAATATCCAGTATTGAGCAGAGAGTGGAATACTATTATTGGCTGCAATTTCGAGGATATTGAATGTGTAGTCACCTGTAGTTGAAGAATGGTAATAGATTCCAAGAATACCTACAAAGAGGAATGCGGAACCTCCCATCAGCATGAGGGTCAATTTCATTGCCGAATATTCTTTGCGTCCCGTACCCCAGAGTCCGATAAGCAGGTACATCGGTATCAGGGCTATCTCGTAGAAGAAGAACATGGTAAACATATCCAGAGAGATAAAGAATCCATATACACCGATCGACAATAGTGTCAGCCACATAAAGAAGTCCTTCGGTAACGGGTTCATATTCCAGGAAGCAAAAGTACCCGTAAATATGATAATGGCGGTAAGCAGTATCATCAGTACCGAAATACCATCAACCCCGATAGCATAATGTATGTTCATGCTTGCTGCCTGAAACCAGACTGCGTCGAATGTAAACAACATTTCCGCAGCATTCCCTGCTGCCCGTTCCTGATAGAACATAAACAGGAGAACCAAAGCCAAAATAACTTCTATAACTGCACCTACTACTCCCACGGTGCGTACTTGTTTGATGTTGCGACACGGTATGAACGCAAGTAACATCACAACAGGGACCAGAACAAATAATGAAAGAATATTCATATTTTTTAGCTTTTAACCTTTAGCTTATAGCTATTAGCTTTTTTAAACTTTACATTTATCTTATTTTCTGTCTGCCAACAGCTAATAGCTATAAGCCAACAGCTTAATTCTTATTTACAAATAAAAGCAATTAACCATCCGCCAAAACCGACCACAAGTATCAATGCTCCCAACAGGTAAGCCAATGCATACTGCTGAATATATCCTGACTGGAAATTCTTGATCGTACTGGACGCTGCCTGTGTCATATAAGCCAGTGAATCCATGAAGCCGTCCACAAACTTCTTATCGAACCAGGCTATAGTAGCAGAAATACGTTTAAAGATTATATTACGTGTTACATACAGCCACAATTCGTCGAAATAGAACTTATTATGCGCCCATTTGTAGAATGTACTGATGCTTGATGCGATTTTGTCTGGTATATCGTTTTTCTTGAAGTACAATCTGAATCCGATACCGATACCGACAAGTGATATCAATACGCTGGTTACCGCAACCTGCATATTAATATGCGCTTCGTAAGGCACTCCATCCGAAGTCACAAACTTACTGAAAGGAACAAAACCTGCCCCGAAGGCAAACACAGCCAGTATAATCAAAGGGATTGCCATTGATGGACCCGCCTCATGCGGTTCATGGTGATAATGTTTCTTTTCATAGAAAAAGATACGAAGGAACAGGCGTGTCATATAGAACGCGGTCAATCCCGCTGCAACCGACAAGATTATATATATCGGAAAATTGTGCTCCATTGCGGCAGCCAATATCTCATCTTTACTAAAGAATCCTGAGAATGGATAAATCCCGGCTATAGCCAGCCAGGCAATACCGAACGTAATACAGGTGATTGGCAGTTTCTTGGCAAGTCCGCCCATATCCCCCATCTCATTACTGTGCACTGCATGGATGATAGCTCCGGCGCAAAGGAATAATAATGCTTTGAAGAATGCATGCGTAAACAAGTGGAACATACCCGCCATATAACCTAATCCTTCGTGATCCCCGAATTTGGAAACGCCTAAAGAAGTAAGCATGAATGCAATCTGCGATATAGTCGAGAATGCCAGTACACGTTTTATATCGGTCTGGGTACAGGCCACCACCGCAGCAAACAATGCCGTGATCGCTCCTACCCATGCTATAACAGTCAAAATCTCCGGCGCTCCGAAATGATATATCGGGAACAAACGCGCCACAAGGAATACTCCGGCTACAACCATCGTTGCGGCATGGATAAGGGCTGACGCAGGGGTCGGACCTTCCATCGCATCGGGCAGCCAGATGTGGAACGGCATCATCGCCGATTTCCCGGCACCTCCCATAAATATAAGGAGCATTGCCCACGAAAGGACAGACATGCCAAGGAATGACATTCCGGCTGTAGATGATACACAGATATCTGCATTCGATGCAGTCAATGTAGCAAAGTCGAATGTACCTGTGAAATATGATAGCAACAGAATACCTACAAGGAAGAAGAAGTCAGCAAAACGGGTAACAATAAACGCTTTCTTCGAAGCGGCTACTGCCGACGGTTTTACATAATAGAAGCTGATGAGCAGGAATGAAGATACCCCCACAAGTTCCCAGAAGATATACATCTGGAATATATTGGTCGCCACAACAAGCCCCAGCATCGCGAAACTAAACAGGGACAGAAAAGCATAATAGCGTTGGAATCCTTTTTCGCCCTTCATATAACCCAAACTATAAACATGTACCATCAGTGATACGGTAGTAATCACAACCAGCATCATCACCGATATAGGATCGAGGTACATACCTAAATCGATATGTAATGTATCTGTAAATCTTAACCACTGGAAGTGGAATACATTTATAGCCTGATAAACGCCATCGGCGCCTTTCCCTACTTCGAAGAAATACTGATAAGCTGTAGTATAAGCCAGCACTGCCATTACTGCGAGGGAAAGGCTTCCCAGTGTTCCGGCAATTACAGGCTTCATATATTTTCCGCCCAGCCCCAGAATGAGGAACATTACGACAGGAAGTACAAGTATCAGTATAGAATAATTAAATGCGTCCATATTTTCTTTTAGTTACGAGTTACAAGTTACAAGTTACGAGCTTCTTTTTCAGACACTCCCACCTTAAACCGTAACAACTCTACATTATTATATTTTCTATTTGAGCCTTCATTACTCATTATTCGTTACTTCAACTTAGTAACTTGTAACTCGTAACTTGTAACTCTCTATTCTCTCAGTTTTTCATTTTAGTAATATTCTCATCTATATATATACTCTTCACATGGCGGTATATATTGATAATGATGGCGATGGCTATCGCTGTTTCGGCGGCGGCTATTCCTATCGCAAACAGGGTAAAGAAAAACCCTTCGAGCTGTCCCGGATACAGATAACGGTTGAATACCACAAAATTCAGGTCGGCAGCATTGAGCATCAACTCCACAGAAACCAGAACCATCAACATGTTTTTACGTGAAAGGAAACCATATACCCCGGCAAAGAACATAATAGTACTTACCGCAAGATACGCCTCGATAGGCACCGGTCCTGATAGAAAACTTGTTATAAAATCACCCATAATATTTATTATCCACCCCTCCAACCTCCCCAAAAGAGAAGCTACCTGTGAGGGTATTTGTATTATATTACTTTTTTACTATTCATTTCAGTCTCCCCTCCCTTTGGAGGGGTAGGGGGAGGTGTTATCTTTTTCTGGCAATCATTATACCACCAATAATACAAGCTAACAACAACACACTTATAGCCTCGAACGGCAGCAAGTACTGGTATTTGTCCGTACCCATCATTGCCATACCTATATCCTGCATCTGCAACTCGCTTTGTGTAACGTAAGTATAAAACTTGTTCACATTGTAGAATATTATGTGACCGCAAATACCCAGTCCGGCCAGAGCCGCAACTGCTGCTATGAATACCCTTCCCGGTTTTTCGAATTTGACATCCACTCCCGGCTCATGGGTGAGCAGGATAGCAAAGATGAACAATACCATCACACCTCCTGCATAAACAGCTATCTGTACTGCCATCAGGAAATGATAATCGAGTAGTAAATACAAACCTGCTGTACCTAAAAGGACAAATAACAGGAATGTCGCCGAGCGGATAATCTTTTGTGTTGTAACCGCCATAATGGAGGAAAACACAATGATTGTTGCTATAATGTAAAATATAATCTGTTCTGCCATAATCTGTTGATTATCGTATATTATTTATTCTTTATCTTCTTTTGGCCCAATATCTCCATCTGTCTTGGACGCAGGTACTGTCTTGGTTGTCACATCCTTTTTCACATCCAGTTCGGGATGGCTTCCATCGGCCGTTTTTATATCCTGTGCAGGTATAGGTTCGAGCGGAGTCTGGGGTACATTTTCCGGCGCCGTATTCTTTCCATGTACGGCATCTTCTGCTTTAGCTACAGGACTTGTTACAAGAGCAGGCTTTTCCTTTTTCTTTTCACGGAGCTTAGAACCTTCATGGTTTAGTTGCTGGATAAGCTTACTGCGAGTAAAGAGCGAATTTTCGAAAGTATTCGCAAAAACAATCGCATCCGACGGACAGGTTATCACACACAGATTACAGAATGTACACATTCCTAAATCATAAATGTAACGGTCTATTATTTTTTTCTTTTTCCCATCTTCTGTCTCTATACTCTTCGATATAACCTGTATTGTCCCGTTCGGGCAATTCATCTGACAGATACCACAAGCTGTACAGGCATGCTCGTTATTTTCATCGTGCGGCATGATCAGCTCGCCACGGAAACGGTCAGGGATTACAAGGGTTGCGCGGTTTTCAGGGTATTGCTCTGTGATCTTTTTTGTCCACAGCTCACCCCATGTCACCCTCATACCTGTGAGCAATGACCTGATACCTCCAAATAAACCTGAAAAATATTCTGATACTGAACTCATTATCGTATTTTCTATAAATTAAGGTCTCAGACCTTTTTATTATTTTTATATCTGCAACAGTATTAAATACTATCTTTTATTCATTTAAAAGTCCAACCCAATAAAACCATAGCTACCATCAATAATATGTTTACCATATTAATCGGCAACAGATATTTCCATTCCAGATTCAACAGCTGGTCGATACGCAAACGCGGGAACGTCCATCTTACCCACAAACTGAGGAAGACAAGGAATCCTGCTTTTCCAAAAAACCATATGAATGACGGAATATAGTTCATCACATGGTTAAATCCGTCCCAACCTTCAATCTGTACAGGCATCCATCCTCCTAAGAATACAGTAGCGGCGATACCTGCAACAATAAACATATTCAGATACTCAGCCAGATAGAAAAACCCGAATTGCAATCCTGAATATTCCGTATGGTAACCTGCTGTTAACTCCGATTCAGCTTCCGGCAAGTCGAAAGGCCCACGGTTAGTTTCGGCATGTCCTGAAATCAGATAGATAATAAATGCTATAAATGCGGGAACATGTCCTGCTATTATATTCCATTGATGGAGATATGTCTGACCCTGTATTATCTGGGAAAAACTCATTGTTCCTGACAATACAACTACTGTCATCAAAGCGAATCCAGCGGAAAGTTCATAGCTTATAAATTGGGCTCCGCTTCGCATGGCTCCGATCATCGAATACTTATTATTACTTGACCATCCGGCCAGTAATACCCCGATGATACCCAGTGATGAAACGGCAATTACATAGAATGCGCCGATATTGAAATCCACGACTTGAAGTCCCTGACCAAATGGTAATGCACCGAATGTAAGCATGGAAGCCACAATCATAAAGAAAGGCGCTGTAAAAAACAGGAACCTGTCGGATTGCTTAACATGAATAATTTCCTTTAGCAATATCTTTACCATGTCGGCCACACTCTGAATGAGTCCGTATTTACCTACACGGTTCGGGCCTAAACGTGCCTGGAAAAATGCCGTAATTTTACGTTCTACATAGATTAATATCAAGGCCAGTACTGCATAAAGGGTCAGTAAGACAATACCTATCAGTACAAATTCTATTGTCAGAGCTGCCCATGTTGGCAAATTGGCGTGTAGCCATGTATCAAGCCATGAGGTCAATTGAGAGGGCTCTAACGAAAATTTTAACAGCATATGTTTTTATATTGATAAAATGAATAAGCAAAAAAAGCATTTAATGCAACATTATTTAACCGCAACCTATTATTGCTGTTGCAAATACAAAAGCAACAAATAGGTCTGAGACCTTAATCTGTATTAACGGTCGATATCAGGAATCACATAATCCATAGAACCACCGATACCGATAAAGTCTGAAATCTTCTCATCTTCACAAATCAAGGGCATCACCGAAACAGCAGCCATCGACGGAGAACGGAATTTCAGACGGTATGGGACCTTGTCGCCACGGCTTTCGATGAATACACCGAATTCTCCACGACCGGCCTCCACTCTCTGATAGTACTCACCCTCAGGCAATTTGATTATAGCTTTTGTTTTGGCTAAGAATTCGCCATCAGGTATATTATCTACTAATTGTTCTATAATCTTCAGGGACTCTTCTATTTCATCCAGACGGTTCAGATATCTGGCAAAGGCATCCCCTTCTTCACGTATAATTTCTGTAAATTCTACTTTATCGTAAAGTGCATAAGGTACATGCTTACGGATATCAGAAGCGAATCCCGAACCACGTCCTGCAGGTCCTGTAACCGCATAAGAAATAGCGTCTTCTTTGGAAAGAAGGCCTATTCCTTTCATACGTCCCAATGCGATGACATTCCCTGTAAACAATCTGTCATATTCTTTCAGGCGCTTACGCATGAGCGGAATGAATGCTTTTACATCTTTCTGGAATTCAGGGTATATATCGAACATAACACCACCGATAACGTTGTAATTAATAATCAAACGCCCGCCTGATGTCTGTTCAAATATCTTCAGTATTTCCTCACGTTCGCGCATACCGTATATAAAAGCGGTGGTAGAACCTAAGTCCATACACATGGTCGCCCAGGCTACAAGATGGGAATCGATACGATTCAACTCATCCATAATGGTACGGATATATTGCGCTCTTTCCGGAACTTCTATTCCTCCGGCTTTCTCCACACACATACATAGGCCGTGACGGTTGATGTTTGCGGAAAGATAGTCCAGACGGTCAGTCAGATGCAGTATCTGCGGATAGGTCATGTTCTCGCACATCTTTTCTATCCCGCGATGGATATATCCGCTGTGGACGTCTATCTTCTTCACCATCTCACCTTCCAATGCAACACGGAAGTGCATCACCCCGTGGGTAGAAGGGTGCTGTGGCCCTATATTTATTATATAATCGGTTTCTTCGAATACCCTTACGTTCTCCTCCTTCAATCCATTGGGTGTTTCCATAATCCGGGGAGCAATATCAACGATATCTTTACTCTCTACCGAAACGGGGTTCAATACAGGGTTTGTATCATAATCTTTTTTCAACGGAAAACCATTCCAATCGGAGTTGAGGAAGAAACGGCGCATATCCGGATTATTGATAAAACGGATACCGAACATCGCATATACCTCACGTTCATTATAATGGGCGGTTTCCCATATATCTGTAACTGTATAAAGCAATGGATTTTCTCTATCGACTGTACCTGTTTTCAGGACAACCTCCCTGGATAAATCTTTTGATGAAGCCAGAAGATAATTTACCCCGAGCTTTTCTCCCCAGTCCATTCCGGTCAGCATAGCCAGATAGTCGAAAGGATACTCTGCATGATAGCGAAGAGCTTTTGCCAAATGGCGTAATTTGTCCGGCTCCACAGTAACCGTAAGCCTTCCGGCGTCTTCGATCACCGCTTCGGGTACGGCTTCCAATATTACTTTCCTGATGTTTTCCATCGATATATTATAGTTGCGAATTACATGTTAATTTTATATGGGGAATAACTGCCCCTATCTGTGCGTGTAACCAGAAACGAGTTACTTATTCTTTTTATCTACTTTGAACAAAAAGCGTTCCACCTTGATTTTACGTTGCAGCTGCATCAAGCCATAAAATAAAGCTTCAGGACGGGGAGGACATCCCGGCACATATACATCTACCGGCATTATTTCATCGATTCCTTTCACTACATGGTATGAATCCACAAACGGGCCTCCGGAAATAGCACAACTGCCCATGGCCACAACATATTTAGGTTCTGCCATCTGATCGTATACACGCTTAAGCAGCGGAGCCATTTTATGTACGATTGTACCTGCTACTACCATTGTATCGGCCTGGCGGGGACTATTACGCGTAACCTCCATCCCAAAACGGGCGAGGTCGTAACGGGCAGCAGCCGAAGCCATAAATTCGATACCGCAACAACTGGTAGCGAAAGCCAAAGGCCAGACAGAATTGGATCGTCCCCAGTTAATAAGGTCGTCCAGTTTTCCAACAACAACCGGAACTCCGTTTTCATTCAGCTCCTTTATATAATCTTCAAGGTATTCATTATCCTTAAACTCATCGTTAGGAATACCTTTTATATATATTTTCTTTATTTCCATTGCAATGCTCCTTTCCTCCATGCATAAGCCAATCCAAGGCCTAAGATTAATACAAAAAACAGTATACTATATAATCCAGGCATACCTAAATTCCGTACAACAGTTGCCCACGGAAATAGAAATATGGCCTCCACATCGAACATTAAATATAAGATTGCATAAAGATAATATCCTACCTTAAACTGCATCCATGAAGTACCGTGGGTCGGAACCCCGCATTCGTATGGTTCTCCTTTTTGTGCATTAAATGATTTTGGTGATAGTAGCAATGCCATGCCGAGTCCGGCGCATACAAGCATAATTCCCGTTAAAAGAACGACTAAAAAAAGAGCAGAAGAACTCATATTTTCATTTTAAGATTAAAACTTTTCTATCAATTGTCAATCACTTTCTATGGTATCAGTGACACTTTGCCAAAACCGCAAAAAGCGCACCAAATGAGAGTCTGCGGACAATCGGCGCAAAATTACAGTTTTATTTTTTAAACACAAAAATTTATATGCCAAATTATTCAAATTTGACAACTAAAGATTGCAAAACAACCTTTTATGCTGTTTCCTTCACTATATAAATCGGACGTTTCTTTGTCTCAAGATAGGTTTTGGAAAGGTATTGCCCCAAAATACCAAGACAGAACAACTGAATCCCGCCTATAAAGAAGATCACACACATAGTAGACGGATACCCTTGCACATCATCGCCAAACACCAATGTTTTGAAGATAATAACACAGATCATAACAAATGCAATGAGGCAAAACAAAATACCAAACAGGGAAGCAATAAGCAACGGACGTGTAGAGAATGCGATTATCCCCTCTAATGAATAAAGGAACAATCCGATAAACGACCATTTAGTCTGCCCGGCAACGCGTTCGATATTCTCGAAGGCGATCCACTTGGTATTGAAGCCGACCCATCCGAAAATGCCCTTTGAAAAACGGTTGTACTCACTCATTTCCAATATAGCATCAACCATCTGGCGCGTCATCAACCTGAAATCCCGCGCTCCGTCGACCACCTCCGTATCCGATATTTTATTTATAAGTTTATAAAATTGTTTCGCAAAGAATGAGCGCATAACAGGCTCTCCTTTCCTGTCTACACGCCTCGTCGCCACACAGTCGTAATTTTCCGTTTTAAGGCTCTCATACATTTCCCTCACCAGAGAAGGCGGATCTTGCAAATCGGCATCTATCAAGGAAATATAGTTCCCTGTGGCAGCCTTCAAGCCTGCATATATACCCGCTTCTTTACCAAAATTCCGGGAAAAAGACACATAATGAACCCTGTCGTCCGATTTCTTTAATCCTTTCACCAATTCCAATGTCTTATCCTTGGAACCGTCATTGATAAAAATAAACTCAAACTCCTGCTCAGACATCTCTGCTGTCAGTTTCACTAGTTCTTTATATAGGAAGGGAAGAGCTTGTTCTTCATTATAGCAAGGCACAATTAAAGATATCTTATCCATGTTTCGATGTTTGTTTATGTTTCGTACAAAGTTATAGTGTTTTGTGGCTTATGCAAATAGCAAAGCCTAATAGTTACATTTTTTCAAAATATTTATGCACCAAACGCGATACGGGATATTCGTCCACATCTTCAATCCTCACCTTTAAATATTCGCCGGGCATCGATACGGTCTGCACGGTGACCTGATAAAATGTCGCATATATAGCCTGATGAGAAAGGATATGCTTCATCTGCAACACATATTCTATAATATATGCACCATCATTATCTTTAAACAGTTTTTTGAAACCATCCGCTTGCCGGAGTTCCTCTATCGGTAAAGCGTCTCCGGTTTCCACCAATGGCAACTCATACAGACCCTGCCAGATATCTTTTGCCGTACGCTTATGCAAAAGCATATAACCGTCGCCGAAGCGGATATCGAAATAATGAAAATAACGGGCACGCACCTTTTGTTTTCCTTCTTTTACCGGAAATACTCCTACCCTGCCTTGCGCATATGCAAGACACATCACCGAAGCCGGGCAATCTCCACAATGGGGTGACGCAGGTACACACTGCAAGGCCCCAAACTCCATAATAGCCTGATTATGCAGACCTGGCCTTTTATCATCAAGCAATTCCTGTGCGAGCTGAGAGAACAGCTTCTTACCCTTTGTGCTATCTATAGGCTCTTCAATAGCAAATATACGCGACAACACCCTGAACACATTACCATCGACAACCGCATATGGCTGATTATAGGCAAACGACACTATCGCGGCAGCAGTATATCCCCCCACCCCTCTCAGACTCAAAACACCTTCATAATCACGAGGAAAGGCTCCATTATATTTCTCCAATATCATTTTTGCGGCTGCATGAAGATTACGCGCGCGGCTGTAATAGCCCAGACCCTGCCAAAGCTTCAAAACCTCATCTTCTTCGGCCTGTGCCAACAAACCTACGGAAGGGAATCTTTTCACAAACCGGTTAAAATACGTATATCCTTGATCTACTCGCGTTTGCTGCAATATTATTTCTGAAATCCAGATAAAATAAGGGTCTGTTGTATCGCGCCAAGGTAACTCCCGTTTATTATCATTATACCACCTTATTAATATAGAACTTAATCTTAAATCTTTTTCTTTACTCATTTACAATTATTTACAACAGACAGAAATCCCCGGTCACCGAAAGTTAATTTCTGCATTATTTAGAAAAAATGGCCGTTATTTGTTTCAAAGGTAAATAAAAAGCTATATATTTGCAGTCCAAAAAATTAATTGTTTTGAATCTAAAAAAAATAAGAAAATGACAAAAGCTGACATCGTTAACGAGATTGCGAAAAATACAGGCATAGACAAAGCGACTGTATTGAAAACAGTTGAATCATTCATGGACGTAGTTAAAGACTCCCTGAGCAAGAATGAAAATGTTTATTTAAGAGGTTTCGGTAGTTTCATCGTGAAGACAAGAGCTCAAAAAACGGCTCGTAACATTTCTAAAAACACGACTATTATCATACCAGCACATTCAATTCCGGCATTCAAACCTGCCAAAACTTTCGTAATCCAAGTAAGAAAGTAATTGAGACGCATACAAATTATTAATTACTAAATATATAAATAACATGCCAAGCGGAAAGAAAAGAAAAAGACATAAAATGTCTACGCATAAGCGCAAAAAAAGACTGAGAAAGAATAGGCATAAGAAGAAAAAATAAGCCTTATTTCTTTCTTTAACAGAAATATACAGGAACAAACTTACAAATTGTTGAATTTTAAGTTTGTTCTTTGTGTATTATATGCAATCCGCTTCTATTACACAAAGAAGCAAACCTATTTTAAGGTTTAAATACTGGATATATTTAAATCTAATTTTCAACTTCTAAATTATAGTTATGAATAGCGAACTAGTAGTCGATGTTCAGCCCAATGAAGTCTCGATAGCAGTACTTGAAGACAAAAAGCTTGTCGAACTGCAAAAAGAAGGAAGAGATGCTTCATACGCGGTAGGAAACATCTATGCCGGCAAAGTGAAAAAGCTTATGCCCGGACTAAACGCTGCTTTTGTAGACATTGGATACAAAAAGGACGCTTTTCTTCACTATTTAGATCTTGGTGCTCAATTCAAATCTGTTGATAAGTTCTACAAACAGGCGCTGGCTGATAAGAAAAAATTCCCGAACATCTCCAAAATGAAACTGGAGCATGACATAGATAAGGATGGTTCTATCAGTGACATACTGAAACCAGGGCAGGAAATCCTGGTACAAATAGCCAAAGAACCTATATCGACAAAAGGCCCCCGCCTTACATCGGAATTGTCCCTGGCCGGACGTTTCCTCGTTGTTATACCTTTTAATGATAAAGTCTCCGTATCACAAAAAATCAAGTCGAAGGAAGAACGAGCCCGACTACGTCAGCTGATACAGAGTATAAAGCCTAAAAACTTCGGCGTAATAGTAAGAACTGTAGCCGAAGGTAAGAAAGTAGCCGATCTGGATACTGAACTGAAAACACTGGTAAAGCGATGGGATGACAATCTTCCCAAAATACAGAAAAGCAAGTTGCCGACTCTCGTCTTTGAAGAAACAGGACGTATAGTTGCCCTTTTGCGTGATGTATTTAATTCGAGCTTTCAGGAGATACATGTAAATGAGCCTGATACATGTAATCAGATAAAAGATTATATTTCATTCATTGCGCCTGAGAAGAAGAACATTGTAAAACAATATGACGGTGACCTCACCATATTCGACAACTTCGGCGTTACAAAACAAATAAAGGCTCTTTTCGGAAAAACGGTAACGTTCCGAAACGGAGCATATCTGATTATAGAACACACAGAAGCATTGCACGTAATAGACGTGAATAGCGGAAACAGGTCAAAGAACCCGGAAGCCGGACAAGAAAATAACGCCTGGGAAGTGAATTCCGCGGCAGCAGAAGAAATAACCAGACAGCTAAGATTACGAGACATGGGGGGCATAATCGTAATCGACTTTATAGATATGACTGAAGGCGAGCACCGCAGTCAACTGATAACAAGAATGCAGGAATTAATGTCTAACGACCGCGCCAAGCATAACATTTTGCCTCTAAGCAAATTTGGGTTGATGCAAATCACAAGGCAGCGCGTTCGCCCTGAAATGGAAATTACCACAACCGAAATTTGTCCTAACTGTTTCGGTAAGGGAGAAATAAGGCCATCCATATTATTCACAGACACCTTGCGTATGAAAATCAGTTATCTTGTAAAAGATCTGAAAGTGAAGAAATTTACCTTGCACGTACATCCATACGTTGCAGCGTTTATCAATCAAGGTCTTATTTCCCTCAAATGGCAGTGGAAATGGAGATATAGCATGGGAATAAAAATATTACCGAACCAGAATCTGGCTCTTCTCGAATATCATTTTTATGATGAGAACAAAGAAGAAATAGATATGAAACAAGAGTTTGAAGTAAAATAATTATTGCCTAAAATACAGGGAAAGCCGCTTTGATATATCAAGGCGGTTTCTTTTTTGTTATAACCAATACGGATCGGGAGTTGAAGCTATAATCAACTGCCGGTTTGTAAATATGCTGAACGTCCAGTTATAAATAAAGCCGCATTTGCATGACGCAAATGCAGCTTTATCTTTTATTCCGGAATCCTTATCTTTTACTTACTCTTTGCATTATATCCTTCAGCTACCACCTTATAGTTATTAGTAAGCTGTTGGGGCAGGGTCAATTCTACAACTCTTTTTTCCCCCGGTAATAAATTGATATAGCCATCGGAGAAATAGGCAGGGAGAAGTATTTCGTTTGTATTTTTATCCACTGCATTCAATTTCAGGGCGGCAGCTAACGTTTTTGAAGGATTTGATACCTCCACCAATGTTCTACCTTTTGTGTTTATAGTCTTTACAACCACGTCCACAGGAGATAGTGTATTCATATTCCTGTATGAGTCAATGCTTCCGTCAGTCATCCAATAGTCATTTGTCGATATCGTTTTGCCTTTTATATCTTTCAACTCCAGGCGTGTCAGATACAGTTTAGGCAAACTATTCACGTTTGCAGGGACAAAGCATTTAGTAGCTGAATTTGCCTTAGCGTCCAACTTTATATCTTTCTTATACAACTCTTTACCTTGCAGGCTTATATATTTGATGCTGGCCGTCACTGATCTGTAATCATGCAATGTCGTATTAATAACCATTACATCGTTATCCGGCAAATTCATCTGTATATGTACCGGCTCACAGGCTTTCTTCGCCCCGAAATATGACCCAGGTGTTTCATAATCGTAAGTGTATGTCTGCCAGATCATGCTCGGCCACGCCGGGTGGCTCATCCACAGTATAAGGCCTGTAGTATTGTCCCACATCTTGCTATTCCATGCTTCGAGCATATTGCGCCATGCATCGTATGTTATAAATTGTGATTTGCGGACAAAATCCTCCATACTATCGGGTTTTCCGTAACGGTTGACCGCATTCATAAAGTCCCCGAAATTCTGGGATGTGTGATGTAAATCGTGATATGCCCATACATCATTTATCGGCCATTGATCTTCAGGGGCGATGAATTTGCGGATAGTATTCGCCGTAGGGATAGCATAACTTCCCATCTCGGTATTGAAACCTTTTGCATTTTGGGTATAGTATAGCGACGGATCTTTAAAGTATCCCCACGGACCGCTTGTTCCCATATTCAGAAAACGGGATTGACCATGATAATGGCGGGTAGGGTCTTCTTGCGCGACCATTTTTGTTAGCATTTCGCTCATTCCTTCCGGGGCAAAACCTTCATTGCGGGGACACCAGATAGCTATAGACGGATGATTGCGGTAACGGCGTACTACATCAGTAGCATTCTTAACAAACAGGTCGAAGTCGCTTGGCTCTACCGTATCATCTGTAGTAATCCAGAAATCGTTCCAAACCAACATGCCGTATTCGTCACAAAGACTATAAAATACTTCTTCGGTCGATTCACCCGTCCAGTTGCGGATAATATTGAAATTGGCATCGCGATGCAAACGTACATACGGTTCAATCCGTTCTCTCGACACCCTTTTCATACCATCGTCCATACCCCAGTTGCCGCCACGACAGAATATCCTCACTCCGTTTACCCTGATTGCAAGGAAAGGTCCGACAGAATCGTCGGCAGATAATGTTTCCAATCCTGATATATCTGCACCTTTGGCAATTGCAGGCAGTTGATTATCTTTGGTAAAGAAAGCCCTTTTTTCATAATCGAATACGGGGTTTCCTTTATTTGTCGTTGAGTTAGGCGTATAAAGTACCCTTTTATTCTGATTATTATCACTCACCATCAGTTCATATGACATCTCACGGATACCGAAGCGTACTTTCTTCGTGTCCGAGATACTGCTATTTGTCCGGACGGTTAGTTCCAGGTCATATAACTCCGGATTGCCGTAACCGTTTGGCCACCACAGGCGGGGATTCTTTATATTTAATTCCTTATGCTCCTCGGGACTGAAAACCAATATTTTTTCCTCATTAGCTTTCAGCGAATAAGGTATATCGATATTCATATTCTCTATTTTTGCAGAAAGTGTCCCGTTTATAGCATTTGCACTTATATTACGGATATTAGTACGGATAGTTATTTTCGCCTGAGTAGTGTCGGGTAAGAGAATATCTGTTGTCACCAAAGGATCACCGATCAATACGTCACCACTCGACCTGAGTCTTACATCCTGCCAGATACCTGTATTACGGTCGCGAATACCCGGAATCCAGTCCCAGCCTATAGAAGATATGAACGTTGGCCCGTCGGTACTCAGCACTCCTCCGTTCAAGCCCTGCCCGGCGATCATTGATTGTTCGTGAGGTATTCCCGGATTATTGGGAGGCAGGATATGGACGGCCAGTATATTTTCCGAATCTAGGTTTACAACACCTGTCACATCGAACTTTCCCCGGATAAAGGCCCCTTTTATACTACCCAGCCTTTTTCCGTTCAGATATATTTCTGCCCGGTAATTTATACCATTAAAGAGTAATTGCAGTTGCTTGCCGGCAATATCCTGCGGGACATTAAATTTACACCTGTACCACCAATCGGTGCGGCTCAGCGAATCGGGGATATTCATATTATTCAGTCCGAAAAACGGATCGGGATAAACTCCCTGATTTACCAGTGTAGTAAGGACTGTACCGGGAACAGTGGCATTATACCATGTTGCCGTATTCAGTTGCGGATCGAATATTGACTTTCCGGATTCAATTACTGTTGCTCCGTCAGTCATTTCCCAGCCCTGAGAGATGATCCATTCTCCCTCTTGTGTAGAGGTAAGTTTTGCAGGTAAGTTTTGTTTTTCAATTCTTTTTGCATCCTGAAAAGGAGCATTACCTTCCGGCAGTTCCGATTGTGGCTGGGGCTGGCGTAACCCTGTCCATAAGTTAGTAAACTGCTGTGCTTTAAAACTTGTAGATGATACCATAAACAGGAGTAGTATCACCGTACCTTTCAGATACAATTTTTGTTGTTCGTTAATCATGGGTTCTGACTTTATTGTTTTTGATTAATAGGTCAGACACAAAGGTAATATTTTTTACCCGCGAGATAACGCTCAAACGTTAATTAACTTTTGCGGCGTTCTTTCCTCGCCCTTACTTTTGCCCTCTCCCTTCTCTTGGCAAAAAAGATGTAATAGCCTGTAATGGGTAGACTTGCGCCCACAAGGGAGAAAAAACAGGTAAATATTTTCGACCAGATACCCCAGTAATTCCCTACATGTAAACTATATACCCATGCCCACACCTTAGTTGTTCCCTCCTGATCTTTAAACAGGGTGATTTTTGTTATCTCTCCCGTGTTTTTATCAAAGTCATACTTATCTGTAGCCCTCGAAGTCAGGGATGACTTCAGATGTACTGTAGCCGATTTATCCTGCACCCGGATGTATTCATTGTCCGGATTTGCCGTTTTCAGGGTATTATATACTGTTTGCCAGTTTGCAATATTCAGTTCTTCTTTTTTCCCTTCCTTACCTCTTCCTCCGCCTCCGCGGTTTCCTCCCCCATGTCCGGATTCCTTAGGCGCTTCTACTCCGAACAACTTAAATACTCCGTTCCTGTACCACTCGAAAGACCACATCATCCCTGTAAATGCGCAGATCAGCAACACAAGACAGGCATATGCTCCCAGCACGTTATGCAGATCGTACCATAGACGCTTCCCTCCTTTACGAAATTGAATCTTGAAACGGCTCTTATTCAGTCTGCGGGGCATCCATACTATAAAACCACTGATAAGAATAAATACGAATATCAAAGTTGAGATACCTACTGTATATTTTCCCCATGTACGCCCCCCGTCCAATAGCCAGCGGTGAAGTGACATAATAGTAAAGAAGGGGCTTTCCCTGAATTTATACATTCCGGTTACTTCTCCTGTATATTGGTTTACAAACGCCGATATGCGGAAGCCTTCTTTGAGGGTCATCGCATAAGTACGTTCCGGATTATCCTGTATCTGCACACTGGCAACAGTATTGCTGTCCAGTTGAGCATTTACCAACGGTATCAGTTCATCCAACGGTATCGGACTGCCTTTAACCTCTTTTACAAAATAGTGGGATGGATTGGCCAGTTGGAGTATTTCATCCTGAAAGACAAGTATTGCTCCTGTAAGGCAAACGATTACAATGATAATTCCGACAGGAATAGAGAGCCATTTGTGTAGCTGTTTAAGAAATTTCCGCATAAATGTATTTCTGTATTCTAAAAGAAAGTTCCGATGGATTGACTATCAAACAATTCATCGGAACAACTATCATCAAAGTTAAGTAATTCTTTAATCTATATCTTTTTGAGAATTGAGGCAGATTAAATCAACTATCATCTCTGCAAATTTCGGGGTAATTATAATAACCTGCAATCCCAATAAATAATGATTTTCTCATTGTCCCGTAATCATAAATAGTGATTCGCTCTAGAAACGGTACGATACTACTGCCGCAAAATTGCGCGGGTCGATTTGATTTATATAACCGCCACGGTAGTATGAATTATATCCTACTTCATCGAATATATTGTTGAAGAATACACGGGTAGTCACCTTGCCGTAAGTATAAGCTAGTTGAGCGTTCACGGTTGTATAGGCAGGCATATCAAAGGGTTTTGTCCCGGTAAGTGTGCCTTCATGTCCATTTGGTTTCAGCGAGAAGTCATCCACAGGACGCTTGCCTACATAGTAGGCGCCAAGACCAATGGATAAACCTTTCAGCGGACTTCTATCCAAAGTATAATATACCCATCCGTTTGCTGTATGCTTAGCTGCATTTATAGGTGCAGACCCTTCTTCATATGAAGGACTGTTCTTGTATTTGGCATTCGTGTATGAATACCCCAGCATCACCTGCAAATTGGTCAGTATACGTCCGCTTAATTCCACTTCTACCCCGTTTCTCTTCAGGTCTCCTGCTTTGTAATAGTAGCCTGTCGTTTCCTGAGTTCCTGTTCCTTCATTATATACGTATTCCGAGTTAGTGAGGTTGTCGGTAAGTATGTCGAAATATGTAAAGTTGAAGCGCAATCTTTCATTAAGCCAGTCTGATTTAATACCGAACTCCCATTGTTTTGTTGTAGCAGGGCCTGCAAGGGTTACCCTGTCTTCCAGGATGTTTGCAGCATTCCTAAGATTGGTACTAGTTGTATACGAACCGAATATATTCATGTTTTTTAAAGGAGTAACCATTACTCCTACCATCGGATTCCATGCATCTTCTGTAGTTACACCTCCACCTGTATTATTCGTAGAAATGGAACTATAGCGAAGTCCCAATATCGCTTTTAAATACTCATTAATAGTCATTACCTCCTGAGCCATAATGCCATATGTAGAATAGTATGTATCAACCGGCGTGTTTGGTTTTATATATTTTATGATGGAGTCCTGACTTACGTCATTCGGTATAGAAGGAGAATTTACAATATCTATATTTCCTAACGAATAAGACGAAAAGCTGGTGGTGGATACATCCGCTGTCCTGTAGTCGAATCCTAGCTGGAATGTATGTTTCACACTTCCTGTATAAATGTCTTTACCGACCAGGTCGAGCTGGAATGTTGAATTCTTGTCATCCCTCATATTTCTTGTCAATGATCTACCTCTCACATTATAATCATCCTTAATAGCTCTTGTTCCAATAGACGTATTCAAATTATCAAATTTGTAAGAAGATCCGAAATAAGCAGCTCTAACGCTTACTTTGTCTGCAATCTGGCGTGTTATGCGGGCTGCATATGTAAGCGTTTTTGTGTTTATATTATCTGCTTTGGTACCAAGGAACTTATCGTGAGGTATCTCATACATCGCTTCTGTACCGCCATCGGCGAGATTTATTGCACTAGAAACCGGAGTTCTGTCATCATTCATATAATCCATTTCGAGAGTTACTGTCGTTTTTTCATCGGGTCTCCATTCCAAAGATGGATTGATGTAGACCTTGTTCAAAGAAACGATTGGGCGATAGTTGTCCGAACGCTCATAAGCGCCATTTAACCTGAAAGCAACAGTTTTCCCTTTATCGAGTACAGACTGTACATCGAATGTAGGGCGAAACTGCCCCCAACTACCTGCACGCACACCAACCTCTCCTCCATTTATAAACTTAGGAGTCTTCGTTACAACATTGATCACACCTCCTGCATTTCCTATATCGGTAATCACCCCTTGTGTAATCGCTGCAGAGCCTTTTATCATCTGAATACTTTCTACACCTTGCATATCGGTAAGGATCGATGCCGTCTGAAGCTGAGAATCTGTTCTGACCCCGTTTTTCAAAACCGGAATACCTCGAAAACCTCTGCTGGAAAAACTTTCTTTTACTCCTCCGTATGAGCCGAAAAGAATAACACCCGGAACATTCCGTATTGCCTCGGTCACGGTCAAAGCACCCTGTTCCGCTATCACCTTATCGGAAATAACCGAGATACTTTGTATCTGTTCGCTCGGACGAAGCGGCATACGGGTAATCGCATCCAGTTTTTCGGGTTGTTTATAACGCTCCCCGAATACTTCCACCTCACTTAGATTAGCATTTGGAACCATATCAAAATGCAGATGCACTTCGTTGTTATCCGACAGATTTACTTTTTTAGTATTATTGTTGTAACCCACAAAACTCACTTCTATAGTCAGTTCTCTCTTCGGTAAACGTACAAATCTGAATTTACCTTCATTATCAGTGGATACTCCTTTTTGCAGTTCCTTAATAACAACAGTAGCCGAAGCCAGAGGCTGTCCTTTGTCATCGATCACTCTCCCTTTTATCGTCTGTGCAACAGCTAGAGATATATTGAGAATAAGTAATAGGTTTAGAAAAATGATTTTTCTCATATTATTATATATTTTGTATATGTGTGAATAGATAAAAATAACCGATGGCAAAGGTCCTGATTATTGCTCAGGCTGGCAATCGCAAGAAATAATGATAATTTTATTTAATTATAACCATAAATAGGGATTGATAGGTGTGGTATTTCCCAAAGGGTTTGTTTATCGCTGAAAATTTAATAAGTATAGAGTTAATTAAATTAACTATTCACATCATTACAAAATAAATTATCTTTAAAATACTCTGGCTGAACTCATACTTTTATATTGATATATAAAAAGTGTCTGGCTCAACAGGTTAAATTACGCCCAACTTAATATATAAGTGCTTTTTGTTTTATATATTTGCCTGTTTATTATACCCTCAAAGAGGCGGTTCTATATTTGAAGAAAACGATTATGAGTGAACAAAACGATATATCAATACTAGAGAAGATAAATTATCCTTCCGACATGAAAAACCTGAGCATAGAAGAGCTGGAAACTCTTTGTTCAGATTTAAGGACCTTTATTATCGACCAGTTAAGCAATAATCCGGGGCACTTCGGTTCCAGCCTGGGTACAGTAGAGTTAACCGTTGCCCTTCACTATGTGTACAATACCCCATACGACCGCATCGTCTGGGATGTAGGACATCAGGCATATAGCCATAAAATACTCACAGGAAGAAAAGACAGATTCCATACCAACCGCCAGTTTGGTGGCCTGGCCGGATTTCCCAATCCGAAAGAAAGTGAATACGATGCTTTCATTGCCGGACACGCGTCCAATTCCATTTCGGCGGCATTAGGTATGGCTGTGGCTTCGGCCCTGAAAAAGGAAGACAGACATGTGGTGGCAGTCATCGGTGATGGCTCCATGACGGGAGGACTGGCTTTTGAGGCACTGAACAATGCAAATTCCCAGCCTAACGATATACTTATTATCCTTAACGATAATGATATGGCGATCGACGACAATGTGGGCGGAATACGAGATTATCTGGTAAAAATGACAACTTCCCCGACTTATAACCGTGTGAGGAACGATGTTTATCAGAAGTTTAAGAAAGGAAACCTGATCACGGAAAAAGGTAAAAACTTTATCCTCCGTTTCAACAATAGCCTTAAGTCTCTACTGACCAAGCAGCATAACCTTTTCGAAGGATTTAACATCCGTTATTTTGGCCCCGTGGACGGACACGACCTGCGTGGTTTGGTACGCATTTTACAGAACATCAAAGATCTCAAAGGACCAAAGATGTTGCATATACATACTGTGAAAGGTAAGGGGTTCAAACCGGCGGAAGTATCCGCTACAGTATGGCATGCGCCCGGTAAGTTCGATAAAGAGACCGGAGAGCGGATTGTTGTAAAATCGAAAGACCAGCCTCAACTATTCCAGGATGTTTTCGGGCATACTCTTGTCGAACTGGCACAGCAGGATGAAAAAATAGTAGGTATTACTCCTGCCATGCCAACAGGTTCGTCCATGACATACATGATGAAGGAATTCCCTGACAGGGCCTTCGATGTGGGCATTGCCGAAGCACATGCCGTAACTTATTCGGCCGGACTGGCAAAAGAAGGGCTTCTGCCATTTTGTAACATATATTCATCTTTTATGCAGCGGGCCTACGACCAGGTGATACATGACGTAGCCTTACAGAACCTGCATATAGTAATGTGTCTCGACAGGGCCGGGCTGGTCGGCGAAGACGGGCCTACTCACCACGGAGCATTCGACCTCGCATATATGCGTTGTATTCCGAATCTGGTAATCGCCTCACCATACAATGAGCATTATCTCCGCCACCTGATGTTTACTGCCGCTTATGGACATGACGGGCCATTTGTTATCCGTTATCCCAGGGGGCAGGGCGTACTATGTGATTGGGAATGTAAAATGGAGAAACTCGAAATCGGTAAAGGACGAAAGCTGAAAAACGGTAAGGATCTGGCCGTACTCACAATAGGCCCTATCGGAAATGCCGCCCGGGAGGCGATAGCCGCAATAGAAAGTGAGGGATATTCCATTGCCCATTACGACATGATATTCCTGAAACCAATAGACAAGGCATTACTGAAAGAAGTAGCCGAGAATTTCGAAAATGTTATGACCATTGAGAATGGGGTCGAAAACGGGGGATTGGGCAGTGCCGTACTTGAATATTTCTCAGAAAATAATTATCATAATATAAATGTTACCCGTGTAGGCTTACCGGACGAGTTTGTTACTCATGGTTCTATAAAAGAGTTGAATAAGCTTTGTGAAATAGATGCCCCGGGACTGGCAAAACGTATGCAGGAAACATTGATCCGGTATAATGTCGTACCTCAGCAACATGAGAATATATACAAGTAAGAGAAAGTATTTAATGCAATTTTTTTTATTACAACCAACTCTTGGTGTTATAGATAAAAAAGTAATGAATAGGTTTGAGACCTTAAATAGATAATATGTCTATGAGAATTGTAATCGCAGGAGCAGGAGCAGTAGGCACACATCTGGCAAAACTATTATCAGTGGAAAATCAGGATATCGTCTTGATGGATACTGATAAAAACAAGCTCAATTTTTCAAATACGAACCTGGAGATGATGACTATGGCCGGGTCATGCACATCACTGAAAGACCTGACCGAAGTGGATATTGAAGAAGCTGATCTGTTCATAGCGGTTACCCCTGATGAGTCTGTCAATATAACAGCGTGTATGTTGGCCTCGAATATGGGGGCAAAGAAAACTTTCGCCCGGATAGATAATTACGAGTACCTTTTACCAAAAAACAAAGAGTTCTTTGGTAAGCTGGGAATAAACTCGATGGTTTATCCCGAAATGCTGGCGGCCAAAGAAATTGTTTCAGCCCTGAAGCGTCCGTGGGTGCGCCAGTGGATAGAACTCTGCGACGGCAACATCATTCTGGCCGGAATTAAAGTACGGGAGAATTCCGAACTTGTAAACAAACATCTTTATGAATTGGGACAGGAAGATAAGATATTTCATATCGTCGCCATCAAACGAAAGAATATAACCATCATACCCAAAGGCAGTGACCAGGTACTGGCCGGAGACATTGTCTTTTTTACCGTCACCAAAGACAATATAGGCGATTTGCCCAAAATCGCGGGTAAAGCGACTTTTGATGTAAAAAACGTGATGATAATGGGCGGCAGCCGCATCGCTATCCGTACCTGCCAATATTTGCCCGACTCCACTAATATAAAGCTGCTGGAATCAGATAAGGAAAAATCCTATCAGTTACTGGAAAAACTGCCGAAGAATGTAACCGTCTACCATAGCGACGGGCGCAATGCCGAATTCCTGCTGCAGGAAGGCATAAAGGATATAGACGCCTTCATTGCCGTTACCGGAAACTCTGAAGCCAATATACTGGCCTGTATGGCAGCCAAGCGTTTCGGCGTAAGAAAAACGGTGGCCGAAATAGAGAATATGGATTATATCTCAATGGCTGAAAATCTGGATATAGGCAGTATCATCAATAAGAAGCTTATTACGGTAAGCAATATCTACCGTTTCCTGCTCAGCGCAGACGTATCCAACGTAAAGTCGCTGACCGTGGCTAATGCCGATGTAGCGGAAATAATAGCCCGCCCCAATTCCCGGATAACCAAGAAAGAAGTAAAAAATATAATATTACCGAAAAATGTGACCTTGGGAGGCCTGATACGCAATGGGGAACCAATGATGATCGACGGGGAAACCATGATTGAGCCTTACGACCATGTAGTAGTTCTTTGTCTCGACGACTCACTGCGCGAAGCGGAGAAGCTGTTCCATTAACCGATTACGAATGAGCAATTTCAATTATCGTTTTGTATTAAAAACTATCGGCTTTTTACTCATCATAGAATCTCTGTTTATGATGGCCGCGACTGTTGTTTCGTACTATTCGCATGAAATAGCCGGTGATGCGATCTTGATAAGCTCTACGATAACTTTCTTTGCAGGTGTGTTCCTGCGTCTGTCCGGAACCGAGGATTATGTAAAGCCGATAGGTAAACGCGAAAGCTTTCTGATGGTGGCCATGTCGTGGATAATCCTTTCCGCCTTTGGTATGCTGCCATTCTATTTCAGCGGCTCGATACCAAGCATCAGCAACGCCTATTTTGAAACAATATCCGGCTTTACCGCTACAGGAGCGACCATACTGACCGATATAGAGAGCATGCCCAAAGGCCTGCTTTTCTGGAGGAGTATAACCCAATGGATGGGAGGACTCGGTATCGTCGTGTTCGTTGCCACTATTTTGCCCATGGGAGGGAATGCCTCCGTACTGTACGATGCCGAGGTCACAGGGATCGGATATGACCGTTTCCGCCCGCGCATTTCACAGATAGCCAAACGGCTCTGGGTAGTTTATATATTTCTCACCGGCATACTTATCCTATTGTTGTGGCTGGGCCCGATGAATATATTCGACTCTGTCTGCCACGCTTTCACCACCATTTCCACTGCCGGATTCTCAACCAAGCAAAATAGTATCGCTTACTGGGATTCTGCTTATATAGAGTATGTTATTACGATATTCATGTTCATAGGCGGCATTAACTTCCCTCTTATCTACTTCTTCATGAAAGGCGATCCTAAAAAACTCCTCAGGAACGAAGAGTTTAAATGGTACGTCCTTATCATTATTATCTTCGTATCCATTATCGCTGTCGGGCTATATTCTTCGGGAAAGATAGAAGGCGTGGAAAGAACATTCCGCACATCACTGTTTCAGGTCGTTTCCATGCTGACAACGACTTGTTTTTCGACAGAAAACTTTATGAATTGGGGTGCGTTCTATCAGTTCGTGGTTGTCATCTTCATGCTTTTCGGAGCGTGTGCCGGGTCTACGGCGGGCGGTATTAAGATCGTGCGTATCATTATACTTTTCAAAAATTCGATCAATGAATTTAAACGGCAGGTACACCCGAACGCCATACTTCCTATTCGTCTCAATGACCGGGTGATTACCATGGACATTGTCACAAAAGTACTGGCTTTCATATTCCTTTATCTGGGAATACTTATTATCAGCTGCCTGCTCCTGTCTTTGTCGGGGATGGAATTTGAGAACTCCCTGGGCGCGGCTATTTCCTGTATAGGAAATGTCGGCGGAGGCCTGGCTGAAATCGGCACTAACGGGCATTTTTCCGATGTGCCTACAGTTTCCAAATGGTACCTTTGCTTTCTGATGCTCACAGGCCGCCTGGAACTGTTTACAGTACTTTCTTTGTTTATGCCCGCTTTCTGGAGAAGATAATAACCGATTCTTATATAAATGAAAAAACACTACACGCTTCTTGCCGCAACATTCTTTACCTGCACTGTTATCGCGCAAGAACAGAAAGTCAGTTTCCTTTTTGCCGGAGATGCCATGCAGCACAAGGGACAGCTCGATGCAGCGAAGACAAATGAAGGCTACGACTACTCTCCGTACTTCCGGTTTGTAGCAGATGAAATCAAACAGGCGGATATAGCAGTTGTCAATCTGGAAACCACCTTGCCAGGTGAGGGATACACCGGATACCCCCGCTTCGGTTCCCCAGATAAATACGCATGCGCGCTGAAAGATGCCGGATTCGATATATTCCTGTTGTCGAACAACCATATTCTGGACAAAGGGAAGAAGGGATTGGAGCGCACCATCACGGTACTGGATTCTATGAAGGTAAAGCACACAGGTGTTTTCACCAACGGGGAAAAGCGGGACTTGTATTATCCCCTGATGATGATAAAGAACGGCATCCGTATCGCTATGCTAAACTACACCTATGATACAAACGGATATAGCGTTACGAAGCCCAATATAGTTAATTATATCGACAAAAAACAGATACTGAAAGACATAGAACTGGCCAAGATAATGAAAGCCGATATTATTATAGCCAATATGCATTGGGGCATAGAATATGTACTAAAACATAACAAGGAACAAAAAGAGCTTGCCGATTTTCTTGTCAGTAACGGGGTACGTCTGGTTATTGGCGGACATCCGCATGTAGTGCAGCCTATAGACATACAAAAAGACGGGGAAGGAATCAGGAATATAATCGTATACTCGATGGGAAACCTGATTTCAGCCATGAAACCTGTAAATACAACAGGTGGGATGATGGTAAAAATAGACATCAGCAAAGATGGGAATAACCCTGTTAAGATAAATTCCTGTTCATACTCCCTTGTCTGGGTCAACAAGCTGATGAAAGACAAGGATACTCCATCCTTTTTTGAACTGCTCCCTGTGGCCTCTTTCGATAATGAGCTGGGACGGGAAAAATTAGGAGAAGAATCGTTCCTGAAAATGCAGACTTTTGCTACCAACGCGAAGAATGCAGTTGAGAGCTTATGGGAGAATGATTAGTCTGATGGAATGGATTCACGATGAGTAATCTTTCCGCCTGCCTTTCCAATCAATAGAAAAAGATAACAGCTAACTATGCAGATGAAGTTTTCACTTTATCCCAACATCCAATTTGTCAGGGCAAACCAAATTTTTACCTTTTTGAAAAAGTTTATCTATATATGTAGCTGATTGCCGGAGCTCTTTGAAGTATTGATTAAAGTAGGGTCTGCTGAAAAACTCAGCAGACCAATTCATATTTAATTCGGTTTGCGTCCGCTATTTCCCGGTTCCGATAACTATTATTGCGTCCATCCGATTTATTAGCGATTATCTCCAACAGCAATGCTGAAAAACTAAACCATAAGTTCTGAATAAGACACGGGAGTGCCATCCCCGCCAATTTGACCAGGTTTAGCACAAGGAAGATGCAGGCAATCCATGATTCGCTTGTTTGTCGGAGTCTGGCTTTGATACGGTTTAAGCCATAACCTGTTTTGGCTTGTCCAAACTTTCCTTCTATTGGATTACGCTCTCCCGGACTTACATGAATTGACATGGGCGAAGGCCTGCCCAGTGGCTTTGCTAAAAGTTTGATGCCTTTTTCCTTGAGCATAACCCGATTGGGACGACTACAGTAAATCTGATCAGCGAGTACTTCGCGGGGGTAGCATCCGAACCGTTCACGATACTTTTCAACATAGTGCTCCATGTGACTTCCCTCGTTAAAAGCATCCCAGGAAAGTTCATCCAGAAACGAGATGCCATCAATAATGGAAACATGTATCTTGGAACCAAACTCTACCTTGGCTTGACTCTTTCCTCTGACTATGGGGCGTACATGAGGTTGATGGATGCTTACTATCCGGTCTTCCACTGTATGCGTCCTGGACTTATACATGTACAACTGTTGATCAAACAAGGTCTGGATAACATACAAATATTTCCGATCCTTCTTCTTTAAGGGAAGGTTAGGATAAGCATCCAGCAACCGATGGATAGAATTTATATTCCGCTTGAGATACCCCAATTGAATGCGAACGGAGTTTCTGATCTCTTTCTTGCTCTTTTTCTTCTTCTGGGCTGTCTTCAGATAGCGTTTGCGAGCAACCTTGCGGTAGCTACGCGGCTTTTTATCATGTAACAGATGGGTATAGAGCTGATCAATCAGGTTTTCCGATATTTCACGAGCTTCGTTGAGCAGATTCAAATCCGTTGGATAAGCAATATCCTGTGGACAAGCAGTAGCATCAAAAATGATCCGGCCTTTGTTCGCTGAGCCACCGGATAAGGAATCCTCATCAGGATCAATGCCGGAATCGTCTTTATCCGATTCTTTTTTCACAAACTCCATCCCTGTCTTCAACTGAACAATCCGCTCGTTGATCGCATTGATCGTATCTAGACCCAAGCGTTTTCGTAAATCCACAAACAGTGAAGCATCAAATGGGGCTTCATGGGTGAAGCTACAGTACCCCAGAAAGTATTGCATATAGATGTTTTCCGAAATCTGACTCACTGTCTCCCGATCATCCAAATTGCAAAGATGCTTGATCATTAGAGAACCCAAAACCACACGAGGACTCAATCCCGGTCGACCCGTTGAACTAACCCCTACATGTTTGAGGTAAAGATTGCAAATCTCATCCCAGGGAATCAAATGGGACAATACAACCCAACGGTTTCCCGGATCGAGTTGCTGATCGAATGGATTTTCAAATCCCGATAAAACCAACTGATTCGGACTCGCATAATTGGGACTAAGTGCACGACTTTTGCGCTGTTTCTTCATATATCCTTGCATTTGGAAAAAACAAATATAAGTATTTTCACTCATCCTTAACGAATTATCAGTTTATCAGCAGACCCTACTTACAGGGAGAAGTTCAGGTAATTTCCGTCTGGTAAGTATTTTGCAGGATACTATGATACTGTGAAACGGCAGGCTATTCATGTGAAGCCTGCCGTTGGTATTATAGTTTGGATATGTCATTGGTTGTCATGTGTCCCTGCTGTCTTATCCAGGCCTGCATCTGTTACCGGAGCGTCTTTTTTCCTGCGTATCATTAACCTGTCCATATCTTCCGATATTTTCTGTTCCGTGATTTGTGCATAACCCTGTGTCGTGGAAATATTCGCATGCCCCATCATTTTGGCAATACTCTCGATGGAGAGTCCTGCCGAAATCGCCAGTGTCCCGAAGCTGTGCCGGCTTTGATGGTAGGAAAGGTTCTCTTTAAATCCCATGGAAACTCCGATCTGGTTTATATCCCACCAAATCATATCGCGTACAGGTAAAGGAAATACAGGCTTACTGTCATCGGTGGTATTGTAAAGTGAAAGTATCTGCCCGGCTATCGGGTGCAAGGGTATAAATGCCTCTACATGTGTCTTTACCCGCTGTTTCCGGATATAGAGCCTGCCTTCTGCCGTTTTACCGATATGGCGCGGATAAAGGCCGTATATGTCCACGTAGGCAAGGCCGGTCAGCGAAGAGAAAATAAAAGCCCTGCGCACCAGTTCCAGGCGTGGGTCGCTCACCGGGGTTTCCATAATCCGCTTTAAGTCCTGTTTGCTTATATAGCGGTGCCTGGCGGGTTCTTTCTTTTCGTACCGTACATCTTCAAGCGGATTGCTCCTCAATACCTCCTGATCGATGGCAATGTAGATAAGGCGGTTCAGCCATGTCAGACTCCGGTTTATATAGGAATTCTTCCGGTTGTGCACTGTTTTCAGGTAGATTTTGAATGATTCCCCGAACTCCCCGGTGATATCCGTAAAAGCAATATCTTCCATCCCCCTGGAGAGCAGAAATTCCCGCAGGTTGGTTTGCATAAGCCTGGACTCCCGGTGGTTTGAATTTGAGTTTATCTCTGTCGAACGAATCCGTAAACGTTCCAGTTCCACTGTACCTGCTTCAAGCAGGCAGGTAGGAATAGAGTTTATACCGGCTATCGTATTTTTCAAAAGTTCGCTGCTGACCGCTCCCTGTTGTTTAAGGATATGCTCATAGGTATTTACAATGCGGTTACGGAACTCTGTCAGGCGATGGTTATCCCTTGCCGTTTTGATCACGCCTTTTTTGGCGTTCCAGTCATCGGGCGGACAGTAAATACCTGTCGTAAGAACGGATATTTTGCCGTCGATGCTGATCCGGCACATAACGGCTGTTGTGCCGTCGGACTTTACTTTTGCCCGGTTGATATAGAATAACAGTTTGAATGTACTGCGCATGATTTATAAATTTAAAGATTTAAAGTTCAAAAATTTAAAGGTTGACAGAATCAGGGAACTAAAGGATCAGCTTCAAATCGCCGGTTGCTTCTATAAACCTGTCCATATCTTCGAAAAGCTTCTTCGGGGTGACGCGGGCGTAAATTTGTGTTGTCTGGATATTGCTGTGCCCGAGCATCCTACTGATCGTTTCTATCGGAACGCCCTCTTCGAGCGTAATAAGGCTTGCAAAGCTGTGGCGCGCTGAATGAACAATACTCATTAAAACGGTAACGAGCGAATCGGGGTAAATAAAACGTAACTCGTTTTAAATGAATCAAATTACTCTAATTTGCTATTTTGCTAAAAAGCAGGATATAGCCAAATATTGCAGTATTTGAGTTACCAATCCGTTACCACGATAGTTACCGGATTAAAACAGGTAACTTGTGGCAGATTGGAGAAGTATAGATTGGGTTATTTTGTACTGATTCACAATATTTTGCATAACAAAGAGCACTTATAAAACCGGTAACTTTGTCGTCAGATTTCTGACGACAAAGCCCATAAAAAACTATAAGTGTTATGAAGCAAGAAAAATTCAAGGTTTTACTTTACCTCAAAAAAAGTAGTTTGGATAAATCGGGTAAAGTCCCCATCATGGGAAGAATAACCGTTGGGCGTTCGATGATACAGTTCAGCTGTAAACTCTCCTGCACTCCCTCCCTTTGGAATCCCCGTGAGAGCCGTCTGAACGGGAAGAGCCGTGAAGCGGTTATTGTTAATTCCAAATTAGACAAGCTACTGCTCGCCGTCAATTCTGCTTATGAATCCCTGTTGGAGCGGAAGCAACGATTTACAGCCGAAGATATCAAGAATCAGTTTCAAGGAAGTGTAGAAACCCAAATGACCCTGTTGAAACTCTTTGACCGTCTCACCGATGAGTTAAAGATGCGTATCGGTATCGACCGTGCAGCGGGTACTCTCCCTACATATACTTACACCCAGCGAGCCTTAGCCGAATTCATCAAAAAGAAGTTCAATAGCTCCGATTTGGCTTTCGGGCAGCTTAACGAACAGTTTATCCGGGAGTTTCAGGATTTTGTACTGCTGGATAAGGGATTGGCAATGGATACACTACGCCACTATCTCGCCTTGTTGAAGAAAGTGTGCAAGATAGCCTATAAGGAAGGCCATTCCGAAAAATGCCATTTTGCCCACTACAAGCTGCCCAAGCAAAAAGAAACCACACCCAAAGCATTAAGCCGTGAGGATTTCGAGAAGGTCAGGGATCTGGAAATACCCGAAAACAGAACCTCCCATATCATTACACGGGATTTATTCCTGTTTGCATGTTATACAGGGACTTCGTATGCCGATACAGTCTCTATCACAAAGGAGAATATCATCACGGACGAAGAAGGCTGTCTCTGGTTGAAATACCGCCGGAAGAAGAACGAATTGCTGGCACGGGTTAAGTTGCTTCCCGAAGCCATTGACCTGATCAAAAAATACAAAGATGAGAGTCGGGAAACCCTGTTCCCGAAGCAACACTATGCCACCTTGCGCTCCAATATGAAAGGCTTGCGGATTATGGCTAATCTATCGCAAGATCTGGTCTACCACGCCGGGAGACATTCGTTTGCCAGCCTGGTCACGCTTGAAGAGGGCGTACCCATAGAAACAATTAGTAGAATGCTCGGTCACAACAACATAACCACTACACAGGTCTATGCCCGTGTTACTCCCAAAAAGCTCTTCGAAGATATGGATAAATACATAGAGGCAACCCGGGATTTGAAACTGGTTCTGTAATCTCTGATTTTCTAATTTCATTTATTATCAAATTATCAATCATTAAATTTTTGAATATTAACTCTTTAAACCTGTACATCATGCGATCAACATTTAATATATTATTCTATATCAACAGAAACAAGGTAAAAACTGATGGTACAACGACTGTACTGTGCCGAATCAGTATAGATGGCAAACAAAGTGTTCTTTCGACAGGGATCTATTGCAATCCCGAAGAATGGAACGCAAGGAAAGGTTCTACCGACAGCGAGCGAAATAATACTTGTCTGGCTAAATTCCGGGCTAAATTGGAACGAGCCTACGAAAGCATGCTAAAAAACACAGGTGTTGTCAGCGCGGAGTTACTGAAAAATACCATTGCGGGGGTAAATGCTGTTCCCACGATGCTGTTGCAAGCAGGAGAAGCTGAACTAGAACGGCTGCGCCTGCGTTCGTTGGAAATAGCCTCTACTTCTACCTACCGCCAGTCCAAACTCACACAACGGAATCTGAAAGAGTACCTGTGCTACCGGAGAATGGAAGATATTTCCTTTTCGGATATAACCGAAGCCTTCGGGGAATCCTTCAAACTATTCTGTAAAGGGGAACTGGGTTTTAGCTCCAGCCATACCAACCGGCACCTATGCTGGCTCAACAGGCTTATCTACATTGCTGTCGATCAGGAGATATTAAGAGCCAATCCCCTTGAAGAGCTTGCTTACGAGAAGAAAGATGCTCCCAAACTCAAATACATCACACGGAGCGAACTCAAACGGATCATGGAAACTCCGATGCATAGCAGGATGATGGAACTGGTTCGCCGGACATTTATTTTCTCGGCTTTCAGCGGGCTGGCTTATGTGGATATGCAAAGGCTTTATCCCCGCCATATCGGAAAAACAGCAGAAGGCAGACCTTATATCCGAAAACGCAGGGTAAAGACTGATGTGGAAGCATTTATTCCGCTACATCCGGTAGCCGAACAGATCCTTAATTTATATAATACCACAGATGACACAAGTCCTGTATTTCCATTACCCGAAAACCGGAATGTAATATGGAACGACATCAACCAAATAGGTATTGTCGCCGGGTTGAAAGAGCCTCTCTCCTACCATAAAAGCCGCCATTCGTTTGGAACCCTTTTATTATCAGCAGGTATCTCCATCGAGAGCATTGCCAAAATGATGGGGCATGCCAATATCAACACGACACAAGGCTATGCCAAAGTAACAGACGATAAAATATCGGAGGATATGGACAAATTGATGGAACGGAGAAAAACAGTGCAAAATACAGCAAATCAAACCGCAATAATACTATAAACCATGAAAGAAGGAATAAGAGGAGTAATTACAATAACAGAGAATGGAATAGTTGCTGTTCCAGGTCATGTAAGAATGAGTGTTTCTGATATTGCCGATCTGTTCGGTATCTATTATCAGACGGCAAAGAAGCTCATTCGAGATATTGAAAAATCAGGTGTTGTCCGGGGCGATGATTCGATGGACTGTGTAGTTGAAGGGAAAAATATCTATCCGGATTATTATGGGCTGGATATGGTTATCGCTCTTGCTTTCCGAATTCAGTCAAGAAATGCAGAGGTATTTAGAGAATGGCTCTGTGGTAAAGCCGTAAGAAAAGAAATCCCTGAAATGCCAATAATATCTATTCAAAATTATATGTTGAATTGAAGCTCTTAACCAATTAGAGATAAACAGGCATACCTATAAACATGGCAGGCTTTTCTTAAGGAAAGCCTGTCATGTACTTGTTATTCCATCTACTTATCTATAATGCGTTTCAAGTTATTTACCGTCCAAGTATCGGTTATTTCCGCTTATGGCCGTCCAGCCCGTTTTGAGAGGGCGACTGCCCGCAGAATAACCGCTTGGCCGATAATAACTTTGAACGGTTAACGGTAGCCATTACTTAACGTTTTCCTGCAAACTTTCTCAGACAAAGGGCTGGAGGCTGACAAAAGTCAATGACTTACTCCGGCAGATGAATCCATAGCCCATTACATTTTTAAACTATTCCCTCTCTTTGGCGGCTTGGGTTGAATGTTGGGGCGTTGATTCTGACTCTGCTGTTGGCTGTACCGTTTGACTATATCCCCAATATCTAGCTTGATCAGCTGCCAGGGTTTATCTCTCAATGATACGGGGTCAGACTCTTCATCCGCCGACTCAAAACAGACCAGTGATTTGAGTATCTCCTCTTTGGTATATGAGTACGGATAACGTTCTTCATAAAATCCGAGCATCTGTTCAAGGGAATAGGTCTGTGAAAGCTCGTCAAGATCCCAAAAATCCTTTTTACGGCCTCCATTGCCGACAACCTCCAGCTTCATGGCAGCAATATCCTCTATGTGTGCCATACGAATACCGTCAACCTGCTGTACAGGCCTGATATAGGGGTCGGTATAATACAGATCCACTTTGACAGCTCTTTCTGCATTTTGGCCAACGTAATATGATTTACCAAATGCCACCTCTCCAAATGAAGGAGAATCCACATAGGGGAAGTTATTGCGTAAGAATTTATCTATTGCATCAAAGTCAATGCTTTTATACTCGGCATCCGTAAAAAGGTCTATGTCGACCGATATGCGATGTCCCAGTTGCAGGCTCAGCGATGTGCCGCCTACCAGGCGGAACGCTTCCAACTCATCAGCCGTCATCAGCCGGGTCAGGACGGAGTGAAGCTCATCCTTTATTGTATTATAATATAATTTTGTTTTCATTACTGTCTTTTCTGTTTATTTCCCGTGTAAGGGTGATTTGTTTACTTTGTTCGACAACCTTATCGACTTCATCTTTGCCATAGAAACGGATAATCTCTTCCATTTCCGTCTCATTGCCTCTATGGTACACACGCTCGATAACAAACCGCTTGTTTCTGATCCAGTCGATCAGGTCGAAATCGGTATCCCAGAAGATAACCTTTCGAATTTTTGACAGGTCGGGATGGATATTCCGGTTCAGCTCCTTTTGAGCCTCTGCCAGATCGAAATAGGTTTGCAGAAGCATAAAGTAACCCTCTTGCGGAGCCTCCAGCGCCTTGTCCATCTTCAATGACAAAACGGGATTGATCCGCCGCCTGCGCTTGGTAACTTCTCCGATAACCTGCTCGTATTCTCCGATCGAGGCGGCGAATGCTTTCTTGGTTATATGCCGCTTCCTGAGTTCCCGCTCCAGGATATAGCCGGGATGTACACCTTTTATTTGTTCGATACTGGGCAACATAGTAAATCTGTTTTTGTGTGACAATGAAGTTTGGGTACGATACTGATCTGTCAGGAACCTCTTAACTTCGATCTAGCTGTTGCAAAGATAATAAAAATAAATGATTTTGTTTATTTTTTTTTTATCACCTTACTGTCGAAAGGCTTCTCGGTAGTTCTCCTCCAGCATCTTCTGGATATCGCTTTCCCTGTACAGCACTTTTCCTCCCAATTGGATATAAGGTATTTTCCCTGTAGTTCGATAATCCTGCAAAGTCCTTCGACTAACCTTTAACCTGTTCGATACCTCCTGATCTGTCAAGAAACGCTCGCCATTCAGTGTTGGCTTACATCCTGTCAGCACGGATTCGATTTTGTCCAGCATCCTGTCCAGCGAACCGAAGAACCGTTTTATACGATCATTCTCCCTTGTGATAATTTCGTTACTCATACTACTTTGATTTTAATTTGTTAATAACTGCTTCCACATCTTCCGGTTTGTAGAATAGTTTGTGATTGATCTGGGTATAAGCCAGTGTACCATTATCCCGGTATGTTTGCAGGGTACGTTTGGAGATGTTGAGTATCCGGCATACATCCTGATTATCCAGCCAGCGGTGAAGACCTTTGTCCTGATGATCCCCGCACAGGTTTTCCACTTTCCGGGTAAAGGCTTCGAAACGGTTCATCATCGATTCGAAGGTTTGGGCTTCAATGTTTATTATTTCCATAACTTTTCATATTTTAGAATGAATAATTTCGTTTACAGCATAAATATATATACAAAAAATCGGCTAAACAGCAAAGTTATTGACGCTGGCATCATTCGGCAGCTATTGGCATCATTTGACACTTTGGGGCGATTTCAAGAACAAAGAAATAATTAATTCGGAAGAGGTTTCAGTACTCAAAGTCTACTGGCAGCCAGTGGCTTCGGTTTGGAAGCCGGTGGCTTTGCCTGAGTGAATCAATCCCAATTTCCCGATCCCGGAAATAAAAGAGAAACAGCCCACGAAAATTGATTCGCGGGCTGTTTCTCTTTTATTTGTTTTGTACGGGATTAGTATTTATCCCCTTATAAACTTGCGGTATGCTTCATTTCTGACCGACTCATATGGGCTGCTGTCTTCTATCCGGTCCAGTGCCAGCAGGATGCGTTCCTGGGCACGGGGAATACGGGTGATCAGTTGTTCGAAGAAATCCGTATTGCATAACTTGAAAGCTGTCTCTACCGAAGTTTTCTTGCCTTCGTACCCAACCTCTTTTCCGGTAGCCAGATCTGCCATTGTTTCAAGATCATCCCACATCACCCCGGAATCTCCCTGATCTAACATCCGTGCCCGGGAGATAGCAGCAACAAGGTTCTTATGCATTAATTCTTCCAACAGCTCCTTGCTGACAAGGGAACGGGCTACGCTTACACGCAGCTCATAGCTGCTCTCTTCGATGTAATATGAAGCTTTTCTTAATTTACGTGATATAAAGTCGGCTACTATTCTAAATAGTTTTACCATTTGTTTCTTCATTGCTTCATATATATCCGATGCCATGCTGCGGTGCATATCCATAAATGCCTTTCGGAGCAATGGACTACTCAGAAACAATCCGGTCCATAGCCAAAGGCTTATCACCACATGGATTTGTATAAATGTATCCATTATTCTGTCGGATTAAGATTATTTGTACGGTAAATAGTTTCTATATCCTCTTTGAAGGTCTCCAGGTGGTTCAGGATGATATTTTCCACATAGCTGCTAATCGTGGCTTTGGATTCGTCCATCAGGTGGACAATACGCATCAGGCGGCGATGGGTAGTTGCCGTAATATAAAGTGGTTTACGGTGGGTAAAATCCACCCGTACAAAGAACACCTCCTGATAGTCATCCTGAGTCTTACGTTTTCTTTTTGCGGGAGCTTTAGTTACCGATAATTCTGTGGGTAACTGAGCAGGTACAGTTGTGCTATCTATTTTCTCAGCCTGTTCTGTTTTTGTAACAAAAGAATCATCTGTTACGGCATCGACAAGTACTGTATCTACAGACTCCGCTGCTTTTTCTTCCTGCTCTGTTTTATATACAGGCTGATCCGGATCAATACCGTTATGTACCAATTTGAGCAGATCATCGTATTTATTTGCTGTTTTTTTTGTTACCATTATATTCGGGGTTTTAAGTGAGTAATTTCCAGTAGCTCATCCACCAGCAGATCCAGATTGCTGCCTTTGACAAGGTTCTTATCGGCAGGGAATATGGTGGAGAGAAAGATGGCATCGCTGCCCTCCAGAGATTGCTCCCTGTCGTAGCGAACGGATTGGGGAATGGCTGTCTGCATCAGGGATAAACCGAACTCTCGGATAACGCCTTGGTAATGGGTGAGCCACTCTTTTTTGATACGCCCGTCGATACGGTTCCAGAACAGGTGGATAGCTTTTAGCTTTATATCCGTATGTTCCCGGATCAACTCGCTGGCGGGGATAATAAACGAGAGGGTGCTTTCCATCGAGAGACGGGAAGGGGACATGGGAACAAAAACATAATTCATCCCCATAAAGGTAGCGATCACCCCTTCGTTGTTAATTGTTCCGGGCAAATCAAAAAAGACGACATCATAATCGGCAGGCTCTTTTGATAAAAATTCTTCTGCTCTGGATATAGCTTCTTCCGGCTTGGAGCAGACAATCGGATAAGTCTGTTTACCTAGCGATTCGAACAGGGAGATAGCTTTAGACTGGTAGTGCAGGTTGGTCTCTAATTGACGGATCTCCCGCTTGCGCATGTCATAGACACTGCACTGCGGATAGTCGCAGTCTATCACGGCGACATTCAATCCTTTCTGATAATGTAGCAGGCTTGCTGCCAGGACAGTGAAGGTACTTTTACCTACTCCCCCCTTCTGGGTGGAGAAAGCGATAAATAAAGGTTTCTGTTTCATACGGATTGATAGTTTTAAAATTAGACATATTATTATTTAGAAAATTTTCAGTTTTTACTTCTTGATTGAAAATTGCATAAATTACTATCAGATTATCAAATCATCTTATTTTCAATAAAATACTAAAACGATCAACCTTTCATGTTGTGAAATCTTCAAGTCTTCCTGTTTCCAAATTACCAAACAACCAACTTTTCAAGTTTGATAATTACCGGTTTGTCAAATATGAAAGGCTATTGGAAAAATAGCCGGTTTACCAACCTCCAATTTTTAATGTTTTATATACAAATTGAAAATAATCTGTTTTTTAATCTGTAAAAACTGCAAACTGTAAGTTTATAAGACTTTTAGATGCGAATATATAACAACTTATTTATCAGTGTATAATACTGGTTTCTATTGCATAGGATGGCTTTATTCTGCACTAAAATGATGATGGTTCTATCGGTTTGATTTATTTAAAAGAGGAAATTATATTTTTTGCATGAGGTCATTTACCTAAATTATAGAGCTGGCAAACCGCAGCAGTCCACACCGGTATTTTTATGCCTGAAATAGTAATATGCAGCGAGTCTCCGCAGAATAATCCGATCCGGGTAAAGCATTGTAATTCAAGAAATATTATTATTTAATTCGTGGTCTGTATCATTAAAATAACAGACTAATGAAAAGTAAAAAAGCAGTATCGGCGGCCTCTTATCCAAGCCGCATTTTTGAGAATTATCAAGTATTAAATGATCCGGGCTGTTTAGTGGTATGCCCGAAGTTAAGCATTAACGATGCCGTCAACCAAAAAAACAGTGAGACATTTGTCTCTTCTTTTTTTGCTTTTCGTCATAGAAGCAAGTTTATGTTTCGAGTGCATCGAAACTCTGAATTATCCCGCTGGTCTCCATTCAAACTTGTAAAAAGGATGATGATAATGAAAAACAAAAAAGGCGGGCGACCGAAATTAAGTCCCGCCGAAAAACTGAAATACCGGATAGCGGTCAATCTTTGCACGAAAGATTATTACGCCTTGAAAGCAAAAGCAACCCAAGCAGGAATGACCTGTACCGAAGTGGCGCGATTGACAATTACCGGTTGCCAAGTTCGCCAACGATTGACAACAGAACAAATGGACTGTATCCGCAAACTCTCCGGCATGGGAAACAATCTGAATCAGATTGCGAAAAAAGCAAATGCCGAGGGTTACACCGATGCCCGAAGCGAATACCTCTATCTGGCGGATAAAATTGATAACACATTAAATCTTTTAGAAAATGGTAGCCAAGATAGTTAAAGGTAAAAGTTTCAAGGGCGTAATCAATTACGTTCTCGACAAAGCCAAGCAAACGGAATTAATTGCATCGGAAGGCGTTCGCCTGAAAAGCCGTGAATCCATTATACGAAATTTCATCACTCAAGCCGGGTTAAACCCAAAAGTATCCAAAACGGTCGGTCATATTTCATTGGATTTCTCGGCACAGGACAAGGATAAATTGACCAATGAGAAAATGGTGCAGATTGCGAAAGAGTACATGACAAAAATGGGAATTATAAATACACAGTACATCATTGGTCGGCATTACGACAAGGAACATCCGCATATCCACATCGTTTTCAATCGGATAGATAACGATGGTAAAACGATTTCGGACAGGAACGACCGTTACCGTAGTGAAAAGATATGCAAGGAGCTGACCGAAAAGCACGGATTGTACTTTGCACAAGGCAAAGAAAATGTAAAACGGCATCGCTTGAAAGAGCCGGATAAAACAAAATACGAAATTTTTGATGCCCTGAACGCAACCATTCCGAAGTGCAAAAATTGGAAAGACCTGAATGACGAACTGAAAAAGCAAGGTATCGTAATCAGTTTGAAATACAAGGGCAACACCAATGAAGTTCAGGGCATTCGGTTTGAAAAGAACGGATATATATTCAATGGCTCAAAGATTGACAGGCAATTCAGTTACAGCAAGATTGATTTTCAACTGAAACAAAATGACAGGACGCAAGATATTCATGTTCAATCCGCACATAATCATTCCCAAAATCAATCTTCTGTTTTGGAAAATACAGTTTCTGCTTTGGGTGGGTTATTCGATATTCCGACATCAGGAACAAACTATGACCCCGATGAAGCGGAATTGATGCGACAAACTAAACCCAAGAAGAAAAAGAAAAGAGGATATCATTTATAAACCATTAAAAAACAAGTCATTATGAGCAATACGAATAAAATGGATACTTCCGCCATATTTGAAATGTTTGAAACAATAAATAGTAAGTTGGATAAGCAACCGAACAAACAGGTTGAGGTTGATTTATCAGCTATAAATGCTATAACAGAACGGTTTGAAAATGTGATTGACGAAGTTAAAAAGCCCACCATAATCGAACATCAACACCGCCATACGATTGATATACGTTCCAATTGGTTTTTTCTTTCATGGGTAGCATTGGCTGTAATCGTGCTTGGCTCATTTTGGGCAATTGCCAACCAACGGCAAACGATTAGCCAATATCGAGACAATGACATGAAATACAGGTATATTAAGATGCAAGGACAGACCAGTAAAGAAAATCTTTATTGGTTGGAACAGCAATTCAAGTATGGTGATAGTATCCGAATCATTCGTAAGCATGTAGAGAAATACGAGGAGTTAGTTCAGGAACAGGCGGAAAGATTGGAAAGGGTGCGAAGGAATAGTGAGGAGGCAGAAAAACTGCGGGAAAATGTTGAATTGTTAAAAACCAAGTAAGCGTCTGCTACTGCATTTAAGAATATCCGAAATATACATAATCAAAAAATCGAATTACGCAAGTTTCTTGTGATGTTTTTTGCCGACACGAAGATTATTACTACCTTTGCGGCCGAAGTTTTAATAGCAGAAATAGAGATAAGTAAAAATATAAGATGCTTGAATTGAAAAATATACATAAATCCTTTGGCGATGCACAGGTGCTGAATGGGGTCAATCTCCGTTTGGAAAAGGGTTGTGTATATACACTCAAAGGTGGTAACGGTTCAGGCAAAACGACCTTAATCAACATCATATCGGGATTTCTGAAACCGACTGTTGGTGTTGTGGAGTTTAAAGGAAAGAAAATTGCGCGGTTTGCACCCTATCGTGTCAATCGTTTGGGAATTGGGCGGACATTTCAGGATTTGCGACTTGCTACACAAATGTCTGTTTATGAAAATATTTTGCTGGCACAGGAAAAGAAATTATTTGCCAATCCGAGTACAGAACAGCAAAAACGCGCAGACGAAATTTTGGAAAAAGTTTCTTTGTTGGAAAAACGCAATGAATTGGCGGGCGAGATAAGTTACGGACAACAAAAATTATTAACTATCGGCTGTTGTATAGCCAACGATGCCGATTTGTTGTTAATCGACGAGCCAGTAGCGGGCATTGATAAAGATAATTTGCTGAAAATTACCAACCTGATAAAGCAGTTAAAACAAGAGGGGAAAACGATTTTGCAAATTGAACACAATACCGATTATATCAATGCAACAAGCGACCATATTTTGCAAATGGAAAAAGGAGTAATCGTATGCTGAAAGTAGCACACATAACCACAGGTTACGGCAAAAAGCAAGTGCTGACTGATGTTTCCTTTGAAATCGGCAAAGGCGAAATTGTTTTGCTGACGGGCGGCAACGGCTCAGGCAAAAGCACAGTGCTGAAAACGATATATGGTTTGTTGAAAATTTGGTCGGCAGAAGGAAAAATTATTTTTGAGGGCGAGGACATTACCGCTTTGCCCACAGCGCAAATGTTGCGGAAAGGCATTGCTTATATGCCGCAAAAGAAGAATGTGTTTGAGGAATTTACGGTGGAAGAAAATTTGCTTACTTCGGCAAATATTTACACAACCGCCGATGCCAAAGAACGAGTAAAAAAGGTTTATGAAACGCTGCCGATGCTTGAAACGCTGCGAAAACGCACACCGTTCCATTTAAGCGGCGGCGAAAAGCAGTTATTAGCTTTTGGCTGTTTGCTGGTGCATAAGCCGAAATTGGTGTTGCTTGATGAGCCGTTTGCGGGGGTTGATTCTCAAAACTCCGAGATAATTGCAAATAGCATAGCCGATTTGAAAAAGGAAAATGTAACTTTTATTATCGTAGAGCACAAAAAGTATTTATTTGAAAATCAAATAGATAAAGTAATTGAATTAGAATTAGGAATTATTAAAAATTAAAATAGTATGAAAAAGAAAATTTTTATTACAATTGGAGTGATTGCGATAATTGCAATCGGAGTATTTGTTTATCTGAATAAGATGAATAAAGAACAAGAAGTGATTAAAATCGGTGCGATTTTGCCATTAAGTGGAGATGTTGCCGTTTATGGTAAAAACACCCAAAAAGGTATTGATTTGGCTGTTGAAGAAATAAATAAGGCAGGAGGAATTAACGGAAATAAAATTCAGATTATTTATGAAGACAGTAAGGCTGACTCCAAAACAGGAGTAACTGCAATGTACAAACTCATTGAGAATAAAGTGCAAGCCGTTATTGATAATAGCGTAAGTTCTGTGGCATTGGCAATAGCCCCGATTGGAGATAAAAATAAAGTTGTAGTTTTATCAACAGGTTCAACTAATCCAAAATTGTCGGGAATTAGTCCTTATTTTTTTAGAATTTGGAATTCTGATAATCTAGAAGGACAATTATCGGCTAATTTTGCGATAGATACACTCAATTTATCTCGTGCAGCAATTATTTATGTTAATAATGATTATGGGAATGGATTATGTAAAGTTTTCTCTGATGAATTTACAAATAAAGGCGGTAAAGTTCTAAACAAAGAAAATTATGAACAAGGGGCTAATGATTTCAAGAGTCAATTAGCGAAAATAAAAGCAAGCAATATTGATGTACTTTATATTGCAGGATATTCAAAAGAAAATGCTATTATTATCAAACAAACACGAGAATTGAAATTTAATTGTCAACTCATAGGCACAGTAACAATGGAAGATAAAACAATTATTGATATGGCAGGAAAGGCAGCGGAAGGAATAATTTATCCATACCCCAAAGACCCTGATATTAATAATCCGACAGTTGCGAGTTTTAGAAAAAATTACAAAAACTATTATCACGAAGATATATCAATTACTTGTGATGTGGGTTACGATGCTGTCTATCTAATAGCAAAAGCAATATCATTAGGAAACTCCACAGGTGAAGGTATTAGAAAAGGGCTTACTGAAATAAAATCTTATGAAGGGGCTTCAGGTTTGATTGAGTTTGACAGGAATGGAGATGTTAATAAACCAATGCAATTTAAAAAAATAGCGAATGGAAATTTTGTAATCATTAAATAGGTTTTGAGTATGCACACAATATTTTGGATATTAATAGGTTTTATCTTATTAGCGGGCATTAGTCTTTTGATAATCCAACACAATAAAAACAAGGATAAACTACATAACTTTGTTGTTAAAATGTGGGGGAAAAAATGGATTTTACATTATGCAACCCCTTTTTGGATAACAATTATTTTGACATTCGTTTTTAATCTATCATTGATGGGTATGCATATTGAGGCAACGCCATACTCCCTTATGGGTATGACTATTAATTTTCAGCCGTGCTTTTTAATTGCTATTAATTTAGGTTTCTCAATATTGACATTTTTTTTAAGTTTGGAACTGCAAAGATGTTTTTTACATATTCTTTTTAGTCGTACATTTATAAATGCTATGAATGAAACCGCAAATGAACATTTTGTATTACAAGCATTTACGGTAGAATTATACAAACAATTTGCTAATACGGATAATTTTTTAACACACCTGAAAGATGTTAATTTTAAAAATATTGATGAATTAATAAAAAATATAAAAGCCTCGGAAGGCGGTGTATCTTTATCTACATATTTGTATGCTGTATTATTGAAAGAATCTCTTTTACAAAAACCGTCAATATTATTTTCTGTATGGAACTTGGAAATTGTACAATTAACAGAAAAAAACGATTATGCTTTTTATACAAATTACTTGAATAATATTTATAAAACGCTTGATAAGAATAAGAAAAAAAGAATCTTTATTTCAAATGCTAATACAGACATTACAGAAGATATAAAAGTTCAACATAAAAATTGGGGATTTGATAATATTTATTGGTGTAATTCAACTACTTTTGAGGATATCAGAAGGAAGTCAAATGCTAATGAAAAATATGACGATTTTATTCTGTTTGAATCTGGGAAAAATAAATGGATTATAGGCAAAGATAAAGATGATAAAAAAACGAGAATCTGTTACAAAGACGAAACAGTAGATAATATAAAAAACTTTTTTTCTGATGATAATATTCAACAATACGAATCAATAACATTATAATTTTTTAAATATATGGGACAATTTATTGTAAATTTCAAAAGTAAGACTGATTTGATAAATTCAAGTCAGAAAAGTAGTTCAACTCAAAAAAAGTCTGTCAATGTTAATAAAAAAACTAATAGACAAATCAAAACTGTTTGAGGATTCACTAATTCATTTTTTAGATGAACGATTGTCTTCTTACACGGAAGTGAGAAGGCAATCGTTATACCCGATTAATGATATTGGCATTTTATTTCGCCCTTATCTTTTTTGTACGGGTATTAATATGAGTAATAAAAAGATAGAATCGAATTATTATGATATTGCAGTAGCAATAGAGTTATTGCAAATATCAACTTTGATAATTGATGATATTTTTGACGATTCTCCAATTCGCAATGGACAAGAATCTATGCCCAAAAAATTCGGGATAAAAAATACTGTTATTATCGGAGAATTATTTAGAAGTTTATCAAACGAAATAATCTTAAAGAATCAATATATAAATGATTCAGAAAAACGAAAGATAATTGCGAATTTGGAGGAAGCGTATCAAAAAATTTGTATTGGACAATTTTGGGATTTACAATATGAAAAGTTGCCAATTATTACAGAAGAAAAATATTTTGAGATGATTGCCTATACAACAGGTTATTTCATTCAGAAATCTTTTTTATCAGGTGCTGTAATAGCAGGTATTAATGAGCAAAAATATCACGCATTGTCTGAATATGGTTTAAAATTGGGTACAGCATATCAATTACGAGATGATTTAGTAAATATCTTGACAGATGGCAGTAACGGTAAAATAATCGCAGAAGATTTAGTTGCTCATAAAAAACGACTTCCTATTATTTATGTTTTGAATAGTCCAAAATATAAAACAGAATTTTGTAGAATTTGGAATAAATCTTCGTTTTCAAGTAATGATATTGATATTCTGTTGGATATAATTGAAAAATCAAAATCAGTTGAATATTGCATTTCGCAATTAGAAAGACTTTGCAAAGAGGCAATTGATAGTATAAAACCATTTAAATTTGGCGGACAAAAGAAAGAATTAATAGATTTAGCAAATTTAGTATGTTCAATATAACAGCACAGTTCATTGTAAATATATTATTGACATTTTCGCTATATCTAACAATGTCATATTCTTTTTCATTGACTTACTATCCAACACGCTTTTTCCATATCGCCCACGCCATTACCCTAACCTTTTCCGCCTATTTTACCTATTTGTTTTCGCAACAGTTGCATTTCCCATTATATTTATCAATTCCGTTAGCCATTATAGCCGCTACCTCTGTTGGTATGTTATCTGAAATCATGTTGTATAAACCATTACGGAAACGCAATGCCTCGCCAATGATACTGATGATTGCCTCGTTGGGGCTTTACACCGTGTTGCAAAATGTCGTATCTATGCTTTGGGGCGATGATACCAAAAGCGTGCGGACAGGCGAAATCAAAGTAGGCAACGAATTTTTTGGAGCATATATTACCGATATTCAGATTATCACGATTGTAATTTGTTTGGCGTTGTTTTTGGCTTGTGTATTTTTTATGAAATACAACAGGATTGGGCGTAATATTCGTGCAGTAGCCAGTAATCCGGAATTGAGTAATATTGTCGGTATCAATTCCGACAGGATTATTTTGTGGTCGTTTGGCATTGGTTCGGCATTGGCGGCGGTTGCCGGAATTTTGATTGCTTTCGATACGGATATGACACCTACGATGGGTTTTAATTGGCTGTTGTATGGCGTGGTGGCGATGATTATCGGCGGCGTAGGCAGTAATTGGGGATTGGTAGGCGGTGCTTTGCTGTTGGCAACGGCTCAACACCTATCGGCATACTACATAGGCAGTCAATGGATGGATGCCATTGCCTATATTATTCTGATTTTGTTTTTAATAGGAAAACCGCTCGGCTTTAGTGGCAAACGGTTGAAGAAAATAGAAATATAAGATGGAATATCTGTTACATTTATTGATATTAGTCGGCATTTACGCAATGCTCTCGCAAAGTTTAAATCTCTCTGCGGGCTTTGGCGGAATGATTTCGCTTGCTCACGCAGGATTTTACGGAGTGGGTGCATATACCGCCGCTTTGCTTGCCGTCAATTTCGGGGTGCCTTTCTTGTTGGTCTTACCGATAGCGATGCTGTTAAGCGGATTATTGGCGTTGGTTGTGTCCGCTATTGCTTTGCGCACGATAGACGACTATTTTATTATCTGCACTTTGGGTATTCAGGTCATTGTCTTTTCATTGATGAACAATTGGATGTCGCTCACCAAAGGACCGCTCGGCATTCCGGGTATTCCTGCCATTTCACTGTTTGGAGTTGCAATAGAAAGTAAATGGGCATTTTTGCTTTTAACATTGTTTTTTGTCGCTTTGATATTCTTTTTCCTGAAAAAACTGACCGCCTCTTCATTTGGTCTTACTTTGCGGGCATTGAGCGAAGACGAAATTTTTACACAATCGTTAGGTAAAAATGTTTATTTGTCAAAAGTTATCTCTTTTACCGTTGGTGCGATGCTTGCCGCCGTTCCGGGAGTGCTTTACGCACACTATATCAGTTATATTGACCCGACAAGTTTTACAGTCGATGAATCTATTTTTATCCTTTCCATTGTCATTATCGGCGGTATGCGCAATTTATGGGGAAGTGTTATTGCGGCAGCGTTTCTTGTTTTTTTGCCCGAAGTCCTGCGCTTTGTCGGTATGCCGAATGCCATTGCTGCCAATATGCGGCAGATTATTTATGGTGGGGTATTGATTTTTATGATGTTTCGGTATAGTCGGGGATTTGAACGGAAAGCTGCTGATAATCTTTTTTAGGCATCGGTGGGGAAAATGCGGGGAAAATTTCTCCAATCAAAAAGTCTAATTGACTGACTATCAATTAGACTTTTACTTTTCTGATACCCAGAGCCGAATCCATAGAATACAAATGATAAAACATGGAGATAAATATATTACTTTCTCTATGGTTAAGTAAGTAATCTTTTATATCTTTGTAGTCAAAAGCCGTTCTTTGTATTTTGTGCAAAATGAGGTAAAAGAAAGAAATTCGCTCGTTTCTAAACCGTTACCTGCTAAGATTTTTATTCTTGCAACTTGCTTGTTTTCAGTCGGAAAGAAAAATTCATGTGTCTTGCTGAATGCGTGGTAACTCGCTTGGTAATACCGCATAATTTAGCGATACGTTGCAGACAGCGATTCATACTATCGCCAAAAGTGGGAACAGGAAATACATAATTATTTTTGGCTACTAATCGGTATTGCTCAATCAGTTGTTTAGCTACCGGAAGTAGCTTTACATAAAATGTCGCATTGGTCTTCTTGCGTTTAGCTATAAGCCACAATTCGCCATCGAAAGAAGTTTGAATATCATCGAAGGTTAGTTTCTTGACATCGGAGTAAGCCAATCCGGTAAAGGCTTGGAAAACAAAAATATCCCGAACTTGTCGTTGCTTATATCGGCGAAGCTCCACAGACATAAATCTTTTGAGTTCATCTTCGGTCAGATAGCCTCTGTCACGTGTTTTGGCCTTGAATCGAAAACTAGCAAAAGGATTGATATGGATATATCCTTTGCGCTGCGCAATCAACATAATTTGCTTGAGCTTGGTAACAGCTGTAAGCAAAGTGCTTCCTGCCAGCTTGCGTTCTTCCAATAGATAAGCATAATAATCTTCAATAAACGGAGGTTCTATTTCCTTGATCGGAATATCGGAAAGATTGTATCTGTCCCGTAGAAACATTTCGACTCGTCTGCGATTAATAATCAGTTGCTCGTAAGAGCCTTCGGTACGGTCTTTACCCACACGTTTGGCATAACTTTCGTAAAACTCATCTGCAATAGAGAAGAAAGTGCGGAACTCATCCCCGAAGCCCAGATAAGCGTTTTTGACTTTTTCGGCAGAAACAAAATTATCTTTGTCGCAAATACTTTGGTACTGCTTACCGATCTGGGTTTTAATATTATCTAACTTCTGATTGATTTTCTGTGCTTCGAGGCTTTTACCCGATGCTCGGTTTGCTTTGGTGTCCCAAAGGTCGGGCTTTATGTTTAGCTTACAGCTAAACTGGGAGATGGTACTGTTGACTGTGATCCTGCCCATAATCGGGGCTTTGCCCTCTTTCAGATTGTTCTTTTTCAGGTAGAACAAAACCTTAAATGTACTTCTTGCCATAACTCTAATTTTTTTTGTTACAAATTTAGTTTACTTAGAGTTATCCGGTGCTATGCAAAATTACGCAAACCACTGAATAAGTGACGAATAGACTCTGATGCCGTAAAGTTACTCAGGTAATGATTTGGAAACTGAACTCGCCGTCATCTTTGCTTTTTCGTGCATTTATTCTCTTTTTGTCAAAAGAACTATTTTACTTAATCTGCTGATTTAATTCTCGTTACTCTCTTTTGCTTCCTCTCTCCTAAATGTCTGCTGTTTCCTTCAGATATTCATTCATTTTTTGATTACTGTTTATAGGGAATATTGGTTCATCATTATATTGCCGTTTATATTTTTCTAAAATTTGGAGTGATATCTTCAATAATGGGATATGTGCTGGCTGATGAGTTTTATGTCGATTAATTTTTATCCATAAATGATTGTCAAACCCCAGCTCAATATCAGATTGGGTTAAATTACATAAATCAATATATGATATCCCGGTGAAACAGCTAAAAATAAAGATGTCACGGACTTGCTCAAGCTATGGGGATGGAGGCATTTTCAATAAATAATCCGATGGAAGTTGAAGGCACATTAAAGAAGACTTTTATGATGGATGGGCCTGTATTAATATCCGTTAGTACAGATCCCAATGCATTAGCAATGCCTCCTAAAATAGAATTCGAACAGCTAAAAGGATTTGCTCTTTCCATGTCAAAGTTAATAATGAAGGGCCAAATAAGCCAGGTCATTGACACCATTAAAAGTAATGCAAACCATATCAGGGAAATATTCTGAGGATGTTTTAAGTATTAATAACTGAACCCGTATCGCATAAATGCTCTACGGGTGAAACTTTATATTCTGATTATGTAATAGCTTGACTCTAATTTATACTGATCTTTAAATCTAGTCTATAGATTTATTTAAAAGAGGGAAAGAACAGGCGCTCTAAGTAAAACTACATTCATTATTGAAGGATGTAAGATTCCGGGACATAATATAAATAAACTGTCTTGAAGCTGCGTGAGACTGAATATTATCTACAATGCACCTGAATTATTAGCAATAGCAGGCTATAGCTATATGCTTAACAAAAGATCGAATAGGTCTTAGTCCCTATAAATTATCAAATTGAATTTTATGAAAAAGGATTATGGAAATAATAATTGGAGTGCTATCGATGCTAATACTGTCATTGATATACTACATACAAATGTCGTAAATGGACTATCGGAAGAAGAAGTTAAAAACAGACTTGACGAATTTGGCAAAAATGATCTTCCTGAAAAAAAGCAAGAGAATAAATTCGTTCGCTTCTTAAAACAATTTGACAGCATCTTAATTTATGTGCTATTTTTCGCAGCTGTTGTAACAGCAGTGCTTGGCCAATACTTCGAAACAATATTTATACTACTTGTCACTTTGATCAATGCATCTATTGGCTTTATTCAAGAAAATAAAGCCGGAAAAGCTCTGGATAAAATAAAGAAAATGCTATCGTCTAAAGCTCAAGTAATAAGAGATAGAGTACGAAAAGAAATTAATGCCACCGATCTTACTATCGGCGATATCGTTTTATTAGCTCCCGGCGATAAGGTACCTGCTGATTTGCGATTAATGACAGCAGATAATCTCAAGATAGATGAGTCTACTCTAACCGGCGAATCTGTCCCTTCCGAAAAGATAATCAGTGTACTTGATCCTGATACGATATTGGCCGATAAAACAAATATGGCTTTTTCAGGTACTGCAATAAGTACAGGTACAGGAATTGGGATAGTCGTTGCCACGGGTGAGAATACAGAGATAGGTATGATTAATAAACTTCTCGATGAAGTACCTGCCATTACTACACCATTAATAAAACAAACGGCTCACTTCGGTAAAATGGTATCAATAGTTATAGTGGTCATATCATTATTTGTTTTCTTGTTCGGTTATTTTTTTCGCGATTATCAGACCGAAGTTCTGTTATTGTCAGTCATTGGCCTTGCAGTAGCAGCTATACCCGAAGGTATGCCTGCTATTCTTTCTATTATACTGGCTATAGGAGTTAGGAATATGGCTCGACGAAAAGCCATTATACGTCATCTTCCTTCGGTAGAAACCTTAGGTGCTGTTTCAGTTATATTTACTGATAAAACCGGTACGCTCACTAAAAATGAGATGACTGTTAAAACATTACAAACTGCCGATGATGAGTTTAAGGTTACAGGAATAGGCTACATACCTGAAGGTATGATTTTAATAAACGAAGAACAGGTTGATCTTAAGCAACAATCAGTCCTGACGAGACTGATTTATTGTATGGAAATATGTAATGATGCGGCAATAAGTAATGATGCGGACGGATTGTGGACAGTACAAGGCGATCCGACGGAAGGCGCATTGATTACATTGTATCGGAAAGCTAATTTTGAAGTTAACCAAGCTGAACGTATTGCTACCATACCCTTCGATTCGGAATATAAATATATGGCGGCTTTGACTCATATAGGCGGCGAAAATATCATTTTTGTGAAAGGTGCTCCCGACCACCTTTTCGAGATGGTTTCCAAAGAGCAGTCACTCAATGGTGTTAGAAATTTTGATTTTACTTATTGGAATGATAAAGTTACCCATCTGGCTGATAGAGGACAGCGTATAATTGGGGCAGCCTATAAGGTTGTAGATTCAGGAAAGAGCGATCTTAAACATGAAGATATATATGACGATTTGATTTTTCTAGGTGTGGCAGGAATAATAGATTCTCCACGCAGGGAGGCTCTCGAAGCCATTGACGAATGTCTCAAAGCGAGAATCCGTGTAAAAATGATTACGGGCGATCTGGTAAATACTGCAAAAGCGATTGGATTGGAGATGGGTATTGGAGATGGGAAAAGAGCTATTCAGGGAAAAGATATAGAAAAAATGTCTGATGACGAGCTGGTAATGGCTGTGCATGAATACGATATATTTGCACGTACTACTCCTCAACAAAAGCTCAGATTGGTAAATGCGCAACAATTGGATGGTTCTATTTGTGCAATGACTGGCGATGGGGTAAATGATGCCCCCGCGTTGAAAAAAGCCGATGTAGGTGTTGCTATGGGAATAAAAGGAACAGAGGTTGCTAAAGATGCGGCAGAAATGATACTGGTAGATGATAACTTCAAGACAATAGTTTCAGCGGTTGAAGAAGGCAGGCGTGTTTTCTCTAATCTGACGAAAACAATTTTGTTTATTCTTCCCACAAATGGAGCGGAAAGTTTCTTGATTATAGCCAGTATCTTATTCGGGGTAATGATACCGATTACCCCCGTACAGATATTATGGATAAACATGATAACATCCATTACCATTTCTTTGGCTTTAGCATTTGAGAATATCGAACCCGGAACAATGGAGCGTCCACCCCGTTTACCAAATACTCCTTTATTAAGTAAATATTTTATATGGCGGATATTATTTATATCGGTACTTATCGGCGGAGGCACTTTAATTCTCAATATGATATTGCTCAGTCGTGGATATGATGCCGATATCGTTAAAACGATTACTTTACAGGTTATTGTTTTTTCTCAATTATTCCACTTATTTAATTGCCGGAGTATTCGCGGATATGCTTTTAATAAGAATTTCTTTAATAATAAAGCGATTTATGTAGTATCGACTATACTTATTGTTCTGCAATTAGGCATCACTTATTTACCTTTTATGAACAGATTGTTTGCTACAAAGCCTTTGCCTGTATATGATTGGTTATATCCTATTTTGTTTGGTTTAGGGATATTCTTCATTATAGAAATTGAAAAATCTATTATCAGACGTATAGATAAGTATAAGGGAGTAATTTAATTAAACTTGCGGATACAAAGAAAATTCCTATGGCTTTATTTCAAAAGACATAGAAATTTTCTTTTGACATTATTATTTGAGCTGTGGTCGTAACGGCTAACTTCACTTCAATATTATTACGTGTAGCGTTGGAATAAGGGCAAACCAGATGCGCTTTCTTAACTAATTCTTCTGCTTCTTTTTGATCCATTCCAAGAATATCCACATCCATCTCTACCGCTAATTGGAAACCTCCATCGTTGTTTTTACCAATACTAACTTTTGCCGTTACAGTTAAGATTATTTCCTTCTTTTTCAATAATGCCGCATGATTTAAGGCACTCCCGAAACATGCTGAATAACCGGCTGCGAAAATTGTTCAAGATTAGTGTACGAACCACCCGGGCCTCCCATTTCTTTTGGTGGTTTGACTTCAAGGTCCAATACTCCATCCGGTGATTTAATCATTACCCTCTCTTCCGCCTACAGAAATTGCTACGGCTGTATACATTGCTTTCATACCATTTATATATTGGGGTTTATACTTCGAATAACAAGATAATACATTTTTTCGGCTTGATCTTTGATATTCTGTGAATTATGTAATTTGTTTTTTTATTGTGTAAATAGAATGGAAGTCGTTCTATCTTTGATCTTAAGACTCGCACTTCAATGCCTTTTGAAAAATTATTAATATGACTTACGTCCACAAACCCAAATTCTTCTATATTTACATCTTTATAGAATCTGCCTAAATTTTCAGGGGGTATATTGTATTGCATATAATTCTTTGAGAAGTGTCGATCCTTTAATTGGTATCAAAAGAAATAATATATATAAAATCAAAAATCAATTCTTTACGAAGGAATATGGGGAATTTATATCCAAGCTTTTGTAAATGAGATATTCTACAAGAGTTTTTTATACTTTGTAAAGTAATTAATTCAAGTTGCTATTTATAGAATTATCCAATAAAAAAGGTCAATCCCTTAACTTTGCGGTGCTAACACACAAAAAAGGACTGACCATGGTTACAAAAACCATTGCAATATACGTATTTTTTGATGATATATTGAAATCGATGAACCACAAAGAGCCTGAGAGCCGTAAGACCAGTGATGCGGAAATCATTACGGTAGTTCTGATTGCCGCCCAGTATTTTGCAGGCAATATAGAGAAATCCATCTGTTTTGTCCGTTCTACCGGATTGATGCCTCGTATGCTTGGCAAAAGCCGCTTCAACCGCAGGTTGCACAATATAGGAGAATTTCTTAGCCAACTCTTTTTCTATACAGGCCAGGCAATAAAGGGTATGAGCCTTGAGACAACTTATAGCATCGATAGCTTTCCTGTAGAGGTCTGCCATAATATACGCATAAGTAGATCCAGGATTGTCAAAGGGGAACAATACCGAGGTAAATGTGCTTCCAAACGTGTTTATTTTTATGGTTTTAAAGTTCATATGATAGTTACTTCGGATGGTATTCCCGTAGAATTTACCTTTACAGCAGGCGGAATCCATGATATTGACGGTATAAAACAATTGCCGGTCAACCTGCCTGATGGAAGTCAACTTCTGGCTGATTCCGCTTACACTGATTATTTGCTTGAAGACATGCTGGCCGATAATAATATTTATCTGAAAGCTGCCAGGAAAAGTAATTCCACAAAGCCGCATAATCCGTGTATGGAATATCTGATATCTATTCACAGAAAGCGGATTGAAACAGCTTTTAGTGATATTACCAAGTATTTGCCTAAGAAAATTCATGCCGTCACTCAAAAGGGGTTCTTGATTAAACTTATTGCTTTCATTTGGGGATATACTTTTGATAAAATTTACAATCTATAAATAGCAACTTAAATTAATTATTATTATTTTTCTATTCTTCTTATAAGTGAATTCATTCTAGAGTAAATGAACATATGTATAATCTGTTTGCATTATGAAATATTTAGATTTATATAACTATCTAAAGGATATTGAAAACTATACAGATAATGATCTCATTATCTGTATAGTTTTCAATAGGGGAAGCATAATTGCCTGATAGTTGGGTATCATAGTGTTTTCAATTAGAATTTAACAAAGATATTATTTATTCTTAGAAGAGGCCTGTATGGTCAATAGAAAATAATGAGCTGAAAAATAAAGAAAACAAATTTATATTATTTGAGATGTGTTATAAATAGTGTTCTTTCCGTTTCTTCTGATTTCAAAAGTTGTGTGCAAATTGTGTGTACATATAAACGAAAAAAGACTTACAATTTCTCGTAAGTCTTTGATAGTCAAGTGGGCGTTGACGGATTCGAACCGCCGACCCTCTGCTTGTAAGGCAGATGCTCTGAACCAGCTGAGCTAAACGCCCTTGTTTGGGATGCATTTTCTCTCAAATGCGATGCAAAGATATAGCTTTTTTCAATATTTCAAAACATTTGAAATCTTTTTTTGAAAAATATTTTGAAACGAAATGACTTCAAGCATTTTAAAATCTTAATTTTTATCAATTAGCTAAGTAGATTGCAAAGATTTAACTAATTTCGCAGCAATATAAATATATGACTTTAAAACGATGAACGTAAAAATTATAAATAAATCACACCATCCGCTACCCGAATATGCAACACCTTATTCTGCCGGAGTAGATTTGAGAGCAAACATTACGGAACCTGTAACATTGAAGCCGTTGGGACGCACTCTTATTCCAACCGGCCTGTATTTGGAATTACCGCAAGGATATGAAGCTCAGATACGTCCCCGCAGCGGGCTGGCTTTCAAGCACGGGCTGACGGTATTAAACTCACCTGGTACTATCGATGCAGACTATCGTGGCGAAATCCGTGTCATACTTGTCAACTTATCAAATGATGATTTTGTTATAAACGATGGAGAACGTATATGTCAAATGGTTATTGCTTCGCATGAGCAGGTCCTCTGGGATGAGGTAGAGGCAATCAATGAAACGGAGCGCGGAGCCGGAGGTTTTGGCCACACAGGCAAACAGTAATATTCAGAAACGTCATTTTTGATATGCATAAAAAAGCACGTGTTTTTTATTTAGCCTTACTTGTTATTGCAGGTAATCTTTTTTCCTTTGCTCAAAACAGCGGAATATCCAGTCCGGTTACAGTAAAGCTTTCTGTTGACGATAGCCGTAAATTCGACTATTTCTTTTATGAGGCAATGAATGCCAAAGCTACCAATCAATACGATGCGGTTTTCGATTATCTAAAATACTGTATGGCAATCGATTCTACAAATGCAAATGTATTGTACGAACTCGGCAATTATTACAATTCTATTGAAAGCAAGAATAAGGCTATCGATTATTATCGCAGAGCCACAGTATATGATAGTGGTAACTATTACTACAATATGGCATACGGAAGCATGTGCCTCGAATTTAAGCAATACAGCGATGCCATAGAGCAATTCGAAAAACTGGTTGCCGGAGATCCTGATAATACAGAACTATACGTCTACTTATCGGAATCATACCGTATGGATGGTAACTTCAAAAGTGCCATATCAACGTTGGATAAACTGGAGCAGATAGTAGGTATGAACGAAAAGATAAGCCTGCAAAAGTATCAGTTATATACGATGATGAAACAGGAGAAACAAGCCTTTGCTGAAATTCAGAAGTATATAGACAAATATCCGCACGAGATCAAATATCAGATCCTTCTTGGGGATTTATATCTGCAGGCAGGAAAAACACAGGAAGCCTACATGGTTTACAGCCGTGCCAAATCCATCGACCCTGATGATCCCTACCTCATCTCGTCTATGGCCGAATACTATCAGCAGACAGGGAACAAGGACGCTGCAGAGAACGAATTGCACATTGCTCTTGTTAGTCCTAAAATGGACATTGATACTAAGCTATCCATCCTTGCGCAGTATGTAGGTACGCTGCAAAGGACTCAAAAAGATACGCAGGCAGCCAACGCCCTGTTCGATACACTGATGATACAGCATCCGCAGGAACCGAAACTCAACCTGATGTATGGTAACCTTTTGATGATGCAGAATAAAAAAGAGGAATCCCGTTTTCAATATCAGTTGTTTGCGGAAGCTAATCCTACAAACCCTGTTGGATGGGAACAGATGTTATATACCACTTTTCCTGACAGCATCGATTTATCTATTAAGGTATGTAAACAAGCACTTTCCTATATCACCGACCAACCACAGTTCTATTTCTATCTGGGAGTCTCCCAGTATATGAAAGAGAATTATAAGGAGGCGCTCGGTGCCCTGCAAAAAGGAGTAGTATATGTAGATGAGAACAATACAAAGCTTTTGGCCGATTTCTACGGACAGATAGGAGATCTGTACTATCAGATGGAAAAACGCGACAGCGCGTTTGTTATTTACGATAAGGCTCTTTCCTATGACCCGAATAATCTGGGTGTACTGAACAATTATAGTTATTATTTGTCTTTAGTAAAAAAAGATCTCGATAAAGCGGAACGGATGAGCAGCATTACGGTAAAAGCCGAACCCTCAAATCCTACCTATCTCGATACATATGGATGGGTATTATTTGAACAGGGGGCCTATACGATTGCCAAAATTTATATCGAGAATGCCATAAAGTACAGCCAGGAAAAGAAGGAAGAGGTTAGCGCCGAAGTATTGGAGCATTATGGAGATGTCTTATATAAAACGGATGAACCCGAAAAAGCCCTGGAGTATTGGGAGAAAGCAAAGGAAAAGGGGGGTAGCAAATCCAAAACATTGGAAAAGAAAATAGAAACGAAAACTTTTATTGCCGAATAATGAAACTAAACGCATTAAATAAAATAGCTGTATTCCTGTTCATCATATCTGCATTATTTGCGGGGAGCAGTTGTAAATCGAAAAAAGTAATTGCTGCCGGAGGAGCTCTGGAGGAAAAATCGCATAAGCAGGTGATTGAAGACGCGTTATCTTCGGAAGTTAAGTTCAAAACGCTTACTACCAAAGGAAATGTAGAATTTAAAGCCGGTAATTCTTCTCAGAAAGTCCCTGCCGTATTCAAAATGGTAAAAGATAGCATCCTGCAGGTATCGATCCGGATTCCCATACTCGGGGGGGAAGCCATGAGGCTGACCATCACTCCCGACAGTATCTTTATGGTCGACAGGATGAAAAAGCAATATATCGCCGAACGATTCAAAGATTCGAAAGTTATAGCTAATCTAGATTTTAACTTCTACAATTTACAGGCTTTATTTACCAATAAACTATTTATTCCGGGCAATAGAGAAGTTGCGGAAAAGGATTTTCAGAAGTATGATATATCGTCGGCAAACGATGTCTATATGCTGAAAACAAAAGGGAAAGGCGATTTGTTATACAACTTTGCCGTAGATGCCACCAACCATGTGGCATCTACATTGATCTACAATGAAAAGAAAAAGATAACCCTGCAATGGTCTTACAATGATTTCATCAAAGACAACAATCTCGTATATCCGACTACCATGCAAGCCAAGGTAGACGTTGAAAAAAGACGTGTCGATATTAATATCACATATGATAAATTGGAAATAGACAAAAGTTTCAGCATCGATAATTCCATATCACCCAAATATACCAAAGTGGATTTCTCTGATCTTATAGGCACATATATCAAAAAGAAATGAGAGTAGCAGCTTTTCTCTTTATTCTCCTTATCAGTATTTGTTCTTTCGCTCAAAATTCGAAAATAAAAGAACTCGAGCAGCAAAGGAAGAACGCCTTGCGTGAAATATCGAATACCGATAAACTGCTGAAAGAGACTAAAAGAAGCACTACTACCTTGCTGGACAGGATACAGCTTATATCCAATCAGATATTCTCACGACAAAAAGTATTGGACCTTCTGGGACAGGAAATAACTGGTATAAATGTGGAGGAAAAGCGGATTGAATCCGAAATAGCAATACTTGAATCCGAACTTAAAGACAAGCAGAAAAACTACTCGAAAGCCATTGACGGAATGCTTCAAAACCGTCAAAGTGAAAATAAGATGCTTTTTGTACTCTCCGGGAAATCTTTGACAGAATCGTACCGGAGGCTGCGCTATTTACGCAACTACTCGGAATGGAGGAAAGAGCAAGCCTCGGAAATTAAGGACAAAAGCGCGAAGCTAAAAGAACGGAAGGAAGCCCTGATAAAAACAAGGCATGAAAAAACCGCCTTACTCGGTCAGCGCACTACCGAACAGGAAAACCTGAAGAAGGAAGAAACCAACTATCAGGCAGAAGTTAGTGAAGCTCAGAAAAAGCAAAAGGACCTGCAAAAAATACTGACTCAAAAACGTCAGCAGGCAGAGGCCCTGGACAGGCAGATAGCCAAACTGATAGCCGAAGAAGTAGCCCGTCAGGAGCGGGAAGCAAAACGTATAGCCGCTGAAAAAGCCCGTGTGGAAGCAGCAAAAACGACCTCGAAGAAAAGTGGTTCTGCTACAACTACCGTGACTCCTCCGAAAGAAGATGCCGCAAAAGTTGTCGCGACACCTGAGAATATAGCTTTATCGAATAATTTTGCTTCGAACAGGGGGAGACTCCCTTATCCGATAACAGGAAATTATACCATAACCACACGATTCGGCTCCCATCAGCACAGCCGTTTCGTTACCACATCGAGCAGCGGGATAGATATCCAGTCGCAATCGGGAGCGGAGGCCAAATCCGTATTTAACGGTGAAGTGACTTATGTGGCGGCCATACCGGGTTATAACACCTGTATTATTGTGCGCCATGGAAACTACTACACATTCTACGGAAATATACAGAGTATATATGTAAAGCAAGGAGACAAAGTTAAAACAGGCCAGTCCCTTGGCAAAGTATATACAGATGCGGATACAGGCCTTTCGCAACTGCATTTCCAGTTGTGGCAGGGAATCAACAAACTCAATCCCGAGCCTTGGCTGAGATAACGTAACCGGACTGCTATGAAAAGAGAACAATTTATAGAATTACCGAGAATCAGAGACCGGAAGGGAGTCCTCTCTTTCATAGAAGCCGGAAATCATATTCCTTTTCCTATCGCGTCTGTCTGCTGGAAATATGGTAGTCAGTACAATGACAGCGATATACACAAAGCCCAGGATGAAGTGATAGTCGCCTTATCGGGAAGTTTTACCCTTTTACTTGACAATGGAAAAGACGGGCGAAGTCACACATTGAATGATCCGGCTCAAGCTCTTTGTATTCCTGCCATAATGAGTTATAGGCTTGAAGGCTTTTCCGCCGGTTCTACATATCTTGTTATTTCGTCAGCATCTTCTCCTGCCGGATTATCCGTATGTGGTGAAACAGATAGAAATCAGTTAAAGACGTTCTCTGTAGAAGATTGTGTCCTCATTAAATTTCCACTGATACAGAATCGTGCTGAAAATATCGCATTCGATATAAAACGCATATTTTATATATACGATATCCCGCCGGGGCAGACAAGGGGTATGCATGCCCATAAGTATTGCCACGAAGTACTGGTTGCCACAAACGGAAGTTTTCGGGTAGAACTGGACGATGGGACAACTAAAAAAAACGTAGTGCTCGACCGGCCAGACTACGGCCTGTATATACCGCCCGGTATATGGGCAACGGAAACAGAGTATTCGTCCGGAACTGTTTGTCTTGTTTTGGCCTCTGATGTATATGACGCGGAAAATTATATACATACCTATTCGGAATTTAAAAAATACCGGCAGCATGAAAATTAAGCTTTATAGTTCAGAATATAAGGACGCGTGGGACAAATTTGTACGTGACTCCAAAAATAGTACATTTCTTTTCTATCGTGACTTTATTGAGTATCATGCCGGCCGTTTCAGGGATTATTCCCTGATGTTTTATCTGAACGATGTACTGGTGGCATTGATGCCCGGACATATGGAAGATAGGATATTTTATTCGCACAAAGGGCTTACATACGGGGGCCTTATTATGGGCGATAAGACTACTGCTGCGGATGTACTTTCCATATTCGAATATCTTACAACGACATTCCGGCATCAGGGAATCAGGAAGATTGTGTATAAGGCTGTTCCGCATATTTATCATATTCGTCCTGCCGAAGAGGATTTATATGCGTTGTTCAGATATAAGGCGATACTCACATCGTGTAATATATCTTCTACCCTATTACTTCCGGACAGAACAAAATATTCGGACTTGCGTAAACGGGGTGTAAAAAAAGCCCTGAAGAACAATTTGGCCGTAAAAAAAGCCACAGACTATTCCGGTTTCTGGCAAATACTTTCCCGGAATCTGAAAGATAAATACGAAACAGAGCCTGTTCATTCTTTAGCTGAAATAAATTACCTGAAAAATAAATTTCCGCGTAATATACATCTGTTTGCTGTGGAGAATACAGATAGTAGTATAATAGGCGGTTGTCTTGTCTTCGAAACTGAAAGAGTGGTGCACGCTCAGTATGTAGCGGCAACTGAAGAAGGTAAAAAACTCGGAGCTATAGATTTGGTTATCGACCATATAATAAATACGGCATTCGCTCACAAAACATATTTCGATTATGGCATATCGACAGAAAACGGCGGCTGGCACCTGAACGAAAACCTGATACATCAAAAAGAGGGATTCGGAGCACGGGGGACTGTATATAATATTTATACAATTGATTTATCTATATAGTGAGCTGTTAGCTACCAGCTATTAGCTTGTAGCTCTTTGAAGTATTGATTGGCCCCTCCAACCTCCCCAAGGGGAGGCTACCAGAGAGGGTATAAGTCGACAGATAGAAAATAGAGAAAAAAATGTAACCTTTGTTACCTTTTAACAGTTACAAGTTTGCCTCGCCTTCGCTTCGGCGAATGTTATTTCTGCGCCCTTCGGGCAGTTACGAGTTGCAAGTAAACAAGACACGAGATACAAGTTGTTAACTGATGACTACTAACTGTAAAGCCACTTATGCGATAGCCTAAGCTAATGGCTAATAGCTATCAGCTAAAAGTTGAAACATGTGTTACCTTTTTGTGTCTTTGCGTTTTGGGAGAGATTTTTAAACACACAAAAAAGAGTAACACGGAGTTTTCAGAAGAAAAAGTAACAATAAGAAATTATGTAAAAAGTGTCAAGTTTGTCAACTTTTAGAATGAATCGAAAACCCTCTTTAGAGTTATCACATAAATAGAATGAGTTTAAATTCCTTTTTTAGAAAGAAGAGTATCGATAGTATATCCGGAGATGGAGACTCTATCGGGTCAGGAATGAAAAGAGTATTAGGCGTGAGAGACCTCACTCTTTTCGGTATTGCCGCCATTGTTGGCGCGGGTATTTTCAGCACTATCGGGCGGGCGGCATTTCACGGAGGGCCGGCAGTATCGCTTCTCTTTGTATTTGTGGCTATCGCCTGTGTGTTTACAGCCTTGTGTTATGCACAATTTGCATCCATGATCTCGGTCAGTGGCAGCGCCTATACATATACATATGTATCACTGGGTGAGATATTCGCGTGGGTGATCGGGTGGGCGTTGATACTGGAATATGCCGTATCGAATATGGTGATCGCCATTTCCTGGTCGGAATATTTCACTACCCTGCTCGAAGGTTTTGGCATTATATGGCCCGACTGGCTTGGCATCGGATATTCGACAGCTTACAAAGCGTATAACATAGTATCACAAGGCGTTACAGATTTACCGTATCACACCATCAAAGCAGCGCAGACATACCAGAATGCACCCGAGCTTTTCGGTACGAAAATACTGATAAACCTGCCTGCCGGATTGGTTGTTACAGCCCTCACATTCCTTGTTTTCATCGGCATTAAGGAATCCAGGTTTGTGAATAACCTGCTGGTGTACCTCAAAATCGGTATCATATTATTGGTTATCGGGGTAGGGGTTTTCTTCGTAAAGCCTGAGAACTGGTCGCCATTTGCACCTAACGGGTTGCAAGGAGTGCTGGGAGGAGTCGCTGCTGTATTCTTCGCCTTTATCGGATTCGATTCTATATCTACCACAGCCGAAGAGAGTAAAAATCCGCAACGGGATATGCCCCGCGCCATGCTCTACTGTCTTGGTATCTGTACCGTGCTTTATGTAACGATAGCACTGGTCCTGACCGGAATGGTCAACTATAAAGAGTTAGGTGTGGATGATCCTCTTGCGTACGTATTTCAGGTGGTGAATATGGACTTTGTCGCAGGTGTTATTTCCGCTACTGCAATTATTGCGATCACGAGTGCCATCCTTGTTTTTCAGATAGGGCAGCCGCGCATATGGATGAATATGAGCCGCGACGGACTCCTTTGGCCTAAATTTGGAAAGATTCATCCGAGATATAAGACTCCCGCTTTCTCTACCATTATCACGGGAATAGTCGTCTGTGTGCCGTCGTTGTTTCTGGATATGCAGTTTGTTGTAGACCTTACCAGTGTGGGCACATTCTTTGCCTTCATCCTTGTATGCGCGGGAGTGTTGTTCCTCGATCATAAAGGAGACAGTAAAAAGGCGAAATTCAAGGTGCCTTATATAAATGGACAGTATATCATTTTCATATTACTCATAGTTGCAGTATATTTGTTCGTCAGTAAGACCGATTTCCGGACAGTCATAGGCGAGAAACCGCTGTTGATTGTTTTCTGGGCTGTATGGCTGGGATTGTCGGCGGCGGCATTCAAGTATAAGTTTTCGCTATTGCCTGTAATGGGTATTCTTACCAACTTATACCTGATGACAGAGCTTGGCTGGTCCAACTGGGTCATGTTCATCATCTGGCTGGTAATAGGGTTAGTCATATATCTGGGGTACGGATATCACAAGAGTAAACTGGCTGCTGCTAAAACAGTGGCAACACATATAAAAGAATAAGAAGAATGAAGGAAAAGGAAATGATTTTCGGCATACGTGCTGTTATAGAAGCGATCGAAGCCGGAAAAGAAATAGATAAGGTAATAATCAGGCGTGAATTACAAGGAGACTTGTCGAAAGAACTGCTCGCTCTCCTGAAATCGCATGAAATCGCCGTGCAACGTGTGCCGAACGAACGGTTGGACAGATTTACACGCAAAAACCATCAGGGTGTTATCGCATTCCTTTCGGCGATCACTTACGAAAAGATTGAAGATATCGTTCCTTTCCTTTACGAAAATGGGAAAGATCCCTTTATCCTCGTACTGGACGGTATCACCGATGTCCGCAACTTCGGAGCCATTGCCCGTACCTGCGAAGTGGCGGGTGTTAATGCAATTGTTATTCCGGCAAAGGGGAGCGTAACCGTAAATGCGGATGCGGTGAAAACATCGGCAGGAGCCTTGCTTAAAATACCGGTTTGCAAAGAGCCGAATCTTACTTCAGCAATTCAATTCCTGAGAAACAGCGGAATCAAAGTAATAGCTGCGAGTGAAAGAGGAGCAGACGTATATACTGATGTAGATTATACCGGTCCCATAGCATTTGTGATGGGCGCTGAAGATGTCGGCGTAGCCAGCGAAAACCTGCGTATAGCTGATAATCTGGTGAAAATTCCTCAATTCGGCACTATCGGTTCGCTGAATGTATCGGTAGCCGCGGGAGTGCTTATTTATGAAGTTATCCGTCAGAAAGGATTGAAATAAACATAATCTTAAAATATAAAGCGATGAAGAAAGTAATAGCCACAGATAAGGCTCCCGCGGCAATAGGCCCGTACAGCCAGGCGATAGAAGTGAATGGTTTGATATTTATTTCGGGACAATTACCGATCGACCCTGCTACCGGGGATTTTCCATCCGAAGACATTAAAGAACAGACAGCACAGTCCTTCGAGAATATCAAAGCTATACTAGCCCAAGCAGGGCTGACAAAAGATAATATAGTGAAAACAACCGTTTTGCTGAATGATATAGCAAATTTCGCCGGGATGAACGAGGTATATAACGCACAGTTTACCGGCGCATTTCCTGCCCGTTCGGCTTTTGCTGTAAAGGATCTGCCGAAAGGTGCTTTGGTAGAGATAGAAGTAATTGCTGCGCGTTGATCGTGGAATAAAAGATAGTTGAAATAAAATATACTTTTGATTATTGCGTTTCTCATTTTGTAGAAACTCAGGAAAATGACTATTGAAGAGAAATACATGTACCGCTGCCTGCAATTGGCTCAGAACGGGAGAGGCTTTACAAGCCCCAATCCGATGGTAGGCGCGGTTATAGTCCATCAGGGCAAAATTATTGGCGAAGGTTACCATCGTCAGTATGGCAAGGCTCATGCTGAGGTAAATGCGGTAAACAGCGTTAAAGATAAGGCTTTGCTAAAAGATTCTACAATTTATGTCTCCCTTGAGCCATGCTCTCATCACGGAAAAACCCCTCCTTGCGCCCAGCTTATAATAGACAATAAAATACCGGAGGTGGTGGTGGCATGCCCCGATCCTTATCCTGCCGTATCTGGTCGGGGAATAAAGATGCTGCAAGACGCAGGCATAGAGGTCGTTGTGGGAGTGTTGGAGAAAGAGGCTCAGGCTCTTAACAGAGCGTTTTTTACTGCACAGATCCGGAACCGGCCTTATATATACCTGAAATGGGCACAGACTCAGGACGGTTTTATAGATAAAGAACGATGTGACGGGGAGAAGCCGCAACCTACTCCTATTTCAAACGAATTTTCACGCATGCTCGTGCATAAGAAAAGGGCAGAGACAGCAGGTATTATGATAGGGACAAATACAGCGGTAAACGACAATCCATCTCTGACCACACGTTACTGGTATGGAGAGAATCCCGTGCGGATCGTAATAGACAGGCAGGGTAGGATTCCTTCGGATTACCACTTATTTGATGGAAAAGTAAAAACAATCATATTTACAGAGAAGGATTTATACGAAAAAGAATCCGGCAACGTTATTTATATCCGGACGGACTTTAATGAAAGCCTTCTCCATAATATATTTTCCACATTGAGAAGCCGTAAAATAGATTCGGTACTGGTCGAAGGCGGACGTGAACTGTTGCAAAGCCTGATAGATGCAGATATGTGGGATGAGGCGTATATTGAGACCTCGAAGGTCTGTTTCGGCAAAGGGGTAAAGGCCCCTGATATTAGAGGATATGTCTTGAATAAAGGCTATTGGGGAACATCTGAATATGTGCATTTAAGCACTGCGGATACTTATAAAATTATATAAATATTAGATTTATTGAGGCGTAAGCCGAAATTCTTTCTATTTTTGCACATTGATACTGAATAAATCTGTTTAAACTAATGAGATTGAAGCAAATTACTAAATTATCATTCATCTTTTTATCTGTTTTTGCACTAAGTTCATGCAATGACAGTACATCCGAATACGACACTTCCGAATTATCGGGAGACTCTCAGATTTCGAGCTTCAAAATAGCGGCATTACCCTATACTGCTATAGATACGGTAAATTATCCGTCGCTGTCAACAACCAGGTTCTCTATAGACCAGTTTAACAGGCTGATATACAATCCCGACTCGTTGCCTTATCAGACTACATTGAGGAAATGCGCAGTCACCCTCTCGTATACTGCAGGAAGCATCGGAAAGGTAGAGTTGATATACCCTAAAGATTCTGTCGTGGACTGGAACTCTACCGACTCGGTGGATTTCTCTACTTATCTGTATCCCAAATTCAGGATAACTCCTCTTAATGGCAAAGACCCAAGGGAATACACCATAAAGATACTGGTACATAAGGAAGACCCGGATACATTGATCTGGAAAGAAAATGTGCCAACAGGTTATCCCGCCTCCTTCGATAAACAAAAAACCTTGCTGGTTAACGGGACATTCTATACATTCATCGCCCGCACAGATAATAAAATATATTTATCTAAAGCGAATAAGCCTGATAACATAGAGGCAGCTCTGTCTTACGGAGATAATCAGGCTGTATCCGGCGAGCTTGATGCATCTGCTCTGGAAAGCATAACATTCTTCAACAATAAATTCTATGCTGTTGATAAAAATAAACAAGGTTATACAGCAGGTATAGAGGGTACTTCATGGAGTAAAGACGGAATAAGCAACAATGTGACAAGCATTGTTGGAGTAGTGCCTACTTTAAATGCCGCTACTGATTTACTTCTTGTTATTACTCGTGACTCGTTAGCAACGACTACCGACCTGAAAACTTTGGACACTAAAACCAAAATAGACGGTGATTTCCCTGCAACAGGATATTCGTCAGTGACTCATAACGACAGAAGCAATCTGAATAATTGTGTATTGACTGTTACAAAAAATATCAGTGGTTTGGGTTATGTGAAGACATGGTCTATAAAGATAACCGGTGATAATAGTCTTCAGGTTGCGTTTAATCAGTCTAATCCGGTAATTCCTAAAAAGGATGGGGTTACAACCTTCCTTTACAATGGGTATATGTATGCCCTGACAGGAAATAGCTTCTACAAGACACAGAGCTACGGATACAAATGGATTACAGCTCCTAATAAGGAAAAACCAGACCCAAGAATGCCGAAAGCATCAGGGCAATCGGTTATTGTAGATGAAAAAAATTATATCTGGGTATTCGGCGGAGTTCCAGATTCGGGAATAAGTCCTATACAAAAGGTTTGGATAGGCAGAATTAATAAACTTAGAACAAAACTCTAGATCTGAGATTTGAGTGATATACTTTTAGTCCTGCTTTCTGCGTTAGATAAATAAGAACAGAATACAGATTAATAAATGGGTAAAAGGAAGATATTATTTACTTTACTATTGATTATCATCTATTCTCCCTTCTCATTCATCGAACTTAAAGCGCAAGATGATTATAAGTATGAGATAGGAGGGATGGCCGGTACGTCCTTTTATATGGGAGATGTCAATAAGAGCAAATTGTATCAAAACCCGGGATTGTCGGCAGGAGTCGTCTTCAGATACAACAAAGATCTGAGGTGGTCTGTGAAGAGTAATTTTGTAATTGGGAAAGTTTCGGGTGACACCCGCGATTCGGGAAATAAATATCCGTTCGGGCAGGAAATCTCTTTTAGCCGGATGTTTTATGAATTGGGTAGTCAGATAGAATTCAACTTCTTTAATTACAGTGATAAGTTCGGTTACTTAGGTGCTAAACGCATATCTCCGTATGTATTTACGGGAATAGGGTTTACGTTGGGTTCGGGTAGCAAGACATTTTTTGACGCTAATATTCCAATCGGGATTGGAGTAAAATATAAATTAAAGGACAGACTGAATCTTGGATTTGAATTCTCTTTCAGGAAGCTATTTAGTGATTCGTTCGACGTTACAAAGGATGGGGATGGTCTGAGTCTCGATGCGCCTTACAAAATAAACGGAGGTGCTTTTAAGAACAACGACTGGTATTCTCTTACTATGATAAGTCTAACCTGGGATTTTGGAACAAGGATATGTCCTTGCCTGAATATTGATTAATTATTAAACTAAAATACAGATGTCATATCTTGACCAAATAGATAAAACGCGGGTACCTAAGCATATTGCTGTCATAATGGATGGCAACGGGCGATGGGCCAAACGGCAGGATCTGGACCGTACGTTCGGTCACAAAGAGGGTATTTCCGCCGTACGCAGAGCTATTGAAGGTGCATCAAGAGCAGAGGTCCGTTATCTTACGCTTTATACATTCTCTACAGAAAACTGGAAACGTCCGGAGGAGGAAGTGAAAGCCCTGATGAGCCTGATGGTACAGGCTGTAGCGAATGAAACACCCGAACTGGTGAAGAACAACGTTCGTGTAAAAGTTATAGGAGACATTGAACGGTTGCCCGAAGATACGAGAAAAGCATTGGATTACTGTCTCGAAACTACGTCCGTATGTACCGGTACAACTGTAATTTTAGCTCTGAGCTATTCTTCAAAATGGGAATTGACCAGGGCGATGAAAAACATAGCCGTTGACATTAAGTCCGGAAAAATAGAATCGGAGGAAATAACAGAGGAACTGATCGCATCTTATCTGGAAACAAAAGGTATCCCTGATCCTGATATATTGGTCAGGACCGGAGGGGAATTACGTATAAGCAATTTCCTTCTTTGGCAGATAGCTTATTCGGAACTCTTTTTCTCGGATGAATTATGGCCTGATTTTAATGAAGAGTCCTTGTATAAAGCAATTGTTGATTTTCAGAACCGTGAACGGCGTTTTGGAAAGACCAGTGAGCAAATTTCAGGAAAATCCTGAACTTTTTATGTCAACTCTATACTATAGATAATAAAAACAGGTTTAAATATTAGAAAGTAACTACGAAACAAAATATGTTCAAAAAAAGTTTATTTTTTCTATTCATTATCTTCTTCTGCTCAATTTCAGCAGCCATAAAAGCTCAGGGAATTACAGACAGCGCAGAAATTAAAAATGTGAATAAAGCCCTTCAGGTAAATGTGGACAGCCTGCCTGTTATTTCATACAGCACCAGTAAGAAATACGAAATAGCAGACATGAAGCTTTCCGGGATCGTGAACCCGATGTACGAAGACTTCACTCTGTTTGGGTTTGCCCAACTGCAAGTAGGGGACAAGATTGAAATTCCCGGACCAGAAATAACTAATGCGGTAAAACGCTTCTGGAGACAAGGCTTGTTCTCTGATGTGAAAATTCTGGCAACCAAAATTGAAGGTAATAAAATATGGTTAGAAATAAATCTGAAAGAACGCCCCCGTATATCGGATATTGTATATACCGGGATGAAAAAAAGTGAACGCCAGGATATCGAGGCGAAGATAGGCATGGTGAAGAACCTGCAAATCACACCGAACCAAATGGACCGGGCCAAAACTATCATAAAGAAATATTTTGACGAAAAAGGGTTTACCAAAGCTGAAATCACTTTGAGCGACAAGCCCGACTTATCTAAGGAAAATCACGTTATCCTTAATATTGATGTAGTTAAGAAGAATAAGACAAAGGTCAACAAAATTACGATAGAAGGTAATATTGAGGTTAAGGCCAGAACATTGGAGAAAGCGATGAAAAAAACTCGCCATAAGAGTAATTTTCAGGCCTGGATAGCAAACTTCCTCCGCTCTACCAAATTCGTATCGGAGAGCTATGAAGAAGATAAAGAACACCTGATAGAGAAATACAATGAGCTGGGTTACAGGGATGCCGTAATCACATGGGACACAGTGTATGCCGATGCCCGGAAGCCGGATAAGGTAGACATAGTGATCAAGGTGGATGAAGGAAAACAATACTTTCTCAAAGACATTAAATGGGTTGGAAATGCTGTGTATCCTACCTGGCAGTTGCAGCAAGTGCTGAATATGAAACCGGGAGATGTATATAATCAGAAGAAACTGACCGAGCAGTTATCTGCTAATGAGGAATCTGTAATGAACTACTTCTACCAGAATCATGGATATATATTCTCTAATGCCGATCCGGTAGAAGTAAATATAGCAAATGACTCTATTGATTTGGAAATACGCATCTCAGAAGGCCCGAAAGCTTCGATCCGGAAAGTGACCATAGCCGGTAATGACCGTGTATATGAAGATGTTGTACGCCGCGAATTACGGGTTAAGCCGGGTGCGCTCTATAGCCGCGACGACATTGTGCGTTCACTGCGTGAGATCGCTCAGACAGGACATTTTGATCCGGAAAACTTAAATCCGGGTATCGTTCCCGACCCTGAGTCAGGAACAGTTGACATCAGTTTACCATTAGTATCTAAAGCCAATGACCAGGTAGAATTTTCTGCCGGATGGGGACAAACCGGTATCATCGGTAAGTTGAGTTTGAAATTTTCCAACTTCTCATTAAAGAATATGCTGAACCCTAAATCTTATAAAGGGATTATTCCTCAGGGAGAAGGTCAGACTCTTACTCTGAGTGCTCAGACGAATGCGAAGTTTTACCAATCATACTCTGTATCATTTATGGACCCATGGTTCGGAGGTAAGCGTCCGAACTCTCTGTCGGTGGGAGCATATTATTCAAGACAAACCGATATCAATAGCCGGTATATCAATAACAATTACGGCTATGGCTATGGTTACGGCTATGGTTACGGCTATGGAAGCGGTTATGGAAGTGGTTATAGCGATTATAGTTTTGCAGCCGACCCGAATAAATCTATTCAGATGATCGGAGCTTCGGTAGGATATGGGAAACGCCTAAGCTGGCCGGATGACTACTTCTTTGTACAAGCTGAATTATCTTACCAGTTATACAGGATGAAAGACTGGGCATACTTTATCGTAAAGGATGGGGTTTGCAACAACCTAAGCCTGAATCTTTCACTGAACAGGCGTTCTATCGATAATCCGGTATATACCCGCCGTGGTACGGATATATCTCTTAGTTTGCAGATTACGCCTCCTTTCTCTTCTTTTGACGGGAAAGATTATGCCAGCATGAAAACAGATGAATACGGTTATGAGCCGGGAGATAAATTCAAATGGATAGAATATCATAAATGGAAATTCAAAGCGAAGACTTTCACGTCTTTATATGATACTAAAAAGACTCCGGTGTTGATGACCCGTACAGAGTATGGATTTGTCGGATATTTCAACAAGAATAAAAAATCGCCATTCGAAACATTCTATATGGGAGGTGACGGTATGTCCGGATATTCAAGTACATATGCGACAGAAACGATCGGGCTGCGTGGTTATGAAAACGGCTCATTGGGCACACAGGCAAGCGCTTATTCCCGTTTAGCCCTGGAGCTGAGATACCCGCTTATCCTGGAACCATCATCAACGATCTACCTGCTTACATTTGTTGAAGCCGGTAATGCATGGAATGACCTGAAGAAATTCAATCCGTTCGATCTTAAGCGTTCTGCAGGTGTAGGTGCACGTATTATGCTACCAATGATTGGACTCATGGGTATAGACTGGGCATATGGATTTGATTCGGTTAGCAGTACCGGAGAAAAGAGTGGTAGTCAATTCCACTTCATTATCGGACAGGAATTTTAATTGAATCGTATTAACATTATTTATAGAACCCGGAATAAACAAATGCATAAACTGTGTGTCTAATATATATCATCAAAAATCGACAGTTATGAAAAGAATATTATTATTACTGACTTTATTTATAGGAATAGCCGCTGGAAGCTATGCTCAGAAGTTTGCTCTGATAGATATGGAATACATATTGAAAAATATCAGTAGCTATGAAACTGCACAGGAACAGCTTGACGTAATGTCTAAAAAGTGGCAAGGCGAAGTAGAAAAGATACAGCTTGATGTAAAGAACATGTACAAGAAATACCAGGCCGATCTTGTATTCTTATCTGCAGAGCAAAAAACCACGAGGGAAAATGAAATAGTAGAGACCGAAAAGACCCTGCAGGAACTGAACAAGAAATACTTCGGTCCCGAAGGTGAACTCTTTAAGAAGAGACAAGCGCTGGTAAAACCCATTCAGGATGACATATATAATGCTATAAAAGAAATATCGGAAGCTAAGGGGTACCAACTCGTACTTGACAGGGCTTCAGCGGAGAGTGTTATTTTTGCATCTCCAAGGATAGACATCAGTAATGAAGTTCTTGCAAAACTCGGATATTCAAAATAATTATTTATATTTGTCCTCAATAATATAGAATTAACCACTTAAAAGAACTTATAACTATGTTTAAAAAGCTAATCCTATTGCTTATAGTAATAGCACCAATGTCGATGTTCGCGCAAGATAAAATTGCATATATCAATGCAAATGAGATCTTCTCCAAGATGCCTGAACTGAAAGACGTTGAAACTAAACTTGCAGCAAAAAGCGAAACTATTAAAAAGAATGCAGCAGCTATAGAAGCCGAATACACAAAGAAAGTAGAAGAGTTCCAAAAAGACACTACAAATTTAACTGAAAGCGTTCTTCTTGACAGGCAAACTCAATTGGATGGACTAAGAGACAGATATCAAAACTTTATCCAAACTAGCCAGGCCGAATTTGAGAAAGAACAACAAACATTAATTACGCCGATCCAGCAGAAAATGAGACAAGCTATCAAAGATGTTGGTGATGAGAACAACTATTCATATATCTTAGATGCTGCCACTTTATTACACATAGGCTCACATGCAACAGATGCGAGTAAAATGGTAAAGACTAAGTTAGGAATTACAGACTAATAAGTCACATACATAAACATAAATAAGAATAGGCTAACCCGATAAGGATTAGCCTATTCTTATTTTAAGCTGGCTGACTATGTCTATATCTTAGCCAAAGCTTGTTCCAAATCGGCCTTTATATCATTGACGTTCTCAATGCCGACCGAAATGCGGAGTAAGCCCGGTATGGCTCCCGTAGCTAGTTTCTCTTCCTCTGATAACTGCTCATGGGTAGTCGTTGCAGGATGAATTATCAAAGATTTGGCATCCCCTACATTCGCTAAATGGCTTATCAGCTCCAAAGCGTTTATTACTTTATCAGCATTTTCACCCGGGCCCTTTACCTTGAAGGATAGAACACCGCCAAATCCGTTCTTGAAATACTTCTTAGCCAGAGTATGATAAGGGCTGCTTTCAAGTCCCGGATAATTCACATATTCTACTTTCGGATGTTGTTCGAGCCATTGTGCAATAGCCAGGGTATTCTCTACATGACGCTCAACACGCAAAGATAATGTTTCCAAGCCTTGCAGCAAGAGGAACGAGTTGAATGGACTGATTGTATTGCCCCAGTCACGAAGTCCCTCTACACGGGCGCGGATAGTAAAGGCAATATTACCGAACGGACCATTTGCCCCAAAGACATCCCAAAACACCAAACCATGATAGCTTTCGGAAGGTGCTGTAAATTCTGGGAACTTGCCATTACCCCAGTTAAATTTTCCACTATCTACAATAACGCCTCCCAGAGAAGTTCCGTGTCCCCCGATCCATTTGGTCGCACTCTCTACAACGATAGTCGCTCCGTGCTCCAAAGGACGGAAAAGGTAACCTCCGGCGCCGAAGGTATTATCTACGATCAACGGAATATCGTGTTTATTAGCCACAGCGGCAATAGCTTCAAAATCGGGTATATTCAAGTCGGGATTACCGATTGTTTCCAGATAGATCGCTTTTGTCTTACTGTCCACCAATTTCTCGAAAGAAGCAGGTTCGTCATCCGGTGTAAAACGCGCTTCTACACCCAAACGCTTGAACTGCGATTTGAACTGATTATATGTACCACCGTAAAGATGAGATGTAGTAACAAAATTATCCCCGGCCGACAATATATTATTTAATGCGATGAATTGTGCGGACTGACCGGAAGAAGTGGCCAGAGCTGATGCCCCGCCTTCAAGGGCAGCGATACGCTTTTCGAAAACATCTGTTGTCGGGTTCATCAGACGGGTATAGATATTCCCGAACTTGCGCAGGCCGAACAAATCGGCTCCGTACTGCGCATCGTCAAATGTATATGAACTTGTTTGATAGATAGGAACTGCGCGTGAACGCGTTACCGGCTCTTTCTCCTGTCCGGCATGTACCTGAAGGGTTTCAAATTTATACTTACTCATCTCTATAATTTTTATATGATATATACTATTTAAAAAGTAACACAGGAAATAGTTAATAATGGAAAAACAACGTTCGGCGAAGCCAATCAGGAGGTTTCTCCTCTCTGTTAAAAACGATACGCTAATAACTCGCAGGTATATAGATAAATATTTATCCGATAATAATCATTATAAGTATGAGTAACCGGCAGATAATGCCAATTACTCAACTAGATTTAATAACCGAACAATTTAACTATATACATGATTAAAGGGGATACTCCTCGAAGGCATAAAGCACTGTGGATAAGTAGCGCTCGCCTGTATCAGGTAAGATAACAACTATGTTCTTACCTTTATTTTCGGGTTTCTTAGCCAATAAGGATGCTGCATAAGCCGCAGCTCCTGAAGATATTCCCACCAGCAGGCCTTCTTCCCTGGCCAGTTCACGACTTGTGCGTATTGCATCGTCATTGCTTACCTGAATTATTTCATCCACTACGGATGCATCGTATGTTTTAGGGATAAAACCTGCTCCGATACCTTGTATTTTATGTGGTCCGGGCTTACCCCCCGACAATACCGGTGAGTCGGTAGGTTCAACAGCCACAATCTTTACATTCGGATTGTATTTCTTCAATGCTTCTCCTACTCCGCTTATTGTTCCGCCTGTACCTACTCCGGATACAAAAATATCCACTTTTCCATCTGTGTCACGCCAGATCTCTTCGGCTGTGGTCCGTTTGTGTACAGCAGGATTAGCAGGATTAGCAAATTGTTGCAGGATTACAGCTTTCGGATTTTCTTTTTGCAGTTCCTCAGCTTTTGCGATAGCTCCTTTCATGCCTTCGGGGCCCGGAGTCAGAACGATATTTGCGCCTAATGCTTTCAGCAAATTGCGACGTTCGATACTCATCGTTTCCGGCATTGTAAGTGTCAGCTTATAGCCCTTGGCCGCTGCCACAAATGCAAGCCCTATCCCGGTATTACCGCTGGTAGGTTCTATCAGTTCACTGTCAGGCTTTAGAATACCCGATGCCTCCGCATCTTCTACCATCGCGTTGGCAATACGGTCTTTTACGCTGGATGCCGGATTAAAATATTCCAGTTTTCCAATTACAGGGGCTCCAAGCCCGTGCTTTTTATTATAGTTCGAAAGCTCCAATAATGGAGTGTTACCAATAAGGTCTGTTAATTTTTTAGCAATTTTTCCCATAAGATTATAATTTTAATATCTGATTTTCAATGATACAAAGTTAAATGGTATTCTGCATTTCTGAAATCGCTAAAGTAAGGTATTTTCATACCATAAATATGGTATATTTCAGATTAAATAGATTCCGGGTGAGTAATAACAGTACATGGCCCAAATTTCATAGGTTCGTATAATCTATTTGTTCTGTAATCCTTACAGGGCGTTTAACCTGTTCGCTGATTCCCGCCCAAGGTGTTGTTATTGAAAACGACCTGAGGTGAAGGAATTGTTAATCTCTGACATTTCCGAAAGCCTGCTGTTTATTATATTCATTCCTATATTCGGTAGGGGTTTTACCGGTATGATGCTTAAATATCCGGTTGAAGTATGAAATATTGTCTATTGCCAGTTCGAGAGCAATATCCCTGATGGAGATACTGGTAGTAAGCAACAGGAGTTGAGCCTTTTCTATCTTTTTCAGGTTTATATATTTCAACGGAGTACATTTCATTTCTTTTTTAAATATCCGGATAAAATGGTCTTTGGTTATACAGGCTATATCTGCCAGCCGGTCTATAGATATATCTTTGTCTGTATTTTCATGGATGTATTTTAATCCGCTGATTATCCGGCTGTCCTTATTATCCGATTTAACTTTGGCCATTTCGAAAAATTTAGCCATCAGCTGGTATAATATGCCTTGCGTTTCGATGATAGAATGCCTGGGTATCTTGTTGTTGTCGGCGATATACTGCGAAAAATTCGGGAAATTGTCGTATAACTCAGGGTCGAAATTTCTTAAATGGCGTTCAGGGTTAATCTTTAGTAATCTCTCGGTCAGCATCAAATCCAATGATTCAGCTTTTATCCCTACCGGGAAATCATATTTGTCGAACACCGATTCTTTATTTATTGCTTTTTCATAGAAATGGATGTAATATAGCGAGAAATAGCCGTCGCATTCATCATTGTGCAGGGTAAAAGGCGGTGTCAGGTAGATATGATCCGGTTTTAGGGTATATAGTTTGCCCCCAATCCTTGTACGTGCTTCTCCCCCTTTCACATAATATATTCTGGCAAAAGGGCTATAGATATTTTTCCAGTTCCAGTTTGCATTGAGCTCAGAGTAGCCAATATTGAGGAGTATAAAATCCAGGTTTTCGGTAGAGGTATGCATAAGGTGTATCGCTTTTATGTTATCTTAATAAATTGTAAATATACTTATTTATAATATATAGCAAATTATTTTAAATACTATATATCGATATTGTATCATCTATTCATCGAAAAAGTGAAAGTGATTCTTGTCTTTTATCCCTAATTTCGCTTCGTAACCTGAATTAGTCTTCTTTGAAAGGAAGCGACAAAGATATACCGAACAAATATTTTAATCTAAATCGATATCATGACAACAAAAAGATTTCAGGGCCAATGGCCAAAAATTGGTATCCGTCCAACTATCGACGGCCGTATGGGTGGTGTACGTGAATCACTCGAAACCCAAACAATGAACATGGCGAAAAGCGTAGTCTCCTTATTGACCTCAACGCTGAAATATCCCGATGGTTCTTCGGTAGAATGCGTTATCGCAGATTCAACTATCGGCCGTGTCGCTGAAAGCGCCGCTTGTGCCGAGAAATTCCGTAAAGAAGGTGTCGGTGTTACCATTACTGTTACTCCATGCTGGTGCTATGGTAGTGAAACGATGGATATGGAACAACACACGGTAAAAGCTGTCTGGGGATTCAATGGAACGGAACGCCCCGGAGCGGTATATCTTGCGGCGGTATTAGCCGGACACGCACAAAAAGGATTGCCCGCATTCGGCATCTATGGACGTGACGTCCAGGATGCAGGAACAACGGAGATCCCTGCCGATGTGAAAGAAAAATTACTTCGTTTTGCAAAAGCAGGTCTGGCTGTAGCTACCATGCGGGGTAAATCGTATTTGTCTATCGGTGCGGTTTGCATGGGTATCGCGGGTTCTATCGTGAATACCGATTTCTTCGAAGATTATCTGGGTATGCGCTGTGAAGGGGTAGACGAAGTGGAAATTATCCGCCGTATGACCGAGGGTATATACGATAAGGATGAATATCAGAAAGCGCTGGCTTGGGCAAAAGCTAACTGCAAGGAAGGCGAAGATAATATCAACCGGGCCGATCTGAAGAAAGATCAGGCCGGAAGGGATAAAGACTGGGAATTTATTGTGAAGATGACATTAATAGTGCGGGATCTGATGATCGGTAATCCGAAGCTGAAAGAAATGGGATTCGGCGAAGAGGCTCTGGGGCACAATGCGATTGCTGCGGGATTTCAGGGGCAACGCCAGTGGACGGATTTTTACGCGAACGGCGATTTTACCGAAGCAATTCTGAATTCATCTTTCGACTGGACCGGAATCCGCTCTCCTTATATATTAGCTACCGAAAATGATGCACTGAACGGCACAGCTATGTTATTTGGCTATTTACTGACCAATACGGCACAGATATTTGCAGACGTACGGACATACTGGAGCCCCGAAGCTGTGGAGCGTGTAACCGGAAAGAAACTGGAAGGGCTGGCCTCCGCGGGAATGATTCACCTGATTAATTCGGGTGCGGCAACTCTGGATGGCAGCGGATGTCAGAACGATAAGGATGGAAAACCTACGATGAAGCCATTCTGGAATATTACAGAGGCGGAAGCAAAAGCCTGTCTGGATGCGACAACATGGATGCCGGCCAACCGTGAATATTTCAGAGGGGGAGGCTTTTCTTCCAAATTCCTGACACGTGGGGGCATGCCTTGTACAATGGTTCGCCTGAATCTGGTAAAGGGTTTAGGCCCTGTATTGCAAATCGCCGAAGGCTGGACAGTAGATCTGGACCCGGCAGTGCACAAAATACTCGATGAACGCACCGATAAGGGCTGGCCTACAACATGGTTTGTCCCTCGCCTGACAGATGATTCTAATTTTAAAGATGTATATTCGGTGATGAACAACTGGGGGGCTAATCATGGATCTATCAGCTGCGGGCATATCGGAGCCGATCTGATTACATTAGCTTCTATGCTTCGCATCCCTGTTTGCATGCATAACGTAAGCTCTGACGACATTTACCGTCCGTCTTCATGGAACGCGTTCGGTATGGATAAAGAAAGTGCTGATTACCGGGCGTGCCAGACATACGGCCCTCTTTATAAGAAATAAAAAGAATAATGAAAGACCTGAAAGAAGGGTATAAAAAAGAACCGGCAGGGGCGACAAAACGCTTCTGCCAGTTCCTGAAACTGAGTCCGGATACCTTAGAACAATATAAATATTGGCATAACAGCCATAATATATGGAAGGAAATTCCTCTGGGCATCCGTAAGGCGGGCATTCTGGATATGGAGATCTATATGATAAATGATATAGCCTTCATGTTATTGGAAACAGCTCCCGATTTCGACTGGGATGCTTCTTTCGGTAAACTGGCTACATACGAAAGACAAACCGAATGGGAAGAATTTGTATCTCAGTTCCAGATAGTGGGAGAAGGGCAACGTTCGGAAGAAAAATGGCAGCTTGCAGAGCGCATATTTTCCCTTACGGACGCCCTGAAGTAATCCTTATATAAACTAAATATTAAAATGATAACAAAAGAACATATTGCAAAATTTATAGAACAGGCTCATCGTGTCGGAAAAGAGCGATTGCAGCTTTGCAGCAGCGGCAATCTTTCGTGGCGTGTGGAAGAGCATACAGCATTGGTATCGGGTACAGGATCATGGCTTCCACGTCTGGCAGAAGAAAATGTAGCCATATGTGATATATCAACAGGATTGAGGATAGATGGCCCGAAGCCCTCTATGGAAAGTGTCTTTCATCTTGGGGTATTACGGGAGCGTAAAGACATGAACGTGGTTCTTCATTTCCAGTCGGAATATGCCACAATTGTTTCATGTATGAAGAAGAAACCTGAGAATTTCAATGTCGTGGCCGAAGTTCCCTGCTATTGCGGCCGTGAAATTCCGGTGATACCCTATTTCCGTCCCGGCTCTAAAGAATTGGCGGATGCTGTGACAAACGCCCTGAGAGAGCATGACTGCGTATTGATGAACAAGCATGGCCAGGCAGTTTGCGGAAAAGATTTCGATGATGCCTTCCAGAAGGCGGTCTTTTTTGAATTTGCCTGCGGTATAATTGTGCGTGCAGGTGAAGGCAATTATCAGACTTTGAGCGATGAAGAAATCCGTGATTTGGAGGTCTATATCCTGGGAAAAGCAGGATCATAATAGTTATGAGTTATAAGTGTTGCACTATTTGCTAATTAATTGGCACATTGCATATTAATCAATTAGATCATTATCATGGCATATCTGGCTTTAGACCTTGGCGCAGGAAGTGGCAGGGCGATTGTCGGTTTCATTGAAAACGGGAAGGTTCATTTAGATGAAGTCCATCGTTTCAGCAATCCTCCCACCGGATTGGGAGATACGCTTTATTGGGATTTCCTGTCACTTTTCTCAAACATAAAAGAGGGTATCCGGTTAGCCGTAAAAAAAGGCTATACGTTGGAAGGCATCGCAATAGATACCTGGGGTGTCGATTTCGGGCTGATAGACAAATCGGGTCATTTACTATCCAATCCCGTTTGCTATCGCGATCGCCGTACCGAAGGCATGTCTGCCGTAGCTTCCGGATCTGTATCTGCAGAAGAGCTGTATGCAATTACGGGAATTCAGCAGATGGAAATAAACTCCGTTTTCCAGCTTTTAAGTCTTAAACAAAAAGAAGACCCGGTATTGTCAATCGCCGGTAAATTGCTGTTTACTCCCGATCTCATCAATTATTTCCTTACGGGAGTCGCCTGTAATGAATATACTATAGCTTCTACGTCCCAATTATTAGACGCACGGACACGACATTGGAGTAAAGCTGTCTTTGATAAACTGGATTTACCGTACCGATTGATGGGAAATATCATATATCCCTGCAATCTTATTGGCAAGCTAAGGAATGAAATTGCGGAAGAAACAGGTGCTGACGGTATTAACGTATTTTCAGTCGGTTCGCACGATACGGCCAGCGCTATAGCCGCTATTCCGGCGAATGGTAAAGATTGGGCATTCCTGAGTTCGGGGACATGGTCCCTGTTGGGTGTGACAACAGACAGACCTGTCCTTACGGAAGAAGCCCGGAAAAATGACTTCACAAATGAGGGAGGTGTAGACGATAAGATTCTCTTTATGCGAAATATTACAGGGCTCTGGCTTTTGCAAAGACTGATCGACGAATGGGAGAAGGCCGGCGAAGAATGTGCGTATGCCCATTTGTTTTCCGAGTGTAATAATGCCGAACCTTTTCGCAGTATTATAAACAGTGATAATCCTGCGTTCACCCATCCCGCTTCCATGACGGAGGCTATCCGGGAATACTGCCGGAATACCGGTCAGGCTATTCCCGTATCGAAAGGGGCACTGGTACGCTGCGTACTGGAATCCCTTGCCGTTAAATATTATTTTGTAATGGCCCGGTTGCAGGAATGCACAGGTTTGGAAATAAAACATATCTTTGTGGTGGGAGGCGGAAGCCGCAACGAGTTACTGAATCAATACATAGCCGATGCATTGAATATGGAGGTGATAACAGGCCTCACAGAAGCAACGGCAGTAGGAAATATTATTCAGCAGGCTATAGCCGGCAAACAAATACAGGACTTGAAAGAAGGACATAATATTATAAAAAACAGTTTTGAGCAAAAAATATATTATCCCGCTAACACAAAAAAATGGACTGATGCAATAACTGAAAAAAAACAACTGTTCCAATAAATTTTAATCAACTTAACCTTTTTAATATCAATACATACCATGCAAAATAATATGAAGAACAATTCTATGTTCAGGGGAAAAGATGGCCAGAACTACCTGTTCCCGTTTATACTTGTTACCAGTTTGTTTTTTCTCTGGGGATTTGCGCATGCATTATTGGATGTGTTAAACGCGCATTTTCAGGAAATATTGCAAATATCCAAAGCGCGCTCGGCGTTGGTGCAGTTTGCCCTCTATGGCGGTTATTTTGTGATGGGTATTCCTGCCGGGCTGATAATTAAAAGATACGGGTATAAGAAAGGAATTGTTTTCGGGTTATTGGTCTTCGCTATCGGAGCTTTTCTTTTCTATCCGGCGACGTTAATCAAGGCATTCTTTCCTTTCCTCATAGCGCTGTTTGTCATTGCCTGTGGGCTGACCTGCCTCGAAACCGCGGCTAATCCTTATACAACGGTTTTAGGGCCGGCCAGATCGGGGGCAAGGCGTATCAATCTGGCTCAATCCTTTAATGGCCTGGGCTGGATATTAGGTCCTCTGGTGGGAGGATTACTTATTTTCTCGGATAAAGGCGATCCTTTTTCCGCATTAGCTACGCCTTATATAGGCATCGGCGTGGTTGTATTGCTTATTGCCGTATTGTTTATACGCACCCCTTTGCCTCAAATAGCGGCAGGAGATACGGAGTCATCCGGAAGTGCTGTATCCGCGGATACCAAAAGCCGTTACAAAGACCTGTTGAAACATCCCCTTTTTATATTCGCTGTGGTGGCCCAGTTCTTCTATGTGGCGGGACAGACAGGTATAGGCAGTTTTTTTATCAATTATGTGATTGAAGTACGCCCCGATATATCCCATCTGGAGGCTTCCCAGATACTTGCATTCGGCGGGATGGGTATGTTTATGGTCGGCCGTATATCGGGAAGTTACATGATGAAATTCTTTAATCCCAAGAGGCTGCTGGCAATATATGCTTCAATGAATATTTTGTTGATGGTTGTCGTGGTTATGGGATTGGGTATGATATCGGTGGTCTGTCTGTTTGCTTCATATTTCTTTATGTCTATCATGTACCCTACGATCTTTGCGATAGGTATAAGCGGATTGAAAGAAAATACGGAAAAAGGCTCTTCCCTTATTGTTATGGCTGTGGCCGGAGGTGCTGTTATCCCCATGCTGATGGGGCGTATAGCCGATTTGTATTCTATGGCTGCCGGATTTGTAATTCCGTTGGTTTGCTTTGCCGTGATATTAGCTTTCGGAGTAAGTAAGTTGAAGAATTAAAGGTTTATCTCTTTCACCGGGTTCCAGAATACGGCTTTCCAGTTTTTTATCCTGTCATTGACCACAGTGATTCCTTCGGCTTCGAGTAGCCTCTGCATTTCACCCGAATTGCCGAAAGCTTCTTTGGCCGATAATACCCCGCTGCTATTGACTACACGGTGGGCAGGAATACCGCTTTTAGCGGAGTCGCATTGTCCCATAACACGCCCTACCATCCTCGACATATTGGGATGGCTGATGGCTTTGGCTATGGCTCCATAGCTGGTTGCCCGCCCGTAAGGTATCATTCTGACAATCTCATAGACGGCTCCGGTGAAATCTTCTTTATCGAGTTTAGGCATGGTTTGATATTTATACAAATATAAGATTAAAAACGGATAGATTAATGGTGATGTTTTGATAAGAAGTTTATCTATATAGTAAGCTGTTAGCGGTTGGCTGATAGCTGATAGTTCTTTGAAGTATTGATTAAAGTAGTTACGAGTTTGCCTCGCCTTCGCTTCGGCGAATGTTATTTCTTCGCCCTGCGGGCAGTTACAAGTTAGTTCACTGTTTACTGCTTACTGTTAACTGAAATATGTGTTACCTTTTTTAAGATAAAGATGGCATGGGCTTTTCCGCCCCCTCAAACATTAAAGGAAACAGGGGCGTCGTATTATGACCACCCCTGCAAACAGTTTATATTTGTGTGCTTACTTTCTTGTTATTTTTATTACATAACCTCCACCAGGAGCCATAGATACCGGTAATTTTTTATTTGACGGAATATCTATTGTTTCTTTCTTGTAGTCGCGGGCGGCACGGTCGGCATTTATCCCGTCTTTGAATACTTCACCTTTGAAGTTGCCTTCCCCTAAGAAAGACAGATCAAGTTCCATGCTACGGGCATCCCAGTTAGTCATGGCGCCTACATACCAGATGTTACCTTTTTGGCGGGCGATGGATACACATTTTCCGATTTCCCCGTCCAATGAGATAGTGTTATCCCATACGGTGGGTACGGCTGCGATAAACTTTGTACATTCCGGCTCTGACATGTAGTTGGACGGACTATCGCATAGCATGTTCAGAGGTGATTCGAATATGATGTATTCGGCCAATTGACGGCAGCGTGTGCCCTGACTCATGGCTTCGTTATACACATTCCTGTAATTACCTTTTGTCGCATTACGCATTGCGCCTTGTGTATAGTCCATCGGACCTGCTACCTGCCGGATGAATGGAATAGTAACATCATAGGTAACCTGATCGAGTTCGGGACCTGACCATTTCAACTGCTCCAGCCCATTAACCCCTTCAAAGTTGATTACATTCGGATAGGTACGTTGCAATCCGGTTGGCTTATATGTACCGTGGAAATCTATAAGTACTTTGTATTTAGCTCCCATTTCAGCTGCCCGGCGGTGAAAGTCTACCATGATCTGGTCATCCCTATCCATAAAGTCAACTTTAAATCCTTTGATGCCCATCTCGCTGTAGTGCTTGCAAACCTTCTCCAAGTCCCTGTCGAAAGCATGATATCCGGCCCACAGGATAAGGTCTACATTCTTGGCTTTGGCATAACTGACCAGTTCCGGAAGGTTGATCTCAGGTATTACCTGAAACAGATCGGCTTTTTTGTTGACAGCCCATCCTTCGTCAAGGATTACATATTCAATGCCGTATTCAGATGCAAAATCAATATAGTATTTGTATGTCTCGTTGTTTATACCCGCACGGAAGTCAACACTATACAGGTTCCAGTCGTTCCACCAGTCCCAGGCGACTTTTCCGGGTTTTACCCAAGAATAATCCCCTTGGGAGGGTGTTGCAAGTTTGTATACCATATCACTGTCGGCGAGTTCCGAATCTTTTTCGGCAACAATAACCACTCTCCAGGGGAAGTTTGCCGGGCCATCGGATTTTGCTATAAATGATTCGCGGGAACCGACTAATATCTGGAGTTCGTTATGTCCTCCCTGACGGGTATCTTTGGGGTATGGAGCGAAAACACCCTTCAATCCGTTTGCTGTTTCACGCGGATACAGAAACATTCCCGGATAATTCATCAGGTCAGCTTCTGTGATGCAAACCTTTTTTCCTTTCGCTCCTTCAACTACTAGCGGTGAAATCCCAAGGCGCTTTTTGTTCCATGCAGATAGAGCTATATTGTGATACGGCTGCTCGAATGAGTTAGAAAACTGGTTCTCAAGAGGCGTGGTTTCCGGTTTGTTGGCATAGGCAACAAATACTTTCACGTCAGCAGGGAAGTTAAACTCAGCTTGTTCATTCTCTATAATGAACGGCTTCTTCGAAGTAGAGACAAAGCGATAAGCAATACCATCGTTGTAGGCCCGGAATATAATATTGTAATCACCTTTGAACTTTAGAGCAAGTTCATTGTAGTTGTCCGTGATCTTATTGCGTTTATAAACAGAGGCGTCAATGGTTTGATTTACAGCTTTTACGGATGATCCGGATAGCCTGGCATTAATACCAAAGGCACTACCATCAGCCAAGGTCATGGAAACAGACGATTTGGAAAGTATCAAGTCTCCTTCGTGAGATACGGAATATTCGACTGTTTTACCTACGCTGATGCTGGTTTCCAGCTTGCCATTGGGAGATTTCAGCGTGAATTGTTTTTGGGCGGTAACTGTCATTGTATAACAGAATAAAAGGCAGGATAAAGAAAAGATTACCAGATTGTTTTTTCTCATTATTAGTTATATTTGAAGGTTTATTATCCAATTTATATGCTATCCTTTCAGATTAGAAACAAGCCTGTTCACGGTTTCACACATTTTGCCGTAGTTCTCTTCCATCGACTGTAGTAATTTATATTGGGCATGTGTGCGTACCAGGTTATGGGTGTTATTCTTCACTTTGTAATAGTTATCACCGTCAATGTAATCCATGAGGAAGCGGAGAACCTGTTCGAAGGTAATGTATTTGGCGGAAAAGGCTAAATTCTCTGTTTCAGCCGGAGTAAGGAACGTAATTGCTTCGGATAGGTAGCCTGCTGTGTACCCTTCGAAGATATCCATCTTGATATATACGTTATCCGGATTCTCATCGTCTTCTTTGCCGGCATTGGTATATGAACGGATAGCATCTCCATAGTCATTGAGGCACATACTGCTCAGTACTGTATCCAGGTCTATCACACACAATACATTGCCCTGTTTGTCGAACAATATATTGCTGATCTTGGTATCATTGTGGGTAACCCGCACCGGAAGTTCACCACTTTCGAATTTGTTCCATAAAGCAAGCATTTCGTCACGACGGCTCTCTATCCATTCTATTTCTTTTAGCACCTTCTTTTTGCGTCCTGCCGGATCTTTCATCAATATTTCATTCCATTGCTGAAAACGGAATTTCATATTGTGAAAACCAGGCAATATATCGGCCAACGGCTCTTTCATATCAGCAAGCAAGGCTTGGAACTTGCCGATTCCTCTTCCTCCTTGCGCTGCTAACTCCGGGGAATCTGCGTATTCATAAGCAATTGTATTATCGATGAATAAACATGCAGCCCAATATTCTCCATCTTCATCCAGATAATATAGCTTATTGTCTGTTGTAGGAGTTATCGTAAGGGCTTCACGCAAAGGGTCTCCTCCTTGTCTTATAATCTTTTCTTTTAGGTGGGTGGTCACTTTATGGATGTTATCCATCATGGCAGGAATATCTTTGAAGATATTCTTGTTTTTCTTTTGGAGTATATAATCCGGATTATCTCCTACAGTTTCTACGAAAAAAGTATCGTTGATAAGCCCTTCGCCTAAAGGTCGTATTTCCTTTACAGGCCCGTCGAAAGCAAAGTGTTTTTCTATAGTCATCGGTTAAAGGTGTTTATTTAAGATATATAATACCGGATGCATTTGGTTTAAAGGATATAACGAAGATAGAGGTTTCATTTATATTAACATCCATTTTTTTGTATTTTTTCGAAATAGAATTATCTATATGATGTGTGTATCCCAAGAATGGATTTCATAAAAATAACTTTAAATCAGAATGAGCAATAAAATAAAATATAAAAAAAGGCTTTTTTTAGTTCGAATGTATAATTAATGGTAATTTTCTATATATAAGATTATTATAGTTCTTTTCTGTAAGAATAAAAGCGGCCGGATATCTTATACTGTGCATTTTTTGGAAATATAAATTTGGATAATAAATTTTTTCTACTACCTTTGCACTCGCTTTAATAAAGCAACAGGGAGATTCCGTAGCTCAGCAGGTAGAGCACATCACTTTTAATGATGGGGTCCTGGGTTCGAGCCCCAGCGGGATCACTAGCAAATGATGCAAAAAGAAGTAAAACCTTGATTTTCAGTAGAAAGTCAAGGTTTTTTCTTTTGTCCAAATAGGCAGAAAAGGGCAATTTACGACAGTATATACATGCCTAAATCGTGGACAAATAAGCGTGCGAAAAATGGTCCACGATTTTGATCATTAGTCATTATTTGTCAGCAACTTACCTCATGACTACTTGATGGTTTAAACGTAATTTTAACCACAAAAAAAGTAGTAAAATGAAACAAAAATCCTTCCATGTTTTATTCTTTCTCAAAAAGAATAAAATCAAAGCAAACGGAGAAGCCCCTATCGCCATGAGAATCACTGTAGATAAGCGATTCTGTGAAATGTTTATCCGAAGAAGTGCATTAGTAGAGAATTGGGATCAGACCAAAGGAAAGCTTAAAACCAAAGACAATCTATCAACCGAGATCAATATGTATATTGATACGGTCAGAGCTAAAGTTCAGAATATCCATAGGCAACTCGAAGCCGACAATTTCGAAATATCCGCAAAAGAAATCTGTAATCGATTTTGTGGTGTTGAAGAAAAGCACAAAACTCTTATTGACGTTTTTGAGGAGCATAATAAAGAGATCAAGCAATTACAAGGCAAAGGTTATGCTCAAAAGACAATTATCCGCTTCGAAGGTACAGTAAGATATTTGAAGGAGTTCCTAAAGAAAGAGTACAAGAAGTCCGATATCAATCTAAAGGATGTTGATTTACCCTTCATTCAGAAATTTGATACCTTTCTAAAAGCAGAGAAGAATTGTGCTCAGAATACAGCTATCACCCGATTAAAGCAAGTAAAGAAGATTATGCGTATTGCTTATTCCAATGACTGGATTCAGAAAGACCCTTTTATGACTTATCGATTCAAGTTTGAGGAAACGAATATTGAGTTCCTAACACAAGAAGAATTGAATTCCATCATTCAGAAGGATTTCTCTATTGAAAGACTAAGCACAGTCAAAGATATTTTTCTCTTCCAATGCTTTACAGGATTGGCATTTTCGGATATTGAGCAACTAAAGTCTGAACATTTGGTAAAGGACAATAATGGCTCACTGTGGATTCGCAAAAACCGACAAAAGACCAATAATATGTGTAATATCCCTCTTATTACAGCAGCAAAGATGCTTATAGATAAATATGCGAACCATCCTGAGTGTATTGAAAAGAATGTATTATTTCCTGTACCTACTAATCAACGCATGAATTCTTATTTGAAGGAAATTGCCGATTCGTGTGGAATTACAAAGAAACTTAGCACTCACGTAGCCCGACATACAGCGGCAACAATTGTATTTTTAGCGAACAAAGTATCGTTGGAAAATGTAGCTAAAATACTTGGGCATTCCAATGTTCGCACAACCCAGCATTATGCAAAAGTATTGGATAGTTCTATAATGAGGGATATTCAAGAGGTAGATAAGAAATTCTCGCTCTAACTCTCTTTTCTTTCATCTGAACACAAATGTATTATAAGAGAATAATTTAATCAAGGTCTAGCTCTCCGAGTTTGAATAAATAATCTTCCTTTCTGCGAAAGTGTATTATTTATCAAAACCTTGCTTTTATTATTCTCTTTTTAAATGGGGTGTTTATCAGTTGAAAAGAAAAATAATATTGAAAGAATCTATAATGTTCAAATACAATACATTAGACTCTTTTGTTCTAATATATTTATCTATTAGATATTCTTTGAACAATTGGTAAGTCTGCGTCTGCCCAATCTAAATCGAAAAGTTCATCTATACTACACCACTTTATAGCATGATGTTCTTTTCGTAAAATATTACCGTCTATTATATTACAATAATAGGCCGTTAAATTAATAATTGCGAAGTCGTATTCATGTTTGACCTCCACAGCATGATCTTTTATTATAATTGTACACCCTAGTTCTTCTTTTATTTCACGAATGAGGGCCTCTTCTTTAGTTTCAGCTACTTCAACCTTACCTCCTGGAAATTCCCATTTATAAGGTAAGTATTTTACATTCCCCCTTTGAGTGCATAGTATTTTGTCTTCTTTTGCTATTATTGCTGCTACTGGAAAATCCAGTGAGCGTTGCCCCCTCGTGCCAAATCTAAATTGACCCCTGAAAAAACTTTATGATTACCCCTAAATTATCCTGGTCGACGGGGTCATTTTTATTTTAGATTTACTTGTTTTTGTCTACCTTCATTTTTCTCACACTCTCACCGGTAAGTTCTATCTGATGCGCCGAGTGGACGATGCGGTCAAGAATGGCATCAGCGACTGTTGGTTCTCCTATTGCATCATACCAGTTGGCAACCGGTAATTGTGAGGTCACAATGATAGATTTGCGCTCATGACGATCTTCGATGATGTCAAGCAATATTGAACGTTCTTTAGCGTCAAGAGGAACAAGAAAGAGATCATCAAGTATAAGTAACTGACATCGTTCTATTTTCTTGAGTTCGGCCTCGAAGATCCCCTTTGTCTTTGCAACTTTTAGCGCTCCCATAAGTTTGGATGCATTGGCATAGTTAGTTCGTATTCCGTTCTTACACGCCTGATACCCAATGGCTGTTGCAATATAACTTTTGCCGGTTCCGGATGAACCGGTAATGAACAGATTCTTTCCTTGACGGATAAAGTCAAGCGACGAGAGCCGTTCTATATGGTTGCGGTCGAGACTTCGATTGATGGTATAGTCTATATTCTCAAGATAAGCCTTGTATCGAAAGCCGGCCCCTCGAATCAGGCGTTGTATGGAGGCATCCGAACGATAGTCCCATTCACGAGCCAATAGTAATGAGAGGAAGCCGTCAGCAGTCATAGACTCGGCAACGGTGGACTGCAGGCTTTCCTTAAAGGCGGCAGCCATACCATGCAGCTTCATACGGTTCATCAGATCCAGAGAAATGATATTTTGGTCTTTCTCCTGAGTAACGGGTGCGGTTTTATTATTTGTTTCCATTGTTGTTGTTAGTTTTTGTTGTTGATTTTGAGAAGTATTCACGTCCACGGATGTTCTTGTGGTGCGGAAGTGATAAGTTGGTGTCCGAGTCCTGATCAGCCTGTGGCAGAAAGTCTGCATCATCGCCCCGGTTCAGGATACCGATAACATCTTGATATCCGTAAACGCGCATCAATGAAGCACAGGCGCATGCCGCCACAAGCCTGTCCTGTCCGAAGGTCTTTTCCAAGGCTAGGATACCTCTGCATGAGCGGAAGGCCTGAGGCATATATTTCTTCTGCGATGCTACATCCTTGAGATAAAGCAAGACGATATTATCTATCTGAGTAGCTCGTTCAAAAACCTCGTCCAGATCCTTTTCGTAGCTACCATGCCTACCGGGAAGATTGTGTGCCTCCTTCCGAGTGTAGCCATAGGGAGTGTCATCACGCTGGTGGGTTGTTACCAGCCGCAGGCCATAGAAGATATCGAGAGTATCAGCATCGTAAACAATATCGACACGCTTGCCTACATATTCCTTTGGCACGCTGTAATGATGCTTCTTGAGAGTTACATAGCTATTACGCATCACGGTCACAGATTTGCGTTCCTTCATCTGATACCGCACAGAGGGTAAAGTTCGTAGATAGTCTTTTTCTACCTCTTCAAACAACTGCCTGCGAGACTGATTGCGTCCGGTAAGTTTTCTCTCGTTGAAACGACTTAGAGATTGGATAATGCAGGCATTGAGTGATTCCAAATCATGGAACATCAGACCTTCGAGATCGGTATAAACAGACTTGTACATCAGTTTTACAGCGTTCTCTACAAGGGCTTTGTCTTTTGGGTGCCTGACACGTGCCGGATATACACTACAACCATAATGCTCGGCAAAAGCGGCAAAGTCTTCGTTAATAACCGGCTCATTGCGATTGCTCCGAGTTACCGCCGACTTCAAATTGTCAGGGACGATTGCAAAGGGCACACCCTCATAGAAGTGTAGTGCATTCTCACATGCTTTTATAAGGTCTTCTTTCTTCTGCGACCAGACTGCCTCACAGTAGGTATAGTGGCTACAAGGAAGGATGGCTACAAAAACTTCAACGGATCTGACTTCGCCTGTTTGCTCATCAACAACCTCTAGACGGTCGCCCGCAAAATCAATATACAGCTGGTCTGCGGCGTAATGCTCAACGTGACCCACCGGACGTGATACAAGCCGATAACGTTGTATGTACGCGCCGAAACTTGCATGACGGAATCCACCCGGATGCTCTCGCCGGTACTCTTCATACAAAGATTTTACTGTCACTCCTTTGCGTGTAAGTCTTGCGGCATACTCAGGTAAGAGCGCCTCCAGTTCCAACTGACGCACTGAAGGGGTACGTTCCCTCTCACCGCTGCTTCCAAACATCTCCTCAAGGCGCTTCGCCGGCATGGACTGAAGCTGCTCCATTGGCATACCACTCTCTTGAAACAAACGCACATACTTGCGCACTGTGTTACGGGATAGCTCAAAGGTCGCGCTGATACCTTTTATACCCATCCCCATTGCATAGCAATGAAGAATGTTTGCTAATTTTGTTGTCATAGTAATTTTAGTTTTAACCCATCGACCAGGAGGGTAAATCTAAATTACATAAAAATCCCCTGTTGGTTTATATTCCGACAGGGGACATTTTTATTTTGGCGAAAAGGGTCAAACATATTTTGGTACATGGGGTCAATTTAGACTGGCACGAGGGGGCAACGCTCACTGGATTTTCCAACACCGTCCGTCCTTTAAAATTCTGCGAGTGTCAAAGAATAATGTTGCTGTCGGTTGTTTGGAATAAAAGGTACTCATGGCATTGTCAATTGAAGTTTTTTATAGCTCGTGGTGCAAATTAATTTGCACCAAAATTTGCACCACAAGTGTACAAAATATAATGATAATTTGCACCACTGTTAATGTTTATTAACATTTTTAATAATCACAAATATCTGAATATCAATAATTAATGAATATTTCTGAAATAGAATGAAATGGTGAAGATCTGACTCATAATCAGGGGGTCCCTGGTTCAAGCCCAGGTGGGACCACACAGAAAATGAAAGACTTACAGTAAAATGTAGGTCTTTTTTTATTGCCTGAATTTTGAGAAGTTTACTAGGTTTTGAAGAGGTAATGTAAACCAGACTGTAAACCCTTTTCCGGCTGCATATACCCAATTCATTATCTCCCGCCTAAGCGTCTTTCTAAATCCCTTCATTGCACAAAAAACAATAATAATCGTTATGCTTTTATTAGATTCATTTAGAAATAGAGTGTGCTATAAGAAAAGATTATTAAAAAAACTGCAGTTTTAAAATATTATCTGCCATCAAAGCGTCTTTAATAACAAGCGCGATTTAATATTTTACACAGGATATGATTAAGACCATTGCAATAATAACAGACAGAGGCACACCCGGCAAGGAAATAAAAGAAAATATGCAAGTAAATGTATTCAGACTGGAAAACGATAAAGTATCCGGTTATGAGAGTATAAAGCTAAGGAGTAGCGACACCGGTAGCTTTTCTAAGCTGTTAAAAATAAAGAAGATAAGCTTGGTTTACATAGATTCTATGGGCAATGAACTAAAACGCCTGCTGCAAATATTAGGTATACATGTAAAATGTAAGGAAGAATGGGAAGGGGATGATTTTATCCGAAAATTCGTTTTTAGTATATAACCCTGTCGAAGCGGGAGAGTCTGTATCAAAAAAAACTGACTTCATTCGGAATAATTCTATATTAGAATTTCATCTTCCCAATGAAGTCAGATTTATTATATTATTTACTATTTACTTTAAGTTGTAAACCACTGTTAGAACAGAATTAGGTGTTACAAAAATAGAATTACCTGTATCTTTAATACTTTCTTCTTCCAGATCCTGAGTCTGACTGGTAGTATATGTTTTTATCGACTCTATATCTGCATTTGCCAGATTAGCCCTCACATCATACCGGCTTGCTGACAAATTGGTATATACTGCCACCACTTTTTTACCATCCGGCGAAATATACGCACTCCCGAATAATTCTTTTGATGTATTCTTCATCTCAAGTGCTACGCGTTTATAGTCTGGACGTATAAACAAGCTATAGTTACCAAGCACCCATAATGTTTTGGTTGCGGCATGAGTCCCGCTTTGGGTAATATCACCATAGTCGCCTCCGGCAGGGGTCACCTTTATCAGTAAAAATCTATTCTTATGATTCCAGCGCTCCTGGTCGATACTTGTCCAGTAAGACCATGAGGAAACATTGGCATATACAAGGTCGCAGTGTATAACTTTCGACATATATAAAGCTATATCCATATATGAAGCATTGTCGAAACCAACAAACTCACTGCTGCTGTATCCATCGCCAAGCATGCTCCATTCAGTCTGGTAAACTTTCAGACCGGCCGCACCGGCTTTTGTTCCAACGGTAGTTCTTACGTCTACCAGGTTTTCCCAATTTCCATCAGTCCAATAACTATGACCGGCAACAATCGGTGCTACATGTTTCAGGTCTCCTACATAACTGGAAGATGCATTGTCGAACAAATTATATATCACATTCTTTCTTCCGTTATCACCATCGGTTTCATATAAATAATTCCAGGCGGCGGCTTCTGCCAATAATATCTTTGTATTAAGCCCTTTATCCTCTATGGCCTTATCGAGTTCTACAGAAAGTTTCTTAATCTCACTGTTTTGCCAGCCTGAACCTTCTTGTCCGCTTTCCCAGTTGTATTGGGGTTCGTTTGCCGGGCTTATATAATCAAAGTCAATCCCCTTATTCGTCTTGAAATAATCTATTGCAGAAACAATGTAATTGGCAAAATCGTCATAAGCGTCGTCTTTCAGATTGGAATATGCTCCGGACGCCGAATAACCTTTTCCATTGCGCGTAAGATATACCGGAGGAGTATTACTGAACATTACAAACTGTTCGCAACCATAGCTCTTTGCTTTTTCGAGGAAGTATTGTTGCCCGGCTTGCTTTGTCCAGTCTAATGTTCCATCTGTCGGGTTCATAAACGATTCGGCCCGTCTGGTGGCATCTTCTATACCACTGGCTGCACCCTGTTGCGCAGTACCTCCTCCCAGATTGAAACGCCACCCGGACAATCCGATGCCATCCGGCTTACCTCCTGTTATATTATTCGAGAATAATAATTTTGCAATATCCTCTTTCTCTGTCTCCGTCCAATAGGTACCTATATAGTTAGGTGCCCAGCAATCGGAAGCCGCAAAACTTTCGATAGTCTGATATGTCGTACTGAGCGATATGGTAACATTTTCATTGCCTTCTTCCGTTTCTTCACCTGCTCCGGTGTCCGGCGCAATGGTTGGGGTTGGATCATCATTACATGAAATGCATGATAGAAACAGACACATAAATAAAAACAGCTTTATAATCTTCATGATGTCATTAATTAATAAATTAAAGATATAATAGTGTGCTCTTTATTTGAAATTATAAAGAATCAAGAGCACACTATTTTTGTCTGATATATAAATCAGAAATTAGGGTTTTGCGCAATACTTCCTTCCGACAAAAGAACTTCAGTATTAGGAATAGGAAATAATAAATCCCTGTTTTCCTGGAATGTTATTCCTTTATTACTATTCTCCGTCTGATTTGTCAACTCATACTCATCCGTAGATTCATATAGATTATATCTTACAAAAGTCCCGTTCTGACCAAATACATTGCAGATGGCCTTTTTACCGTTGTCGTCCGTCCAGCGGCGAAGATCATACAAACGATGATTTTCAAGAGCTAATTCCAGACGTCTCTCCAGTCTTATCGCATCTCTAAGGGCAGTACCCGATGATGTTACTTCCGGTAATTCTACACGGTCGCGTACTCTTTTCAGTGCTTTACGGGCGTTTTCATCATGTCCTTCTTCATTTGCTGCTTCAGCATACATTAATAAAACATCTGCAAAACGAAGCAATCTGTGATTTAAATTGTTATGATTAGCGTCATATGGGGTAGTTCGCTGAGCGTGAGGAATATAATACTTTCTGTTTATACGTGCCGATTTATGTTTAGATGGAGTTATCAAATAATCTTTAGCTTCATCGGAATCGTCTCCCGGTACATCGTCTCCATTCTTTACAATAGTCCAGCGAAGGCGCTCTGTATCTCCTGCGTCCAAAAATGCTTTTTCCAGATTACTGGTCGGTAATCCCCAAGACCATCCCGAATCGTCACGAGAACCGGTAAACACAGGCAGCCTACCTCCTAAGTTGTAGCTGATATCGGAATTGAATTGGACTTCGAAAAGTGATTCCACGCTATTGTTATGATCTATAGACCATACATCCTTAAAGTTGGTACACAAATCATATTCCTGAGTATCTATCAAGTCTCCTAATATGCTTTCGGCTTCGCTATATTTGCCTTGGTATAAGTAAGCTTTACCCAGATATCCCATCGCTGCGCCTTTTGTAGCCCTGCCAAGGTCTGATGAGCTATACTCGCTTTTTTGAGGCAATCCGGCTATCGCATCTTTCAGATCCTGCTCTATCTGAGTATAAGTTTCATCGATACTTTTGCGTTGAATACCGTGTACTTGTTCGGGCATTAGCATATCCAACACTATAGGTACTCCTCCATAATTCTTCACCAAATCGAAATAGTAGAACGCACGGAGAAATTTAGCTTCAGCTATCATTCTTTTGCGGAGAGTCTCATTTTTAATAGGAGAATCTGCAACCCTGTTTATAACGATATTACATCTCAATATACCTTTATAACGGTATTGCCAGAAATTTGATATAGGCCCGTCAAATTTAGGGTTTCCGTAATGACCCATTCTAAGCCAGTCACTCTGCGACTGGGTTGTATTACCCAACCAAAGGTCGTCTGTACACATATCGAATCCTACATAAGGAGCCTGAACCTGCCACCAGTCGTCGAAGAATATGGCTTGGTAACATCCGGCTACCTCCTTCAGGCACTCTTCTTCCGTTTGGAAGTATGTATCGAGATTTTCCTGTCCTAATACAGGTCTGTCGAGAAAATCGGAACAACTTCCCAATGAAAGCATTAGAGCCCCGCCAATAAATATTTTTAATATATTTTTCATTGTTTGCTACTGATTAAAAGTTAATATTAAGACCGAACAGGAATGTGCGAGGGTTAGGATAACCCAGATTGTCAATACCGGCTTCCAATGCACTACCCAAAGCTGCGCGCTCCGGATCCATTCCTGAGTAGCTGGTAATAGTAAACAGGTTTTGAGCTGATGCTGAAAGGCGTATACCTAATCCTTTGGTCATTTTTGTTGGCAGGGTATAACCTATCTGCAGTAATTTGCAACGGAAGTATGATCCATCTTCAACGAAGAATGAAGAAACCCTGCGGTAATTCAGGTTAGCGTCAGTGTATGAAAGACGAGGGTAATAGTTGCTTGTACCTTCACCTCTCCATGCTTTATCGTATGCGTCTGCAAATACATTCTGTCCTTCGGTTCCCGCATAAAAACCACCCTTGGCACTGTTGTATATATCGTTTCCGATAGTACCGTAGAAGTTAGATACCAGATCAAAGTTTTTATATCCCAAACGGATGTTCAAACCAACCATCAGATCAGGGAAAGCGCTGCCTATATATGTTTTATCTTTTTCGTTGAATACACCATCATTATTCAAATCTTTGAAACGGATATCTCCCGGAACAGCATCCGGCTGAAGCAATTCTCCTGTGTTGCTGGTATGACTGTTAATCTCTGTCCAATTCTGGAAAATGCCATCTGCGACATAGCCGTAGAAGCGGCTGATCTCTCCTCCGACTTCGTTCTTTATAATGTATTCATTAAAGAACCCTCCCCTTAAGTATTCTGTAGTAAGACCGAAACCTTTAGCGATATTTTTTACACCGGAAAGGTTTACTCCAACTTCATAATTAAAGTCTCTCATCTGGTCTTTCCAATTCACCGATAATTCCCAACCTTTGGCTTCCATACTACCAATATTAGACCACATTTCGGCATTCCACATCGGATAACCTGTTACCATCAGATTTTGTTTCTGGATCAACATATCCTTCGATTTTTTCAGAAAAATATCAGCTGTAATATCCAGACGGTTATCTAAAAAGCCTGCGTCTATTCCCAGATTATAGTCTTCTACAATCTCCCATTTCAACATCGTATTGCCTACAGAGCTGACAGAGGTTCCTATATAGCGGTCGGAGCCGAAAACATAATCAGCTTTATCGATCAGGTTCAGGTAAGCATTTAGGTCTATAATATCATTTCCTACACGTCCCCATCCTGCACGGACTTTCAGATTTGATAGTACATTCTGGTTTTTCATGAATCCTTCTTCCGATACTCTCCATGCCACAGAAGCAGCAGGGAATGTGGCATATTTATTTCCTTTTGGGAATCTGGAAGATCCGTCGGTACGAACCGAAGCAGTAAGATAATAGCGGCTATCATAGTTATACATTACACGTCCTAAATAAGATATATAGGATTTGTATACATCAGTTCCGTCTGCCTGAGGGTTTAATGTTCCTGCCTTTACATACTGAAGATTCGGATGATTGTTTGGTACTGCTTCTCTAGAGCCGGTCAACCAATATTCTGCAGACTTCTCCATAGTGAAGCCACCCATCAGGGTTAGATTATGTTTTTCATTGAATGTACGCATGTAATTCAATGTATTGGTCCACGTCCAATCTACCCAATGATTTGAATTCCGTTCGATTTTGCTCTGTTGACTTTGTTCAAGATCATGAATATGGAACTGAGGAGTATAATTATCGGTCATTCTGAAGCGCGCATTTACACTGAATTGAGTGCGGGCAATCAATCCTTTTATCGGCTCAATACTCAGATACGGATTCATCATCAGCCCGTATTCATTGCTGTGCTTGTTCTGACGGGCAACGCTTCCTGCCGGATTCCAAACCTGATTGTGGTAAGAACGGGCATAATTGCTGTACTCATTTATACCCCAGTTTTCTCTGGCTCTATATACAGGTGTTGTCGGGTCCATGCGCATAACGGCATCGAACAGGTTAGGCGTATCTGTCCAGTTCTCGTAACGTGGGGCAAAATCTATTCCAGCCTTTACAACACTGTTGAATTTGTATTCTGTGTTGAATCTACCTGTAATACGTTCCCAGTAACCAACGTCGAACTGAGAATTCTGGCGGAAATATCCCAAACTACCACTGTAAACAAATTTATCTGTTCCTCCCTGAAAGCTAAAGTTATATGATTGGGTATATGCCACATCGTTAACTACCTGATCCCACCAATCCGTATCAGAGAATGAACCGATACCGGCAACATCCCAGGGTGCATTACTTCCGCCTTTAGCTTTGTCGTTTTCGAAACGTTCTTTAAATACTTTCTCATAAGTAGCGGCATTAGCCATATCGGGTTTGTTCAGGGTTTGCATTCCTAAAGATGCGCTGGCCTGGAATTTAGTTTTTCCTTCCGATCCTTTTTTTGTAGTAATCAAAATTACCCCATTAGAACCTCTGGTACCGTAGATTGCTGCGGCTGAGGCGTCTTTCAATACTTCTATACTTTCTATATCATTTTGGTTCAGGAAATTTATATTCGCTCCTTGCCCCAAAGGTACATTGTCTACTACATACAGCGGATCGGAACCGTTTATTGTGGTCACACCGCGGATTATCACGCGCGGGTTGTCTCCCGGGCCACCCGAACCGGTGATCTGCACACCGTTGGCTTTACCCTGCATGGAATATAAGGCATTTCCTGATGTCATGTTCTTTAATGCTTCTCCTTTTACGGTAGTTATTGAGCTGGTTAGGTCGCTTTTCTTCACCACGCCATAACCGATAACCACCACATCGTCAAGCATCTTTGTATTATCTTCCATCACAACATTTATAACCCCGCCTTTGTCCATCTTCACTTCCTTGGTTATAAGGCCGATCATGGAGTATACAATCGTAGCGTTTTCCGGAACATTCAACAAAGTATAATTACCATCTATGTCTGTCATTGTTCCATTGGTCGTGCCTTTTTCCATTACAGTGACGCCAATAAGAGGCTCATTGCCGGCAGCCGAAACTTTTCCGGTAAGTGTAACTCTGGTCTGTGCCATAAGACACAGAGGCAAGGTTAATAATAGAATTATCAGATATTTTTTCATAAGTATTTATTTATGTTTTTTTACTTCTGTTTATATTTACTCGCGGACAAGTTTAGCTCTTCCCAAATGAGCGTCAAAATATAATTTATAAGAACCTGTCTGTTTTACTGTCGGTTTCGCCCAGTTATCAGCACCGTTAGGCTTGGTCCATGCAGGGTTCTTATAGTCGCCATAATAATTGAATATTTCCGGTTCGTCCGAATTATCTACTCGCCATGAGCAATAGTTCCACCATCCATCAGAGTGCCAGTTGTGGAAAACAAAATTCATTTTCTGTCCTGCTTCCAAAGACAATGGATTAGCCAGGTAATAGAGGTGCGGATTGGTCGCATCCTGTGTAAACCGGCTTACTTCTCTCGGATTGGAAGTCATATAACCAAAATAGAACTCCTGAAGCCAGCTTCCGCCATCACCCCAAGTATCCAGACTGATAGAACCGAATTTATGAGGGACAGGATCAACCGCATCAGCAATCGCATAGGTCTTGACTTTGTAAATAACGGTTTTTACATTAAATGTAATTTCATAATATACATTCGCCTGAGTTAACACGATAGGTTCTGCAATATCGGGATCATCAGTCAATTTTGTGTTATCGGCAGGATCGATACCGAAACAAATCGGAGTGAAATCGCTTTTTTGAGGTAAGAAGAAAATCTCAGTACCTGCTTTCTGGCAATAATAATTAGCTTTATATTCAAAAGCGGCAGTACGCTCTATACGCATAGGCACGCCAAATACATCACTGTTCAACTCGGCTACAGTCGCTACATCCGCAAGGTACATTTTAGGGAAGTCCGGCATTTCCGATACAGTGATCACACTGGTCTTGCTAGTTTCCAGCCCTGCTTTGTCAACAGCTTTTAATGTCAGGTTATATGTGGCTACTGCCGAAGGTAATGTTATAGGGTCATTAAATTCAAGAGTCTTGCCTGAATTTGTGAAGGTTGTGATTTCTCTCGAATAATTGATTTCAGGTATGTTTATTGTTACCAGATCCAATGCCTTATCATCTTCTGCTGTAAATTTAACGTTCAATCGTGTTTCTGTTTTCAACAGAACAGTTATGGCTGCATCCGGAGATACGGTAAATACAGGATTTGTAAAATCCCCGTCCATGGTAACCAGTACAGTTTCTGTAGTGGTACGTCCGCCGCGGTCGGTAGCGGTAACATCTAATTGAAAATTGTCTCCTTCCAGCCCCTTCACTATCTTGTATTTATAGTTCAGGTCGAAAGAATATACAATACTGTCTGATGTAAGATCTATAGTTTTATCCAGATTGAATGCCGCATTTTTCAGATTGATGGAGCGAAGCCCGTCTTTATCTTCTACTTTTGCTTTGATTGTAATTTCTCTGCCGGGTTCTGTCTTTATATTCGAAGAGCCCATAACAATTGTAGGAGGTAACCCGTCTACATCGGAATAGCCATCATCATCGCTACATCCATTCAATAGAAATAGAAGGATCAACAGCAAGCTAATACACTTTTTTGTTTTCATGAAATCAGATTTTAGTTTATGATTTTTTTAATTTATATTGAATGATACAATTAAAACCGCAGCTGTGAACTTTCCAATTGTACCAGCACTATATTTCTGCAGCAAATGTATATATTGATCGACTACGGACGTGAACGCAAACTAATCATTAATGAATGCTAAATCGGTCAATGCCTGATTAGGGTATCTATATTATCAGATTATTATTACATTTGAATATCAATAGTCAATAGTCTGATAGACCCTATGAGATCATTTTTGTTCCTAATTAATTTAAGTTGCTATTTATAGATTGTAAATTTTATCAAAAGTATATCCCCAAATGAAAGCAATAAGTTTAATCAAGAACCCCTTTTGAGTGACGGCATGAATTTTCTTAGGCAAATACTTGGTAATATCACTAAAAGCTGTTTCAATCCGCTTTCTGTGAATAGATATCAGATATTCCATACACGGATTATGCGGCTTTGTGGAATTACTTTTCCTGGCAGCTTTCAGATAAATATTATTATCGGCCAGCATGTCTTCAAGCAAATAATCAGTGTAAGCGGAATCAGCCAGAAGTTGACTTCCATCAGGCAGGTTGACCGGCAATTGTTTTATACCGTCAATATCATGGATTCCGCCTGCTGTAAAGGTAAATTCTACGGGAATACCATCCGAAGTAACTATCATATGAACTTTAAAACCATAAAAATAAACACGTTTGGAAGCACATTTACCTCGGTATTGTTCCCCTTTGACAATCCTGGATCTACTTATGCGTATATTATGGCAGACCTCTACAGGAAAGCTATCGATGCTATAAGTTGTCTCAAGGCTCATACCCTTTATTGCCTGGCCTGTATAGAAAAAGAGTTGGCTAAGAAATTCTCCTATATTGTGCAACCTGCGGTTGAAGCGGCTTTTGCCAAGCATACGAGGCATCAATCCGGTAGAACGGACAAAACAGATGGATTTCTCTATATTGCCTGCAAAATACTGGGCGGCAATCAGAACTACCGTAATGATTTCCGCATCACTGGTCTTACGGCTCTCAGGCTCTTTGTGGTTCATCGATTTCAATATATCATCAAAAAATACGTATATTGCAATGGTTTTTGTAACCATGGTCAGTCCTTTTTTGTGTGTTAGCACCGCAAAGTTAAGGGATTGACCTTTTTTATTGGATAATTCTATAAATAGCAACTTGAATTAATTATTATTCTGTCTATACCCTCATCATCTCACGCTCAGTCCTATACGATAAAAAGGCTGGGTATAGAACATGGTGTTTCAAACAATTATATTGTGAGCATTACGCAGGATAAAAGAGGATTCTTGTGGTTTGCCACCGAATCCGGATTAAACAGGTTTGACGGAAATAAATGCAGAATCTATAAAAAGAATAACATTGAGGGCAGTAACAGCGTAAGCGGCAACGAACTGAACAAAGTATATGCCGATCAACATGATAATGTGGTATGGATCGCGACACAACGGGAAGGGCTAAATATGTTTGACTGCTATTCAGAAACATTTACCCATTATAAACATGACGCCGCCAATCCATCGGGAATTATAACAAACGACATTACCGATATAACCAACTCTAAAGACGGAAACCTATGGCTGTCTACATATTACAGGGGTGTCGAGTATTTCAACAAAAAGAATAAGACGTTCGAACACTATAATCAGTCTACAATTCCGGGGATGGTCAGTGATAATGTCTGGTCTGTAAATGAGGATAATAAGGGATTGCTATATATAGGACATGTGTCGTCAGGACTGAGCATACTATCATTGAAAGACAAAAAGATAAGGAATTTCAGAAACGATCCGGATGATAAGGAAAGCTTGCCGGGGGATGAAGTAAGGACTATCTATGTAGATAAAAATGATAATGTGTGGATAGGAACGAACAATGGGCTGGCTCTTTTCAATGCCGAGAAAGAATCATTTATAGTATTCAGCCACGATCCCCAAAACAAGGCTTCCCTGATCTCGAACTACATATACACCATTAATCAGCTCAGCGACGGGAAATTATGGGTCGGAACAGAAAAAGGCGGGGTAAGCATCCTCGATATAAAGCAAAGCATGTTCCTGACCCCTCAGCATGTTTCGTTCAATAATATTTCTTACCGGGACGATAGCAAAGGATTTTCGAATCCGACGATCCGGTGCATTTATCAGGACTCTTTCAACAATTCCTGGTTTGCCACATATGGAGGAGGGATAAACTTCATCAGCCATTATTCGCCTTTTTTCGATACATGGTCGTACTCACCTATACAAACTCTGAATAATTCTTTAAATAACCCTATAGCATGGGGAATATGTACCGATGAGAAAGACCGTGTATGGATAGGTACCGATGGCGGGGGAATCAATGTTTTCGAGAATGGGGAAAGGACGTGGATTTTAGATAAAAAGAGCAATAAGATAACCGATGATGCTATCTTAGCCGCAATCAGAGACTCAAAGAACAATCTATGGTTCGGCACGTTCCGGGGTGGCGTGAACATATTCGATTCACAGAGGAAAGCCGTTTCGGAATTTATGATAGAAGGGAAAAACACCGATGTCAGGTGTTTTTATGAAGACAACGAAAAGAATATGTGGATAGGTTGTACCTATGGATTATACCAATACAATATTGAGACAAAGAAAGGGCAGTTGTTCTCTACCGGGAATTCCGAACTGCCCAACAATCTGGTACGTGCCATATCGAGAGACAACAAAGGGCAAATATGGATTGGTTTTTTCGGGGAAGGACTGGCTGTTCTCGACAAGAATTTGAAAGTTATCAAGACTCTGAAAACAGACCGGGGCTTCCCGTCCAATACCGTAGATCATATATATAAAGACACAAAGGGGCAAATGTGGGTGGCCACGGGAGAGGGGCTTGTCTATTTCAAATCTCCCGATAAAATGGATGAATATATCGTTTTCGACGAGAAAGACGGGTTAATAAACAGCCATATCCGCGCCATTACCGAAGATAAGGATGGAAACATATGGATTAGCACCAACGGAGGGATCAGCCGTTTTATGCACAACAATAACAAGTTCGATAATTACGACCATTACAATGGGGTTCCCCTGGGTGATTTTATGAGTGGTTCGGTTACCAAAGACTCCAATGGAACAATATTCTTCGGCTCGCAAAACGGCGTATGCTATTTCAATCCGGAGGCTGTGCCTACCCGAATAGATTTACCGCCTACAGCTATCACCAGTTTCAAAATATATAGCGATCAGCTGAAAATATCGGATAAGGATACGGATATACCGGTTACGTCCGATATTGAGTTAAGCTATAACCAGAATACATTCAATATATCATTCAATGTATTGGATTATTCGCTCAATCATCTGGTTGAATATACTTATATGCTCAAAGGCCTGGAGGATTTATGGTACAATACACAGGGAGAAAACTCGGTTACCTTCCGCAACATTCCTCCCGGCACATACGAACTGGTAATTAAATCCCGGGTGAAAAATCAGGACTGGTCGGAAAATATCACCTCTCTGAAAATCAATATCAATCCGCCATTGTGGCTCACATGGTGGGCTAAAGCACTGTATATTATAGCGGTTTTCTGCATAGTGATTCTTATACTCCGTTTCTATAAGCGTAAACTCGACTTAGAGAATTCCCTTACTTTAGAAAAGAAAAACCATCTGCAAGAACAGGAATTAAATAACGAAAGGCTCCGCTTTTTTACGAATATAACCCATGAACTGCGTACTCCTCTGACTCTCATACTGGGCCCTTTGGAGGATCTCCACAGCGATCCAAACCTCATAGAAAAGCATTCTTCCAAAATATCTGCCATTTACAGGAGTGCGACACGGCTATTGAGTCTTATAAACCAGATTCTGGAATTCCGGAAAACAGAGACCCAAAATAAAAGACTTAGTGTATATAAAAGCGATATTTCACAACTGATACATGAAGTAGGTTTAAAATATAAAGAGCTTAACACCAACAAGCGCATATCATTCAATATCAGCATAGAAACTCAGGACGTGAATATTTTCTTCGATCCGGATGTAATAACGACCATCCTGGAAAACTTATTATAAATATACGCAAAAAGGAAGTATTTCGCTCATATTGAGATCTGTTGGGGATAAAGGTGTAAACTATACCGAAATAGAGGTCAGAGATACGGGAAGAGGCATTCCTCCTGAATCGATTTCCAAAATATTCGACAGGTATTATCAGGCCGAAAGGGAGCAACAGGTATCCGGTACGGGCATCGGACTGGCCCTTGTGCACAATCTGGCGTCCATACATCAGGGAGAAATAGCTGTTGAAAGCAAACCGGGTGAAGGAACTTCTTTCCGTTTCAGAATCGTCGAGGACAATACTTACCCCGATGCCTTGCATATGGATAAGACAGCCAAAGATGCCATAGAAGAAAACAGAGAGAAAGAAAGAACGGAAACGAATGACACAAAACAAGTCATTCTGGTTATCGAAGATAATGACGATATCAGGGATTATATCCACAACTCACTATCCGAACAATACAAGGTATATACTGCTTCTAACGGGGAAAAAGGGTTAGACGTAGCTTATGCGCACATACCGGATATTATTATCAGTGATATTATGATGCCCGGGATGGATGGCTTCGAACTGAGCAGAACGTTGAAAGCAGATGTCAGGACAAGCCATATACCAATCATCCTGCTTACTGCAAAGGATACGATTCAGGACCGGACAGAAGGGTACACAATTGGAGTAGAGTCGTATATAACAAAACCGTTCAGCGCCAGCCTGCTGCATAGCCGTGTCGCCAATCTGCTGGAAGCCCGGCGGAAGGTCGCAGAATTGATAAATAACAATACTGCAAATAAGAATGCCATCATAATAGACTCTATAAGCAAAATAGATAATGAGTTTATAGAAAAAGTAACATCTATTATTGAGCAGAATCTGGATTCGGACAATGTAGATGTTGCATTTATCGCGGATAAGATGAATATGAGCCACTCCACGCTATACAGAAAAGTCAAGGCCCTCACCGGCATGTCTGCAAATGAGTTTATAAGGAAGGTGAGAATACGCAATGCGGAACAACTCCTTCTGACGGGGAAATATACTATCTCCGAAATATCCTATATGGTAGGAATGAACAGTGTTACATATTTCCGTCAATGCTTCAAAGAAGAATTCGGCCTGGTGCCATCCGAGTATATAAAACAAATAATGAACAGAAAGTAATCGGAATAAATAAAGTTTTAGCTTTTCGGGGAAAGTTTATCTATAGGGTAGATAGCTGTTAGCGGTAGACTATTAGCTGTTAGCTCTTTGAAGTACTGATTAAAGTAGTTATGAGTTACAAGTAAACAAGATACGAGTAAACGAGATAGGAGATACAAGTTGTTAACTGATGACTGTTTACTGACATATCTGTTACCTTTGTTACCTTTTGCGCCTTTAGCATCTCTGCCTGAAATACTGTTTACTGCTAACTGTTTACTGTTAACTGAAAAAAACTGTTACCTTTTGGCCGAATCCCTCATTAACTGTTAACCGGTCCGGATACAATAAGTAAGATATATCCGGCATTTTGCAGATTTTGACTATCTTTGCATATCAAAAACAGAATATAAACACATATGGAAACAGTTTTAAGCGGTATCCGCTCTACAGGGAACCTGCATCTTGGAAATTATTTCGGTGCACTCAGGAATTTTACAAGAATGCAGCATGAAAACAAATGCTTCTTTTTCATAGCAGATTATCATTCACTGACCACGCATCCCGATCCAAAGATATTGCACGGCAATGTAAAGGGTGTATTGACAGAATACCTTGCAGCAGGTATAGACCCCGAAATATCGACTATATATATACAAAGTGATGTAACCGAAGTCTGTGAATTATACTTGCTTTTGAATATGCACGCGTATTTGGGCGAACTGTCCAAAACCGTTTCATTCAAGGAAAAGGCAAGAAAACATCAGGATAATGTAAATGCAGGGCTACTGACTTACCCTACTCTTATGGCTGCCGATATATTACTGCACAATGCAGATAAAGTGCCTGTTGGTAAAGATCAGGAGCAGCATCTGGAGATGACCCGTAAGTTTGCCCGCCGTTTCAATAACCTTTATGGCGTGGAATACTTCAAAGAACCTGTAGCCTATAACTTCGGACAGGAGCTGATAAAAATACCGGGTCTGGACGGCAGTGGTAAGATGGGAAAATCGGAAGGCAACTGTATCTATCTGGACGAGGACCCGAAAAGTATAGAGAAAAAAGTAAAGCGCGCCCTGACTGATGAAGGACCTAAGGCTCCGAACTCCGAAAAGCCGGAATATATAGAAAACCTGTTTACAATATTGAAGGTAGTATCAACAGAAGATGTTGTTCAACATTTCGAAGACAAGTGGAATACTTGCGAGATACGCTACGGAGACCTGAAGAAACAGCTGGCCGAAGACATTATAAAGGTTACGGCTCCTATACGCGAACGTATCATTAATATTAAGAACGATGATGCGTACTTGCATAAAGTTGCCACCGAAGGGGCGGAAAAAGCACGGGAGAGCGCACGGAAAACGATAAACGAAGTAAGGGAAATAATGGGGATACATAAGTTCTGATAATCAGAACTTACCCCCAATATATTATATGCCTCTGTGCATACGGGAACCGGCATATATTTAAGATTTGCTTATTTTATAATATACCGTTTTTTTTCATTACGTTTGTATATATAAAAAAGCTAAGCAGATTATAAACATATCTTTATAAATATATCTGATCAACCTCATATATGGACAACAACGAGAAATATGACCTGCTGGCTGAAGGCGAAACCGGGCTGGCTTCAGGAATGGGTATTTACCCCCGTAGCAAAAGCTTTAAGTTCGATGCTGCACAGATAGAAAAATCACTATCTTCTCGAAAAGATTTCAAACTTATATCTTTTAATAAGACTGAAGTTGATATAGAGTTTTCAATTATGAGTTTCGCAGCAGAAATTGAATATCAGGACACTGTATTTAATGTGGATATGTATGTTTGTGAAGCCAAAAATATAAACCTGAGTGATTACAGTTTTGCAAATTCGATAGATGAAGAGTCATTGCAAACAGCAATGGAGCAGGATCAATATATGGAGACGTCCATGTATTTCGAACTGGAGCCCCTGACTTCATTCCATTTGCAACTGAAAATAATGGATGCTATTGTCCCCGAAGCCAGTCTTGTAGTAGACTTTATGTCTTACAGGCTACTGTCTGCCAAATGGCTGAGTATGACCGCTAAATCACCGACGCCCCCTTCGCCGGATTATCTGTACACATTGCATTGTGTATATGACGAAAACGGGGAGAACGGTAATCGCAGATATTGGTTCCATACGCATGGGTTACATCGCTGCGCATCTGTAGAACTGGAGATCCTTAATTTCAGTCAGGGGGCGGAGCAGATGAATACATTGATAAATATGACAGTAAAGAAATTTCTGTCGCATCCCGCAAAGGAAAAAGAACGGTTTACCATCGGTTATGACGGTATGGGAATCAACCTGTGTTGGCTCCGATGGGAGGAAGCTCTGAAAGATTTGCCTAATGACATACTCGGAAGCGTGGCGGATCGTGACGAAGTAGATAATGTGCATGCCGAACCTTCCGGAATTCTCTTTGCTGTGGAAGATGGCAATATGGTTTCTCCCGAAATATACGCGCCTACATTGGCCGAAAATCCAATTTATTATATAACAAATGAGGAAACCGAAAGAATGAGCGCGTTGGCAAAAGAACGCTTTTCTTCATTCGAGAGAGTATTCAGGAAAGAACACAAACAACCGGAAAAGAAATCGTTCCTCAAGAATATTTTCGGTTCGAAAAAAGAAGAGGAACAACCCGGATGGACTTTCCTTGTAAAATTGGGATTGACTGTGGATAATCCCGAATCGGGCAGTGAAAAGGAACACTTGTGGTATGATGTGATATCTGTAGATGATGGGAAAATAGAAGGCAAACTTCTCAATCAGCCTTACTGGATATCGGGGCTGAACGAAGGAGATATAAAAACATATCCTTTCGACCTGCTTACAGACTGGATTATATATTCCCCGGACAATACATATACGAGTGATTCTATTTACCTGTTGGCAGATTAACCGGACATAATTATGAAATCCGGACAACTTTATCTTTAGTTAAAATAAGAGCCTTATCTTTACGTAAGATTAAGAATAAAAATGATATTAAACAAAAAAGTCTCGATCGTAATCTGTTGTTATAATGAGGAATCTAATATTCCCACAGTGATAAAATCAATTCATGAAAGCATGGATACGACAGGTTACCAGTATGAGATTATCGCCGTCAACGATGGCAGCAGCGATACAAGCCAGGCTTTACTGGAGAAAATGTGTGCCGGAGATCCGCAGCTTTTCTACATCGAATTTTCCCGTAATTTCGGACATCAGAATGCCCTGAAAGCAGGACTGGACAATGCCACAGGCGATTGTATCATATCCATGGACGCCGACATGCAGCATCCGCCGCGTATGTTGCCCGATTTTATCAGGAAGTGGGAAGAGGGCTACGATATAGTATATACCCGGCGTATGGATGATCCGGCCCTGTCGAAAAGGAAACGCGGAAGCTCGAGCCTTTTTTACAAGTTTCTGAATATGGTATCCGATATACACCTGGAACAAGGTGTTGCCGATTTCCGGTTGATGGACAGGCGCGCGGCAAATATCCTTATCAATATCAAGGGTAGTGATTTGTTTATAAGAGGCATCGTTCACTGGATAGGTTTTAAACAATATGCATTGGATTATATGCCCGATAAGCGGCTGTCGGGACAAACGAAGTATACGTTCAAGAAAATGCGCAACCTTGCTGTGCAAGGGATATTATCTTTCAGTACCAAGCCTCTCCACCTTGCCTTATACCTTGGTTTCGGCATAGCCTTATTATCCTTATTACTGGTACCATACGCTATTATCAGCCTTTGGACAGGACATGTAATGGCAGGCTGGGTATCATTGATAATTACTGTCGGATTCCTTGGCGGATTGCAATTATTTATTCTTGGAATTATCGGATTATATATAGGACGGATATTTTCGCAGACTAAAGGTTTTCCTCCGTATATTATCCGAAGTACAAATATTACTGGCAAATGAGTTCAAAAATATTATTAAGTTTCGATATAGAGGAATTCGAAATGCCCCGTGAATATGGAGACCCTATCCCGCTTGACCTGCAAATGGAAGTTTCCATAAAAGGCACTGCCCGGATACTCGATTTGCTGGCTAAACATGGCGTAAAGGCAACATTTTATACCACAGCCAATTTCGCCAGCCATGCTAAAGATATAGTAAGCAGGATAGTTAGCGAAGGGCACGAACTGGCTTCGCACGGATATGTACATGACCATTTCGAACCCCCGCATCTAAAGATGTCGAAAGATATTTTGGAAGAAATCGGAGGGGTACCTGTACGTGGTTACCGTATGGCACGCATGGCACCTGTGCCCGAGGAAGAAGTCTTCAAAGCGGGGTATATATACAATTCATCTATCAACCCTACATATTTGCCGGGCAGATATAACAAATTGAGCGAACCGCGTACATGCTTTATGCGTGAAGGAGTGTGGCAACTACCGGCATCGGTAACCCCGGCACTCCGTTTTCCGCTATTCTGGATTTCTTTCCATAATCTGCCTTTAAGTATCTATACAAGCCTGGCAAACCGGACTTTGAAAAAAGACGGATACCTGAATGTCTATTTTCATCCGTGGGAATTTATGGATATAGGGCCGAAAAAGAAGTATAATTTTCCGTTCTATGTGACAAAAAATACGGATGCAAAGATGATAGAAAGATTTGGAAAGCTTATCGAATGGGGAAAGAGCAAAGGCTACGAGTTTCTCCGCACATGGGATTTCGTGGAAGGTATGATATGATCTTATTTGTCATCTTTCACCTCTTCATAGCTGATATATTCCCCCTCGTTCTTTGAAAATTTTTTTTGTGAGACATTCGGTGATTTCGAACTTTGAGATTTTGTACCCGGCCGTTTTTTATTAGATTTCCCCCTATCTTCAGGGCCCAAAAAGCGTATGATACGTCCCAGAAGGACACCTATTACCAGAAAACCGAATAGACCCAATATTAACAGAAAGCCAAGAAACTTAAACATACGACAATTGAATTTCAGATATTAAGGTCACAGACCTTTTTGTTGCTTCATTAAATTAAAGTACAATAAGTAGTTAGATTGTAATAATGTATCATTAAATACTATCTTTTACTTAATTGGATAAGCAAATATACTGATTATTCATCAGATTCGGAATATATGGCATCCGGACTTACTACAAAATATGCGACACTTGTATTATATCCTTTAAAACAGCCTAATACATCTCCCGTAAAGTTTGTTATCGGATTGGTCCCGCCATCGGCAGCAATTGAGAACAAGGATTTGTAAAATGTGTACATGCCCTTATCCAGTGTTTGCATTTCTATTCTGATCTGGTCTCCTGTCTTCAGATCCTGATCGTTGTTGTCATCTTTGTCGAAGTATAGTATGCGGTGAACTTTTAATCCGTTTCTGAATTCATCATCATCCAGATATATACTCTTCATGGCATTATCGTTCACATAGAGAATTGTATAATAATAATTCACTTCATCTACAGGATCATAGAAAATGAAGGACGGCGAATACCAGGAATCTTTCCCCGCCTTTATCTCATAGATATAGGTCTTTTCAATAGGTACAGCATTCGGGATAACAACACTGGCTTCGTGCATGTTGCCTTCTGCTATCACAGCTATATGATATCTCTTATTCACTTTGCCTAACATATTGGAAAGATAAAGACCCGACATATTCTGAGCTTCCCTTAAAATCTCGGAATTCCCATCTTCATCAGTTAATATTATCTCCGCGCCTGCAACCGTTTTGAACGAGCTGTTGTCATTAAAGGCCTGTGATTTTGTGAGGTAGACCGTACACGGTGAACCTTCCGTAATAGCAGCATTTATCACAAGCTTGGATGTAGCTGTACGTAAATCCAAATCCACAATCTTCTCACAGGTTGTGAATAGTATCACAACGATTGTGGCTAACAGAAGTTTATATATAATTTTCATGTCGTTCAAAATTTAAAATTCCACGATATGGAAGGAATAACACTGAATAGATAAATCATATATGATTCCGATACCATCCGTTCGTCTTCATTCTGTCTGAAACCAAACATATAGGGATTTTTTCGTCCATACGCGTTATATACACTAAAGACCAGTTCCGAGGAGTACTTCTTTGTTTTCTTCAGTGTGCATATCGCCCCCAGGTCGAGCCGGTGAAACGATGGAGCCCTATAACTATTCCGGTCTTCGTAATAATATATCGCATGGCCGTCAACAATGTATTTTCCCGATGGAAATGTCAGTGGGTTACCTGTTGCAAACACCCATGTCGCAGATAGCGTCCATTTCTTATTAAGGTCATAGATACCTACTATGGAAACATCGTGTGTGCGATCCTGATTTGCCACATACCATTTCCCATCGTTAATGCCATTTATTTTCTTCTCACTGCGGGCAAGAGTGTATCCAACCCAGCCGTTAAACTTCCCGAATCTCTTCTTCAGGAATAGTTCCAGACCATATGTCCGCCCTTTTCCAAATAGTAACTCAGTCTCTATTATCTCTTTGGTACGAACGTCTGCGCCGTCCTTATAATCTATCTGGTTTCTCAGGTCTTTATAATATAGTTCGGCGCTGAACTCAAACATGTTATTTGAAAAGTTACGGAAATAACCTACTGAAACCTGATTCGCTATTTCCGGCTTTATATAATTGGTATTGGCAATCCACCTGTCGGTAGGGCTGGAAAGATTAGATGTGGAAAGCAAATGTAAGTGCTGGGTAGTGCGTGTATATGCCGCTTTGACGGAAGACACGCCGTCCAGCTGATAAGCAGCCGACAAGCGGGGTTCTATGTTCCAATACGTTTTAAGGAACTGGCCTTTCTTTGTGGATACAGTATCCGTAATAGTATGATTCTCGAATTCATAATAGTCGCCTCCCCCCAGTACGCTGAAAGACGACAGGCGCAAACCGTAGCTCAGTTCCATTTTATCATGCAGCTTCATACTGTTCGAGGCAAAGATGGCATTTTCCCATGATTCACGGTGTTCGTAAGGGGAGATCTGTAATTGAGATGGGTCCTTACTGCTCAGATCACCGGGTACAACCTGATGATAGATGGATGTAAAGCCTGCCTTTATTGCATTCTTATTATCCGGATAAAAGCTGAATTCCTGATTCAGGTTAAAGTCTTTGATATGGGAAGCTACATTCAGGCCAGTTGTGAGATCTACACTTACATTATAAGTATAGTCGGTATATGATAAGGTTGTAGCCGAGGCTGCTTTTGCATTGAATATATGATTCCATTTCAGACTGGCGATTGTATTTCCCCAGTCTATCATCGCAACTTTATTCAATCCTAATTTATCCTTCCCCAGATAAGCCGTTAAAGTAAGTTTGTTCCTGTCCGACAATACATAGCTTAGTTTGGCGTTCAGGTCGTAGAAGTACAGCTTCGAATCTTTTACCTGCTCTACTCCGATTACACGTGCCAGAGCATCTGCATAAGTACGCCTGGCAGAAACAATAAAAGAGGAACGTTCTTTCTGGATAGGCCCTTCGAATGTAAGGTTTGATGATATAAGCCCGATACCTCCGTTAGCATGATAGCTCTTTAGGTCTCCATCCTTCATACTTACATCCAATGTGGAGGACAACCGGCCTCCGTATTGCGCTGGCATGGAGCCCTTGTAAATAGTCATGTTATCTACTGCGCTGGAGTTAAATGTGGAAAAGAAACCGAAAAGATGCGACGGGTTATATACTGTGGCATTATCCAGCATTATCAGATTCTGGTCGTTACTACCGCCCCGTACATAAAATCCGGTATTTCCCTCCCCGGCACTTATTACTCCGGGTAATAACTGGATGGTTTTCAGGATATCCCGTTCACCCAGCAGAACGGGTATCTTATTTATCGTTTCTATCTCCAGTTTGTCCACTCCCGACTGAACATTCTTTACATTCTCATTCGTTCTTCGGGCAGATATTTCCACTTCTCCAAGCGAAACCACTTCCGGGTCAAGATCTACATTGAGCGTCTTGTCCTCATTTAGTTTAATTTTAAGCTGCCTGGTATTATATCCGATAAGTTTAAAGATCAGGTTATATTCTCCTTGCGGAAGGGTCAGGGTGTAATACCCCGATTCATCCCCAAAGCTTCCCTGCTGAGGTCGTTCTTTCACCCCGACAGAAACCCCGACAAGAGTTTCCCCATTATCGGCATTATTTATCCGGCCTTTTATCGTATACCTGTTTTGAGCCAAAGCCGCTAAAGACAGAATCAGCAGGAGCGCAATCAAGAGAAATCTCATACTATATTTTTTAGGGCTAACAATAAGCCATACTCAATATCAACGGAGAAACTGCCGTTTTATTTAGTGTTTCCTTTTTCAGGATTTAGACAAAGATAATTGTTTATTCGTTAAAATAATGATAAAAAAGGCACTACAATGTAAAATATCGGGTGATAATCCTGTCATTTTTAGGGTTTTTAATTAAAATAGAATTTAAGCTCTCCGAAATTACAAATTACAGTGTCTTCCGGGGGGAACTGGCACTAAACCCGGCTACAGGCACATTAATCCTACCGGAATTAAATTTATTATACCAACAGTTTCATCAGTAAAAGGATTATGACTAAATTTGCTCTGAACTAAATTTGGCGTCACTCAATAATGAGCTCCGAAAAAAACATATATAAGCTGGGAATAGCTCTGAGTGGAGGAGGAGCGAAAGGCTTTGCCCACCTCGGCGTGTTACAGGCGCTCAATGAAAAAGGGCTTTATCCGGAGGTTATATCAGGTACGAGCGCCGGAGCTTTTGCCGGAGTATTATATGCTGACGGGCATACTCCCGAAGAGATAATATCATTCTTCAAGAAAAAAGTTTTCCGGGAGTTCGCCGAATTTACAATCCCTCATGGAGGTTTTTTTAAAAGTGAAGGCTTTCAGTCCTTTCTGAAAAGGCATTTAAGATCAAAAAACTTTGAAGATTTAAAAATACCCTTACATGTGGTAGCTACGGACATAGAACATGGCGAAAGCAAAGTTTTCATGTCCGGTCCGTTAATACCGGCAGTAATAGCCTCGTGCTCCGTTCCCATCATATTCAGACCTGTGGAAATCAATAAGCATTACTATGTAGATGGCGGACTATTCAAAAACTTTCCCGTTTCGATAATACGCCGTGAATGCGCAAAAATAATCGGGGTAAATGTAAGTCCGATCACTAAATCAGAATTCCGCAGTTCTATAAAGTATATCGCAGAACGCTCGTTTCACTACATGTCAGGCTCAAATACGCTACTCGACCGCAACTTATGCGATTACCTGATAGAATCGGTATCACTCTCCTGGTATTCGATGTTCGACCTCGACCATGTAGAAGAAATATATCGGGCAGGATACGAGTTGACTATGGCATTTTTCAAAGACAACGAAGAAGCTTTATTAAAAGATTTTTCCGTTCCCACAATATAACCCACAGTAAAAATGCCTCTCACAAATATAGAGATATAAGGAATTACTAATCGTAAAGGACTTCATTTTAAGCTTAAATTCTTATTTTTGTATCGATCGTCTATTATCAAACACAGGTACTTTAAAATACTAACTATATATAGACCTATAAACATTCTAATCCATGAAGAAAATTCTTTCCTTATTTACCATTGGCTTTCTGCTTATTAGTTGCGGACAGCAAAAAGTAAAAGAACAGTCATTTGTTATAAAAACAGATGTTCCGGCACGTCCGGCGGGACAAACTGACGTTTTAGAGTTGAAAACCGATCCGCTACCGACTGTCCGTGTGGCTTTCATTGGTTTGGGGATGCGTGGCCCGGGGGCTGTGCAACGCATGACACATATACCTGGTGTAGAAATAGTCGCTCTGTGCGATGTGGAACAAAAGAATACGGAGAAAGTAAATAAGATGCTTGTGGAGGAGAGAGGTTTCCCCAAGGCTCAGGAATTCTACGGAGATACTTCCGTATGGCGCAAGGTCACGGCTTTACCCAATGTGGATCTCATCTATGTAGCTACAGACTGGAAAAGTCATGCAACAATAGGTGTGCAGGCCATGAAGGATGGCAAGCATGTCGCCATTGAGGTACCTTCGGCAATGACCATGGATGAAATATGGGCATTAATAAATACCTCGGAACAAACCCGGAAACATTGCATGCAACTCGAAAACTGCGTATATGACTTCTTCGAGCTGACCACCCTCAACATGGTTCAACAAGGACTGCTGGGAGAAATAGTACACGGCGAAGGTGCATATATACATGGTTTACAGCCTTTCTGGGATCAATACTGGGAAAACTGGCGCATGGATTACAACAGGAAACACAGAGGAGACTTATATCCTACACACGGGCTTGGGCCGGTATGTCAGGCGATGAATATACACCGTGGCGACAAGATGAATTATCTTGTATCTGTAGATGCCAAGCAAATATCAAGTATCAATTATATAAAAGACAAAACCGGTGAAGATGTAAAGGACTTCCGCAACGGGGAGCATACATCTACCCTTATCTCTACCGAAAAAGGCAAATCCATCCTTATCGAGCACAATGTAAATTCACCGCGCCCTTATAGCCGTATGTACCAGCTTACCGGCACAAAAGGTTTTGCCAATAAGTATCCGACTCAAGGTTATGCTCTCGATGGAGGTGCAATAGACCCAGCGGTTGCCGCCAATCACGAAAACCTGAACGCTCATAGCTTTGTTCCGGATGATGTAAGGAAAGCGCTGATGGAAAAATACAAGCATCCTATCGTTAGGGATATAGAAGACAAGGCCAAAGAAGTTGGAGGTCACGGAGGTATGGACTTCGTAATGGATTACCGCCTGATATATTGCCTGCAAAAAGGCTTACCCCTGGATATGGACGTGTATGACCTTGCCGAATGGTGTTGCCTGATTCCATTAACAGCGATTTCTCTCGATAATAATTCAGCACCTGTCGAAATCCCGGATTTTACCCGTGGAGGATGGAACAAACTGCAAGGGCTTAAATTTGCGGAATAGGAAGGTATATACAGGCTTATTGACATTAACACTGATATGATCTTTTGCAGAAAAGACGCTATCCTGCATGAAGATTTCTTTCCTACCAGATAAAAAAACACTTGCGGAACTGTCCGCAAGTGTTTTTTATACATCTTTTTATCTGATGATTATGCCAATTTCATCTGTAATCCCTGGCTGACCGCATCCAGGAAGTCTTCCGTATTCAGATAATTCGAACGCTCTATTTTATCTCCATACACAAGCATGGCAAGATCCTTTGTCATTTTACCCTGCTCCACCACCTCTACACAGGTTTCTTCCAGTTTATTCGCAAAATCGATCAGAGGTTGATTCCCGTCCAGTTTACCACGATGAGCCAAACCTCTAGTCCATGCAAAAATAGAAGCGATCGGATTTGTCGATGTCTCTTTACCTTGCTGATGCTGACGATAGTGACGGGTCACTGTTCCGTGGGCGGCTTCCGCTTCCATTATCTGCCCGTCAGGAGTAAGCAGTACCGAAGTCATCAGGCCGAGAGATCCGAATCCCTGTGCTACAGTATCGGATTGCACATCTCCGTCATAATTTTTGCAGGCCCAGACAAAACCTCCGTTCCATTTCAGGGCAGAGGCCACCATATCGTCAATCAGGCGATGTTCGTAAGTAATGCCGGCTTTTTCATATTCAGCCTTGTATTCGTTATCATAAACTTCCTGAAATATGTCTTTGAAACGTCCGTCATAAGCCTTCAATATTGTATTCTTTGTTGACAGGTATAACGGATATTTCTTTTGCAGGGCCAGCCTGAAACAAGAGTGAGCAAACCCGTATATTGATTCATCCGTATTATACATTCCCATAGCCACACCGTCTCCACTGTAGTTGTAGACAGTATATGACTGGGGTTCACCCTCCTCTGGCGTAAAGGTTAGGGTTAATGTCCCTTTCCCTTTGGTAACAAAATCGGTGGCTTTATATTGGTCGGCATGCGCATGACGCCCGATAATGATCGGTTGAGTCCATGTATTCACCAAACGGGGGATATTGCTGATAATAATCGGTTCGCGGAAAACTGTCCCCCCTATTATATTACGGATAGTCCCGTTAGGCGATTTCCACATTTTCTTGAGCCCGAATTCTGTAACACGCGCTTCATCGGGGGTGATAGTCGCACATTTTACGGCTACCTTATATTTCTTTGTAGCCTCGGCGCTGTCTATCGTTATCTGATCGTCCGTTGCATCACGGTTTTGAATACTGAGGTCATAGTATTTCAGATCTACGTCTACGTACGGAAGAATAAGTTTGTCTTTAATATACTGCCAGATAATACGGGTCATTTCATCCCCGTCCATCTCTACAACAGGATTCGCTACTTTTATTTTCTGCATCTTATTTTATTAATACTGGTTTTGTATAAAATATTACTGTTTGTTTTGTATATCTTTCAGCCATGTACCCAACAGGTCCAGCATCTGTGTATGATATTTGAAATTTTCTCTCATACCCCAGCCATGACCGCCTTCGGGGAATATATACATGGCGGCAGGTACATTATTCTGCTTCAGGGCATTGTAATATGATGTACTATTAGCCGGCGGTACGGTCCTATCGTCATCACTCAATAACAATATTGCAGGCGGAGTGTTCACATTTATCTGTTTTTCGTTCGAAAAAGTATGCATATCGGCAGCCGAAGGTTTATCTCCCAATAAATTTAATTTGGACCCTCCATGGGTAGCTACTTCCATTGTTATTACCGGATAAAAAAGGATTGAAAAATCAGGCCTTGTGCTTGTTCCCTTTATTGCATAATGAGTAGAAGCCGTCGCGGCCAGATGTCCGCCCGCAGAAAAGCCTGCAATACCGACTTTATCGGCGTCAATACCCAGATCGCCGGCATGTTCGCGCACATAACGTATCGCCTGTTGCGCATCATCCAATGGTATTTCCTTATGTTTGTTCGGCATCCGGTATTTAAGAATGGCGGCGGTTATACCCTGCTCATTCAGCCATTTAGCAAACATCACCCCCTCGTGTTCTATAGCCAGCCCGGAATAGCCCCCTCCGGGACATATCACAACTGTCATACCTGTGTTTTTTGCTTTATCCGGCTGATAGATAGTCAGATCGGGAGCAGACACATTTGTAACCCAGCCTCCGTTTCTCTCATACCTTTCGGCCTCTGTTATTTCATTACTTGTCGGGGGATTTGTTTCCCACAATTTCACGATCTTCTGAGCATTCATATTTACACATGTAAACAGCAGCAAAGCACTTGCCACTAATAATTGACGGGTGTTTATCATTTTGATCAAATTTTAAAAATCAGATTTTCAAAGATAGATATTTTAAGGTTTAAATCAAAGATGTAATATGCAGAATGAATAGTAATATCTCTTGAAAACTTTATCTATATAATTAGAGCCTATAACCTTTGGCTGTTAGCTTATAGTTCTTTGAAGTATTGATTAAAGTAGTTACGAGTTTGCCTCGCCTTCGCTTCGGCGAATGTTATTTCTTCGCCCTTCGGGTAGTTACGAGTTACAAGTTGGCTGACGTTTTGTTTTGTTTCACGCAAAGACGCAAAGGCGCAAAGTTTTACATCTTACGAGTTGTTGACTGATGACTGAAAATACTGTTACCTTTGTTACCTTTTGGGAGAAAGATACGAGAGACAGGTTGTTTACTACTCTCTGACGGGATGCTTCGTTTCTCTCACCCGCTCGCGCAGACGTCTCGTCTGTGTGTTGCGTAGCAAACATTTTTGAACTGTCAACAAGACACGGACTGGAAGTCCGCGCCAGCGGGAGTTAACTACTCCCTGACGAGATGCTTCGTTTCCCTCAGCATGACAGACCACGATACTGATGACTGTTTACTGTTAATACTGTTTATTGTTCACTGAAAAAAGTGTTACCTTTGTTACTTTTTAAGAAAGTTACGAGTTACAAGTTGGTTTACTGTTGACTGCTAACTGTTTACTGTTAACTGATTACCGCTATCAGATAAAAGCTGAAAAATGTCAGAAGTGTCAGATTTTAACATAGTTGCCAATTTTCGCGCATCCGCCGTGTAAGGCCAATAGACACTTTTTATTCATCACGTTTATTTTAGTTTATTTTCCCTAAAGTCTTTCTGGCGTCCCTTGTTATATGTATTCCATACTTTAGGGAAGTAGAGCACATCGCTTTTATCCGCCCATTTAAAATAGGCATTTTCAAGTTCTTCCGCCATTTTGGGATACGTCTTTATCAGATTATGCAGTTCAGTCCGGTCTTCCTTGATGTTATAGAGTTCCCATTCGTCGCCTTTAAAGTTCGCTGAAACAAGTTTCCAATCACCTTTTCGCACCATGCGGTTACCTTCATGCTCTGCATAAATATAGCGTTCCGGCATATCTGTGCCCCGTATTATCGGAAGAACGGATCTACCCGGTGTCGGTATGATCTTTCTGCCTTCGTACTCATCGGGATATGTTGTTCCGGCCAATTCGATACAAGTTGACATAATATCTGAGAATTGCGCCGGTTGGTGGTCTATTCCTCCTTTGGATTTAATATTGTCACCCCATCGGATAATACAAGGTGTAGAAATGCCTCCTTCATGTGCATAATGCTTGTAAAGAGAGAATGGAGTACAACATACATTCGCCCAACCGGTTCCATAGTGATGATAGGTACCGGGAAGCCCCATCCGGTCCAATTCTTCACCTGTATGTGTGTGGTATTCCGTTCCGGTCTGTTTGTCAAACCCAAACTCATGCCATTCGGCGCAAGCTCCGTTGTCGGACATAAACATGATAAATGTATTATCCAGTGCCCCGTTCTTTTGCAGGGTTTCCAGTACCCGGCCGATATTGGCATCCATAATATCTACCATTGCCGCATAGATGGCCATGCGGCGCGCCAGATCGGCCTGCTGTTCTTTAGTCAGTGAATTCCATGCCGGCAGCGGATGTGTCTCATCTTCGAACAGACTCTCAGGAACAATGCCTCTTGGACTAAGTTCCGGTTTTCCCTGCATTAGTTTCATATCCACGATCCGCTTCCAACGTTGGTCCCGGATTTTATCCCAGCCCTGCAAATAGGTTTGCATATACTTGTCGGTCACTTCTTTGGGAGCGTGCAAGGGAAAATGCGGAGCATTATAAGCCAGATACATAAATAACGGCTTTTCCTCCTGATGCGCCTGATTTATGAAGTCTATAGCATAGTCGGTTATTACATTCGTAGCATAAAACTCCCCATCTTTGTACTGGCGGAGTATCCGGCCTTCCGGCAAACGTGAGTATACTTCAGGATTCCAAAAGGAATTGAAGCCGCCCAGCAGTCCGTAATACTCCTGAAAACCCCGTTCTACCGGATCAGCCGTTCTTCCCAGGTGCCATTTGCCAGACATTGCGGTAAAGTATCCGGCATCCTTAAGTACCTCGGCAATAGTAACATTGTCCGAGTTGGAGCGGAAACCCGCGTATCCTTTCGGCCATGCAGGACGAATAGCATCCATGTGCCCTAATCCTGTCTGGTGCGGGTAAAGTCCTGTCAGCAGATTTGCCCGTGACGGGCAACTGCGCGCACTGTTATACATCTGGGTCATCCTCATACCCTCCTTTGCCATTTTGTCGAGGACAGGAGTCTGTATCTCGCCTCCAAAGCAACCAATATCAGAAAAACCCACATCGTCCGCTAATATAATGATGATATTAGGTTTATCCTGTGCGTAAGCCATTGCTCCCAAGACTAGTCCTCCGGTAATTAATAATGGTATTTTCATTTTTCCTGATAATTATGATTGGGTTTGAACTTGCCGTTTTCGTAAAGCATCGGGATCAGTCCGGGGCGGCAGGTTACATCGTATTCGGCAGCTTGTGCTCCGCGCGGATTGAAAAACATAGTCGCCCACCAGTTACCGTCCTTATCTTGAAACAAATTGTTGTGTCCCCCGCCTGTAATGGCGTTATAACGCTTACCATAAGGCCCGTATACATTGTCGGCAGTAGCGATGACACAATCGTAGCTATAACGGGTTTTCTTATTTGTCAGGCCTTCTTTTTCCACATATGTGTCTCCTTCCGCCGTACGGTGTGCCCAGATAGCCTGTACCAAATGGTATTTTCCATCGTGCCTGAAAATAAACGCTCCCTCACAATATGGTTCAGGTTCGAATTTTGTCTCTTTCAGCATTACAATTTCTTCATCTAGACCACTCATATCCGGCTTCATACGTGCTATATAATGGTTGTGCCCTACAAAATAGACAGTGCCATCGGTGTCTTCGAATAAGCTTCCGTCAATATTCGGATAGATTGCTCTATCCTTATTGCCTTCTATATTCTCATAAGGTCCTTCCGGTTTGCCGGTAGTACTCTGCAAAATAAAAGAACCTCTTCCTCCCGCCGATTCATTCAGGCAAGCTACTATAAACCAGTTTTTCGCACTTTTTATATAGTGCAGTTCAGGAGCCCATACTGCATGAAAACGGTTATCGAGAGGATCGTCGTTAAGAGATTTTTTCTGATATTTTTCGCCCTCTTTATATACTTTCGGCTCTTTCTGCCATGTTCCGTCCTTCTCCATCGACCAAATCCGCCCCATTGCCTCCCAAGACTTCATGTCTTTGGAACGCCAGAGATACAAGCCATCGTTCCAGTCCCAGCAGTGTCTTTGCCCGGGAAACTGGCGATCGGGAGTAGAAGTGGTACCAGTGATATAATAATAGCCATCCGGCCCGAGTGTACTCCATGTATCGCGCATCCAATAATCGAATGCAGGTCTGACGGACTTAGGAACATGCAGCTCCGGGGCTTTCGTATCGGCAACACCGTATGATTGCGGCGATGCCGTACAGGCTGTGATGAATACTGTTACTGAGATAAAGGCTGATCGTAAAATAAATTTCATATGTTATAATCTTTTTTAATATCTGTAGATGTATACTCTTTTGATTCATTCCAAATCTGAGAGAAGATAGTTATATGGATTTTGCTTAAAATGATAACGCTTCCGTGGAAGAGGCAACGGGTCTTGCAAACGTAATTCCCAGGTTACCAATCCCGCAAGAAGTTCTGTCTGAACAATACTGTATTTCTTGTCTCCGAATAAATTATGTATTTCCGATGGGTCTTTTTTCAGGTTGTATAGTTCTCCTTTACCATAATTATCCATAACCAGTTTCCAGTCACCTTTCCTTATCATCCGTGATGTACCGCTTTGTGTCCATGTGTTCAGTTCATCGAAATGTGCTATTTTTCCCGGTGTTAAAGCACCTTCCTGTTCGAAGGTGAGTGATGAATCCAATGGAACATTGGCACCTCCAAAACCCTGTTGTACTACAATACTGGAGAATTCCTCTTTGGGATATGTTTTTCCTGTCAGCATAGGCCATAGGCTGCGTCCCTGAACACCCGCCGGGATTTGAGCACCGATAACGGAACAAAAAGTTGGAAAAAGATCGGCAATCGACACATGACCAACCATAGGAGCAATCTGTCTCTTTATCTGATAACCTGCCCATACCATCGGAATACGGCTCAGACTTTCCGAAAGTCCGGCTCCCTTACGAATCAAACCATATTCTCCCCAATAGTCGCCATGATCGGACAGGATTACAAATACGGTATTTTCAAATTGACCGCTTGCCTTTAATGATTCTATCAGCCTTTTTACCTGATCGTCTATCAGTCGTATCATTCCGATATAGTTAGCCCGGATTCTCGGTAAGTCTTTTTCCAGATTCGGGCAGGATTCATCTTCCAGTTGCGCCAGGATACGGTACTTCTCTCCTTTTTTCTCCAAATCTTTACGGGATGTTTTCAAGAGCGGGAGTTTATCCGGTGAAAACATGGAATAATAAGGCTCGCATACCTGATATGGGTTGTGAGGTTCCGGAAAAGATACCCAAACAAAGAACGGATTGTCTTTCTGAGATTCAATCCAGGTTAATGTTTCATCCACGATCTTTGTTGGCAGCTGCTCCTCTAAAGGTATCGGGGAAGGTTCCAGCCATTGGCCCTTTGCTTCCTGATTTAAGAAACGGGCAGTTTCTTTATCTCCGGGAGTTATCTTTTTATTCTTGCCCCAATGTCCGTATTCTGACCAGAAAGACAAGTCGGAAGGTTTCAGATAAGAATGGTTCTTGCCTACAAGTGCTGTCTTATATCCGTTTTCCTTCAATACACCAGCTAAATCTTTATCGAAGTATATATCAGGAACATTGTGATTTGTACGTACATGAGTTGCCGAAGGGAAACGCCCGGTAAGCATGGAGCAACGGGCCGGAGAACTGGCCGGCGCTACCGTATATGCTTTATCGAACCACACGCCCTCTTTAGCCAATCGGTCTACAAAAGGTGTTACATCCAAAGGAAAACCTTCCCTGCCACACAGGTCAGCGCGCTGCTGATCTGTCATAATTACAACAATATTCGGTTTTCCTGTTTGCGCTATTAGTGGCGCGCACAAAACCGGTAGAGCTAAGCCCGCAATGCTTAAAGCCGTATTTTTCATATTCATCATTTATTTAAAACGGTATACGACCATGGAAGTAGCTTCGATCTTCAAATCCCTGTCCAAGTTCAGTGTAGTAACCGACTGAACCGGCTTTACCACCTCCGGTGTCTGCGGAGTATTGCTTTTATCAGGTTCTAAACTCAATATGATCTTTTGTGCCTGTATATTTTTCCCGAAGCCATTCACTTCTGTTCGAAGCACAGCTTCCTTTTTTCTTAAGTTAATCAATTTCAGTATGTATTCTTTACTCTTACTATCGTAACCCATAGTAACAAACACATCCTGCAAACCTGTCATTCCCCTTATACCCGCATCCAGGCAAACATCGAATGTGTTATCTCTAAACATTTCCGATAAATAATAGAAAGGCGTTTTGATACTGCAATCTATACCATTTATTAGCATCGGTTGCATATTACGCTGTTCCATAAAATCCCAATGACGCATCACCGGACGCTCTGCCAATAACGGATTCATATCGCCGTTGCGTTCCAGTGACATTCTTACGGCACCGCTGGCCAGCAAATTGTAAGGATATCTTCCGTCGATACCCAACTCTCCGATAAATAAGTCAGCCACGCCCCGTTCATAATTATCAAAACGATAATGCTGTTCACAAGCCCATTCAACCGGCTGGTAATGGTGTTCGTCGAATACTTTTACATTTTTCGGGTTTACAAATCTGGCAATATCGCTGCGCTTATCATCATTTTCTTTACCAATGATACTATTTGCTATATAAATCAAATCAGGATATACTTTGTGGAGTGCTTGATAAATCTTTTCATAACGCTCCCAATAGACAGGGCCGAAATCCTCGTTCCCTATTTCGATATATTTTAAAGGAAAAGGCTCAGGATGTCCGTTCCGGGCACGTAGCGCACCCCATTTGGTTGTAGTGGTGCCAATCGCATATTCTATTGCATCCAGTGCATCCTGAATGTAAGCATCCAGATCGACTTCGGGCTGTATAAAGTTCCACGGAGACTTTTGTCTTACCCAGCCCGTGCACACCATTCCTGTAGGAACCACATACATGGCATCGGCTCCTACATACTCGCATAGTTCGTAAAACTCATGATAACCGATTCCATCGGTACGGTAATAAGGCGCCCATTTGCTCCATTGGCCCGGACGGTTCTCTATCGGCCCTATCGTTTTTTTCCAGTGATACATCGTAGCCTCATTCACTCCATGGACAATACATCCACCGGGAAAGCGGATAAAATCGGGAGCATACTCTTTCAGGTTCTGCACAATATCGGCACGGAAAACAGACTTTCCATTATTCCATGTATAGGAAGGAAACATAGAGACGACATCCAACTGAAATCTTCCAACAGACAGCGGCCTGATTGCCAGCATGCCTCGTTTTACACTCCGGTTCGGCTTCAATGCTCCGCTCACCTTCGTCCATTCTTTATTCTTCACATCCAGAACAATGGGTGCACTGGCCGGTTTTCCCAGTTCATCTACCAGCGTTATTTGCAGGGAAGCTTTATAATCCAGGCTTTTTACATACAGGGAAATGTTATAGACCGAATCCTTTCGCAGATTCATTCCATAATATCCCCTGTTCAAGATCATCGCTTCGGGGTCATTCGCAATATCGGCGGTCACATTGACAAGCATCGAATATTTGTTCTCTTCATTTAACGGATTCTCTGATGTGCGTTCGATAAATATAGGAGCATAGGAAAACGGATAGGTAATCCACCCGATTAGAGGATCTGCATGAAACACATCTTTATTTTTCCCCAAAGGATTGGGTACATCCTGATATAGTCCGTTTTTAACCGCTAAATCTGCAGGGGGAGTCGCCTCCTCGAACGAACGGTTCCGGATCATTTCGGCGTGCAGGGCACCTTCTCCCATCATCCCTATTTCTTCATAATGGAATCCGTATTTTACAGGACTTACTTTGGTCGTCTTTTTTTTGTTAATATGCAAAACACCCTCATTGATGTTATTTGTTTGGCCTGCTATTGGCTGTGCAAATATAAAACAGCACAGGCAACTCAATGTTATTCCGCAAAAAACTGTTTTCATGGTTTTGTCATTTGATTTATGACACAAATTTAAAGATTTCAAGCAGTCAGTATCCGTAAATTTTTCTTCAATGTTAGCAATCATGTATTTAACAGGTTCGAAAAATCGTTATTGTACACATAATTACTAGTAGAATATATATTTGTGCTATAAAACACTGGTAAAAATCCTTATCTTAGATAGTCTAATCAAGGAGTATAATTATAGATGGAAAAGATTGTTTACAAGAATCACATTTTAACTGCAGTTTGTATCTTCTTCCTGCTCTTTCCTGCCTCTACAGAAGGGAAAATACAATACAACAATATACGGTTCAAACAGTTAAGTATTACCGAGGGACTGGCACACAGTACAGTCAACGCCATATCGCAGGACAGTAAAGGGTTTATGTGGTTCGGAACCAGGAACGGCCTATGCAGATACGATGGGTATAATATAACCAAGTTTGTTCATGAAGAGGGTGATTCTTCCTCTATAAGCCATGATTTTATCACCAGATTATACAATGATCGTTATCGGAATACCCTCTGGATTTCCACAGAGCAGGGAATATGTAAATACAATCCGCAAAATGAAAAATTTACATGCTACCATATTGAAGGAAACAGCAGGAATAACGTTTTATTCCTAAATACTTCCACTAATAAATTTCTGGCCGGATGCAGCAATGGTATCTTTCAATATGATGAAAAAAACAACCTGTTCATCCCGTTTATATTATGTGATAATAGAGGCGAGAATATCCGCGGACTGGTAGAAGACTCAAATGGTATTTTATGGATAAATACCAATAAAGAATTAAAACGTTATAATCTTAAAAAAGAACAATTCGAACCCTTATCATCAATTATCAGGCCATTTCTCAAAAAATGCATCAATCTGGTTATGTTACCGAATAACCAGTTGTTATTCGCAACAACCCAAGAGGTTTTCATTTACAATATCAATAATAACTCCTTATATACCCTTACTTCAACTGAGGAAATCAGGCAGTTCAGATGTGCAACTACCGATTGTTTAAATAATATCTGGGTAGGCTCCGAAAACGGTATTTTTGTTTATGACCAGACTTTCCGGCTAATCGCTAATTACAAGCAGTCTGAGAGCGATCTAAGCAATCTGAACGACTCTCCTATTTATAGCCTTTTCGAAGATTCGAACAATAATATGTGGGTCGGGACCTATTTCGGGGGAGTAAATTATTTTGTATATAACTCAGACCAATTCCGGATTTACCCTTACGGCAACTCTTCCAATCATCTTAGCGGAAAAGCGGTGCGTCAGATTATCAATGCTCCTGACAACGGCCTTTATATAGCTACCGAAGATGGCGGACTAAACTATTTGAACGGCAACCGGGAGATTACACGATCGGAGCAAATTCAAAAACAAATGGATATAAAAAACCGGAATATCCATTCTTTATTGATAGACAGCCACCAGAACCTATGGATTGGCCTGTTTCTCAGGGGAATGAAATACCATATACCTAAAGAACATAAAACTCTTTCATTCAATCGTGGCATCGGAGAAAATTCATCCGGATTCTGTATTGTTGAAGATCAAACCGGTAAAATATGGTATGGAGGCCCTTCCGGGTTGTTTACACTGACAAAGCAGCACGGCGAATTCCGGCTAAAAAAAATATCCTCCCTCCCTGTCTTCTGCATGCTCAATCTGAATGATAGCATTTTATGGACCGGAAGCCGGATAAACGGAGTCCATCAAATAAATAAATATACTGAGAAAGAAACACCGATTCCGCAATTTTCGTATGATAAGCTATACGTGACTTTCCTTTATATGGATTCGAAAGAAAGCATTTGGATGGGCACTAATAATGACGGGCTGTTTGTTCTGAATAAGAAAGGTGAAAAATTAAGGAGCTATTCCAAAAAAGAATTAGGTTCGAATGCCATAAAAGGTATCATAGAAGACGACCAGAACAGTATATGGCTAGGAACGGATAACGGCTTATGTAACATTCAACCTAAAAGCGGACAGATCAACATATATACTATAGCCGATGGATTACCGACCAATCAGTTCAATTACTCTTCCGTCTGCAAAACGCCTGACGGCGAATTATTTTTCGGGACAATAAACGGGATGATCTCATTCTATCCCGATCAGGTACACCCCGTAGAACCGCACTTCAATATTGCCCTGACCGAAATATGGAGTAACAACAATTTCCTGTCTCCAAGCAATCCTGATGCACTATTACCAGCTTCTATCTCCGAAAGTGACGCGATAATACTTACGCATAAACAGGCGCAATCTATACGCATCGAATATTCCGGGCTTAATTATCAATATAAAGATAAAACACAATATGCCATGATACTGGAAGGCATTGATAAAGAATGGCAACTAGTCGGGAACCAGCATCAGGTGAGGTTTTCGAATCTCCCTTCCGGCAATTATACATTAAGGATCAAAGCCAGCAGCGATGGCATCAATTGGGATGAAAAGGGGCAGAAAACATTGGCGATAGAAGTACTTCCTCCATGGTGGCTTTCTCCGTGGGCATATCTGATATATGCGGCATTGGTCCTGTGTATTATTTATTTGGGTTATAAATATACCAAAGCCCGCTTGATCCTTCTTATGAGATTGAAAACAGAACACGAACAAAGGGTGAATATGGAGGAAATGAACCGATCGAAGATTAATTTCTTTACTTATGTCTCACATGATCTGAAAACTCCGTTGACACTGATCTTATCGCCTCTCCAGCGACTTATTGAACAAGGACAAATCAGTAACAATCACCGTGAAAAACTGGAAGTGATCTATCATAATGCCAACAGGATGCACTACCTCATCGACGAACTACTCACTTTCAGCAAGATAGAAATGAACCAAATGGAGATAAATGTCAGAAAAGGGAATATCATGCGTTTTCTGGACGAATTATCCCATATCTTCGATATAATCTCCAAAGACAAGGAAATTGATTTCATCGTTAGCCTCGAGGAAACAGATGAAGAGGTTTGGTTCTCTCCCTCCAAACTGGAACGCATTATATACAATCTGTTATCCAATGCCTTTAAATACACTCAGCCGGGCGATTACGTAAAGCTTAGCGCCAAATTAATAAAAAAAGAATCGGAAACCTTTGTCGAAATTTTAGTGAAAGATAGCGGAAGAGGAATTCCAAAGGAGGCACAGGACAAAATCTTCGATAGCTATTATCAGGTAGAGAAAAAAGATCACAGAAAGGGTTTCGGGGTGGGATTGTCTCTTACAAAATCGCTTATCCAGATGCATAAAGGAAATATCAGGGTAGAGAGTGAACTCGGTAAGGGTTCGGAATTCGTTGTCAACCTGAATGTTTCAGAATCGGCATATAGCCTTTCGGAAAGATCGATGGAGAATATCACGTCTGAAGAAATCCGTAAATATAATTTGCACATGAAAGAAACCATCGAGCTGATTCCGGATCAACTGATATCCGTGAAACAAGATGGCGCAACTGTCAGAGAAAGCATCCTTATTGTAGAAGACAATAAAGAAATAAATGATTATCTGACCGAAATATTCAGCAAAGATTATGAGGTACTCAGGGCTTACGATGGCGCCGAAGCGATGAAGCTGTTAAAAAAGCAATTGCCTGACCTGATCATCACCGATGTTATGATGCCGACAGTGGATGGTCTGGAACTGACTGAACATATCAAGCAGGATCTAAATACCAGCCATATTCCGGTAATTCTGCTGACGGCAAAGACAGATGAGGCAGACCATACTCAGGGATATATGAAAGGGGCCGATGCGTATATTACAAAACCTTTCAATGCGCATAATCTGGAATTGTTGGTTCAGAATATACGAACTAACAGGAAACGCAATATTGAATATTTCAAGCGGATTGAAAAACTGAACATCACGCAAATTACGAATAGTCCGCGTGATGGCGTTTTTATGAAAGAACTGGTAGACCTGATAATGGCTAATATCCAAGATGAAGACTTTGGAGTTACAGAAATTATCAATCATATGAAAATAAGCCGGAGTTTATTGCATACAAAACTTAAATCGTTGACCGGATGCTCCATAACTCAATTTATGAGGACTATCAGGATGAAAGAAGCCCGGATTCATTTGCAGAATGGCATGAATGTTTCGGAAGCGTCCTATGCTGTGGGAATGACCGACCCCAATTATTTTACCAAATGCTTTAAAAAAGAGTTTAATGTGACGCCGACAGAATTTATCAAACATTTAAAATAAAAAGCAAAAGGACATCGCGTATAGATGTCCTTTTACTTTACTATTAAGCAATTTATTAAAGTTGTATTCTTATTATTTCACAACAGTAAAATCAATATCCGGGATTCTGCTGTACTCCATCGTTACGGGTAATTTCCGCAAAAGGAACCGGAAAATACTTTTTCCTTTCGGCCATAACGCCTTGCTTTTGCACATCGGCTGCGGGTAGAGACGGGATGAAAGTATCTTTCATATAATCATACATCGATGTATTTTCATCATACTTCATACGGATGAGGTCGAACCAGCGTTTCTGTTCCCCTGCAAATTCCAGACCTCGTTCCATAAATACCAGCCAGCGGAATTCCTGTTTAGTCAACGTACGCCCGATGTTATCTGCTTTATCCAACCCTATATATTTAGGATAATTACGTTGAGTTCCATTTGCTTTACGTGCGCGTTCACGCACCATATCTATAGCTTTGCACGCATCGGTATATTCTCCCAGCTCGTTCAATGCTTCTGCCTTTATCAGGTACATATCAGACAAACGCAAGCGCGGCATATCGTTTTCATTTGTACGGTTGTTTATACCTTGCGGGTCGATGAATTTACGGATATATCCCCAGTTTTCCTGTGTATTTCCTCCGGCAGCAGGATATGATGTCACAATATTACCCAATACCCCTGTATTATTATTCTTTTGCTGAAAACGACGCCAGAATGAAGTTTCAATCCGGTAGTCTTTAGATACTAATTTACCTTCGTCAACCGATGCATCAACAAGCGGATCGCTATACCCCAGATTACCCTGATCATCCTGGAAATATCTGATGAACCATTTTTGTACCCTGTGTACTCCCGCACCTTTCCCATAAGGGTTTCCTGAAAGAAGTTTCCCTCCGACCTCGACTCCATTAGGATTAAATAAGTGTGCTATATTAGATCCTAATGATACGTCAGCAGCAGCTTCTTTATCACGGAAGAAAGGAACAAAAAAGACATGCTCTTTTTGTGCCAGGGACTCTTGTTCAACATCCCACAGGCTCCGGTAATCGCTTACAAGTTCATACTGATCGGATTCAATAACTATTTGTGCTTCATTGGCTGCATCTCTCCATTTTCCCAAAGTCAGGTATATTTCTGCCAGAAATGCATGGGCTGCTCCATTGGTTACACGTCCGACTGTATAGCCGGAATCTAAACGTTTAGGAAGGCGCGGCGTGTCATCGTCGTTCATTCCCGCTGCGTATTTGAAATCATTTATAATCGATTCGTAAACCTTATCGGCAGGAGACTGCGGGATATAGGCATTATCGATCCCGGTCACCGGTTGGGTAACAACAGGAATCCCGTTGACTCCACCAAACATGCGCATCAAATCGTAATGATAGAGTGCTCTCAGAAAATGTGCTTCTGCTATAATGCGGTTCTTATCATTTTGATTCTTAAACTCTATAGAAGGAACTTTTGCTATCACTTCATTCGCATTTTTAATGCCATCGTAAAGTGTTCCCCAAAAATTTACGACCGGGGCAGAACCGGAACTATGCGTATTGTTGGAAGCAGTAGCCGGCACTGCGGTTCCTGTGGAAAACATCGCATCTTCGAAAGTAGGGAGGATGAGAGGCCAGTTCGTTTTGTGATAAGCGAACTGATATAATGTGGAATATACTCCATTTATAGCCATCAAAGCGTGATCTTCAGTTTTGAAGAAACCGTCTTCTTTATCTATACGGTCTACCATATCTACGTCCAGACAGCTCGGAAAAGCAAGTATCGCTATCAGTAAGGATAATATATATTTCTTCATATTTTCAATATTTCATTGTTAAAAGGCAAAATTTACACCAAAAGAATAAGTCCGACTGGAAGGATAAGCAGCATAATCGACATTTGGCGACATTGCCCCTGAGGTTATACTCACTTCCGGATCATAACCGCTATAATTGGTGATTGTAAATACATTGGTAGCGGTTCCGAATACACGTATATTGCGTAGCCATTGCAGTTTTTTCACATTAAACTGATAGGCAAGAGTCAGATTTTTTAAGCGGAAATATGAACCGTCTTCCAGCAGGAAAGTAGAAAAACGCTTGTTGAAATAAGAACTGCCCTGCGAACCGTTTACCGCCGGATAGAAATTGCTTGTACCTTCGCCTTGCCATCTGCCATTCCATGCCTCGGCACGGATATTGTCGCTACTGTCTGTGTAGGAATCAAGAAAATAACGGTTCAGATTGGCAATATCACCCCCTGCGCGGCCAGTGAAGATCATGGATAAAGACAGTCCCTTCCATGCTAATTCGGAAGTAATGCCGTAGTTGAACTTTGGTTCCGCATTTCCAATAATCGTCATATCATCGGAAGTTATTTTTCCGTCAGGCAGACCATCAGGACCGCTAATATCTTTGAATCGTAAAGATCCGGGAGTAGCCTGAGGAGTATCGAACGGGGCTAATTCTGCCTCCGCTTCATTCTGATAAACACCGTCTACTACATAGCCATAGAAACTACCTACCGGATAACCCGCCTTGGTAATATGTATACTTTGACTGAATACTCCGCCTCCTGCCAAATAAGAAGTTCCTAACAATTCATTCCCACCTACTTCATCCACTTTATTGCGGTTCAGATATATGTTTCCTCCGAGTGTCCATTTTACGGGGCCGGTCAGGATATCGGCGCTTACCTCCAATTCAAAACCTTTGTTTGTCATTTGTCCCATATTATATGGTATAGAACCATATCCGGAAGACAAAGGCAGGCCGAAGTTCATCAACATATCTTTAGTAACGCGTTTATAGGCATCCACGGTGATCCTGAACCTGTTGTCTACAAAACCAAAGTCTATTCCACCATTATAAGTGGTCGTATTTTCCCAACCTAAATCGGGGTTTTCAAGTTTCCCGTTTACCATTCCATGATTTACCGCACCTCCCGAATATGAGCGGACATGGTCCATGATCGCCAGAGGAGCTGCATATGCAATACTTTGATTACCTGTAACACCATAACTCAGGCGGAATTTAATATTAGAAATTGGCTCTATATCTTTCAGGAAACTTTCCTGATTGACGCGCCAGGCAGCCGCAAAGGAGGGGAAAAAGCTCCACTGATTTCCGCTTGCCAACAGGGAAGAACCGTCGTAGCGCCCAGTGGCAGTAAATATATAGCGGTCATACAATGTATAATTCACACGTCCCAAGAAAGAAGAAAGTTTGCTCTGGATCACAGAACTGGATTTGTCCATAGTATTGGTTCCTTCCCCTATAGCATGGTATAGCAAGTCATTGCTGGCAAAATCGCCTACCTGAATTCCCAAAGTATTTCTTTTGCGGTTCTCATGGGTATATCCCGCAACAGCATTTATATGGTGTTTTTGTTGGAACTTGCGATCATAATTAACAGTAGTTTCCATTACAATATTCTGTCGATCGTCCTGCCCCCTGAAAGCCAGGCCGTGGGCACTGTTTCCGGCATTGGTACCTATCGGATAATAGGTTGAGCGCGCGCCGTCTGTACGGTTAAAACTCCCTGCAGCCTTAGCGGAAAGCCCATTGCCTAGATTATAGTTTAAAGATGCGTTCAAAATGAAGAAGTTTTGTTTCAGGATGTCCTTTAGTTCAGTAGCCATTATATAAGGGTTGTCGACAGCAACATATTCTACATTCTCATCTTCATAAACAACATCACCGGGCATTAATGTCGGTTTTGTAGTAAGAATACGCCGTACCATCTGGTTCATACTGGCTGACTGAGAATGCGACGTTTGTTTCTGATCTGTTTGAGAGTAGCTTGTATTCACCTGCAACACCAAACGTTTGGCAAGTTCAGATTTCAGATTGAGACGGAAAGAATAACGTTCCAGTCCGGTATTCATTATAATCCCCTCCTGATTGGTATAGCCGGCCGTAATATTATACTGGGTTGTATTACTGCCTCCATTGACCACCAACTGATGATCGTGAGTTAATGCAGTTTCGTACATTAAATCCTGCCAATCGGTTGAATATGTCCTGTATCTTTCCAGCATATCATCAGTATGTCTGGGAACTTTTGTGCCCGGAATAACATTTCCCTGCATATCATATCCTTCAAAAGTCCTATCCAGTTCATTTTCATAAAGGCCATATTCATATGCGTTCAACAGGTTGTAGCGCTTGGCAACAGAGGAAATATCGAGACGTACATTATAGCTTATATTAATTTTCCCTGTTTTCCCCTGTTTAGTGGTAATAAGAATGACTCCATTTGTAGCACGTGAACCATAAATGGCTGTTGCTGAAGCGTCTTTCAAAATCTGGATTGATTCAATATCATTTGGGTTGATAGCAGCCAACGGGTTCATCGCCGGTTGCTGGCTCAATTCGGAGGTACTGCCGTTCACACTTGCTGTAGCAGCTTCGATAGGGAAACCGTCAACTACATATAGCGGAGCCGTGTTACCCGATAATGTCGAAGTTCCGCGGATCTGAATGTTCATACCTGCACCGGGAGCGCCGCTATTGGACGAAATATTGACCCCGGACACGCGCCCCTGTAAAAACTGGTCGACGCTTGTTATAGGTAGAATTTCCGCCTCATCTTTCATACTGATCGCACTTACCGACCCGGAGAGATCCGATTTACGAACAGTACCATAACCAATAACGACAACTTCGTTCAGGTCGCGGGCACTTTCTACCATTGTGATTACCATCTTTTCATTCAACAGTACCGGGACAGCTACATTAGTAAATCCGATATATGATACTTGCAGAACAGCTTTTGAATTTTTTACTTCCAACGTGAAATTCCCATCCAGGTCTGTAATGGTCCCGTTAGTTGTTCCTCTAACTTGAACCGTAGCTCCGATAATAGGTATGTTCCCTTCATCAACGACCACACCTGTTATTTTATGAGATTGTGCTGATGCGGCCGATACATACCCTATTAAACAGATCAACAAGGCCAAATACCTACCTATCAATCTAAATCGATTCTTTTGTTTCATAATATTATATTCATTGATTATTAATCTCTATTTTGATAACGCCTGTAATATCGGATAATCATTTCCCATTTTCCAAACCGCAGTGAAATTCCAACCTGTGAACAAAGAAGTGTTTTTCATCTCGTTTGCCGACAGGTTCTTATAGCCGGAAGCGCCTCCTGAGAGGAATGAATCACTACTGTTGCTCTGAAGTTTGGATTCCTCATTCAATGCATAGCAGCTCGTCATCGTTATCTGAGAAAGCTTGCCATCAGTGCGATGGAACAATCCGTTATATTGGGAAATACCGCTCGCGGTCTGCATAGTTCCTGTATTATGGCAATTTTCGATAGTCATATTTCCTCCTGCAGCCAGGGTGCATGTGGCAAGAATACCTGCTGCATTACTATTACCATTCGTAACCGTGCCCGTACTCTTAATCGTGCCTGTGTTATAGCAATCCCTGATCGTTCCCCCATTAGTTCCGCCCATACGGCCGATAATACCTCCAGCCGAACCTGCTGCGGTAATAGACCCGGTATTGTAAGATAGCGATATTTCAGTATCGGTAGTTGAACGGCCGACAATGCCGCCGACCTGGTTATTAGCCTGGCTTCCGGAAACATTTCCATTATTTATACAACCGGTTACTTTGACCAACTCTGCACCTACTGTCCCGGCCATGGAGCCGACAACACCTCCTAATGGCGATTTACTGTTGCAAATGACATTGCCATTGTTAATACAATATGAGATGAAGGGGGCATTATTCGAATCACGCATCACCATTCCCACAACTCCCGCAACACAACCGGCTGAACCTTCGATCGTCGCTGTATTGGAACAAAAAGAAACTTCTCCTTTCTCGGAAAGATATCCGACTACTCCTCCAAGGTGAACTTCGGCTTCGGCAGTTGCTGCTGTATTAAGACGCCCGGTACTGCCTGTAGTATGGCAGGATATAACTTTACCTAAACAGTTCCCTGCTACAGCGCCGACTTTTGCTTTTCCCGTGATAACCGGATTCTCAATACTTACATTACGTACAATACCTTCTGCCCCGATAGAAGCGAATAAACCGCAATTAGTATTAGCACCCTTGTTGAATGTCCAGTTCTTAATCTTATATTGTCCGGAAGAACGTTTTGTGTCAGTGTCTACTATATTACCTTTACCCGCATCATATACTCCGGTAAAATTGCCTGCATAGACATTTGCTGCCAAGTCGGCACTAATAGGGGAAAAATCCACGCCTGCCAAGTCGATATCCGCCGTCTGTTTGTAATGTTTATCAAGATACTTACTAACATTCTTCAAGTGCCGGGGTTTTGTAATAATATATTCAGAACCCTTTTCTCCATTTCCGCTGGTCTCGTCGAATAAGTTGTGTACTTCCATTATTTCGCTTCCCATCTGGGATATTGATCCTCCCCCTACATCTGCATAAGAGAATAATTGCACGGAAACCATTCCTACATATCCGTTCCAGTCGATGAGGCTGAGATCATAAGATGTAGTTCCTGAAGGGATGCCTATTGTATTTTCACCCAGGCTTGTTGTATATTTCAATTTATAGCCGTCCACGCCGGTTATTTCACCCCATGAAAGCAGGAATGCATCATTATCTTCGAGAGCAATGGCAGGTGCTTCTAACTTTTCAACCTGTACAATTGGAATACTTAAAGTTTTATCGGCAGCTGTAAAAACAAGTTTAGCCTTGCGTAATGTATTTGTCCCATTACTTTCGGTAGTAACTTTTAGGGTTGTTTTGCCTTTTCCCGTTGCAGGAGTTACAGAACCCCATGTAGCCGGAGCATTAGTGGCTTCATCTATTATTTCCGCCGTCCACTCTACGGCATTAGTTTGCAATTCAATATTTTTCTCACTTCCTCCTATGTTATATTGCAGGTCCGGAACATCCGTAGCAAGGGTGATTTCACTGGCTTTTTGCTCTATCGTTACTTTCTTTTGAACCTGAGTCTCATTGATGATGAAAGTTAATGTAGTCGTACGGGCTTCGTTCCACGGATTTTCGGAAAATGACAGGGATATCTGAGAATACATGAAGCCCTCTGTATCTGAAAGGCTACACCATGCCTGAGAACTGGATAGCGCCCATTTCTCATCGGATTTCACTTTCAATATATGGCCGCCTTCTGTTCCTTGCACAACGATTGCCGATTGGCTCAGTTCATCAAGATTCAGATAAGTCGCAGCCATTTCCGCGTTCGGCTCGGGATATACTATATCTTCTTGCTGACATCCCATAAAACATGCAGCAGCGAGTATTGTAATAACTAGTTTGTGATACTTATTTTTCATATATTATAAATTAAAGATTGTGATAGTTTTTATTTTAGATATTCTTCTACAGGAGTATACCATTTGCCGATTTTGAATTCAATTTCACTTTCGACTCCGATATGTTTTGCCATTTTAGTGTAATTACCGACCATTTGTCTCAGAATGTCCGGTTCTTTTTCTGCAAGGTCCTTCATTTCAGTAGGATCGTTTTTCAGATTGTATAATCTCCAATCAGGCTCTTTGTATTCCTGTACGATCTTCCAGTCACCTTCACGGAGCATTTTGTTGCCTTCATGCTCGACGATAACCGGTTTGAGTTGATTTACTTGCTGCCCTTTTAATAGAGGCAATAATGATTCACCTTCCATCGGTGGGACTTTATGTCCGTCTCGTGAAGCAGGGTAAACAGCACGGGTTAGTTCGACCAGCGTAGGCATTATATCGATAACATGACCGTAACTATCTTTCCGGATGGTATTGTTCAAACTTTTATCGATTCCCTTCGGATAGGAAATAATATACGGAGTATTACAACCACCCTCATGTCCGTGATGTTTATAGAGGAAAAAAGGTGTATTGGCGACATCCGCCCAGGCAGCGCCAAGAAAAACGGTACTATTCACTGCACCTGGCTTTTTGCCTGCAAAACGACCTTCTATACCCGGTTCTCCATTCCCTCCATTATCGGAGAGCAGAATGATCAATGTATTTTCTAATACGCCTTTCTTCTTCAGGTGGTTAACCACATCCCCGATACTTCGGTCTACTTCTTCTATTACAGCTGCATAAATGGCCATCTGTAAATCATAGCGTTCTTTTTCTTCCAGTGTCAAAGATTCCCAGTCAGGGACTTTTGGGTTACGTGGTGTTAGTTGGTCAGGTCGCTCAAACAATCCCATTTCCAATTGTTTTCTGAAGCGTACATTGCGTATTTCTTCCCAACCTTTCATATATTTCCCTTTATATTTATCAATAGTTTTTTGTGGAGCTTGTAATGGGAAGTGCGCGCCATTGTGCGCCATATACCAAAAGAAAGGTTGTTTCTTATCGATCGCTTCATCTATGAACTCCAGTCCGAATTTAGTCCATAAATGCGTAGAATACCACTTTGGGGGAAGGCGTGGATCATCGAAAGCCACCCTTTCATCATTCAGGAATAAAGTATTTCCGTTAGCCTTTTTGGGGTTCTTAACGTCCGTAGAGAAGTAAAAACCGCCGAAAGGTGCATTTAATGAACGGTCGAAACCACGTTTTATCGGCGTTACTCCCTGATAATGCCCCAGATGCCATTTACCTGTCATTACATTAAAATATCCGGCAGATTTCAGTACTTCGGGTATAAACACATTTTCTTCGTTAGGATGCCCCTGATATGCACTATAGCCCGGAATCTTGCCCAGGGCACCATTCCCGACCTGATGTGGATATAATCCTGTCATCAATGAAGCCCGGGTAGGTGCGCTGCGAGCCTGATTATAGAAATGACGTAACCGAATTCCATTTTCAGCCAGCCTATCGATATTAGGAGTTTCAATTTCGGAACCATAGCATCCAAAATCCGAGTAACCGACATCATCCAATAGAATCAGTACGATATTTGGCTTATCTGTTGTTTGCTGCGCGTATGTAGTGGCCAGCGGAGAGACCGCTCCCCCCAATGCTAAAGGTAGAATTATGTTTTTCCTCATAATAATCTGATAAAATAATTAATTGGTTCTAGGAGTAATAATATTTAATTGGTCAACAGATATATCATATATCCCTCTCTCGGGGTTCTTTTTCATAATAAGAGGGACAATGCGTGTTTTACGGGGTTGAACTACACTGTCGGAATTATGTACATGGTACACATAATAATAGCGGTCATTCAGGCCCTTGAACAGATCACCATGTCCTGAGCCGTTTTCGTTGACAATGCTTCGATGAATAATAGGATTGCCTGCATATTTCTCCCATGGCCCGTAAGGAGATCTGGATGTTGCATAGCCAACTGCATAGTCTATATTTTTGAAATGATTCGCAGAATAAAACAGATAATAGACTCCATCCATTTTAACAACAGTAGGTCCCTCCATCACAGGGGCCGATTTATAATTAGGAGTCGCTTCCCAAGGCTCGGTATTGTCAAAGCATTTTTTTAGCGTTTCGGCTTTGATACGTCCATTTGGCAAATCGAATTCAGCTACCCACAGATAATTACCTTTATTGAAGCGCACGTGGTAGAGATAATATTTTCCATCAGAATCTTTAAACAGAAACGAATCTATATTTTTTGCACTCTCATCGATCGGACGAACTTCTTCCTGTTGGAAAGGGCCGTATATCGAATTCGAAGATGCCAATGCCGTGTGTTCACTTGCGGTATATGTCATATAATATTTACTGCCCTCCTTAAATACCTGAGGTGCCCAAAAACCTCTCTCTCCAAACGCAGAGGCGCCTTCGCGTAAAACCAACTGAAGTGTATCTCCGTTAGCGGTTTTCCACTCCTTCAGATCGGTTGATTCCAACATCGAAAAACCCTGAGGAATCCCATTTCGTGTACCTGTAAGGTAATATCTGTTATTTTCGACAAATATAGTCGGGTCGGCAAACGCTATTTCATTCTGTTGTATAGATATTTTGTTTTCTTTTGTTGTATTGCAACTCACACACACCAGAATGATAAATACAAGTAATAGTTCTATAGATGCTTTCATGTTTTTATTGTTTAATTATATATTTCCATAAGTGTTTTTTATATTCAATATCTTAGTGGGGAAATCGGTCATGATATCCGGATATGTTGTAAACACAGAGTTGAACTTTCTCTGATCTACGGTTTAAAACAAAATTTTATTTATCGCGACTAAAGATAACTCACTTTATTTTAGGGGTTCTTCTTCTACCTCGCTTGTGTAAAAGCCATCAACTTGTGTAAAAAATTCCCGCTTCAATCTTTCAAGAATATCCGGATGCTGTGCGGCTACATTCGTCTGTTGCCCCTTGTCCGATCTTACATTGAACAAACCAAATTCGTCTATGTTTCCCAGTTCGTTCCCTGTCAGGTTTCTTTGAGAACCTTTATACGGAGGGATCATAATCCAGTCTGCAGAACGATATGCCAGCCGTCCCTGAGCTTCGACAACAAGGTTTTCGCGAGCCTGGATTTCTTTTCCAAGGAAAGCACTTAAATAGTTACGGCTATCCAGACCTTCGGGAAGTGATGCACCCAACAGATTCCCAAAGGATGCCAGAATGTCCATTTGACAAATTAATGCGTCAGACTTTACCGGTTGGATTTTGCCCTTCCAGTATACAAACAGAGGTACATGGGTTCCTCCATCAAATAAGCTATATTTGCCCCCGCGAAGTCCTCCGCTTGGAGAATGTGTCCCTACCAGTTCGGCTGCTCCGTCATTATATCCATCATTCAGAACCGGACCGTTGTCGCTTGAAAAGATGACGATGGTATTTTCCAAAAGTCCTTCTTTTTCCAAATGAGACAATAATTCCCCTACACACCAGTCCGCTTCCATAATTGCATCACCCCGGGGACCCATCGTTGTTTTCCCGGCAAAACGCTTATGAGGTACGCGAGGAACATGAGGTTCGTGCAGGCCGTAATATAAGAAGAAAGGTTTATCTTTGTGTCCGGTTATATAACCTTTAACTTTGTCAATAAAATAATCGGCCATATCTTCATCTTTCCAACGGGCTTTTTCTCCTCCTTTCATATAGCCAATTCGCGGTATACCGTTAACGATGGAATTGTTGTGCCCGTGTGCCCATCCCATTTTCAGCATTTCCGGATCGGATATAGCCGTAGGTTCGCCTTCAAAGTTTTTTTCATAACTAACTTCTATTGGATCAGCAGGATCTAAGCTTACGACATCCCCGTTTTCAACATATACTGTGGGTACTCTGTCATTTGTTGCTGCAATCAGACATGAATAATCGAAGCCGGTCTCTTTTGCTCCCGGTTTTACTGTTTTATTCCAATCTACATTGCCATTACCCATTCCTAAATGCCATTTACCGATAGCTCCTGTCGCATAACCACAGTTTTGCATCATTTTAGGAAGTGTATACTGGTTTTCATCTATAATAAGAGGCGCATCACCCGGAAGGATTTTAGCTTCTTTATTCTTCCATGGATACATTCCCGTCATTAATGCATAGCGGCTTGGTGTCGAAGTTGCCGAAGTAGCATATCCGTTGGTAAAGCAAACGCCTCCATGAGCAAGCCTGTCAATATTGGGAGTGTGAATCGTTGCAGACCCATAAGCGCTGACATCTCCAAAGCCCAGATCGTCTGCCAAAATAACAATGATATTAGGTTTTTTTTCAGGCCGACCGGTACACCCGACTAAAGATAGTACAGATAAGAATAAGATTGAATTTTTCATTGGTATTATGTATATACTTTATCGAATTTATATCTGCAAATATAATTTGTTTGGAACCGATAAAATAGAAAATATGTGTAACTTACCGTACTAATGTTTTTATGAGCATATATTTATTGATACAATATGGTTAAAGGGCAATTTTTACTCCTGGCTATATCCATTTGTGCCTCGTACTAATTCTTCCACGCACTCAAACTAATCCCTCCGCTAATTCCAAATCCTGACCAATCGACCTTATTGTTATTAAGCTCTTTCACTTCAGAACTTAGATCAATATCATAACCTCCGGAACAGAATATCCCGGTATATGAAATGATATCGTACTGAATCCCAATCTGAGGTAATATAGAAAAGCTCGTATCATTAAAGTTTTGATTTTTTCCTTTTAGCAAATCATTTTCAGGATTGATTTCCTCTCCGAGTTTTATTCCTGCAAAAAGTACACTTGGAAATAATTCTCCATAATAAGGGCAAATTTAGCGTCTTCCATATATTTTTCCATATCAGACATATTATATGACCCATATCCGATGGAATATTTTGCCGTTATCTGAGATTGAATATGTAATACAAAAATTACGTATTCCATAACAAGCAGTTATCGGAATACTCATAAAAAATCCCTCCAAATATCCCATTTTAAGAGAAGTATTTGGAGGGACTTATATCTAAAAAGATTTCTTTCTTTACTGTCTGTTGAAACTGATTTTTGCAATGGCTTTTGTCGCCTGAAAATTCACAGGATCACTAATACCCAGTTCAATCAATTTATCCAGTTGCAATCCATTGCAATAGAATGTATAGTCTTGTTCAATGGTCAATATCCCATTTTCAACCGATGCCTTCATCGAATAGGATTCACTACTCTTATTTATTAAAGTTAATACTCCATCAGAAAAAGTATAGGTACCGGTACTTGGTTCAGGTTCATCCTTATCTTCTTCTATAAAGGTTCCATCACTTTTAAGGGTAATCGTGGTTTCTTTGAAATCATCTGTCGCTGCTGCAATGATTTCCGGTTTTATTTTTTCATCATTAACTGTACTATTGGTTTTGATTTCTCCGGCTGCCACGGATTTGAATTTCCATGTCCCGACAATGGAATTATTCTCTTTTTCCTCGTCATCATTAGAACAAGAAACTACAGTTAATGACAGGAATAATACCATCGACATAATTGATAAAACTTTTAATCTTTCTTTCATTTTCTTTTGTTTTAAATTAATAATTAAGTGAGCGAATTTATATTTTATATAAGTTTATATTTTGTCTGTTCCCTTATTTGCTGCGAGTCAAAAACTACAGGAATATCCTATGGTCGCCAAAGAATTATTCGTTGCCGGCCGGTTCACGGCTGACCGCCATTGGAAGTTATAGGCTAAGGTGATTGAATGCCGCTGTATAGGTGAATAGGAACTGTTGATACGGCACATAAAAACTTCATTTTGTTTTGTCCCTTCCAGACTACCTGTATTATAGGATAATGATCCGGCCAGATTGACTTTCTTTTTAAACAAACGGCTCGAAATTCCCAATGTCGGCCCCCAAGTCAGGGTACTGCCATTCAGTATTCTACTATTGTTAAAATTAAGGGCGCCATTCAGGGATAAACCTGATTTCAGAAAAGTCCAGGAGTAAGAAGTACCGGCATTTATCATCTCTGTTACACTTCCCGGATGATAAACCCCTCCCTGTTTATTGGCGGCATCCTGATAGGACAGGTTGATATTCAGGTTATGCAACTGAACTTCATTCTTTTTGGTAATAACATTCATATTCAAATTCGCCGACTGGCTGAGCTGTACAAAATTCAACGTATCCAGCCTGTCCAGGTTATTCTCCTGATTGATCAGCTCGAAGTTGGAACGAACATTGGTATAAGTTTGGAAGTTGGTATAGGAAAGGTTTGCATTCACTCTTTCACTGAAAGAGGCTGTTATATTTCCGGAAGCCACAACCCTCGAAGATGCGCTGGCCTTGCTTTTTTTCAGGTCGTCATGCTCATAACCCACACTCAGGCTGACGCTCATCTTATTTTCCCAGAAAGACTGCCAGGCATTGACTGTTATATTCTCTATATCATTCGTAAAGTAATAAGCTCCCAATGTGCGGTAATTCGGATCGATACGCTCATAAGCTACACCGAAACGGTTTGTCTCTCCTATATAACTTAACTGCGCCTTGAACGCATGGTAAACTGCTGAAGACATATTGCTACCCGCCCATAGACCTAACATACCGTCCATATCATCATCTGCTGAGCGCATATCTGTAGTTAGCATGCTTAATCCGTATTCTCCACTGACTTCGATAAAATTGACTGGTTTGTACAGGAATGATATGCTTCCGGCCAGATTTTCCATTGGCGTTATACCGAGGCTGTCAGGGGGAATAGCCAATGAAGATATTTTATCCTTTGCACTGAATACATTGATCGATACTTGATATTTTTCCCTTACCCTGCCTGCTTTGAATCCGTAACCCATGCGCTTATAGGTTGGAAGGAAAGCCGGATTGGAGTCATCAAATTCTACTGCTTTCTGAAAACGTCCGTACATAGCCGAAAATTCCCAGCCGTCGGGTGTAAGTTCCACTCCGGCCCCGGTAAAGATATGCCCGTTTAGGGTATAAGGCGAAAAGGACATGGATACATCCCCGATATGCCCTGTAATCCATTTATACGAAGGATGGATACTTAAACGGTTGGGGCTTGACGGCAGTTTGTAACTGCTGCCGGAATTGGTCAGGCTGAATGAAAACGGAAGATTGACCTGCCCGTATATATTCAGATTGACATTACCATTCAGGTAATAGGCCCAAGGGTCACGCCCTGATGCTCCATTCCCTGCATTGACAACGGAATTTGCAGAGAAACCGCCTGTCAGTTTCAACGGATTGCCTTTTCCGAACAGGTTTTTCATATCCTCAATACGAAAGCTCTGTGCTTGTAAGTTTGTTGTAGTTATTATAAATAAAGCCGTTAAGGGTATAAAGAGGCGTCTAATCATTTTTCTGGATTTTGATATCTGTTAGTATATATGAGCTTTCTTTACCTGAGTTTATCAATGCCTTTATTAAAATCGCACCTTTACGGCCATCCGAAGTTTCAAACAACACGACGCGCGGCAACGGGGTAGCGGCGAAGAATTCGTCCCCATAGCTTGCTGTTGAGATCTGTAGGTTTTTAAGTAAAGCATCTGTTGTCATTATATTAAACTGGTTGGGAGTAAGGGATACGGAGCCTAATTCTGTTTTATTGATGAATTTAGTGGGTTTTGCACCCGGGACTCCGGGTAATGGCGTTTCATCCAGCTTATCCGGTGAAACAAACCGGTTATAGGTAAAATCAGCGTTCAGCCCGAAAAAGGCAATATCGATCAATGTCCCGTTGCTGTTGTTGACTTCGGAAGTCTTGATGATGCGCCTTAGTCTGGTTGAGTAAAGGAAGCCTATGGTTTCCAGGGCCGTGTTAATACCCAACTTTATATCCTTATGGGTTCTCAGGTTTGTATTTGCTTTTACTGTGATATCCTGTGACACCCGCTTGGTATATTTTCCATTAGACATATTCAGGTAAACAGTATATTGACCTGCCATAGGGAAATGGATACCGGCTTCGGCTGAAGTATTATTTGTAATGGTAGCATCGGCGCATTCCCACCAAAGGGTTTCAACGCCTTGTAACTGTGACTCAAAAGTTGCACGTAAAGGGGCTTCCATATCGTCTATATCCTCAAAGGAAGGGATGATGCTGAAAGAGGCATCCAACGGTTCGCGGACAGAGATCTCCTGTTCCGATGTAAAAGTGGCGCTGCCGTTACCGACGGTCAGGCGGATAGTGTATGTTCCCTGGTTGGCGTAAGTAATGTCCGGTGGATTTTGCCCGTCATAGGAGGATGGTTCGCCTCCCTCAAATGTCCAGTGATATGTACTTCCACCTGCTGAAAGGTTAGTTATTTTGTATATCGCAGGAGCGTAATTGTTTATATCTGCCTCAGTCTTAAATCCCGCCGTTACAGTACTGTCGACTCTTACAGTATATCCTTTCGATGTACGATTACCATCATTCCAGGCTTCTAATGTAATGGAGTGTTCTCCGGGTTCCGTAAATACAACTGTTCCCGGATTTTCCTTTGTAGAAGTAGCAGGTTCGCCGCCTTCAAAAGTCCACTGAAAACTACTCGCGCTTTTTGTTCTGTTCTCTATAGTTACGGACAGGGGCGAAGTGTGATTGCCATCCTTGATATGTAAAGCAACGTCTATCTCAACAGGGATAGTCTGCTCGGTGTGGCAGGAGTAGAATTGTATCAGTGTTAGCAGGTATATTAGTTTTTTCATTTATTGTTATTCTTTTATTTTCAGGATTTATAATCCGCTATGTATTTGAATGGACGAGGGTAGAATCCCCCCGTTCGGTAGCGGAGAAAAAACATCAACCCAATCTTTAACAGCAAAGCTGATAAAGTAAAGCCCATCCGGATTATGAAATTTATATCTTCTACTCATAATAGTTATAATCTATTTTTGCTGCGCAACACACGGACTAGAAGTCCGCGCGAGCAGGTCATCATAACTGAATCGGCTTGTATGATAATGCTTTATCTACTATTTCTTCTGCTGTCAAATTGTTCCAATAAATTAAATCTGTCACAGCAGGATGTGGTACATTTTTTATCAAAATATCAATTAATTCATCAATTTGTTCTTCTGATTTTCCTTGTACATTTATAATTTCATTTACAAGCTTTATTAATTCATCACGTGTCATAATTTTATACTTTTTATAGTTAATAACCGTAACCATAGTGGTAAGCGGGATGCAGACATTTCTACTATAAAACTCCCGGATAATTTTCTTTCAAATAACTAACTAATTTTTCATATTGATCTTTTGTGTATTGATTCATCTTTTGTATGCTTTCACGGTAATAGTTTTCCCAATATTTTGCTTGTGGATTTTTATTTAAAACAGCAGAAATTAGTCCTATAAGTTCTCTGTTATCATTATAAAAGGCATCTTTAGGACGATTAAATCTATTCATATCCTTATCTATATCGGCAGTTGTTTTGTATTTTTCAAAAAAATCCAAAGCTTCATTTTCTAGAATATGACTCAACATTTTGAGTGCCTCATTAAACTCTTCCTCATTCTCCACTCTAATACGATTATCGTCATATGTTATTAAATGAGAAAATCCACAATTTATAGTTGGAAATTCCTCAAATTCATCGTGAATATTATTAATAAAAGAAAGAATTACTGAAACTTCATCTATTCTTATTGCAAATGCCATTGAGATATAAAATACACTACCATACTGATTTATTATGGGTGTTACACAATTAAATCCCGATTTTGTTTTTAATAAGTATTCAGAACCTTCATTTGTTTTCTTCTTTTCAAAACCTACTGGTAGGAGATGATATTCAATCATCTTTAAAAATGGATTTCTAATCTCAGCTTTTTTCATATCAATCTTAAATATATTTATTTTGTTGTTTTATATACAGATATCTCTACTAGTTGACCACTTGCATCATTAGTGATTATACCAACCTTTCCTTTTAAACGAGGTAAAATATCAATTTTTCGTCCTAAACCAGGTATATTATTAGCTCCATCCCCAATGATTTCAATTTTCACAACATCTCCATCTGTAATCCACTGATATGATTGCTTCTGTCCTGCTGTATATCCTGGTATTTTTCCATCAACAATAGCTGCCTTTTGACTGTGTTTGGCATCAATAATCAACAAATCTTTATTAGATGTTTCTACCAAATCATCTAAGTAACCCTCCACGGCCTGTCCGTTTTTATGATATATCTGTACTTTTACTTGTGTAGAGACCTTATTACCATATTTAAACTTCAAATAGTTTGTTACATTTTCCTCATGAATTTGCCAAGTATTACCAGCCTTCGGCTTAAACCAAGTTATTCCATCCAGATTTGCGGCCTTGCTTGAAATCTTTCCTACTTGTCCACTTGCATCCTTAAATATAATAAATCCGTCTACTTCATCAAACAGGGAATAACCTTTCACTTTCATTTGAGATAAAAGGTCATCGGTAATATTTAGCCATTGCACATTATCCAGATTCCGTGCAGTAATAGATACCTTTCCTTCCTGATTCGAGCCATTTTTAAGGATAATGGCTTCTTCGTTCCCATCTATGATATAATAGCCTTTGCCCTCTATTTCGGAAATCAGGTCAGCAGGCTTAACCTTTGCTTCCGTCCATTTGGCAAGGTTGCCTTTTGCTGTTTTAACAGCCGGGATTACTTCAAAAGCCCATTGTATGGCAACCTGCAAACCTACATCGGTTAGAATCTCTTTGGCATCTTCATTCGATGTAGTTGTCAGCGCGCGGTAATAATAGTAGCTAAACCTCTCGAACGATACCGAACTAAAATTGAAGAACAAGCCGTCAGGATCTGCTCCGGAGCGTTCGATTGCCCACATGGCCTTGATGGCAGGAAATGCACTTTCACGAGCTTCCCTTCTTACTTTTTCCTTTATACTTTGGGGGATATTAACTGTTCCGTATTTATCTGCACCGTAAATACCCTTGGCTATGTTATCCGTATACCGCGCTATATTCGCCTCATATATCCTATTCTCTAAAATTCTTATAGCATCTGCTCCACCGATAGAATCGGTAAACCATTTCTGGAAATCAGGATCGGAGTTACCAAGCAGTTCACTACCTGATCTTTTTACAATACAATTACAATTGCGATCAAAATATTCGACTTCTTTGTTCAAGGCACCAACCAAAGCATCTATATATTTGTCGAGACAGGCATCCGCATATGCTTTTTTCGTACCCAGTTCTATCCGGCAGTCATTATCCCTGCTTGCGGCGCTGAATACACTTTGATATTCATCATTGCTTATAGCCTGGCTTAATACGATAATGGCTTTGACTTTCCCGTAGTTATTGTTTTCAATCAGTGCATCTTTTAACTCCACACTCCGGCTTGATAGCTCTTCTACATCTTTAAGTTCATAAGCCTTGAACTGTTGAAGTGATTTTATGGTATTCGATGACAGGTCAACTTTACCATCTTTGTCTTGCAACTTCTGATACTCTGATTTTTCATAAAAACCGGCAAAAGTCCCGTCCTTTACGTAACTTGCAACAACAAATATCTTATTATTTGAGTTGAACTGGGAATTTGTCAGGTTCTGTATCTTGTCCCTGAATATGAAGGTGTATTTTTTGTTTCCGATGTAGAAACTTATTTCATCTCCCGGGTTATCGATCTGTTGGCTTGACTCTGTTTCTTGTGCAAGCATTCCCATACTCATCCCGCTCTTATCCTTCTGGAACAACCCTATCACATGTCCCGGAGCCCGTGTCTGATCCCATTGCAGTTTCACCAACTCCGTCCACTTTTCAGCATCTTTGGTTGGATAATCCATCAGGTTATATTCCAGCATACCCTTTTGAGGGAAACTGTTCCGTACCGGCCTGTCGAACGGATGCTCCAGATTGAATGCACCGTGACCGACTTCATGGGCAATAGTCCGTATTGACGCATTCGGGAACAGGTAGCCAAACTGCGAACCCAGCGGCATATCGCCTTCTGTTCCGCTTTCACTGGCTTTATCTCCTATTACAAATAGATACAAACCATCTTCCTGATACTCTCCCGACTGCTTAAAGGCTTCGTTAATAGCCTTCATATCATCGGTAAACATCGACAACAATCCGCTACCCGTCACATTAAAGGTCGAGCCATTCTTTGGTGTATAGCTGAACGGTTTCTCCAGCACATTCACCGTCCAGTGAATACCCACCTTGCCGTATATTTCATTCAGGCCGTTTTGCACGGTCTGTTTATCCAAACCATTCATTGCCCCGTTGACAGGAACAAGGGTTACACTGCGGTTGAACGGTTCATAGGTAAAGATATTCAGCTTGCCCAGTGTCTCATATTTATCGTCGCCTGTGTCCTGTACGGCATACAGTTCCTGCCCGTCGTTAGCCTGTCCGCCGACGATGGTCAGCGTCCATTCTTTGGTTTGGTTATCATATGTTGCCGGATATTCCCTGCCTTTACCCGTTACAAAGCGTACTTTCTCAGGAATAAGCTTATTATCCTTATTTTCTTTAATATATACGGCTATTTCATCACTCGCACCCGGCAGCATAAACTTGGCAGAGGCTGTTATGGCTGTGCCTTCCGGCTTATACTGGTCGTTATACTCAGTTACCTTTTCATAAATGCTATTATACTCGTCCAAAGCATATTTTGTGTTTTTGGTTGCCTTGAATGATAGTGTGCCGAGCTTGCTTTGCGTGTCTTTTGTTGAAGAGTCAAGCTTGATATCCGAAACTTTGGATACAGGTTTAACCTCTCCCTTTTCGTTTACTTCGTAGGTATTGCCTTCCTTATCCTCGATAGTAGCTGGCATGGTATCCGCTTCTACCTTATGCTCCTTACCTTCGCTGTCGGTCAGGATAAAGGTGTATTTGCCGTTCTCGCCCTTAGATATAGTATAGTCGGTTCCTTCTTTTATTTCATCCTTTGTCCCATCTGCTTTTAACGGCAGGGCTTTAATGTCCGGATTGATTGTATAGTCTACCTTAAAGGCCGCCTGTTCTTCACCGCTGCGGATATCGCCCACGCCTTTGCCGCCTGTCTGGTACTGGTCGGCATCGAACAGCAGGTTATTGTTCTTCGTGTCGTTTTTCGTTTCGAAGAAACCTTCTACCAGCCGGTTATCGGTATTGACAACAATATCTTTGAAAGTTACCGCTATCTGAGCTCCCTGTAAGTACGGAATGCCCACATACCCCTCGCCGGTGAACCGTCCCGAACCGCTTACCTTTGTGATAAACACAGGGAAATCGCCCACCAATACAGGCATGCCTGATTGCAGTTCGCGCGCAGGGGTCCGGTTGGTCAGGCTGATATCCGGCATCAGCCCGCAATTAGGCCCGTTTTCCTGTCTGTCGGGTATATGGAAAGCCTGAAGATCATTATACTGGAAGGCATCTCCTGCCACACAACGCGATCCGATGCGGTATTCATAATCTTTTCCCGCCTGCAAGTTATACAGTTGGCTTAACAATGGTTTATTTATAGTTCCGGTATACCATCTACTTGTTCCCTTTTTACGGTATTCGACAGTATATTCCATCGCCCCGGCATCCTGCCAGCTGATATCGACATGCCCGTTCTCATAAATAGCCCCGCAGCTTTGCACGGTTTTGCAGTCGGCGGTGTAATCAAACCAGGATACCGGACTATAACCATTATTTTTAAAAACACTTATCTCATCTACGCCTTCACGGGCTTTGGCCTGTACCCTCCAGGCATAACGCATGCCCGGAATCAATAATGGTTGCGCAACGGTATGTATAAAGGATGTGGATTTGGTGGTTTCGGTATAAAGAACCCTCGAATAATCAAAGGCAGCTTCAGGCGCGACCTGTTTGTCATAGATTTCGACCAGCGATATATCGTATTCCGTCCCGTAAGCTGCCGCTATGGAGTTCATATGCTTAGGCGTCCATGAGAACATAATGGACGGGATATTGCTTTCTTTTATTACCGAGCCTTTTTGCGGGAGGTTCAGTATGGGCGGTTCCCCCGAAGCAATCATAGCCTGGGCAAAGCCCGTTTTCGTATTGCTGACGAGGCGGTTTGTCCCTACCTCATAGACTTCAAAATGAAACCGGTAAAAATTATCGGGGAGCATCTGTGTCCGGTAAAACTCACTCTGCCCTCCGCTCACACGCAGGTTCTCCTTTTTGAAATAAGGTTCCAGGTCATTCAGCGACAAGGTTACAAGCATACCTGCCTGAAGCTCTATTTGCGGAGTATAGACCTCCGGCGGGGTAACCGCTGAAAACGAAGAAGAAAGTATCTTCATCCTCAAATAGACATTGACCGTCGGCTGCTGCATATCGGTATTGATAAGCATCACTTTCAGCTTTGCCTGCGTCCCGGTATAGTAAGCCGGTATATGAGGTGTGTATGGGGGCGCCAGCTGGGTGTACACCTGTACCGGATAGGTCTGCTGCTGTCCGTATATTCCCACACTTACCAGACACATGATCAGGATATACATACAACGAAGGAATACGCTGTTTATAATCTGTTGCCTATTACACTGCCGGTTCATCTGTATTTTTGTTTTATTATTTGCTATTCCTGTTATTATCACTTATTCTTTCGGGTTCTTACCTGACAATCATTTTAAGGTTCATATGCCCGGATGTCGTTTCCAGTATAATGACATAGGCTCCCGGAGCAATAGACTTATTGTAAGGAATGTCGTATTCCTTCTGTCCTGCATACTTTTTATCACTGACAGTATTGCCCGTACCAATATTGATTATACGCAGGCGGATGGCACTGGTCTTATTCAATGTGATCTTTACATTAAAATTGCCGTCGTTCGGGTTAGGATATACATAATATTTTTCAATAATAGACTCCCCGAACGAATCATCCCCTGTGCCGTCCCTGTCTACAACAGTAATTGTCTTGAATATCTCCTGGAAACAATCCCCTTTATGTGCCCTGAAGCCGATCTTGTAATATCCTGTTTCAGAAAACAGAACCCTGGCATAATGTTCATCCATCTCAACGACTTTTAGCGAGTCGGAGTCTTCAATCAGCCATTCCACACTGTCAGGGTTCGGATTGCTGATATTGGCTATTACTATCGTATCCCCCGCAAAGACTTCTGTAGCTACAAATATCTCGGAGCTGATGTCTACATCCTTTACGTTGATTTTTATTTCATCCGTAGCCTGACATCCTTTACTATCGGTTATTGTAAGTTTATAAGTTCCCGCTTTATCGACTGTAATTTCAGACGAAACAGCATTGAATGAATTCGGGCCGGTCCAACTGAATTTTGTTTTCGTATCAGCAACAGCGGAAGTTAAAGTAAGGCTCTGCCCGTTACACAAAGTACGGTCTTCTCCCAGATATACCGTTAACGGCTCAGGATCGGACAAGATAAAGTTATCGGTATATGTACATCCGTCCTTATCGGTAACAAGTACAGTATATGATCCTGCCTTGATATTGTCCAGGTCTTTGGTTACCGCTCCGTTATTCCATTTATAAGTATATGGAGCCGTACCGCCCGTTACCTGTAGCTTAATACTTCCGTTATCTGCCCCGTAGCATACAGGGTTTGTTGTTACGGCAGTAACCTGTAAATCTGCCGGTGTCGAAACTTTTGCGATAGCTGTGGTTTCACATCCCCTGCTGTCGGTAACAAAGACAAAATAGCGGCCCGGAGTAATATTATTAACTGACGCAATCTTATCCCCGGTGCTCCACTGGTAGCTGTATGGGGCTGTACCGCCTGTGACGCTGACGGAAATTTCAGCAGTCTGCCCGCATATTATTTGTATATCGGTTGCTGAAGCTTGTAACAATTCCGGCTGGCTAAGGTTATAATCAACCGAAACAGTATTTACAGTGCGGCTGTAGTCTTCTATTTCAACTTTGTAATTACCTGTGGATATATTGGAGAGGATGCTGTCCCGTTCGTTGGCAAGCAGGGCATATCCTGTTCCCGGTTCTTCCTTATACCATTTATAGATATAAGGCAGGCGTCCAGCTACCGGATTTTGGATGCCTCCTGTGGCGTGAACAGTAAGCTGCCCGTCGAACATGCCGTGGCAGGATATAAAATGGGATTCTTCCACGCCTGCCAGCAACTTATCGGGTTCGGAGATGATATATAGCTCCGTAACTATACAGGTAGCATTGGCCTCCGGATAGGCTCCCGCATAATTCTTGTCTTTTACTTCTACAGTATAGTTTCCTTTCGGTATATTATTCAGCAATGAAACATATTTACCATTTTCAATGGAACCTGTTGCAGACAAGGTTTGACCTGTATTATTCTTCCAATCCACATTATAAGTGTTGTCCACATTTGGCGCACCTCCTTCTATTGTAATCTTTATATTCCCGTCGGAGCGGCCGAAGCCCGAAGCATCGGTTTTAGACATGCCTGAGATCGCTAATGGTATGGCAGGTTGAGCCAAGGTGATTTCGTGTATGTCTTCCGACTTTATCTGAGCATAACATCCGTTGGCATCCTGTATATAGACACTATAGGTTCCGGAATAAAGGTTGTCTATCAGGAAGGTCTTATGATCCGGATTGACTGGGTATTCTATATAGTTGGTATCTGTTCCCGCCTTTTTACAGAAGAGCCTGTAACTTCCTGTTCCGCCTGCTACCTCTATCCTGATAAAGCCGTCGTTCAGTCCGTGGCAGGAAATATCCCGTGTGGTTAATACGGTGGTCAGCAATGTTGGCTGGGAAATTTCAAAAATTCCGGATTCGATGGTATTGGCGGTGCGGCTGAAGTCTTCGATCCTTACCTTATAGAATCCTGCCGGACGCTGTTCTAAAATGCTGTCTGTTTCATTCGGGATAAGCGCTGCGTTACCGTTTTCTATTTTGTACCATTTATAGGTATATGGGTAGATTGTCTGGAGGTTAGGCACTCCCCCTTTTGCATGGGCAACCAGCGTTCCTGTAGTTTCTCCGTGACAGTAGATGCTGTCTGCCTGTATCAGTTGTACAAGCAGGGGATCGGGCTGGGTAAGGATATAAGTAGCTGTCGCATAGCAGGTATTAGCCGTACTTCCATAATTGTTGTCCCTGATCTCTACGGTGTATGTTCCTTTGGGTTGGTTTTGTATCTTTGAGGTAAATACGCCGTAGGCATCAAAAGTGTCAGTGCTTGTTATTACTGTACCTGAGCTATTTTTCCAGACAATATCGTAGTACGGTGCGGAGGCATTCATCGTTCCTCCGGATACTTTGATTGCTATTTCTCCATCAGAACGTCCAAATCCGGATACATTGGTCTGGTTTGTTTCTGTAATGGATAAAGGAGTCATTGGCTGGGTCAATATAATTTCATGGACATTATTTCCATTTATTTTTGCATAGCAATTATTTGCATCAAGAATATATACATTATATTTCCCATAATAGAGGTTATCAAGATAAAACGTATTATCTCCCGTATTAACCGGATATTCCCTGTATGTGGCATCTGTCCCTTCCTTTTTACAGAAAAGTTTATAGTCTCCCGTCCCTCCGGATACACTTATCCGGATAAAACCTGTGTTTTCGCCATAACACCCTATATTCCGGGTTGTAAGCGTTGTGGTAAGCAATACGGGTTGTGTGATTTCAAAAACTGCCGACTCGATTGTATTGGCCGGGCTGCTGGCATCCTCGATCCTTACCTTGTAAAACCCGGCGGGACGGTTTGACAGGATGCTGTCATTCTGATTCGGGATAAGCGTAGCATTTCCGCTTGTGACCTTATACCATTTATAGTTATAGGGCATGCCTGAGAAACTTCCGGATACGCCGCCTCTTACATGAGCCACGAGCTTCCCCGTTTCTTCTCCAAAACAATAGACTCCATTTGTATTTTCCAACTGTAAAGTCAATGCTTCCGGTTGGATAACCGTAAAACCTGCAGTTACATAACAGGCATTGGTCACACCTGTGTAATTCCTGTCTTTTATTTCTACCGTATAAATGCCATTGGTTAGGTTTTCTATCTTCGAGGCGAAGATATTGTCCGTCCCTGTCGATTCACTGCTTGCTATCGTTGTTCCCGAAGCATTTTTCCATGTTACAATATAAGCAGGATTTCCCGGATTCGGCGTTCCTCCTTTTACTTTTATCGTGATGCTTCCGTCAGAACGGCTGAAACCGCTGACAGGTTTTACTACAGCATTGCTTATCTCCAAAGCCTGTGGGGGCTGGCTGATGGTGATTTGCGCAACGTCGTTTCCTCCTACCGGAGCAATGCACCCATTTGCATCGGTAATGTATATCCAATATTCGTTAGCCGTAAGGCTATTCAGGGTAAATACGCTTCCTTGCGGGTTTAACGGCTGGCCATAGGCCGCGTCGTTTTTCAATTTATAATAGAGCTTATATCCTCCGGCACCACCGGATACTTCAATACGGATCGATCCGTTATTGTCTCCGAAGCATGTCACATCCTGTTTTGCCAGAGTAGTGGTTAACACTGCCGGTTCGTTTAGGATAAACTCTTTTCCGGCTATATTTACAATCCGGCTACGGTCTTTGACTTCGACCTTATAGTCTCCTGTACCCAGGTTCGGGGCAATGCTGTCGGTCACAGGTATGGTTTGGTATGCGGTTCCGGTCTTTTTATACCATTGGTAGGTATAAACCTGTCCGGGTTCCAGTACTCCCCCGCGGGCGTGGGCAACTAATTCTCCGTTTGTATTACCATTGCATAGTATCTGCTGCGTATTTTCAATGGTTACAACCAATTCTTCGGGCTGGCCGATTGTTATCTCATCCGTAAATGTACAATTGTTGGCGTCTTTGATTTCCACCGTATACGTCCCGGCTGGGAGGTTTTTCGCTATTGTCCGGAATTTCGCTCCCGAAGGATCGTTCTCTACACTTGTAACTGTTTGGTTTGTTTGTTTATTTTTCCAGATAACGGTATAAGTATTGCCGGATAAAGGTGTTCCCCCATCGCCTTCCAGTGTCACCGAGCCGTCGCTCCTGCTATAACCTGAAGGTTCCGTGGAAGCCTGGAAAACAAAATCCAGCGCCTTAGCTGGCTGGGTAAGGGTTACTGTCCGGATAATGATGCCGTCTATATCACGAAGTTCGCAGTTATGACTGTCTGTGACATAGTATTCGTAAGTTCCGGGTTGCAGATTGGACAGGATGGTTTGGGTGGAAGAAGTAAAAGCTGTTGCCGTATAGCTCCCGCCCTGTGCGCGCCAGTGAAGGGTATAACTGCCATCACCGCCGGAAGCCGCGACGGTAATCGAGCCGTTATCAGCTCCAAAACAAGCGATATCTGTTTTGCCAGCAGTGGAATAGGTAAGAGGCAGGAAGCTTTCTATCTTCCCCGTTTTTTTATGATCCGGGCTATTTGAGTAAGTCGTAAGGCCATTATAAAAACCGGATACCTGGATCTCATAGTTGCCTGCATCAAGGTTTTCAAGGTAAAAACTATTATCGCTACCTACTACCGGATCTGGAATATTACCGATAGATAAGGTTGTAAGATTCTTATAATCTATGATCAACCGTTCACCGGATAACAAGGCTCTGTCCAACTGTACTTTCAATTTCCCGTTTGCCGCTCCATAACAAATCTTATCTGTAGCTGTAGTACTCAGAATACGGGGAGAGGATTTACGGATATTATAGGATACAATATTCGAAACAGAATTATTATTATAAGCAACCTGCCGAAAATCGACATATTGTCCGGCATAATTATCTGCATTGTTACCCAATATATCTTTGGCATTAGCTAAAATAGATGATTGCCCATCGTATTGAGGCAGGGGAGTCCAGCCTGAACCGCTTATACGGTATTGCCAGTTATATTCTTCATATCTGAAATTAGTATGGGATTTAATCGTAATCCTGTCTTCCGTTGGAAGATAATTGGTCTCTTGAATAATTGTTAATCTTGGAAGTATGCTACGATATCCGTTAAAACCAAAGTTCTGACAAAACCGCGTACCGGTACTACTCGTATAATAGCCATAAGAAATATAAACATATCCTGTATATCCCTGATTATTCTCACATTTTCCTCCAAACAGACTGCCGTTCCACTTCCTCGGTTGCGAATTTACCCAAATGCTTGACAAGCGCTTGTCTGCGGTAAAAGTCTTTGTCCATGTCCGTGGAAGGTTTTCTCCATCTCCTACCGGCTGGTTAAAATATTCTTCTTCGGAACCGTTGCTGAACCGCAATTTTGTATGCACATAGCTTCCGCAATTACCTGATATGCTCGCATAAACATCAAGTTGGCTTATATAGAATTTAATTTCATAAGTACCTACTTGCCCCCTGAGAAAAGCCGAAGTCAGAAAAAAGAGAAAGAATATTATCTTTTTCATATATTTTGTGTCAGGTTTTTAAGGTTTTAATAATTTACAACAATTGTCTTTGTTTTCGATGGCCTGCCCTCATCGGTAATATATAGAATCGTATAAGTATAATTATTCCCTGCGGACACATTCTCATCCGTAACCCGTGTTTCATCCGGCTCCAATTCTTTCCATAAAGCCATCTTTTCATCTTCGGTAGCTTTGTATATCCTGTACAATTTTGCTTTTTCATGTTTTTTCCATGATAATTCGATATAACCTTTATTGGAATCAGCATAATAGGTCAATCCTGAGACTTCATTGGATGCTGTATTCGACTTGATTTCAATTTCAAGGGGCTGCGGAGAAAAAGATTTCTTCCCGTCAGCGCCATAAGCGACCAGACTGTAACGGTATTTTCCCGCTACAGGGATTTCATCCGAGTAAGACGTTGTATTATAATCACCTGAAAATACTGTCCTGGTATATTCCGGGTTGTCAAAATTCGTCCGGATCAGTTTATAGGTTATATCCGGATGTCCGGGGTTTGGGGTCCATTCAATAGCAACTTTATTATCCGGCAATAATTTATACCCGGTAATAACAGGCTCGTCCGGGGTCTTATTATTGGGCTTGACGGCTTTGACCGGCATACATGGCGCCGATTCATTATAGCGCTCATCGATAGCTGTCAAGCTATAATAGACATAGCTATTACCCAAATCAAGGGAAAGCGTATCGGCATAATGGTTTCGGGGAATAAATTCCGGTGTTACGGATGATTTCTCCTCGTTTTCCGTAAAAGAACGCAGGATGCGGTAACCCAATAAGTCCGGTTCCTGATTCTCAACCCAGGATAAACGGGCAACTCCCGTAGAGTCTATCCCGACTTTCAATCCTGTCGGGACAGCAGGAGGAATGGAATCTACCTGCCTCAGCAAAAACGGGAAAGACTCCGTTTTACGCCCATCATTGGCTTTTACCTGTAACTTAACATACGATCTGGCATCGGTTAACGGAAAATCCAGTTCCCTTTTATCCAACGGGATATTGTCTAATAGAGACTGGTATTCCCCGTCTATATCTTTTGATACCGACAGGCTGAACTTATCGATCAGGCTGCTGTCCTCACATTCAAATTCCCAATAAATCTTCGCGCGGTCTTTTCCTATGAAATCCCCACTGTAAATATAAGGGATACAACTTAAAGCTTTTTCTCCTTTTCCGCTGACTTCTTCACTACAAGGCCCTGTCTCATCGAATCCGGTCAGTCCGGTCACCCGGTAGGTATAGACGGTTTCATTGTTTGTAAGGCTGTCGGTATAGAAAATTTCCTTCATTTCACCGTCCAGTGCGGTAACTGGCAGTTCCGTTATCCTTTTAAAAGTACCACCCTCTTCTTTACGCTCTATATGGTAAGAATGGTAGGTATCCGACAACAGAGTGTAGTTCCATGACAGCATCGCGGTCTTGTCTCCAAACAGAGCATTTAACCCGATGGGCTTGGGCAGTTCCTTTTTATCTTCCAATCCTAAATAGACTGCCGCAGTATCTCCCTGTAACCTTTCCGGACGGTTCAGGTAAATACGGTACAGGTAACGCTCGTTGTCTCTTACCGTATTATCCGTCCATGCCCAGCCGGCCAATACTGCTGCCTTATAATCGTATTCGGCCATAAAGACCGAAGTGGAAAAACGCTGTTCCAACTCGTTTGCCTGGTTAATAATACTGCCGATATCATTATTCCCCGAAGCGCTGAGCTCAAAGTCTTCACCGTAAAAAGCCTGTGCGATGACGGCTGCATAATCCGACTTATTGGCATATTCTTCCCAGTCTGCCAAAGCTCGTGGTTTTAAGTTTTCCACAAATATTGTCTCTCCGGGAGTTTCCTGCCACCGATTATCAATCATTACAGTGTAACGCTTGACTGTATATCCGTATTTAATTCCGTCAGACCATGCCCTTGTATTTCCCGGGGACCAGCGAAGTTTTATTTCATTCTTATCTGTAACAAAACCTTTGGCCCGAAAATTCTCTATTGGTGTAGCGGTGACATTATATTCCTGAGCTGATAATGTAATATTATTCTGTACAAACTGTAACAAGAATAAATATATAATAAGTTTTTTCATCATTCTGTAATTCTATAAATGTGTAAGATTATTATCGCCAGTCCAGTGTATTTATATAATCCATCTGCCTGGTAGTTCCCGCTTTTCCGCCCGGAAGGTTGTACCGGAAGGTTGTTTTATAGTTCCCCTGCCTGATAAACAGGAAGTGGCTGTTGATCAACGGCATCAGCGGCTGCATATTAATACCCTTATCGAATGAATTCACTGCTTTTGTCCTCAGTTCGTAATAATCTTTACTGTAATAGTACGGCAGCTCATATACAAACGGCAGTATCTTCGACATAAAATCGTTAAAGGCATCCCCGGATATATAGCCCAGGTACCCGTCATACAATGGGAAAGCTCTGGACGGAGGTACACCGTACTCATTTACATCCCTGCCGGTAATGGTAATGCCTTTTTGCGGATACCAGTTATAGACTAAAGGCGCGATGTCTTTTGTGTAATAATCATTATCCATCGCCGCTTCCGCAGATATCAGAGGTGCTCCCGCGGTATAACCGTTACCGGTAAGCTCCGTTTCATCGAAAGCTTCGTAGCTATCCCTCGATTTAAGGAGCAATGAGCGTACATCCGTATTTACATAACGGGATGTCGGTTCCAGCTGTAATACAGACAGTTTTTGACCGAAAGTATTGTATTGGCTTGTCCGGAAAGGGTATTTCAACACTTCCAATACGCCGTCCTTTGTTATTTTTTGTGCAGCCTGCTGCATATAGTCTACAGAGAAGGATTCTCCTTCTGCATCGGTCAATGTGCCGATCGTTTTCCGTGTTTCTGACGGTTGTCCGGTTTGCCCTCCCGTGGAGGCGGCAAATACCAGTTCATAGTCTGTCTGGTTTACGATATCAGGCAGGGAATAATTAATACGTGAATCCGAACTGCTATATCTGAAAGCCGCCTTTGCCATATTGCCGTTTTTCGCTGAAAAATTAGCGTCATAGGTGAAGTTATCAGGGAACAGGTAGCTTTGCCCTTTTTTTAGCTGCACATAGCCGGCATTTGTCTCTTCCTTAAAGAAATTCCGCTGTCCTACAACCGGATAACAATATGAGATATTAGTAAGCGGGATATAATTGGGAGCGCCGCCTGTTTTAAAAGAGGCTTCCTTCGACTCCCTGGCTATATTCCCGTTTTGTGAAACCACAGACCAGCTTCCCCCTTTGTATTCTTCAAAATTGACCGAAACGGATACTTTCATATCATTATACGGAGGCAATATCTCTTTTGACTCAAATGTGGCCGCATCATTAGCCTTATTCATTTTCACCTTGCCTTCAACCTTTTGGTTTTTACTGTCTGTTATATAGAAGTCGGCAAGTTTTATCCGGTAGGATTTAATATTCCCGTTGTCGTCCTCGATATCGAAAGGTTCGCCTAAAGGCATATTGAAGGTAGCCTGCGGAGACAGGAATACATCTACATCCGTATCTTTATCGTATGGGGTCAGGTCTGCGATCAAAGGCATGTCCAGAGGGGAACTGTCCCCGTTGATGGCTACCAGCTTGCAGTCGTTGCCAAAGCTCATTTTCATTTTCATATTGGCTTTGATCAGGCCTCCCAGTACATTCAGTCTGACGGCCAGTTGTCCGCCTACCCAGGTCGGATTCGGAAGCCTTGCCTGCAACAAGGCGGCCGTGGAGCCTTTAATGACAGTAATTTTCTTTTTGATAAACAGGAGTTTGATTTTAACGCCCAGTTCACCCGACAGGTAGGCATAGCACTGCCCGTTGGCATACCAACCGTCCATACCGACAGGAGTATTGCTTCCTTCACAGGCATAGTTACTCATATCACGGAGCATAATATCGAAGCCTGCCCCGGCCATAAAGCGGGCGTACAGGATCAGAAAAGTCATATCCCCTGTATCAAATGAGAAGCGGGAACCGAAAGCGACTCCCTTGCCCGCCGCCGTCAGGTCCGGGCTTTTCATATAGTCCGCCTCCTGCGGGGTGATTCCCAGTATATCGATGACTTCTTTGGGAACGACCGGGTTTTCCAATTTGTCACCAAGCATAAAATAGGACTGCGTACTTAAGGATAGCGGCCCCAGTCCAAGTTTTAGTCCAACCGGATTATTGGGCGTACCTACATGAATATACCAACTCTGAGGAGAACAGTGGAGTTTGGCCCAGCCTGCCTCATTATTGTTGCCTGTCCCGCGCAAGATGCCACCCGGCGCATAGACCATCACCCTGAAATCGGCATCGAAGGTCTTCGAAGGGAAATCATAGTCCATGGCCATATAGGCATTGATTGCCCCTGACAGTTTAAGGTCGGGCAATATCTTTTTAGTTATATCCGAGCCGGACATATTACCCGGCAGCTTATCCGTTAAACTGTTGCTGATATTTTCGACCTTTGCCTGCGCATTCTTATGCATGTCACCGAGCTTGCCGAGTTTGCCGCTCATATCAAGCGGTGACATAAACTGTGCGCTGCCGTAAAAGCGGATATTCTTTATTCCCCCGGAGGACAGGAAGTTCATTTCAAAAAGGGCATCTCCGTTCAGGGCCAACTTGCTTCCGACATGATATGAAACTCCGGCCTTCAGGCCTAATGATACTTTGTCATCCGGCGCATAGGCCTGGAGCTTGCTTCCTACGGCAGGCGACATCCTGTAGTAAGCGCCTCCGGTAAACCCGTTCAGGAATACCGGGCCTACAGGGATATCTGTTCCCTTGAATTCTGCCTGCCCTTCTACATACCAGTAACGGAAATCCTTATTGCCGAAGACGGAGGTAACCCCGACTTTCAGGCCTGATGATAAGGCGCCGAAAGTCGCCTGTATATACCCTCCGAAATAATTCCCGTATATGGGGTGGTCTTTTTCTATGCGTATCTCCCCATCCAGGCTAAAGCCTGCCAGTTGGGTGTTCTCAAGTTTAATGGCTCCGATATTAAGCCCCTTGAATTTCCAACGACCGTCTGTATACTGTGAGGCTAATTCCAGGCGTCCTCCTGCCGCTATTTTCTCCTGCATCAGGTTGACTTTGATATCGAATCCAAGCGTAGCCAGATCGTTAGCCGTTTTAAAGCGTATATCACTTATTGTGACAGGAAAATTGTTCAGTTTGACTTCCCCGCCGTATTCGACGGATTCCACCGAAAAGTAAGGAGATTCGGTAGCGAATGCCAGCTTTTTGAAAACGACCTGTTCCATCTTAAGACCATCCTTATCAATACCCATCGAGCCGTTTAAGACGAGCTTCGGGCTAAAACGCCTGTCCTTCACCTGCATCAACAGGTAGGAAGTCGGATCAAGGCGCATTTGGGCTTGTCCGAATATGTCAAAAGAGAGGTTTTCTCCCAGGCCGACCTTGAAGAGGTATTCATTATTGGATATGTATGCTTCATAAGGTCGCGGCTGGCTTTTCTCCGAGATGGGGATATTGATCTGTCCGCCGAAACCAAAACCCTTGATATTATTCGCTAACAATGACAAACGGAAATCTTCTACCGAGAATCCCCAGCCCGAAGCGTCTCCGTATTCCAGCGATAATATATTTTTACCTGTGATATCACCTGTGATGCCATTCTCGTCTATCAGCAGGTGTGATGCTTCCAGGATGATCCTTTGTCCCGATTGTTTATTCTTAAACTGTTCCGGAAAGGTTAATGTAAACCGGTCAACATACAGGCCCCGCCATAAGTCGGGGTCGGGTAATGTAAAATATTCTCTGAAATATTGAGGGTCAGGAGTAAATGATATGGGATTTTTCAGATCACTTAAATCCAATGTCGCCCTTGACAGACTGAACTCAAAACCTTCGGCTCCTTTTATTTCGAAGGCAGGAAGCGAAATTTCTGCGATCAGATCGTTCCAGTCATGGATAACGGTTTTAAAACTGCTTGTAACGGGCTTGCTTCTGTCGGATACAAGGCTAAAAGTATTTTGATTCAGTATTACATCGGCGTCGATGGATAGTTCTTTGAAATTACCATTACAGTCAAGGGAGACATAGGTATTGGATTCAGCCCTTCCTGTACTGTCATTCAGGCTGCCTTTAAAAACGACATTTCCCAAGTTACCAAGGGAAAGGGGGATATTATTCAATAAGGATAATTTAACATCTCCAACAAGATCTCCTGTATTGGTTATTTTAACATCTGTGGCTCCGAATAATAATTCCTTATCCTGTTTGCTACCTGACTGCGGGATACGCATCTTCATCAGGAGTGTTAATTTCCCGTATTGATTTCCAAAACGCACATTGGTGATAGCCAAAGTAAATGGTATATTCCCCACGATCTTCTTTATTCCCACAGGCAGGTTGTAGGCTGTACCGGCCTGTTCGCCTGTCCCAATATTCAGGTTATCAATGAAACGGTTTTGAGACTCTATAATTGCAAAGTCTTCCTGTGCCTTGTCTGCTTTTGGTAAGGATTGGGGAAAAAGATTTGGCCCCAAATAAAAGAAAAACAAAGAAATAAAAAGAGCTTTTTTATTTATCAAAAATATAGATAAAGAGAACGGCATATTATGTAATTCTTGAGTTCAGTGTTTGGTTATTTAGGATAATTTTTCATTATCACGGCACAAAAGTCAAAAGTAGTAAAAAATTTTAACAATTATCTTTTTTGTAAAAAAAAATTAAATTAAACTTATTTTAAATGATTAGTATATTACGATGCTTTCTTTGTGAAAGCAATTTTTACACCTTCACCTATAATTAGGGTCTGCTGATAAACTGATAATTCGTTAAGGATGAGTGAAAATACTTATATTTGTTTTTTCCAAATGCAAGGATATATGAAGAAACAGCGCAAAAGTCGTGCACTTAGTCCCAATTATGCGAGTCCGAATCAGTTGGTTTTATCGGGATTTGAAAATCCATTCGATCAGCAACTCGATCCGGGAAACCGTTGGGTTGTATTGTCCCATTTGATTCCCTGGGATGAGATTTGCAATCTTTACCTCAAACATGTAGGGGTTAGTTCAACGGGTCGACCGGGATTGAGTCCTCGTGTGGTTTTGGGTTCTCTAATGATCAAGCATCTTTGCAATTTGGATGATCGGGAGACAGTGAGTCAGATTTCGGAAAACATCTATATGCAATACTTTCTGGGGTACTGTAGCTTCACCCATGAAGCCCCATTTGATGCTTCACTGTTTGTGGATTTACGAAAACGCTTGGGTCTAGATACGATCAATGCGATCAACGAGCGGATTGTTCAGTTGAAGACAGGGATGGAGTTTGTGAAAAAAGAATCGGATAAAGACGATTCCGGCATTGATCCTGATGAGGATTCCTTATCCGGTGGCTCAGCGAACAAAGGCCGGATCATTTTTGATGCTACTGCTTGTCCACAGGATATTGCTTATCCAACGGATTTGAATCTGCTCAACGAAGCTCGTGAAATATCGGAAAACCTGATTGATCAGCTCTATACCCATCTGTTACATGATAAAAAGCCGCGTAGCTACCGCAAGGTTGCTCGCAAACGCTATCTGAAGACAGCCCAGAAGAAGAAAAAGAGCAAGAAAGAGATCAGAAACTCCGTTCGCATTCAATTGGGGTATCTCAAGCGGAATATAAATTCTATCCATCGGTTGCTGGATGCTTATCCTAACCTTCCCTTAAAGAAGAAGGATCGGAAATATTTGTATGTTATCCAGACCTTGTTTGATCAACAGTTGTACATGTATAAGTCCAGGACGCATACAGTGGAAGACCGGATAGTAAGCATCCATCAACCTCATGTACGCCCCATAGTCAGAGGAAAGAGTCAAGCCAAGGTAGAGTTTGGTTCCAAGATACATGTTTCCATTATTGATGGCATCTCGTTTCTGGATGAACTTTCCTGGGATGCTTTTAACGAGGGAAGTCACATGGAGCACTATGTTGAAAAGTATCGTGAACGGTTCGGATGCTACCCCCGCGAAGTACTCGCTGATCAGATTTACTGTAGTCGTCCCAATCGGGTTATGCTCAAGGAAAAAGGCATCAAACTTTTAGCAAAGCCACTGGGCAGGCCTTCGCCCATGTCAATTCATGTAAGTCCGGGAGAGCGTAATCCAATAGAAGGAAAGTTTGGACAAGCCAAAACAGGTTATGGCTTAAACCGTATCAAAGCCAGACTCCGACAAACAAGCGAATCATGGATTGCCTGCATCTTCCTTGTGCTAAACCTGGTCAAATTGGCGGGGATGGCACTCCCGTGTCTTATTCAGAACTTATGGTTTAGTTTTTCAGCATTGCTGTTGGAGATAATCGCTAATAAATCGGATGGACGCAATAATAGTTATCGGAACCGGGAAATAGCGGACGCAAACCGAATTAAATATGAATTGGTCTGCTGAGTTTTTCAGCAGACCCTAATTAATAAATCGCTCTTTATTATTAGCGCAAAGTAAAGAACAGAACTTTGCCATTTCTCAACCGTTAGCGGTCAAGAAAAACATTCTTGTAATTGGTTTATTTTCAATTATTAAGAATAATAACAATTTTACACAATGAAATTTATCTGTCCTAGTCGTCTTATGACAAAATCCTCATTGTAGATTATATCAATCTTTTCCTGTGTTAGTATTTCCTTGTCCACAGAATCAAAATGTACCCTAAAATCTGGTATGGTCACTGACAAATAATGACTATCAGATCCATATATTAGCCAATATAACTAAGCATTAACAAGCATAACCTGAATCCTTCATACTATTTCTCGGGTAGGCATTCTCTATTTAAAAAGAGAAGCCAATACCTCCTGTAAATCTTATTCCACTCCAATCAACCAACGCTTCTTTAGGTTTTAAATCTTCCACTTTAACTTTAGCTACAAAATCATACCCTAATGCAATGTGCATATTAATATTTTTGGTAATATAATATTTTGCTCCTGCTTGTATGAGAAATGCAAAACTTGTGTTTGAATATTTATCATCAAATGAGTCTAACTCTTCATCTTGAACTATAAAGAATCCTTTATTTTTGATCTCAGAAAAATAAAGACCTGGAGAAATCTCCCCAAAGAAAGAAAAAAGAGCCTTTTCTTTGTCATTTCTATATGTATAAAAATAATTTTTATAATATACTCCGGCCCGTATACCATTTACAATAAACCGGTTAGAATATTCGCCTGAATAATCCTTCAACGACAGTTTCGCTCCCGTTGAGCTATATCCTCCCCCTTTTAAGCCGAATTCATGCATATCAAATCTGTAACCTATATCTACGATGTGAATTACTTGATTAGTAGAAAAATCATCAACACTTTTTGCACCGATAATAAATGCAGGAGGTGATTGTTGTATGGTTTTCATCAGACTTTTCATACCATCCATATTATGTGTAGCATAACCCAAAGAATAACTTGCGGTGAATTGTGCTTGCATATATATGCTACACAGTATTGAGATAATTAAGAAAGTATATTTTTTCATTTTTTCAAATAATTAGTTATGTTTAGATAATAAAGTTTTTTTTGATCGCTCCCTCCTGATTTTAGAAACAAATCATCAAAAAGGTAGTCTGAGTCAGAGTTGGTTAACGACAAACGCTCTTTGTTCAATATTGTATCAAAAATGGTACATTTTGACCCATGCACTGCTACTACGTTTCCAGTATATGGATCTGAACATCTATAAGAACAGCGTTTCTTTTCAGATTTAGCACCATTCTCTACATTTACGGTATACATTTCATTATTGTACATTCCCGGAGAAAGTGTTATGATCAGCTGGTTAGATATTTTCTCATTAAAATTGATATTTTTAGGATCGTAGCTCCCCAATCCATAACTAGAGCACTCTTCTGTATACAGTAAAGAAAACGCATTCTCTGAAAACTTATAAACTAACGCTCTAACATCATTATATACACATACATATTGGCCATCTCTGGATACAACAATGTTATCCCACATATTTTCTAAAGATAAAGAAGAAATTAATTTTCTTGACTTCAAATCATATGCATAGAGTATACTTTTTATATCGCTTTCGTCCTCTTTTATAGTTATTTTCGGACAAATAAATACAACATCATTCGTGCCAAGATAAGCATATTGATAATTTAGTACATCAGTTGATTCGAATTGTATCTTCTCATGATTTTTAAAATCGTAGCTGATTAAATCAATCCAATCATAATTCGCGATAAATATTGTAGACGTTTTTTCGGAACAAAATGCATGGATTCTCCAATTTGAAGGCATTGTGTTTGATATCTCCGTATTATTAATCATCTCAAGAGTCTTCCTATTATAAGACCATATTTCATCTTTATTTTTGATAAATAAGATATCATTGGAAGTATCTACGAAAGCTATATAATCATCATAGTTTTTATCTCTTGTAATTAGACTCTGGCTATATAATTCATCATAGTGCATAGGCATATTTCTACTGATAGTATTAGCACTCATCGGTAGAACATAAAGCTCCACCCACTCCCCAAAGGAACTCAGAGGGAAAATTCCAACACCATGTTTTGTCGAGAAACTTGCTAAATCTTCAATATCAAAATAGTTATTTGTTCCCTCATAAATTATATCACCATAATATCCACTAGCAAATGCATATTTAGATTTATATTCATTTTTTGGCCATGATATTCTCGCCGAGTTTATGCCTGTATATTCAAACTTAACAGAATACTTAGGAAAATCTATGGAGATGGTATAATTATCGACCCAAGGTTTTCTATAGCTTTCTTTGAAAAAGGTTTCTATCCTGTAATGTAAATAACCAAATACAGCACGTGTGTCAATGAAAACTGTTTGATTCGGATTGGTTATTTCTTCCACATATTCCGTGCGGTCGTGATAATATGTTATCCGATATTTCTCTACTGTATATTGTTCCAACTCTGGTTTACTCCATGTTAATTCAAAATAATCATCATTGTTTTTATGATGAGAAATATTTTGAAGGCTTAGGTTTGCATCCGGCACAAAAATAATATTATATTCAAATCTGCCAATGTAGCTTTCTAAACCTAGTTTTCCGGCTATGCTTTCAGAGCCAGAGTCAACTTTGACATCAAGTATAAGTTTTTCTTCGGTTCTGCTATTATAGCCTTTCGGATCTAACAGGATATAACCATCAGAAGAAAAGAACTCTTTATTACCTAACATGAATTTTTGTTTTAATATATTCCCTTCGGGAAGATTCAGATCATATTTCAGTTTTGTTTCCTGATATATATAAATCGTCGCTCCTGATGGTAAATTTAAAAGATTGAACGTTATTTCCTTCTCTTCTGTTTTGGGGATACCAACAAAACAGACTTCATCTTTATCATATTCGCATCCGGTGAAAACGAACAAGATAATATAGAGTAATAATATAAATATTATGCTAACATTCTTCATATCATTCAATATATGGCTTCAAATCAACATAATACAACACGCCACTCTTGCTGGTAGTAAGTATATTGTCGAAGAGTCTCAGATCCCATACTCTACTCACCGGGATCGAGTATATTTCTTCATTCAGATCAGGACTAAGTATAACCAGTATATTGTCATTCTTTATGTATGCTACATTTCCGGTGAAGGGATCTTCGGTCATAAATTTACCGGCAATGTAAGCTGTTTTGTTTTTAGTCAATGCATTCATCCTGTAAAATTGTTCTTTTTCTACTATATAAAGTTCTTCATCATCAACTTTGCTAAAAATACATTCTTCAAAGTTGATAGGATAAGTGGATATTGAATTTACATTGAGCATCTCAATATTATCAAAACTAAATATTTGAATATAGTTGTCCTCCGATACCGAAAGGTAAGTTCCATCCTTCGACATAGATCTTTTCGCATAGTTTCGAAGGATATCCGGCCCTTCACGATACATTAATTGATTATTTGATAGATTATAAACATTAGTCCAATATCCGTCAGGATCAGTATATCCAAATATTAATTTTCCATCTTTCCGGGCATGCAAAACCGATAGATTATTTAGTGTAACCCCTCCCCAATTTATATAAGACTGCAATTTCATATTTCTGTCATATATGTTGATCTTGTAATCTCTTGTTATATAGAATAGTTTTTCAAAGTATTCGGAATAATACATATATTCTCTTGACCAGTCCCAATCAAAGCCTGTGTTAACATATCTATCCGGTATAGTTTTCATTGTTGTTATATCAACAGCATAGAGCACGTATTGATCTTTAACATAGAGTTCTTTATGCTTTAAATCGTAGGCTATTTCTCCAGAAAGATATATATCCTTAACTCTGCTAGATTGTAACAGCTGAGTAGAGTAAGCCGTTGATGAAATGTTTCCTGTATAATTAGCCGGATAGATATGTAATTTTATATCTTTATATATAGGGAAATTATAAGTTTTGCTTATTTCTGCCTCGGTATTGCCCTTGCAGTCAATTATAGTACCATCCTCTAATTCCAATGCATAGTTACAGTTATACATGTGTTTTTTCCACCATACTTTGATTTTATCAAAGCCTATTGGCTCTGAATCCAAGCCTCCTGACGGATATTCTATCTGAACGGTGTGGTAGTCCCATAATTTTTCGATTTTATTATTCTCAAAATATGTCAAGATCAAATAATCCTGTTTCCCTAATACATGTGATTCATCAACAAAGAAAGGATCTTTCGGGTCGGTTATGGTGCTTAATAACGTTTCTTCGTATCCATTGAGTTTATATACTTCATATTTACTTACCTGTAGTTGCTGTAGATCAAGAGGTTTCCAGCTAACTTTCAAATTTCTATCCTGGGTGATCGTATTTTCAAATTTCAAGGATAAATCAGCATAATGAATAAATTTGATCTTATACTTAAACGATCCTAAATATTTTTCCAATCCAAGATGTTCCGCAATACTATGTGTTCCGGTTTTTAACTCTACATTTATAGTTAAATTTAATTCTTCGACTCCTCCGTAATCCGAGGGATCTAAATAAAGGATTCCACTCCCCGGTAAATTCAAATCTTTATCTCCCAGTTTGACTTCATACTTAAGAAGGGTTTTTCCTTTCAGATCAGCATTGCACGAGACCTTGGTCTTTCGATATATGTATACCGTTTCTCCATTAGCCAATCCATCAAGATTTATGTCTACTGTTATTTTTTCCGGAGGTGTAAGGTCTTCATAGTACACCTCGTCATTATTATATTCACAACTGAATTGAATTGCAAATATGAATAGAGTGAATAAGACTTTATATTTATACATAATTTAGGTATTTCTATAAGGGTAAGTCTAAACGATATGCCATCACATCATTAAAGGTTAACCTGCTATTGAAGAATGAATTATTACCAGATGTATAATAATTGAACGGTATTCTAATTAATTTTTCAGACAATGTTTTATCGTATATATTTAAAAGAAAATTTTGATTGTATTGCTCATCCAGACAAGCAATGTTACCGGTAATAGGATCTTGATATAAAAATTTACCTTTTTTTGAATTTTTATTGGTAAGTGACTCAACATCAAAAATTACAGTTTCTGTATCTCCTCTTAATATTAACTCTTTCGGATTAGAATAGCTAAACTGACAAGCTGGATATCTATAGTCGGCATTTGTATAAGAGTATATTTGTACAGCTTTGTCGTCCTGTATTTCATAGATAATGAGATGTGCCTTATAATAATCACATAAATATTTTCCGTCAGGGGATACGGCAATCTGAGATTCTCTATTTTGTAATCTTTGTCTAAAGATTTCATTTCCTGTTTTACTGTTCAATACTATACAAGACCTTTCGTAGTTAGTATCTCCCAGCCAAAACAAATCATGATAAAACAACGTGTAATTGTCGCATAAATAAATAGGATCGGAATGGATATTTATTTTTTGGATTTGGAGTGGATTTTCAAAGTTGCTATTATTATATATAAAGATATCGGATATACTTATTGGTGTCGGATACATATATTTATAGATAGCAATCTGTGAAGTTTTTGCAGAAACAGACATATACATTCTATCAAAATAGCCAATCTCACGCAGCAAAAGGTCTCTTTTCTTAGAAGAATCAGATATAGAGTATATGCTCAATTCATCGTGATAGAGATAATAATATTCATTTTTAGAGATATTCCACGCTTGAGGAATTCCCGAATATTCCTCGGCAAGGTACCAATAATAATCGCACTCGATAAATACACCCTTTTCATAGTCATCATATGGCATGTTGAAAGGTAATATATATAGCTTAAACCGACTAGCATCAGATGGGAATCTGAATCGTTGCATTTTTACTTTTCTTTGATTCTGACCACACTCTATTTTTGACCCATCTGCTCCAATAATCAAATACTTACACTTGTATCCGGTATTATCCCACGATACATTCATCGATTCATTGTCTAGGTATTCATAACTGAATTTAGGATTGGTTTTAAAGCCATAATATTCCGGACTAAAGTAATCTACCTTCAAGGATTCATAATCAACATCGTTATTCTTATAGTAGACATATAACTCATAGGTTTTATAACCCCATGTGTAGCTTCTATCTATATGACTAGTTTGTTTAGTATCCGTTATTATTTGTTTTACTTGTTCTTTTTTAATGTCATCGGTATAGATTAACTCATATCTTAAAAGCTTTGCATTGTCAAATACGGGTTCATCCCAATCGAGCTGCAAGTAACCTTCTTCCGATTTTCCTCCACGAAGATTCGTTTTAAAATTCTCTTCAAGTTTTACAAATTTAACATCATACTCATATTTTCCCACATACTTCTCATATCCAAGATGATCTGCGATACTTCCTGTATGTGTTTTTAATTGAATATCAATAGTTAATTTTCTGACAGAGTTATCTGCTAAAGGACGCAAACGAATGCTATTTTGATCAATCTCGGCATCGGCGTCGATTGATATCTTAAAGTCGAATATATCCTTCCCTTTTGTATCTATCTTATATGTCAGTTTAGTATACTCATATATGTAGATTATATTATCAGGAAGAACATGAGACAGTTCAATCTCCAGTTCTACCTTATCTTTTGGAGGCGCTAGCTCTTCAAAGTATATCGGATCTTTATCATATTCACAGGAATACAATAAAATTAGAAGAAAAGTTAATAAATAAAATATCGTATTATTGTTTTTCATAGGAATAGTCAATAGTTAGTCTCATTATTTGAGTATAAATATAGCATTTGTTTCGATATCTTAATATAAATTAAGCCATTCTTTTTTTCACACCAATTCCTTATTCTTCGCCTTTTTTCAATTCCTCTGTATCTTCTCTGTGTATTTCCGGGGCGAATATTCCCAAAGTAGAAGATAATCCTAAATCAGCTAAGAGGCCAATATTTAAATCTGCATCTAGAAGTTTATACTTGCTTATTTTATATGCACATCTTCATTTTTCTTTCAAAGGGGAGAATCTGCTCTTGCATTCTGAATTGCTCCGTCTGACTGTTTTTGAATTCAGAATATAAGATCCTCCGTTTGCTATCCTCCTAAAAGAAGGTATACGATAAAAGTTCCTATGGTTAGAAATAAAATTATTGATAGAACTGCTGTAATAATTTCCTTACTAATGCCACCCTCCTTATTCTTAGGATAAGACTTAAAGGACTGCCAGTTTAATTTTAGATGAAATATATTTAAGATTATAAAAGCGATTCCGGCTAAAGCATGACATGATACGCTAATATGTTTTTCAAGGCTATCAGGGTCATCTTCAAAGAACTGAATTAATATAGCTGTAATAAACAAAATTATCAGAGCAAAGAATAGTCCGATAGACACGAACGCTCGATAATTAAATCCTCTTTTATATGATACTTTCATAGTTTATTCTTTAATAGTATAATCTTTAACATCTACTTCCGATAATCTGAAATATCCATAAGCAAAATTTTTACTGTCGGTCTGATTTACAATATTACCTCGAACAGCAGCTGGTGTTGGAGAAAACATAGGTCCATCATCATTACCTGATGCTAGTAGTAGTTTTGCCATATAGTCATAATATCTTTTAGAGATTCCGTATAATTTGAGGTTTAGAACGTCCCCCACTTCCAAATCCTCATGTGAATAATAAACAGCTGTTAAGGCGCCCTGATTCATTTCGTTATTTTCGACACTATATTGTGGGAATATTATATGCCTCATCTTAACGCTATACAGATAGTAATTATACTCAGCACCATTGTCCTGATAGTAGTATGTAATTTCAATTTCGTCACCTGCCATACCTCCTTTATTGTTCTGTTGGATTGTATCTTCGATTTTTGGTGTCCCGATTAAAGTTTCCGTAGCGGTATATGTTTCTCCATTCAGGTTAACTGTCAATGTATATGTTTCTCCAATAACAGGTTCAAAATTGGTGCAGATATATTCACCTTTACTGGTAGTCTCAATAAAATCAAAAACGATATTCTCTGTATTGGCTACAGAAATGGTTGCTCCTGAAACGGTCGGAAATTTATCCTCGTAGTAGCCTGTTGTGGTCGTCAATTTAATTTTTTGTTCGTTGCCTGTTGTACCCTTTATCCAGTCAATGGATGCATCTATTACCAGTCTTGGCTCGGCTGTCTCTAAATCGACTTTGATAACATCTTCATAGCACGCAGTAAAGGACAAAGCTATTATTACGATTAGAATTATATTTAATGATTTCATCTTATGATTTTTTGAATGTTTATTTTAAAACTTGAAATTGTAAGTGATTCCGGGGATAATACCGAATATGGACATTTTCTTAACTTCACTCAATCCTGTCGTTGCATTTTGTCCGAAATTGTAAGAAGCTGCATTGTGCCTGTTGTAAACATTGTAGATACTAAATACCCATTCGCCTTGCCATCCTTTTTTCTTATTCGGATTTGGCGTGTAAGTTGCCGATAAATCTAAATGGTGATATGCTGCTAATGAATTTGCGTTTCGTGTACCATAATTCGCAATAGTTATTCCCTGATACTCGTATTTTCCATTCGGAAATGTTGCGGCTTTACCCGATTGAAAAGTAAAAGTACCTCCTAAAGACCATTTTTTACTTAGTTGATAAGCACCTGTAACTGATAGGTTATGCAATTTATCATAATTAGCCCGATACCATTTTCCGTTATTTATTCCCGGTTCATTGGCATTTCTCCCCGGAGTCTGTTGTTCTGCTTTAGAAAGGGTATAAGAAAGCCAACCTGTTAATCGTCCTGTATTCTTTCTTGCCATCAATTCTAACCCATATGAGCGAGCCTTACCATTCAGGAGGACTCTTTCTATTGCTTTATGTGCAATTAAATTTGCCCCATCAATGTAATCCGCTTTATTTTTTATCGTTTTGTAGAATGTTTCAACTTCTAGTGAGTAATTATCACCGCCAAAGTTCTGTAAATAACCTAATGCCACCTGATCGGAAATCTCCGGTTTAAGAAATTTGTCACTGGGAGCCCAAATATCAAGAGGTGTGGCAGATGCCGTATTGGATATCAGGTGGATATATTGACTCATCCGGTTATAACTTAACTTTATAGATTTATCATCATTTAGAGCATAAGCCATTGCCAATCGTGGTTCAAGGTTACCAAAACTTACGATAGATTTATTTGTGCCATAATATTTTGTTCCTATAGGGGTTCCTTCTTCATAAATCTGAAATTCAGGATTGAAAACTACCGCTTCATTATTTTCGTATATATTTATTTCTTCTTTGCCGAGTCGTTGGAAGTTACTGTATCGGAGTCCGTAGCTGACTGATAACTTATCCGTTAACTTCTGCTCTGCACTAAGGTACAGGGCATTCTCAAAAGAATTCTTTTTAGCAATCTGATCCGGAATAACTCCCGATGTTTCATCGAAAGGTCTTATTGTTCCGGGATTAAACTGATAATAAATAGAATTAAGTCCATAATTCAGGATCAAGTTATTGGATAGATAATGCTTAAAATCATATTTGAAGTTATAGTTTCTAATATTTGACTTCCAGTCGATACCTGCAAACTTTATCTTTAATCCATATTTATAATCGCTATATATAGCTGACATATTAGAGAATATCTTATCGGTAAAGATGTGATTCCATCTTACATTGGTTAGAATATTTCCATAATTGTTTATCAAAGATTTATTCATGTCAAAAACATCATTACCCAGATATCCGGAGACAAAAAGATTATTCTTGTCGTTGAATCGATAATTAAGTTTGGCATTCAGGTCATAGAAGTATGCTGAGTTCGGCTCATCTGCCAACTTCAGTAAAAGGTGTGCGTATGTTCCTCTCCCAGCCACAACAAACGAGCTTTTATCTTTTACGATTGGTCCTTCTACTAACAAGCGACTGGAGATTAATCCGATTCCCCCATTTACATGATATTCTTTATTATTTCCCTCTTTCTGATAGATGTCTAAGACCGAGGATGCCCGACCTCCGAAATTAGAAGGAATACCTCCTTTATATAATTTTAGATCTTTGATCACATCGGAATTGAAAACAGAGAAAAAACCGAACAGGTGTGAAGTGTTATAAACTGCCGCTTCATCGAGTAAAACAAGATTTCCATCTACAGAGCCTCCTCTTACATTAAATCCTGATGCGCCTTCCTGTGCATTAGTTACTCCCGGAAGTTGTAATAATGATTTCAACACATCGACTTCACCCATAACCGCCGGCATTTTCTTAATTGTGCTTATAGGAAGTTTATTCACACTCATCTCAGGTTTGAAGATTCTGGTCTTATTTTCATTGACAGTGACTACAACCTCTCCTAATGTTGAACTTTTCTCAAACATTGAGAAATTCTTAGTTGTGTTTGCGGTCAGAGAAATATTCTCCTGAATAGTTTCAAAACCCATGTAGCTGATGATAACAGTATAATCCCCTTTAGGCAATGTTATAGAGTAAAAGCCATAGGAATTGGTAGCAGTGGAAGTACTTCTTGCTTCTGAAATAATAATACTTGCACCAATCAATGTCTCATTATTGGAGTGATCGGCAATAGTGCCGCTCAATGTAAATTTCTCTTGCGAGAAAGCGTTGAGTGCAGTTGATAAAAGGAATAGTGTATAAAGAAATTTCATTTTCATCCTACTTATTTATTGGAGTTTATCTTTAATGACAGAATTATGAGTTCGCTATCGTGAATCTGTTTTCATAATCACGATGCAAATATGCTATCAATAAAAAGGTCGTGGAAATTTTTGAGAAGAAGGGGCGGATTTATGCGATGAATGAAAATACCCTGATAACGATCAACGGTTGTCAGGGTATTTTCAAAGGAAATCGGAAGGTATCTTTAAGAAGAGTAACGATTAAAAAAATCATCGGCATATGTTCTTCCGATGGGGAACTCTTTATCTCCTATGAATATGGTGGTTCCTCTTACTGCTTCAATTTTATTGAATGGTAAAATATAGCTACGATGCACACGAATAAAATCGATAGAATTTAGCTTCTCTATCATATCTTTCATAGACATTCGGGCTACAATCGTTTTGCGGTCTTTGATATGAATTTTAAGATAATCGGCTAAGCCTTCAATGTATAGAATGTCCGCTAAAGGAATTTTTACCAGATTAAAATCGGCGCGAACAAAGATATTCTTATCTGCACTTTGATCTTGCTTATTGATATAGTCAAAATACTCCTGAGCTTTAGATATAGCTTGTGTAAATCGTTTCAGATTGATAGGCTTAAGTAAATAGTCAATAGCATTTAATTCATAGCTGACAACGGCATATTCATTAAAAGCAGTAGTGAAAATCACCATTGTTTTATGCCGCAATGCTTTTACTAAGTTAATTCCGGTCATCGCTGGCATTTGTATATCGCAAAAAATCAGATCGACCGGATACTTATGTAGATATCTTAGTGCTTCACTCGGCTGAGTAAATGTTCTTTGAAGATTAATGTTCTCATTCTTTTCGCACAATGATTTAATCACTGTAAGTGCTAACGGTTCATCATCTATGGCAATTGCATTCATCATTGTAAATCGATATATAAAGAAACGAGAAACTGCTTTTCTATATTATTGATAACCAACAAATGCTTTGAGGGGTAAGTTAAATCTAACCGATGCTTTGTGTTTTCAATGCCTAATCCACTTTTTTCATAAATATTCTGCTGAATACTTACTTTATTATTTGCCACACTCAACTGAAGCTCTTGCTTATTCATCGTTATTTCGATTTTTATATGGCTTTTTTGCTCAGAATTTACTCCATGCTTAAAAGCATTCTCAACAAAAGGAATGAGTAACATAGGAGCAATTTGCAAGTCTGGAATATTTTCCATGCAATTATATTCCAGCTTCACACTCCTGTCTAATCGAAGCCGTTGTAGTTCAATATAATTACTAATATAATTTATTTCATCTTCCAGTAAAACAAAATCCTGTTGTGTATCTCTCATTGTATATCGCATCATCTCTGAAAGTTTATCTATCATATCCGCAGCTTTGGGCGAGGTATCAATAACTGTCGCATATATATTGTTCAGCGTATTAAACAAGAAATGAGGGTTAATTTGCGATTTTAGGGATGCTATTTGTGCTGAAAGTTTTTCGTTTTCTGCTTGCTTTAGTCTAGTATAAAATGCCCATAAAATAGAAGAGCCGATTGACAAGAGCCACAATACAATAGCATTGATCATAATAACCGGAATGATCTTTTCAACTATCGGCTCCGATTCGGTTAACCTTTCAGGGTTAAAATCAGAGAAATAAAATATTATGCCAAGAGTAAATAATACTATTACTATTATCAATAGTAAGAATAGAAAATAGAGCCAGTTCCTTTTTGAAAACAAAAACTTAGGGATAAGAAAAAAATAATTGAAGTAAAATGTAATTAACAGCACACTGCTTATCGTAAAGCATAATAAAAGATACTTGACGTCAGAAGCCGGATCTAATGAGTTAAACACCTGATCGGTTGAAATATATGGAACAACCAGCAACAACAACCAAACTAAGGTATGTATGGCAATGGTAAGTCGTTTAGTTTTCATAATTATATCTAAAATAAATTGCAAATTAAAGGTTTGTTTGTTTTCCTCCAAAAGAAATGAGAAGAACGTAGATAGTTTAGAGAAGTATGAGGAACAATCATGCTTTTTCGATTATATTGAATATTATTTTTTCTTTCCAACTGATAAACCACCAATTTAAAAAGAGAATAATAAAAGCAAGGTTTTGATAAATAATACTCTTTCGTAGAAAGGAAGATTATTTATTCAAACTCGTAGAGCCTGACCTTGCTGAATTATTCTCTTGATATATCTTCGTGATCAGATGAAAGAAACTACAATGAAAATTTCTTATCTACTTCTTGAATATCCCTCATAATAGAACTATCCAATACTTTGGCAGAATATTCTGAACTTTAGCTCTTACCGTATCAATATACATATTGATCTCGGTGGATAGTTTGTCTTTGGTTTTAAGTTTACCTTTGGTCTGATCCCAATTCTCGACAAGTGTACTTCGTCGGACAAACATTTCACAGAACCGCTTGTCTACAGTGATTCGGAAGGCAATAGGGGCTTCTCCGTTTGCTTTGATTTTATTCTTTTTGAGAATAAATAAAACATGAAAGGATTTTTCGCCTATTAGGACAAAAGAAAAAACCTTGACTTTCTACTGAAAATCAAGGTTTTACTTCTTTTTGCATCATTTGCTAGTGATCCCGCTGGGAACGCTTTTTTTATCTCGTAATAGATGTTGGAAAATCCAGTGAGCGTTGCCCCCTCGTGCCAGTCTAAATTGACCCCATGTACCAAAATATGTTTGACCCTTTTCGCCAAAATAAAAATGTCCCCTGTCGGAATATAAACCAACAGGGGATTTTTATGTAATTTAGATTTACCCTCCTGGTCGATGGGTTAAAACTAAAATTACTATGACAACAAAATTAGCAAACATTCTTCATTGCTATGCAATGGGGATGGGTATAAAAGGTATCAGCGCGACCTTTGAGCTATCCCGTAACACAGTGCGCAAGTATGTGCGTTTGTTTCAAGAGAGTGGTATGCCAATGGAGCAGCTTCAGTCCATGCCGGCGAAGCGCCTTGAGGAGATGTTTGGAAGCAGCGGTGAGAGGGAACGTACCCCTTCAGTGCGTCAGTTGGAACTGGAGGCGCTCTTACCTGAGTATGCCGCAAGACTTACACGCAAAGGAGTGACAGTAAAATCTTTGTATGAAGAGTACCGGCGAGAGCATCCGGGTGGATTCCGTCATGCAAGTTTCGGCGCGTACATACAACGTTATCGGCTTGTATCACGTCCGGTGGGTCACGTTGAGCATTACGCCGCAGACCAGCTGTATATTGATTTTGCGGGCGACCGTCTAGAGGTTGTTGATGAGCAAACAGGCGAAGTCAGATCCGTTGAAGTTTTTGTAGCCATCCTTCCTTGTAGCCACTATACCTACTGTGAGGCAGTCTGGTCGCAGAAGAAAGAAGACCTTATAAAAGCATGTGAGAATGCACTACACTTCTATGAGGGTGTGCCCTTTGCAATCGTCCCTGACAATTTGAAGTCGGCGGTAACTCGGAGCAATCGCAATGAGCCGGTTATTAACGAAGACTTTGCCGCTTTTGCCGAGCATTATGGTTGTAGTGTATATCCGGCACGTGTCAGGCACCCAAAAGACAAAGCCCTTGTAGAGAACGCTGTAAAACTGATGTACAAGTCTGTTTATACCGATCTCGAAGGTCTGATGTTCCATGATTTGGAATCACTCAATGCCTGCATTATCCAATCTCTAAGTCGTTTCAACGAGAGAAAACTTACCGGACGCAATCAGTCTCGCAGGCAGTTGTTTGAAGAGGTAGAAAAAGACTATCTACGAACTTTACCCTCTGTGCGGTATCAGATGAAGGAACGCAAATCTGTGACCGTGATGCGTAATAGCTATGTAACTCTCAAGAAGCATCATTACAGCGTGCCAAAGGAATATGTAGGCAAGCGTGTCGATATTGTTTACGATGCTGATACTCTCGATATCTTCTATGGCCTGCGGCTGGTAACAACCCACCAGCGTGATGACACTCCCTATGGCTACACTCGGAAGGAGGCACACAATCTTCCCGGTAGGCATGGTAGCTACGAAAAGGATCTGGACGAGGTTTTTGAACGAGCTACTCAGATAGATAATATCGTCTTGCTTTATCTCAAGGATGTAGCATCGCAGAAGAAATATATGCCTCAGGCCTTCCGCTCATGCAGAGGTATCCTAGCCTTGGAAAAGACCTTCGGACAGGACAGGCTTGTGGCGGCATGCGCCTGTGCTTCATTGATGCGCGTTTACGGATATCAAGATGTTATCGGTATCCTGAACCGGGGCGATGATGCAGACTTTCTGCCACAGGCTGATCAGGACTCGGACACCAACTTATCACTTCCGCACCACAAGAACATCCGTGGACGTGAATACTTCTCAAAATCAACAACAAAAACTAACAACAACAATGGAAACAAATAATAAAACCGCACCCGTTACTCAGGAGAAAGACCAAAATATCATTTCTCTGGATCTGATGAACCGTATGAAGCTGCATGGTATGGCTGCCGCCTTTAAGGAAAGCCTGCAGTCCACCGTTGCCGAGTCTATGACTGCTGACGGCTTCCTCTCATTACTATTGGCTCGTGAATGGGACTATCGTTCGGATGCCTCCATACAACGCCTGATTCGAGGGGCCGGCTTTCGATACAAGGCTTATCTTGAGAATATAGACTATACCATCAATCGAAGTCTCGACCGCAACCATATAGAACGGCTCTCGTCGCTTGACTTTATCCGTCAAGGAAAGAATCTGTTCATTACCGGTTCATCCGGAACCGGCAAAAGTTATATTGCAACAGCCATTGGGTATCAGGCGTGTAAGAACGGAATACGAACTAACTATGCCAATGCATCCAAACTTATGGGAGCGCTAAAAGTTGCAAAGACAAAGGGGATCTTCGAGGCCGAACTCAAGAAAATAGAACGATGTCAGTTACTTATACTTGATGATCTCTTTCTTGTTCCTCTTGACGCTAAAGAACGTTCAATATTGCTTGACATCATCGAAGATCGTCATGAGCGCAAATCTATCATTGTGACCTCACAATTACCGGTTGCCAACTGGTATGATGCAATAGGAGAACCAACAGTCGCTGATGCCATTCTTGACCGCATCGTCCACTCGGCGCATCAGATAGAACTTACCGGTGAGAGTGTGAGAAAAATGAAGGTAGACAAAAACAAGTAAATCTAAAATAAAAATGACCCCGTCGACCAGGATAATTTAGGGGTAATCATAAAGTTTTTTCAGGGGTCAATTTAGATTTGGCACGAGGGGGCAACGCTCACTGGATTTTCCAGGTGTCCTGTTAAACTTGTAATTTATTATAATAAGCAGAAGAAAAGATATAATACGGATTTTTCACTCTCGGTTGAAGATTGGGATAGGCTAAATTCTGTTCAATTGAAAGATAAGGTATTGAAGAAGTTGAAGTCTGATATGGATGCTCTAAAAGTCAGAGCAACCAAAACTGTTGAATTGTTAGGCGACACGTTTTCTTTTGAAACTTTTGAAATACTGTTCTATGATAAGCAAATAAAACAAAGGGCAGACAAACAGGATGTTTATAGCAGCTTTGAAGTGTATATTGGAAAACTAGAAGATGAAAAACGAATTGGCACAGCCAGATCCTATATTGATGCTTTAAAATCTTTACGTTCCTTTTCTCCTAAACTGGAATTTAAGAATGTGACGGTAGACTTTCTCAATTCTTATGAACGACATATGTTAGAGAATGGAAGGTCGGTTACAACTATTGGAATTTATCTGCGATCATTAAGAGCTATCATAAATATAGCTAAAGCCGATAAAATAATCAGTGAAGATCAATATCCCTTCGGTATGAAAAGCCATCGCAAATATGAAATTCCTAAAGCAAACAATATCAAAAAAGCGTTAGAAGAATCTGCGATTACCGAAATAGTTAAGTACGAACCTTTAACAGAGGAAGAAGCCAAAGCTCGTGATTTATGGCTTTTCAGCTTCTATTGCAACGGAATGAATATGGCTGATATATTTGCTTTGAAATATGAAAATATAGATGGTAATTTTATTTATTTTCATCGTAAGAAAACTATCCGAACCCGAAAAATACAAGAGCCTCTCGAAATATTTATATCCGAACCAGTAGCAGCTATAATTAAACGATGGGGAAATAAAGAACGTCTAAATAAAAATCATATATTTGATGTAATAAATAGTACTATGACACCCGATGATATCTATCATACAACTCATATAACCATCCGCAGTATTAATGCTTATATGAAGCGGATAGCTAAACGTTTGGGCATAGATGCTAAAGTCACAACGTATGTAGCACGCCATTCGTGGGCGACAACACTTTTACGAAATGGGGTATCAACAGCATATATTTCAAAAGGATTCGGGCATGCTTCTTTTGCTACCACAGAGCAATATTTGGGAGGTTTTACGCAAGACCAGAAAAAAGATGTTGCAGAAATACTAACTAAACTCGCAAATGGATGAATTAGCAACATATAGAAAAATACTTTTAAGGAAGAAACTTTCTCGGCTGAATGACTACTTCAATCGGAATAATGAAAATGTAGCTGATAAAAACTTTCTTATCAGGTACGGTTGGAAAATAATTACATTTTTCATAAAAAGCTTTTTTGGTATCTGTCTGTATGTGGAATATCTTTCATGGAAATTTAACGACTTTGCTTTTGATGCTCATTACATGGATTTTCAAATACAGGCAAGAGGATTTACGGCTAATGAAGCCATTAAATTTTTGACCGAACAAGAAATAAAATTGAAAGAATACATATATAGGAATGTTATAGCTAAGGAAAAGCAATCAAAAGCAGAGAAATCTTTAGACTACCTATTTACGAAATACAGAGCACAAAAAAAAGAAGAAACAGGAATACCCCATATTTCAAGAAGGCAACCCGAATGGATTACAAGAGTCTGGGAAAACCTATTAGCATATAAATGTGTTGTTTTTGAATATAAAAGTGATTTTGTTTTAATAATGATGGGGGCTACTCCAGTCAATAAACTTATCTGGAGTAAAGGGTTGATAAAATTGGTTCAATTTGTTGAAGAGGGAATTGAAATAGGTAAAATATATCGTCAGGGCTTTGATGGCAAAGATCAATTTATAATGGAATATATTACTTCCAACTTTCGCCCAAATCCCAATATACCGAATCAGAAACTGGAGCATTACACGAGTGAAAGAATAAAAACCGCACAAAATGAATTTCTCAAAATAAAGCCGAAAGACAGGATAAAAGAGTTTTTCGTTTTTGATTAGACCATAGAATTTAGATATACACAACAGATGAATTTTAAAGAAATATTATCTCAACCAGAAGGTCGCCGATTAGAGTTTAAGGAGCAATTACCTAAAACTTCGGATTTAGCGAAAACAATTGTGGCATTTTCAAATGACGCAGGTGGCGAACTTTTCATAGGGATAAAAGACAATCCTCATGAAGTGGTCGGTCTGCCCGAAGATGATTTGACCTCCATCGAGGAGCAGATAAGTAATATTATTTATACCAAATGTTACCCGACAATAATTCCTGATATAACATTCTTGTCCGAAGGAGACAAGCATCTGATACGAGTAACTATATACAGAGGAAATACCCCTCCTTATTATGTGAAGGATTTAGGGAAGTTGCACGGTACTTTTATACGTGTCGGCTCAACCAATCGTCAGGCGGACGAAAATATTATTGGCGAACTTGAAAGACGAAAGCGAAATCTGTCTTTTGATAGTGAGATTGTACTTGATAAACCTTTGAGTGCACTTAAATATGACAGCTTCAAGCAAATATATAAGGATAAGACAAGTGAAGATTTAGACCTCCAAGCACTGAAAAAGTTAGAACTTGTAAAAGACGTTGAGGGGGTACTATATCCAACTCAGGCACTTATATTATTTTCGGATGATAATTTGCGTAATTCTTTGTTTCACTTTGCCAAAATCGAATGTGCACGTTTTAAAGGCACTAAGTCCGAAACGTTTATAGATCAGAAAACGATAAGCACAGACATTTCGATGCAAGCCGAAGAAGCATATAACTTTGTTCTTCGCCACATTAATAAAGGGGCTACAGTAGAAGGCGTTTACACTATATCTCGCTGGGAATATCCGCTTAAAGCCATTCGAGAAGCTTTACGGAATGCGGTCGTCCATCGTGATTATTCATTGACAGGGAAAGATATAAAAGTCGCCATCTATGATGATATGATTGAGATTACGAGCCCCGGACTACTTCCTCCATCTATTGACTATTCGGCAATGGAAAGCCGTCAGTCTGATGCAAAGAATAAAATAATAGCACCTGTTTTTAAGCGTCTAGGCATTATCGACCAGTGGGGAAATGGACTAAAGATGATTGCTGACGAATTGAAAGAATATCCCGATATAGAATTTAAGTGGAGGGAAACAGGACTATCGTTTCAGGTTCAGTTTATAAAAAAGGAATTTGTTAAGCAGCAAGAGTTGCAGCAAGAGTTACAGCAAGAGTTACAGCAAGAGTTACAGCAAGAGTTACAGCAAGAGTTGGAGCAAGAGTTGGAGCAAGAGCTACAGCAAGAGTTACAAAACAAATCATTGTATGCGGAAATTCTATTAATACTTACAAACAAGACTTTATCGAGAAAGGAATTATCGGTAGAACTTGGGCAGAAACAAGTTTCAGGACAGCTTAATAAAATAATCTCAAAACTTATTGAGGACAAACTTATTGAGCATACCATCCCCAATAACATAAATCATCCATCTCAAAGATTTCAAATAACAGAAAGAGGAAACACCTTCCTGAAAATTTTAGATCAAGAAAAGAAATAATATATTTTTTTCTCGAATAAAAGCCCCCCTATAATGGAAACTTTCCATTATAGGGGGGCTTTTTCTATTAATACTGAGCAAAACACGCAATTTTTCATGCTTCAAATTGGTTATTTTAGGTCGAAACTGAACAATAGTATTCTAAAATCAAATACTATGAATAATATAGGAAATACTACACCATTTCAGTATGTGATAATTCACTGTATTACATCGCATTACATATATAAATACTTCTAATTCCATAACTTTTTGACTATTAAGATATTTGCTCCATAGAAATTTTTTGTATCACCAAAATTATTTGTTTTATGGAAGAATTGTTTAATAAAAAATCGTTGGAACAGCTCATTAAGAAATGGGTAAGTGAAGTTATTGATGAAAAGCTTATACCCAAAGTATTGCCTTTTCTCAGAGAAAAAGAGAAAGAAGAAAATCCTAAGAAATTAGTCAAGCTGAAAGAAGCCAGTGAATTCACAGGTTTTGAGAAAAAGTACATCTACAACCTCGTAAATCAAAATGCTATTCCGTTTATACGAGTTCGTAAATCATTGCGGTTCGACTTGGAGGAACTGGACGCATGGATGCGAGCAGGCAAACCTAAGATTGTCGATCTGGGATTAAAAAAGTTAAAGGAGGATACACAATAATGATCCTTACAGTATCCGTTTTACACTCGTCGGGAGGAGTGGTCTCCCCCCTTGCCGCCGGGCGATCCCCCACCGATGAGTTATTGGTGTTTTGTTCCGGCTGAATTTTGGGCATTCGCTCATCTGACTAACACCTGTCAGATTTTGAAGTCTGGTGTGTTTAGCTCGCTGAGTTTATACAGTGTGCCTGATCGCCCAAAGTCCAGCTAAATTATCAGGCTGTCCTTCGGGATTGCACTACTCCGGTTAGCAGCTATCCTCCCAAGTTGAGGCGCATGGCAAGGTTATGGAAATGTATACATTTCCTACCTTGCTCCGCCTTTGGCGGAGGGGAAAACCGCTCCCGTTGGTCGCAGTTTTATGTGGACGGCATTAAAGAAATAAGCATTTATCTTAATTAAAACAAGCTGAATATTATGCATGATAATATAAAAAATAACGTATCAAAAAATAGAGTCTCTGCACGGTTGAAAGAGAAAGTCATTAGTGTAAGGGTTACAACAATGGAATATCTAGCCCTGAAAAAAAGAGCCCGGGATGCAGGTCTGAGTTTAAGCAGTTTCGCCCGTTCTTCATTGCTCTCAGCTAAAGTAGTCCAGCGTATAGGCAAAGACGATGCAGATACGCTTCGCAAACTATCGGGAGAAGCCAATAACCTGAACCAATTAGCAAGGTCAGCCAACAAGGATGGCTTTACAAGTGTAGCAATAGAGATAACAAGCCTGCGAAACATAATTGTAAGTATTATTAACCATTTATCAGATGATTGGAAAAATTATGCAAAGAGCCGCTTTTAAAGGATGTGTCCGCTATGTTATGAATAAGCAGGATGCAAAGATGATAGCTGCCGACGGGGTGCTTCTATCCAATATGGATAGTATCATCAGGAGCTTTAACACCCAACGCCTGATGAAACCGAATATCAAGCATCCCGTTGGGCATATATCGTTAAGCTATCTGCCTGATGATACTGACAGGCTTACTAACGGGGCTATGGTAACATTGGCTAAGGAATATATGCAGGAGATGAATATAACCGATACCCAGTATATCATAGTACGCCATTATGACAACGGAAATCCCCATGTACATATCGTCTATAACCGCATTGATAATAACGGCAAGGTGATAAGCGATAAAAATGACCGTTACCGCAATGAGGCTGTCTGTAAGAAAATAAAGAATAAATACGGATTGTCTTATGGTAAAGGAAAGGATAAAGTCAAGCAGCATAAGCTAAGAGGTAAGGATAAGACCAAATATCAGGTGCATGATGGAATAAAGGAAGCTTTGAAAAAAGCAACCGATTGGACTGACCTTGAAAAGCTGTTGAAAGAAAAAGGCATAAGCATTTCCTTCAAATATAAAGGACAGACCCATGAGGTACAAGGTATTTCCTTTACCATCGGCGATGTGACTTTCAAAGGCTCTGAGGTAGACCGTAATTTCAGTTACTTAAAACTTGACAAGCAACTGAAAGACAATGCTCAGGATTGTATTCAGAGTAAAACCACAGGACAATCTTTTGCCAAAGAGAATAACTCTCAAAGTCAGGGAGCCGGTATTGTCGGTTCACTGATCGAGGGTTTAGACTCAATGTCGGTATTCCAGACTCATGGTGAAGATCAGCAGGAAGAACGCTTTCAAAATGAGATGGAACGCTTCCAAAAGAAAATAAACAGAAAAAATAATAAACGACCCAGATTAAATTAATTGAATTATGAATGATAAAATAGACAATATCCAGATAACAATGGACGGTTTTTCAGAAATACTGTCCGAGATTATGATTGAGATTCGTTCTTTGAAAAAAGCAGATGATGGAGAATCTGCACTAAAGATTGATTTACTAAATAAAATAGTACAAACTATTGACGAGGCCAAGAAAGGTGTTACTGGGGAAGAGTTAAAGGCATACACAGCAGCAATGATTGCGACGATGCGACAGTTACAGGATGAAGCTAATAATTCCTTTTCAGAGTTCCTCAATGAAAAAATAGCTCAATTGGAAACAGTAGCTAAACAACCGAGCCTTGTAAAAAATCAATATACAATTGATTTTAAGTCGAGTAAGACTGTTATTGCTATTATTTTTCTTTCACTCGGTCTGTTTTGTTCTTTGTTTGGAAATTACAATCAGTATCAGGAAAATAGCAGGTTGACCGATAATGATCTGAAATATAGGTTTGTGAAAATGAAGAATGGTATCTTATCGAATGAGATTACACGTTTAGAGAACTTTTTCTATTATCCGGATAGTGCTTCTATTGTTAAGAATATCCGTAAAAGTGTGATTGATTATGAGCATCGCTTGCAAGAGCAGGCTCGGAAGCAAGAACAAAAGAAACAGAATGAAGAAAATATTAAACGGCTGGATAGCGAAATTCAAGAACTGAATGTGGAATAAATTGAAATAAAGGCAAAGACAAGAGCTTTGCCTTTATTTTGATATTACTTGAAAAGATAAAAACATGTTTCTGTTTTCGTTTCTTTTATTTTCAAGGAGTAGGAAGGAAGTTGAAAACTACTTTTTCGGGCGTGTAAATTTAACTGTGTCAAATAATTTTTCATCTCTATAACTTCGGTTTTATTTACATTGATTTTTTACAATGGGTAATGTCTATCCGGAGCTTTGTTGGTAAAAACGGTAGGGGTCGATCCCCTAATCGTTTTTGCGTTACAATGGTATAAAGTGTCACCATCGCTTTGTTGGTTTTACAAAACTAATAAAATATTGGATATATTGTTATTAATCCAGTAATTTAAATCTATCTGGATATATAATAGCCAGTTGCTGAGCCGTTTTACTCCACTCCAAGAGCGGCATCGTCCACTTCTTTTTGATATTACGGTAAGCTAGGTAAACGAGCTTCTCTAAAGCTGTATCATTAGTGAAAACTCCTTTATTTTTGGTTACTTTTCTGATTTGACGGTGATATCCCTCGACTGTGTTGGTGGTGTATATCATCCGTCTTATTCCTTCAGGATATTGGAAGTAAGCCGAGAGCCGGTCCCAGTTATTGCGCCATGATTTTATAATGATGAGGTAATCTTCTGCCCATTTAAGTTCCAGATTGTCCAGTTCTACTTCCGCTTGTTCTTTGCTGACAGCACGGTAAACCAGTTTAAAATCACGCATAAACTCTTTCTGGTTTTTACTGGCTACATACTTGATAGAGTTCCATATCTGATGGACAATACAGGTTTGAACAGTAGTATCAGGGAAAATACTTTTGATGGCATCGGCAAAGCCGGTCAGATTGTCGGTACAGGCAATCAGGTTATCTTCCACTCCCCGGCTTTGTAGATCCGATAAGCAGGACAGTCAGAAGTTGGCTCCTTCACTTTTAGCAATATACATGCCTAACAAGTCTTTGTAACCCTCTTTGTCTATACCCAAAACGTTATAGATAGCTACCGGTCGGTTCTTATCGTACATAACTTTGTAATGAATGGCATTCATCCAAACGATAGCATAAACATTATACAAAGGACGGCTACGCCAGGCCTGGATCTCGGGGAGAACCCGGTCTGTGATGGAACTAATAGTTTCAGCCGATACACGGTTGCCCAGACTCTCTTCCATCCAATCGCTGATCTGGCGGGTACTGTTACCTATAGCATATAAACCGATAATGCGATCTGCAACACCATCTGCTAAAATACGTTCGCGTTTTTTGATAAATTCAGGCTCAAATGTAGATTCTCGGTCTCGAGGGGTATGCACGGTGACTTCACCCAGAGGGGTTTGAACCTGTTTAGGGGTATGGCCATTACGTCGATTTCCCGACTGGCGTTCCTGTTCATCTAAATGAACATCCATTTCTCCTTCCAATGCAGCATTTAGGATATTTTCCAATAACGGGGCAAAAGCGCCATCCCTGCCTAATAAAGACTTGCCTGATTTAAGTTGCTCCAGGGCTTTCTTCTTAATACTTTCAAAATCAAACTTTTTTTCCATAATAAAAACTGTGTTAGTAAAAATAATATTTTATTCTTGCTTGACACAGTTTACTTTACAGTCTCACTTTTTCTGAAACTATAATATACCGAATCTATTAAATGGTTAATTACAGTTATATGATTAGTTACTGAATTTAATGTGTAAATAAAATAAATATTACTTAGAACTTATTTTCCGCATATTCAATAATTCTTCTTTTGTGCTGTTTGCAACTGAAGTTGTTGTAAAAGTTAATCTCTCAAAATGACTTTCGGATCTTGATTTTCCATTTATATCTCTAGGGTGTGTCAAATGATACAGAGGTCCTTTGCTGCGATATATATTATATTCAAAGACAAGCCATCTTTGGTATCTTTCAGAATCCTCCGGTCCCCAACCATAAAAATTAAGATTTTCCATTCCGGCATAAATATATTTTTCCTTATTAACAATGATAGCTCCCCCAACCATTTGATCACCATAGATCAAATTCATTTTACTTTCATTTCGCCTAAAAAAGTCAATATCCCTATGGTTTATATAATGCTCTCGAATGATCTCAGAGACATCATAAAATTTGCCATCATAGGGAAAAGCAATATCAGATTTACCAACTCTCAGTTGATTTACGGCATCGATTGTTTGGTCTTTATTGATAATTATGTCAGCATCCCAAATGGCAAGAAATGGAGTTCGTACTTTTTCAGTCATCATATTAAGATACTTCGTCCTGAAAAAAATGGGATCTTTATCTTCTATAAAATAGTACTGTATTTCATCCTTCAACAAATGAGTAATCAGATTATTGTTATATGATGAAGCTTCTAGTAGTAAAATATTAGTTTCGAATGCTTGAAATAAAGACTCAACAGTTAATAATAGGTTTTCTAATCTTATGATAGAATCAAGTCGTATAGGTATAATAAAAGTTGTATCTAATAAGTCTGTCTTCATTTTATAATGAATTATTTATTGAATGTAACATTAAAATAGTCCCGGGGAAACCATTGAATAGACCCTTATGAATTTTGAAAAAAGCTGGTTTCTCTAGCAACGATTTCCAAGCTTCAGATTTTGTAATTTTATTTTGAAAAGAATTTACATCAAATTGAATTTGCATCAAGGATTTCATCTCATTGATTTTTATTAAAAGAGCATAGATACTTGCGATTCCATTACTAAAAAAAATATCCTTGTCTTTTAATTCTTTAGTTATTAAATATTCAATATCAATCTGATGTCCTAAATCAAGAAAGTAATTATCCCATTCAATTGAATTGATATGGGATCTTATAGAGAGTGCTCCCCACAAAAGATATAGTTTGTTTGAATGTAATACCGGCCTATGTGATAGAATCTTATTAATTGTTGCAGATAGCAAAGTATTTATTTTACTATTATAGATGTTCAATTTTAATAAATTATTAAATGTATATAGTAAAAAAGGTAAATGATAGTGGTACAAGGAATAGCCCGGGGCCTCTTTAAAAAAATCATCAGAGATTTCATCACCCAAAAGGTTGATTAATTTAATAATTAGCCGCTCAAACAAAAACGTGTTGTCAGAATCGGGTTTTAGATCAACAAGGCGCAAATAAAGATAATATAAAAGTTGAATATTGGTAGATCCATTCAGATAAGGCATGGTTTGAACATCTAATAATATATTAGATAAACTTTTATATATCTGATCATCAATCTCCTCCAATATGTCGTTTACATCTCCGGGTTCATATCCCTCTAAAATTAGATATCTAATTCCGAGGGCTATTCCAGCTAGACCACTTTCTAAATCAATATTCATACCTTGATTCAGATTGTCATTGATTTCTTCTAATATCTGCTTTGCAATCTGCCGATATTCCATTTTATTCTGTTGCCTGCTTAGAATATAAAAATATATGCAGATACCCATCTTTCCATGGGCTAACCCCAGACTAGGATTGAACTTAAACGATTCTAAAAGTTCTTCATGAAGCTTTTTATATATAGTTTCAGTAGCCGAAGAAAAAGTTATATTCATTATTACTAAAGTTTATTTGTTTTAAAATTAAAGATGTTTGCCCAATTTGGATAATTTCTTCTCCATGTTTCAGCTAGTTCTGGTAAAGGCTCATCAATTCCTGACTAGATCTGATGGATTATTTTAGGCATTTTTATCATAGCAAAAACTAGATATTTTTGTTATTAAGTTTTCATATATTTTCTTTAAACACTCTCCTTATTGGCATAAAGAAACGTTCTAGTAAAGATATATCCTCCGTTATAATATCCCCCTGGGCTTGCATCTCCGGTAGATAAGGCAATTCTTTGTTATAAGTAGTCAATAAACCTTCGGGTAACTTTATCTCAACAATATAGTTATTTCCATCTTTACCTTTAGAGGGCACTAACGATATATTCTGAACAATGCCACGTACAATGCCAAATTCATTATCAGGAAAATTCTCAAATCGGATATTAACCTTCTGCCCAATTTTCACTTTCCCCGACCGAGCGATAGGTAGAGACGCTTTCCCGATGATCTCTCCTTTATCTGTAGGTATGATATTGAATATTTCATCTCCAACTGTTATGTTTTGATTTGCGACCCAGTAAGTTGTAAATGTGACCTTTCCATTAACTGGGGCTATAAGTACATTATTTATTTCCCATGTTTGGATTTCAGTCAATAGCTGTGTCAGATATGTCTTTATCTGCGTTTCTAAGGTGTTTTTCTTTTCTATGTATTGATTTTCAGTATCTAAAAGATCTTCATGCATTTGTGCTATTTGTATTTGCATATTCTCTAGGGTTGAAGACATATTTTCTAAAGAAAGACGTCCTTGTAGAGATTGATTTTGAGATTTTTCAAATTCTTCATTAGATAGAACGCCTTTTTTATTTAATGTCGAATCTCTAGCATACTGTAGTTTTATTAATTTCAACTGTTCTTCTATTATACTTTTTTGTCGTAACATATTGGTGTAATATACTTCGTTCCGCTTTATGCGGTCTCCCATCAAATCTATCTTTTTCAGATAATAATCTTGTTGCTTAAATTGGATATAATCGGATATTATTATGTAAAAAGAAGAATATATGCCTTGTACACTGCCTAAATTCATTTCTTTAGGGGGTAATGTGTTTATTGTATCAAGACCTTTATCAATCCCAATTAAATATTTTTTGAGTGAAAGTATATCCTTAGTATTTGCTGGGTTTTCAATAACAGCTAAATAATCCCCTGCTTTAACAATTTGATTATCCTTGATATTCAATTCTGTTAATTTACCTGAGACCTTTGCGACTATGGCTGCCGGAGGAGTGGTTCCTGTTAACGTCATAGTAGAACTTATAATATCCGGATATTTAAAAATAGAGCTTCCGACTAAGATAATTATAATAATTGTTGCTAACATCGTTATACCCCATCGTAAAATCCAAGGTGGAATATCTCCTAATACCTCTTGAAATTCCTCGCTTCTTAATTCAACCTCTTTTTCTTTTCCCTCAGCCATATGTAATTACAGTCCTAATTCCAATTGATTCTTTACCAGTGTATAATACGCTCCTTTTTTAGTCGTCAGTTCCTGATGAGTTCCTTCTTCTATAATCTTACCTTTATCAAGAACAATGATATTATTTGCATGCTGTACCGTGCTTAACCTATGGGCAACTATTATCACTGTCTTACCCTTATAAAATGTATCCAGATTATCTAATATTACACGTTCGTTATTTGCATCCAATGCGTTTGTGGCTTCATCTAAGAAGATAAAGTCAGGACTCTTGTATACAGCACGGGCAATTAAAAGCCTTTGGCGTTGTCCTTGGCTGATACCGTTTCCTTCCATTCCTATCTTCGTGTTGTATTTTAAAGGTAAGGATTCGATAAATTCTTTTATATTGGCAACATTGACAGCATGGGCCAGTTTCGTTTTATCTACAACTTCTTCGCCTACAGCGATATTATTTGCTATTGTATCTGAAAATATAAAACCGTCCTGTAAAACGGCTCCGTTTTTTTGTCTCCATAGGTGTGGATTAATTTCTTGGAGTGGGGTTTGATCTATTTTTATATTTCCCTTATTAGGGGTATAAAAACCCAGTAAAAGTTTTATCAAAGTCGTTTTACCGCTTCCACTCGCTCCTACAATTGCCGTTACTTTATTCTGAGGTATAATAAGGTTAATATTGTCAAGAACATATTCCCTGTCGGATCCGTCATAGCTGAAAGAAACATCTTCGATGGATATGGACTTATTATCGGGAATATAATTAATCTTTAAAGCTAAAGTTTGCTCTTCATCTTCTTTATTGTGTATTTCGTTTAATCTTTCCAAGCTGATTTTAGCATCTTGAAATGACTGTGCGAAACCGATTACCTGCCCGATAGGTGCGGATAGCTGACCTATTATATAACTGATAGACATCATCATACCCAGCGTGATATCTCCGTCTATAACAAGTTTAGCTGCAAGAAATGAAATAAATAATGATGTTGTCTGACTAAAGAAAACAGAACCCAATTGTTGATACTGCCCTAATGCCAGCCCCTTAATGTTTATTTTAAATAGTTTTACCTGTATTCGTTCCCATTTCCAACGGTATTGCTTTTCTATGTTATTTAATTTGATCTCTTGCATTCCTGTAACCATGTGGACAAGATTGCCTTGTTCGGCAGAAGCTTGAGAGAATCTTTTATAATCGAGATTCCGGCGATATTTCATAAAAAACAATATCCACATTACATAAAGTGTATTCCCTAGCAAGAAGACACCTAATATAGTAAGGTTGTAATAGCCTAAAATAAATGCAAATATTACGAAGTTTCCAAACGAAAATAATGTTGACAATGTCGAACCTGTCAGGAATGATTCTATCCGATTATGGTCTCCTATTCGTTGCATAATGTCCCCAATATTTTTGGTATCGAAGAAACGAAGAGGAAGTTTCATTAATTTTATCAGGAAATCGGAAATTAAGGCTATATTAATCCGAGTATTCATGTGTAACGTAATCCAGTTACGAATGAATTCTACGGCCAGTTGTGTCACAAATAAAACTAATTGCGCGATAAGAATAAGTGTTATAAAACTCAGGTTGTTATTCCCTATTCCTTGGTCCACCACAGCTTGTGTCAAAAAGGGGAATATCAGTTGCAGAACACTTCCAATAAGCATCCCTACAACTAATTGCAATAATTGTGTTTTATACGGGGTTAAGTAACGGAGAAAGTATCTTAAATTTCTTTCCTCTTTTCTTTTCTCATCTTCGTGTTCATAGAATTCAGGGGTTGGTTTAAGCATCAAGGCAATTCCTGTATCATATCCTTCCGATTTTGAACTGATCCATTTTCTTAGAAATTCATCCTTGGTTAAAATGTACTGACCACGAGCAGGATCAGCAATCATCATTTGATATTCTTCATTTTTAGTCTTTCTCCAAAAGCATCCTTTTTTTTTAATACCATAACATACTACAAAATGATATTGTTCCCAATGTAAGATACAGGGAAAAGTCATGTCTTCAACAAGCCGATCAAAGGATAATCTGACACCTGTAGTTCTAAATCCGATTTTTTCTGCGGCATCACTAATTCCTAACATGGAAACTCCTTCACGAGTGATAAATGAGTTTTCTCGCAAGTGCTGTACACTATAACTACGACCATAGTATTTGGCAACCATACGGATACAAGTAGGACCACAGTCCATACTATCCAGTTGTTGATAATATGGAAATCTTTTCTTCATCAATAATATATTTTCTTTTTACCTATTCGGAATTTATTGGGAACTACCCTATTTTGTATATTCTTTTCTGAATATACAGTTTTCAACTTGATCAGATGGTAATACATTACTTCAAATTCTTTTCTATAGGTCAACGTACCATTATCCCAAAGCATATTCCCCGCAAGTCCTTCCAATATTTGGAATTCGAAATAAGGTTTAAGCTTTCTCTTTTCTTCTAATCGTTTTACAACATGAGTCATGCTTTCTACCTCTGTTTTGATTTCACTGCGATGCAATCCTATTTCAAAAGCCTTAAACGCATAGTTTGTTTCATCAAAACAGAAATTTTCAGAGCTTGTAAATACCTTTATATAGTCCTTACTTTGCTTGAATAAAGCATTATTAAATAAACCATTTCTATATAGAGCAAAACTGCCCGTCAAGTAATCATGTCTGGCACTTATCACATCATATTTACTCAAAACCGCATCTGTCACAAAGTTACGTATATTGCCAAATATAATATCAATATCACAATGTCCCCAAAAATCATAATTCTTAACTAAATCCGCAAATATATACCCATAAGCCGGTTTAAAATCACATAATTTATAACCATGTTCAATATTGACAGGAAAACCCAATGCCTTTGCTGCATCCTTATTGAACTCATTTAGACTATAAGGAATAAGTTTGACATTTTCTGGAGTACTAGATTCAATTATCGGATTATCCGTATAGATATAAAAATCAATATTGGGATTATATTTACATGAGTGCAAAAAATAGGAGAAGTACCAAGGATAATCTCCAATATATAGAATAAGGAAAGCAATACTATTATTTTTCATCTTTCTATACGTTAGATCACATTTAGAATTAAAATCTATTTTTATTTCAAAGAACAACTTTATGAAGCAACATTTGTAATTCTTTTTCATTTTCTTCACTATATCCTAGCCATCTTCCAACAATTTTTCCTTTCTTATCAATCAAATAATATCGAGGGATACCCATCGTAGGATATTTCTCTGCAATATCTTCATCATTGATTTTACCTTGCATCCAAGAATCTAAATCGCAAACATGAAAAAGATTAATCCAATCATTTAACTTAAATTTTTCGACACCGGACAACCAAGCACCTTTATCAAAATCACATGAAATAGATATTATCACTAATCCTTTGTCACTATACATTTTGTTAATATTTCTAAGGGCAGGGATTCCCTGTATACATGGACCGCACCATGTAGCCCAGAAATCCAATAGGACAAACTTATTTCCTCGAAATTGAGACAATGTTATATTTTTGTTATTTATGTCTTTAGCACTAAAGTCCGGTGCTGTTGCACCTAAAGAAGTGTTTTCGTATTTACTCAAATGCTTATTTACTTTATTGCCTAATGCAGTATTTCTGATTTGAATTGAAAGTGAATTGAAAAGATCACGTGCTTCATTGAGTGTGAGCAAATCTCTTTGATATACGTCTACAAGCAAATCTAAGCAAATATAGGAGTCCTTGTTAGAATTCATAAATAAAATATATTGCTTGCCTTTTTCGTTGTTTAAAGAATCTTTTATGCTCCTTATTTTGTCTTTTTCGATATTAATACTATCTGAATCTGATATTTTTTCTGATAATTTCTCTAACATTGAAAATTGTTTCTCTAAACAAGCCTCTTTCCTGAGAATGTTTTCAATAACCTTATTCAATGACTCATAGTTATCCTGAGTTTTCCCTCCGACAATAGTTATTTTATTACTATCTATGACTAAATTCATTTTGACAGGATCAATATAGAATGAAAAACTTGTATTGTCTATAATTAAGTCAGCCTTTACAGGTTCAGATATATTGCCAATCATAGAAAAAAGTCCATTCATAAGCTGTGTTGTGTCGCTTATTGTTTCATATTTATTATTGGCAAAAACACGATATGATAAAACAACCTCACCCTTATTTTTATCTTTAATTTCTCCATTAATGGTAAATAAGTTTCTATTTTGAGATTTGAGACAAACTAGAGGGAAAAAGATTAATAACAGAACTGTAAAATAATAAGTTTTCATATTAACATTATAAGTTAAAGATATAGAATGAAGCTGTCTCCAAAAGTGAGACAGCTCCTTTTTTGGGTTTTATCTGTATCGAAAGTAATTTCAAATATTCAATTCACTGAAACTTAATTTTACTTTTGATAATGAACTATACACGTTCCGTACTTTAATAATTATAACATGTTTTTGTTCCACCCCAGTTAGGAAGATCTTTACAAACGGAACATCCACTCCAACAATCAGATGCAGATTTGCAGATTGTAACACCGCAACTTTGACCACTTCCCCCCATTATATTCTTTAACTCTTTATCGCTAAGAATTGAGGAAATTCCTTTTAAACTGATTTTTTTCATAATAAATGAAATTAGAATTAATGCTGTAGAAAGATTACAATAAATGATCAGTCTATCGCCTATTACCCTACAACTTGGCAATAGATATTTAGAGTTAACATCTAAAGTTCTGAGAAAAATCGGATATCTTCTATTTTATAATTATCGGGTAACCTGTACCCGTTTACAAGAATGGTTGGCGTAGCCCGCAGTCCTGTCTGCTTTTTCCACGCCTCATGTTTTTGAAACTCCATTTCTACTTTCTCATCGAAAATATTCATTTCATACACTTGAAAGAAACTCTCTTTTGCAAATTTCCCTTTGGAAAACCATTCCGAATATATTTTTCTTGCTTTTTCTTGACTATTGTTTAGGTAAACTGCCATAAGAAATTTATTGCTCAAATCAAGGCTTTTATCGAATGAGGAAAATATATATTGTATGCACAACTGATCTGTTTGTTTTAGAATTTTTTCTATCCGGCTATGCATTTCAGCACAAGGGTTACAATGCGGGTTTGTGAAAACTGTAATTAAAATATTACCATTGGGATTGCCTAGAATGATATTTGAAATTGATTTATCGACATCGTAATAGGATTGTTTGTTTAATAATGTGAGAAAAATATCTTCATTTGCTTTTATACTATTTATTTCTTGTATTATTTGCTCCATTTTCCCTTCCCCACTCAATTGAGGGATGAGTATATTAATCGCCAATAATGGTATAAGATACAGGCAAGCAACAATTAGTATATTTGTTGTATTAAGAATCGGCATTTGAATAAATCCAAACGTTAAGTTAACAATAAATATCGCCCACAGCAATCCCTGTACAATCAGACATAATGGGCACCACTGTTTTGCTTTATTTTTTTGATACCATATACTCCAAAGACTATATGGTAAAGCACATATATTTATGAGAGCCAAATAAGATATGAATTGAGAAAGGAATAATAATATAAGGGTGTTGGATATGAAATACCCTAACCCGATCTCACTCCACCCAATCAGTCCGAAAAGTTTAGCCGCTTTAGACTCCAACACATCATTACAATCGCTTTGCTTGAAGAGTGAACATATTTTATCCGCATATTCACTATGAATATGCATTTGTTTTTGAACTAATAGATAACCTATATATATTCCTGAAAAATTAACGAATAATCCTATTGTCAATCCTAAATTAGAATAAAATGATTTTGAGATATATGTCAATAGAAATATTATGAAAATAGAAGATAAAAGAAATATCTTTTGAATAAATCCGAACAATTCTTTTCTTCTATTTTCCTTATAATTGGGCTCTGCCGATGTACTACTAGGCTCAGCGAACAAGGTTATGCCTGTCCAAAATTCGCAGAAATCTTTAGTAGGAATGGATACGTTTCCATTTTTTGATATATAAGACACACTGTCATGGGTTATTTTATATACCGGAATAAAGTCACTCCCTGTATATGCAATAAACGGGGTTTCAATGTTTTGAATATTATTTTCTTTATCCTCGATTTTTGTAGCAGCATTTTCTACCCCATAATCAGATAACATTTTAGATAGTCCGAATAAGTTATATTTATGAGGGTGCTCATTAAAATATTTATTGGAAAAGTTTTTCGTGTGTTTGACTTTCAACAATTCAAGAAATGATACAAAAACATTCTGTTTTTTTTTATTTAGTAGATTCATAGTAGTATTTAATTGTAATTAGCTTATTTGTGATAGTCATTAAACTTAAAAAATAGCAAACTTAATATTTAAATTAACAATACAATTGCTTCGTTAAATAAATTATTCTCAGCATACGAATGTTATTTTGATAGATTTAGAAAAATACGGATAATAAATTAGATACAATTTATACATATTTTTATATAATTCATCCATCTTTAGAGTGGTGATATAATTTACAGTCAATCAGATGGATACTCATTCCTGGAAATGATATTAAATAGTTATTACTTTTAAAATGTTGATTCTTTTAGTCGTCTCCTGTCATCCAATTATTAAAAAAATAATGAACAGCATATGCTTTTTCTATCCTTCTTTCAAGGATTTCAGATTCAAACCCGTATAACATTGCCCGAGTCTCGTCGTTTGTATAGGCTGCAATGTAATCCATTGAAATTAAGTGAACAGAACATTTATCTTGATATTGTTCATATGTTGCAGTCAACATTAATGGTCCTGTGGAATTAACAACATCCATAGTTTTATCATTTAAATTCGCCTTAAATAACCCATTTTCGAAAGAAAGTTTGAAAATATTTTCAATCATTAGTTGGACGAAAGGGTGGTGAGGTACTGAACCCATTATAGCAGTACTCAGATAAACCTCTTTTCCATTTCTTATAGCATACTCTTCCGGTTCTAACGAAGCGCAAAATGTTTTGTCTATTAACAAATCATCAATTGGCATTAAACATTCAGAATCGAAGTCTGCATATAATCCACCGATCTGATCTAATATAAAATAACGTACAGTATCCCAACGCTGCATATTGTACGGAAAAGACTTAAACATTTGCAAATACTTTGGATACTTTTCCTCTACAAGAGAAATGATTCGATCATCATCCCAAAATTCATATTTCCATGAGGGATTCATTTCCTGCCAAGTTCTACTAAAATCTTTAAAATAACTAGGTAAAGGCTTACTTCCACCCCATATTTGATGTATCACTTTTGGTATTTTCATTTTTTTAATTAAATTAATTTTATGATTATTTACATAAAATATCTCATTTAAGAATATGGATAATATAATATTGACATGCATAATACTCTCTAAATATTAAACATTATTGAGTAGTAAAAGCAATTTATTGATTATCTAAATTTTCAGGATTCTTATCCCAGCATATATTTTTACGTTTTTGAAAATATATCCCTATTATTTTCAAAAATTCAGTTGCTAATTTATGTATTATTTATATAATATTTACAGAAAATCCAAATAAAATTAACAGTATAGCTTTTTTTAACGATTACATCTCCTGCCCTCATATCTTTTAGAAACAGGAAAGGAATACCACCATCTCCAAATAATGCACTTTTAAAACTGTGGTGCAAATTTGTGGTGCAAATAAAAAAAGCAGCTAAGTAAAATATACTTAACTGCTTTATTTTTAAGTGGTCCCACCTGGGCTTGAACCAGGGACCCCCTGATTATGAGTCAGATGCTCTAACCAACTGAGCTATAGGACCTGATTTTCGGCGGTTATCCCGAAATCGGTTGCAATATTACTGCTTTTTGCTGAAACCAGCAAACTTTTCAGCAAAAAATGCGATGAAAAATACATCTAAGATAAATGCCACAGCCTTATTCCGCTTGTTTCCGGCTGTTAATGATTGACATAGCTATATATAACAATATCCCTCCCGCAATTCCTAATATTCCGATATACGCGACCAGAGCGATCATAAATATTATAAGAAAGTAGCGGTACTCATTTCCCTTAAACTTTATACTCTTTACTTTCAGTGAAAACATCGGGATTTCTGATACCATCAATGAGGAGAAAACCAATATAGCTGCCAGGACTGTGTACATCAACAAGGCTGTTACCATTGGGGCATCGTGTGTCAGGCCATAACAGAAGCTGACCCAGAACATGGCATTTGCGGGCGTATTCAGGCCGATAAAAGAGTCTGACTGACGCTTGTCTATATTAAATTTGGCTAACCTCAAACCGGAGAAGACGGCCAGTAAAAACGCTATATATGGCAAATATTCTATAATGGCCGGATTCTGTGAAATGCGGATCGTATTCTGAGATAAAAAATGAAATACAGCCATACTTGGCGCTACCCCGAAACTCACCATATCGGCAAGTGAATCCAACTCCTTGCCCATCGGAGAATAAGCTTTCAATAAGCGGGCTGAAAAACCGTCGCAGAAATCGAAGAAAGCCGCGATTATAACCCATACAACAACCCATGTGTATTCTCCCTGGAAGGCCATCACTGTGGCAATACAACCGGAAAATAAATTGAAGGAAGTAAATACATTAGGTATATGTCTTTTCATATGTGCTATTATTTGAATTTAGCTATAACTGTCTGATTACCTGTTACCTTCTGATCCATTTCTACTAATATTTCTGCCCCTAAAGGCAGATATACATCCACTCGGGAGCCTAGCTTAATGAAGCCTAAATGCTCGTCGATATGGGCCACTTCTCCGACCTGGGCATATGTAACAATGCGTCGGGCCATAGCTCCGGCAACTTGGCGCAGAAGTATCTGGTGACGCCCGTCTTCGGTTTCCATTACTACAGTCGAGCGTTCATTTTCCGTACTCGATTTTGGGAGATAGGCAGCCATAAAGCGTCCGTCATGGTGCTTGGACATCAGTACTTTTCCATTTATCGGATACCAGTTTGCATGAACATTGAACGGTGACATGAATATGGAAACAATAATTCGCTTGTCTTTGAAAAATTCACCTTCATACACCTCTTCTATAGCGACAATCTTCCCGTCGGCCGAAGCGACGACAATATCATCCGTATTGCCGGAAAAGCGGCGGTATGGGCTCCTGTAAAAGTTTAATACAATAAGGAAGAGAACGAGAGATACCCCCCCCACAAGATAAGATAGAACGGAATGATGAAAAAAATACCACAAAGCTCCATTTAGCAGAACCAGTATGATAAGGTATGTTGTTAAAACGCCGCGCCCTTCGTGATGAACTTTCATTACTGTATTTTGTAAAACAATTTTATTGTAAGTTGCAAAAGTATCTTTATTTGATGATATATACAAATTTGCTATCCGAATTTTGGGGCAAACAAAAAGAGAGATCAGGCAATCTCTCTTTCTTTTAAGATTTATTAATCAGCCTTAAGGTGATTATAACACATATAAGGAACTGATAGACTCGTTCGAGAGCACACGCCGTATAGCATTAGCGAAGACATCTGCCACTGATAAGATAACAACTTTTTCGCATTTCTTGGAATAAGGGATACTATCGGTGAATACCATTTCGGTAAGTCCGGACAGGTCGACACGTTCCGATGCAGGATCTGACATTACGGCATGGCTGGCTATGGCACGTACCGAACGCGCTCCGCTGGCTATCATAATATCTGCGGCTTTGGTAATCGTTCCCGCTGTATCCACAATATCGTCCACAAGCAAGACATCCATGCCTGCAACATCTCCGATGATCTGCATTTCCGATATTTCATTCGCCTTTTTACGCAGTTTATAGCAAATAACCATAGGCATGCCGAAATATTTGGCATATGAACTGGCACGCTTAGTACCTCCTACATCGGGAGTCGCAATAACAAGGTTTTCGCGGTCCAATGTTTTGATGTAATCTACAAATATGGCCGAGGCGTATAAGTGGTCGACAGGTACATTGAAAAATCCCTGAATCTGGTCTGCGTGCAAATCCATAGTAATCAGTCTGTTTATGCCTGACGCGGCAAGCATGTCGGCAATAAGCTTGGCCCCTATGGATACGCGGGGCTTGTCTTTACGGTCTTGCCTTGCCCATCCGAAATAAGGAATAACCGCGATAATAGAATGCGCAGAAGCTCTTTTGGCCGCATCTATCATCAATAACAACTCCATAAGATTATCCGAAGATGGAAATGTGGATTGTACAAGAAATACCTGACAACCCCTGATCGACTCCTCATAAGAGACAGAAAATTCGCCGTCAGCGAAGCGTTCGATATTCATTTTGCCAAGAGGGCAACCCAGGCTTGTACATATTTTTTCAGCTAAATAACGGGATTTTGTTCCCGAGAAAATCTTGAAAGGCACACTACTTTCCATTGTTTCGTTAATCTTTTTGATAATTATAGGTTATTGTTTTGTTATAGGCTGTAAAATTAGCAAAAACAAATCACTCTAGCGATTAGTAATTGTTTAAATTTTGCCGAAAACAGATCTTACAGTTACTTATTATCCTGCAGAGAACCTGATTATTTTCCCGGAATAGGCTTCCATATTAATATACAAGGCTTTATCCCAGCGGGAACTTAAGGGTATATTCTTCTTTGAGAATAGCTCCTTTGCGCTTTTTATTCTCTGTGGTTCAATGCCTATATAGTCGAACGCATCTAATGGAATATGTACCGATACTTCCGATGCATACGGCGCAAAATTAGCGACTACCAGTATAAATTCTTTTTTACCCGAACGAAGGAACGCATATTGCTTGGCGGAATCAAATCCCGGATTTTCATAGTTATGATACATCAGGTCGAAGAATTTACCGGAATTGATACTCTCTTCTTCTTTCGCTATTTGTATCAGCTGAAGATAGAACTTGCGTAACTTTATCTGTTCCTGTGTCAGGTTTTCATTTCCAAAGGAGCCGTTATTTCTCCAGGTCCGCACAGAATCTACCGACCAGTAATCGAAGATGGTGGTTCGCCCGTCTATTCCGCTGAAACCCTCTTTATCCATTCCACGCTCACCTAACTCTTGCCCGAAATATATCATTACCGGATTGGTATGCATTGTAGCTGCCGTGATCATTCCCGGAATAGCTTTAAATGCGTCTCCGGCAAAAAAATCAGATGCTATGCGCTGCTCATCGTGGTTTTCCAGGAAGTTCAGCATTTTGGGCTGTAATTCCCCGATACGTTGCCAGCAGAAAGTAATTTCGGACGCCGGTTTATATCCGCATGTGATATCGCGAAGCGTGTCGTACAAGTCAACTTTATCGTACAGGTAGTCGAATAATCCCCAGTGCACATAATTGTGATACTGCGCAGGATTGTACACCTCGGCAATGAATATAAGCGATTTGTTCTTAGCCTTGACTTTAGGTATCACCCAGTTCCAGAATTCTACAGGTACCATTTCGGCCATATCGCAGCGGAACCCGTCGATACCTTTCGATGTCCAGTACAATAGTATATCCCGCATCTTCAGCCATGTGTCAGGCACTGGCATAAAACAGTTCGTTTTGCCATGATTATAATCCACTCCGTAATTCAGTTTTACGGTTTCATACCAGTCGTTTATCCCGGGTTTATTTGTAAAACAGTCGTTTCCCGTGGCTTTTGCCGGATATTCGATATAAGCGGCGTCGCCCTGCTGGACAGGGAACTGCAATTCCAGTTTTTGATTTGGTATATAGTAAAAGTTATTGTCAGGGTCGAATGCGATTGTTGGATCGTCGTCCTCTCCGAAGTCCTTTACTTTATTCGGCTTGGCATCCGAATGGTATTGGCGCGCAACATGGTTGGGTACAAAATCTATTATTACCCTCATCCCGTTCCCGTGAGTTCTGTCTACCAGTTCTTCAAACTCTGCTACCCTGTTTTCAACCACATCTGCAAGATCGGGCGACACATCATAATAGTCGCGTATTGCATAAGGAGACCCGGCATTACCTTTTACTACGTCGGGATTGTCTTTAGGGATATTGTATGCGGAGTAATCAGTTTTAGAGGCATGTTCCAGTATTCCTGTGTACCATATATGGGTAAATCCCATTTTTTTTATTTCTTTCAGCGCCTTATTGTCGAAGGCGGAAAGTTTGCCGGCTCCGTTTTCTTCCAGAGTTCCATTCTCTTTATTTAAGTTGTTATTATTGCCGAATAGTCTGGGAAGTACCTGATAAATAAATAGTTTTTCCTTCATTTATGTGTATTTTGAAATACAAATATCCGAAATATTTCTCGAATAATATCATGTTTACAGCAAATTGGTATTGTAAACGCACGAAAATTGGCAGCAATAATTATCATTCAACTTCACATTTGTTAACTGCATAATGTTAAAACCTGACACTTCTGACACATTTTTCACTGTTTTTATTCTATCGATTTTACTTTTGTTAACCATTAATAGCTAAAAGGTAAAAGGTATATCAGTTAACAGTAAACAGTCATCAGTTAACAACTTGTATCTTGTTTACTTGTAACTCGTAACTGCCCGCAGGGCGAAGTAACTCGTAACTACTTTAATCAGCACTTCAAAGAACTATAAGCTAACAGCCAAAGGCTATTAGCTCTAATTATATAGATAAAGTTTCCGGAAATTATTCACACTCATTATCAATCCTTCAATCGCTTATCCCTCCTGTATGCGAAATAAAATACCTGCGGCAACACCGTAAAAGATAAAATCATACAAATAAGAATCCCTCCTACTATCATTATTGCCAGCGGTCTTTGAATCTCGGAGCCCATACCCTGAGATAGCGCGGCAGGGAATAACCCCATCGAGCCCATCAGCGCAATCATCAGTACAGGCCTGATACGGCTTTTCACAGCATCGTCGATTGCCAACCGCAGGTTCCGGGTACGCTGCATACGGGTTTTCATCAGGGTAATCAATAATATACTATCTATAGCCGTGATACCAAACAGGATAATAAACCCTATCCCTGCCGATATACCGAATACCGTGCCTGTAACCCACAAAGAAATGAATCCTCCGATAAAGGCGTAAGGTATGGCGCTTGCCGCGATAAGCGTGTCCTTGACCGTCCCAAAGTTAAGGTAGAGCAAGAAAAGGATAAGAAGCAACACGGCAGGAATGATAACCGCCAATCTTGCCGTAGCCCGTTGCTGGCTTTCAAATTCTCCGGCCCAGACCATTTTGTTTTCAGTCTTAAGCGTTACACTTTCACTTACTTTTTTCTGAGCTTCGGCAATGGCAGACCCTAAATCGCGGTCGCGGATACTGAATCCTATACCCACATACCGGCTGCTGCCTTCACGGTAGATAAACGTCGGGCCTGTAATAAACCGGATATCGGCTATCTCTTTTAAGGGGACATATTTGCCATCCATTGTCGGGATAAGAATATTCCCTATTTTATCTTCATTATCCCTGTATTCTTTCTGAAAACGTATCCGGACATCGAATGTGCGCTCGCCTTCATAAAACGTTGTAGCGGCTTTCCCCCCGATAGCCATTTCCACTACGGCCTGCGCATCAGCCATAGATACCGCATAACGGGCCATCCGCGATTCTTCGAGCTTTATCTGTAGCTCGGGTAATCCTACACTCCTGAAAACATTTACATCCTCCACTCCCCTCACATTTTTTATGGCAGCGGCAGTCTGGTCGGCCAGGCCTTCCATCTGGGAAAGATCGGAACCGAATATTTTGATTACCAGAGAGCTTTTCACGCCGGCCACATATTCTTCTACATTGTCCTGGATCGGCTGGCTGAATGCCAGTATGATGCCCGGATATATATCGAGTGAATCCTTGATCTCAGCCAACAGCTCATCCTTTTTGATTTTTCTCTTCCATTCTTTTTCAGGTTTAAGTTGCGCATGGAATTCTATATTAAAAAAACCGGTAGCATCTGTTCCGTCGTTAGGCCGGCCGGTCTGCGACAAGATAAATTCTATTTCATCAAACCGGCGGAGTTTTTGCTTCATTTCTTTGGTTGTCCGCACCGATTCATCAAGATTTACACTATTTGGCAATGTTGCACGTATATAGATCGCTCCCTCGTTCATACTGGGTATAAACTCGGTGCCCCAGAAACACATGCGAACGACACAAACTGTTAGCAGCAGGCAGAAAGTTATAATTGCGCCTTTGCGGTACCGGGAACTGAACAAATACACTTTATGTAAGGCAGATGTGAAAAACCTGCTGATAAAATTCGTTTTCTCCTCAACTGGTTTATTCAATAATATCTTACACATGACCGGCACATAAGTAAGCGAAAGAATCAGAGAGCCCAATAGAGCATACCCGAGCGTGAAAGCCAATGGAGAGAACATCTTGCCTTCTACTTTCTGAAACGAAAATATAGGGAATAATGCTACTACAAGGATAACCTGTGCAAAAAAGATGTGGGACGCCACACTCCCCGCGCTTTTCTTTATAAGTCCGCTTTTCGATATTTTAGTGAAGCGCTGCCCTAGCTCTTTCGACCGTTTCTCCATCGCTACAAATATGATTTCTACGATAACGAGCGTTCCCTCCAGCAATAAACCAAAATCGAGCGCTCCCATCGAGATCAGGTTAGCAGGTAACCCCTGTATCCGCAACATAATGATAGCAAACAAAAACGATAACGGAATCACAGTGGCTACAATTACAGTTGTACGCCAGTTGAAAAGAAATACAAATACAACTATGGAAACTAAGATAATTCCTTCCAGCAAATTTCTCATAACTGTATGCACTGTAGAATCCACTAAAGTAGTACGGTCGAGGAAAGGCTCTATTTTCACATTCTCAGGTAATATGCGGTCATTCAACTCGGTAATCTTCTCTTTCAGATGCCCGATCACTTCACCTGGATTTTGTCCCCTGAGCATTATTACAATACCCTGTACCACATCATCATCGTCATCCAGACCTACCTGTCCCAGCCTCGGTTTGGAGGAAACATCTACTGTTGCCACCTGCTTCACCCGGATAGGGGTTCCACCCTTTACCTCAATCAGTATATTTTCAATATCGTCCACACTCTCCAGCAAACCTATCCCCCTGACCACATAAGCCTGACTCCCTTTTTGAATAATGTCTCCGCCGACATTGATGTTACTCTTCGAAACGGCTTCGTAAACCTCAAGGGGAGACAGGTTATAATTATTCAGTTCTGCCGGATTTACCTTTATCTCAAACATTTTTTCCTCTCCGCCAAAACTGGCTATACTGGCTACTCCGGGTACCGAAAGCAGTTCCCGTTCCACTACCCACTCGTTTATGGCAGCTACTTCCCGGATAGGCAGGTCGCTTTTTAGCACATACCTGTATATTTCCCCCGTGGCACCGGATGGCGGCTCTATCGATGGGTCCGCCCCCTCCGGCAGATCCAGATCCTGCATCCTGTTGGATGAATACTGCTGGGCAAAGAAATCATCCACCCCGTCTTCGAAAATAACAGTGACTACCGACAGGCCGAATAAAGATGTGGAGCGTACATCCGTTTTGCGGGGAATAGTGTTCATTTCCTTCATAATAGGAAGAGTTACGAACTTCTCCACTTCTTCGGCGCTTCTTCCCGGCCATTGCGTAATTATCCGTACGCGGGTGTTTGTTACATCGGGGTAGGCTTCTATAGGGGTATGTATATAACAAACAATGCCCGCGACAAATAAAAGTGTAGTTAAGAAAAGTATGAGTATATGATTGCGGAGCGCAAATGCGATGATATTTTCTACAAACTTATGCATGATTTAATTCTCTTTAAGGCCTGAATATATCAGCAGTTGATTTTTCACGACAACATTCTCGCCTTCCGATAATCCGGATGCAATGTATGTCGTCTTGTTATTGTGCCCGCGGAGGCTTACTTCTCTTATTTTAAAGCTATCCGGAGATTCTTCCACTACCACGAAGTGGCGGTCGTCATCAAATACCAAAGCGTCGGAAGGAACATACACAAACTGCTCATGCGCCTCATTTTTCAATTTAATCACGACCGACATTTCAGGTTTGAACTTCATTTCTTTATTAGACATGATAATCCTTGCCTTCAACACTTTCTCTTCCGGGTCAAAAACCTGCGACAATTGATTTATCTTCCCGGAGAATACCTCTCCCGGATAAGAAAGTGTAGTTATAGCTACATCCATCCCTTCTTTCACAAAAAGGAGGTTGCCGGCATATACATTGGCCGTTATCCATACCGTGCCGAGATCGGCTACCGTAAACAGGGGTTCGCTGTCTGTCGACACCGTACTGCCAGACGATACATTCTTATTTACTATATAGCCGGTCATCGGCGCCTTAATAGAAAAAGTACCATTTCCTTTATTTATACCATGTACAGCAATATCACTCCGGGTTTTGTTATACGCTGCCTGCGCCTGCTTCAGCTTAGCCTGCGCCTCCAGTAGTTCTTTTTCCGACAGCATACTGTCTTCATACAGCGACCGGGCTGTCTGGAGTTCCCGTTGAGCTATTTTCACATCCGATTCCGAAACAATGGATTCTGACTGTAATGAACTGAGCTCGGAACTCCTTATATCTAACAGTGTCTGTCCCTTCTGTACTTTATCACCCAGTGAAAAGTAGGTGCGGTCTGCAATTCCACTCACAAGCGACACATAGTTAATTACCTTATCAGGATTGTATTCTACTTTCCCGGTTAATACCAGTTCTTCGTTCTGATTGCTTAATCCGGCCTTTACTGTTTTTACGTTTTGCAAAAAGGCCTTATTTATCTTGTCCGGAGTTGTCTCACTTCCGGTCTTTCCGGAACAAGAGAATAATAAGACGATACAAAATATTCCCAGTCCTTTATTTATTTGCTTCTTTATCATAGCTTTATCTTATTTCTGTACCAACAGTATATTGTAGCTCCTCAAACTGCATACTTACTTTTTTCTTTGCTGTAAGCACCGTTTGTTTATTTGCTCTGTATGCATCCATAAAGTCTATATATTCGAGCATACTTATGTTTCTGTTCTGTAAGTTCTTCGTGTATGTATCGAGCATATTGTCCAGCTCAGGGAGCAGACTGTCATCGTTTATCTTTTTATAGAAGGCGTAAGCATAAACATAGTTGTTGTAGGATGCAGCGACTTCGTGCTGTATAATATTCTGTTGTTGCCGGGCCAGATACAGGCTTTGATCCCTGCTTAGACGCGCAGCTCTGACATTCCCCTGATTACGGTTGAAAAAAGGCAGGTCTATACTGACACCAAAACCGATAAAATCTTTCCATACTCCGCCATACCGGTCATAGTTCGCGCTGATCGTCAAATCGGGAACTCTTAATGATTTTTCATATGCAAGTGATTTTTCGTGGTATTGTGTTTGGAGTTTATGCAATTTCATATCGGGACGCGATTCATCGGCCAACTCGATCAAACGGGCTAATAAAATAGAGTCGGGACTTTTTTCAGGGTTCCTATTTTCTTCTATTTCAATATCTGTAAACGGATCTACATTCAATAATACTTTAAGCGTTTTTTGCAGTCCGTTCAGATCAGAGCGGACTTCGTTTATTTCATTCTCCAGTTCAAGGAAGGAAGACTGTAGCCGGAGTAATTCGTTTTTGGCAATATTTCCCTGAGATACCTGCTTCTTATGTGATCCGATAAGCCGGGATAATGATTCCCGCTGATTTATCAATATAGCCAGGTACGCTTGCGAATATTGTATTTCGTAAACAGACTTGCGCAGTTCTACTTTAAGTCCGCGCAATACCTCTTCAAATTCCTGCAATGCTATCTCCTTCGAAACCTTTTCTCTATTTACAAGTTTTCCTCTTTTATTTGCCGTCCGGATCAATTGGCTGAGTTCGATGCTGAATTCCGTATTTTTTGCAAACGAACCGAACAACGGGGGTATAACTTCGCTTTCACCATCCCGTTGCGATCTGGTAGACCATAAGTTCACATCACTGACAGATAAATTGGGATTGTCCCACAATTTGGCCTGTGCTATAGCGGCATCTGCAATGTCGACATCGAAACGGGTTGCAATCAGTTGCAGGTTGTTGGACAGGAATAATGACTCAACCTCCCCGGCAGTCAATTTTATTGACTTCTCCTCTTGGGCAAAAAGGTTTAATTCACTGAAAATAAGCAGCAATAGATATAAATATTTCTTCATTAGGTGAAACTGGTATTCTTTGCTGCAAAGATATACCTCCAAGATTAGACGCATCTTTGAGGTATATTAGATATAGATTACAGGTACATTAGAAATAGATTAGAAAGTATTGTATGATCTTTTTATTATTTGAAAGAACTTCACACAAAGGCGCTAAGACGCAAAGAATACTTCTGAATAAAAGAAAAGATGGAATTATGATTCGTTTTGCCCACGCTCAATATCATTCCTCTTTAGTGGAAGCCTTTTCTTTGCGTTTTAGCGCCTGTACGTGAATATTTCAACTACCTATTTTATCATCTCCAGATTTAAAGAATGTTTCCCTGCACCGAGTTTCATAATACGCTCACCTTTTACATTGCCGGGCAGATAAAGAGTAGCGCTGCTATTCGCGGGAATTTCCATATTGCAGATTATATTTTTTTTCTTCCGCTCCCACTTGGAAACAATCAGTCCATAAGGGGAATTATGTTTCGCTTCAAATTGGTTCAACCCGCTTACAAAATTAGGACGCAGGACGATATGTTTAAATCCGGGCTGTTGCGGGTCAGGGAATATCCCTCCAAGCCCTTTATAGAACCAGCCTCCTATTTCCCCAAACATCATATGATTATCGGAGATATCCCGTTTGGCTTTCAGGTCCCAGTTTTCGAGTAAAGTCGTAGCCCCGTTTACAATCCACCAGCCCCACGAAGGGTAGGTATCCTGCGCTGCTACTTTGTATGCGGTTTCGGCATGGCCGTTCTCACTTAAAGCATTCAGGATGGCTTTAGCGCCTAATACTCCTACATCCAGATGGAAACCTGCTTCCGCCACCTTTTTAGCGAGATTGTCAGCCACCTTTCCTATCATATCATCCGGAACAACCCGCCACTGCAACGGCACACTCTGTTCCGTCTGAGTTCCACTGGCATAGATGCCTGTTTCGCGGTTCAGGTATTTAGTATTGATGGCATCTTTTATTTTTCCGGCCAGCGCAGAATAGTATTTATAGTCTTCCTGTTTATTGAATAGCCGGGCGGCATCGGCCAGTATTTTAGTATCTACATAATAATATACCGAGGATGTCAGTTCTTTCGATGAGCGGGACTTAACAGGTACCCAGTCTCCCCTCCCCCACGATGTAAGGCCTTCAGGGCTCGTACGTTCTATATAATCCACATACCGTTTTATATTTTCATAGCAGTCGGCTAACAGCTTACTGTCTCCATAAAACAAATAAATATTCCATGGAATTATGGCAATCGTGCTCGTCCAGTCAGTGCCATTATCGGTTCCGTATCCCCAGCCTCCAGTAGGGATGATATCCGGTAATACGCCGTTGGGCTGCTGCTCGTCACGATGGTCAGCCAGCCATTTTTCATAAACCGTAATACCGTCATAATTATACAGAGCCGTTTCAACAGCAAAATGCCCGTCGCCCGTCCATCCGTTTTTCTCCCGTTGAGGGCAATCGGTAGGATATCCCATCAGGTTCGAGAGGTATGCATTATTTGTTGCCCACCACAACCTGTTCACAAGGTCGTTCGATGTCTTAATTTCTCCCGCTGGCGAAACATCGCTGTGCATAAAGTAAGCGGTAAGGCTCTGCTGATCGAGTTTTATCGGTTTACTTCCGGTAACTTCCACATACCGGAACCCTTTATAGTTGAATCTCGCCATAAATTCATCTTCTCCTTTTCCACTTAATATGAGAATATCCGTCTGGAAAGGATCGGAATCATCTACCGGACGGTGATAGACATCTATGTTCGATAGATCGACGTGTCCGTTTTCATATAATCGTTCCCCGTGCTTCAACCTTACTATCGTCCCCTCTTCTCCCGATATTTTTATCCGGGTAACACCCGACATATTCCGGGCAAAGTCAAATACATAAACAGAATCGTTTATCCTGTTTAAACTTTGTGCAGGTATCGTTTCCACATTTCTGATCGGCTCTACCTGCTGTGATACTATATTCTGGGACGGGGCACCCCTGTAACCTACGCCATGCCATCCGGAATCATCAAAGTCTATAGTATTCCAACCCTTTTGTTCCAAACGGGCATCATAATGCTCGGCTGTATAGATACTATTAAAAACAAGGGCACCCGACGAAGTTTTCCAATCCCTTTCAGACGGGATGGTTTCAACTGTACCGTCTTCGTATGTTATGCGCAGATCCATACAGAATGCTGGCCTGTTACGCCACGGAGCCCGGTGGAAATCCCATACGCCCATCGACTGATGATTGTACCATCCGTTGCCAAGCAATACGCCGATTGCATTTTTTCCGCTCTGTAGTTGGCTGGTCACATCATAAGTAACATAAAAATTCCGTCTGTCGAAACGGGTATAGAGTGGATCCAACCTATGATTCCCTATTTTTTCCCCATTGATATATAATTCGTATAATCCGGCCACGGCAATATATGCCCTTGCGGATTTTATATTTTTCTTAGCCTCAAATACTTTGCGGAAATAGGGAGCGGGCTTATAGTTAATATCCCTGCCATCGCCGATCCATGCTCCCTGCCAGTTAGAAATATTCATCATACCGGTTTCGAAGCAGCTAACAGCAGAGGAGGCTTGCACTCCATCCTTATCCCATATATTGACTTTCCAATAATAGCGGGTAAAAGGTTTTAGTTCTTTGCCCGAATAGGTCAATAATATATTCTGCGAAATCACCTTTTCAGAGTTCCAGCTATCACCCGATCCACCTACAACACGAATAGAATCGGTTCCTACAATGATTTGACAGGCAGTCTGTATGGCTCCCGGGCGTTCATCGTTGATCATCCAGGACAAGCGGGGCCTTTGGCTATCGATGCCGATCGGATTAATTAAATGTTCACATTTAAGGTTTTCAGGTATGCAATCACTCTTCCGGGCGTAAAGAGCAGGCAATGAGAATAACAAAGAGAATACTAATAGGAGTGTTTTCATTCTTACTTATTTTATCGTTTAGGTTATATTCCGGTATATATCAGATTTTGTTTTGTCTCGGTCAATATATTATGTCCGTATCGCCATAACACTATTTTCTTTAAAGATAAGTGAAAAAATATTTTCATAGAGGATACATGTTAAATCTTTTCGGGCTTAAGCCTTCTCTGTCACATTAAGATACTAATATGGCAGGAATACATCCTAAATCATAGATAATAATAGTCAGCCTGCTGTTCCCACAGCATAAATACTAATCCTGCAATCTTTGCATTTCAGTACTTCTTTCGCACACGATTCGAGGGTAGAACCCGTGGTAATTACATCATCGACCAGCAAAATATGTTTTCCTTCAAAATTTTCAGTTTCAGACAAGCTGAAGATATCTTCTACATTTTTCCATCTGTCGAACCGGGCATTCTTTGTCTGAGACTTATTATTTACTTTCCGGATAAGAGTTTTATCATCTACCGGAATGCCTGTTATGCCGGATATGCCTTTACAGATCTCCAGAGACTGATTGTACCCTCTTTCTTTCTGACGTTTAGGATGCAGGGGAACCGGAACCAGATAGTCTATATCCGCTATAAAAGCGCTGTCTTTGATATTCTCTCCGCACAATGCACCGATAAAACGCCCTATTTCCGGATTACGCTTATATTTTAGTTCATGAATTATGCTTTGAATACTTCCTCCTTTAATAAAGTAAGCGAAGGCTGCTATTTGCCGGAATGGTATCCGTCCGGCAAAGAATTGTTCAAGACGGTTACCGGGCTGCAAATGAAAATTCGTTTTGGGCAATAATAGCAAACAATCGGTACAGATATGTTCTTCACCTTCACTTAATCTTTGATTACAAACTACACAAAGATCAGGGAAAAAGAGATTAAGAAAATCACGGAATAAATTCCTCATAATCACCTCCGAGCAATTTGTCCACACATCTTATTGCCAAATCCATAGAGAATCCCCGTCCAAGAGCAAAACGGATCAGCCTTGTCTTTCTATCGTATTCTGTCTTCGCTTTTACCGATTTTACCTTTATGGATAGAATATGCATCAGCTGTTTTTCGTATTCATCGCCGGACAGGTCTTCCAGTATCGGATTGTAGACCGATTCGGGGATATTCCGCTTTCTCAGTTCATAAACGATCTTCGTCTTTCCCCATCTATTGAATTTCAGCTTATCATTAATGAAGCTGCCTGCAAAACGGGCGTCATCAAGATAGCGCTCCTTCTTCAGACGGTCAAGTATCCGTTTAACAGCTTCATCCGGTAATTCCCATGCCACGAGCTTCTTACGTACATCGAACTCGCATCGTTCCGCTTTGGAACAATAAGCTGCTGCACGATTGAGGGCTTGAGGCTCGGAAACAACCCCTCCCGGCCTCTCCTTAGGGGAGGAGTTCTTCCCCTGATTATCGGATTTCATGAATTTTTATCATTTACAAATTGATGGAACATTACTTCATCATTATTTCCATATTGGTATATAGGCAAATCAACACATTGGCACATTTGCTCTTACTATCCGGTCTTTCTTACTTAAATCCTGAAACAAGGTAACCTCTGTAAAGCCTTTTTCTTCAAGCATTTTTACAGTCTCTGCACCTTTTGCCTGATTGATCTCAAAATAAAGCCTTCCGTCCGGAGTTAATAAATTCAGCGCTATATAAGCTATCCGCTCATAGAACAAGAGTGCGTTATTGTCGGGCACAAAGAGAGCTGTATGAGGTTCATATTCCAGCACATTCTGTTCCATTTGCTCCTTTTCGCTTTCCAATACATAAGGTGGATTGCTGACAATAATATCATATTTCTTATCTGTGGGATAATCACCCAGCACATCTACCCTGTTGAACGAAATATCCGCTGAGTTTGCTTTAGAATTAAGTACGGCCACATCCAATGCTTTAGACGAAATGTCCCATGCCGAAACCGAAGCTCCAGCCATATTTTTCGCTAAAGCAACCGCAATAGCCCCACTGCCTGTTCCGATATCCAATAAGCTCAACCCTGATTCTTTATTTTCATTAAGAATAAGCTCTACAAGCTCCTCTGTTTCAGGACGGGGAATAAGTACACTTTGATTAACAAAAAACAGTAATCCGAAAAATTCCGTTTCTTCTATAATATATTGTACCGGTTCATATTTCTTCAGCCGGTTCAGGATAATATCTATCCGGGCGTGTAATTCGGGTGTAAAAACAGGCGGATCTACACATACCTGCGGATAAGGCTTCTTTGTAATATACTCTGTTATAATACGCGTAAATCCCGAAATTTCACTTTCGGGATAATACGCTTTCAATGATTCTTTTATGTGCGGAACTACCTTACGCATCGTTAGTTTCATCGTCATATTTCTGAAAAAGGAAATCATTATACGGATAGCGCTCTATATGAATAGCTTTTACCCGTTCGTAAACTTTCTTTTTCAATTCATCGATATTGATCTTTTGTTTTGCCGAGATAAAGATGCAATCATCGTGCAACTTGTGCATCCATGATTTCTCCAGTTCTTCCAGTGATATATTCTCTTTTGTGGCAGGCGTCAGATCATCCTCATCTTTCGGTGTGTAAGTAAAAGCATCCACTTTATTAAACACCAGGATAGTAGGCTTTTCCTCCTTATCTATCTCCAAAAGCGTTTTATTAACCACCTCAATCTGCTCCTCAAAGTTCGGATGGGAAATATCCACTACATGAACCAGCAGGTCTGCTTCACGGACTTCATCGAGTGTCGATTTGAAAGACTCGACCAGATGAGTCGGCAACTTACGGATAAATCCTACGGTATCTGATAACAGAAACGGCAGATTGTCGATTATCACTTTGCGCACCGTGGTATCCAACGTGGCAAACAATTTATTCTCTGCAAAAACATCAGACTTGCTCAACAGGTTCATCAAGGTAGATTTACCCACGTTGGTATATCCCACAAGGGCTACGCGCACCATTTTACCTCTGTTCTTGCGCTGAGATGCCATCTGTTTGTCGATATTCTTCAACTCTTCTTTCAGTAAAGCGATCTTGTTGAGAATGATACGGCGGTCAGTTTCCAGCTGGGTTTCACCCACACCACGCATCATCACCCCTCCGCCCCGCTGACGGTCGAGATGGGTCCACATACGGGTAAGCCGGGGCAACAGGTATTGATATTGCGCCAGTTCTACCTGTGTCTTTGCATAAGCGGTCTGTGCGCGCATAGCAAAAATATCCAGAATAAGGCTGGTACGGTCCAGGATCTTTACCTGCAATTCCTTTTCTATATTGCGGATCTGCTTTGGGGACAGTTCATCGTCAAAGATTACGAGGTCTATTTCGTTATCTTCCATATATTGCTTTATCTCCTGTAGCTTTCCGGTTCCCACAAACGTGACGGGATTGGAATGTTCCAGTTTCTGGGTAAAGTTTTTTACAGGAATAATCCCAGCTGTTTCGGCAAGGAATGCCAGCTCGTCAAGGTATTCGTTTACCTGTTCTTCGGTCTGGTATTGTGTAATAAGGCCTACAAGTACGGCCTCTTTATTTTTTGATTCCGATATGATAAAATCTCTCATATAGTCTGTTTAGAAAATGATATTTGCACTGAGCCGGTAAAACCCGGTACAAAAATTAAAGATAAAAATAATTTAGGATAAGGAGCAGATATTACTTCTATAAAGAATAATAATCTGAAAACTATCCTCCGGTAACTTGATTAAGGGAAATAATTAAATATTTTCATTGGTTTACTTTTTTATACAATCAGGATATTCCTATACAAAAAAAAGAGCCTGTTTGTAGACAGACTCTCCTATATCTTTTTCCGTGCAACCGGCAGAATAAGAAATTAAGCTTGCTTTGCAACTCTTTTTTCTTTGATCCTGGCTTTTTTACCTGTAAGACCACGCAGGTAATACAATTTAGCACGACGAACTTTACCAATTTTATTTACAGTGATGCTGTCAATAAATGGAGATTCGAGAGGGAAGATTCTTTCTACACCAACGTTATCAGACATCTTGCGAACAGTGAAACGTTTTTTCTCACCGTGTCCCGAGATTTTGATAACTACACCGCGATACTGCTGAACACGTTCTTTGTTACCTTCTTTAATACGGTAAGCAACGGTTACTGTATCCCCGCTTTTGAATTTAGGATGCTCTTTTCCTGTAGCAAATGCTTCTTCAGCAACTTTAATTAAATCCATGATTATATGATGGTTTTCTTGTTAATATACGCAATATACACGAGCCTCTCCCGTCAGAGATTACGCAAAGCGGATGCAAAGATAAATATATTTTGCAAATATGCAAAGGTCTTACTTCCTTTATTTTAGTATAAATGCATCAACATATGACAAATACCTATTTTAACGAGGGATCATATATATACACATCGCCCACTCCTTTCGGTGATACCTGCCACATAGCCTGATAGTAATTACTTCCTCCTCCGTTATTTGCAACGATATATACAATATCTTTCTGCTCATTGTAATATACCACCATATTATCAATTTCAGGTTCGAACAGATGCCCGTAAACTTTTTTAGGAAAAACGATATTCTTCCCTTTTATCATTACCGATATAGACTGGTAACGCAATTTCGGTGCGGCCCACTTCGAGGTTCCTTTAGCGGGTTTACCATTTACGGTATAACCTCCATTGTTGCCGGACTTTATAAAAGTGTCTTTTGGCGTTACATTTACCACCGCAATATGAACCCGTACCTCATCATTCTTGAAAGAGATCGTTCCATGAGAAGAAAGCCTTTCCACTTCTACGATATCATAATCATCTACACGCATCAGTTTAGTCCCTTGTATATAGCCCCTTTTAGTATCCCTCGACGGCAGGTAATAATCTACATAACGCCATGGGTCCGCCTCCGGAACAGGAGGAAACATGTAGAACACGGAATCGTTAGGTACGATTGTCGTATTATTCAGATCTCCCAAACGAGGACTGAAATCGATCCTCCCCCTGATCGTATCCTGAGCCACCACAAACTGTGCGGATGCATCATATGCAAAAACACTCAGGAAAAATAACATGAGTAAAATTGTGTAAGTTTTTTTCATAACCGCTATTCTATTACGTTGTATAATTGCTTGGCTTCGGCAAGCGATACGGCATTGAAATGCCACCACTCGCCCCTTATAGTCAAAAAACCCGCTTGTGTCATTACCTTGCGCAGCAACTTTCTGTTTTCTACCTGCTGCCCGGTCAATACACCCTGTTCTACCAGTTCTGTTTCCTTATTTATTCCGGCAGCACGCCCGAAAAAATCGAAAGGAGTTCCCATATCGAGAGGTTTACCGTTTTTGTCACAGATAGTCAGGTCTACAGCCATTCCGTAGTTATGTAATCCTGTGCGTGTCGGATTCGCCACATAAGCAGCATACTTCGTACCTTGTACAACTTTGTACATTTTCTTCTGTACACTTAATGGGCGGACGGCATCATAAACCAATAAACTTAAACCGGGACGAAGCACCTTCAGGTACTTCTGCGCTTTAACCAATTTGGCTGCCGCAACGGGATGCACATACACATTAAACAAGGTATCGTAGAGAATTGTTTTTGTAAAGTTATCTGTTGTCGCATACTTTAGGTCCGCACGGATTGAAGTATCCAACGTGTGAATATTTACAAGTTCTTTTGTCTGTAAATATTTTTCGAGTACGGAAACACCCCTTTGCCCTTGTGCATAGAGCCATAGCGGGCAAAGGAATAAAAGGAGATATATTATCCTATTCGTCATCCTCCTCTTCTTCATCGTCAAAATCGAATTCCTCGTATTCCCTGCTCAATACTTCATCTATCACAGCACATACTTTTTCAAATTCAGATGTCCCCTTCAATTTGTCGATAGAGGCATACGCCTCGCGTAGAGAGCGCAACATGACAGTATCGTCTTCGTTGGCACCCATTTCGGGACTTTCTACAAACCAGTGCAATTCTCCTTTAAGATTCTCCTTCACCAGATTATAAAAACTCAGTGCTGCGTCCCGCTCGCCTACTTTCTCCTTTATTTGCGCCGATTCAATCATGTCATGCCCCAGCACATTTTTGTAGTTGCTCATAATGGCCAGCGTGATTTTGGAACGCATTACGATTACAAAATGCAGGGCTTCCGTATCATCCTTCTGCCGATAATAGTAAACAAAACTCATCAGGGCAGCCCGCAATGTGGAACCTTCTACCAGAATGGTTTCATCTACCCTCCTCATTGGATATCCGGCCGACTCCTTCTGAATCTGCTCAACCATAGCGGGTATAACATCAAACATCCTGTCAACCAGCCCAAGACGGACTTCTTCGAAGTTCCCGTTTATATCCAAAGCAAACACCAAGCGTACCAAATCCCTGAAAAGAGCGTTCTTACCTTCTCCTATTTTTATAAAGTCATATGTTTCTAACGTTTCACTTTTGCCTGCCGGTAATAATTCTTTTATTATCGTGTCTAATTCATTATCCTCTTCACGGGGTAAGGCGGCTAATAAATCATCAATTCTATTTTCAATGATTAAGTCCCATATTTCTTTATCATCCGTTTCGAAAAAAGGTTTTACCTCATCATTCAGCGTCAGTCTGGTCATCGTCATCAGTGTCAATATTAGTATTAGTATTTATGTTAGTTGATTCCGTCAGTTCGGACAAGCTACCGACTTTCCTTATTGCCCTGTACATCTCCTCCTGTATGTGTTGGCGGATATTCATGCTCATAAGCTGTTTATGTGTACGCTTGTCATTTATTCTGTTAGACAAAAATATGAAAATTAAATCATTATCGGGGTCTATCCAGAAACAAGTTCCCGTGAATCCCGTATGTCCATATACACTTGCCGGCGCACTTGCCGATGCAGGACTCGATTTGTTTGTCCGCATTTCGGGCTTATCAAAGCCTAATCCCCGGCGCGAAGTAGCACTTTTGGTCCTGGTGAATAGCTGCCAGGTTTTTTCCGATAAATATTCTTCCCCGCCATATTCTCCCTTATTGAGCCACATCTGATATAACTTAGCCAGATCATTTGCATTGGAAAACAGTCCTGCATTTCCCGAAATACCTCCCATAAAAGCAGCTCCCTCATCGTGTACATACCCCTGAATTAACTGCTTACGAAGAAAATCATCTTGTTCGGTAGGGACAATACGGCTCTTGTCGAATTTCCAGAGGGGAATGTAGGTCGATGTAACAGCCCCCAGCCTGCTAAAAAAATTATCCTGAACAAAAGAATCCAAGTCTTCCTTCGACACTTTTTCCACCACTTCCTTCAATAACATAAAATTGAGGCAGCTATACAAATAGGTTTTCCTCGGCCTTAATTTAGAGGCGGCTATAGCCGCTATAATCGTATCGTTATAAGCCTTATTTATAAACAATCCGTCTGCCAGAGGGACAAAGCCTGCTTTTTCGGATGTGGATACCAGGTTCGGTTTATATTTATAATCTGTACGCGCCCATGTATTGGTATCGAACAACGCGGAATAAAGCCTGGTCTCACTTCTGTTGAACAACTTACCATCGTAACTCGATTGGTCGATGGCATCCATATAGTACGGAATGAAAGAAGTAAGACCTGTCTCGTGCAACAAAGCCTGACGAATGGTTATCTGTGATTTATCCGTCCCTTTCAGCGCAGGCACATAGGTACTGACCGGCGTACTCAGCTTTATCTTCGATTCGTCATATAGTTTCATAATAGCCGGAACCGTAGCTGTCGCCTTGGTCATAGATGCCAAATCGTAAATATCATCATTTGTCACCTTCCGGTTACCGTTATATTCAAACGAACCGAACGAGCGGCTATATATCACGATACCGTCTTTAACTATCAGTATCTGACAACCGGGGTAGGCCTGCGCCTTTATCCCTTCCTGTACTATTGTATCTATTTTATTAAAACGCCCGGAAGAGATCCCGGCAGCTTCAGGCATATCATAACTAAGCCTGGTCTTTTTTATATCGATACCCTTCCCTTCTTTAAACAGTCCTTTTACCGTGACAGGTATTTTACCATCGACTTTATTCCCGCCAAATATCGCCTGGGCTGTATAATCCTGAGCCAGATCAGAGTTTTCATAAGCAAGGACAACTCCATCGGCGGCTTTGACTGAGGCAGTATAAGAAGACATACGGTAAGGCACGACAAAGAAAGCCATAATCGTCTCTTTTCCCTGGCCCACAGACTGGATCGCAGCATTAGCGTTCCCCCTGTTATTATAAACGGACACGATAAGTGTATTGAATGACGCTAATTTATCCTTCAGCCTTAATAGCTCGTCACCATTGGCTACACTAAAACAAGTTACATCCGCGTATAGCTTCAATGTATTGTGAAAGGTATTATCCGCCCGTTCCCCGATCGAAACAGCCGCAATCTTTCGCTTATCCAGTTCTTTCAGGGGGATGATCTTCCGATCATCTCTCAACAATGTAACAGCACCCTTGTGCAACTCCCGGTTGATCCATTCGCCATGAGATGTATTCAAATGTTGCACCAGACCGTTTGTATCTATAGGCCTGGTATCTTTCACACCTAAAATATATTTATAGGCCAAAACCTTTTTACACCTGGCTGCTATTAGATCCTCACTGAGAACTTTATCTTCCACGGCTTTTTTTACGGATTCATAATCCTTTACCGGGTTCAGCGGCCCTACTAATATATCATTTCCTGCCTGCAATGCCCTTACACAGTAATTTTCTTCGCCGGAAACCCCTTTCATCTGTAACCCGTCGGTAAATATTAGTCCGGTGAAACCGAGTTCATCCTGAAGCAGGCCGGTAACTATCGATTCCGACAAAGAACTCGGCTGCTTCCTGTCATCCAGAGCCGGAATATTCAGGTGGGCAATCATCATTCCCGAAAGGCCGTTCCGTATATACTCCCTGAACGGCTTAAATTCTACATCTTCCAGCCGATCTTTGTCATGTGTTATCAAAGGCAGCACTTTATGAGAATCGGTGGAGGTATCGCCATGCCCCGGAAAGTGCTTCGCTACCGCCATTACTCCTCCGGCCTCCAATCCTTTAGCATACATCACTCCAAGTTTAGATACATTGGCTGGATCTTCCCCAAACGAGCGATTGCCTATAACCGGATTTGCCGGATTACTGTTTACATCCATAGCCGGAGCAAAATTCACATGAATACCCATCAATCTGCACTGACGGGCAACTTCCAACCCGTAATAGTAAAGCAGGGAATCGTTTTGTATAGCACCCAGCATCATATTCCGGGGAAAACGGGTTGTATTGGACAAGCGCATGGATAATCCCCATTCTCCGTCGAGAGAAATCATAAGGGGGATTCTCGCACTACCTTGTGCCTGATTGGTCAACTCCGCCTGATTGACGGGAGTACCTTTCGAAAAGAGAATGCCTCCCACATGCTGGTCGTTCACCAATGAGAGCATCCTACTCCTGTTTGCATCAGTATTATCGCCTGCAACGACGGGCATGAACAATTGCCCTACACGCTCTTCCTGCGACATTTGGTTATATACAGAATCTACCCACCTGTTCATCTTTACAGTGTCGGCTGTTTTGTAAAGTGTCGGGGTCTTTTTTTTATTTTCGGTGACCGGTCCGAATGAGCAAAAAACTGTAAATGATACAGCCAGTGCTGTTATGTATTTGACTTTCATTCTTTTTCTCGTCTAAAGGTATTTTGCAGGTAACCGCAACCTATATACAAAAATATAACGAATATGCTTTACGGAAAGATTTAACCCCATTAATTAAACATAGATTAACAAGTAGAATATTACCGGACAATGATTGACAAAGAAAAATTCTAAATCTACACTCAATAGGAAAAAAGGTAACACTTGCGTCAGTTAACAGTAAACAGTATCGTGGTTTGTCATGCTGAGAGAAACGAAGCATCTCGTCAGAGAGTAGTTAACAACTTGTAACTCGTAACTGCCCGCAGGGCGCAGAAATAACATTCGCCGAAGCGAAGGCGAGGCAAACTCGTAACCGCTTTAATCAATACGTCAAAGAGCTAACAGCTTATTATATAGATAAACTTCTTTCGAAAAAACAAAATCCCGTTTATCCTGATGCATGACTGATTACTAAAAAAATCCTATCTTTGCAACCTAATAATACATATCAACAATAAAGCTATGTCACAACCTTCTATTCCAAAAGGAACAAGAGATTTTTCGCCGGAAGAAATGGCGAAACGCAACTATATCTTCGATACCATCCGCGAAGTATTTAAACTATATGGTTTCCGTCAGATAGAAACCCCGGCAATGGAGAACCTGTCTACATTACTGGGTAAATATGGTGAAGAGGGCGACAAGCTTTTGTTTAAGATACTGAACTCCGGCGATTACCTGAAAGATATTTCTGACGAAGAATTGTCGGAAAGAAACGTAAACCGTCTTGCAACCAGACTGAGTGAGAAAGGACTCCGTTACGACCTTACCGTACCCTTTGCCCGCTATGTGGTTATGCACCGCAACGAGATAACTTTTCCTTTCAGGCGTTATCAGATACAGCCTGTATGGCGCGCCGACCGGCCGCAAAAAGGGCGTTACCGCGAATTTTTCCAGTGCGATGCCGACATTATCGGTTCTGATTCGCTTATCAATGAAGTGGAGCTGATACAAATTATAGATGAAGTATTCAACCGCTTTGGCATCAGGGTATGTATAAAGTTGAATAACCGCAAAATACTGTCGGGCATAGCCGAAATAATAGGTGAGTCGGATAAGATCACAGATATTACAGTTGCCATAGATAAACTGGACAAAATCGGTCTGGAAAAGGTAAATGAAGAACTGGCATCGAAAGGCATCCCACAAAAAGCCATCGAGCAGCTTCAACCGATTATCTTGCTGCAGGGTAGTAATGAAGAAAAACTTGACACACTAAAAACAGTACTCAAGGATTCAGAGACAGGCATAAAAGGTGTCGAAGAACTCGGATTTATCCTGAATAAGCTAAAGGTCGTAGGAACCCGCTCCCAGTTGGAACTGGACCTGACCCTTGCCCGCGGATTAAATTATTATACGGGTGCGATCATAGAAGTAAAGGCGCTGGATGTACAGATAGGAAGCATCACAGGCGGAGGACGTTACGACAACCTGACCGGTATATTCGGACTGCCCGGTGTATCCGGCGTAGGTTTTTCTTTCGGCGCAGACCGCATCTTCGATGTATTGAACCAACTGGATCTGTATCCGAAAGATTCAATCCAAAATACGCAGGTACTCTTTGTTAACTTCGGGGAAAAGGAGGAAGCTTATATATTGCCTCTTATCACTAAAATGCGCAGGGCAAATATATCTACAGAGATTTATCCGGAGCAGTCCAAGATGAAGAAGCAGATGTCGTACGCCGATTCCAATAAAATCCCTTATGTAGCCATTATCGGGGAAAACGAAATGAACGAAGGCAAAATAACGCTCAAAAATATGATGACCGGAGAACAAGATTCATTGAGCCTTGAGGAATGTATATTAAGCATATCCCGGATATAAGAAAAAGTTGACGGTAAAATTTACGATTTAGATAGTTATCCGGATTTTTAAATTAAGAATCCGGATAATTTTGTCTATTCCTCCACTGGTCTCACTATCGAAAGGAAAAGAGTTTCAGTGCCAGATTTAAAGATATGGGAGATAACAGACAAGCCTGAACAAGAGGCGGCACAAACTCATATATCACTAATAATCAGCACATAACCCACTACACATATCACAAATAAGGCAGAAATTACCTGCGAACCCATTCCCGGGCCAGAACATTCCATATTTATTGATTGTTAAAGAAATAAATACGTTCAATTTACATATATGACCATACGAACTCCTAATATTGAAAAGGCCTTGACCGAATATGAGAATTCTCAGCAAAATTATATTTTACCTTTAGAAAAAGACGACTCATTTAAGGTACACTATATAGATAATGGCACGGAATTTACGATAGGCATACCCGGGGAAAACAGTATCATCTTCGTTATGAAAGGTAAGATACTGATTCAAAAAGACGATTCTGAGCATAAGCTATTCGATGATAACAGCATGTTCTTCATATCCAAAGTATTCGGCCCGTATAAAAGTACGACCAAAGAAAGCACCATATATATAGAGTTAAAGTCCGATAACCTTCTGCCGTTTATCGATCAGGTTTTACTGAATCAGATCGTATCACTATACGCCCCGGACCCGGTAGAATTAAATAAATTACTTATAAAAAAGACCTTACGTTATTTCTTGTCTGGAATTATCTATTACAGACGAAATAAGATATTCTCAAAGTATGTATATGATATCAAGAAAAAAGAGTTCGTCTTCCTGATGCGTACATTATATGACAAGCAGACTCTTGCGGCATTCTTCTCCCCGGTGCTGCTTAGCCAGAATCATTTCAGGATAGGCGTACTAACTAATTACACACATAACAGCACGGTAAAAAGCCTGGCTAAGAATTGCTTTATGACTACCAAAACATTTACGAGAAAATTCAAGTCAGAATTCGGGACCACGCCTCATAAATGGATTGTCCTTCAGAAAGTGAAAGGACTGGAATATTACCTGGCCCATCAAACCGTATCGATAGACAATATTCTGTCTGAATTCCATTTCTCCAATATGGCAGAGCTTCTCCAGTTCTGCGACAAGCATAACTTAATGACAAAGTTACTAAGCAAATAGATATTTTTCATCTTTGTCCCTTTTAATAGATATTTTGTCCCTTTTTCTTATTATGGGGCATAAGTATTCGCATTACTTTTGTGACGTAATGTAAATGTAAGCGTATTGATTTTTGCGGACAAACTGTAACCCTCTTTACAAATCATAAAAGAGAACATTTTCCGAATCCGTTAATAAAAGGAATAGAGAAGAACCGGCCATTCATCTCTGGAAAGTCATTGTCTCAAAACTCACAAGGAAAATCAAAAAAGTATCTATTAAACCTACTAAAAATGAATTCAAAAAGACTATTCCTATTTGCAATTATTATTGCACTATTCACTGTGTCATGCGATAAAATAGAAAAAAGCGATGTACCTGTAGTCGCAGGACAAAAAGCAAGTATAAGTTTACAAATTTCAGGAACACCACAAACAAAAGCTTCAGGCAATCCTACTCAAGAAGATAAAGTACTCAAACTGGATGCATTCGTCTTTAATGCCGACGGGACACTAGAAGCTCTGAAAAGCCTTACAAGCCAAAGCAACAGTATAACCAAGCTGGACAACATCGCTGTAACAAGTGGGTCCAAGAAAGTATTCGTTCTGGCTAACTACGCGGGAGATGTATCATCAGTAAAGACTCTTGGCGAACTGCAGAAAATAACATCAGATCTTAAAAATGAGAAAGAAAACGGCCAACTGACAATGTCAACAGATGTGATTGAAATCTCCGTTCTTCCGGGTAAAAATTACATCGGTTATTCTACAAGCCCATCCGATGGAACTTCTCTGGAACCTCATACATTCGTCCTTAGCAGATTGGCTGCAAGGGTGAAAATAGAGGATATGCAGTGGCAAAGTTCCGAATATACTTTTGAAGAGCCTACAGCTTTCATCCTGAATGCGGTTCGAAATTCAAATGTTACCAATCCCCTATTATCATCTTCACCTGTCGATTACTATCAGGGATTTTCGGGAAATGGAGACTTATACCCTTCAACAAGCACAATATTATCCGGTGCTGAGAACTTCTTAACTTCACCTGCATCAAATAATAGTACATACTTCTATCTTTACGAAAATCAACCGGTAGAAAGCAAAATATATCCTACAATGATCGTATTGAGAGCCAAAGTTAAGCAAAGCAACAAATACATCAATAATATACCTGGACGTGTAGATGCTAACGGATACACATACTTTCCGGTAATTATAAACCTGGAAGGGACTAATTCCACTATATCCGGTGCCTCGGACCACCACCAGTATGTAAAACGGAACAATACATACAATATCAAAACTATTGTAAAAGGCTTAGGCACAAGCAATCCTTTCAGTTCCGACGCGCCTTCATCCCTAAATGTGCAGGTTACAGTCGCACCCTGGGCATTGACTATCTCACAGACCAGAGTATTTGAATAAAATATTTACTCATCCAATATCAGATACTAACTCAATGCCGGCTTGTATTGGGTTAGTATTCATTTTATAATAGACACAAGAATGTATAGATTGTAATAGTCCGATAGCATCGGACTCCAAAAAAAGAATTCAGTTCCGTCTATAATATCAATTAACCTAATTATTTAAATAAAGAGTGCAAGGTAAAACGATCTTGTATTGTCCTTTTTCTCCCAACTGTTTATTTCTCAAACGAATCTCTCCGAGTAAGATATCCACCGCATTCTTACCGATATCGGCAACCGGCATTTTTGCAATATTGATCTTGGGAGCCAATATTTTAAATAAAGATACTCCATGAATACACGCCAGTTGAAATTGCCGGTTAAAATCAATCCCCCTATTATTAAAATAAAGAAAAGCTTCCAATGCTAGAATATGTGTGGTAAAGAAAAAGCCATCTATATCCGGTACTTTTTCAAACATATTATCCAATATCTTTACAATCTTATTCTCGTAATCTTCGTACTCCACATTTCCTACCAATGTAGAATTAAACTTGATCCCGGAATCTAACAACGCTTGTTTATACCCCTCATTCCTTTCGCCCATTGTGGTAAGGTGCGGGTTGGTTGTAATAAGCGCAATATTTTTACAACCTTTGCTTATAAGATGCTTAGTTAATTTATAGCTGCTTTCTTTATTATCAATGATAATATAACTTGTTTGTAATTCAGGAAAATAGCGGTCGAATGTAACCAAAGGGAATTTCTCCGATACAAGGCGCTCAATCTCAACCTTCGACCGTTTTGTCGGAGCTATGATAATCCCATCTACCCCTTTAGACTTAAACATCTGTATTACAAGCTCTTCTTTATTAAAATCAGATTCAGAACTCGCTATCATAAGAGAATATCCATGTTGGTTGGCCTGATTTTCTATTTCTCTGGCTACAGAAGAATAGAAGAAATCCGATATAGAAGGAAGAATAAGACCAATAGTCTTAGTCTGACCCAAGTTGAGGCTCCGGGCAATTAAGTTCGGCTGATAATTCATCTCTTTAGCGCAGTTCAGTACGACCTCTTGCGTATTTTTACTGATGCCTTTCTTTTCTGCTTGCCCGTTTAACACCCATGAAACTGTGGTTTTAGACAAATTCAGTTTTTCTGCTATATCCTTGAGGGATGCCCTGGTTTTCATATCCTATACCCAAATAAATATTTTTATTTTATTAAACGATTAAATATTGGATTATTTCAAACGATATGCAAGTAAATTAGATATTTAAATATAGCAATGAGTTATCATTATTACCCGCCTGGTCTCCATCATCCGGTTCTTTTTTATCAAGTTTGCAGACATAGTAGCCTCGACCGATTCTTTACCTTAAATTCTTCCTGCATATAGTTATCAATATTTCCAGCCCTTCTTCAAGGCATATAACAGAATATTAATTCTATTTTCGTTATTACAAATATAATATTCGATTTATATTTCTGCAAATGTAGATTATTTTACTTTCTCGTTAAAATTAAATTCTCCATTTTTTCTATTACAAGAGATGATTGACTCGAGTCCGGTGCTTATCAATACAAACGCATCTTACATTTTACTTAGCCATATAATATGTATATCAAATACTTATAGCTAATTTTAGATTTATACAAAGAGACTGTTTTATTTTTAACAAAAGTTAATTATAAAAGAAATTCAACCTTACTATTGGATTTATTAAAATAAGAATTAAATTTGCATTATTTAACCGTTTAAGTTACATTTAAAGCATGTGGAATAAAGGTATAAAGCCATATGCTGACTATTTATATAGAAAAATTCATTTGAGAAAGAAAGAAAAAGTGCAATCCACTCGTGGCAAGCAATGTTAAGGAGGGGGGGCATAACTGAATATTTTAATTATATAATCTAAAGATGCCAAAAGTATAATACACGTGAAAGCACGATAAAACCATAATTTAATAACATTGAAACAGTTTCTTAGTCAGGATTCCTCACTTTTGCGGACAATTAGAAAATGAAACTTTCTTTTTTTGATCTTATTACTGAACCGTTAAAGTTGATAATCTATAAAATAACAATGACTATGTTTAAACCCAAATCAACCGCAGCAGTTTTATTGCCGGCAAGTCTCCTTTTAATTCTTGCTCTACAATCATGCCAAAGCAAAAAGGTAGAAATAGACAATTTAAGGTGTGAATATATGTACAACCCTATAGGGATTGACGCCGCTGCCCCTCGATTTACATGGAACTACAAAACAATTTCCGGCCACGATTTCAAGCAGGGAAGCATACGACTCCTTGTTTCTAAAAGTCCGGATGCCCTTTCTGACAAGGCTTCCGGTAACGTATGGCGTTCGGAAGTAGTCAGTACCGGAGAATCTTTTATCACTACAGACTCCGGTTGCAGGCTCGAACCAAGTACCACTTATTACTGGAAAGTTATAGCATGGGACAAGGAAAACAAAGAGGAAATAATATCACCTATAGCTCAGTTTGAAACAGCCTTCATGCAGTCTTCAGACTGGCAGGCAAAATGGATATCGGACAACGAAGCTATAGATAACCCGCGGGCGCCCATGTTGCGGAAATCTTTTGAGGCAAACATCAATAAACAAATAGAAAAGGCCGGATTATATATTAGTGCAGCAGGATACTATGACGTATCGATCAATGGAAAGCCTGTCGATACATCCGTATTTCTGGCACCGGGGTACACGCATTATAACAAACGCAACCTGTACAACACTTATGATGTAACCTCACTGCTACAATCCGACAAGAACGCCATAACATGCGTTCTGGGCAATGGATTCTACAATGCGTTTGCCCCGGTTGCAACATGGAGTTTCGAACAAGCGCGTTGGCGCAATCGCGCTTCCATGATCTGTGAATTACATATTACTTATACAGACAATACAAAAGATGTCATAGTATCTGACTCCACATGGAAAGTTTCCCCGTCAGGACCTTATATGCAAAACAATATTTATAGCGGAGACACCTACGACGCAAATAAAGAGATCGACGGATGGGACAAACCTGTATTCAACGACTCTGCGTGGCCACAGGCAAAAATAATGAAGGCTCCGTCAGAGCGCCTGGTTGCTGAAACAGAACCCGTAATAAGAAAAGTAAAGGATATACAACCAATATCGGTAAAGTCTTTTGGCGACACTGTGTTTGTGTATGATTTTGGAGTGAATATGACAGGTGTATGCCAACTGAAAGTAGAAGGGGAGAAAGATACAAGAATTGAATTGCAATATGGTGAACTCCTGAAGCCTGACGGGCGTATAGAAATGCGGAATCTCGACATCTACTACAAACCGCTTCCGGGACTGGCTTTCCAGACAGATGTCCTTATTCTTGATGGCAGGGAGCATGTTTTCACTCCTAAGTTCTCATACAAAGGATTTCAGTATGTGGAGGTACGTTCAGACCGTCCGGTAAAACTCGATAAAACGAATATAACAGCGCTTAACTTCCATTCCGACCTGAAAAAAGCCGGACACTTCAGCTGCTCCAACGACTTACTGAACCGGATATGGGAAGCTGCAAACAGGTCGTATTTATCAAATATAATGAGTATCCCGACAGATTGTCCTCAACGGGAGAAGAACGGGTGGACAGCAGATGCCCATATCACAATGGATCTCGGATTATTGAATTTCGACGGTATCCGTTTTTATGAAAAATGGATCGAAGATTTAATAGACAATCAGACTCCGGAAGGACGCATCTCCGGAATTATCCCAAGCTCAGGTTGGGGATATGACGACTGGATCGGCCCGGTGTGGGACGCGGCCATGTTCATTGTCCCAATGGCTCTATACGACTATTACGGAGACAAACAAAGTATAAGCAGAGTATATGACACATGCCAGAAGTATCTGGCATATCTGGCAGCCCGTGAAGACAAAGACGGCTGTGTCACTTATGGAATCGGAGACTGGGTACCATACAAAACCCAAACGCCGACTGAATATACGACATCGTGTTACTATTACCTGGATAATCTTTATATGTCCAGATTTGCTGATATACTGGGACGTGACGGGTCGGCCTATAAAGAAAAAGCCGATAGGCTGAAACAATTGATAAACAAGAAATACTTCGATTCGCAGAAAAACATCTATGCCAACGGATCACAGACGTCGCTGGCTGTAGCCCTTTATCTGGGAATAGTACCCGATGGACTGGAACAGAACGTAGCGGACAACTTGTACAGGATAGTAAAAGAAAACAACGGATATCTCGACTTCGGTGTATTAGGAAGCAAAACCGTACTGAGAATGCTATCAAAATACGGATATGCGGATATGGCCTGCCAAATGGCTTCTAAAGAAGATGAACCATCATGGGGAGCCTGGATAAAAAAAGGATTCAATACAATGCCCGAGACATGGACTCTGTCCCCCGAATTCAGGGACGCGTCTATCAACCATATGTTTTTGGGAGATATTAATGCCTGGATGTACAATGTATTGGCAGGCATAAACTATGACCCGGACAGCCCCGGATTCAAACACATACTTATCCGGCCTCACTTTGTCGAAGGGTTGGACTGGGTGAAAGGAGAATATAATTCCGTCAAAGGACTTATCCGGTCCGAATGGAAACGGGAGGGAAGTAAAGTCCGGCTTGAAGTAGAGATTCCTATCAACACTACTGCCACAATCGAAGTCATGGATAAGAAGATTTCTGTTGAAGGAGGCAAACATACGTTCAAATTTTAAGAAATAAATAAATGAAAGGAGGTAAGGATATGAAAGTATAAGTAACCTGAATGCAAAAATATTAAAGGCAATTTACATCAGTAAAAAATAAATTAAATAATCTTCATCAATGAAAAACAAGCTTAATTGTTATCGAAAGGTATTTTTGGTAATGTTTATGTCCCTTTTGTTTATAAACATTGTACATGCTCAAAATATATCGACAAATGGCAATATAAAAGGTTCCGTTTTTGACAAAAAAGGGGAACCTATTATTGGTGCAACAATAATAAACAGTATAACAAAGGCAGGGACCGTTACAGACCTTGATGGACTGTTTACTATTGCCGCACAACCAGGTGAAACGCTCACTATATCTTATATAGGTTTCAATTCCAAGACAGTACGGATTGGAACTGAAAAAGAATATCAAATAGTTTTAGAAGAAAATACCTCGCTGCTGGATGAAGTCGTTGTTATCGGATATGCGACCCAAAAGAAGAAACTGGTAACAGGTGCGACATTACAGGTAGACGGGAACAGAATAAAAGAATTGCATACGCCTAATCCACTGACAGCCTTGCAAAGTATGTCTCCGGGTATGCAGATAACCAAGACATCCGGAGAACCCGGATCTTCATACAAAGTTTATATCCGGGGGATGGGAACAATCGGAAACGCCGATCCGCTCTACATCGTAGATGGTGTACCCGGAAATATATCAAATATAAATCCTGCGGATATCAAATCTATAGATGTATTGAAAGACGCGGCATCCGCTGCAATCTATGGAGCGCGTGCAGCCAATGGTGTAGTACTGATAACCACACACCGCGGAGAAGGCGAAGACAAAGTGCGCATCGCTTACGATACATATCTGGGCTTTTCGAATGCTCCTGACTATAAATGGTACAGCGATGCCACCACACAGGCAATGCTGGATGATGAGTATTCGAAAAACACTTACGGGTACGGAATCAATTTTTCCCAGATGGTTCCCCACTGGGACAAAATACTATCGGGGGAATGGAAAGGTACCAACTGGTACAAAGAGATAAAGAACAAAAATGCATTCTCGCAAAACCACTCTATAACAATATCGGGAGGAAGTAAAAAATCGTCCTATTTTACCAGCTTCTCATATTCATCACAGGAAGGTACTCTTGGCAAGCCTGTACAAACAAAACAGGATAGATATACTTTTCGCCTGAATGCAGACCAGACTCTTTTTTCCGCAAACGGACGGGACATCGTACGCATGGGAGAAACAATCAATTTTGTGTATGCCAACAAAGACGGGTCGTTAAGCGGAAGATCTACCGAAGGATTGGGCGCGTTGGGTATGATAATGGGAGGAAGCCCCTTTATGCCTATATATGACGACAATGGAAATTATCATGGACCTATCGCATATGCCCCATATGCTCCTAACCCGATTGCATATCTGGTTTATAACAGTAACAATACCAAAAAGAATTACCAGTTAAATACAAATGCATTTATAACAATCGAACCAATTAAGAATCTAGTATTCCGCTCAAATTTCGGTTTAACGATGGATGGTGAAGAAAGCCGGTCTTATATACCTCAATATAATCTGGCTCCCGAATATACAAGCCAGGAAACAAAAGTAAGTCAGGATATATCACTGGGTTTTAGCCGCATGACGTTCGAGAATACCCTGAACTATAAATTCTCACTGGATGAAAACAAACATAACTTCGATGTATTAGCTGGTACGAGCGCAGAAAAAGGAGGGTTGGGAACAAGTGTTTCCGGATTTAATACCAACTCCATTTTCGAAGGATTCAAATATGCCTATCTTGTAAACACACCTAAAGTAAGCGAAACCTCGACACGTCTGGGCGGTTCGCCTTGGAGTAGGTCGGCATTACTTTCATATTTCGGACGTATCAATTACGACTTCAAAGAGACCTATATGCTGTCCCTTATTGCACGTTCGGATGGTTCTTCAAACTTCGCTCCGGGAAAACGCTGGGGATTTTTCCCTTCAGTTTCAGCCGGCTGGGTTATAAGCAACGAGAAGTTCATGGAACCATTTAAGAAGCATCTTAATATGTTCAAACTCAGAGCAAGTTGGGGGCAGAACGGAAATCAAGCAATCTCCCCATTCCAATATGTAGCAAAAATGCGGGTAGGCGGACAAAACACAGGTGACTATTCAAGTGTAGAGTACAGCTATTATTATCCGGGAGTGGATAAAAACAGTTATACGATTGCTTCATACCCTATCAATCTGCCCAACCCCGATATTACATGGGAAACCTCGGAACAGCTAAATATCGGCTTTGATGCCTTATTACTGAAAAACAGATTATCATTCAACTTCGATTGGTATCGCAAGACGACAAAAGACTGGCTGGTAGCAGCGCCTGTACTTGGTTCATACGGAGCCAATGCGCCCGATATAAACGGTGGAGATATAAGAAATACAGGAGTAGAATTAGCTGTAGTATGGAGAGATCAGATCAGTGATTTCAGCTATGATATAAACGTCAACTGGGCGTATAACAAAAACCGGGTAACCCGCATTGCTAACGAGGAAGGAATCATTCACGGCAGTGCACGGACTGTCGGCACGTGGAGCCCCGAATTCTATCGGGCACAGGTAGGTTATCCTATCGGCTACTTCTGGGGACTGAAAACCGATGGTATATTCCAGAATCAGGATGAGATCGACGCTTATCGCAATTCGAAAGGAGAGTTAGTTATGCCGAATGCCGTACCGGGTGACGTCAGATATGTGAATCAGAATGACGATGGCGAAATCAACGAAGAAGACCGTGTATTGATCGGTGACCCTAACCCCGACGGGATATTCTCTTTCTCATTCGGCGGTGCATGGAGGGGATTCGATTTCCGGGCATCATTTTCAGGAGTGTACGGTAACCAGATATACGGAGGTCAGCATGACCCGCTGGACCGCTGGCATGGTGAAGGCACTTCCAACAAATGGCCAAGACTGGGACAATCGGCATATACCAATATCGTTTCCGACCTTCATTTATACGATGGGGATTATATACGGTTGAACGACCTTACCATTGGTTATGATTTCGCAACCTTACTAAAGAAACAAAATATCTTTTCTCAAGTACGGCTTTATCTTACAGGGCAAAACCTGTTTACATGGACAAAATATACAGGGCTCGACCCGGAAATAGGCGCCGGCCCTACAGGATGGATGAGCGGTATAGATCATGGATTCTACCCGAACTCCCGTACATTCTTATTTGGTCTTAATCTCAAATTTTAAAATCTAAGGCAAAATGAAAAAGATAATTATAATATTAATTTCTGTTTTTATAGTTAGCTGTTCCGATTTCCTGGACACAGATCAATTAACACAGAAAGACTCATCAAACTATCCCCAAACTCCGGACGAGGCATATACCGCGCTGATGGGTGTCTACAACGCTTTCGGGTCCCGTGTGGGGGGTGGTGAGACCGAGCATTCCTTCATTGTTCTAAACCTCATGGCCGACGATATGCTGGGGGGAGGAGGAAAAGACGACCTTACGGCCCATGCTATCGACCTGTTTAAACTGACATCCAGAACAATGTACACCGACCTCTGGGAATGCACATGGCGTTCGGTTTACAGGGCAAATTTATTACTCAGTTCTCTGGACAATATAGAATGGCCAACTCCCGAATCCAGAAACAAAATAGAGGGTCAGGTACTCTTCTTACGTGCTTTCACCTACTTCCGTCTGTGTTCCATGTTCGGACCGGTACAATTAGTCACAAGCCCCGAGCCTGTGAACTTTCCAAGGGCATCGGCTGAAGATATATATGCGCAGATGGGAGCTGATTTGAAACGTGCAATCGAGATATTACCCGCCACTAAATTTCAGGATATACCTAAAACCGAAAACGGATTAGCCACACGCTGGGCCGCTCAGGCTCTGATGGCCCGTATTTTCTTGTTCTACACCAATTACTACAAACAACCCCGGATGGGAGATATAACAAAAGATCAGGTAATAGGCTGGGTGGATGATTGTATTGCCAACAGTGGGCATGACCTGCTTCCCGACTTCAGAAACTTATGGCCATATTCGATAGTAATGTCCGGTAAAACAAGGTCCGATTACAAATATGCGGCGGACAATAACCTGAAGTGGATAGGCGAGAACGGAGACAATTATGAAACTATTTTTGCTATCAAATGCTCAACCGCCGCTCAGGGCAATAATTACGACCGCCGGAACACTGTAAATCTGCACTTCGGATTCAGAGGGAACCAAGATTTATTGCCTTTTGGCTCAGGTTGGGGTAAAGGGCCTGTCAACAGCAAATTCTACAATGAATGGCCTAATGGCGATGTGCGGAAAAGAGGCTCGGTTCTGGATGTTTCGGACGCGACACACGAAGGCGAAGGCTCCACCACTAAGTATAAATGGGGACAAGCATATCAATGGAATGAAACGGGCTATTGGTCAAAAAAATATATGCCGGTCAATGTATACGACGATAAAGGAAATATTGTATCCTACAGCTCTATCCTGTGGAATATGCCAAACGATCCGCAGTTCAACAGCACTCAGGATATTGTACTAATCCGTTTTGCCGATCTCCTGTTAATGGGCGCGGAACTCGGTGGTTCCAAAGCGCAGGTATATATGGACCGTGTGCGTGGACGTGTAGACCTTCCAACTGTTCCGGCAACATTGGAAAATATCAAAAACGAACGTAAATACGAACTTGCATTCGAAGGCATACGCTGGCTCGACATATTGAGATGGGGAGACGTAGAAACCATTGTCAACGATATGAATGGCATAACCTTGAAAAATAATAGCCAGAATGCCACATATAAAATAAAATTCCGTCCGGAGACAGGAGGATTCCTTCCCATTCCGGAAGCCGAAATAACATTGTCGAATGGAGTCTTGACTCAAACACCGGGGTGGAACAGCAACGATGCCATGCTACAGCCGGGTGAATAAGAAAAAAATAATTATGACTATAATTAAATACAGATTATTAACCCTATTAACCGCAATCCTATATCTGGGAAATATGGCAGCCTCTTCAGGCAACATTCCTTTGAATGGGAAATGGCAGCTTTCGTACTGGGAACAGCCGGCCGAAGCAATTGTTACTCCGCAAACTATCAATGATATGCAGGTGGGAACGATAGAAGCGACTGTTCCGGGAAATGTAGAACTGGACCTGATGGCTGCCGGATTGATTCCCGACCCGATGATAGGAAGTAATGTGAATGCCCTGCGAAAATATGAAAACTATCAGTGGTGTTACACAAAAACATTCGGGGCGCCATCAATACAAAACGGTCAACGGCTCGAACTGTTCTTCGGAGGAATAGACTGTCTGGCCGATATATGGCTGAACGGGGAAAAAGTGGGAGAAGCTGCAAATATGTTGATCGAACACAAATTCGATATAACCGACCATCTGAAAAGCGGAGAAAACACTCTGCAGGTTATAATCAGGTCGGCGGTTATGGAAGCCCAGAAATATACACTAGGCACATTCAGCATCGGCAATTTTCCTGCCGAGGAGGCTGTTTATATCCGAAAGGCTCCGCACATGTACGGATGGGATATTATGCCCCGTCTGGTCAGTGCCGGATTGTGGCGCGATGTTGAGCTTCGGGTACTGAATCCTACCCGCCTGAAAGATGTGAACTGGATGACCATCAGCATAGATACAGTAGCCCACACTGCACGTATTTTCACTGATGTGCAACTAATCATGCCCTTCGACAAATTTGATAAAGTCAAAGCTCAATTCACTCTCCGCCGTAAAGGGAAAGTCGTATATCAAAATTCGCAGACAGTAAGTACTCCGGCTTTCCGCCACATATTCGAACTGAATAATGTCGATTTCTGGTGGCCCAGAGGTTACGGTGAAGCTGCCCTCTACGATGCCAGTGTACAGTTGATCGGTCCGGATGGTAAAGAGTTGGATACTAATAATTGCAGAATCGGAATCCGCACCGTGAAACTGGATATGGACGATATCAATCTTCCCGGTAAACCCGGACAATTCCGTTTCATAGTAAATAATGAACCGATATTCATTCACGGAACCAACTGGGTACCGATGGACGCGTTGCATAGCAGGGACAAATTACATTTGAATATGATGATCGATATGGCCGTGGATATCAATTGCAATATGATCCGCTGTTGGGGTGGGAACGTTTACGAAGATACCGGCTTTTTTAACCTTTGTGATGAGAACGGAATCCTCGTATGGCAGGATTTTGGGATGGGTTGTACATTCTATCCGCAGCGAGACGATTTCGCTAAAATGATCGAACAGGAGGTTACTTCTGTGGTGCTCAAATTTCGCAATCATGCATCCCTGATCCTTTGGTCGGGCAATAATGAAAATGACCTGGCGATGCGCTGGACGCTGCAACCACTGAATATCAACCCGAATAAGGATGTCATAACCCGTGAGGTTATTGCCCGCGTTCTCTACGAGTTTGACCCGACACGTCCCTACCTGCCAAGTTCTCCTTATTACAGCCAAGCTGTATGGGAACACGGAGGAGGTGATGAATTGTTGCCGGAAAACCATTTATGGGGACCACGAGGTTATTATAAAGATCCGTATTACACGAAGGCCAGCTGTTGCTTTGTCAGCGAAATCGGTTATCACGGATGTCCTAACGTAGAAAGCTTGAACAAAATGATGACTGAAGATGCCGTGTATCCCTGGACTAAAAACAAAGAATGGAATGACGAATGGGTTACAAAATCGACACGCCGCTTTCCATCTCAGGGAAAAACTTTCGACCGCAATAATTTGATGCTCAATCAGGTGAATCTGCTATTTGGTGAAGTACCAACTAAGCTCGAAGATTTCGCTTTCGCATCGCAAGCCGTACAGGCCGAAGCCATGAAATTTTTTGTAGAGCTATGGCGCGGGCAGAAGTTCAGCCCTAAAACCGGTATAATCTGGTGGAATCTGCGTGACGGATGGCCAATAATTTCAGATGCCATTGTAGATTACTACAACTCGAAAAAGATGGCATACTATTTTATTAAAAACGCACAGACAGACCTTTGTGTACTCATAAACGACCCTGTCGATAACGCTTATCCCCTGATTGTTACCAATGATACCCGCAATGCTCAAAAAGGGCAGGTAGTAGTAATTGACGTCGCATCCAATAAAGAAATATATACGGGAAACTTTGAGGTATCGGCAAATAGTATGAACAAAATAACTTCATTACCTCTCCAAAAAGGACAAGGAATACTCCTCATTAAATATAAAATAGGACAAAAGGAATATAGTAACCATTATTTATATGGGGAAGCCCCTTTCAATTTGCAAGAATATAAGAAGTTATTGAAAAAGACAGGATTGTACCCTGACATTAAGCAGTGATATGGAAGATAATTTATTAGGAATTGATATAGGAGGCACTAAATGTGCCATCGTTTACGGTAAAAGAATAGGTTCCGATTTACAGATAGTAGATAAAATAAGAATTGAAACTACTGTAGTTGAAGAAACTATAAGAAGTATAATAAGCGAAGCAGAAAAAATGATGGCATGCTATAATCTCACCGCTGATAAAGTCCGCGCCATAGGCATTAGCTGTGGCGGACCACTCGACAGCAAATCCGGGACGGTTATGTCTCCGCCCAACCTGCCGGGCTGGGACAGTATCCCCATCGTGAAAATCATCGAAGACCAACTTGGCATAAAAGCGGGATTACAAAATGACGCCAATGCATGTGCATTAGCCGAATGGAAATTCGGTGCGGGAAAAGGAACCGAGAATATGATCTTTCTTACATGCGGAACAGGACTTGGAGCGGGAATCATTCTTAATGGCTCTTTATATTCGGGGACAAACGACAATGCCGGAGAAGTAGGACATATCCGTTTGACGGAAAACGGGCCTGTTGGATATGGAAAAGAAGGTTCGCTTGAAGGATATGCCAGTGGAGGCGGAATTGCTCAATTGGCCCGTAGCATAGCAGAAGATGAAATGAACCGGGGAGGCCATGTTTCATGGTGCCCGTCCCGTGAAGATTTAGATATGATAACTGCCAAGCTGGTTGCTGAAGCCGCCGATGCCGGAGACAAACTCGCGCTGAAAGTGTATGAAACATCTGCTTCTTATTTGGGAAAAGGGCTGGCTATTTTAATAGATATTCTAAATCCCGAGCTTATTGCCATCGGCAGCATATATGCCCGCAACAAGGATATGATGGAGCCTTATGCACTGGAACAAATATCAAAGGAAGCGCTGGAAGGTGCAAGAGAAGTTTGTAAGATAGTTCCGTCTGCCCTTGGCGAAAATATCGGAGATTATGCAGCCCTTTCCATAGCTGCCAATTTAATCGATTAAAAACAATTTTATGAAAGATCTGATAATAGAAAGCTCTGAAGCTATACTGAAAGAAGCTGATATATTCTGGAATAGTCCGGGAACAATAGAAACAATCGAACGGGCTGCCGCACTATTGTCTGAAGCGTTGGCGAACGGAAATAAGATAATCAGTTGCGGAAACGGAGGCTCACTCTGCGATGCCACACATTTTGCAGAAGAACTGACCGGACGCTACCGCAAAAACAGAACATCCCTGCCTGCCATTGCAATAAATGACCCGGCATACATAACATGTGTAGGGAATGATTTTTCGTTCGATGAAATATATTCCCGCTATGTGGAAGGAGTCGGGAACGAAGGAGATGTATTATTGGCGATCAGTACCAGCGGCAACTCGGGCAATATCGTAAAAGCCGCTGAAAGCGCCCGGTTGAAAAAGATGAAAGTTTTGGTTCTGACCTCTACCGGCAATAATCGTCTTTCTTCTTTGGGAGATGTTGTGGTGGCCGCGCCGAAGGCCGATTATTCCGACCGGGTACAGGAGATACATATTCAGGTTATACATATTTTGATTCAAGCTATAGAAAAACAACTAAGTCTTGAATAACTGAATTTTATAAAAAAGATAATCAATGAAAACACTGAAATATTTTAAACAGACCTTCCTTATAGGTTTGACTTTAAGCATGGTAACTATTTCAAGTGCCTGCTCGAATATAGATGAAGGCTATAACAGCATTCCATCTAATTTTTATCCGGTGGAAGTGAAAGAATCGACAGGTGTAAAACTGGTGGGAATGGGCGTCGAGCTGGACCCGCATTTCTTCTCTCAGAACTTAACCCGCCCGCAGGACGGATCTAAAGCCGAAGATTGGAATATAGTGAAAGAACGCGTAAAGAAAATGGGTATCCAAAACTTCCGCGTAATGGTACAGCCTCATTGGTGGGAACCGCTGAACGACAACGATGATCCCAATGTTGCGGATATGAGTAAATTCACATTTGACTCTCAGGAGATGCAGTCATTGTACAAAGTGCTGGAACTGGCACAGGAGAACGACGGAGAAGTAACACTTGTTTTATGGGGATGTCCTGTGAACATGGATCTGATAGCAGGGACACCGACCGGAAAGCATTTCCTTTGCGACAGCAGGCCGAATGCACCCTGGGTATGCGGAACTGACAAATATGAAGAATTTGCAGAAAACTTTTCGGTATTGGTCAAATACCTGATCGAAACAAAAGGTTTTACATGCGTGAAAGCGATAACTCCATTCAATGAGCCCGACAGCCATACAGCCAATTACGGAAGAACAATGTGGCAGGGAGAGCCCGACAGCCATCCCGATCAATACGCTCCTATGGCAAAGGCTTTGGATGCAAAATTTAAGGCTATGGGTGTCCGGGATAAAGTCCGGTTTAACCTGTCCGATAATACGGACGGCAGCCCCAATTACCTGAAATCATGTGCAGAATCTCTACAGACAGAAGCGGATTTGTTCAACACCCATACTTATATATTCGGATATACAACGCCGAATGCAGACATCGTTAACTGGGAAAAAAATAATGTAGCCATGTCGAACGGAAAAAAACACTTCATCGGTGAGTTCGGCTCCAATCAGACTTCGGGGTCTTCCCGTCAATTGGATATTGATAAATACGAACGGGGAGTATTGTTAACCCGCATTGCCATCAACCTGCTTAACGGAAGCGCAGCAGGCGTAAGCTACTGGTCGCTGATAGATCAATATTATAGCAGAAACGGCAGTTATTCGGAAATGCAGCAGCTCGGCCTGTGGAAATATGTAAAAAAAGCTTATGAACCCGACCCGGAAATTTATAACGCTATAACAGAAGACTATGAGGTCAGACCGCATTATTATGCATATGGCATGTTGACCCGCTTTATCAAAAAGAACGCGGAAGTATTCCCGTTGGATCTGAACGAAGACCTTGTTGCCGGAACGGCCATTCTGAATGAAAATAACAAATGGGTGTATATTTTTGCCAATGGTTCGGAACACAATAAACCGGTAGAAATCATAAACAGCAAATCTCAGGCAAGTGGAGAATATGCTGCATACAAATACATTGAAGGAAGTCTTCCCGCCGGGGATGATCTCATACAATCTTCGGAAACTATAAATATTAAAGACAGGGCTTCACTCAGCATTCCGCGCTCCAGTGTATTAATATTAGTTCAAAAATAAACAATAATTAAAACCGAATAAGATGTATAAGTTTAGATTATTAATATTATTGGTTTCGCTAACTTGCTTTTGGAGTTGCGATGATGTGACCGAATATGATTTATCGTTCGGTATATCCGGCGTTGTTATTCCCGAATATGAAGATGGTATTCAAGGTACGGAAGTGACAATCGAAGGACGGGGTTTTCAGTCCGGTGACCGCCTGCATTTGCGCCCGTTGCTCAAACCGCTTGATAATTCTTTCGACATAGATGTGGAAATAAAAGAAGTGACATCTTCCCATCTGAAGTTCTTATTCCCTCTCAATGCACAGGAAAGCGGGTATTCATTAGTCCTGATAAGAGGGGACAAAGAAATATCGCTCGGCAGTATGCAACAATGGTTACCTAAAGGATGGGTGGCGGATGTAAACCTGCGAAATTCTTTGAAAGTAATAGGGCCACAGCTTTTCGACGCTCAGGACAGTTTAAAACTTTCCGTAGCGGCTGCCTTCGAATTCGAAGGCGGAACTCTGAATGTTTCGGGTAAAGGAATTACCAACTTAAGCGGTTTGGAAAACTTCCCTAAACTGAAAACACTCTGGGCTACCGACAATAACCTTGGTAATATCGAATTAACAGGAATGGATGGTATTGTCAGCATCTTTGCATGGAGCAGCAATATTACCAGCATGAATATACAGTCTAAAACATTGCAGACATTATACATGGGCAACAATCCTCTGACAGAACTTGACCTGAGTAAATGCCCGGCATTGCTTAGTATTGTATTGGACAATATCAAGTTCCGCAAATTGGATATCAGTAACTGTATGTGCTTTGGTTCGTTCGATAATTTCAAGTTTGACTTCGATACCAGCCAGGAATGCCAATTACTGGTGAGCAACATCTGGTTCTGGCACATGGATATGTTCAATAGGTCGACTGCTGTAAAAACTGCCGGCTTGTCGGGAGTGAAGGTAACGGCAATCGGTCTCGACCGGGAAGTTGTATTCGACAAAATTAATTGGGGGAATACAGGTACGGCAGCAATGCCTGACGCCAATCTGCGCACTATAATGAAAGGTTATTGTCCTCAGGCTTTCAGTGGGAATGATATTATAATCAGTGAAGCCAGAAATGCCAAATTGCCACCAAACCTGGCTAACAAGCTGGATATATCGAACAAAAATATAACATCGCTGGACGGTTTGAAATATTTCGATGATATATGGCATCTGGTATGCGACAACAACAATATAAGCGAGATAGATATGGCCGGATGGTTCAACCTGACAACCATATCGGCGAAAAATGCAGGACTGACTTCGTTCGTAACAAAAGACCAGCCGTGGTTGAGAGATATAGACCTAAGTAACAATACTGCATTAACATATATAGATATGAGAGGTATTTCATTGCTTAGCAACTATGATATCCGGTTCATAGCTACAGGATGTCCGATAGAGTATCTCGATATACGCAATGGATATGCCTGGTCTACATGGGGACAGAGTGGCGATAAACTGGCTTTCGACTTTACGGCAAATACATCCAAATCGCGCATACTGAAAGTAGAAACTGCCGAAAACGGAGGTTGGAGCAGCACTTGGAATTCAGGAGTAAACCCTGTACAGAAAGCAATCGAAGCCGGCGTGCGTGTCGAATACTATAACTGGACAAATGCCGCTACGGGTAACTATGGAGAGCTATTAAAAACCGTCAACTAAAAGTATAATTAAAACATTCCAAGCTATCCCGGACTAATTCCGGGATAGCTTTAATCAAACGAATTTGTAAAGGATGAAAAATAATACTTCCGCCATAAGAATTCTATCAGTGATGTTCGGTTTTTTCATCATGGGATTTGTAGATATTATAGGAATATCCACAAATTATGTAAAAAATGACTTTAGTCATCTTACCGATTCCGTGGTGAACCTCATATCATTGTCCTGCTTTTTCTGGTTTCTGGTCTTATCTGTCCCAACCGGGATGCTGATGAACAAGATAGGCCGCAAAAAGACAGTGCTGATAAGTTTTGCGTTCCATGTGCTGGCTATGTGCCTGCCACTGGCCGCTTACGATTTCACTACTGTTCTTATTATGTTCGGGTTGATCGGGATCGGCAACACATTGCTACAGGTATCGCTCAATCCTCTTGTAGCCGATGTTGTAAACTCCGATAAGTTGACCGGGACCCTTACTCTGGGGCAGTTTGTGAAAGCGGTAAGTTCCTTTATCGGCCCTATTCTGGCAGCATCGGTAGTAGGTTCTACTCTGGGGTGGAGAATGATATTCCCTATATACGCCGCTCTTTCTCTCCTCGCTTTCATCTGGCTGAGCCTTACCCCGATAGAAGACAGGCGAAGTGAAAAATCGAATATTTCGATAAAAAACACACTCGAGCTGTTCAAGGACAAATATATCGTGGCCTTTTTTATTGGGATACTGGTACTGGTGGGTGTCGATGTAGGAATGAACATGACTTTCCCTAAGCTGTTGATGGAAAAAGCCGGGCTTTCGGTCGAAGATGCCGGTATGGGTAATAGTATATACTTTCTTTCCCGTACAGTGGGCGCTTTCTTAGGCGGGATATTACTAATGAAAAGTTCCGAGTCGAAGTTCTTTATCTACAGTGTGTGGATAGCCTTAGCAGGATTAGTCCTTCTATGCATCAACGCCAATCTGTGGGCAACGCTGGCCTGTGTTGCGGTTTTCGGTCTGGGCTACGCCAACCTGTTCTCGATCATATTCTCGCTGGCATTGAAGCGCATTCCCGAAAAGGCAAATGAAATATCGGCCCTGCTGATTGTCGGAGTTTCGGGAGGAGCTATCCTGCCTCCTGTTCTCGGCGTTGTCACAGATGCGTTCAAGACTCAGGTATCGGCGATCATTCTCATAGCTGCCATATGGTGCTATATGTTGTGGCTGATCAGCATTGTCAGAAAAACCAGTCAATAGAAAAAATTGGAATCAATAAAAAACATTACAAATTTCTTGTACAAAATAAACGTTTCATGATAAAAAATATTTGCAGTAAAACAATCGTTATATTCCTCATTTTTATCTGCGCAACAATCAGTTCGAGAGGACAAACTACGGCTAAGATAACAAAGGCTCCCGTAAATGTGGAGAATCTGGTATCAACTCTGTTTGCCAAAGGGAAGACTCCTCCTTTCTCCTTTATATACGGCGGAATCTCATCGAAAGAGTTTATCCGCAAATGGAAGCAGTCCATAGAGAAACAACCCGGTAATGAACCGGGGGTTGTCCGGTATCTGGCAATTTATACAGAATCGGAAACCGGATTGAAGGTTGAATGTGAAATTAAAGGATATCCGGCCTTTAAGGCGTTGGAATGGACAATCCATTTCACAAATATGGGCGCCGCCAATTCAAAAAACCTCAAACAAGTGAAAGCCATAGATATGGAGATGGAATATCCGACCGGAGGAGATTTCAACCTGCATTACGCGGATGGAAATCATATATCCAAATATGACTTCCATCCCCGTACACTGATACTAAAACCGGGTGATAGCAAATCCATGGAGCCGATCAACGGCCGTTCATCCGAAGGAGACTATCTGCCTGTATTCAATATAGAGTCGGCCTCCTCGCAGGGCGTATTTGTAGGTATAGGATGGAGCGGCAGCTGGTATGCCGATATCCGCTGCGAAAAAGAGAAGAGAATATCCATAGAATCGGGGATGAAAACAATGGACCTCTATTTGTATGGAAAAGAAAGTATACGCACGCCGGGCATTACACTCATGTATTGGAACAGCGACGACAGGATGGACGGGCATAATCAGTTCCGCCGATTTGTATTGAGCCACAAGGCACACAAAATAAACGGTAAGAATGCCCCCTACCCTCTGGCTACAGGATTCAACTACAAAGACCCTGCTCCTTATACCGAATATTCAGGTCTGACCGAAGAATACGCGACAGCCATGATGAAGCGTTACAAACAATTCAACATAATGCCCGAAGTATTCTGGCTCGACGCCGGATGGAATACCGGAGCCGCAGATTGGGAACACGGAAAAAGCTGGGCTAACACAGTAGGCAACTGGACAGTAGATACCACACGTTTCCCCAACGGTTTGAAGCCTATTTCGGAAGAAGCTCACAAGTTAGGCGCAAAATTCATGGTATGGTTCGAACCCGAACGTGTGATAAGGGGTACGCAATGGGCGGTAGAGCATCCCGAATGGATGCTGGATATCTCCGGGCACAACGATGATACTTACCTGATGTTTGACTTGGGAAACCCTGAAGCATGCGACTGGCTTTGCAAATATATCGGCGATATGATAGAAGAGAACGGAGTGGATCATTACCGCCAGGATTTTAATATGCATCCCGATATTTATTGGGCGGCAAATGAGGAAGAAGGGCGAACCGGGATGAAAGAAATACGTCATATCGAAAATCTGTATAAATTCTGGGACTATCTGCTCAAGCGTTTCCCGAACCTGTTTATAGATAATTGTGCCAGTGGAGGAAAACGTATCGACATGGAGACAATTCCGAGAAGCGCGCCTCTATGGCGAAGCGATTATTACCATTACGACGACCCCGACGGCTATCAATGCCATACTTACGGACTGAACTTTTTCCTTCCCCTGCATGGAACGGGTATTTTACAGACCGACCCGTATGCGTTCCGTTCGAGTATGAGCACCTGTCTGACCTGCAACTGGAAAATAACGGATAAGAGCTTTTCGATATACGAAATGCAAGCCCGGTTAAATGAGTTTCAGAACATCCGCCCCTATTATTACGAAGACTATTATCCATTAACGGGAATAGAAGATACAACCCTCGATAATATCTGGCTGGCATATCAACTGAACCGTCCGTCGGATGATAGCGGCGTTATAGTCGCTTTTCGCCGCAAAGCGTCGAAAAAAAACAATATCACGGTGAAACTTTCGGCTATTAAGCCCGAAAAGAAATATGAAGTAACTGATCTTGATAAAAAAGAATCTGTTATTGTAAACGGCAGTGAGCTTGCCGCGCGGTTTGTTTTGACTTTGGATAAACCTAACCAATCATTGTTGATAAAATACAGAGTGGCAGAATAGAGCGAATAAGCGGAAAATATGTTAGAGAAAGCAGAATACTTTATCTATATACAAAAGCGATCCTTGAAAAGATTATCTGTTGGCTGATAGCTAAAAAGCCGGAAAAAGTAACAAGAGGGAAGGTGTTACCTTTGTCACCTTTTTTTGAAAGTTACAAGTTTGCCTCGCCTTCGCTTCGGCGAATGTTATTTCTGCGCCCTGCGGGCAGTTACGAGTTACAAGTAGACAAGATACGAGATACAAGATACGAGTTGTTAACTGCTGACTGTTTACTGTTTACTGTTAACTGATATATCTGTTACTTTTGTTACCTTTTAACAGTTACGAGTTTGCCTCGCCTTCGCTTCGGCGAATGTTATTTCTGCGCCCTTCGGGCACCTACAAGTTACAAGTTAGTTCACTGTTTACTGCTTACTGTTTACTGTTCACTGAAAAAACTGTTACCTTTTTTGAAGTTTTGACCCTTTACAGGAAAAACAATAGGATGTTTCGATTCAATATCAGTTTCGCATTAATTGAAAATCGTTACTTTTATAATTCTAAAGTTATGTGTTATGGAGATTTTATTAATAGAAGATAACCACCGCATCAGTGAATTTGTGCTAAAAGGTCTGGAAGAAACCGGATATTCCGTCGTACTTGCCGAGAATGGGGTAGATGCCCGCCGTCTGATCAGTGAAAAAGGATGGAATCTGATTCTGCTGGATATCATGTTGCCGGATATAGATGGTATTGAATTGCTGCAATACACACGTTATAAAAAGATCAACACTCCTATACTTGTTATCAGTGCCTTAGGAGATGCAGAGGACAAAATAAGAGCATTAGATTGTGGAGCCGATGATTATCTGACCAAGCCCTTTTTACTAAGGGAACTGATCGCCCATATCAATGCACTGACCCGTAGGGCCGGATTGAAATATGATGTTCCGGCCGATATATTAGAATGCGATGATTTGAAGCTTTATAAAGAGAGGCACAGAGTGGAAAGGGCGGGGAAGGAGATTAAACTTACAATGCAGGAATTCAAATTATTGAAATTACTGATGGAAAACAAAGATAAAGTATTGTCCCGCACCCAATTACTGGATACTGTATGGGGTGTAAACTACGATACGAATACGAATGTGGTGGATGTATATATTTCCTACCTGCGGAATAAGATAGATACAAATGGGTATGCAAAACTTATCAAAACGATAAAAGGGCGCGGTTATATGATAGAATCCTATGAATAAAGGTAATATATGAAAGTAAAGAATCGTCTGAGCCTGTATTGTTCGCTTATCTTTGGTATAATCTTCGCGATTATATCCCTGCTTATATACGGCTTGTTTTACAACAACACAAAGAAGTCTATTTATAGTAATCTTGAGAAAACGGCCCATATATCGGCTCTGTTCTACCTTGAAGAAGATGAACTGAATGACAGGGAGTTCGCAAAAATCAAGGCGCAATTTGAGGATATTGTGACCGATTCATATTATCAGGTATATGACATTCACAATAACATAGCGTACGGTGTAGGTGTTTCCGATGTTCCGGTTTCTATTCTCGATAGGGTCCGGGTTAGCAGGCATCTGTCTTTTACCACAGACGAATATCTTTGCTATGGTATATTCTATGAAGACAATCAGGGGGATTTTGTCGTTATCGCAAAAAGTCTGAAAAGTGGATTGACAGAGCAGGTCAATCTGCTGTTGTGGATACTGACATCTTCTTTTATTATCGGTCTTCTGGCTATTGTCCTGCTCAGCCGCTGGGTATCCCGTATCGCATATCGTCCGTTTAGCGATGTGATAAGCCAGGTAAAGAATATATCTACAAATAATCTGAATGTCAGGATACAATCGCCTGAGACGAAAGATGAATTGCAAAACCTGATAGAAACGTTTAATGATCTGCTGGCAAAAATATCAGAGACAGTTATTATACAGAAGAATTTTGTGAGGTATGTTTCCCACGAGTTTAAGACACCTCTGGCTTCTATGATGGGAAATATAGACCTATTTTCAATAAAAGACCGTAGCCCCGAAGAATACCGGCGGTTGTCGGAAAAGCTCATCGAGCAGATAGTGCAGATGGAAGAGATATTAGACACACTTATTATCATTTCCGACCTGAAGAAAGATGAAAAGGAGGCATCTTATATGCGGATAGATGAGCTGATATGGGAGATCATAAGTAAGACGAAAAGCCTGTATCCAAACTCTAAAATTTTGGTCAACATGGATATACAAGCGGAGGATGAACAGTTGATGTCGGTAGATAAAGACAGGACTCAATTACTGATTGCCCTTTTCAATCTGGTAGAGAATGCAGTGAAATATTCCCTTAAGGAAAATGTCGTAATACATCTATATAAAGAGGAGAACAGGCTCTGTTTATCTATTGCCGATAAGGGAATAGGTATTCCCTCCGGACAGCTGGCGGATATAAGCAAGCCCTTTTATCGGGCTGGCAACACAAACGAGGTGCATGGGAGCGGTATTGGGCTGTCGATAGCGTTGCGTATATTGGATAAGAACGGGATCGAATATAAAATAGAATCGGAGATTAATACAGGGACTAAAGTTTCATTGTTATTCTGACTTCAGGGCTTATCTATTTTTATTCCGGCTTCTTTCAGATATTCCAAAGGGGTTTGACCTGTAATTTTCTTAAAACTATGGAAGAAGGAGCTACGCGAGCTGAACCCGCATTCTTTAGATAAAGCACTGAGGGTATATTGCTGGATTAAGCCTTCTTTTGCTTTCTCTTTAAATACCTGTATACGGTATGTATTTGTGAAGTCGGCGAAATTAGATTGCAGATACTGGTTTAGGACCTGGGATACCTTTGTTTTAGGCTGGTGTATTGCATTGGCAACGTCCTCCAGTTTGAGATCGGAATTCAGATATGGCTTTTCTTCTTCGAAGTATTCAAGCAGGGCTTCTTTTATCTGGGATATCTCATCTTCTTCTATCTTGATGTTCTGATACTTGACTTTCGATGATGACTGGATGAATTTTTCTTTCAATCTTTTGCTTTTGAGTATATTCATTCTGAAAGCAAGTACCGAAGCAACTATCAGGACGGTTATAATCAACAGCCATACATAAATCGTGTAGGATTTGGTTTTGACTATGGATATAGATTGTATCGGCTCTTCGCTCCCTGCTTTTCTTAACAGAAGTTTGTAAGAGCCGCTGGGGAGGTTGGATATATATAAATCGTTGCGTCCGATAATCCGTTGCCATTTGTCATCCAGTCCTTCAAGCTTATATTCATAGATTTCTGATTGGGGGATAGTGTACAGGTGGTCGGAGAAATGTATTCCGATGCTGTTTTGAGATGAATTCAGCTTTATTACTTTCATACACTCGGAAGACACAGGCAGTGTTTTGGAGCCTACTTCTTCAAGCTTGCCATCAATGTAAACGGAAGTTATAATAATCCGGCTATCCGAATTGCTCTTTGACAGCCCATTTTTAGGATTCAGGTATACCAGTCCTTTCTCATTACCCCACCACAATGTGCCGTCGTCTGTCATTTGGGCAGCAGAGTTGAATATATACCAGGGGATGCCGTCATAAAGAGAGAATATACGGTAGTCAGCCGATTGAGGATTATATCTTACCATTCCTTTAGGCGTACATATCCAAATGTATTGCTCCTGATCTTCGATAATACTCAACACATAATTATCGGGCAGAAAATCGCTGGTAGTGATATGCTCAAAAGAATCTATATCAGGAGAAACTTTGATCAGCCCTTCTTTTTCACTGCCTATCCAGATATTACTGGCTTTGTCGGAGAATAGATAACGGACTGTCTTAATAAAAGATAAGTCAATGTTTTTAGGGACATATATTTTACCTTTCTCATAGTAACAGATGCCTTCGTTAGTACCGATCCATATCCGTTTTTTTGCATCGGCAGTTATGTAATAGATGTCTTTATTGATTAATCCGGAGTTGAGAGTTGTGAATACTTCATACTTGTCTTCCTCTATATCATATTTGATCAAACCATTTAAGGTCCCGAACCAGATATGGCCATCGTTATCATTTGTTATGGAATAGAACGAGTTGTCTACGAATATGTTATCTTTTTTGAATATATCTACAGTAAGCTTGTCCGGATTGAAGAGGTATATCCCGCCACCATATGTGCCGATGAGGTATTTATCTTTAAACGGATATATACAAAGTATGATATTTGATTTGAGGACTTGAGTATTTTCCGTGCCGAAGGTATATATTTTATCCTTTGCAAAATAGATGAATCCGTTCCGGGTCCCCAGTATTTGCCTGTTCTCGTTGAGGTTCATCGATCTTATATTAGTCCCCCGGCTATCAAATATACCGGCTTTGTTATAAATACCAAATGTATTCTTTACAGAAGGCGTGTAATTAAGGCCCCCGACAAAAGTGCCAATCCAGTATGAATTCCCATCGAGAAGGAAAGAATATATAGCATTCGAACTTATACTTTCCGGATTCGACGGATTGTGCGTGAGGGAAACTACAGTGTGGTCAGTCAGAGAAATGATTTTAAGTCCTCCCCCGTTTGTGCCGACATATAATCTATTGTTTTTATAATATATGTTAAGGATATAATTGTTATCCAGGTCTGTCAGTTTACTGAATGTCTTTGTTTTGACATCAAAGTTGTATATACTGTTCTGAGATCCCAAATAGATATTATTATTACTAAAGCAGAGGGATGAAAAACTATTGTTTGACTCGTTATTATTAACTAAGTAATATGTATCAAGTCTCCCCGATATTACATTATAGCCGATCAGCCCGGAAGTAGTAGTTAACCAATAGATATTATTATCGTCGACAGTTATATCCGTAATGTCGGAGCTTATGGTATGTATTTTCCGGACTTTGTTATTTGCCAGAACAAATAAGCCTTTATCAGTGGCTATAAGTAGATTCTGTCTTTTATCCGGGAGTATTTTCTTTATTTTTATATTCTGATCGGTTTCTTGCTGATACCTGATGACTGTATTTTCTCTCCGGTTATATCTATAAAGTTCCTTATCGGATGCCACAAAAAAGTTCACGGAGTCTATTTCAGATATTGATACTATAAATTGATTTTCAAAATGTTTTACAGACATGATGTCCACGCCATCGAACCGGTTCAGCCCATTCGGCAGCCCCAGCCAGATATATTTATTGCTATCTTTGAATATGCAGTTTATAGTATTGCTACTAAGTCCATTGTCGACGTTAATATTCCGGAATGGCTTAATGGCATGTGCTATATTGCAAAAATAGCCCAGGATAAAAAAGAATATATATAGTTTATTTTTCATTTAGAAATTCTCAGAATAGTATAGACTAAGGTACAACAAATTTAAATATTTATTGATAATATATATTAAGTTCTGTTCATTTTTAATACTACGGATACAAATAGTGATTATCGCTGATTACCTTCACAAACAATAATATTATATAGATAAAGATGTAGCAAGTAAATAGACTTCTTACCTTATTATAATACCGATTATTCCTCAGCCGTGAATAATCTTTTGATCTTGCCTGCCATTCGGGAGTCTTAAATTAATTTTGCACTAATCAGGCTTTAGCTATTTTAATCCAGAATAGTTATTCCGGACTTTTTCGGTACTTTCTTCCGATAAGAAAGCACAATACTCATTTACTTTTGTTAACGAATCTGTTTATAATTTCATTTTAAATCTAATCACATGAAAAGAAAGCGAAAATCGAAATTCCCATGTCAAAAAGGATTATTATTAACCCTTGCATTATTAATGGGAGGGACATATTATTCCGGTTTGTATGCGAACATGGATGTAAAAGAGAGTTTTCAACAAACTCAAGCCACTAAAACGGTAAAAGGAACTGTCAACGATTCCAGTGGCGAGTCTCTGGCAGGAGTAAGTGTTAGTGTCGTGGGAACTACAGTAGGAACTATGACGGACACCGATGGAAATTATTCCATTAATATACCAGAAGGAAGAACACAATTAAAATTCTCGTATATAGGCTTTGAACCTCAAACGGTAAATCTGAACGATAGAAGTACTATAAATATAACATTAATTGAAGAAACCAATACCCTTGACGAAGTTGTTGTAGTCGGTTACGGTACGCAGAAGAAAGCTTCTCTAACCAGTGCCATCAGCCAGATTTCCGGTGATGAAGTTTTTAAAGACCGTGGTATAAACAATGTATCGGTAGCACTTCAGGGAGAAATACCCGGACTTATCGTAACACGTACTTCTACCCGCCCGGGCAGCGAAGGAGCGGAAATGAAAATTCGTGGAGATATTTCAGTCAACGGTAAGTCCAGCCCTTTGGTTCTCATTGATGGAGTAAGCGGATCATTAGACGAATTGAATCAGATGGAGCCAAATGACATTGAAAATATCTCAGTGCTAAAAGACGCTTCTGCAGCTATTTATGGTGCGCGTTCTGCATCCGGTGTCATATTAGTAACTACTAAGAGGGGTAAGAAGGGGGCTGCTAAGATAACCTATAATGGTTCCCTAAGCACAACTATAGATGGAATTCAATCTCCAGTAACCAACCGTTTCGAATTTTTGGATATGTTTTATGAAGCGCAATACCAGGATGCACGGGCTAAGAATCCGACTATTACGGACCCTGCAGAAATTCACAAAAGAGTGGACTGGTGGATCTTCAATTCTTTCGGAGGCACGCTTCAAACTCCGATTGATGGCTTTGGAATTGGGGAGACGATAACAGGAGAAACGTTTTTCAATGCATTGAGAAAAGGAGAAGTTTTTACTTTGAAGCAAGGTAATGGTCAGATTGGACGCTACGATGCTGTCAATATGCTGGATTATATGTACGGACAGTCTCTCTCGCATAAGCATTCAATAAACATATCAGGAGCTGATGAAAAATTCAGCTATATGGCATCCCTGGGTTATGCTGATAATAATTCACAATTAAAAATTGCAGAGGACGGGGAAAAAAAATATAGCGGGCGTCTGAATATGGATTACCAGGCAACCAAAATGCTGAAGGTAGAAACCGGAATGTCATATGAAATACGCAATATAACTGCACCCAATACCGATGTGGGGGCAGGATGGTACGATCCTTGGTTCTGGCCGGTCTACAACCAATACGGACAATTTTATGATACCTTCAATGGCGCGCGTAATCCTGTGGGAGGGCTGGTAGGCGGCGGCCAGACAAAAACAGACTTCAATACTTTCCGCTCCAATATAAAAGCGACTTTAGATCTTTCGCAATTGGTAAAAGGACTCTCCTTGTCCGGAACAGGTTCGTTTAAAAGGGTGGAAAAAGATATTCAGGAACTAAAGAAAGAAGTCCAATATTACGACTGGGAAGGGAACAAAACAGGGAAAAGACAATCTCCCGGTTCATTAAAAGAAGAAAAATATGAATGGAAAAATGTGACTTTCGGCGGGTTTATCAACTATACGCGTAGTTTCAATCAGGTACATAATATATCAGCTATGCTGGGTATGACAGCCGAAGAGGAAAACTATAAGAAAATACTTGCTTCGCGTAATAGCGGACCTTTATACGCAGGTTCTGATCTTGTTGACCTCGAAGTGATGGTAAACGGAACAAATAATGGAGCCGGAGGCGGGCAAAGTTCGTGGGGATTCGTTTCATATCTGGGGCGTGTCAGCTACAATTATGATGGAAAATATCTTTTAGACCTGCTGGGTCGTCGTGATGGCTCATCCAAATTATCTGTCGACCAGCGTTGGAAGAACTTTTATTCAGTCTCCGGCGGATGGGTTATTTCTAACGAAGATTTCATGAAAGACTTTAAATGGCTGACTAATCTGAAAATCAGGTACAATTACGGAAAAACAGGAAGTGTTGAAGGAATCGACAATTACGAACGATATGCAGTAATAAATACAGGAAATGCATTTTTTGGTACAGATGTGGCATCCCAACCGTCATTGACTCTTGGTGGTATGACCTCAAACCTGAGAACATGGGAGACGATTAACAGTCACGATGCCGGACTGGACTTTTCATTCTTAAAATCCCGTCTGTCGGGTTCATTCGATTATTTCGTAAAGACCAATAACGGCATGTTCATTCCTGTAACATACCCTTCTATATTGGGAGCATCCGCACCAAAAACAAACAATGGTAAATTCAGGGCTAAAGGATGGGAGTTTTCCCTCAACTGGAGGGATAAGATAGGAGATGTCTCTTATAATATAGGGGGCTTCATAGCTGATGCATGGTCAAAGGTCATTACATTAGAAAATAGTGAGAATGTACCTAATCCCGGAAAGAACTCCAACCGTCTGGTAGGTATGCCGAGAGATGCGATTTATGTTTATAAGACCGATGGTATTTTCCAGACACAGGCAGAAGTCGACGCATTCTATAATCAGTATTACTGGAATGCAGATCATACAGGCCCCAAGGCTGGCAATATAATTCCGGCTCCGGTGGAAAGCGGTACAAACCGTCTTCGTCCGGGAGCTCGTAAACTGGTCGATCTCGATGGTGACGGAGCTATTACAACAAAAGATATCTACTATGCGGGAGACGCGGCACCACGTATTAATTTCGGATTCAAGCTTGGAGCAGAATGGAAAGGAATTGATTTGCAGGCATTCTTCCAGGGGGTTGGAAAACAGACAGTATTGAGAAGCGGATATTTTGCATATCCCTGGGTAGCAAATTTCACATACCAGAATAATACATTTATGGGGAAAATGTGGACAGAAGAAAATCCGAATACGAGCTATACAGTTGCATCACGGGATAATGCATTTAACAACTGGAATTATGCGAACAAAGATGTAACCGTTCAGAGTTCCAGATATATCAGGCTAAAGTCCTTAGTAGTAGGATATACCCTACCTCAGAATGTAACGAAAAAAATGGGACTGAATAAGCTGCGGGTCTACTTTTCAGGAGACGACCTTTGGGAGTGGAGTAAGATCAAAGACGGTTATGACCCTGAATACGGAGAGGGATCTAATAATACTTTTCCTTTCAACCGCATGCTTACCTGGGGGATAGACATCACATTTTAATTAATCATTAAATTTGAACAAATGAAATCTATTATAAGTAAAATATTTTCACCGGTAATGTTATTGGCATTACTGACGGGATGTAGCGATTTCCTTGATAAAGAGCCGCTGTCACAAGGAACTGAGGCTATCTTCTTTACTACTCCGGATCATTTTAAGCAGGCAGCAAACGGTCTGTATAATCTGGAAGGATGGAAAGATTATAACGATAAACCTACATATTATAAAATGGATCAGAATCTCGATATTTCAGGTCTTGGCAATAACGGGGGCGGTTCTGCCGTAGAAAGTAACTTTCAATGGGATAAACCCTATAGTTATATTCGCAATTGCAATATCTTATTGACCAAAGCCAACGAATATGCAGGAAATAAATCGGAAATCAGCGCAGCAATTGGTACCGCCTATTTCTTCCGTGCATGGCAGCATTTTTATCTCTTGCAGAAGTTTGGCGGGATACCTGTCGCAGATCATGTAATGGATGTGAATGATCCGGTTCTTTATGGTGCAAGAAACAGCCGCTACGAAGTTGCGGATTTTATCATTTCCGATCTGAAGTCGGCGATTCCTTTACTCCCTAAAGAAAAAGATATTGCCGCGGCAGATAAGGGTAAAGTCAGCAATGAAGCCGCAAAATCATTTTTGGCACGGGTACTGCTTTATGAAGCAACTTGGGAAAAATACGTTACGGGTATTGGTTACGACCTCGATGGAGATGGTAGTTCCATAGGGGCCGGTAATGCCAGGCCGGCAAGTTACCCATCTATTCAGCAAATGCTGACCGAAGCTAAAACTCTGGCCGGGGAAGTCATTACAGAAGCCGAGACAGGAACCTTCGAACTTTGGAATAAGTGTGACTCTTTAAGCTATTACTATCTTCTCAATATAGATGATAAGGGTGGTAATATGCCAAACTTTAAAGGGGCAGGAAAAGCAACAAACAAAGAGTTTATCTTTAGCAAGAAGTATGACTATGACCTTCTTAAAGGTGGTATCAATCTTTCACACACTGTATTTACATGGCAGGCAGCGGGTATCAGCGCTGTGTTTGGTGAATCTTTCCTGTGTAGAAACGGATTGCCGGTACGCGTCAGCTATACAGGTAATATCACTGACGCACAGAATAATCCCCAGTTTTTAGGGTTTGAACGCTTTTATGATGAATTCCGTAACCGCGATTACAGGTTTATCGGTAGTACATTTATGCCTGACCGTCCATACTGGAGTAGCAGGACTGAAGACGGCGGAGCCCTGAAAGAGCAGGGAAAACCTTATCCCGACCCTGCATATCCCGAAGTCCCATACAATCCGAACGATCCTGCATTTGGCAACAAACATACTATTTATGTCCCTACCCTCCGGGGAAATAGCACGCATAATGGATATGGCAGCCGTAAGTTTGCCATCGAAGGAGCGAATAGGGCTACCAATACAGAGTCTGCCGATTACCCTCTCATTCGTCTGGCCGAGGTACACCTGATATATGCCGAAGCAGCAGTAGAACTGGGCGAAGGAACGATTTCAGATAATGACCTTAATTTCTCCATTAATAAGAACAGAGCCAGAGCAGGAGTAGCCCCTCTGACAAATGCCTTGATAGCCAATGTCTGGGATGCCGGATGGTGGGATCATGCACAAGGTAAAACAGTATGTAAAAAAATGAACATGCTGGATGAGATTCGCCGCGAACGGGCTTGTGAATTATATGGAGAAGGGTTTCGTGAAGATGACCTGAAACGTTGGGGAATAGCACATATCAACCTTAAAGGACAAAAGTTGGGACGGCATGTATACGGAACTGAATATATGACCGCAAAAGCGAATGACGCCGTATATCATGGGCAGCCGGCTTATTATCCCGAAGAATATCCGCTGGCGCATGGTGTATATGAAGGTAGTGGTGTGAACGACCCTGATTACGGGCGTTCAATAGCAACTTTATCTGGTAATCTGCTTTATTCGCAACGGGACTATCTTAGTCCGGTTCCTCTCAATCAGATGAGATTGAATCCGGCGTTAAAGCAAAACCCGGGATGGTAACAAATAAAGATATATCTTTCGCATGATAATAAATAAGGATTATTGTAGCTTCCATCCTTAATGTGGAGGCTACAATTGATTTTCTTTATTATTTTATCTATAGCCGGAATAGATAATAGTTCTGGTTCTTAAAAATAAATTAGAAGTAAATAAGAGTTAAATCTAGTGTGACAATATTTAATTATAAAGAACTATTGTTGCATACATATAAACCTAATAAACAGGTCTGTAACCTAAAAAGAACAAATATGAATTTAAAAAGCATTTGGATTATTATTTTACTTTGTTTTGTTTGTACTTCCGTTGCCATAGCAGAGATAATAACCTACTCTGTACCAAAGGAATTCTATTATGCATGGCATAATGACGATTTTACAGTAAAGGTGAGACATCAGGGTGAAGAATGGGTCGACCTTTTCGAAAATTATGCTATGGTGGATGCGGATACGCGTAGCCGTGCATCAATGGTCTATTTTGATTTCTCCGGAACAGTAGAAGTCAGTGTTCAGTTAAATAACGGCAATTTATTATCTGCAGTTATCCGCCCTCTGGCAGAAGGCATCGTACCCGAGATAAAAGGCAATTCAATAACCTTTACGCTCGATAAGCCTCAGAACTTATCAATAGAGTTTAACGGAGACAGGCTACATAATTTACATCTGTTTGCAGGCGATATCATCAAGGAGATACCCGATAAGAACGCCCCCGATATTATATATTTCGATGCCGGTCTTCATAAACCCGATTCTACAGGAGTATTTAAAGTTGCTTCAAATACAACTGTATTCCTGGAAGGCGGTGCCGTGTTGAATGGCAAAATCGACTGTAGTAATTCCGAAAATGTCAAGATATATGGCCGGGGAATTATATTTTCACCATCGGCCAATGGTATCAGTGCCGATTATTGTAAAAATATAACTGTCGACGGTATAATAATTCTCAATCCCCGGTACAATTCTCTTGCAGCAGGAATGACAAAAAATATAACCATACAAAATATAAAATCATTCAGCTATCAGGGATGGGGTGATGGGCTCGATTTCTTCTGCTGTGAAGATGTCCTTGTCGATGGAGTATTCATGCGCAACTCAGATGATTGTATTGCCGTCTACAATCATAGATGGGATTTTTACGGAGATTCACGCAATATTGTTGTTCAAAATTCCACATTATGGGCAGATATAGCTCACCCTATCAATTTGGGGACACATGGAAATACCGAGACGGGAGATGAAGTAATGGAAAATATAATATTTCGCAATATTGACATTTTAGAACATGATGAAGACGACAGGGATTACCAGGGATGTATGGCTATTAATGTCGGGGATCATAATCTGGCAAGAAATATACATTTCGAAGATATCCGTGTAGAAAATATTCAGGAGGGACAACTCTTTCATGTACGTGTAATGTATAACAAAAAATATAATACCGGACCGGGAAAAGGGATTGAAAATATCACTTTCAAGAATATATACTACAATGGATACGGAGAAAATCCTTCCGTTATAGAAGGGTATGATGATAGCCGGCGAGTTGGAAATATAAGTTTTGAGAATATTGTAATCAATGGAAAAAGGATTAAAAGCTTTGAGGACGGAAATTTCAGAATTGGAAAATTTACGGATGAAATAACATTAGAATAACAAAGGTAAAAACAACATTATAAAGAATTTGTGAAAGATCGTAAACCGGATTATCTATACGTACAATAAACTATATATTAATATCCATGAAAAAAGCATTATTGATATTCCTTATTTTTATATCGTTATCAGCAGCTACAATTTCGGCTCAATCTATAATTGAAACCACCCGCACAAAGGTTGTTTCACCTGACGGCAAACATATATTCGGGCTTTACCAGAAGAAAAATACAGATGGAACTCTGGCTATATTCTATACCGTCAGCTACAATAACCAACCTGTAATATTGGAGTCAAAGCTGGATATCCGGCTCGATAATCATATCTGGGAACGTGCACTAGCCAAGTTCTGGAAACAACCGGAATCATGGAACGATGTGATGGTCTTTGATAATGTAGAAACCTCTTCACATAACGAAACATGGAAGCCCCTATATGGAGAACGTTCGGAAATAAAGGATAATTATAATGGTGCTAAGATCCATTTCTCACGCAGAGATAAATCGCAATATAAGATGAGTATAGAGGTGCGTGCATATAACGAAGGAATCGCTTTCCGTTATTATTTTCCAATGCATCCCGAAGCTATTTATCATAAAATTACTGCAGAAAATACCGAATTTACCATGCCGGAGAGGACTACTGCATGGTGGACGCAATGGGCACAAGCTCCGTATTATGAGAAGCCATTATCAGATTGGGACGATGAAAGTGAACGCCCTTTGACGATGAGGATTTCCGATTCTCTGTATGCATGTATTACCGAGGCACAGCAAGTAGACTTTGCCCGCGCCATGTTCAAACTATCGAAATATAAAAAGAATACGGTTCAGGTATCGCTCTATAGTATCTCCGATATGGTAACCCCATTCGGGACACCTTGGAGAGTCGTAATGGCAGCAGAGAGAATCGGAAAATTATTGGAAAACAACGATATCATACTGAATCTGAACGAATCCAATAAAATAACAAATACCGACTGGGTAAAACCGGGTAAAATAATGCGGGAAACAACCCTGACTACAGCCAATGCAAAAGCCTGTATCGATTTCTGCGAAAGGCATAAGATGCAATATATCCTTTTCGATTGGAAATGGTACGGGCCGTCTATGGATTTCAGATCAGATGCAAGTGAAGTGACAGTAACGGATCTGGATATGAAAGAAGTTGTCAGATATGGCAAATCGAAAGGAATAGGTGTATGGGTATATGTCAATCAACATGCATTACAGCACCAAGCAGATAAGATATTTCCGGTTTATAAAGAATGGGGACTGGCTGGGGTTAAATTTGGCTTTGTCCAGTATCAGACACAAGGATGGTCTGCATGGCTGCATGAATTGGTGAAGAAAGCTGCGGACAATAATCTGATGGTAAATATCCATGACGAATACCGTCCCACAGGGTATAGCCGTACATATCCCAATCTGCTGACACAGGAAGGCATCCGCGGGAATGAAGAGTTCCCGGACGCAACACACAATACAATATTGCCCTTCACCCGAATGATTGCAGGAGCGGCCGATTATACGGTTTGTTATTTCGATCCGCGTATTAAGAACACACATGCGCACCAGCTCGCATTTCCCGTAATATATTACAGCCCACTACAAACTCTATATTGGTACGATACACCTGCACGGATAGAAGAAGTTCCGGAGCTGGAATTTTTCGACAACATACCGGTGACGTTTGATGATACAAAGGTTATCCATGATTATATAGGGGAGTATGTGACAATTGCGCGTCGCAACGGAAAAGAATGGTTTTTAGGTACGATAGGTAATAATGATGCACGTATGATTAATACTCCCCTTGATTTTCTTCAAACAGGGCAGAGATATGTTGCAAGTATCTATACAGATGATGATAATGCCGAAACTGTTACGAAAGTCAAAGTAACCCGTTTGATAGTAGATAGTACGACTATCCTTCAATTTCAGTTAAAGGAAAAAGGGGGCTGTACAATCCACTTAATCCCTGCAGTAAAAGAAGATATGAAGAGATATAAAGTATATAAAAAGAATGCGATACTGTAAATAAAGAGGACAATGAAAAGATTATATATATTGCTTATTACCAGTCTTATTTGCCATTTGTCTTATAGTCAGATACCCTTGCCTCAGAATCTGCCGCAGACACATCCCCGTTTGCTGACAACACCCGGTTATAAACCTGTCGTGCAAAAACAAATTGAAACAGAGCCCTGGGCTAAAGAGGTAAAGCTGGGCATCCTGAACCGTATCGATCCATATGTAGCTAATACACAAATACAACCCGACTGGCTTTATTCCCGTCTGATGATGTATTGGAAGAGCAAGGCTACCAATGTATATATACGGGGTGGAGTATATTCACATGCTGATGGAAAAGCACCTGTGCCAACAGTACGTTTCGGTAGTTCGCGCGGAGGGGCATCGGTTTACAGCCGGCCTGAAATAGAAGATATCATTCCTTACATGGACGATACCAAAGGGGTTTATTTTCATAATACAAAGAAAGAAGGGCGGCCTCTCGAATGGGGAGAACAATCAAACGCTTCGGGGATAGAAAGTATCAATGAACAAATAATGGGTATAGGCAAAGATGCAGCTTTTATCTATTGGCTGACTGATGATGAGAAATATGCAAAGTTCGCATTCGACCTTTTCGATACTTACATGACAGGTATGTATTACCGTAATGAACCTGTCGATCTGAATAATGGGCATGTGCAGACACTTGTGGGACTATCTACTTTTGAGGTGATACAGGAACGTATATTGAATGAACTGGCCTGTCTGTATGATTTCCTATATCCTTATATAAAGGCAAATCATCAGGATAAAATGGATCTGTATACGGCTACATTCAAGAAATGGATAGATATAACCATAAAGAACGGTGTGCCTCAAAACAACTGGAACCTGCATCAGGCCAAATTTATACTGAAAGTGGCAATGGTCTTGGAAGATAATAAGGCTTATGCCGACAGCAAAGGCCGGGAATATTATATCGACTATATACTCAACAAATCCTCAGCCCGCCAGTGGTCTTTAACCAAATTCATGGAATATGGCTATGATCCTGATAACGGGGTATGGAGCGAATGTCCCGGATACGCGCAGGGAGTAACAAAGGACCTGACTAATTTTATCCGGGATTATGACAATACATTTAATCAGAATCTTCTCCCCTACACTCCTGTGATGGGAAAAGCTGTAAGAATGCTGCCTCAATATCTGTTCCCGAATGGAATGATAACCGCATTTGGCGACACGCATTACAATACTATTAATACAGAGGCTTTCAGCGATATGATACGCATGTCGCAGAAATATGGGGACAAAGAGAATGAAAATTTATATACTAAAATGTACAGGCTCTTTGATCCTGATGCAGAACGGGAAAGTGAGAAACCGGAAAAACTTCCGCCTCAGATTTACTCGTTCTTTACCGGTAAACCTCTTGTACTGGATACGAACATCGAAAGAGGAAAACTTGATGATTATGTGACTCAGACATTCTATGCTCCTAATGTAAGCTGGTTTGTTCAACGTAGCGGATATAATAATAAAGAGAACGGGCTGATGATATCCCAGTATGCCTCTTTAGGAAATCATATGCATTCAAACGGTATTTCGATGGAATTGTATGGAAAGGGCTATATACTGGGGGCTGAATCCGGAAGGGGATCGTCTTATTTTCAGGCGCCCTATCTGGAATATTATTCGCAGTTCCCGGCCCATAATACGGTAATGGTAGACGGCATATCCAAATACCCTGAGATGTTAAGCAATCATCCTTTCGATCTGCTTGGTTGCTATCCGCAATCAGGGCAATTGACCGGGTATTATCCGGATATCACCTATTCCGACGCTTATTTCCTTGAACCTGAGAGCCGCAGCGATCAAAACCGTTTCCTTAGCATTGTAAGAACCAGTGAAACAACAGGATATTATATAGATATATTCCGTTCCAGAAAACAGCGCGAAGGAGATAAATATCACGATTATTTCTATCATAATCTCGGACAAGAATTATTTATTCAAGATTCCAAAGGACAACCATTAAACTTACTACCGAGCGATGATATGGCATTTGCCGGAGGGCATCTCTTTGCCCTCGATTATATGTGGGACAAGAAATCGGTAAAAACGAATAAAGATTATCAGGCCGTATGGAAGATGTCGACCCCGGATAATAATCATATCTATATGAATCTTTGGATGAAAGGCTACCCTGACAGAGAAGTATTTTCGATCAAAGCTCCTCCAACCGATAATTTCAGGGGGAATCATGGTGTTCCCTACGAAGTGGGAAAAGAGCCCTTTCTTACTATTGCTGCCCGTCAGTATGGGGAGGCCTGGACGCATCCGTTTGTTTCCATATTTGAACCGACAACTGAAAATGGGGGAAAATCAATTGAGTCTGTCCAATCATTTGAAGCGGATACTGCATCAAATGATTTTGTAGGATTGATTGTAAAAAGTAAACCGGGCAGGACGGACTATATTTTCTCGTCGGTAAAAGATGAAAAAGTATCATATAATAATATGTCTGCAAACGCAACTTATGTAATGGTAAGTGAGGGTGGAAAGGACTTTATCATATTCTTAGGCAATGGAACACTGGTACAGGCAAGAGGTTTTACTATCGAAGCTAATAAAAAAACAAATGCCATATTGGAATATAAAAACGGAGAATACTATTTTACTTGTGATAAGCCAGTCACAATAACCAATGCGAGAGGAAAAGAAAAAGCGATGGAGAAAACTGTTTATCAAAAGATTACTTTATGAAGGGAATAATATTGACGATAAGTTTATTCACTTGTATAATAGCCAATTCTCAAACTTACAAATCGCAGGTATGGATATCTGACCAAGGCAATGGGACATACAAGAACCCTGTTCTTTATGCAGATTACTCCGACCCCGATGTCATTCGTACAGGCGATGACTTTTACATGACCGCATCGAGTTTCAATTGCGTTCCGGGATTGCCTGTTCTCCATTCAAAGGATTTAGTGAACTGGAAGATAATAAACTATGCTCTCTCTGATCTCTATATGGAAGGAGTGGAACCTGCGGGTTTCTTTGACAGGGTACAGCACGGAAAAGGTATCTGGGCTCCATGTATCCGCTATCATAAAGGTGAGTATATGATTTACTGGGGTGATCCCGATTTCGGCATATATGTAGTTAAGACAAAAGATATCTTAGGCAGATGGGATAAGCCGGTACTTGTACTTCCCGGAAAAGGAAGGATAGACCCCAGCCCTCTGTTCGATGACGATGGAAAGGTCTACCTTACCCATGCATGGGCCGGTAGCCGGGCCGGTTTCAATAGTGTGATGACCGTATGTGAAATGAATGAAGACGGAACAAAGGTTATAGGTGAAGAATCCCTGATTTTCAACGGAAACGACGGAGTAAATCATACAGTGGAAGGCGGGAAATTCTATAAGAAAGATGGTTACTATTATTTGCTGGCTCCTGCCGGAGGTGTTGCAATGGGCTGGCAGATAGCGCTCCGTTCAAAAAATATATATGGCCCGTACGAGGTAAAGAGAGTTCTTGACCAGGGCAACACCAGTATAAATGGTCCGCATCAGGGTGGGCTGGTAGAAACACAAACAGGAGAATCGTGGTTTATCCACTTTCAGGACAAAGGACCATACGGACGCATCATACATCTGCAGCCTGTGACATGGAAAGATGGTTGGCCTGTGATGGGTATAAACGATAAAAATTATTGCGGTGAACCTGTTTTCTCTTATAGAAAGCCAAATACAGGTAAAGTACATCCGGTGGAAACTCCGGTAGAGAGTGATGAATTCAATACAGCAAAACTGGGACTACAATGGTCGTGGCACGCCAATCCCCGGCAAGGATGGGCTTTCCCTTCTGCCGATGGATATATCCGTATGTACGGACAATATTATCCTGACAATTTTACTAATGTATGGGATATCCCCAATCTCCTGATGCAAAAACTCTCGGCTCCTGAATTTACAGCAACGATGAAGGTAACAACTGTCCTTCAGAATGAAGGAGATAAAGCCGGCCTGATAATGATGGGATGGGATTACTCATATATCGCATTGGTGAAGAGAGGTAATGATTATGAACTGCAACAAGTCGGATGTACGGATGCAGAGCAAAAAACAGGAGAAAAAATTCTGGCGAAAATATCATTGGATAATCTGGAGACAGATATAAAGTATAATTACCAGACCAAATTGGAAAATACGGAATTCTATTTTCGCATAATTGTCAAAGAAGGTGGGAAATGCTCCTTCTCATATAGTACAGACGGAAGGAAATATAAAGAAATAGGAGAACCATTCCAAGCCAGGCAAGGAAAATGGATAGGAGCAAAAGTTGGAATGTTTATAATGAATCAAGTGTCGGATACTCCACGTTCATGGATGGATGTCGACTGGTTTAGGATAGAAAAATAAGAAATTCAATAAAACATGAAAATAAAAAGAATCATTTGGGGACTTGGCTGTGCCGCGTTACTTATGTCCTGTTCAGAAAAAGAAATAGCAGGTACTTTAGCTGTAGATAAAGAACTTTTGTATTGTAATGTGCAGATACAAAAGACGCTGTCCGAAATCGGAGATCGGAAGATGATACCCCGTAATATCATGGATAGCCTCTCCCACTGGAGACTTGTTCCTATAGATATAAGCGAGTGGACGGTCGGTTTCTGGCCGGGAATTCTTTGGTACAACTATGAAAATACCAGAAATATCAGCGACTCCGATGCAGCTTTATTTTATACTGATTTATTAGAACCATTGACAATGCTTCCGGCCTATGATCATGATTTAGGCTTCCAGATATTTTGCAGTTATGGAAATGGATACCGCCTTACGGGTAATGAAAAATATAAGCAGATTGTGCTTAATGCTGCAGACACATTGGCTACTTTGTTCAACCCCAGAGTCGGAACAATACTGTCATGGCCGCGTGAGGTGGAACCTAATAACTGGCCTCATAATACAATTATGGATAATATGATAAATCTGGAAATGTTGTATTGGGCAGCAAGAAATGGAGGCGGTAAGAGATTGTACGATATAGCGACAAGGCATGCGGAAACAACTATGAAATATCAGTTCCGTGAAGATGGGGGCAATTTCCATGTAGCAGTATATGATACCATTGACGGCCATTTTATTAAAGGAGTAACTCATCAGGGTTATGCCGACAGTACACTATGGGCCAGGGGGCAGGCATGGGCTATTTACGGCTATACAATGGTTTACAGGGAAACGGGAGACAAACAGTTCCTGCGCTTTGCTGAAAAAGTAACGGATCTTTATCTAAACAGATTGCCTGAGAATGAATATGTTCCCTATTGGGATTTTAACGCACCTGATATACCGGATGAACCGAAAGATGCATCAGCATCAGCCATTGTCGCCTCTGCATTACTCGAACTCTCTCAATTGGAGGATAACAGAGTGAAAGCTGAAGAGTATAAAACTGCAGCTACAAAAATGTTAATCGAACTATCTTCAGATAAGTATCAAAGCAGGGGAAGTAAACCTTCGTTCTTATTGCACAGCGTAGGTCACTGGCCTAATAAATCGGAAGTGGATGCTTCTATCAATTATGCCGATTATTATTACATCGAAGCATTGATCAGGTATAAGAAAATGAAAGAGGGTTTATCTGTTACAGACAACTTTAAGAAATGAGGTTACCGAATAAGTAATAGCAAATATAAGTAAACGCCAGTTACTTATTCTATTTTAATAAAGTAACTGACGTTTATATATATGTCAACTTAGGCTTCTATCAGGAAAACTTCGGCTTGCGTCCTCCTTTACGATGTCCTTTGTCCGATGGTTTTGACGATTTGAAATCCGAGCTTCTTTTCGATCCCTTATCAGAACGTGAAGAACCGCTGTTTCCACGATAACCGCCACCTCTTTCGAAACGGGAAGCCCCGGAATTTCCCCGGTCTCCGCCACCACCACCTTGGGCTACTTCTACAGATATGCGACGGCCGTTCTGTTCCTGACGGCTCATTGCGCTTATCACTTTCTGGGCATCCTTTTCGGGTACTTCAAAGAAGGAGAAGTTTTGCATGATGTCGATACGTCCGATGTTCACCTTCTCGGGTACAAAATCGTTTACCAATCCCATGAGCGTTGCAGGATTTACACTGTCTGTACGTCCGATATTGATAAACAGCCGTGAATAACCTCTTTCCGCCGAACGTGTACCTCCCGAAGACCGGTCGGAACGTTCGCGGTCTTTGCGACGGGGATATGATTTATCATCTCCTTTGGAGAAGCGGTCGGAAGGGGCCTCTATTTCATCCGCATCACGATAATAATCGATCAATCGGTTAAATTCAAGGGCCACAACACGCTTTATAATATCTTCTTTTTCCAGCCAGTCGAGTTTCCTGTATACAGATGGGAGAAGGTTCGATATTTCATCTTCATTCACCTTCACTTTCTCTATTCTGTCAACAAGGCTGAACAATTGTTTTTCACAAATGGCTTCTCCCGAAGGAATTACTCCCTGTTCGAATTTCTTATTGATGATTTTCTCAATTTCCCTGATTTTACCCTTCTCTTTTACATGGACAATAGAGATGGATGTACCTGTTTTACCTGCACGGCCTGTACGTCCGCTACGGTGGGTATATGATTCTATATCGTCAGGCAATCCGTAATTGATAACATGCGTAAGACTGTCGACGTCCAGTCCGCGGGCAGCTACATCGGTCGCAACCAATAACTGAATATTATGAATGCGGAATTTTTGCATTACATAGTCCCTTTGGGCCTGAGACAGATCACCATGCAGGGAATCGGCATTGTATCCGTCCTGTATCAGTTTGTCGGCAATCTCCTGTGTTTCGCGGCGGGTGCGGCAGAAAATGATACCGTATATATTCGGATAGTAATCGGCAATACGTTTTAGCGCCAGATATTTATCCTTTGCATGTACCATATAATATACATGCTTTACATTGTTCGACCCTTCATTCTTACGGCCAATCGTAATTTCTTTAGGGCTCTGCATGTATTTTTTGGTAATCTTGGCAATCTCTTTAGGCATTGTAGCCGAGAAAAGCAGCATTACTCTTTCGTCAGGTACTTTAGATAATATCTCATCGATGCTTTCCGTAAAGCCCATATTCAGCATTTCGTCCGCCTCATCGAGCACTACATATTTTATATTCTTCAAATCTACCGTTTTACGGTTGATAAGGTCTATCAGACGCCCCGGAGTAGCAACGATAATCTGTACTCCCCTTTTCAGTGATTTAATCTGGCTCTCGATGCTCGAACCGCCATATACAGGGAGGACTCTCAGGTTGTCAATATATTTTGAATAATCTGCCAGATCGCCTGCTATCTGTAAGCATAATTCACGGGTAGGACACAGGATCAATGCCTGAGGTACGTTTTCTTTTACTTCTATTTTTTGTAGTACAGGTAATCCAAAAGCCGCTGTTTTGCCGGTTCCTGTTTGCGCCAATGCAATTATGTCGCTTGTTTCGCCCAGCAGGTATGGAATCACTTCTTCTTGCACGGGCATGGGATTCTCGTAACCCATTTCTTCGATCGCTTTGCGGATATTCGCTGCGACCCCTAATTCTTCAAATGTTTTCATTAAAAATTTTAAATATTCTTATGTGGTAATTAACCCTTCAACAGGCCTACTCCCACCCCAAAGAATATTCGACATAAGAGAGTCAGCCGTTAAGGACGCGCAAAGGTAGTGATTAGTTTTCAAGTTTTTACAAGATTTCACAATAAGTTTGTTGAAGTTATGATATAGACGGATAAAAAATACTACTTTTGCATCTCGATATAATATACACATTCTCAGAAACTATAAACATAGAACATCAACAAATAAAATTAGTCATATGAAGAAATTATTACTGTTCTCTTTGGTTGCGTGCGCAATATTAAGCCCGGAAGGTTTGCCTGCGCAGAAAAAAACAACCCCTAAAAAAGTTGCGGCGGCAGAGCCAGTCCTCAGTACACATGCTGATACCATCTCTTATGCTCTTGGTGTAAACATGGTACAAAGCGGGTTGAAACCTTATTTGTCACAGATGGGAGTCATAGCGGATACTGCTGCGGTGAGAGCCGACTATACATCCAGAATAGAAAAAGAAGACGATAGCGCAAAACAAAGTAAGCTGAAGGCAGAGATGACCTCCAAGCTGGATTCCCTGACCAAAGCCAATACAGCCAATTTAGAAGAGTTTTTGGTTGGTTTTGCCCAAACTATAAAGCAAGATAAAAGCAAATCGGCATTCAATTCGGGTGTGGCAATTGGCAGCCAGCTTTCGACTATGACCGATAATTTCTCGAAAGAAATATTAGGCGGACCCGGTAAACTGAATATCGATGCCTTTGTTTCAGCGTTTTCCAATAGCCTGAAAGATGAGAAACTGCTCATAGAAGGAGCAGAAGGTATTATACAGGAAGCCGCTCAAAAAGCTCAGGAGGTAAACGAAGCGAAGAAAGCGGAGGACATGAAAGCCGAGTATGCCAGCCAGATTGCCGAAGGCGATAGATTTATGGCAGAGAATAAGACCGTAAACGGAGTGGTGACACTACCCAGTGGCTTGCAGTATAAGATAATAACCGAAGGCACGGGAGCTAAACCGGCAGCAACAGACCGCGTGACTGTTCACTATAAAGGGACATTGCTTGACGGAACCGTATTCGACAGCAGCCTGGACAGAGGAGAACCTGCGACATTTGGCGTAGGCCAGGTAATCAAGGGATGGACAGAAGCATTGCAGTTGATGCCTGTCGGTTCAAAATGGATGCTGTATATCCCTTACGATTTGGCCTATGGAGCAAGGGAACAAGGCTCAATAAAGCCTTTCTCCAATCTCATTTTCGAAGTGGAATTGATTGATATCCCTAAATAAGCAACCATTAAAAGTATGATAGAAGTCGGCGTCAGTAACTGGATTACTGACGCCGATTTTACTATAAGCTACTTTATTACTTAACCAGGATCGTTTCTTCAGTCGTTTTCAACCAAGGGGAAGTAAACTGGACTTTAACTTCTCCCTGTTCACCTGTAGACTGTATATAAGCAAGTATATGACCATGAAAGACGCGGTGTCTGTTATCTGTATAGTCACTCATATCTTCGTTATTGCTGGCTTCCAGCCCCAGTAGTTTTGCCGGGCCGATTATACGGCAGGTAACTTCATTGTCGGACAACATCACAGGTACACCATTCCCGTCCACTACCTGCACAACTATTTGGGCAAGGCCTTTGTCTTTGCATATCTCTTTCTCTGATCGGACAATAGTCAGTGCATATGGCTGTCCGGAAGATTGTATGGCGTAACGGGCTGTTTCATTACCATCCTTATCCATTCCTATAACTTCCAGCTTACCTGCCTGATAAGGGATATCCCAGTAGATAATACCGGTATTATCATCATAATCCTTTGCCTGTCCTATCTCTTTTCCGTTCAGTTCCAGTCTGGCTTTTGCCGCATTGGTGTAGCTTACTACACGGATAGATTGTCCTTCCTGATAATTCCATATAGGCCATGCATCCATCGACGGGGTTTTCTCTTCATAATTGCCTTCATTTTCAGCATCCAATTGAGACCATACATCTTTCATCTGGCTTTTGCTACCTTTTCCTGGTGTAGGATAGGTGCCCAGGTAAGCCATCGGTTTATCCGACCAAAGCGACTGGCGGAAATAGCCTCTGGGTTTGATAAAGCCTCCGAAGTCTAGCAGTCCCGAATAAAAGCCTCTTGACGGCCAGCGTCCCGACTCTCCCAGATAGTCTATACCTGTCCACAGGAATTGTCCGAATATATATTCATTATCCCTTGCAGCTTTCCATGCACTTAGTTCATGACGGTTTTCACTACCATAAATTACCCGTTCAGGATATGTCTGATGATCTTTGGCATACATACCCTCGGTATAGTTATAACCTGCAATATCCAGCGCTCCGGGATATGCCGTCTGATTAGACATGGCTACTCCGGCCAGCCCGGCTGTTGTAGGGCGTGATGTATCGTATTTCTTAACTACTGCTACCAATCGTTTAGCTATATCCCCCAGACGCATGGCATCAGGCGCATCTTTCTTATATCCTCCAAACATCGCTTGCGTAAAGCCTGTGGCTGCCCCTCCGTCTAATACCGGGTGTGAATAAGGATCGTTCGGATAATCCACTTCATTGCCGATACTCCATGCGAATACGGATATATGATTACGGTCGCGGCGAACGATATCTGCCAAGTCTTTTTCTCCCCATTCTCCAAAATAATCGAAATTACCTTGAAATCCGGGTGTGCCTACATTCCAGCCTTCCAGCCATTTGCGCTTAGGAAATTCCCATTCGTCATAGGCTTCGTTGAGCACTAACAAGCCAAGCTCATCGCACAAGCTATACAGATCCGGCGCCTGAGGGTTGTGACTTGTCCGGATAGCATTGACTCCTATCTCTTTCAGTGTAAGTAGTCTGCGCTTCCATACATCTTTTGGTACTGCCGAACCTAATACGCCTGCATCGTGGTGGATGCATACGCCTTTTACTTTCATCCATTCACCATTCAGGGCAAACCCTTTATTCGGATCGAATGTATAGTTGCGGATACCTGTAGTGGTAGTGGTTTGGTCTATAACTTTGCCATCTTTGAGTACTGCCGTCTTTAACTGGTACAGATTCGGGTTATTCAAATCCCATAACTGAGGATTATTTACTTTCAGTTCCGCCGCTATCTTATTGTTTCCGGCTGTCATTTGCAACTTCTTCGAATCTTTTGCAACTACTTTCCCGTCTGCCGATAACAACTCGTTCGTGATGGTCAGATTTGCATCTTTCACAGTGGAATTATCTATTTCCACCTCTACGGATACAATGGCTTGTTTCTTCGTCACCGATTTAGGATAGGCAAATACACCCCATTGAGCAATATGCAGAGGATTGGCATATACCATCCATACATTACGGTAGATACCCGAACCTGTGTACCAGCGGGAGTCTGCCGACTGGCTATGGTCCGCGCGAACGGCTATCACATTATCCTCCCCGTATTTAATGTAGGGAGTGGCATCGTACATAAAAGAAACATAACCATTCGGACGTTTACCTAACGACTGACCGTTGATAAACACTTCACTACGATTGTACACTCCTTCGAAGTATAAGTATACTTTTTCCCCTTGTTTTGACTGGGGTACGTTAATTATCTTGCGGTACCAGCCTATACCCCCGGGCAGGTAACCTGTGGCGCTGGCAAGTGTCGGACTGAGCTGACCTTTTACACTCCAGTCATGGGGCAGGTCAACAGTTTTCCATCTTTTGTCATCCAATGACGGAGTCTGGCCGTTTTTGACATCATTTAAAGTAAATTTCCAGCCGGAGTTAATCTTCTCCGGTTCACCGAAACCCACCTGACCGGCCAACGATAATGTCAGTAAGCATAGAACGGTACTCGAAAGTAATCTTGATAATTTCATGATATATTAAATTTGTTAATTTCCGCGTTAACAAAAATACAATATATGACAGAATATGATGGGGTATAGATAGGGCAAATTAGGATAGTAAATGAGTCAATATATTATAAATCCGGTTATTTATCGGGTAGTTAAGAAGTTTGTTCTTCAGATGACAGTGGACAACTTGTATTTTGTCCACTTGCTACTCGCAACTATTAGAAGTTGACAAACTTGACACTTTTTTCATATTTTTTCACCTGTCACTTTTCTAAAGAAACCCCTGTTACCATTCTTTCTCCATAATTTAAAAACCGCTTGTAAAGACGCAAAAACGTAAAAAGGTAACAGATATATCAGTTAACAGTAAACAGTCATCAGTAAACAGTATCGTGGTCTGTCATGCTGAGGGAAACGAAGCATCTCGTCAGAGAGTAGTTAACAACCTGTCTCTCGTATCTTTCTCCAAAAAGGTAACAAAGGTAACAGATATGTCAGTTAACAGTAAACAGTAAGCAGTAAACAGTGAACTAACTTGTAACTTGTAACTGCCCGCAGGGCGAAGCAACTCGTAACTGTTAAAAAGTAACAAAAGTAACAGTCTTTTCAGTTAACAACTTATATCTCGTATCTTGTCTACTTGTATCTTGTTTACTTGTAACTCGTAACTGCCCGAAGGGCGAAGTAACTCGTAACTACTTTAGGGTCTGCTGATAAACTGATAATTCGTTAAGGATGAGTGAAAATACTTATATTTGTTTTTTCCAAATGCAAGGATATATGAAGAAACAGCGCAAAAGTCGTGCACTTAGTCCCAATTATGCGAGTCCGAATCAGTTGGTTTTATCGGGATTTGAAAATCCATTCGATCAGCAACTCGATCCGGGAAACCGTTGGGTTGTATTGTCCCATTTGATTCCCTGGGATGAGATTTGCAATCTTTACCTCAAACATGTAGGGGTTAGTTCAACGGGTCGACCGGGATTGAGTCCTCGTGTGGTTTTGGGTTCTCTAATGATCAAGCATCTTTGCAATTTGGATGATCGGGAGACAGTGAGTCAGATTTCGGAAAACATCTATATGCAATACTTTCTGGGGTACTGTAGCTTCACCCATGAAGCCCCATTTGATGCTTCACTGTTTGTGGATTTACGAAAACGCTTGGGTCTAGATACGATCAATGCGATCAACGAGCGGATTGTTCAGTTGAAGACAGGGATGGAGTTTGTGAAAAAAGAATCGGATAAAGACGATTCCGGCATTGATCCTGATGAGGATTCCTTATCCGGTGGCTCAGCGAACAAAGGCCGGATCATTTTTGATGCTACTGCTTGTCCACAGGATATTGCTTATCCAACGGATTTGAATCTGCTCAACGAAGCTCGTGAAATATCGGAAAACCTGATTGATCAGCTCTATACCCATCTGTTACATGATAAAAAGCCGCGTAGCTACCGCAAGGTTGCTCGCAAACGCTATCTGAAGACAGCCCAGAAGAAGAAAAAGAGCAAGAAAGAGATCAGAAACTCCGTTCGCATTCAATTGGGGTATCTCAAGCGGAATATAAATTCTATCCATCGGTTGCTGGATGCTTATCCTAACCTTCCCTTAAAGAAGAAGGATCGGAAATATTTGTATGTTATCCAGACCTTGTTTGATCAACAGTTGTACATGTATAAGTCCAGGACGCATACAGTGGAAGACCGGATAGTAAGCATCCATCAACCTCATGTACGCCCCATAGTCAGAGGAAAGAGTCAAGCCAAGGTAGAGTTTGGTTCCAAGATACATGTTTCCATTATTGATGGCATCTCGTTTCTGGATGAACTTTCCTGGGATGCTTTTAACGAGGGAAGTCACATGGAGCACTATGTTGAAAAGTATCGTGAACGGTTCGGATGCTACCCCCGCGAAGTACTCGCTGATCAGATTTACTGTAGTCGTCCCAATCGGGTTATGCTCAAGGAAAAAGGCATCAAACTTTTAGCAAAGCCACTGGGCAGGCCTTCGCCCATGTCAATTCATGTAAGTCCGGGAGAGCGTAATCCAATAGAAGGAAAGTTTGGACAAGCCAAAACAGGTTATGGCTTAAACCGTATCAAAGCCAGACTCCGACAAACAAGCGAATCATGGATTGCCTGCATCTTCCTTGTGCTAAACCTGGTCAAATTGGCGGGGATGGCACTCCCGTGTCTTATTCAGAACTTATGGTTTAGTTTTTCAGCATTGCTGTTGGAGATAATCGCTAATAAATCGGATGGACGCAATAATAGTTATCGGAACCGGGAAATAGCGGACGCAAACCGAATTAAATATGAATTGGTCTGCTGAGTTTTTCAGCAGACCCTAATTATCTTCCAGTAGTTTTTCGATATCAGAAGCGCGGTAAAGGATTTTACCGGCCAGCTTGATATACGGGATACGCCCTTGGTCGCGGTAATCCTGCAAACTGCTCCGGCTGATCTTCAGTTTTTTCGACAATTCCTCGTCCGTATAAAAGCTCTCCCCGTTCAATTTTACCTTAACTTGTCTTAGAAAAACAAAATGAAGCCGTTGAGAAACGCCCTCATTTTTAGCTATATTCAATTAGCTTTCGAGATATTAGTTAGCTTCCCACGGCTAACTAATCTTTATTATCACAATGGATTTTACATGTTATAATTCTTTTACTTTCAAAATTTTATTAACTCCGACTTTCAAGTCGGGGCTAATAAACAAAACAATAAATATTAACTACTGATTCGCATCAATAATAAATCTTTATCTTTTCCAGTCCGGTTCTGGAAATAGCCGGACCGGACTGTAACGGATATAAGTTTCGAATATCTCTTTATCGGGACCAATAATACGAGGATCTCCTGAGCGCTCCAATTCGTTCAGCAAAGCTATTTTAAGCTCTTTTTCGACTGATATATAATTAGCATTACCGACTAAGTTGTGTAAACAGAATGGATCGTTGCTCACATTGTATAATTCGAATTCAGAACGTTTATTGTACGCCAAGTCAAAATAGGGACGGATGGCAGGATCTTTATAATTCTCGATCAGGAATGACTTTGAAGGTGCATCATCGACATCAGTAAATGCCTGTTCAGGATGATGGATACCTTTTTCATCGATGCCGTACATCGGATAAACCTGGCCTGTTTTATTATTGATTGCTTGAGGTGCTCCAGCAGGCCAACGTTCGGGCTTCATATTCCAGATAAAGAGATATTCCCGGCTACGTATGGCGCGCTGAGGGTATCCGAGGTTTTCCCATCGGGAAGAGGAATGCCGTTCCCGACCCATAAACACATATTTTCTGGTTTCATCTACTATCCCTTCCTTTTGCGACCGTAGAATATTCACGATACTTCGCCCTGAAATAGGAAGCATTCCATCAGACTTTACTCCTGCAAGTTCAAGAATAGTAGGTGCAATATCCACAAAACCTACCGGATCTTCTATCTGACGTTTACTCGGAAATTCTTTTGGGTAACTGATTGCCAGAGGAACATGTACACCATATTCAAAGCAATTTGCTTTTGCTCGCGGAAAAGGCATACCATTATCGGCAGTTACTATAATGATAGTGTTGTCAAGTTCACCTATAGAGTCTAGGTAATTCAATACTTTATAAAGATGAGAATCTGCCCATTCTATCTCAACGGTATAATCAAGCATATCTCCTCTTATCTCTTCTGTATCGGGAAAGAAACCGGGAACTTCAACTTGGGCAAGTTCTTTTCCGTTACGTTTCCATGACCCTTTTTCATAAGCACGGTGAGGTTCGGTGGAACCGTACCAAAAATAGAATGGTTGTTCCGGTTTGCGTTGCTGCATGAAATCACGGAAGTTGCTAAAATAGTCTACAAGACCAATACCCTTGGCTGTTCTTGGGTCCGACAAACTGGATTTTGTGTACCGATGTTTGTTGTAGACATGTCCCGCCGCGTTCTCTTTTCTCCATAGCGAATCTCTCTCATTTCTGGCATAACGGAAAGGATCGACTCCTTTTCCGGTAAATCCGGTGTGATAACCATTCGCTTTGAGGAGGTCTACAACCGGGACAAATTCTTTCATCCATGATGAAGCATGTTGTCCTGCTTGTTTATTCTGCCAATGATGTCGCCCCGTTACCAATGCACTCCGTGATGGTGCACTTCCTGGTGATCCGGCATAACAATTTGTAAAATAAACTCCGTTGGCTGCCACTCTATCAAAACCGGGAGTATGAACAAACCTACTTCCGGCAAAACTTGTATGTATATATGTCTGATCGTCATTGATCACAAAAAGGATATTAGGCTGTTTTATCCTTTCTTTTTGTTGTTGTTTGCATGCACCAAAGATCCCCGAACTAAGGGAGAGTAAAACTATTCCAGATAGATATTTCATAGTATTATTTATATATTAATTCAAAAAATCAGCGTTCAATCCAGATGCTCTTGGTTCAAAATCAGATTTATTTATCCAATCCGTTGGAACCTTTTTACCTTCTTTCATGCGATTCCATGCATTTCGGGCAGTACCCATGTAAGGATATGCGTCAAATATAAAACCCTGTTCAAACATTCTTGGATCCTCTTGTTCTGCCAGTTTTTGCATAAGTTCGCTCCGCATTTGTTTTTTTAATGTATTATAATTGGCATCTTCTGCCAGATTCGTCATACATTCCCGGTCTTCCGAAATATTATAGAGTTCTTCTTCCTGCCGTTTGCCGAAAGAAAGTTGCCAGTAGATCTCCGTTTCGGAATTCCGCCGTGCTTTTAATACTTCTGTTTTTGTCGGACTGCCATCGACATTCATATACCCTGTTTCTGGATTTCCTGCCGGCCAGCGACTGGTTTCAAAATTTGCCAGATAAAGAAAGTCATCCTTTACAATGCCCCTAATCGGATATCCTTGGTCATCTGGGCGTCCTACATCGTGTCTTTCTTTTCCGATCAAAACATAATCCCTTTGGGGCTTACTGTTCTCTTTTGTCAATAGATCGAGAAAACTTTTTCCTTCTATCGGTTGCATCCCTGATTTTTCTTCCGGTATTCCGGCGACAGCTAAAAATGTCGGTGCCAGATCTATAAAACTTAAAAGATCCTTTATCTCCCGACTGGCTTTCGTTATTCCTTTTTTCCACATCATGGCGAAAGGGATATGATTGGAATATTCGTATTCTTGTCCTTTAGCACGGGGAAACGGCATTCCATGGTCGGCTGTAACGATGACGATTGTATTTTCCAGTTCTCCCTTCTCTTCCAATGCCTGAAGGATAGCAACTAGGTGTTTATCAAAATGCTCTATTTCTAACGCATAATCCAGCATGTCCGTGCGTACAATCTCGTTATCCGGCCAAAAAGAAGGAACGGAATCGACCTGATTGATATTTTTTCCGGCTTTTAAAGCAGATCCGAATTCGTATCCTCTATGCGGCTCTAAGGCTCCATACCAGAAACAGAAAGGCTGATCTCTTGGTTTATTCTTGAGAAACTCTTTAAAATTAGCCGCATAATCAATATTGGATATTCCCTTTGTCGGGGGTGTTAACTTGATATGATTCCACATTTTCCCAACCATATTCCGTGGATTTCCGAACGAGTCATTGGTAAACCCGGGTCCCCAGCCTTTTCCCGTTGCCCCTACCTTATAGCCGTTCTCAGCCAATACCTCGGGATAAGATTTGAATTTAGCGGGGAAATCAGCCCAGTGATTACAAGCTTCTTCCAATTGCCAGGAATTGCGTCCTGTAATAATACAGGCACGAGAAGGTGCTGATTTGGCATTACAGGTGTACATGCGATGAAACAACAAACCTTCCTGTGATACCCAGTCGAAACCAGGCGTATTGAGCCAGGCTGTTCCATATGCTCGCATGTGGGGATAGGATACGTCGTCTGCGATACAGAACAGGATATTGGGACGTTGTTTTTCTTCTGCCTGTCTGCAAAATGCCAGACAGCTTGTTCCGGTAGCCAAGAATAAAGGAATAAATGTTTTTTTCATTTTATATTATAATCAGTTAAAAGCATTATAAAATATTTTCAAATGCAATGAGTAGACCCTTGCCTGCTTCCGAGCGTATAGTGATTTCATCTGTGTTTTGAGATAGCACACTCCCTCCAGTAACTTTTATCAGTTTCTTATCTTTATATTTTATAAACACAGTTGAAGTTGATACAGTCTTAATCATTAGTCGGTTATTCTCCAATTGTATATCGTCCAACTGCCCTGTTGATGAAATTACAGATATATTTTCTCCCATATTTCCTATCAGAAAAGCTTTTGATGTATCATCTGGCTGTATGAAGTTGAACTCCAGATACACATTTTTCGCATCACTTGTATAAGGAGAATTTAAAACTCCCAGCAATTGAGATGTATTCACAAGCAGGGTACAGGAATAATTTACTGGTACGGCACTGAAACCTATTACTTGTCCGAACGCAGCAGTTGAGTCCATTTGTGTATATATCTCCGGGGATGCTCCTACTTTAGAGTTATAATTTAGTTGTTTTCCTTTTACATAAGGTCTTACACGTTTTGTCTTATTAAGTGTTTTCCCTATATTCACTCTATCTCTTTTCGATAGTTGAGTTAAATCGCCCCAAAAACCATGGCCCGAAATCAGACTGGAGTTTACATTATATTGTTGTGCCCAATATGGAGAAACATTGTTTGGATAAACAGCATAAGTAAATAATTCTTTTGGAAAAAGATGTCCATATTCGTTAATAACCGTACGCATGCATTTAGTCCTGTATATCGAATAATCGCCATAGGCAGAACCTCCGTTATTTATAAAAAAGAATATACCTTCTTGTAGTGGCATCAAGCCTATGACGCAACGTTCAGGTTCTGTCAGGTCAATTTCTACAACTACATCTTTGTTATATTCATGTAGCTCTCTCATGATGCGTGTTACATAAAACGGAAAAAGGTAATTATATCTATCTAATCTTTCCTTTTTGCTATATCTGTCGTCTCCATGATCTAATCCCGCCAAGGAACTGTTGAATGTATTCATTGCATCCCATTTAAAAAAGCGAATGCCATTATCTATTAACGCCTTACAATCTTCAAGAAACAGTTCTGAAAAAGGGCCTACAATATCGAATACAGGCCTGTTCCATTGTGCTACAATTGGTTTTCCATTCGACCGGCGGATTATCCACTCCGGATGCTTCTTGTACCTTTCTGTGAGACTGTCTATTGCCATAGGGGATAGCCAAATGCCTGCAATCATATTGTGCTCATTTATGCGATCAACGAGAGGGGCTAATCCATTGGGTAAACGTTTTGAATGGGGAGTCCAAAAACCTAACTCTTCTTCCCATCCGTCATCAAGGACAAAAAGCTCGATATTCATTTCGGCAGCCGCATCAATTTCTTGAAGTATTCGTTCCTCTGTAAGAACACCTCTCAAATCGTGCCCGCGCCCGCGCTTTTGAGATTCCCTTTGCATAGCCCATGTATTGTAGTAGAAATGTGAATCTCTTGATTTAAGGTGTTCAGTTATTTTTGAAAAAAGATAGTCATGTATCAAGGGTTCTGTCGGTTGTTTATGATCAATAAAGCTCAAGCTATTCCAAACTGTTTCATAGTAAGAATCATATGGAATAGTTTCATTGTCAAGATATCCGCCTCTCTGCATTTCTGTGGCAACTGTATGAGTATTTTTGTTTCTGGTATGTTTGTGGGCAATAAACCAGAAATTTTCGTCATGAAGTTCGGTATCATCACCTTCCACTCCTTGACTTTCATCTACATCTCCTTTCTTCTTGGAGGTAATTTCTGACAATCTGAATCCGGCAGCACCATCTTGTGATGCATGTTCGTATGTAGAAATGATCTTATGATTTTGAGTATGAACAACCGAGAACGGGCCTTTTAATAATAGCGCTTCATTACTCTTAACATTATGTTTTTTTATAGCCGGATGGAACATATGATTCCACGAAAGGAAGTTTGCAATCTGTATTTCCTCTACATCGGTCTTGGTATCGCTATTTAAAGCGTATTGTGGATATACGAAGTATAATTTTCCTTTTTTTTTGTTCAAAGTAAAAATATGTCCTTTGCTTGATTGTAGTTGTATTTTTTCTCTGATAAGGGTTGAATTTTCAAAATATTGACGGTATAATTCCAATTTCAAGCCTTTATAAGTCCCCTTTCCCTCAAAATAGAAGGTGTATTCGACACCATCATTAACCATTTTTCGTTCTTTGTATTTTATGAATTTCCATACAGGCATTGAAGAGGTTACAGTTTTATTGTTAATCTGGAATTCAAAGAAAGGTGTATCGTTGCCTGCAATCAGCTCAGTCTGACTCGCTTTTTCATAAACTGATTTGACCAAAATGGTATTATTCTTAAAGGACAACACCTGTTTCATCAATCCATTTTCATAGGCAAATTCATTGTCATTTAATGATCCTTTGCCTAATACATTATTGCTGAAAAGAAAAAGTAGAATTGTAATAAATAAGTATGATATGCTAGATTTCATTTAATGGTTTTCTTATATTATGATTTATTTAACCTTAAAAATATAATAAAAAAGAAGACCATAGGAAACAATTATTGTTTCCTATGGTATAATACCTAATTAAAGTTAATCTTGGTATGATCCCCAAAACTTTAACTCGCTCAATTGAGTATGATAATTAGCCTCTCTGTTTTTCCGTATTACAAAACGGATGTAACGGAATGGCGTATTAGCATATTGAGGATCCAATTCAACCTCAAATCCGACTTTTATAAACTCATGATCTTCATTTGTCAAAAAGTTAGGATCGGTTCCTCCTGAAGGTAATACCAGATCATAGTCTGCTAGTTTCATCCAGTCGTTTCGCCATTCTCCAGTTCCACCTAATTCTTTCCAATCGGTCCAATACATCAGATTCTGTTCTTTACTACCATCGCCAATCTGATCCAATGGTTTAGGGCTATTTGTAGCCCAAACCTCTAAACTAATGAAAGTATTAGCGGAAAATATAGGACTTCTACTACGCATCCAATACCTAAGGCGGCTATAAGAAGCTTTCTTAGTCATATCAATTGTAAAGTAATAAGGAAGAATATAAGCATTTGGTTCGGGCCAATCTACAAAGTCATTTAACTTATTATCATTCGAATGCCACCACTCACTATTATTCCAAGTATCACCATCGTGTACCTGTTCAAATCCACGTTTCGCTGTTGTATTATTACCAGCTAAGTCTCCTCTATACAGACATGTTTTATCGGTATATCCCCATCTTTGCCAGATGTATCCAGACTGATTACGTCCCACTATCTCTTCTTCGAATAACGGTGTAAGGATCGTATCGAGAGGTTGGGAGAGATTTCCCCACTTATCCCGAATCTGAAAACGAAATTCCTGGGGCTTATCAGTTAATCCTCTGAAAGTTGTTTTTCCTACCAGAGTTTTAGAATAATAAGCATCGTAGAACTGATATTCACCATCATCATCTTTAGTATACATCGTTAATGAGATTTCATCTTGTTGCAAGTTTTCCCATAAAGTATATATTCCTCCGAAGGTAGGATTTATATTCAAAGACTGCTTAATCTGTTCTACCGGAGGAAGAAGTGGCTTAATTTTAACTTCAACCGGAGAAGATTCGTTTTTGCTTTTATCCAATACATATAGAAATACAGTATATTCTCCTGTATCAGGATATCCCTCCAGTTTTATAATATTGTTATTTGCACTTGAAAAAATCTCTCTTTTATTTCCGTTTTCACTATATGTATAGACAGCTTTTACTGCTAGTAAATCATCATCCGACGGCAGGCTATATGTTATAATAGCACCTCCATGAATATTCGTTACATTAATATTGGTGACAATTCCCGGTGGAATACTATCTGTGGGATCACTCCAATCTTTTACATTGTCACAATTCCACAAAAACAGTGTGGCAAATATTGCTATTAAAATAGATCGTATTTTCATTTTCATTTCATTTTTTGTTTACAATAAAAAAACAGAAAAATTACCAGCCGTGGTTTTGTAATAAGTTTTTGTTATTCATTAAAACACTTTGCTTTATAGGCCATAAATAGTCTTTAACCTCATATTTTAATTGATAGACCATTGTTTCCTGATAAAAATCCTGAGATGTTTCTCCCAATATATTTAATCCTCTGATAGGACGGTTCATATATTCCTTGGCTAGTTTCCAACGTTTCAAATCCCAAAAGCGTGCACCTTCAAATGCCAATTCATTCATCCTTTCTCGTTGAATAATTTCTCTGAATCCGTCTTTAGTTTTTGGTTTATTCGGATTGGAAGAATACTTTTCCCAAGATTCTACTACACCTTTCAGTCCGGTACGTTTTCTAACGATATCAATATATTCATATGCTTTAGTTCCGGGTCCTCCTATTTCGTTCAAAACCTCAGTATACATCAAATAAAGGTCTGCTAGCCGTATGATAGGGAAAGCATAACGATATTGAGTAAAACTGTCACTGGTTTGAGATTGTGAAGAAAGATAATGTATCATTTTTTTACATAAGTAGCCGGTACTTGAATATCTGTTGGTCGGCGAATTCCCTCCCCCTACTTTTCCATATTTCAATTCTGTAACCCAGAGGTCATTGTCTTCATTCACTCTACTATTACCATATAGTGTGCCACCATCGAATATAATAGAACCATAAAAACGAGCTTCACGATCGAAATGAAGATTGATAGTTTCAAAGTTTTCTTTTATATAATATTTATCTTCTGCACCAGCTTTTCTTAGCCCCATTAGATCTACATTCACCCATTCTTTATCCTCTTCGATAGGAACACCGTTTTTAGTGTAGAATTGTTCTACAATATGTAGAGGCGGAGCATAAGATTTACGGACGCTACCACTGCTATGTGCAAATGCGAACACCGGATGGCATGCCCGCTGCAAGTTATCTGTATTCGAATTTGAATCTCCCCAGATAATTTCTTTGTTCCAGCGCTCGGTAGCAGCGCCTCTGGTTTGCATAGCCAATATCGTTTTTTCGTTCAGTTTTGCCACATAACTGGTTGTTTTGAAATCGAACAATTCATGTCCGCCCTCATGGGCAACTTTAATAGCCTCTTCTAAAGCTGTTGCTGCTCTTTCCCATTTTTCAGCACTATATGTTTGTGGAAATAATTGAATTCCACGATTATCAACCATATCTGAAAAATCGGTATTACCATTGTATAGTGGGCTGGCGGCAATAGTCAATAATTGAGCTTTAACAGCCAGTGCAATAGATTTGGTTGGTCGTCCCATCTCGTTCATCACATCTACTATTTCCAATGGCAATCCTTTAACAGCTTCATCCAGTAACTCTACAATATAGTCAACCACTTCGTCCACCGGCTCGCGATAGCGCTGAACTTCACTTGCAGGAGAGTTTATAGACAGATTTTCTTTTATCAAAGGAATTGGTCCATACATACGAAAAAGCCAAAAATGATAATAAGCCTTCAAAAAAGTCACCTCCGCAATCCATTTGTCACGTTCATAATCTTCTAGATCAAAGGGCTTGTGAATGTTTTCCAAGAAAATATTACAATCGCTCAATGCAGTGAACATAGCTTTTCCTCCTTTTAAATCGTATGAGGTTTGCTTGCTCGCCCAGTAATCACCGATAGGTGCATTTGCTCCTTGAGTACCTCGGGCAACATGCCAATATCTGGCACTCATTCCCTGTACTGGATCTATGTACCATACTTCGTCACCTGACAACATTGCGGGGTTAGAACCGCCTTCGCCAAAGTTGGGCAAGAATGAAAAACATCCATAAAGAAAGGCTTCAGCTTGTTGGCGATTTTTAAAAGCATGCTCTACTGCAGGAATATTGTCAGGTACTACATCAAGGTAGTCTGCACAAGATAATAAAAACAGACATAATGCCACAGAGATGGATTTGAGAGGCTTATTAAATATATATTTTTTCATAAAAGTTTATTTTAAAATGAAATATTAAGACCTAAATTTATTACACGTTGAAGTGGATAACCTAATCCGTTTCCTCCCATCTCCACATCCCAGAGTTTAAAATTACTGAACAATAAAAGATTTGTTCCATTTGCATAAACACGGCACGAACTCAATCCTAGCTTGTGTATAAGATGGTTTGGTAATGCGTAACCTATTTCTGCGCTTTTGAAACGCAAGAAAGCACCATCTTGCATAAACATTGTGTTTTTTTGATTATTGTTTGCTATTACGGTATTAGCTAATCGAGGCCATCCTGCATAAGGATTTTGAGAGTCAAGTGACCAATAGTCTTCAGTTATAAATTGTGCAAGACCAGTTTCTAATGTCTTTTGTAATTTTTCATCTGTCGATGATGCAAATGGAGACATTGCTTTAAAATCTATCCAGAAAGAAGAACGAGCCGATCCTTGGAAAAAAGCAGAGATATCAAAATTTTTATATCCAAATGAAAGACCGAATCCATAATTGATTTCAGGAGTATTAGGATGCCCAATAGGCACCATGTCTATTTCGTTGATAACACCATCGCTATTAATATCTTTATATTTAATATCTCCCGGTAAGTATTCGCCAAAATCTTGGCGTGGAGAATTTGCAATATCTGCTTCGTCAATGAAGAGGCGTTCTGCAACATATCCCCATTGTTGCTTAGCAGACTGTCCTATTTTAGATTTCCAAGGTGTTTCGCTAAAGTCAGGTTCTTCGTAATAGCGATAAGTAGAACGTGCATAAGTAAAGTTTGCTCTTCCTACAAACCACATATCATTATTTATCGAATGATTGTAATCGACAGATATATCCATACCTTTACCATTTGCTTCTCCTACATTCACATCTGGAGTTGCCCATAGTCCCATAGAGCTTGGAATATCTGCACGTGGTTGAAGAATATTCGTCCTCTTTTCTTTAAAGATATCGGCTATAATATCAATTTTACCGTTAAGTAATCCTATTTCTAATCCTAAATTAGTTTTATATGCGATTTCCCATCCAATTTTAGGGTTAGGGTAATTATTTATCTTCACTCCATTATGGGATATTCCATTAAATTCGTATCCAGTAGTATAGTTGTCTCCTCCTCCTATATTGACTTGAGAAAGGTAGAAGAAGCGTTGGTCACCGATTTCATCATTCCCTACCAAACCATATGTTGCACGTAGTTTTAGTTTATTAACCACTTCTTTCAACTTGTCTGACCAAAAAGATTCATTGGAGACAGACCATCCAATACCAAACGAAGGGAAAAAGCCCCAGCGGTGTCCTTTGTCGAATTTCTCAGAACCATTATATCCAAAGTTGAACTCTGCTAGATAACGACTATCATATCCATAAGTAAAACGTCCGGAAATACCTAAATTTCTTTTCTGTAAAGACTCTGATAAAGTTTTAGCATTGCCAGTCAGTGAATTACGGACTATACCTACAAGCATACCACTCATATTATGTTCCTCAAAGTCGCTGTTATATGCTACGGAAGCTTCTCCGTAAAATGAACTTGAAACTGTTTTTTCTCCCGGATTGTAATCAATGAATTCAGTTCCGCCAGCCGGATTCAATTCCGTTAAGGTATATTTATTAGTGAATCTGTCATAACTGCCAATTTCGTAATAATAAGGAGAATAAGCACGAGTCACATCAAATCCGGCCGAGCGAGTGGTATTTCCTAATAGGCGTGCGCTAAGACCTTTTACCCATTTGTCTAAGTCTTGTTTCAATTCCATTTGAGCCATCAATACCGACTTGCTCTCTTGTTTATATCCCTTAACCATTTCTGCATAAGGATTCATATATTGATCACCCTGATATCCTCCGAAAAGAATGTGTGATACATTAGCATATTTATCGTCAGGAGCAAAATAGGCGGGAAAGCGAACCGGACTTACTTGGAGTATCTTCTTATACATGTCTGTACCCCCGTTGACAGGTCCCGTATAGTCGTCGAAAGTACCGTGTAAACGCACAATGGCTTCAGTTGAAGAAGTTAAGTTTATATTGATATTAGACCGGATAAGGTATTTCTTTAAATCAATATTATTATTAAAATTATTTCTTTTATCTACCTTCAATACTCCATTGTCTTGAGAGAATGATCCTGCAATATAATATCTGGCAACGCTACCCCCGCCAGAGATATTTATGTTTGCTCTTTGGTTCATCGTGCTACTCTTAGTCAACATATCCATCCAGTCCACAGCAGGGTATACATACGGGTTCCCTCCACGAATGGTGTTGTCTATCTGGCTGTTTGAATAAGGTATAGGAGCCAAAGGATTACGAGTGGATACAGCTTCGTTGGCCAATCTCATATATGTAATAGGATCTGCCATTTCAACTTTCTTAGTGGCAGAAGAGAATGAATTTTCTAAACGAACAGAGATTTTTACCTTTCCTTCTTTTCCTTCTTTAGTTGTTACCAAGATTACACCGTTTGCGCCACGAGCACCGTATAGGGCTGTAGCTGTGGCATCTTTTAAGATGGCAAAACTTTGAATATCGTCGGGATGTAGACGTGATAAGTCATTGCTTGAGACTTCAACGTTATCAATGAGGATAAGTGGGTCTACTTTTCCTGCACCGAAAGATGTGACACCACGTATAAAGAAATCGGCATTGTCTTGTCCCGGTTCTCCACTAGTCTGATAAGCAATAAGTCCTGCTATCCGGCCGGCGAAAGCAGTAGTAAGGTTACTTGATGGTACTTTCAAATCTTTTGTATTCACTGTTTGAATAGAAGAAATTAGACTTTCCTTCTTTTGCTTACCGAAAGCAACTACTGTTACTTCATTCAACATATCAGATTTTTCTTTCAGTGTAACATTTATTTCAGTTTGAGTACCAACTAGGATAGTTTGAGATTCCATCCCCAAATAGGAGAATACCAACTTGTCCTCGTCCTCTACATCTATACTGTACGTTCCGTCAGTGTCGGTCGATACTCCGCGAGTACTACCTTCCACAGTTACTGTAGCTCCAGGTAATTCGTCACCGAGATTATCAATGATTTTTCCTTTTACTGTTTTCTTCTGCTGTATTACAGCCGATTCTGTTGTGTTGAGGGATTTTTTGTCATCTCTGAAAACCATCACTTGGCGATCTTTGATTTTATACGATAGACCTGTTCCTGCAAATATATCATCAAGAATCTTGTCCAACGTTTTAGCATCAGCATGTACGTTGACTTTTTTCTGTATGTCTTTTTTGAGATCATTGGAGAAGAAAAAAACGTATTCGGACTTCTTTTCAATAACATTTATTACTTCTTTTATAGATTCTTTTCTAACATCGAATGTGAGAAGTGTGGTTTGTGAATATGTATTGGAGAAGGCTGAGCTTACTCCTAATAGCATTAATATTATAACTAATTTCATAGTACGTAAGGTCTTGGAGAAGTTTTTTAGATATAACTTTTCCTTGAAATGTTTTAATTTCATATATTTATACCGATTTTAAAGAATTAATAACTCATAGTTTATTTAAAATCCAAGAAGATCGGGTAATATGGCAGTATTACCCGATTACTTATTTATCCAGGGTGTCTATCATAAGGTCTCTATTTTTGGTTAAACATAAGGTTAGCTTTACAATTTTTGATACATAATAAATTTTTCTATAATTATAACAAGGAATTATATTTTATGTGTTTTCATCCTACCCTAAACATGATTTGGTTTAAGAAAATAAGGTTATTACTATAGTTTTTCCTTTTGTTTTTAATGTGTTAGTGTTAGTATAGAAGTTGTTATTTCCTTTTTGTAATTACTCATAGTGTGATCGTTTTTTATTAGAAATAAGGTTCGATTATTTTTTTTGAACAGTAATATGTCCGTCTTTTATATTATATTCTATAGGATTGGTGTTATGTATAGTTTCCATAATATCCTGAATGTTATCAAAAAGGACAAGTTTACCATCACACTTCATGTTTTCAATCCCCTTATCATAAGTGATAGGTATATCATAATAGCGTGATAGCTTGTTAAGAATGGAAGCAAGCGATTCGCCGGAATATTGCAGTAAACCATCCTTCCAGCTTATATAATTGTAAACATTCACTTTTTCGGTCTTTACTCTGCCTTCTGCTACAGTTAGCTTCAAATCGGGCCTCAATTCTACTTCTTGATCGAAAGCGGTTACAGCTACTTTTCCTTCGACTAAGACTACGGACTGTGCTGATTCATCTTTATAAGCAGAAACATTGAAACGAGTACCTAAGACTTTTACTTTCATTTCAGTGGTGTTTATATAAAAAGGCCTATTTTCGTCTTTCGCCACCTCTATATATATCTCTCCTTCTGCTCTGATCTCTCTATGATTGTCTTGAAATACCGGAGGAAACTCTAGTGTAGATCCTGAATTAATCCATATTTTTGTGCCATCTTCCAATACAAGGAATGATCTTTTCCCGCTGGGAACAACCAACTTATTGAACCGGATTTGTTTCTTATCAATAGCTTTTGTTGTCTTTTCATTATCACCATTTGAGATAACTATATTCCCATCAGATTTATATTGTATATCTGAGTTTTGTTCCAACGTCACAACCTCATCATCAGCAAGGATAAGCAGAATATCTTTTCCATTCTGTTTTTTTTCGGCCAATCCTGCTACAAGAGTCTTTTCTTCAGAACTTTCTTTAAAGTAAAAGAAATTGAAAACAATAAATAAAGCAATAGCTGCGGCTCCGGCTATACCCGATATGCTGTAAAGGGTACGTCGGCGTTTTTGTCTTTTTTGTATATTAATTCTTTCCTTGATCGCTTGCAGTATGTCGTCTTTTTCGTCAGGGGAAAGTTTATAGTTGTTTAATGTCACAGACTTTAATATTTTAGTTGCTTTATCGATCTCACTTTTTAATTCGGGATTCTTTTCGAGCAATCCTTCCCATAAAATGCAATCTTCTTCTGATGAAAAAAGTTTCCAACATAAAAAAGAATCATCACATAAAAGTTCATAAGTCTTATAATGTATGTACTCTTTGTTCATAGAATATATTAGTTTAAGATAAGACATATTTGGGTATTTTTTGTTCCCATTTTTTTGAAATATTTTCAAAAAAAATTATTCACGCATTCGTTTTATGGCTCTAGATACCAATTTTCGGACTGCGGGGGCAGTCATATCTAGAAGTTCTCCAATTTCTTCATACTCCATCTCTTGTATAAATCTCAGGTAGATTGCATCGCGTTGGCGGTCGGTAATTTTATTTAGTAGGCGGTCTATATGATTTTCTATATCCTTTCGTTCTTCTTCGCCAATGAGAAAATCGAGTATTGTGGATTTTATGGAAAAAGACATTTCAAAATATGAGATAGCTGTTGTTTTTACAGAAGAACGATGCAAGTCGAATAACTTATTTTTGAATATCTTGAAAAGATAAAATTTCAATCGGATAACATTTTTTAATATTTTCTTATCGAAATATAGTTTGTAAAAAACATCTTGAATGATGTCTTTAAGTGTTTCGCGGTCAAATCCTAAACTGATTCCATAAGCAAGCAACTCATCCACATATTTAGTATACATGAATGAGAAAGCCTTGTCATCCCCGGAAAGAAAAGATTTGATATACTTTATATCTTCCTCATCAGACAATTTCGAATTATTTTCATACTTATTGGTATTTACCATAAATATTTTTTTAGGGCGTTACCCTATTAAGTTTTTTTGAATATTCACTTATTTTAAGATTGTTTGATATGCAAATCTAATGAAATATTTCTATGCCAAGAATATATTTAGAAAATATGGGGAAGTATATACTTTATCGTACAATATGGATATTCTTGCAGCTTTGTCTTTTGGAGAAATCAATTGATGTGTTTTATTTGTAATAGAGTTTATATTTAATAGTTTATTAAGACGTTCTTTTACATACCTTTGCGATTCATTAATCACAAATGAAATACGACAAGATTCGAAAAAATCCGAAGCAATTATTATCATTAACGGGTTTTAATTTATCGGAGTTTGAAGCATTTTTGCCAACCTTTAAGTATCATTGGGAAGAATATCATTCTCATTTTACGTTAAAAGGTCAGCCCCGCATACGGGTTTCTTATGGGAGAAAGAGCAGTCAATTACCCTGTATAACAGATAAATTGCTGTTTATTCTATCCTATATGAAGAATAACCCCTTACAGGATTATCATGCAACGTTATTCGATATGACTCAACCCCAATGCAATCAATGGATACATCGCTTATCTGATATTTTGGATAAAACCTTAAAACGTTGGGTGAACTACCCGACAGGAATCATTTAAGGGTAAAATATCCGGCAGGCCAATGTGAAAATATATTGCTTGATGGAACAGAAAGGCCAATAGAACGTCCGCAGGATTCAGACAGGCAAAAATCATGTTATGTACTTTTCCAGTTTCTTATGTATAACAGTGCCCTGTCTTGAACCATTCCCGTAGAAGTAGTATGCCAGGTTAAGATTCTTTGCGGACATGGCCCGGATATATTCTTTGCTGATGTTCGGCGCATCCGGATTTTCACTCTTAGCCATCACTTTATAATAGGTCTCATTACAGCTTATATAATTATCTTCCAGTACCGCCTGGCCAAGAGCTTTGATAGGTTGTCGAATATACCGGCTGTTTTTGACAGCAATCCGTTTGCTGTTGCTTTATTTATATGAAAGCCGTTGTCATTGAAGTACCTTACTATACGTTCAACAGGCATTGAGTAGATATACCTGAGTTGTGCCATGCCGGCGATGAAGGAACCCTCAAAACTTGAGTTTTGGAGCGGAGTTCGGCTTGCTTTACAACAGAAGACCCGTTCGTCTTGCCTATATGTGTGAAGCCTGTAGCCTATCTTCTGGAACTTCACCGGGATCATCCGGTACCTGACAGATTCACGGATGCCTATTAAAATGGCTGTCCGTATATCAAACTGCGTATCATCAGGGTACACATCTTTAACCACTTCTTCCAGTTCATTGTGCATATCCCGTTTCGCACCATTATTCTTACGGGCTTTCAGGTCTGCTTTCGGCCTGGCTTGCCCGGAAGCTGTTTGCTGTTCCTGTCCTGTTCGGGACTGCTTTTCAGATTTATTGGATATAAGCTTGGATATGCCTCTGATTTTATTTGCCGATTTAGTGAGGGATTCGTCTTTCTGAAGTAAGGCTTCCTGTAAGGAAGCAATAGTTTCCTCCATGGACTTGATCGTCGCAGACAGCGTTTCTATCTGGGTTAATAACTGCTTGTTGAACACATTGGCTGCTTCCAATTGTGCCGTCAATATTAGCTTCCATCCTGTTTCTTACCATGCCTTAAAGGTACGAAGGAATATGGACATAAGCAAGTATTTATGTGATTCATTTAATTGATTATCAAATCATTAAATTAATAAAAAGCGTGTCCTGTAGCGTTTACGGAAGCGTACGCTTTCAAGTGAGACCCCTGACATTATGAAGCTAAAAGTCTCCCGGGACAGCTCATAATAGCCTGTAGCCGGATCTATTTTAGGCAGTTCAAAGCTACCCCGTTCCAAGCGCTTGTGATACAACAGGAAGCCATCGGTATCCCACTTTAATATCTTTACGCTTTGCCTATTCTTACCAAAGAACATATAAATATCACCGTTCATTGGAGAAAGCGGGGATTCCGATTTGATGAGATTGAACAGAGCGTCAATCCCGTTATTCATACGCACAGGATGTTGACACAAAAGTACCTCGTGTTATCGTTAAGACCAAACATAGAGCATTATTTTTCAGGATGATATAATGATAGTAACGAAATTAAACTCTCTGCCGTACATTCCTGCAAGGTCAGATTGACATTATTGGGAAAGGTAATGCTGATACCTTTGAGAACACTACCTGCCATGACAGGGTGACTCTGTGGCCTGAACTGGATAAAGGTTTGCGGATTATCGCCATTTACAAAATCCTCGCATCTGGCCTCAGCTTGAAGCTCTCTTATAAAGATTCCATGGCGTTGAGCCCAGTCTAAGAGCCTTTCATAGTTAATGTTATTATCCTCACAATATGACTTGAATGATAAATGCGGGGTTGTCTTCAAACATTCCTTATAACCTTCAAGAACTCTCATCTGTACCGATGATGTATTCTTTTCTGCGGGATGATTTTCCATACGCTTTTTTATTTGCCAAAATGATGGGGCATGCGAATATTTCCACGACACAGGGTTATGCACAAATCACGGAACAGAAAATATCGGAAGATATGGACAGGTTAATGATACGCAGGAAAAAAGACGCTCCGGGAACAGATGCAGGCCGGGATAAGACAGCAGGGACACATGACAACCAATGACATATCCAAACTATAATACCAACGGCAGGCTTCACATGAATAGCCTGCCGTTTCACAGTATCATAGTATCCTGCAAAATACTTACCAGACGGAAATTACCTGAACTTCTCCCTGTAATTATCTTCCAGTAGTTTTTCGATATCAGAAGCGCGGTAAAGGATTTTACCGGCCAGCTTGATATACGGGATACGCCCTTGGTCGCGGTAATCCTGCAAACTGCTCCGGCTGACCTTCAGTTTTTTCGACAATTCCTCGTCCGTATAAAAGCTCTCCCCGTTCAATGTCGGCTTCCGGGCAGAAAACAAGCGCTCTAATGACGAAGAGAGGCGATCCAATGAATGGAACAATGATTTTATCCGTTCATTTTCAGATGTAATTAATTTATTACCCATATTTTCCGGTTTATATTATATTCTAAAACTCATACCTGGGGTACGATTAACATTTTCCTTTCGTGATTATATCTGCTTCCCTTTCTTAACAGCCGCTTTTCGCAGATAATCCACCAGTGGAATAATCTTCTCCACATCTTCCGGTTTGTAGTAGACTTTGCGGCTGATCTTGCTAAAGCCTAACGCACCGTTATCCCGGAGCGTCTGTAAAGTCCTTTGGGATATGCTAAGCAGCAGGCATACATCCTGGTTGTCCAGCCATTCGCCGGCTTCCTTACCGGCATGTAAACGGCAAAGGGTTTCCATGCGGGTGATAAAACGTTCAAAAGCCGAGAGCATTTTCTCAAATAGTTCCGCGTCGATATTTACAATTTCCATAACATTCCTCTTTTAATTTATTCCTGATGCAAACAAAATACAAAAAGTAAAAGGATGTATGCCGCTGACGACCTGTTGCATCCTTTATCATCATATGTCACCGGGCAGGAGGTTTTGAGAGGGGGAAAAGCTCCGTCAAATAAAACCGGAAATCCCCATAGCCACAGGCAAAGGTATTCCCGTGTCCTGAACGGCGGGGCAAGGTCAGGCCTTCCGGTTTCCGGGAAAAATCATCCTCGCTTTGCTCCGGTATTTTTCCGGAAAACCCTGCCCCGCCTGGACCCGGCCTTTTCCGGCCTGTAGCTATGGGTATCTCCGGCCCCACAAGCCGGATTAACAAAAAAAGAAAAATAAATATGCTACAGAAAGAAACAAAGCGTAATGCAGCAGAAGGTGCGGAACTGGACCTGCTTTCTTCAATCTACAAAATTCAAATCCGTAACGAGGAGAAAATATCGGATGCAGACCGCATATTCTGCGAAAGGCAACAGGCAAGCCTCTACCGCAGCCTGGATGAAATCGGCCGCTGGTACGGCATCTTTGCCGGGGAAGCCGCCAAATACACGGAAAGCCATAAAGTGACCTACCTGGCCAACGGGAAAGTCAAAATACATGAACCCTACCGCGGTTATGAAACTATCAGGACGGACTATACGGATTTTGAATTCAAGCCGTTTGACGACATCGACAAACTGGCTGAAAAGAACTACAACGCCATACTGGCTTTTGCCAAATCAATCGTCGCCTATTTTAACAACACATATAATGTGTCGGCGCCTTACCCTGAAATAGATAAGGAGAAGCTGCCGGTGGGATTCCGTCCGCTTTATCAAAGCTATGTGGACCAGGTAATCGAACATCTGGGAGGACGCAGCTTCCGGGATACGGCGGAAGATGAACTGATCAGGAGATTCCTTCACGCGGTAAGTCCCGGCCGCTGGAGCAAGGTGAAACCCGAACTGAAGAAAGACAAAATCGTATTTCCCGATGTAATCAGTTTTGACAGTTTCTGGACGGAGAAAAACAAACTGCATTATAACTACCGGAAGGAGCTCGAAGACCTTTGCGCCGGAATAGCCTTCGGCGCGGATAACACGCTGCATGGAGGCACATCCATGATAATCCGGTTCGATGACGATAATGTGGACATCTCAAGCCCATATACTTTGTCAATAAGCAATGCCGAAGAAATGAAATTCTTCAAGAACGGGCGTATCGACGTCAAGTTTAAAGATGCTAAAAAGGCAGACGCCTGTTTCTATAAACTGAAACTGGATACTATTGAATTACAAAATGATGAAGATTAACTTTTAAACAGGAACCACTATGTACCGGATAATTCCCCAACAGATACCGCAGGACAGGCGGGCGGAGATCAATGAAAAGATTTTATTCTGCATCGACACAGGCAAGAATGAGTTGCCGCCTGAAACTATCTACAACTGCTACACAGGCGTCGGCGGGCTGCATAACCTCAAGCAGGAAGATTTTGCCAGCTATCATGAATATTCCCAAGCTAAGAAAGAATTCGAGATGGGACAGTTCTTTACGCCGCACGAGATTTGCAGGGATATGGCAGGATTGATAAAGCCCGGAGAATCGGATATGGTACTCGATATGTGCTGCGGTATGGGGAATTTCTTTAACCATCTGCCGAACCAACATAATATATATGGTTTCGATATCGACGGCAAGGCTGTTTCAGTCGCCCGTTACTTATATCCCGACGCCCATATCGAAAAATGCGACATTGTCCAATACAAGCCGGATAAACGCTTTGATATGATAATTGGAAACCCGCCGTTCAATCTGGAAACAAACCGGCAGCTATCCCAGTTCTATTATATGGGAAAAGCCCATTCCGTCCTGAATCCGGCAGGCATACTGATGATAATCGTCCCCTGCTCTTTCCTGCAAAACGAATTTTGGGAGAAAACAAAAGTCACGGCCGTAAACCGTGATTTTTCTTTTATAGGACAGGCCAAACTGGACGCCAATGCTTTTGCCTCAGTCGGAGTACATAATTTCAATACCAAGGTAATGGTGTTTATGCGTGAATCGCGGCACATTGAAATGACCCCGTACAATGCAGAGGAGTTTCTTTCATGGGAAGAGCTGGGTAAACGGATCGATGCGGCCAAAATACTCAAAGCCAACCTGAAGGTGAACCTGATAAGGGAGATGCATTCGATAAACAGGGAGGAACTGGAGCGATTCGAATATAAGTTAAATAAGTACCTCTTTGAGTTGAAGACGCACAGGCATCTCCAAAAGCACTATGACAAAGCGGTCGCGCTTGTTGCCAAGTTCCACAACCAGCAACCTCCGGCGGATTGCACCAATGAACAGTACAGGGAATGGGAGAGAAATAAACTGACGACAACCAAAGTACTGGGCATCATCCGCAAGTATATCACCAGCCAATATGTAATACCCCGTAAAGAGGTCGCCTTGGTTAAAACAAGTTATGGCTTCAAGTTGAAGCAATATGCTCCCCGCCTGCTGGATGGGATAAAGCACCGTTTTGCCAATATAAACGACCTCGTTCTGGGCAGGGAAAGCCTTCCGGTTCCTCCCGGATATACTCCCGGGATAAGAAAGCAGATAAAAGCAGCCGAAAAACTGATTAGCAGGAAGCAACGGGAATATGAGATTCAGAGCCGTATATTCTCTGAAATGGATACCGATCCCGAAATTCAACACTATCTGGATAACGCGACGTTTATCAATAAGGAACGGGAGGTTTGCCGGTTTACCAATTTACAGAAACATGACCTGAACCTGATCCTCCAGAAAAGGTACTCCCTGCTGAACTGGCAGCAGGGTTCGGGTAAAACGGCGGCGGTATACCATTATGCGAAATGCCTGCTCAAATACCGGAAAGTAAGGAATGCGATCGTGCTGGCCCCGGCAATAGCAACCAATCTCACATGGGAAACATTTTTGAAAGTGAACAGGGAGCGGTATTATACCTTGCGAAGCTATAAGGACTTCAGGAACATCCCCGAAGGAACCTTTCTCGTGGTCAGTATATCCATGCTCGGTAAATTGAAACGGGATTTGAGTAAACTGATAAAACTTCATTCACGGAAATTCTGCCTGATATTCGACGAATCGGATGAGATCACCAACCCGGTATCACAACGAACCAAAGCGGCGCTGAGTATATTCCGAAGGTTGAATTACAAAATACTCGATACGGGAACCACCACCCGGAACCACATCACCGAGTTATACAGCCAGTTTGAGCTGCTGTATAACAACTCCATCAATATGATGTGTTGGTGCGACAGGATCTATCACCAGGATAAAGGCGGGGATATTGTCAGGAAGGTCAATGACTGTTACGGCGAACCTTTTCCTGCATACCAGGGACATAACCTGTTCAAGGTTTGCTTCTGTCCGGGCAAGGCCAGTGTATTCGGTATTGAAAAGCAGAACCAGGATATCTACAATAAAGAGGAATTGTTCGACCTGATCGGAAAAACGATTATCACCCGCAAGTTCAGGGACTTCGCCGGGGAGAAATATGAGGTAAGTACCCATCCGGTAACTCCCGCCGATGGAGAACGGGAGGTTTACCGCGTCATTGTCGAGGAATTCTGCCGGATATGCGAATTATACTATAACAGTACCGGGGACACAAAAAAGGAAGCCGGATTGCGTTTGATGAGGCAAATAAAACTATTGATTAAAGCCTGTTCCGTACCCAACCTGATAGACGGTTACTTCGGCGATCCGTATCCAGGCAAAACAAGATATATCCGGAATATGATAAAGTCGATACCCGGCAAGGTAACTATAGGATGTACTTCTTTGGCCGCTTTGGATATGTACGGGCAATATATATCCGGACAATTTCCCGGCAGGCCCGTATTTATTATCAAGGGGGATGTCACATTCAAAAAACGGCAAAGCATCATTACCGAATTTGAGGATACCCTGAACGGTATCCTTATCTGTACGCAGCAATCGCTGAAGAGTTCGGCGAATATCCCGACCTGCAACGATGTGATACTCGAATCCCTGCAATGGAATATCCCGAAGATGGAACAGTTTTACTTCCGCTTTATCCGGCTCGACTCCAGAGACCGGACGCGGGTGCATTTTGTATCTTACGAAGACTCGATTGAGCAGAACCTGATGGCCCTGGTACTGACAAAGGAACGGCTGAACGAATTTATCAAATCAGGCGAAATAAAAGAACAGTCGGAGATATTCGAGGAGTTCGACATCACCATGTCCGTAATCGAAAGCCTGCTTACCCGCGAACAGGACAGTGAAGGGAAATTCCATATCAGCTGGGGTAGCCAGAGGCTGGTGTGTTAAATAATGGCTACTGAGAAAGGATTAAGCCTGCCCTTTCTATTATAACAGAATCAAAAAAGAAACAAAATAAAGAAAACAGAAGTGTTTATTTTTATTATCTTTGTAACGAAAACGAGTAAATGTATTCTTATGAATCCAATAATAGACCTAATAAAAGGTATCCATCCCGGTATTTATCTTGACCGGGAATTAAAGAAGAGAAAGATGGCCAAAAGCCGCTTTGCCTTATCTATTGATGAATATCCGCAGACTTTAGTAGCAATAACTAAGGGAAAAAGACGGATGAATCCTGAGCTTGCATTAAAGATAGAACAGGCCCTGAATATTGAAGAGGGATTTTTCATGATATTACAGGTGTATCATGATATTGCTCTCTTAAAAAAGAAAAAGTGCAAGGACTATCATCCGGATTTGACAAAGATAAATCCGACCCTGTTCTGGGATACGAGAATAGAAAATATCGACTGGGTAAAAAATAAACGCTCGGTTATCCGGCGGATTTTTGAACGGGGAAACGAGCAGGAAAAAGCAGAAATTTTCCGCTTCTATGGAAAAGACACTATAAATGAGGCTTTGAATTTTTATACCGATATTAAGCCTTCTGTCAGGGATAAGGCAAATAAGTTTCTATCAAAAGTATAAGATTATGCTATACTATAACACGATTACGCCTTTGCTGCTCGCATCGTTAAATAAACTGATGCAGGCCGGTATATTGAAACCGTTCAGGCTGGTCGGCGGCACAGCTTTAAGCTTGCAGCTTGGCCACAGGGAGTCTGTCGATATTGACCTGTTTACGGATTCTGAATACGGCAGTATTGATTTTGAGGCTATAAAGGATTATCTGGACAGGGTATTTCCTTATGTTTCGACATCGGAAATTGATTTGGTCGGATTCGGAAAATCTTACTATATAGGAGAATCCGCTTCTAATTATATTAAGCTGGATTTATACTACACGGATCCTTTTATCCGCCCCGTAAAAGAAGTTGACAATATCCGGCTAACGGATGTCGAGGATATTATAGCGATGAAACTGGATATATTCTCGCGCAACGGTCGGAAAAAAGATTTCTGGGACTTGCATGAGTTATTAAACAGCTACAGCATCGACCGGATGCTTTCATTCTATACGGAACGTTACCCTTATGCCGAAAACGAGCAGGAAGTTATTAATAACCTCACACAGTTCGATTTTGCTGAAAACGATCCGGATCCGGTGTGTCTGAAAGGGAAATACTGGGATTTAATCAAGCTTGATTTTGTTGAAACCATAAATACAAAATAATATTTTCAGGCCATCATCATAGGATATGGCGCTTATTTTTTTCAAAAAGCAGCATGCAAATTTTATGAATACAAGACTTGACATTATCTTTGCGTGAATTTTAAACAAAACAACAATGAAAAATTTAACAGAGAACTTAGCTCAACTATTTGCCGAGTTTGGGAAAGATGCAAGTTCCCAGGTGGAAAGTGGAAACAAAGCAGCCGGACAACGCGCCAGAAAAACATCTTTGGCAATCGAAAAGGCACTGAAAGAATTCCGCAAAGCCTCACTGGATGCATCCAAAAAGTAATCCCCATTCTTATCTGTAGTTGTAAAAGGTTGTTTTTTTATCAAAATAACCTTTTTTATTTGATAACAATTATCCCAAAAAGGGCATTCATAAATAAAAACAGGAGGTTGCCGCTCCTCACTGTAAACTACTTTTCTTCCGGACAACATTATAAATTCCTTTTATTCCTGTCTGTATCACCTCGTAGCCGTCCAATTTCTCATAGATTGCCCCTAAAGTTTTACAACCATAATGTTTGGCTTAATAGTTCTCCTCATTTTCCGCCAGTATTCAAAATCGATCCAACCCTGTTTCCGGTAGGATGAAAACAACTCCCGCAGCTGTCCTGTCGTCAAATGTTTTATATCATAAAAACGCTCTGTCATTCCTTGTGTTTTTTCTTGCTGTAAAGGTAAGGAAAAATAGAAAAATAAGAGATAGCCCATTCATAATTATAGGTTCCCCCTTTTGATGGATAAACGGGAAAAAGGGGAAGATGTAAAAGACCGCCGTTTTCAGTCCCACAGGCAAAGGTAGCCTGCGTGTCCTTAACGGCGGAGCAAGGCCGGAGCCGCTAAAGCGGTTTCCGGGAAAAATCATCCTCGCTACGCTCCGGTATTTTTCCGGAAAGCCCTGCACCGCCTGGACCCGCGCCCTTTAAAGCCTGTGGACTGAAAAACGACGGTTTCCACATGAGTATTCATTAAAAAAGGCATGATATGAAAAAAACAACAGTAGTGAATATACGGCAGAATGAATATGACGTATATATCGGCAGGGCGGGAAAAGGGCAAGACGGATATTTCGGCAATCCGTTTCCGTTAGAAGATAAGTCAGCCAGAGGTTCGACACTTGAAAAGTATAAGGAATATTTCCATAAGCGTATTCAGGCAGATCCGCAGTTCAGGGAAAAAGTTCACGCCCTTAAAGGGAAAAGATTGGGCTGTTTCTGTAAGCCGCATCCCTGTCATGGAGATATTATTGCCGGATACCTGGAATCGCTTTCATAATAAGTGTAATCATAAACTATCTGGATTATGAATCTATCCGAAGCGAAAGTAGTGGTAACTACACAGAAAGAAACAGATAACGGCAGTCACGCCGGCGATTGGTTCCTGTTATCCGATTACGGGGATATGGGTGAATTCTTTGGCGCGTACTGTTCGTATTTCCCGGAAGAGAACAATCCGGTGTTCAGGTATCCGGCATGGGAAAATATTCCGGATATATTGATAAATGAAGAATGGTTCTGCCCGAATTTCTTTGAGATAAGGGACGCGCTGGAACGCCTGGATGAATCGGAAACAGATCATTTCCTTGCCTGGTGCAGTTATCACGGGCATGATATAGCTGTGGACGATCCTCACCTGCTGGTTACGAATTACCGGGACAACCACACATCCTGTCCTGAATTTGACTATGACATGATAGAAATACCGGATGATACTTCTGATTATCAAATATTTAACAGCAGCTTCTTTGATATTGAACGCAATTCGTTTGAAATATTCAATGATAATTACGATTAACAAATACAGCCATGCAGATAGAATTCTTAGGGCCGGTTTACCCTACAAGCCGGAAAGCGGTGAACGCGTTTACGGATATACTGAATATGATACTCCTGTCGGATAACATTGTGGAGTTTAACAGGAACCTGTTGCAAAGGAACCGATCCGGCAGGTTATCCGCCCATTTCTCCTGGTCGTTTGCAAACTATACATTCAGTTTATGGCAGCGGGTAGGTTCCGGTTCGGATATATGCTTCGGGCATAAGCTGATTGAATTGCACTATGTGACGCTGGTATGCAAAGACCGGCGAAGGGCAAATATAACGACTCATTAATAACACATAAAAGGATGTCGAATAAAGGAAATAAACACGGAAGAGTGACCGCAAGGCTGCTCTTCTCTCATTTTACAACACTTAAAAAGATAAAAAACAATGGATACGAAAAAAGAAATCGATATGGATATGGTAACCGGATTAATGGATGAAAGCTATTCACTGGCCTATGTCGGTTATGACGAAAACCTTAATAAAAAAACCGCTGCCATTGCAAAATGCCTCGAGGCAAAAAACGGCGACGCGCTTTTGGAAGATGTGGAGGAATGGTATTTCCCGCAAATGGAAGAATCGGTATCGGATATTATGGAAGGCCTCAAAAAGGACCTGGCTGACCTGGGCTATAAGAAATGGGAAGCCGAAAAATTCTTTGAGGAGAACGTAGAAGGGATCAAAGAGGCTATCTACAGCCGGGACGACTCGAATCCGCTAAAAGACCTCCTGGGGAATACAGGTAAAATACCTGTCCGTGCAGAGCTGTTATCCAATTACGATTGCATCAACTCGCACCGGCTGGAATCATCCGGCGGGTACAGCTACGAGGAATCCTACTTCGGGGATATGGTCGATGCCCTGAACCTTAACCCGGCGAAAGTGAAAGAAGTATTAACAGGGCGCGGAGAGAAAACGACCGGCAAATTTCCTGACAAATGTTCAAGAAACGGAAAAGAGCAGGTTTCCTATGAACAGTTTTATATAGAGCTGGAAAATTCCTGCTGCGGGGCGAACCTGCTGACCTATGCCGCGACAATAGATTTGCAAAAACTATATGAAGCGGATTTCAACCTGCCGGGAATCATAATACCCAAAGGCAATGCCTGCGGCCTGTTCAGCTCCATGCAGGGAGGCGGCAGCCTGATGGAAATGGAATTGCGGGACGATGTGAAATTACACCTCGCCTCAGGCGGATATCCCCGTTTCCGGCTAAGGGTGGAAGAGGACGGTAAAGGCTATGATTATTCCATCAGGCAGGTGTATGGGGTCATTGACTCATTCTATGGTAAGCCCCTGGACATTATTAATCAACCTCAGATACCTCAAACAGTATGAAACAATATGAAGTAAAAACAAGGTTCGTCTTTGAAGGGATATTCCGGGTGAACGCGGAGAATCGGGAAAAGGCACGCGAAAATGTTGAAAAACACTGCGGCCTGGTAATGGGTGGTAATATTCATACAACCCTGGACGAAAAAGACGTTGACTGGGATTTTGGCATTCATCCGGAAACGGAAATAGCAGGTGTAAAGCGAATCGGGAAGAAAAATAACCAACTCAAATAAATAAAATATTTCATAAATGTTTTAGCATCCTGTAACGGTTCCGGTTAAACTTCCTCAAACAATAAAGAGAATATATAAATCATTTTTTAACAATCTTAAAAATTACAATTATGAACGAATTAATGACAAGAAAGGAAACATTCGATTTCCAGACAAACAAAGTAGAGATCATGGATCTGCCGACACTGAAGCGTACCCACATGGAAGATGATTACGAAGGCAATCCCCTTCGCGGACTCTATCATTTCCAAGCAATTGAAAATGTAATCGGCATCTGTGATAAGTACAACCTTAATTATGATGTCGAAGAAATATTTGCGGCGCATAACAACAGCAAGCATCTTCCGGGCGTTACCGTTTTGAAGAAAGAGGAAATTGCCCACGGGGAGAAATCGGTAGTCGCCCATATCCTGAGGCGGATATTTACCACCATCCGGATCAATGATTATGAGACTGACGAATTAACTACCACAATTGTATTGACTTACCATCAGGACGGTATCCAGGCTGCAATCGGACCATGTGTAAAGGCTTGCCATAACCAATGTATCCTGAGCGCCGAACGTATCGTTTCGAATTATGGAAAAAATAAGGTTGGCACGGAAGAGTTATTCAGGACGGTAGACGGGTGGCTGAGCCAATTTGAAACCCAGATGACCGAAGACCGTGAGCGGATAAGGCGTTTGAAAGGGACAAGCATCAACCAGCGGGAAGTATATACCTATATCGGTTTGCTTACAGCCCTGCGTGTAGCCCATGACAGTCCGGATGAAACACTTTCGGCCGGAGTGGAAAACTACCCGTTGAATCAATCGCAAATCTCAGCGTTTACAGAAGATGTGCTTAAAAAGATGAAGGGACGCGATACCATTTCGGCATGGGAGCTTTACAATATAGCGACAGAATATTACAAGCCGGAAAAGACCTCGATCCCATCCCTGGTACATCAGAACGTCGCGTTCGTATCAGCGCTCGACAGCTTCTGTCAGTTTAAGGATAAAGAAGTGATAGATGTGGAGGCTGTATTAGTTTCCTGACAATAAGTATTGAAGGGAGCCTTCCGGCCACTCGTGACGGAAGGTTCCCTTCTTATTTATAGCAATATGAACTTAAAAAAATAAAGACACGAATTATGGAAATCAAATGCGAAGCAAGATATGCAGAAGCAGTGGCTTATGCGGAGAAAACCGGAGATAAAACATTGCAGGATTGTTTAGACAGGCTCAGGCAATGGGAGATAAACCAAAAATGCGTGATTACACTCTGTTATGATCACGCACCCCTGTCATTTTACTTTGAAATGAACGACCAATCCGGCAGGCGGGTGATGAACGGAGGATTGCTCTATCATGGAAACCCGGATGAATCCCGGGCGGTTACATTCGATCCTGCAAAAGGCTGGCAAATACATACTTAACCCCATCATTTAAACGACAGTTATGACAAGCGACGAATTGGTCACTACATTCAATATTCCGGCAGATAAGAAGAAAACTTTCTTTTTTAATAAGGAAACAGATCATCCGGAAGCGGAAGCAAAAAAGTTTTGCAAAAAGAACCGGATGAAATTTCTCGGCATCCGGGAGATGGAGCCTTATACCCTCCACACATGGCAGCATTATAAAACGGTTGCCTTCGATGCAGAGTGTGATGAGAAAAGCTGCCGGTTCTTTTACGGGTTCGGTAAATTTTAAATAATCGCATTCAAGCCGGGAAGCCATAAATGTATTTACGGATATCCTGACCATTGAAGTATAACAAGCCATTAACCCATTGATATGAAACCTGAAAACAGGGATAAGGAAGATTATACATATAAAACAACTTAAATAAAATACAATGATGACAGAATCAATTATTTCCGCTATCTGCAACTCATGCGGCTGTGATAACGGACAGGCGCAGGAGTACCTTGATGATGAGACCGGCAACCTCCGGGAGTTAAGGGATCTGGGTGATCTGAGGTACAGCGATATGGAAACAGCGTGCGATAACCTTGGACTGGAACGCGACTACATAGCGTATTTTATCAACGCCTTAGCGTCTTAACCCTAAATTAAAATAGCCATGAGTTTTTTCAAAGATATAGATACCCGTTGGAAAGGCAAAAGAATCAGGATAAAGAAAGGACATCAGAGAGCCGGAGAAACGGCCGTTTTTTCACACACCCTCAATGGGTATGACGGATTCGGGCTGGTATTCAAAAGCGACGAAGGCAAGTCCGGTATCTTCATCCGGTCACGGGAATTGGACTTGATTGAAATCATTAAAAACGAATTACCATGAACCGAAGCCTGATTATTGTCAAATCACCAAAGTCCATGATAATAAAAACCATGCAGGTCCCATCTATCAATTGAAAACAAAATTATTATCATATGAAATATTTTACAACTATAAGCAGCCTTGCGGAACTGAAAAAGCAGTACCGGAAACTTGCGATCGAAAACCATCCTGATAAGGGCGGCACAACGGAAGCAATGCAACAGATAAACCTGGAATTTGAGAAGCTGTTTGCCGTATGGAAAAACGACACGGGTACCACAGATACAGCCACAGGCTACGAAAGCGATTATGCGGAAGCATCGGCAAAAGAATATACCGATTATGTCTATAATGAGTACCGCTACCGGGGAAGCAACTATAAAGGTCAATCCCCGGAAGAAGTCGTGGATATATTGCATATATGGCTGAAAGAAACTTACCCGCGATATAAGTTCTCCGTAACCAGAAAGCATTATGATTCAATCGGTATTTATTTGATAAGGGCTGACTTTGAAGCATTCTTCAAAGAATCCGCCTGCAAATGCTCAAAGCAGCTTAACCATTACCATATAGAAAAAGATAAGGACCTGACAGATCGCGCCCGTGAGGTAATGGACAATGTATATCGCTTTGTTAATTCATATAATTTTGATGATAGCGACGCTATGACGGATTATTTCCATTGCAACTTCTACCTGAACATGGGTATCGGCACCTGGGAAAAACCATATAAGATAGAGATACCAAAGCTGCAAGCGAAGAAAGGAACATTACCTCCGGTGTTCAAACATCCCGAAGGGGCAACCCATAAAGCGATCAGGCAGGCGCTCGGGAAAGCACGCTTCAGCTATATTGAAAGTAAAAAATACAGTGGAATGTTGATACTTGGGGAAGACCATTACAGCGATGGTGGCGAACATCATTTCTGGGGGCTTAACTATTCAAGCGGGAAAATGGCCCGGAAAAGGATAGACAAACTCCAGGCTGCGGGTATCATTTGTAAAACAACAGGCTGGAATGGCGGATACATCCGGTTTACCGGTTATACACCCGAAACGGAAGCGCTGCTCGAAAAGGAAAGGCAGGAGTGGATTGAAGCGAAGAAAGCCTGGGATCTGGAACACGGGAATGAAGAAAATATGGAAGCGGAGGGAGCCTCAAGGCTCTCTTCTTATTTATAGCGGTATGAACTGATAAACAAGTCATAAAAACTATGATACAGCAGGATAAAGACACGCCGGATATAATCGACCGCCTTCTGTCCGGATTCGATGCGCCGGAGTTCTTATCTTTCGTCCGGTCCCTTCTTGAATATAAGCCGGCAGCAAAAGTAAAAGTCAAATGTAAAAAATACCAAAATGAAAAAGCATAAGCAGGAGGATGTCAGCGACTGGATGGAAGAAGCCAGGGAACTGGCTAAAGCTGAACGGGAACTCCAAATTGACAAATGGGTAATTATATCCATCGAATACCGGAAGAAAGGCGGTGAGCGCATAGTCCTTCACCGCTACGACCTCCCAAAGGATCTCCATGAGAAATACGGATGGGTCATCCGGTGGAGGAAGGCCAGGTGCCAATGCCTGTACCCTCGTGAGTCAATAGAGCTTTACCATTCCTATTATGATAAAAGAACGGGAATGAATACGGGTTTCAATTCGTGCCTGTCAAAGCTGGCAGCATCCAAAGCCCGGATTACAATAGCAAAGAAACGGGAACAGGAATACCTCTGTTTTCAAAAGCAGAATAATCTCTTTTTTGATGAGAATACCGACGAAGACCTGATTAAATTCAGGGAAAAGCTCAAAAAGAAAGAAGAGAACTACAATCTGCTTTATCAAAGCATCCGGCATGCGGCGCAGAGGCATATTTCCGGGCAGAAGAATAAAGAATCAGCCTTGCCGTAAGGCGGCTATGTTTAATTAAAAAAACTAAAAAACGATGGAACTTTCATCAAAACCGACAAAACACATACTGGTAAAGGCTAATTGCCAAAGCGAGTGGGATTGCTGCGACTTTGCCGTCATCACCTGTGACGATTCCTGGAAAAAAGGACTCAGGAAAAAACTGGACGCTATCGGGGCATTCAATGCTCCGGACAGTTTCATCTCTTTCAGATTCTATGATAGCAGCGTGGAATTTTACCAATCGAAAGATGACGAAGCTGAATTATTATCAGGAGAAAAGGAATGGGAATTTGTTACGCTTAACGAGGATGAAGAAGAATCATTCGAAAAACCTGAAACCCGGCTGGAACAGGGGTTGCTGGTCCTGTACAAAGACGGCAGCGGATTTTACAAGGCTTACGGTAAATATACAGGCGAAGAATTCTATACGGCTATATTTCCTATAGGTAAAATATTGGATAGTATGGAAAATAAGTGAACTCGTGAAAAATAAGAAATCCGAAACTTATTGGAAAGGCCGGATTTCTTGTTTATTCTATTATCACAGATAATACTATTCGTCCTTATCTGCCATAACCGTATAAAAGACATTGGCAAGGATTTCACAATCGCAGGATCCGCCTTCTTCCCTGAGTCCGGACAGGATTTCCGCATGATTTTCGTAGACAATATTATCCGTAAGCCAATTTTCCGTATAGCGTAAGTATTGTTACACTCTTTGCCGGATAGTTTTTCAACCGGGTGATCCGGGAAGGAATCCTGTTGTTTCTTATCCAGGACAGTAGCATAAACGGAATTGCCGGAGATAAGCGGAGTCCTGCGCATAACAAAATAGACATAAGCAAAACAGTCCTTATATGTCAGGTAAAATTCCTGTTCTTCCTCTATAGCGGAAGCAAACTGTTTGCCCATCCCCTTTTTCATTGAATCGAAATAACCGTACCAGCATTCATCCGGCAGGGTAAAACGAGTATGCAGCCTGTAGCCTGCTTCTTTTATCCGGGCAAGGTGATAGTCTATACTTTCCAACTCCCGGTTATGAAAGGCATTGTCAAAATAATCATACACTTCACCGGGAAGCTCTTTATCTGTCAGCAGGCATAATTCAGACATAGCCAGGTAACCTCCGGGCCTGATATATTTTCTCCACAGGGACAGGCGTTTACCAAAATCCAATTCTTCAAAGGCGCCTTCGGATAGGAGTAGATCCAGGCTTTCTTCCGTAAAAGGCAAATCGGTATATGAGGACAAATGTGTTTTTATCCTGTCCCCGATACGACTCCCTTTTGCTTTGGCCCGGATAGATGGAAAGAACAATCCGTTCCTATCGACAGCTGTAACGGTTCCTTTCCTGTATGTCCCGGCCAGCAACAAGGCTTGCTCTCCCGTACCGCAAACAATATTCGCGATCTGCGGCTCGGGATTCTTTAATTTTATCTGCTGCAATACCTTGGTGGTAAAGGTATCGCTCCCCGGGCAATGCCGGATTGCAGGATATTGGTTCGCAGGATTCATAAGCATTGTAAAATTACAATTATTATTTGATTCGCATATTCATAATCCACGCCCTTTTTTATTTTGAGGCGGCTTATGGACTACCGGTTTCTTATTTTCGACAGAAGGCATGTTAGACTTCCTGATGTCCGGATAATCACGTTTCAATATCTCATTGGCTTTATCCCGCATCGCGCCTAATACCTTATACTCATGTATATGCCCTGAAAAATCCAATGCCTTACCGGCCAACTCCCTGAAATCATCTTTATATCTAAAGCCGGGCATCTGATCGATACCCAAAATGCCATGGCCCGCAAGGCCGGAAAGACTTGTGAAATAATAAAATTCCATGGAGGCTATTTCTTTCAAGACACTGATATTACAGGTATCCCCATCCAATTTCACGGGTAAATGTTTTCCATCCCAGATATTGTTTATCAAACCGTCTGCCGCATATGGTTCCGCGTTCCAACTGAATTTCGCTTCCTGCAGGCTGTATTGCAATACACTTTTATCCAAAAAGAAGCTCCGGTCAGGTGGAAACCCGGCCTGCTGTACCATCGGGAACCTGATGGCTAGATCACTCATCCCCCTTAAAACGCCGCTGTCACATTCCAGATAATGGAGATTAAAAATGGTATGATCGCATACCGGATTATAAAAATTATCCAGATATGTTTCCAGATTCTTTTGAAACAGTTCCTTTCCTTCCGCTGTTCTGGAAAATAACAGTACGCCATTATCCGTTTCAATGGCATTATAACAGCCCGGTCCATCCTTTCTCAGATGGTCATACTCTCCATACCGTCTCTCTTTGAGCGGTATTGCCGCCTCTTTCCGGATATCCGGATAATCGCGTTTCAGTATACCGGAAGCCAGCTCCTTTATATCCTGCATAAGTTTATTTGCCGTGGCGCCGGAACACCCTTCCATTTTCTTTACCAACTCCAGAAATTCTTTTTCGTATTTGAAGTCCGGCATTGCTCCGTTCAACAGAACCCTGTTATATGAAATCCCGTCGACTATTTCCTGCAACGTACTTATATGGAAGGTATCCCCCCTGACGGGAATATGTACGCCGTCAACATGATTCGTGATCCGTTGTATTTGTTCCGGGTTTGGCTCCCAGCCGTTTATCTTTATACCGATGCTGTCTTGCAGGACACCCGTATCCGTAAAACATTCGTCTTTGAGCGGAAATTGTAACGGCAGATGCTTATCAGGAAACTTCAGGGGGATATCGCATTTCTCCCGCAGTGAAGGATTATCCGATTCGATATAGTGGATATTGAAGTAAGTATTGTTGCATAAGGGATTGTACAGGTTGTCCATAAATAAAGCCATACAGTCGTGAAACAGCCTGGAACCTCCTTTTGTTCTGGAGAACAGCAATACGCCCTTATCTGTTTCAATAGCGTTATAGCCGTCATACCCGTTTTTCGGATTCTCAACCGACATAGATAATTAATTTAAAGTTTTTTGAATAACGGATCTCAATGTAAAAACTTATTTTCCCTTAAACCGCATTGGACCCGCAATATAAATATTGGTATTTGTATATCATCCGGTTAATTACTGTATAGACAGTGGGCAGCCGGGCAAAAATAAACAAATGTATTTTTGCCCGGCACCTGATTTCCTCCCCGAATTGTAGATGTGCGGTAAGGAAACCCGTATTACCATCTGGTGTTATGATGCACATTCAACCGGGCTATCTTTTCCAGCTTCTTCCAATAGATACTCCAATATTCATTATCTTTATCCGGCTGGTTCATCGGATTGGTACTGTCGTTATAAAGCCAGAAGCGATGGATATTGCCTTGTTCATCCCTGTTGACAGCGCTCTCGTCATATTCCGTTATTTCTTGGATAAAACGGTTTGTTAAGCCGAAGAACAAAGAGAACAGGGGCAGTTCCCTGCTGTTTCCTTTCAGTGTACGGGCATCTGTCGATGTTTCTGTCGTATTGAAGCCCAACGGTTTATATTCCCTGTTGAAAGCCATCCATTCCCCTTTTTCATTTCTTGCCAAACCATACGGCAGGTTTATTCTAAAAAAATCTGATAACATAATTTTTTAAATTTTGATTTTTAATATATTCTCATTCTATTTCTTCGTTCCACAGTTCTACATCCGTTTTCGCAGTCGCCAGTGAATAAATTATAAATACCCAATTGAGGATATACGATACGATCATCATTGTCATCATGGCTGTTCCTCCTCCGAATTGTCATTATTAAAACTGAAACTGAGCATGAAGCTGTTGCCTTCCGAACTAAAAAAGTATATGTCGATGACAGCCTGTTCTTCCGACTGTGAGGTATAGTACAGGCGGAATGTATCTTCTTTCAATTCATACAGGTCATTCGGCAGGAAAGGCTCACTGTTTCCCATCCTTAAAAGGCCGCGGCCTCCTGTCTGGAAATATCTCATTACATACCCGGTATCCTTATAATATCCGGCCTGCTCCAATTGGCAGCGGATTTCAATGGTCTCACCTTTCTTTATCTTTTTCGGTACAGGCAGGTGAGTAACCTTGAATTCATAATCCTGTACAATATCAAGATTGCCGCTACAGGCACAGGCCAGCAGCATTATCGCCGCCAGCCAGATTATAAGCGCACAGGCGCGTTTTATTTTCGTTAGCATATTTTTCATTGCTGTTCTTTTATATTTTAGTTATTACTTTATATTGTCAAAAATTATTTATTTATCCTTACTTCCAGCCTGCGGTTCCTGCTGCGGCTTTCTTCACTGTTATCCGGGCTGACAGGCTCAGTGTCGCCTTTACTGGATGTACTGATATGCAAGGATGATATGCCTTTGCTGATCAGGTAGTCCTTTGCCATGTCCGCTCGCTTTTGTCCAGCACGGAAGTTGCCTTCCCTTGTTCCTATATTACAGGTATGCCCGGTGATTTCGATATGCGCCTGTGGGTTTGCCTGCAATAAGCTGATATATCCGTCCAGTATGGCTTTTTGCTCAGGCGACATAATAGTTTGCCCCAGCTTGTAACCGCCTATGGTTATTATGGATGGCAGGTTCGGACCGCAATCACACCCTTTTGTACCTGTTTGTTCCCCCGTCCCCTTTATTTCTACCGTTGTATCAGTGATAACAGTACCTGTCGGGGAGAGTATGGAATCGTTTTGGGTATTGCCAACTGTTTCTTCCGTATCTTTTACTGCTATGATTGTGGCAGGTGTAATAGATTCGACGGGTTTGTCTGCTGTTGCGGAATCTTTTTCCGGAATCGGTGTTTGCTGTTGTTCCTTTTCCTGCTCCTTCTTTCGTTCCTGCATCCGTATCCGGATTGGTTCCGCAGGCCTGTCTTTTGTTCCGGTATCCGTATTTCCTGCCGGATAACCATATATATCGTCCCATCCGCCGGAATACCGCATTTCCCTGTACCTCCGCCTTTCGGCCAGCAGGTCGCCGCTACCGATGGCAAAGGCCAGCTTCAGCTTTATGCCTATGGCCAGTGGCGATACTTTCTCCATAAAGGACAATCTATTGTCATGGGCTCCATATACAGAGGTTGGTAAGCCGTTTATATGAGGCTCTGCCGGATTTTCATAATTATACCCGACAAACCTCTCCTTAGCGTATCCCCGGACAACATTATTCAAGCCATAGTCTATATAGACACCCGTATATAAGTCTGTACCAATGCCGATATTCCATTTTATACCTGCTTCCAGTGTCCCGGTATAGGATAATCCCATCTTCAACGGCTTCTCCATTGTCCTTACGGGAAAAGTGCCGAAGCCCAAATCATCCTGCCAGATTTCTTCCTGATAATAATCCGTATAGTATCCGGAAGTGGTAACTGTACCGCCGCTTGCCGTGTACCTGCCGTAAACCGGAATGCCCAGCTTAAAGCCCAGCGAGGCATAGTACCTGTTATCCTTTCCCATGCGGTATATCAGGGAAATAGGGATATTCAGCAGCCCGCTACGCTGGTATTCCTTATAGTGGTCTACCAGCGAACGGTATTCGATGGGATTGCTGTCCGCGTCATGGGTTGCATAGGAAGTCTTTACGTTCCGGATGCTTATGTTCCCTCGGTAGAAGGCATATTCCAGTCCCGTGGAAACACCCCAGTTACGGCTTATGTAACGTGTATAGCCGATACCGAAGGCATATCCCGTGCCTGTTTGAGCCTTTCCGATATTGGGACGGTAGCTTAATGCGGACAATCCGCCTGCCATCCACAGGTTCAGCTCATGGGGGACATAAGCACCCTCCAGGTACCGGGCTAATAAAAGGCTGTCGCTTATTACCGCTTCCGTATCGTTCCATTCCTGGTTCTCCCCTGTCTGGGCGCAGGCTGTCTGGAATCCCATCAGGCAGGCCAGCAACAGCGGATACAGCCTGTGCAGGCATATTTTAGGTATCTTGGGCTGTCCTGTCCGTTTTTCTCTATCTTTTATATTCTTCATTTCTTTTTGTTTTTAAATTCAGTAAAAAAAGCTGTTAGTTATTGGCAGCGCGAAGCGACGAAAGCTATAAGCTAACGGCAAACAATTTACCGCTTTGCGCCATTTGCTCATCTTCAAATCTGCTAATTTGCTAATTAAATTGGCACATTGGCCCATTTTCAAATTAGCACATTGATTACTGTACCACCGCCTTGAGTCCTGTTTCCAGTTCCTTTGCCTTGAACTTCAGGATATAAACACCGGGAGTTTGCGGCAGGTCTACCGGGATCGTATGCTGTCCCTTAGCCTGCACTTTACCGTAATAGCGTCCCGTATAGCTGTAAACCTCTACTTCCGCGTGTTCAAGCAGCTTTTCATTGCTTGTCCCCACCTGCACATAGACCCGGCTGTTATCCCTGCTGACGGGATTCGGATAAACCTTTACGCTGGCAGGCAATGCGACAGGGATATAGTTGTACGGGCAGGAGAAGTAACGCTTGCCATCTGCGTCCGTTACTTCGACCATATAAACCGCATTCGCGTCGAGGTTGCCTCCCCCTGTGTAATAACTTCCACCGTGTTCTTCATGGGAGCCTTCCTTCAATAACCGCCCGTCTTTATACCATTTATAATAATTGAAGCTATGCCCGTCATTGGCGTTAGGATTGTTGTTTATCAGCAGGGTATGGTTACGCAGCTGCTTTATAAGCGGTAAAGTGGTAGTTCCCGTGACAGACCAGACGGAGTTGCTTTCATCCCCCTTATGTAGCAACTGCACATAATAGTCTCCGCAATCCGGTATTACAGGCTCGATATAAAAGACGCTGTTTTTTGTACCGATACCTGTGTCAATATCAGTATCTGTGCCGGATTCTGTAATAGCCTGCCTTGCCTTTACCAGCGCTACAGGGGAGCCGTCCCAGTTTTCATCCAGTTCAGGGATAATTTCGGTGGAGCCTCCGGCTGTGGAAGCATCAAGGAAAAGGGATGCGTCTATACCGGTATCAATAGTTGTTCCCGCAACATAACGGTAAGCCCTGGAGCCGGGCTCGCCATAGTAACTGCCTTCGAGTTTCAGCCGCCCGTTGTTTGTAAACAGCTCGCCGTCGGATTGCAGGGCTATATCCCCATGCATCAGTACCGGAATGTCCCCGATACTGATCTTTCCATGCCATGCCGTCTGTACGTCCTGAGCTTGTATGGGGATGGATATTGCCATTGCACAAAAGCATAAAAGCGGCAGACAGGTAAACTTTATAATATATCCTCGTTTCATATCTTTTACTTTATACATTTTGTTTATTAAAACCGCGCCAGGTATAAATTAAACAGGCGGGTCGGACAGTTGCCCGTACAATCCGCTTTCAGCCTTAATGTGCCCGTATAAACAAAGTTGAACATGATCTCCGCCGTATGGTCTGCTGAATCGCCATTGATCTCGAACAGGACGGAAGTACCGAAGGCCACATCCGATGCCAGCTTGAACCTGGCCGTGCCGTTTCCGTTTGTCCTGACGCGCAGGTTATATAATCCCGGTACAAGGTCGCTCCATGTATATATATCGCTGTAACCGCCGGAGGTGATGCTGCCTGTAGCTGTAGAGCCGGATGTAATCGTTGTCGGCGAGGCATAATTTGTAGAAGGAGCCCAGGCCGAACCGTTGTAGGCAAGTACCTGCCTGTTACTTGCGCCCATACCGTTCAAGTCTTCAGCCTTGATCGTGCCGTTAGCTATCCTGGCCGATGTAATAGCATTGTCTGCTATGCCCAAAGTATAAGGGTCAGTGGCTGTCCCCGCACCTGCACGCACAAGTCCGCCATCTGTCGTGGCGTTAACAACTTCATTTCCTATGATCCCGTCTGCCTCTGTTGTGATACCAGTTTCAGCAGAGGAAGCCCAGGTTGTACCATTCCATTTAAGTACATTCCCGCTTGCTGTTCCGGCAGGCAGGCTGATAGTCGGCGTCGTTGTGCCATTGGTAACAGTAATACCGTTTGCCCCGGTAACGGAAGTGACACCCTGGCCGTCTCCGGCAGACCATGTACCGTCGCCTCTCAGATAGGTTGTTGCTGATGCAGTACCTGTAGCATTAACCTTTGCAACCGCTACACTTTTGTCGGCAAGTTTCGTTCCCGTAATATTTGCAGTTGCGCTTATATCAGCATCGGCAATTGTGCCATCCGATATTTTTGCGGATGTTACAGCATTATCTGCAATTCGTACTGTAGTTATAGCTCCATCCGATATTCCCAATGTATAGGGAGCGGCAGCAGTGCCCGAACCTGCCCTTGTTAGTCCTCCGCTCGTTGTTGCATTTGTCACCTCATTGCCTACTATGCCATCCGATTCGCTTGTAATACCAGCATCGGCAGCAGAAGCCCAGGCTGTACCGTTCCATTTGAGTACATTGCCTGTAGTTGTTCCGGTTGGTAAGCTAACAGTCGGTGTTGTTGTACCGTTAGTTACGGTAATACCGTTTGCTCCGCTGACGGAGGTGACGCCCTGTCCGTCTCCAGCAGGAGCAGACCAAGCGCCGTCACCACGAAGGAAAGTTGTTGAAGAAGCTGTACCCGTAGCATTGACTTTACCTATGGTAACGCTTTTATCTGTAATCTTGGCTGTTGTAACGGCATTGTCAGCAAGCCGGGCTGTGGTTATAGCCCCGTCTGAGATACCTAATGTATAAGGAGATGTAGCTGTGCCTGAACCTGCCCGAACCAAACCGCCACTCGTTGTTGCATTAGTAACCTCATTACCTATAATACCATCCGATTCGGATGTAAGACCAGCATCGGCAGAAGAAGCCCAGGCTGTACCGTTCCATTTGAGTACATTGCCTGTAGTTGTTCCGGTTGGTAAGCTAACAGTCGGTGTTGTTGTACCGTTAGTTACGGTAATACCGTTTGCTCCGCTGACGGAGGTGACGCCCTGTCCGTCTCCAGCAGGAGCAGACCAAGCGCCGTCACCACGAAGGAAAGTTGTTGAAGAAGCTGTACCCGTAGCATTGACTTTACCTATGGTAACGCTTTTATCTGTAATCTTAGCTGTTGTCACGGCGTTATCAGCAAGCCGGGCGGTAGTTATAGCTCCATCCGATATTCCCAATGTATAGGGAGCGGCAGCAGTGCCTGAACCTGCCCTTGTTAGTCCTCCACTCGTTGTCGCATTTGTCACTTCATTGCCGATAACTCCGTCTGATTCACTTGTAATACCTGCGTCAGCAGAGGAAGCCCAAGCCGTACCGTTCCACTTTAAGACATTCCCGCTTGTCGTTCCGGCAGGTAAGCTAACAGTCGGCGTTGTCGTACCATTTGTTACCGTAATACCATTAGACCCGCTGACGGAGGTTACACCCTGTCCGTCACCCACAGGAGCAGACCAAGAACCGTCGCCACGGAGATAAGTTGTAGCGGAAGCTGTGCCTGTAGCATTGACTTTACCTATGGTAACGCTTTTATCTGTAATCTTAGCTGTTGTTACGGCATTGTCAGCAAGCCGGGCTGTGGTTATAGCTCCATCTGTTATTCCCAGCGTATAAGGAGCGGCAGCAGTGCCTGAACCGGAGCGGGTTAAACCGCCATTAGTCGTAGCATTTGTTACCTCATTACCGATAATACCGTCTGATTCGGATGTAAGACCCGCGTCGGCAGAAGAAGCCCAAGCCGTGCCATCCCATTTGAGTACATTACCGGTTGTCGTTCCGGCTGGCAGACTGACAGTCGGCGTTGTCGTTCCGTTGGTTACCGTAATACCGTTTGCCCCACTGACGGAGGTGACGCCCTGACCGTCACCGGCAGGAGCAGACCATGTGCCGTCACCACGAAGATAAGTTGTAGCGGAAGCTGTGCCCGTAGCATTGACTTTACCTATGGTAACGCTTTTATCTGTAATCTTGGCTGTTGTAACGGCATTGTCAGCAAGCCGGGCTGTGGTTATGGCTCCATCTGTTATTCCCAGCGTATAAGGAGATGTAGTAGTGCCTGAACCAGCCCTTGTTAATCCTCCATTCGTTGTTGCGTTTATTACTTCATTACCTATAATCCCGTCTGATTCGGATGTTATACCCGCATCGGCCGAGGAAGCCCAAGCTGTACCGTTCCATTTGAGTACATTGCCTGTAGTTGTTCCGGCAGGTAAGCTAACAGTCGGCGTTGTCGTACCATTTGTTACCGTAATACCATTAGACCCGCTGACAGAGGTGACACCCTGACCATCTCCGGCAGGAGCAGACCAGGAACCATCTCCACGAAGATAAGTTGTTGCTGATGCTGTACCTGTGGCATTGACTTTACCTATGGTAACGCTTTTATCTGTAATCTTGGCTGTTGTAACGGCATTGTCAGCAAGCCGGGCTGTGGTTATGGCTCCATCTGTTATTCCCAGCGTATAAGGAGCGGCAGCAGTGCCTGAACCGGAGCGGGTTAAACCGCCATTAGCCGTTGCGTTTGTCACTTCATTCCCTATAACACCGTCTGATTCGCTTGTTATGCCCGCATCAGTAGAGGAAGCCCAGGCCGTACCATTCCATTTTAAGACATTACCTGTCGTTGTTCCGGCTGGAAGACTGACTGTAGGCGTCGTTGTACCGTTGGTGACAGTAATACCGTTTGCCCCATTAACGGAAGTTACACCCTGTCCGTCTCCCACAGGCGCAGACCAGGAGCCGTCACCACGTAAAAAGGTTGTTGCTGATGCTGTACCCGTGGCATTAACCTTTCCTACGGTAACGCTTTTGTCGGCAAGCCTGGATGATGTAATACCACTGTCGGCTATTCCCAGCGTATAAGGGGATGCGGCAGTACCCGAACCGGAGCGGGTTAATCCACCGTTTGTTGTCGCATTAGTCACTTCATTGCCTATCACCCCGTCCCTTTCGTTTTCATGTACCAAACTAATAATACTATCGCCAAGTATTGTATTCCTGATGTCATTCGTGATATATTGCAGGATACTGTCTCCTAATACCGTGTTGGTTATATTATGCGCGATATGATTGACAAGCGTATCCCCCAATGTCGTATTATATACATTCCTTGCAATATTGTTTATCAATTCTTTGAGATAAGCATTGTTATTGCTGACATGGTAACTGATACTATCCATCAGGGCGGAACCATCCAGTCCGTTCGTAATATGCTGCATTACGGTATCGCCTAATTGCGTGCTGAAATTATTCGTAATATAATAGCTGATGCTGTCACCTAAGTTTGTCAGGCCGATATTCTTTGTGATATAGTTGATAATACTATCCCCCAGTACGGTGTTGTATTCATTGACGGCTATATTATCTATCAATTGTTTGATATAGCTGTTATTATTACTGATAGCGTTTACTACGCTGTCCATCAATACGGAATTATCTATATTTTGAGTAATATAATTAATGATGGTATCACCTAATATTGTGCTGTAGATATTGGAGGCGATACTATCCCCCAGATGTATGATTGTTTTATTGGACAGCTTATTGATGGTAATAGCCCCGTCCGCTATTTTATCGTTTGTAACACCTCCCGGAGCAATGCCGAGCGTATAAGGCGAAGCATTTGTCCCTGCTCCTGCCCGAATTAATCCTCCTCCGCTTGTCGCATTTAACACTTCATTGCCTACAATACTGTCCTTTTCCGCCAGCAGTCTGGCCAGCGATTTAAGCGATTCGTCCATAAATACGGCGTCAGGCTGGCGTAGCCATTTTGTCCCGTCATTCTGGTAAAGTCCGGGAACGACATCGCCTGTCGTCGCCACATTATAGACGATAATGCCTTTTACATGCGACTGGAGGGGAGAGGCGTTTGCGCTACCTTTAAGCTTGACCCTCGGTAAGGCAAGCCCCAGTGTAGCGTTACCCTCACTTATCTTATCGTCCGGGTTTAAGTCCAGCACGGCGGAACTATTGGGAGCCGCCTTACCGCTGATACGCACCTGTGCGCTCGTAATCGCTATCCCCGCTATCGCAAGGATCAGCATAAAAAAGATTCTTTTTCTCATATTATAAATTGTTTAGAATGGATAATTAATGATTGATAATGAATAATCGATTGGTTATAATTACATAGTTAATAGATTGTATCAGGTCAGTTTATCATCAACCTGACTCCCGCACCGAACTGCATATGGAAACGGCCTGTGGTGTTTCCCCACAAGGCCCGCTCCCGTGCATTAAGAAGTAGTACAATCCTATCGGATAAATACGTTTCCAGTTCCAGCGTAACAACTCCCCCGTAGATAAAAGCGTCCTTGTTTATAAGCGTAGCCCCGTCAGGCAAAGCCTTTTTACCCCAGTTCGATGTTTCATACCCTGCCAAGGCAGAGCCGCCCAATGAAAGGAAAAAAGTCTTTGAGGGATCAGAGAGAATATTCAGGTAATATCCTCCTTCGGCTGTAAACTGCGCCACAGGGATACAAGTATCCTTATAGGGGTAATACCTGTTCAAATACTCCCCGCCGAATACCCATTTATTGCCATTACCTGCATAGGTTGCCATTGCCGCTCCGAAGTAATACCCCGCTTTGCTTTGATTAGAATACGAGTAAACTCCGTCAACCATACCGCCCGTTACCTGTATGCCTTTCATACCCGGCAGGGCGCGTTGCGCCAGGGCGTTACCTGACATAAGCAGGAATAACACCAGCATATTCAATAGTACTGTTATCCGCTTCATGGCTATTCCGCTTTGAGTTCGTTAATCACCTTTGCCCGTACCAGGTCGGCATTATCCACTGTAAAGCGCTGATGGCGTCCCCCGTCCTTCTCATGCAGGTCTACCAGCAGCATCTTATCGTCCGGCAGGGTAAACAGCGGCAAAGCGAAGACTATGCGTTCAGTGCGTTTACTGCCGATAACCGTCAGGTTATTATAGTCCCTGAGCGGCCGGATCACCTGTTCCTGTATGGCGGTGCGTTTGGCAACCTTCTTATCCACAATCCGGAATGTGATAAAATCCACGTTAAACGGCACATTTGTCGTGTTTTTCAACTGCATATGGAAATACAGTAGCCCGCCATTCGAATAAATGCTTTTTAGCGTATATTGGATACCGAAGCGTTTTGATCCGATATGCTTTATTTCCCTGCGGTCGTTTTTGTGGATGGATTTCATGACCAGGCGGACAAGCGCGGGCGGTTCCTGCCCCAGTTCCTTTATACGGATGTCGAGGGTATTGTCCGGCTTGTTCACGGTTTCGCTGTTACGGATAAAGTCGGCCATCTCGATAGAGAGCTTTACCGGCTCGTCCGCGTACTTGACGTTAAAGGAAAAATAGCTGCCGTCTTCGGTAATGACAGAGAGGTTGCTTTCCTTACTAAAACCCTGTGTGGCGGCTTTCACCCGGAGCACATTCTCCGTACCGTCGGCTTTAGCCGCCAGCAGGTCGGAAGAGCCCAGATCCACATAGCGTATAGCGGAAGGGAAAATAATATGCACCGTCTTACTGAATGTCACCTCCAAAGCGTATGGCGGTATCATCCGGCTAAAGGTCAAAGGCCGTGTAAGTCCGTTGAACAGGTCGCCCGTCGAGGATTTCGGTATTTGCCTGTCCGGGGTTTCCTGCGCCTGTATTGTTATAAAGATGCCTGCTATAAAGGCAAGCGTTAAAAATAACTGCTTCATAAGTATAAATGAGTTATAAGTGATGAGTTATAAGTTATAAGTATGGGTTGTTAAAAAAAGTATAGTTAATCCGGTTGATTACTGTTCACTGCTGACTGTTTACTGTTTTGGCATTAGCATAACCCTGTATCCGGACTTGAGCGTTACCTTCACCTGCCTGATCTTTTTCTGCATATAAGCCGATATGCCCTGTATGGCTCCCTTGCTCAGGTCGGATGTGATTTGCGCCCCCGCGCTTTGCGTCATGGTAAAGCTTGTTCCCACGCTGTTGCCCATATTGGCGACGATCTCTTTGGCCGCGTCCAGCTCCAGTGAGCCGGGGATATGGACACCCTTCTGACCGTCCGTGTCGTATGTAACCATCTCCACAGGAATAACCGTACCCTGATGCTCTATCGAGGAGACAAGTATATCCAGCCGCTCGCCCTGTACCTTGGCGATACCTGTCAGGATGGTATTTTCGGGGATAAGCGTTGTTCCCGCCATCAAAGGCTCTGTCAACCGCAAGCGTGTTGTTTGCCCGTCGGTCACGGTCTGGTCGTCATAGATAACAGCCGAAATCGTGTTTTTGGCGCTTACTCCGGCTTCACCGCTTACTGTATGAAAGCCCGTATTACGCGGCTGGTCATACATCCGGAACAGGTCTTCATTACTTATGTCCTGAGCCAGTGACGATACGGTATGCTTTTGTATCTGCCGGACGGGGCTGACCCTTGCCTTACCATCTTTGGAGGAAGCCTCCTTGCCGTAATTCTCAATCCTGCTTTTCAGGGAATTCGGACTGTTTGAGGGAGGCTCAGGCTGATTCTGTGCCTGCGGCATATACCTGGCCGCCATCTCATAGGATTTCTCCATCAATACTAATTGTTCGTCCACCGAACTCTTGGCATTCTCTTTTTCCTGCATCCTGGCCTCCAGTTCCTCCAGCTTTTTCTTCATCTCTTCCTTTTCGGGATCGTCCTTCGGTTTTTCATAGAAGTTACCCAAAGTCCGGTTGATGTCCCTATAGGCGGAAACGGAGTTGCTGACCGGGGCTTTTTCTTTCTCCGGAACCTGCCTGCTTTCCTTTGCCGCGTTTCCCAAATCGATTGTCACCTTTTCATTTTTGGAACTCTCCAGCATATCGGCATAACCCTGTAAGGACTGCATCCTTTCCTTTTGCCGCTGCTCTGTTTGTTCCTGTTCATAGGCGCTCATCTTGTCGCCGACGATACCGTCTTTCTTCGGGTCGGGTATATCGGCGTTAAAGCCCGTGCCTGCCTGCTCTCCGGCCTTGTCTTTCTCCGACGGGGAATAGATCAGCCACATACATCCCGCGCAGACAACAGCCATCAATGCGTAAACCGCATATTTCTTCAGCTTTTGCTTTTGTCCTTCGCTTAGTTTCGGTTTATCAGCCATAATTTTTCTTCTTTTCAATATTCATACTATCCAAAACCGGAGTATCGATATCAGAGTCTAAAAAATCCAATCCCAAATCTTTCGGTCTTGTCTTTTCAAGTTCCAGTCCTTCCATATGCCCTATCTTTAATTGTTCCTTCCGTTCCTGTTCCCTTCCAAAATTCCTGATAGTCGTAAATGTGAAGTAGAGGTTAAGGATTGTAAAGCCCAGGAGCATAATCAAAATCACAGTCAGCCGCTTGTCAGGGGTAATCTCCCCGCAGAGGCCTTTGAGCCTGTCTTCAAGCCAATAGCCCAGTTCTTTTATTCGTTCTTTCATATTGTATCCTATTTAGCCTCCCCAACCCCTCCAAAGGAGGGGCCAAGTCTCCCCTCCGGGGAGATTTAGAGGGGCTATTATCTGTCCAGTACCCTTAAATCCTTATTCTCCCTGATTTCGAATCCTTCGATGGTAAACCCGTGCGGGTTATTATCGGAGCGGACGGAGTTCAAAAGCTTGCAGGTTGTTATCAGGCTGCGTTCCGTGATATTGCTCTCACGGATTATCATCTGCCTTGCGTAAGTGTTCACCTGGTAGGGATAGGTATCCAGATTGCAGGAAATACTATCGACCTGTATGGCCTGGTTGATATTCCCCGAAATAATCCTGTTATAAAATCCCTTCTCCGACAGGTCTTTATAGTAGTTGAAAGCCGATTTATCCGAAAGGAACAATGCCCGCTGGATATTGCTTTCAATAGCCGACTTATCGGGAGACAGCGTGAAGAACAGTTCATGGAACCGCCTGACATGCTCGCGGGCTTCCACAGGCCTGTTTTGCGACAAGTCCTGCGAAAGGGCGAGCATCAGCGATTTACCGTTATCCAGCACATAGATCTTTTGCCGCTGCGCTTCCGCGAAGCCATAGGCGCTCCAGACGGAGTAACCTGCGACAACAGCGCACAGGCACAAAAAGACAACGCCAAATACACGGAGCTGCTTAAAGCTCGATTCGATATTTTTTAATGATTTAAATTCCATAAATTCTGATTTGAAAATTTGATAATTAGTAAATTCGGAAATGGAAACACATTTGCTAATCTCCGAAACTGCTCATTTGCTAATTATTAAGGAGTCCTCCTTGAAGAGCCGGGTTGTCCTTCGTTCCCCGTTGAATAGTTCCGTCCTTGTGGCTGGCTGCCACCACCAACAGAACCACTACTACTGCTACCGGAATTGCCGCTTCCCTTTAATCTTCCTACAATATTTCCGCCTGCAGCTCCGGCAAAACCTCCTGCCATTGCAGCACCTTTGGTCGCCGTACTGTTCACATTCTTACCGAAGTTGCCCATGCCGCCTGCCGAGATAATCCATCCGGCAACAGTAGGGATTGTGAAGTAGCCTACAATGCCGATGATGAGAAAGACAATGTAAATTGCATCTGAACTGTCCAGGGAAAAGTTAGGGTCGGTCTGCATCCGTTCGATATCCGATTGCAGCATCAGGGATTGCAGCCTTGCCAGTATCGTGCTGAACAGGTCTGACACAGGCAGCCACAGGTACACGGAGATATAGCGGGTGATCCACTGGGTAAGCGTCGATTGGAAGCCGTCCCAGACGGATATGGCAAAAGCCAGCGGGCCGAGTATGGCAAGGACAATCAGGAAAAAGGTGCGTATCACATCGATTATCAGGGCTGCCGCCTTGAAGACAATCTCCAATACTTCCCGGAAAGCTTCACGTATCCATTTCTTGGTCTGGTACAAACCCCGCTCGATATACATCCCTGCTATTTCGCCTACATCGGTAATTCCCAGTTGGTCCAGCCTTTCTTCAAAAATATCGTTATCCACTAAGTAGGCTGTCTCAGGGTTCCTTCGCATAGCCTCATATTCCAGCCTGTCCTTTATTTCCGCGTACTTTTTCATATCCAGCGTTTCGGATTGCAGCATCCCGTTGGTTCCCTGTACGACCGGGCTCATAATGCTGTTGATCGTTCCGAGCACCACGGACGGGAAAAACATAATGCATAAACCGATGGCGAAGGGACGGAGCAAAGGATATACATCTACCGGTTCAGCCCTTGACAGGGATTGCCAAACACGGTATGCCACATAGAACAAGGCTCCCAGCCCGGCAATGCCTTTGGCGATACCGATCATATTGCCGCACAGGGGCATCATCTGGTCATAGAGCGTGCGCAGTGTCTGATGAAATTGATCGAAATCCATGTTTTTAAATGAAAAATTAAAAGTGAAAAGTGAAAAATTGAAATACCTATCTCCTCCAAACCCTCTAAGGAAGCCATAAGCCTCCCCTTTTGGGGGAGGTTGGAGGGGGTGGGATTCTACCAGTAGCGTTCGGAAGGATTACCGTATAAGGCGTTCACACGGGCTGTTTCTCCTTTCTTCTTGGCCCGCAGGTACGAAACGCCGATATTCTTATTCGTATAGTAGCGGACAAGGTTCCGGTATTCCAGCATCGAGTCATGGCAACTGTTGACCACATCCATACGGTCTTTATCCGAGAGGGAAAGCGTTGAAATATTGACTACTCCTTTCAGTTCGTTCAGCACATCATTGCTTTGCTCCAGCAGCTTTGCATAACCGTTGGCAATGGCGCCCAGTTCCTCTACAGAGTAATTGGGATCGGACAGCATCTTCTGATAGTTATGCACATAGATATCGGATATTTCGCCTACCATCAGGATGGTTTTTTGCACTTTTTTGGCATCCTTTACCAAGCCGTTTACAGCTTTCAACGCGTCATAATACTGCTTCGACTGATTATAGACCTTTTGAACTTCCTGAAAACTTTTGACCATATTCGTGGCCGTCGTGGTTGTCTGGGTGACGTTGCGGGTCGTATTGACGATGCTCTGGGCCAGGTTGCTCGGATCAAATACCGCCCACTGGGCCTTGACCTGCGTTGCCATAAGCATACAGCTTACGCACAATATGAAGATTTTTGTTCTCATATTCAGCTAATTTTTAATACGTTAATAGAATAAATTATTCGTTTTGTTATCGTGGTTTACCTAAAGTCCCCCTTGTGGGAAACATCTGTTGACTACATTACATTCCGTCGATTTTTAATTCGCCGAAGCGAAGGCGAGGCAATTAGGGGGCTGATAGCTGCTTAATCGCCAACTCTATATCCCCTCCCAGTTTTTCCGCCAGGCGCATCACTTCGAGTTTTTCGGTTTCCTCGGTCGTATACGTCAGGTATTCCTGCGCGGAGACTTCCGTGGCATACACAGCCGACTGCATACCGCCAAGCCCGATCCATACTTCTTTGTATATACGGCTTGGATTATTGGACATATTAATCGAGAGTATCTGGGCTTTCTCCTTATCAGTCAGACCCAGTAGTGCCTGTATCGAATCGAACTTGTTCATATACTTCCGCTGGTCGAGCAAAATTTTGCAGTCGGAGTTATTGATAATGGCTTCCTTGACAATCGGGGATGAGATAATATCGTCCACTTCCTGCGTCACAACAATGGCCTCCCCGAAGTATTTCCGAACGGTTTTATAGAGGTATTTGAGGTAGGCTGCCATATTCGGAGAAGACAAGGCTTTGTCGAGTAGGTCAGCTCCCTTGCGGGAGCTTTCCCCTCTAAGAACCGTACGTGAAAGTTTCCCTTCATACGGCTCAAGCAACTTAAAATTTCTATTTGCTAGAAACCAGCTCATTGTTACATCTTTTTAATTGGTCATTCTTTCTGCGGCAGCTATCATGCACTAAATGATTCTGTTTTTCTGGAGTCGTTTTCTTTTCAGTAGTTCCCCAGTAATCATTTATGTCAATCGGTTCTCCGCATAAAGGACATATCCCCTTCTGCTTTTTCCATAGGTGTAGCAAGGGCTTCTTGTCATCGAGATGTTTGAGCATCTTGTACTCTTCCCTCTCTTTGAAATATGTATCCCATTCGGGGTCAAACGGATTCGATTCGGCTTTCACTTTAACATAGAAGGTAATCTTTGTATCATACAGGCGTTTAAGGACGATTCTATCATCTTTCCCTTTCTTCTTGAAATTCGCCACAAAGCACCAGTTCCTATTTCTAATTCTTGTGAAATACCTGTCTGCAACCCAATTTTTACCTTTTTTTGGATGCCTTCTTCTTGCCCATTGCCATAACTTTTCGAATATCAGGTAATCAGCTTTACTGAAAGTTTCAGAAGCCACACAACTTTTGTAGTAGTTTACCCACCCAACAATTACTGGATTTAAGAGCCGTATTAGAGATTCCTGTTTGCTACCCTTGTTGGAATCTATAATTCCACGGATTTTCTTCATGAATTTCTTTAGCCCTTCCTTCGATGGTTTGATTAGAAGTTTCCCATTGTCGTATTTACGGATATTGTACCCCAGAAAATCAAAACCTTCTGTTATGTGAGTCATCCTCGTCTTTTCTTCTGAGAGGGTAAGCCCTCTTTCCTGAAGAAACTCCTCCACCATTGGTTTGATTTCTTCCAAAGCTTCTTTAGTCCTGCCTGTGATTATAAAATCATCCGCATAGCGTACCAGATGAACTTTGGGATAATAGGTCGTTGTCCTGTTTACGAACTTCTTGTGATACTTCTTTGCAAGCATTACCTGCAATCCGTCCAAGGTCATATTAGCCAGAGTTGGAGAAATAATTCCGCCTTGAGGTGTTCCTTCTTCTGTCGGAAACAGTTCTTTATTGAATACAAAGCCACATTTGAGCCATTTCTTTAACATCGCCTTATCCATTGGGATATTGTTGATAAGCCATTCATGGCTGATATGGTCGAAGCATCCTTTAATATCCCCTTCCAAAATCCACTCGGGAGAAGTTTTCTTTGATAATACGCAGAAACATTGTTGCCTTGCATCAAATGTGCTTCTTCCTTTGCGGAATCCGTAAGAATTACTGTCTGCCGTAGTTTCGGCAACAGGTTCTAATGAAAGCAGATATAATGCTTGCATCGCCCTGTCCTTCATTGTAGGAATTCCAAGAGGTCTTAATTTACCGTTACTCTTTTTAATATGTATCCGTCTTAGCGGTTGGGGAGTGTACCCCCGTCTTTTCAGTTCACTGATTGCCTGAAATTTAGCATTCGGAGTTGACCATGTTGCACGGTCTACTCCCGCAGTTCGACTGCCTTTATTAGATGTAACACGTTTTACAGCCAATGCTTTGGCGTAAAACGAATGCGTCAGCGTCCACTGCAAAGCTTTCACCCTGCCGTATCTGCCTTCTTTCTGAGCTTTTACAATACGCGCTTGTAGCTTATCAACTGAAGTTTGGCACTTGTCCCAATTGATATCGAGCCAGGTGTCCCACTTTTGGTCAGTAGATGCACACGATGTTTTAATGTCGTTCATTTGCTTTTCTTCTTTAAATAAGTTCTAAAAGTTTCTTGTAAAAAGTCACCTTGTGGAAGTCAGCCCACTTTCGTGCCGAATGATATTGTCCTGCTCAATCCATGAGCAGGGCTCAATCCGTATCTCCCTCATTACAAGGGAAGCGTTCGCTTTTTCCACATTCCTATACCCGCATCCCATTCGGCGTTCCTTACGGTCGGCTTACCTGCTATTGGCAGGAGAAATACGGGCTTACCATGTTCCCTGTAAGTGACAAATGAATGGGTTAGAATCCGTCTATCCGCCGGCAGTCATTATGTTCGTGTAACCTTAGCGTGGAGAAGGTTAGCCGACTGCGTCCCTTTTGGGTTGAGCCCAGCATCGTTAACGGCTCATTCGAAGTGACGACGTTTATCAACGGTTCACATTATGTTATTCATACCATTCAGCCTAGCTCCCAGAGCATATAATGCTTACGCTCGTTGCCATTCCCTCACGGTTCAGGCTTCTCCTTTCGGAAGGGCTTCATTGTCGGGACAGCTCTCACACGAGTTCATTACTTACTATCGCATGTGCCCTAGGCTACTGCTGACGAAACAGCAGGTTCAATCAAATTATCGCACTCCTGCAATAACCAGTTGAACAATCACTCACAAGACTTACATGTCACAGCCAGGCCTCTTCGCATATAAACTGTTTCCGGACGCCTTCCAGGTGGCGTAACTTATTGATAAAAGCTTCCATAATGATAATCGTTACAACCGGGAAAAGGTCGCGGTTCTCTTTGATAGCATCGATTTCGAAGACGATAAAGCGTTTGTTCAGCAGGTCCAGTTCCTTGTCCGAGTTCAGCAGGAAGTCGAAGCGCCCGCCCCGGTAATATTGCCGGAGGGTAGTCAGCAGGTTATCGATATTGAAGTCAGCCTTGCTTACCTCTATCTCCCTTTCTTTCAACGCGGCCTTATACTCATCCCGCATAAACTCATAAAAAGTGTTGAAGCTTGGGACAATACTACTATCGGTCTGGATCTTTGTGATATATTCATCCACAGCGCTGCCCAGTTCTCCCGATTCGGTCTTGGTGATCTTATCGTCCTCGCTCTTCCAAAGGGTCAGCAGCAAGGTTCTCAAACTGTCCTTTTTCTCCACATCGAACTGCCCGTCGTCGGTATAGAACGGATTGAACGAGATCGGCTTTTTTTCGGTATAGGTAAAGTAAATCCCGTCTTCCCCTTTGGTCTTGCTGCGGATCATCTCACACAAGCCCTGATAAGAGTTTCCCGTATCGACAAGGACGACATGCGTGCCCTGCTCCCAATACTGTCTGACCATATGGTTCATAAAAAAGGACTTGCCGCTACCCGAAGGCCCCAACACGAACTTGTTACGGTTGGAGATAATCCCTTTCTTCATCGGCAAGTCGGATATATCCACATGGAGCGGCTTGCCTGTTACCCGGTCTACCATCTTAATACCGAATGGAGAAGGTGAACTTTTGTAGTTTGTTTCCTCCACAAAGAAGCACAAGGCCTGCTCGATAAAGGTGTAAAAGCTCTCTTCACCCGGGAAATCCCCCTGGTTACCCGGAATACCCGCCCAGAACAAGGTCGGCGTATCGACCGTATTGTGCCGGGGCTTGCATCCCATCAAAGCCAACTGGCTGCCCACATCGTTTTTGATTCGGCCTAGTTCTTCTTTGTCCTCGCTCCATGCCATTACGTTGACATGGCAACGCACGGAGGTTAAGCCGAAGCTATGCGCATCATTGAGATACTCTTCGATCCACTGCTTGTTTATCTGGTTTGAACGGCTGTACCTTGACAGCGAGTGCATATTCCTTGCCTGCCTTTCAAAACGTTTCAGGTTCTCCGCATGGTCATCGATAAAGATATATTGATTCACCATATGGTTACAGGTCAGCAATACCCCGATAGGGGCTGCGAAAGACAAACGGCAGTCGCTTCTATCCGTGGATAGCCGTTCATAACGGGTATCTGTCTCTACCTTGCCCGGCAGGTCATCCGCATCCGAAAGGGTATGCAGGCACAGATACTTGTCCCCGACCTTCATTTCGCCCGCACCGAGCGCCATATCCTGTAGACAGGTCGTGTCATTCTGCGATAAGGAAAAATACTTTTCGATAATGCCTGCCGCTCCCGTCCCTTCGGGATTGGCCGGGGATTGGCCGCCTACAATCTCATCGGTAGTCAATCGATGCAGTTTAATAAATCCCGAATCGTTAATAATCCGTTCGAACTGCCCGACTGACTCCAGGAATTTTTGCGCCGTTTCCCTGTCCTGCATTTCCTTTGGGACGATAAAGCCACGGGTAAGAGCTGTAAAGCTGCTTTGCTGTTTAGCCCGCTCTTTGGTTGTCTTGGTCAGAAAGAGGTAGCAAGTGTGATTCAAAAACGGCCGTTCGTTGAAATGACGCTCGAAACTGCGGGACAGGAAACTGATGTCTTCCTTTTGCAACTCCGGTTTGTAATCCTCTTCGGTAAACCAGTCTTGTTTACAGACAACCGAATAGTTGGGCAATACTTTTATCGCTTTTGCCCAAGCCGCGTGGATCGCTTCGTATTCGGGAGAGGTGACGGTAAACAGTTCGGGCAGTTCTATCCGGTAGGCGACCGTTATATCCGCGTCTTTACTCAGGATACAGTCATGCTCTACTGCCAGTAGCGGAAACTTGCTCTCTAATGTAGCTGCTGTTAGCGTATTCCGCATAGATCCTCCTTTCTTTTGATACGGGAGATAAGTCGAATAATGCGCCTGCGGTTGATGATATAGCGGGGATGGTTACGGATAGCCTGCAACTTCATGAGCCCGAATTCCCCGTATTTATCATTCAGGTAAAAAGTGCACCAGACCAGTGTCCCGGCGGTAACAACCCCGAACCCGATGCAGATCAACTGGCTGATGCCGACCATATACATAATCACAAAGACTACGAATACGCCCAGCAGCCCGCCTGCGAAGATGAACAGGTACTGCGATTTGAGGCCCTTAAACTCAGCGGGCTTGCCGATTCCTTTATTGATTGAATATGCTGCCATTCTTTTTCGTTATTAAAAGATTAATAAGAGGATCTGTGACCCTTACAGGAAAAAAGATCTAAGAATTGTAGCGGCTACAATCAGGAAGATACACGCCCCGAACCACGAGGCGGCGGTCTTGGAGGTGTCGGGGTCGCCACTCGAAAACTTCGAGTAGACTTTTACCCCTCCGATGAGTCCTACAACGGCCCCGATGGCATAGATAAGTTTGGTGGCCGGATCGAAATAGGATGTCACCATATTGGTGGCGTCGGTGATGCCCTGCATGCCGTTGCCCTGGGCAAATACTCCCAACATACTTAACAGTAATACTGCTGAAAACAATACTCTTTTTTTCATTGTCGAAATATTAAAAAGTGATACAAAAAAATGAATCCGGCAGCGAATATATAGTGTATAAAATGTTGATTTAAAGCCCTGACGATATGTTACACCGTATGTCATCACGTGTCATCGATATGAAAAATAGATTGAACTATTTTATCGGAGGAATAAAGACTCTTAATTACAATAAAGATTCTATAAGTTACAATTTATGGCTCATATATTAATATGATTCAATTAAGAGGCATTTATTTAAAATCAGTCAAGTATGATTTTTTATAAGATAGAAATAATTATTTTCTTACACTTTCTGATTAATTGCTGAATATATCTATGTAAATTTGGGCTTATTTATTTTATATCCTTGATTCTTAAGCTAGGTTATATGTGGATTTTAATGTAAAATATGATTTGAGTATAAAATATAAAAATATGCCTTTACGACTACTACATTTCTCTGACATTCATTTTTATAATTATAAAGATGCTAGGTGGGATAAGGATAGAGAAATTCAAAACGAAATAATCCAGGATTTATCTAGAGTATTGAAAGATGATAGTACACAGATAAATCATATTTTGATCTGTGGAGATATTGCATTTTCGGGTAAAGATGAAGAATATGAGGATGCCAGCCAATGGATTAACAATGTTTGCCTAAAAACAGGTTGTGAAAACCAAAACATTTTTTTAATACCTGGAAACCATGATGTCAATAGAAGCCAAATTAGTCTTGCATGTAATGAATTGCGTTCAGTATTAAGGGAGCAGAATATTGAAAAATATGATGATTTATTAGAAAAAGCATGGTTAAGAAAAGAAGATAAAGATGTATTATTATTGCCTTTTATTCCCTATTATAAGTTTGTTAAAAAGTATCAGATAGAGCATGATCATATTTGCTGTGATAGAATTCTAGATATTGACGGAGTGTATAAACTAAAAATTAGGGGGATCAATAGTGCACTTCTGTCATATATTCCTGAACTTGATGATGATCCAAATCATGATATGGCAAAATTATGTATTGGGGAGATTCAAGCCTTAATATCAACCCATGAAGAAAATGTAATACATTTATCAATGTGTCACCACCCTATACAATGGTTAAAGGATGGAGAAACGATAAAAAAACTACTAGATAGTAGAGCTTCAATTCAATTATTTGGGCACGAACATAATGCTAAGACTGAATGCAAGGAAAATATTCTTAAAATATATTCAGGAGCAATGCAGCCATCCAGAAGTGAGCATCCTTATGAACCTGTATATAACATAATTGATATTTCAATTGAAAATGAAAAAATGAAAGTTGCGATAAATTCTCGAAGATGGAGTATTGATACACGTACATTTGAAGAAGCAGAAAAAGTTATATATGAACTAGAGCCAGATTTGAGAAAAAGTATAATTAATAACAGGAAACAGTCTCAAAATATTAAAAAGACTGATGAATCTAAAGTTTGGTATGAATATTTTAGCATGAAAAATCCACTCGAACAACTTCAAATAGGAAAAGAGCTCAATGTTACTTCTAATGAAGATGAACTATTGCCTATGTTGGATAGAGTTGATCTGATATATAAACGTTTAAGGGAACAAAATAGACTTGTTGAATTATTAACTTTAATAGGAACAAAATATGCTGGAAAGTAAATTAGTTAGCTGGTATCAGGTATTAGGTGAACAATCATTAGATCAAGATAAACTCAATAGCAGAATTGAAGTTCTTGAGGAGATTTATAAAAATGAAAAATTAGATTTTCTTCTATCATGTTCTCGGTATTATCTGCTAAACAAAACGAACGAGGAATTTCTCACAAAGTTCATAAAATATTTTGATAGTAAAAGTCCTATATATACTATTGAAAGTAAAGAAACTGAGCAAAGAATTCTTGCAGGAGCAATATTATACAATTCTGTTGTATTGAAGAATAGGAGAGATTATAAAGTATGTATTGGTTTAGTATTCGATACTCTCACGTTCTCAACGAACCTTGAATATTTAAATAAAAGTATTGTTGATGAAGTAAAGAGTACATTGACTGAAACAATACTTAACAATAGGGAAATAGAGTCTGTTTCTAACTTGAGAAGTGAAAAAGAAGTTAATGAGACAATATCAAAGGTTATATCTGCCTTTAATAAATTAAACAAAAACCAACAAGTGTTGGGAGATGAATTAAATTGCTATGGATGGCTCATTAGCGATATTTATGCAGGAGACCAGCAAAAATATGAAGGACGTAATAAAGTTGAGTTAGCTTTGATATTTGGTAAAGAACTTAGTGATTGTACAACTATTAACTTGCCCATGGCTAAAGTTGATGTATTAATAGAAAAGAAGTACCAGATTTGTAAAATTGATGTAACTGAAACGAAAATACTATTTAATAATTTCGTTAATGCAACTTTAGATTTCAATAATCTTCATATTTCTGATGCTGCGAATTTATATTGTCCTATTCTGTCTGCACTGAAATCACTTGCCGATACTGAGCAAAAAGATTCTTTTCTAAAGTTAATTAAAGATCAGTTTAGAGTTAATTTTGAGTTGGAATTAACTATTAGCTCTTATGCTAAAGAGGTTTACAACGAATGTCTATTATATAAATTATTAAACAATGCCTGAGGATATATTATCAAAGTTGAATGCTGTTACAGAGGACGAAGATATAACATCAAAACTGGATGAAGGGGAAAACGACTCTGAAGATGATGATGAATTGGGAAACATTTCAGAAAAACAAAATAGTACAGAACTAGCAGAAGGAGATTCGGAGGAGATTAGTACTATCCATAACGGACTTCGACTAGACACTGATGGACTAAAATCGTTAATGTCAGAAAAATTGACAAGAGTAATAGTTTTTGCTGGTTTACCTGATGCTGGTAAAACAACATTATTGAATGCACTTTATCAACCATTGGTGAAAAAGGGTACAATTGCAGAGTATGAGTTTAAATCATCTTTAACGTTAGCTGGTTTTGAACGAAGAGATGCACTATGCCGAATGTCTTCAGGGAATAATGAGCCCACATTTGTGAGGACTAAATCTGGAGAAATGGACATTCTACATTTAGAGATATGTAATCCAAATAACACTATCAATTTAGCAATTACAGACTTATCTGGTGAAGATTTTAAGGACATGTTAAAATCTTCAATATTCTGCAAAGAATTTACTTTATTAAAGAGAGCTGATTCTTTTTCTTTATTAATTGATGGCGACCAAATCACAGATTTGTCTAAGCGTAATTACATAAAAGTAAACAGCCTAAAACTATTAGACATTTTTATTGAGGAAAATATGCTGAGTTACAGAACAAAAATTCATATAATATTTACGAAATGGGATATTATAAACACTCGAATCAAAGGGGATGCCAAACATAAAACTTTTATAGATAATATGAAGAAACAAATCGAAGATAAATTATCTATGTTTGAGCTAGTCTTCCAAGATTTTACAAGAGATAATATTTTTAGAAAAAATTTAGATGAAGCTATAGACATTGATTCTTTTTTTGAATCATTTGTAATGAAAAAAAATAATTGGGAATATAGTGCTGAAATAAAGGGCAATAAAGCCGAACAGGCATCTGTAAAACGATACTTTTCAAAAATAAAATAATAATGAGTGAGCAAATTAGTACAATTCTTGTGGGGTTACCAGGTTCAGGTAAAACGTCTTTTATCGCTGCACTATGGCATATTTTGAATGAAAAGAAGCATTCTTTGAAATTAAACATTCGGCAATCTGATAGAAAATATTTAGAGGAAATTCATGCTAAATGGGCTGTGTTTGAAGAGATAGAACGTTCAAATACTGGAACATTTTATTCTATTGAATTAGATATCATAAAAGATGATAGTAAAGTTTTAAAACTAAACTTCCCCGATGTTTCAGGGGAGTTATATAAGGATATTTACGATAGCAGAACAATAAGTAGTAATTTATCGAAAAAAATGATGAATACAAATTCTATTTTATTGTTTATTCATCCAAATTCATTAAAAGTCGATCGGTATATTGGAGATGTAGTCAAACCAAATGAGATTGACGAAGCGCATGTAGAAGAGCAAGACTTAAGCAATTTAACTAACTTTGAAATATCACAATCGCAAGCAATAATAACTGATTTAATCATTGCTCTGAAAAATAGAAATAAAATAAAAAACATTGCAGTTATTGTCTCTGCTTGGGACACGATTAAAGACTTTACACCAGAAAAATATATAAAAGAGAGTTGTCCGTTATTCCACATGTTTCTTAAAAACTCTGGTATTAAATACAAAATATGGGGAGTTAGTGCTCAAGGGGGAGATTATAAAAATAATCAAGACATGCGACAAATTCAAGAATACGAAGATTTAACAGAGAGAATAAGAATTGTAGATTGCGAAGGAGAGAATAATGACATATCTTTACCTTTAAATTGGCTTATTGAGCAAAATGAAAATTGAACAGGTCTTACATGGATATAAAGATGGGCATGAGTTACTAGCTTCATCCATATCATTATCAGTTAAAGATGCTAGATATATGCGTATTCAGAGCGATATTTCTGGTAATTTATCTCTTGAAGATTATTATCTAAAAGGTTATCCTTTATTAGAGGAGAAATTCTATGTAATAGCTACTACATGGTATGCTCCTGAAATGAAACGTCCTGGTTGCGTGTGGACGCATTCATTATTAATACCTTTCGAAAGTCTTTTCAAAATAAACAATTTCAAATATATAATAAGGAATTTATTTGTACGCCCTGATACAGGTAAAGTTTTTTCGTCATACAATAAATCATTAGATATAGGAGACAATTTACTGGTGAATATGAATCCTGAGATTCAATCTTTATCTTCTATTCTCAATCAAGCATTGTACAATATATTCTTTTCATATTTTGCAACTGATAAGCCTATTATAGCTCAATATGCAAGAGAAACAGATTTGGAGGAATATATTATTTCTCTATGGAATATACTTCCTTATAATCAAAAGAATAGTTTTTCTTTTACCATGGGAACAACTGAATTAATAAAATTGAATGAAGATGTTAATCCTGATATTCAAATTCTAAAGTCATCAAATAATAGACAATTCATAAAGAGCTCTATATTTGAAGTAATTCCCAATTTAAATAATAAAGAACTTCGTATTGATGATAATATTTTATATTTAACGAGATTATCAGAAAAAATCCCTGCTTCATATTTTGCATTTTTGCAAAATTTTAGTAAAGATGTAAGCAGAGGTAAACAACAATCTCTATCCATTTGTAAATTTTACAAACTCTTAACAGACAAGAATATAAAAATATCTGAAACTGAAATTATAAAATTACTAGGAGAGTCTTTTATATCCCCAACTGAGGCAAGAAAGCTCAAATTTTCATTAATTGGAAATAATAATCTTAATCTCTTTGATGAAGGTAAATTGTTATTTGGGTTATTAACCAGCCCTTATCTTAAATCATTTAATTTAACTGATTTAAATTATGAACAACGATTAGTTAGATTTATATCAGATAATTCGATTGATAGCTTAAAATATTTCTCAAATGCAATAACACAATCAGAGATAATCCCAAATACCGAGTTACATAAATATTTGTTGCTTTTAAGCAAGCACCTAACTCCTGATTTATTACAAATAATGAATAGTAAATACCGAGAGTTATTAAGTGTTTGTGTAATGATGAATCCTGATATTGTATCTATGTCAGAATATTGGTATACAAACAAACAATTATTATATGAGAATTTCAAAAACTTAGTAACTATAAAAGATCTCAATATTAATTGGCAAGAGATGCTTAATCTTTTCTTGAATGAGAATATTCCAATTGATTACTCTCTTATAGTAGATTATGTACCAAATGCAGCCGTAAATATATTAAATTGGGTTAATGAAAATGAAAAAGATTTACCCGATAACTATTATCTTGTTTTAGAAAAATCTAGGAAACAGGTTGTAAAATGGATTAAGGATAATGACCAAATAAGTTCAAGATTATTCTTCCTCATTATAGATTTAATAAACCCTAACGATAGTCTAACTCTGGAGATTTCACCTCTTCATTGGATGAAGATCATTGAAAAAAATGATATAGACTTTTCCGGAAGGTCTCCCCTAGAAGAAAAAGCTAATTTCTTTCTGGTTGCAATAGCATTTAATTTTCCAATTAAAGAATCCATCATCCTTCTTGAAATTAGTTTTAATTATGTATATACGACAATAATGAACGCTGAATTGTATACTCCTAATTGGGAGTTATTAGATAAGCATACTCCTGATCTCGGATATCATAATTGGGATAAAGGGGAACGATTGCGTATGACAATAGCAGAGAAATTGATATCTGCCAATATGGAAGCCAAAGAAATTAAGAGATTTGTGCATAGCAAAAAAGATAGAGACGATTTCCAAAAAAGATATAAAAAATCTAAGAAAGGCGGTTTTTTCTTTTTTTTCTTTGGGGATTAGATTAGACTACTTTTGTGTCAATCAGTTCACACATACTTTCCCATGTCAAAAGATTCCATACCTTCCGTCATTCTCTTTGATTTTCTTATAGCCAAAGGTTTTCCGTCATCATCCAGACAGTCACCCATTAGTTTTTCCACATTATCCAGGTTGCTTACCTGATTGGTGAAGAATTCAAAGAGGTCGGTATCCTTGATACGGTGTATAGTCGTTGCAGCCTCGATAATTTGCTTTTCATCGTCTGTGGCTACAGTCAATACACCTACGGCATTTGCCATTTCTTCATAAGTGAGTCCGGCTGAGAAGTCCGGATCGAGTCCCGGAGCCAGGTCATCCATCGCTTCAAAACGTTCTTGTTCTTCCTCCAATTCTTCCTGTGTAACAGATGAAGCAGACAAAGCCGATTCCACGTCATCATCCGATATTTCCGGCTCTTCCCCCATAAAACCGGATGGTTCCAGTTTCTCGCTATATGCGGGAACTTTTGCCGCCAATTCAGGATCTTCCAGATAAACAAATGCCGTTTTTCCGACTACATCCGATACTTCTTTTTCCGTTACCGCTGCAATAACAGGTTCCGGGGCATCCTTCGGAGGCCTGACCGGGATTTTATCCCATATGCCGAATAAGTTTTCATCAAATACGATTATCCAGCACCTGTACAGGATATAACCGCATGCAAGCAGCCTGACTGTAAAATGGATATAATTCTCTGTCATAACTATAAAAATAAATCGGTATTATTCCTGTACATATCGTTAATCTCATCCCTGTATTCTTTCAGGTGGTTCTCCAATACATTATCAATAAAATTAGGGACGCTGATGTCTTTGGCGACAATACTGAGAATTTTTGAAATCTTATCGTATAAATCCGCATTGACATAAGTCTGCCTCTTTGTCCCGGTATTCTTTTTTAAGAACAGGGACATATAATCCTTCGGCTCACGCCTGCGCCTTGCTTTGGATTGTACGGCCTCTTTCTCCGGTTCTTCTTCAATATTTCCTGCCGGAACATCTATTTCCGTATCTACCGGTTTTTCCTTTACAGGCTCACTGCCCAGGCGGGGAATATCTCCCGTCATCATGGACTTGATAAGCTCTTCGTCCACATCGACTTCTTTTCTTTTTGCCATACCGTTATAAGTTTAGTATTTTACACAGTTCTTCCGCTAAATCATCGATACAACTGCCTTTCAACAATTTGGGGGGAGGCGGGAAAAGGGTGCTCCTGAAAAATGGTTTTCCTTTCACCGATAGTTCCTTATCGAAGCGCCTCGATTCGGGGAGTACCGTTTCCATGACTTTCAGGTTAAGCCGTTCCATTATTTCGCGGTAGGCGTCATATACCTCCGTACTGGCACGCCGGTCTACCTTATTCCAGAAAAAGAGGAAATCTTTCAGGGGTATCCCGGGCTTTCCTTTCAGGTAATCGAGAACGGCCGTAGCGAACGACATGGTGCTTTGCATAACGATCCTGTCCGCTACAATCGGCGTCAGGACATAGTCCATATTGATAATGGTCTTGAATACACCGTCCGAGGAAAGGCTTCCCGGAAGGTCCACAAGGATAATATCGAGATCAGGATCGGCCTCCAGCAATTCTCCTATCTTATCCCTCGCGCCCGCAGGAGAGGAATCGACAACGGCATAAGCCTTTTTCCGGATATGTTCCCATTGAACCATCATCAATTGCTTGTACTCGTCTGTCTTCCCGACCGTCTGCATATCCCTCTTACGCATGTGGCTTATACTGTGCTGGAGCGTGTCGCAGTCGACGACTGCCACATTTTTCCCTTTCACATAATGCAGGTAACCAGCCAGCAGGATAGTTACCGTCGATTTGCCTACGCCTCCCTTTTGGTTGGACATGGCTACCAATAATGTCTGTTTCATCTTAAAATTGTTTTTAGTAAAAAAAATAATTTGTTTTGTTGCATTGCCTTGCCGCATCCATGCAATGACGTGGCATGGCAGTAAAGCATTGCTATCATATTGCAGGCATGTGACCTTGCGCCCGTGCATCGAAGCGGTCATGCAGGAATGTATTATTGCCCTATGGCATCGAAGCACGATTACTACCTTGCATCGTCACACGGTTGCATTCTTGCGGTAAGACATCAGTGCCTTGCTATTTTGTTGTGATAGCATAGTATTGCATGATTGCACTCCTGCGGTATCGTATTATTATGTTGAAGCGCTGCTACCCTGTCACCATCCTGCATGACTGCAATAGTATATCACTGCCCCGCGGCATCCTTGTCCCGTCACATGATTGCTTTATAGCCCTGCGGCATTATTCTGTTATTGCCCTGATGCACGTTTGCATTATTGCCGCAAATAAAAGCCGAATTCTCCTTTTTACCTCCCTTTTTTTCTTCACTGACGATATATGACACCGTATGTCGTCTTGTTACATAATACGATCTATTTTATACGCAGATGATCGGGCCTAACTTTGCTTTTGAAATGATATACAGTTACGACAATGGCAAAATCACCCTACAAAACAGGAAGATATGCGCGGCGGCCAATAATTTGCAGCAGGCAAATTTATGTTCAAGCGAACATGGCAAGTTGTGTTTCTTGCTGCACGAAATACTTCTTGCAGCGCGAAACAACTTGCCACTCGCCTTTCGGCTCGGGGCGATTTACTCCAAAGTCGTAAATCGTGTATGAATGATTATCAGTAACTAAATATTGTCGGTATGACAGACGATAATAAGAGCAGGAAAAATAAAACGGTGGGACGGAAGCCTAAAAAGGACCCATCGAAATACAGGTATACAGTCAACCTGAACGATGAAGAAAACGACAAATTCCGCCTCCTTCTGGAACAATCGGGAGTCGAGAATATAAGCCGTTTTATCCATCATGCCCTCTTTTCAAAGGAAATCAAGATAGTAAAAGTGGATAAGGCGACGATGGATTATTACATCCGGCTGACCAATTTCTACCACCAGTTCCAAATGATAGGGAACAATTATAACCAGACGGTGAAGGCTTTGAAGACCAATTTCAGTGAAAAAAGAGCGCTCGCTTTGCTCTATAAACTGGAAAAAGCGACCATCGGACTGATCCTTTTAAGCAAACAAATCATAGCGCTAACGAAAGAATACGAAGAAAGATGGTTGCTAAAATAAACAGGGGAAGCTCGCTTTACGGTGCGTTGATTTACAACCAGCAGAAGGTAAACAATGCTGCGGCAAGGGTCATTTCCGGGCACCGGATGATTACGGATATGACCGGGAATACGGATAAAGTCATTCAGCAAACAATGCTTTCATTCGAAAACTACCTGCTTGCCAATAAGAATACCGAAAAGCCGATTTTACATATTTCCCTGAATCCGTCGCCGGAAGATTACCTGCCGGACAAGCAGTTTTCGGAACTGGCTAAAGACTATATGGACCGCATGGGATACGGTGACCAGCCATACATCGTATATATACATGAAGATACCGGACGCAGGCATATACATATCGTTTCGACCTGTGTAAATGAAAAGGGTGATAAAATATCCGACACCTACGAATGGAACCGTTCGATGAAAGCCTGCCGGGACCTGGAACAGAAGTACGGGCTTAAAAATGTCGCCGATAAGAAGAACGAACTGCTCGAACCTTACCTGAAAAAGGCTGATTATGGTAAAGGCGATATCAAAACCCAGATTGCCAATATCCTTAAAAGCGTGAGGAATTCCTACCGTTACCAGACTTTCGGGGAATACAGCGCTTTGCTTTCGTGCTTCAATATAGAAGCCAGGCAGGTAAAGGGGGAACACGAAGGTGTTCCCTTCACCGGTATTGTTTATTCAATTACGGATGATACGGGAAAGCCTGTCAGCAAACCGGTCAAGTCTTCACTCGTTGGAAACAGTTTCGGTTATGATGGCTTGAACAAACGCATGAAGCATAACAGCAAAGAGTTCAGGGCCGGAAAATGGAAACCCCGGATAAAAAATGAAGTTGCCCTGGCAATGCATGGCTCCGGCGGAGACCGGAACAGGTTTGCATCTGTACTCAAGGGATACGGTATCGATGCCGTTCTCCGCGAGAATGAAGAAGGACGCATATACGGGGTAACATTTATCGACCATCATTCAAAGGAGGTCTACAACGGTTCCCGCTTCGGAAAAGAATTTTCAGCCAACCGGTTCAACAGCCTGTTTAACGTGCCTTCGGACGAGCCCCGGCTCACTAACCGGGCTGGGGACGGCAACCTTTGGAAAGACACCCTTGCGGGAGACTTCCCTTCGGCTGCTTCGGAAATGGAATCGGCTATCGAGCAGGCATTCGGCATATTTAGCTTTGAACAGCACGGGGACAATTACGAAGAAATTGCCTTTACCAACCGGATGAAACACAGGAAGAAAAAGCCGCGTGGTCCAAAGCTGTAAATTTTTAAATTAACTAATTCGCTGATATGCTGTTACATTATTGGCACATCGGCACATTTTCAAATTAACTAATTGATTTTATTATGCAACAGGAAGACGATTTGAGGGGATTGGCCAAAGTGATGGAATTCATGCGGGCCATATCCATTTTATTTTGTGTAATCCATATCTACTGGTACTGCTATGAAGCGGTACTCGGTATGGGGATCAACATCGGGGTAGCCGATAAAATACTCCTGAACTTTCAGAAGACGGCAGGCCTGTTCAGCAATTTACTGCTGACAAAAATGTTCGCCGTCATTTTCCTTGCGCTTAGCTGCCTGGGAACAAAAGGAGTCAAGAACGAAAAGATTACATGGGAGAAAATATACGCGGCCCTGCTTTCCGGGTTGGTATTCTTTTTCATGAACTGGTGGATACTGCACCTGCCTTTCCCCCCTGTGGTAAATATGGGACTGTATGCGCTTACGCTTACCACCGGGTACATATTGTTACTGATGGCTGGCGTATGGGTAAGCCGGATGCTTAAGCACGATCTCATGAAAGACGTCTTCAATGAAGAGAACGAGAGCTTTATGCAGGAAACCAGGCTGATAGAGAACGAATATTCGGTAAACCTCCCGACAACATTTTACTATCAGGGCAAGACATGGGACGGATGGATCAACGTCGTTAATCCGTTCAGGGCTACAACGGTACTAGGAACGCCGGGCTCGGGAAAATCCTACGCCGTGGTCAATAATTTTATCAGGCAGCAGATTTCCAAAGGCTTTGCCGTTTATATCTACGACTATAAGTTCGATGATTTGTCGGTGATTGCCTATAACGAGCTTCTTAAGAATATGCACAATTATGAGGTAAAACCTAAATTCTATGTGATCAATTTCGATGACCCGCATAAATCCCACCGCTGTAACCCGATTGCACCGGAATTTATGACCGACATCAGCGACGCATATGAATCGGCCTATACAATTATGTTAAATTTGAACCGCAGCTGGATTCAGAAACAGGGTGACTTCTTTGTCGAATCGCCGATTATCCTACTGGCAGCTATTATCTGGTACCTTAAAATATATAAGGAAGGAAAATATTGCACGTTTCCCCATGCCATAGAATTTCTGAATAAACCCTATGCCGATATATTCACCATCCTCACTTCTTATCCGGCCCTCGAAAATTACCTTTCTCCCTTTATGGACGCATGGCAATCAGGCGCCCAGGATCAACTCCAGGTGCGCCCGTAAGGGTACTCAATAAATATCTCTTTGGCAAGAGATTAGGTTCGCGTTCTTTGAAAAAATAACCTATCATCACCCGGCTTATCCGTCAACGAAAGACGACGGGGAGTGTAGCATGCTCGGGAACGCCACAAGTGGACAAACTACCCTGTCTCGACTGAGTGGCTAGATGAAACGATAGATATGAGGATAAAGTCTGTATTGATTGAACGATAGTCTGAGCGGTCAGATGGTTAGGCTTTGACGTAAGGTAGTTATACGATTTCAAAAGAATCGAAACCCGTCATATCGTGGTACTCAAGCTCACCTTGCAGGGGCTTTGAGCAAAAGAACTTACTACGACGCAACTACATACATAGTAAAGGACGAAAGTCGTATCCGACAATCTATCTGCCAAACTAATCTGAATTTCAGATTATGTTATTGTGTACCTAAACGGGGATTACCTAAATCGGAAAGCCAGTTGTAAGGCTATGGGGTCTGCCCCTGAATATCCGACATGGTAACAGAGCCTCCGTAGTAGTCTGAGCAAGGGAAAGCCTTGTACACGCAGGTAAAACTGCACGGCGAAGGGGGGCAGTTAATTCAGTTTAATATGATTAAAGGAAATTGTGAGAGACATGAGAAATCCGGAAAAAGTATTAAACAGTCTAACCGAACACAGCAGCGACTTGACTTACAAGTTTGAAAGGCTGTACAGGATTCTGTTTAACGAGGAAATGTATTATCTTGCCTATGAGCGCATTTATGCTAAACCAGGCAACATGACCAAAGGTGTCGATGGGAAAACCATTGACGGCTTTAGTATATCCAAAGTTAAACAGTTGATTGATACGTTAAAAGATGAAACGTATCATCCTTATCCTTCCAAAAGGACATATATTCCAAAGAAAAATGGAAAGAAACGTCCTTTGGGCATTCCTGCATTTTATGATAAACTTCTGCAAGAGGCAATCAGACTTATTCTGGAAGCAATTTATGAAGGTAGTTTTGAGAAATCTTCTCACGGGTTCAGACCTAAGAAGAGTTGCCATACTGCTCTAAAAAGCATTCAGAATTCGTGTAATGGTACAAGGTGGTTTATCGAGGGCGACATTAAAGGATTCTTCGATAATATTAATCACGAAATACTGATTAGTATGCTGAAAGAGCGCATAGCAGATGATAGGTTCATAAGACTTATCCGTAAATTCCTTAATGCCGGATATATCGAGGATTGGGTATTTCGCAAATCGTATAGTGGAACTCCGCAAGGTGGAATTATCAGCCCAATTTTGGCTAATATCTATCTAGACAAGTTTGACAAATACATGAAAGAATATATCCTTAGATTTGATAAGGGAACAAGGAGAAAAGAAAATCCTATTGCCAAAAGACTTGGACATCAGAAAGCAAAGCTGAAAAAGAAACTCGAAAATGTAAACGATGAAACACAAAGAAAACAGCTTAATGAGCAAATACGAGAAATAATAAAAGAACGCCTGAAATATCCTGCTGGTGATGAAATGGATAGCAATATCAAACGTCTGAAATATGTGAGATATGCAGATGATTTTCTAATAAGCGTTATTGGAAGTAAAGAAGACTGTAAACAAATTAAAGATGATATCAAAAATTATTTGTATAATGTCTTAAAGTTGGAACTGTCGGACGAAAAGACACTGATAACCAATGCACAGAAATCAGCTAAATTTCTTGGATACGACATCTTTGTACGCAATTCCAATGATACCCATAGGGATAAGAACGGGCATCTAGTCAGAAGCTACGATCACAAGATCGTTCTTTATGTAACAACCGAAGTGATGCGAAACAAACTATTAGCCTATAACGCAGTGAAAATCACTAAGAAAAATGGCACGGAGTTTTGGAAGCCCACAGGACGTAGCTATATGAGAAATCTGGATGATCTGGAAATCATTAGCCAGTATAATTCGGAAATCATAGGCTTCTACAATTATTACTCAATCGCAAATAATAGCTGTATTATCGACTCCTTCTATAATATCATGGAGTACAGCATGTATAAAACGTATGCAGGCAAATACCGTACTTCCAAGAAAAAGATAATAGCAAAATACAAAAAGAAAGGTGTATTTGCTATTCCTTACACCAATAAGAGGGGGCACACTTTTTATCGAGAATTTTACGACAAAGGTTTCAAACGTAACGAAACACCTGATGTGAATCTAAATGACAGTCTTCCTAACACGATTGCTATAACAGGAGGTCGAAATGGACTTATAACGAGGCTGCAAGCCGGAGTTTGTGAACTTTGCGGTTCGACCGACGAACTCGAAATGCACCACGTCCGTAAACTCAAAGACCTGAAAGGCAAATCCGAATGGGAAGTTAAGATGATTGCTCGTAAACGAAAAACGTTAGCAGTATGTATAAAATGCCATCACAAGATACACGCAGGTACATTAGACTGAATGAATTAATGGAGAGCCGTATACGCAGGAATGTGTACGTACGGTTCGGAGGCGAGTGCTTGGAAACCTACCACCGTGAAAAGTGGCAAGGCGCCGGGTGCTTAGCCTATGGCCAGATTGCGAGTGCCAAAATTCCCTTATCCAGAATGATAAGCCCACAACTGTATTGGGTAATGACAGGTAACGATTTTACGTTAGATATCAACAATCCGAAAGAACCAAAAATACTTTGTGTTGGTAACAACCCCGACAGGCAAAATATTTATTCGGCGGCATTGGGTTTGTACAATAGTCGTATTGTGAAGTTAATAAACAAAAAGGAGCAACTTAAATCTTCGGTTATCATTGATGAGTTGCCAACTATTTATTTCCGGGGCTTGGATAACCTGATAGCTACCGCCCGCAGCAATAAAGTGGCGGTTTGCCTCGGTTTCCAGGATTATTCACAGTTAAACCGCGACTATGGGGACAAGGAAAGCAAGGTGATTCAAAATACGGTCGGGAATATCTTTTCGGGACAGGTTGTCGGGGAAACGGCTAAGAACCTGTCGGAACGTTTCGGGAAAGTTCTTCAAAAAAGGCAGTCTATTTCGATCAACAGGCAGGATACATCCACCTCTATCAATACACAGATGGATTCCCTGATTCCGGCATCCAAGATCGCCAACCTGTCACAAGGTATGTTCGTGGGTTCGGTCGCCGATAATTTCGGGGAGAAGATAGACCAGAAAATTTTCCATGCGATGATTGTCGTGGACAATGAAAAAGTAGCAACGGAAACCAAAGCCTATAAAAAGATTCCTGTTATCAATGATTTTAAGGATGAGAACGGAAATGATATTATGAGGGAGCAGATAGAACGGAACTACAACCAAATCAAACGGGATGTCCTTAATATAATAGAGAATGAGAAGGAGCGCATCCGTAAAGACCCCGACCTTTGTCATTTGCTGGGTGAGAAAAACGAAAAAGAGGAGGAAGGCTAAATTATTCAAGCAGGCATGCGTTCTGTTTTTTCACATGAAAATACATAATTATAGAAACAGAATACTCCCATCCTGCTTCAACCAGACCACCTCATATTTGGCTTCCCATGCAGTCCCTTTAAGGAAGATAACTTGAATCCCGCTTTTTCCACGTTCAGGCCCTGAAGGGTTTTAGGGAAAAATTTCCGGACGCTCCGCTTGTAAATTTTCCCCGTAAAAAACGTTCCAAAAGCAGGATTCAAGTTGCGGGTATGGTCAGGGACTTAGCATGCGAAGCCGAAACGATGACGCATATTAAAATGGCGGGAGGGGGGATATTATGGCAATACCTTTACCGGATATTTTAAAATCTTTACAATATAATACTATATTCCATTTGCCTGTCGCATCCTGCCTTATAAGAAACCCTAAGCCGGGGGACTAAAGCTGCTCTCCTCACGAATCTGCATATTCGTTTAAGTTATGTGGCTCCACCCGTTCCCTGCAATTTTTTTTCTCGTTTGTTTATTTTTTCCGGTTCGTTAGCCTGTCCCTCCTTTTTACTCCGGCAGGCTTTCTCTTTTTTCTCAACTTCAGTCTTTTTTAGCTTGTCTCCTCTTTGTAGACCACAATTAAGTTAAGCAAACGCAGAAATTCGTAAATTTTTGGTAAATATTTTCATTCAACTCAGCCTTCAGAAGATCAAGGTACTTTAAATATAGTTCATTTGGAATAGGTTTTGTTGTTATTATACAGGAAGCTGGCATAAATCACCAAAACGCTTTAATTTTGAAAAATATTCGCATAATAGTTGTTTTTTGAGCTTTTATGATTACTTTTGTAGCAATAGAACCCGCCAAGCCTCTTAACAATGCTCAAATCGGCGGGTCGTTTTATTTTTATTTATGACTATACCATATGCTAAGCACTATCAGGATGTTCCTGATTTAGTTTCTCTTTTGAGAACAAGGGGATTGACAATCAACGATGAACCTAAAGCCCGGAACTACCTTACCAATATTGGTTATTTCCGGTTAAGCGCTTATTTTTATCCCTTGCTCCAACTTCCTAAAACGGCTCATAACTATAAAACAGGTTCCACATTTGAGCAAGTTTTGAACTTATATCGTTTTGACCGGAAACTCCGCCTGTTAGTATTTAACGAAATTGAAAAAATTGAAGTCGCCGTTAGAAGCATTATGGTAAATACGGCTTGCCGGCATTTCAATGATACTTTTTGGATAACACAAAACCGGTATTTTTACAATCAGAACTATTTTAACAGTTCAATAGCCGAAATAGATTCAGAATTACTTAAAAGTAAAGAAGATTTCATCGAACATTTCAAAAATACGTATTCCGATGTATATCCTCCGGCATGGATGCTTGCCGAAATACTACCTTTAGGTAATATTTGCCGGATTTATAAAAACCTGAATGATGCCGGATTAAAAAAGAAAATAGCCAGGCAATTCGGAATGCAACCGCAAGCCTTTGAATCATGGATAATGACCATCGGTGGATTAAGAAATATGTGTTGCCATCATAGCCGCCTTTGGAACAGGGTTTTGCCACTTCGGACATCCTTGCCGCAAAACACTCAATTCCTTTGGCTCAACAATCCTTCAACCGTTGATGTGCAACGTGTATATTTCCGGCTTTGTATGATACGGTATTTGTTATTCTCTGTTTCTCCCCACAATACTTTCAGGGAAAAATTAGTTGATTTGCTGAGTAAGTATCCCGGTGTGGATATTAACGCGATGGGATTCACCGCCGGTTGGCAGCAGGAGCCGTTGTGGAGATAGCCTCAATTAGTGCGGAACTTCCCTCTGAAGGATCGACAATAACCAGCCTATGTCTACGCGAAAGAAAAACGGAGGTTTGGGAAACAAGTATAGAAACGATTAATTGCGGACCAATCTATTTTCCCAAGCACTTTTATTTTCCTCATTTGGGACAGCAATAACTAAGATTTTGCTTGGCCGAGTCATGCCAACATATGCGATTCTTAATTCTTCACTCGTCGAAATAGATATATTTTTATTGAGTAATGTTTTATATGCACTACCAATGCCCTTAGTTTTTAATATTAGAAGAACAGCTTCAAATGTTTCTCCTTTTACACTATGTACTGTTCCATATCTATAATTTTGCTCAATAATCTGTTTGTCTTCGTTTAAGAATAATTGAGGAAAAGAAAAACGCAGGCCGTCTTTATGAACATGCAGTTCAAAACCACAACTATTTTCTTTAAGAATTTTATTTGTTGAGACAACCCATTCTCCAATAGAAATATTTGTTTGAGGGAGCAAGTTTATGAAAGTCTGGATTTGACTTTTATAGGCAATAAATCCCATTTGGGCAATAGCATCATTAATATCATCCTCTGAACAATAAGATAGTGCATTCAGGGTCTTCAATAAAATTCTTTCTATTATTTTAAATCCATCTTTAAAACGACCGTTATCGTATAAGAACTTTCCTCTTGCAAATTCTCGCGTATGGCTATCTATCCAAACATTAGTGCCAAAAGCGATTTCAGGAATACTAAGAACTTCATTAATGATATTTTTACTTCGATAGATTATTGCAGTTGATTCTTTCGAAACATTAATTCCATGTTGTTGGCATTCCGCAATAAATTCAGATACAATTTGAGGTAAATTATTGCTGTATGTAATAACTTTAGGTTGATGGGTAAATTCCCGGACTTGCTCGTTTACGGAAACAGACGTTCCGTTTAAAGAGGAAATTCCAAAGGTAAAATCACAGATATTCTGAGAGCTTCTTCTGTTTTCATTCAGCACAATAGAATTCTCCCATTCATCATATTTTTGAGTAAGTAATTCCGGTCTTGCATCGTTCCATTCAAAAATAGCTTGGTCTGGGTCGCCAACAAGCATTACTTCACTTAATCCGTTTTCTATGAGCATATCTATTATTCTCATCTGAATATCGGATGTATCTTGGGCTTCATCCACTATCAAATAAGGAAATCTATTAGCAATTGCTTTAGCGATTTGAGGATATTTTTCAAGAAGTTTCATGGCAAAGAAATTTGCATCATTTTGTGTAGCATATCCCGCTTTGTTATAACGCTTTTTTGCACCAGTAATATAGTTGTTTTGCTGCCAATTGGCATTCATTTTTGCAGCTTGAATGGCATACATGCTACCATCAATTGCATAACTTATATTATCAAATAGCGCACTGCTAAAGTCTTTTCCACTCCAAGTTCCATGAGGCTCACCAACCAAAGTTGGCCTACCCTTACAGCCTAAAACTAAATGCCCAAAAGGAAGAAAAATATATTTATTTACAAAACTGTCGATAGTTCCAAGAAAATGAGGATAAGTAATTTTTTCGATATTAAATTTCTCGCTACATTTTTTTTCTATTTCTTGCCATGCAACATTAGTAAAGGAAAGTATGGCTATTCCCTCATTCTTCTTTTCCCAATCATGGATTAGTCGAGCTAATCGAGCTCCCACACAATAAGTTTTACCACTACCCGGACAAGCTCTTACTATAAACTTTCCTGATTTGTTGAAGACGATTTCCCGTTGACTATCAGATAGCGTTCTAAACATTCAATTATTCTCCTTTCGTGGCATACCTTATAGCATTTTGGAGATATGCAGGTACAACAAACGCATTTCTCGCATTTTCATCCGAAGCCAATTTTACAGCCAACCTGTGCGCCAATTCCGATTTTGCTTTGTTTGAAATAACTTTTTCCAAAAAATTTGCTGCATAAACTTTTACGTCAGTATCTTCGGTAATTCTACCCGCAGCAACAGGGTGCATTTCCCTGAATATTTCTATTAAAATGTCCTTATTCCCAGCGATGAAAAGTTCAAATTCAAATGTTCGTTCTGCTAAAAAGACTTTCAAATTCTTTCGTTCAAGTTCACAGGCAGTCTTTGCTCTTGATGCAATTTCGTCCGATTCATCCGCTCTATCATCATCGGTAACAAGTGAACATCTGGTCTTCAAATTCTTCTCATCATTATCATTGTTAAACATATTGGCGAAATGAGAAAATGCAACTCCATTCAAGTTTACCAATTCAATTCCTACATTTTCTATATCATATTTTCCACCTTCCCCCATAATTTTACTGAATATGGGTAGTAGCAATGATTCGGAAATACCCTCAACCAAAATTACTCCATTAGAAAAGAATAGCTGGGACTTCGTAACATCTAAGAATTTATGCAGATATTTTCGATTATCTCCTGACAAGCCTGATTTATCAAGAGAAAGAGCTGAGACTTTGTTGTCCTGATTCTGTAAAACCACAACGGATTTTAAATCTGACTTTGCCGTGATTGTTGGTGAATGTGATGATATGAATATCTGAAACCCTTGTTCCGTATCAAGTTTATCCAGATATTTAAAGAAAAGATTTTGAAGTTGCGGGTGTAAGTGGGCTTCGGGTTCTTCTATGAGTAAAGCAGCGTAGCATTCTTTATTTAATTCCTTCCTTTGCTTTAAGTCTCCTAAGACGGTAGCTGTGTAGATAAGGTTGTTATAGCCAAGACCATTTTGATAGAGTTCAAAATGCCTTTGTTTTGACGTATCTCCTGCAAGTAAATCGTCCGAATAGATAGGCATTTGAATTTTCAAATTATCTACCAAACGGTTAAAATCAAATGGGAGAAATAGAATTTCAATTTGCTGTTGTTTGCTGCTAAAACTCGTTTCCCTCAAATGTTCATTTATTTTTTCCTTTCCTTTACCAATGTGCTGCGTCCAATCATCATCTCCATCGACCGCTTCACGAACCTTTTTGGCAATCTCTTTTTTCTTTTCTTTATCGGTTTCAGTGTTAGGGTCGATTTGAATATTCGCATATAGTTGTCCCAAACGATTCCCCCGTATCGGTCGCAAATGGTTTTCCGCATCTCTCAATGCGTCCAAATGAACATGATACAAGAGGAATAAAACTTCCGGTGCAATCGCCTGTCCTTCATTTGTTCCTCCCCATACCTTGTATCTGATTCTTTCATCTTCATCAAGATAATATCGAAAATGTAATTGCAAATCCTGCGTCCCATCTTCCTGAACGCTCAACAAGTCGTTGAACCAGCCTGCTTCTGCCGGGTCTTCTATCTTAAAATGCAGATGAAATTCTATATCATTTAAAGCATCGTTTATGGCAGATTTGTCTATATGAAAATCAGAATGCGAAACATAAATGTCCCTTTTCTGATTACCATAACTTAAACAAATGCGCAAAGCATCAATAATAGCCGTCTTACTGGAGTTATTCTCTCCGATTAACACATTTAGCCCTTTGCAAAAATAAAGGGTTAAATCGGCAATTCCTCTGAAATTTTTTATGATGAATTTTTCTATATACATAGTTTTATTGATGCTTATAACATGGTTGATTATTCACTAAACTTTAACACATTTGCAAAGATAAGGTATTTATAGTATTCTTGGCTAATTTTCATTGTGATAACTGCTACAAGCTGCCACGCCCCGAAAGTATGATTTCGGGACGTTTTCATCTTCCTACTTTCGCATTTTCAATCCATTGTCAAACAACTAAAAACAAATTGATTATGCAAGAAGAAGATTTGAGAGGTCGGACAAAAGCTATGAACTTTATGTAAGCATTAAAGTATCCTGTTTATCGTGAAAAGCATTTATTAGTTTTTCTGCAGCGTAATTAAAGAGTGGAACATCCATATCGAAGTGATTGATATTTACTTCAAAGGACTGGACAGCCTGATATCCCCATCAAAATTTTCAACCTGATTCAGGGGTTGTTTGTCGGGGCAGTCGCCGATAATTTAGATGAGCGGATAGAGCAGAAGATTTTCCATTGTGAGATTGTTGCTGATAACGAGCGGGTAGCCGCCGAAACTTTAGACTACAAGAAAATGCCCGTTATCTCCAATTTTATAGATGAGCAAGGCGTTCATCGAATGAAAGAAATGATAAAAGAGAATTACGACCGAATCAAAGTTGAATCCAAGCAAATTGTCGCCGACGAGTTGGAGCGGATAAATATCATTAACAGATTTGTTTCAAGCGTAATATACAATAGCTTACGTTTGTGAAGATCAAATTTTATTAGTAATTTCGCACTGCCTTATTTATGGGCGTTTGGATCAGATAACTTATATGAAAATAAGAGGAGTTTAGATATGGATAAAATCCTGTCGTTCATTGCAAAAGAAACCAATGGAAAATGCTACACATCGTTTAAATTTTGCCACGATGGAGTAGCAGTACCTTCAATTGCATATGAAGACAAGCCCGGAGAGAAAATCAGTTTGAAAGAATACGGGGAAACAGACCACTCGCCAAATACGAGAGATATGACCAAACGAGCCAAACAAATCGAAGGAAGCACGCCTCTATTTAATTTTTTTCTTGATGGCTCTCGAAGAACCTATAAAGTAGATGATATTGAATATCAGAAAAAAATATTTCCAATTGTAGCAGGGCAAATTGGAGTGGGTTGTTGTCAACGTATTGATAAATCAACATTTTGTAAAACCGCACTTGAACACAATCTTGTTTTATCCCTACCCGACTATGCTCACGCAGATGGTTACAAGCCTGAGTTATTTTTTAACTCTCTTGCTGAAAAGATTAATCAAATATCAAGTCTGACAAAATATAATTTAAAATTTTCAAAAATCTTACCATACATTTCAAAAGGATTGCAGGAAGGTGAAACTTTTGAGAACAGAGGGATTGCAAAGATTCAGGACGAAATGATTGAATGTGAAAAAAAAATCGTTTCACAACTGACTGCTAAAAATCTACTGAATGAATGTAGTTATCTCATTAAAGATGGCTCGTTGCAGTACAAACCAATGAAAACAGGAGATTATAGAGAAATCTCTAAAATCCGAAATAACTATCGATGCGTTATTGGTGTTTCAAAACAATTTAATCCTGAATTGCTTAAAGATAAAAATAACAAAAGTAATGCCAGCACCATTGCTCATTTAGATCTATATCATCGAACACCGGCATTTATGTATGAGCCAGGAACCCAGTTTGGTGATGTGAAATTTGCTATTTGGTATGTTCGTATTCGTGATACCAAATATACCAATACTCCATTTTCAGGAATATTAAAGGTAGAGAAGATGCTGATGACAGGCTCAGAAAGTAAAAATGGCTTGGAGACAGACGAAATAGATGCAATTACGGCAAATATTATTAATGAACGGAATCCCGTTTGCTATGGAAGCGATAATCGTTGGGCAAATCACTTATATCCGATTTACCTTACGGAAAAATACATAAAAAGTCAGTACATAAGTGATTTACATCTTTTAAATCTATTCTAAGATATGACATTAATAGGGAAAGTTGTTGCCACAGAGAAAAATCCTACAACAATAGATGATTTCTATTTTTGGACGGATAAAAAATGCCAATTAAAGCCTTTCGATGTAGTTGTAGTAAAACACATTGAAAATACAATAACGTATGGCGTTATCGAAGAAATATCACACATAACCGATGCACCAAGTTATTTGGCAGGTTTTATTTCTAATGATTTTGGCGATGTTCAACATGAGCCTCTTACCGAACGAATAGGTATGAATTATGTAAAATGTCGTGTTGTTGGAAATACTAATAATATTTATACTCCCGTACTTGATGGCTCACCTGTATTATTGGCAGACGAAATCCAGATAAAAGAGGCTTTAGGTTTGTCAGATGTAAAGAATCCATTACCAGCGGGATATATTGAAATGTATGAAGGAGAAAACAAAAAAACTATTCCGGTTCATTTCAATTCACATTTCTTAATCGGCCCCGAAGGTGCTCATCTGAATATATCCGGTATATCCGGTTTGGCAGCGAAGACCTCGTATGCTATGTTTCTGATGAAATCCATTCAAGATACAGTTTTAAATTCGGGAAAGGATGAATCCGTTGCATTTGTTCTACTTAATGTAAAAGGACACGATTTGTTGTCTATTGATGAATTGAATACAGATAAAAAAGAAGTGGAAGAAATTGCTCCTATATATAAACTGTTGGGACTGGAAAAGAAACCGTTTGACAATGTGAAATACTTCTATCCTTACTCAAAGGAAATTGCCCCTACAACTTACGCAGCAGTAGTAGATGTTGAGAACCAAATAAAGAGAGGGTGTGCATTCCAATACAAATACGTATTTGAAGATGATAGGGATAGCATTGACTTATTATTTGCTAATGTTGATGACCCAAATGAAACAATGGAATCCATTGTGAATTATATATCAACCGGTCAGGGTAAATTCAATGGAATTACATCTTGGGAAGATTTGAAAAGAACGCTTTACGAGCATACTCAAACTGGAAACAAGGATAGCAGCGGTAAAGAAATAACCGTATTGAGTTGGCGCAAATTTTATCGACTATTCAACAAATCATACGAAAAGAATAAATCTCTTTTTGCTAACCGCTGTTGTGACCAGCATGAAGTTCGATTGAAAGAGCAAATTCAGGAAATAAAGAAGAATGACGTATTTGTAATTGATATTGCCAAACTGGATGAAGAAACACAAGGCTTTGTTTTCGGGGATGTGATGCGTGCCATTTATGACCTGAAATTAGGAGCGACTGATAAGAAAGAAGCGGAAATTCCTTCGAAAATAGTTATTTTCATTGATGAATTAAATAAGTATGCTTCCAGTGAGATACCTAAAAATTCACCTATTTTGAAACAATTACTTGATATAACAGAAAGGGGACGTTCCTTGGGTATAATTTTATTCGGAGCAGAACAGTTCATCAGCGACATCCATAAACGGGTAAAAGGGAACTGTGCGACACTTGCATATGGAAGAACCAATGTAATTGAAATTTCCAAAGGTGATTTTCAGTTTGTTCCATCGGTTTATAAATCAATGCTCACTCGTTTAAAACAAGGTGAATATATTTTGCAAAATCCGATATTCCGCTCACTTTTAAATATCAAGTTCCCCAAACCAATACATAAATATAAGTAGTTTCATGGATAAGGCAACACCAGTTATTGGGAAAGACGTTATCGAATCCCTTACATTAGGAATGTATGAAGATTCGCGGTTTATTTATCGTGAGTATATACAAAACTCTGCCGACCAGATTGACAAAGCGGTAGAACAGGGATTAATGGATAAGAGCGAAGAAGAAATACACATTACCATTGATGATGTAAACCGACGTATTGAAATTTATGATAATGCAACAGGAATCGCAGAAAAAAATGTTATTCCCATACTTCAAAATATAGCAAAATCAACAAAAGAACGAGGAAAAGATAAGGGATTTCGCGGAATTGGACGTTTAGGAGGATTAGGCTATTGCGAAAAATTAATTTTTGAAACCTCATTCAAAGAAGAGACTACTAAATCAATAATGACTTGGGATGCACATCTGCTAAAAGAAATTATAAATGACCGTCATTCCAAAGAAGATGCCGGTGAGGTAATTCAAAAAGTCACCAAACTTGAAAAGGAAAAAGAAGGTTCTGACAAGCATTATTTCAGAGTAATACTGGAAGGTGTTACAAATGATATGCTTTTAGACAAAAAATCTGTTGAGGATTATTTAAAAATGGTTGCCCCTATTGGATATCCGACAGGATTCATTTTCAGGCAAAAAATTTATGAGTTCATAAGAGAAAATAATCTTGACCTTGATGAGTATAAAATATATCTGAATCGTGACTTATTACATAAAGGCTATACCACTACTATTTATAAAGGAAGAAATGGCAATAAAGAACGAGTAGATGATATTTTTGAATTGAGTTTTTTTAAGTGTGAAGAAAAAAATGAGTTATTGTATTGGGGATGGTATGGGATTTCAAATTATGTCGGAGTTATTGATGATGATGCAAATCTGGCAGCAGGTCTAAGGCTAAGAAAGAACAATATTCAAATTGGCGATAACACAACTTTATCAAAGTTACATCGAGAAGCCAAAAGAGGAAATTTCTACTTTTTGGGAGAAATCTTTGCTATTCACCCTAATTTATTACCCAATTCCAGACGGGACTATTTTGGGGAAAATACTACTTGCCATAAGTTTGAACAGCATTTAAGTGACTTTTTTTCAAAAGAGCTATATCGACTTTACCAAGATGCTTCCACAATGAGAAGTGCAAATAGAGATGTACAAGCATTGGTGGATTTTGAAAAAACCGTTACAGAGAAAGAAGAACAAGGCTTTAATAATAAGGAAGACCGTCAAAAGATTTACGGGGAATTTGAAGCAAAAAAGAAGAAAGCAGAAGAAGCAAAGAAAAAGTTAGAAAGAATAAAACTAAAAACTATCCAAGCGGACACTCCTGCTGCAAAAATTTTTGAAAGAGTTGTTACTACTGAAAACGTCAATCCAGAACAAATATCAGTTGAACCTAAAAAGGAGAAGGGGAATTTTGTTACTGATAAATACACATGGCTACCAAAAAGTGAACGCAAAATGCTTTCGAGAATCTTTACCGTGATAGACAATGTGTTATCAAAGGAACTAGCAAAAAACCTGATTGATAAGATCGACGAGGACTTACGAAAATGAAACGAAATATACTCTTAATAGAGCCTAATTATAAAAATAAATATCCACCTATTGGGTTAATGAAGATAGCAACATATCACCGAATGTTGGGTGATAATGTTACTTTCTTCAAAGGCAATATGCAAGATTTAGTATTGAGAGATATTACAGACTTATGTATTGATAAATTGCATAAGATAGATCATACTATAACATGGCGAGAAAAACGCGATAATATTACCCAATACATAAGAACAAAGCAATCTGTGTATGTTGAAGCTCTCTGTTTAGAAAATTCCAAATACGAATTTTTAATCATAGGTTGCCTTGATGACTATAAAAAAATTTATTGGAAAAAGCAATATGAAAAAGAGCCTTTGTACGATAGAATATATGTTACTTCACTATTTACATTCTATTGGAAAATTACTATTGACACGATTAACTTTGCGAAAAAGTTGGTCAAGAATGTGAAAGAACTGAAAGTTGGTGGCGTTACTGCCACCGTCTTGTTTGACGATGTTGTTAAAGCCACCAATATCATTCCTCATAGAGGTTTATTAGATAAGCCGGGAATACTTGATAAAAATCAAATTATCATAGATACATTGCCTTTAGATTACTCTATTTTAGAAGAAACAGAGTACAAATATCCTGAAAATGGAGCATATTATGGCTATATGACACGTGGATGTATTCGTAAATGTAGTTTTTGTGCTGTTCCAACACTGGAACCTAACTATTGTGAGTACATTTCCATTACAGAACGAATAAAAGAAACAACAGAAAAATACGGAGAGAAGCGTAATCTTTTATTACTTGACAATAATGTTCTGGCTTCAGAGCGTTTTCCCCAAATTATAAACGACATCAAAAAAGCAGGCTTTGTAAAAGGGGCAACCTATATTGAACCTAATCAGTTTGATATTGCTGTAAAGAATTTGTCGGATGGAATAAATGATAGGGCTTATATTAGGCGAACATTTGAATTGATTTCTGAATTGCTTAAAAAGTTACGAGGAGAAACCCAGCAAAATTTCTACAATTTGTTAGAAGAGCATAATTTATTACATTTTGATAATGTAACTAAAGAAAAACTTTTAGAACTGGCCTCACTTATTTCAGAGTTGTATCAAAAGCATAATAAACGATTGCCACGCCTTCGTTATGTTGATTTCAATCAGGGTGTCGATGCTCGTTTAATCAATGAAGATAATATCAAACTACTTAGTGAAATACCAATACATCCTTTACGTATTGCCTTTGACAGTATGAAGTGGGAGAAACAATATACGAATGCTGTTAAATTAGCTGCTGAACATGGCATTAACCATCTTTCAAATTATCTACTTTATAATGAAAAAGACCATCCTGTCGAATTGTACAGAAGATTGAAAATTAACGTAAGTTTATGTGATGGTTTAGGTATAAATATCTACTCTTTTCCAATGAAGTTCCATCCCATCACAGGCCCCGATAGATTCAATCGGGATTATTTGGGTAAACATTGGAACAGAAAGTTTATACGAGCCGTACAGGCAGTTTTGAATGCAACAAAAGGCAAAATAGGAAAAGGTCAAAGTTTTTTTGAGAAGGCTTTTGGTAAAGATGAAGAAGAATTTGAAAAGATTCTTTATATGCCTGAACCATATATCTTATATCGTTTTTTGTTTGAAGGTAGAGGCGATACAGAACAATGGTGGAATGAGTTTACTGCTTTGAATGAAGATGAATTAGTCGAAGCAAAAAAAATAATTGAAAAGAATAAATTTACCAATATAAATGAATTGACTAAAAACCGTAGAATACGTAAAGTATTAAAACACTATACCGTAAAGCGGGAAGATATTAGTAAAGATGATTTAAATCAGTACGTATATACCAAGCGTGAACAAATTTAAAAAATACTACCAATACATAATTCACATTAACCGCCTCCGGGCGGTTTTTCATTTCTATCCACTCCATACTTCAACACCACATGTGTCCAAATCGGTATCACAAATTGCCATCCACTACAAATGCCACTATTATTCAGTTACTTATGCATGCTTCCGTTCTACATTAATAGTAATGCGGAATAATTAAATCAATTTCATCATGGAAGAAAAATTCAAACTGAAGTTCGGAAGTCCTTTTGAAGATGGTTTCATTTTTTAATTGTTTATGCAAAGGTAGAAGCACTTATCCAAACAAACTATATGCCATCGCGGAGACGTTTACCATCCTCTTTCCCAAACGGTGAAACAAGACGACATCCGATGAAACAATTAGCCAGTTTATTGCAAACTAACGATTTACATAATAATCCCGCTTATTTTTGAAACGATAAACTTATTTATTCACCAGTCAAAAAACAAAAAATATGGCGGAAGGAAACATCCGGGGCGACACCCCCAAACAACCAATCCGGGAGAATGAGCAGTTGAGCGACATTATCCTCATTCTCGATAAGATGGAACTGCTGTTGCAGGCAGTCTCCAAACTCGGCAAGGACGGGAAATACGAAACCGTGCCTGCCGACAAAAAGCACGGGAACTCTTTCCTGAAGGTAGACAAGTATTCCAATATCGTGGAAAACTTCTTTAAGAATTTTTGGAGCCAGCTGAAAGACCCTGCCCGTTTCGGGATTCTCAGCATGAAACAGAAAGAGATGGAGAAGCCGGAGAACAAGCAGGCGATCAAAGACCTCGCCGAAGGAAAGCAGACCGACGCGGTGGCTGAATTTCTCAAGAAATACGAGATAAAGCCGAAAAATACCGCCAATGAACAAAGTATTAACAGTAAAAAAGATGAGATGATGGCAAAAAAGACAGAAGGACAAGAACAACAGGCTCCGCCCGCTGACGATAAGCAGCCAAGAAAACGCTACAATGAAGCGATGATCAACTGGGAGCAGCTAAAAAATTTCGGGCTGTCCAAGGAGTTCCTCCAGGAAAAAGGGCTCCTTGAGCAGATGCTCCGCGGTTACAAGACAAACCAGGCAGTACCCATCACCATGAACTTCGGTTCGGCAGTGCTGCGCACAGACGCGAGGCTGTCGTTCCAGCAATCGGCGGCAGGCCCGGTAGTGCTCGGCATCCACGGCATCCGCCAGCAACCCGAACTCGACAAAGCCTTTTTCGGGCATGTCTTTTCGGAGGAAGACAAGAAAAACCTGCGTGAAACAGGGAATATGGGACGCGTAGTAGAACTCAGGCTCCGCTCGGGCGAATATGCACCCTCGTTTGTCAGTCTGGATAAGACGACCAATGAAATTGTGGCGATGAAAGTGGAGAATGCCTACATCCCGGATGAGATCAAGAATGTAAAACTGACCGAACAGGAGAAAAACGACCTGAAAGAAGGCAAGGCCGTTTACCTGGAAGGAATGACCGCCGCCAACGGGAATGAATTCAATGCCCACGTGCAGTTCAATGCCGACCGCAGGGGAATTGAGTTCCGGTTCGAAACGGACAAGGTATTCAACCGCCAGATACTCGGCGGCGTGGAACTCTCCCCCAAACAAACGGAAGACCTCAATAACGGCAGGGCGATCTTTGTAGAGGATATGGTACGCAAGGACGGGGAGAAATTCTCGGCGTTCGTCAAGCTCGACGAAGCCAGCGGGCGTCCCGCCTATACCCGTTACAACCCCGATTCACCCGAAGGAGCCAGGGAGATTTACGTACCTAAAGAACTGAACGGAGTGGCTCTTAACCCACAGGACAGGGAAGAGTTGAGGCAGGGCAAGCCCGTATTCCTCGAAAATATGGTCAACCGCAAAGGGGAAGAATACTCATCCTTCGTCAAACTTGACCTTGAGACAGGACGCCCAAGCTACTCCAGGACACCGGACGGATTCAGCGAACGGCAGGAGTTTAAGATCCCGGCGGAGGTCTGGGGCGTTACGCTGACGGCTACCCAACGCGGGAAATTACAGGACGGCAAAGCCGTGCTGGTGGAGGGCATGAAAGGCTATGACGGCAAACAGTTCTCCCAATACGTCAAAGCCAATTTCAACCAGGGCAGGCTCGATTATTACAACGAGAATCCCGAAAGGAAGAAAGACGCCTCACAGCGCAATGTGGTCAATCAGGGACAGAACCAGGGGCAGGACAAGAAAAAGTCGCAGGGCAAGAGTGTAGGATAAGCATTTCCATTATTCATTTATAAAATAAAATTTATGAAAACAAAAACCGATAATACGCCTTTCAAGGCGGAAGATGTGAACTGGGAAGAACTTTCCGGAATCGGCATCAGGAAGGACGACCTGGAACACTCGGGCGAACTTGACACGCTGCTGAGCGGCAATAAAACCAATGTGATACCGCTCAGCCTTGTCCTGCTGGGGATCGATGTGGTCATGGACGCGACCCTGCAACTGGTTCGCGAAGGGGACTCCCCCTTACTTGAAATCACCGGCATCCAACCCGCCGCTTAACAATTCACTGACCCGCCGTTTTCCCAGCCAGTACCAAAACTGCTGCGGGAAACGGCTTCTTTTTAAGGTCACAGACCTGTTTATTGTCCGTTCAGGCATAGCTGTTACCATCAGTTATAACTTTAAAACACAGCATTAAACTTATTAACAAATCAATTTATGATCGCAATATTGACAGAAAAGCCTTCTGTAGGCATGGATATTGCCCGTATAGCCGGGGCAAACGAAAAACATGACGGCTACATGAGCGGAAACGGGTATATGGTTACATGGGCCCTGGGACACCTTGTTTCGCTCGCCCTTCCCGGACACTACGGGCATTCGAGGACGTCCGCCGCCAGCCTTCCCGTCCTGCCGGACCCGTTCCGACTGGTTATCCGCCACAAAAAGACAGACAAAGGGATGGTTACCGACAAAGCCGCGGCAAAACAACTGAGTGTCATCGGCAAGGTATTCGACCGGTGCGACAGCATTATTGCAGCTACGGACGCGGGACGTGAAGGTTGTTTGATCTTCCAGTACATATACCGTTACCTGGGATGTACAAAACCCTTCAAACGCCTGTGGATCTCTTCGCTCACCGATGAAGCCATAACCAAAGGAATGGCAAGCCTCAAGGCAGGCAGCGACTATGATGCCTTGTACATGGCGGCCGATTGCAGGGCGAAAGCCGATTGGCTTATCGGATTAAACGCGAGTATGGCGCTTGCCGTTTCTTCCGGGACGGGTAATAATTCACTCGGCAGGGTACAAACCCCGGTGCTTGCCATGATATGCGCCCGTTACAGGGAAAACAGGAACTTCATTCCCTCGGACTATTGGCAGCTGCATGTCACGCTCGAAAAAGCGGACGCCCGCCGCCGGTTCCGTTATACGGAGGACTTCAAAGAGAAAGAAGAGGCGGAGAAACTGTTTGCCCGCCTGAAAGCCTGCCCGTCGGCACGGATTACAAAAGTGGAGCGCAAAACGGTCTTCCAGGCACAACCCCTTTTATATGACCTGACGGCGCTGCAAAAGGATTGCAACATTCACCTCGGCCTCTCCGCGGAAAAGACACTGGAGACAGCCCAAAGCCTGTATGAGAAGAAGCTTATTTCGTATCCGAGAACATCTTCCCGTTATATACCGGAGGATGTGTTCCGGGAAATACCTTCCTTATTACGCATGGTTTTGCGTATGGACAGGTTCAGGCATTTTGAGGGAGGAATAGATACGCTTCACCCCGAAACAAGATCCGTCGATGACAGGAAAATAACCGACCACCATGCGCTTATCATAACCGGGGATTACCCGCAGGAATTATCCTCCGCGGAAAAGAATGTGTACCACATGATTGCCGGACGGATGCTGGAAGCTTTTGCCCCAAAGTGCGAAAAAGAATCGTTCCTTATCGAAGCATCTTTCGAAGGCTTGCTCTTCCGTTCCCGTTCCCAAAAGGTACTTTCCCGCGGATGGCGGAACGTATTCGATTACCCGGAGGACAAGGAAGAAGACGAAAAGGACGCGGATGAAAATCCCGCTGAATTTGAAGAGGGAGAAAACGCGAAGGCGGGCGGGTATAGCCTGGCCCGGAAAAAAACGATGCCTAAGCCGCTATATACGGAAGCCGCCTTGCTGGCGGCGATGGAGACCGCGGGAAAGAACATTTCCGACGAGGCGCTCCGTGAAGCGATGAAAGGGCAGGGATTGGGTACTCCGGCAACCCGCGCGGCAATCATAGAAACGCTGTTCAAAAGGGAATACCTCGAACGCTCCGGCAAATCGCTGCTGCCTACCCAAAAAGGGCTCTTTATCTATGATGCCGTCAAAGATATGCGGATAGCGGATGCGGAAATGACAGGCCAATGGGAAAAGGCGCTCGCGGATATGGAAACGAAGGACGGGGCACCCGGGACCTTTATGGAAGCGATAGAGGCCTATACCCGCCGGATAACCGCAGAGGTGTTGTCGCTGAGATTCCCGGAGCAGTCAGATAATGCGATACCCTGTCCCAAATGCGGGACAGGAAAAGTAACCCTGCATGCAAGGCAGGCTAAGTGCGGCAACGAAAAATGCGGCTTGCTTATATACAGGAAATGCCTGAACAGGGAACTTTCAGACAGCCATATCCGGGAGCTGCTATCCACCGGATCGACAAAGCTGATCAGGGGTTTTAAGGGCAAAAAGGGAGATACGTTCGATGCCAGGCTGGTTTTCGACCAAAAGTACGACATCACCTTTTCCTTCCCCAAAACTGAAAAAAACGACCGGAAAAAGGCTGTGAAGCCGTCCGGGTGCAGCCGTAAAAAGAAAATGTAAGCAGAACGGTTTTGGAACAGGTAAAAAGCACAGGGCGTATTGAACTGTGCTTTTTTTATAGCTGCCAAGGTAAAAAAGTGAAGGAAGAAAAAAGACTCCTTGTTATCCCGGTTCATTGGCAAATGTAGCTTCGTGTCCTTATCCACAGGCAAGGCCGGGCCCCGAAGGGTTTTCGCAAAAATCATCCTCGCTATGCTCCGGTATTTTTACGAAAAGCCTTGCCTGTGGGGACACTGCGCTTTGCCTGCCCCTGAACCGGGAACAACAAGGAGTTCCCATAAAAAAAGAACAGATATGAATGCAAATAACAATTTTCCTTCAGCAAAGAAATGGATAAAGGCTGGCGCCGTCCTTATCATAGCCTTATTGGGCTTCAGCTATTTATACCGCCACGGCGTATCCCCGGTATGGGCGGCAATACTCATTGTCCTCTTTCCCGGTATTTTCCGCTTCATATACAAAGTGGTGTGCTTCCTGGTAGCGCTGGCTATCCTTATTGCCATCATCCGTTTCATTATCATCTGATTATAGGAAATATGGAAGCACAGAAGAATGTACAGGTATATAATATCACGGCTGACGGTATAAATGCTGGTATGTCCGTCCCGCAGCAAAGAGTTCCTGTAAAAGAAACTCCCGGAATCAAAACCGGTATGCCTGAAAGGAGCGGCAGCGGCCCCGTCAGGGTTGGTAAGCTGCTGGAACCGCTACGGCAGATTATCAACCATCCCGACCGTAACAGGCTGATAGCGGAATTATTCAGGGACTACAGGTAAAACGAAGATGGAAAAGCTAAAGAAAGCGTAGCCGGATGTGGAAGCATATCCGGCTATGGCTTTTTTTTAGACTTTAATATTAATAATCATTTTAAAATTACAATTATGTTTTTTACCCAAATCAATCAAATGATGAACCAGGCGGTAGACATCACGCTGGTCATCCGCAAAAAAGAAGGACTGTTAATGGTATCGGCCATGCCGAAAACAAACGGGTTGAAGGATGAGGCGCAAAATCACATCGTGCCGCTGACCGTCACCGGAACACCCGAAGAACTCGACAGGGGATTCCTGCCGACGATTTGCACGCCGATCCAAAAAGCGGCAGGTTTGCTGGCCAATATGAGCCGGTTCGAACAGCAGGCCGATAAAGCGGCGGCAAACTCCAAAGCTGCCAAAGAGCTGAAAGATAAAGAGACGAAAGAAGCCAAAGAGAAAAAGGAGAAATTCGAGAAGCTGATGAAAACGGCAACAGAACTCGAATCCGGCCAGAAATATGCGGAAGCATTGGCAAACCTTAAACAGGCGCGGACTTTCGCGGCATCGCAGGCTCTCAAAACGGTTGATGAGAAAATCAACGCGGTACGGATGAAGATGAACCAGGGGAGTTTGTTCGGGCCGGAGCCGCAACAACCGCAACAACAGGCACAGCAGGTACAATCTACCCAGGCACAACCTGTCCGGCAATCCATACCGCAACCTGTTCAACAGCCAATCCGGCAACAGGTTAACCCGCCTGTCTACAACACCGGACAACAAGCTGTGGGACAGCAGGCAAACGGCCATATGAATGGGAATTATTCTCCCGGAAATAACGGACAACCCCTATACTATGGGCAGCCTGCATACAATAATAATCCGTACAACGGGCGGGTCATACCGGAAGAACTCGGGGAAACCGAACCCGCCTTCGTCGTCAGCGCAGACTACTCGGCGCACAGGGAAGGCGAATACGACCAGTATCCCGATTTTCCCGGATATCCTGAAAATAATAACATGTATAACCATCAAAACAGATAAGCTATGCCACTTGTAGTTAATGGAATGGAACGTTCCTTCGCCTTTAAGAAAGGTACGGAACAGGTTGAACTGAGTGATCCGAACCCTTCCGACTCCCCGGAAGCAGTAATGAGCTATTATTCCAATATATACCCGGAGCTGACCACCGCGTCGGTACACGGGCCGGAAATAAGGGAAGACAAAGCGGTTTATGAGTTCAAAACCACAATCGGGACAAAAGGTTAACCGAATGGAAACAGCTAAAACAAAGAAACCATGCAAACAGTTGGAACCCTCGCAGCTACATTCCCTGGCCAGGTATATCATAGGCCAGACAGAACGCGACGTTCACAGCGGAGTGAACAGGAAAAAACGGATTACGGCGCCCAGCGGCGCTGTAATGCTTTTCTGAAAACGGCATTCACCCCGATCGCGCCCGCAACCGTTACCCGGAACTGGCAGGGGGAGGATATTAATTATGTCACCAAAGGAAATTACACCTACCTGCTGGAATCGGCAATGAGGTATGCCTCGCTTATGGGAGTCCCGCTGGTACATAATCCGGGGAACAGTATCGGTGAAGGGATCTCGAATATCTATGACGAGCTGGACAGTATTATAGGGGAAATTAACCTCAATATAGAACCCTTTGAAGATAAGCTGCAATTCGTATTGTGGAAATACCATACCTGGGGCGATTATACCTTTTACTGGCTGCCTGTGAAGTTTACGGAGACCCTGAATCCGAAGCTGAGGAAAATAGCCCGCTCGTTTATCCACCGGTTCATGCACAGCAACGGCATGGTGACAACCAATGAAGCCTTCGATGTGGAATGGATACAGGAATGGGCGGAAGACGGCCTGCAGGAATGCGATCCCGGGGACAGAAAAAGAAACGCGGGGCTGCTGGCTTCCTATAAGTCGGGAAAGATATACAGACTGATGGAGCGGATCGGTTCAAAATCCTGCTATAAGAATCTGCCGGCAGCACTGGACAGGTATGTTCCCAATAACGAATTCGAAGGGGAACTGGCCGGGATATTCAGGGAGGGCCTGCAGTTTATCGGGAAGGATAAGCCGTCCATCATGTCATACGGGTATGACCCCCTGGATGATGAAGACAGGGACTATCATCCGGTAGATATGGAGCGTATGATAAGGGTTGTTTACGACCTCGATGATTTTGTGACCGAATGGATGATGGACTGGGCGAACAGCGAACTGAGGGAGTCTTACGACATATCTCCCGCGACACAACTTGCGATCTCTCCCGATACAACTGAATTATTCTCGATGGATCGATACCCCGACAACTTTTTCAAATGGTTTGATAGACTGTGTACATTAATCGCTTAATAAAATAACCTATGAATAAACTGACTGAACAATTGAAATCCCTTTACAGGCCGAAAGCTGCGCTGATCGCATACCAGGGGGAGAATACCAAAAACGACGAGTATTTCCTGGAATTAAGGCAGATAGATAAAAACGGGACCATGGGCGAAGCAATACCCGTGACCTACAGTTTTATGAATGATATAGCCGCGAACTTTTCAGAGGCATACAGCTGGATACCCTCGGGAGTATTGCCGGAAAACTTCCTGTTTGCCGATACGCGGAAAGGGCATGAAAAATATATCTGGTGGAATCCTCCGTGTAAACGGATGATGTATTTTGTACGGAACCTGGGTATTGAAAGCGCGGAGTACCATGTGCCGGGTATTGTCTATATCGCCAGAGAAAGCGGCCTGTCCGTATATGCTTACAAGGATATAAGACCATCGGAAGGGACGGAACTGTTCCGGGCCCCGTTCTTCAATACCTCGGAGAACAGTGTGTGCCTCGGAACGGCAAAGCTGCAAAAGCCGGTTAACCCGGCTTTCCATGAATTACTGGAATATTGGGAGAAGAAATTCTGGCTGACGGAATTCTCCCACCTCGGCGGTGCAGGGAACCCGACTAAAAGCAACCTCGTACTTGTAACCAAAGCGGCAGAAGACAAGGAATTCGATACGGATGAGTTAAAACCGCTAAATAAAAAACTAAAAGACATACTGGAATGAAAAGGGTACACTATACGGATAATTACCTGATAAATCCTCAGCACCCGGTGACGGTAAACCTGATCGGAGGAGGGGGTACGGGATCGCAGGTGTTGACCTGCCTGGCAAGGCTGGATGTGACATTAAGGGCGCTGAACCATCCGGGGCTGTTTGTGACGCTCTATGATCCGGATGAAGTAACAGAGGCCAATACCGGAAGGCAGCTGTTCGGTTATTCCGATTTCGGACTGAACAAGGCGGTATGCCTTATCTCCCGGATTAATAACTTCTTCGGGAATGACTGGCGGGCCATACCCGGATTGTTTCCGGCAGTCGCCAAAGACGCGAAGGAAGGGAATATGGCGAATATCACCATCACCTGTACCGATAACGTGAAATCCCGCCTGGATATGTGGAACTTCTTAAAGACAGTCCGGGAAATAGGGAATTACACGGATTACAGGACGCCGCTCTACTGGATGGATTTCGGGAACGCGCAGGCTACAGGGCAGGTAATCATGGGAACGGTACAGAAAAAGATCCCGCAACCCAAATCGAAGCAATACCAAACGGTTGGATCGTTAAAGGTAATAACCGAGTATGTGAAATATTCTGCCGTCAAAGTGGAGGATTCGGGGCCGAGCTGTTCCCTCGCCGAGGCTTTGCAAAAGCAGGATTTATTCATCAACTCGATGCTTGCTCAACTCGGATGTAACATCCTGTGGAAAATGTTCCGGCTGGGGATGATCGAATATCAGGGATTATACCTGAATCTGGAAACCATGAAAGTGAATCCGATCGGGGTGTAGAGAATAATATACGATTTAATTTTTACTCATTCAAATTTTAATCTCTTTTTTAGTTTTGCTAATATTGCGACCGAGAGTTAGTTCTTTGAATATTTCGTACAAATCAATCTGCAGATAACCAATCATTCACAATGAGGTCATACAAGATATAATCTTTCTAAACAATAGAGTCTTCGAACTTCCTATCTAAAGTATATCAGAGCTATAGAGTATATGTCAGAATCACAATGAGTGGATCAATTCACTAAAGAGATATTCGATACTGATAACACATGGAGGGGAAATGCATATACATAAATTTTTTCAGGAGCAAAGAAAGATCATAAACTCATTACTTAGATAGATATTCTTGAAGTGGTTTTGAAAGAACAGGATTAGTTGTTAGTATTATCAATCTTATTCTTATTTTGTGGGGGTAGTTTCTACTGATGTATGTAAACTCAAATTTGATGGAGTGGATATTTGCAAACGATTGCATATAAAACAAACTTGTTTTGCGGTATAAGAGGCAATCCGTGCTTTTTCTTCAATTATCTTTGGTAAACTGTGCTCTGAGTCAGAAAAAAAGTATATTTTGGTGAATTGTTTTGGACTTTTAAAAAATAAAAATGCTAAACGATGAATCCTTGATAAGGCAGCTAAGTCTTGGAAGTTCCGAAGCTTTTACAGCAATATACGGACAATATTGGAGGCAGGTATATGATTTTAGTAAATTATACCTGCGCGATAAAGACTATGCCGAAGAAATTGTTCAGGAAGTATTCATCAAGGTTTGGGAATCGCGGGAATTCATAAAAGAAAATGATAATTTTAAAGGATTATTATTTATTATAACCCGTAACCTTATATTTAATAAACATCGTAAAAAAGTCAATGAAGATTTTTATAAAATGACCATTTTAAGGGCCATGGAAGAATCTTACGATATAGAAGGTGAAATAGATGCAAAAGACCTAAGTCGCTATATTGATTTGTTGATAAATGAACTGCCTCCGCAACGCCGTCTTATCTTTAATCTTAGCCGCAAAGAATTCAAATCATATAGGAAAATCGCAGAACAACTGAATCTGTCTGAGAAGACAGTTGAGCGCCAGATAAGTGAAGCCATAAAATTTATCCGTCAGAATTTGTTATTTATAATATACTTATATACAGTCGTATAAATTGATAATCCATATTTTTTTCATCGTTGAATGGGGGATGTTCTCTTTTCGATTGTATTTATATATAGAAACTAATACCAGAAGATATGGATCCCAAAGTAATTGTGGAAAAAATATTTAAGGATGACCTGACAGAGAAGGAGCAGGCCGATTTGTTGCACTCGCCTTCGGTTACCACTCAGATGAGTAAGCAATGGGATGATGCGCCGGAGAGTGCCGATACCGACGGCATTGATGAACAGACGCTATGGGAAACAATCAAAGCTAATACAATCGAAAAAGCATATCAGCCGGAAAGAGGCCGGCATAAATTCAGTTTCTATAAAATATATAGTGTTGCCGCATCTGTTCTGATAATTATCGGATTGGGACTCTTCACATATCTCAAACCTGATAGGATAGTTCGGGAGGAGGTTTATATTGTTCATTCCGGGCACCAGGATATCAGTCTCGTAATATTACCCGATAGCACGCAGGTAAAAATGGGACCGGGGAGTAAACTGACCTATCCCAAGCAATTCAGCGGAAAATCGAGAGAAGTAACATTGTATGGGCAGGGATTTTTCGATGTGAAGAAAAATAGAGAGAAGCCTTTTATCGTACATACGCCTCAAATGGATGTTGTAGCCTTGGGTACTGCATTTGAGATATTCAATTATGATGGGAATAACAAAATTGAAACAATTCTATTGAACGGTAAAGTTAAAATATCATATCCGGAGAAAGCCAACCCAGAACCGGTTTATTTATCACCTAACGAGAAGATGACATACAACCGTGCGAACAAATCGGTGACAGTAGAAAAAGTAGATGCTGCAAAATATACCTCCTGGCATGAGCAGGATATCCTGAATTTTGAGAATGAGACATTGGCAATGATCCTGCCACGGTTGGAACAATGGTTCGGTTGTAAAATATCATGTCCCGAAAATGTAGCTAATCATTATCGTTTTACCTTTAAAGTAAGGGATGAATCCATAGAACGAATTTTTGATATGATGAAAAAGTCTACACCGGTACGTTACAGGAAAACAGGAAATACAGGTTATCAGATATATATCAAGTAGTAAATAAATAAGTCAATAAAAACCAAACTAATACCATCAGCTTATGTATACCGACGACACTTAAAAAAAGAGTTGGAGAACAATGTCTCCAACCCCGATATTGAAATCAAGTCTTTAATTAATCAGCAGTATCAGGAGTCCAAGCCACAACTGCTAACTATACTAAAAACACATAAAAGTATGAAAAAAATCAGAGAAAGGGATTATAATGTCCCTCTATTAAGAAAAATACTTCTAATTATGAAAATCACGACTTTGCTATTAATTCTTGCGGTATGTAATATTGCTGCTTCGACTTACGGGCAATCCGGTAAGATTTCGATGAAGAAAACCAGCAGCATATGGGATATTTTGAAAGATTTAGAAAATAACAGCGATTTTACTTTTTTCTTCAATGATAATCAGGTGGACAGGAATAAGAAAGTTTCTGTAAATGTGAAAAATACAACAGTAGAGAATACTCTGGAACAAATATTCCAGAATACAGAATATACATATCAGGTCGTTGGACAACAAATTCTTATCAAGGTTAAAAACGAATCCATAGAGGAAGTTGTTCAGCAAAAAGACAAAATAGTGACAGGAGTTATAAAAGATAATCAGGGAACACCTGTTGCCGGAGCCAGTGTTGTAGTAAAAGGGACTACTGTCGGTACAGTAACCGATGCTGACGGAAATTTCAGCCTCAAAGTACCGGATAATGCCATACTGACAATTTCATTTATCGGATTTAAGCCCAGTGAGATTTTAATTAAAGATGCAGCACCTCTGTCTGTTACGCTGGAGGAAGATATGGGACTATTGGATGAAGTTATCGTTATTGGATATGGTGGGGTAAAGAAAAACGATGCTACGGGAGCTGTCTTGGCTATTAAGCCCGACCAATTGAATAAAGGTAGCCAGATTAGTGCTCAAGACGCATTGATAGGTAAAATACCGGGTGTATATATTATTCCGGGGAGCGGAGCCCCCGGCGATGGAGGAACTATCCGTATCCGTAGCGGTTCTTCTTTGTCGGCAAGTAACGATCCGTTGATTGTCATCGATGGAGTACCTATCGATAATTCGTCTATCCAAGGTTCATCCAATATCATGAGTGTTATAAACCCGAATGATATCGCATCTTTTACAGTATTAAAAGATGCTTCATCTACAGCTATATATGGTTCCCGTGCCAGTAACGGGGTTATTATTATCACAACAAAAAAAGGCGCTGCCGGCTCATCCGTAAAATTGAACTACAATAATCATTTTACAGTGGGCACTGCCACAAAAAAGATAGATGTGCTCAACGCAGATGAATTTCGTGCATTCGTAGCGGAACACAATGCCTCTTCTCCTTCTGTTGTTGCAGGTTTAGGTACGGACAATACCGATTGGCAGGATGAGATCTACCGGACATCTTTCGGTCACGAGCACAACCTGAGCGCAACAGGAAGCCTGAAGGATACGCCGTATCGTATCTCATTGGGATATACAAATCAACAGGGGATAATCAAAACGAATAATTATGAACGTTTTACCGGAGGATTTGGATTAAGCCCGTCTTTTTTCAACAAACATCTGACTGTTAACCTGAATGTGAAGGGCAGTTATGAGAAAAACAGGGATATTGACAGCTCTGTTGTACCTGGAGCAGTATTTTTTGATCCTACACGTCCTGTACATGTAAACAACAGTGATTACGGACTGGGCTATTTTATATGGTTGTCGTCAGGAGGGAAACCGCTGGGACCAGTGGGGCTCAATCCTGTTTCTATCCTTGATCTTCGAAACAGTGTGGCTAAAATAAAGAGAAGTATAGGTAATGCAGCCATCGACTATAAAGTGCATGGATTGGAAGATCTCCGTTTCAACCTCAATCTTGGTTATGATGTACTGAAGAGTGACGGTCGCGAACTGATACCGGATAATGCCCCGAAAACATATGTAACTATAAAGTTAGACGGGCAGGGACAGGATCGTACTTATATTCAGAAGAAGCGAAATTATCTAATCGACTTTTATGGGAATTATAATAAGGAACTCGGAATTCACCATATAGATGTGATGGGAGGTTACGGATGGCAACATTTCTGGACAAAATTTAATGAAGAGAACCTGAATCATAAAGGAGAGGAGTTATTTCCCCCGACTCATTCCGAATCTGAATATTATCTTCTGTCATTTTACGGACGGCTCAATTATAGCATTGCATCCAAATATCTGTTTACCGCAACGTTGCGGGCTGATGCTTCGAGCCGTTTTTCTAAAGACAACCGTTGGGGATACTTCCCTTCGGCAGCTTTTGCATGGCGTATCGATCAGGAGGATTTTATGAAAGACGTCAGGGCTCTGTCTGACCTCAAACTCCGTTTGAGTTACGGACAAACAGGCCAGCAGGACATTGGATCCGACTATCCCTATATGTCTACATATACAGCAAGTTACGACAATGTCCGTTATATGTTTGGAGACCGGTGGTATACAACTTACAGGGCTGACGGATACGACCCGGACATAAAATGGGAAAGTACCGAGACATATAATGCCGGAATCGACTTCGGGTTCTTTAAAGGGCGTATCAATGGCAGTATCGATGTATATTACCGTAAAACAAAAGATCTGCTGAACAGAATATTGGTTGCGGCAGGTTCCAATCTGTCCACTGAAATATACACCAATATAGGCTCGATGAAGAATGCCGGATTTGAGTTCGCTCTGAATACCGTACCTGTGTCTACGAAAGATCTGAATTGGGACTTTAACGTGAATCTGACTTATAATAAATCTGAAATCACAAAGTTGAATATGATAGACTCCGACACATATGTCGTGAAAGTAGGGGCTGTTTCATCAGGAAAGGAAGTCCAGATACATGCTGTAGGGTATGCGCCATATACTTTCTATCTGGCACAACAGGCATATGACGAGGACGGCAACGCATTGGATGGAAAATATATACAGGCCGACGGAAGTATTTCGTCAGATGATACATATCGTCGCAAGGCCAAATCCCCGAATCCGAGAGTATATATGGGCCTTTCATCCAAAGTGACCTATAAAAACTGGGATTTAGGCTTTAACGCCCATGCTTCGTTTGGTAATTATATCTATAACCATCTTGTGGCCGATGATTATAAAGGCAGGGTGTATGATTTAAGTGCTTACAAGAATATTCTTAGGGTAACAAGAGATAAAGGATTTGAAGTCCAGCGGCTATATTCCGATTATTTTCTCGAGAACGGCTCTTTCTTCAAAATGGATAATATTACAGCGGGATATACTTTCCCTAAATTGGGTAAATCGGATATGTCGTTACGTTTGTCAGGAGCGGTTCAGAATGTATTCATTATCACCGGTTATTCGGGACTCGATCCTGAGATATATTCCGGTATCGACCGTAATACATACCCGCGTCCAAGAGTATATACACTTAGTTTAAACTTAAACTTTTAATCAAAAGGAGATTTAAAATATGAATGCTTTAAAATACATATCAGCTATACTATTATCGGTATTTCTATTTTCATCCTGTCTGGGTGATTTGGATACGTTGCCGATTGACGATAACCAGCTTGTGGCCGATAAGCTTTATGCCGATCCCGCAAATTATAAAGGAGTGTTGGCTAAATGTTACGCCTCCCTTATCCTCCCCGGACAGTTAGGTCCTAGCGGTGACAACGATCTGGGATCATCGTTCGATGAGGGTTACGGGGGATATTTGCGTGCCCTGTTTTATTTGCAGGAGTTGACAACGGATGTGATCCTTATGCCTTCAGCTACAAATGGATTGCGCGACTGTGTTGTTACAGGATGGACGCCTAATACAGCTGTTATTCGGGGGTGCTACAGTCGTCTCTATACTAATATTGGCTACTGTAACGAATTTCTACGGCAGACTACCGATAATATGCTGCAATCGAGAGGAGTAGCCAATGACCCGGAGATAAAGAACAATCTGCCTCTTTATCGCGACGAGGCCCGTTTTATCCGTGCTTATTATTACACTGTGCTTTGTGACCTGTTTGGAGACATACCATTTGTTACGGATGAAAACAGGGTAGGAAACCTGCCGGAGCAGAAATCCCGTAGAGAGATTTTCGATTATGTAGAGACGGAGCTGTCAGACCTTTCCCTGAAACTGAAAGATCCGCATCAGAATGAATACGGACGTGTAGATAAGGCTGCAGCATGGCTTCTCCTTTCACGCTTATACCTGAATGCTCAAGTCTATGTGAATGCCGACAGGAACGCGGATGCATACAGATATGCTAAAATGGTAATCGACGCCGGCTTTCCTCTTGCTGCCGAATACAGGTATAACTTTATGGCAGACAATGATACTTCTCCGGAAATAATATGGCCTTTGGTACAGGATGGAACCAATACGCAAACACAAACTGGAGCTAATTTCTTTGTTAGGGCTTTTTACAGCGGTAGCATGGATGGTTATTTCACAACGGGAATTGGTGCTGGTGGCTGGTCTAATGTACGTGTACGCCCCGAATTTGTAAACAAATTTGAGGATTCGGACCAGACTTTTGATGTCAACGATGTATGGGGCACAAAGAAAAAAGATAAGAGAGCCCAGTTCTTTACAGTGGGACATCAAAAGGAGGTTGCGACAACATCAGGACAATTTTCCACAGTATTTACCGATGGTTATGCCTTTATTAAATGGCGTAATGTACGCAAGGATGAGCAGGCTGCCGGCATTGCCGCATACGCGGAGATCGATATCCCTCTGTTCAGGTCGGCTGATGCCTATCTGATGGCAGCCGAAGCTATCTTGCGTAACGGAGGAGGAACCCGGACGGAAGCATTAGGCTATGTGAATGAAGTGCGCAACCGGGCCTATCAATCAGGAAAATACGGAACAGGTGTTTCCGGCTCTATCAATGATAATCAGCTTACACTTGATTTTCTGTTGGATGAACGTGCGCGGGAGTTGAGTACGGAACTTGTCCGCCGCACAGATCTGATTCGCTTCGGTAAGTTTACGAAGAACTATAATTGGTCATGGAAAGGAAATGTACTCAGGGGAAAAGATGTGGATGATAAATATCTCCTTTTCCCGATACCCGAATCCGATTTGAGCGCAAATCCAAACTTGGTGCAAAACTCTGATTATAAATAAAGTATACAACAAGATGAAAAGATTAAAAGCTGTGAAGCCTATTGATTAACTTTAATATTGAGAAAAGAAGAATAGACCGAAGTCTAAATCTCTTTGGTCTATTCTGGTTTACCTTAAAATATTATCTTAGATTTATTTAAAAGATATGAATACCCTTATAGAACTCCATATTTTTATTATTATTTAAAAATATTCCAGAGCATTCCCGCTCTGAAAAAATATATTATTAATTTTTATTGACTACTTAATCATATGATATCTCGAAATATATATATACTATTCATCCTGTTTTTCTGTTCTTCGATTTTTGCTCAAAATGGACAATCGTTGTTATCGTTTCCTAATAGATTGGATTTACCCGATATATCAGCAGGTAAAATTGTAAGAATCAATATGCCATCACAATTTGTTGATAAGCGACCGGTTGATGTCTGGCTACCTGACAGCTATCCATCGGAAGAAAAATACAGTGTCATTTATATGAATGACGGCGGATCACTGTTTGATTCCTCCAAAATATGGGTCAATCAAGAGTGGAAGATTGATGAAAATGTGTCGGATTTATTGAAAAAAGAGAAGTTGAAAAATACCATTGTTATAGGTATCCACAATAATGGTATGAAAAGAGCTTCGGAGTACCTTCCTGAAAAAGCATTAGCCTTTTTACCGGACAGTACAAAACAATTGCTTGATTCTCTTATACCCAAAGGCTATCTGGCGGATAATTATCTCAAGTTTGTTGTGACAGAATTAAAGCCTTTTATTGATTCAAATTTTGAAGTGTATACCGATTCCAAACACACATTTATAATGGGTTCAAGTATGGGCGGATTAATTTCAATGTACGCAATTTGTGAATATCCGACTGTATTTGGAGGAGCTGCATGCTTATCAACACATTGGATTGGAATATTCAAAAACAATAAAGAAATACCTGCCGCTTTTTTATCATACATGAGCAATAATATACCGAATCCGATTAATCATAAAATCTATTTTGATACGGGAGATCAGGGACTTGATGCATTCTATCCTCCCTATCAAAGGGAGGTGGATAAACTAATGCAATTAGCTCATTTTGATTCAAAAAATTGGATTACGTTATATTTCGAAGGCGAGGATCATTCCAAAACAGCTTGGAGTAAACGAATTGATAAACCTTTAATATTCCTCTTGGGGAAATAAGGTTCCGGATTCTTTGTTGCTGTTTTCGTATAAAAAAAATGAAAAAAATAAAAAAAATGAAAATGAATAAATATAAATTGCCGGTTGTTATCATGTTTCTGGTTATAGCTATCCAGATCAAAGCCGAAGATATAAAAACAGTAGATCCCGCTTTCTGGTGGTCAGGGATGAAAAATTCTGAATTGCAGGTATTGATACACGGAGAAGGTGTGGCTAAATCGGACGTAAGTATTACCTCAAAATCGGTAAGGCTGAAAGAAACTGTAAAGTTAGAGAGTCCTAATTACCTTATCCTATATTTCGACCTATCGGCATCTCAACCCGAAAAGTTCGATATCGTATTGCAACAGGGAAAGGACAAAAAGGTAGTTCCTTATGAAATTAAAGGCCGTAAGGCCGGCTCATCCGACAGGATAGGCTTCAATGCTTCGGATGTATTTTATCTGATTATGCCCGACCGTTTTGCAAACGGAGATACATCGAATGATGTAATTGCAGGGATGCACGAGGCCAAAATAGACCGTAACGGACAGTATGCCCGTCATGGCGGAGATTTTAAAGGAATAAGCGACCGTGTGGATTATATACACGATCTCGGTGTAACCGCTATCTGGTTCAATCCGGTGATGGAGAATGATATGCCGGAGAAATCATATCACGGATATGCAACAACGGACTATTATAAAGTAGACCGTCGTTTCGGTTCCAATCAGGAGTTTGTAGACTTAGTGGATAAGGTTCACGCTAAAGGGATAAAAGTGGTGATGGATATGATTTTCAACCACTGTGGCAGTGAACACTTTTTCTTTAAGGACAGACCGTCTAAAGACTGGTTCAATTACCCTGACGGATATGTGCAGAGTTCTTATCAAACTATATCTCAATTTGATCCTTATGCTTCCGCATACGATGTGAAGAGATCAGCAGAAGGTTGGTTTATAGAGTCTATGCCCGATTTGAACCAACGAAATCCGCATGTAGCCAAATACCTTATCCAGAATAGTATCTGGTGGATAGAATATGCCGGTATCGACGGCATTCGTCAGGATACTCATCCGTATTCCGATTATGATATGATGTCGCGCTGGTGCAGGGAAGTTACAGAGGAATATCCCGATTTTAATATTGTGGGTGAGACATGGATCAATACGATCACTATGCATGTAGGCATCGCTTTCTGGCAGAAAGACAGTAAGCTGGCTTATCCGAAAAATTCCTATCTGCGTTCGGTGATGGATTTCCCTCTTAAGGATATAATGAATAGCGCATTTGATCAGGAAACCACAGACTGGGGACAAGGCCTGTCGCGCATACATGAATATCTGGCTCAGGATATAGTTTATGCCGATCCTATGGAATTGCTTATCTTCCTTGATAACCATGATACATCACGTTTTTACAGTACCGAAGAACAAACTTCGAACCTGAACCGTTACAAACAGGCTCTTGCATTCCTGTTGACTACCCGTGGAATCCCGCAAATATATTACGGAACTGAAATATTAATGGCTGCCGATAAGGGAGAAGGAGACGGCTATCTGCGTCGCGATTTTCCCGGAGGATGGCAGGATGATAAGACAGACCTGTTCGTTCCAGCTAACAGAACTTCACAGCAGAATGAGGCTTTCAATTACCTCCGCAAATTGTTGCAATGGAGAAAAGGGAATGAGGCTATATCAAAAGGAACTCTAAAGCATTTTGTGACAAATAATAGTGTTTATGTTTATGAGCGTAAATACAATGATAAGTCTGTTGTTGTATTCCTGTCCGGATCGGATAGTGAAAAAACGATAGACCTTTCACCATATAAAGAAGTGTTGCCGAAGAGTCAGGCAAAGGATGTTATAAGTGAAAATATTGTAAACTTAAGTAACGGGTCTTTAACAATACAGCCTCGAAGTGTCTTAGTATTAGAATTCTCTGTGTCGGTAATGCAAAAGCCGGCATAGATATCTGTTGTATCCGTACTTCAATAATAAAGTAGTAAAAATGAAAAAAGTAAGTATAATGAAAAAAGTAAGTGTGAGCTTATTGCTCTTCTTTGTATTTTCGATAACTGTCTTTGCCCAGCAGCAGTATCGAAGACCTGTAAAACCGACAAAGAATGTCATAGTTATGATACCCGACGGAACATCTATCGGAGTTGTTTCGGCTGCACGCTGGTATCAGATTTATAATAAACTGGGTGGAGATAATCTGGCTGTTGACCCTTATCTGTGCGGTACGGTGAAAACATTTTCATCCAATGCACCTATTGGTGATTCTGCCCCTACTACCTCATGTTATATGACGGGAATGCCACAGCAGACCGGTAATGTAGCTATTTATCCGGTTGCTGATCCTGAAAACGATCTGATACCCATAGACCCGGCTATGGCCTACCAGCCTTTGCCTACTGTATTAGAAGCTGCTAAATATCAACAAAATAAAGCGACAGGCCTGGTAGTAACAGTGGAGTTTCCTCATGCTACTCCTGCTGATTGTTCGGCACATTATTACGCACGTGGCAAATACGAATATATAGCGTCTCAAATGGCATACCAGAATCTGGATGTAATGTTTGGAGGGGGAAATTCCATACTGACAGACGATATCAAACAGCATTTCAAAAATACTGGCACCACGCTGATTCAGGATGACATCAAAACTTTCAGGTCTTTTAATGGAAAAGAAAAAGTATGGGCATTATTCAATGAAAGGGAATTACCGTACGATCTGGACAGGGACCCTGAAGTAATCCCATCGTTACAGGAGATGACCCAAAAAGCATTAGACAGGCTGTCTCAGAACGAAAACGGATTCTTCCTGATGGTGGAGGGCAGCAAAGTAGACTGGTCGGCACATGGTAATGATGCTGTGGGATGTATTACAGAATACCTCGCCTTTGACAAAGCAGTAGCTACAGTAATGGACTTTGCAAAGAAAAACGGTGAAACAACAGTTATAGTACTTCCCGATCATGGAAACAGTGGATTCACTATCGGTCGCAGAGACTTGAAAAGCTATAATAAAGCAACCCTTGACGACTTGTTTAAGAATGTATCGAAATTCAAGAAGACAGGCGAAGGGCTGGAAAGAATCTTGCTGAAATCTAAACCGGAAGATTTTAAAGCGATATTCAAAGAATACACAGATATTGATCTGAACGAGGAAGAATTAAATCTGTTGTTGAGTTCAAAGAACTATAAAGAAGCAGATTATATAAAAGTCAGCAACAGCGTAAATATGGGTTCCAGCATTATTAACATTATGGATTCACATACTTACTTTGGCTTTACCACCGGAGGACACACCGGAGAAGAAGTATTTCTTGCAGCTTATCATCCCAATGGAGACATACCTGTGGGTATGAATACAAATGTGGAGATCAATCAGTATCTGTGCGCTGCACTGGGATTGAAAACCTCTTTACCCGAAATGAGACAGGAAATATTTGCAAAGCACACGGATGTATTTAAAGGTATGGACTATACAATAGATAAGTCTGCCGATTTTCCCGTATTGAAAGTAAAGAAAGGGAATGTGACTCTATCTGTTCCCGCCTTCAAATCGGTAGTGTACTTAAATAATCAGCCTATTGCACTGCCTTCCGTAGTAGTCTATATAGATAAGAATGATACATTTTATCTGCCGAAGAATTTGATTAAATATTTGGAATAAATACAGATATGTGCTTTCTTCCACTCAATAGCAGACAGTAAAGATTTCTTGTAAATTTTATCTATAATAGAGTTTATATACAATAAAATTCTAAGAGCCTTATTTCAGGCATTTTAATTACCACGACTTAAAAGTCGTGGGTAACTGATATGATATAGAATGCGATTTTAGTTGAATCTGTTTTGGCTAAAGCCCTTCACTGATTACTATCATTATTGCTCCACTTAAAAGTGAAACAATAAAAGCATTGATAAAGATATACATAAGTCTATTGAATATAAACCCTATGGTATATTTGCAGAAAATTATTATTGTCTTATTGCTGTTAATACTCGGCCTGTAAGCGACATTTATGCACAAAATTTACCGAAATTCCGTTTTCGTAAAATAGATGTTGACGACGGATTATCGGAGAATACCATACATTGCATATTATAGGATTCGAGAAGATTTATGTAGTTGGGTACTAAAGACGGGTTAAACATATACGACAGGATCAGTTTCAAGGTCTATTCCAACGATCCCGACGAAAATCTCTCTTTGGGAAACAACTATATCCGGAGCCTATTCGAAGGGAAGTCTGATATAATGTATATAGGAACTGATGCAGGCCTTTACATTATGTATATGGTTGAGGATAAATTTACCAAGTTGAACAACAAAACCGCTGATGGGATGGAAGTAACGTCAGGGGTTAATAGCATATTGATCGACGACAAAGGTATGTTATGGTCGGCTACAATGAATCAGAGAGTATTTATGTCCGATACCAACAAAAACATACTGCGTAAAGTAAAGGTTGCGGGGCTGGTTCTTGAACCAAACGCCGCATGGTGTATAAAAAGTGACCGCTCTGGCGTTATATGGGTTGGCACACGCTTAGGATTGATGCGGTATAATTAGACTTCTACCAAAATCGCTTCAGGGGAACCATAGTGGGACGTTACGCTAACCGTATTGCAAAGGGAAGGTTTAAATTGGACAGCATAGAGTATCAGCTTCCGGTTAATAACAACGGTCAAACCTTACATGATGGACTGAAAGGCCTGTACCAACGGGTATGGAATGTAGATAAGGTTACAGATAATTCCATTGACTTTTCTTATATATCCCTTGATGGGGAAGAGGGTTTCCCCAGAACGCTCTCTATCCATGTCAATTATACGGTAACCCCCGATAATGAATTTAAGATCAGCTATAAAGCCTCTACTGACAAGCCAACGGTTGTCAACTTATCAAATCATGCATATTTTAATCTGAAAGGAGACGGTGGTGGAACTATCACAGATCATGTGTTAATGATAAATGCCGAAAATATTACACCTGTTGATAGCGTACTGATTCCGACTAGAGATTCTACTAGTTGAGAGTACTCCATTCAATTTCCGTAAACCAATTGCAATAGGCTTCAGGATCGATCAGGAGAACGGGCAATTGAAAAACGGATTGGACTATAATTATGCTAATGATTGTTAGCGTTTTAACTAGTTAGCAGTTTCAATTGCTGATTTACATTGCTAAGAGAACTACTTTTCAATTATTATTTACACTTAAAAATAAAAAATCAACAGTATGTCATTTACAATTATAATAAAAACAAAAGCTGACAATAGTAATGATGGCATCAGAGTTTACATAGGACGCTATGCATATATCTGATGTTGTCAAACGCCTGCAAATTCTTTGCGAAATAAATAACCCGGTATTTTCAGATACTCTTTTGTTGCAACCTCGTTTGTGTGTTTGTTCGTTTAGCTATTAAAATCAAATAAGCCTCCGAACATCCAATTGTCTTTGCAATCCGGGAAAGAGTATTTAACAGGCAGTGATGGTTGCTGTGCATTTGCCATGTTTTTGTCATTTAGTATTAATTTAATAAAAATGAATTCATGGAGAATTATATTTCATCCCTGAAAGATAAAATCTTTCAGAATATTCAGGAAGTAGAAAAGATGGAATGTAGCATGCTACATAAGTCAAAGTTGATTGTTCCTCGATTAGAAGGCTCTTTTGAGGAGTTAAAGTCTTTTGTAAGCAATTATTCTTTTAAGAATAATGATGAAGAGATCCTTTTCTTTAAAGAAATTAAACCACAATTATTTAGCCAGTTAATGTACTATAATGAGATTTATAACATTGAGATAAGAATGCCGGCAGGTAGTATTGAAGGAAAAAAAGAGTATTTGGAACAGATTCAAAATCAAATTAAATTCTACTTCGATATGAATCCTGATTTTTATCAATACCTTCGTTCGGGCAATACACATTTAGACCATATTTATTTCCTGCGGAGAAGACCGTGTATCCAATTGCCATTTGACAGTTCTTATTTTGAACGGGATTGCTGTTTTTCCACATGTTATGATTTTAAAATGACTAAAATCCTTACAAACGAAAAACTATCAGCCTATATTAATGTTAAACTTGCAAAGTTATTGCAGGAGGATGTTGAGATCGACCCACTTCAAGATCGTTCCATGTTAAAATGGACGGAGAAGAAAACAGCTTTAGGAGAAATAATCTATGGGATTGATTCTTTAGGAAGTGTCTGTTTGGGCAATATAGATATCAAAGTACTGGCTAAAAAGTTAGGAAATCTGTTTGATGTGGATATGAGTAACATTTTCCAGATATATGGTGATATCCGTAAAAGAAAGGTTGACAGGACCGAATATTTGAATCGTATGATCAATGCATTAAGCCGAAGAATGGATGAAGACGATAATAAATAATTTCGTTTTAATCTATTATCTTTACAGATGTAAAAATAATAACGATCAGAAGTATTTTTCGAATACTTTATGAGTATATAACATAACGTTCACTGAACGTCTCGGCACAGAAAACTGGTAATTTTCAAGAAAAACGGGATGAAAAGTGTAATGTTCATGCTATGCGCAAGTATAGCGTGGACTTATGACTTTCGTTTTTCTGGTAACCAGTGCCACTGTGTCGGAAGGAATAAGTTCCACGCTTTCTTTTTTATTTTGATTATTCCGGATTTATGGAAATACCTTAGTTATACATGACCTGTTTTTCCTTTTTTTATGAATTGTTGAGTATTTCCTAACCTAATTACAAGATTTAAATCCAGCGTCTTTCCCTTACAATTTTCACTTCCAATATATTATTACGCCCATTTGGTTTGAATATCAAGCATATAATAAATTTCTTCATAAAAATCATACCCAAGTAGGGTACAACTAATGAAACCGTTTTCTTTTTCCTGCTGACCTTTGCATCATAATAATTTTCATAGGCCATATGGATGATAATAAAAATAAAAGTTTCGAGGACTGGATGCGAATCATCTTAGGCCGTTTTGACAAGATAGACAAAACGCTTGGCCAGATGAATAAGCTCAAAGATTGTTTCGAGGGAGATGCTCTCCTTGACAATCACGATTTGTGCAAACTTCTTGGAGTTACCAAAAGAACTATCGCCAGGTACCGTCAGAAGAAACTACTCCCTTTTTATACATATAATAACGGAAGGGTATATTATAAAGCCTCAGAGGTGGAACAATTTATGCAAAAGAAAGGAAAAACACAAACCGGAGGAGCTTCCTAAAAGCTTTTATTTTAAACCAAAAAGAACAAATCAACCCACCACTTACCTACTATGGTTTTTATATTAGAATTCTTTTCCCTGCACAAGGTAAAGATTCTCATTTACGGTCAAGACAAGTTCAAACCTGCGGTTCTCTTAAAAAAATATTCACAAATATTTTTTTAAGAGAAAACTTGCATGACCTGTTCGAATCTTATTTTTTTGTGCCGGGAAAAAAATTCTCTATCTGTAGATATGTAAAAAGAAAAGATTCAATAGTTTTCTCAAATAAATAATATTCGATTATTTTTGTAGTCTGTAATCAAAAAGTGTTCTTTGTATTTGTGCAAAATGGGGTAAAGTGTTGAGGTTCGCTGGTTTCTAAATCGTTACCTGTCAAAAAAAAAGAATGTTACAACTTGCTCGTTTTCAGACGGTAAGAAGAGTTGTCATGTCTTGCTGAATGGTAGGTCATTGGCTCTTTTATATCCGCCAGAACCCGCAAGCCTTTCATATTCGCTTTTACCATGTCGGCCGATTGCATCGGGAACAGGGTATCCCTGTTTTCGTCCTTGTACTTCTCAATTAGGGCGATTGCTTCGGGCAACAGCTTGACACGCGCCCGGTAGTCCGTTTTCTTCCTTGCATATTTGAGCCACAGGCTGCCCTCTTCATCCGTATACAGGTTCTCCCCCGTAATGCGGATCACATCCGCGTAGGATGTGCCCGTATAGCAAGCGAACAGGAACAGATCCCTTGTGAAGCGTGTTGAAGGACGGTTCGGGGGAATCACCAAATCCCGTATTTTCTCAAAGCTCTCCCGGCTTAATGCTTTCGGGGTAGTCTCTTTCTGTTTGGGCAGCTTGTAATGGGCAAAATGAAATTTCTCGGATAGGCCTTCCTTAAAGGCAATCTTACAGATTTTCTTCAGGATAGCCAGGTAATGGCGGACGGTATCCATCGAATACCCTTCGCTCAACACAAAATCCTGGTATTCCCGGATGAATTGCTCGTTCAGCTGCCCGAAGGCAATGTCTTTCATCTTGAACTTCTTTTGAATGAACTTACCGAGCGAACGGTGCGTGTACACATAGGTACTCAGCGTGGTCGGGGCAACGTCGATTCCGATACGGGCCCTTAATCCCTCCATGTGCCGGTCGAGAAGGGTAAGCAGGGTCATTTGAGCATCCATGCTTCCCTGGTATAAAACCTTCACTGACTCAGCGTCAAATGGCTTATTGCGTTTCACAAGGCTGTCAAATGCATGGTGCACTGCCAATAGTAATTTATCTATTTTGGCATTGGCTTCGACCGCTTCATTACTTTTGCCGTCCAACCGGCTCTCACGGGGATTCCACAAGGCGGGGGTACAGGATAGCTTGCTGCTGAACTGTACCTTTGATTGGTTTACGGTAATGCGTCCCATGATGGGGGCTTTACCCGACTTGTCTAAACTACTCTTTTTAAGGTAGAGCAGCACTTTGAATTTTTCTACTTTCATACGCTTATGTTTTAACTGGTGAAATTACCTGTTTTATAAGCGTTCTTTGTTATGCAAAATGCTTCAAATCAGTGGATAATAAACAGATTGAGGTGCTATGGTTTACACTCTGTTACCTGTTTGTATTCCGGTAACAAGCGGATAACGGTTTGGTAACTGAAATACCCTGATATTTTGTAATTGCTCGCTTTCTATTCAGACCTTGAATAGTCGTCAAACAGCTAACTAACAACCGAATACCATATAGTTTCACCATTTTGTTTTTGCTCGCTTTTCTCAAAATTACTCACACAGCCAGGCACTCGTTTGCCACAACAGTCTGTTTATCAAAGGGTGTACCAATAGAAACTGTTTCGCAAATGCTCGGACACTCTTGCATTACCACGACCCAAATATACGCCAAAATTACCAATGATAAAATCAGTAAGGACATGGCAGTGCTAACAGATAAGATTGGCGATACCTATCAACTCGATACCGACAGAGATGAATCAGACTATCGAAATATTAAACGTATCGGCAAAAAACAGAAAGCTATGTTTATCAGAAAGAAAAGGGAGAACAATCCGGTTAACCCATCGACTTACATGATACGAAAATGGGATAAAGTGGAATAAAATGAAAATAATGATCGTCAAGTCAGCCCTTTTGTTGCAGGGGAAGGAACTTCTTACAGAGCAAACTCATCAAGTCCGAAGCCTTTCAGGTCGGAGACAAAAATCTCCACCTTACAGGTTGTATTTTTGCTCCGAGACTTACCTGTTTCCCCTGCCGAAGTAAAAATTATTCCTTGCAACGAAAACGACCGACCTGACGATGACGCATATCATTAAACTAAAACAAGCATCCCTGATTGATATCAGAAATGCTTGTTTTCATTTTATGCGTAGAGCAACTCAACTCCCTCTCTTCGGAATCTGCATAGATAACATATTTCAGAAATATAATTGAGATATATCTTACTTTTCTCTAAAAGGGTAATTCGGGAGAGCGATAGTTTTGATGCAACACTTCTATCAGCTCTTCCTCCGGGTAAAGTATCTTGCCCCCGATAGTCGTATAACAAATCATCCGCTTATCTCGCAGAGTTTGAAGCGTTCGGGGCGAGATATGGAGATATTCCATCACTTCGTCCCCACTCAGGTAACGCTTATCTGCCAATGTCGGACAATGCTTTTCCCTTACATCGGCAACATCATCAAAAGCTGACTCAACCTGTCCCAAAAGTTCCTTGAACTCTTCGGACTCATAATTGATAAACTTATCCATACCTATTTATTTTTAGGTTTTAGCCCAGCCTGAAGCAGCTCATCAATATCCGACTCCTTAAAATACACTTTGCCTCCCAACATCGAAAAGGGAATCCTTCCGTTATTTCGCCAAGTCTGTAAAGTGCGTTTTGATATGCCTAACGCACGGCAGACATCTGCCGAGTCCATTCAGTCGTCACGGGGATTAGAACAATACAATTCTTTCAAAGCAGCCACTTCAAATGTTAGTTTACCGATCTGCCTTTTCAGCAGTTCCCATGCGTGCAGGTCTATACATACAATCTCCATAATTTTAGTCTTTTGAATTGTTTTCGTTATTAAATGTGCTTGCCAGTGAACGCTTCAATCCTTCGTTGGCTGCACGGGTTATCAGATCTTTGTTTTGTAACAAATGATCGGCAAGGATATTTGACAACAGAATAGTCGGTGTTATTTCCGATGCGATGTGTTGCAGTGAGGCAACAAGCGTTTGCAGCTTTTCTTTCATCCGAACATCAATATACACCGGGGTATAATCCTTGACTTTCTGTATACCTAAGAACCGCCGGGCATACTCTTCCTCGTCTTTTTTCTTGGAGAGCTTAGCTTTGGCAGAAGAGGAAGCTCATGTGCTGTCATTTCCGATAAACTGGGATATGTCTTTGTCCTGTCCCTTATCCTGATCTTGGCTTTCATTTTCTAATTGATTACGCTTTGCTCCGTCGAACGTTGTTTCATCTTTCATATGATTATTTCTTAATGTTTATAAATACGGTTTATTAATTTTTTAGAGGAATGTGCTTACCCACTCAAACATCCCTGACACGGTTGGCTCTATTATATTTACCCATAACTATACGCTCCCGGAGAATAACCATATATACGACATTGCATATCGGGGCTTCCGAAATCGGGTGCAAGATAGTCCCTCCCCAATGCCTGCGCTGTTTAGCTAACAGCCTTACCTAACAGGTGAGAGTTGTATGGGGCTAATTGTCAGACAATAACGATTAACATGCTTATGTGAGAAGGAGCAGTTTGATAATTATTATCAAACTGTACGAAAATATCAATTAGCTGATATTCAGTCAATCAATATATTTTGGTAAGTAATGGAAATATATAGGGGTAAATATGGCTAATAAGATTTTTTAACTATTCTGCCAAATCTCCCTGTATTTGTTCAATCAAAGTGTCTATGTTTTCTAGTCCGTGTATAAGCTCTTTTTTATTTCGGTTGCGGCAATTATTGAGCTGTGTCATATTGATGTAGTGCGTGTTATCTCCGTATCTTTCCTTGTTACCTTCTGTGCGAAAAGATATAAAGTCTTTATTGCCATCGGTAACCGACATCCATGTATCTTTGATATAGCCGGAGTCCATCAGTTGATCGAAAAGGTAAACCAATGACTTTTGGTTCGTCACTTGTAGCGGTTCGGTTAGCTTTCCCGATAAAAGTTTCTTTAGTTCGGAAACTTTTACTTTTCGTCGAAACAATTTGATTGCTTCTATACAGTCGGCTAATAATTTATATTGTTCGTTGGTCAATTTAGGGATATAGGAGCGTTTGGCAACTTTGTTCTTAGATTCCTTGACGATTGTACTTTCCTTTGCCGGCTGTTCTTTCTGAACAATGTCTTGTTCGGGAGTCGGCTTGGGAGTTGGAAATAGTTTCTCATACTTTATACATAGCTTTTCAAGGCTGACCAGATCTACCAATTCTCTGAAATAGGGCAAATCTATCTTTGTCAGTTTCTCGGCATAATCGGCAGGTGTTATCTTATTTGTCGGCTTTACGAATATCCTATATGTATGATAAATATCTTTGGGAATATCATCATAAAAATCGCTATACCAAAGATAGTCCTCACGACCATCCCGGAGATATTTGGGAATGCTCATAAAGAGAGGATTGTTGCGGATAATATCAATTGCTTTGCTATGATAATGCTTAATATCAGTTTCGGTAACCTTTGTTTCAGAAATCATACTCAACATTGTTTCGTAGTTCACTTCTACAAAACTATCCAGACATTGTTGTACCTCCCGAAAGGCTTCGGGGATATTGCCGTCATAATCCAACTTTTCAACAAACTCTACCATAGTGGACTACTTTTCAATTATTATCTACCACTAAGATAGATATTTCCAAAGTAATATTACCCATATTACCAACAGAAGTAGACAAAGTGACTATGAATTAGTTGTATAGGTCGCAAATAAATGCAAGCTTATGCAATGATGTCTGCATAAGTATAGTTAGTACATAACTATCATAATTACAGTATATATTTGTATTTGTGTCCAAGCCGGACACCTCGGTTTATAACATAAATATCTGTATGATGAAACGATTAATTGAAATTATCAAAACAGGAGAGTCATCTCCGGTTATTACAGCTAACTGCTCTGCCTACCCTTGAAGAGCAACAGGCAATACATTCCTAGTATTGCAAAGTTGGGGCATCTTAGTTCTAAGCCCAACTTTAGTTATTAACGATGCCGTCAACCAAAAAAATATCAAGACTTTTGTCTCTTCTTTTTTTGTTTATCGTCATAGAAGCAAGGTAATCGCACGGGTAACCCGAAATTCGCTAATCGCTCTTTCCGGTTCCTTCCGTGCATACCTTGCCCTGCGGGGCTGTGACCACGTTACAGATAAATCCGGCGTGCCTTGAATTTCTCTTTCACTTCAAAACCCACTCCCGAAGGTCGCCAGTTTTGAGGTCACCCGCAGCCCTTTTGTTTTCACTCCCGATGGTCGCAAAACTGCCGGACTACGAGGGCAAGCCTGTACTTCTTCTCCCGATGGTCGCTTCCATTACGGCTTGCTGGGGTGCTACATTGCACCCCGAATTTTCCATCATCCTAAATGCAAATGTTATGGAAAATAAGGAAGATAATAAATCCAAAAAGGGTCGCCCGGCAAAGGAAAAGGCGAAATTATCTTGTTCGATTAACCTGAAATTGACCGAAGTGGATTTTAATGCTGTGAAAGAAAAAGCAGGAAAATTAGGAATGAAACCGACCCAATATGCCCGGGAAATGACACTCAAAGGTGGTATTAAATCCCGCTTTACAATCGAAGAACTTGACTTGATACGTAAGTTATCCGGTATGTCAAATAACCTGAACCAGATTGCTAAACAGGTTAATAAATCTGGCTTCTTTAGTTCTGCTACGGATGTAATAATGATTGCCGATGAAATAAAAAAACTGTTCCATGATAGCTAAAAATATCAAAGGGAAATCATTCAAGGGTTGCGTTTCTTATGTGATGCATGAGGGCGCAACCTTACTCGAAGCCGAAGGAGTTTTGACGGATACGACTAAAGATATTATTCGGAGTTTTGCCATGCAACGTTCGGGCAGGAAAGAAATCAAGCAGCCTGTGGGGCATATTCCCTTGTCATTTTCGCCCGAAGATAAGGAACGGTTGACCGATGAATTTATGGTGCAACTCGCTAAAGAATATATGCAGGAGATGGGAATCAAAAACACCCAATACATCATTGTCCGGCATAATAATACGGATAATCCACACTTGCATATCGTTTATAACCGTATCGACAACGACCTGAAATTAATCTCTGTCAACCATGATTATAAGCGGAATATCAAGGTTTGCAAGAAGCTAAAAGATAGACACGGATTGACTTATGGCGAAGGAAAAGAAAAAGTCAAACGGGAGAAACTCAACGATCCGGATAAGGTAAAGTACAAGATTTATGATGCAATCAAAGCTGTTTTGCCTCAATGTAAAAATCCAAATGACTTAAAGTCGCTACTCAGCCAATCAAATATTGAGACCGAATTTAAACTCAAACGGACAACTGGGGAGATTGAAGGAATATCATTCCGGCAAGGCGATATCAGCTTTAAAGGCTCGCAGGTTGACAGGAAATTTAGTTATGCCAATCTGAAAAAAGAGTTCGATAAAAACAAAATTGCACAAGAAATGCAAGCAAAGAAGGTAGAACAAGAAGCCACAAATAAACCAAAAACGGGTAAATTAGTAGGTGTCGGGGGTATCAAGTTTACTCCTGAACAGAAGCAAACGTTGGAGGATGGCGGGTATATTTATCTGGAAAACATGCAATTAAAAGATGGCTCGAATGTTTCCGCCTACCTGTTTTTTGACGACCAAATGAATCAGCCTTTTTATACCCGGAACAATCCTGAATCGTTTGTCAAATACGGTAAATACGAGATGCGTTTGATGGATAAAATACGGATTGATGCTGGATTTGTGACCCATGCTACAGTCAAATGGTACGGAATCGGGAATTATGCTCATCCGCATCTTTGGAAAGAAAATACGTCCGATGCAGAATATAAGGAATCGTGGGGTGACCCAAGATTGCCGAAAGAAGAAAAGGTAGAGAAAAAGCCGGATTTATATAAAAATATAAAGATTAATCGGGGGAGGAAAAGGTAGATTAAGTGAGCTAAAATAATAACTCAGACTACCAATCTTATTAACGTGTAATTATCATCAATGGAATTTTCTACTAATTTCATTTTCTCATCCAGCTCATTATCCGATAATAACACCAGAGATTTAGGATTGATTGAATTATATAAACCATCGGAGCAAATGAAAATAATATCATTTTGCTTCAGTTCTAGTGCCACAACTTCAACCGCCTCTGCCACAACAGTCCCGGATAATGATTTGGTTACAACATTTCCATATCTTTCGATATCTCTACTTGAAACAGATCCATTCTTTTTCATCTCATTGATCAAAGAATGATTTTCTGAGATAAAAATTAACTCCTGATTTCTGAAATGATAAATCTGAACATCTCCTAGCCAGAAAGCGTATGTAATCCCTTGATTGATATAGATTCCGGCAATAGTAGCTCCTAACTTCGAATGTAGCTCTTTTTGTTTGGTTTTTATTTCGTCATTAGCTATGGCTAAGGATTCCCTGATATTTTTTTCAATATCAGGAGATTGATATCTTTCTAATAGATAATTTACGATCGAGTTTACAGCCGTATGAGCCGCTATTTCGCCAAAAGAATAACCTCCCATTCCATCTGCTATTATATGCAGAGAAGAATGTTTTTCAAATTCAATGTTTACATAGATATCCTCATTTGTTTCTCGTTTCCCTTTTCCTGAAAAAGAATATATTTTCATAGTTAAATGGCTTTAATGGTTTCTCCTCCATGTTTTGTGACACGAGGGCGTGTGAAAATTTTTACTGGTCGATTCATCACTCCTTTATCTGTTGATTTTGTTGCCCATAAATATCCTTCGCCGGGAACCAATGAAGATAAATCGGAAGGGGTTAATGATGCTAATTGAGTAATAGACTTTTGAACGTGTTTTACCCATTGCGGACTATTGAACTTGTGTAAAAGAACGATGCTACTTAGTTCAATGATCTCATTCGGGAGGCTTAATGGATCTTGGCTGGCAATCATGATTGAGACACCTTTGTGCCGCATTTCTCTGATTGCTGTCACTATACTGCCTGTAAGATCTTTGTTATCCATGTATTTGTGAGCTTCATCAAATACGATAAACTTGTTAAATTCTTTAACGCCGACACTTGATATAATATTGAGCATGACAACGAAGAGTCCAAGAGCCTCATCTTTCTCTATATATTCATTTCTTAAATCGACAATAATCAATCTTCCGGGTTGTATCAGGCTACCTAATTCAAAACTATCATCAATATACTCTTCGGCAAACTGAATTCGTTGTTCTGCTAACAACTTTTGAGAATTAGATAATAATGGAGAATTGGCAACATTAGCCCTAAAATCTTTCAGATTAATATTTTCACGCATTCCCTTCATAATAAACTTCAATTGTTTAATATAAACGGAATCATTCCCTATGGCTCCAAATAAGAACATCCAATCTTTTACATTTAATTCGTTTGAGTTAAATGATATAGGACGTACCTCAATGGAGGGATATTGTTGCTGTCTTTCTACTACCTTATCTTTGGGTGTCAATAAAATAATATCACTCAAACTATTAGCATTTGCGCCAAATTCCTCTTTCAACTTTTGTAATTCTTTATCATTGTCATTTGGATTTACCATAGAAGTAAATTCCGGTTCATAATCCTTACTCTCACTATAATGAAAAATAACGCTTGCAAGTGGAGCCGGAAGTTTATTGATTTTAGAAAATTGTTTCAGCACCATCTCGGTAATTGTTCCTATTGTATAACTTTTACCACCTCCCTGAACTCCAAATAAACTAATTGTATTCGTTTCGCTTAAATCCAATGCCACAGTTCTTTTATTGGAGGAAACTTTTCCTAAAATTCCATATTGTTCGCTTTGAGATGTTTTACCGACTAATATATCATAATCAGGAACATCATTTTCTTCTTTTATAGAAATCGTTGCTGCATCATTAGATGATATTTTATTGTCAGTAGATAATATCGTATCTTCATTAATGTCTTTCTTTCTCTCTGTCTTTTCAGATGCAATTATTGACGGCTCGTGAACAACTACTATTGAGGTATCCTGCTCTGGTTCTTCATACGGTTTAACTTCCAGAGTTTGAATAAATGCAGAAACCTCCGGAGCTCCAAAAAAAGAAAATAAATTATCTTCTTCAGTGATATGCTCTAAACGATGAGTATTGAGATCTGATTTGGGGTCTAAAATATCATCAATTAGGCCTTTCCCAAAAGTAAAATAGATCGAATCCTCAGAAAATATTTCTTTTTTATGTATCTGAGATGCTGAAAAATCAAAAATAATACCACAACGTTTAAATGAAATAGCATATCCTCTATCCAGATTTTCCAATACGTCTAAATACGCAGTTCGCACTTCTTGTGAAAGTTGATTATAGCGTGCTGACCGATTAATATAAAACTCGAGCAATTGCTTGAATTCTAAAGTTTTCAATTCTCTATCAAGTCTGTCGTCTGACAAATAATAATCGGGATCAAAATGAAACCGAAGGGCATTAATTGTATTGTCAATTTGGCTCTCCATTTTCTCAATTAGAGACTCCTTTTCTGAATCAGATAATGATTTTCTACACTTAATTTCAATAACAGTGAATGTTATTTCGCTCGTTTCAGGGTTGATTTTTACCAATAGGGTATCAGCTCTACTTTTATTTTCTTCGGGTAAATTATCAAATAATTCTTTATGTAAGTCGACAGGAATAAGGAACGAATTTTCGAGTATGCGTTTCTTTTCCAATACTCTCTTTGTAAAGGCTGTTCCTAATACCTCAAATGCTTTGTTCTCAGTGGAGTTAAACTGCAATATTAATGAGCTACTGATGGTTCGAACATCTTCCAAAAGGATTGTTAACTTTTCCTCATCCGTTCTGACATCAACTCCAAATTGGGCAAAATGAGGGCCTAACAGACCAACAATTTCCGATGTAGGACGGGTGGTCAGATAAGATGAAATACCGGATATTTCTTGCCCCGGAACATAATCTAACAAAAATGGAACTTCTCCATTTTTACCAGGGAGATCGTAAACTTCCGGCCCCATATTTTTATCGAATGTTACAACCCAATCAGAAACATCATGAATAAAGGATAATAAAACCTTATCGGGTTCATTTAAGCTTAAAGATGAAGTCGGAACTGATTCACTATTGCCTGCAGCCAATGCATTTGCAATAAAAAGTTGGATGTTGCTAAATAGCTTTATTCCGTTATTAGATGATTTGTCTAATGAATGCTGAAGAGGCCTTGCGACAAAATATTTATTCCATACAATGGCATCTGACTTTTGAGTAATATCAATTATTTGTTTGTTTATTAACCCGTTCAAATAGAACGACCTTTTCTTTCGGTTAGGTCGAATGAGAGTCGTTTTCACAGGAAAAGGACTTACCAAAAAACTAATATGCGCATTATAGTCTTGAGGTGTTTGGGTAAAACTATTGATGCTGTTTATAGAAAACCTTAATTTAGGGAATAAACGATTTCCAGAGGCTTGAGAAAACGCTTCAGCATCTTCGGATATAGAATATTCTGGATTTATCAAATTCTGAAACGCTTCTCCGGGAGTGATAATTTTATCATCGGCAAAGAGCCGAATCTCATATTTCAGTTTTTTATATTCAGGGTGGCGTTCCAGTTGAACCAGCGTATTTGCAAATACCTGAGCATCTCCTGCATTAAAAAGATTTATTATTAATTTATTGGTATAAGGGTGCTGTATCAGGTAATTCTGAATATGCCTCCTAACTAAAGTTTCATTAACATCAGTATCCATCCGATACTCGTTCGAGATGTTGAGCAAAAGAGATAAGTATGTTTTTATTTGGCGTGAGATGGATGAGAAAGCATCATCAGTTTTTACTGTTGATTTGGCATAAATCCCCCAACCGAAAGTCAATTCTCCTAAATATTGAAAATAGTCGGATCCTGTTCCATTCACAATTACAGGCAGGGCGATGTCAGGTATTAATTCTCCCAGAAATAAATTCTCTAATTTTCTGTACCAAGCCTTTTTATATTGTTCGTTATTTTTCGTTTTTTCTTCCCAATCTTGAAATAGATCAAATAAGTCTATAAACCAATATAGTCGTAACGGATGAAGAGGAGATATTAACTTTACAGATATTGGCTGTCCATCAGGCATTTCTGTCTTGACGATCATCAAATCTAGATTTTGAAGCTCAATTAGCTGATTTGGCAAGTTCTCAATTGGGTTAGCTGAATTTTCTAGGGATTGCTTTATTTTGCCTTTTAGTTCTTCACTCCAATTGGTCAATTCGTTCAAATAACTTTTTATAAGTTCAATATGACGAAATAAACCAAAGGTCTCAAAGACTCCCGATTCATTGGGTGCTGAGTTTCTTATTTCAGTAAAAAGCTTTTTTCTTAATTCTAATAATGTCGGTGGAATTTCGAGAATGGAGGTTGTCGAAATGAAGCGAAGAGACTGAAACCCTTTTTCAATAGGATTTTTACTCAGTATTGCCTCTACATGTCCTAATTCGTGGGAATGGCTTAACAAGCATGACTCCAATTTCAAAAGTTTACTGGCAATGCTAATTTGATAGTTATGAGAGCTTGAGTACTTTGCATGAAAAATACTTACCGGAGCAGATTGAGAATCTTTTAGCCAAACTTCAGAATCATCAATTGCTAAAGGCATTGACAGATCATCATTTTGGCGAAGTTGGGTAATTCGATAGCGAAAATATGCCTGAAGAAGGTTATTTAACTTATCTTTCCGCTGGATCCCAGTATCAATACCTTGATCGCCTTCGTCCTCTGTGGTTCCAATTTTTAAGTAAAAGTCATCAGAGTCGCTTGTATACTTAATTTTGTATTCCAATTCAAACTCATCCCTTGTCAGATTAGGATTCTGAGCATGTCGGATTTTCCAATGCTCTTCTTGGTCAATTGGAATAAAACTATCTTGTGTATTGAGTATTCCCCCATTTTCATCCTCTGCAATAATGCGAAAAAAATAAGATCCTTCTTCAAACATATTTTCAGAAAGCATCACCGTAATATCTCGATATGCTTGCTTGTTTTCCGAGACTTTGATTTTTTTTACATCAGTTACAGGATACCAACCATCAATAGCCATCAATACTATTCGAAAGTATTTCAAGTCACTGAAATCAATTGGGATAGGTTTTGTTGAGATTCTTATTTTTACTTTAGAGACTTTTCCTTTGGGGATAATCAGTGTTAGGTCACCCTCGTCAGTTTTGAGATCACTTGAGGAGATTTTATCTACAAAGACGCGTAAATCTGAACGTTTATCAATATCAGGAATCTCCCACCGGGTAAAATTTAGTTGAGGATACTCAACTGCAATCGTCCTGCAAATATCAGATTTAGACACAATTGGATTTAACCGAAGAAATCCTGCAATTTCTTTTTGTAGAGTATTGGTTTCAATAGGAAGGCTCGCTATTCGATCAGGAATAGATCGGGAGAAATCTCCTAAAATGTCAATACACTTAAGATTATACGAAAGTCGCTGTCTAACTTGATCGGAGTTCGTAGTTAATCCGGCATCAGGAATTAATGTCAGCCAAGATAATGAGTTCCCGATTTCAGCCAAATCCCATTCTGAAAGTTGTACCGATAATAAATATTGAATATACTGAATGGTTCTTCTTCCTTGTAATTTAAGATAGCTGAATAGTTCATAAATATAGGCTCTGGCGTGAACAGGAATTTCGTTTTTTAATTCCGATAATAATTTCTCATCCAAATGTTGTATGGACAAATTCTTAAAAGTAGCATTTCCGTACGAATCTTCAGTCGTTGATTTACTGTTAGCGGGAATTAAAACGAGCAAAGGAAATGTAAGTGCATTTCTAAACTCGATCAGTTTCGTTGCACTTATGTAAAGTTCCCCGGTTTGTTCCTCCGATAGAATATAAGCCTGAATATCAGGGTATATATCTCTTATGGACTGACACAATGGAATTAATTCTTGCAATGCTAATCCCGCTATTTTCATGCAATGTCCGGGTCTTGCTAATTTGAATTCATTTTCATATTCGTGAAGAATAAGAGCAAGAAACCTATTGTAGTATGTTGTTGATAAGTCCATATTCATACATCAAGATTATATCGTGGTCTGATTTTTTGTAAAATATACGCGTCACTTAAGTCTGTATAGAAGCCGATTTGTCTCAGTTTATTTTTAAATGCCTCTACATTTTCACGAAAAGCTGTTAAGGTTTGCACATCAGCATCCTTAAATCGGGGTTCCAACATTCCATTGATGATGATTCCATAGCGTCTGCGTAAAGCTGTTATTAATTCATCAATTGATAGAGAATGAGATTTAAATCCTCCTGAGTCTTGAGGTTCCAATACCAATAACTGGACTAATGTTTCCAATAGTCGGGAACCTAAGACTGCCCTGCGGGTATGTCTTCGACTTCTTCCATCTGCTAAAAAACCATAATCGGTATTTTTTTGAGAGATGTTGTCGATAAATTGATGATAATAGCGATATTGGTATGCTCCCTTGGCTTTCACTAATGTTTGTACGTATTTATCGAAGCTTGAAGTTTCGTATTGGATATGATTTAGAACAGACTTTCTGTCGTCTTCATCATCCATGTTGTGAAGGATTGTATCCAATTTGGATTCATAATACATATCAAAATTCTCCGGTCTGTTTTTCAACACAGCAAGAATATCATCTATCGTATCCATGTTGGGTTGAGACGAGAATTCCGAACGCCAGTATACAGCATTAATCTCGAATGTCGATTTTACATACTCATAAAGAGCATTTAAAGTCATTTCCATGTCTTCACATGCATATAGGGAGACTTTACTATCTAAGTTGTCAGTAACATCAACAATAATAGACCAATCATCTTGTATGTTACGAGTGCCGGCTTCAATCATCTTGGGAAGAAGATGAATTAATTTTTGGGTATAAAGTGACAAATGAAAACCTATAAGTGTACGCAAATATTCGATAAATACACTGCGGGGAATATCATCCTTGTAGACTAATAGACGAAGAATATCATCGCATAACAAATCTGCTTGTGCCTCCAATACCGGCCTTACATTTTTAAGTAAGGAAGAGGTTTTAAGATCAACTTCAATGTATTTTATTAAATGAAGAATACCTACGCTGTCAACATCTAATTCTATATTTTTAGCAATGTTTTTGGTTGCATTATCCCAACCTTTATTCAAATAATCTTTTAGACTGTTGAGAATGCCAGGCTGTTTACGGAGCATCAGAAATATTTGGTCTGCCGTATTATAATCACGAGCCTGAGCAATATTTCTAATCCTATAATTTTCTAAGTGTACAGGACGTAAAGAGGCAATTTTCTCATTCTGAATATTACCTCTATTAACCAAGGTCAATAAATTACTTCTCAGCCAACAATCCGCAGCTTCGAAGTTTTCTTTGAATCCCGAGATCACTCCTCTGTTTTCTAAACTTTCAAGGTATTTGTGCATGGTCTCAAAGGTATGCTCTTTGGTTACCTTTACTTTAACCCGTTTGCCGTCATTACGCATTAGCATGAACAGATTAGTAAGGGTATGATCCAAATTTACAGCCTTAGCATCGGCTGCAAAAACCAATTCGTTGCGAAAGTTTTTTTCCTGTTTATCTAATTTTATTGCCATACTTCTGCTGTTTTTAAGGAAGACAAAGTCAATTGGTTTGTTTGTTGATCCAAACTAATTACAAAGAAAGATTTATTGTCTTTGGTTACGATCACTTCTTTATAGCTGCGGTTTTCGAGCAAATTTTTGAATATTTGCAGTTCGACAAAGCGCCCTCTTAGATCATTGACTGAGGGGCTAAATCCTTGTTGTATAAAATGTAACATTTCATATAAATCCAATGAGATGGTCAAGGAAATATATTTGTCTGTTTTGTGTCTGAATATCAAACTGTCGCTTTCATATTCGATGTATTTAATCAAATGTGATGTTTTGTTCACAAATAATTCAAATTCATCTATGGGGAAACGGCGGTAGGTTTTACTTATCGGATCAATTACCCGGGAAGATGCTAAAAGGAGAAACTTATTTGCAAAATCAGTATTCGTACAGCCTTCACTGATAGACATAGCTTTTGCAAAAGCTTGTTTGGCATTTTCAATTTCTTCCAACTTATTTTCTCCGGCAGTCAATATTTTATGAAAATCTTTCAACGAATAATAGGGTAGTCTTTTTGTGAAATTAAATTTCCCTTCAAAATATTGATGCCGCACATAGGTTTCGTGGCGACTTTTCAAGATAGATCTTATCTCATCTGTTTGTTCGTGAGATGGGATCCACATTTTGTTGGTGTTGAAAGCCTCTAATAGACCATCTGTTCGTTGAGCAAAATCCAGATAGTTCTTGGCGCTATGAATGCCAAAATACAAATCCCGATCGATAGATGGCATAGATACCTGAGCAATATCTGTTTCTCGCATTAATTTGATCAAGCGGTCATTAGATTCAGGCCCTAAAGGAGATGTAATATTGAAATAATAATACTGCCAGTATTTTTCAGGTTGTTTGTTATATCGTTGATATAATTCCGGAATATCATCACAGGAGCAATCCCGACTAATCATATAAGCAATGAAAGACCGCAAATCCCGCATTGTAACATGCAATTCTCGCTTGTAGCTAACTGTGCGTAACAGCCATTCCATCCGATTGACTATTTCATCTCCGGCTGCGGTGTCAGTCAAGCTATCTACATTGTATTTGATAAAACAAGTGGAAGCATGTTCGCAATTGGCACATTTGTGCCAAAGCATTGGTTGTGTCAATGCTTTTACTTGTTGACGAAATAGACTGTCATGTCCGTTTTTTGCAGTTACTGATCTTAGATTTAAATTGATAACCATTAACCCTGCCGGTAATTCGGTATGCCCTTCCCTGTAGAAATATTCATCAATGATGTTATACAGGTTTTTGAATCGTTCTGAACTTTGCAGAAAATCGACTAAACGCCCTTCGTTGATGGCTATGATTCGTCCTTCTCCAACTGAACTGAAGTCTTTGGCATATTCAAATGGACGAAAAAAATCAGCTAATACTTCATTGTTACTTCGATCATCTTCATCTTGTGAACCATCATAGTTACTTTGGAAAGAAATTCCGTTAAATTGAAATTTTGCTCCGTTGCAGTTGTCTAAGCGTTGAAGATTTTTTGATTGACTTTCAATTTTCTTGATAAAAGCGGTTTTTCCGTCACCTGCATTTCCGGTAATGATTACCAGACGAAACATCCCATTATTTATTGCTTCTACCAATTCTGTATCTAATTTGGTTTTAGTATAAGTCAGATTATCAAAAGTTATTGGCGAATGTCCTGCTCGTGTTCCGGAATTACCATAGCGGCTTTGACTATATAGAGAATTCAGATAATCAACAAAATCACTGTTTATAAAGTTAACTTCATCAGTAATTGGCTTTTCCCTGTCTTTTAACAAATTTTCTTCACCTATAGCGCCCAAGGCCTCCTGCATCACTGCAGCTGTTGCAAATCGGTCTTCTTTTTTACATGCAATGGCTTTAATTAAAAATGCAGCAAAGCTCTCCGAAATTTCAGCATTGAAATCTTGTGGTCGATAGGGAGAAATTCCCACTCTGGGCTGCATGTTGCTCCATGGGTAATTTTGGCAGACCAATTCGTAAAGGGTGATTCCTAATGCAAAAGTATCGGCACTCGTATCCCAGTCGACTTTGGTACTGCTTTTTATTAAGTCAGGTGCCAAATAAGGATTTGTCCCTACAAAATCAGTATTGGCCTCCAATACAGTTGCTACATTAAAATCTATCAATACAAACCGATTTTTATTTTGATCCCATACGATGTTTTGGGGTTTGATATCCCGATGGATGATCGGATGAGGCTTTTGTTGTTGCATATACACTAAGGCATGCAAAATCTCTTTAGCTACCTGATAGACTTTTTGTAGTGGTAGTTTTACATCTTCTTTGGTATACCTTTTCAGATTTTCTCCGTCCAAATACTCCATGAGGGTATAGAACTGACCATTATCCAATATTCCGTTGAATTTAAATTTTACTATATGGTCGTTGTCCAAATCTTTCAATGCACTATATTCGTCAATAACGGTTTGAGCATTAATGCTTTCATTGAATATCTTCATAGCATATTCTTCGCCCTGTAAAGAGTGCTTCACTTTGAATACTTTAGAATAACCTCCTTTACCTAATTCATTGTAAAGGGTATATTCTTTCAGCCTCTTCCCGGGTTTCAGGTCTTCTGAATCTACAATTGCAGCGCGATTTGCAGGTACCGGTGGTTGTGATTGTGAAATGGCTTCCTTCAAGAATTTCTCTACTGTTTCCACATTGTCCCATCGGGCTTCGTCACTGGTCAGAATGGTATTGCGACATAATTCATCTAACCAAGCGGGAAGTGAAGGATTAATTGCAGTGGGTAATAATCTATCGGGGAGTTTTCCTCCCAAATTATTTAATTCGTAAGGCGAGTTAAAAGGCAGCTTCCCTGTAAATAGTTCGTATATAAGAACTCCCAATGAGTATATATCACTGGCTCGGGAAGCATCTTTTGCTAACAGTTCAAAGGCATGATAAGGAGTAGCATTATTGCTGTCGATGGTTATGGCAACTGTATATCCCATTTCTCCGTGATCGGCAAAATAGGCTTTTCCAAAATTGGCTAAAGCTGCATACCCATTTGTTAAGTAGATGTTTTCGGGATTTAGATCGCGATGATAAACATTTGCTTCGTGGGCTACTTTGAGTGCTTCAATTAAGTTGTAGACAATGTTGAGTTTCTCTTCTTGTGTAAAGGTCTTGCGACGCAATTCTGCTCGTAACGAATTCTCATCCAGATAATCTGTTATTTCGTAAAAACGATTATCGTCACTCACTCTGAATTGAGCGTTTAGAATAAAAGGACAGGGTTTGATTTGATTGAGTGCGTATTGTTGATTCCTAATCTGGTTGGATCTTTGTTCCTCCTGAGCGGGGCTTAATCCTGCCATATCCAATATGTATTCTTTTATTCGTTTCTTGTTGGCGGTAAGCATTCCTTTGGGTTTGCACAAATATTCGGAATAGCATTTGTCAACAACTAAAGTCTCAATGATTTCATACCCTTCAATTTCTTTCCGTTCCCGATTAATAACTTCGCTCAATGTGCCGCATACAAAATCTTTTATGTCGGCAGATATATCAGCAATGTCATTGGGCTGTTTTCGCACAGCAGCAGGGGAAGTGATAAATTGAATGAGTTTGTCGTTCAACAAATAAGTTGCTTTTTCACAATCGCCATACAATCCGCTTTTATTTTGGCGAGGATTTGAAAGCGTTAACAATGAAGCTACCCAAGCGTTTGCCCATACGGGATTGTGTTGCCTGAGTTTACTTACTAATACCGCTGTTTTGAAACGGACTGTTTTCAGCGGATTGGATTTTTCGCTATCGTTGAGGTACCAAGTAGAATCGTCTCCGGTCAACTGTCCTCCCCAATCTTTGTTTTCAATGTGGTAAATAGCATGAGGAGCAATAACCAGACAATCATACTCCAAATATTGTACTTGTCCACGGGGAGTTGCATTGGCAAATTCCACATTAGGAACAACGAAGTAGCCATCCGGAAGATTTACTTCCAAATATTTCAATAAGCGGTCTTCACCTGCATTGACTGCTCCGGAACTGTGTTTGGGATGTATTACTGTTGCCATTGGTCTATTTCTTTTTCAACGAGTTGGATAGCTTTATTTTCTTTTATCGTAGCTGAATCCAAATTTTCTTGATATTGATATATTTTATCAGAAATATTCTTCTGAGTTAACGTGTCTAAGATTGGAACTTCTATATTCCCAATTAGGTCTTCATTTAGAGTTATTATAACGGATCCAAAAGCTGATGATTTCATATAGCTTTGGCCCTGTTGTGTAGATAAATAACAAAAAATATATGCAGGATCAATTTTTAAGGAATCAATCTCTAATCTCATAGCATGCTCAGAAATTGCCGTTTGTGATAAATCATTCCCGACAAAAACAACATTACCTACAGTTCCTGAACGAGATATCAATATTGAGTTTCTTTTAACTAATAGATTTTCTATTCCACCGGTCTTTATACTAATTTGTTTTGCATATCTTTTGGGATTAAATAGGATCATATCAGAAGAAGATAAAAATGGAATCCCATTTTCCACATAATTTCTTTTACTCCTGTTTCCAACAGTTATATTTGCTGCAAGAGATTTGATAGTTCTATAATCGATAGTTTTTTTCTCTTTCTTAATCTTATTCATTCCTATCTGATATTGAGAATCTAACCTTAATAAGAAAGATTTGATTTCCTTAATTTGAAGCACCTCTGTTTGATGGGATGAAACCACTTGATGAATTCCAATTTTTTCTTCAAATAAAGTTATTGCTTCCTCTAACAACCGATTTGCCTCAACCCGTAAATCCGCTGCTTGAACAATTAGTGAATGTATTTCTTCTTGCTTATCGGTTGTGAAAATTGGAACAGGTAGATTAGCAATATGTTCAGGTTCTATATGTTGGATCACTGCTCCATAAGTCCCATGTTTAATTAATGCTTGTCCATACTTTGAAGAAAGAAATGCATAAAGAAAACCTGATGGTATTGATTTTGGAACCACCCTTATTATATCGTCAGATGCAGCTTTATGAATGAAATCTTTATTTACATATGCTGTATTGCCAATTGTCCCTGAACGAGTGATAAGAGTCCATCCTTCTTCTAAAAAATATTCATCCAAATTTGCGGTTCGTTTACGAGAAATCATTTTTAGAGGAGAAAAATCAGCTTTTACAATATCAGCTCCTTTAATAAACGGTATGCCATTTTCTTTTCTATTTACATATATTCGTCGAGACCTCCCTCCATAAAAAATTCTTTGGGTAACCTCGTGAAGGGGAGATGTTTTTATATTGGCTTTTTTAAAGGTAATACTCGTTAATCGACCATCACTCAAATGAAACGATGCATCCAACCTCAAATCGCTTTCGGCAAGCCAACTCTTATTTGCAATTATGGTTTTCATTTCTTTTGTTCCTTTACGAATTTCAAATAGGCATCCTTAATCAAAGGTAAATCATCGTTCAACCTTTTTTCGAGGGTTTGGCGGGTTCTCACTTTCGATTTCCCTTCATTGTCTCGAATGAGCGTTTTCTTTTCACCGTCAAATAATAATTCGGCTCCATCTTCGTCGCGAAGATAAATAGGAACACCACGACGATCTTTCCCTACAGCTTCGGCTATAGCCATGAAAACTTCATAATCTTCGCTTGTCTGAGCAGCATCTCTTTCTCTTGATGTCTTTTTTTGCAAGAATAGTAATGATGCTTGTACGCCTACTTGTGGCAAAAATGCTTCTACCGGCAAATCTATTGAAGCCAATAACTTAAAGCGTTCCAGAATCCAAGCACGCACATACTCAGTATTGGGGTTTCCCAATATTCCGTCTGGCAAAACGATTGCCATTCGGCCTCCCGGCTTCAGGAAATTGTAACACTGTTCAATAAAAAGCACTTCAGGAGCCTCACTGCTACTTTCATTCCCTTTCTGAAAATTACCATAAGTATCTTTGCTCCAGTTATGTCCTAATGCGTATCGTTTGGAAATCTCTTTATCCACCGTAACTTTAGCTCCAAAGGGAGGATTGGTAAATATCAAATCGAATTTTTCACGGGCATCATCTGTTTCAAATGGGTCATTTCTATCGTAACTTGTTTGGATACTGCGTTGTATCGTTTCTTTTATTTTCTCCAATTCTTCTGTTTTGGGGCCATTAGGATAATCAAGAGAATTGATATTAAAGATATTGGCGTGACCGTCTCCTGCCATTACCATATTCATTCGGGCAGCTTTCTTCAAATCACGGTCAAAATCAAATCCGAAAATCATTCGTTCCGCATAATCTTTTACCAAATCGTTAATTTCCTTTGAATTGTAAGTTTCTTCCAGATACAAACCCTTCAAATTGGGATTTTCTCTTGCTGCAATCTTTTTTCTTACATGGTCGAGTACCATTACCAAGAATCCTCCAGAACCGCAAGCCGGATCCAGTACCCGCATATTCTCCTCCGGATCAAGCATTTCAACCATACATTTGATGATATTTCTTGGTGTAAAGAATTGTCCTTGGGCTTGTTTCAATGTATTGGAAACAATGGTTTCATAAGCGGTTCCCTTTACATCTACAGTTGCATCCAAAAAAGAATACTTCGCTAATTCGCTTGCCACATAAGCCAACCCTTTATCACTAAGTCCAATTCGTTCATTCCCCTCAAATACTTCTTTAAAGAGATCATCTCCCATGAGTTCATCAAAAATTCCTTTTATCCGTTTGGCAATAGCTTCAAGTCCTTCTTTCGAGTTTTGCTCTTTTACTCCTACCCAAAATTTTCGACGATAGCTCATACCATCTTTCGAAGGCATAAATTTCCTTTTCTCATCATATATTTTACAGAAAATCAGGTTGAGCAATTCCCAAAAAGCGTCTTTTATTTGCCCTTCGTTTCCGTAAATATAATCGTGGCAACGCTTAAATGTCCTTACCAAAGAATCGTTGGCTGGTTTGCGAGGTGCTATTTTATCCGACCATTTTTCCAGATCCTCCATGGTTTGTCCTTCACCGGGGAAATCGGCAATATCCAAATAGGTCGTATTATAAAAATCATCTACATGTTTTTGCAGAAAGTGGAAAACTTCTCCATTCGTCCATACGCCAAACTCACAATTTTCCACAGCGGATAATGTGGCTTCTAATGCAGCGACTACTCCTTTTTTGTCGTCTGTGACTTTTACTTTATCATCTTGTACAATACAAATACGAATCAGGTGATCAAGATTATGTACCTTCCCGGCTTCAAACATAGCCAAATCCACTTTTATCCGTTTGTTTTTACCTTCATCGTTGATGTATGAAATGGTAAAATCTCGTTCCATATCTGAGAGGTCGAAGCCATATTCCTCATTCAGCATCGAAATGAGAGATTGCAAAGTTAGTTCTTTAACCTTTGCCGGTTTGACTTCATTCGTGAGGACGCAGATTAATTGATTGTCTTCTAACACGACCTCTTCAATGGTATTGTTTGTACTTTGTTCCATATTATGATTTATTTCAATTCGTTGAGTAGAGTTTGTAATGCGTCGAAAACTTCGTCGTATTTCAAGCTTGTATGTGTTTCTAACATTTGGTTGATAAGAATGCTTTCTTCCTCAGCATCAATTTCTGTTTGCAGGATATCTATAAAATAATTGAGTGCATCAGCATTTTCAGATAAGATTCTTTTTGTATCTCGTCCCAATAAAGTTGCACCTGAAGTGAAAATTGTGAAATTTTCGGCACCATATATGTCATAATGATCAGAAACAGCTCTCTCTTCGTTTATTTCGAGATAATTGGCAATAATATAAGCGATATCGTCTGCATGCTTATTTAGTTCAAAACCACGATCCTTATATGCTGCTAATTTTAAGATAAAAATACCGGGTAAGGATGCTACATTTACCTCTAGCTCATCATCAATAATTACAGAAATCACATCCTTTACAATTTCAGTAAATCCTATTACGGACATTGCAAATTCTTCTTCAGGTGGCCAGTATATGCTATGATCTTCTTTGGCTACTTCTCCAAAAGGAACAATATCAAGTTGATATACTTTATTGTACCAAAAAAGTTGCTTCTGTTTATTTGATTTATGAAATCCATCCATGGCATCTAAGTCAGAAGATATCTTATCGAATTGACTCCAATCAGGTATCGCAATTGCTATATCTAAATCGCTGGTCGCTCTTTTTATCTCAAGATTATGAATGGCTGACAAGATAATATTTCTAGCAGTAGCCCCAATAATATAAAATTCCGAATGAATAGAATCGAAATATTCACGCAGCTTTGTCAAGAGCTCTTTTATAATTGGGTCATGTAGTTGATCACTTGATATGTTGTAACTCATTTTCTAAAATTATTTTAGCTGTTTCTATGTTTCTTCCATATCCGCTTCCCATTAAATCGGCATAAATTAATAATGGAGGGGCAATGAGTGCTTCATTTTCGTTCTTTTGTTTCTCTTCATTCTTCCAAAATTGCTGTAATATTTCAACTTTCCCATTGTTGTCGGGAACTAACCCAATCGAAGCTCCTATATTTTGCCATTGATCATTTGTGTATAAGGTAAATTGCTCAGGAGTTAGATGCTTAGTTAATATTGCCGCACCAGGTTCTGCACCCCAGCATGCAAGATTATTTAATTTAATAGATTTCCAATCTAACAAGTTATCAGGTTTGATAAACCTCATTTGTTTTTTTACCAAACGAGGGCGAAGTACATCGTGATATGCCATGATCCAGCGTTCCAGTAATTCAGGTTTGCTTTTTAAAATTCGTTTCTTCTTTGTCTTCAATATAAAATGCTGACTTTCCAATTCTGTGATTATGTTACTTACAGAACCCGTAGAAATTTCTGCCAATTCTGCCAATTCTCTGTAAGAAAGTTGAAGATTCTTTGGATCAGACAATAGATGAAATAACAATCGTATCCCAGTCTCTTGGAAGGCTTTTGCTTGATTCGTTTTTTGTTTGCGTTGTACTTTTTGTCCGGAGACATAAATTTGTAAACTATTGCTTTTTATGTAGCAATTGCCAGAAGCATCTAAATAGTTGATATAATATGTCTTCAGTTTTTTTGCTGTTTCAATTGCGATATACTTGGCTACTATTATTTTATTACTTGATCCCTCATCAGATGAAGTCATCAAGTTTATAAGAGCGGCTTCATTTTCTTTTCGAATTTCATTCTTTGCTTCTACATAGAATTGATACCCGTCAATATGCATTATAGCATCATATTCTTTCCTTTGGCTTTCGAGACTCACCGGAAATCCGGTTAGTTGCTCCAAAGCTAAAGCTGCATCGTAGATATAGTCATTGTTTTTATACATGGCTGATTTTGTTCAAAAATAACGTGCGTTCAGTGTCAATGAACATGCAAATATATTGAACAAATATGGATTTAGCAAGCGATTCTGAATATTTCTATGACAAATTTTGTCTAAGAGAGTGTGTATTCTACGTTAATATGCTTATAATTAATGGATATGTAAAATTACAACACACAGAGATGTTCATTAATTATGGTTGTTCAGTGTCAATGAACGATAGAATTTAATGAACTGATTTTAGGGAATATCTGCTAATTATTTTGCCAGATAAAAAAAACACATACCTTTGTAGAAAGTTATCTGACATGTGTAAAACTGTGCATAGACCAGTTAAAAGAACCGTTACCAAGTCATTACCTCTCTAAAATTTGCTCTCCGTAACTCTTTGATAAAGAGTAAATAAAATCTATTCGACTGCTATTTGAAGGAAATTGCTAATTTGTGCGGAATAAGCAAGAGGATTTCTTTCCATACTGCAAGACATAGGAGTTATTCTTTCTGTCTGAAAATAAGCAAGCTATAAAGATATTTTTCTTGACAGGTAACGATTTAGAAACCAGCTTGGTTCTTAGATATGCTTAATTTCCTCACTATACAAAGAGCGACTTATCTTTTGTAAAGATATAAAATGCTTTATACTAATGTTTGTTTTTCTGTACTTTTTTTCTAATTATCATTGAATAGTTGTTGAAAACTATAGATAAGAATTTTGTTATATTTGAACAAGCTTTTTCTATACAATCATTACTGCATCAATGGGGATTCTGCGTGTCTTTTTTGGCTTTCATAAGAATATATCCTTTTATATGACTCCTTATTATTTCAGAATTTTATTGTTTTCGGGGAAATTTAGGTTGAGAGTATTGCCAAAATGATCGAATATATCAATGTTTATGCTAAAGTTACAAATAAAGAAATATAAGGAATATTCTAATAAGATATTGTAAAACAATAAATAAGTCGTTTTTCTTTCGTATCTTTAGAACTTGAGCAATCTAGTTTTTATTGTATCTATCTTCTCAATGTTTTGCTCCGCGCTGGTTAGCGGATCTTCCCATCGTCAAAATCGACAACAAAATCAACTTTCTTGTTTATGGTATTAATCAGTTACGAGAATGTGTAATGCTTTTGTCGTAACACATTTTTGTAAATAAGATGAAATCATTTTTTATAGGGAATCTGGAAGTTAAACTTCCGGTTATCCAAGGTGGAATGGGGGTAGGAGTATCTTTATCCGGCTTAGCATCGGCGGTTGCTAATGAAGGAGGTATAGGTGTTATATCATGTGCAGGTTTAGGTCTCATTCATAAAGGTCACGGAAATTTCATAAAGAATAGTATTTGGGGCCTGAAAGAAGAATTGCGTTTAGCCAGAGAAAAAACAAAAGGTATAATTGGCGTCAATATAATGGTTGCCTTATCTAATTTCGCAGATATGGCACGTACCGCCATTGCAGAAAAAGCAGATATAATATTTGCCGGTGCAGGACTTCCATTAGATTTACCATCGTATAAAACTGCCGATAGCAAAACTAAATTAGTGCCAATTGTTTCCTCAGCCCGTGCCGCAAGGATAATTTGTGAGAAATGGTATAACAACTACAGTTATTTGCCGGATGCGATAGTTGTAGAAGGACCAAAAGCCGGAGGACATTTAGGATTTAAGAGAGAACAGCTTGATGATGAGCAGTATTCTCTTGAACAAATAATTCCGGAAGTTATAAAAACGGTAGCTTCATACAAAGAAATAAAAACGATCTCGGTTATTGCAGCAGGGGGGATATCTTCAGGCGGAGATATGTATCGTTTTATAGAATTGGGTGCATCTGCTGTACAGATGGGTACAATATTTGTTACTACAGACGAATGCGATGCTTCGACAGCCTTCAAACAGGTTTATCTTACTGCTCAGAAAGATGATCTTACGATAATCAACAGTCCGGTAGGAATGCCGGGGCGTGCCATTAAAGGAGAATTTCTCAAACGTGTTGCCGAAGGATTAGAAGTTCCTAAAAACTGTCCTGTACATTGTATAAAGACTTGTGACTATACGAAGAGCCCTTACTGTATTATGAAAGCATTATTTAATGCTGCAAAAGGAGATATGAAAAAAGGATATGCTTTTGCCGGAATAAATGCTCATCTGGCCCAGAAAATAAGTAGCGTTAAAGAAGTTGTGTGCAAATTGAAAGAAGAATTTGCTATAGCAGAAAAAGTAGCATTATCAGCAATAGTTCTATCTCATGGATGATAATTTGATAGAAGAAACCGTCAAAAGATATATCAGGGAATATGATCGTTATAAAAAATTGACTGATATAGTTTCCGGTATATGTCAGAGTATTGTTCAAAAGAATCTGACTGTCCGGGCAACAGTTCAGCACCGGGTAAAAGGTCCGACAAGCCTTGCCGAGAAACTAAGGAAAAGCATAAAATACGAATCAGTAAACAGTGTTTTTGAAGAAATTAGTGACCTTGCAGGTGTGCGTATTATAACTTATCAGGAAACAGACAGGCCGAAAGTCGTAGAGGAGATTCGGCGAATTTTTATTGGCAAGGGTAATGATAAAATCAGGATTGAAGTTAAAGATAAGAATGGCGATAATGGCAAATACTATAAAGCGACTCACTGTCAGGTAGCTTTACCTTCCGAATATTTTATCGATAATCTTAATCTAAAAAATACGACGTGCGAAATTCAGGTTTGCAGCCTGTTGTCGCATGTATATAATGAAATTAAACATGACTTGCAATATAAGCCACGAACAGGAAATTTATCAAAAGATGAAAAACTTTTGATCGATCAGTTAGGGCTTATAACAAAATCCGGAGATATAACTATTCGACGGTTATTGGAAGCTACAAATGAAAGATTGAAACTTCAGGAAGGTGAGTTTGTCGATGTACATGATTTTACTGTGAGAATGGGAGAATTACTGAATGTTGGAGAACTATTTGCAAATAATGCGGGGTTATTATATGATGAGTTTTTAAATCTAAAATTAGATTCTCCTGAAATAATTATTTCAGAACTTCTCGATAAAGACGAAACTCTGATTGATGTTGCAAAATATGAATATGACAAAGTGACCCAATATATAGCAAGAAGAAATATAAATATAACAATAGATAAAACATCTTCTGACCTCTTGTTATTGGTTCTATTAAGAAAAAAGTTTACAACTATACTTAAAGATCACCCTGTTATTGCGGAAAGTGATCGTTCATCCCGCTTATTGCGAATAGCTCAAATATATAAAGATTTGGTTTCTGAAAAACAGATGAAATGATAGCTATTGAACAACACTTTCGTATTTGTAAAAATAGAAAAGGCAGGTTAAAACAAAACAAAAATGGCAGCAAAACAAAGCTCTTCGATAAACAGGAAAGAGGGCGAGATAACCCGCTCTGAAAGAACTTCGGCCACTCAGCAGGCTGAATCTGTATTGAAAAATGTAAAGGAAAAAAATGGGTCTGTTATTCATGTTATAATTAGCGAAAGGACAACAATCGAACTCCCGGCCCATTTGTCTCAGGAGGAAATAGACGCCCGAGTGGATAAATATATCAGATTGCATAAATCAAAAATATAAATCACAGAACAGCTATTCCTATATAAACAAAGATATTTTAGAAATAATCATGGTAACATCCAATTTTGAATGTGGTCTAAGAGGCATGATGAATGCTGTAAGGATCTGTCTAACCAATAATGATGTCTCCAATAATAATTAATAATAAAAAGAATGAACATTTACGTATCGAATCTAAACTTTAGCACAACAAGCGAGAGTTTACAAGAATTATTTACAGCCTATGGCGAAGTAGAATCTACTAAGATTATTACAGACAGAGAAACCGGAAGATCACGTGGGTTTGGCTTTGTTGAAATGCCTAATGATGCAGAAGGGCAAAAAGCTATCAATGAGCTAAACAATGCTGATTATGAAGGCAAGACGATCACTGTAACTATTGCTCGTCCTAAAACAGATCGAGCTAGCGGAGGTTACAACAACCGTGGTGGAAATGGTGGCTACAATGGGAATCGTTACTAATCAAATGAACTGAAGTATAATATTAAACGGGTAAGTATAATTACTTACCCGCTATTTTTGCTCATTTAGAATATGATAGAGATAACACTTTTTCATACTCTCTTCAATAATTATTGCAATCGCTGCAATTTATACAGAAGTCGTTGTACAGTTTCTTGATAATCGTCGATAATGGATTGGGTAAAAGCTTCGGAAAACAATTCCCTCTGAGTTTCCATGTATGCATAAAAGTCCTTGGTGTATTTGATAATATCATCAGGGATGCAAGTTTCAGGAATGACTATTTCAATATCTCCATGCATACTAATGGTAGTTTCTACCAAACTATCTGTTGCCTTTAACAAGCTGTCTACAGCTGCGTCTAAAGCCATATGTTGCGAATAGCTCCCTTTCCCTGTTACATACCAATGATAAAGCTTTAGGGCACTATTGAAAGAAAATATCTGACCAAAGCACAAAGAAGAAGCTGCTTTTGCTATGTCTTTGGTAGTGCGTGGTATTAATTTTGTTGTCATAGTTTTTCTCTTTATTATTATTTACCGTTCAACCTAAAGATACAACTTCAATAAGGAAATGTAGTTATATAGTTCTATATGAATGTTACACAATTCATAGATATATCAGGGTCTGTTCTATGTTTCCTAATCTATACTTGGGTAAAAAAACTTTCTGCGCAAGCAGACCTAAATAAATCAGGATATTACAATCAAATAAGCACTCCTATGAAGATATATGTCAAATATATGGTTAGTCGCCGTTGCATAATGATGGTGAAATCCAATCTTGATGAGATCGGAGTCAAATATTCCAGTGTTCAGTTGGGAGTAATAGAAACTTTAGAGAAAATTTCAATTGAACAGCAAGAGCAGCTTCGGACAATACTATTGAAATCGGGACTTGAATTGATGGATGATAAAAAGGTAATCCAGATAGAACAGATAAAAACTATCATTATAGAACTGATACATCACGCTAGAGAAGAACTAAAGGTAAACTTTTCTGACTATCTGAGTGAAAAACTAAATAACAACTACACCTATTTAGCCAATTTATTTTCGGAGGCAGAAGGTGTTACTATTGAACATTTTATTATTATACATAAAATAGAAAAGGTAAAAGAATTAATTCTTTATGATGAATTGAACCTTACCGAAATTTCCTATAAATTACATTATAGTAGCCTCGCCCATTTATCCTATCAATTTAAAAAAGTGACCGGATTGACTCCTACTTTTTACAAGAACCTTAAGAATAAACGCCGGAATAATATTGAAAACTTATAAAAGCTCCCTCCAAAGGCTTTGATTTGACCTTTTAGAGAAGCTTTTTTCTATCTTATTGAGGCTAAACAATTTCATGTTTTACTACCTAATCCAAACCTCAACAAAATGTTCTGTACAATCATTCTTCATATGTAGAGTGTTTAAATCATTCTGCTTCTGCCCATCTAAAATAAGATAGAGTTCTATAGAATCTTCGACTCGATTGAACGTAATATGATAAACAGTCTCTTGAAAACGATAATGTACTTTGTAACTATTCCATTCTTTCTTCAAATGGGGAGTTAGAAATAGTTTATCTCCCACACGATTGATGCCTAACAATGTTTCTGTCAACAAACGATACATCCATGATGCTGAACCAGTGTACCATGTCCAGCCTCCTCGTCCGAGATGCTGAGGGTTTGTGTACACATCTGCAGCTACCACATAAGGCTCAACTTTGTAAATGGCAATATCTTCTGCAGTGGCGCCATGTTGTATAGGATTCAGTAAATCGAAAAGTTCCCATGCTTTATCCGTTTCTCCCAGCATAGCAAAAGCCAACACTGTCCAGATGGCTGCGTGAGTATATTGCCCTCCGTTTTCACGGACTCCCGGAATATATCCTTTTATATAACCCGGATTTAGAGATAATTTATCAAATGAAGGTGTAAACAGTCGGATAAGTTTGGCCTCTCTTTCAACTAACTGCATATCAACTTCATTCATGGCCATTACCGAACGCTCCTTATCTCCTGCACCACTAATTACTGACCAACTTTGAGCAATAGAGTCAATCTGGCATTCTTCATTCAAGACAGAACCGAGAGGACTACCGTCATCAAAAAAGGCTCGACGATACCATTTGCCATCCCAAGCATGTAACCTGATGTTTTTTTGCAATTCTTTTGCTTGATCTACACAGTACTGAGCAAAAGATTCATCATTGCGAAGCCTTGCCACATCCGAAAACTTGACTAATACATCGTACAAAAAGAAACCAAGCCAAACGCTTTCACCTTTTCCTTCTTTTCCTACCAGATTCATACCATCGTTCCAATCACCGCATCCCATGAGAGGTAAACCATGCACGCCGAATTTAAGACCGTACTTAATACTCCTCACGCAATGTTCATAAAGAGATGCAGATTCGGCTGAATGATTGGGTTGATCGTAATATGATTCTTCGTCTGCCCGTAGCTCTCGTCCTTCAATAAACGATATGATTTCGTCTAAAATATCATTATCTCCAACAGCTAAAATATATTGACATGTGACATAAGGCAACCACAAATAGTCATCCGAAAAATGTGTTCGTACTCCTCGGTTCATTGGTGGATGCCACCAATGTTGTACATCACCTTCCGTAAACTGATGCGCGGCTGCACGAAGTATTTGTTTCCTGGTTATATTAGGTTCAACATGAACCAGAGCCATTACATCTTGCAACTGATCGCGGAAACCATATGCTCCGCCTGATTGATAAAATCCTGAACGTGCCCAAATACGACTACTCAATGTTTGATACAGTAACCAACCGTTAGCCATTACATTTACAGAAGAATCAGGAGTGTCTACCTTGACTTTTCCAAGTGTTCGATTCCAATAATTACGAACATCATCCAATGCTTGTTGCGAAGATCCTATTTGTCGATAACGACGCACTAACTGTTTCATCTCCTCGTTATTCTGAGCAAAACCTAACTTGAAACGAGTCTCTTTAGTTTTCCCTTCTGCCAAATTAAAAATAACTTGCACAGCTCCACAAGTATCTATACCTGCTCCTGTTTTTCCGGATAGCCGAGTATGCGTCATCGCTTCCGGATCGGATAAACTTCCATTTTGCCCAATAAATTCTTTTCGGTCGCCTGTCACCGTTCGGGGCTCATTGACATCTATAAAAGCAATCTTTCCTGCAAAATCTGAGTTGTAAAAATTATGAGCAAAAAGCACTCCTGTTTCTATATCTACCACTGTCTGCGTATGCAAAAGGCTTTTAGATTTTCTCTCTGCCAATACCCATTCATAATAGCCGGTAACAGATAAGTTCCGAGGGCGATTCGATATATTCTTTATTTTTAAGATTGTGAATTTTATGGATGTGTCCAAAGCTACATACATCCATAGTTCTGATTCTATTCCGTTTTCAGTATGTTCAAAAACAGTATAACCAAAACCATGTCGAATGACATAAGGGGTATTTCCTCTCGTGGGATAAGGCATTGGTGACCAATACTGCCCCGTTTCTTCATCGCGAACATAAAAGGCTTCACCCGATGAATCCAGTATTGTATCGTTATGCCAAGATGTAATACGGAACTCATGTGCATTTTCGCCCCAAGTATAAGCACTTCCACTCTCAGATACCACCGTTCCAAAATGTTCATTTGCCAATACATTACACCAAGGAGCCGGTGTCGATTCTCCCGGTTTTAATGTAATAATATATTCCTGCCCATCGGGAGAAAATCCACCGACACCATTTGAAAGTATAACATCATCGGGTACAAATTTTATTGTACTGACGTCTTCAATAGCAAGTATTGGTTTTAATATTGGAGTTTGAACATCCGTAGTTAACTTACCTTCCATTTGGTCGAATAATGTTCCTTGCTCATCATCGATTACAATTCGGGCAACAGACTGAAGGAGCACTATATCTTCATGTGGCATATGCTCTATCCGTCGAACATAAATGCCACCTTGCTTTTCTAAGAACGTAGCATCTACTCCACTATGTATCAGGTTTATTATCTCATCATACAACGATTGGCGATACACTGATGTGTCTTCGTTCAATATAACAAGGTCGATCACTAAACCTTTCATCCGCCAGTAAGCATGCGCCAAAATCAATTGACGTACCAATTCTATATTTGTTATATCCTTTATTCGTAATAACACTAACGGGATATCACCTGAAATCCCATAACTCCACAATCCGCTCTGTCCGCGTCTGTTGTTTTTTATGGTATTCGGATCTGTCCTGAATAAAGGATTAGCATAAACCAAAGATCCTGCCATTTTCGCAAAAACCTGAGCTTCGGTCTCGGTAATATTAAGTTGATAAAGAACCACCTGACTGTGAGTCCATGCCAATTCAAAGGCACGATCGGTCATACGGATGTTCTGGTATTTATCCGATAGGGACAATGCTCCTAAATGCGTGTTGGACATACCTAGTAGCACATATACATTTACACTCTTTCGGGCTGGGATAACGATCGATCGTCGCAATGCAATACAAGGATCCAGAACAGAACCCTCGCTATTTGATAATGCTCCGGATTGCCTCATTGCCAAAGGCTTTGACAATGAATGTCCACGACCAACAAAAGAAGCCCTGTCAGTTTCGCACGTAACGTCATTTTCCTGATCTTGCCCGGATAAAAGCAAATGCAGTAAGTATGGTGGGGTTTCATCCTGTGAACGGGGACGTCGGGTACACAATATGGACGAAGCTGCTGCATTAAATTCGGTTTGTACAAACAAGTTATTGAAAGCAGGGTGTGCTTCATCTGCATCTTGTGACGATATAACCACTTCGCTGTATGTAGTCAGTTCTATTCTCCGTGACTTATTGGTATGGTTGGTTAAGGTTATTCGCCTCAGTTCCATGTCATCTTCGGGTGAAACACAGATGGTTGTTCTTACTTCCAATTTAGAATGTTGTTGTTTAAATTCGGCATAAGCCTGAGTGAATTTTACGCTGTAATCATCAGAAGGACTTGGTATCGGTTGGTTTCCGATCGACCAGTATTCTCCTGTATCAACATCGCGTAAATAAACGAATAATCCATGACAACCTGCGGTTGCATCTTCACGCCAACGGGTGACAGCTAAATTATTCCATCGGCCATAGCCTCCACCACTGTTATTTATCATTACCTGATAACGTCCGTTAGATAGCAAGTTGATTTCGGGTGGTATGTTTTTATTATCGAAAACTCGAGTATAACTTACACTGTTAGATAATAACGGATTAGTCCCTTCGATCTCAAATTTAGAGTCATCCGATATAACATCGATCTTTATATTATGAGGATTTTTTTCCTGTAATAAAGGCTCAAAAGCCTTAATCATCGGGCAAGATATAAAACGCTCCTGCATCTTATTTCCTTTCATTATGTTGGATATCGATACAAGTCCCATACCTTGATGATGTGCCATATAGGAGTGAACAGCTATGCTTGTTTCATTTAACGGCAGATGAGATGGTGTATAATCCACAGCCTCGTAATAACCATACATGCCTTCAAAGCCGTCATCAGTAAGGCGTTCCAAGTTTTCGCACGCTTGTCGCGAATTAACCATCAGAGCCAGAAGAGTGGCATAAGGTGCAATCACCAGATCTTTTGACAGACCTCGCTTCAATCCCAAACTTGGTATCCCGAAAGCTTTATATTGATAATTGAATTGAGTATCAGTACGATTTAATCCTGATTCTGAAATTCCCCAAGGAATATTGAATTTTTTACCGTATTCGATTTGTTCATAGATTACTCCTTTGTAGGTTTGGTCGAGCAATGTTTGCTCATAATTTGGCATAACTAACAGTGGCATCAGGTATTCGAACATAGAACCGCTCCACGAGACTAATATAGGTTTGCCCTGCGAAAAAATAAGTAATCTGCTGAGCGAAAACCAATGCTCTAACGGAATTTGTCCTTGAGCTATGGCTACATAACTACACAAGCGTGCTTCGGAAGCTAACATATCGTACGAACCTTGATCCATCCGTTGTTCGATGACATTATATCCGATCGAGAATAACTTCTTTACTGGATCATACAAAAAGGCAAAATCCATTTTGGCAAAACTATCACTTTGCTGTGCCAGAACATTGACAATACGTATTCTTTGTTTTGCATTCCTTATTGCATCCTTCAGACAAGCCAGCCATTGTGTTAAGTATTTTATTTCTCTATCTGCTGATAAATTATCTTTGCCGGACAATTGCTCTAATACAGATTGAATTTGTGAACAAATACCGATAGCTTCTAAATTGGCTATTTGTGTTAACGTAGGCACATAATCTAAAGCTTCCAGTGTAGAAATTACATGATTCATCTGTTTATCTGCAATACTTTCTCCCGATCTTTCAACAGGAACAGGAAGTGATATGGCAAGCCAAGGGGCAAGAAAAAGCATTTCGTCAACATACTCCTTGCAGTTTTTCTTTAATACCGCACCCCATGAGTTTAGTACGGCATCGTCGGATGATAAAGTATTATTGATCTGTTCGATTTGTTCTTCTGCGGATTTTAAAAGGGCAAACGCGGCGGTTAAAGTTTCGGGCAAAGACTTAGATAATTCCTTTTCGAATAGAATTAAAGCCTTGTTTTTGCAGTCAATGTTTCTCATTGTCTGTACAGTGTCAAGCATCCCTTCGAAAATAACAGGCTTGTAAATATTGTCTTTTTCTAATTCCCTTAGCCCTTGGGCGAGTGTAAGCAAATGCCCTGCCAGATTACCACTATCGACACTCGAAACATACAGCGGGAACATAGGCTCAAGTGTTTCGGTATTATACCAATTATACAGATGCCCCTTGTGTTTTTGCAGTTTTGTCATAGTATCAAAGGTCAGCTTAGTTCGCTCTACAAACTTTCCGGCTGTCAGGTATCCTAAATCAAAGGCGGATAAATTGGCTAATAACGACAGACCAATATTGGTAGGAGAAGTACGGGAAGCAATAGCAGGATTGGGTGTCTCCTGAAAATTGTCGGGTGCTAACCAGTTCTCCTTTTCATTAACAAATATCTCGAAAAAATGCCAGGTTTTACGGGCTATACGGTGTAATAGAAGATATTGCTCATTTGTTATGTGAGATATTTTGGGGATTGTGGGACAACTTGCACGCCAAGCGATATATGGAGCAATTATCCATATAAATAAAAACGGAGAAACGTATAGCATGATAGGGTTGTACATACCTAACGATATTCCGCAGAAGATAGCCATTACGGGCGAAAACCACATTCTATTATAGAATCCCGATAGCGTATTAACTGCTTTTCTCTCTACATCGGCAGAGGTTTGCCATTGCATCAGATGTTTATGAGATATAGTAAGTCGCCAAAGAGTGACAATAATTGCTTTTACACATAGATAGGCTTCGTATGGGAGAACAACTAATGCAAATAAAACCTGTTTAAATTGATGCATGCTTTTTTCTAAGACCTCCCATAAATGGAGTTTCCACGATTGGTCCTTTGCTTTGCGTAAAGAGTTGGTTATATTCTCCAATACAAAAGGAAGAGCGATAATGAGAAGAATCAACAATAGACCTGACCAAAGTTTTTGAGGAAACAATGTTGCAAATCCGATCAAAAATAACAATGTTGCAGGCGAGACTATACTTCGACGTAAATTATCAAGTATTTTCCATCTGCTTAAACTCGAAATAGGATTTCGGGAAAAACCTTTACCCGAATTAGGAACGCAAGGCAATATCCATTGTAAGATTTGCCAGTCGCCCCGTATCCAGCGAAAACGACGGTTTGCATCCATATTATAACCCGAAGGAAATGATTCGGAAACTTCTATATCACTAACAAGTCCGGAACGGATATAGGATGATTCCAACAAATCGTGGCTAAGTATTTTGTTCTCAGGAAAACGGTTATTTAAGCTGGTTTCAAATGCATCTACATCATAAATACCTTTACCCATATAAGAACCTTCGTGAAACACATCCTGATAGACATCGGATACAGTTCGTGTGTAAATATCAATACCCGAGTCGCCTGTAAACAAGCGTGAGAAAGGGGAACATTGACTGCTGACAAGATTGGACGAAACGCGAGGTTGAAGAATACCATAACCCCGAATTACAACATTGCGTTTCACATCAAGTTCTGCCTGATTCAGTGGGTGAGCCATTGTTCCTATCAGCTTATGAGCAGTGTCGGGCGATAATTGTGTGTCTGCATCTAAGGTTATCACATACTTAAAGCTTAGCAATATAGACAGTTCTCCTTCAATGCGTGAGAAGCAATTGTTTTCTGTTCCTCTTAGTAATGAATTAAATTCCATTAGCTTACCTCTTTTTCGCTCATATCCCATCCATGTTTTTTCTTTCGGATTCCGTTGACGAGGACGGTGAAATAGATAGAACAAAGTGCCGTTATCAATCCTGTACTTTTTATTGAGATTTTCAATCCCCAAACGTGCCCGGTTGAGCAAGAGATCATCGGAGGCCTCTTTCTCGTTAGCAGCATCCGGAAAGTCTGTCAATAATCCAAAATGAAGATTGGTATTTCTATTCGACAGATAATGAAGTTCCAATTGGGAGATAAGATTATCAATATTTTCTTCATTCGAAATGATGGTTGGGATAACAACCATTGTACGGCATTCGATCGGTATCGATTTGGAAAAATCGAGCCGAGGTAGAATATCCGGTTTTGCAAAAAGTGTAATTATCCAATTGACGAAGAATACTGCAAACTGGCTAATGAAAATAAGAAAGAGAAATGATAAAATTATGAAATGCCAATGTGTTATTGATATTTCTTTAGATTGAAAGACAGAAACAAATAGGATAAATCCTAGTAGAGATAATATAGCTATAGATCCGGCATAAATAGCTAAGGGAGCACCTCTTAATACATTTTTTATTCTTGTCGAGACAGTCTTTTTTACATCAATTTCTTTTTCGAGTAAATATTTTCCATCACCTATTAAAAAATAGCCCACATGAGCTTGTTGTGTGCCTGTATCTTTATACAATTGGGTTAATGTAATTGCAGATTGAGCGATTTCAATCTCTGATCTAAGGCTGTTTTGTGCTAATGATTCTATAATATGTCGATAATGGTCACGAGTATTAAAATCCATAGATCCATAAGTTCCGGAGGGATCTTTAAGTAAGATTTGCTCTACAATACTTTGTTTTTCAACAAATATTTTCCAGTCGGTTGTATTTATAAACCGGAGACTATTTATGATATGACTAACAGATAATTGATTTGCTGCCTGATTTTGATTTTCCTGATAGATCAGTTCGTCTATAAAAAGCCCGTCCTCCGCCAGTTTTTGTTCAAGCCAATTCCGGGCTATCTGTAATGTCGAATTTTGAGACGATAACCGTTGACTGAATTCCGATACAAAAGAACCGGATGTCGGAATATCGGAATGGGACATATCAGCTACTATCTCAATCAATTTGGAGGGCTTTTTGAGAGCGGTATCTTCCAACTTGTCGACCCACAGTTTTGCTATATCTCGATGTTTCGTATTTAACTGTAATCGAGTTGCAATACGTTGCAAATTTTCGATTAACGCCAACCGTAACATGATAGGAATTGCCCATAACTCTCCTATCTTGAGGGCAGATTTTATTTGGTATGTCTTATAAAAAGCAGAAAGCGATTCTATATCAATCTGAGAATCCGTATGGGAGATGAGTTCTATGACTGAAGAATATATACGGGGTATCCCTTTATATTCACCTTTTAAGAGACAAGGAAGTTCTTGGTTATACTCCTTGGGGTAGTGATGTCGGGCTAATAAAATATGCTCTTCAATTAAATAAAAATTGTCGATCATCCATTCGATAGCGGGAGTTACATAACTTCGATTGCTACTTGTTAACATTTCATTATTGAAATCGTGCAGAACACCATCATTATAATCTAATTGCTCTCGCAGATAATTACTCTGTGTACTCCCTGTTGCCTGATGATCCTCTCCAAGTGCTTTCGAATACTCTGCCAACTGTTCTGTATTAAACAATTCACCGTAAAAAGGTTTATTATTGACTTTGTTTTGGAATTTCTTATAACTTCTAAAATCTAACATATTTGTTTCTTCTGTTTATTTTAAAAGGTATGTTGATTTATGGGTGTTTGTGTTACATAATATCTTCAATAAGTTACATAATTCTTAGGTAAAGTCATCAAAAGTGTTGAAACTATTAATTATATAACTTATAGTTTTAATTATGTAATATATTTTCGATAAGAAATCCTGATCTTGAAAAACTATTTAAAACAAAAAAACTATGTCAAAAGAAGAAAAAGGAAAAGATAGAGCAGACAGAAAAGCTCCTCAAAAGAATCTAAAAGAGAAACGAGCGGATAAGGCTAATAAGCGAGCAGAAAAGAATCGTAAAGGATTGGATGACTTGAAAAAATAACGATTAGGGTCTGGGCATTGTTTATAGTTGGTAACAATTATACTTCTTCGTTTTGCGCTATTCTGCTAACTACAATTATAAGCGAATCGACGTATTTTAACATTTATACATGATGGAATTCTTTAATATGCTCTTATCTGTGTTTGATTGACTTTATTTATTCAAATTCGACTTTCTGTAATAACTTCTTAAATAAGAGTTTATCTTTCACCTGTATTGCCACGAATAATGACAATACTTCGTCCAATGGTATTATTTCACAGCAGGTTGTACCCATTTGAAAATATAAGAATCGACTGGAATAACCAATCGTTCTGATATTTTAGACATACGTGCAGGAAGCTTCATCAGAAAATCACGGGCACGTTCTGCTTCGTCTGTTAATCCTGAAATTTTATCTATCTGCCATTTATCTATCAGTTTTTGCATAATATCTACGTAATCAGTGGCAGTATATACCCCGATGCGCTGTGCAGCATTTGAAAACTGTTCGAAGGCAGTACTTATTTTCTCTTTCGATTCTCTCAGGAAATGAGCGGGCATAACAATCTTTTGTTTCATCATATACTGGAAAGCGAGCATCATTTCACTAGGGTCCACCTCAAATATGCGCCTTACAAATTCGCTGTAAGCATGGTGATGCCTCATTTCGTCACTTGCAATACGTTTACACATTCTCGACAATTTATCATTACTCATTTTTTGAGCCATTTCTGCTACACGATTGTGTGAAATGAAGGTTGCCAATTCCTGAAAACTGGTGTATACAAAGTTTTTGTAAGGATCTCTTCCTGTTCCAATATCAAAGCCGTCATTGATCAGATGTTGTGTAGTCTGCTCAATCTCTCTCATATTCACTCTGCCGGATAAATAAAGATATTTGTTTAATAAATCGCCGTGACGGTTTTCCTCTCCTGTCCAGTGCCTGATCCACTTTGACCAGCCGTTGCGCTTTTCTCCGTCTACATTGTCTATACCTTCTACATCCATCAGCCACGATTCATAAGTGGGCAAAGCCTCCTCGGTGATGGTGTCCCCGACCAATACGACCCAAAAGTCGTAAGGAAGTTCTTTGGCCAGTTCGCGTAATTCTTTTACATCCTCAAAAAAAGTTTCTTTTTCTGAGTCGGGGAGATAATCAGACGGTTGCCATATTTTTTCAACAGGAACCAAAAACTGAGTAATAAAATGATCTACATTTTTTTCTAAGAAGTGCATAACTTCTAAACGGATATTTGTAATTGACATTGTACTATATTAATTAATGCCTTCTACATCTGATCTTTCCTTTTTCTCAAATGTTTCTGAGAGGAGTATATCTTTCGCAGTAAAAGGCTGATGTATTGTAAAGGTAAAATTATTTTCAAGCACTAATAGTAAATTATTATATTTTGTCATTATCTACAAGTTATTAATAGTTAAACACCTATCATGTAAGCGGCTGAAATGAATTTCCATGAATTTTATTTTACTCGTTTCTTTATGAAAGATTTATAGTGAATTACTCTGTTGAATAAGGTTATAAACTATTTGTACTTCAATCTAGAACTGATAAACAATATTCGTTAATTTGTTGTGAAATAACCAACTAATAATTCTCTCAAATGTTTATTATAATAGGAATATATTATTCAAAACAAAAACAAATGAAAAAAATTATCATTTTTACAATTATGCTGATAGGCATATCGCTACCTGTTTTTCTTCACGGGCAAAATGTGGTAATCAGTGAAAAGACATCATCTGAAATAACTAAAATTAAGGAGAAAGAAGCAAAAGAAATTAAGAACGCAGAGGAACAACAAGAAAAAAATATTGAAAAGGTGAAGAAACAACAAGAAAAGAACAATAAAAAATCATCTGAAAAAGCGAGAAAAGATGCAAGTAATGATGTAGAGAAAAGAGCCAATAAAGATCAACAAAAATTAGAAAAATCTACTCTCAAGGCTATCGAAAAAGCAGAAAAGTCAAAAATGAAAGCCCGACAAAAAGCTGATCGTAAAATAAAAGAAATTCAAATCAAGGAAGGTGTCGTTCTTTAAGAAGTTTAAATTATTAGTAGGTTAATTAACAGTAATTTATTAAACGAAATATATGTAATTACTGTTTTAATATAGCGAGTGTAAGATGTTTGCATAATATTACATTTCGTAGAGAGAGGCCCGCCGGAAGACGATCACCTCTCTCATCTATTAAAAGCGTTTTCTTCATCACGTTTTCCTATATCTTTTTAAATTAGGTTATGACCAGTACTCCTCCTGATCTGACAAATAAACAAAAAATCAGGATCGGAAATATAGTTGTTTCTACACCTAAAAAAGTGTGGTATTGTAGATCAATATACAGCTCTACTTATAAAAAACAGAGTTCAAAATATTGGAGTACATATTGTTCAATGTTGTATCTCTACGCTGAAAGATCTTATCTAAAATCCATCTATCAGCAACTTATTTTCTATAGATATTTTTTACTAAGATAAAAATATGATCGAGAGTAAATAAAATAAGGTAGCCCGATTGAGCTACCTTATTTTTATATTGAATCTGTAAAATATTTGTCAATATCTGTTGTTATAACCTCCTCTATTGTTACCATAAGAGTTGTTATTTCTTTCCTGACGAGGTCTTGCTTCTGAGACTGAGATAGTTCTTCCATCATATTCAACTCCGTTCAGTTTTGAAATTGCTTTATTTGCATCTTCGTTGTTGTCCATTTCAACAAACCCGTAGCCTTTAGACCTGCTGGTACTACGATCCATAATAACTTTAGCTGAATTAATAACTCCATACTCCTTAAAAAGAGTGTTTAAATCGGCATCGTTAACATCGTAACTCAAACCTGCGATAAAAATGTTCATTGTAAAAAAATTATAAAATAAATAATCAGAAGAGAATTACGGCAAATAAGCACTTTAAACTAAAAATCTGCGGAATTAAAGGATAAGTATGAAATTTGTAATAAAAACTCAAATCTTTAATACAAAGATACGTCTAAGTATTTAAAGATCACTGCCTTTTTGCTGTAAAATACTGACATATAGTTAATTATTGTTTTTTTTTATACGAATAACAAATATTTTAACTACCAAACACAACCCCATTTTATATCTATAGAAATTTTTCGGTATTTGTGCCTGCTAAGAGATTACATCCGAATGAGAATTCAATGGATTGGGGATAAAAACATTTATAAGTATTTTACTTATGCTTCCTTTCATTCTACTTTTCATTGTAGATTCCTTATTGTGGTTTAAACGATTAAAATATGACAGATGGAGTAAATAAGCATTAAATGAAAGTATTTATTGTATCCAATAACAGGGTAAAGCAATAGGAAGCTCTATGTAGGTATATTACAGATATACCATTGTGTGATTATATACCTTTATGGACTCGTTAGATGTGTAATTCCTATTATATATGTATATGAAATTTGATCGTATGGGTATAGATCAGAGGTCTCTAGCTTCATTCCTAATCTTTGTAAAACATACGGCAAATACCATTTAAGGAATAATTTCCCTAAATGGTATTTTTATTTACCGTATTTCATTTACCGGAAGAATCGAAAAAAACATTCTTTTTTATTTTTCAGTTTTCACCTCTACTCGATCTTTTAAATATCCGGCTTCGTTTTTAACAATATCGGTTATATTCTTTAAATCTTTCTTTGATTTCCTGAAAAATTTGTTGGCATTGTCATAAATACAGTCAAATTGCCCATCGTCTTGCAGCTTACGAATCAAATACCCTGATAAAGAGCCAATTACTAGACCAAATAATACTTTTTTCATAACTATTTTTTATTTATTTGAGATAATATTTTAATATACCTGCCGAATATATGACCATCGAACGTGTTTGGGGTGAGGCTGCTAACCCATTCAATAGCCCGAAATCATGAATTACACCATTGTAACGGATAGTTGTAACATCGACTCCTGCTTCATCGAGTTTACGCCCAAACGCTTCGCCCTCATCCCTCAATATATCATTTTCTGCCACCTGTACGATGGTCGGTGGTAATCCCCTAAGTTCATCAATAGAAGCCAAAAGTGGAGAAAGGTAAATCTCTTTACATTGTTTCAAATCGGTTGTATACTGATCGAACATCCATTTCATCAATGATGCAGTCAAAAATCTTTGTTCACCATATATTTTGTACGATTCTGTATCGAAATCAGTATTTGTCACGGGCCATAATAAAATCTGAACTTTGATAAATGAATCATTATTTTTCTTTGCCAATAAGCTGGTAGCAATAGCCATATTTCCTCCGGCACTATTTCCGACCAGAGCCAGACGCTTACTGTCTATATTTATTTCGCCTCCATGCTTTGATATCCACTTGGTAGCTGCATAAATTTCATTGATAGCCTGTGGATATTTAGCCTCTGGCGAAGGGTTATAATTTATGAAAACAGCGGCATATCCCGATTCTACGACTAAGTCGCGTACCATCCGTTTATGCGTATTATAGTCACCTAAGATCCACCTGGAAAATCCAGTGAGCGTTGCCCCCTCGTGCCAGTCTAAATTGACCCCATGTACCAAAATATGTTTGACCCTTTTCGCCAAAATAAAAATGTCCCCTGTCGGAATATAAACCAACAGGGGATTTTTATGTAATTTAGATTTACCCTCCTGGTCGATGGGTTAAAACTAAAATTACTATGACAACAAAATTAGCAAACATTCTTCATTGCTATGCAATGGGGATGGGTATAAAAGGTATCAGCGCGACCTTTGAGCTATCCCGTAACACAGTGCGCAAGTATGTGCGTTTGTTTCAAGAGAGTGGTATGCCAATGGAGCAGCTTCAGTCCATGCCGGCGAAGCGCCTTGAGGAGATGTTTGGAAGCAGCGGTGAGAGGGAACGTACCCCTTCAGTGCGTCAGTTGGAACTGGAGGCGCTCTTACCTGAGTATGCCGCAAGACTTACACGCAAAGGAGTGACAGTAAAATCTTTGTATGAAGAGTACCGGCGAGAGCATCCGGGTGGATTCCGTCATGCAAGTTTCGGCGCGTACATACAACGTTATCGGCTTGTATCACGTCCGGTGGGTCACGTTGAGCATTACGCCGCAGACCAGCTGTATATTGATTTTGCGGGCGACCGTCTAGAGGTTGTTGATGAGCAAACAGGCGAAGTCAGATCCGTTGAAGTTTTTGTAGCCATCCTTCCTTGTAGCCACTATACCTACTGTGAGGCAGTCTGGTCGCAGAAGAAAGAAGACCTTATAAAAGCATGTGAGAATGCACTACACTTCTATGAGGGTGTGCCCTTTGCAATCGTCCCTGACAATTTGAAGTCGGCGGTAACTCGGAGCAATCGCAATGAGCCGGTTATTAACGAAGACTTTGCCGCTTTTGCCGAGCATTATGGTTGTAGTGTATATCCGGCACGTGTCAGGCACCCAAAAGACAAAGCCCTTGTAGAGAACGCTGTAAAACTGATGTACAAGTCTGTTTATACCGATCTCGAAGGTCTGATGTTCCATGATTTGGAATCACTCAATGCCTGCATTATCCAATCTCTAAGTCGTTTCAACGAGAGAAAACTTACCGGACGCAATCAGTCTCGCAGGCAGTTGTTTGAAGAGGTAGAAAAAGACTATCTACGAACTTTACCCTCTGTGCGGTATCAGATGAAGGAACGCAAATCTGTGACCGTGATGCGTAATAGCTATGTAACTCTCAAGAAGCATCATTACAGCGTGCCAAAGGAATATGTAGGCAAGCGTGTCGATATTGTTTACGATGCTGATACTCTCGATATCTTCTATGGCCTGCGGCTGGTAACAACCCACCAGCGTGATGACACTCCCTATGGCTACACTCGGAAGGAGGCACACAATCTTCCCGGTAGGCATGGTAGCTACGAAAAGGATCTGGACGAGGTTTTTGAACGAGCTACTCAGATAGATAATATCGTCTTGCTTTATCTCAAGGATGTAGCATCGCAGAAGAAATATATGCCTCAGGCCTTCCGCTCATGCAGAGGTATCCTAGCCTTGGAAAAGACCTTCGGACAGGACAGGCTTGTGGCGGCATGCGCCTGTGCTTCATTGATGCGCGTTTACGGATATCAAGATGTTATCGGTATCCTGAACCGGGGCGATGATGCAGACTTTCTGCCACAGGCTGATCAGGACTCGGACACCAACTTATCACTTCCGCACCACAAGAACATCCGTGGACGTGAATACTTCTCAAAATCAACAACAAAAACTAACAACAACAATGGAAACAAATAATAAAACCGCACCCGTTACTCAGGAGAAAGACCAAAATATCATTTCTCTGGATCTGATGAACCGTATGAAGCTGCATGGTATGGCTGCCGCCTTTAAGGAAAGCCTGCAGTCCACCGTTGCCGAGTCTATGACTGCTGACGGCTTCCTCTCATTACTATTGGCTCGTGAATGGGACTATCGTTCGGATGCCTCCATACAACGCCTGATTCGAGGGGCCGGCTTTCGATACAAGGCTTATCTTGAGAATATAGACTATACCATCAATCGAAGTCTCGACCGCAACCATATAGAACGGCTCTCGTCGCTTGACTTTATCCGTCAAGGAAAGAATCTGTTCATTACCGGTTCATCCGGAACCGGCAAAAGTTATATTGCAACAGCCATTGGGTATCAGGCGTGTAAGAACGGAATACGAACTAACTATGCCAATGCATCCAAACTTATGGGAGCGCTAAAAGTTGCAAAGACAAAGGGGATCTTCGAGGCCGAACTCAAGAAAATAGAACGATGTCAGTTACTTATACTTGATGATCTCTTTCTTGTTCCTCTTGACGCTAAAGAACGTTCAATATTGCTTGACATCATCGAAGATCGTCATGAGCGCAAATCTATCATTGTGACCTCACAATTACCGGTTGCCAACTGGTATGATGCAATAGGAGAACCAACAGTCGCTGATGCCATTCTTGACCGCATCGTCCACTCGGCGCATCAGATAGAACTTACCGGTGAGAGTGTGAGAAAAATGAAGGTAGACAAAAACAAGTAAATCTAAAATAAAAATGACCCCGTCGACCAGGATAATTTAGGGGTAATCATAAAGTTTTTTCAGGGGTCAATTTAGATTTGGCACGAGGGGGCAACGCTCACTGGATTTTCCATGAAGTTCCAATAGAAGATAAAATTAATGATAATTTATATTTCAGAGATTCTTATCGGCAACTAAAACTTGCGATGGAAAAGATGGGCAATCGGTATTATGCTTTACTCTATAAGTCTAAAGAGATGTACTATCATAGAAAAGAATTGAATTGGGGATGGGACAAAATCTTATTGTACATTAATTATTTATCAAACAACAATGGAATCAGTTGGATTAGAGGAATATTTTTCACATTAACTTGTGCTCTAATAGCATTTTTGTGTCTTAATTTCCAAATGAAAGAGCCCTTATTTCATTGGACTACAGATGCTTCACTTGAAGATACATTTGAAGCAATAAGATTTAATGCTGAATATTTTATTTCATATCTCTCTACTTATCCTATTCTAAAATTAGATGGACTAAAAGAAAATTGGGTTGTTGATTTAATAGTATTGCTATCTCGTATCTTTGTGAGTGTAGGCATTTATCAGATTATTACGGCCTTTAGAAAATATGGAAAATAATTATTCCACTATCTCCGCAATTTCTTTATTAGATATTGAATTTTTTATTGAGATTCTTTCAGTTCACTATTGGATAAATTATCTTATAATTCATTTTCTGCTAACAAGGCTCTTGCCTATATCGGCAAAAGTGGCTATATTTGAAGCTTATTTCAAGTGAAATTTGCCGATAACAGCAATTTATATACTTTATGCAATATTTATCAGTCAGTCAGTTTGCGCAGAAATGGGGTGTACCTGAAAGAACTATTCGCAACTATTGTGCGACAGGAAGAATAAAAGGAGCTTTCTTAACAGGTAAAACATGGAATATTCCAGAAGATGCCCTTTTACCACAGAAAAGTAGTAGTTTATTCAGTGATAATCCTTTGCTCAATATCCTTAAAGAACAAAAGGATATGAAGTTGAAAGGGGGGATCTATCATCGTACACAAATTGACTTAACCTACAATTCCAATCGTATAGAAGGAAGTAAGCTGACCGAGGAACAGACCCGCTATATCTTTGAAACAAATACAATAGGAGTAACCAATGAAACCATTAATGTAGATGATATAATAGAAACATCCAATCATTTCCGTTGTATCGACCTGATTATTGAGAAAGCAAAGTCAAAACTTACTGAATCATTTATAAAAGAATTGCACTATATACTTAAATCCAGTACATCGGATAGCCGAAAAGATTGGTTCAGGGTAGGCGATTATAAAAAACTGCCTAACGAGGTCGGGGGAATGGAAACATGCCCACCCGAGGAAGTCCAAAATACGATGAAAGAATTACTCAATAGCTATCATTCCAAAAAAGATAAGACGATTGAAGATATAATTAAGTTTCATTACAAATTTGAATGTATACACCCGTTTCAGGACGGTAACGGGCGTGTAGGTCGCCTCATTATTTTTAAGGAATGTCTGGCTAATAACATTGTACCCTTTATCATTGATGAAGATTTAAAGTGGTTTTATTATCGTGGGTTGCAGGAATGGGAAAAAGCACATGGTTATTTAATTGATACCTGCCTGACAGCCCAAGATAAATATAAAGACATACTTAACTATTTCAAAATAGATTATTAAATATAAAAACAAAAATGCTATCTTTACACTATCGCTTAGGGAGGAAAAGTCCTCTGATAATCACTTTCAAAACAAAGTGAAAATCGAGTGAAAAGAGAAAAATACTACATAGCTAATATGCTGACAGCATACGGGTTAGTTGATTAAAAATAAATCCGTCAACGCCCACCAAAAGGTGGAAATGTCGAAAGACAAGCAAAGCCAACAAAAGACAAAGAGTCTGATTATCAGTAGATAGTCAGACTTTTTTTATTTCCATGTGCAGACATAAAAAGACAAAAATTGACTGCGGACATAATTGTAAATAAAAACAAAGATTACTGGGCTTTTGCAATAATAACCAATGAGTTGTATAACTTTGAAGAAAAGTATGGGTAATGATTTGGAAACTATTTAATTTCTGCGGTTTGCACCATATTTCAAAGCACTCGGATAACTGGAAAAAAGATACAAATATAATGTTTATACAGCATACATTTCAAGTTGTTCATAAAAGATTCCGGCATACAAGAACTGCGTGATTGCTAACCCCCGTACAAGAATTACAGTGGAACATATAGTCCATAACTTCCGTCCAAGCGGCATATTTTTCATCATCCATGACATTAATATCAGAAGCGTTAAAAGTGAAGTCCACCCCCACATTCTGAATGACTGTCAATCCATTTGTTGTGACATCATGCTCTATCTCTTCCGGCATAGTAAAGAAAAAGACATCAGGCAAAACATCATCAACACCTTGACTGAGTACAAGTTCGTTCGTTTTCTTGTTTGGATAGTTCGCTTTCAAATTTTCGTCAATGCAACCTCTCAGATATGCGCCAATTTTATTGATATATGCAAACATTATAAGACCATTTGTCTTACAAATGCGCTTACTTTCCTGAATTACTCTTATCCTTTCTTCTCTCGGGAGATGGTACATTGGCCCAAAAACTAAAACGACATCAAAAGTATTGTCTGCAATATCAGGTAAGTCCGTGGCATCACCGACAGATACACTTAAATATGACAATTCTTGTTCTTTGATTTTCTTTTGGAACTGCTCAACATGTCTGGGAGTTATATCAATCCCATGATAGGATTGGCACTTCTTTGATAAATAGAAGCCATAATAACCTGTCCCGCAGCCTAACTCAGCAACAGACATATACGGCTTAATATATTGGTCGAGCAGTTTTTGCGTATAAATAAATTCTATCTGCTCGGCTTTTGAACCAAACGCCCTTTTATTTTCATCAAAATTGTTATAATTTGATATTATGGATTCTTCTTTCATTACCTCTATCCTTTATAATCACTGCAAATTTAGCAAATATCTGTCAACCACTCAGGCAACCGAAAGCAAAAATATCACGGGTAAAAGCCGGATGATTTTGTCAAATACGGCAAGTATGACATGCGTATCCGGGATAAAATACGGGTTGAAAATGGCTATATAACCAAAGCTAAAGTCAAATGGTACGGCGGCGATACTTTTGCTTACCTATACCTCTGGAAAGTAAATAAAGCAGACACAGAATATAAGGAAAGCTGGAGCAACCTAAGGCTGCCGGAAGATAACACGGAAAATAAACAGCGAAAGCCGAATCAAAATATTGCTCAAAAAAGGGAGAAGAAAAATGGTCTGGGATTTTAATTGTTTTTTGGAGACTGTCAAATCATTTTTCTTTCCGTCCCAGTTGGATTATATAATCGCAATACTCCGCAACCGTCTCACGATGGGTAATAAAAATTAATGTTTTGTCTTTCGTTTTTGAGATAAGCCTTTCCATCAGCAACTGTTCCGTTCCTTTGTCCAGTGATGAACTAAACTCGTCCAGAAGCAGTATATTGCCGGCACGAAGCAATCCCCGGGCAATACAGATGCATTGAGCCTGTCCTTCACTCAGCCCCGCTCCTTTTTCCCCGCAAACGGTATCTATACCATCAGGCAGGCCATAGACAAACTCAGCCACTGCGGTTGTTAATACGTTTCTTAATTCTTCTTCCGTTGCATCCGGATTACCCAACAGGAGATTATCCCGTATCGTTCCGCTAAGCAATGTATTTCCCTGCGGTACATAAACCATATTGCAACGGGTAAGCGGACTTATTACTATCTCCTGTTGCCGGTTGTATATGTATATCTTCCCCTTCTGCGGGTAAAGCAAGGAAAGGATCAACCGGATAAGGGTGCTTTTGCCCGTACCTGTCTCACCGATAATTGCCGTGCGGCTGCCCGGAATAAAATCGAAAGAAAAACCCTGTATTACCTGCCGGGTACCACCGGGATAAGTAAATGAAATATTTTCGATGCGAATACCCGTACTTCCATCAAGGGTTAATTGTACCCCTTGCTTTTCCAAAGGAATGTCGCTTAACTCTTTCAACCGTTCTGCCGATGCAACAGATTGTGCTATTGATGGAATGTAACCGCCAAGATCGACCATTGGGCGTTGTATCTGTCCTACCAATTGCAGGAAAGCAGTCATAACCCCAAAAGGGACCGAGCCTTCATAGATTCCGTTTACTCCCCACAGAAATGCAATGACATATCCTGTGGCAAAACCTGCCATAACCAGTGTGCGCGAGAAGAGTGTGAAGCCAATGCGTTTCAGGGATTGCCCATACAGTATATTTTGAAGCAATCCCAGTTTACCTATAACCATATCATTTTGCCCGAGGGTTTGTATAAGTACCTTGTGCTGTATCTTTTCCTGTATGTGCGACTGTATCCGGCTCTCAGAGGTTCGTATATCTTTTGTGAGATATCTCATTCTTTTCATATAATATTTACTTAACAGCAAAAAAACAGGCATTATAAAAATCATTATCCAAGCCATTTGTGTATCCAGGCGGGTAAGGAAAAGAAAGGCGGCAAACAGCTGGAAGCAGGCAACAATCACAGAAGGAAGTATTTTGCAGAATGTCTCGGATACAAGCCGTACATCCTCTTCCATACGGTTGAGTATATCTCCGCTGTGGAAACCTTCTTTCCCGCTCCAAGCACTCAACATCGCATTCGTGAACAGTTTATGCCTCAACTTGTTTTTAAGGCATATGTCATTCTTGTTTTCCAAGTAATTATTCCATGCCGAAAGCGATAATTCTATGGCGACAATTACAATCAACAAAGCTGTATAATACCCGATACTGCCATCTGTGGTATGGCTGGCAATATCTATAAGCTGTTTGCATACCCATACGAATGACAGGGATACGCATACACGCAATATGCCTGTTATACTATTGAAGAGGATAGGCAAGCGTAATCCTTCAGTAGCATTCCAGAGCCAGTGTATGTGCTGCTTTAACCCCATCCTGCTTATCTGCCTTTGAGGATATTGCTTATACCGTTACCCCAATAATATATATAGAACAATAATGACTCTTTTGGAAAAATAGAAAGGCAACCGCCTATCCATTTCTGCCTGATATACAGCGAGTGTAGCTTACCGGCCAGATATCCGGCCGGGTGTTTGCCATACTCCGTGTTATAATACCCGAAATTTCCCGTTTGAAGAATTTTGCTTAATACTAGCAGTGAGTCTCCCTTATACTTTTCCGTATAAAAAGGAAAATCTTCTTTGGGTAATCCCAGTTCTTCTACAACAATACAGCCGAAAACTTGCCACGGTTTTAATAAACCAAGGGCTTTCAGGTCTTTCATCAACTCCTGTCTATCTATGTGCCCGTGAAAAATATAGAGATATATCGCCCAATCGCATAGTTGGCGAAGGCCTATACCTCCTGCTATAAAATGATGATATGCATGGTTGAAAATATATAAGGCATTGAAATTGACAGGTGGCAGGGATATATTTACTCCATTCAGGTTCCATGTTTGTAATTCATTCCCCCTGAGGTGTTTTTGCGTCCATCTTTGGAATTCGGCGTTTGCAAACGGATTATGTAATTTTTCCACTAAAAAGTGAAGCTCGATAGTTACTCCTCTCAAATAAAAACTCTCATGTTTGGGACTTTTCTTTTTTGTTTTATTCTCAGGACTAGCACCTGTGCCAAGCAAAATTTCAACCGCTTTCTCACAATTTTCCTTACCCACATACAGGTCGATATCCCCACATTGCCGTCGCAATGGGTTTGGATAATTTTGCGCCACACCCTGCCCCTTCAGTAAAACAGGATTAATACCTTCCATCTGCAGTTTGGAAACAATCTTTGCCAGTTGTTTATTCAGCAGTTCATGGCTTTGCTCAATACGCATAACGGTTTGGTACAATTTACGCATTAAAGGTATAGGTGGCTGCTTATCCACTGGCAATTTATCAATACCATCATATACTATTCCTGTGACTGTTTGCATAGCTGCCATTTTTAGCATGGCTTCCCAATCGACAATATCAGAGAACAGATCTGCATCTACCGGACTACCCCACAGACCCGAACGAAGTAAGGCGAATAATTGCTGTTCGGTTTTATTCATCATTCTTCCGCTATTCCTGCTTTGATCCAACTGTCTGCCACATCAGCAGCATCCGCAAGCGCCTGCTCGTCTGATATATCGTATTTTGCTATTAACAAACCGGTAAGCGTTTGTACTTCAAAATCGTACCCTTCGACTTCCTGCCAGAGATATGCCGCCGATTTGTTCAGCGCAATCAATTTGTTGAAATCCACCTGTTCCAGTCCTTCACCCGAAACAATATATTCCCTGCCTATGGTACGCAGGCGCAATCCTTTTTTTGTTCTCATATTCTTCTGTATATTGCCAATAAATATTTCCTCACAGGTAGCAGCATGCGCCAAATACGCCCTCTGCCACAGTTGACAGGCCTGCTATTATGTACAATAAAAATAGCCCGTCCGTGAACGGCTGATAAACCGCATTGTTCTGTTCCGGTCAAATTGCCATCGCCCATTAAAACAACAACATTGCCGTCTATCCTGATAATACGATGCAGCACAAACCGGCTTTGTCCGACCTCAGCCAGCACAACATCGCCGCGACGATAACTCTCTTGTTTTTGTAATACCACACTGTCGAGCCCGCCAACGATAAACGGCAGCATCGAGTTCCCTTTCACTTTCAGCGTAACCTGTTTGCCTCCGGCAAGCAGGACGGCAACTTCGGACATTAATGTTTTGTCGGGCAGGGTTACCGTCCTCATCGTATCGTATTGTAGCATAGTCTGGCGGCAGCGCTGTCGGGTAGACAATCCAAGTGGTAACATCCTACGGTTGCAATCAACTTCTCCACGGAACAGTGTACGCCCGTCGCTACCTGCTCCTCCCACCGCATAGATGAACAGGATGGAAGCACGGCAGCGTATGCCTGCAATGAAGATAGCGATTCTATTTGGTTTTCAGGTGCTTGCCGAAGTTTTATAATACCTCGCAGCGGAACCGACTCGCTTTTATAGCAGGGTGTCTTGCCGCTCCACGGCGAACCGAAAATGTATGCTTTACCGTCAATAATACGAATCACGGGATTATCGTCATTCAACAATTCGCTACCCTCTATATGGTCGAGCCACAAGCGGCTATGCGTACTTTTCCCTGTCCTGCTTTTACCCAGAAAAACAAAACCTTCGTTACTGTTCTTAATGACGGAGGCATGGATCAGTAATGTGCCGAGACTGGAAGCCGCAAAGGCATAGAGCAGCATCAGGCAGTTATTGAGACAGAAAAAACGGTGTCGTTCGTCACCGGGCAACTGAACTTGTGCTTCTTTAAAAGAGGCATCTACATCCATCGTACAATAATGGTTGTTCCCGGGATAGGCTATCCGGAAACGGAAATTGCCTTCTTCCGACTTGGATATAGCTGTCGATGCTATGTCATCATCGAACCGGCCGACTTCCGAATAAGCGCATGCCATTGATAAGCTATCTGTTACCGACAGATGAAACAGGTAACTTTCCGCCTCTTCATTCAAGAGAAAAGGATGATAGTTACCTAACCCGTTTGCCGGGAATTGACTGTTTGAAAAAGATAGCCGGAAACTGTGTCCGGCTACTTGGTAATTCATGCTTTTCATCTTTATTCATTCGACACTTAAAAATCCCGTATCCAACGGAAATTCATACCCCAAGCATTGCCTTTAGGACTAGTGCCGGTACTACTATCAAGCAAATTAATATAAAAGAATCTATCTGAGGATGCTTCTGTTGAAGACAGATAAAATCCAGAAAAAAAATCGTTGGTTACTCCGATAGCCTTTCCGCCTATTGCCGTAATCTTTGCATTGAATGCTGTGCGAGCTGCTGCACACTCTGCCGAATCAAAATCCGGCATGCTACTCATCCAAGGATCATAAACCTTGCCGCTATACCCTGCGAAAAGCATTTTTAATTCATCACGGGCAGGCAGATACCAGGGGCCATTCTCGTCACTGTCGTTTATTACAATATAAATATATTGGAACGGAGGATAGTCATCATCGAAGGTGGTCAAATTACCCTTATATTTGGCGATCATGCTCCTTGTTGCCAGTACCCCGGCTGTATAGCTACGAATGCCGGCTACTCCGGCTGCTTGCTCATCATTGACCAAACCCCATATCCAGTTAGGGACGGGTATTTCTCCCAGCCCTACTACCTTGCCTTGTGTGCCGAAACTACCGGGCTTTACCCAGAATACGATTCCTTCGGGGTTGTCATCGTCAGGCCAGTAGTCGCCAAGGGCGTAGGATGTCCCTGCTGCATTAAGATCGCTGTTATCCACTTTCAGCTGGAAATAATAACTTTTGCCCTGCTCTATGCCATTGGAAAGAAAATCGAGGTCGGTTCCGATATTATATGTCTTACTGGTAAGATAGTTATTTGTTCCGTCCGTAAAGGATAGTTCAATAATCAAGTCATCTGAACTTTCAAACGCATTCGCGGCTGTGGGTAGCACAGCCATGTAGCCTTCACACTGGTTTTTTCCCTCTTTGGTTGCAAAATTTTGAGCATCACCGGTTAATTGCAGGCTCAAAGCGGGAACCATCATATCAAGAGCATAATAGGTTAGCGAAGTCTCATTGATATGCAAATCGCCCTGGGTAGCAAATACAGCTTTGCCGGAACTCAACCTGACATTGATATTCGCTAACTTAAGATCATTATTATCGGAACTGTTCCAAACGGCAAAACGGATTACCGAGCCAAGGTGCTTGTAGCTAAGATTGATGGGGCTGACGCCATCCACTGCTACATTATTTGTTGCTTTCATCGCCATATATGCTCCCAGATGCATTGAATTGGCCTCATTTTGAGTTTGATTAGCAGGCATGTTTATCATAGGATTTCCAACAAATTTCCATGCCGAAGCAGGGAAAAAACCATAAACAGTGTATTCGCCGTTGTCGATAATATCAGCTTGGACAACATTGAATGCGGTGCTGCTGCTCTGTACGCCTGCCGAAACTTCCGCCGCATATTCCGCTTTTTTATATTGAGAAATATTAGACATGCTCGGACTCCTGAAAAGAACGGTGGTGGCATCACCATTGCTCCAATAGAATTTTTCGCCGAGTATGTAGTCGTTGTCCTCTATTACACCTGATTTGGTGGTTACACTTTCTTGTTCCACAGTGGCGATAAGTTGTGGAGCCGAGCCTTTCCTTTCGGGCTGCTCTGTGATAATTTCATCATTGCTACATGATCCAAACAGTATCGCACTAACAGCAAATAGAATATGTAGTTTTTTCATTTTTTTGATTGAGATATTATTTTCACATTCCAAATTTTCATTACCATGGGGTTCCGCCTCCGGGATTGTAGTCTCCGCCGCCCCCCGCAAGGATACTGCTTTCCATTTCCATTTCGATAACTTCGATTTGCGGTTTTTCGTAAGCCTCTTTCGCTTCTTTGTGTGAGTAATTTTGTTCTTGGTTTGTTTTCATTGTTTTCTTTTTTTATTAGTTAAATATTAAAGTTAATATCGGTCTGCCCCTGTTTTATCTTTCTATAGTCTGTAGGGGAAGTATTGTACATGGCCATAAACTGCCGTTGAAAAGTGCGTACTGTCCCAAAGCCTACCTTTTCAGCTATTTCTTCGATAGTTAAGTCTGACTGTTCAAGCAGAATAACTGATTCTTTCAGGCGAAGCCTGATGTATCGCGCCTTTCATTTGTTCCCTGTTGCAATAGGCCGCCAACAGATTGACGTATACCATGCCTTCTTCCTTTAGATTATTCTGGCTTCGGGCTTTCTGGATATATATATGTTAATTTACAACCATAGCTTTTGCTGTACAGGCTGAGATATATCCAGAACAAATCTATTTGTTTTGTAATAAATATCTTTTTATAGCTTGTTATTTTTCGTTTGACAATTCAAAAAATAACAAAACAACTTATGAAAAGATGGAATTTAAACAGGCTTCTGCTGTTGTTTGTATTGGGAAGGGGTTAAACCTGTTATTTTTTGAAATTGCTGGTGAAAATTTGCACGGTGGTTAAAACCGACTAGTTCACGTACTTTCTCTAGTGATATATCCGGATTTTCTTTGAGTATAGACTGTGCTTCACGGACGCGCAATTCTGAACGCCATGTACGAAAATCGGTCTGCATGTATGTTCTGAAATAATATTGAAGAAAACTATGGTTTACATCAAGTGATTCAGCTATTTCATCAACACTGATATCTTTTTGGGTGAATTTCTTTTCTTCTACCCATTTATCCAAAATGAAACTGAACTTCTCGATTTTTTCTATCTTGTATTGAGGGTTACACTTATCACTTATTTTTTCACTTATTTTCTCGTTTTGATTGATAACAGGAATCGCAAATTTAAAATCTATCTGGTAATTATAGAACCGGCTGACCATATATGCATAATAGGCTGTATATAATATTGAAAACAATATATAAAAATAAAGATTGAGAAACAAGGATGTTAAAGCGAGTACACCAATTATTAATGCCCCATAAAAGGAAAGATTCACCCATCTCAGGCGAATATGTTCATCCTCGTCGTAATATTCTTCCAACGAGCGCAAACACACATTATATTTGAGCCTGAATAAATATGTATAAAAAGAAAGCTGGGAAAGATATGCAACCACAACTATATAAAAAACAAGGTTATATATGAAGTGCGAAGTGGAAAATAAAGTAAGAAGTAGAAGGACAGCAACGAAGGTAATGATTCCTAACTGAACAAATATTTGTTTGCGTTTAATATAAAGAGGCTGTATTAAAGTCAATATGGTGTAAGTAAACAGTAAGGCCTGATATGATGCTATAATCAGGGTGCAGGATGCCATTAGCAACTCATTTTCGGTCTCTTGTTGCGAGAGGAAACTCACAAATCCGGATATTCCCAGAACGAAGTAAGAAATAGCCAGATAGTTTCTTGAAAAACGTAAATTGTCAAGTTCTTTATCGGGAGCAATATGCAATCCGAGTAACATTACTCCCAGTATAGTAACCGTAAACGATATGGCAAATGTTAATATATAATAGAATGTAACAGGATCGAAGATATCCATAGCATCTTATATTTGGCACAAATGTAATTTATTTTAAGGATAAGACAAAGGATTGCTTACGCGATAAGTATATGGGTTCAGGGTAAATACGTTCTACAAATCGATTCATAACAGGAATTATTTTCTATATTTGTGATAAGAGTTAACATATACCTCATTTGCAACCTTAAAAAACTGTCAATATCGTTTATTTCGTTTTGAATCTTTCTTTTTTCGCTTTAAATAGCAATGTATAACAGATAAACAAACAAAAGATTATTTTTATAATCTAAAATACCATTATAAGATGGAAAGAAGGAGGTTTATTCAAGCGGCAGCGCTCTCCGCTTTAGGGATTATGGGGAAAGGGATTAAAGCATCGGCCAGTGAACCGAAAACCCACCCTGACGGGTTGAGAAAGGTACTGGGTAAAACAGGGTTTAGTATTTTTCCGGTTGTCTACGGCGGAATTGTATCGATGCGGGATGGACAGCCTGCATCGGACAACTATGTCTCATGGGCGGTCGACCGTGGCATCAATTATTTTGATGTAGCGCCCAGCTATGAAGACGCACAGGAGAAGCTGGGAAATTCCCTAATCCCTTACCGTAAAAATATTTACCTTGCCTGTAAGACCGGCAGGCGGATGAAAACGGAAGCGGAACATGAATTTGAGGCATCGCTGAAACTATTGCATACTGATTATTTCGATGTATATCAGATGCATGCCATGTCTACGCAAAAAGACATCGACCAGGCATTCGGCCCTGATGGCGTTATGGAAATGATGATACGTGAAAAACAGGAAGGCCGTATCCGTAAACTTGGCTTTACGGCACATTCGGAAGAAGTTGCCATAAAAGCTATGGATTTATATGATTTCGATACCGTTATGTTTCCGGTAAACTGGATGATGAATATGCACAATAAAATGGGCACAGCCTTATGCACACAGGCGAAAACTAAAGGAGTCGGAGTCCTTGCGATAAAACCGCTTATCCATCGCCATTGGAAAGATAATGCCGAACGGGAAGCCTCAAACTATACGAAAGCATGGTGTAAACCTATAGATACCGCTACCAATAAAGAATTAGCCATAGCAGCTATCAAATATACATTTCAGAGCGGACCGGACGTTATTATTCCTCCCGGAGATTTTAAAAGCTTCTCGTTTGCAGTCGACCATATTGATGAAATACTGAATAATCCATTGACCCAAGACGAAAAAACCTTATTAGAAAAAGAATATAGCGAAGTAAAGGACTATCCGTTTTTTTAATCATTTAAATAATATGATAAGGTTCAACGAGCTGTTAATATTCCTGGCTCCGGTACTTTTCATTTTATCCTGGACAAAGCTATTTTGAAAACCATGGGAGAAAGGATTAAAACTGCATCCTGGCTAAAAACAAATTTGACGTGCAGAAGATACATTATGATAAGTGGTGATATATAGATATAGAAGAATAACATCAAAGTTTATTTATATGAAGAAAGTAATATTCTTAATTACGGTATTGGTAATGTCAATAACGGTTTTTTCACAGAATAAGTCATTCTATGATTTTAAAGTGAAGACTATAGAGGGAAAAGATTTTGATCTTTCCAGCCTGAAAGGCAAAAAAGTACTCATTGTAAATGTTGCCTCAAAATGCGGGCTTACTCCTCAATATAAGCAACTACAGGAATTGTATGAGAAATACGGTCCAGAAAAATTTGTTATCATCGGATTCCCTGCCAACAACTTCGGATCGCAGGAACCCGGCTCCAATGAAGAAATAAAAGAATTTTGTTCATTGAATTATGGCGTTACTTTTCCTATGATGGCCAAAGTATCAGTTAAAGGGGAAGATATCGACCCGCTGTATGCCTGGTTGACAGAAAAAAGCGGGAACGGAAAACAAGATGCCGGCGTAACCTGGAATTTTCAGAAATTCATGATCGATGAAAACGGTAACTGGATAGCATTTGCGGAACCCAAGGTCAATCCTTTCGACAAATCTATAATCAGTTGGATTGAGAAGTAGAAGAAGTCTTTCTTTAATCGATCAATGAAACATTTGAAATACAAGAAACCGTAAAATAAGATATGTCTGAAATCAGTCCGGTAAAACCCAAAGAAAGGTATGTAATTCTCGATGCATTAAGAGGAATGGCATTATTTGGAATCTGTATTGCCAATTACCCTGAATTTTCGCTCTATTCCTTTCTAAGCAAGGATGTAACTTCAGCCATGCCCACGGCCGGCATCGATACGGCGGTGAAATATCTGCTGTATATTTTTGTTGACGGTAAATTCTATACCATTTTCTCCCTGTTGTTTGGAATCGGTTTTTCGATTATACTCTCCAATGCTACCCGGAACGACCGTAATAATTTGAATGTATTTTACCGGAGAATGGCTGTTCTGACATTAATCGGTCTTTTCCATTTATTGTTCATCTGGGCAGGGGATATCCTCTTACTCTATGCAATTCTGGGATTTGCCCTTACCTTATTCCGGAATATGCCGGATAAGAAGCTGTTGATATGGTCTGTTGTATTATTGGCATTTCCTGTTCTTATAGATGGATTTACACAGATATACGGATGGAATCTTGCCGCTCCTGTCATAAAGGCAACCGGATATTTTCATGGCAAATATGGGATAACGGAGACAAATTTTCCCGTATGGCTCGCGGATAAACAGAATTATGCGGATATACTTAAATTTAATATTGCAGGCTCTTTTATCCGTATGCAGGAGTTTATTGAAGGAAACCGTGTATTTAAAGTAATGGGATTATTTTTGATTGGCTTATATATCGGAAGGAACCGCGTGTATGCCAATTTGGAGAAAAACAAAAGTCTGTTGAAAACCATCCGTTTTTATGGATATATTATTGGACTGCCCGCCTCCTTGCTTTATGCCTGGAGTGCGATGAACGGGCATCCTTTGGGATTAGCCGCCCACTCGGCTGTATATACCGTCAGCGTATTCCCGCTTAGCCTGGCATACATTTCAACCATCTGTCTGTGGCATATTCACCGTAAAGAGCATATCTTATTTAGAGCGATGGCAGCTCCCGGCAGAATGGCGCTCACAAACTACATCATGCAATCTGTTTTCGGTATAATAATTTTCTACGGAGTAGGATTCGCACTGGGAGCTACACTAGGACTAATATACGTGGAGATGATCGCCGCTGTAATATTCCTTTTACAGATAACTTACAGTCATCTGTGGCTATCCGGATTACAATTCGGTCCATTGGAATGGGCCTGGCGTATGCTGACCTATGGAAAATTTTTGAAAATCAGAAAACAACAAGTTTCATAAGCTACTATAGCCCAATCTAAATGATATATATAAATAAACTAACTAATAAATAAATCTTGAATGGAAAAAACAAAAGAAGTAATCAGCAACACATTTTTCGAAGGTGAAAGGCCATTATTTGCTACAGACAATTTACGTCTTGTAAATATAAAATTTTATCCCGGTGAATCTGCCGTTAAACAGTGTAACAATATAGAAGCATACAAGTGTGAGTTTATGAGTAAATATCCTTTTTGGCATAATGACAATGTATTCATTGAGGATTGCCTGTTTACCATCTATAGCAGGGCTGCTATATGGTATTCAAAAAATGTAAATATGATAAACTCACTTGTAGAAGCTCCGAAAATGTTCCGTGAAGTGGATGGATTATATCTTGAAAATGTGAAGCTCCCGAACGCCGGAGAAACGATCTGGAATTGCAGGAATATAAAACTCCGGAATGTACAGGCACATGGAGGTGATTATATTTTCATGAACGGTGAAAATATCGACATTGAGAACCTGTACCTGCAAGGGAATTACTCTTTCCAAGGTACTAAGAATGTAGTCATTCGCAATGCGCATCTTGATACAAAAGACGCATTCTGGGAAACAGAGAATGTAACGGTTTATGACTCTGAAATTAACGGCGAATTTTTAGGGTGGCATTCTAAGAATCTCAAGCTCATTAACTGTAAAATATCCGGAACGCAGCCTCTCTGTTATGCAACAGGGTTAGTTATGGAGAATTGTACGATGGCAGACACATGTGATTTAGCTTTTGAATATTCAATATTGAAAGCTGACATAAACGGCCATATCCTTAGTGTGAAAAATCCAAAAGGAGGAAGTATAAACGCAAAAGGGATTGGTGAAATAATCATTGATAAAAACTGCCAAAATCCGGGTGACTGCAAGATAAGCCTGGAAGAAAAAATCTAAAGCGAATGAAATATAATTTTGACAAAACAGTTATTCGCAGGGGAAGTAATTCCTACAAATGGGATACATCAAAAGACGAAGAGATACTTCCGCTGTGGGTAGCTGATATGGATTTTCAAACGGCACCCGAAATTATAGATGCATTGCATAAGCGCGTGGAACATGGTGTTTTTGGGTATACAAAAGTACCTCCGGCATATTTCGATGCAACAACCTCCTGGTTTCAAAGAAGGCATAATTTCACCATCGATAAAAAGTGGATATTATTTACCTCAGGTGTCGTTCCTGCGCTATCAGCTATTATCAAAGCCTTATCAGAACCATACGATAAAGTTATTGTACAAACACCTGTTTATAATTGTTTCTTCTCTTCCATTCGCAATAATCAATGTATAGCCGAACTGAACGAACTAATATATAAAGATGGGGCCTATAGCATCGACTATGAAGACCTGGAACGGAAGGCTGCCGATCCAAAGGCTAAGCTGCTGCTGCTTTGCAATCCGCACAATCCCGTAGGAAGGGTCTGGAAACGGGAAGAGCTGCAACGTATCGGGGAAATATGCCTGCGCAATAATGTAATTATCATTTCAGACGAGATACACTGCGACCTCGTTTATGAAGGCCATACACATATACCCTTTGCGTCTGTCAATGAAGAATTTCTGCAAAATTCCGTTACCTGTATTGCTCCTACCAAAACATTTAATTTGGCAGGGATACAGGTTGCCAATATAGTAGCTGCAGATGAGAAGATCAGGGCAAAAATAGACAAGGCTCTCAACATAAACGAGGTCTGTGAAATTAATGCTTTTGCTGTAGAAGCCCTTATTGCAGCCTATAATAATGGTGAGGACTGGTTGACAAGCCTGAAAGCCTATTTGTATGAAAACTATACCGTACTGACCGGATTCTTCAAAGAATATCTTCCGCATCTCCCGGTAGTAAATCTGGAGGCAACTTATCTGGTATGGGTAGATTGCTCGGCCTTGCAACAAACATCTAAGGAAATTGCAGAAACCTTGCTGGCGAAAGAAAAGCTATGGGTAAACGAAGGAACCATGTATGGAGAGGCTGGAAAGGGTTTTATACGTATCAATATTGCTACCCAAAGAGAAAATTTGATCAGAGCCTTGGAAAAGATAAGGAATGTATACGGAAAATGAAGGTACAAGAAGGAATGGGTAAAAGGACAGTAAGCATTATTATTGCGTATTTCCTTATTTATGTAGTCTGGGGTTCCACCTACTATTTTATAGGAGTAGCCCTGAAAGGCTTTTCGCCATTCCTTCTCGGAGCTTTACGATTCACTGTTGCCGGATTGGTACTTTTATTCTGGTGTTGGTGCCGGGGTGAGCCTGTTTTTAAAAAAACACTTATTCGGAAATCTGCTGTAAGTGGTATTGTATTACTGTTTATAGATATGGCGGTGGTCATGCTTGCCCAGAAATATGTCAGCAGCAGTCTTGTGGCAATTGTTGCAAGTTCTACTGCCATTTGGATTATGGCGCTGGATGCTCCTATGTGGAGCAGGAACTTCCGTAATCCGGCTGTAATAGCAGGTATGGTTATTGGTTTTCTTGGCGTCACGTTGTTGTATTTCGAGCAATTTAACCAAAGCAGCAACCTTAATAACCATAGTGAATACGGAATATTACTCCTTCTGTTCGGATGCATATCATGGGCATTGGGAACACTTTATGCTAAATACCGTTCATCAGGTGAAGAAGAAGTGAATGCATTTGCCGGCTCTGCCTGGCAAATGATTTTTGCCAGTCTTATGTTTTGGATATGTGCCGGATTCAGCGGAAATATAGCAGGAACAGACCTGAACACAGTACCGGCCTCAGCGTGGCTGTCATTAATCTATCTGATCATATTCGGTTCCATTTTAGCATATTCCGCCTATATCTGGTTATTGAAAGTGCGTCCGGCTACCGAAGTGGCGACCCATGCCTATGTTAATCCTTTTGTAGCTGTTGTTATCGGGATGACATTTGGTAAAGAAATTGTTACATGGATACAGATAGCGGGCTTAATTGTGATTTTACTCAGTGTGACGTTAATTAGTAAGAAAAAGAAAAGAAATCAGGAATGATAAATAAACGAAAATTGTTGCGGAGCCTTAAAACGGAGTCAATATCTGGCTTTTTCGTCTTTAACCTCTTTTTTTTACTTTGAATGGTAAATGTATAACAGGTAAACAAACAAAAGATTATTTTTACAGTTATGAATATGGATCACATTATTGAATTATTGCATAAAAGAAAATATTCCTGTGTGATCTCAAACGGAAACGAAATCCGCACTTTTGTCAAAGATGGACTAAATTTGTGTAAAATATAATAATAATGGAGTTTACAAGCAAATTTCCTTCATTAAGCAAACTCTTATCAGGCAGAATGATACTTGTTATGAGTTTATTCTTAGCTGTGATCATGATATATCCGAACATCGTGAATTTCACATGGCATTCCACCGGATCAGAGACAGACTCAGAACATATATCTTATACACTGTTCTTTTTATTCCGGTATCTGTTTTTCTGTGTTTTGATATGGATTCTTTTAACGGTTAATATTCAAAAGCTAAAAACGCTGTCTTTTGGAAAAAGACTCATCAATTCGCTTTGGATCACTTTGATCGGTTACGCAATGTACGTCCTGTTTTCACTGGCCGTAAGTAAGCATGTGGATTGTTTTACAGGTATGCTGTTGTTTCAGTTTGTGATTACCTGTCTATTGTGCACTTTCATCGGTTATTTTTTCATCATGTATACCGAAAGTAATGAAAAAGAAAAGCGGATCGAGAGGCTAAAAGCTGAAAACCTGCAAAGCATGTGCAATGCACTGGTAAACCAGATCAATCCCCACTTCTTCTTCAATTCGCTCAATAGTGTTTCCGCCCTTGTCCGCGAAGGCGAAAAAGAAAAAACACTCGAATATATCAACAAACTCTCCGGGGTATTCCGTTATATCCTCCATAGTAGCAACAGAATCGGACTTACTTCCTTAAATGAAGAACTAAGCTTTGTGGAAGCCTTCCGTTATACGCTGGAGGTAAGATATGAAAGCAAACTGAAATTTCATTTCCATATTGATGACAAAAAGCGTGACATGAAACTACCGGTGCTGTCACTGCTTCCTGTGATTGAAAACATCGTGAAACACAATGTCATTGACAGTTATAACCCGATGGAGGTCACATTGTCTACCAGTGTACACGATGAATTGGTCATCGTTAACCCGATTCATGAAAAGCTGGATGCCGGGGAAAGCAGCGGGGTCGGGCTGGAAAACCTGTCCAAACGTTTCGAACTGCTGACCGGTAAAAATATTAAAGTAGAAAATGAGAAGGGTCTTTTTACTGTTTATTTACCTCTTTTAAATTGATAAGTATGAAAGTCTTGATTGTAGAAGATGAAACAGTAGCATATACGAATCTCAAAAGAATGTTACATGACCTTAACTTAGGTGTTGAAGTAGTGGGTAATACAGAGAGCGTGATCCGCACAGCCAAATGGTTAGAGGAATCCCAGGATACGATCGACCTGATCTTTATGGATATTCATCTCTCTGATGGCTCCGCTTTTAAGATATTCGAAATCGTCGACGTGGAAATTCCCGTCATCTTTACAACAGCATATGACCAATATGCGATTGAAGCATTCAAGGTAAATAGCATAGACTACCTGTTAAAACCGATTGAACCGGGTGAAGTGGCACGCGCGATAGAAAAATACAGGAAACTGGCCAAACAGGATATCCGCAAATACTTAGATTTATTACCACGTCTGGTACAACGGGATAAGTATCCGGAAAAAATTCTCATTCCCTTCAATGATAAAATACTCCCGGTGGCTGTTACCAATATCTCTTGTTTTTATTCATCAGAGGTAAAAACGGTTGTCATTCTCAAAGATGGGACTTCCATTCCATATAAAAAAAGCCTGGAATATATCAGTCAGTCATTAGATCCCCATCTGTTTTTCCGTGCCAATAAACAATATATCATCTCCAAAGACAGCGTTAATAATATAACAATCTGGTTTGATAACCGTTTATTGATTGTCCTCGATGTAGAATTACCTGAAGACCTATATGTTAGCAAAAACAAAGCCGCTGAATTCAAACAATGGCTGGCTGATTAATCACATATGACTTTTTTTCGTGATATCCGCCTTTTAGCTGTTTCCGTTCTTAATATTATTTCCGGATAAGTCACATTCCAACTTTTGATGAAATTTTAACTGGCTCTTAATCTTTTGTTTATTCTTGTTTTTACTTACCTCTGGCAAATACGGCAAGACTTTCGTGTCCTTCTGCATCAATACTTTGTACTGCAAAGAAATAATTATCCTTGCTGTAAGGCAAATGTGCTTCTGTTCCATTTATACGTATTTTCATTTGCCATTGCGATTGGTCGGTTTCACGAATCAAGATGTAATAGCCTGCCGGTTTCTTTCCTTGTTTAGGAGCCTCCCAATGGAGAGTGGAATAGTTGGTAAGTTCAGAGACCTCCTGCCTCACATTCACGGGAGCTGAAGGGGCCAAAGCCAGATTCGCTACAGCAGACAGGTTTACACCCGTGTTTTTACGGAGGTATTCAAAGTCGATTCCTTCTATTTCATCTCCGTATTCCACTCCGTTTTCGCTCCGGGCATATTGATGGGTTCGGTTATAATTCTCGTGCATTTCGCAGATGCGCACAGCGGCATATCCTTTCCGGCTGAAGGGCGTATGATCGCCACCCCGTCCGAAGCGGTCGTTGCGGTAGATCAGCTTTACAGTTATATTATCCACATAACGCTCACCGGTTTCTTTAATGTAGCGTGCCAATTGTCGCGAAGGGCTATCGTTCTCGGCAGAGTTGTACACTCGTTCGCGCCTCATTTCGTCGGTTTCGGTAAGGGGGATATTTTCAGAGAAGACACGGAGCAGGGTATTGTTGTGCGTATCTGTTTCGCTGGCCGGGCCATTTCCTATCATATCGTTATTGACTACGGCTATCAGGTTCCAGTTTTCACGGCGGGCCATTTCGGCCATGTGCTGTGCCCCGTAAAGTCCGTGTTCTTCGCCGGAGAGAAACATGATCTTCAATGTAACAGGCAGATCGACCTGCGAAAGCAGACGGATGATCTCCATCAGGCAAGCCACGCCGCTACCGTTATCATTGGCTCCGGGAGCATATCCTATGGAGTCATTTCCGTTCCCATTCCTATTGTCGAAGTGAGCGAGCAGGACAATTACTCTGTCGTCGTCCGGATTACTTCCCTGTACGGTGGCTATCACGTTACACAAGGGCACTTCCCGTTTGAGGCGGGTTTCCGCTCCTCCAATCGTATAGAACTCCTTTTCCACACTGAGCCGTCCACCCGAAGCAGGGATGTATGTATTTACCCGCCGGTACAGGTATTCGGTGGCGGCACCTATTCCCTGAGTAGGATGTGTCATGCTACTGAGGTTATTCCGGTTGTGGAATCCAACCATATCTTGTATCAATGCCTTCATTGTATCAACGGAGATACTATTCACTGCCGATTCGATAATGGCATCTCTATTTTTAATGGTTGTTTGAGCATAAAGACCGTTCGCATACAGGAACAGTCCCATGAGGAAGTATAAATAGCGTGGTGTTTTCATACGATAAGTAGTTACGTTATAATGAACTACAACAAAAATACAGTTTATTTCCGTATTATTTACTCCTTTTGCGTTCCTTAATGTATGTCGGATATTTCTACACCGGGCATGCCTGTATCTTTTCTTCGATTATTAAAGACCGGATAACAAGAAAGGCATTGGCGGAATTATATCTAAATCTAAACTTTCGCATAAAAAATATGGCAGCATTTATTTAACTTTTGGAAAAAACATTTTAAAGAGTATCTGGATTTTAGTCCTATTATTCGTTGCCTGAGTAATGGTAAAGGATTTTCTGTTGTACCCGATTTCTTATGCAAAGAGGTTATAGAGTCTGATAAAATAAAATTGGTATGGGAAGGAAATCAACCTTCGGAAAAGATATTTTATTTCGGGACTAGAAAAAAACAATTTATCAAAAAGATATTAAAGTATTGGAGAATTTATTTATAAAAGAATGGAGAGAAAAAAGAGGCCACTCTACCTTTTGGAGGGCGGTACCTCGTAGAATAACCCTCCGACAATAGCCTTTGTCGGTTAATGATTATATGAAAGCCGCAATGCTTTTTATAATATAAAATTCGTATTTGTACCTAGAAAATAATTATTTATTTACCTTATTTGCTTAAATCCAAGTATCTTTGCTACGAACGAAAATATCTGTAAGCCATGAAAATAAGTCAAATATTTAGGCTCAATAAAAATCAAACAAAGTTAGATTTTATTGATATCGGCATAAGTCAGAATATCCCTTTGTTTATCGACTCTTTTTTTATTTCAATACGGACTGATATACATATTTAAGGCTAGCGATTATGAGTGAAATGAAACAAAAGACAAACAGACCGTTTTAACCAATAAAATTATGTCAAGAAGGTTTTATCACTATGATAATTGAGAACAACAAATAAGAACCTATTTGGAAGAATTAAAAAAAGGAAAAAAGTTGATGTTTTATGCTTTCTTATAATTGGAACATCTGGGATAACTTATAAGTTTAAAGCGTTGCGGAGTGAATAATTTGCAAGAGTTTAAGTAAACAACAACAGGACTACTGAAAACGGTTGATCTGAAAAAGAAGTAAAAAGATTTTAAGCACCTACTTTTCAATAAAGCAGATAGTGAGAAGATTTTGTGGTTTGAGATTTTTTTTAATTCACTTGCGGAATAATGCCTGATTAAATATAAAGTAAAGGTTCAAAATGAAATGAAGCAACTATAAAGATATGAACATAAGAAAATACATTTATGAATCGTCTCATAGCATTCGTTGACACTGAAATTGACCCAAAAAGTAGGAATATTCTTGATATTGGAGCTATTAAGGATAATGGAAATTCTTTTCATAAAACTTCTGTCGTAGAATTTACTCAGTTTCTTAACGGAACAAAATATATTTGTGGACATAATATTTTCAATCATGACATTAAATATATTGGAACAGCAATAACCGATTCCGGAATCAATCCTAAAAATATCATTGATACACTGTTTCTTTCTCCATTGCTTTTTCCGACAAATCCATATCATGCTTTATTAAAAGATGACAAACTTCAAACAGAAGACATCAACAATCCTTTGAATGATTCCATAAAAGCAAAAGACTTATTCTATGATGAGGTTACCGCTTTTAATCAAACAGAGGAAACTCTTAAACAAATTTTTTATTTACTGTTGAAGGCGAAAAAAGAATTTTATGCTTTCTTTGATTTCATCGTATATACAAGTATAGATTCGGATATTAAAAAGCTGATTCGGCTAAAGTTTAAAGATGAGATTTGTGAACAAGTTGATTTAACAAAAATTATAGAAGAATCTCCAATTGAACTTGCTTACTGTTTATCGTTGATTCACTCATTCATTCTTCACAAAAAGATTCATTCAATTACTCCTCCTTGGGTACTAAAGAACTATCCGGAAGTTGAACGAATAATGTTTCGTTTGCGAAACAAGCCTTGTATAAGTGGCTGTGCATACTGCAACAATGCTTTAGATGTTCGCAAAGGTTTAAAAAGGTTCTTTGGATTTAATTCGTTTAGGACTTATGGAGGTGAACCGCTACAAGAGAAAGCAGTTAAAGCTGCAATCGATAACAAATCATTGCTTGCTGTTTTCCCGACAGGAGGGGGAAAATCAATCACATTCCAGGTTCCGGCTTTAATGAGTGGAGAGAGTTCAAAAGGTCTTACAGTAGTAATTTCCCCTTTACAGTCGTTGATGAAAGATCAAGTCGACAATCTTGAAAAACTTGGAATTACTGAGGCAGTTACCATAAATGGATTACTTGATCCGATTGAAAGAGCTAAATCTTTTGAAAGAGTGGAGGATGGTTCTGCATCCATTCTCTATATATCACCCGAATCATTGCGTTCAAAGACCATAGAAAGATTGATTTTAGGAAGAAAGATAGCTCGTATTGTAATTGATGAAGCTCACTGTTTTTCTTCATGGGGGCAGGATTTTCGGGTTGATTATTTGTACATCGGCGATTTCATTAAGTCAGTTCAAGAAAAGAAAAATCTTGAGGACGGAATTCCTGTTTCGTGTTTTACGGCAACAGCAAAACAAAAAGTGATTGAGAATATTCGGGATTATTTTAAAGAAAAACTTTCTATCGATCTTGAACTGTATACATCAAAAGCCTCAAGAACAAATCTTCAATACAAAGTTTTTGAAAAAGGAGATGAAGAAGAAAAATATCAAGCAGCAAGAGACTTGATTGAAGAGAAAAATTGTCCGACAATTATTTATGTCTCAAGAACAAGAAAAGCCTATTTGCTTGCAGAAAGACTGACTAAAGATGGTTTTAACGCAAAACCGTATCATGGGAAGATGGATAAGCAGGAAAAGTCTGAAAATCAAGACTCATTCATTAACGGTGAAACTCAAATCATGGTTGCAACCTCTGCTTTTGGAATGGGGGTGGACAAAAAAGATATAGGCATGGTCATTCACTATGAAATTTCAGACTCGCTCGAAAATTATATTCAAGAGGCAGGTAGGGCCGGACGAGATGAACACATTGTTGCGGATTGTTTTGTACTGTTTAATGAAGAAGATCTCAATAAGCATTTTATCTTATTGAACCAAACCAAGCTTTCCATTAAAGAAATTCAACAAGTTTGGAAAGCCATTAAAGAAATAACCCGGTTTCGCTCAAAAGTTTCAAATTCTGCATTAGAAATTGCAAGAAAAGCGGGATGGGACGACAATGTGGTAGAGATTGAAACACGAGTTACAACAGCTATTGCCACATTGGAAGATGCGGGATATTTGAAGCGCGGACAAAATATGCCACGAATTTTTGCCAATAGCATTCTGTCCAAAAATGCACAAGAAGCGATTGACAAAATCAATTCATCTGATAGGTTTGGAGAAAGACAGAAAGAAAAAGGAATCCGGATTATAAAGAAACTTTTTTCAAGTAAAAGCCGGAAACAATCAAGCGAAGAAGTGGCGGAATCAAGAATTGACTATATCAGTGATCATTTGGGAATTGTGAAGGAGGAGGTCATAAATATTGTAAACCTTCTTCGCGAGGAAAAAATTTTAGCTGATGCAAAAGATTTAACAGCATTCATTAAAAAAGGTGAAAACAAGAACCGTTCACTTCATATTGTAGAAACATTCAATAAAATTGAAAACTTTTTACTTCCATTATTCGAGGAACAGGAAAAGGAATTTCATATCAAACAACTCAACGAAGAAGCAGAAAAAAATGGTTATGAAAATGTAAATACGTCTAAAATAAAAACCATCCTCAACTTCTGGGCAATCAAGAATTGGATTAAGAGACAGAATCTGGAATATTCAAAGAATCATGTTGTGGTACTTTGCCTACAGTCTAAAGAGGTATTGAAAGAAAAATTGGAGAAACGATATGAATTGGCACAATTTATAGTTGAATTTCTTTACGAAAAGAGCAACCTAAATTCCTCGAAAGATGATGTAGGAAAAGAGGAAGTGTTGGTCGAATTCTCCATTCATGAATTGAAAGCAGCGTATGAGAATAGTTCCAATCTCTTTAAACTAAACATTGATATTGATGATATAGAAGATACACTATTTTACTTGTCAAGAATTGAGGCAATAAAAATTGAAGGTGGTTTTTTGGTTACATATAATCGATTAACCATAGAACGAACCGAACAGGACAATAAAAAGCGTTATACAAAAGATGACTATCAGAAGTTAAATCAATTTTACGAAAATAAAGTTCAGCAAATTCATATTGTTGGCGAATATGCAAAAAAAATGATTACCGACTACCAGAATGCTTTACAATTTGTAGATGATTATTTTCAATTAAACTACACATCTTTTCTCAATAAATATTTTAAAGGCAGCAGACAAAATGAAATCAAGCGAAATTTAACGCCTACTAAATTTAGGCAGCTTTTTGGGGAACTTTCTCCGACACAACTAAAAATCATAAACGACAACGAAACAAAGCATATTGTGGTTGCAGCCGGACCAGGTAGCGGTAAGACAAAAGTATTAGTTCACAAACTCGCTTCTCTTCTTTTAATGGAAGATGTAAAGCATGAGCAATTGCTGATGGTCACCTTTTCAAGGGCTGCGGCTACAGAGTTCAAGAAGAGGTTAATCAAGCTGATTGGTAATGCAGCTAATTATATAGAAATAAAGACATTTCACTCTTATTGCTTTGATTTGTTGGGTAAAATTGGAAATTTAGAAAAGTCAGATTCAATTCTAACAAATACCATTGAAAAAATTAAGAACGGAGAAGTTGAAGCAAACCGAATCACTAAAACGGTTTTGGTAATTGACGAAGCTCAGGATATGGATATCAATGAGTTCAACCTGATAAATACTTTGATGGAACAAAACGAGGAAATGAGGGTAATTGCAGTGGGTGATGACGACCAAAATATTTATGAATTCAGAGGAGCAAGTTCGAAATATCTCACACAGTTTATTTTATCTAACAACGCTGTAAAACATGAATTAATTGAAAATTACAGAAGTAAATGCAATCTCGTAGAGTTTACCAATCAATTTGTAAAACGAATTCCTCACCGATTAAAAGAAACGCCAATTATTGCTAAGCAAACCTATAATGGAAAGATAAAACTAGTTCGTTATCAAAGTGATAACCTTATCAATCCACTTGTACAAGACATCCTCGCAACCGAGCTTACAGGAACCACTTGTGTACTAACAAAAACAAATGATGAAGCATTGCAGATAACGGGCTTGCTTTTGAAAAACGGAATACAAGCAAGATTAATTCAAACAAATGATGGTTTCAACCTGTACAATCTTTCTGAGATTAGATTTTTTTTGAGTAAATTAGACTTAAGAGATGATATTTTCATCATTAACGATGATAATTGGGAAAATGCGAAACGGGAGTTAGTAAATAAGTTCCGTAATAGCAATAAATTAGAACTATGCGCCAACATCATCAAAGATTTTGAAGCAACTAACCCGAAGAAGAAATATAAATCTGATTTAGAGGTTTTCTTATATGAATCTAAGTTAGAGGACTTTTTCAACGAGAATGGAGAAACCATTTTTGTTTCAACAATTCACAAAGCGAAAGGCAAAGAGTTTGATAATGTCTTTTTATTACTTGAAAATTTCAATATAGCTACAAGTGAAGCTAAGCGACAATTGTATGTTGCAATGACAAGAGCTAAACAGAACTTGACAATTCATCTGAATTCAAACTTTCTCGATGATATTTCCGTAGAAAATTTGGAAAGAACGGAAAACTTAGAAATACATTCTTCGCCAAATGAAATTGCTATGCACTTGACTTATAAAAATGTATGGCTTGACTATTTCATAAACAAGCAATATGCAATTTCCCCCCTCATAAGTGGTGATGTCTTGGTTCTTAATGGAAATGAATGTTTAAATTCCAAAGGCCAATCAGTTTTAAAATTCTCACAACAATTTATCAGACAAATAGAAAATATGAAGGAGAAAAATTATGAATTGAAAAGTGCAAAGGTGAATTTTATTGTTTATTGGCAGAAAGAAAAGGAAGAGCAGGAGATTAAAATTGTTTTGCCCGAACTTTATTTTGAAAAAGATAAGTAATCTGCGCTCGAAAATAACATTATAGAATAATAAACTGAAAATTTTATAATATAGATGAAGATATAAATCCCAGAAATATTAGGACGAATTTAAAGCTACTTCTCTTATATATATGTTTGATGCATGTGCACAAAATCCATTTATACCATAATCATGCGAGCAAAATACCATATATGCGGTATTTTACATTTTATTAAATGTATGTTAATTTGTATCGAAATCACTATGATAATATAAGTACGGCAAAAATGAAATCATTTTCTAAACAATCGACCCTTTCTTTTCAGGAGAGCACTAATTCCGGCACATTCTTTTGCCCAGCCCTTTCCGGCTTCGAAAACTTTTCTTCTTTCCGAATGCGAATGTGTTGCTGTTAATAGCAACATAAAATCTGGACTTATCAATTAAACTGTTCGGTTTTATATGGTTGGTAGCTTGTCTGTCAGCTATATGGAATAGATATATCCGTATATAAAAAACGAACACTTCCTTATCCGACGGCAAATGGCTTTGGAAGTGCTCTTGATAAACATTCATTTATCCATGGTAAAGATAACTAATTTCTTTAAAGGAAGTTATACTTCTTCCTTTTCTGTCAAAAAATGCACCTGCATTTTCCTGGTCCTATTCGTGTGTCCACTGGTCATTCATGCCCAGACAGCACTGACAGGATATGTCCTTGATGAAAAAACAAAAGAGCCGGTAACCGGAGCTACTATCGTTGAACAAGCTACAACCAACGGGAGCAGTACGGATGCCGACGGCCGATTTGAACTGAAAGTATCCGGCAGGTTTCCACTTAAACTGTCAATCCGTTTGATTGGATATAAAGGCCGGGAGGTCATTGTAAAGAACGCAACAGACCCTGTTAGCATACATCTTACCGAAGATATAAATGCTCTCAACGAGGTTGTCGTTGTCGGCTATGGAACACAACGAAGAAAAGAACTAACCGGAGCTGTAGCATCCGTTTCCAAAGCAACTCTGGAACAACCGGCTACTTCGGTAAACGAACTTCTGGGAGGGAGTATCGCGGGACTGAACGTCTCCCAAAATTCAGGGCAGCCCGGAACGGGGTCGGCTATCCGTATCCGTGGCGGGAATTCGATTTATGCAAGCAATGAGCCGTTATATGTGATAGATGGCTTCATATTCTTTAGCGAAAAAAATGCGACTCAGGCAGGTGTAGGTAATATTGATGGAAGTCTCGATCCTTTGGCGGCGATTAATCCTTCAGACATAGAATCGATAGAAGTTTTAAAAGACGTATCGGCAAAAGCCATCTATGGTTCCCGGGGAGCAAACGGAGTAATTCTTGTGACTACAAAAAAAGGTAAACGGGGAGGGAATACCATTCGCTACCAATATACCATAGGCGTAGATAAATCAGCGAAAAAGCTTGATCTGTTGACAGCTAAACAATGGCTCTCAATCCAGAAAGAATATTTCAACGATAAGCCCAGCCTGTATTATAGCCAGGAAGAGCTTGCTCAATTTGATAAAGGGACTGACTGGCAAAATGCAGTATTGCAGACCGGAATTTCACAAACCCATGAATTATCGGTCAGCGGAGGGGATGAGAAAACCCGCTACCTTATTTCAGGTAATTATACGGATCAAAAGGGCATTATCCTTAATTCAGGCTTCAAACGGTTTAGCGGGCGGTTGAATCTAGATAAAGAACTATATCAGAATCTGAAAGTTGGACTTACCGCCACGGTAAACAGAAGCACGCAGGATGCGCTCACTACTTTTGAAGGAGCCAATTATAACGATTCGCCTTATTCTCACGGGATAGCCAATTCACTTACTTATGCTTTATATATGCCTCCAGTATTATCCATCTACAATGCCGATGGAAGCTATAATTACAAGAATCCGTTCGAATATAGCTATCTGAGTTATTATGGTCAGGCTGCAAATCCCGTCTCGGACTTAAAGAACAGCATTGGGCAAACCATAAGCACATCGTTGTTGGGTAATTTCTTTGTCGAATACAATATCCTTAAAGAACTGAAGGCAAAGGTTAACGCAGGAGCAAATACTGATTATATTACACAAAACTATTTTGCCCCACCCTATACGGCACTGGGACTCAATCAGGATATCCGGGGGATGGGAGCCATTGGAAACAGGCGTACTGATGTTACTCAATATGAGTTTTTACTCTCATATACAAAACAGCTAAACCCGGTTCACTTTATAGACTTGCTAGCCGGATATACTTATCAGAATACGAAAACGGACTTTTCTGTAAGCAAGGCCAATCATCTCGAATCTTTCGATAATCTGGCTACAGGAAATGAGCTTCCTCCTATTTCGCGTAAGCAAAAAGCTTCATTCAACTCATTTCTGGGCAGAGCAAATTATATATTGCTGGAGCGGTATAACCTGACAGCAACATATCGTGCTGACAAATCTTCACGTTTCTCGAAAGGTCATGAATGGGGCTATTTCCCTTCTATAGGATTCTCATGGAATGTAAACGAAGAAGAATTCGCAAAGCCTCTTTCCCCGGCATTAAGCACATTAAAACTTCGTTTGACTTATGGGAAAGCGGGCAATCAGGAAATAGATTTCGACGAATACGAACAATATTTCAATACCGGAAGATATAATGGCGCTCCGGCTTACGACATGAAAAATCTGGGTAATTCTAATCTTAAATGGGAGACAACGACGGAATACAATGCCGGAATAGACGCCGGATTTTTGAATGACAGATTTACCCTGACAGCTGATGTTTATTATAAAAAGACACATGATTTACTACTCCGGATACCTGCTCCTTTAGGTTCGGGTACCAGCGAAAAGCAGATTGCCAACATTGGAAATGTTATTAATAAAGGATTTGAGTTCACCTTGAATGCGAAATTAGTAGAGCGAAAAAACTTTTCATGGTCTGCTTCGGCTAATATTGCCCGTAATATAAACCGCATCACAAGCCTGGGCGAATATGATGGATTGACCGAAGGAAACGATCAGGAACAAATTTTACGTGTAGGTGAGTCGGTCGGTTCTTTCTATGGCTACCGTTTTTTAGGAGTAGTGCAATCTGATGAGGATATTTCAAAACTGCCTACAATAGGAGGGCGGACTCCGCAACCCGGAGATGCTAAATTTGCCGACATAAGTAGTTCTGATGGAAGTCCCGATGGCAGGGTGACACCCGAATCCGACCGGGTAGTTTTAGGCAATATTCAACCTGATTTTACCTATGGTTTTTCCTCTTCAGCCTCTTATGGCAGCTTCGACTTTTATATTCTGTTGCAGGGTTCACAAGGCAATCAGGTTTACAATCTGCTAAGACGTTACCTTGAGCGTCCGAATGATTCTTATAACATGTCGGCGGCATTACTAAATAGCTGGACGGAGACCAATCCATCCAACACAATTCCTTATCTCGGTAGTACGCGTGCGACAGAACTGGATAGCCGGTATGTAGAAAATGCCTCATTCCTGAAATTAAGAAATGTGACGCTCGGCTATACAATCCCAATCAAAGTAAATTCCTCTTCAGCGAAAGTGCGTGTTTTCGCTTCTGCACGAAACCTTCTTACGATTACTAGATATAAAGGCTACGACCCGGAAGTAGCCAGTGGTGTAGATCTTGGAATTTACCCTTCTTCTAAAAGTTTTATGGCTGGAGTAAGCCTCACTTTTTGAATAGAAAATCTTGTTATTATAAACCCAAATTGATTGCTAAAATGAAAAAGAATCTGTTTTTTTCAATAGTGCTGTTTGCACTCTTTTCCATTGCATTGTTTTCTTGCAGTGATAATAATGATCCTGACGATGGAGGAGAAAATTCTTCTTCAGTGAAAACCAAAGCAGAAGCCGAGGCTCTTGCCAATGCGGTATATGGCCCGCTACAAACATTATCTTCGTCTTATTCATTCCTGTTGGAATCAGCTACAGAAACTACTATCTCATTTGAAGAGGTAGACGATTCCAAAGATGGGCCTCAAGTGAGTGTATTTGAAACAACACCGAGCAACTGGTACCCAATCAAGGTTTTTAACCGTTTGTATAAAAGTATTGGCGCAGCAAATCTGGCAATAGAGGAAATTGGCGCAGCAAGTACCAGCTCGAATCTGACAGAAACAGATAAAACCCTGTTGGTAGCGCGTTCCAAATTTATCCGTGGTTATAACTATTTCCAGTTGGTACAACTTTTCGGAGAAGTACCCCTGGTACTGACATCTAACAGTACAGAAAGAACGCGTGCATCTATTGATGTAGTGTATGATCAGATTGTTAAAGACCTGACAGATGCTTTACCTAATCTGCCTGAATTCGACAGTAATAAATCCAATCCTTCACAAGGAGCTGCAAACACAATTCTGGCAAAGGTGTATTTAACATGGGGGCAAAAGCCTCTTTCGCAATCTGAGGTTTCTGCAATTTCTGGTACGACCGATCCCACAAAACCGGCTCCCGATACGGAAAAGCTGCAAAAGGCTGTGGAATATGCAAATAAAGTGATAAACAGCGGTAGATATCAATTATTAGATAACTACAATGGTATATGGGGTGTGGCTAACGAGAATAATGCTGAAGTCATCTTCTCTATTCATCATGATGGAGATGGAATCGATGCACAAGGGAATCATCAGACACATTGCGGATTCACATGGCCTAAGAGTGCAAGAACCGATCCGCATATCAGCTATGCCGACATTACACTCGAAAACCGTATTCCCGACAATAACGATATACGTAAACTCTTCTCATATGCAACACGTATAGAATATACCGATGCTGTAGTAGATACATTGACCTGGCCGGTAAGTATTGTCCGTCCAGGCAAATGGATACATAGGACAACTGACGGAACTAAAGCTCTGGATGAACAGCCGAATAATATTGACCATATCGACTTCCGTTATGCAGAGGTACTGCTTATAAAAGCAGAGGCACTATTTTTCTCTAATAAAGCATCTGAAGCTTTACCTGTTGTAAATGAAATCAGAAAAAGAGCATTTGGAGGTCATTATGAGCATGGAGGAAAATTATCGGCTCTCACAAAAGAAGACTTGTACAACGAATGGGATTATGAATTTGCTTTTGAGCAAAAGCACTGGCTGAATTTAGTACGCTGGAGAACATTGCTATCTCAGGTGAAGAACACCGTGCCTAATTATGAATATTACAAACCTGAATATCAGTCGGCTACAACTATCAAGGCTGCGTTCCCAGAAATAGCAAATAAGATAAATGCCGCATTCTATGCCCGTGTACATAGCCACCTACACGCTAAAGTAGATAACTTACATGGAAAATTCTATCGTTTCCCTATACCGCTGAGTGAGGATTATACCAGCTTAGGTATTACTCCTCAGAATCCGGGCTACTAAAAATATTTCTAAAAACAAACCTGTGTTATCGTCTATTGATAGCACAGGTTTAATTCTTTTATAAATGAAAACTATAATTCTAAAAATAATATCGAATACAACTTTCAGGCTGCTTTTGTCCGTAGTTATCGGTATGCTGATCGGCATGTTTGCTAATGAAACCGTAATAAGCGTTATACTCCCCATAAAACATGTATTGGGACAGATCATATTTTTTCTGATACCCCTGCTTATTTTTGGCTTTATCACACCATCAATAACCAAGCTGAAAAGAAATGCATCGAAACTATTAAGTGTTTCCCTGATACTAGCCTATGCTTCATGTATCGGAAGCGCAACGCTGGCTGCTGTTGTCGGCTATAAGTTGATTCCACTTTTTGACATTGTACCTGCGACAGAGTCTTTGAAAGAGATCCCTGAAATGATATTCCGGTTGGATATACCTCCTCTTATGTCTGTCCTTTCGGCTTTAGTCCTTTCATTCATGCTGGGACTTTCTATTATATGGACGAAGTCGGATAAGATAGAGAGTGCATTATATGAGTTTCAGAATCTGGTATTTATAATGGTGAAAAGGTTTCTTCTACCGATATTACCATTGTTTATTGCTGCAAATTTTAGTGTACTGGCATATGAAGGGGCTTTAGCTTCAAGATTGCCTGTCTTTTTTGCAATACTGATTGTTACCGTTCTTTGTCATATCACGTGGATGACTATACTCTATAGTTCGGCTGGAATATATTCACGTAAAAATCCGTGGCATGTGTTGAAGTATTATGGGCCGGTGGTTCTCACTGCTTTAGGAACGCAGTCTTCAGCAGCAAGTTTGGGTGTAGCCATAGAACAAATAAAAAAGAGTCCTGTACTACGGAATGATATCAGGAATTTTGCAATTCCTTTATTTGGGAATATCCATTTTGTAGGATCAATCCTGGACGTTGTGTTTTTGTCCCTTGCCGTATCCCAATTATTGTATGGAACAATGCCGGGATTGGATAAGATGCTTATTTTTATTCCTCTCTTGGGGATATTCGCTATTGCTGCACCGGGATTGCCGGGAGGAACTCTCATAACATCACTGGGACTAATTCATGCTGTTTTGGGAATCGATGAAGCAGGAACGGCATTAATGATCAGCATTTTTGCTCTCCTTGATAGTTTTGGAACGACTCATAATATAACCAGTGACGGAGCTCTGACATTGATTCTTAGCTCCTATGCGGATAGGCATGAAGAGAGTTTAAATATTGAAGAACAGGACTAACAGACTGTTAAAGGATAATTACACAACTATATTTTACATTATGAGAGAGACTATTTAACAAATATATGATAATAAAATGGTGGGTGAATAGAGGTTTACTAGAATGTCAATAAAAATAAATATTCGATAAAATATTCATTTTAACAAACGGTGTTTTAATAAAAAATCCCGTAAATTTGATTGTTCGTAATCATACAACTCATAAACTAATGGTTGTACCACAATCTCTCATAGAATTATCTGATCGGATAAAGGGTTCAAAACTTTATCATAATACCTGTATGGATTGTCGTGTATATATCCCTTATACGCTGAATTATTCTCCATTCAGGGTAAGGATAAAAGCCTGCTTCGAGGTTGTAAACGACAGATTGAGGCTCAATGTGGATGTTTCTTCGAATGATTATACCCCTTCCTGGTGCAGGCAGGAGGCTACACGGATTAAACAGATACTTGAAGAGCAATTCCATGAGATCATATTCGATTGTGAGTTGATACACCGGAATATCCCCCTGGCTACCCGCCTGCGGGATGAACTCATCCCTGCCGTAGAAAACCTTATCCCCTATTATGGAAACGCCCTCCGGTTCCTGTGCAGCATGAAAGTATCCGTTTTACTGACAGGAAGATGGCAGGATAAATGGTTCCTGTCGCTATCCCTTGCCTGGATACGTTACCGGAATAACCGGATCGACAAATTATACTTATTCTTACCGAATGTACAGGTTCCCCTTTTGAAAAAAGAGATGGAGAGGCAGTGGCCGGGGATAACCCTTCCCGTATATCTTATCCCGGTAGAAAGTTTAAGTTTTAACATACAGGCTTATGAAAGCTTATTAAAGTCAGTAGATGCCCGGACTATGCTTGTGATCGATGACTGCCATCTGTTCAAATCACCCGACGCCATACGCTCCCGGCGCATGATGGATATCGCCGACCAGTGCAATTATAAACTGTTGATGACCGAATCATTGATTGTGAATAACATCCATGATATTTATATGCAGTACCGGATACTGAATAAGGATATACTCGGATATTACCGGTGGGACGATTTTTCCCGGAAGCATATTATTTACGGAGGGGTGGATGGTAAGCAGATATTAGGATATAAAAACCTGCCGTATCTGGTTGGACTGGCAGAACCCTATACTTACCCGGTCGATGAGAAAGGAGCCCCGGAAGCCGAGCCGGATGTCAGGACCTACATCTGTGAACTGACTCCTACTCAAAAAGAATCTTACAGGAGAAAAAAGAATGAACTGCTCTTACTCATTGAAAAATACGAAATACAGGTATATGATATTTTCAGGATCATGGGGGAAATGGAACGGATCGCGTGCGGTTATATTTCCACAGGCCATAAAAAGGATCATTATTACAATACCAATAAATTGCTTTTGCTGAAAAAACACGCATGCAAGGAATGCAGGTATGTTATATTTTGCAAGTACCTCTTTGAAGTGGACCTGCTGACAAGCTTCTGGGGGAGGAAATCCTGCGCTGTTTTCTGTGGCAGGAACAGAAGCGACAGGAGAACCGAAAGGACACAGTTCATGCGGAATAATAAACAGTATCTTATTTCCACATTGGGCATACAGGAAACATGCCTGGAAGGAGTCGGGGCACAATGCGAAATCATTTTCTTCAGCCTCTCTTTCAGGTACAGGAATTACAGGAGGGAACTCGCTTATATCAGGGAAAATGACACGGACCGGGATACCCCGGTAAAACGCTTTATAACCAACAGCGGGATTGACAGGAAGATCGTGGAGGCCCTGTCCCGCAAGGAAAAACTGGCGAATCAGGTCAACCGGCTGTTTACAGACCGGCAGAAACTGAGAGAATTTGCAGAAAGCTTATAAACTATACATATGACACACACTCATGATGAAATAAGGATAGAAAAAGTATGGGGTACGGATAACCGGCTGTATGAACTGATCGCTCCTTTTGTGATGAATCCGGAAGTTATCCGCCTGAACGGAGGCTATCCTTTCAAAAACACAGAAGACCACCTTTGGTATATTTCCGTCAAAGGGAAGAATATGGTTACCGGATTCATTTCCATTGTGAACGACCACCTGTGCAACGACTTTACCTGGCAGGATAAGGACTTATTACGGATATTGATAGAACGCGCCTTGATGGATGTAGAGAAAGGGACGCCCGTTACTTTCGTTGCCGACAATTCGGACCGGCCTCTCCTCGAAGAAATGGGCTTCTCTGTAGAAAAGCAGTGGACGAAGTATTTTAAAATGGTAAAGATCATATGAGCGGCTGTGAAAAGAATGTTTATGAGGTTACCCTGGAACGTACCGGATATATATTCTCGGAATTTGAGAATATATACCTGGCTTTCTCAGGAGGCAAAGACAGCGGGGTGATGCTCAATATTGTCCTCGACTATATGCGCCGGCACGGGATAAAGCGTAAAATCGGCGTGCTGTACATGGATGTGGAGGCTTCCTATAAAAGAACCGCCCGTTTTATTGAACGGATGTACCTCGATAACCTTGACCTTATCGAGCCCTATTGGGTATGCCTTCCGATGACGACTACCAATGCGGTTTCCATGTATGAGCCGTTCTGGATATTCTGGGACCCGGCTAAAAAAGATAAATGGGTACGTCCGATGCCGGAACATGACTTTATTATCAATAAGGATAACCATCCCTTTGATTTTTACAGGGAGAATATGACTTTCGAAGAGTTCACTCCCCTGTTCGGCGATTGGTATGCCCGGCAGCACGGGGATAAAAAGACCGCCTGCCTGATAGGTATCCGGGCGGACGAAAGCCTGAACCGTTATCATGCCGTCTCCCGGAAGGATAAGCTTTCCTATAAGGATAAAAGCTATTCAACCCGGATATCGGACAATACCTATAACTTTTACCCTATCTGTGACTGGCGCACAGAAGATATCTGGACATACAACGGCAGGTACCGCAAGCCCTATAACAGTATCTACGATTTGTTTTATATGGCGGGAGTGCCTTTGTCCGGGATGCGGATATGCGAGCCTTACGGGGATGAGCAAAAAGCCGGGCTAAACCTTTTCAAAGTATTGGAGCCCGAAACATGGGTAAGAGTAGTAGACCGTGTCAGCGGAGCCAACTTCGGGAATATCTATTGCGGGACCAAAGCGACGGGAGCCGGGAGGATAAGCCTTCCTCAGGGGCATACATGGAAAAGCTACTGTAAGTTCCTGCTGAGAACACTTCCCGGAGAAACCCGCAGGATATATACGGCCAAATTCATAAAGTTTATCCGTTACTGGAACAGGACCGGTTCTCCCGTCAGCGAGGAAGACATCCTCGAACTGGACCCGGATATGATCGTCAATACCCGGCAGTACAGTAAACGGGGAAAGGGTGACAAATATGTCGTGCGTTTCAAAACCATACCGGATGCATTGCCCGGCCTGGATAACAAAACGGATTTCCTCTCGTGGAAACGTATGTGCATGGCTATCCTTAAAAATGATATTACGTGCAGGACACTGTCTTTCTCGATGACAAAGAAGCAGATATTAAGGCAACAGGAATTAATCCGGAAATACGAAGAAATGCTATGAAAAATCAAAATGAAGAAAATTATGTTTTTCAACAAATGACTGCATCTATATGCCGGTATATAAAAGACATGAAAGATACGGATGAAAAAATAGACACCCTGAATTATGTCCGCTCAATGTTGCACGAAGTGAGCCCGATGAAACACCATCCGGTAGACTTCGTCGCATGGGAAAGATCGGAAAACATAGAAGGCAACGACTATAACCCGAACAGTGTTGCCCCGCCGGAAATGGCCTTGCTGGTTACGTCCATCGAGGAAGACGGCTATACCATGCCTGTTGTCGGCAGTCCGGAAAAGGATATCATCCGGATCGTGGACGGGTTTCACCGCAGGAAGGCTGAGCGCAAGTCCCGGAAGATATCCCAAAGTACACAGGGCAGGCTTCCTGTAACTTATATCCGTGAGTCCAGGCGGGAATTAAGTGAAAGGATGGCTTCAACCATACGTCATAACCGGGCCAGGGGCACCCATGACATAACCCTGATGTCGGAAATAGTAAGGGAACTGATCTCTATAGGGAAATCCGGCACATGGATATCGAAACATATCGGGATGGACATGGATGAAATCCTGCGGTTAAAGCAATTGACCGGTATTGCGGAACTGTTTAAAGACCGGGAGTTTTCGGTAAGGACAATAGACGGAAAGCCGGATAGAGAGTAAATGACCGGATAATTTAAAGATATTAGATAATCAGGACTTGTGTTTCCTGCTTAAGGTGTCAAACTGCACTTTGCAACAGTACCGGGACGATGGCAGCCTTCCCTTCTTTAGGGTAAAAGCTAAAATCTACTATCGGCATCTGAGATACGGGATTTTATAAGGAGTAAAGGCACAATCCAAAAGATCAATCTATTCGAGAAAGCAACCCGAAATCGAACCTAAACCCACAATAAAATTTTTCTCCTTTTGACGAATGCCCTTTCATAAAACCACGAAGGGTTTCGACGGAAGGAGGGAAATTTCTTTCATAAACTTGATCTGGCAGCAAATGAGAAAATAGTTTATACTTCATTCTTTCTAAATACCTTCGGAGTAGCCTGCTCACTCTTTTTGAAGAACTTAATAAAATGTGACGGATCTTCGAATCCCAAACAGAAAGCTATCTCATTGATCGTCCAGTTGGTATGTTTCAGTAAGGCTCTTGCTTCCAAGGCAATCCGTTCTGAGATCAATAGCTTTGTTGTTTTTCCTGTGACTTCTTTCAGTACCTTATTCAGATGATTGACATGGATATTTAGCTGCTGTGCATAGTCACCGGGAGAATGAAGCCGGATACTTTGTATTGTTGATTCTATCGGAAACTGCCTTTCCAGTAGTTCGAGGAATAAAGATGTGATTCTGTCAGATGCGTGAAACTCTTTGTGCCCAACAGGACGCATTATAGCAGGCCGCATCTTCAAAGCGGTGTGAATAATTTCTGTAACCAGATTTCGAAGGACATCGTATTTATAGATATAATCGGAATTAATCTCCGAGAACATCTTGTTATAAATTATCCGTACTTGCCTGAACTCTTCATCATTCAGATCCAAGATAGGTATTCCATGAGGCTGAAACAAAGGATAGGCTTTAAAATCGCCATATCCTTTGAAAAAGTCTTCCGTGAAAACACAAAATGCGCCTGTCTTATCCAGACTCAAAGGTTCCCAGTTATAGGGAACCTGAGGATTTGCAAACAACAGCATATTATTTTCTACAACCAGCGTTTTGTCGGCATAATGAACAGTATTGCTACCGGATATCAGGCTTATCTTATAGTAGTCTTTGCGGCTGTATGGGATAGTATGATCAGGCTGTATATAATCATCCAGAGAAAAGACATTGAACTGGCCTATCTTCCCGATAATCTCACTAGGTAAGATCCCTAATTTAATGCGATAAAAGTCTGCTAATGACAATGCCTTCTCCATTATAATATAAGCTTAAGTATTCTTTTTCTTTTCAAATATTTTGACCTCCGGAAACCTCGATCCGCTGGGCATTCACCCATCGTGCGTCATCAGTACATAAAAATGCAACTACTCCGCCAATATCCTCGGGCAAACCGACTCTTCCTAGTGGGATGGTACTAGCGGTTATTTTATTGACTTCCTCGTTGTCTCTGACAATACCTCCGCCAAAATCGGTGGCTATAGCACCAGGAGCAACGGCATTAGACCGAATACCTCTGGCTCCAAGTTCTTTTGCCTGATATCTTGTTAATACCTCAATAGCTCCTTTCATAGATGCATAAGCGGAATATCCGGGCCGGGAGAAACGTGCCAGACCGGTTGAGATATTGATGATACCGCCACCGTCTTCGAGTATGTTCAATGCTTTTTGAGTAAAGAAATAAACACCTTTGAAATGGATATTAAAAAGACTGTCGAAATCCACTTCGGTTGTTTCGGCAAAAGCTGAATTAATTCCGATGCCTGCGTTATTTACCAAATAGTTTATTTTCTGAATACCAAACTTTACAGACAATTCCTGCTTAAGTAATTCGAAAAAAGAATCGAAGCTTTTTACATCGGCAGTATTGAGTTGGAGAGCAATGGCTTTCTGTCCGAGTTGCTCTATCTCTGCGATTGTCTCCAAAGCACTTTCTTTTTTACTGTTGTAGGTAAGGACTACATCCAGTCCTTTTCGGGCTATATTTAAAGCCATATTCTTGCCTAGTCCACGGCTACCGCCTGTTACTAATGCGATTTTTGATTGTTGTGACATAATTCAATAGTTTTAATTACAACACAAAGATACTGGTATATAGCTCATTGATACTGTATGATTCAATCCGCTTATGGTAAAAATCAAATAATTCATTAACCTCTCTATAAAAGACGTTAGTTGTATATCAGAATATAAGCATTTAGATATGTTGCTAAAGACAAACAAAGGATATAAGGAACAAACAATATTCCACTAATTCTGTTTGTGGGACAACATTTGAGAGCATAGTATAAAACAGCCAGATCCAACAAGATAATATTGATAAAACCTAAAAGAAGATTTTGCAGATAGAAGAATGAAATGCTCCATGTAAAATTAAGGAACAACTGAACAGCAAATAATGAAGTCAGAAATTTCTTGTTCCGTCCTTTTGAATTTAATATCAAACCAATAGAAATACCCATACATAGGTATATTATACTCCAAGCAATAGGAAAAGCTATATTGGGAGGAGTTATTTCCGGTTTATTCAATGTCGGATACCATGTTTGTATAGATTCCGATTGAAAATAACTGGCTGTGAATCCGACTAAAAAACAAATTATTACAGGAAGTAATATGTATAAAAATTTTCTCATAGAATATTAATTCTTGTTATTGCTATTATGTTATGATCTCCCAATCCTCGACTTCTCCTTCTATCGTTTCGAATAGAGGATGTGGTTTTAGCTCAGTTAATACTGGTAACTTCACTAAAAATTCCGGACTTCGTTTCTGGAGTTTTCGCCTCAGATGTTCATACTCATATTCCAATTGCCCTTTCGTAACGGGAATTGAAGGAATATTTTCAATCACACGAATCTTTTCTTTATTGTATGAAAAGTTCCTTCTCACAGCTTCTTTGTATATTTCGGTAAGGAAAGCATCAATGTAAAGATTTGGATCAGGGCTATTCTTAAAACGAATCAGCTGAGGATGATTCGCATATCCCTTTGTATTACCCAAGAGCACATTCTTAGCCAATAACCCTTCACGCCAGGAGGCATTAAGCCCAGCCGAATCAAGATACTGAGGATGTAAAGACCATAACCGCATGTATTATTTTGCTAAGAGTTTTTCGATAGTCCCGGCAATCTTTGACGGGTTAGTTATCGGAGCATATCGGTCAATGACATTTCCTTCTCTGTCGATCAGGAACTTCGTAAAGTTCCATTTTATAGAATCGCCTAGGATTCCTTTGCTATTTTGCTTCAGGTATTTATAAAGAGGATCTGCATTATCTCCGTTTACCTCAATCTTGCCAAATGTGGTAAATGTAGTTTTATACTTCATTCCGCAGAAAGAGGTAATTTCATCATTGGTTCCGGGAGCCTGTTTTCCAAACTGATTGCACGGAAAATCCAATATCTCAAAGCCCTGATCCTTATATTTAAGATATAGATCCTGTAAATCTTTATACTGAGGGGTAAAACCACATGCGGTAGCAGTATTAACAATCAGCAGCACCTTTCCTTTATAGTTGGATAACGGAACATCATTGCCTTTGCTATCCTTTACGGTAAAATCATATATACTCATAATATACTTGTTTTACCATATACAACAATCTCAAACGATTTTAGATTAGATTGTGATAATTTTTATTGAAATATCCTTTATTCGTTTCATGTATAAACTTTCATCATTTCAAGAATAAGACAACAATTGCAATCAGAGCAGGTAAAGCCTGCTTAAAGAAGATTGATTTCTGAGCAGTGATAACTCCATAAATTCCTGCAATAGCGACACAGCTAAGAAAGAACAATGCTGTATTCTGGCTCCAGTCCGGACTGTCAATCAGCAGAGACCAGATAAGCCCGGCTGCCAGAAAACCATTATATAAACCTTGATTAGCAGCCAGTCCTTTAGTTTTCTCGAATAATTCATCCGGTATACTTTTGAAAGTCTTTCGCCCTTTTGTTGTCCATGCAAACATTTCAAGCCAAAGGATATAAATATGCTCAAGAGCCACAAGCCCTATTAATATTTTAGATAATATTTCCATCTGTTTTTCTTTAAAGAATATTACCCTACGAAGTAAAGATTTATTTTTCAAGATAATTATTACATTCTTCGTCTTTTTTGTTTTTTGCGTCGGATTTCTTCTTCCCTCTCTTTCTCACAGGCAAAGTTTCCCGCTGACCTTTCTTTAATGGAATCAGGTTGAATTCCCGCTCCAGTTCCTTACAGATTTTCATCGACCTTGCTACTTCATAACTGTCGTTTATCTTTTTACCTGTTTCATCTATCCGTAATGAAATGATATGCAGATGCTGCCTTTGGATGTCGGAGTGCTTTTATAATATTATTGGCTATAAATTAGAATTTATAGAGCTCCATTTATCAATTGCAGGAATCACCCCCGATCTAATGAGTTCATCTCTCAGGCTGCACAAATGTCCATAGCTTTGCTGTAAGGCTTTATGCTCTCCGGGCGTACCTCCCACCGGTTGGTAATGTACACCATTTGTATCAAGCTTAGTTTCCATAGCCATCATAATATTGGAAAATTCGCCATTTGAAACATATACGCCCACAGGCCAGTCAAATTTCTCACCTCCCATAACGGCCTGTATCATTTCCAGTGACAGGTATGCCGGACTTTGAAATGAGGAACGCCCTCTTAATTCTATTATTCTTTTGCCTCCCTGAATGACTTTCTCTTTGATATCACTCCACTCATTACTGGTCAAAACAGATGTTCCGATTAAACTATTCAGAGGCTCTGAGTTAACAGTTGCCGTAGATGAAAATACAGCCATTTGCTCCCCGTGTCCTCCGTAAGTTCTACAATTGACGACCTTATCAGGATGAATATTAAAATGTTTGGCTAATTCATTCCGCAACCTGGTACTATCCAAAGCTGCAAGAGTAGATACTTGTGAGGGCTTTAGTCCCGAATATAATAAAACCAGCAGCCCTGTTATATCTGCCGGATTAAATATGACCACAACATGTTTTACATCCGGACAGTATTGCTTAATGTCTTTTCCAAATTGTATCGCAACTTCCGCATTTCCTTTCAACAGGTCTTCGCGTGTCATACCTTCTTTCCGCGCCGCTCCTCCCGATGTAATAATATATTTGCTGTCTTCTAAAGCTTCGCGGATATTACTTGTATAAGTAATGTCTATACCCTTCAACCCACATTGTAGCAGTTCTTCCGCTACGCCTTCCAAGCCTTTGGCATATGGGTCGTATAAACAGATGTTAGAAGATAGGCCCATAAGGATAGCTGACTGAGCCATATTCGAACCAATCATTCCGGCAGCACCGACTATTGTCAGTTTTTCAGATGTAAGAGTTTTCATATTATTTATTATTTTGTTGTTACAAATATACCTGATTTTTCAAGATCCCTCATCCTTTAAAACATTTATAGGTTATAATAAAAAGTCATAGCGTTATATATCATAATAGAGATGAAGTAAAATATGGGATTATCTATCTTATTGTTCAAACAAAACTCAATGAATTTGTCAATTAATCCATCTGACTGTCCTTGAGGATATGTGATGTTGGGCATTAGATTGACATTCAAATATTTAACATCAACCTATTATTATCCATAGAGTATCGACCCTGACAGTTCGCTATCATCCCTATACTTAAAGATTTCGCAGAATAGGAGAAAGATAAGGTAATAAATAAATTAAAATACCGGATATAGATAAACAATAAAAATACTCACTAAAAAAATGGGGTCATCGGGCAGACTCCTGTGCTTTTTCAGGTAAAAATTTTTCGCCAAGAGTCTGTACCACCTTTTGTATTGTTCCATCTTGATTAAAATAAAGTTTATCAAAACAAACTGACCGGAGATTTCCTCTTCCCGACAATATACTATTATGGTAAAAAGCATACCATTGACCTTTATATTCTACAACAGAGCCATGGCTGGTATCACAACCTGTAGGATATAGATAAACACCCTGATAAGTCCATGGACCCAACGGATTATTACTCGTTGCATAGTTCAGACGGTTTGCACCTTTTCCATTTTCTCTGTTATTATCGGAATAAGCAAGATAATAAATCCCATTTCTTTTGAAAACCCATGCCGCTTCATGAAAATCATCCAGTCCTTCCATAAATACCAATGAATCCTCCAACGCTATCATGTTGTCTTTCAGCTTTGCTCCTGCACAACGTCCACCACCTCCATAATAAAAATAGCCCTGCCCATCATCGTCTACGAAAACACACGGATCAATCATCGCATAGTTATCATCACCCAGATTAAGATATCCTTTTACACTAAAGCCGCTGGCTGGATTCTTACTGGTAGCTATGCCAACTTTCCATGTTTTGTTCCACTCCGTTCCACTAGGATGAGGAAAATAGAAATAATATACCCCATTCTTATATGCACAGTCGGGGGCCCACATAAAACCTCCTTCGGGTCTCCCCCAGGAGACTTGCGATGCACGAAGGATCTCACCATGATCTATCCAGCTTATCATATCGTCAGTTGAAAAAACATGGTACTGATCCATTAAATCACATCCTCTGGGAGGAGCTATATCATGTGAAGCATATACATAAAGTCTGCCATCTTTCCAAACATGCGCTGACGGATCTGCCGTATACATATGCCGGATGAATGGATTATCCTGTGCAACACAAAACAGAGAAGCTATGAACAGGTTTATTAAAACAACGGTTTTTCTCATTTTCATATTTATTTTACGGTATAATCTTTTCAGCTGAAGGGGGAACATTATCCATAGAAGCCCCCCAGGCAGTATTGGCCTTATCTCCCATTACAAGAACGAGCTTCCCGCCGTTTTCTATATCTTTGTGGCTAAACCAGGGCTTGTCCCAATCTTTGCCATTTAGTATGGCAGACTGTATATATTTATTATCCCGAGTGCAGTTTTTGGCCTCTATTTCAAAGACTTTTCCATTTCCGATATTAATCTTCACATTTTCGAAAACAGGGGAACCTATATTATAAGTCGGAGAACCCGGGGTAAACGGATAAAAACCCATTTGCGAGAAGACCACGAATGCAGATAGTCCTCCACCATCTTCATCTCCAGGAACTCCCATCAAATCATTTCTGAACCACTGATCTAACAGATTCCGTATACGTTTCTGAGTCTTCCAGGGTTGTCCTGCATAGTTATAGAGATATGGTATATGTAAAGAAGGTTCATTTGCCATTGAGAATTGTCCGACATTCCCGGTTTGATCTGGGAGCTGAGCGTAGAACTGAAATTTACTTTTACCTAACGGTTCCCGGAAAGTCTGATCCAGATTGTGAATAAATTTTTCAGCCGACCCCATCAGTTCCATTAAATCCGCCGGGTTATGAGGAACATCCCATCTATATGTCCATCCATTATTCTCATCGTAGTAATCCCGGGCTCCTTGTCCGCCGGAAAAACGATAGTCAAATGGCATTATGAAATTCCCATTTTTATCCTTGGGATGGAAAAAACCTGTTTCTTTATTATAAAGATTATGATAATTATAGGAGCATTTCAGGAAATCGCGATAGTCATCGTCTTTCCCGAGTTCTTTGGCTATTTGCGATAAACACCAGCCATCATAACATGCTCCCAGGGTTACAGCAACAGATTGGCGCTTTTCTCTCGGATTTACTTCTTTTACATATTCATCCTCTCCTTCCTGTAAAGCCGGGAAATATCCTTTTTCCTGATAAAACGAATCCAACACGGTATTAGCCTGCTTGGTCCATGGCAATAGCGATTTTTCCGTCAGAGCGCTTTTACATGCATTATAAGCCGCTTCCAAATTAAACCCCCGCAATCCTTTACAATAAGCGTCCCATACTACAGCCACAGCGTGATTTCCATTCATGCGATGACTATCACCCGTTATTTCGGGAAACGTAGGCATCCATCCGTTTGGGGCTTGCTGGGCCATCCGCACATACGAATTTATCATATTTACCTCTGCATCAGGCTCAATCAGAATGCGTAAAGGATGCGCCGCACGGTAAGTATCCCAAATCCAGTCATCGGTATAAAAAGGAACCCCTTCGTCACTGTGTACTTTATTATCCGTCGCACTATAATAATATCCGTCTTCTGATATATTAATCATCCTTTCATAAACACGGTAAAGCGAAGTGTAAAACACGGATTTATCATTGTCTGATCCGCCTTTAACCTCTATTTTATTCAAGGCTTTGTTCCATATATTACGGCCAATTTCTGCTATTTCACCTACATTATAGGTATTTATTTCTCTCCGCAAACTTTTTTTTGCCTGCTCTATGCTTATAAAAGAGATACCATAACGCAGATTAATTTGCTTCCCGGGAAATTCTAAAGCTATAGCCTCATTTTCCCCTTCAACAAATGTCCGGTTATAATTAATTGCAGATAATTGTTTGTCGAATGTCCCGATATTTTTTACAGGCCGTTCTGTCTCCATGTATAAATATACTTTTGTGGGACCAGCCCCGATCAATTGCCATCCCTCAAGACCACTCCCATTTGCCTTTAGTTGTCCGTTGCGGGTATTAATAATTAATTTATTCAAACCCTCTTCCTGAAAAGTAAAATTATATACTCCAGACTGGTGAGACGGTGCATAATCTACTTGTATTTTCTCTTCATCTAAATAGACAGAATAACGGTAAGGCGTTATTTTCTCATTATCATATGTGTAATTTATCACCGGAGCGAAATGGGAAGATCTGTCTCCGACCGATACAGGACTGATATTGAATGCGGAACTCCCTCTATGACTTGTAACTATTACGGGCAATCCGGTAATCACATTGGAAGTATAATCCCTCCTCTCGGGATATACTCTCAGCATACTATTAGGCAGATGTACTGTGGGAAAAGTCGGCACTAACATATGACTTATATTCCCCATATATACGTTGACATAATCAACCGGAGTTTTTTCATTATCGTAATCTCCAATCGACGCGATACATGAGGAGAAAAGAGATATCAAGGCCAATATACCTGATATTTTGATTTGTTTTATCATAATATTACAATTTTAATGTTTGCTTGAACCCGGTGTATTTTACAACTTTTTTCACAGGTACCGAATGTATATTTTCATACTCACCATCAATAAGAACCAGTTGAAACTCTTGAGATTTTCCCTTGTTATAATTACCTTTCTGAGTATCTATGACCAACTCATTCATCTTATCATCCCAATAAAAAGGTATATAGGCATAACTGTTGTTCTTGTATTCGTATGATTTACCATCATCCTTATAAAGTTCGAATTTACCGTCACTTCCTTTATAGATAAGAATTTTAATTATATCATCGGGGGTATTCGTTTTGTCACTATCCTTATAAACCGGGACAATTGCTCCTGATTTTATATAAAGAGGTATTTTGTCTTTCGATGCAGCGGCAACGATATTTTGTCCTCCGTTGTAAATTTCCCCAGTCCAGAAGTCTATCCATTTATTACCTCCTGGCAAATAAACATCTCTGGAGGCAACCCCGGCACTCAATACAGGACACACAAGAAATGACGGTCCGTACATAAACTGATCTTTACAGTCCTGTATATTTTTATCTCCGGGAAAATCAAATGCCAACAATCGCATCGGTGTATAGTCTTTGTGAGTAACATCTCCTGTAAGGGTGTATATATAAGGCATAAGAGTGTATCTCAGATTAATGTACCGGGTACAAATATCCTGCACTTCTTTTCCATAGGCCCATAGTTCGTTCGGAGCTTTAGTATCACCCGGATAACGGCGTCCATGGCTTCTAAATACAGGACAAAAGGTTCCATATTCGAACCAGCGCATAAATAATTCCCGATATTCTTCCTCTCCGGGATCTCCGCCCGAATACCCCCCGATATCAGTTGTCCAATAGGGTATGCCGGTAGCAACAAAATTTAGGCCTGCTGTAATCTGTTTTTGCAATTCATCAAAAGTCGTCGGTATATCCCCAGACCAGATAGCTGCTCCGGTTCTTTGCTGGGACGCCCACGCGCAACGTGTAAGAATGTATGGACGCGTGTTTGGATATAACTCCAGTAAGTTATTATAAAAATTTTCGACATGTAACAACGGATATAAATTTCTTACAGTTACCGCCGGGCCTGCAAATGTATTAACGGGAAGAAATGAACTGACATGATCAGGCTCCGGCCCGTCAAGAAACCAGCCGTCCAGTCCTGTTTTTACAAGCGGAAGAATCTGTTTCCAATAAATCTGTCTTGCTTCAGGGTTAAATACATCATAGATCATTCCATCCAAAGCTCTGGCACCATCCAGCAACATCCCTTTCGATTCTAATTCATCATAATGGGCAGTCCCTTTCTTGAATGCCGGCCAAACTGTTATGACTGCTTTGGTCTGATATTTATCATGTAATATCTTTAACATACCCCCTGGGTCGGGAAAAATCGTTTCATCAAATTTATGTGAACCTGTGCCATATCTCTGCCAGTAAAAATAATCGATAAAGATAGAACTCATCTGTATATCTTCATGATTCATTTTTTCAGCAATATTCAGCACCTCGTCCTGTGTCGCATATTTATTGCGACTCTGATGATAGCCGAGAGACCAATAAGGAATCATCGGAGCTTTACCTGTCAATTGGCGATAGGATGAAATAAGCTTATCAAGAGTATTTCCGGTAAACAGGTAATAATCCAGTTTATTCCCAAAATCGGAAACGAAGCTCATCCCCTTCGCATTGTCCTCAAAAACAGTACGTGACGGATTATCCCAAAATAAGCCCCACCCGGCGGTCGAGTAAATAACAGGTACGGCAGCCTGAGTGTTGAATTGTACTAATTCCCGTTTTTTCCCACGTAGATTCAAAGCGTTATCCCTGAATTGTCCCAAACCATAGAGAGCTTCATCCGGCATCATTTTGAATAAACAACGGGGAGCTATCGAATCTTCTTTGACAGGCTCTCTTTTATTACTCGCTTCCTTTAGTAATAACTTGCCTTCCGAATTATAAAAGCTATAATTCCCAGTAAACTTATGCAGTACGAACTTATATTTATCAGTAATCAAAATCAAATCATTATCGTCTTCTTCGACCTCAAAATCAGCGGAAGGAAAGTCTTCAATTACCGCATAACTACTTTTATCTTTGTTCTGGTTTAAAGGAGTAAGATGAAAATGTAAAGCTCCGAAATCATACGGTTTCACGGTTAATGTTCCTTCGACGGTTTCTATTGTAAGAATATTATTCTTTCTTTCCCATGAATTTACATAAATATCCCAGGCAGGAATATAAGGTTCATCCAGAGTGTTGGCAACTATAGGTATGCTTATACTTAAGATAAAAAGAGGAATTAATAAAATAATTTTTTTTTTCATTACATATTTATGGTTAAACTGATATGATGTACTATGATTTCTATGAAAATAATATTACCGTCCTGCTTATTTTAACATTGAGCTAACCATATTCGATAATAAACGTCCGGCTATCGGATCTGTCACAGCCTTTTCCAAAGACATCGTAGATAAGAGTAACGTTCCGTTGTCATTGATCTTTACAATAGTTGTACCTCTTATATTTTTTACATATTCGGAACGCTCAGCCATATTGCCGTTTATATATCCGTGAATTTTTGTCTGCGAGGTTAATTCTTCAACCTTTGAGCTTCTGTTTACTTTCAGCGATGCGTGGCAAACAGCAGGCACTTCTCTTTTATTGTTATTGAAGTACCTTAAATCCATCCATCTGAGAGCATCAAATACAGGAGACTCCGGTATTTCCAGATTAACAATATCCCCTTCGGTAGGTATAATCCAGCCGGTTATATGCTCAGGGTATATTGATTTGGCTGCTTCTTTTCCATTAATCATCAACACTCTGCCTCCTTTCGAAATAATATCACGAATGTGAAGCAAATCCTCTTCAGTACAATTTTTGGTAACATCCAAACCTGCAAACACAAACAAATCAGTTTTCATCTTCAAAGCTTCTGATACGGTTCGGCATGATTTATATTTAATTCCTAAAAAATCAAATGATTCTTTTATATTTTCAGAATCAACCAACGTAATGTTTTTTGTCCCATTTACCGGTGATTCAGCCCATTCTTTGGTTGCTATCATGATTTTATATTCATTTTCCGCAATTTGTTTTCCATTATTGTTCAATGTAAACACTAACTTAGCGTCCGTTCGTCCGGAAGAAAGTTTTGCAGGAAGAATAATCTCCGGTTCGAGCCACCAACGGGAATAATGCCGGATAGTTGGTATTATCTGGCTTCCGAAGGCTATCACTTTTCCCTCGTCCAGTATTTTCCAACTCAAATCGGATACGGGTAAATCCATGCCATTTTCCAGATCGTTTGCAATACATATTCTTATTGGTAACTTTGTTCCCGAGTAAAAATGTCGTCCCCATATTTCGGCACTGACCAACACTTGCGACAATGCTCTTGAAAGAGCATCATATGTCGGATAAGGTTCAATTTTTTGAGGATCGTACACATTCCTGAACCATGTTAACAAGGCAAAATGTAATATTCCTGAAGCCTGATCGTTCGAGCGGCGCAAAGCTTCCGCCAATTCACCTGTAATGAATGACTGCGCTTCCAGAAAGTATTTCGGATCACCGAATTCATAAGCCTGATTACCGACCAAAACTTGCGGGTTTTGGTGAACAAAAGTATAAAAACGTGTAGGGTGGCCTGTTTCACTGTTAGGATATCCTGTCGACATTTCCTGACTAATCAAAGGGCGTTCCGGGTTCATATTGTCTCGCTGGAATTCACCGTTGAACTGTTTAAAAACCGTATGGTCATACCAGTTTATATATGAATGAATATCATCTATATCTCCATCGTCAACGGTATTGAAAAACTCTTTCCCAAATTTATTTTCTTTTCTACGATAATTCGAATCGAAACAGATAGGACGTGTAGGATCAATTTCCCGCATGCGTTTTACAACATCCGATATAATATGCATTTTATATTTTGCTTTTTCAAGGTCAGGTTCGTTATCATAGAATTTCATTTCATTATTTATTGTCCAAAATAATATAGAAGGATGGTTCCTGTATTTTTTCAGCAAACTGATATATTCATCAGCCCACAATTGAATTACTTTTTCATCGGGCATAGTAGCATTTATCATCAGCCACGGCCATGTTCCTTCATGGCTGATACCTATACCATTATGATCGGCAGCTTCTATCCAAAGTTTATTATATGGCGTTGTATGCGTACGCGTGATATCTATATTACCTTTTTTCATTATCTGATAAAACGTATTTGCCAAAGCCAGATTATTAGGAGCCAAAGCAAAAGGAGTATGATTTCCTCCCCTTAGCCAATAGCGGCTGCCATTCAACTCCAGAAAGCCATTTTTTGATTCGAATGTGCGAAATCCTGATGTTATAACCATTTCATCCGAAAGAGTTTTCTCTCCCGAAAGGGTAAAAGTAAAATCATACAGATTTGGGTGATTGGGTGTCCATAATTTAGGTTGCAGACTATTTATTGAATATGTCAACACTCTTTCTTCCCCAGGATTCATTGATATATTCTCAAGAGAATTCCCATTAAATAACCTGCTCTTATCCTGATTGTCTACGATGAGTGTAGAAAGAGAAAAACGATGTCTCTTATTTGTATAATTTTTTACGGTTACTTTAAATGTTGCCCCGGTTAATGACGGAATAATAAATACATCTTCTATTTTCATCAGACCGGAGATTTCCAGTTTCACAGGTTGCCATATGCCGGCTGGCTCATCCTGATAAAAACCATGTGCAATATCTTTTATCATTTTGTTAGTCACCGGAACTGTTACGGCAACATCGATCACTTTATCCGCATCCTGAATATTTTTCACAAAATCACGTACAACATGTACTGCGACTAAATTCTTACCGGGCTTAAAATACTTTGTCCCGTCAATCTTTATTTCACCGAACATACCTACATGATTCCCTGCCAACTGTCCGTTGATATAAACTTCTGCGACTTTGGATACAGCATCAAAGGTCAATGTCAGGTTTTTGTCTTTGATCTCCCCGGGAAGTTCTATCCATTGACGATACCATGCAGCTTTTGTTTTCTTGTAATCGAATGTGTAATTTTCGCAACGTGAAGTTTCTTGCTGGTAATAGTTATCGGAAACACCTTTAGCATGCTGACCGAATGTTTCCCCATGCAACCAGATACGAATAGGATTCCAGAAATCAGGGACATTCATTATATGCCACTCATTATCGGTTGTTGCGGGAGAAACTGCTTTAATTTTATCTTCGAGCTGATATTCAGGCATAAAAAGCCAACCTCCGTTTAAATCCACAATCGTTCTATCCGGAGATAATTCACTGACAATAATAGGGTTGTAGGCTGCGCGTTCCGACCTTCTCTTGTCTTCCTTTTGCCGAGAGGTCACCTTTACAGCATATTCATTTACAGGAACATCTTTTAAATAACCATCAGGTACAGATGATATGGATAAATCATCAAACTCTGTTTCTATCCACGCACCTCCAAGAGTAACAGAGCCTGAAGGGGCTAGATTCATATTTTTATCAACGACATCTATACGAGGCTGCTTTTCATTATTTAAATATATTTGTATCCGGTTATCAGAAACAACAATATGAAAATCATACCATTTCCCGGGTCCGGGATGAAAATCTAAAGATCTTAAAGCTAAAAACTCGTCTGTCCCCATATAACCAAGACGTGCGAGAAAAAGATCGTCAGACAACCCTCCTTTTAAGCCGACAATATATCTGTCACTCCGGTTGTATGCATGAAAACCAGCCCAGATTTGAACTTGTTCTGCATTTAGTGGACTTCTTGCCCGAAACTTTATCTCATAATTCTTTCCTTCAGGGTATCCAAAACAGCCATACGAATCACGACTTTTAAAAACTCCGTTAGAAATTTCGCATTTTCCACGTCCTATTTCTTTAAATTGCTCCGGCTGATTAAAATTACTAAAGTATGATTGAGCAAAAGACGTTAATGCTATCAAATTCATAAAAAAAATAGCTGTTATCCTCATTACAAGTTGTTTCATATATAGGTTAAATCAAAAATTTATTTACTGCCGAATGGTCCATAGTCCTGCAAATATCTGTATGTAGCCTTACTTTGGGCATTAATTATTCATTAACTGAAAAAATAAATCTAAAAATGAGGTATTTTTACAAGTTTCCGGAGGGATGATATTTGAACAGTATGGTCACTCATTCATAAAATAACCGTCTTCAATAAGTCCGATAAATCCCAGCAGTGCACCCCAATGATAGAACTTGTCACTTCTCTGAGTGTCGTCGCCTTGTCCGGTTGTTGCATTGTAGTTTTCAAATACATACCCGTTCGATATCCAGCTTTTCATTAGAAGTTTTTCAGATTTTTCCGCTAATGATTTTCTAACGTCCACAAAATCGTAATTTCTTAAACCTAAGTATACCAGAAAATTCAACGGTGCCCAAATTCTACCGCGCCAATAAATATTATCTTTGAAAGCCGGATCGTTTTTCGGAGTCGCAGGAATTACATACTCTCCCCAGAATTCATCCGGGTTAAGTAAATGTTCATTTATCATTCTTTCCGCTTGTTTTTGATCGGGGACACTGGCCAGTAAGGGGTAAAAATTAGTCGGAGAGATTCTCCCGTTAAGCAATCCTGTATCTGTGTGTTTATTATAATACAGTCCATTTTCATTATCCCAAAGGGATTGCAGCATTTTCCGGTAGCTTTTCCCTTTTGCCCGTAACCCTTTTGCATCTTCACTCCGGTTTAATTCCTCCGCTATGTTTGCAAGGTAATCACAATCCATAATATACAAAGAAGATAATCCGACATCATTGAGAAGCATCATATGACGGGCTTTATCATATTTTATATTATCATACATTGGAGAATTGTCCAAACCCGATTCCAATCCGGCGCAATATAATTCATTTATTCCTCCGCTTTCCCGGGCATGATATGTTACCTTCTCATACGGATTACTGCCCCAACATAATAATCCGTTTATATTCCTGTTTTTATCCCACCACCTGTTCCATGTTAATAACTTATCATAGAGCAGTTCTAAAAACCATTTTTCCTTGTACTTCTTATAAATACTCCATACTGCTAAAGAACCTACCGGCGGCTGAGATCTGTCTCTTGATTTAAGATCATTACCTGTATAAAAATTCGGGACAAATCCTGCTTCTGTTATCGAATTTGTAATTTCGGCCACATTCGCATAGGCCAGATCTTTATTGTCCAATGCAAGCATCATTCCCGCGAAATAAGTATCCCAGCAAAATAAAACAAAACCTCCAAATTCCGGATGATGGCTCCAGTTTACATTCCAATTTCGGCTAACAGGCGTAATTACTTTCTTTATTGAAGGATCGTATATATTATCCCAAGCCAATACACTTTGCATCGCGTTATACGATTCATATTTGTCTTTATATCTTTCTTTATTTTTTTCAACAAACATATTGGCCCTTTGCTCAATGTATTTTTGCGCTTCACCGACAGTCATATCTTGTCCGCAACAAATGGCAACAGGCTCATCAACAGACATTTTAATTTCTTTTTCATCTGTCCTTATATAAGTGCCCTGTATTATAACCGGAATATTTATATCAAAGCCGTAAGGGGCAATGGAAAACCTGTTTCCTTGTATTGTGATTTTGTTAGCTCTTTGCCAAAGTGATTTAGGAATAACAATCAGTTGCCCATTTTTTCTATTTCCTTCTAAAGGGCTTATTAATATAATATTATTCAAACCATCCGACGCACTCTGTACCCGGAGCCTGTGCCCGTTCCATTCCAATGATACATCCGTATAACTGCCATCGTAGGCGTGATGGCGCGGATGCATTAATGGATTTCCACCTATTCTGAATGTGTTTATTCTCTTCCCGTCATTATCGGTAAGATTCAAATCGATAGCAGCACCGTATGGAAGCAGTACATGTGTCAGGACGCTTCTTGTATCCCATGTATTCCAACCGGAAGCCAATTGCTTTTGTATTTTTTTATATTCTTCTTCTGGTGTTGCCCTGGCATAAATATTCATATAAACAGGAATAAATATGAGTATCAGTAATATTCTTTTTAGCTTCATGGTGATATTATGAAATTATGTTAGAAACGAATTGTTTTTAAGAGTCTGCCGGGATTCTTATTCGTCTAGTTTTTTAGCATTGAATAAAATAAGGTTATCAGTTTTTTTCAATTCAGTCGCATTTTTCGCCATAATTCCATACCGCCCATTATTCTGTGAATGATTGTTCCGGATAGTAACGATTTTACATCCGGATAGCATTTCATCGATTGTTATACCATCCCTGTCATTACCTTCCGTTAGGTTATTTGAGATAACGATATGTTCACTTTCCGCACAATAAATACCGGATAATTTATTTCTGCACATCTCACTTCCCGAGACCGTAATATTTTTACCAAAAGAAATATAGATACCGTTTCCCCACGGGGAAGTATCGAACCGGCTATTTATTACTTCACAACCCGTCACATAGGATAGATTCAAATTGTGGTGAAATCCGGCTCCGGGAACTACGCTCGACCCATTATCACTAAAATTACATCGATTGATTTTTACATCAGATGCACCAACGACCAGCAGGCCATTCTTGGTGAAATTTTGTATTGTAATATTCTCAAAAAGCAGATTTTTAATTTCAGCGCCTGTTTCTGACCGTATAATAATTCCCTCACGACTGGGAGCGCTCATATAGGAGCGGGTTCTCCGGTCATGATTAGGATCTTCATTCTCGTTTATACTTATAGCTCCTTCTACCAGTATATCCCTTATTGTAAGGTTGTTTATATGTTCTTCTCCATTTACAATTGTTTCAGTTCTCATCTCTGGGCTTAGAAATAGTATCGATTCTCTGCCATATCCGGCAAGAGTGATATTACTATATACTTTCAGAGGTGCTTTAAGAATATGCACACCCCTCGACAATACTACTGTCTTTCCTGTTCCTTTACTTTTATCAATAGCATCCTGAACTGATTCTCCCGGATTGACAATAACAGAATTACCCGGTATCACATTCGTTGAATTACCCTGTGCCCCTGTTACAGACGGCCCCAGAAAATCGAGTTCAGGCAATACTTTCACTGATTCATTTGATGAGGGTGGATATTTTTTTATCCCGGTTAAGACTCCAACCGGGAAAACAGGACGTGTATGTTTCGATAAGACTTCCTTAGTATAAGGCAGTTCAATATTTTTCATGTTCTTATAATAAGCATAAATTGATTCGTACACATCTTTGAATTTATCCATACGCCTCTTTGACAACACCCCATACACATCGATGTCATTTCCCAGCATCATTTTCGAAGTTTGTTCGTAACCATATGCCAACCTGTCCTGTGCCACACTATAGAAATCCAACCCCTGTGTTGATGCAGTTTGAGCGGCTTTGGCAAATTCACCTATTCCCAGCTGCACATGATCCCAGTCTCTTGTTGCCTCCTGAGATTGTCCACCGGGGTAGATGTATTTGGTTATTCCGGAATTCCCGATCCCCCAATAATAACGCTCTACAGCACGATTAAATATCTCGTGGTCTTCGGCAAAAATACCGATACAAAGCATTGTACTTATCATCGAAGCATCCCAGTTTCCATTAGCTTCAGTAAAGAAATCCTCAACAGTCGGATAAAATACCGTCAATACCATACACTGGAATTGTTCTATATCTTTTTCCTTCCATTCCGGATATGAATATTTCAGAATCTCTGCTGCATTCAGAAAATAATATCCATTCAGCCCTACATTCAGTTTCGCATTGTTTGCATCAAAACTCCTTAGTCTATACGACCATGCATTCAATATCTCAACAGCTTTTTCGGCATAAACTTTCTCTTTTGTAATATACCACATTAATGCATGGTTATAAGCCGCTGTCGCACTTCGTGAAAATTCCCTGCCTCCTACACTGTTTTGTCCATAAGGCCCTTCTGATACAAAAGACACAGGCTGGGGGACAAAATCGAGCGTAGCCTGTTCTCTGAGAGTAACAAAAGCCGTTTTCCAGGGCTCTTCTCCTTTTAATACTTTTTCCCGCATAAAATCGAGATCCTCGCGGTTTTGCGCCATACCGGGGCGAACAAATGGTTTTGACAGATAAACAGTTTGAGAATTTGTTTGCGGTCGATTTACCGGATGTTTTCCAAAATTATAGTTTGGCGTATTTCCCATTCTCATTTTCAATATTCCTCCCTGCACAATATCTTCATGTGTAATAAAACTGAAGTCGTATTTTTTTCCATTCAGTTCTATTTCTTGTATGTAAATATTTTCGGGTGAATTATTAAGTGCCTCAATTGTAAATTTCTTACCGTTTTCCATATTGATTGTAGCCCTGTCGAACAACGGACTGCCAAGCACATATTGACCCGAAGTAGTAGATACGGGATAGAATCCTAATGAGGAAAGTATATACCATGCAGACATCTGTCCACAATCTTCGTTTCCTATTATTCCGTTTGGTTCATCCCTATAAAAATTTCTCATTATATAGCGTGTGAGCCGGGATGTTTTCCACTGCTGTCCGATATAAGCGTATAAGTATGCTATGTGATGGCTCGGCTCATTGCCATGTGCATACTGCCCTATACAGCCTGTCAGGTCGATTAATACATCGGGATCATTTCCTGAACTGAGAGAAAAGAATGTATCTAACCTGTCTTCAAATGCTGTTTCCCCGCCTATAAGCCCGATAAGGCCTTCTACATCCTGGGGAACAAGCCACAGATATTGCCAAGGATTTCCTTCCGCGTAATCCGTTGCCCACGGCCTTTTTGATTTTATTGGATCAAAAACAGGGTTCCAGCTTCCATCAGCCATTTTCCCACGAAAGAATCCCACATTCTTGTCATAATAGAGTTTATAATTTCCGGCTCTTTTTTTGAAATATTCATAATCCTCCGGCTTGCCCATTTTTTTAGCCATCAATGCAATACCGGCTGTTCCTACAGCATATTCGAGAGCCATTGCCACAGGACGGTTTGTCATCATATCAGAGGGAACCGACATAAAATCCCGGTCATATCCTAACCCACGGATATCGCTCATAGCAGTTGTTTTCAAAGCATTAAATGCTCTCTCAGCATCGAACCCCCGAATTCCTTTCAAATAAGCTTCTGCTATTACCTGAAAACTGCTTATTCCTACCATCGTTCCGGTATCATATCCCCAGAGGTGCCAGACAGGAAGTTGGCCGGTCTGATCGAAAACAGCCAGCATACTATTGACAAAATCTGCTGTGCGCTTTGTGTCTATAATCGAATATAAAGGATGTGCGGCACGGTAGGTGTCCCAAAGAGAAAATATGGTATAATTATCGAATCCGGACCCTTTATAGACTTTCCAATCTGAACCCATATAATCTCCGTTGTAATCATTGAATAATGAGGGGTGTATCATCAGATGATACATTGCTGTATAAAAAATCCGCATATCTGCTTCATTTTTTGTTTCTACATTGATCTTTGATAACTCCCTGTTCCATTTTTCATCAGCCTGCCTGATTACTTTTTCAAAATCCCAATCAGGAATCTCCGATTTGATATTCATTAGCGCGTTGTCTGAACTAACAGGTGATATCCCAACTTTCAGAGAAATGGTTCCGGGTGATTTTTCAAAACTAAGTAACCCTTTTATAGAAGGCCCTTTGCCTTTTTTTCCACTTATATACTCAGTGTCGTTATAAACGGAGAAATGACTGATCGGAACAGAAGATTTAATGGCAAAAAATACCTGTTGCTTCTTTGCCCAGCCTTCCGAAGACCGATAGCCCTTTAGAGTGTATTTGTCAACTTGTTCAATATATGTATCAACCGACCTGTCATTTATTCCATCTTTCAGGTCAATTATAATACGGGCATTTTCTCCTTTATGGAACGTGTATTTATGAAACCCTACACGTTCTGTGGCAGTAAGCTCCACATCTATGTCATAATCATCCAGTTTTACGCTGTAATAGCCGGGGCGCACACTCTCGTTTGCATGAGAAAATTTAGAGGCATAACCACTGTAGCGTCTGGTTTCCTCCCCTTTACTCAATTTTATATCACCCATATACGGCATAATGAGTATATCGCCTAAATCTCCGATACCTGTTCCACTCAGATGTAATTGAGGAAAACCGATAATCATGCTATCCTGATAGTTATACCCTGAGCACCAGTCCCAGCCTTTGAAGAAACAAGACGGTCCTACCTGAACTGCCCCATACGGAACACTCGCCCCTACAAAAACATGCCCATGGCCTCCTGCACCTATATAGGGATCAACGTAATCCGTATATTTTTGAGCAACAACTTGCAAAAGCTGAAGTATGAAAACAAACATAAAAAACATTCTTCTACTTAACCTCATCGCTATACGTATTTTATTTTCTTATTATTTAATTTCAAATAAACCTTTTAGGCGGATATTTTCGGGTAGATTGGCTATCAAGCAGAAAAATTCCGCATCCTGCAACAAAACGAACAGATCCGCTACACAGGCACCAACATTACTTTATCATTGCGGACCAATTACCGGAATAATAGGCTTTATTTAATTTTTCCAATGATTCCTCATCATGGCTCCTTAAAAAACTATATTCCAGATCTTTATACAAATAATACTGCAACCAATATCCTTTTTGATATTTTTCTTCTAAAGACGAAACTTGTTTTAGCCAGGCATACCAGGCCGTATTTATATTGTTCTGTTCCGCTACCTCACAAGCTTTTAGCGCATTGTTCCACATAGTGTGGGAAATTTGTCGCATAAGAGCAGTAAAATCATCGTATGTAAAACCGGAGATATTTATTAGTACACAATGATCGTCAATACCTAATTTTTTGAGATTAATAACCGTCTCAAATTGTTTATCACCGTCCATATCATACTCAATTAAATCAAAGAAGCCGTTATTATCGTTATCTGTGTATTTCACTGTGGCAAATTTTTCGGGATTCTTATCCAGTCCGAACCATAAACGATCCCAGCCCTGATAGAAATCATTATTCTGATCTATCCGCCAGCAGCCCCATTCTGCTCCGTATAAATGAACCCGTCCATCGAATCTGCTTACATACAATTTACCTCCACCCGAATTATCCATATCCCATTCACCGCGGTCCCCTGAAGCATCCGACTGTTTGTGATTATCAATTCCTCCTTCTTTCCAGCCTGTTTTGAACGGGTCCAAGGGATCATAAAATTCAACTCGTTCCCAACGTTTACAATCCCCATCTTCATCCCAGACAAAGTTTACCCTATTCCACTTTCCTCTGTTAAAAATCAGATTCCACGCACCTTCGTGATCGGGGTAAATGAGTTCGTCCAACTGCCGCCACCGAGGATCAATGAAAAATGCCTCCGTTTGCGGTAGTCCCCGGAGATTATTTATTTTGTGTACCTGATCCATATAATTAAAGCCTTCACCTTGAAACCCGATTGTCATGTCAAAATCGAACTCGTTTTGTGGCCCATTGTCATTATCCATGTCAATTGCTATAGATACCCAATCAACCTGGCCGCTCACTTGTTGGTTTATATAGCTATTACCCGGAGCGCTGTCATCAGTACGTTTTGTTGAATCCAAAACCCGTATGGCCATTTCGGATAATCCGTCATTATCCTTATCATAAAAAAGAAATGGATTTTCCCAGTTTAGCCTCACATCATGCATATTATATGTAGAAGCATGTATTTTCATGAATGCGGTTTGTCCGCTATAGTCGGTATAAAAATCGCAGAGTCCCGTTTTGTCCCAACTCTTTATCTGCATTGTATTCCAGTCAATATAATTAAATATATTATCGTGGTCAAGATCCAGAACAATCATATAATGTCCGTTCGGCCACACTTCATCAGTCCTTTTCGCCGGATATTCAACGACTATTTGCATATCGGCTTTTCCATCATTATCGGTATCCACCCAATCAATAATCAGATCACCCTGACCTCCGTATATTCCATCCTTGTTTCTGTCAATCAGTAAACAATCATTTTTGGTATCCCCTTCTATGTCTGCCCACGTCATATCATGATCATCGTCAATCCACATGACAGGGATACTATCCCTGGTCATGGAACGAATTATATCAGGCCTTCCATCTCCGTTAAGATCAATAAGCGACGGATTATAATCTACAGGGGGAGGAGGCATACGAAAAGACATGATCCGGAGCTTATTATTCCAATATCCGCCATTTTTCTGAGAATAAGTATTTAGTGAAAATACCAATAATATGAAAACAATTGTTCCGACTAATATTTTCTTATCCATGACATTATGTATAAGAGGATTAATTTATATTTAAAGACAACACAGTGTATTTTGAAGAATACACTGTGTTTTGAGAACCAACAACCTTTTATTACTCCTTTTTAAGGAACATGTATCTTTTCAATAGTTGAGAAATTCTCAGCCCCCATACCCGGATAATTAGTCTGCGGTTTGCCGGTAACAGCCTTACAATTCATGGAAATCCTTATCCAATAATCAATTCCTGTATATTTAACTGGGATGCTTGTTCGAAAAGCAATTTCTTTTCCTTCCATATCATTGGTTAAATCCACTTTGGTCGGAAACAATTGGCTGTCGAAAGCCGAAGCGTTCACAGATCGTGAAACACGCAGATAAGCCTCTCTCAGATCAGGCATTTCATAGCCGGATTTTTGGTTTCTAATGAAGCGAACGGAACACTCAACATAATTATCTGCCGTAACTGTTGGTTTTTTCACCCATTCGATGGTCAGATAAGGAGTAACTGTAAAGTCCCTGGTAGTAGTACCGGATATTTTCACCAGTTCACCGGCATCATCCGCATCCAGCTTCTCATCATCATACGGATAAAAGTTTCCACTATACGGTAACATGCGATATTCCCCGGAAAACCATTTGGTATGGCGATAAGTACCATCCTGTTGGACTTTCAACGTCTGATTCCCTATAAAAACAGTCGTATTTTGCTTCGACCAACTGACTTCTCTCATGCGGATGTAACCTGACCCCTGATTTACTTGCAAAGGCTGATTGTGATGATCGTAAAGTACCCCTTCAATAGTGGCATCCGGCATATCATAATTATCTATTTCGCAGGACACTGCCAATACACAGCATAAGACCAATCCTATATAATAATTTAATCTGTTCATATCTTCTCTTTTTTTAATTACTGAAATCTGTTCTTTTGCAGTAAAGGATTATTTTTCAATTCATTACTTGGGATAGTTTCATAATAATTATTAACATTGAAACTAATCCTACCGCTTCCTTCCTCACAGGATTTAGCATCATATATATACTTCCCGTCAGGAATACCGTTATCGTCCACTACTGCTCCCTTACTGAACATAAACGAATATAGTCCTCTCCTGCGATACTGGCGTATTTGAGTATCGTAAGTAAACCACCGGAGTAAATCCCAATAAATTTTACTTTCGAAGGCCAGTTCTTTATATCTTTCTACACGGACAATCTGCAATGCCCTGTTAGGAGCTTCCACAAATCCACCCTGTCCTTTTGGACCCGGATTTGTCCAGTTTGTATAGGCCAGATCAGTGGATAATTCAGCCGTACTTGTCAGGAGTTTAGCACCGGCACGATCGCGGATGTCGTTGATACAGTTGAAAGCATCGTCCAACATGTTTGCCCCATTATATGTTGCATCTCCACTTTGAGCCAGCTCTATCGCAGCCTCAGCCCGGTTGAGCAACACTTCGGCATACCTTATCTCTATCCATGACTGAGTAGAGGTTTGATGCACGGTAGCAGATTTTGGTAAACTAATATCCAGATATTTACGACCAAAGAAACCAGAGATCGTATTAGTGCCGGAAGTACCGTTAATTTTGGGTCCATCCAATCCGTTTTTGAAAATTTTCACACCATCCGATCGCACATACGGGTCTCTCTGGTCAGCTGACGCAGATGTGGACCAGTCGAGAAAAGTTCTTTCGCGAAAAGGATTTTTGTCCGGATAAGCAGCCTTATTCCACATCGATGATGAATTGAGATTACTTTCAGCAGCTCCATCATCCACAGTAATTTTCTTGAACTTATCAACGGCAGGATCATATGCTTCCTTGATAATACCCGCACGCAAATCAAGTTTCATTCCTCCTTTATAGAGATTTCCGGGGATCAGTATATTTGCCTTAAGTCTCGGTTCCACATTTCCCCATAGTTGTTGGCAATTATCATATACAATGTAATTCCCATTTGCATCGAAAGCGTTGAAATGGCCGTTAGCATCAAGAGGCAAACCATCGAATAGCTCTATCCAGTCAAGAGTCGGATTGAAACGGTCGCCACCCTCAGTTGCCATACGAGGTGGACACATCATAGAATTATAAGAATGTACTGACATGTTGAAATCAAACTTACGCAGCCATATGGATTCTTTGTTATTGTCAGATTTTTCCCATACTTCGGCATAGTTATCCGCTTTATTGGCATTCGCCCTGTGGAGTCCATAATAAGTACTGTTCTCTACTAATTTCGCCGCATCCCATGCTTGCTTGAAATAGTCGTTGGCTCGGCCCGACGGTATACCCTGAAGCAATACTCCATCGACTTCCCAATCCGGGAATTTTTCTGATCCATAACGAGCTGTGGTTGCAGCATGAAGAGCAACACGGCTCTTAAATGCCGCAGCGACATATTTGTTGGCACGGCCCGCTTCGCTCTTATCCGGCATATCGGCAATAGCTTCGTCTAAATCCTTTAGAATAAAGTCATAAGTACCGGCATGACTTTCGCGGGTTACCCACAGTTTCGATTCATCATTAGGATCTAATACCTGAGCTTCAAAAACTTTAGGCAAACCGCCGAAACGTTTGGCCAATTGGAAATAAACATAAGCACGGATAAACTTGGCTTCAGCTATCCAGGCTTTCGACCGGGAAGCCAGTTCCGGGTAGTTAGGTAAATTGTTGATCAATGTGTTTGCCTGACGAATGATTTTAAATCCGCCACTCCAATAACCAGCACGATGAAGCGCAAGACCAGTATTATTCCGGTTAACCATTTCTCCGGTAGAACTCCAAAAGGTCCAAACACTTAATCCGTTACCGACAAAGTATCCGCCACCTATACCCTGACCAACACCATCACTATTGACATCATACTTGAAATCTTCCATGGGCAGATGGTTATACATTCCTGCCATGTAAGCTTTAATCCCGTTTTCATTATATATATCCTCAGAAGTAATGATTGTTGTAGGTGTAATATCCAGATCCACACAGGATGTCAGCCATCCCAATGAAACTGCCAATAAAGCTGTAATTAACTGTATCTTTTTCATATATATCATCTTTATATTTTAGAATGTTACTGAGCCGCCAAAGTTAAATGTCCGATTCAACGGGTATAGATAGCCATATGTTTCTGAAGGTTTTTCAGGATCAAGACCTTTCACCCCGGTGATAGTCAGCAGATTGTAGGCATTTACATAAAGTCTCAGGTTTTTAACTCCTAATTTGTCGGAAACAATATTTTGAGGAATAGTAAAGCCTATTTCCGCACTTTTTAGACGTAAGTACGCACCACTCTGGAGGTTAAATTTTGAAGTTTCTTCTGCCCTGGTTTTCCCATATGGATAATATCCTGAAACCCATGTATTTGTAGGAGCGTACGGGTCCTGCTTCGGATCAACAGGATGCCATCTGTCGAATAACATTTCCAATGCATTTCCATCCCACGACAACGGGTTCAGCAATTGTTCACCATAGCCAATATACGACATAGCAGCACCCTGGAACAATATATTGAAATCGATAAATTTCCATTGCCCTCCCAGTGTAAAGCTAAAGTTCATAAGGGGATAGTTACGCGTATCGTTCAGGTTTGTACCCGGAAGCCCTCCATTGTCGTTTGAATTCGTTGTGGTAGCAATCGGATATTTGTCCTGATCGTCAATCACACCATCGCCATTCCAATCCTCATAGATAGGATCACCGGGAAGACTGCCTGCACCGGCATAGATGGAATTAGCGATCTCGTTATACGATTGATATACTCCTGCCGACCCTTTCCCAAACCAAATATCCTTATAGCGGTTTATATAATTATTACGCCAGTTATCATATGAGTTCGCATATTCAGGGAGCAATCGTTTAGTCCACATGCTTCGTGTTATCTGCATAGTACCGGTCACATTATAGCTGAACTGTCCTATCTTGTTGCGATGCCTTAATTCCAGTTCAAGTCCCTTAGTACGGTCAGAATTCAGATTGGCTTGGGAAATATCCGATCCAAATGTACTGGGAACCACTATTTGAGGCGTATCCAACAAGCCGTCGCGATCGCGTTGAAACAGGTCTACAGAGAACCCAAACAAGCCATTCCACAGGTCGGCGTCGACCCCAATATTTTTCATTGTAGCTGTATACCATGTCAAGTCCAGATTTGGCGCACTCCGGAACCCTAATGCATTAACGAAAGTATTGCCGAACACCGTTCCTCTTGGAAGATTCTGCTTATTATGATATGATTGAGGATAATCATAACCTTCTATAAACTGGAACTGAGAGGCTCCGTCATCCCCAAGTTTTCCCCAGGTACCCCTTAGCTTAAGGTTTTGTAAAAAGAGGAAATTATCCTTGATAAAAGGCTCTTCCGAAATACGGTACGCCAGCAACACACTCGGGAAGAACCCCCATTGTTTACCTTTCGGAAATTTGGATGAACCATCATACCGGAAAGAGAATTCAGCCATATACTTTCCTTTGTAATCATAATTTACCCTGCCGACCAATGCCCTCAATGCACTTTCGGACAAGCCGCTCCCTGTTCCTTCCTGATTCTCGGAATTACCCGCGAAAAGGTATGGAATAGGTATTTCAAAATATCTGGATGCTCTGAAATCATAGCCCTGGCTATAATTTTCTTCATATAGCAACAAGGCCCCTACATGATGTGTTTCGGCAAATGTGTTATCGTAATTAAGCCGCGCATTCCATAGGGTTGTATAGCTGGTACTATATGAACGCGTCAAATTGGTTTTGCTGTTTCGTAACCAACCATCTTCATATTTTTCTGTTACGGCATTGTAACGATATTCGTTATACTCTTTCTTAAAATTGGCATTATCATTGAAGGTTTTATCATAACTGAACATCGCCTGAGCCGACAGACCTTTGATAAACGGAACTGTATATTCCAGATACATATTGGACTGGAAGATATTCTTTTTATCCTTTACATAACCTGCTAATTCCGGATGAATTACCGCTGCCGGATTAAATTCCACATCGGGATGATAGAAATATGGTTCCGTATCATTAGCATATACCGGGTCAGTCGGACGAGAACGCCATAACATTTTGAAAACTTCCCAGCTCGACATATTCTGCCGGTTGGTTTCGTCCATGATCATATTTAACTTGACACCGCCTTTGAGATCTTTGGTTATCTGTGCATTTACATTTGTCCTCAAGTTGTAACGGTTGTAACTGGCAGAATTGGTTCTAAAGAAACTACCCTGATCGGTATAGCCAAAATTGATATAGTAATCCATTTTCTCGGCCCCCCCGCTAATGGAAAGATTTTGCTGCTGCTGTGGTGCCGTATTTTTCAGTATTGCACTATACCAATCGGTATCAGGCATTTCTCCCTTTGCCAGTTTCGCAAAATATTCATCATTATAAGTCAATATGGGATTGGTGAGATTACGCATCGTTGTCTCATTATATAATATGGCCCGATCCCTGGAATTGAGCGGAACCAATCTCTCGGCAGGAGTCTGTATGCCATAATATCCCGAATACTCGATTTTTGCTTTTCCTTTCTCTCCTTTTTTCGTAGTGACCAATATAACCCCATTTGCCGCACGTACACCATAGATTGCGGCCGATGCATCTTTCAAAACAGAGATACTTTCTATATCATTAGGGTCCATACGTGGTAAATCTCCGCGGGGCACACCATCCACAACCAGTAAAGGGGATCCGAGTCCGCGGATATCAAACTGATTGGTAAATTGCCCCGGCTCGGAAGTTTTCTGAATATTCCTAACACCCGGTAATTTACCGGTTAACATATTTTGTATATTAGTGCTTTTGGTTGTTATCAACTCTTTATTGTCGACAGCAGCAACCGAGCCCATTAACGTCGCTTTTTTCTGAGTCCCGTATCCAACAACGATTACTTCATCCAACCGCTGGGTATCTTCACTTAACACAATCTCATAGTGATTCTTTTCTTCTACATTAACCTTTTTGGTTAAATATCCTATATATGAAACGGTTAAAGTAGTATTAGGAGTAGCATCCAACGAAAAATGGCCGTCTACATCGGTTATTGTCCCGGTCGATTTTCCGGATACTACTACTGTAATTGTAGCTCCAATTACAGGCTCCCCACTCTCATCAACAATTTTTCCCGTGATTTTTCTGGTATTGTTTTGTGCACTTGCTACTTGAATACATCCAATGCATAGCAATAATATCATAAAAACCCGAAGTAAAGTTCTCATATCTTTAAAAAACGAGACTTTGTTCTTCACTAACTTTTTAGATAAATGAATATTCATAAATTACAATTTTATAAGGTAACAAATAATAAATAGAATTTTACAGATTTCGGTTTACTGTCATCTAGGAGGATCAGGCATGGCATTCTTATCAGAGTTAGAATAAAATAGATTTTTTTCATAGTATAATTAAACGTTTAAAAACATTCTGATGGAGATACAAATTTGAATTTGAACCTTTACCGTTTTCCTTAATTAATCATTAATTGAAAAAAATCTTATTTTTTTATTAAATTAATTGATATAATCCCGGATCAATTATCGATATAAAGTTCGCACATACAACAAATTACACAGCAATCACATACACAATGTATTTTGAAAGGAAGCCCATAATTCCATATACAGATTATATAAAAATCTGTATAGAGAGGATACCGGAAGAAAGGTGAATATCCTCCCGGATCAGATGAGACCCCTAAAAAAGCCGGAAGGAAACAACTATTTGAAGTTATGGGGAACTATATATATTAAAAAAAGAAAGGTCTACGTTACGTCATATATTTTTATTCAACTTATTACCTGCTCAAAAGAATATTTATACTCCGTTCCGAACAGAACAGCGTATTCTTTGACAAAAGCATTATAAGCATTTCTGGCCAATCCATTTTTGCCCATCTTTACAGACACTGAGCATTTTAGTTTTAAAGCATCCTCATTTAACGGATCATGGATGAATAAAGCATTAGCCATTTCGATAAGAAGAGAATCTGAAAATACTATATTCTTTTGCCGGATTAACTGCAGGATCAGATCGACCAATTCGTTCGAAAAATCCGATTTGAAGGCATCTATCCATTCTGTTTGCAGATTGGGGAGGAGTTCTCCTGCTGAAACAATTGACAGAAGTCTTTTGATATCACTGATAGTTACATCATTTCCCTTTATTTTTTCCATCAGAATAAGCGCTTCATAATAATCGCAGTAGACATCATCTCCAAATTCGACACTCCAATATATCCCTTTTTTGTTAAAGCTTATTACCCCCACATTATCCAATATCTGCCGGATTTTACTTAATGCAACGCCACGATTGTTATTGGCACTCTCTTCACTTTTATCAAACCATAAGATATCTTTCAATCTTGTGAAAGAAATCCCTTTACCATTTTTGATTGTATGTAGAAATATAAGTAAAAAGAGATTTTTCAACAAAGGCTTAAAATCAGACGTTATATCAATTCCCTGCTTATCAACCACCTGAAACCCGCCAAACAGGATTATTGACTTTTTGGGCAATATCCTCACCATATTTACTCCGGTATGCGGCACCGGAAATTCTGTCTTTTCGTCTAATATCTGATGCTGTTCCGTATTGATATTCTTCCTTTTTCTCCACACAAAATACAAAGCGGAAAGTAAAAAGATAAAGAAGAGTAATGGCAAGATAAATAAAGATATGTTCGTTTCCTTCGTTTCTGATTGATATAAATCTGAATTTTTCAAGGGAGGGAATGCCAATGAATAGATCGATATATTGGAGGTAGTATCAGCTATCGGTGAAACAGTAGCCGCAATAAGTTTTTTATCAGATACGTCATAAAATAAATCCACATATGAAAATACATCCTTAAATTTAATAGGAATCTGATCGGCCATAATCTCATATTCCGGTTTCTCTAATGAAAACTTATATAATGAAATATGAGAATTATATTTCATAGAGGGAAAACCTAAAGCATAAAAACATTTATTTTTAGAGTCTACAACCAATGAGTTTGAAACAACAAAATTTTCGAGAGGATTTTCCAATGTCCAGATCTTTTTGGCCTCCATTGTCTTCAAATTGATAATATAAGAATCATAATAAAACTGGGGTTGAAGAGCCTGATCTCCGGTTTCACTTCCATAACCGCCAAAAAGCAACAGATGGTCTTCATCTATTTCGCCCATCCCGCCTAAATATCTGGGTGCTATACTATCTCCTTTCAGTACTGTTTTGGACCAGGTTTTATCCTTGACATCATAAATAAATACGCCTCCTTTATATTTCAGATGCCCGTATCCTCCAAATATATATAAACGGTTATATTTAGGAGAGAAGTATCTGTTATGGTGCCTGTAATCAGTAGTATGCTCATGTACCGTAGTTGCACCCCATTCCCTTTTATCAAGATTGAAGCGGACAAATTCTTTGGCACTGTCTTCTTTTATTAAATTATACGCGTAGAAACCAGAGTCCAGCGGATTGTAGATCATCTGGTTGGATGACATTTTATAGGAAAGTTTTTTATTTACCGTATGTTTTTCGAACAGATTATCTTTTACAGTAAAAATATAAAATGAACGCTGATCAGCAACGGTCACAATATTTTTATCAAAATCGTATGTCAAATAAGGACTTATCCCTGTTGTAAAAGTTATTCTTTTTTCCCAGGTTCCATTATAATCCAAAACCCAATTAGGATTTTCGCATTTAGCAAAATAATATTTTACATCATCATAGACTCCCCCGGAAGTATGCTTAGAAAGTTTCCATGAATATTGTAGTTTTTTTGACATATCTCTTATTTCCAAATCCTTGATGGTCATATCCGGCACATCAATCGCCTGTTTTTTCAGATAATCGGTTTTTCCAAACATGATTTTCACATCACAGAACTTCCGGATTTCGGGCGTATTCCATTTCTTTACATATTTCCCTATCTTTATTTCCAATTCTTCATTCCCGATATCTATGTTCAGCCGGATCGGCATCCATTGTTCAGGAATCATATCCACCTCAGCTAATGTATTGCTACATACAATATCTCCCGAAAGCATGGAAAAAACTACATTAATATCTCCCATTATAAGGTCTATGCTATTTCCTTTTTCATTAATTATTCTAAATATATAGCCATAGTTGTGTATATCCTTGAAATGGAATTTCGCATTAAATGCCATAGAAAATCCATCAGAAAAAGACAGATAATCATCCGGACTGAGATTTAAGCCGGTACGCATTTCAGGCTCATAGGTGTTTGAATTGAATTTTAATCCATATTGAGGCTCCTGGGAGAAAACAGCAGGAGCAAAAAGACTGATAAATATGCAGAACACTATAATTCTAATTTTCAAACAAACATATATGTTTATAATTTCCTGCATCTTTATTTATGTTTTATTTTTTAGGATATTTAAGGTCCGGTGAATATTATACCCAAATTAGACAAGAAGCATATAATACAATTATGCTCAGCAGTTTAAGGTATTAAATTTTGAGTATTGCTACCTGAATTCTACGACATTGCAATAAAACCATGTTTTTCTGTCCTTTTTCTTTGGTTAACTGATTCCACCCCGATACACGCTATCATCTTACAACTGCTAAAATTACACATCAGAAGTGAAACTTCTATGAGAAGTCACCCTTTTAACACTTATCCGGCATCAGCGATAAATAACCATTGTCTTTTCCGAATATGGGACAGGATAAGATGTTATCCAAATCTGCGGCACAAGGTCTAACCCATTGGTATTATACCCCATAACAAAAGCCTCAATCCGTTTATTTACCATATCTTTTGTTAAAGGGAAAAAATAACTATAATTCGATTCAGATTCTGATACCTTATTTTCCCAAGGATTAGCAGGAAAAGAAACAGCACGGGAAGGCGCTCCAATATAATTATCACCGATTTTCAGAACAGCATAAGCTCCTTCTACACCATGTTTCCCATTAACAGCTAAAACTAAATAGCTATTTTTTGCGATCTCATCCAACCGGAAGTTTGCCTGCCAGACTTTTGCACATTTCATTACGTTAGAATCAGCAAAAAGATTGCTCGCCCTGAATTTTTCAGATGAAATTTTCCGGCCATTGCTATACACCTCTATTTCAGAGATCGCATCAGGGAAAGGGCTCATTTTCAGGAACCGCATTTCCTCCCCTATCTGTATATTCATTGTAGTCCCTGCCAGAAATGTGATCGATTTCCATTTGTTGAGGTCAGATGATATGTATGCAAATTGCCCTTCATCAACCAAGAATGGCTGCAGTTCATATTCATTGTTAACTTTTAAAACGATACTGTCAACAAATAAGGATTCACCCATATCCAAGCGGAAACAACCACCCTTTACCCTTATATCTCCGCGTCGTCCCGATGCCCAGAAGCCCGTATTCATATCTCCATCGAACAACTGTTTATCCCATATTCCACGATTAACGAAAGCTGATTGATTAAAAAAGGCGTCACGGGCGGCTTTTACCTGTGGTATGCCCGTCTGACCCGACCGATATAACGAGCGTACCTCCATAGCATTATTATCAGCCGCAAACACAGCCGTTTCATACATACGGGATACATCTGACGGAATATCAAGAGGTTGCATATCCGCTAATTTTCTATGATAATGATTTTTCAGTTTATCCCCATCGAACTTAATTCTCACTGATTTGCCTGTTTTCATATAGGAAACATCTTCACCCTCAATTTCAGCCCTTTTTGCTTTGGCGATATTATTCATTTTTATATCGGCTGACGATCCTGGAAATCCTAAAAGACGTATCACAAGAGGCTGACCCGGAACATTTTTCACAATTTCAAAATCGACCCCGGAAATTCCCGGTTCGCTAAATTCATTACATGACGATACAAATAGTAACAATGAACGAAAGGGCGGCACCAATACTTTTAAAGAAGCACCATAGTTGAATGTACCCAGGATACTTTCTACAGGATGGAACAGTCTGGCTTTTACCCACTGGCTTTTACTTAAGCCTATTTCGTCATTTAATGTAACAGTAATCTCTTTGGCTGTCCATCCTAAATTTTTCAGGGTTATCAATCTTGTCTTTTCATCACCCCTCGAAACCGCATCCTTTCCATAGCTGCCGGGAAGCTTTATCCCATTCACCAGAATTTTAGAAAATTTCCTATGCAGATTATATATCCTTGCCAGCTTAGGAAATTCATTATCCGACAGTAACCACGGATTGCCATATATTTGCGGAGCCAAAATCAATGAGCGGCCAAAGGCTTGTAAGATTAGGTCATCGGCCCAATAATCAAGGCAGGAAGAAAGGCATACCCCATGATCCTCAGTCAGCCTTTTCAATCCGGGGACAAGCCCCCTTTCCATATTACCTACCCGGTTATGGATGGCCGTTGTATTGTTCCTGGAATTCACATCAATATATGATTCACGTCCTTCCCAGAGAAAAGTGGTAGCATATGGTTTTGCCTTATCCAGCCCCAAACGATGGTTTAATAGTATTAAGTCGGGAGAATATAGCCTGCACTGTTCCATCATATCGATGAAGTCGTCTTCTTTCTCTTTCCTTAACGGACCGCATACCGCATCGAACTTAAATAAAGCCCAGTTATAATCCCGGCATAATGAAATCAGCATATTTTTTCTTTTCGATGTTTCTGCGGGAGTATCACCAAATCCGTCGGGGCCACCCCAGAGTCCTAAACGGATATCATTTAATCCGGCTTTTTCATAAACGGGAGTCAATCCGTTCGGGAAATTTCTTCTGAAACGATCAGAATCCATTGTCCCATAAAAATTTTTCCCATCTATTAGTCCTGCATCAAACGCATATATATCTAAAGACATTCCATACTCTTTTCTTAGCCATTCGAAAAAATCCAGATTTATGAGAGTCTGCCCTTCGGCCGGACCTTCGTTTGTATTATTGATCCATGTAAAATATTGCGCGCGAGACAAGCTTTTTTCATCTGCTCCCGGATAAATATTTTTCTGGGCAGACATACAGCAGGATATAAATAAGAAGATAGTCAATATATTCTTTTTCATTTACATAATTTATTCATCCGACAATTCCACCTGAATCCAGTCTCTATATTGTAACGCTTTACCGGCATCTCCCAACCAGTCATATTGGCCTACAGGATAGGTATTTTTCAGTAATCTCATTTCTTCCGATATCTTTTGTATGCTATCAAGGGAGGAAATGACCCGTTCTTTTAAATTCATCGGATGATACTCCTTTTCTCTCTTAAAAATCCTGTTTCCATAGTATGCCGTGCAAACAGCTTCATGCAGACGGGCAGTAAGATAGGTCCGATTAAAAAGTTGATACAGTTCTTCATAATCTTTTGAAGGCAATATATTTTTTGTTTTTTCTACCTCGGCCAATGCTTGTGATGCAAGTTTGACCCCATATTGTTTTTCAGTCAGTATATAGTTGTAATATGTACTGTCCATTTGTTCAGAAGAAATTATCCATCCCTGATCCAATACATGTTTTGCTTCGGTACACAATGGAGAATCCATGGTTTTGTATCGCGAAGGAGCTATATGATTGATTACATCTTTCCAATAATGGAATTCTTTGTTAACATCATGTTTAACGAAAACAAGCGGGGGATCTATCCACCTTCCCGATACGTGCCGGCTATAACTCCATTTGTTAAATTCATAATTCAGGGAAGAGTGATCCGCAGTATTAGTCCCAAGAGTATAAAGGATTGACGTTATGATATCAAAGGATTTCTTAAAAGCACTCTTAAGCGGCTGTAAAACTTCTTCTCCATATCTTGATCTGATAAATTCATCATAGACCTGATCCTCTGAGATAAACCGGTCTTCCGTTGTACGCTTTAATGCATATAATAATATTTCATTGGGAGTTCCTGCTATTTTTGTAGTTCCATAACGGTCGGTCCTGGCAACATATCCGGCAACATTCGGCCGGTTTATAAAATCTTTCCACCGATTCATAACATACCCTGCCCATGTATTCGCGATAACTCCCTGCCCATTATACTCATTACCTGTGTCGAATTCTACGATCGCAGGTCTGTCAAGCCTTCCTATAAACGGATCGTTCGGATGGGTTAGAAAAAAGTCATGGGGAACTTCCTTTATCATTAAAGCGACTTTTTCATTTTTGATATGCTTAATACACCCCACGATCCCGGCATATTCTTCTTCTGAATAAGCAAATGTACGGATGTATAGTTTTTTCCCCTTTTCCCCGATCACTACATCGGCTACAGCGTTTACCACGGCAGCTAATTTTTCTTCCGGGGTCGGCATTTTTACAGAATATTGCCTTTCGGCATATGCCCCGGTTTCAATAAAAGTCAAAACAAGCCCGTCGATCTCGGGTACAAGGTCCATCATCCGGCGATAATCCTCTTTGTACCATTCCCAGAATCCAGCATTATCAAGATCGATTGTCCCTTCCGGCCCTGTTTTGAAACAATCGGGATAATAGTTTAAAGCATAGAAGCTATGATCCCAGACTAATACCTCATCAATGTTTTCGGAGTGTGCAATACGGGCAAGATTATTGACGCGGGCGCATACTGTTTTATCTTTGACTTCCCTCAGATCATGAATAATCTGATGAGAAAGCTGAAGCTGATTGATATTATACTCTTTAGCGGCCTTTATTGTTTTGACAGCATTATCCATATTATCAGAAAGGATAATCCATCCTCTTACCCCATCGCCTATAGCCAGACTGTTTATGGAAAACAGTACCGGTAACAAGCATAGTGCCTGAAGTTTCTTTATGATCATTTCAATATTGCTCTCTTTTATATTGTATTCTTACCAATCATCAGTCCTGAAAGGTGCAACGGGAATACCATCAACACCAAAAACACCCGCTTCCGCATAATTCCTGTAAGCATATCTGACAGCAACCGGTGAAGTTACCTTTTCACTTGATACAGCCAAACGACATGATTTAGTCTCAATTTCTGCTTTTGCGGGATAGAATACCCTGTCTTCTCCAGCTATTTCAAAACCTTTTATCTGTGTCCACATAGGATAAAGCCCTCTTGGTGAATTATCGAAATTAATGTATATTTTCTCTCCGGCAATCTCCATAGATTTATAGATCGCAGGCTTATAGCCAAAGCCTTTTCTATTATACGTTTGGCCTAATGCCCATAGTGCAAGCCTTTTACCAACTGTTATCTTATCTACCGGATGTATAAATACCGGATTCCCAATATCGAGAGTGGTTACCATTCCTGAATTGGGTATATCCTGAAGGTTTTGCATCTGTACTTCCATTAAACGGGCTGCCGATGTTCCATTCGCTCCTTCGTAATTGAACGGGGCTATTTGCACATAATAGAAAGGAAACTCACCGACTTGCCATTTCGAACGAAGGTCGTTTACAAAAGCGGCCATCAGGTTCTTATAAAGGGTCGCGTTATCCCGGTTGCTTTCGCCCTGATACCAAAGGAATCCTTTAATCGCGAAGTTAGTAAGAGGCGCTATTTTAGCATTATACAGCACACTGGGTGTAGCGGTCGGATTTTTAACGGGTTCATCATTAGACAATATAGCCAGATCTATTTCCTTAAAAGGAGCTATAGCTTCCCGGCTCATCCATGCCTCTACTTTTGATCCACCCCATGAGGAGACAATGATGCCAACGGGAACTTCCAGTATCTCCTGAATATACTGTGCAAATATATAAGCGACTGCACTAATATTGGCTACATTTTCCGATGTGTTTTCCAACCAGGTGCCTTTACAGTCAGATTGGGGTTGCTTACTAAACTGACGCACCCATTGCCCGTCCCGTGAATCGGTAGTATACATTCTTAGAGGTATCCTGGCCTTGGCTTTGGCTATGATTTCGTTAGTCCCTTCTACTGGCTGCCTGTCAAATCCCTTCATCGGCATTTCCATATTTGATTGCCCCGAACAAAACCAGACTTCGCCGATAAGGACATTTTTTAATACCAGTTCGTCCCCATCATTAAAAGATATTTCATAAGGGCCTCCCGCCACAGGGGTAGTCACCGGCAGAAGCCATTTTCCGGTTGCATCCGAATTTACAGTATATACTTTTTGGTTCCAGGATGTTTTGATATTAATCTGTACATTAGCCTTAGCTTCTCCCCATAATTTTACATTAGTTTGTTGCTGTAATACCATATTGTCGCTCAATATGGACGGTAAGTTCACTCTGGAATACGCACTAAACGCAAAACAAATAAAACTTATAATGATCAGTATTTTCTTATTCATAATTAATTATATGTTATTTTACTGTGATTTCTTTGAGGTTTTTAATTTTGATGAGAAATTAAAAAATGATTTTTAAACGGTGGAATAATAGTGTTTTTCCCAAAGAATAAGAACTTTGGTATTCTACAATTAAAGAGAAAATTACCAAACATCGTCTATAAACTTTTTCAGGTCATTCATAAATAGCCCATTTGGCTATTTCGTGTTTAAATTAGATTTGCGACATAATTTACACAAATATCTGTCCTGATCCTTACCATTAGCATTAATTAACCATTAATTAAAAATATATTTAGATATAGGGACTTAAAGAGTGCTGTTTATAACAGGAAACCAGATAGTATCCTGCAAAACCTGCTCTATACCGGTATATGCCAGTATTTACTTTTGCACACAGTCAAACCATCATAAAACACTCTGTCACAAATACTTTTGAAGTGACTCCCTAAAAGCATTGCCGCTTCTGACCAGAGCCTTGAAAACGAATTGAAATTATCATGAAAATAACCGCTCGATTATTGGAAAATACTTTATCTATATATAGCTTTTAGCCGTTAGCTATTAGCTTATAGCTCTTTGAAGTATTGATTAAAGCGGTTACGAGTTACAAGTAAACAAGATACAAGTAGACAAGAAACGGGATACAAGTTGTTTACTGCTAACTGTTTACTGTTAACTGATATATCTGTTACTTTTGTCACCTTTTTTTAACAATTACAGGTTTTGCCGCTTCGCGTTACCAACGGCTAAAAGCTATCATAAAAAGTAAGAAAATGTGCAAAAGTTGTAAAGTTTGTCAACTTTTTCATTTTTAATGCAGAGTAAAAGAATTAACATCAGTTTTTTTTCTATTGTCTTGTAGTAAAAAATAAATCAGATCACAGGACAATTATTGATTTTCAGTATTAAAGCAGGAAAATAATATCATAATTATTTATAACAGATTCCCGGAGTGTAACAAATGTGACAGATTACTTGTTATTATCTTAATACCTTCACATTGTGAAATCAAAAAACAATAAAGAAGATGAATAATATATTTGAAAAAGGAACAGTCCTACACTTATCCGAACTCGTCGATTATTCTGACGGAGGAGTCATCAGCAAACAAGTGCTCAAAAGCAACGCAGGAAACATTACCCTGTTCTCTTTCGACAAAGGCCAGGGGTTGAGCGAACACACAGCACCATTCGATGCGATGGTTCAGGTACTCGATGGAAAAGTAGAAATCAAGATCGGTGGTAATCCCGTATTGCTTAAACAAGGGGAGACTATCATTATGCCAGCCAATATCTCTCATGCCTTATTTGCTGTAGAAAGATTCAAAATGCTATTAACCATGATAAGAGGATAACCATGAGTGAAGTAATAAACAATTCGCAGAAAAGGAAGGAATTGCTCAAGCACCTGATCCTTCAGCTACATAATAATGAAGCTCCCGAAATTGTACGGAAACGATTAGTTGAACTGTTGCGTTCTGTTCCCTACAATGAAGTAGTGGAAGTAGAACAGGAACTTATATCCGAGGGCCTACCCGAAGAGGAAGTCCTGCGCTTTTGCGATATACATACAGCTGTGCTGGATGGAAGTATAGATACATCCGCAGCGAAAGTAGTAGCACCGGGACATCCGGTAGATACTTTCAAGCGGGAAAACCGCGCCCTGGAAGAATATATCGAAAAAGCAAAGGCTCTGTTCGACAAAGGGAACAAACTTAAGGATGAAGAAGTTAAAGAATATCTTTTACAGATGAAAAGTATCTTTAACTATCTGTCGGATGTAGATAAACATTACAAACGGAAAGAATACCTGCTATTCCCGTTTCTCGAAAAAGCAGGTATTACAGGGCCTCCGAAGGTAATGTGGGGCAAACATGACGAAACACGCGAACTGCTGAAAGCCGCACATGAGTCCCTCCTGGCGAAAGATGTTTCCACCGAAGAAGTCCCTGCCCTGATCCTGCTGGTTCTTTTACCTGTTACCGACGCCATCGAAGGCATGATAATGAAAGAAGAGGAGATATTGTTACCAATGTGCCTCGACACGCTCACCGATAAAGACTGGTATCAGATATATAAGGAAACCCCGCAATTCGGATTCAGCCTGTATGATCCGCAAACGGAATGGACTCCCGAAGCGGTAGAAGCCGGAGAGCTTACTTATAAAGAAGGCGATGCGATACATCTTTCATCCGGTAGTTTTACCACAAAAGAACTGGAAACAATATTCAAGACATTGCCTGTCGATGTCACTTTTGTAGATAAGGATGATAAAGTGAAATTCTTCTCGCATGGCACAAAAAAGGTCTTTGAACGTAACCGTTCCATTATAGGCAGGGATGTACGCTTATGCCATCCTCCGGGAAGCGTACATATCGTAGAGCAGATAATTAATGATTTTAAAAGCGGGAAAGAAAATGTCGCTGCATTCTGGATCTCTTCATTCATGGGCCGTTTTGTTTATATCGAATACACCGCGCTCCGGGGAAATGACGGCGAATATCTGGGAGTAATGGAAGTCACACAGGATATAACAGATTTACGCAAGCTGGAAGGCGACCAGCGTCTGTTATCTTACGCAGCGAGGTAAGCAATGAAAACGGATATCAATCTACAGACCAAAGTTGCAAACCTGCTGGAGTCTTATCCCCACCTGGAAAGCAAACTAATTGAACTGTCCCCCGTTTTCTCCAAATTGAAGAATCCTGTGTTGCGCCGTACCATTGCCAAGGTTACATCATTGCAACAGGCAGCAGGGGTCGCGGGGATCTCCCCGCCTCTGCTCATTCAGGAACTAAGGAAGGCCGCAGGGTTATCGGAAATTACAATTAATGAAGATACAGATAATGTTGAAGATACTGCCATGCCCGTCTGGTTTGATGAAAGCAAGATAAGCATCCGCTTTGATGCCCGCCCTGTAATAGAATCAGGAGAGAGCCCCATGCAGGAAATACTGAAACTGTCGTCGGAGTTAGAAGGAAAGCAGATATTACAGATAATTACACCATTTAAACCTATACCAATTATCGATATTTTAAAATCGAAAGGCTTTAAAGTATGGAGCCGGGGGAATAATCATTTTTTCGTAAAGGAATAATAGTTATTAAATAAGAATTTGCAAGTAGCTTAAAAGACCCCCTTTTTATGATATTTTCCACAGCATATACTGAATATGCTGTGGAAAACTACAAACCGGATAATCAGTTCCGTGCTCAACCCAAACTAAAAAACCGGAGAAAGAAGAAAATCAGGGCAAACGAGATTGTATTTTTTTTCGCAGAAGTTTATCTATACACTACTGACAGCTATTGGCTCTTTGAATTAAAAATCGGCGGAGCCAGATATTGAGGAATGAATAGCCGAAAAGTAAATAATATATGACGAAAATCGTTCTTTAGTTTTGTGTCCTTTGCATGCCTTTCAGCACAATATTTTCAGATAAGAACAGCATGGTACCGATCAGATAAGATGGCATTAAAATTGCTGTTTCCTCTTTGCGAAAATAACAAATGAAACGTAATAAATATTCACTCAGTCAAATAACATTACCGGTACTAAAAACAGGGATACAACCTTATTATTCCATAAAGTAAAAAACGTTAAGAGGCACTCGGGATATGAATAATTAACGTTATATTCGCATAGCCTTAAATTATCTTATAGACCCATACGAAGACCAAACAATAATAGAGAAATAAACGTTGATTATTAAAAAATAATATCATCTAACAAAGAGCCATGGAGATATCTGAACTGTATAAAATTTACAAACAATACCCGGAGGTTTCAACAGATACACGCAACAGCCCAAAAGATTCTATTTTCTTTGCATTGAAAGGTGCCAATTTCAACGGAAATGAATATGCCGGAAAAGCTATTGATTCGGGATGTAGCTATGCCGTTGTAGATGAAGCAAAATACGCCACACGCCCCAATATTATATTGGTAGAAGACTGCCTCGACACATTGCAAAAACTGGCAAACTACCACCGTAAACAACTAAAAACACCGGTTATAGGTATAACAGGTACAAACGGTAAAACGACCACCAAGGAACTTATTACCTCTGTTCTTTCCCAGGAGTACAACGTCCTGGCCACCCAGGGCAACCTGAACAATCATATCGGGGTTCCTCTCACCCTGCTCCGTATAAAGAAGGAACATGAAATAGCCATTATAGAAATGGGAGCCAGCCATGTAGGGGAAATAAAGGTGCTTTCCGAAATGGCCATGCCTAATTACGGGGTCATTACCAATATCGGACATGCCCATATAGAGGGTTTCGGCTCATACGAGAATGTCATCAAAGCCAAAGGAGAGCTATACGAATATATCAGAAGTACAAGGGATGGTAAAATCTTCATCGACTATGACAATTCACTCCTACGCGAGATGTCGGAAGGTATCACATCCATATTTTACGGTTTGGAAGAAGACCTGTTTATATCCGGAAAGGTATTATCGATAAGGCCTTATCTCGAATTTGAATGGAAATTCGGAAACAGGCGCAATAAGGTCAATACCAATCTGATCGGGGAGTATAACCTCCCGAATGCATTGGCGGCAGTCACTATCGGTAAATACCTGGGAGTAAAAGCCTCTTTAATATGCAAAGCGATTGAAGAATATCAGCCTACAAACAACCGCTCACAGCTAAAAGAAACAGATAAGAATATGCTGATAATAGATGCATATAACGCGAATCCGACAAGTATGCATGCAGCCCTCGAAAACTTCAATCACATGGATGTGAATCATAAAGTCCTGATTCTGGGAGACATGAAAGAACTGGGTCCCGACACGGATGTAGAACATCAGAAAGTGGCCGACTATGTATCACATCATAATTTTGACAGGGTAATATTCGTCGGTGATAATTTTAGCCGCATTACGACCGATTATCCCCGCTTCAAGGATTTAGACAGCCTAAAGTATTACCTGAAAGAGAATCCTATCGAAGACAGTTATATTCTCCTGAAAGGTTCGCGGGGGGTGCAGCTGGAAAGGTGTATAGACGTTTTATAAATTAGAAAAGATACTTTGCAGATTAGTATAAAAAAGGCAGGATAACCCATCGGATCATCCTGTTCTCAAATAAATGCTTTTGCTTTTATTATTTTGTTGCTTCGATAGATTTTTTGCGGAACTCTTTCAAAGCTTTTTCAATCTCAAGAGATACTTTTCTCGCTCTTTGACCAGCTGCTTTATTCCCGCTCTCAACCTGCGCAGCTGCATCTTTAGCAAAGTCTGCAAAATCCTTGTGTAATTTTTCTACTAAATTTTTCATTTTACTTCTTTTTTTAAATTTGTACAAAGATAATTTCTTTAACTAAACAAACAAAAATGCAGGATAGTTTATTTAAATGCGCATTAATAGTAAAGTTTTAGCGATTTTTCTTGGTTAATACGAAGACAAGACATTCATTATTTATTCAACTTGCTTATAAACACGTATATAATCTATGATCGTCTTCTGCGTAAAAACCGTATCATTTATACCTTCGATTTCAGCCTGATTGGCGATGTTAATAATATTTTATAATGGAATCTGTTTTAAACTTATTAAAATCATTTCACAGGAATGATTTTTTCTTCTAAAAGGAGCTTTGAAACGAAAAAATCTGAAAGAATAAAATCAAAAACAGGACTATTCCATACTTCATCTGAGTTTACTCCTCATTTGACGGAGGAGGGGCAAGATGTGCTGCCAGGTATTCCTTTGGCGACATTCCATAGAATTCCCTGAACGAGTTGGAAAAATGAGACAGATTAGAAAATCCTATTGCATAGGCTACTTCCGAAATAGTCAGTTTCTTTCCGGAGAGCAGTATTGCAGCCTGTCTCAGCCGGATGCCCTTTATAAAATCGCGGGCAGACTGGTTCGTTAATTCTTTCAGTTTGCGATGCATATGTACGCGGCTCATCCCGACATTCATAGCTAACATCTCCACATTCAGTTCGGGGTTGGAAAGATTTTCATTTATAATCTTCATGATGCGTTGCATAAGTATCTCATCCGAAGACTTCAGTTCTATTTTTTGTATTTTATCTTCGGGCTGCTGTTGTCCGCTGAATTTACTCTTCAGCCGTTCCCTGTTCTCAATCAGATTAGCTATGGTGCTTTTAAGCAGATCGGTGTTGAACGGTTTGGAAACGTAAGCATCAGCTCCTATATCGAGACCTTCTATTTTGTTTTCAGGAGTTGATTTTGCTGTGAGAAGGACAATCGGTATATGGTTTATATTTATATTTTGCTTGACTTTGCGCGAAAGCGTTATGCCATCCATTTCCGGCATCATTACATCACTGATAATCAGATCGGGCTTTTCGGTCAATATGAGATTCAGAGCTTCTTTTCCATTCTCACTTACCATAACCCGGTACTCAGACGATAGTTCGTCCTTGATATATTCCCGGATCTCATCTTCATCTTCCACTATCAGTATCCGGTATTTTGTACGGGGCTTCACCTTCCTTTCTCCGTCTCCGACATTTATTTTATTAAGGAGCTCATTTGATATATATGAGGATGGGATCTTTTCTGCCGCTACTTTATACTCTTCTCCATCTTCCAGTTCCCGGGCTATCAGGTGATCGCTACCCAAAGGCAGCTGTATTACAAAACGGGTCCCCGGCATATCCTGCCTGTTTTCGGCAAAAATTGCGCCATGATGCAGTTCCACCAACGACTTAGACAGGTGCAGACCTATGCCCGTCCCGAAATTAGAATTTGTGAAATCATTACTTATTTGATAGAAACGTTCAAAAATCTGCTCTATTTTATCCTTATCGATGCCTATACCATTATCTGTTACTGAGATTTCAAAATAATTTCTCAATGCTCCTCTTACATTTTCATCATGCCCGGTAGATAAATCGATGGTTATATTTCCATTATCCGGTGTATATTTAAAAGCATTTGAAATTATATTCAACAGGACTTTATCAAAATTATTAAGATCGATCCAGACATTCAGCTTATCCATGTCATGCCTGAAATTGAAACTTATATTCTTTCTTTGTGCAGAATACTCAAACGTCATCATCAGATCGTCGATAAATCCGACAATATCAGTTTCCCTGAAATGCAATTGCATCTGCCCCTTATCCAGTTTACGGATATCCATCAACTGATTGATAAGTCGAAGAATCCGCAGTCCGTTCCTGTATATCATCACATAACTCTTTTGCAACTTCTGATCTTTATTCTCCGACAATAACTTTTCCAATGGATTTATAATTAAGGTCATAGGAGTACGTATCTCATGCGATATATTAATAAAAAACTGCAATTTAGCTTCATTTATCTGCTCCAGATGCTGCCGTCTCATTTCTTCCTGACGATGACGGATACGCGCATGGATATAATTCGCAATAAACAAAACCAACAAGACACTTAGCACAGCATAGGCGGCATATGCCCATGGAGACTGATACCATGGAGGTGTAATGATTATTCTTATTGTTTTTATATCCGAATAATTATCATGGTCTTTCGCCCTCAATTTGAAAGTATATGCACCCGGATTCAGGTTCGTATATGTAACCCTCCCCATGCCGGGATACGAATTAAGCCAGTCTTGGCTGATTTCTTCAATCATATATTGATAAACAATACGTTCGGGGTTTGAAAACTCCAGTGCGGAAAATTCTATACTGAATGTATTGTCATCATAAGCTAATGTAAACTGGTCCGCATCCAGAACAGATGTAGCAACAATCTCGTTACTACCCGATTTGTCTCCCATCTTTACGGCCCGGTTGAATAGAAAAAAGTCCGTAATCAGCACTTTCAACTCCTTTTTCGCCTCAGTTATGTCTTTAGGATAAAAGCTGGTTACACCATAGATACCTCCAAAATATATTTTGCCGGCAGCATCCTCAAATTTTGCGCCACGTGTAAACTCATTACCCTGTAACCCGTCGCCGGTATAGTAATTGATAAACCGGTTTTCACGGACAATAAATTTGCTGATACCAAAATAGGTACTTATCCAGATATTCCGCTCGCAGTCTTCCCGTATGCCACATATAACATTGTTGGGTAATCCGTCTCTGGTCGAATAGCTCTTAACCGATTGCTCTTTCTTATTAAGAATATTCAATCCGTCGGATGTCCCTATCCATATATTACCTGTCTTATCTTCAAAAAGGGTATATGCCACCGTATGCGGTAATATTGTATTTTGGTTGAGATAATTCAGGAAGGTGTTCTTTTTCGGATTATAGCAGCTTACGCCCTTATAATGTGCGATCCAAATCAAGCCCTCGCTATCGAACAGAATATCGTTGATCCAGTCATTACTCAGTTCATCTATAGAAAAATCATCATTCTCGCTCTTCCGCGATTCATAATGAGTCATTTTCCCACTTGCCAGATTCAATCTGAAAAAGCCGGAACCATAGGTACCTATCAACAGGTTCTTCTTGTCGTCTTCCGTTATGCAGTATATCTTTTCATTTAACAGTTCAGGAATATATTCACAGGTTCCCGTCTTCCGGTTGAGCTTTGCCAGTCCTTTAGTATATGAGCCCACCCACATATTATTATTGGAATCCTCAAAGATACTCAGTATGATATTTGAAATGGATGAAGATAAAGAGGTCTGCATGAAATGAGCTACCCTTTCCCCTCTATTGTTGATACCGTAAATACCTTCATTATCTGTACCTACCCAGGTTATGCCTTCTTTGTCTTTATAGATAGACATCACCGAACTGGAGCCAATCGGATTATTCTTTAACGATTTGAAACCGTAATAATCAAATTTCTTTTCTGTGCCCGGAATAAATATTATCCCTTTCTGAAAAATACCAAGCCAAAGATTATTATCCCTGTCCTGAAGAATCGAATGAACTTTCCCTTTCGAGAAATCGAATGGAGCGGAACTGATTTTATAATCTTCTACGATGTTTCTGTCTCTGTTATATAGCTTCAAACCCTGCCCGTCTGTGCCTATATATAATATATTTTCTTTGGTCAACAGCAGGTCTTTAATCAGCAGCTGGGTATTATTGTCTGCCCCAATTGCCTCAAATGCCTTTGTCTGTTCATTATATTTGTTAAGCCCTCCGGTCAATGTTCCTACGTATATATTTCCTTGTTTATCTTCTGTTATGGATGATATATTGTTACTGCTGATATTAGCAGGGGCAGTAAACGCTTTTATCTGATTGGTAACAGGGTTGTAGAGATTCAGTCCGTTATTCTCAGAACCTATCCAAAGATTCCCTTTCGAATCTTCAAAAATTGAGTTAAGATAATTACTGACCAGCAGGTTGGTAAGTTGTAAACTCGCATGGAATTCCCGTTCACCTTTTTTGATGAAAAATATCCCCTGTCCGGAAGTGGCGACCCATATATCTCCATTATGTGCCTCTATCATGCGCGTGATATGGGGAGAAACAAGGTTCCCGTCTTTGTACATTTTTATTTCCCTGAATGAATTAGTCGTCCAGTCATATTTCATCAGTCCATTGATACACCCTACCCAGAAATTGCCCGAACTATCTTCGAAGATAGTCCTCACATAATTATTTTTCAGCGAGGTAGGATCATCAGAGGAATGTTTATAGATATTGAATTTCATCCCATCGAATTTATTCAATCCGTTTTCCGTTGCAATCCAGACAAATCCTTTCCTATCCTGATATACCTGATTGATAAGGCTGTTTGACAGATCTTCGTCAGGGGAATAGAATCTACCTATTTGCGAAAATACATAGGAGTTTGTTACAAGGCAAAAAATACATATCAGAACAAATGCTTTTATCCTCGTGTTCTTTGTTGTCATGGGTATCCAGATATTAGAAGCAGTATATATGCAAATATAAAAAAATAATAAGGAATATCTACTTTTCAGGAACTAATGTAACGTAGAGAAAAGTATATGTTATACAGGGAAAGCACATGTTACACACTGGAAACTATATGATACACCCGGTCTGTATTTTGAAAAGAGATATTCATAAGTTTGTATCATACAGAATCTGACCGAATTGAGAAATATAATATCGTACCTTAAATCCTAAATTATGCCTATGAAAAAACCTAGAACTTCCATACTTTAAATCAAAAGTAAATAACCTATTAATAATAATGCGAATCAGTAGTTGCAACTATTGGCTGATTTATTTAATTAAAAGATTAATTATCAATAAAATAAGCGTACCGAATACTTGCTCAATCTCTTGAAAATCATTAAATTAAAGGAATATTACCACACATTTCTTTAACAATGATTCCCAAGAAGAAAGAGCTTAAACTGATAAGAATTTATATGTATATCTGTGATTTATACGATTCAGAGCTAAAATATTACTGTCAACGGTACAGTAACAACAATGCTCCATCTTTTACTGATCAGGAAATAATGACAATTTACCTGTTCGCAGGATGTTGTCAGAAGTATTTCATGGTCAAAGATATACATTCTTTTACAAAAGAGTATCTATCTTCCTGGTTTCCTTCATTGCCATCGTATCAAACATTTAACTTAAGGTTAAACCGCCTGAATGAATGTTTTAAGGTATTATCCCAGAGATTGATAAGTTCATTCACGCCAAAAGATTGTGATTTTGATGTATCGCTGGTTGATTCTATGCCTGTAATCACTTGTGCAGGACGAAACAGAATAGCAAAGGTTGCTAAAGAAATCACCACTAAAGGATATTGTTCAACAAAGAATCAATATTACTATGGTTTAAAGCTTCATGCTCTGGCATTCAGACGAAAAGGGACAATCCCTTTTCCGGAATCCATAACCTACACTCCTGCTGAAGATAACGACCTGACTGTATTTAAACAGAACTGGGGTGATACGATAGTTAACCGAATGATTTTTGGAGATAAAATATATTCTGATTTTGAATACTTTAATGATAATAAAAAGCAAACGCAGAATATTCAAATGCTTACTCCTGTTAAAGCAGTCAAAGGACAGTCTGAACAAGAAAAACAATGGAACAAAGCATATAATGACTTATTTTCTACTGCTGTTTCTAAAGTCAGACAACCCATAGAATCATTCTTCAATTGGTTGAATGAACGTACAAAAATTCAAAGAGCGCAGAAAGTCAGATCGACATCCGGACTTTTAGTTCATACGATGGGTAAAATTGCCATCGCTTTTATTTATCTAATTTTTTAAATACTGATTCGCATTAATAGTAAATATAGTAAATAATGAATCTTATCTTAATCATGAGAAATGCAAGAATTTTTAAGTCCCTGAGACTTTTATTTTTATTTTTTCTTATCCCGGCTTTAGCTTTTTCTCAAAACATTTCTGTAAATGGAGTTGTGAAAGATATTGCAGGAGAGCCCATTATTGGGGTCAGTGTAGTAGAATCCGGTACTACCAATGGTACTATAACAGATACTGATGGTAAGTTTTCCATTTCAGTATCCCCTCAAGGTAAACTTACTTTTTCGTTTATCGGATTTGTAATGCAGACTGTAAATGTTTCCGGAAGGAATCGTATAGATGTGGTACTCGAAGAGGATAACAAGATGCTCGAAGAGGTAGTGGTTATAGGCTATGGTACGCAACGGAAAGAGGCGGTAACAGGTTCGGTCGCATCCATGCGGGGCGATATAGTACGCGAAGTGGCGGCAACGAATGTATCGACCGCTTTGCAGGGACGTATCGCCGGGGTGGAAATGACTCAGACTTCATCTAAACCGGGAGCGGAAATGCAAATCCGGATTCGCGGTACACGTTCGCTGAGTGCCGACAACGCCCCACTGATCGTGCTTGACGGAATCCCTTTTTCCGGTTCCATCAACGATGTCGACCCGAACAGTATCAAAAGTGTTGACATATTGAAAGACGCTTCGGCTACCGCCATCTACGGGTCACGCGGAGCCAACGGGGTAATACTTATCAGTACCAACCGCGGCTATGCCGGGCAAAAAGCACAGGTAAGCTACAATGCTTATTATGGTACAAAAAGCGCTATTCGTTATCCGATGATGAACGGCCAGCAATTCGCAAAGCTGCGTGAAGAAGCGGCAAGAACCATTAAGGAATTGGGGAAACCCGATTCTCCATTCACTAATTCTCCGGATGAGTCGAACGACATTAATACCGATTGGCAGGATATGCTTTACAGGCCCGGTACGATAGTCAATCACGATATTAGCATGACAAAAGGCAGCGAGGATGGCAGCTATGCTTTCGGACTCGGCTACTATCTCGATCAGGCAGTGATACCAACCCAGCAATACAGCCGTATCTCGCTCCGTGCCTCGGTGGATCAGAATTTCGGTAAATATATCCGGTTCGGACTATCATCCAATTCAAGCTACGGACTCACTTCGGGCACCCAGATCAATACAGGCGATGCCCTTGCGAGCTCACCATTAGCTAATCCATACGACGCGGACGGTAATTTAAAGCGTTCCGTGCAATCCAGTGCTACCGATAATTACCGGATATGGACAAAGGAAACTTTAAAAGAAGCAAAAGACTTGTGGATGAGCGATGCCAAATCGCTGGCTTCTTATAATAACATTTACGCGGAAGTAAGCGCCCCCTGGATACAAGGTTTGAAATACCGCATCAACCTCGGCTTAAACGTCCGTTTTGGAACGGGTGGAGGTTTTACGGGAATAGGCGTTACCAGCGCATCCGATCCGAATGCACCATCCTCGGCGTCAATTAATAATTCGTTGAGGACCAACTGGGCGGTTGAAAATTTATTGACCTACGACCGCACCTTTGCCGAAAAACATCAGATAAACGTGGTAGGGCTTTATTCTTCCGAACAAACTCATTATAACCGTTCGGAAGTTTCTGCGCGTGATCTACCGGCAGATCATTTTCAATACTACGATCTCTCGAAAGCCACAGGCGAAATATTGTTGCCCAAAGGCGGACAGTCATACCAGGTATCCGGCCTGACGTCATGGATGGGCCGTGTGATGTATTCATACGATAACCGTTACATGCTTTCAGCTACAGTGCGCGCGGACGCATCCTCCAGATTAGCTCCGGGATATCAATGGCATACATATCCGGCTGTTTCGGTCGGTTGGAACATCAATCGTGAAGCATTCATGGAAGATCTGAAATGGATAGATCAGTTGAAGCTGCGCGCAGGCTACGGTGAAACCTCTAATCAGGCGGTAGATCCCTACAAGACACTCGGACTTTTAGATACACGCTATTATAATTTCGGCGAAGACTATTCGACAGGTTACTATCTGTCCGAGTTACCCAACGAAAAACTGGGCTGGGAATACACTACCACATATAATTACGGCCTGGACTTTTCATTGTTCAATGACCGTCTGAGCGGCACCGTCGAATATTATACACAGCACACCAAGGATATCCTGTTGCGAGTAAACTTGCCAAGCACATCCGGAGTAGGATCTTATATGGCAAATATCGGTGAAACTTCAAATAAAGGCTGGGAAATTTCTCTTAACGGTAAGATTCTGGATAATCTCAATGGCTGGACATGGGAAGCCGGTATCAATTGGTACACCAACAAGAATGAACTACTGAAACTCAATTCGGGAGAAGATAAAAATGAAGGTAACTGGTGGTTTAAAGGACATCCTATCAATGTAGTTTACGACTACGAACAAATCGGTCTTTGGCAGGAAGGCGACCCTTATTTGCAAATACTCGAACCGGGTGGTAACGCAGGTATGATCAAAGTAAAATATACCGGCGAATATGACGCCGATGGCAAACCTGTAAGACAAATCGGAGCTGACGATCGTCAGATTATACACCTGGACCCTTCCTGGCAGGGAGGTTTTAATACCCGCGTAGCCTATAAGGATTTGGACCTGACTGTAGTAGGCAGTTTCCAGAACGGAGGAAAATTGATTTCCACTCTCTATGGAGGTACAAGCTACCTTAATATGCTGAACGGACGCCACGGAAATGTAAATGTGGATTATTGGACACCTGAAAACACCGGAGCCAAATATCCGAGGCCAGGAGGTATAACGTCGAACGATAATGCCAAATATGCCAATAGCATGGCTTTGTTCGACGCGTCTTATATGAAGGTACGTGTCATCACACTGGGTTACAACTTCCGGCAAAAATGGCTAAGGGATGCCGGCATTGATAAATTGAGGATATACGCTACGGTACAAAATCCTTTTGTATTGTTTTCACCTTATCATGATGAAACAGGACTGGACCCTGAGACAAACTCGAGAGGAAATGAAAATCAGGCTGTCACTACCCAATTGCAGGATCGCTTGCCTATTGTAGGATATAGTACGCCTAATACGCGGAACTATCTGTTTGGTATCAACTTAACATTTTAACATTTAAGAATATGAAACGTAACTTATATAAAAATATTTTGAGAACAGGCGCGGTTGCATTGTTCTTGGCGATGGCTTCCTGTTCTGATATTTTGGATGAGCAACCCCGAAATATATACGAACCCGGCTTTTACAAAACTGAAAAAGGCATTGAAGGTGGATTGACAGGCCTTTACGGGACGCTGCGCCGGGTGTATGGGCAACCCTATTACTATAATGCCTGTGAAACAGGAACAGACGAATATACTTACGGCTCTCAGGCAGACCAGAACTTCAAGAACGCAGATTTGACGACCGGAGCGGTTCCCGATGCTTCAACCAGCCGTTTCGACGTGATCTGGAATGTGGCATACGCGGCCATCAATAATGCCAGTGCCATTATTACTAATGGAACGGAAGCGAATATGCCGCCGGCGCTTATTGCCGAAGCCTCTTTCTTCCGGGCTTTCTACTATTTCCAGATGGTACAAACCTTTGGCGGCGTACCTTTGGATTTAGGCAGCGGCGAGTTAATGTTCAACACCACACCATCACGTGTTTCTACCCGGAACACAGTACCGGAAGTATATACCCGCGCTATATTCCCTGACTTGTTGTCCGCAGTGGCAAATTTACCAGAAACCCCTCGTCTGACCGGGGCAGTGACGAAAAATACAGCACGGCTCATTTTGGCAAAAGCCTATCTGACTTATGGCTGGTGGCTCGAAAACCCAAATAATATCCCTACTTTTCCTGTGTGCGAACGTACCGATCCTAACGGGCACAATGCGGCCTGGTATATCCAGCAGGCTTATGATATATCGGCTACAGCCATTGACAATCCGGGTTATTATCAATTACAGCCTACTTACTACGATGTACATGTGTTCACTAACGACCGGAATAAGGAAATCATGCTTTATGCGGACCACACGGAAAACAGCGCCCAGTACAACGAAGGAAATGTTATTGGATGGGATGGAAGCCCGAACAACACCAACGAAGCACAAAATCAGGCCGTATGGATGGTAACCTGGTATTTCCAAAATGTTCAGAGCAGTAGGACCACCGGCTCATGGAGCGGAACAGGTACATTTTTCCGCAGTGCGCAGGCTGGACAATCATTCAGCCGTATGTGGAGCCGTATGGCTACTCCCATCAATATTTTTAATACCACATTTGCCGACAAAACAAACGACTCCCGTTTCGATGGAACTTTCGCTACGGTATATCGCGGCACATGGAATCTTGCTGGCAGCAGCGCGCCGTCGGTACTCTATAATGCCAACTATATGCCTATAACACCCGGCGAACCGGCTGTTTCTTTCCTTGCTTCCGATCCGGGAGGTATAGATTATAGCAACTCGGTTTATAAAAGTAATTCCGGGCTTGGAGTTTTGCCGGGCAGAGCCGATTTTGTAATGCCTCTGGGTAAAATTTCCCGCACCGTATTTCCGGGACTTTGGAAACTGGGCATTGCCCGCAAAGGGACCGACTACAATGATGATAAAGCTGCAAGCACCCGCCCGTTCAATATCCTGAAATTTTCAGAATTTTACTTCATCGCGGCCGAAGCAGCCGTAAAGGGAGCCACAACGAAAGGGTTAAGTACCTGCGATGGTACAGCCAGAGGTTTAATTAATGTGATTCGCGCCCGCGCAGGAAAGTGGAAGTTCAGCGTCGCCGGCAATATCACCAAAACAGATGATTACAGTGCCGCTTTAGTCGCTGCTACGCCAGCTACTATTAATATTAATTATATTTTAGATGAGCGTTCCCGTGAATATTATGGAGAAGGTTACCGCTGGCACGATCTGGCACGCACCCAGAAATGGGAAGAGTATGCAGGCAGTTACCAGATCTGTTCAACAGCCGGAGACGCTGCTCCCATAACAGTGAACCGTGCCATAGAGAAATATCTGTACTTACGTCCTATCCCGACGAGTCAGCTTGATAATATGGACGGTGACGAGGCTTATAAGAAAGCTTTTCAAAATCCGGGATATAATTAATTATCAGTAGAAAGCTTTTACATCTCATTGAAGGGCTGTTCTCGGGCAGCCCTTTTATTGAAGGACATTTATATGAAAAGAAATTACTTTATCGTACAGTTTTTCTTTGTAGCAATACTTTTCAATGCTCAGACAGCAAAGTATCCGCTTATCTTTGCCGATGTTCCCGAGATGTCGATGGTACATGTCGGTGATACTTACTATAATACCGGAGGATATACTGGTTTTGATTATTTCACGATCAGTGGGGAAATAACCGTAAACCGGACAAAAGAAGCGAGTACTTCGCATCTTGTAAAAAGCGGCACTGCTACCCAGTTGATAGTAAATGATAAACCCTTTCTTATCCTCGGTGGTGAGTTAAGTAACTCATCGGCAGCTTCAGGAGAAGACATTGATCGTATTTTCCCGAAACTGCAACGCATGGGGCTTAATACGGTTTTAGTTCCGGCATATTGGGACCTGATCGAACCCATCGAAGGCAGTTATGAGTTTTCACTTGTCGATAAAGTTGTTAAACAAGCTAGGAAAAACAATTTGAAAATCGTATTTCTCTGGTTTGGGGCATGGAAAAACTCTATGAGTTGTTATGCACCCCTATGGTTCAAGAAAGATTACAGAAAATATCCCCGAGCATACACTAAGGCCGGAAAACCGCTCGAAATAGCCAGTTCTTTTTCTGAAAATGTGTACCTGGCCGACAACCGGGCTTTTTCTCAATTGATGAAATATATTGCATCCATTGATAAAGAGGAAGGTACTGTAATAATGGTACAAATAGAAAACGAAACAGGCATGCTCGAAGATGCCCGCGACTATTCGGCAGAAGCAAATAAATTATTTAATGAAGCAGTTCCTGAAGTTCTGATAAACTATTTAAGCAGGAATAGGGATACGCTTCATCCTCAGATACTCAAAAAATGGGGGAAACAAGGCTTTAAGAAAAAAGGCAACTGGCCGGAAATATTCGGTACAGACCTGTATACGGACGAAATATTCATGGCTTGGTCGTATGCCCGTTATGTAGAAAAATTGGCACAGACTGCACGTTCGATACATAATATCCCTCTTTATGTAAATGCCGCGATGAACAGCCGCGGACGCAAACCCGGAGAATATCCCTCCGCAGGGCCATTAGCGCATCTGATAGATATCTGGCATTGCGGAGCACCTAATATCGACCTATTGGCTCCCGACCTCTATGATAAAGGCTTCGCCAATTGGGTGGCTCAATATAAACTGCATAATAATCCGCTATTCATACCCGAAGTAAAATCAGGCAAGAATAATGGAGTACAAGCCTTCTATGTTTTTGGCGAACACGATGCAATCGGCTATTGTCCATTCTCAATAGAAAACGGAGCGGAAGATGCCCCCCTGACACAGGCTTATTCTAAATTAAGGGAGTTGATGCCTGTACTTACCAAATATCAGGGACGAGGGCAATCCAACGGGCTCTTATTCGACCAGGAAAACAAGGAACGTATTTTACGATATGACGACCTAAAAATTACCTGCCGCCACTTTTTCACCCTGCCTTGGGATTCGCGTGCAACTGATGAAAGTATCTGGCCTGAGGGTGGAGGGCTTATCCTTCGTTTGGCAAAAGATGAATATATTATAGCAGGCAGCGGCATTGTTGTCGAATTTGAAAAAGAAGGAGAGAAAAAAGCGATCGATGCAAAAAAACTTGGAGAAGACGGCTTTATGAATCAGGGAGGACAACAAGTTAAACAAGTAGCATGGGACGACAGCCTCAGAGCAGGAATAGGAACAGTAGACGAAATCAGCATAAATGAAAATGGGACATTTAAATACATCCGCCGCCTAAACGGAGACCAGACCCATCAGGGACGGCATATACGTATCGGAGCCGATGATTTTAGTATCCTTCATGTGAAACTATACGAATACAAATAATCCGACTATATTTATGAAAACAAAAGACTTGTACACCTGTTTGTCAATGCTGATACTGATTATAGCCTTTTCCCGTACCGGAAATAGTCAGACAGCAGATTTTCTCTATTTTCAATACAAGGGACAGGATACCTGTTTCGCACAGGCTATAAACGACCGGAACCAGTATTTCAATCCGGTTCTCAGCGGTTTTTATCCCGATCCGAGTATCTGTCGCAAGGGTTCGGATTACTATCTGGTAACCTCAACGTTTTCATACTATCCGGGTATCCCGATATTTCACAGTACCGACCTGGTAAACTGGGTGCAGATCGGCAATGTGCTGAACCGGCCTTCGCAGTTGCAACTTAAAGCCGCAATCCGGCTCAGTGGAGGAATCTATGCTCCTACAATCCGCTACAACAAATACAATGATACTTTTTATCTCATTACTACCTGTACTGACGGAATCGGCAATTTTATCGTGAAAACCAAGAATCCGAAAGAAAATAACTGGAGTGAACCGGTCCCCCTGCATTTTGGCGGTATCGATCCCGATATTTTTTTCGATGAAGACGGAAAGGCGTATATCGTACATAACGACGAACCGGAGGGGAAACCCGGATGGGACGGGCACAGGTCTATTTGGCTGCGACAGTTTAGTGTTGAGGGCGACTCTATTTTCGGTGAGAAGAAAATGATTGTAGACGGAGGTACGGACAAAGCCAAACATCCGGTGTGGATAGAAGCTCCGCATTTATACAAAATCAATGGTTATTATTATCTCCTATGTGCCGAAGGAGGTACCAGTGTTCAGCATTCAGAGGTTGTTTTCCGCTCCGAAAGTATTTTTGGTCCTTATATCCCCTGGAGAAACAATCCGATTCTCACCCAGCGCGACTTACCGGAAAACCGTAAGAATCCGGTGACTTCCGCCGGGCATGCCGACCTTATACAAACAGCAGAAGGCGACTGGTACGCTGTTTTTCTTGCCTGCCGCCCATACGAAGGCAATTATTACAATACAGGTAGAGAAACATTTATGCTACCTGTGACATGGGTTGACGGATATCCGGTGATTTTGAAAGCGAACGAGGAAATTCCTTACATTGTAAACAAAGCGAATCTCCAGCCGAATGCAGAAAGTTATAAAGGTAATTTTACATGGAAAGGCGATTTCGACGACGAAAAACTCGATGACCGCTATTTGATGCTGCGTACTCCACCTGAAGATAAATGGTGGAAAATCGCTAATGGAATGCTTACACTCAGTTCTACCGGAAGCACGATCTATGAACCGAATCAACCGGCTTTTACAGGTATCCGCCAACAGCATTTAACTTTTTCGGCGCAGATAAAAATGGATTATTTACCGGATAATGAAGGGGATATTGCAGGACTGGTTTGTTATCAGCGGGAGAAACATAATTTTGTTTTCGGAAAAACCACTGACGGGAACGGCAAGTATTATCTTGTATTGAAACGTGCTGAAGGGGATGTGAAAACCATAGCGAAAACTGAAATTCCAGGCGGTACAGACAAAAAAGCGGTTACCTTGAAGGTAGAAGGCAAAAAAGATAAATATTCGTTCCTCTATTCATTTGATGATGGAGAAAGCTGGAAAACAATAGCAGAAGATACTGACGCGAAAAATCTCAGCACACAATCGGCAGGAGGATTTTCAGGTACAATAATCGGTTGTTATGTTTATAATGACACTACTCCTGTCGATGACAGAAAATTGCCGGCAAAGGACATTGCGAACCCTTTCGGTGTAGAAAGATTTGTGTTTTCCTCTGCCGGGCAAAAATATCTTTCTCTGGTCGAAAGCGGCAAGCCTGTCCAGGTAATTTCCGATGTTAATGACTATGCGGGTGTGATCCGTGCGGTCGGCGACCTGAAAGATGATTTCAGGAAAGTTTCAGGTAATCTACCGTCTGTTTCCGGCAAAACGGCGATTATTATCGGAACGGCAGGAAAATCGGCCATCATCGACAAACTGGTCAGAGACGGCAAGGTAGATAAGAACGAACTGACCGGAAAAAATGAAAAGTATGTGATACAAACTGTCGATAATCCGACCGGAGATATACAAAAGGCATTGGTTATTGCCGGAAGTGACAAGCGGGGGACAATCTACGGAATTTACGAACTTTCGGCGCAAATCGGCGTATCGCCCTGGTATTGGTGGGCGGACGTCCCTGTCGAACACCGGGAAAATCTGTATGTAAAGCCGGGAAAATATACCGACGGCGAACCGGCCGTAAAATACCGGGGTATTTTCATCAATGACGAAGCGCCCGCTTTTCAGGGTTGGTGCGTTGAGAAATTCGGCGGTGTCAACTCGAAGATGTATAAACACATGTTCGAATTAATTTTACGCCTTAAAGGGAACTTTCTCTGGCCGGCTATGTGGGGAAATGCGTTTTTCGATGATGACCCTCTCAACGGACAATTGGCGGACGAATACGGCATCGTGATAAGTACATCGCACCACGAACCGATGGGACGCGCCCACTCTGAGTGGAAACGTTATGGCGGAGGCGCTTGGAACTATAGTAAGAACCCGAAGGCCCTGCAGAACTTCTGGAAAGGAGGAATGGAACGGATGAAAAACTACGAAACGGTAGTAACCGTAGGTATGCGTGGCGATGGGGATGAACCTATGAGCGAGGAGAGCGATATCGCATTACTGCAAAAAATCGTAAAAGACCAGCGCAAGATAATATCAGAAGTTACAGCTAAAAAGGCAGAGGAAACCCCTCAGGTATGGGCTTTGTATAAAGAGGTTCAGGATTATTATGACAAGGGGATGCGTGTGCCTGACGACATTACATTGCTGCTTTGCGACGACAATTGGGGCAATGTCCGCAAACTTCCCGACCTTAACGCAAAACCACGTAAAGGAGGATACGGAATGTATTACCATTTCGACTATGTAGGAGGCCCGCGTAATTACAAATGGATAAATGTCAGTCAGGTACAGCGCATTTGGGAACAGATGAACCTCACATACCAATACGGAGTGGATAAAATATGGGTAGTGAATGTCGGCGACCTGAAACCGATGGAGTATCCCATCTCTTTTTTCCTCGATATGGCCTGGAATCCCGATAGATTTAATGCGGACAACCTCCTGCTTCATACCGAAGAATGGTGCGCCCGGCAATTCGGGGAAAAATATGCAAAAGAGTCTGCCCGCCTGATAAATCTTTATACGAAATATAACCGCAGGGTTACACCCGAACTGCTGAATGAGAATACATACAGTCTCGAAAATTACAACGAATTCGAAACGGTCGTAAGCGATTATCGTAATCTGGTAGTGGATGCTATGCGCCTATATTATCTGATTCCAAATGAATATAAGGATGCCTTCGACCAGTTGGTTTTGTTCCCGGTAAACGCTTGCTCCAATCTGTACGAAATGTACTATGCAGTGGCCCGAAACAGACACTATGCCGCCAAAAGGGATATACGCGCAAACTATTGGGCTGATAAAGCAAAAGAGTGTTTCGCAAGGGATTCCATACTCACAATGCATTATAATAATGACATAGCCGGAGGAAAATGGTCGCATATGATGGACCAGATACGTATCGGTTATACCAGTTGGCAGCAACCTGAAAAGAGTGTGATGCCAAAAATAGAATACATTGTGCAAACAATGATACATAAAGAAAAGATATTCGCCGAAGCGGACGGCTATGTGTCGATCGAAGCCGAAAACCACACAACAGCCAACAACGGGGCTAAAGTGTCATGGGTTATTATTCCCGATTTAGGAAAAACCGTATCGGGTGTAACAACTACGCCTGTTACCGAAAACCCCGGTAAAGACGTTTATCTGGAATATAAAGCCGATCTGAAAACAAAAGGAAAAGCCAGATTGATAGTCCTTACATCCCCGACATTGAATTTCAATGCCAATAAAGGATTACGCTATGCAGTCTCCTTGAATGGCGGGGAGGAACAAATAGTAAATATAAACGGACATTATAAAGGCGAACTGGGACAATGGCAGGCCGAACAGATCATAGAAACTTCTACCATCCATAATATTGATAAAGAAGGTATTCACACGATCCGTATCCGCCCTCTTGAACCGGGTATCGTTTTTCAAAAAATAATGCTGGATACGGGCGGTCTGAAACCGAGCTATTTAGGCGCGCCACAAAGCGATTTAAAATAAAGATATTACAAAAATGAGATCTATTAATACATCATTATACAGGACGATATCCCTGTTGATATTAGCAGTATCGGTATCAGCCGTCCAATCCGCAATAAAACTGCCGCGCCTGATAAGCGACGGGATGATTTTGCAGCGGGATACTCCCCTGCAACTGTGGGGATGGGCCTCTCCGAAAGAATCTGTCACTATAAAATTCATGGATGAAACATACCGGACTAAAGCTGATAAAAAAGGTGACTGGAGAATTGTATTACCTGCACAAACTGCCGGAGGGCCATATACGATAAATATCAATGAAATCACAATAAAAGATGTTCTGATAGGTGATGTATGGCTCTGTTCGGGTCAATCGAATATGGAACTGCCAATACGCCGCACTCTCGATTTGTATGCAGATGAAGTAAAAGAAGCAAATAACTCTCAGATAAGACAATTCAGGGTACCGATGCGATATGATTTCCAGAAGGAAGAATCGGACTTACAGGGTGGAGAGTGGAAATCCGTAACACCTTCAAATATCCTTGAGTTCTCTGCTGTCGCCCACTTTTTTGCAACCGATTTATACAATAAATATAAAGTACCTGTAGGGATCATCAATACTGCAATCGGAGGATCACCTGCCGAGGCCTGGATCAGTGCCAATACATTAAAAAACTATCCTGCCCTTGAAGCCGAAGCACAAAAATGTGCAGCACCGGGCTTTATTGAAGAAACAAAAAAAGAGGAACAACAGGCAAGTAATGAATGGTACTCGGCAATGATAAAGACAGACAAAGGCATTGGAAAATGGCACAAAAAGAATATCGAGACATCGGGATGGAACGACTTTTATCTGCCGGGATTATGGAAGGATAAAGGCATGGATGTGAAAAACGCAGTTATTTGGTTTCGTAAAGAGTTTGAGGTAACAAAAGAGGATGAAGGAAAACCCGCTATCTTGCGCCTGGGTTATATAATTGACTCCGATTCTGCCTTTGTAAACGGAACGTTTGTGGGTACAACAGGCTATCAATATCCGCCCCGTATATACCAGATACCCGAAAATACATTAATAGCCGGTAAAAACACTGTTGCAATAAGAATAGTGACAAATGCATGGGGAGGTATAAAAGAAGACAAACCCTATAAGGTAATTATCGGGAATAGGGAGACAGACCTTACCGGAGAATGGAAATACCGCATTGGTACAGAATTACCGCCTCCTCCGCCAAATACATTTTTTCAGTACAAACCGATGGGCCTGTATAACGGGATGATTGCTCCTGCAGTAAATTATAAAATAAAAGGGATACTGTGGTATCAGGGAGAATCCAATACAGGCAAAGCAAAGGAATACAAAGCTTTATTTACTGACCTCATCAATGATTGGAGAGAACAAAGGAATGAACCGCAACTACCTTTTATATATGCACAACTTCCCGAACTGAACAAACCTTGGAAGCAACCTGCCGAAAGTGGAATGGCCGAACTCAGGGAAGCTCAGCGTCAGGCTCTGCTCTTACCTTATACAGGCATGGCTGTAACACTAGGCTGCGGAGAATGGAACGATATCCATCCTTTAAACAAAAAAGATGTTGCCCGCCGGCTGGCACTGGAAGCAAAGCGGGTAGCCTATGGTGAGAACATTGTCAGTACAGGACCTCAACCGGAAGATATGCATATTGAAGGAAATACCATTATCCTCACATTCCGTTCTGTAGGTGAAGGCCTGTATTCCAACAGTATAATCAATGGCTTCACTATTGCCGGTGCAGATAAGAAGTATGTATGGGCCGAGGCCGCGATCCTGAACAAAAACCAGGTAAAAGTATGGAGTGATCAGATACCAAATCCCGTATCGGTAAGATATGCATGGGCTGACAATCCCGAAGGGGCGAACCTCAGAAATAAGGAGGGGTTACCGGCATCCCCGTTTATGACAGAACAATTAAATAATAAATAATTAATAAACACATGAGAAACAAAACAATATTGGTAATGGCACTCTTAGCTTCCTTTACGGGAGTAAAAGTCACTGCGCAGAATTTGGTACAAGCCCCTGTGGAAGCCGCTCCCGATAGGCTTACGGTGAATACCGAAGGTGTGAATGATGGCTTTGACTACGAACTCTGGTACGACAGAGGCGATGTAGGTATGATACTGAAAGAAGGCGGTGCATTCGAATGCTACTGGAACAATATCAACAATGTCCTGTTCCGCACAGGCAAGAAGTTCGATTGCACAAAAACGCAGGGAAAATTTGACTGTACGAAGACTCACGATGAAACCGGCGACATTTCCCTCAACTACGGTTGCGATTACCAGCCGGAAGGAAATTCATACCTGTGTGTCTATGGCTGGTCGGTCGATCCGTTGGTCGAGTTCTACGTTGTTGAGTCTTGGGGCAACTGGCGTCCGCCCGGATCACTATCTAAAGGGACAGTTGAAATAGACGGCGGCACGTATGACATCTATGAAACTACGCGTGTAGAACAACCCTCAATCAATGGCGACACTACTTTCCAGCAATACTGGAGTGTTCGCGCCAATAAGAAGACCGAAGGCATCATTTCCGTCAGCGAGCATTTCAGGGCTTGGGAAAAACTGGGGATGAAACTGGGGAAAATGTATGAGGTTGCACTATGTGTCGAAGGCTATCAGAGCAGCGGTAGGGCCAATGTGTACAGGCATACGCTGACCGTTGGCGACACCACGATAGGTACCGGCCCGGAAAATAATGAAAAAGTATCCGTATCGCCGCCGGATACGGCCAGGGATTTCGCAGAATAAATCTAACAATATCAATATAAAATAAATAATTATGAACGTGAATATAAGTGAGACTAAAGGTTTTTACAAGCTGTCGTGGCTGCAACGAATAGGTTTCGGTAGCGGAGATTTTGCACAGAATCTGGTATTCCAGACGGTGATGCAATATGTTTCCATTTTTTATACCACTGTTGTCGGATTACGTCCGGAAACCGTGGCGGTAATGGTGTTTATACCGCCTGTTATAAATATATTCGGGTCTATGGCGTTGGGCGCATTTGTAGATAAGCATAATCCCAAATGGGGAAAGTACCGTTCTTACCTGATTATTGGAGGCGTTCCGCTCATGGCATTTGCTGTCCTCTGTTTTTGGAATGGCTTTCCCGGGTCGACAGTGTATGCTTTTGTCACTTATATAGGGCTATGCCTGCTCTACACGGTGGTCAGTCTGCCTTACGGAGCACTGTTTGCTTCACTTACCCGTGACGGGGATGAAATGACCAAGCTTACCTCTACCCGTATGGTGCTTGCCAACCTGGGCGGATTTACTGTGGCTTTCGGTATCCCGACAATCGTGCAATCGCTCTCTCCTACCCGGACATACAATACCTCGGGAGATGCCCATGCATGGTTTATCACCATGACTATACTGGCGTTAATCGGTTTGGCTTTATTGATTTTCTGTTTCACCCAAAGCAAAGAACGTATCGTAATGGAAGCCGATAAAACGTCGGAAGTAAAAATCTCCGATCTATGGATGGAATTTATCAGGAACAGCCAGTTGCGCATTGTGGCATTATTTGTTTTCACGGCTTTTGCGCTGATGTCAATATATAATGCGGCGGGGGCTTATTACATGACATACAATGTACAGGCTTCTAATTACACGGGTTGGTTCCAGGGAATAGGCTTTCTGCCGGCATTCATCTTTATGCCGTTGGTCCCTGCCATTAAAAAGGCGATTGGTAAAAAGCAAATGTTTTATGTATTTCTGTCTGTCGCTGTTCTCGGAATGGCTTTGCTCTACATTGTATCGATAGTTCCCGCGCTTCGTTCGCAAATCTGGATCATAATGGTGGCGCAATTTATTAAATCCACAGGCATCATTGTCGCTACAGGCTATATGTGGGCGCTGGTTCCAGAAGTAATCACTTACGGAGAATACACTACAGGCCGGCGTATTTCAGGTACGGTAAATGCCATTATCGGAATTGTTTTTCAACTCGGGATGGCTATCGGCCTGTTTATCCCCAATATAGTCCTGGGATTCGTCGGTTTTGACAAAGATAACGCCGTATCGCAATCTGCTCTTGCCCAACAGGGCATTTTATGGCTGGTGGCCGTAATACCAGCAATACTGCTCATTCTGGCGATGTTTATTATTTCAAGATATAAACTGGAAGACAACGTAATAGACAAAATAAATTTGGAAATTGAAGAAAAGCATTTGAATAAGAAATAAGTAAACTATCGTCCAAATAAAAACAAAAGAAATCATGAAAGTATCGACACTAATAAAAAATCAACAGCAATGAAAAAAGCAAAATACTTATTTCCGCAGGACTATATGGCAGACCCGTCTGCACACGTATTCGAAGGTAAAATCTATATTTATCCGTCCCATGACTGGGAAAGCGGCATTCCCGAAAATGATAACGGTGACCATTTCAATATGAAAGATTATCATGTATTCTCACTCGACGAAGTGGACGGGCCTATCACAGATCATGGCGTTGTACTGGCGGCAGAAAATATACCGTGGTCGGGACGCCAGTTGTGGGACAGTGATGTCGCATTCAAAAACGGTAAATATTATCTGTACTTTTCACTGAAAGATCAAAATGATATCTTCCGTCTAGGTGTAGCCATCAGCGACAAACCATACGGGCCGTTCATCCCCCAGGAAAACCCGATCAAAGGAAGTTACAGTATCGACCCGTGCGTATTTGAAGAGAACGGGGAATATTACATCTACTTCGGCGGCATCTGGGGCGGGCAGCTTCAACGCTATCGGAATAATAAAGCGTTGGAATCTGCTGCCTTTCCGGCAGATAACGATCCGGCTATTTGCGGGAAAGTCGCACGTTTGAGGAACGATATGCTGGAGTTTGCAGAAGAACCCCGCGATGTGGTTATTCTGGACGAAAACGGGCAGCCAATAACACAGGGGGATACAGACCGCCGCTTCTTTGAGGCTTCATGGATGCATAAGTACAACGGAAAGTATTATTTCTCATATTCTACAGGCGACACTCATCTCCTTTGCTATGCCATCGGTGATAATCCTTACGGGCCGTTCACTTACAAAGGGGTAATCCTCACTCCAGTTATCGGGTGGACTACTCACCATAGTATCGTAGAATACAAGGGTAAGTGGTATTTATTCCATCACGATTCTGTACCATCGGGAGGTAAGACATGGCTCCGCAGTATGAAAGTCATAGAGCTGGAATATAATCCGGACGGAACCATAAAAACAATTGAAGGATTGGAGAAATGATTTATCTATAGAGTATGGCTAATAGCTTTTGGCCTATAGCCAGCTCTTTGATATTTTGTATTTAAAATTTAAAGATTGATCAGAAAAAGTAATGAAAAATGTAACCTTTGTTACCTTTTAAGAAAGTTACGAGTTACTTCGCCCTTCGGGCAGTTACGAGTTACAAGTAAACAAGATACGAGATACAAGTTGTTAACTGATAACTGTTGACTGTTAACTGAAAAAGCTGTTACATGTGTTACATGTGTTACCTTTTAACAAATATATAACCTAGCGACTATATAGACATGAAATATACCGTTTATCTATTTTTACTATTCCTGTTACCTTTGTTACTTTTTGCAGAAGACGGCAGCCGGCTATGGCTGAGATACAAGCCTCTTACAGGGATGCAAAAAGAAAAGGGTAACACGTTCAGCTCCATTGTCAAAGATGAGAGGTCTGCAACACTCGACATTGCGTCCGGTGAATTATCTTCAGCATGGAAAGAACTTACAGGAAAGGATATATCTTCGGCAACATTACAGGATGGCTCTATTGTCATAGGAACTACTAAAAGTAAAAACATCAGGTCATTGTTAACGGGAAAAGAATTGAAAGACCTCACCGACGACGGTTTTATAATACGTTCCGTAAAAAAAGGTAACAGGAATTATACTGTAATTACTTCTGCAGAAGAAAGAGGAATATTGTACGGAGTCTTTCATTTTTTACGCCTTGTTCAGACCGATAGCTTCAGTGACAACCTGAATATTGTAGAAAACCCGAAATATAAAGTACGCATATTGAATCATTGGGACAATCTCGACCGTACCATAGAACGTGGCTATGCAGGGTATTCACTATGGAAGTGGGACGAACTGCCCAATACGCTGTCGCCACGATACGACGCTTATGCACGGGCGAATGCTTCGATAGGTATTAACGCCACTGTCTTAAATAACGTGAATGCTACGCCGGAAATACTGACGGGTGCTTATCTGGCAAAAGTAAAAGCATTAGCCGATGTATTCCGTCCCTACGGGCTTAAAGTGTATCTTGCCGTGAATTTTTCATCTCCAAAAGAACTCGGAGGCTTATCTGATTCCGATCCGCTTAATCCGGCAGTAAATAAATGGTGGAACAATAAAGTAAAGGATATTTACAAACTGATACCTGACTTTGGCGGTTTCCTCGTCAAAGCCAATTCCGAAGGGCTTCCCGGCCCGCAGGATTACGGCCGCACCCACGCCGACGGGGCGAATATGCTGGCTGACGCCCTGAAGCCTTATGGCGGTATTGTCATGTGGCGAGCGTTCGTCTACAATCCCAGCAATGAAGATAGAGCAAAACAGGCATATTCGGAGTTTACACCACTGGACGGACAATTCCGGGATAATGTAATAATACAGATCAAAAACGGGCCTGTCGATTTTCAGCCACGCGAACCGTTCAGTCCTCTGTTCGGAGCATTACGCGACACACAGGAAATGGTTGAGTTCCAGATAACACAGGAGTACCTCGGATTCTCCAATCATCTGGTATATCTTTCGCCAATGTTTAAAGAAACGCTCGACAGCGATACCTATTCAGATGGGGAAGGCCCTACCATTGCAAAGATAACAGACGGAACATTACGTTCCGGTAAAGTAACAGCGATATCTGCCGTAGCAAATATAGGAGAAGATACAAACTGGTGCGGGCATCATTTTGCACAGGCCAACTGGTACGCCTTCGGACGTCTGGCATGGAATCACCGATTGACTTCGGAACAAATAGCAGACGAATGGATAAAAATGACCTTTTCAAATAATAAGGACTTTATGAATCCGGTGAAAGACATGATGCTGTCATCGAGAGAAACTACCGTAGACTACATGATGCCGCTGGGGCTGCACCACATATTTGCATTCGGCCACCATTACGGACCTGAGCCCTGGGGAGATGTTCCCGGCGCCCGTCCCGACTGGATGCCTTGGTATTATCATAATGCAGATAGCACAGGACTGGGCTTTGACCGCACAATGAGCGGAAGTAATGCCGTATCACAATACTTTCCGCCATTGAATAACATCTATAATGATATTGCGCTTTGCCCCGAGAACCTCCTGTTATGGTTTCACCATGTACCATGGGATTACAGGCTGAAAGACGGGAAAACGCTGTGGGACGGGCTTTGTTATAAATACGATACGGGAGTACGGCAGGTAAGAGCTTATCAGAAGTTGTGGGACAGGATGGAAGAATATGTTGATGGGCAACGCTTCAGGGAAATACAATCGAAATTGAGGGTACAAGCCCGGGATGCCGTATGGTGGAAAGATGCCTGCCTGCTTTATTTCCAGACTTTTTCTAAACGGCCGGTACCTTACGATATAGAACGGCCGGTACACGAACTGGAAGACCTGAAAAAGATAAAACTGGAAATGAAACATCATAATTAAAATGAAGGATGAAGAATTAGGAATAAAGAATTAATCTTTAAACCCTTAATTTTTTAAATCTTTAAATATAACTTATATGGAAAAGACCTGGAGATGGTTTGGTAAAAAAGATAAGATAACCCTGTCTATGCTCAGACAGATAGGAGTTGAAGGTATTGTAACGGCCCTGCACGACATTCCCAACGGAGAAGTGTGGCCATTGGAAGCAATAAACGATTTGAAGAATTATATTAAGGATGCAGGCCTCCGCTGGTCGGTAGTAGAAAGCCTGCCTGTAAGCGAAGCCATAAAATACGGAGGAAGCGAATCCGATCAGTTGATAGCCAATTATATACAAAGCCTGGCTAATCTGGGAGAAGCAGGTATAAATACGGTATGCTACAATTTCATGCCCGTTATCGACTGGATACGCACCGATCTTCAATATCCATGGACGGACGGTACTTCTTCCCTGTATTTCGATAAGATTCGCTTTGCCTACTTCGACTGTTTAATCCTTAACCGGGAGGGAGCTGAAAAGGACTACACTCCCGGGGAGATGGCCAAAGTATATGCGTTGGATAAGACAATTACCAAAGCAGAAAAAGAACAATTGATAGATACCATAATTGTAAAGACACAAGGCTTCATAAACGGGAATATCAAAGAAGGAGACAAAAATCCTGTCGCAATATTCAAGAACCTGCTATCGCTCTATAAAAACATTGGCAGGGACGCATTAAGGGAGAATATGAAATACTTTCTTTCGCAGTTGATGCCTGTCTGCGAAGAATATAATATAAACATGTGCGTCCATCCGGACGATCCCCCGTTCCAGATGCTGGGACTCCCGCGCATTGTAACAGATATAAAGGATATAGAATGGATTCTCAACGCCGTGGACAACCCTTACAACGGCCTTACATTCTGTGCCGGTTCACTTAGCGCCGGTGTACATAACAATGTCCCTGAGTTGGCCCGCAAGTTTGCATCACGGACACGTTTCATCCATCTGCGCAGTACGGATATTTTCCAGAACGGAGACTTTATAGAAGCTCCGCATCTTGAAGGCCGAGGCCATCTGATAGAACTCGTCCGCATCTTTGAAAAGGAAAATCCGTCTTTACCTATGCGTGTAGATCATGGAAGACTCATGCTCGACGATGGAGACAAAGGTTATAATCCCGGCTATTCATTTTATGGGCGTATGTACGCCCTTGCCCAGATGGATGGTGTGATAGCGACTATAAAAGATGAATTAAAGCATAATATAAACATTTAAATAATAAAAAGAAATGAACGAACAATTTAGTGTAAAAGGGAAAGTCGCAGTCATCACAGGAGCCGGAGGAGTGCTGGGCGGAAGTATTGCGAAGAGTTTTATCCAGTCGGGAGCAAAAGTCGCAGCCTTGGATATCCGTAAGGAACAACTTGACGCACGGGTAAAAGAATTGACTGCAGAAGGGGGAGAAGCGATCGGTATCGTCGGAAATGTCCTCGATATGGAGAGCTTACAAAATGTGGCAAAAGAAATCGTCAATAAATGGGGACGTATAGACATTCTGCTGAATATCGCAGGAGGAAATACCCCAAGAGGGACATTAGCTCCGGATCAGGCTTTTTTTGATATGCCTCTCGAAGAGTGGGAAAAAGTCACCAACCTGAATATGAACGGAACCGTTTTCCCGTCAATGGTTTTCGGAAAGATAATGGCGGAACAGAAGAAAGGTTGTATTGTAAATGTTTCTTCTATGGCGGCCTATTCAGCTATAACACGTGTGCCGGGTTATTCGGCTGCAAAAACGGCAGTCAGTAATTTTACCCAGTGGCTGGCTACTGAGATGGCGTTGAAATACGGTGACGGAATAAGAGTTAATGCCATCGCACCCGGTTTTTTCATTGGCGACCAAAACAGGGCCGTACTTATTAATCCTGATGGTTCGCTGACAGACCGCAGCCAGAAAGTCCTGGCTAAAACACCGATGGGCCGCTTCGGTGATATTGCTGAACTTAACGGGGCCGTACAGTTCCTGTGCAGTGATACCGCCAGTTTCATTACGGGAGCTATATTGCCTGTAGACGGAGGATTCAGCGCTTTTAGCGGAGTGTAAAGCAACAAAACCAAAATTTAAAACCCATGAATAACATAAAGAAAAAACAATTATCAGTTATTGTATTGGTTTTCTGGATCTCGTTTTCCGGATTATTGGCTCAAGAATTGTCCATTCCTTGGGATAAAGGAGCTTTTGAGACCGGAAAATATCGTAATCTGTTAGCCGAATGTGGCTATTCCGAACAGGCAATCGATGATAAAATTAACGGGATTTTCGATGGATTATTTAAAGGGGAAAACAAAATATACTTTGAAGCAGAAGATTCTTTGGCTTATATTTCGGACATCAAGAACCATGATGTCCGTACGGAAGGGATGTCCTACGGAATGATGATTGCCGTACAATTCGGCCGTAAAGATATATTTGACCGCCTCTGGCGATGGAGCAAAAAATACATGCAACATCAATCGGGAGCTTTAGAAGGATATTTCGCATGGAGCTGTAAGATCAATGGCATCAGGAACGCGCAAGGCCCTGCTTCTGACGGCGAGCTTTATTACATTACCGCGCTGATTTTCGCATCAAACCTATGGGGTAATGATTCCGGCATTGATTATCTGAAAGAAGCACAATACATATTGGACTGTATGATGAAAAAAGACGGGACGGATGGCGTTACAAATATTATCAACATGAATCACAAGCTGATAACCTTCGTACCTGACATAAGAGGCGAACGTTTTACTGACCCCTCATATCATATTCCCGCTTTTTACGAGGTTTGGGCGAGTTGGGCTAAGGACGGAAGAGCCGGTTTGTGGCGTGAATGCGCCGTCAAAAGCCGTGAATACCTGCATCGGGTGGTTCATCCTGTTACAGGTTTGACACCGGATTACAGTAATTACGACGGTAGTCTTTTAGGGAACGGCCGCGTCATAGGCGATGCTTTCCGTTTCGATTCGTGGCGCGTGCCGATGAATATCGCGCTGGATTATTCATGGGCCTGCGTTGATAAAGAATGGCAGCGGGAGTACGGAAATAAGATCCAAAATTTCTTGTGTCAACAAGGAACAGACCGGTTCCCGGATCAATACAATGTAGATGGAACAACGGTTAAAGACACGTTACAGGCAGGCGGATACAAAGCCCTGAGGCATTCACTGGGATTAGTCGCCTCGGCGGCGGCAATATCCATAACCGCTACACACGGGATCAGGAAAGAATTTATCAATGAATTGTGGAATGCGCAACATAAACCATACAGCGACGGCTATTTCGACGCGTACTATGACGGGTTATTGCATCTTTTCTCTTTTATGCATTTAAGCGGACGCTACCGCGTCATTTTACCGGAAGGAAAAGATCAAAACGAGAACCCGAAATGGGTCGGAACATGGTCTGCCGCGCCTCAATTGGTCGAGCCGGGTAATATGCCTCCTTCTCCCGGGTTAAGTGACAATATTTTACGGCAAATCGTCAGAGTTTCAATAGGTGGAGAAAAGGTCCGGCTGCGTTTTTCCAACGGATTCGGAAATCAACCCGTAACGATGAAATCAGGGGCTATCGCCCTTGCAAAAGAAGATGGTAAAATAGATGTTTCCTCTGAACAAAAACTTACGTTTCAAGGTAAAGACAGCGTAACCATACCGCCTTATGAAGAAATATATTCCGACCCTGTTCCCTTTCATTTCGATAATAACGCAAGGGCGGCAATTACCATTTATTTCGGAAAAACTTCGCCGACACTCACAGGACACCCTGGTTCACGTACGACCTCCTATCTCTTCAGCGGGAATAATTCAATGTCAAGTTTAACGGACACTTTGAGAATCGAACACTGGTATATTATCCAGGGTATAGACGTACAGGCGACACAGGAAACAGCCGTTGTCGCCGTTCTGGGCAATTCTGTTACGGACGGCCGGGGATCGGGTACGGACAAACAAAACCGATGGACGGACATTCTTTCAGAAAGGTTATTGGACGATCGTTCCTTTACAAGGGATCGCGGCGTTCTGAATCTGGGAATCGGAGGGAATTGCGTTGTCCGGGGCGGACTCGGACCGACAGCATTAGAGCGCTTCGACAGGGATATTCTTTCACAAAGCGGTGTGAAATGGCTGATTATTTTGGAAGGGATCAATGACATTGGCGGTATCAGAACCGGAGAAACAGTCTCAGAATGCATTCAAGAATTAACGGACGCATATACGCAGATGATAGACAAAGCTCATTCAAAAGGAATAAAGGTTTATGGTTGTACCATATTGCCATTTGCAAAATCATTTTACGACACTCCGTTCCGTCGGGAAGCATGGAAAAAAGTAAATGATTGGATACGGAAAAGCGGCAAATTTGATTCGGTTATCGACTTTGCCGAGATAATGCGGTCACCCGGTAATTCCGATATCATCATGGAGGGGATGCACTCCGGCGATTTTCTCCATCCTAATGAAGCAGGATACAAAAGAATGGGGGAAGCTGTTGATCTGAGCTTGTTTAGCGATTAATAAATTACCGGAGCTATATTGCCTGTGGACGGAGGATTCAGCGCTTCTATCGAGTGTGAACCGTTTTACATAATAAGAAGTCTGTTTTTTATAGCAATTGTCTCTTTCAGCAGAGAATTAGTATTTGGCGGATTAAAATATCAGTTATATAGAAAAAGCTATTGTTATAACTGGAAAAAATTCCTACATTTGCTCTATTGATAATATGCGGAATTTAAAATCTAAAACATACTGATAATATGAAATTTGTTGTTTCCAGCACTGCTTTATTAAGTCACTTGCAAGCGATAAGCAAGGTGATCAACTCAAAAAACACGTTGCCTATTCTCGATTGTTTCTTGTTGGAACTGGAAGGCTCTACGCTGACACTTACTGCTGCTGACTCCGAAACCCGCCTGGTCACTTCCCTCGAAGTAAACGAAGCGGATGGTAACGGAAAGTTCGCGGTAAATGCAAAGAACCTGCTGGACCCGTTGAAAGAACTTCCCGAACAACCACTTACATTTGAGATAAACAACGACAATCTGGAAACATTCATATTTTTCCATAACGGTAAATATAATTTTATCGGACAAAGTGGCGATGACTATCCTCAGCCGAAAGAACTGAAGGAAACTGCCGTTAGCCTGACCATCGAACCACAGGTACTGTTTGCCGGGATCAACCGTACATTGTTTGCCAGTGCCGATGATGAACTTCGTCCTGTGATGAACGGCGTATTCTTTGATATTACCCCTGAAGATTTGACTTTCGTAGCATCAGACGGACACAAACTGGTCCGTTGCAAAACCTTATCAGCAAAAGGAGCCGAAAGGGCATCTTTCATCCTGCCGAAAAAGCCAGCTAACTTACTAAAGGCCATTCTTCCGAAAGAAGCTGAAACAGTAGAGATCAAATTTGACGAGAACAACGCATATATAAAGATGGCGAGCTATACAATGACTTGCCGCTTCATAGAAGGGCGTTATCCAAATTATAATTCCGTTATTCCCCAGAATAATACAAATAAGGTTATACTAGACCGCCAGGCTTTCCTGAATGCCCTAAAACGCGTATCGGTCTTCTCTAATCAGGCAAGCAACCTCATCAAGCTCCAGCTGACCGATAAGAATATTGTAGTAACAGCTCAGGACATCGACTTCTCTACAGCTGCGGAAGAGACCATCGCTTGTGAATATACTGGTTCTCCGATGAACATCGGATTTAAATCGAGCTTCCTGATTGAAATTTTGAACAACGTCCCATCAACAGACATTTCCCTCGAACTCTCCGACCCATCCCGCGCAGGATTAATCATCCCTGCCGAAAATGAGGAGAACGAAGACCTGCTGATGTTGCTCATGCCTATGATGCTAAACGACTAAAGACAGAATTAAATACAAAATATACGGGCTTTATCATTCTTCTGATACTAAAAAATGGGGAATGATAAAGTTTTTTCTTAAAAGCTTATGGAATTAAACCTCAAAAACCCGCTCGTATTCTTTGACCTCGAAACCACAGGTACCGATACGGTAAAAGACCGGATAGTAGAAATATCGTATCTGAAAGTGTATCCTAACGGGAAACAGGAAGTCAAGACCAAAAGACTCAACCCCGAAATGCCTATACCTCCCGGGGCAACAGCAATACACGGCATATCGGATGAGGATGTAAAAGATTGTCCGACTTTCAAGCAAATAGCAAAATCTCTTGCCGATCAGATGGAGGGATGCGACCTGGCAGGGTTTAATTCAAGCCGCTTCGACATACCGCTTCTCGCAGAAGAGTTTCTGCGGGCAGGAGTAGATATCGACTTCAGCAAGCGGAAGATGATCGATGTACAAATCATCTTCCATAAAAAAGAACAACGGACACTTGAAGCTGCCTACAAATTCTATTGTGATAAGGAACTTACCGATGCGCACTCCGCCGAAGCCGATACATTAGCCACATTCGAAGTGCTGAAAGCCCAACTGGACAAATATCCCGATCTGGCAAACGATATGGAAAAACTGGCGGAAGAATTCTCCTTCTTCAACAACAATGTCGATCTGGCAGGACGCATCATTAAAGACGAAAATGGAATTGAGATTTTCAACTTCGGTAAGCACAAGGGAAAATCTGTAGCCGAAGTTTTGAAAAAAGAACCAAGTTTTTATGCCTGGATGATGGACGCAGACTTCCCTCTAAATACCAAACAGGTACTGACCAAAATAAAACTGAGGGAAATGCAGAGATAAACTCTGCGAAGAAAGAAGGGCTATGGAATGGGGAAAGAATATCATCGATTCATTGAAATGGTCGGATACCATTATCAATAAAGAAGGAAAAGAGAAGGTTGCGAAGGAGATCGCAGCTAAGATGAAAGATGGGCAGATAATCGGAGTTGGCTCAGGTTCTACCGTTTATCTGGCTCTGATCGCCATCGCCGAAAGAATAAAAAAAGACAGCCTACATATACAGGTTATCCCCTCTTCTCTGGAGATATCCATGACCTGCATCCAATTGGGAATTCCCCAAACTACACTTTTAGACAAAAAGCCCGACTGGACTTTCGACGGAGCAGATGAAGTCGACCCCGAACGGAACCTGATAAAAGGCAGAGGCGGAGCCATGTTTAAGGAAAAGCTATTAATCTGCAACAGTTCCGAAACTTATATCATCGTGGATGAATCCAAGTTCGTAACACAATTAGGTTCTAAATTCCCCGTTCCTGTCGAGGTATTTCCAATTTCACTGCTCTATGCGGAGAAAGAACTTGGAGCTTTAGGCGCACGCGAGATATCACTAAGAATGGCAAAAGGAAAAGACGGGCCTGTTATCACAGAAAACGGAAACTTTATCCTCGATGCATGGTTCGACTCAATAGAAAGTTCCCTGGAACGTGACATTAAATCAATAACGGGAGTTATCGAAAGCGGATTGTTCATAGGATATGATGTGAAGACTTTAAACATATAGAGATTAACGATTTACAACATAATTAATTAATACCATATTTTAAAATATTTTCGCTACATTGCGCTCAATATACCAGACCAATATACCATAAAAATGAAAGACTCTATTCATTTAAAATATTTGATAGTAAATGAAACGGACTTGCTATGGGGACTGACTGTAAACTCGGTAGGTTATCAGAGTATAGAACCTAATATGCCCTACCCTCCGGGCAATCATCCTACCAGATACTTGTTTTCTACAGACAGAGGCCGCATTTTAGATGAATATCAGCTTTTATATATCACCAAGGGGAAAGGCTCTTATATATCCGATATATCGGAAAAGAAAGAAACGCATCCGATAAACGAGGGTGATATGTTCCTCCTTTATCCGGGTGAATGGCACAATTATATGCCTGATAAACAAACAGGATGGGACGAATACTGGATAGGATTTAAGGGGATCAATATCGATAGCCGCGTAAATAACGGCTTCTTCAATAAAGAAAAACCTATATACAATGTAGGGCTGAATAATGAAGTTGTACAGTTATATAAACAGGCGATACAGATTGCAATTGAACAGAAATCAGGATTTCAGCAGATGCTTGCCGGAATTGTGAACCACTTGCTGGGCCTGGCATATTCTTTAGATAAAAACTATCTTTTCGAAAGTTCGGAATCTGTCAACCAAATCAATAAGGCTAAGATCATTATCCTTGAAAACTTTAAAAATATAAAACCCCAGGACATAGCCGACCAGCTGAATATGAGTTATTCCAACTTCCGGAAAATTTTTAAGGAGTATACGGGCTTCGCACCGTCACAATATATCCAGGAACTGAAAATACAGAAGTCGAAAGAGTTGCTTACAAACACAATGATACCTGTAAAAGAGATTGCCTACATGATGGGCTTCGAAAATCAGGAATACTTCTTCACTGCATTCAAAAAGAAGAATAATACAACCCCTGTCGAATACCGGAAATTCACGCAAGGCCCGCGAAATCAATAAGCAGGATATCATCAGGTTCTGTCATTTTTTATAATAGGTCTGTCAAATTGTAAATTTATATAGACAGATAAAACAGCTATCTTTGGCGGGTCCCATAAATTTTACCGTAGCCTGATAACGAAAAAAGTGATGAATCCGGATTAAGTTAACCAACAATGAAGAACATGCGAATAATATTAAGTCTGGCATTAGCTGCCTTATTTTTAGTAAGCGAGAATATCCCGGCCCAGCAATTACCTCTCCCATTTCAGGATGATACCAATATAAAAGTCAGGTCAACAAGTCTGGTATATAATTACCTTACTCCTGCCCGCATTGTCTGGACTTCAGATAACAATAGCGGAAAATATGTGATAAATGCGCGGTCTATCCTAAAACAAGGCACAGGACAAGCCGACCTGAATAGCGGAACTTATCTTAAACTAACCGGCGATGATACAAATAAAGGAGGGATCATCCTCGATTTCGGCAAAGAGATACAGGGTGGATTGGAAATAATAACATCCATAAATAATAAGAATCCGGTGGGAAAGGTGCGTATACGCTTCGGTGAATCCGTTGCAGAAACGATGAGCGATATCGGGGGTAAAGGCGGGGCGACGAACGACCATGCCATGCGTGATTTATAGTAACGCTGCCCTGGCTGGGACGGCTGACTGTTGGTGATTCCGGTTTCCGATTTGTCCGCATAGATGTTATGGACACGGATACCGAAGTTGAAATTAAAGAGATAAATGCTGCATTTGCATACAGGGACATACCCTATCTGGGTTCTTTCCGTTGTAACGATGAACGCCTGAACCGGATATGGCTTACCGGTGCCTATACTGTGCATCTGAATATGCAGGATTACCTGTGGGACGCTATAAAGCGCGATAGATTGGTATGGGTGGGCGACCTTCACCCCGAGGTAATGACAATCAATACTGTTTTCGGATATAACGATGTGGTACCCAAAAGCCTCGATCTGGCACGGGATATCACGCCTCTGCCTGCATGGATGAACGGTATCAGTTCGTATTCCATGTGGTGGATCATAATCCACCGTGACTGGTATCTGTATCAGGGCAATCTGGAATACCTGAAGGAACAGCAGGAATATATGTCCCGGCTACTTAAGCTATTAAGCGAAAAAACAGATAAAGACGGAAAAGAAATACTGGATGGAAACCGTTTCCTCGATTGGCCATCGAGTAAGAACCCCGAGGCTATCCATGCCGGCCTGCAATCGATGATGGTGATAACATTCGAAGCAGGAAAAGAAATAAGCAGAATCCTGGGCGACAAAGACACTGAAGCACTCTGTCAATCAACTTTAAAGAAGTTAAGAAAATACGTACCCGCCATAACCTCGTCCAAACAGGCGGCCTCTCTACTGGGCCTGTCCGGACTTATCGCACCGGAGAAAGCGAATGATGAGGTGTTGGCAAAAAACGGAGTACACGGCATGTCTACGTTTTACGGATACTATATGCTGAATGCCCGTGCAAAAGCCGGAGATTATAAAGGGGCGCTGGATAATATACGTGAATACTGGGGAGCTATGCTCGACCTGGGCGCGACGACATTCTGGGAAGATTTCGATATCGGCTGGATGAAAAATGCAGCACGTATAGATGAGGTTGTACCCGAAGACAAAATAGATGTTCATGCTTCTTATGGCGCATATTGCTACAAAGGATACCGCCATAGTTTCTGTCATGGTTGGGCATCCGGCCCCACCACATGGCTCAGCCGCTATGTGCTGGGTGTAGAACCTCTGGAGGCGGGATGCAAAAAAATACGGATCATGCCTAATCTGGGAGATCTAGAATGGGTGGAAGGGACTTTTCCTACTCCGTACGGGGTAATTGAGATAAAGCATACGAAACAAGCCGATGGAAAGATAAAATCAGAGATTAAAGCCCCTGAGGGAATAGTTGTGGTGAAATAAGGTCATTACCGCAATATAAAATTGTTCTATCCCTATTTATCACGCGCAACCAAAGATTGCCTGTATTATTTTTTCAGCTCCGCTTCACTCTGCCGGACGCTGTTTCCTAAACAAAAAGTAATCAAAAATACTTTAATTTCCGGCTACAATGGCCCATGCGTCCATGATACCGGCGGTGCAGGCTGACCAAGCCTTTTGGTTCGCCTTGCCTCGCCTTCGCTTCGGCGATTGCTCATTGGGCAATGCCCTAAGTACATGACAAAACAAACATTCTGACGACCAATCCACAAGAGTTCACAAAACTTTATGTTAAAAAAGACAATCATTTCCACCCACATTTATCTATACTGAAAATAATGGATGGATAATAACTTTTCTTATGCCATTCATAACTCATAATTTATATTTATAATTATTTAAAGCATATGGCAAAGTATAACGAAGGTGTAGCAGAGACGATTGTTTCGCTGATAGAAGACGATTTTTGTTCCGTAGCGGAAATTTGCAGGGTTACAGGTATCAGCCGAAAGACTTTTTACTGCTGGAAAGAGACGGTACCGGGTTTGGCAAAAGAGATATTCGACGCAGAATGCCGGCGCGAAGACAGGATACGGCAAATGTTGTATTCGTCCCTTAAAAAGCGGCTGGACGGGCATATGATGGTAGAAGAGAAAGAAACATACCTGCCGGACGAAGATGAACCGGAAAAACTGGTTCTACAATCGAAAATTATCCGCAGGAAATATTGCCTGCCCGATCTGAAGACAATTAAGCTGTTACTCGACAGGCAGGATAAAATTGAGAATTGCCAATCAACCCAAAAGGAGGAGGAAGATATCACAACCCGGAAAAATATAATAGTTAATGACGTAACTATTACAAAGGATATAGAAAATCAGATAGCTGAGCATATCGAGGAGGGCGGGAGTGTTCCGGCAGATGAAAAAGAAAGCCTCGTCGATGATCTTGAAGATGCGGAAACGGAGATAATGCCGGACAGAGCCATAGCTGAACGGAAAGGCATGATAAGAAGGAACAATAGCCATCCGGCAGGAAAGAGGAGAAAGAAGCGGAGAAAATAATTGAAAGTGAAAAACGAAAAGTGAAGAATATCATACGGGAATACAAAATGAATATCCGAGCTTCAGGATATTGTAGAAAATAACTTTTGATTTTCCATTAATTCTGTTACTTGTGTCACCTTTTTTTAACAATAAGTATAATATTAGCGGATGAAACACAAACTATTTTCGCTTCACACTATTTATCAATTGAGCCGCTAAATTAGTTATCGGCCAGTCCTGTATCTGTTCAGCATAAACTTTTTTTTCTAAAAAAATGTGTTTGCTATTGTATTTATGAAAATTATCAATACATTTGCGTGTACTATTATACTATTACACTGTTATATTTTTAATCTAATGAATATGATATCAATGCGTAACGTTACCTTCGGGTATAAGAAAAAGCTAATATTCAATGATTTTTCGATCTCGATAGAGAAAGGAAAAGTTTGCGGCTTGTTAGGAAAGAACGGAGCGGGTAAATCGACTATGTTGTACCTGCTTACAGGCCTCTTAAGTCCTGAAAAGGGTAAAGTAGAATATAAAGGCGAAGATGTGGCAAAGCGTATGCCTTCCACATTGCGGGATATGTTCATAGTGCCCGAAGAATTTGAGTTACCTAATATCCCATTGAAAAAGTATGTGGAGATCAATCGCCCGTTCTATCCCTCTTTCAGTCAGAAACAACTGGATGAAAATCTGGAATACTTCGAGATGGAAGCCAATGTGCATCTGAACGAACTTTCTTTGGGCCAAAAGAAGAAAGTCTTTATGAGCTTCGCTTTGGCCGCGAACACTCCCCTGTTGCTGATGGATGAGCCGACAAACGGACTTGATATCCCCGGTAAAAGCCAGTTCCGGAAATTTATAGCATCGGGAATGACCGATGAAAAAACGATTCTGATCTCGACGCATCAGGTACAGGATGTGGATAAGCTACTGGAGCAGGTGATTATCCTCGATAATAATAAAGTGCTGATGAATTCTTCCGTATCGAGGATTTGTGAGAAACTGCGCTTTATGGAAAGTTATAATGAAAAAGATGTGGAGAAAGCGTTGTACGCCTCACCATCTATACAAGGATACAAGCTAATCCTTGAGAACGAAAACAATGAGGAGACTTCCCTGAATCTGGAAACATTGTTCAACGCGACTTTAAGCAATACGGAAAAGATAACAGCAATACTACAATAAAACCTGATAAATTATGAACAATACATTTGATATAAACCGATTTGTCTTGCTGTTAAGGAAAGACATACAGGAAAACTGGAAAAAGTATCTGATCCGCATCCTTACAATTTACGGGGCACTCACCCTTGTGACTACATGGAGCGCTTTTCTGACATATTCCGAATTAGAACAGGGCATTAATCGTTTAAAATACCTGAACAGGGATTTGATAGTCTTCACTGCCTTCGTCTTTTTCATATTCGGCTGTATCAGCGCTTCCATGGCAATGGAACCTATCAACAGCAAAACAAAGCGGCTTGTGTATTTGATGAATCCTTCATCATCTTTTGAAAAATACTTTTCCCGTTGGTTTATCATGACAATCGGCTACATGGCGGTTTTCTTCATTCTATTCTGGTTGTCAGACGCTACCCGGGTACTGATCTGTTCTATCCGCTTCCCTGACATAGATGTGCAATTTATTCACTTCGATAAATTTATAGGAAAGGATAGTTACGACTATGTTTTTAATAACATGACAAGATTTACATTTTCAGTCGGCCTTTTCTCCTTTATTCAGTCCCTGTTTATCCTGGGATCGACATTTTGGCCGAAAAATTCGCTGGTAAAAACATTTTCGGCAGGCACTATCATCTTTATCACTTTCCTTCTGGTGTGCTGGTGTGTAATCTCTCTCCTTTTCGAAAACGGCATGGACAACTTTGGAAATGCGTTACAGCAGAAAACATTTGGTGTTCAGGATACTACTATAGTGGGATATATGGCAATTCTATGCATCATCTTCGCTGTGGTAAATTGGGTATTGGCTTTTTTCAGATTCAGGGAATCTGAAGTAATTAAACGACTCTAGCTTATGAATTTTAAAGAAAATAAAGCAATCTATTTGCAGATAGCCGACCGCATCTGTGACGAGATACTACTGGAAAAATATAAAGAGGAAGAAAGGGTTCCGTCTGTACGCGAATATGCCGCTATTGTGGAAGTGAATTTTAATACCGTCATGCGCACCTTCGATTACCTTCAATCGATGGAAATCATCTACAACAAAAGAGGAATCGGATATTTTGTAGCTCCGAAAGCAAAAAAACTGATACTCAAGCTGCGTAAAGATACCTTTATGAAAGAGGAGGCTGAGGACTTCTTCAAACAAATATACACACTGGATATTCCGATAGAGGATATCGTGGAAATGTATAAAGACTATATTAAGAAACAATAATAATAAATGATATGAGACTTACAACCAAAATAGTATTGGGTATCATAGCCGCGGTATTCTTAACTGCCACAGGCTATATATGCTATCTTTCGTTAAGTTATGACGGAGAGAAAAAGACAGGTGTTATACTAACGGACGAAACTGTCAGCATAGATATATCCGGACAAAAAATTATCGAGATATACGCGGATACAATACCGATGAAAAATGACGGGAAAGATAAGGATAAACATTATATTATCTTCGATGGACTCATCAATATACAGCCTGCTGCGAAGGAAGAAGATAAAGGTAAGATCTATATACCGGAACAATTGAAGGAATATCTGGAGATATCTGCATTACACGATAAGACCATGCTGCGTGTGAAAACCGCAGAATTATTAGCAGATCATTACAAAAACGAGATTCCGGACCCGGCAGCAATAAGGGGGATAAACTTTACTATATATGCGGATTCCTGTGTAGACATAAGAAGTAGAATAGGTGGGTTAAGAGCTAATATACAGGGATTAAAAGCAGAATCGATCAATATAGATATAATGCGTGGAGATCTGAATATAGAAAATTGTGAGGCTGATATAATCACACCTACAGTAAGGGGTTGGGGGCATTTTGTAATGAAGAACTCCAGGACAAAGGTATTTAATGCCGATCTCGACTATCTACAAAACTGGAGAATCGAACAATGTGATATAGATACTGAGAACCTGACTGGAAGCGGAAACCATAATGTAGAGGTACCGGCTACCGAATGCAGGATAATGAACTGGAATCCAAAAAATGAAAAGGCTTCCCTGAATGTAGCGTTAGGGTCTGATACGGCAAGGGTAGTATTTCCATAATGATAGTAAAAGGAAGAAGTTGCCCGGAGGCAGCCTCTTCCTTTGTTATTCTGATCTATGTTAAAACCGGCAGAAAGCCAGACTTTATCATTGTTTCAGTTTCTCTACTTCCTGGTTGTAAAGCCACTGGACCTGTCCGCTCAATAATGCTGTATTATAGAATTTAATCTCATCCATCATACCCTGGAAGTGATCCCATGATGTAGGAGTATCCCATCCCGACCAGTCCCAGGATGCTTTTGCCTCGGCATAGGTCGTTGCCGCCCCGATCATCAACGGCAGTTGGGTACCTAACGGGGATACATATGGCGCAGACTGGCTGCCTGCCAGGTTCGGTTTAGTGGTATTAGTCCACTCTTTTGTCAGTAATCCGTTTATATAGAACGACAATTTCGAGCTCTCAAGGTCAAGGACAACTACTACATGCTTCCAGCTGCCGGTAGAAACAGAAAGATCCGCTTCATTATCCGCATCGGTAAAACCTGCCTGCGATTTGATTGTGAAGAATGCTTTGCCTTGTTCCTGTATCTGGAATTTCCAGTTGTTCCAATAGTTCAGGGAAGCCACATAGTTACCACCTTTTATTACTTCAGGTTTTAACCATACGGCAATACTCAGTTTCTTGCCCAGGAAATCAGACGGGTTGTAATTCTCTACTTCGAGATGTGCCCCGTTCTTGAAATAAAGGGCTTTGTTTACTCCATCATCCACAAATTCCGGCAGTACGGACGTTGAGAAGATTTCAGAAGGCCCCGGTTTCAGAGTGGCGGTCAGAGCTTTTACCCCGTCACCAACGAGTGAGGTTCCTGTTCCTTCATCAAAACTCCATCCGGCTAACAGATTTTCTTCCGGTATGCCTGTCATTCTGGAATTAAGGAAACGGGTGAATGCCTCTCTGATATGGATGCTCATGTTAATAACGTCCTGTTGCGAAACATTTCCTTGCTCAACAATATTATTAACAATATCTACCTTACTTTTGAAGTCATTAATTGTCTCAGTAGTAAACTTATCGGGTGTAGCTACAGAAATAGAGTCATAGCATTCTTTCAATTCTTTCTTTAAATTAGTAGTATCTCCTGCCACAAATTCCTCCTTATCACTGTCACTACAACCGATAAATAGTGCAGAAGAAAGGATCAGGGCAAATATTAATAATATACTAAATATCTTATTCTCTTTCATAGTCAATGTTTTTAGTTGATTAAATACCATTGTTTGAATCCAATTCATTCTGCGGTATCGGGAAATAATAACGAGGCTCCTGCCATTTGAAATCAGAGCCTAAGGCCTGAGTTGCCGCATCTTTTCCCCAACGCATCAGGTCGAAGAACCGATGGAACTCGAATCCTAGTTCACGACGACGCTCCAGATAGATTACCGACCGCATCTGCTCCTGATTCACTGGCTTAGCATATGCAAGTCCGGCTCTGTCCCTTACCAGTTTAAGAGCTGCAGCAGCCTTATCCAGGTCGTTTGTTTCCGTATATGCCTCTGCTTTCATCAGCAAAATATCGGCATAACGCAGGTAAATATATGGAAGTCCGCCATCACCCTTTGTTCCGGCCGGTACTTCTGCCAATGGTTGATTGTGCTTTTTCACCAGATAACCGGTAATACTCCATGTCAGGTCAAATACATCGTCGTTCAGCCACTCTTTACCTGAACGGCCGATTGATGCATCGAGGCGGGGATCGGTCTGTCCTGTAGTTGTTTGTTCACTGAAACTCAGAACATAATTATTTGTCGGCGCATTGAAGTAATATCCTCCTTCCACAAGTGGTGCAAACCACTGGTTCAGAGAATTACCCAATCCGGGGTTTTGATTGCTTTCATGCAGAATTGCAAATACCGCCTCTTTACTGTCCTCCGCTCCTAATTTGAACAGGTCTTCATAATTAGTTTCAAGCCCATAAAGGCCCAGCGGTTCCAACTTGGTCGTAATGGTTGTTATACAATCGTCCCATTTCTTCTGATATAACTGGGCTTTAGCCAGCAAACCGTAAGCAGCGCCTTTGGTGATCCTCCCTTTGTCTGCTGTTTGCGTATAAGACGGAGGTAATACTCCCGCGGCATCATTCAGGTCTTGTTCTATTCTGACATATATCTGGGAAACCTCACTCAGTCCCATATTTACGTTTGAAGGAGTCACAGGTTCCACTCTCAGAGGCACTTTACCCCAGATATTCACCAGGTTGAAATAATAATATGCCCTGATAAATTTAGCCTGCGCAATCATCTGCTGCTTAACCCCATCATCAATAGCAGTACCATAGTCAGCATGGATCACATTGTTAGCGCGGTTAATCCCTTCATAGGCGAACTTCCAGTATGAAAGCAGAATCCCGTTGTCCGATTTGATATTAAACTCGTCAATCATACCTATCTCGGCCTGATCGGATGCGCTTCCGCCTTTCACTGCATCATCGGATGCGACATCTCCGAAAACCCAAATCATATTTGAAGAAGTGGTAAAGCTCAAGCTGTTATATACACCTGTCAGAGCCAGATTCGCCTCCTCTTCGGTATTGTATATATTGTCGGATGTATATTCACCGTCCAGTTCTTCATCCAGAAAATCGTTACACGAACTGAAGGAGAATATTCCTAATATAGTTAGTATTGTTATTATTTTTTTCATCTCAGGTAATTTTTAAAAGGTTATGTTTACTCCGAATGTAAAGGATTTAGAAACAGGATAAGTACCCCAGTCTATACCATTAGCCATATCACCTTCTCCTGCCGAATTGGAACTTACCGTCATTTCTGGGTCGAGCCCCTTGTATCCGGTAAAGGTGAGCAGGTTGGTAGCACTACCGAATGCCCTCAGACTGCTGATGTATTTCGATTTGATAGGGAAAGTATATCCCAGCTGAATATTCTTCAGTCTCAGGTATGACGCGTCTTCCAGAAAACGTGTAGATGCTATCACATTATTCGATTTAGCGCTCCATGACGGTCTCGAATATTCATTAGAGGTTCCTTCTCCCCTCCAGTAATTATCATACATATCTTTCGATACGGAGAAACCTCTGAAGAATCCTTCTGTTTCATTAGCCATCTGGTGATATATATCGTGACCGAAGGCGCCCTGAAAGAATATTGACAAATCCCAGTTCTTATAATTACCCTGAAGATTCAGTCCTAGCGTCTGTTTTGGGATAGAAGAGCCCACGTGCCCTCTGTCTTTTTCGTCAATTACACCATCGTTATTCAGGTCTTTATACTTGACATCCCCCGGTTTTACATTTGCTCCCTGATAAGCCGATTTCACGATTTCTTCTTCATTCTGGAATATTCCATCCATCTGATAAAGATAAAATGAACCGACAGAATATCCCTTCTCTATATATTTTGCAAAGACACCGTTATCCACACGTCCTGCCTGGATAGGCGCATCCAGTTCCAAGACTTCATTGTGCAGGTATCCCCAGTTCAATGAAGCGGAAAAGCCCATATCCTTGTATTGCTTGCGGACATACAACTCCACATCAACACCTTCATTCAATACTTTTCCGGCGTTCACCCAATAAGGGGAAGCATTACCGATAGACGGAGGCAATGGGGCACGCACGAGCATGTCACTCGATTTTTTATTATAATAATCCACGCTGAAGCCATATTCTCCTTTCGCGAAGGCCATATCCAATCCCAGGTTAAACTGGTTGCTGGTCTCCCATTTCAGTTTATCGTTACCCAATTGGCTTTGTATATATCCGACTGACGGATTTCCCCCGAAAGGGTAGTTTGCATATGGTGTATATTTGTCGGTATATGCATATAAAGCTATATTCTGATTACCTACAGCACCCCATCCGGCACGTAGTTTCAGCAGATTGATGGCTTTAATAGATTTCATGAAATCCTCCTCATGTATATCCCATCCCGCAGAGACTGAGTAAAATGTACCCCATCTGTTTCCTTCTGTAAAGCGTGAAGACCCATCCTGACGCACCAAAGCCGACAAATAGTATTTATAGTTATAATTATAATCGACCTTACCAAAGAACGAAAGCAAAGAATACGCCCAGTCACTTGAGTAAAAGGTATCACCATTCACAGATGAAGATGTATTCTTATCCGTACCGTTATAGCGGATAGCCTCCGCACCAGCCATTGCATTCAATGTATGCACATCGTTGAAAGTCTGAACTGTATTGAAGACAGAGTTTAGCGTCCATCCCAGGCTTTCATTATTCTGACCTAATAGGGAACTTGGATTATTTATCCTGTTATTTGTCCCCCATGTTTTATTATTGATATTATAATCACTTTTCCTATAGTCGATCCCGAAATTGGTATTCCATACGATATTATATGGCAGTTTGGCCTCTACATTGAACTTACCCAGAAAAGTATCTTCGTCCCGTACCCTGTCGGTCATATTCGCCAGTCCTACCGGATTATAACCGTCGCCGAAAAAGCTGTTGTATTCGGCCTGTCCGAAATATTCGCTCGGTAAATCCACATAATTTCCGTTTGCATCATAGGTCGGAATTGCCGGATTACGCATATACGCATACCGTACAACGCTACCGCCTTCATTGCTACCGTAACCATCTCCTGAACTTGGCACAACATGAGTCTTAGCCTTTCCTCCGTTCACATTCAGCCCCAGCTTCAGCCAGTTTGCAGCTTTATAATTGAGATTTACGCGTCCTGAGAATTTTTCATAATCGCTATTCTTGATAATACCCTCCTGATTGTAATAAGAAAACGATGCCAGATAGTCGAATTTATCTTTACCTCCGCTTACTGATAATTCATGCACATTCAGCAACGCGGTCCTGAAAATCTCATCCAAGTGATTGATGTTTGCAAAATCCTTAACCAGAGCACCCTCGATCAAAGTTCTTCCGTCATTTTTAGCAGCTACATTATAAATATCTATATATTCATTTGTATTTACCATTTTCGGAAGGCTTCCGTGAGTCTGCACTCCGAACTGGCCATTATAAGCAACTTTCACCTTACCATTCTGCCCTTTTTTAGTAGTTACCAACACAACCCCATTATTTGCGCGGGAACCGTATATGGCCGCAGAAGATGCATCTTTTAGTACCGAAATATTTTCAATATCGGAAGGAACAATAGAGTTCAGCCCGTTTTCGGAAGGAATACCGTCTATAATGTAGAGCGGATCGTTAGAAGAGTTTATAGAACCTGTTCCACGGACACGCACAGTGACACCCGCCCCCGGAGCACCCGTCGCGGAAGTGACCTGTACCCCGGCAACACGTCCCTGAAGGGCTTCAGACACCCCCGGAGCCGGAACCTGCGTAAGTTCCTTCGAATTTACCTTAGTTACGGCACCCAATACTTCCCTTTTCTTCATTGAGGTATAGCCTACTACGACTACCTCATCCAGTTCTGTATTAGGCACAAGCCTTACATTCATTTCAGTAGATTTGGATACTGTAATTTCCTGAGCGTTGAACCCGACATAGGAAACCGTGATTTTATCCCCCTTGATATTCAGGGTGAATTTGCCGTCAATATCGGTTACAGTGCCATTAGGAGTACCTGTTTCTACCACTGTAACACCGATTAACGCCTCTCCTGTAGATGAATCTGTCACCACACCGGAGATTGTTTTTACTTCCTGCGCAAATATATTCGCAAAGGCAAAAAGTAAAAAACAAGTGAAAAATAAACGTTTTAACATGGTTTTATTTATTATTGGTTTGTGAGATTTATTATTTGTATGCAATAGTGTATTTGCCGTCTGCAACTACTTTATTATTATCTGTAGTCAGTCTTGTTCCGGCAGGAAGTTCCACTATAATACGCGCATCACCGGCAGGCATTTCGAATGTGCCGTCAGACGATACATTTTTGGCGACATATTCTTTACTTATAATATCGAAGAGGTCTACAATACCCTTTGCCGGATATTTTACCGATTTACTTTCTTTATGAGGATTGTAATACAAATAAACAGGATAGTGACGCTCAGCGTAGAAATCCGTCGCATTACAATTCAATTGAAGGATACCCTCGACATTTGTCTCCTTTATTATAGCTCCGAAAATACCCATCGGCGAGGAACTATATACGCTGAACATACTTGCCGGAGGATTCCCTTTCGCCCATTTTGGACCATCGCCCAAAGCCACCGGAGTCTTTCCTTTGAGTGAAACCTTGCCGTAATCGTCTACACGGCGCAGTCCCTCGTAAGAAATGTTATCGTTCGTAATACTCTTCATTTCAGGGTCCCACTGATGTTCATCATCAATTTCCATCGGGAAGAACAGACGGCACGCGTTTGCATTGTTGAGCATCCATTTGCCGACCGCCTTAGCATATTGCGGTTCATACTTTACCATAGATACGAAAGGCCACGCCGGTTTTATACTATTCATCAGGAAGGCATAGCCTCCACCGTCGATAATACTGCCCTGGAGTCCATTAACTTCATAATCGCCCCATTTGCCCACAATAATGCCCCAGCCATTACGTCCTTCGGGGTTCTTACAGCCGTCGAAAGTCCAATCGAGTAACTTTTGTACATCGTAATTTGTACCCTCTGCCGCATTCAAATATGCAGCAGCATATACTCCCAATGGCAACAGTATTTCATAGAAACGGCTTTCTTTCTGAGAGAGTAATGCTTCTGTCGCGCTCTTGGCATGGGCCAGATAACGGGGATCACCAAACTTATTATAGGCACAAAGCAATACATAAGCATGTCCGCCCGCTGCATCCTGTTGCAATGGTATATGATTCACCATTCCGCGCATCCGTGCATAGTCGAAGTATGAATAATCGTAGTTCCCGGCCAAAACAGAGTCTGCTTTAACAAACTGCTCAGCAATAGAGCGTTGTATCTGCTCGGCTCCGTCTACATCTGGGAATACATCGCAAACTGCATAGTACAGCGCATTCGGAAACACATCGTACCACCAGTCACGTCCATATCCGCCGCCAAGCATGCCTACTTCGGGCGTTGTATTATTCATCACTATATTCCACCCGTTATCTTTGTTGAAATAGTTCTGAACCATTTTTACATAGTTATATCCATCCTGATTCGTTTTATCTATCCCTACCAGCCCCGCTCCTAAAAGCGCAGCCAATGAGTTCAGACTCTCATGGAATTCCCCGTTATTGGCATTTTTACCCTGACGGACATCTTTTACGGCTGTGTATAATCCGAATGTAGGTTGATCTATGTTCCTGCGGTTATCATCGAGCCATATCATCGAGCCTGCCTCACTCTTATTGTTCCAGTCGAAAACGAAGCTGTCAAAAGCCTTGGCCTTCGCTTCCCAATCCAACATTTTATAAGAGCCGGGCATATCGGGCATAGAATCGACCCGTGCAATCGAGACCTGCTCTACCTTGCTCCCGTATGAAATGTTCTTTTCGGAACAAGCCATAGATAGTAAGAGTACCAGACAAATTAAAAGTATTTTAACTTTGCTCATTTTCATTTATAGTATTCGTTTGTTTAATAATGTTCTTTGCTAAAGGATAAGCTATCAACTGGATAGCTCCCACCAGAATAAGGGCGTATTTCAGAGCGAAATCTTCCGAAACTCCGAAGGCCAGTATAATAAACAGGATCAATCCGGCCGCCCGTCCGATAAATAAGCCAAATTCGTGACTAAGGATATAAGTATACTCGTTGCGTCTCTCTATCTTCACAACGGCATCTATTGTCTGCATCATAATAGGAAAGTAAGCCAAATCGAATAATGGCTGGAAAATCACTTTACACAATACAAAAACAATCACACCTGTAGCTGTAAACAAAATCCCATTGAATAAGGTTCCTGCAAAGAATATAATTAACCCTGCCACAAATATTTTCAGTCTGTCTTTAGGTTGAGCTATACGTCCCAGAACATAGACAAGAATTGCCGTTAATGCTCCACTAATTCCCTGTATAAGGCCTAGTGCCCCCTCGTCACCTACAAGTTTAAGTACCAGAATTGCCGGAGCTGTAACCAGAAAGCCCTGAACCATGCCTTTCAGAGACGACAGGACTAACATCTTGCGCCAGAGAAGGCAAAAGCGGAAGTATATAAAATCTTTCTGTACGGGATTGGTAAATTTTCCTTTCCACAGTACAATACACGCGATAACCGTCAATATGATAACACCAATGGTTACCAGTTGGTAAGCCAGATTTATATTCACCACCATGCCAAACAATTCTTTACCGTCTATCTGACTCAGGAAAGCTCCTATCACCAGAGGAACGCTAATGGAAGCGATGGAGAAGAAGAATGATTCCAGTCCGAAGAAATAATTACGATTGTTGTCCGTTGTATTATTCAGAGTCAGCAGATACCTGTTTGTCCAGAAAAAACCTGACGCGGCACCCATTGCAAATCCTGCTATCCCCAGTTCTACAAAACCAAGCGATTTGACAGACATCATTGCAAACATTGATAACCCGCTTACCAGAATCCCCCCCGCATACAATGTCTTAACATTAACAAAGCGAAGCAAGTATCCGTTCAGGAATGAGGTTGCCACTATCCCTATATACATGAACAGTTGGTAGAACGCGACCGATATGGGGTCGCTGGTATTGCGCATAACATAGGCCCCCACAAATATTTCCACTACAGGGAGAACCAATGCATAGAGCATATTAGTCATCAGCAAGGTGCGCATATTCGGCTCTTGCTGTTTAAAGAACATATATTCTTTTTTCAGTTTATTCATTTCAGATTTTTAACCGGTTACTTATTTTAATGTATTAAGGATTTCTGCTATCGAAAACTCAGCTCCGCAAATAACTTCATCACTCGCGCCATAATACATTTTTATCGTATCGCCGTCTACCAGATGTCCGTTTGTAAATACCACATTACCGAAAAATCCGGTTTGCTCGTATGCTGCGATTGGCTCCATAATAGGCTCTATACTACGTGCCAGAACTTTAGACGGATCATTCAGGTCCAGCAAGAGAGCACCAAGGCAATAACGGTGATTGAAATCAGCGCCGTGATATATCTCCAGCCATCCTGCCTCCGTTCTGATAGGCGCTGCTCCTGCTCCTACACGGGCACAATCCCACATGCCGTCACGTGTGGTCGCAATACATTTGTGGTTACCCCAATGGAGACAGTCCGGCGATTCGGCTACCCAGATATAGTTTCCTCCCAATTCGGGACTGCTGGGGCGATGCAATGCAAAATATTTTCCATTTATCGTTTCTTCGAACAACGCACAATCTTTATTATGCGGAGGGAATATCATGCCATGACGTGTATAGTCCTTCCAGTTCCGGGTATGTATAAGCCCTACTCCTACTGCTACAGGCGACACTTCGGTAAAAGTTAAGAAAAAACCGTCTTTTGTCGTAGCCACCCTGCAATCCTCGATGCCAAACGATTCCAGCTCTCCGTCCCCAAAAACGGGAGGATATTCGCTTTCCTCTTTGAAGTAAATCCCGTCTTCGCTGGAAACCAGTCTAAGATATGACATTGTTGTCAGGTAATTCTTACCTTCGTATCCTATCACGCGCGGGTCGGATGCATCCAGTTTAGGATCTTTAGCGTCAAAAGACAGAACTTCTATTTTACCAGCTTTGTTATATACAGGGAAACTGATGATTCCTTCTTTTTGGGTAGGACGCTCGGCCACACGTAGCAGCAGCCAGATTTTTCCATCAAATCTGAAAACACCCGGATTCAGGAGGCAGGTTATTTCCATACCTTCGATTCCCGGTTTCAGGTCTGAAGGTTTTAATAATGGGTTTTGAGAAAATCTTTTTGCTATATCCATATTTTTCATGATTAAAAATTAGTATCATTACAATTCCGAATTCGCAACAAATCTATAACCCCGCATCTGGAAAGAGGTATACTATATTCTCAAAAGGGTATACACATGCTATACAACATATTTCGTTTAAATTTGCGATTCGATATGCTGATATCTTTGTAATATGAATTTATTCAAAACCACATATTCCATTATCTCCGGTATTATATTCTGTTTCTTTATAATACCCACGATTGCTTATTCCCAGAATACAGTTAAACAACTGTCGAATACCGACGGGCTGTCCAATAATTCTGTAAACTGTATTTTCGAGGATTCGGAACAAACAATATGGATAGGCACATGGGACGGCCTCAATTCGTATAACGGAAGAGATTTTAAAACCTATCGTTACAACCGGAATAACAAATCCTCGATAAGCAATAATGTAATCCGGCAAATTCTGGAATCAGACCCAAACTATCTCTGGATAGCGACGGATTACGGTGTGAACAGATGGGATAAACAGTCTCAGGGATTTACGAATTATTTTCTAGGGACAGAACATCAGATACCGAAGCAAGAGAGGTCTTTTCTCATTGGAATTACTTCCCGGAAAGATATTATATGTTATGTAAAGCAGCAAGGATTATTCCGTTTCGATGCCGTACAGCAGATGTTTATCCCTGTCAACCATTCCCTGATTGACGGTACTGTCAAGACCTTTGCGATTGATGGAAACGATAATATATATTTCTTATATGAAAACGGAAAATTGCAACAGTCTAAATTACTATATCAGGATAAAGAGATTAAATTATCCCAGCCCAGATATTTAGAGCAGGAAAAGCCTGTATCCAATATATTTATGCTACATAATAATATGCTGGTACTGAACTATCCGGGATATCTGAAAATAATAGATGACAAGAACCTTTATCCGAGTACCATTGACTTTGACAAGGACAAGACTATCTCCCAGGTTGTGTATTATAAGGATAACTTATTGATAAGTTATTACGAAGGAGGCTGTGAAACCTATAATCTGGATACGAAAGTATATCAGCCAATACAAAGTATTTCTCCCAGAATATCTATATTCTCGCTTTTTTCAGGCAGTCAGGATATACTTTGGATAGGAACAGACGGGCAAGGCATACTTAAGGTATATGAGTATGACTCTCCGTTCAAAACAGTTTATACGAACCATCCGGTAAGAAGCTTTTGTCAGTATAACCGGAATGAAATATTAGTGGGAACGAAGGGAGACGGGATCAAGATATTAGAAAAGGAAACAGGGAAATTATCCGACTTCTTAAATATCAATTCGGGATTAATATCAAATTCTGTATATACAATAAAAAAGAACCAATCGGGAGACATATTCATCGGTACTGAAGGTGAAGGTATCAACATATTATCGAAAGATAAGCAATTGTACAGATTAAGTATTCCGGCGAAGCATCCTGTCTTTAGAGCAGTTTACAGCATCCATTTTACAAATAATGACTCGTTGTTATGGCTAGGGACATCCGGCTACGGGCTGATAAAAATAGCATTGACAAAAAGAGCAAACCAATATGAAGTGCAGGGCATAGAACAATACACATCTGCCGACAAACATAATTCCCTTAATAACAATGTCATATACTCAATAACTTCGGGAGTGGATAAAAACCAGTTATGGCTGGGCACGCGTGGAGGAGGCATAAGCCGGTTTAATATAGAAGATAAATCATTTGAACGGATAGAAGATATAGACAATAATCTCTCCCTGACAAACAACGACGTTCTTTCCCTGACAAGGGATACAGAAAGCCTGTGGATTGGCACAAGCTATGGACTTAATCGCCTCAAATTGAATAATAATCCATCAGGAATACGGGAATATACAGAAAGGGAAGGACTGGCCAACAATACAATACACGGTATCCTTGAGGATGAAACAGGAGGTATATGGATCAGTACCAATCAGGGAATTTCCCACATTAATCTTTCTGACAATAGTGTTACAAACTATTCATCGAAGGACGGGCTTCAGAACGATGAATTCTCTGACGGAGCCTATTATAAGGATGAAGATAAGATTCTCTATTTCGGAGGGGTGAACGGATTCAACCATTTCAACCCGGAAAAAATACATCTGAGAGACTTTAACCCATCTATTGGGTTGAGTAATCTTAGAATATTCAACACGGCGCAAAATATAAATGAACGCATAAATGATAATACATTAAAACTGGCATATGACGAAGCATATGTAACATTTTCATTCATTGCGCATGATTTCATCAACAACGAAAATTGTGAATATGACTATCGTTTGCTCAACTTTTCCGATGAATGGATAAACAACGGCAACAACCCTAACATTGTATTCACAAAATTGCCTCCCGGAAAATACCGGTTGGAAGTAAAAGTGACAAACGGCGACAGGGTATGGGGTGATAATATATATACTTTAAGTATAGATGTGGCATATCCGTGGTGGCTGAGTACAGTTGCTTTTATTATATATACTATTCTGGCCCTTATCATCGTGTATATAGCATATTCCGTAATAAGAAACAGGATAAGGCTCAACAGGCAATTACTGCTCGAACATATCGAAAAGCAGAACCAGCAAAAAATGCACGAGTCGAAACTTAATTTCTTCACGAATGTCGCTCACGAATTCTTTACTCCGCTCACCCTTATATACGGACCTGCGCAGCATTTGCTCGAAAAAGCGGATCTCGACGGGTACACAAAACGGTATATACAGATAATAAAGAACAATGCCGACAGGATGCAAAAGCTGATCAACGAACTGATGGAGTTCCGGAAAGTAGAATCGGGACACGCACCTCTGCACCCGGAAAGTATTGATATAAAACTTTTAATAGAATATATCACGGATAACTATACGGAGATAGCGCAGGAAAACAAAATAGAATTCAGGGTGGAAACGGGTAGTATATCTGCTATTATTACCGACCGTAATTCATTGGAAAAAATTATATTCAATCTTATTTCTAATGCTTTCAAATATACCCCGGCGAATGGCTTCATACATATCAGCGTTACACAAAACAATAATCTGCATATAAGTATCAGGAATTCAGGGAAGGGACTAACGGACAGGCAGATGGCCGAAGTGTTTAACCGCTTTAAAATCCTGGAAACATCCAAGTTACAGAATTCGACAAGTACAGGCATCGGACTAGGACTGACTAAAAGCCTGACTGAAATGCTCGGCGGGGAGATCAGGGTATCCAGCAGACTGGGAGAATACGTCATGTTCGAAATAGATATTCCTCCGATGAAATCCAATCAGCTTATTTCTTCCATAGACAGCCAAGATGATGACCGGATAACTATAAGTCCGCAAATGTATGATAAGAAAGACATTTCTATCTTGATTGTCGAAGACGAAAAGAATATACGGGAACTGCTCAAAGACATATTAAGCCCTTACTATAATGTCAGTGAGGCGAGAGACGGGGAAGAGGCTTTGTCTATGATCGGACAGAATATGCCCGACATAATATTAAGTGATGTGCTGATGCCGAATATGGATGGAATAGGACTTATTGATAAACTCAAATCCGATCCGAAGACAGCGCATATCCCAATTATAAATGTATCGGCGAAAAGCTCTGTGGAAGACCATATCAACGCCTATCAACATGGAGCGGATCTGTATATTACCAAGCCTTTCCATCCGCGCCATGTATTGACTACCGTACAAAACCTGATCAATAAACGTTCCGTGCTGAAAGACTTTTTCAATTCAAGCCTTTCATCTATTACTGTAAAAGACGGTATAACAATTCATCAGGATGATGAACAGTTGTTGCAGGAGATAGTGTCATTCATTGAGAAGAATATGGACGACGAATCATTAAACCCGAATGCAATAGCCGACGCTCTTGGGTTGAGTAAAGCAACATTGTACCGGAAATTAAAGGACATGGCAGATAAGACCCCCAGCGAATTTGTAAGAACAATCCGGCTCAATTACGCATCACAGTTATTGGTAACAACGAAACTGACCGTATCCGAGATCATGTTCAAATCCGGATTTACCAATAAGTCATACTTCTACAGGGAATTCTCGAAGCAATATGACTTGTCGCCGAAAGAATACAGGCTATCCAAAACGAAAGAATAATGTCAGGATTTATCCCGCCTCTCCAGAAAATCGGATGGTAATACTCCATACTGTTTTTGGAAACATTTGGCAAAATACGACGGATTATTAAATCCGACCATATAGCAGACCTCGTTTACGCGGTACTTATTTTCATTCAATAATTCCGTCGCTCTTTTCAGCCTCACCATCAGCAGCAGTTTATTCGGGGTGATACCCGACAGGTTCTTTATCTTGGCAAATAAGCCGGAACTACTGATATGAAGCTCTTCGGCTAACTGTTCGATTGTGAAGTCTACATTTGCAATATTCCTTTCTATAACATCATTTACCTTTGTAAGGAACTCTTCGTCCCCTCTGTTCCCTGCAATGCTTCTTAAAGAAGCAAATGGTGTCTCCGTAAATTTCTTCAACAGGTTTCGTCTCGATTCGAGTAGATTTTTTATCTGTGCTGAAAGGAATGAGATCGAAAACGGTTTCTCTACATACGCGTCGGCTCCTGTTTCCAGAGCCTCGATCTTCGATGCAATATTGGTTTTAGCTGTCAGCATTATCAAAGGAATATGATTCCAGAGTAAACTGCTCTTTACCTTATTACAGAATTCTATTCCATCCATATTGGGCATCATAATGTCGCTTATAATCAGGTCGGTTTCCTCTCTTTCCAGCAATTTTATACCCTCTAAGCCGTCTTTTGCCAAAAGCACATTATATGTTGTAGCCATATTCTTTTTGATAAACTCCCGCATATCCGGGTTATCTTCTACAATCAGGATAGTCAGCCTATCTTCTTCCGACAGAGGCTCCTTTAAATTAATATCTGGTTGATAGGCATTTAAGTCATTTTTCAATACCTCTTCATGCGGCTCTCTTTCCTTATCAATCGTTTGTTCCATGTTTACAGTGTTTACCGGGAGTGTGACAGATACCGAAAGCCCTTTACCGGGTTCACTTTCAATATCAATACTCCCATTGCTGGCATCCACAATCGTTTTTACCAGATAGAGCCCCAAGCCCGTACCAGCCTTATGGTTACCGGATATCTGATAAAATGGCTTAAAAATATTCTCCTGTTCATTTTCAGATATACCTTCTCCATTGTCTTTTACAGATATCATATATTTATTGTTTCCAAGGTCAGAGCAAAGCATAAGTTCAATATAATCCTTCGTATATTTAGATGCGTTGTTCAGCAGATTACTAACCACCTTTGTCAGATTCTCTACATCTATCGCAGTACGAAAGTCTTTATTATCGTATGTATATACGAATTTAATATGCTTATGTTCCACATAAGATTTGAAGCGGTCATACATACTCAATAAAAATTCATATATATTCTGGTCCGACAAAGTTATCTGTATCGTTTCTCTTTCTATCTTCCTGAAGTCCAGCAATTGGTTTACCAAAGTAAGAAGCCTCTGGCTGTTACGGTCTATAATATTCAGATCGCCCTTTATATTTTCGGGCAATGTATCCGAAGTTTCTATAATTTGCTCCAATGGCCCTATTATAAGGCTCACAGGAGTGCGTATTTCATGGGCAATAGAAGTAAAGAAGTTAATTTTAGAGTTATAAGCCTCTTTTTCCTGTTCATTTTTTATTTTCTCTATCCTTTCCCTGTTTCTCTTTTCATCCCTGTTCCTCACATAAGTGAGGAAAGCTATCGATGCTGCCATAGCCAATAATATATAGAAGCTGACAGACCATTTATTCCACCAGAATGGGGGAGTAATCACGAGTTTAATCTTTAGTCCCGTATCATTCCAGATACCATCATTGTTTGATGCCTTAACCTTGAAGTAATATTCACCCGGAGGTATATTCGTATAAGCTGCCTTACGCACTTTGCCTACATAGTTCCAGTGCTTATCGAAACCTTCGAGCATAAAAGCATATTCATTTTTTTCGGGGGCAAAATAACTTAGAGCTGTGTACTCGAAACTAAAGCCATTCTTATTATACGGTAATGTTATCTGCCGGACGCTGTCCGCGCCATATGAGATGTAGTTATAAATATTCACTGACTTATTAAACAACTGGAAATCCGTAATCTCTATTAACGGAATAGAACGGTTTATTACAATCTGCTTAGAATAAAAGGCATTAAATCCGGTCGCTGTCCCCAAATAGATTCTTCCCGAAGAAGTTTTTATCCCGGATTTCCCTGTAAACTGATCGCTCAACAATCCGTCACCTTTTGTAAAAATACGGTATTGACTGGTTTTAGGATCGAAACTTAACAGCCCGCGGGTAGTAGCTATCCACAGGGAACCATTATCGCTGAATATACTGCAAATCGCATTGCTCTGAAAATTAACTGACATTTGTATAAAGCACTGTTTTTGTGCATCGTACCGGCATAAACCACTATTCGTTCCTATCCATAGCTGACCGGACTCATCGAGGCAAAAGCAAATAACATCGTTACTGATCAGAGAAGATTTATTCTCAGGGTCGAATTTATAGGCATGCCACTGTTTTGTATCCGTATTATAGATATGTATACCGTCTCCTATAGTGGCAACCCAGATCGTATTCCCTACCTCAAGTATATCTATAATCAATGTATTCAATTTTTTCATGCGAATAAAACTATCCGTTTTGCGGTCATATAGGTTTACGCCTGTTGTAGTCCCAATCCAGAGATTATTGCGTGAATCCTTATATAAAGCATATATATTATTGGCATCCAGAGAAGTAGAGTCTGACGGATTATTATAATAACACCTGAACTTCTTTGTTTTAAAATCCATTACATTCAGCCCGCCCGAATATGTTCCTATCCATAAGGCGTCATTATATATACAAAGGGAATGTACATTGTGATAAGAAAGGCTGTTTCTTCCTTTATCCGGTTTATAAGCGATGAAGTTCTCCGTCCTGGTATTGAAAAAATTCAGTCCCCCGTCATCCGTCCCTATCCATAAGTTGCCGGACGCGTCTTCGCAGAATGTACTCACCACATTACCACTAATCGAATTCTCATATCTGTCATACGTGTAACTTGTAAAATAATTTCTGTTAGGAGATGCATAATTGATACCACCATAATAAGTGCCTATCCAAAGCCCGCCTTCCCGGTCCTTATATATAGGATAAACAAAGCGGTTCGAGAGTACCGGTTCCTTGATATGGGACTCTCTCTTATTGCCGATGACAGGCGATACACTGAAAGAAGTCAATCCATCATTCGAGCCTATCAACAGCTTTCCCGGTTCGTATTCCGTCAAAGAATGAATGTGCAATATTTTATCTATATTCTCTGTATTCAGATAATTACCTTTAATTCCGGTTTTCTTATCTATTTCGAAAAGTCCATTAGTCCAGGTTCCGAGCCACAATGTCCCGAAAGTATCTTCAAGCATGCTGTATGAGCCAAGTTTATTTAAAAGCTCAGGTGCAGTATCGGGAAATGCAGGAACAAACTCATCTTTCTTCTTGTCTAATTTATATAACTGATATATTGTATTATTGGCTAATACCCATATCGTATTATCCCGGTCTTTGTAAATACAGGTCGTAAAAATCGGTTCCTGTTTGTTTTTTATATATTTATCAAAAGAATAAAATTTTAATACATCCGTGTGTCTGCTATAAAAAAATACTCCCTGCTTAAATGAACTTATCCATATATTTTCATTCTCATCGGATAAAATATTCTGTATCTTATCATTAATCGGAATGTTCTCCTTTGTTCTTTTCGTAAAAGGGCGGAAACGGTCGCTTTGATAGTCATAAATAGAAATCCCCGTTTCAGTCCCTACCCATAGTTTTTTGGTTACATCTTCATAAAGGCTGTATATGTAGTTATTCACAATAGATGTACTGTCTCTTGGTATATTCCTGTATGAATGAAAATTATATCCGTCGAAACGATTGAGTCCATCCTCTGTCCCTATCCATATATAACCTCTCGAATCCTGCTCAATAGCATATACCGTATTCGACGACAGCCCGTTTTCTACAAAATAATATTTAAAATTCAGTTCTATTCCTGTGAGTGGAAAAGTAAAAAGAAAAAAATATACTATCATCAGGAATGTCTTTAATATCCGTGTTTTCATATAGTATAAAGGTTTTAAGTGTAAATATCGCACTTTTTCCGATAACACAAAATTTCAAAAAGATAGCACAATCCTACAAAGACAAATATAAATTATTCATCTATAAATAATTAACCTTGATTTTCATAGCATAGTTAAAAAAGTAATTTGGATAATTCTTGCATTGTTCTGGAGATTCGTTGCATATGCGTTCAACATATTTTAACGTCTTTTGCAATAGAGGAATCACCCGCTTTAATTCCTCTATAATTACCGGAATCTAAAAGTCATTATATTATGAAAAGCATTATCACATCCTTTTTGTTAATAGGTATCTGTAATTTCTCTTTTGCCCAACAGGAATTCGGAAAACAAGACCAATCAGTCATTTCAGAATTTGACAAACTTGCCCAAACTCCACCAATGGGATGGAACAGCTGGAATAAATTCGGATGCAACGTCAGCGAAAAGCTTATTAGAGAGATGGCCGATGCCATTGTTTCATCAGGAATGAAAGACGCCGGCTACGGATATGTAGTGATTGACGATTGCTGGCAAACAGGACGCGATGAGAAAGGAAATATCATAGTAGATAAAGATCATTTTCCGAACGGAATGAAACCGGTTGCCGACTATGTCCATAGTTTAGGACTCAAATTCGGGATATACTCCTGTGCAGGAAGCAAAACCTGTCAGGGAAGACCGGGCAGCCGCGGATACCAGTTTCAGGATGCACACCAGTATGCCGGATGGGGTGTAGACTACCTTAAATACGACTGGTGCTACAATGAAGGACAAGATGCAAAAGCCGCCTACAAAACAATGAGCGACGCATTAAAGGCCTGTGGCAGGCCTATCGTATTCAGCATATGCGAATGGGGCGAAAACAAACCCTGGGAATGGGGTAAAGGCATCGGTCATCTATGGCGTATTACAGCCGATATACGCGACTGTTACGATTGCAAGTTCAACTGGGGAGGAGTAGGTGTCCTGCAAATATTAGACAAAGCCCTCACAATTAATCAATATGCCGGACCCGGACACTGGAACGATCTGGAAATGCTCGAAATCGGTAATGGAGGCCAAACAGAGCATGAGTACCGTTCGCACTTCGCTATCTGGAGTATGATGTCTGCTCCCCTGATGGCAGGCAATGATATCCGTAGTATGGATTCCCTCACCAAAGAAATTCTCCTGAACAAGGAAGCAATTGCTATCAATCAGGATAAACAGGGTAAACCTGCATTCCGCTTTGTAGAACTCAATGGGATCGACATCCTTGTAAAAGCCCTGTCTGATGGCGATGTAGCATTCTTATTTATCAACCGTAACAATTTTAAGGTAGACCTCAACTACAACTGGAATTTTGACACCGTATATGATGAAAGCCTCGAAAATGGCTCATTATACATGAAACGTGCACCACGAAAAATCAAAAATATATGGACGCAGCAAGATATGGGCACTACTGATAGCCCATTGAGCAAAGTATTGGAACCTCACGAAAGCCTATTCCTCAAACTCAGGAAGTAAACCAGAAGAAAAACACATTTAAACTAGTGGTTAGTAATTTATTAATTTGAAACTAATTAAATCTAAAGATGAAAACAAACCTCCTAAGAATCAAACACAGAACAGCTTGTTGCATGATACTGGCATGTGTTATGCTGAGCGGACTGACCCGCCCTCAGGTATCAATTGCCGGAAACAGTAAAGAAATACAACAATCGAAGACGACGGTTACCGGAACTGTGCTCGATACAAGCGGTGATGCCCTAATCGGTGTATCGGTGATAGAAAAGGGCACGACTAACGGAATAACGACAGATGCTGACGGCAAATTCTCTTTAAACGTGACAAATACAAATTGCATACTGGTTATATCCTTTGTTGGATACCAAAAACAGGAAATCGGACTTAACGGCCAGAAAAATATCAATATCACTCTGGAAGAAGACGTAACGATGCTGGAAGAAGTGATGATCGTGGCCTACGGTACAGCTAAAAAAGCATCATTTACAGGATCGGCCACTGTTATCGGTTCCGAGGTCTTTGAGAAAGTTCAGCCGGTAAATTTATCCCAGGGTTTACAAGGATTAAGCCCCGGATTACAGGTAATAAACAGTTCCGGTGCGCCGGGGGCGAATGCATCTATAATGATCCGTGGATTAGGTTCCATGACCGCAAGCAACGATCCGTTATACGTTGTGGACGGAATACCTTATTCCGGAGATTTAAATACCATTTCTCCTTCTGAGATAGAAAGCATAACCGTACTGAAAGATGCTGCGTCAACAACATTATACGGTTCCCGTGCCGGGAACGGAGTAGTCCTCATTACAACAAAAAAAGGGAAAACAGGCAAAACCAAAATAAATGTAAGGGCTAATTGGGGTACGAGTGATTTTGCTGTTGCCTTTCCGAAAAAAAGTAGCCCTCAAAGGCAATATGAACTTACCTTTGAAGGACTATATAACGATGCTATGGACTATATGACCATCAACGGACGTAAATACACAGATGCCGAAGCAAGGCAATATGCATACAACAATGTAACAGGCATATACTGGCTCGAATCGAATACTACACTAAAAGACGGAACAACAAGAAAATACCTGTCGGACTGGAATACGGATTATCCTGTAGGATTGGATGGAAAAATAAAACCTGAGGCACAGCGCCTATATGACTATGACGTATATGACGAATCGTTCAAACACCGTATAAAACAAGATTACAGCATCGACCTGAGCGGTGGATTAGGAGATAAGAATACATATTTTGCCACTGCATCGATGCTTGACGATAAAGGTATTTATGTAGGAGAACATTACAAGCGTTTCAATACCCGGTTCCAGTTATCATCAAAAGTAAAGAACTGGCTATCACTGGAAAATTCATTGGCATATATTACCAGCACAAACTATAACACATCCACTCCTTTCAGAGCTTTCAGAAATTTCCCTACGGTTTACTCGGCATACATCTGGGATCACAACACAAACGACTATGCTGTGAGCCCATATACTAAAAACAGAATACTCGACGTAGGCGAACAAAGCCGCAACTGGTGGATAGGTTGGAGTGCATTCGGATATCTGGTTGAACAAACCAAAAATAAAACGGACCAGGTATTTGCCAAGACTTCTGCAAATGTAACTGTTCTACCGTTCCTGTCTTACCGCATATCCTACGGCTACGACTATGTGCAAACGTTTAATTCGTGGAACCGTTCTCCGGAAAGGGGCACTGCTTTAAAACCAGGAGACGGACTTATTGATAGAAGCGGAAAAAGATATATTGCGCAAACATTCAATAATTTCCTGTCTTTCGAAAAGAAATTCGGATTACACACCGTTAATGCATTAGCAGGTGCCGAATCGTACCAATGGGTCGACAGTGAGTGGTATTCCAACCGCAGGGGATTGGCCATGGTAAACATGACGGAGCAGTCGTCGGCATCCGGTGCAGCAGTAGCAGATTCATGGAAAGATAAATACAGGCTGGTCAGTGTCTTGTCAAGGGCTGAATACGACTACGATAATAAATACTATGTCACTGGAAGTTACAGGACCGATGGATCGTCTCGTTTTCATCCGGATCATCGTTGGGGAAATTTCTGGTCGGTAGGCGCGTCGTGGAGAATCTCACAGGAAAGCTTTCTGCAATCTACATCCGACTGGTTATCAAACCTGAAGCTAAAATTCAGTCATGGCGAAGTAGGAAATGACAACGTTAACCTGTATGCTTATCAGGGACTTTACGGCACTTCCAATTATTTCGGAAACAGTGGGGTGACAGTAAGTAAACTGGCTACACCAGAAGTGAAATGGGAAACCAATGTTCAAACCAATCTCGGACTGGAATTCACTTTGTTCGATAAACTTGAAGTTACAGCCGAAATATACAAAAGAAAATCCAAAGACCTGTTGATGGAAAAACCACTGCCATATTCTATCGGTAAAACATCTTACCTGGCTAATATCGGGGATATGGAAAATACAGGATATGAAATCGACCTGAAATACCATGCATTAAAACTAAAAGATTTGGACTGGGCAATCGCCTTCAACGCAAGTGGATATAAAAACAAGATTACCAGTCTCCCTACAGGCGAAGACATTATTTATGACCATGCAGCCATGTATAAAAGAAAAGTAGGAGGTTCTATGTACGATCTGTATGCTCCCGTATGGGCAGGAGTGGACCCCGAGACCGGACGGAACACATGGTATAAATATTCTTTCGATGGCGATGGAAATATAACCGGACGTGAGGTTACAGCGAACCACACCGATGTTGTCCCTACCGAACAGTATATAAAAGCCGGAAGCGCGCTACCTAAAATATATGGAAGCCTTACCAATTCACTCAGATATAAGGATTTCGACCTTTCCTTCATGATCTATTACAGTTTTGGAGCCAAATACTATGACGCTCATTATGCCGAATCGTCCGGTGCTTTCAGATCCAATGCCAGTACCGAATTTACAGAAAAAAGATGGCAAAAACCGGGTGATATCACTTCTGTACCTAAAGTATATGCCGAACAAGGCGGAACAGCCTACAATGCGGCATACAGCACTCAGTATCTCTACAATAACGATTTCCTGCGGTTAAGGAATATCACTGTCGGATACAACTTCCCAAAAACTCTGATATCGAAATGGGGTATAGATGGTCTGCGTATATTTGTAATAGGAGAAAACCTCCTTACATCGGGGACTGCTAAAAATCATGGTACAGATCCCGAAAATGTAGGGTTGGGTGGAATCGTGGGCGACTATGCCGGACTACCTGTAAGGAAAACCTATAATTTTGGTATCAATTTTCAATTCTAATCTTTAAATCGATATTCTTATGAAAATCAAATATATATTACCAATAGCTCTGATAACCGGAGCCGTACTCTTTTCGGGTTGCGACGACTTTCTCACCACAAATCCGTCAGTAGAACTCAGCGATGATATTGTCCTTACAAGCCAGACTGGATTGGAAATGTTATTAACCGGAACATACAGGAAGATGAAAGATGGGAATGGTGATCTTCACGCATCCAGCCCCATTGGCATGAAATCTTATTCGACCGGTGTAGGCAGTATCGATATTGCCTCTTATCCGGCTGCCGGAAACGAGATTAACGGGGCTTACCGTTTCCTTCCATCATCATACTTATCGGATGGAAACTTTGCTTCCAGATTTTTCCAGAACTACTATGAGATTATAAACAATACTAATTTACTGATAGCGAACGCTCATAATGCTCCCACCCTCGAAAACCAGATAAAAGGGCAGGCTCTGATTATCAGAGCACGATGCTATTATAATCTGGTGCGCCTATATCAGCACACTTATATAATAGCGAAAAACAAACCGGGTGTACCTCTTTACATAGAACCGTCAGACGCGGCTACAGTACCGAAAGGAAGAGCAAGTGTAGAAGAAGTTTATTCCCGGATCGAAAATGACCTGAAAGACGCTATAGCACTTCTGGCGGACTTTAACCGCCCCGATTGGACCTACTATGACAAAGATGTTGCCTACTTCTTGCTGGCAGACATGTACCTGACCAAGAATATGTGGACAGAGGCCAGAGATGCGGCAATGCAAATCACTTCAAAATATCCGTTGATGAGTAATGCGCAGTACAAAAACGGGTTCTGCGAAAAAAATGACGAATGGATACTGGGATATAAACAGACTGACGATGATAACTGGTATTACAACTCTATCGGTTGTGTATGGTATTGGGAAACAGGGACCCAATGGAATGCCAAAATGTTTTATCCGACAACCAATTTTGTAGAAAACATTATTACCCCCTCCGATGCCAGATACCAATTCAGAAAAATCGCAGCCCAGCCCGACTGGTATATTAGCGACAAATTCAATGACAGGCGACTGGGCGGACAGCCTATATTATCTGATATGTGCGACCTGAGAGCAGCAGAAATGTATCTTGTTGAGGCCGAAGCCAGAGCACATCTCAACGACTCACAGGCATTGACCATATTGAACAATATCCAAACCCTTCGGGGCGGTAAGGTAACTACTACATCCGATAACCTGCGGGATGCGATCCTCCTGGAAAGAAGAAAGGAATTGTATGGGGAAGGTATTGACCTCTGGGATGTCAAGCGGCTACAGAAAGCTATCAAGAGAGATGAAGACAAGGCGCATGGCGGACATTACTATTCAGCGGATATCCCAGTCAATTCTAACAAGCTTATCTTACAAATACCAAAGTATGAAATGACAAACAATCCTAATATAGAACAAAACCCGGACCCGGAAAAAGTACCCGTATTCACCCCTTAATTGTACAAATCCGCCGTGCAGTCAAGCTTAATAGCCATTGCACGGCAAATATAACCTTGTATAATATTTAATCATGCAAATATATCTGAAATGAAAAAAATGACCCTCCTTTTGCTCCTGTCAGCCCTTCTGTTTTCAGGCTGCAAAGGTATTAAAGAAGAACCGGCAAATATACAGCTGGGCGAGATCAAAGAAGTTCCGTTCACGGATGTCCACTTTACAGATGAGTTCTGGCTGCCACGGATGGAGATCAACAGAACAGTATCCATTCCGTCTGCCTTCCACCAATGCGAAATCAACGGGAGGTTCGACAACTTTGCTCTGGCAGCAGGTTTGATAAAAGGTGAACACAAAGGAGATTTCTCCTTCGACGACACCGACCCTTATAAAATTATCGAAGGGGCATCCTATTCCCTTGCGGTAAAATACGATCCCAAGCTGGACGCATACCTCGATAGTGTAATCACTCTGATTGCAGCGGCCCAGGAGCCCGACGGCTATCTTACAACCTGCGTTACCAACAAGTGCACGCGTCTTTCGGGCTGGTGGGGCAACTCCCGCTGGGAGAAAATCAACAGCCATGAATTATACAACAGCGGCCACCTTTACGAAGCAGCTGTTGCCCATTATCAGGCAACCCAAAAAAGGACATTACTTGATGTGGCCATCAAGAATGCCGACCTTGTATGTCAGGTGTTCGGTCCAAATGAGGGACAGAAACATGTACCATCCGGTCATCCGATTGTAGAAATGGCACTAGTAAAGTTATACAATGTAACCAATAATAAAAAGTATCTGGATATGGCACGTTACTTTGTCGACGAAACAGGACGCGGTACGGACGGACACAGGCTCAGCCCATACAGTCAGGATCACATGCCGATACTCGAACAAAACGAGATTGTGGGACATGCCGTACGTGCCGGATATCTTTATTCGGGTGTTACGGACGTAGCATCTATGCAGCACGACCACAAGCTGTTCGATGCCGTAGACCGTGTATGGAACAATATGGCAAGCAAGAAACTGTATATCATCGGAGGTATTGGTTCCCGTGCACAGGGCGAAGGCTTCGGCCCGGACTACGAGCTGAACAATTTCAATAACTACTGTGAAACATGTGCATCCATTGCCAATGTGTACTGGAATCAGCGCATGTTTCTCGCTACGGGTGAATCCAAATATATAGATGTACTGGAAAGAGCGCTCTACAACGGGCTTATAGCAGGAGTTTCCCTGAGTGGTGACAAATTCTTCTATGGAAATCCGCTGGCGTCGGATGGAGGATTTGAGCGTGCACCATGGTTCGGCTGTGCATGCTGTCCGGGAAATGTAACCCGCTTCATGGCTTCTGTCCCGGGATATGCATATGCCGTGAATAAAAAAGATATCTTCGTAAATCTGTTTGTTGAAGGTAATTCTCAAGTAATGCTGGACAATAATGAAGTGGAATTGGTACAAAAAACCAAATATCCGTGGGAAGGCCATGTTGAAATAGAAGTTAACCCCTCCTCACCCGAAAAATTCTCCATGTTAGTCCGAATCCCCGGCTGGGCAAAAAACAAGCCCGTACCTTCCGACTTATACCACTATGTAGACGGAGCAAATGCTGATGTTAAGATACTGGTAAACGGACACGATGCAAAAAAGAGAATCAGGGGAGGATATGCCGTTATTGAACGTGAATGGAAGACCGGAGATAAAATCTCAATACATATGGATATGCCGGTAAGAAGAGTACAGGCACATAAAGATGTGAAATACGACGAAGGACTCTTATCCATGGAGCGTGGGCCTATCGTTTATGCATTGGAGAGTATAGACCAGAAGAAAGATTATCTCTTTGATGTGGTGATTCCACGCGATTCGAAAATAGAACCGCATTTCGAAAAAAGCCTGCTGAACGGTGTTATAGTACTCGAAGGAAATGCCTATTCGGTAGAAAAAGATTCTGTAAGTGGCAGCACGGTAGAAAAACCGTTTACGTTCAAGGCTATCCCTTACAGTACATGGAACAATCGCGGGCAGGGACAACTTATAGTATGGACACCCGAAACTTCTCAATACGCTATTCCAAAGCCCGAACCTACTCTTGCATCACAGGCATGGCAAATAGGGGGATGGGGCTATAATGACCAGTTCGAACCGAAATCCTCGGCAGATATCAACACTCCGTATCATTACTGGTGGCTAAAAGCCGGAACAGAAGAGTCTATCGGCTACAAATTCAAAAAGCCGGAAAAAATATCAAGCACTGAAGTTTACTGGCTGGCATTCGAACACTATGATGTAATCTACAAAGCGCCCGAATCATGGAAACTATTATACAAAGACGGCAATTCGTGGAAAGAAGTGAAAAACACATCTCCATATGGAACCGAACTGGATAAATATAATAAAGTAACATTCGAACCGGTAACCACAACGGAACTGAAGATGGTTGTACAACTGCAAAGGCCGGAACCTGAAAAAGCTTCGGATGAAAACGGGCCTCAGGTAGTAGATGCCGGCCGGAAGGGATATTCCGGCGGGGTTATAGAATGGAAGGTTAACCCATAGAATAATAAGCGATGATGAAAATAAGATTACTATATTCATTCTTTTCTATACTATTTATAATCTCAATTTATAGCTGCTCCGACAAAAAGGGGCAGCTTTCTCTGCATGAAGTGACGGTAACTGCTGTACCCGATACTTTAGGTCTCGACCCATTCTATAAGAAATATACGGATGCTGAAGGGATTCCCGTGGTATCGTCCGCCAATGTCAATGACAGCGCATTAATCAGGGCAAGCAAAGTGATTTCACAAATCTTATCCAAACGGGAAGATGTAAAGAAAGCAATGATAGCCAAAGGGTGCAAGGTGATGATTATAGGTGAAAAGGAGGAAGTATGCGACATTCCCGAATACAAGAGAATATGCGATACACCCGAAAATACTGCTTATTGGAACAAACGTGCCCGTGGTTTCGGTGGAGCTCCTGAACACGATTTCAGTGCCAGTTGCGGCGAAGAGAATGTAATTTGCCTTCCGGGGGACAGGTATAAAGGAGAAAGTATCCTTGTACATGAGTTTGCTCACATTATCCACATGATTGGTATTCTGGGTATAAACCCGGATTTCGACAACGAACTGGAGGCTCTGCGCCTGAAAGCCATCGGAAAGGGCTTATGGAAAGATACCTATGCCATCAGCAACAAAGAGGAATATTTTGCCGAAACGGTACAATCATTTTTCGACTGTAACAAATATTCCGCCGAACCAAACGGGGTGCATAACTCTATCAATACCAGAGTAAAACTAAAAGAATATGACCCTGATATGTATAATCTGTTATTGCAATATTTTCCCGAAATAGAATTGGATTTATGCTCTGATAACAGAACAAATCAGTAACAAATATGAAGAAAAGCATATTTTCCATATAATTTACGCTACTTTTAAGCTCATTGTACGGACAGGAAGTCAAACATAGGTGACTATGTAAACCGAGTCAAACAGAGGCCACGTTCTACCGGATACCTGCATTCGCTCAAATTCTTCGATACACCGTTAACTCAGGATGAAAACAACAAACAGATATAATTATGAAAAAATTAAGCTTAGTTATCCTTTTACTTACCTGCTACTGGCTGGCAGCCCGGGGATGCAACAATCCGGGGCATCATCATGCCCATCAGCAGAAAGGAGACAACAAGGACTACCCTATCCAGCCGGTAGCCTTTACTTCGGTCAAATTCTCGGACAAGTTCTGGGCGCCACGCATCCGCATCAATCAGGATGTAACAATACCGATTGCCCTCGGTCATTGCTACAATACAGGACGGGTAGATAATTTCAAGAAAGCGGGCAAACTGATGCCGGGTTATTTTGCTACTCAACTGACTTTCGACGATACGGATATCTACAAGATTATCGAAGGCGCGGCCTACTCTATCCAGATGTTCCCGAATAAAGAACTGGAAGCCCGCATGGATACATTGATCTATTACATCCAAAAGGCTCAGGAACCCGACGGATATCTATATACAGCACGTACTGCCGGAGAACCGGGAAAACTGCATGAGTGGGTAGGTGAAAAACGTTGGGAAAAAGACCCCGACCTCAGCCACGAGCTTTATAACTGTGGACATCTTTACGAAGCGGCAGTCGCTCATTATCAGGCGACAGGAAAACGCTCCCTGCTCGATGTGGCTATCAAAAATGCCGACCTGCTGGTAAAAGATTTCGGGCCGGGTAAACTGGCTTACGAACCCGGACACCAGATCGTAGAAATGGGACTGGCAAAGATGTACCGTGTAACGGGTAAAAAAGAATATCTCGACCTCGCCAAATATTTCCTCGATCTCAAAGGCTACGGACACAGCGGCGAATACAGCCAGACACACAAACCTGTCATCGAACAGGACGAAGCCGTAGGGCATGCCGTACGTGCTGCCTATATGTATTCGGGAATGGCCGATGTGGCTGCTTTGACAGGAAATGAGGCTTACCTGCATGCCATAGACAAGATTTGGGACAATGTAGTTACCAAGAAACTGTATATCACGGGGGGCATCGGAGCAACAGGACACGGCGAGGCTTTCGGCAAGAATTACGAACTGCCGAATATGTCGGCCTACTGCGAAACCTGCGCCGCTATCGCCAATGTGTACTGGAATCACAGATTGTTCCTGCTTCACGGCGATTCGAAATATTATGATGTGCTGGAACGTACTTTATACAATGGATTGATTTCGGGTATCAACCTCGACGGCAACCACTTCTTCTATCCTAATCCGCTGGAATCGGTGGGACAGCACGGACGCAGCGAATGGTTCGGCTGTGCATGCTGTCCGAGCAATGTATGCCGCTTTATGCCCTCGATACCGGGATATGTATATGCAAAGAAGGATGATAAGATATATGTGAGCTTGTTTGTAGAAAGCGAAGGTGAAATAGAATTGGGTAAGAATAAAATCAACCTGTCACAAAAGACCGGCTATCCGTGGGATGGTAATGTAACTATCAATGTAGATCCTGCAAAATCAGAAAAATTCGATGTACTGGTAAGAATACCGGGATGGGCATTGAATAAACCTGTACCAAGCGACCTTTACACTTACCTGAATCCGAAAAAGGAAGCTGTTAAGATAAAAGTGAACGGAAAAGATGTAGATTACACAATAGGAAGTAACGGTTACGTAACCCTTTCTCAAAAATGGAAAAAGGGAGATAAGATAGATTTATCGTTCCCTATGGACGTTCATAAAGATATCGCAAACGAAAAAGTAGAAGACGACAGGGGAAAAGTAGCTATCGAGCGCGGCCCTGTCGTATATTGCCTCGAATGGGTCGACAACAAAGACCGTGTACTGAATGCCGTGCTCGAAGATAATGTCGTATTTACAGAAGTTTTCCTATCCGACAAACTAAGCGGCATCATGCAACTGGAAGCAAATGCCAAAAGCGCATCGCGGGATAAAGACAATAATGTAATTATAGAAGACAAGCGCCTGACCGCCATTCCGTATTACGCATGGTCGAACCGTGGTTCGGGAGAAATGGCTGTATGGATACCGCGTACTGTGGAATCGACACGCCCATTGCCTCCTCCGACTTTCTGTACGAATGCGAAAGTATCCGCTTCTTCTCCTAACAAATCAATGAGCAGCGTTAACGACGGTTACTGGCCGAAGGACTCTAACGACAGGCATGTACCGTTCTTCACCTTGTGGCCGAAAAATAATTCACAGGAATGGATTGTTTACGATTTCGACAAACCTGAAACATTTTCTACTGCCTCGGTATTCTGGTACGACGACGGGCCTTGGGGCGGTTGCCGCATTCCTCTGTCGTGGGGAGTACAATACAAAAACGATAAGGGAGAATGGGTAGATGTGAGAGCCAAAACGCCGGCCAAACCGGAAAAGAATGCATTGAATACAATGGATTTCGAACCTGTAACAAGCCAGAGCGTACGCCTGCTATTCCAGTTGCCGGTACAAGAATCGGCAGGTGTTTATGAATTCGAAGTGAAATAGCACATGTAGATTAGGATAGAGGATATGCAGAAATGATTTGTAAAGTTTTAGTATGCATATCCTTCTGTTTTTTGATAAAAGTTTATCTATATGGTAAAGCTATTAGCCTTTAGCTTATAGCTCTTTGAAGAAATGGGAAGGATTTAAAGATTCAATGTTTAATAATTTAAAAAGTGGAAAAATGTATTACGTTTGTTACTTTTTGGAATTCGCAGGGGTGCCCCTTGTGGGTACCTGTTAATCGTAATACCGGACAGACACACAGGTCTGCCCCTACAAGTATAAAAAAAGTGGCAGTAAAAAAAACTTGGAAAAAGTGTCAGGTTTGTCAAGTTTTGAAATCGTAGAGTTGCTCTACACAGAATGCAAAAGGTGTTACCTTTGTCACTTTTTTACCACGGAGAACCAACGGTCGGCGGAGCAAAAAAAGAGTAACACAGAGTTTTTAATAAACGGGATGCTTCGCTCTGCTCAGCATGACAAGACACAGCACTGTTAACTGATGACTGTTAACTGTTCACCGATATTCCTGTTACTTTTGTTACTTTTTAACTATATATCGTTAATATATGTAAATAAATATACAATGAAAAAATTACTTATTTTTACTTTACTTATTTCTTCTTTTGCCTACGGGCAAACTATCGACAGCCTGTACAAACAAGCTGACAGGTTCAGAGATAAATATACTGACAAATATTATTACGGCTTGTCAGATATTAAGCCTGTAAACGAATCACATAGCTTCTGGTATCTGACCCGGACACCAAAAGGAAATGAATTTTTCCTGATAAATGCAGATAAAAAAGAGGTAAGTCCGGCCTTCGATCAGCAAAAGCTGGCTGCATCGCTGGCCAAGGTCATCAACAAGGAAACAGACCCGTATAAGCTACCGTTCAGGACATTACAATACAGTAAGAATATGGATTCTATCTATTTCTCTGTAGATGATACGAGATATATCTGTTTGCTGGCCGATTATACACTTATCAAAGATAAAGATCAAACTCCCCGTAATGATTATTATTGGGGTGGTATCTTTAAGGAAGACAGGAAAGATAAGGTTAAATCACCTGACGGAAAGAAAGAAGCTTACATTTCGGAAGGCAATCTCTGGGTGACTGATTTGGCTACAAAAGAAAATAAGAAGATAAGTATTGACGGCTCTGTTTCTGAATACTATTCGTCCAATATCTACTGGTCGCCCGATTCGAAAAAGATTGCCTGCTGCAAGTACCGTCCTGCCGAAACACGCAAATTATTACTCATTTCTTCTTCTCCAAAAGACCAGCTACAGCCAAGAACAGAAGAGTATGATTACCCGAAGCCCGGTGATGCACTTCCGATCAGGCGACCTGTAGCATTCCTTATAGATGAAGGAAAAGCCATTGAATATAAAGTCCCTGACGTGGAAGCGCAATTCAGTCTGGATAATATAAAATGGGATAAAGAGAGTCGCTACTTTACATTCAATTTCAATAAGCGGGGACATCAACAGTATGTTATTTATGCAGGAGATATCTCGACAGGTAAAGTGCGCCCCGTTGTAGATGAAAAAAGCAAGACCTTCGTTTATTACAATGCACTGTACCAACATTGGTTCGAAAACGGGAAAGAACTGCTATGGATATCCGAACGTGACGGCTGGCGGCATATCTATCTCTATGATGTATTTACAGGAATGGTGAAGAAACAATTGACAAAAGGCGAGTGGGTTGTAAAATCCGTTGTCAATGTGGATGAAAAGAAACGGACGCTGATATTCAAAGCATGTGGCATGGATAAAGGAGAAGACCCATATCTGGAAAAGTATTATTCATTAAACATAGACAATGGCAGGATACAGCCGCTTACACCGGAGAATGCCAACCATAACGTTACTTTCTCCTCCGATTATACTTACTTTGTCGACAGTTATTCGCGCGTCGATCTGCCTCCTACCCTTGTCGTACGGTCTGCCACAGACGGAAAGGTTATACTGAAACCTCAGCAACAACCAGATATATCAAAAGCTGTAGAAGCAGGATGGCGTATGCCGGAAGTATTCTCGGCAAAAGGTCGGGATGGGCAAACAGACATCTGGGGAGTAATTGTGCGCCCGTCAGACTTCGACCCGACAAAAAAATATCCCGTCATCGAATATATCTATGCAGGGCCGCACGATTCGCATGTACCAAAATCGTTTGCCATCAGCCAACGGTGCAGCGAACTGTCCGAACTGGGCTTTATAACGGTGATGATAGACGGTATGGGCACAGCCAACCGTTCGAAAGCATTCCACGATGTGTGCTGGAAAAACCTGAAAGATGCAGGTTTCCCCGACCGCATCGCATGGATGAAAGCCGTGGCAGCCAAATATCCCGAAATGGATATAGAGCGTGTCGGCATTTACGGAGCTTCGGCAGGAGGACAGAATGCAATGGGTGCATTGCTGTTCCATCCCGAATTTTATAAAGTGGGCGTAGCTGCCTGCGGTTGCCATGACAACAGGATGGATAAAATATGGTGGAACGAACAATGGATGGGCTATCCTGTAGGCAAAGAGTACGAAGAATGTTCGAATGTGGTGAATGCCAAATTGCTGCAAGGCAATCTGATGTTGATACTCGGCGAACTGGATAATAATGTAGATCCGTCGAGCACATTACAGGTGGTAGATGAACTGATAAAGCAGAATAAAGAATTTGAATTTGTGATGCTGCCGGGAGTTAGGCATACACTGGGAGAAAACTATGGAGAACGTAAGCGTCGTGACTTCTTTGTAAAGCACCTGCTTGGAATTGAAACCCCGAAATGGAACAAATAAAAGCAGAAATCCGTCTGTATTTTCAGAATACAGACGGATTTCTTAAAGCTTTAACTATTTATTTTGCAGGTTGTATCCTGAACGAATAGCTTAGATTCTGATTAGCAGGGATCATATATTCAGGCAGAGGCAGAGGCCCGCAGCTTGCATTACCAAGTCCCTGTTGGATGCAATCCAGACTGAGATAAGTCTCCGGTTTACGGATCTCATCCAGCTTGAAGTCATGTATAGCTTCCCATAAAGCCTGATCGGTAAAATGCAAAGCCGTGAATCCCAGTCTGTCTTTGGATGATATCTTCAATCCCTGGCCACTTTGGTTTGTAATGCTGACCCATCTTACATCATCACGGTTACCCATACTCTGGGCACGGACATAATGCTCTTCCTCCATGCCTTTTACAGTAGTAGCATACTGACCGAAGGATGCAGAGTGTTTTCTGTCCCAGTAATTCTCATGTGGGCCACGGCCATAGTAGCGGACATTTTCCATATCTTCAGGCAGTACAACCTGTAGTCCCAGACGGTGTATGATCCGTCCGTCTTGCGGAGAAGTGAAACTGGCGTCCACATCTATTGTACCATCGGCGTAGATTACATATTTCACCAGATACGGTACACGAACCGGTTTCTCGCTGTTGATGGTGGCCGTAGTGCTCGATATTACCGTAACCGACTTACCGTCAGTAGCCGTTTGATAAGTAAATATCGGCTTATCGTTTGTTGCCGGATAGTATTTCTGGTCGGCATATTTGTCGTTGTTCACACTGCGATACCAGTTCAGGTTAAAGCCGTTGTTATTGAATATCATCTCTTTGCCGCTATACTGCAATGAGGTCATAATTCCGGTCTGAATGTTGAATACAGCCTTGAAACCTGTGCCATCGATAGTAAGGTTGTCTCCCTGCGCATTAGCAGCGATATCCGGCATCACCGAAGTATTCACTGCCGCCAACGGGAGCCTTCTGTTCAGGGCAAATTGTTCAGCCGCAACTGTATGTCCGGCTTTCGCCCAGCTTGCATCCTTTCCCAAAGAGAAAGACAGATTGAGGAAATATTCACTGCCTGCATCCAGGTTCTTGCTGTAAGGGATTGTTATCACTGTCTTTTGGTTAGGAGCCAAGTCGACAGGGGCCATTTTGCCCGACTCCACTTTTACTCCGTCTTTGATAACTTCCCATGCGATATCAAACCCGTTCAGGTCGGTAAAGTCGTACTTGTTCTCAATCTCTACCTTTCCTGCACCCAACGAGAGGGCTTTGAACTTAATGTACTGGTAAACCTTCTTTACCTCCAACAGCTTGGCAGTAACCCGGCGGTCAGGGGTAGTGAGCCCGTTGTTTACAAAGTCGAAGTCATTCGGTTTATCCCCGAAGTCTCCACCCAGATAGTACTGGTTGGCAGGCTTTCCGTACATATTCAGCCCCTGGTCTACCCAGTCCCATACACATCCGCCAATCATACGCTGCGACTGATTCTCGATATAATCCCAGTATTCGGCGAGATTGCCCGGAGCATTCCCCATAGAGTGGGCATACTCGCAAAGGAAATACGGCTTGTCGGAATCTTGCTGGTCAAAAGCTGCCATCCGGGCCATATCCGGATACATGTGCGAATCGATGTCTGCCAGTTCATTCTTTCCTTCATAGTGTACCGGACGTGAAGGGTCGAGAGCCTTAGCCACTTTATACATTTCATCGAAGTTATCGCCACTTCCTCCTTCATTACCTAACGACCAGAAGATTACAGACGGGTGATTCCTGTCGCGTTTCACCATCCGGTCCATTCTGTCCTTATATGCAGGAGCCCAACTTGGCATACCGCTGATCGAATGATTACCATGATTTTCACAATCGGCCTCATCCATCACATACAACCCGTAATAATCATGCAGGGCATACATACGCGGGTCGTTCGGGTAATGGCTTGTGCGGATTGTATTCAGGTTGTGCTGCTTCATCAGCAGGATATCCTGTATCATAGATTCTACAGGAACGGCCTTACCGAACTGAGGATGAATGTCGTGACGGTTTGCTCCTTTGAAGAACACCTGCTCATTATTTACATATACACGCTTGTTCTTTATCTCTACCTTGCGGAAGCCGAATTTGGACGACATCGCTTCCACTACATTCCCGTTATTATCTTTCAGGGTGACAACAGCCGTATAAAGGTTCGGCTTTTCTGCCGACCATAGAGCAGGTTTGCTTATTGTAGCCTGCAGATCATAAACCTGTTCCTGCCCGCCCTTCAGAGCCTCTACCGGTTGAGAAAGGTTGGCCACCTCTTTACCCGCCATATCCAGCAATGATATATTCATGGTTGCAGGCTGAGATGCTTTTTTATCATAGTTCTTTACAGATGCATTGACTTTAAACGCGGCGCTACTGTAGTCATCCCCCTTAAACTCAGACTGGAGGAAGTAGTCACGCACATGCACTTTAGGAGTAGCGAACAGGAATACACTCCGGTGGATACCACTCAGGCGGAACATGTCCTGGTCTTCGATATAGCTACCGTCCGTCCAGCGATATACTTCCGCAGCAATTGTATTGTCTCCGGTTTTTACATAGCTTGTGATATTAAACTCGGCCACGTTGTTCGCGCCCTGGCTATAACCCACCTTTTTCCCATTTATCCATACATAAAGCCCGCTATATACTCCATCGAAATGGAGGAATATCTCCTTTCCGTCCCAATCGGCAGGGATTGAGAAATCGCGGCGATACGATCCAACAGGATTTACTTCTATCTCGTTCGTATATCCTTTCTGCGGTTGTATAAAAGGTGGATTATTTCTGAAAGGATATGTTATATTAGTATAAATAGGCGTCCCGTAACCGTGCATTTCCCAGTTGGAAGGGACAGGTATCTCTTTCCATGAAGAAACATCATAGCTCATCTTATAGAAATCGGAAGGACGCTCCGAAGGCTTTTTTACCCAATGGAACTTCCAGTTACCGTTCAAAGACTTATATAAAGAAGAAGCCGGCTCTTCCCAAGGTTTGTCAAAAGTCTTATCCGCTTTGAGGCTCTCTAAGGAAGGGAAAGTATAATAAGTGACATGTCCGGGCTCTTTATTGATGGCGAAAATGGTCTCATTTTCCCAATCGTATATACTTGGTTTCTGTTTCACTTCTTTCGGCGCTTTTATGTTGGTTGGTACTAATCGCCACACCTGAGACGATGCAGGCATCTGAAATACACGTGCACCTACAGCATCATCCCCGTTATAAGCTATTGTCATTCCGCTGCTCCTGTGCGAGATACTGTATGCTCCGGTTCCGGTAACCGTAAATTTCCATTGCTGGTTTCTGTTGGTCGGATTGGCATCCCATTGGATAACAGGGTTTCCGTTGCCTGCCGGCTCATTATCGTTATCAATGCTCTTATTGATAAACGGATTGGTAATAGTATAATAACCGCTGGACAGTTTAACTATTTTCCATACCTGTCCACGATTGTTCCTGGCATCTTTTGCCAGATACATATTTGCCGAATTGTCAGGGGCATCACGGTTATCGATAACCAGACCCGAAGGACTTACCAATTTGTATAAAATATCAGGATTGATTTCCTGCGGGGAAACTTTCGTGCTGATAAACAGCAGACTTATCACAAATAAAAGGTGATAGATTGTTCGTTTTTGCATGCAATTAATTTTTGATGGTTCTGGGTTTATAAGGTTCATTCTCTGTTGGAAAAACAAAGATAATTCTTTAACAATTGAAATTCAAAAACTTCTCACTTATTCTTATCAATTGATTATGAATTAAGCAGATTGTAAAATAAAGAGTGGTACAGGTGTTATTTTCATCAGAAATTTTATCTATAGGTATAAGCAGCATACAGATTACTCGCTTATCGTTCTTTGACGTATTGATTAAAGCAGTTACGAATTACATGCTGACTGATGACTGTTTACTGTTAACTGAAAAGTTACCTTTTATATAGTGTTCCTTCCTTAAACATTAAATTTCTAAATCCTAAAAATTTAAAAGGGTTAGAAGCCAGAAGCTATATGTTATAAATAAAGATATTTAAGAAAAATAAACCTGTTTTATATAATCATCCCGGGGCTGTAATTTCCCGGTCTGATAAATTCTTTCTAATTTTATTCCTCATAATAAAACAGTATGTTACGGGATTTTGCAGCAATAGATTTTGAAACAGCCAACGAACAACTGTCGAGTGTTTGCAGTGTGGGTATCGTCATCGTGCGGGACGGAATTATCTGTGACCGCTTCTATAGCCTTATACAGCCGGAGCCAAACTATTATACTTACGGAAACAGCAATGTGCATGGCCTTACATATGAAGATACTCTAAATGCCGAAGTTTTCTCAAAAGTATGGATGCAGATAGAACCTCTGGTTGGAGAACTGCCTCTGGTTGCTCATAATAAAGGCTTTGATGAAGCCTGCCTGAAAGCTGTATTTAAGACTTACCGGATGGACTATCCTGATTACAGATTCTATTGTACGCTGGCCGCGTCGAGGCGTCAGTTACGCCATCTGCCCAATCATCAATTACACACTGTAGCTGAAGATTGCGGATATATACTTACCAACCATCATAATGCACTTGCCGACGCGGAAGCCTGCGCAGAGATCGCGTTACAGTTATTATAAAACCATGCTTTCTGTGCACGACTATACCTCAAAGTGAAAGCCTGTAAATGTTTTTCATAGAAAGGCAAGCAATATTTTTTAAAAAACCGTATATTTGATAATAACTAACAATTGAATGTATGGTACCAAAATCAGATATGAAGCTGGCAGTCCTTATCGATGCCGATAATATACCCTACTCCAACATAAAAGGTATGCTTGATGAAATAACCAAATTCGGAATACCAACTATCAAACGCATTTATGGAGATTGGACTAAACCCTCGGTATCGGGATGGAAACAGCCCTTGCTCGAACATGCCATAACCCCGGTACAACAATACAGCTACACTACAGGAAAGAATGCAACAGACTCCGCCATGATCATCGATGCGATGGATATATTGCATAGCGACAAAGTAGACGGTTTTTGCCTTGTATCCAGCGACAGCGACTTCACCCGCCTGGCCGTGCGGTTGAGGGAATCCGGAATGTTTGTGCTCGGACTGGGGGAGAAGAAGACCCCTAATCCTTTTATTGTAGCCTGTGACAAATTCATTTACATAGAGATACTTGAGAATTCGGATAATCAGCAGAGCGCACAATCGCCCGGAGCATCCACAGAAACCAAGAGCCCTAATATTGAACCTGTAAACAAAAAACTTATCCAGTTACTCAAAAGTACCATCCGCGATGTGGCCGATGATGATGGCTGGGCATATCTCGGTGAGGTTGGTAACCTGATCATTAAGAAGCGTCCCGATTTTGATTCACGCAACTATGGTTTTCCCAAACTAACCCCTCTGATAAAATCACAGAAAAAGGTTTTTGAAATAGACGAACGGGATATTGACAAGAGCCGGACAAAGCTCATTTATGTGAAAGTGAAGGAATAGATATTCCTATAATTTTTTTAATTCAATAAACGGTAATATTTCTCTGACTATAGGTATATGAATGCCTATGGTCATTCCTCTTTCTTTGTCTCTCAAATGTTATAATACTATAAAATATGTAACAGGATCTTCAGTCAGGCCTCCTTACGGCAATATTTTCCGTATATTGTAAAGAATCAACAAAATATATCAAATTTTTAACATTAAGATGGACAGAGTATTAAAATCATATACTCTCCACAATTTCCTGACTATTCCTCAGATAACGTCATTATCGAAAGAAATGGTAAAGGATATCGAAGTTGTAGGAAGAGTATTACCATTTAAAACAAACAACTATGTGGTGGATGAACTGATAGATTGGGATAATCTTGACACCGACCCTATTTTTACATTGAACTTCCCGAGACGGGGTATGTTGGAGAAGAAGCACTACGCAGCAGTAGAAAGGCTTCTGAACGAGCACTCTGATGGAAAAGAACTAAATGAGAAAATACAGCAAATACGATTATCCCTCAACCCTCATCCGGCCGGGCAGGAACATAATGTTCCCTATCTGGGAGAAATAAAGCTGAAAGGTATTCAGCACAAATATCCCGAGACAGTCTTATTCTTCCCCAGTCAGGGACAAACCTGCCATGCATACTGCACATTCTGTTTCCGGTGGCCGCAGTTTTCAGGGATGAGCGGACTGAAATTTGCGATGAAAGAAGCCGACCTGCTCTTCAAATACCTGTGTCTGCACACAGAAGTCACCGATATACTGTTTACAGGCGGTGATCCCATGATAATGAACGCCTCTACACTGGAAGCCTATATAAAGCCTCTGTTGGAACCGGAATTCGACCATATCCGCACTATCCGTATCGGAACAAAGTCTCTGGCATACTGGCCATACAGGTATCTGAGCGATAAAGACAGCGATGACATTATCCGCCTGTTTGAACTCGTAAACCGTTCGGGTAAGAATCTTTCTCTCCAGGCTCACTTCAATCATCCGAGAGAATTGTCTACCGAGGCCGTTAAGCAAGCCATCGCCCGTATTCGTTCGACAGGTTCGCAGATACGCACCCAATCCCCTCTCCTGCGCAATATCAATGACAAACCCGAGCTATGGGCCAAAATGTGGCGCAAACAGGTCGATCTGGGATGCATCCCGTATTATATGTTCATTGCCCGCGATACAGGCTCGAAGCATTACTTCGAATTACCGCTGGAAAAATGCTGGAAAATATTCCGGCGTGCTTACCGGCAGGTCAGCGGCCTGTGCCGTACCGTCAGGGGGCCCAGCATGAGTGACCATGCAGGAAAGATACAAGTGTTGGGTGTGCAGGAAGTAAAAGGAGAGAAGATATTCGTTCTCCGTTTCATACAAGGACGGAACCCAAAATGGGTGGATATTCCTTTCTTTGCCGAATACGATCCTAAAGCAACATGGTTCAATCAGCTAAAGCCTGCTTTTGGTGAAGAGAAATTCTTCTTTGAGGAACAACGTACCAAATTGGATGCCACTAAACCATTCTTATTCGAATAGCGGCCGTCCTTTTTCTACAATATAAGGGAGCAGCTTCCGGTGACGATTCCGGAAACTGCTTTCTTTTATTTTGTTCTTACAGGATACCTGTTTCCTTTATAGCTTTTGAGCATAGCACGTGTGGAGCCGATATTCAGCTTCGAGTCGAGTCGTACCGGCATACGGTTATTATCGTTGGTTATATATACCTTCATAGCTTCTTTTCTATCACTGAAGGCATCATCCATAATACTTAGCGTCAGCTTCATACAGCTATATTCTTTATCATCGTTCGCTTCCACGATCTCTATTCCCTCATATTCTATCACCATATTCACTTTCTTCTTTCCCGAAATAAAGTCGACTTTAACAGTCTCCCCTTTTTTCATCCCGGAATAATTGAGGGTGCGGGCATAATATACAACACTCATCATATCATACATACAAGAATGAGACGTTAGTGTTTCGTTAAATTTAAAATCGCCGTTTTTATGTCTTATTGTATTTATGCTTATCTTATCTCCCGTATAGGTATATGTTACTCTTTCCTTTGTATAATCTTTACCTTCCGCCGCGTTCTTAATATAGGCAAGAGGCACTAAATCTTTTGTAAGATAACACGACAAAGTATCATTCAGGCTGAATATCTTCCTTGCAGTACCTGTCGACTGAGCCATCAGGGTCATTTTAAGAGCGTCAGTATTATTATACCTCTCAGCCACAGTCTTTAATGTAGATATTCCGGCTTTGGTATGGATGAGTCCGTATTTGAAATACAAATCGTAAGTCATTTCCTCACCTGCCTGAAAGTAGATGTTATTTATTTTACATTTACCCTGCGCCTGTGTTTGCATACTGACTAAAACCAATAACACCAGCGCTATTCCTGTAATTCTTTTAATCATACTCTTATAATTTTTATCCGATCGGCATTAGTATCCACTATTCATATTTTGACTATTGCTTCTCGCCCCATATTGGGAATTGTTATTTCTGTTCGAGTTCGGATCGGTTGAATTCCTCGATCTTTCTCTGTTTTGCTGATTCTCTTTTTCTTCTTTTTCTTCTAATTGCTTTCTCCTCGATTCTTTTTCCTGAGGTTTCTGTTTTGTAATTTCCAAAGGTTTCTGCTTGGCCAATGTAGCCGGGTCTATTAGCCAGGCTTCATCGTCATAAACCTCCGAATAAGCCCTTATTTTATATTCCTTAGGTGAATAACAAACCATTTCCGGCTGTAAACCTTTCTGGAAATCGCCTGTATCCCATATTCCGTTATTATTGCTGTCCAGTACAATGCGTACATAATATGACCCCGGGTCCAAATCTTTAAAGACTGCAATATTATCTATGACCCGAGTTTTGCGAATTGGTTTATCCGACTTATCTAAAAGTTCCATAAAAGAGGGAATACTATCTATACCTGCAACCCTGATGGCAAGCTGTCCGTACTGATCTTCAGCCTTTACTTTGAATTTCTGGTCGATCTTATTATTCCATAGCCCATATATACTATATATAGAAGCTGAGTCTATTTGTATACGGTATTCATTATTATAGCCCCATTTATTCCGGATAGTATATTTTCTCGGATTCACACTATCCACTTCCAACTGGAACGGGATATCATAATACACAGTATCTCTCAGCTGCTGCAACTTTATTTTGTTGGATAAAGTATCTGTAATAGGTTCCTCAAACAACAACGAAATACTTTTATGAGTATCCCATGTAGAAGAAAGATTATTTATTATGTTCAGGAAAGTAATTTCAGGTTCGTCACTTTCGCCATCCTTCTTCTTTTTCTTCTTATCGTCTTTTACCGGCTTCCGGGTTCTGTCCATAAAAGTCAGGGTATCAGTTACCGGCAGGGATTGGTTCAGTGTGTCTGTTTTCAGGTAAGTAAGCCTGATAGACAATGTATCTATTGCGGCCACCTCTTTATCCTTGATCCAATATGTTATAGTATCGTTTTTAGGAGTTCGTTCCATTATAAACCAGTCTTTGCTTCCATCGAAGTTCAACGGCTCTATCCGAGGCATCTCTGTGGGTGCTCCAAAGAAGAGCGACAGTTTATTCTGAGTACGCTCATGTTTTTGTAAAAACTGGCGCTGAAAGCCGGATTTGAAAGTGCGCAATACTATATTATCCGGTAAAAAGCGAGTATATTGTACCGCTACAACAGTATCTATCACTTTTTTTTCCTTGTCCACATAAGTGGTATCGAAGCGTGAAGCCCTTTCGGATGCAGGCTCTACAATAGTTTCCATAAAAGCAATGGCTTCTGACGGATTATCGTACATATAATCGCGGTTAGAGTCATCCAGTGCGTACAACCTATACTTGCCGGGAGCCACACCCCGGATGGTAAAGTCACCGGACTCGTTTGTACGCGAGATGCGTTCAAACTTTGTCTTGGTAAAAGCTGTATCGTTCAGATTGGAATGAAGGCCGACATAGATACCCTTTACAGGCTCCAGATTGTCCGACGTAAGTACTTTTCCAGACACGGCCATAGAGTCCACCACATCGCCTGTAGAGAAAGAAAAGGAGAAATTCTCTATCGGATTCTTCTCATTATTATCTACTATAGAATTCGTAAAGTCAATCGTATATGTCGTATTCGGCAATAAAGTGTCCCTAAGTTCCACATTTACTTTCCTGTTCACAGTATTGATAATCGGAAACGACTTCTGAGGCGGGGTAATGATTACATTTTCCGAAGGCCTTTCTATTGTAACATTTTCATCAAACTCGATAACTATCTTCCCTTTTTTTATCTGAGTCGCATTAAACCCGGGATTACTTCTTACCACTTTAGGCCCTTCCAGATCATAGGCACCTCCCGTTGGTGATGCCATATTAGCACAAGCGGCTGCAACTAAGGAGATTACACCTAAAATGAGCGAAAATAAGATATGCCTTTTCAAAAAATGTAACATCTGTTTTTCTAAGTTTTACGCAAAAATACAACGTTTTATACATAAATTTGCCATGAAGTACATAAAATAGCTTAAATCAGTTTCTAATCAGAAACTCCCTGGCCGCCGGAATGAGAAAATCTCTATAATCTACGTAATCTTCCTTGAGGATAAGGTTACAAAGTGTTGCCTTTTGATGATTTCCGGTATGTACAAAAATCAAATATTTTCATACATTTACTTTAAATATGCTCACTATCTATTTGGTCAAATAATTATTTAGTACTTATTTTACGTTATCTAATATCAATTTACATTATGACAAAAAATCTGACTTTTCTCATTTGTTTTTTTAGCGTTGCTATTTCTGTTTTGCATGCAGAAGTGAAGTTGCCCCGCATATTTTCGGATAATATGGTACTTCAACGCGATAAGGTTATAAAAGTATGGGGCTGGGCTGATAAGAATGAAACGGTAGAGGTAAGCTTCCTCAATCAGCTTAAAAAAGTAAAAGCCGATAAAAATGGGACCTGGAGTATCGAGTTGACATCTATGCCTTACGGCGGGCCATACACTATGCAGGTAAAAGGGAAGAATAACACCATAACTCTTAAAAATATCCTTATCGGAGAAGTTTGGCTTTGTTCCGGACAGTCGAATATGGAATGGCAGTTAAAAAACTCAATGAACGCGAAAGCTGAGGTCAGCAGCGCAGACTATCCCCGAATCCGGTCTTTCAATGTTGTGAAAGATTTGAATATGAAACCGAAATCAGATATCAAGGGTTCATGGGAAGTATGTTCACCTGAAACTGCTGGTGATTTTTCTGCTGTTGCATACTTCTTTGCACGCAAATTGTATCAGGAACTGAACGTTCCGGTTGGAATAATCAATTCATCGTGGGGAGGTACAGATATAGAAACATGGACTAGTCCGGAATCTTTCAGCAAGCTGGGCGATACCTTTAAAGAACGATATAAAGCTCTTAATATCACAGATTTTGATAAATTTGCTAAAGAAAGCGAAGAAGGGAAAAAAGCTTTTACTCAGGCTATGCTCAATGATCCCGGAATAGCGGAATCATGGTTCAATCCGTCTCTCAATACAAGCACATGGAAGAAAATACAGGTACCAAAACTTTGGGATGGAGAACTGTCCTCTGTAGATGGCATTTTATGGTTCAGATATACTCTTACACTTCCGGATAATGTTGAAGGAAAATCCGGAACAATACAGTTGGGTCCTATCGACGATAATGATATAACATGGATAAACGGGATTAAGATTGGTGAAACAAACGGATATAATATCAATCGTTTGTACACAGTTCCGGCAAATATCCTTAAAGCGGGGCAAAATATCATAACGGTGAAAATCGTGGACAATGCCAGCGGCGGTGGCCTATATGGGAAACCCGAAGCCCTTACCCTGGATGCTGGGGGAAAATCATATCCTTTGGCCGGAGACTGGTTGTACAAAGTAGCGGTAAGCAACAAGGCCTTCAACTATGTAGAGTTTTCTCCCAATACGTATTCATCCCTACTTTATAACGCCATGATAAATCCGATTATTCAATATGGTATTAAGGGTGCTATCTGGTATCAGGGAGAGAATAACGCAGGACAGGCTTATAATTACCGTACGCTCTTCCCGAATATGATTACAGACTGGCGAACAAAATGGGGTTACGAATTTCCATTCTATTGGGTGCAACTGGCCAACTTCATGGCAAAAGACGATTTACCTCAAGATAGTAACTGGGCTGAATTACGAGAAGCTCAAAGTATGACTTTATCTCTGCCGAAGACAGGTCAGGCGGTAATTACAGATATAGGGGAAGCTAACGACATCCATCCCCGTAATAAGCAGGATGTAGGACTTCGACTGGCCTTAAATGCTTTGAATAAAGATTATGGCAAAACGGACATAATCTATTCCGGCCCGACATTTAAGTCTATGGAAATAACTGGAGATAAGGCAATTATCAGCTTTAATAATATAGGAAAAGGACTGAAATCCACAAACAAATACGGCTACATAGAAGGGTTTGCCATTGCCAGGGCTGATAACAAGTTTGTGTGGGCTAAGGCTTATATTGAGGGAGATAAGGTTATTGTCTATTCCGAGAATGTATCCAGGCCTGTATCTGTTCGCTACAGCTGGTCGAATAATCCGGATGTGAACTTGTTCAATTCGGAAGGATTGCCGGCAGCCCCGTTCAGGACAGACAGCCTGAAAGGAATTACACAAAGGGATTGAAGATTCGGATTGTAAAGGATAAAGAACCCGCCCCAACTACAGCTTAGTATGGGGCGGTTATAATTTAAGAATAGTTATCCGACCTTATTTTGCTGCAACAAATACTGCATTTTCAATAGATTGACGGAAAGCAAGAACTCCATCCCTGGAAAGCTCCACCTTTTGTTCTTTTCCGTTTGGAAGATAAACGACAGCATTCTTTTCGTCCTCGAATTTAAGCACCTTGGTCGATTCGCCATTAGCGACTGCACTCCAGGTATTGGTGGCCTTGTCATAAACAAGTTCCATTTCCTGTCCTTCTTCATTCTTGATATTGTATCCGTTATCCAATGTTTCAACAGTATAAACCCCGTTTTCACCCTGAACCTTTTTCACAATTCCCGCTTCAACAGGATTTTCCCCCGACCAGAATTCAATAGAGTTGATAACAAGGATATCGGCCATCATACAAACCTCATACACAGGTACGATCCATAATGCAACGAATACAACCTCGTTAACGAACTTATTGTCTATGGTCTGATTCCACGCCAATACTTTCTTCGAAAGATTGAATGAACCAATACATGAACTGAATAGTAGTGTTCCTGCAAGAGCTATTGCAGCCACTGAAAAGAATCTCTTTTTCATAAAATCGTGTTTGTGATTAATTAAATATCTGAACAAAGATATAATAAAAATGCATTAACAAGCCCGAAGCATCATTTTTTGTTACGAGGATGGTGCTCTATTATTTCCTGACGAAGATACTCCCGGTCCATATGGGTATATATCTCGGTTGTCGTGATTTTCTCATGGCCCAGCATCAGCTGGATGGCCCGTATATTGGCTCCCCCTTCGAGCAAATGTGTGGCAAATGAATGCCGGAAAGTATGGGGACTAATCGTCTTTTTTATTCCGGCCTGATCTGCATATTGCTTTACGAAATGGAACACCATGATACGGGAAATCGCTGTACCTCTATTACTTAGGAATAGTACATCTTCCGACCCTTTCTTTATATCCATTTCCCTGCGATAGTACAGATATTTCTCGATTTCGTTTATTGCGGTATGGGAGACGGGTACGAGCCGTTGCTTGCTTCCTTTCCCCTCCACCTTTATAAAGCCTTCATCAAAAAACAGATCCGAAAATTTCAGCTTCGTAAGTTCCGATATACGCAAACCACAGCTATAGAGGACCTCCAGTATAGCCCTGTTGCGTTGTCCTTCTTTTGTGGAAAGGTCGATTACGGACATCAGCTTTTCTATTTCGTCGAGCGAAAGCACAGTCGGTAGCTTTAATCCTATCTTCGGCGTTTCCAGCAGTTCTGTGGGATCTGCCTGCATATAACCATCCAGTACCAGAAAATTATAGAACGATTTTATGCCGGAGATAATGCGGGCTACAGACCGGGCATTGATGCCCAAATCGTAAAGCTGGGCGATGAACTGCTGCAGATCGTCGAGCTTCACGTCTTCTGCTTTCAGTCCTTCGTCTCCCAGAAAACCGGAAAGCTTATCCAAGTCGGTCATATATGCATCTATCGAATTGGGGGAAAGAGACTTTTCCAGCAATAAATAGTTCCTGTATTTCTTTATTATGTTATCTTTTGTTTCCATCGATACCTGAATATAAGTACAAATATATATCTTTGCAATGTGAGTTTAATCAAACAGTATTGACTTAATCTCTTTTCAACTTATGGCTATTCTAAAATCAGCATTCAATTATCTTATCACCAGATATACAAAAGTACAATTGCTTATAATTCTGGCGATCATTGTGTTCGGCTTCTTTATAAGCGAGAGCAGTATCTTTGCCCGCTTTAGTTACGATGCCAAGATAATGGAACTTAACAGCCAGATCGAGCATTACCGTAATAAAACGATCGAAGATAAACAAAAATTACAGGAACTTCAATCGGATAAAGACCGCATTGAAAAGTTTGCCAGGGAAAATTACCTGATGAAGAAACCTGATGAGGACGTTTTCCTTGTAGAATAAATCAACTGATGAAAATAAATCCAAAACTAAATAACTCCATTTTCCAGATATCAGCCCTTCTCATTCTTCTTGCTGCTGTCATCTATTACTTCGATGCCACTATTGCCAAATATATAATGGTTATAGGTGTAATTGGCTTTGCGGCTACTACTGTTACCACTCCATATCCCGGCAAGAGCCTTCGCGGAAAACGGCTTTTCAACATCCAGATATTCGCCGTATTGCTTATGGTTGCGTCCACGGTCCTTTTGTTTATGAACATAAACGGGTGGGTAGTCACGATGCTTATTGCCGCTCTTCTTACATTATATGCTGCTATAGCCATGTCGATGGCACATAAGAAAGAGCAGGAGGACAATAAAAAGTAACAAAAGTAACAGGAATATCAGTCAACAGTCAACAGTTAGCAGTAAACAGTATTTCATGCAGAGAGGCTAAGGTGCAAAAAGACAACAACCAACGGTCACAGGAGCGTAGCGTATGTAAAGGTAACAAATATATCAGTTAGCAGTAAACAGTCATCAGTTAACAACTTGTATGTCGTATCTTGTTTACTTGTAACTCGTAACTGCCCGAAGGGCGAAGAAATAACATTCGCCGAAGCGAAGGCGAGGCAAACTCGTAACCGCTTTAATCAATACTTCAAAGAGCTATAAGCTAATAGCTAACGGCTAAAAGCTATGTATAGATAAAGTTTTCCCAATAATATTCATAAGAAAAGGGATTGCCTACGTTATAGACAGTCCCTTCCCAATCTTCATCTAACATGAACCCATCACCGTAAGTGAAGAACCTCATTTTATCTTATGGTTTCATACCCATTGCAAGGGTATATCCTTCATTCTTGGTACAGTTCTTGAACTTCATATTTTCCAGCAAGTCTGTCATTGCTTTCTTTACCAGTTCCTGGTCTGGCCTTACTCTGCGTATCTTCTCGAAAGTGCTTCTGTCTTGTTTGGTATATTCCGATATAAGATCCCAGTTTTCGGGTTTAGGGATGGTTACCATACAGCTGTTAGGTACCATTTTCTTATATGGCCAGTAGTGCCACCCTATGTTGTTACGTTCCATCAGGCGGGTCCATCCGGCTATCCACTCGTGTGTATTCTCGCCTGTTTCGCCCATATATATAGGCAGGTTGACACTGTCCCTGAATTGTACAAAGTCCTGAATATTGGCCTGTAATGTGTCGCACCAGTAACGGTGGCAGGTATACATCAGCTTGTCATCGAACTTAGAGTCTTTAAACATACTGAAATTGCCATTCCATTGCGCACCGCCAAGAAGGACGATATGGTTTTTGTCAACCGTACGGATTGCTTCCACACATCTTTTGTAAAGCGGTTCAAGTGAATCGTTCAGGTGTGCATTACCTTCCATAAAGTAGTGTGCAATAGGCTCGTTCAACAAGTCGTAGCCTAAAATTATTGTGTCGTTTGCATAGTGGGAAGCCACATCCTTCCATATATTGCAAAATTGGGCCTTGCTGCCTTCGTCGGTCATTAGCCATGGGAAGCCATAACTGTCGTCTATATTATCCCCGGTTTGTCCGCCCGGAGCGTCGTGCATATCCAGTATGACATACAGGTTTTGCCGGCGGCACCATTCTACCACCTGGTCGATAAGTTCGAATCCGTCGTGTGAAGAATCCAGTCCCATATAGTCCTCGTTGGTAAACAGCTTGTAGTGGAACGGTATCCTTATGGAGTTCATTCCTGTCTGTTTGATGTATTTTATATCATCTTCCGTGATATAGTTCTTTTTAAACTCTCTCCAGAAGCGGCTTGTAAAATCCGGACCAACCATTTCGCAGAAAGCCTCGTTGATCGTCCTGTAAGAGGCTGCCTCCGACCCGAAGAAAAACATATACCCTTCAGGATTGAGCCAGTTACCCAGATTAATCCCCTGTATAAGAAATTTCTCTCCATTTGGCTTTACCAGGTCAGGCCCCTTTACACGGAGAAATCGTCCTGCATTGTCCGGCGTGGCTTCTTTTGGTTGACAAGCTGCCAGTATAAGTGGCAGTAATAGTATGTAAATTAGTCTTTTCATAAAGTAAAGGTCTTTTGCTTTAATATTTTGTTATATCTCTTTATTCGTTCTGAAAATGAACGAATAAAATTTAAACAGGCTCTAAATTGTTAAAAAAAAGTGACATATGTAACACATTTTTCATTTTTCTACACCTGTTACTTTTGCCCGCTCTGTAATCTTCACTAAGGACAGAGCTTTTTATATCTTATAGATAAACTTTTCCGGTTTTAATGAAAGAAAAGGCATAGGATAAATGACTATGAAAAAATATATGTGTGTTCCTATGCCTTTTGTTAATCCACTTTATTCTGTCACAGAAAAAGTACTCTTAAGCGGGGCGTTACTGTCACCACCAATCCAAATATTAAAATCGCCCGCTTCCGTTCTTTTGATCAAATCGCGTCCATAGAACGACAGGTCGTCTGCCGATAATTTAAATTCTATTATTTTGCTTTCCCCTGCCTTTAGGGCGACACGCCGGAATCCTTTCAGTTCTCTTACCGGGCGCACCACAGAGCCTACAATATCCTGAACGTAAAGTTGGGCAACTTCCGTACCGTCTACATTGCTTGTATTTTTCAATGTCACTCTGGCCGTTAGTGTTCCGTTCATCGGGATAGAAGCCGAAGACAGCGTGAGTCCCGAATATTCGAACGTACTGTAAGAGAGTCCGAATCCGAACGGATAAAGGGGATCTTTACCCGAATCCAGATAGAAAGAGGTGTTTCCCAGAGAAGTCTGTCCTGCTTCCAGTTCTATTTCGTCCAAACCCATTACTTTTTCGGGAGCAGGTCGTCCTGTACTGTTGTGATTATAATACATCGGTATCTGTCCTACTTCTCGGACAAATGTAGCAGGAAGTTTGCCGCTGGGATTTGCCTTTCCAAACAAAAGATCGAAGATGGCAGGACCACCCATTGTTCCGGGATGGAAATTAAACAGCACGGCATCGGCGAAAGGCAGATCGCGTTCGATAGTCAAAGGGCGACCTGCCATGATAACCAAAACAACCGGTTTTCCAGTACTTTTTACCGCTTTTAATAGTTCTGATTGCACTCCTATGAGGTTTATATTTGAAAGAGAATGAGCCTCTCCTGACAAGATGGATTCTTCACCCAGAAAGACAACAGCTACATCGGCAGAAGCCGCAGCCTGCTTTGCTTTCTCAAAATTAGCAGTATTCTTCTCTCTCGAAAAATCCAGAGCCGGCTCATACACATACCTGATATGCTTGTAATCCCCTTTGAGGGCACCTATCGGTGTTACTGTATGATTCTTGTCTCCATCGAATATCCATGTTCCGAGTTGGTCGTGCGGAGCATTTGCCATAGGGCCGATAATCGCTATTTTCTTGCTTTCAGCCAACGGTAATGTATTATTATCGTTCTTCAGCAATATGGCAGATTCTACAGCAGCCTGTCTTGCGGCTTTCATATGGGCATCAGCATACATTACAGAAGCCTTGTTGGTGTCTACATATGGATTTTCGAATAATCCCATCCTGAACTTGATGCGTAAAATGTTGCGGACTGCATTATCGACCGTCGCTACCGCCACTTTACCTTCTTTTATCAGTTCGGGCAGGTATTTGAGATAAGCACCCGTTACCATTTCCATATCCAGACCGGCATTAGCCGATATTTCGGCAGCCTGTTTATCGTTCTTGGCAAACCCGTGAGCGATCATTTCGCCTATCGAAGCCCAGTCCGATACAACGAAACCATCGAATTTCCATTCGTCACGAAGGATGCTTTTCAGAATATAATCGTTCCCTGATGCCGGGATTCCGTCATTGTCGTTGAACGAGGTCATTAATGTGGCCGCACCCGCCTTGATGGAATTGTGGAAAGGAGGCAGATATATATTGCGCATCAGGTGCGGAGGTATATTCGTACTATTGTAGTCACGTCCGCCTTCGGCTGCACCGTAACCGATAAAATGCTTTACGCAGGCTGCGATAGCGTTAGGATCACCCAGATTACCGTTACCCTGAAAGCCTCTTACCATAGCTGCTCCCAGTTGTCCCCCCAGATAAGGGTCTTCTCCCAGACTCTCGGCAATACGTCCCCAACGGGCATCACGCGAGATGTCGAGCATAGGGGCAAAAGTCCAGTTTACACCTGTCGAACGGGCTTCTATGGCTGCTATGCGCGCGCCGTCTTCTACCAGTTGCGGATTGAATGAAGCAGCTTGTCCTAATGGTATAGGGAATATTGTCTTGAATCCATGTATGACATCACGCCCGATAATCATAGGTATCCCCAGGCGGCTCTCGTCCATCGCTGCCTTTTGCAGTCTATTCACCATCACCGGATCGGTAATATTCAGTAATGAGCCTATTTTCCCGTCCCTGATCGGCTGGGTGATATTGTTGTCCAGCATCTTGGCTGCTTCGGCCTTGATAAGGGCTATTTTCTCTGCTTTGGTCATTTCGGAAGGCTTCTTCTGTCCTTGCCCTCCGGCAATACCCATCCTGACGAGGAATGTATCCATATCATCGTCACTGTATTGAGCGATTGCTTTATCATCGACAGCGAAGAAGCTGACCTGATTCATTTGCCCTATTTTTTCCTCCAGCGTCATCTTGGATAACAGATCCTCGACCCGTTTTTCAACATTATTCTGGGCATAGCCCGCCGGGAATATTCCGGACAGGATAAATACGCCTAATAATCCTAGTTTCCTTACTTTCATAACTTATTATTTTTTACTGCAATTTATTATTCGGGATAGCCCGCAAGAGGCTCTATTTTGCCCAACGATAAGAGACTACACCTCTCGAAGGAACTTCGTAAGTAAACTTTTTAGCCCCACTGTTTACCGTAATCTTTTTGTTTCCGCTGGTATTGTTCATCAGTACCAAGGCATATGTACCATCGGTATTTTCGAAAGCCGAATAGATAATGCCCGATTCGGTATTACCTTCCGAACCTATCCGGGTAGCTCCCGGTTTCACTACTGAAGCCAGATGCCCGATGATATAATAATGTGAATTCCTTTTAATATCTTTGAAGTTACCCCTGAAAATGTCTACCGCGCCATAGCAGGTCTGGCAACCTCCGGGACGATTAGGACCTTTATCGCTGTCGAGCATCAGGTTCCATACAATCACGGCTTTGCACCAGCGGTTCACTGTACCCAGAGCCACATATTCCATATCTGCCATCAGGCGTACGGAGAGATCCTGCCCGTTGTTCCATGTTCCGATAGATGTTTCCGTAAAAATAAGTTCCTTGTCGGGGGCTTGCTCGTGAACGTAATTAAGCGCATCTATCTGCCCTCCGTAATCGTGGAACGCCGCTCCCGCCACAACGTCATTGTCTATTCCGCTTTTGTAAATATTGAGCGGATAATCGGCTACATCATAATTGTGATCGTACAGATAGACTTTTGTGCCTAATCCCGACGCCTTGATCTTGGGAGCCAGATGCAGGTTGACAAACTCACCCATTTCTTCCCAATCCATATGGAGAGATGCCGAATTGCCATCATTCAAAGGTTCGTTCTGCGGAGTAACTGATGTAATATTTATTCCCTGAGCCTTGAACGCCTGTATCCATTTGATGAAATAATCTGCATAGTCTCCGTAATACTCTTTTTTCAGGTGTCCGCCTGTCCATGGATTATCGTCTACCCGCTCTTTCATCCATATGGGGCAAGTCCAGGGAGATGCCAGTATCTTTATGGTGGGGTTGATAGCGATTATTTCCTTCAATACAGGAATGACATAATCGTTTTCTTCCGTGGTCAGCCCGAATCCGGCCTCCTCATCGTCCCAGCAGGTGTATTCACTCAGTGAAAAATCGGAACAACCGATGGCAACACGGATATAACTGTATCCCATTCCCTCCGTAGGTGAAAATGTCTCTGTCAGAAACTTTTTACGGTCCTCAGCCGTCATTTTCAATAGGTTGAATGCGCTGGAACCTGTCACGGCGGCCCCGAATCCGTCCATTGTCTGAAAACGTTCCACGGGTTTCAATGTGATAGACATCGCGGACTGCTCATTGCTGAAATCCACAGCCTGTTTCTTGAAATCCTGCGAGCGGTTGCCGGTAGTTACATACATTAAAACGTCGCCTTTCGGATCTTCAGCCGGCGGATTCTCGGAACTGTCGCTACATGCAAATAAGGAGGCGATGGTAAGAGACAGGATTGATATATTGATCATACATTTCATATAATTTATTTTGCTTTTTGATATACTCTGACATATTCTACTTCGTAGCGGGCAGGGAATATATCAGGGTCGATTCCTTCCAACCCTCCCCAGTTGCCGCCTATTGCCAGATTTAATTTCAGGTAAAATGGTTCATTGAACGGCCATGTGTTCTTATTGTTCGCATGATCATTGGCAAATGAAAAATATTCGACACCGTCGATATAGGCTGTTATCTTATCTTCTGTCCAGAGCAGCCCGTAAGTATAAAATTTGCGCTCGGCTCCCGGAGCTGTGCGTGTAGCTGTCTTTTCTGTACCTGCTACGTGGTTGTAATCCCTGGTGTGTACCGAGGCCTGTGTCACATCCGGACGATAGCCTACATATTCCATAATGTCGATTTCTCCGTCCAGAGGCCAGCTTTGAAAGTTTTTCGGCATCATCCAGAAGGCTGCCCATGTACCTTTTCCTCCGGGGACTTTAGCCCTCATTTCGAAGTAGCCGTATTTCCATGATTCTACTGTATTCATACGTGCCGAGATGATATCGGCCCCTTCGTGTGGTGTAGTCAGTTTATGAGCTGTGATGGTCAGCATTCCGTTGCGTACTTTAGCTACGGTATCATTTCCCAATACCCTGTCGATATAGTATTGGGGTTCGTTGTTTCCCCAGCCGTTATTGCCGGTCTCGAACCACCACTTATTATCCGGTAACCCGTTGGAAGTATTATCGAACTCATCGCTCCATACCAGGCTGTAGCCTTCAGGAGCATATCCATCGGGTTTCTCCGGTTCTTCTTCTCCATTGAAATTATCTTTAGCGCAAGCGGATAAAGAACATAGCAGGAGGGCTGATAGGAATATAAGGATATGTTTCATTATTATTGGGTTAAAGTTCTTCAGTAAGGCATTGAATGCCTTACTGAAGAATGATTTAGTTTTGTACTTATGGTAATACGATATTATCTACTTTCATCGATTTTGCATTCATATCAACTGTGATACGCAATGTGGCAGCCGGTAATTTTGCAAAAATATCCATATTGTTGTCTTCCGGAATGTCAAGGATTTCTGTAACTATACCGGTAGCAGTTCCTGTAATACCTCCTGCTTCGGAGAAGAATTTCGCACCTTTTTCATTTGCGGCTTCAGTAGATGTGGCGGTATAAACTTTGAATGAAGCATACGGTCCTTCTCCCCAATATTTTTTCTCGAAAGGTATCATTACAGTTGCCTGGTAGATGTTGTTATTTACTTTACGGAATAATATATATTCCATCACATTCGAGAATCCCCAATTTTCAAGGGTTGCTATTCCTTTATCGGAATAAACCGAACTGATGATAGCAGCAGATACTTTTGTAGGATAGCCTAGTCCTACTCCGGCGATGAATATGTAATCATTAGGCTGAGGTTCATCTACACTTACAATCACATTGTTACGGATAGGATTGTAGAGTAGTCGATAATCACCATCTTCTCCTAAGAACTTCAATTTGCCCCCGGCTACCTTTTCAAAGAAATCAACATTAAATAGAGCCTTCGCCAATCCTCCGTTAGGTGTATATTCATCTCCTTTTTTCAATGTGTAGTACATAGATAAGATCGCTTCACCTGCTATTTCCTGGCTTTTAGCATTTGCTATACTAAATATGCTGGATTCGACAGGAGCATCCGGGTCTATCTCTACATCTTCCAACACTTCACCCGTTGCACTCACTTTCTTGATATCTACGGCCTTCGTTGAAGAGTTCACTGTTATACGATAATAAGCGTTTTTATCAAGATTGCCATTAGGAACCCAGTCGTTTTCTTTCGTCTTATCAATTATGTCAGACCCTGTGAATGTGGCCGCTGCGGTTTTGATTTCGCCTGCCCATCCTGTATTGGAGAACGGTTTAAATGCAGCACCTTCATTAATACAGATAGTTGCCTGATATGTATTTTCTCCGGTACTACGCATTACAACGCGGCTGCGAATATTCTTACCCGGGTCCCATTCTGTCGTATAACGTCCGTCTCCCGCACCATAAGCAGCTTTAATATCCTCCGACGATACAGTAGTTGGATAGCCAATGCCAACACCAGTGAATACATAATAATCAGGAGCTTCTATTGCAGTAATAGGTTCAACAATAACATTTTTGCGCACAGGGTTCCAATAGATAGAATATACTCCGCTTTTACCAACAAACTTAGCTGTAGTTGTACTTTCCCTTACAAAGAAGTCGAGATTCACAATTGCATCATCATTGCCAATTGCGCCGGCAAGTGTAATAATACTGTTCTCCTCAATGTAAAGTTCATTCTTGTAGAATGTTTCCTGATGTGTAGCGTCAATACCATATTTTACGACTTCCGGCAGTACACTTTCGCTCAACGTTTCCAACAACAGGTTTTTAGCAACAGTGAATGGTATCTCGCGAGGCGTGCCTGTTCCTGCCCGTGTTATTGCAGCTACATAGAGGGTATATTCGCCGCTGCGGTATACCTTCTTTTTCAGAACGGTTGTACTGGCATCTTTTACAGTAAAATTAATTCCTGCTTCGGCAGAAGAGAATTGCACAGCCAGCACATCATCTCCATCTATTATGGTCATAGGATCGAAAGTGATAACTACTTCATTATCATTGTCAACTGCGGTTATCTTTACGTTTTGAGGTATCTCCACCTGTGAGCCTCCGAGTTTATAGCTGTCATCCTCCTGGGGAGAACAGGCCGTAAGCAGGAAGCACAAGGCTATGATCCCGGTGGTAATATTGCGTACCATATCTTTATATTTAATGTGGAAATTATTTAATGTTTTCATAATGATTCTCATTTTGAATAATTATTCCCATCCGGGATTTTGTTTTATTTCAAATTCTGTACCCTTGGTAACATCAATTTCGTTTTTAGGCAATGGCAGATATTTTTTTGTATCATCCCATGTACGGTTCATCTTGTATGTATCGTCGGTTACAGAAAGTACAGTATTTATATCACGTCCTTTTTCATCGCTTCCCCAACGTACAAGATCCCAGAAGCGGTTGCCCTCACCGAATAGTTCGCGGCGGCGTTCCAGTTTGATATTATTAAGGGTAGCAGGTATGCGATGATTCACATCTCCGAAGGCACGGTCGCGGATGGCATCCAGATAAGGTTTTGCCGCTCCTTCTCCTCCTGCATAGAAACTAAGTTCTGCTGCATTCAGGTAGGTTTCTGCCAAACGGTATATACGGGTATTATTCTCGAAATTGAGGTCTGCATCTCCGGTCGTATTTTGGTTATATCCCACACGGGCAGTATATTTGCGTAAGAACAGGCCGGTATTTTGGTAACCAGGTTCGTATGTACCACTCGGCCACTGGATAACGCTTGCATCTTTACGATAATCTCCAGATTCGTTGAAAATGGCATAGGCATCCGGTTGTACTGGACACCAGCCCCAGCCAAAGGCAAACATGCCTTTCGAATCTTTAAGAGAGCGTGCGGAAATTACCCTGGGCAGATAACTTCCATATCCAACCCAGGAGTTGCCCCATGTCTTACCTTCCGAAATCTGGTTACTTTCAAAAATAGATTCTTTGCAGAATTCGCCTTCACGGAGAAACATCCATTCTATCGGATTATCAGTGAGTTTTGTATCAGGACTTTTTTTGATCAGATCAAATTCTCCGCTACCAATGATCTTTTTCATATCTTCAAGCACCTGAGCATATTTCGTCTGGTCTTTCTGGTACATAACCACACGGGCTTTGGTCATCATAGCCATTGCTTTGTTGACACGTGATGCATTTGCCCCTGTAGTATTCATTGGCAACTCTTCTGTATTAATGGCGGCATCCAGGTCTGCGATGATCTTCTGATACACGTCGTCGGCAGAAAGTTGAGGAGCCAGATAAGGGGGCGCCAACGGGACATCATAATAAGGGATATTACCCCATGCTTTCCAAAGTAGGTGTACATAGTATGCCCGCAGCGTATGTGCTTCTGCTCTAAGCCGGCTTATTTCTGCGGCTGATCCGCTTATTGCATTGTCACAGGCTTGCAGTGTACTGTTGCAACGTTGTAGCCCTGTATAATAGATGCTCCACCATCCTGTAGGTATATCTACAGAGTTGCTTTTATATTGTGACATATAATAGTAAGCCGGCTGGTCGGTAGCATCACCTCCTCCTTTGTAGATGTCATCGGAACGGAAATCTCCGAAAATAGTCACGCTGGCAATGGACCCATTTGCATAGTTATCCATCAAAAGAATCTGATAAGAAGAAGTAAGCATTTGTTCAATCACGTCTTTTGTAGCAGGAGCACCTGCTGCAACCTGATTTGTAGGATAGACAGTAAGGAAGTCTTCGCCACAAGAGGGCAACGCCAGAAGGAGAGCACCTAGTCCCCATGTACAAATGCGTTGCATTGTATATTTGCCTTTTTTCGAAAATATATGTTTCATATTTGTAATTGTTTTCATGGTTCTTAATTAGAAGGAAATGCTGGCGCCTAATGTTATAGTACGTGCTTGTGGGTAGATGCCTTTGTCAACCCCCATATCTCCATCTCCGATTTCAGGGTCAAAACCATCATACTTGGTAAAGGTGAGCAGGTTCTCGGCCGCTACATATATACGAAGGCGGTCAATGCTGGCTTTTCGTGTAATGAATGCCGGAATTGTATATCCCAACTGTATATTTTTCAAACGGCAATATGCACCGTTTTTGATATACAGGTCGGATGCGCGCCAGTTGCGATTGTCTTCACCTGCAACAAGGCGAGGGATCTTGTTTGATGTACCCGGTCCGGTCCATCTGTCGAGCATCCATGCCGGTAGATTTTGTCGCGGAATATCCGAACGTTTTGATATATCGAAAATTTCATTTCCAGTAACTCCTTGGAAGAACGCATAGAAGTCGAGTCCTTTCCATTCTGCATTGAGAGTAAGACCAAATGTCCAGTCCGGATTTGGCTTACCGATCATATCTCTGTCTTCATCGTCGATTTTATCATCTCCATTGAGGTTTTTAAAGCGTACATCACCCGGTTTGGCATTCCCTCCGTATTTGAAGTTATATTCATCGGCTTCTTCCTGGGTCTGTAATATTCCATCGGTACGATATCCGTAGAAATACGGGCTAGGCATTCCGTTCTTTTGATAGATGAAGTTTTCAACACCGGCTGCGCCAACATTTCCCCATGAATTCTCTCCGCTGGCATTACCGTAATCCACCAATGTATTTTTCATATAAGATGCATTCGCTTTTACACCAAAGTTTACGTCTTGTATTTCGCCACGGTAACTCACGTCAAATTCCCAACCGGAATTATCCATTGTACCTGAATTGGCGAAAGGAGGTTTCAATCCTACGTAGCTGGGAGTTGGCTTTTCGCGAAGCATACCCACAGTGCGTTTCTTGTAATAGTCTACTGTCAGTGTAAGGGAATTTCTCAGGAAGCCTAGATCGAGTCCTATATCGGTTTGTTTGCTTTCTTCCCATTTTAAGTCGGGATTTGGAAGGCGGCCGCTGCTTATACCATAGTACATATTGTCTCCGAAATAGTAGTTTTGCCCACCATCCATAAGACTCATGTATGCATAGGCATCGATCCTCTGGTTACCATTGACACCCCAGCTGCCTCTCAGCTTCATATTGTGGAACCAGTCAGGAGTAATATCTTTCATAAACGGTTCGTTAAGTACATTCCAACCTACCGAAAAAGATGGGAATGTTCCCCATTTGTTGTTACTACCAAATTTGTCGGAGCCATCGCGGCGTACTGTTGCCTGAAGCATATAACGCTCGGCAAAGTTATAATCTAAACGCCCGAAATAAGAGGCCAGAGTTGTGCTGGATGCACTACCTCCACTGCGGCGGCCACCTTTTGTAGCATCGCCACGGGTGGCATCGATCACCATCATAGAAGGGTCGTAAGAAATATGCTCGTATCCGCTGCCGCTAAGTCCGCGTACGGAATATTCACGTGCCGATTGTCCTGCAAGGAGTGTAAAAAAATGGTCTTCGCCTATTTTGAAATTATAGTTCAATGTATTTTCGATCTGCCATGCAGCCCCACGGTTCATACTGGACCAGATTTCCGATTTTGCAGGATCTTCATTCGATGCAGCCGAGTTATCCGACAGATAATAAGGGAATCTGTAGCCATCATTGCCCCAGAACGCAAGGTCGAATCCGTAGCTGCTTTTGAATGTCAAGCCTTTATACAGATTTAATTCGCCCCAGAACGTTCCGATGAATTTGTCTTCATTATCGTAGCTCTTGTCGGGACGTAACATCAAACCAATCGGATTCCGGATCTCCTGGAAATAAGCGGGAGCCGGAGTTAATACACGTCCGTCTTTTGCTTTAACTGCATACGGATGTTTCTCGAGTAATGCTTTTCCATCATCTTCCGACAGATATACGCTCAGGTTAGGGGGCAGAGTCGTTGCACTACCCAATACTGTACCGAATACATCGTTTGTACCTATCCCTATTTTTTTGCCTCGGGAATAAGTCACGTTTGAACCTATTTTCAATTTATTAAGGAAGCTGCGCTCTTTTTCCGCGTTGTATACTTCGTAGGTATTGTTGCTGCGGACACTCCAGCGTTTGTAATTTGAAGCATTATAGTTGCCGCCGATAATACCCTCCTGATCGAAGTAACCGAAAGACAGATAATATGAAAGTTTATCATTTCCGCCAGAGATACTGATCTGATGATTTTGTACCGGAGCGTCTTTATTGAACACCTCTTCCTGCCAGTCGGTATTCGGAGTCAACCCTGCCCGTGCATCGGCAATGTCCTTAGATGAGTAGAGTAGAGCTTCCCCGTTGTTTAAATACAATTCATTAACCAATACCATGTACTGTTCCGAGTTGAGGACAGCTTTTTTCTTCCATGGATTTTGGAATCCATAACTCATGTCGTAGCTGATTTTAGGTTTTCCGGCTACTCCGCTTTTGGTTGTTACCAGAACAACACCATTGGCGGCACGTGAACCATATACGGCAGCCGAAGCACCGTCTTTCAATATTTCCACTGATGCGATATCGGAAGGATTGAGGTTAGTAATACCTCCATCTACGGCCATTCCGTCTATAATATACAGAGGATCACTGTTGCCTGTAGTACCTATACCACGTATGCGGACAGTGGAGCCGCTGCCCGGCTGTCCCGAGCCTTGTGTAACCTGTACTCCGGATACTTGTCCTTTCAGGACATTCTCTATGCGGGAAGGCGTCAGTTTTTCTATATCAGAAGATTTCACACTACTGATTGCGGCAGTAACCACACTCTTTTTCTGGACACCATAGCCGATAACCACTACTTCATCGAGCATTTGTTGTGTCAGGCTCAAAGCGACATTTATTGTACCTCCCGTAGCAGGTCTTTCCTGAGTTACATATCCGACATATGTAAATACCAAAGTAGCTCCGGATGGAACTTTAATAGAATACTGACCGTCGAGGTCGGTCATAGTGCCGTTTATGGTCCCCTTCTCGGAGACTGATACACCGATTAACGTTTCTCCTGTAGCTGCATCTGTTACAGTTCCTTTTATTTCAGACGTCTGTCCGAATACAGCCAGGGAAGAAAAAAGAAATAAAGGAAGAATAAATAACATTTTCCAAAAGATGGGTTCTCTCTTCATGATTGTTAATTTAAGGTTTGGTTTAATTTATGGTTTTTAGAGCCTTTTAAAAGAATCTGTTGCAAACATACTCCTGTTCTATTTTTTTTTATAATTTTTTAATACATCAAAAACTCAAAAATGAGTATAAATGAATACTACAACACTACTACATAGTTTTCATTTATGACTGATAAATAGACATTTATGTAAATAAATTCTTCTCATGTGTTTTTTTAACAATTAATATTGTATATTTGAATTCGCTACTATTCAGATAGTCGTTTAAGTAAATTTGTTTGAATAGCGAATAATTCAGATTATGACTATTTTAGACACTTCGGCCAGTCGTTGGCAGTCATAAGAATAAGATGTGTAACCAGGTATTATAGATAACGATTTATATATTAATGAGACAAAAATTGGATAATACATCATTTTATTTTACCATTTTACTTGCTGATAATTTGGTTATTAGGCACTTTTTGAGAGAGAGAGAGAGAGAGAATAAATACGTATTATCCGAAAATAGGAAACCTTATTCCAAATAGTTGAAAAAATTATTTGGAATAAGGTTTTTGTGCATATATCTTAAGTCAATATGAAATATATATATATTCTGATCATAGCTTTTCTTATACCGGCATATAGTTACTCAAACCCTATATGGAAAAGAAAAGTCATTAATTACGAACGGACCCAGTATGAGGCAGGACCTCAGAACTGGATGATAGACCAGTCTGAAAACGGGTGGATATATTGTGCGAATAATAACGGATTACTGGAATTTGACGGGGTTAACTGGTCCTTATATTCAATCAGAAACAGAATTTTACGTTCGTTAAAAATTGTCAATAACAGAATATTTGTAGGAGGAAGTTCGGAATTCGGTTACTTCTCCCCCAATGATATGGGGTTTCTGGAATACAGATCACTGTCCGAGAAAATCACCGGTTGGACCGGAGAAGTATGGAGAATATTGCAGAACGACAATATTATATATTTTGTCAGCGACATGCATATACATATGTACAAGGACGGATTGGGGATAAGAACTATAGCTATAGATAAAAAAATAGACTGTTCGGGTATAGTAGACGGAAAGCTATATGTAGGCACCACAGCCGGAGTCTATTTCCTTGATAAAGACAATAAAATGGAGTTTCTCTCCACATCATCTCCATTGCAGTCACATAAGCTTGTCAGCATCCTTCCGTATGAGAAACGATTATTGGTAACAACCGCCCAGTTCGGATTGTATCTGCTCGACAACAACGATATACAAAAGGTACATTCTGTCGCCGATGACTTCATCGCCACGAACCAGTTGTTCAGTACTTCTATTCTGGGCTCGGTCATTGCTCTGGGCTCGGTACAGAGCGGAATGCTGCTTTTCGATTTAAAGAATCCACGATTCAAAGAAATATACAATCTCGATAACGGATTAAAAAACAACACAATACTAAGTTCGTTTTTTGATAAAGACAATAATCTCTGGCTGGGACTCGACAAGGGTATCGGACTCATAGACCTGAACACTCCTGTAAGCCATCTTTATGCTACTGTATCTCCCATTGGAACCGGATATTGTTCGGCTCTTTATAAGAATGAATTTTATCTGGGAACTAATCAGGGATTATATAAATTAGCTCCGGATGGTAGTTGCGGGTTGATAAAGGGATCGGAGGGTCAAATCTGGTCAATAATGGAGTATGATAATTCACTCTTTTGCTCGGGTGATAATGGTATTATGGTTATAAGCACAGACAGGACATATAAAATAAATATTCCGGGTATTTGGGAAACCCACCCCCTGATACCGGATAAGGATAAACTGATAGCGGGAAGTTATTTCGGACTGGATATTATAAAGAAAAAAGACGGCAGGTGGATACCTTCGCACAGAGTAGAAAATTTTAACAATTCGAGCCGGGGATTTATCGAAGATGACGAAAATCCTTATAGCTTTTGGTTGGTAAATGATAAACAAAGGGTAGAAAAGATAACTTTTGATTCTGTATTCAACGCTATAACCAGCAGGAAAGAATATACACTTGGAAATTCCAGAACCAGTGAAAACCTGTTTTTCCGGAAAGTTGATAATAATCTTATTATTTGCGGGCTGGACGGTATTTACCAATATAGCCGTATCACCGATAGTTTCGACAAATATACACAACTCGAATCCATGCTTGAAGGTTCCCGGTATTATGAATTTCTTTATATAGATAAACTCAAGAATATCTGGTTTGTATCGGATAGCAAATTGAAATTCAGACAATATACCCCAGGCGGCTATACTGCTTCTATATACAATTGGGGATTATCCAACGAATTGATAATAAATCATGAAAATGTATATTTACCCGATACGAAATCCGCAATTATATCTGTAGACAATGCTTTCATAAAAATAGACTTAACCAAAGATATTCACAAGTTGAAGAATATAAAGACGTATATAAAGAGTCTTTCCAGTAGCCGGAATGATAGCGTTATCAGCACAGGTAAAGCCACGGCGCTTGTCTCTCTGCCCTATTCTTTAAATTCCATAAAAATAAATTTTGCTGCAACGGATTTCACTCAAACATCCGATATCCTTTATGTATACAGGCTCAAAGGCGTAGATGACGAATGGAGCCTGCCCTCACCTATCGCATCGAAAGAATATACAAACCTGTCAGAAGGCAGGTATGTATTTGAAGTAAAAGCGTTTGTAAACGGGAATGCGGATTCGACAAATACGGCCTCTATCAGCTTTATGATTTTGCCCCCATGGTATAGATCTTCATTGGCATATATATTGTATTTCCTGATAATTATTATTTTCTTATTTGTTCTATATAAAAAGACAATCAGTAAACAAAAGAAGATAATATACCAGAAAGGTGAAGAATTAATTGCGCAAACCAAGCGCCATAAAGAAGAAACCAAGCTGAAGGATCAGGAAATTTATGAACTTCAGAATGAGAACCTGAAGTCTGAATTGCGTTATAAGACACAGGAACTCAGCGGATATATGCTAAATGTAATCCGCAAGAATGAAATACTGGAAGATGTTAAAAAGAATGCGTTGAGTATCTCAAAATCTATTGACGAAGAAAAAGAAGTAAATATAATAAAACAAAGAGTAGTAAGGCTTATAAGCCAGATCAATAGCAATATAGAACATGATACTGATTTTGAAGTGTTCAAGTCCAATTTCGACCTTGTACATCAGGATTTCTTCAGACTACTGGATGAACGGTTTCCGGGATTGAGCAGGAATGATAAAATATTGTGTGCTTACCTGTATATGAACCTTTCAACTAAAGAGATCGCTCCTTTATTAAATATATCTACACGTGGGGTAGAGGTGAACAGATACAGATTACGAAAGAAAATGAATCTCGACAGGGATATAAATCTCTCGGAATACCTTCAAAACCTGAAATAGAAGAATCCTGACATTTTGATAGAAATAAAAGCCAATGATCTGTATCGTTGGCTTTTTTCATTGTTAAAACTTCTGGTATATTCTTTTATAAAATGAAATTTGTCTTTAAACATGCTTAGAAATATATCAAATATTTTCATTGGAAAAAATATAAATCTTATCTTCGAAAAATGCAATTAAGAAGAAGAAAGAATTTAATGATATAGATATACTATTTAAGTCTAACTCTCCGCTGCATTTAAACTTAACAAAGTAATAAATCGGTCTGCGACCTTAAGAACTCAATAATCATGGAAATCAGACTCAATAACCAGCTACCTGCATACCCGCCTTTCGTTGACGGAATACGCCGCGCTCCCGACCGGGGATATAAACTGACTCCTGCCCAAACAGAACTGGCTCTTAAAAATGCTTTGCGATATATACCTAACGAACTTCACGGAACTCTGGCCCCCGAATTCCTGGAAGAACTTAAAACCCGTGGCCGGATATATGGCTATCGTTACCGCCCACAGGGTGATATTTATCCGAAGCCGATAGATGAATATAAAGGAAACTGTATAGAGGGGAAGGCATTTCAGGTAATGATAGATAACAATCTGTGCTTCGATATAGCTCTTTATCCTTACGAACTGGTTACATATGGTGAAACCGGACAGGTTTGCCAAAACTGGATGCAGTACCGCCTGATAATACAATATCTGGAAGTAATGACCAGAGAGCAAACTCTCGTCATTGAATCGGGTCATCCTTTAGGTTTGTTCAGATCAAAACCGGATGCACCCCGTGTTATCATTACCAATTCGATGATGGTAGGTATGTTCGATAATCAGGCTGATTGGGAGATTGCCGCACAGATGGGCGTTGCCAATTATGGACAGATGACGGCCGGAGGATGGATGTACATAGGTCCTCAGGGAATTGTACATGGTACATTCAATACACTGCTGAATGCCGGACGGTTGAAACTGGGCATTTCACAGAACAAAAACCTGAATGGTTACTTGTTTGTTTCTTCCGGTCTCGGGGGTATGAGCGGCGCTCAGCCTAAAGCCGCCGATATAGCAGGTGCAGTGTCGATTACTGCCGAAGTAGATTATTCCAGAATAGAAACCCGTTATAATCAGGGTTGGGTACACCATATTGTTCCGGATGCAGGCGAAGCCTTTAGATTAGCCAAAGCGGCCAAAAGAAAAAGAAAGTCTTGCTCGATAGCCTATCTGGGTAATATTGTCGATCTGCTTGAATATGCGTACACAAATCAGATACACATCGATTTATTGTCAGATCAGACTTCATGCCATGCAGTATATGAAGGGGGATATTGCCCCGCCGGAATAACATTTGAGAAGCGTACCCGTTTATTGAAAGAAGACAGGATTGCATTTCGGAAGCTGGTAGATACCTCACTGAGACGCCATTTCGAAGTTATCCGCAAACTTGTAAACCGGGGAACTTACTTCTTCGACTATGGAAATTCATTTATGAAAGCTATATATGATGCCGGAGTGAAGGAGATATCTAAAAACGGGATAGATGAAAAAGACGGATTTATCTGGCCGTCGTATGTCGAGGATATTATGGGGCCTGAATTATTTGATTACGGGTACGGTCCGTTTCGCTGGGTATGTTTGAGTGGAAAACACGAAGACCTGATTAAAACCGACTATACGGCAATGGAATGTATAAACCCTGCACGCAGAGGACAGGATAAGGATAATTACGACTGGATTCGTGATGCCGGAAAAAACCAATTGGTAGTGGGCACACAGGCGCGCATACTGTATCAGGATGCTATGGGGCGTATGAATATTGCTTTGCGATTCAACAAGCTGGTACGCGACGGAGAAGTAGGTCCGATCATGCTTGGTCGCGATCACCACGATGTAAGCGGTACCGATTCTCCTTTTCGTGAAACGGCAAATATAAAAGACGGCAGTAATGTAATGGCTGATATGGCTGTACAATGTTTTGCCGGAAATGCCGCCCGGGGCATGAGTCTGATTGCCCTACACAACGGAGGAGGTGTCGGAATCGGCAAATCGGTAAACGGAGGATTCGGATTAGTTTGCGATGGAAGTGAACGAATCGACGATATTATTCGTTCATCTATGTTGTGGGATGTGATGGGAGGTGTTGCCCGTCGTTCGTGGGCAAGGAATGGAAATGCGATAGAGACCTGTGAATCATTCAACCAATCCCATAAAGAAGGATACCATATCACGATGCCTTATCTGGCAGATGATGAATATATAAAACAACTTTGTAAATAATGAAGAAACTGATAGTTCCTATATTATTGTTCCTTTCACTAAACTCTTTTTCCCAACTGGATTTGGCTAAAGTGGCCATAGATATCACTATAGAAGGAAAATACCTTTATCAGCTGGAAAAAACTGCTTGGAACGGAACGGATATATTCTCCAAAAGTTATAAAGAACCCCATCGGATAGGAGGCTACTTTTCCTTTATGGATGGTAATAAACCCAAGTGCCTGGTCTTTTCCAAAGGGAATAATCCGAAAGTTCTCGGTGTTGTGTCTTTTGGTGATATCAGTATAGTGGAAACGGCCACAATAGATTTTAAAGAAAGGGATTTCAAGGCCTCTGAAAAAGAACTATACACCATTCGTACAAAAGCTTTCGAAGAAGTGCAGCGGGATACATTATTTAAGGCTTATAACAATACCAGTCTGAACCTGATTCCGACAAATAAAGGAGGAGAAAAGATAGTATATGCCCTGACTGCTCCAAAATTAACGGGAACTGTCCTCTTTGGTAATGATTACCTGATGGCATTTGACAACGACAATAATATGATAGAAAAGGAGAAGCTTCATCGCAATCTGATTCCTATAAAATTTGATGAAGATGAAGACGCTGTTGCATCTGTACATTCCCATGCCACAGGTACAGACGAATTCATTACTGCGACCGATATATGCACGTTGATGCTTTATGCAAAATTTGCCGGCTGGAAGCAGCATATTGTAATGTCGCAGAATTATATAAGTATATGGGATTGTGAGAATGAATCGCTTGTTATAATGACAAGGGACGATTATGAGAAATTGGGGAAAGAATCTAAAGAATAAAAACAACATACCATGAGTTCAAACAAAATCGTAGAATGCGTGCCTAATTTCAGCGAAGGGCGCGACTTGGAAAAGGTAGAAAAGATAGCGAATGCTTTCCGTGCAAAAGAAGGCGTAAAGCTACTCGATTACAGTACAGATAAAGACCATAACCGCATGGTAGTAACAGTAGTAGGCGAACCGGAGCCTCTAAAAAAAGCTGTAATAGAAGCCATCAGCATTGCAGTGGATATTATCGACCTGAACCATCATGAAGGTCAGCATCCGCGTATGGGTGCGGTAGACGTGATACCGTTTATTCCTATTCGTAATGTATCGATGGAAGAAGCGATCAATCTGTCCAAAGAAGTGGCTGAAGAAGTAGTAGACAAATACAACCTGCCCGTTTATCTATATGAAAAAAGCGCGTCCGCCCCGCATCGCGAAAACCTCGCGGCCATCCGCAAGGGAGAGTTTGAAGGCTTGAAAGATAAAATGCAATTACCCGAATGGAAACCTGATTTTGGTCCTGCACAACCGCACCCGGCAGCAGGGGCTACAGTCATAGGCGCACGCATGCCGTTAGTGGCTTACAATGTGAACCTGAATACTGATAAGCTCGAAATAGCCGATGTTATTGCCAGGAAAGTACGTTTCCTCGGCGGTGGACTTCGCTTTTGTAAAGCTATGGGTGTGGAGCTTACCGACAGGGGTATTGTACAGGTATCGATGAACCTGACTGATTTTACGAAGACAGCTATCTACCGTGCCCACGAGTTGGTACGCGTCGAGGCTAACCGCTACGGGGTAAGTATTGTAGGAGCAGAAATTATCGGCCTTGTTCCCATGGATGCGCTGATAGATACGGCTGCCTATTACCTCGGGCTGGAAGGCTTTTCTACAAAGCAGGTATTGGAAACCCATCTGATGGAATAAAATAGGATTTAAAGATTTTAAATTTCAAAATTTAAAGATTCAGAATGAAACACGGGAATATCATCATAAAGAACGCAGCGCAACTGGTTACTTGTAGCGGGTTCTCAGCAAAGAAAGGAAGGGAGATGTCCAACCTTTCAGTAATAGAGAACGGAACGGTTATCGTTTCCGGTGGCATCATCACCTATGTGGGAAAGGATGCTAATTGCCCGCCGCTATCAGATTTTCCTAACCATGAAATTATCGATGCTACGGGTAAGGCTGTACTTCCTGGCTTTGTGGATTCCCATACCCATTTCATATTCGGAGGATACCGCGAAGAAGAATTCTCGTGGCGTATGCGTGGCGATAGTTATATGTCTATCATGGAGCGTGGAGGTGGTATTCACAACACGATGACCGCGACACGCAATGCTTCGTTCGACGAATTGAAAAATTCGGGCCGGAAACGTCTCAACAGCATGCTGGCAATGGGTGTTACTACCGTTGAAGGAAAGAGCGGATATGGCATGGATAAGGCAACCGAGTTGAAGCAACTCGAGGTTATGAAATCGTTGAATGAAGAACACGCCGTAGATATTGTCAGTACGTTTATGGGTGCGCACGCTACCCCTACGGAATATAAAGGGCGGGAGAACGACTTCCTTGACTATATGATTGAAAAAGTAATGCCCGAAGTAAAGGAAAAAAAACTTGCCGAATGCTGTGATATCTTTTGTGAGAAGAATGTATTCGATATCGAACAGTCGCGCAGGTATCTCACCGCTGCCCGTGATCTGGGTTTCAAATTGAAAATACATGCCGATGAGATTGTCACTCTGGGCGGTGCGGAACTCGGCGCCGAGTTGAAAGCCCTTTCTGCCGACCATCTGCTACAAGCCTCGGATAAGGGAATCGGGGATTTGGCAGAGAGCGGAGTAGTGGCAACATTGCTTCCATGTACCGCATTTTCTCTAAAAGAACATTATGCGCGGGGACGCTATATGATAGACTCCGGTTGTGCAGTGGCTTTGGCTACTGACCTGAATCCGGGGAGCAGCTTTACGAACTCTATTCCATTGCTGTTTGCCCTGGCCTGTATCTATATGCAGCTATCTCCCGAAGAAGCTTTGACAGCTTTAACCATAAACGGAGCGGCAGCAGTGGGAAAAGCAGATAAAATCGGTAGTATAGATATTGGAAAACAGGGCGATCTGGTTATTCTGGAATATCCGTCATATAAATTTCTGCCATATCATATAGGTATGAATATTGTGGAAAAGGTGATAAAAAAGGGACAGCTTATTTCAAGATTTCAAGTTTCAAGATTTCAAAATTAAAAGCATTAAAATGGCAAGGATAGAACGATTTGAAGACTTAGATGTTTGGAAACTGACTCGGGAATTTGCAAAAGATATTTATCAATTGACAAATGAAGGAGAGTTTGCTAAAGATTTTCGATTGAGAGACCAAATAAGAGGTTCTACCGGTTCAATCATGGATAATATAGCTGAAGGATTTGAACGTGATGGACGTAAAGAGTTTATTCAGTTCTTATATGTTGCCAAAGGTTCGTGCGGAGAAACTAGAAGCCAACTATATAGAGCGTTAGATGTAAATTATATAACTAAGGAATTTTTTGAGATTCATTACCAGAAAGCGATGATAATTTCCCAATCTCTATCCAACTTCATAAAATACTTGAAACAATCAGAAATTAACGGATTAAAAAACAAACAATTATAATAACCATAAGATTTCAGACTCAAAAATCCCAATCTTGAAATTTTGAAACCTGAAATCTTGAAATACCAAATATACCATGCTTGTAAATCTATCAGTTAAAGAATTCCTATCCCAAACAGCCGGCAATGATCCTGTTCCCGGGGGAGGTAGTATTGCCGCATTGAATGCCGCAATTTCGGCAGCCCTTGCCGAAATGGTTGCTAACCTTACCATTGGCAAGAAGAAATATGAAGATAAAGAAGAAATGATGAAGAAGATAGCAGCATCGGCAAACAACTATCGCGCACTCTTTATCCATGATATAGATGCCGATTCGGATGCATATGACAAAGTCTTTGCAGCATTCAAACTCCCGAAAGAAACAGACGAAGAAAAGACCGAGCGCAGCAAACAGATACAGGCTACTACTAAAATCGCTGCCGAAGTACCTATGGATGTCGCGCGTAAAGCTTTTGCCATAATGGAGGTCATAGAAGAAGTCGCCGAACATGGTAACCAGAATGCCATAACAGATGCTTGCGTAAGTATGATGGCTGCACGTACAGCTGTATTAGGCGCGATACTGAACGTGAAGATAAATCTCTCCGCATTAAAAGATGAAGAGTATGTCGCACGTATGAAAGAAGAATGCGGCCAGTTGGAAAAGGCAGCCGTGGCTAAAGAACAAGCTTTGCTGGAAAAGGTAAATAAAACACTATAACCTATGAAGAACGTCTATTATGTCGGTTCAGGTGAACTAACCTTCGGAATACTGGAGCAAATCATAAACAAGAATCTGAAACTGGAACTAGCTCCCGAAGCTAAAGATCGTATCCAGAAATGCCGCGATTACCTCGATGAAAAAATCAAGTCGCAGAAAACGCCTATGTACGGTATTACCACAGGGTTCGGTTCGCTCTGCAACAAGAACATATCTCCCGACGAACTTACCCGCTTGCAGGAGAATCTTGTGAAATCGCATGCCTGCAGTGTAGGCGAAGAGATATCTCCGGTCATTGTTAAGCTCATGATGTTGCTCAAAGCTCATGCCCTGTCTCTTGGATATAGCGGTGTACAGGTAATAACGGTTCAGCGTATCATCGACTTTTTCAACAATGATATTATTCCTATCGTTTGCGACCGTGGCTCACTTGGTGCATCGGGAGACCTGGCTCCACTCGCTAATCTATTCCTCCCTCTGATTGGGGCGGGAGATGTCTATTACCAGGGTAAAAAGCGTGAAGCAATGAGCGTACTGGATGAATTCGGCTGGAAACCTATCCGCCTGATGAGTAAGGAAGGGCTGGCATTGCTCAACGGTACACAGTTTATGAGTGCTAACGGTGTATTCGCCATGCTCCGCGCATTTGCCATATCAAAAAAAGCGGATTTGATAGCAGCCTTATCACTGGAAGCCTTCGATGGTTGCCTCGATCCGTTCTATGAAGGAATACAAAAGATGCGTCCGCATCAGGGGCAGATCGACACAGCAGCCAACTTCTGCAAACTACTTGAAGGCAGTGAACTTATTTCACGGGAAAAGGCACACGTACAAGACCCTTACTCTTTCCGCTGTATTCCGCAGGTCCACGGAGCCACAAAGGATGCGATGAACTATGTGGCATCAGTCCTGTTGACGGAGATAAACTCGGTGACCGACAACCCCACTATCTTCCCTGATGAGGACAAGATCGTATCGGGTGGAAACTTCCACGGGCAGCCATTGGCTCTCTCTTACGACTTTCTTGCTATTGCATTAGCAGAGCTGGGAAATATTTCCGAGCGGCGTGTGGCTCAATTGATTATGGGCCTTCGCGGATTGCCTGAATTTCTTGTCGCTAACCCCGGTGTCAACTCCGGCTTTATGATTCCGCAATATACATCCGCTTCGATGGTTAGCCAGAATAAGATGTACTGCTATGCGGCATCGAGCGATTCCATCGTATCGTCCAACGGACAGGAGGACCACGTGAGTATGGGAGCAAATGCAGCTGTCAAATTATTCAAGATAATGGATAACCTGAACCATATTCTTGCAATAGAGTTGATGAATGCAGCGCAGGGAATAGATTTCCGCCGTCCTGCAAAAACGTCGCCGATACTCGAGAATTTTCTTAAAGAATACAGGAAAGAAGTAGCTTTTATCAATGACGACATTGTGATGTACAAAGAGATACATAAAACAGTGGCGTTCCTCAACAGAGTTTCACTCGACTTCATCGATTGGCAATAATCTTTTCTATATATGAATATCTGGGCAGCTATAAGTTCTGCTCTATTATAAAAAAGAACTTGATATAAAAAGTAATAGAAGTAACACCTTTCCGGTTTTTCTTTTATTACTTTTTGTGCTGTTGATCTATATGGATTACCTCCACAAGAATCTCAAAAAGTTAATAATCAGCACTTAGCACAGATGTAACTTATTACTTATGTGAATTAGTAGTTATATTTTAAGGCTGGATTCTTATCAACTTCACTTCATTTCAATAGAATATCTCTTCTATGGAGGAATACAAGCAATCTTTGATTGCACCTAACAAAAAACAATCCAATATTTATGCTCAACAACAAATTAATATTATGTTCAAACAGCTCTGATAAACAACTGTTTACAAACTGTTGATAACCTGTTGATAAAATATTGTAAGTTGAACATACTCAATTCAATATACATGTTAATAACTTACAAACAGGGCTGTTGAAAACTTTTAGTCAATTTTAAGTGGGGAAAAGTGGGGAAAAGTGTATTATTTTCATACCTTTACGTCACATATTGTATATTGTTAAAATTCAAAGTGTTAATGATTCAGTTTTTGGGTAATATAGAGGCTAAAATCGATACAAAGGGGAGGGTCTTTGTTCCGGCAGCTTTTAGGAAGATACTTCAATCTTCTGCCCAGAACACATTGATACTCAGAAAAGATCTGTTTCAGGATTGTCTCGTACTCTATCCCGTGGAAGTATGGGAAGCAGAAGTGGCGAAATTACGTTCGCGCTTAAACAGGTGGGACGGAGAGCAGCAGGCTCTTTTCAGACAGTTTGTTGTCGATGCCGAACGTCTCGATATAGATGCAAACGGGCGCATCCTGATATCGAAGCGATATTGCCAGATGGTAAGTATCGTATCCGATGTAAGATTCCTGGGAGTGGATAATACAATTGAGATATGGGCAAAAGAAGGACTGGAGAAGACGCTTATTCCGGCAGACGATTTCAGTTCCCGCATTCAGGCATTAATGAACAACGACTCTCAAAACGGCTAATCATGACTGAAATATACCATACACCTGCACTACTCCACGAAAGTGTGGACGGTATGAATATACGTACCGACAGTATTTGTGTAGATGTAACATTCGGCGGTGGCGGACATTCAAAGGAAATTCTTTCCCGCCTTAATAAAAATGGGCATCTGTATGCTTTCGACCAGGATGAAGACGCTATCAATAATATACAGGAAGATAGTAAATTCACATTTATCCGAAGTAATTTCCGTTTTCTGAAAAACTTTATTAAATATCACGGCGTAGAAGAAGTGGATGCGATACTCGCCGATTTGGGTGTGTCATCACATCATTTCGATGCCGAAGGCCGTGGGTTTTCTTTCCGTTTCGAAGATAGTGATCTGGATATGCGCATGAATCAAAAAGCAGGGAAAACGGCAGCGCAGATCCTGAATACATATCCGGAAGAGCAGCTGGCTGACATTTTTTACTTGTATGGTGAGCTTAAGCAGTCGCGGCGCATTGCGTCTGCGATTGTAAAGACCCGGAAAGAAAAACCTTACAGAAAAGTAAGTGATTTGCTGGATACGCTGAATTCCTTTGTGGGAAGAGGCGAAAAAGAAAAGAAAGTATTGGCTCAGGCCTTTCAGGCACTCCGGATAGAGGTGAATGAGGAAATGGAAACCCTGAAAGAAATGCTTGAACAGGCTTTCGATATATTGAAGCCGGGTGGCCGTCTGGTTGTTATCACTTATCATTCTCTGGAAGACAGGCTTGTGAAGAATTTCTTTAAGACGGGTAACTTTGAAGGGAAGGTGGAAAAAGATTTCTTCGGCAACTTCGAAACACCATTCAGGCTGATAAACAATAAAGTAATTGTGCCTTCACGGGAAGAAGAGGAAAGGAACCCGCGTTCGAGAAGCGCTAAACTAAGGATAGCAGAGAAAATTTAAGTTGTAAATAAATTACATAGGACTTGTAATAGGAATGAAAGCGAAAGATATAAAAAAGAAAGTGATGTATATTCTGGGAGGGACAGTTCTCACAGAGGACTTCTTCTGGAAGAATGCACGTTTCATTATCACTGTTTTTGTTATTCTGGTCTTATACATAAGTAACAGATACAGTTGTATAGAGAAAAGGTCACAAATAGAGTCGTTGCAGCATGAACTGAAAGATGCGAAATTCGAATCATTGACTATTGCGGCGCAGTTGATGGGGGTGAGCCGGGAGTCGAAAGTCGAATCTTTGATTCAGCAGAACGGAGTAGACTTGCAGCAAACCAAGGAGCCGATTTATAAAATTAAGAAATAGAAGAGACTTTCTCGGAAAAAGGATATGGCAAAGAAATCAGAAGGAACAATGAAAAATGTAGCAGTCAGCCGTTACGGTTGGATTGTCTTTTTCATGTCTTTCGTGTTTATAGCAATCATTGTCTGCATTTTCAAAATCAAATATGCGGAAGGGCCCGAATGGCGCGAACTAGGCAAGCAGGAAACTGTGAAGAAAGACAGGGAGATACGTCCCAACCGCGGAAATATATATGCTGACGACGGCCGCCTGCTTGCAACCAGCGAACCTTTATATGGCGTATATGTCGATTTCATGTCGGAGGGTATAAAGAAAGATACGCTGATGAAGTACGTAACCCCTCTTTCTCAGGAGTTAGCTAAAAAATTTCCGGACAGAAATGCCGCCCAATATAAAAAGATAATATTAGATGGCTGGGCTCTTAGCCGCAAAGAACTGGACGAACTGGAGCGCAACCGGAAAAGTGGTTCCAACAAGAAGGTAAAAGTAAGAAGCCGTTATGTAAGAATTATTCGTCCCGATATAAACTATGTCGACCTGAAAGAATTGAAAACGTTTCCGTTCTTCAATCAGCGTAGTAACAGGAGCGGCCTTTTCACTGAAGAAAAAACCATGCGCCTGAAACCTTTCGGCCGATTGGCCGGACGAACCGTAGGCTCCATCTTTAAAGATTTTGAAGACGGGGGCGCCAGTGGCTTGGAGTTGAAATATGATTCGATACTCAAAGGTGTGCCCGGGTTGAAAACACGTGAGCGTGTACAGGGCCGATGGATAGATGTAGTGTTGGAAGAACCTACTGATGGTTGGGATATAAAGACCACTCTGAATGTGGATATCCAGGATATGGCCGAAAAAGCCCTTTACGGCAAATTGGCTGAAACAAAGGCTGAATCAGGTGTAGCTATTGTAATGGAAGTAGCTACCGGCGAAATAAAAGCGATAACCAATCTCGACAGGGTATCGGAAGGAGTGTACGCCGAAGGAAACCCGAACGCATTTTCCTGGATGTCCGAACCGGGTTCCACATTCAAGACCGTATCGGTGATGGTAGCCCTCGAAGACGGGGTCGTTACGCCGAATGACTCCGTGCGTGTCGGCAACGGGCTTTTCGAATATAAAGGACGGGTTGTCCGCGATCATTACTGGCGTACAGGCGGACGCAAAGAGTTTATGACTATTACCGAAGGTATGTATATCTCTTCGAATGTTGTTATGACTAAAATGATTCTGAAGGGTTATGAAAATAATCCTCAGAAATATGCGCAACATATCCGTGACTTAGGTATTACAAAGAAAATAGAATGGGACGTACCTCTGAAGGGTATAGAAGGAACATCCATAGTCCGTATGCCTGATGATAAGGCAAATCCGTGGTCAAAAACGACTCTGGCATGGATGTCGTTCGGTTATGAGACACAGATCCCGCCAATTTACATGCTGATGTTTTACAATGGCATCGCCAATAATGGGAAGATGATAAAGCCTTTCCTTACCAGGGCCTTCATGAAAGACGGGAAAGTGAAAGAAGAGTTCGAAACCGAAGTCATCAATCCGGCATTATGTTCCGAGAAAACATTAGGCCAGATAAAGGAAATGCTTCGGGGAGTAGTTTCCGATGGTCTGGGAAAAGCAGCCGGTTCTCCTCTTTTCCAGTCGGCAGGCAAGACGGGTACAGCTATGATTGCATCCAGGGGAGGATATGAAGGTTACTATGTTTCGTTCTGCGGATATTTCCCCGCAGAAGATCCTAAATACACATGTTTTGTAGGTATACGCAGGCCGCAGGGGTCTCCATCGGGAGGGCTTATGGCAGGAGCGGTATTCAAGTCTATAGCTGAAGGTATCTACACTAAGCATTTGGTTTCTACACCTCTGCCCGCACCAAAAGACACAGTAAACTCATTGATTCCCGTAGTTAAGGGAGGATTACTGAAGAATACTGAATTTGTATTGAAAAAACTGGACCAGAATTATACATTCTCAGGCGGTAATATCGATTGGATAAAAACGAAGAACGATTCTGTGTCAGGAGGTATCATATTGGAAGATAATGTTTCCGTAAAACAAGGCCTTGTTCCTAACGTTATAGGTATGGGGGCGCGTGATGCCGTATATTTATTGGAGAATGCCGGACTTAGAGTCAATCTGACAGGAGAGGGAAAAGTGAAGAGACAATCTGTCCCTGCCGGAAGCCGGATAGTAAAAGGCGGTGGCATTACAATAGAATTGAATTAATATAAAGATACAGATATGAAATTAAAGGATTTATTAAAAGGCATAGATGTAGTTGAAATAAAAGGAAATGAAAACCTTGAAATAACAGGTATTCAGACCGACTCACGTAAAGTAATCGCCGGTTCGGCCTTTATTGCCCTAAAAGGGGTACAGGTAGACGGACATCAATATATTAACAATGCTCTTGATTTAGGGGCTAAAGTTGTTATTCATCAGGAGAAGGTGGATACGTCAAAAGAGGAAATAACTTATGTAAAAGTAAAAGACAGCGCGGATGCGGCTGGTAAAATAGCCACCCTCTGGTATGGAGACCCTTCGGCCAAGTTAAAACTGGTGGGAGTTACGGGAACGAATGGTAAAACCACCACAGCCACATTGTTATATGAGATGTTCCGTAAGCTGGGGCATAAAGCCGGATTACTGTCCACAGTAGCTAATTATGTCGATGGCACGGTATATCATGCCACACATACTACGCCTGATCCGCTGTCGCTGAATGAGATGCTGGCAAAGATGGTAAATGCTGGCTGCGAATATGCTTTCATGGAAGTAAGCTCACATGCTATACATCAGAAGCGCATCAGCGGGTTGAAATTTGACGGAGGCATTTTTACCAATATCACACAGGATCATCTCGATTACCACAAAACGATGGCCGAGTACCTGAAAGCCAAAAAGATGTTTTTCGACAATCTACCCGAAACAGCTTTTGCCCTTACCAACGTCGACGATAAGAACGGATCGGTAATGCTCCAGAATACAAAAGCGAAGAAATATACTTATTCGGTAAAAACGCTGGCAGACTTCAAAGCCAAGATCATTGAGAAACATTTCGATGGTACAGCAGTCGAATTCAATAATAAGGAATTGCAGGTGCAGTTTGTTGGCGTGTTCAATGTGTACAATTTATTAGCAGTGTACGGGGCAACCGTATTATTGGGGCAGGACCCGGATGAAGCCTTACTCGTACTGAGTACATTAAAACCTGTATCGGGACGTTTTGAAACATTACGCTCTCCTGAGGGCTATACAGCGATTGTTGATTATGCTCATACACCGGATGCTTTAACGAATGTGTTGGAAGCCATCCATGAAGTACTGGAAGGCAACGGGCGTGTAATTACTGTAGTAGGCTGCGGAGGTAACAGGGATAAGACCAAACGGCCGATTATGGCGCGTGAAGCTGTACGCCTGAGCGACCAGGTGATACTTACATCTGACAATCCGCGGTTCGAAGAACCACAGGCCATTATCAACGATATGGCTGACGGGCTGAACAACCAGCAGCTGAAGAAAACGCTATTGATCGTCGAGCGTGAACAAGCGATTAAAACAGCTTGTACACTGGCCAAAGAGGGCGATGTAATCCTCATTGCCGGAAAAGGCCATGAAGATTATCAGGATGTGAAAGGAGTGAAACATCACTTCGATGACAGAGAAGTAGTAAGAAATATTTTTGGAGAATAATAAAATCAGAAGGAGCAAATGTTATATTATCTATTCGACTATTTAGACCAGCTAGATTTCCCGGGTGCGGGTATGTTCAGGTATGTCTCATTCCGTGCAGCTATGGCACTGGTATTATCACTGCTGATATCTACTATCATAGGGCGCCGTATCATCGACAAGCTGCAAAAACTGCAAATCGGGGAGATAGTCCGCAATCTCGGACTGGAAGGGCAATTGAGTAAAAAAGGAACGCCAACAATGGGTGGCATTATTATCATTATCTCCATACTTGTTCCTGTTTTGCTTTTGGCCCGTTTAGATAATATATATATTATCCTGATGCTTATTACAACCGTCTGGTTGGGAGTGCTCGGCTTTCTGGACGACTATATCAAAGTGTTCAAAAAGGATAAAGAAGGACTGCATGGTAAGTTTAAGATAATAGCCCAAATAGGTTTGGGACTGATTGTCGGCATGACACTCTATCTGAGCCCTGACGTTATTATCCGTGAAAATATAGAATTCCGTAACCAGGATAATGTCATAGAACGGGTGAGCTATACAGCCGAAGGAGCGAAGTCGACACAGACTACTATCCCTTTCATGAAGAATAATAACCTCGACTATGAAGATCTTGTCTCTTTCATGGGAGATTATGCGGAACCGGCAGCCTGGATACTGTTTGTTACAATTGTTATATTCATTGTAACGGCTGTATCGAACGGGGCTAACCTGACCGACGGGCTGGACGGGCTTGCGGCCGGCAGTTCGGCTATTATAGGAGTTACATTGGGGATACTTGCATATGTATCCGGGCACATTGAGTTTGCCTCCTATCTGAATATCATGTTTATTCCCGGCAGTCAGGAGCTCGTAATATTTGCTTCGGCATTTATCGGTGCAACAGTTGGTTTCTTATGGTACAATGCATTTCCCGCACAAGTATTTATGGGAGATACGGGCAGCTTAACGCTGGGGGGCATAATCGGGGTTTTCGCTGTGGTTATCCATAAAGAATTATTGCTGCCTATATTATGCGGTATCTTTATGGTGGAGAGCCTTTCGGTAATGATACAGGTGTTTTATTTTAAACTGACCAAGAAGAAATACGGTGAAGGACGCCGCGTATTTAAAATGACACCCCTGCATCATCACTTCCAGAAGGCCGGAAATTCAGGCATACAGGCTTTATTCCAAAAACCGATAGGAGCTGTGCCGGAATCAAAAATTGTGGTACGTTTCTGGATTATAGGAATTATTCTTGCAGTACTTACATTAGCAACATTGAAAATGCGATAATATGCAATTTCAAAATTTCAGGTTTCAAAATTTCAAGATTAAGTCTTGAATAAAAATCTTGAAACTTGAAATCTTGAAATCCTGAAATTAAAAAACATATGAATAAAATTATCATATTGGGAGGGGGCGAAAGCGGAGTTGGTTCGGCCATACTTGCGCAAGCGAAAGGATTCGATGTTTTTTTGTCGGATAACGGCCCTTTGCAGGACAAGTATAAAGCAGAACTGGAGCAATACGGTATTCCTTACGAAGAAAAAGGTCACACCGAAGAGCTGGTACTCGCCGCAACCGAAATCATAAAAAGTCCGGGTATTCCTAATTATGCTCCTCTTGTTCACAAAGCCATAGAAAAAGGTATTCCCGTTCTTTCCGAAATGGAATTCGCCAAACGTTATACGACTGCTAAAATGATTTGTATTACAGGCAGTAATGGTAAAACGACCACGACCAGCCTGATATATCATATACTGAAATCGGCGGGGCTGAATGTAGGATTGGGAGGAAATATCGGAAGAAGTTTCGCCCGTCAGGTCGCGGAAGAAAACTACGATTATTATGTATTGGAACTGAGTAGCTTCCAACTCGAAAATATGTATTCTTTCAAAGCTGATATTGCCATCCTGCTGAATATCACGCCGGACCATCTGGACAGGTATGACCACGATATACAGAAATACATAGACGCTAAGATGCGTATCGTACAGAACCAGACTGAAGCCGATGCATTCATATTCTGGGAGGAAGATCCTATTGTCAGTAAAGAAATTAAGAAACTGGTATCTAAAGGTAAACAATATACATTCGCCGAACATAAGGTCGGCAATGCAATCGCTTACCTTAATAACCATGAAATAGATATTAACACTCCTAATTCCGCATTTGTTATGGAACAGGATTTATTAGCTCTGGAAGGTACGCACAACCTGTATAACTCATTAGCATCGGGTATTGCGGCTAAATTACTGGATATAACCGATGAGAACCTTCGTCATTCGCTCAGCGACTTTCAGGGGGTAGAGCATCGTCTCGAAAAGGTAGCTAAGGTGAAGGGTGTCCAGTTTATAAATGATTCCAAGGCTACCAATGTGAATTCATGCTGGTATGCTTTGCAAAGCATGAAGACAAAAGTAATCCTGATACTTGGGGGTACAGACAAAGGAAATGATTATACCGAGATAGAACAGCTGGTAAAGGACAAAGTCCGCGCTCTTGTATTTCTTGGTGTGGATAATAGCAAACTCCATAAGTTCTTCGACGATAAAATAGAAAAGATAGAAGATACATCATCGATGAAAGATGCTGTAGAAAAGGCTTACGCATTGGCAGAGGAGGGAGATACGGTATTGTTATCGCCATGCTGTGCCAGTTTCGACCTCTTTAAAAATTATGAAGACAGGGGTGATCAATTTAAAGAATATGTAAGAAGATTATAATTTCAAAATTTGGCTTACGCCGATTTTTGAAATCTGAAATAATGATGTTATGGAATTCAATTTTTTAGGAAGGGCGTTTAAAGGAGATAAAGTTATATGGTGCATATTCATTGCATTGTGTATTATCTCTTTGCTTGAAGTATTTAGTGCTACAAGTACAATTGCCTACCGTCAGCAGAGTCACTGGGCGCCTATACTCCGTCATGCAGCATTCTTGCTGATCGGGTTTGCTGTGGTTATGTTCCTGCAAAGGGTACCTACCCGCTTCTTCTCCATCTTATTACTGGGACTGCCCATTTCGGCCATACTACTCATTTTCACTATGTTTATGGGGCAGGATGTAAATGGTGCGCAACGCTGGCTGGGAGTAGGAGCATTTACAATACAACCTTCTGAATTTGCAAAGATATCGGCTATTGGTTTTATCGCCTTTTTTCTGAGTAAGATGAAGCCTGAAAACGAAAGTTGGGTATTCAAGACACTAATAATCGCTATAATTATTATTTGCGCCCTCATTGCGCCTGAAAATCTTTCTACAGCATGCCTCCTCTTCGCTGTTTGTATGCTCATGTTATGGATCGGCCAGGTCAGTTTTGGGCGGCTATTCAAAGTAGCCCTGGGTGGAATTGTTATAGGTGGTGTATTATTCCTTAGTCTCACACTCTTGCCGGATAAGGTAGTCAAAGATTACCTGCCGGAACGTTTTACGACCTGGAAAAACCGTTTGGAAAGGCATTCGGGCGAACAGGAAGGGGGCTCCATCCATGATAGAAAAGAAGATGGAACAATTGCCTATAAGATCACAGACGACAACTATCAGGTATCACATGCTAAAATAGCAATTGCAAACGGTGGAGTTATCGGACTTCCGGGCAGCGGTGTAGAACGCGATTTTTTGCCGCAGGCGTATTCCGATTTTATTTTTGCAATCGTTCTCGAAGAAATGGGCTTGCTTGGCGGGTTGTTTGTGCTGCTTTTATATGTCGCATTAATGATCCGGTGCGGAGTATTGGCATCGAAATGCGAAAAGAAATTCCCCCGCTATCTCATCCTGGGGGCAGGACTTATACTTACAATACAGGCTTTGGCTAATATGGCCGTTGCAGTCAATCTCATACCCGTAACAGGGCAGCCATTACCATTGGTCAGCCGGGGAGGGACTTCTACAATCATTACTTGCGCCTATTTCGGGATCATTCTGGCATGTTCTTCAAAACTGAACGATTCGGACCATGAAGATGTAGACGAAAGTATTGCAAATGTGGATTTTGAAACTTTTGATGAAGCAAATAGAATATGAAACAGCTAAGAGTAATAATAAGCGGCGGAGGCACAGGAGGGCATATATTTCCTGCAATAGCTATTGCCAATACGATAAAAGAGCATTACCCCGATGCTGACATCCTCTTTGTAGGAGCTACCGGGCGTATGGAAATGGAGAAAGTTCCCGCGGCCGGATATGAAATCATCGGTCTGGAAATATCCGGGCTTAACAGGAAAAACATCTTTAAGAATATATCTACCCTATTGAAATTCCAAAAGAGTTTGATAAAAGCGAAACGGATACTCAGGGATTTCCGGCCCGATGTGGTAATAGGTGTAGGAGGCTATGCCAGTGGCCCGATGCTTTACAAAGCGAATGCGTTGAAAATCCCGACACTTATCCAGGAGCAGAATTCCTATGCCGGGGTTACAAATAAATTCTTGTCAAAGAAGGCTTCGGTAGTGTGTGTCGCATATGAAGGCATGGAACGTTTCTTTCCTAAAAGCAAAATAGTAATGACCGGCAATCCGTGCCGTCAGGAGTTACTATCCGCAACTATTACCAAACAAGAAGCATATGAGGAATTTAATCTCGATCCGGATAAAAAAACAATTCTTCTCATAGGTGGTAGCCTAGGCTCGAGAATGATGAATAAAAGTATTCTGGCGGGAATCGATGAACTGGCAAATTCCAATATTCAATTGCTTTGGCAATGTGGAAAGCTCTATTCGTTCGAAATGAATATGGATTTATCCGGTAAAGGCAGTCCTGAAAATATACATATCCATGAGTTTATATCACGTATGGATTTGGCTTATAAAGCGGCTGATCTGGTTATTTCCCGTGCGGGGGCAAGCTCTATTTCCGAACTTAGCCTGCTCGGCAAGCCTGTGATATTAATTCCGTCTCCAAATGTGTCGGAAGACCATCAAACAAAGAATGCGATGGCACTGGCAGATAAAAATGCAGCTATTCTGATCAGGGATGACGAAGCAATCGAAAAACTTGTACCTGAGGCATTAAACATAATACAGGATAAAGAGAAACTTGAGGTATTGTCAGCGAATATTCGGAAAATGGCACAACCCGACTCTGCCAATCGTATTGTGGATGAGGTTATTAAATTAGTAAAGAAAAATGGATAATATACAATCTATATATTTCATAGGGATTGGTGGTATAGGCATGAGCAATCTGGCCCGCTACTTTATATCGAAAGGCAAGAAGGTTGCCGGATACGACCGCACCGAAACGCCTCTTACAAAAGATCTGGTAACCGAAGGTGCCGAAATCCATTATACTGATGATATAAAACTTATACCGGGCTATTGTAAAGATAAAGAAAGTACACTTGTTGTATATACGCCTGCTGTTCCGGCTGAAAATGAAGAAGTCGCATATTTTCAGGGGAACGGATTTACTATACAGAAAAGGGCGCAGGTATTAGGCATAATTACAAAATCGGGTAAAGCTCTCTGTTGTGCAGGTACACATGGAAAGACTACGACATCCAGTATGCTGGCGCATATTCTTAAACAGTCGCATCTCGATTGCAATGCTTTTCTGGGCGGTATATTGAAAAATTACGGCAGCAATCTGATACTTTCCGATAAAAGCGAATTTACGGTAGTGGAAGCAGACGAGTACGACCGTTCTTTCCATTGGCTCCATCCTTATATGGCGCTGATAACTTCTGTTGACCCCGACCATCTGGATATTTATGGTACGGAGGAGGAATATCTGAAAAGCTTTGAGAAGTTTACAAGCCTTATTCAGCCTGGAGGGGCATTGGTGATAAAGCACAATATAAAGCTTTCGCCAAAGACAGGAAAAGATGTGCGGATATATATTTATTCGATGGATAAAGGAGATTTCCATGCACAGAATATAAAAATAGGAAATGGTGAGATTCGTTTCGATTTTGTCACACCGAAGGGAACGATTGATAACATACAGCTCGGTGTCCCGGTAAAAATAAATATAGAAAACGGCATTGGTTCTATGGCTATGGCCTGGCTTAACGGAGCTACTGCGGACGAATTACGACATGGCATGGCTACCTTCATGGGAGCAAAGCGCCGTTTCGATTTCTTGCTGAAAACAGATAAGATAGTGATGATAGATGATTATGCGCACCATCCTGAAGAACTGGCCGCAAGTATAGCATCTGTCAAGGAACTATATCCTGACCGCAAGCTGACCGGCATTTTTCAGCCGCATCTATATACACGGACACGGGATTTTGCATCTGAATTTGCGAAAAGCCTGTCTCTATTGGATGAATTGATACTGCTGGATATTTATCCGGCAAGGGAAAAACCGATAGAAGGTGTGACCTCGAAGATTATTTTCGATAAAGTCACCTGTCCTAAAACATTGTGTAACAAAGAGGAATTATTACCTTTATTGGAAAATAAGAATGATTTGGAGGTTCTTCTTACTGTAGGGGCAGGAGATATAGACCGGTTATTAAATCCGATAAAGGATATATTGGAACAAAAAATATGAAAAAAGCATTAGTCATCATCGGAATATGTTTGCTTGCAGGCTATCTCGTTTTCTCGGTTTTCTACTTTCAGGGAAAACCAAAGGATGGCATATGCTCCAAATTTGAGGTCGAGGTAAAGAATGCTTCAGATGATGAGCAGTTTGTAGATACGGAAGATATAACCCGGTATGTGAAAGAAAAGGGACTCGATCCTACGGGTAAGCAAATAAAGGATATAAATACAAATACTATAGAGGAGGCTATATTGACTAATCAATTGATAAAAAAGGCTGATGTATTTGTTACTAATAACGGGGCCATCAAAGCGTCTATAGAAGAGCGTAAACCGGTACTGAGAGTTATGTCCGGCGCAGGGGAAAATTACTATATCGACAACGAAGGACGCAAGATGCCCCTGTCAAGACGTTTCACCGCATATCTTCCTATTGCCACCGGAGCAATAAAAGAAGACTTCGCGAAGACCGACTTATACAAATTTGCACTATTTTTGCATAATGATAAGTTTTGGAACGCACAAATCGAACAAATTGTAGTCCTGCCTAATCAGGATATAAAATTAATACCCCGTGTGGGCGACCACCAGATTATTCTGGGAAACCTCTACGGGTATAAGGAAAGGCTGGATAAACTGCTGGCTTTTTATGAAAACGGGCTTAACGAAACGGGATGGAATAAGTATTCCGTTATTAATTTGAAATTTGACAAACAAGTTGTCTGTACAAAGCGTTAAAAGAGGAATAGATATACTGGCGGGTTTTATCCGGGCCGGTTTATAAAGATAGGAGTTATATGGAGCAATCAGGATTTATAGTAGGTATCGACTTAGGCACATCCAAGATAATCGGAGTACTGGGCCGCAAGAATGAGCAAGGGGTGATTTCCATCCTCGCATCGGAAAGTATTCCTTCCGATTCATGCGTAAAATACGGCGTAATATACAATATAGACGAAGCGGCGGGTAAGATCAAGAAACTTATCAACTTGCTCGAAAATAAAACAGGTAAGAAAATAGGAAAGGCGTATGTATCGGTTGCAGGAAAATCCCTTCGGGCAATAGAGCATAAGGAAACCAAATTATTGGATGGAACTACGCCTATCACCTTTGCCCTGTTGGACAATCTGGAGCAACAGGCAAAACTGAATAAGCCTGAGTTTTTCACCAATTACAGTGTCCTTGCCCCTGAATATTATCTGGACGGGAAATATGAAGAAGATCCTATAGATAAAATAGGTTCTACTCTAGAGGGACATTACCGGCTGGTTATAGGCCGTCCGAATATAAAGACTAACCTGACAAAAAGTATAACCGACAAAGCTCAGATAGAAATTGCAGGTTATATTGTGGGTCCTGTTGCTGCAGGGGCTTTAGTTCTCGACGAACATGACAGGCAGGCAGGATGCGCTCTTGTCGATTTTGGGGCGGGTACTACGACTTTGTCCATATATAAAGGGGGACTGTTGCGCTTCATGTCTGTCATACCTTTCGGCGGGCGCACCATAACCAAGGATGTACAGGAACTTGGTTTTGTTTTCGAATCGGCCGAAACGTATAAAATCCGTTACGGAAAATTAGGAAAAGATAAGAATAAGGCTGCGGCAGATGTTTCTCCCGATGTGGATTTGAGAGAATTAAACAAAGTCATACAACTCCGTCAGGATGAAATTATACTGAATGTCATCAATCAGATAAAATTATCGGGATATGCCGATGAACTGGATGCCGGCATTATCATGATAGGCGGAGCCTCTCAAATGAATGGCCTGGTCGATCACCTTGCTGAAAAATCACAGCTTCCGGTAAAACGTGCAGTAGCAAAGCGCGTATATATAAACAATGCTGCCGAGTTGCTTCAGAACCCGTTGTATACACAGGCTTTGAGCCTATTGCTTTTTGCAAATGAAAATTGTGAGAAGAAAGAAGTTGTGGCACCTAAGGTAGAAACAGTGGTTACCCCTACTCCACCGCCTCCTGCGGAAGAGGACGACGAGCCTGAGGAAGACACAAAGAAGAATAAAAAACAAAAGAAGCAAAAAGACGGTAAGCAAACAACCCTGTTTGGCTTTTTTGAAAAAATACAGAACTTCGGAGGAACAATGTTCAACGACGAAGAATAAAATAGTTGCAAGTAAAAAAATATAAGCTAACAGCTATACGCTAATAGCTAACAGCTAAATATTAAAAATATGGATGAGAAAATACTTGATTTCCAGTTTCCGAAGAAAACCCAGACCATAATAAAAGTAATTGGTGTAGGAGGTGGTGGTGGCAATGCCGTGAATCATATGTATAACGAAGGGATACACGATGTATCGTTCGCATTGTGCAATACCGATAACCAGGCCCTTTGTGAATCTCCTGTAGAGACCCGCGTCCAACTGGGACGGAAAACAACGGAAGGACTTGGGGCAGGTAACCGTCCGGAAGTGGCGAAAGCTGCTGCCGAAGAGAGCCGGGACGATCTGGAAAGACTGCTTAACGACGGAACCAGAATGGCCTTTATCACTGCAGGTATGGGAGGTGGTACAGGTACGGGCGCGGCACCTGTGGTAGCACGTATTGCCAAGGATATGGGTATCCTTACAGTTGGTATTGTAACTATTCCGTTTGTATTCGAAGGCCGTAAAAAAATAATACAGGCTCTGCGTGGTGTCGAAGATATAGCCAAGAATGTGGATGCATTGCTCGTTATCAACAATGAGCGGCTGATAGATATATATGCTGACCTTACTATCCCGAATGCCTTTGCAAAAGCTGATGATACATTGACTATCGCAGCAAAAGGTATTGCGGAAATAATCACGGTACATGGTCATATCAATCTTGACTTTGCCGATGTGAAGACAATTCTCAAAGACGGTGGGGTGGCCATTATGAGTAGCGGATACGGTGAAGGAGAAAGCCGTGTGGAAGATGCGATTGTAAACGCTCTGCACTCTCCGTTGTTGAATAACAATGATGTGTTCGATGCCAAGAAAATATTATTCAATATATATTCAAGCGACGAAACCCCGCTTATTGTTGAAGAAATGGAAGCTGTAGCTAACTTTATGAAGCGCTTCGGTCCCGAAATTGAAGTTATCTGGGGTACGGCTACCGATAAAAAACTGGGAGAGAAGGTGAAGATAACACTTCTTGCCACAGGATTCGGCATGTCCAGCATTCCGGGTATAGATGAGCATTACCGAGAAATGACCGAAGAAGAGGAAATGCTCGAAGAAGAACGTATCAGGACAGAGGAAGAGGAAAAACGCCGCATCAACGAAATGATAGAAAAGCATTACGGTAAAGACGGAGTGCAGACGATGGCCGTAAGAACTTCTTTTTTCAGCCCCAAACCAGTTATCTTATCGACAGAGGAACTGGATAACGACCGTATTGTAGATGCACTGGAAAATACACCTGTATTTAAGCGTGACGATAAATTCAATCCGAGTGAATATAAACCGGAAACAAAGAAACCGGGAGAACTTTTTTAAGGTCACAAACCTTTTATTATTTTTATATGTATGACAACAGCAGTTGGTTATAATTCAATATCGTCATATTAAACCATTTCTGTTACTTAATGAAACAATATAATAAAAACATATAACCATGAACTTATTCGACCAAGTCAGTGAAGGTATAAAAGATGCAATGCGTGCAAAAGATAAGATAAGGCTGGAAGCACTGCGTGGAATTAAAAAGGAATTTATAGAGGCGAAAACTGCAAAAGGGGCTAATGATGAGCTGACTGATGAGACAGCTATTCAGATACTTCAGAAGATGGCGAAGCAACGTCGCGACAGTGCAGCCATCTACACCACACAAAACCGTGCCGATCTTGCCGAAAATGAACTGGCAGAACTGGCTGTTATCGAAACATTCCTGCCGAAACAATTATCGCAAGATGAGCTGGACACTAAAATCAGCGAAATCATCGCTCAGGTTGGTGCAACTTCACCTGCCGATATGGGCAAGGTAATGGGTGTGGCTACAAAGGCATTGGCCGGAGTTGCAGCCGGTAAGGCTATTTCGGAGACAGTAAAGAAGTTATTAAGCAAATAAGCGTACAATCTATAACTTAAGAGCAGGGTATAATAAATATCCTGCTCTTTCTGTGTTTTACAGCTGTGTCACGTGAATCTTTCAGATGGTTTATCTCAAATAATAAAACAAATTACCAATTAAAAGATTATAGTACCGATAAAGATATCTTACCGGAACATCTTTTCTATCACATCATCTTCCAGTAATGAGATAATTGTCTTACCATCGGGAGTATGTTTATGTGCAGGCGATGCAAACAGTTGGTCTACAATTTTATTCATCTCCTCGTCGGATAATCTATGCCCGTAAGGTATAGATGCGGCATTAGCCATCGACAAGGCAAGGGATTCCTGTATTTCTTCCTTTACATCACTGCCGCTGTCCACACTCCGGCTTATCATATTATGTACAAGTTGTACAGGATCTACATTTGTGATTTCGGAAGGCGTTCCGTTTATAGCATAGGCATTGTTGCCAAGATGGCTCAAATCGAATCCTACAGCTTCCAAATCGTCCATCAGATAAGGAATCATTGCTGCTTCGGAAGGAGACAACTCTATTATATCGGGAAACAAGGCCCGTTGCGATATACCTCTCTTCTGGCGAATCTGCGCGATAAACTGGTCAAACAGGATACGGACATGTGCCCGGTGCTGGTCTATGAGCATCAGACCCGATTTTACAGATGTAAGTATATATTTGTTCTTGTATTGGTAATGAACAACCATCTCAGTGTTTACTGAAGGAATGGTTGTCTCCGTACCAGATGACTGGCTGAATATATTTACGTCCCTATCCGGTTCTATATCCATACCAGAGTTACCCCTGTCTTTTTCAAATCCTTCGTAAAACTTTTCCCAATCCAGAGTCTGACGTTGGTAGCCGGAACCAGAAGAAGGGCTTTTGAAAGGATTGTACGATGGATTTACATTCACACGTGGCTGGCTTACATTCTTCGATGGATCGTGAATCGGTATATCTATGGCATCCGTTGTATCAAAGTCGATGGTGGGCACCTCATTGAACTTGCCTAACGCTTCTTTTACTGCAGCCGATAATATTTGCCATATAGGCTGTTCGTTTTCGAACTTTATTTCGGTTTTTGTAGGATGTATATTCACATCGATAGTATCCGGCTCAACATCGAAATAGATAAAGTAATTCGGATTTTCGCCCGATGGGATTAACGGTTCGAACGCAGCGGTCACGGCCTTATTGAAATACGGATGACGCATATACCGCCCATTCACAAAGAAATATTGCAAGGCCCTTGTTTTGCGCGCCGATTCGGGTTTTCCCACAAATCCTCTTATCTTTACCAAAGAAGTATCTATATCGATGGATATCAGTTGCTGGTTGAAATTCTTCCCTACCACATTTACAATTCGCTGGCGCAGATTGCATGCAGGATACCGAAGAACTTCAATATCATTGTCGGTGAAGGAAAATTCTATTTCGGAATTTACCAGCACTATCCGTTCCAACTCGGTAAGTATATTCCTCCGTTCGGTATCGTTCGATTTAAGGAACTTGCGGCGGGCAGGGACATTGAAAAAGATGTTCTTTACCGAAAAATTACTTCCTTTAGGACAGGCGATACATTCCTGAGCTTCAACCCTCGATCCCGATATCTGGAGCAAAGTACCCAGCTCATCCTCTTCCCTGCGGGTCTTTACTTCTACCTGGGCAATAGCAGCGATAGAAGGCAATGCTTCCCCGCGAAATCCCATTGTATGCAGAGCGAACAGATCATCAGCCGACCTTATTTTCGAAGTTGCATGACGTTCAAAAGCCATGCGTACATCGGTAGCGGACATGCCTTTACCGTTGTCGATGACCTGAACTAATGTCCGTCCTGCATCTTTGACAATAAGTTGTATAGTGTCGGCTCCTGCATCAATAGCGTTTTCTACCAGTTCTTTCACTATGGATGAGGGTCGTTGAATGACCTCTCCCGCAGCAATCTGATTAGCTATGGAATCGGGTAAAAGATGTATTATATCACTCATTTATTGTATTTCAAGATTTAGAATTTCAAGATTTCAAAATTACTTGTATCTTGTCTACCTGACTTGTAACCGGATTATTCTTCCCTGTCAAAGACTGCCGGACGTTTAGGCCGTACATCCCCGGCTTTTTTCGGTGCTTTCCGGAATATATCGTCTTTGTCCAAAGGTCTTATATAATCGTACCAGTAAAAGTCCTTCAGTCTCAATTGCTCATTGGTTACCAAATGGAAAGGCGTTGTTTTGCCTACAGGCTTAGGCCAGACTACCAGCTTTTCGAACTGCCCGTCGTTCATAAAAATCTGCAGATAACTGCCTTCCAGCCAGTTGAGGACCCCGTTTAGTGTGCCGTCCCGTTCTTCCGGATAGGCGATTGTTTCTACGTTTCCTTCGGCCAACACTCTTTTTACTTTCTTATTTTCGAAGAAAATCTTCATCGAACGGCTTTTCAGCTGGTTGAAGTGTATAGAGTCTTTTTCTTCGATAGAGAAACTATACTGCTTTATATGCATCCGGTCGATGGTACTGTCATTCATGAATATATCTATCGTGTCACCCGACAGCTGCCTGTTGGTATTCCACAATATAGGGTCCCGGTACATGTGGATGATGGAATCCTTCGAGTTGAACTGCAGGGAATCACATACGCCTTGCATATCGGAACGGTAGAATCTTACCCCATAATAGGCTTTTATCAAACGAAACTCTTTCCTGGCAGTATCTACAGGCTGTTGTAGCGCAGACACCGTATAAAGCGGCATAGTATCCGCCGGAAGCCCCATATCTACCCGCGCCGAATCGTTTTGGAAACGGTCGATGATATGCAAAGAATCCCTTGCCAGAGAATCCAGGATCTGAGGTTCGGGTTTTATCAGAGAATCTACTGCAACAGGTTTTATCTTAGGGATATAACTGCTGTCTATAACTGTCAGTAATTTCAGTGTATCGGCATGTATATACAGGCTGTCTCCTTGTGAATACTCGATGCAATAAGCAGAATCGGTAGCTAATGCGGAATTGTTCAGTTCATTATAGTAGCCGTAATTGCCTATAAGGATTATTTTCTTTACAGTATCCTGTAAAAACATATTTCCGAATACTTCGCCATAGCCCAATGTCTTATAATAAAAAATGGAATCACCCCTGAGATAACGGTTTCCTTCTTTATTCATTACTGTAGACTGGTCCAGAAGGAGTGATCTTTCTGTTTCCGTATTGTACCACCCGTTGCTGGTGTATATGACTCCGCTATCAGATACTATTTCGGTGGGCGTGGTGAATATAGCGACTTTCTCGTTCGTATTGTATTTCAGCTTGTCCGAATAAAGTGTGAAATTCGGGTTCTTCAAGATTACGCTATCCTTGAATGTAGCAATACGGATATCAGGCTCGTATTGCCCCCAGAAAGAGGTCAATTCGTTGAGAGAATCGACAAGCATACCGCCATCGAAATAATAACCCAGATTCATAGTCCGGTCATAATTAAGACTGTCGGTAAACAATGTTATCGGGTTCCTTTTGCTTTTGGGTGAATGTTCGAGATTGACATTTTCACGGACTTTCACCAGCTTCGTATTCCCGTCATAATGCATATATCTTCCGTTCAGGAACAGTGTATCGCCTTGCTCCATACGGACATTGCTGAAAGCTTCGAATGAATTTTGCTTCTCATCGTAATAAGCGCTGTCGCAATAAAGGTAAGCTCCGTCGTGGAAGAATATGACACTGTCTTTTAGTACCTGCGGCTCGAAATCCGGCCGTCTTATCAGCCTTTTCGAATTGCGTAATTCAATTACTTTGACGCCACCTTTACTCGTTGCCGGCTTTTGTTTTACAGGATCTTGCGGCTTTTTGGGCACCTGTGTGATGTCCGGCCTTACCTGCGGCGACAGCATGGACTGGGCCGAAGCATAAAGGGCAATGAGGCACAGAATACTCACCAGAGGTATTCTATGCCTTTGCATCGCATATTTTATAAGTTTATTAAACACGTCTTATTTAGTAACTGTTTAAAATTTACCGAAATAATCTTTTATATAACTATTTTCTTTCTTTGGCTCTCTGTGTGTATTCTTTTGAGCGTAGAATCTATCTCAAAAACTCATGGGAGAAGACCAATAAAACAGTTACTTGATACAGGTTTATCTAACCTTGCCGGCAGTATCATCTTTGAGCCATCCCGAATACTGGAAGTCGCAATTCCGCCAATTTTCGTCTATAAAGACATATGTATCCTTAATTTTAGTTTGGAGCCATTTGCGAAGTATTTCCTCTTGCTTATGAGATTCTACTATTTCTTTCAGGGCCTGATAGTCATCAGATACATTAGCTACGTGTCCCTCGGTACGGCTTCTGAGCTTTACGATAGCTACTACTTCTTTACCGTTATCTGTCTTCATTCTGAACGGTGCCGATACCTCACCTACCTTCAATTTATCCACGGCGATGGCTACTGCCGGCGGAAGCTCTTCCTTCAGGAAGCGCGGGGTGCCATAATTGGTACTTTCCTTGCGGTTTACCATCAACCCGTTGTTTTTGCGGGTGTCTTTATCGAATGACAGTACGGTTGCGTCTTCGAATGTAAATTTGTTTTGCTTTATATCTTTGGTGATTGAATCCATCTTAGCGATTGCTTTTTCAAATTCCGCTTCCGGCACTTTCGGGCGAAGCAGGATATGACGCACGTTTATCAGGTCACCCCTGCGCTCTATCAGTTGAATAATGTGGAATCCGTATTCGGTTTCTACTATATTGGATACTTTTTTAGGATCATTAAGAGAAAATGCCATATTGGAAAACTCCGTAACCCAGCTTGCCCGTCCGCTGAATCCGGTTTCACCTCCGTTTTGGGCAGAACCGTCTTCGGAATACATAATTGCCAGTGTGGAGAAGCTTTCACCCGCATTTACCCTGTTGGTGAAATCCCTCAGGCGTTCTTTTACTTTATCTATTTCGGCCAAAGGAACTATCGGCTCGTTTGTAATTATCTGAACTTCTACGGTAGTAGGTATATATGGCAGGCTATCCTGAGGTAATTGAGCGTAATATCTTCTTACTTCCGATGGGGTCAGGCTGCTTTTTTTGCCTACCAGCTTTTTCTTTACTTCCGATACCAGATAGCCATTCCGGATTTCTTCCCTCCACTCTTCACGCAACTGGCTCATCGAAGCCTGGAGATACTCTTCAACTTTTTCTTTAGAACCCAGATTGGCAATAACCATGTTTTCCTGACGGGTCACTCCTCTGGACACTTCTGCCGTAGGTACGTCTATACTGTCTATCTTGGCCTGGTCGAGAAACAGTTTTTGTACAGCCAGTTGTTCGGGTATCAGGCAATATGGGTCACCTTCAATACGTTCGCCCCGTGACAGCATCATCTGCCGGGCTTTTTCCACATCCGACTTTAATATAGCCTCATCTCCTACTACCCAGATTATCTGGTCGATAATATTATCCTGAGCCTTACACAAAAGCCCCGAACTTAATAGTATTGCTAATAAAATAAATTTTCCGGCCTGTTTTACCATTTGTATGTTCAATTAAAAAATCGCGTAAATATAGTGATAATGTATTACTTTTTCTCTTAACGTAAAAAAAGAAGTTATATTCTATTTGTTATAAAACTTAATTTCTTCATCTGAAACGGCTTTGTCATACAAGTCTTTCTTCACTTGCTGCAAATAATCGGCTTTCTTTTGTTCCATATACATTTCGGACAGTTGTCCCTTTACATAGTCGTATGGAGCCTCGCTTCCCGCCAGTTCATATTCCCTGATATTCAATAGATAAACGAAGGAAGAATCGCGCAATTCCAGATTTTTATTCCTTTGCAGGAATATTTTCTCATCGGTGACAGCCGGAGGCATATTTTCCAGGACATCTGCCAGTCCTACCCATTTGTCATAAAAATATTCATAAGCCACCACATTCTGCAACGTGTTTTTTTCAATATTTTCTATCGCGGCATCGTTTCCCTGCCTGTACCACTTCTGAAAATTGGCTAATTGCTTTGAGTTAGCGGGGATTTTCAGATACAGGCCCTTGATGATATTGTCTTCCAGTTTAAATTTGTCTTTATTTTGTTCATAATACGTTTTAAGCTCATTCTCCGTAACGGATTTTGAAAAATGCTCTTTCAGCAGTTGCTCCTGATATGAACTTGTTATCAGCGACTTTTTGTAGTTTTCTACCAACTCGTCTATGTCCTTCTTGTTTATGATATTTTGCAGAGCCTTACTGTATATCAGTTGGTCATTTATCCACATGTCTATATAAGACTTGGCAGCTGCAATACTGTCTTCAGCAGATAAACCCATGGGCAGCATTTCATCTAGTTCGGCCTGATAGAGGGTTTTGTCTCCCACAGTGACAATCGGATTCAATGCCCGGTCAGCATCGGTTGTTCCGCTTCCACTGCAAGAAAACACAATGAAAGCCGTAAAAAACAGATATAAACAGATGAGGGTCTTTTTCATTGTTTCAAATTTAGTGCCGGCTTATTAATATCTACTTTGTACTTATTACGGAGATAAGTAATCCAGTCTTTTTCCAGTTTTTCCTGATAATCCAATTCTACCGCATAACGGACATCAGTATAATCCTCAGGGGCATTTATAAACTTTCCGGTTACGAAGAAATACGGATATCCTCTGAATGGAGCAGGGGCAACTCCTCCGTATATTTTATTGTCTACATATGGATTGCTTCCCTTTATCCATATTCCCGGCTCTATTTTGACTTGTAAAGAGTCCTTGTTCAGCGTACCATCTATCTCATTGATGAAAGCCTCGCGCGAAGTTGCCTTTTTAGCGCCTGCTTCGGCTTTCTTCAGGATATCTTCACTCTTGGCATATACCACCATACCTTTATATTTCTGACCATCCAGCGAGTACCTTGCCTTGTTTTTAGTAAAATAAGCTGTTAGCCCGCCCGCGTCGTTTTTTGAACGTTCCCATACATTTTTGTTCTGTACGTCATAATATAACAGACCGTCGGAAAATTCATTCATTGTACGGGCAAAGTCAGGGAATCTTTTGTCCAGAGTATCTTCTTCATAATCGGATAGCAGGACTGCCTGAAAACCTTCGAAATATTCGTTGAGTATATCCGACGATAAACTGTAAGGAGAGGCTTCTTCTACTTGCATAATTGAGATATCATCCGTATCTTTTATCCTTTCTTTCTGCCTGTAACTGATATACTTGGCAAATTCACGGACAGGATATGCCCTCTGCCCGTCGATACCGAACAGGATATCGTCACCGTTCTTTATCATCTTCAGGAACACAGAATCACGCGGTGATACCGTTTCTGTGATTTCATACAATCTGGAGAAGGCCTCTTTGTTGACTGTAACATTAAAGTTACTTTTCAGCCTGCGTCTTTTCTCATCGCTAAGCGCCTGAACTTTATCGCTTTTCAGTATTTTTTCCCTCAACTGATTTTTCATTACATCAAGGCTTTCTGTGGGTATTTTCCGTAATAACCTTATGATATGGTAACCATAGTTGGACATCACCGGCTTGCTTATATCACCGGCTTTTTCGAGATTGAAAGCTGCCATAGTAAAATCCATAGGCAAATTGGAGTCCAGCCTTATAATGCCGAAGTAGCATCCGTTGGCCTCCATTTTATGGGCTTTGGAAAATAAGTCACAGAGGGTCTGGTAATCTGCCGGAGACTTGATGTTTTCATATTCTCTCCACGCTACCTTTCCCACACTGTCTATCTGCTGTTGCGACGGAGGCAGATGTGAAAAATTGAATACTACTTGCTCTATCTCTACTGCTCCCATTGCAGGACGCCGGTTCAGTACCTGTATAATATGGTATCCTCTGGATGCGCGTATAGGCATACTTACCTCGTTTATTGGCAAGCTGTATATGGCATCTTCCACCTTGGCCGCAAACATAAAAGGTGATACCCAGCCTATATATCCGTTGCGAGACTCAGCACGGGTATAGAATGCAGTACCCGAGCGCGGGGTATTCGGTTCCGCTCCGGCGAATCCGTCTTTCAGTATTTTGACTCTGGCTTCCATCGCCTTCTTGTATATCCTCAGAGTATCGCCAGGGAGGACTATTTCTTCATTGTCGAATGGGAACATGACATGGTTGATCTCTACGTTTTCCTGCATCCGCTTATATATCTTCTCTATATATTCATCCTCATAGCCGGTATTATTCATATATTTATGAGCCATCTGCGACCTGTAGGATGAAAGCTGCCGCTGGAAAGACGCCGTTGTATCGAGATGCTGGGCCCTGGCCTCTGCTACATTCAGTTTGAAATCTATATATGAGTTTACAAAGTCGGCGAAGTTCTGTTTGGTTTCGGTATTGGCATTTCCTTTTTTGTAGGCGTATTCAACCTCGGACTTATACACGGGTGTCCCATCTATTGAGAACACGACAGTATCGTCCTGTTGTGCAAATGTACACAACGTAGCAAGTAGCGCAAAGATTAATAAAGAAAGCTTTTTTATCATATAATAAGCTATGTAAAAATAAACCAGACACAAAGATACAAGAAATATAGGCTCATAATGTTTTAAAATATTCTAAAATAAAAACTCTGTATATTTTTATCAACATACAGAGTCTTAATTTATTTCAGAATTTATGCGATCGGATCGTATTTATTCTCCGCGGCTATAATTCGGCGCTTCACTTGTTATTGCCACATCGTGTGGATGGCTTTCAGCTACTCCGGCATTTGTGATGCGTGTAAACTTAGCGTTATGGAGCGTTTCTATATTATTTGCCCCGCAATATCCCATACCTGCGCGCAAACCGCCTGTCATCTGGTAAACGACTTCGAACAATGAGCCTTTGAACGGTACACGGGCAGCGATACCTTCGGGTACAAGTTTCTTTATATCAGCCTCCATATCCTGGAAATAGCGGTCTTTCGAGCCTTTTTCCATCGCTTCGAGAGAGCCCATTCCACGATATGATTTGAATTTACGTCCGTTGAATATGATAGTTTCGCCGGGAGATTCTTCCACTCCGGCAAGTAATGAGCCCATCATTACCGAATAACCTCCTGCGGCCAGGGCCTTTACTATATCTCCCGAGTAGCGGAGGCCTCCGTCGGCTATCAATGGAATACCTGTTCCTTTCAGCGATTTTGCGACATCATAGATGGCTGACAGTTGCGGAACTCCGATTCCCGCTACTACACGTGTAGTACAGATAGAGCCCGGTCCGATACCTACTTTCACCGCATCGGCTCCTGCATCTACCAGATATCTGGCAGCTTCGCCTGTGGCGATGTTACCTACTACCACATCTATGCCGGGATAAGCAGCTTTTACTCTTTTCAGCATATCGGCTACCCCTTTCGAGTGACCGTGCGCTGTATCTATAACAATGGCGTCTACTCCTGCTTCGACCAAAGCGGCTACACGGTCCAGTGTATCATATGTCACGCCCACTCCGGCAGCGACACGCAAACGCCCGTGTTCGTCTTTGCATGCAAACGGTTTATCTTTAGCTTTGGTTATGTCTTTGTATGTAATGAGTCCGATCAATCTGTTTTCAGAATCTACTACGGGCAGTTTTTCTATTTTATGCTGTTGAAGGATGTCTGCCGCGGCTTCCAGATCGGTGCTCTGGCGTGTAGTGATAATCCTGTCTTTGGTCATCACATCGTCTATCAGCTGGTTCATATCGCGGCGGAAGCGCAGGTCGCGGTTGGTAACGATACCCACAAGATAGTTGTTGGTGTCAACAACAGGGATACCTCCGATTTTGAATTCTGCCATCATAGCCAGTGCCTGGCCTACCGTTTTGTCGCGAAGGATGCTTACAGGATTCGAGATCATACCGTTTTCGGCACGTTTTACGAACCTTACCTGTTGGGCCTGGGCTTCGATCGACATATTTTTATGTATAACGCCAATACCTCCTTCGCGGGCGATGGCAATAGCCAGTTTAGCTTCCGTGACTGTGTCCATAGCCGCCGAAACGATTGGGATATTTAATTTGATATTGCGTGAGAAACTTGTCGAGAGATCGACTTCGCGTGGGAGAACTTCTGAATAAGCGGGGATCAACAATACATCGTCGAATGTCAATCCATCCATGACTACTTTATCTGCAATAAAAGACATATATAAAAGAGCTTTTGAAATTTATTGCGTGCAAATATAGTCATTTTTTGGCAAACAGAGTTTCTTTTTGATTAAAAAAGATGAGGATTTGACAAAAGTTTTTAGAACCGGCTTCATTTTTTAACAATTAAGCATTAATTTAGTTTGATTTGTTAATCTGTCAATATTCTGGACGAATGCATCAATATGAAAAACTCTATTGTTTCATCTATCGATCTATCGGAGGTATAATCAGGCGCTTCGGCTTTTAGGCGGTCGAAAACCGTATGGTATTCTTCTGTATTTTTAAAAGACCGGTATTGCCTTTTCTTGAAGTTATTCAGTTCTTTCCTGCTTAGTTTCATTTCCTTGATTACAGTCCCGTCCTTAATTTCCAGAAGTATATAGTTTTTGGGAGAATCCCCGTTCTTGAAACCACCTTCGGGTACTTCCCCCGCAAGCATAAGGCCCGATACCCAATCTGCTTTTGCCCGGGTTGTGTTTGGAAATAGCGAACTGTATGCATTCTCTCTTTTTATTTGCAGATCCTCCATATAATATTTTTGTATTGCCGTTACATAAAGCTGATTGTCTTCGATCCGGAATGTGCCTATATAGCCTTGTCTGGGCGCAGTAGAGAGTATGATCTCTCCATCGGGGGTCATTTCGGTGTGATCTGCTTTGTCGATAAAAAAATGAGATAGGTATTTGCTGTCCACTATGCTGTATTCTTTTCCATTATATAGTAATTTATCGGGGGTGTACACACTGGCCGACAGGCTGAAATATACTGCCAGCAAGAGGATTAGTAAAAACTGTTTTTTCATAGAGGACCCGGTTGATAATAAAAATGTATGGCTTCAAAATTAGATATTTATTTCGAAATCATAGTGCAGGATACTTTATTTTTTATCGATTCAGAATTCATTTATTTATATGCAAAAGCCTGTAGCCTTTTATGAGTTACAGACTAAAGGACGGTTAAACAAAAAACCGTCCTTTAGTCTGTAATAAAAGAGATGTTGATTTACTCCACAGGTCCGGACTGTAAATCATCCCCGGTAGGCATATCAGGCAGGTTGTCTGATGTTTTCTGTTCTTTGGAAACTTCTTTTACCAAAGTATACTTCAACGAAGACTGATCTGCTGCTGGATGCTCTACTTCTTCAACTTTTACTTCCAGTACATATTCATATCCGGGTTCATAAATAAAGCCTTCTATGTTGCTATAAAAAAACTCCCATTCTGTCTGGCCATCTCTTTTTACCAAAAGGCATTTCATTGGAGCTACTCCCACACAATCACCCTGGCTGGATGCCACCGTCAATTTCTGAATATTCTCAGAACTGCCGCAAGAACCTAAAAATAAGGCCGCTGCGAGCAAGCTTAAAATTAATTTATACATAATTTATATTTTGAATAGATTAATATCTTATTTATAAACATATACCCTCTCTAAAAGGTTTATTTTTCAACTATATACTCTACTTCATGCGCTTCCGGCAGTTGTGGTATTTCAAGCTTCTGCAACATCTTGTCCAGTATATCTCCTGACAACTGAAACTCTCTGTTACGGTTCTGATTGCGCCACACATCATATGGTTTTTCCACATATACTATTTTAACTTTTGCCCCATACAAAGTGAACAGATCGACCAGTTGCTGACGCATCAGGCGTGTGATATTAGTAGCATTCCATACAAAATCCTGTTTCTTACGCAAATATACACGAGCCTGTTCTTTTGCTTCCTGTACTACCCGGCCGGTCGCTGACCTGTCCGCAGGGCTGTATTTATATTTCCGGCGGATAGCATCGAGGCTGATGACCGGCATATCCGGTTTAAGTGATTGTATATAATGGTCTTTGCCCATCCCCGGCAAACCTGATAGCAAAGTAACCTCACATTTGAAGTCATCGTACGGCACATAACCAATATAACCGTCTATCGTATTGAAATATTCGTACCGGGCACTTGCCGTCGGAAATTCCAAGGCTTTGTCCCAGCAGCCTTCATCTTTGCAAAACATCTCAAATAAGTCCAATGACTCGATTAACGCCCCTGCATCCTCACATATTCTTCCGCGGGCATCAGCCTCGGCCAACATTCTCAGATGGCGGGTATTAGCCCTTAATGATACAGCATGAATCTTTTTGGCCGGTTCCAATTTTTCCATCAGCCATAAAGGCAAGCCGTGAAAGCGTACCAGTGAAACGACTTTCTCCCGAATGTGGAACGGAGTCGGAATGTCTTTGAACAGAATATTTCGCGCAGTATATTCTCCTCTCCGGGCATGCCCGTTAGCAGAGATATTTCCATTGCCTTCATCCTGCGAAGTGGAGCATTTCTCTATATCATGCATGAGAGCCGCCGCCCACAATATCTCCTGTTCCTGTTCGGACAAAGTCTGATACCGCGGCATTTTCAATAATTCGTCCAGTACCATTTGTGTGTGGATGGCTACATTACCTTCAGCATGGTGAGTTTTGTGTTGCACCACATTTTTCATATCAGCGACCCACGAAAATTGTCTTTCGAGTGATTGCCAGTCTTTATTTTGTGTTAACTTCCAAGTCATAATCATATATTTTATTCGTTAATTATTTGCCTTTCCCAAACCAAACATGCACGTTTCCAGTTACGGGTCCAGTGTTCTCCTGTTTTTACATGCCCTTTACGGACATATTTGAATACATTGCGAGAGAAGGCACTGACAGGGTATTCTCCTGCATTACGGGTGACAACGCCTTCACGCGTACAATCTTCGCCGGTTTGCGTATCGGTAGAACCGAATACACTCGGGTGCTGTGCCCAAGCCAATACCTGCGGCTCGAGTGTATCGTGCGATAAATCTTTTACCTGCTCAATATCCAATTCAGGGACAGTAGGGAAATCGAATATGGCAGCATAGAATTTCACTTCTTCCCACGACAGCCATTTGTCGAGGCAACGCACTGCGAACACGTAGTAATAAGACTCTATCCGCTTGTATTCGATAGAGTGTATTGCATACAGGTTTTCCCCAAATAGTTCTATGTCGCCCAAGTCTCGCTTCATAAATTCCCAGCGTTCACGTATCCGGGAGGTCCAGGGCGAAGTGGTGGGCGCCGCATGTGAGCGGGCATAGACTCCAAACCGGTTGAGACAGTTATTCTCTCCATCCAGTTTCTCTGTATGCACAAGGGTTTCTATCAGTTGAATATCATCCCGGTATGTATGGTTTATCCGGTCATCGCTGGTAGTCCCGGGCGAGAACGGAAAATGATATGTACGTCCATATTTTTGTGATAACATAATGTAATTGTTTTTTAGTTCTTAGAATACAATAGCAGACAAGGCCCGTAAATTCACTTTACAGCCTTGAAAGATGCGGGAAGACTCCCGCTATGTATGCTAAACAATTACATGACATTCCGTATGAAATAGTTATAAATAATTTATACAAAGGTAATGACATTTATTAAGACGTCCAAATTTCAGGGTTTCTGCACCAGGGCAAATCCACGAAAATCATCCGTTATGCCCTCCAATATGATTTGCATTTATTAACTATAAATAGTTAAAACCTGACACATCTGACATATTTTTCACTGTTTTTATTCTGTCATTTTTACTTTTGTTAACAACATCTGGCTAAGAGACAATTTTTCCGTTACACTGAATACCACCGAGCGGGCGCTTAGGGACGCTGAAACCCCGCTAGCGCGGACTTCAAGTCCGTGTCTTGTTGACAGGGTAAAAATGTTTGCTACGCAGCACACAGACGTGACGTCTGCGCGAGCGGGGCAGGACTGTTAAGTTCTCCGCTTTATTCTGTTATTTTCTGCTGTCATCCTGAGTGGAACGAAGGATCTCATTCGATTTAGGAGATGTTTCACTCCGTTCAACATGATAACCAACGGTCACAAGAACGTAGCGTATGTAAACAGAAAGCAAAAATTACTTTTGATACACTCTCTTCCAAAAAGTAACAAAAGTGACAAATATATCAGTTAGCAGTAAACAGTCATCAGTTAACAACTTGTATGTCGTATCTTGTTTACTTGTAACTCGTAACTGCCCAAAGGGCGAAGAAATAACATTCGCCGAAGCGAAGGCGAGGCAAACTCGTAACTGCTTTAATCAATACTTCAAAGAACCATAAGCTAACAGCTAACGGCTAAAAGCTATATATAGATAAACTTTTTCAAAAAAATTACCCTTTTTCGGCACATAATCTACCCGGTGAAAATGGAAAGCGCATACCTAAGATTCAGGCATGCGCTTAACTATAATCAGATTATATATATTATTCTATATTGACAATTGTGGAGAATCCTCGTCCTCTTCTTCCTCCTCTTCCTCTTCTTCGTCGTCATCCGTCTCCTTAGGCGCCGGTTTTACCATAAACCGGCTCAACTCGAACAGGAAATATAGTGGTATAAAGACTACCGATAATGTGAATGGGTCACCCGAAGGTGTAATAACAGCCGACAGCACCAGAAGGCCTACTATAGCATGACGCCTGAACTTTTTAAAGAAGGACCTGTTCAACAATCCCAACTGAGACAATAACCACGATACAAGCGGTAGTTCAAAGACAATTCCCATAATAAATATCAGCATCAGAAAGTTATCCATATACGAGTCGAGCGAGATAGTATTCTCTATCATCTCACTCAGCTGATAAGTGGACAAGAAGCGGAAAGTCATCGGGAATACCAGAAAGTAACCGACAGAGCATCCTATGAAAAACATAATGGTACCGAACAGGAATACCCACCGGATACTTTTCTTCTCATTGGAATATAAAGCAGGGCTGACAAATCTCCATATCTCAAATATAAGATAAGGGAATGTAAGTATCAGCGCCAGCCAGAATGATGTGGTCATATGCCTGAAGAACTGTGATGTAAGATTATAATTTATAATCTTGATGTGAAATGTATCATCACAGAAGTCTGGCAGAAAAGGTACAGCCGACGTAACATAGCACAGATACTTATACAGGACAAAGTTGGCACGCGTAGGCCCCATTATCCATGTATCGTATATGTACGGCATAATAGCAAACCCAACTATTGCGAATACAAATAAAGCGATGATAGACCGTATTAAAGTCCATCGAAGTTCCTCCAAATGATCCCAAAAGGTCATTCCTTCATTGTTCTCTTCCATAGAAAAGTACTATCTCAATCTTTTTTAGTTGTATCGTTTCCTTCTATATCGTCTTCAATGCCTTTTACGCCCTCTTTGAAGTTTTTGATCCCTTTACCCAGACCCTTCATTAGTTCCGGTATTTTACGGCCACCAAAAAGTAACAATACGACTATAGCTATGATGATGATTTCTCCTGTCCCCAGGTTTCCTAAAAACAAAAGTGTTTTCATGTTTTCTAAGTTTAAATATTAATGTAAATATGGCTATATTCCATTCATCAGTAAAAATAACACAAATAATGTCTACTAGACGGGATGATATGGATATTTATTTCTTTTTTAACTATTCCCTGTTTCAAACCCCGGCCAACTTATGCCGGGATAAGATTTTCCTTTATACCGGGAGTATGATACATTTTGTATTGTCCCTCCTCATCGCAGATAAAAAGCGCATCCAGATCCGGAAACTTCTGTACCCATTCCAATGCCTTTTCAATACCCACTACCAGGAATGCCGTCGCAAATGCATCGGCTGTAATCGCGTCTCTGGCTATAACTGTTGTTGACAGCAAATTGTGAGTTACCGGATAACCGGTTGCCGGATTTATGGTATGTGTAACCTTTTGTCCATCCTGTATATAAAACTGGCGGTAATTACCGGATGTAGCTACTCCTCTGTCCGTAATCTGTAAGATAAGCTGCAAGTCCTGCCCCGGTATCGGATTGTCTTCTGCCGGACGGTCTATTCCAATTCTCCATGCTTCCCCGGCCGTATTCTCTCCTCTCATACGTATTTCACCACCTATTTCTACCAGATAATTCAGGCACCCGTGCCCGTCCAGAAAATCTGAGACTATATCAGCTGAATAACCTTTAGCTATGGCATTGGCATTTAATACTATATTCGGATTCGATTTTACAACACGCTTATTTTCTATCTTCATCTTATCCATCCCTACATATTCTTTAAGGGCATCTACCTTTTCTTTGTCGGGGATGTCTTTTTCGCGGGAGCTAAAGCCCCAGGCCCTGAATAATGGCTCGGCTGAAATATCGAATGCGCCTTCCGTTTGCCGGCTTATCTCTTTAGCCCTGTTAAAAATAGTTTCGAAGTAATAGTCTGTTTCTACATTCTCATTCCTGTTGATGCGGGAAATAAGGGATGTCTCATCATATACAGACATAGACTTTTCAAAACCGGCGAGTAAAGACTCTATTTCGGGCTGAAAGTCACGGTCTTCGCCGTCCTGATAAATAATATTGTAACTTGTACCTTCCGCTATTCCTTGTATATTGTAGTAGAAAGTACCGTTGTCGGCCATTACTGCATTCATGCTTATCCGGAAAATGAGCAGAGCTTTCCGCCCTGCTCATCTATAATTTATTTATCGTAACTTTTTTTTACCAACGGGCAATTCAGTAAATACTCCAAACTCTTTTTCACACTTTCGAAAGGAGTGAAGTTGTACTGTTCCACTTCCACAATCAGGTGTTTTGTTCCTGCTGCGTCTGTATTATTGAAGATAGCGTCAAATCCGACCATACCGCTCTGTCCAAGTTCCTTATTGTCCTTGATATGAAGCAAAGCGAAACGGTTCTTATATTTATTGAAATAATCCACAGGGCTTTTTCCGCCTCTTACTACCCAATATACATCCATTTCGAAGAATACGTATTCAGGATTTGTATTCTCAATCATATAGTCGTACATCACTTTGTCCTCTATTTTATTTCTAAGTTCAAAGTCATGATTATGATATCCGTACAACATGCCGTTTTCCTTACATTTCTTGCCTATTTCATTGTAGTATTCGCAATAGGTCTGTAAATCCTTCAATGTCTTGGGCGTTTCCATGGATGGGGTAACGATGTATTTCATTCCGGCAGCCTTATGCGCGGCAATACACTGATCCCACCATTTCATAGCTTCAGTGAAATCTTTTGACGCCAGTTCTTTCTCATTAAGTCCCCGGCCGGTATGGGAAGATAATACTTTCATTCCGGCAGCTTCGATGTCGGCTTTGAATTCTTCCGGCGTTTTTCCATAGAATTTACCATCGCCATAGTTCGCAGCCTCAACTGCCGTATATCCCATTTCCCCGGCTTTCTTTATTGTGCCGGCATAGTCTTTGGATATATCGTCCCTAAGGGAATATAATTGCAGGGCTATATCTTTCTTCGGAGGGGCCTGTTGAGTCACTGTTTCCGCTTTTGGAGAACAAGAGATCAGCAGAAGGGCAGCTATAAAAAACGTTGTTATTTTCATGCTAATTAAATAAGATATATTTAAAAGTCAAATCCATGAAGGATATGTTCCTCAATGGATTTGACATTATTATAATAGAAAAAATTAGTTGCCTGATTATTAATCAAGTATCTTAACTTTGATATTACGGAACCAAACATCATCTCCATGATCCTGGAATCCGATATAACCTTCTCTGTTAGTTCCGCCAAGATTGTTCAGCAATTCGAAAGCCAAAGGCCATTTTTCCTGGCTGAATTTACTTGCTTGCAACAATTCTGTCCATTGAGGAGTCCACAAATGGTACTCAACTACGTTTTCTCCGTTTTGTCCGTGAACAACAGTTCCTTTATATACCATAATCTTACCTGTGTTCCACTCTCCAAAAGGTTTAGAGTTTTGAGGTACTGCAGGGATCATATCATAAAGAGATGCTGACTGACGATTGTTGTCTTTACCCATTTTTGCATCAGGATGGTTGGCATTGTCCAGAACCTGGTATTCAGGGGATGAGATATAGATAGGTTCCATTCTCTTTTCACCCTTATCGTTTGTTGTTTCAATTTCCTGTGCAAGGAAGAAAACTCCGGAATTACTGCCTTTAGCTACTTTCCAATCGAAAGTCAACTCGAAGTTTTTGAATTTATGAGCAAAAATAATATCTCCGCCGTCTTTATCCTGAGCTTCACCGCCACCTGTTCCATTGAACTTGATAGCGCCCTGCTCGATAACCCATTTTCCAGGAACGGCATCTTTTCCATAACCGCGCCATCCTTCAAATGTTTTGCCATCGAAAATAGTAATAAATCCGTCTTTATCTTTCGCAAATTTAGAAAGATCTATCTGTGGTTTTTCCACTACAGTGTACTGAGGAGCAGCAGCTTCAGCTTTCTTTGTAGAGTCTGCATTTTCACCTGCATTTTGCGCATCTTTTTTGGCACCTCCGCAAGCAACCATTGCTCCTGCGATCATAAGGCATCCCAGACTGTAAATAATTTTCTTCATTTCTTTATACGGTTTAATTTAACAATTTTAATATTACGGCATATCCGGCAATTTCCAACCATCACGATAATTATGCTTGATCAGTTCCTGCGCAAATTCCTGTGCATTGATAGGATCTGTCCATATCTTGTTGAATTTTGGGTCGCCGTCGACAATCTTGAAGTCGTCTTTCTTCAGAATACGGATTTCTTCGTTAGGATTGATATTTGTAAATTTCATATTCTTTCCATCCCAAAGTAGCTCCTTATTCAGGTTCTGCAAGCGTACAGCAAGTACACCCATTACTACCATTTCGTTGAAAGGTCCTGCTTCGCTAAAGTCAGAAGCAGTCAGCACGCGGCTGGAAGCATCTTCTTTACATGCACGTACCCAGTCCATTTCATGAGAAGTTTCCACACGACGGCAAACTTTAGGCGCATTAGGTTTACGGCCCGAAAGCAACCATGGGTTCACACCATAACATCCGCAGATCAATGTATCTTTAGTTCCGTGGAAGATAACACCACCACCTGCATCATTCATGCTTTTGCCTTGTGGCCATCCGGCAGGCATATTTGGTTTCAAACCTCCATCATACCAGTGTACTTCGACTTCCGGCATAGATACCTTAGGCATATTGTCGCGGGCCGGGAATACAAGTTTTACATACTGGGCCTGAGGTGCGCAGTCCTGTAACAACATAGTGGAAGATCCCTGAGCACTTGTAGGATAACCTAATTTCAGGCCTTTAAATACAGGGTGAAGGATATGACAAGCCATATCTCCCAATGCTCCTGTACCATAATCCCACCAGCCACGCCAGTTCCAAGGAGTATACAGAGCATTGTAAGGACGCATTTTAGCCGGTCCTGTAAACAAGTCCCAATCTAATGTCTTTGGTATTTTATCTATTTTCTCAGGAGCATTCAACCCTTGTGGCCAGATCGGGCGGTCTGTAAAGGCTTCTACTTTTGTGATTTCACCTATTTCGCCATTCCATATCCATTCGCAAACAAGGTTTACTCCTTCGGCGGAAGATCCCTGATTACCCATTTGGGTCGCCACCTTATGCTTCTTGGCAAGATTGGTAAGCAAGCGGGATTCATATACTGTGTGAGTCAATGGTTTCTGGCAATAAACGTGTTTGCCCATTGTCATTGCATCAGCAGAAACAATAGCGTGTGTATGGTCGGCTGTAGCTACGATAACAGCGTCGATGGATTTACCCATTTCGTCATACATTTTGCGGAAATCCCAGTATTTTTTTGCATCGGGGAATCTGTCGAATACGCCTTTCGCATATCTCCAGTCCACGTCGCAAAGAGCTACGATGTTTTCTGTTTTTTCCACTTGCTTGATATTAGCATGTCCCATACCACCAATACCTATTGCGGCAATATTTAGTTTGTCGCTTGGTGCAACATGCCCGAAGTTTTTACCCAAAACGGTGCTTGGGATAATTGTCAGACCGATAGCAGCTTTAGCTCCGGTACTCAGGAATTTTCTCCTTGAAATGTCTGATGCCATAAGTTTTTCTGTTTTTAGGTTTAATAATTATTAATTATTATAGATTTAATGTCCTTTTAAAATTGATTATCAGCTGATTTCTCCTCTGACAATTTCTTCTTTGTCTTTGTCCCAGTACATAGTACGGCCTTCGAGATAAGCCCGTGTTCCCATATGCGCGGTTATCGCCTCTTCGAAGGCTGCATTTATATCACAAGACGGCTTATTATTCCGGTTACGGATGCATTCGACCCATTCTCTGACATGAAGGAATGTGGTATCGTAACGTTTTCCTCCCAGGTAAGAATATAATAGTCCGCGTTGGGCAAAATACATTTCGGTAGCTGAAGTTATCGCATCCACATTGTTTTTTCCGGGAACATATGTATAGAATGGCACATCGGGTTTGATGATACCTTTCTCAAGTTTTTCTTTATATCTGGTAGAACCGCTGTCTATTTTCACCGTCAGCGTATCTCCTACTTCCATCGATGCATCATGCCCCATGATGACTTTACCTCTGTTGCGGCTGCTTGCCAGGGTAGCACTGTACAGCATCGTCAGGTTCTTTTCAGGGAATTCGAATGTGGTTTGCAACACATCGGGGACAGTCCGTCCATCTTTGAAGAAGTACACGCCACCCGATGATGTAGCCGAATGAGGTATACCTACTCCCATCAATTGGTTGATGGCATCATACTCATGTGTGAGCAAATCCCCGCTAAGCCCGGTACTGTAATCCCACCAGCAGCGCCAGCGGAAGAAACGTTCGAGGCTGAATTTATCCCTTGCTTCAGGACCAACATATTTAAGCAGATTGTACTTGGTCATGTAATCCATGTATTCCTTAATCCGTTCCGGGTCTCCTTCATACTGTTTCCAGTCTATGGTCTGAGGATTGGCATCCGGATGGATATCATATACCCATGCACCGTTAGGATCATTCCTGTTAGTACATACTTCGATAAGGCTGATCGGGCCCAGCAGCCCTTTATCTATAATTTCCTTTGCCTTGCGGTAACTGTCGATCTGGCGCCCCTGATGTCCTAATTGGAAAACGATCCCTGTCTCTTTGACAATATCCCTCACCATATATGTTTCAGGCACTGTCCACGAAAGGGGTTTCTCTACATATACATGCTTTCCGGCTTTGGCTGCATCCATTACCATGGTGCTATGCCAATGGTCGGGAGTTGCAATAATAACAGCATCTATATCTTTATCGGCAAGCATTTCTTTATAGTGGCGGTATCGTTTTGGGGCAGGCCCCATTTTACCTCCGATACCTTCCCTGTGAATATTCGCTCCGGCAGCCATCCCTTCTTCTGCAAATGTATCGAAGATATCGCATATTCCGGCAAATACAATATTCAGGTCCTCCTGCTCCTTAAAGTCTTTGTAGCGGGTATCTTTCTTGTTCTTTTTGGCATCATCTATCCACCCCTGTAAATGTTTGGGAGTGGCAAATCCGGCAGCTCTGAGCAAATATTTTCCCCTGCCTCCATAACCGATAACGCCTATGCGGATTTGCTCTCCGTTGGGCTGCAGACCGGGTATCGACGGGGTTTCGGCACTCAGTTTGAATACATCGCTTACATCATTCAGTGTCTTGGTGTATTTTTGTTTTTGATATACACCATATGCCAAAGCGCCTAGAACCGGAGTTGTAGCCAATGCTTTGAGGGCATTACGCCTGCCTTGGGACTCCGGTAACGGATTATTTTCCGGAGTTTTTTTATCGTTCTTTTTATCTTTATCCTCAGGGACAATTCTGTCTTCGGGTGTCATAATATTATAGTATGTTAGCTTTATTTGCGTTTAAATAATTTACAGATATACCGGTCAAGGCCAATTATCCGGGAAGTAGGAAAATAAATGAGTACCATCAATGCTCCTATTTCAATTACGTTTTTATCTATCCAGAGGTAAGAGCCTTCTGTGGGCATCATATAAGCGGCTCCGATAAAAGGTGGGTGTGACAGGTAATATAGTGCAAGAAAAATGATACCTCCAATGGAAGCGATGCGTGAGAAACATCCCAATATTAGTCCTAATCCGATTAGTGTTAATCCATACACATTAATATAGTTGGATACTGCTAAAAAACCCGGGTCGGCGGCTAAATTATGAAAATATTCAGCAAAAAATCCCTGAGAATCCATCAGGTAAGGATAGGCTGACCAGCCTGAATTTAAAATTTTTACGATTCCCTCGTATAAGAAATGCCATCCGATTAGCAGCCGTAATATAACCAGCCAAAACGTTTGGGCGCGTGAGTAAGATGTCTGTTCATTCATGGATTAAGTTAATAAATAAATTGTTTCTTTTAATATTGTTTATTATTTGGGGTCTTATTTTCGCAATAAAATTTACATACTAATCTCCTGATGCAATAATAATCAAAGTATAACATGGTTTTATTTCTTCTTAAGGCTCTTGGTCACAGCAAGTTCAACTCCCCGTACAGGTAAATTCAACGATCCATGAAGTCTTACTTATTAAATGCGGAATAAAGCTATGAATATTTTGAGTGAATAATAATTTATTATTGTTAAAAAAAGTTTTCTAAAAAAATTAAAATCATATTAATCTGACTTTTACAAAAACAAATGCCAGATATTTGGCACAAATATATACTTATTTGTCATCAGCAGGATATATTACCCCTAACTGTTTCCTTATTTCATCTACTATTTCTATCGTTATAAGGGAGTTTTCATGACTATTGATATCCGACTCGCGTTTTCCGTCCTGTATCAAATTAATGAACTCGGCTACCTCGTAATAATATTCGTGCAACACATCCGGAGAACTTATTCCTTTTTCTTCCCCATTCCTGTATTTAAGTGTTACTTTACTGATAATATTTATCCGGTCCGAGGTTATTGTGCCTTCTTCTCCCTGTATCTCTGTAGGTAAGGCCGAGTCGGCAATTTTGGAGTAAAGCACAGTAGCACTCATTCCTTCATATTCGAAATTCACAGCTCCCTGCCCGTCTGCACCGGTAGATAATTTCAATCCTGTGGCGCTTATTTTCTGTGGACGGCCGAATAAAACCACCATCGGGTATATTGTATATACTCCTAAATCCATTACTGATCCGTTAGACAGCGCAGGATCAAAAGCATTCAGTACAGTCCCTTCTTTCAGCTTATCGTAACGTGATGAATACTGGCAGTAACACGAGAAATATCTCCTTACAATCCCTATTTCCCCCATATGATTTTTCAGTGCCTTGAAATTTGGTGTAAGACTGGGTTTCATGGCCTCCATCAAAGTGACATTATTTTCCCTCGACGCAGCTATCATGGCTTTTACCTCTTTGACATTGGAAGCAAAAGGTTTTTCACACAGAACATGTTTGCCGTGCCCCATAAACAAGATGCTCTGGGAAGCATGCAACGAATTAGGTGAGGCGATATACACGGCATCTATAAGCGGGCTCGCAGCCATTGCTTCCAATGATGTAAATGTATGCGGAACATTATGCTTACAGGCAAACTCATCGGCTTTCTCCTGTGTGCGGGAATATATTGCCGTTAATTCGAAACGGGAGTCGAAACTCGCTCCTTCCAAAACTTTATCTACAATGAAGTTAGTGCCTATCACTCCGAAACGGATTTTAGGCTGTGAGTTACTAAATGTCATAAATCAATTGGTTCTGTTGCTACAAATGTAAGTATAATGAAAGCGAAGAACAAAATATGTGAGCGAATTTAGATAATTTTATCTATAATGAGAAGCCGACAGTCTTTTGCTGTTAGCTTATAGTTCTTTGATATACTGGATTTAGAATTTGAAGATTTAACGTTTAATGATTTAAAGATTGATTAGAAAAAGTAATGAAAAATGTAACCTTTGATACCTTTTAAGATAGTTACGAGTTTGCCTCGCCTTCGCTTCGGCGAATGTTATTTCTTCGCCCTTCGGGCAGTTACGAGTTACAAGTTACAAGTTGTTTTACTGTTCACTGATATATCTGTTACTTTTGTTACCTTTTTGGAGAAAGACACGAGAGACAGGTTGTTAACTACTCCCTGACGAGATGCTTCGTTTCTCTCAGCATGACAAACCACGATACTGTTTACTGATGACTGTTTACTGTTAACTGAAACAAGTGTTACCTTTGTTACCTTTTAACAGTTACGGGTTACAAGATACTTTATTTTGTTTTACGCAAAGGCGCAAAGTTTTTACATCTTACGAGTTGATGACTGTTAACTATTAATTGTAAAGTAGCTTCGCGCTATTGACACATCGGCATATTAGTCAATCGGCACATTGATCTGTGTTACCTTTTAGCCTTCCAACTTCCCCAAAAAGGAGGTGTTTTTTTAAAGGGGCCCCCAAAGGGGGCCAAATACTCGTAACAGGTTAAAGCTATACCATGTTTTAGGTATATAAATACCACATAAAAGGGATTTCACACGCAACATAGTCGTTATACTTTTGTGATAAATATTATCTGTTTTTAACAACAAGATATTTATTGCATCTATAAAAATATTTGAATAAACTACAAAAACTATGTTAGGATTGAGAAAAATAAAATTATTACTATTGTTAAATGCCTTTACAATACTACTATTTGCCCAAACAGATCAAGAGTTTGTCATCAAAGGACGTGTTACCGATGCTACAGGCCTGGAACTTCCGGGAGTTACTGTTCAGATTAAAGGTAATCTTCGGACTGGCACACTGACCAACGAAGATGGTTATTATTCCATTTCCGCACAGAAAAATGAAACTTTAGTCTTCTCCTTTTTGGGATTCGAGACACATGAAGCAAAAGTATTGACGAATACATCTATAAATGTAGTTCTGAAAGAAAAGGCTACAGAACTGGACGAGGTGGTCATCACTTCATTAAACATTCCCCGTGAAAAGAAAGCGCTTGGATATGCTGTTCAGGGAGTATCAGGTGAGGCATTGGAAACAAGGCCGACCAATGCTTTGAGCGCATTGTCGGGCAAGATAGCAGGATTACAGGTTATTTCCAGTGGAGGAAATATGGGAGGATCGTCCAGAGTAACTTTACGAGGTATAAACTCTATTACGGGAAACAACCAGCCATTATACATAATAGATGGCGTTCCGTTGGACAATACAGATATGAATACATCTGCCACGATAAATGGTAGTGCAGGAAAAGATGTGGGTAGTACAATTCAGGACATCAACCCTGACGACATCGCAGACATTAGCGTACTGAAAGGTCCTTCTGCAGCCGCCTTATACGGTACACGTGCAGCTAACGGGGTAATCCTCATCACCACGAAAAAAGGAGATAGAAGAGATGACCGTATAGATATACAGGTAAATACCGGTATTGAGTTCGAAAAAGTAGTCCGCCTGCCTGAACGTCAGAAACTATATGGCGGGGGATACAGCACCACTTTTCAAAAGGCGACTATCGACGGAAAAGAATATAATATAGTGGATTACGCGGCTGACGAAAGCTGGGGCCCGAAACTGGACGGAACACCTGTATTGCACTGGTATAATCTCGATCCTGAATATACAGCCGATTATCTGAATCCTCAGCCATGGGTTTATCCGAAACACGATGTGGAAGACTTCTTCCGTACAGGCGTATCAAATACAAATAATATCGCCCTGTCCAAGAATACGGCAACAGGTACTTTTCGCGTATCATTTACAAACAAGAACGTAAAAGGGACTATCCCGAATTCATCTTTAGGGCGTAACTCCATAAATATATCAGGTAGCACCAAAGGCTCCCTTGTATCATTCTTCGGAAATGTGAACTATATAAATAACAAATCCACAGGCCGTCCGTGGACAGGAGCCTCGAACCGTAACATCATACTCGAGGCATACCAATGGGGACAAGTGCAGGTCGACTATCAAAAGTTGAAAGAATATAAAAGAGCCGACGGAACACCCCGCGCATGGAACAGGACAAGCTGGGAAAATACAGCTGCCGGAGAAAAGACCAAATACATCGATAACCCATACTGGTCGGCATATGAAAGTTACCTGAAAGAAAACAGGGACCGCTTTTATGGAAATGTAGGATTAACAGTAACCCCTACAACATGGCTTAGCCTGACCGGACGGATCAACGGAGATGTTTATCAATACAATTCTCAAGACCGAATTGCTTATTATTCACGTTCACAGTCCCAATATCAGGAGTATTCACAGAAATTCGATGAGTTTAACTATGAATTCCTGGCTACAACCAACAACCGTTGGGGAGATCACTCACTGGTAGCAAATGCCGGTGCGAACTACATGAGGCGCAACAGACGGGTAAGCGACATCCAAACTTCGGGAGGACTTGCCATCCCTGAATATTACAGTCTGAACAATGCTGCGTCTATTATTGTGAACCCATCGACCGGGTTGTACAAGAAAGCCATATCGTCAGTCTATGGTAGCTTCTCTTATGGATGGAAAAGCATGTTGTATGTAGACGGGACATTGCGTAACGACTGGTCATCAACATTACCGGAAGATAATAACTCATTCCTTTATCCATCTCTCACATCGTCTTTCATTCTGACCGAACTACCGGCGTTGAAAGAACAAAGCTGGCTGTCATTTGCTAAGATCCGTTTAGGCTGGGCACAGGTGGGTAACGATACAGACCCTTATCAATTATATAAGACTTATGAAGCCCTGAATTCATTCGATGGCAATATCGTTTATACACTTCCTGAGAAATTGAATAATCCGGAACTGAAGCCGGAAATAACATCTTCATGGGAAACCGGATTACAATTACAACTCTTCGATAATCTATTAGGGCTCGACGTCACCTATTATAATAACAACAGCCGCAACCAGATTATTTCACTGCCTACTTCCGATGCTTTCGGATATAGCTATAAGCTGATCAATGCCGGAAAGATAAATAATAAAGGCATAGAGGCTACATTGACAGTGAACCCTATCAGACAAAAAGACTGGGATTGGACAGCTATTGCAAACTTCTCTAAAAACAGCAATAAGATCATCACACTCTCTGAAGCTGTAAACACTCTCCAGCTAAGTAATACACTGGTATCTCTGGTGGCTAAAGAAGGGGATAGTTACGGACAGATAATGGGATATGACTTTGTATATGCACCTGACGGACAAAAGGTCGTGGATAAAGACGGTGTGTATATGCGTACAGATCAGTTTGTTCCGCTAGGCAGTGTGTTGCCCGACTTCTTGTGGAGTTTCCAGAATCAGTTAAGATATAAAGACTTCTCTTTCGGTTTCCTTATCGACTCACGGGTAGGAGGCAAGTTTTTCTCCCAGACCTATAAAGTGGGTATGTATTCCGGTATACTGAAATCAACTGCGGCTAATAATATCCGTGAAACAGGGACTGTGTTGGATGGCGTTACAGGAGATGTCGTATTCAATTCCGATGGTACATATACTGTAAGCAATACTGCTCAAAACACGAAGAATATAACCGCTCAGGCCTGGGCGCAGAACCAATATAATGGGCCGACAGCCTATACTGTATTCGATGCGACATTTATCAAGCTAAGAGAGCTGACATTCGGTTATACATTCAAACTGCCGAAATGGAAGATAGAAAGTGTCAGCGTTACTGCCTATGCCCGCAACCTATGGAATATTTACACAAAAAGTAAAGATATAGACCCGGAACTGACAAACAGCAGTGGCAATGTACAAGGTATAGAAGGAGGAAATATCCCTACTCCGGTAACATACGGATTAAACCTTGGGTTCAAATTTTAAAAGACAACAAAAAGATTATGAAAATAAATAAACTATATATACTAGGTGCTTTCACATCATTGTTATTATTCACATCATGCGTAGATGATATCAATGAAGATCCCAACCGCCCATCATCTGTACCTACTACATCTTTGATCACTTCTTCCGAGAAATTACTGGTAGATAACCTACGCAGCGAACAAGTATCATTAAGAGGCTCTATACTGTTTGTGCAATATTTTTCACAGAATACTTATACAACACAGTCCCGCTACGACATTCCGTTCAGCTACTCGGACGATTACTGGAAAGGGCTCTATAAGACATTGAATAATCTGGAGGAAATAATAAGGCTCAACACTGATCCTGCAACAAAAGATGTAGCCTCCGCCAATGGTATAGGGCGTAACTCAACTCAGATTGCCATCAGCCGGATATTGAAAACCTATACCTTTTATGCATTGACTGACGTGTTCGGAAATATCCCTTACCAGTCTTATGGCAATAAAGATGCAGATTTTCAGGCTCTGCAACAAAACCCCGAAAATATTACCCCGGCATATGCACCACAAGAAAAGATCTATGCCGATTTCCTGAATGAGCTAAAAGCCGCCAGTGATACACTCCTCAAATATCCGGATGACTCTACCTTTAATAAGGCGGATATCATTTACAGAGGAAAGCACCTGAAATGGGCCAAACTAGCTAATTCATTACGCTTGCGTTTTGCCACCCGCTTAAAGGAGAAGGACAGCGCATTATACAGACAACATTTCGAAGACGCATTAAGCAAAGGTGTGTTCACAAGCAATTCAGACAATGCCGCATTCAAATATTCCGGTACATCTCCAAATGAAGCTCCTCTTTACAGGGCCACCGTAACAGCCAACCGGAAAGACTTCGCCGTTTCTCACATCCTTGTCGATTTGCTAAAAGGCAGTAATCCGGCACTCCCTGTAGCCGACCCACGTTTATCCGCATATGCATTACCGGCAACAGCCACGAATACCTATATAGGCCTGCCATATGGCCTTGCAAACGATCAGGCCGGAAAATTCTCCGCCAATAACGTCAGTTTGCCGGGAGCGGCGATCAATGCGGCGAATTATGCGGAAATCCTGATGGAATACTCAGAAGTTGCATTCCTTATTTCCGAATACAACAACTGGAGCCAAAACGATTATCAGGCAGGAGTACGAGCCTCGCTTGAAAAATGGGGCGTCGCTGCCGACAAAGTTACAGACTACCTGTCCAAGCTGCCTGCGGCTAACCAGAAGAATGTCTTAACCCAGAAATACATCGCATTATATATGCAGGGGCTGGAAGCATGGAGTGAATATCGCCGCACCGGATTCCCCGATTTCCTCATAAAGGAAGGCGACATCATATTCGAAGGCGAAATAGAAGCCAACACTGTAACATATCGTTTCGACCCTCTCTTCGGAGACGGAGGTGTTCCCAGCCGGCTGTATTATCCTACCAAAGAGCAGAACGTGAATAGGGCAAACTATCAGCAGGCACTGTCGGCACAGGGTAGTGATAAAATAGAGACAAAGCCGTGGATATTTAAAAACTAGTATGTATTTTTGTCCTGATACATTCTTCGCCTGCTGCCCCGGAAATGTGGTGTAATTACTCCCATAAGATCTACCACAAACTATGGCAGGGCAAGAATGGTCAGGACTAATTTTTTAGCATATGAAAAAGTATATAATAGCAAGCCTGGCCGGGCTGATCTCTCTGGCCTCATGCAACAAGGAAGTAAATAACAGACTGGCCGATGGCAAATGGCGCGGCGAGTTCTCCGTCTCCGGTGAGAAATTCCCGTTCCTCTTCGATGTCGCAGATGCTGCGACAGACTCTGCCACGGTATATCTGATTAACGGAGCTGAACGCGTACCACTCAAAGGCATCCGCTATTCTACTGATACAGTAATCATTCCCATCGAAGCTTATGATGCTGAAATAAGAGGTGTCATCAGCAACGGAAAATTCGACGGACGATTTATAAAACTCTTTGTCGAAGGCGGCGATGAAGGCGTGCCTTTCTCCGCAGTGAAAACGGACGCACCCCGCTTCGAAAAAGCGGCAACTCCTGCGACAACATCTCTGGCCGGAAAATGGGACATTGATTTCATCAGCCCGAAAGGCGATACGGCACGCAATGTAGGCATATTCAATCAGGGCGGGGATATACTTACAGGCTCTATACTTACCAATGCCGGAGACCTTCGTTATCTTGAAGGTGCATTAACAAACGATGGCTTTCAATTCTCTGCCTTTGCCGGATTAAGTCCTTACCTGATTAAAGGCCGGTTTGCAGGGAGCGATAACTTTACGGGAGAGTTTTACACTACCAGGGGCGTAACTAAGCTCATTGGAAAACGTAATGCCGAAGCGGCACTCGCCGACCCTTACAGCCTTGCGTACATGAAAAAGGGTTTCGACCGTCTTGATTTTACCTTCCCAGATATCGAGGGCAATAAAGTATCGTTATCCGATCCTAAGTTCAAAGACAAGGTTGTGATTGTATCCATACTTGGCAGCTGGTGTCCTAATTGCCTCGACGAGATGGAATACTTATCGCCATGGTATAAAGAAAACAAAGATCGCGGCGTGGAAATCATAGGCCTCGCCTTTGAGCGTAAAGATGATCCTGAATATGTAAAGACAGTTCTTTCCCGTCTGGCGAAACGTTACGATACCACATATGATATCTTATTCGCGGGTAAGCTGGGCGATGATGCAACTGCCAAAGCTCTACCTCAGGTAAGCAAAATAATGGGATACCCCACTACTATTTTTATCGACAAGAAGGGTAAAGTCCGCAAGATACACACCGGCTTCAACGGTCCGGCGACAGGGTTGTTCTACGAAGAGTTTAAGCAAGACTTCAATAAAGTAATAGACGAACTCCTCGCAGAAAAATAAAAACCTGTTCTGTACATGGACAAACTCGGGAAAGCACATGTGTTTTACTTTTCGGGCACAGGCAACGCCCGGCGGGTGGCTATGTGGTTTTCCGGATTTGCTGTTAACAGCGGAATTGAATGTCAATTGACAGATATTTCAAAAATCAATTCCAAGACACAAGTACCGGAACACGGGACATTGATTGTTATCATCTCGCCTGTACACGGCTTTAACTACCCCAGGATAACTCTTGACTTTATCCGCCGCTTTCCAAAAGGGGAAAACAAGGTGGTGCTGATGAACACCAGAGCCGGACTCAGAATCGGTCGTTTCATTACTCCCGGCCTTACAGGGATTAGTTTCATGTTATCCGCATTCATCCTGAAGAAAAAGGGCTATCATATCACAGGACAAATCCCCTTCGACATGCCTTCAAACTGGATATCCATTCATCCGGCATTGAACGGCAAGTCGGTAAAATTCCTGCACCAGAAAAATTATGCACGTCTCGAAAAGCACTGCCAAAAGATATTATCCGGCAAACCTGACTTTGCCTCTGACAAGGACATCGTGCAGGATATTCTCATATCCCCTGTTGCTTTGGCCTATTACCTTGTCGGACGGTTTGCCCTCGCAAAATCTTTCTATGCTTCTCCCGATTGTGACAACTGCGGCTCATGTATAAAGCAATGTCCTGTGAAAGCAATCAGGGATACAGGCTCACGGCCATTCTGGACATACAAGTGCGAAAGCTGTATGAAATGCATGAACGAATGCCCAAAGAAAGCGATCGAAACCGCACACGGATTGTTTCTCACCGTCTCACTGACAGCATCATTTGCGTCATCCTGCTTTATACATCATTTTATCTCAAGCAATATTCAATCCGGCTTTATAAGATCAGCCATCTTCACATCCATCTTCATGCTATTGCTGTTCGCACTGTACAGGTTACAGCATCTCTTCCTCAAGACAAAATGGATTGGGAAGCTCATTTCATATTCATCATTAACCCATTACAAATTCTGGGGACGATACAGATCTATTCCCGATAATAAGTGGAAAGATAACAAATAGAGAATGTGTATAGCTATTATCCTATACTTACTCGTCGAAAAAAATTAACAACCAACGGTCCAAAGACCTATAAATTAATGCCGAACAGCTTATTATACAAATAAACTATTTTCCAAAAGCTCATAATCTTTCATTCACCGAACCAGCAAGCACTATCTGGCTTTCATTTCCCATATTGAACAATAGATCAATGATACTCATATTAGCAATGAATCCGAATTTCTGTTCGAAAACCTGATAATACGGTATGGGAGAGAAATCCGGGTCTAACGATTTCCAATCTTTTTTGGGATGAATCAGCTCTCTGAGATCGGACTCCGTATCTGCAAGTTCGGTCTTATAAGCTGCCGTATATTCTATCTGAGGCAGATTTATATCCAGTAACCGGAGAATCAGATCATTTAATTCTTTATTGTAGTCGAACAGGAAGGAATATTTTTTATGATAGAACGGATAAAAATCATCCTGATAGTATTCGAAAAAAGGTGTCGAATTATATGCCGACACAATAGCATTCCAGTGCATATGCTGCCAGTTACCATGTCCGGCAATCCTGATATCTTTCATCAATGTTTTGTCTTTCGAGGAGTGTTCGACAGGGATAGACAGGGATATTCCGCCATTTGCCGAGACAATAGTGCAACGGTTCCGGTATGTCTGCTTTATATAGTTATCATTTTGCTCTATAAAAATACGGTTGGCAAGAAGAAACTTTGTATAATACTGAACCGGGGCAAGGTATGCTGAAGAAAGGTATATATCATTTAATTTCATCTATCACTTATTTTATGGAAGAGAAACAACGTTCCGCCCTTGTACCGTTTTCGTCCGAACTATGCCAGATCAGGCATGCTTTACCAATAATACTACTGAACGGAATGAACCCGATGGAACGTGAATCTGTAGAATAAGTCCTGTTATCGGACAACATCCAGTAATAACTGTCTTCGAATGTATAGCCGGTCTGTTTTATACCATTTATCAACAGTTCACCGTCCTCAATTTTAGCATCTTGTCCTTCCAGTTCCTGCAAAATTATCTGCTTGTATACGACAAGGTTACTTTCGCTCAAATCTATTATCTTCCCTTTGAATGGAATCAGGAATGTGTGGCTTTGCAGAGTGTCCTTTTTGCAGGGAACAAGTGTCAGCGAATCCGACAAACTTTCATTCAGCACAAATGCGTCGTATTTACTCAATTGGGTGATTATACTATCCCCTTGCCCTATACCTAAAGGCATAGGTATATGCATTCCCTTTGCCACATCTTCCAATTCTTTTTTGGCCGATACCCTGAAATAATATTCTTCTATTGTACCAGGGCTGCTCAGATACGGCCTTCCGTTTATGATAAACAATCCACTCTCTATCCGGATAGAATCTCCGGGCAAGGCAATACAACGGCTAAGCAACAAGCTTCGCTTATCCAAAGGTTTATCTGTTTCCAGAGGATTATTGAAAAGCACGATGTCGTCTCTGTCCGCAGCGTGTGCAAAGAACCTTTTATAAGGCGCTTGCAGGGCTGTAGAGTATGCTTTCATGCCGAATATCTTGTCAAATGTAAATGGAATGCTCAATAAAGTTACCGGCATACGGATGCCATAGGCCGTTTTATTAATCAGTATCTTATCTCCTTTCAGCAATGTAGTCTCCATTTGGGCAGAGGAAACCGAGAATGATTCAAGAAAGAAGCTACGCACCAGTAAAACAATGAGCAAAGTAACAAGAATTACTTTGCCCAGATAAACGTATATATTTTTCTTTTTTGACGACATTGAATTAGTTACAGGTTACTTCGCCCTACGGGCAGTTACAAGTTACGGTCAACAAGTATTCATCCTTACCCTCCCTGCAAGGCCCCTCCGGGGGATTAGGGGACTGGCTCATTTTTTGTTCCCCGATGTAAATAATCTGTTCCAGCGAATCTTACCGCTAAACCATCCTTTATCCTTATCCAGAGACAACCATATAAACAACGGTTTGCCTACGACATGATCTTCGGGAACAAATCCCCAGGAACGGGAGTCGGCAGAATTATCGCGGTTATCACCCATCATGAAGTAATAGTCATATTTGAATGTATAAGAATCGGCTTGTTGCCCGTTGATATACACTTTGCCGTCACGATAGTCAAAATCATTATGTTCATAATTTTTGATACAGCGGATATAAGCCGCAACTTTATAATCCACATCCGTATCAAATTTTATAGTTTCGCCACGTTTAGGAATCCATATTTTAGGAAAGTCACCTGAATAGCAATCCTGAGTCCATGTAATAGGATATACATAGTCGCCATTATCAACATCACGCTTGATCCCTGCTTTTTTCTTAAACTCATTCATTGGAAAGACTGTCAGCACAAAAGGTTTTTCTTTTATTTTTTCAACCATTGCTTTTGTCAGAGGAATCTGATACGCGAGGCCGAAACTTCCATTATTATACTTAAATCCGAGACTGGCCAGCCTCAGACTGTCCGCGCCTTCTATACCCATGGGATTAAATGAATATACCATTTTTTGCCCCATACTGTTGGTATATAAATAGTCATCCTCACTGGCGCCTAATTCTTCAAATATCTTTGCAGCTATCTCAGTACCGTCTGTCTGGATAAAATACAATAGCTGCATGTTTTCGGGACTGGCAATCGGTTTATCATTTATGTAAACAATATCATTTATAAGTTCTATAGTTTCTCCGGGTAACCCGACACACCGCTTTACATAATTTTCCCGTCTGTCTACAGGCCTGTAGACTACATCCCCATATGTCCTTTTATCATTCCATACCACATCACGCCCAACCCTTTTAGCCAGCCCGTAATAATCCCCATTCTGATAATTAAGCGCTACCGTATCTCCGGACGGATAGTTGAACACGACTATATCGTTGCGTTCTATATGCCCTGTGCCTGCAAACCGTTTATATTCCAACTGCGGTTTTTCGAGATACGACTTAAATCCGCCAACAGGAAACGTATGTTGCATCAATGGCAGTGAGAATGGAGTCATCGGGGAACGCGCCCCATAACTAACCTTGCTTACACAAAGGAAATCTCCTACTAAGAGCGATTTTTCGAGAGATGAAGTCGGTATCTGGTAATTCTGGAAAAAGAATGTATTAATGATCCATACACCTACCAATGCGAAAACAATAGCATCTACCCAGTCGAGCACTTTCCTCATATGCGGATTCTTAGCATTGCGCCATGCTCCCCACGGGATAAATTTCGTAATATAGATATCTATAAAAACGGGAATGAGAATCAGGACTCCCCAGTATCCTGTCCAGATAACAAACAAGACACACAATATACATGCAAGAACGGCATATATCCATTGCCTTACGCCGGATTTGCGTTTTTGCTGCGCGCCATCTTTTTTAGTGTTATTTTCCATATTGTAAGTAAAAGTAGGTTTACGACCTTATTTTAAAATTTAAGCATATCATCCATTCCCAGGAAGCCTTTTTTACCTTTGGTAAATTCAGCGGCAATAACTGCTCCCAAAGCAAACCCTTTCCGGCTTTTCGCGTCATGCTTGATGCTGATAATATCGGCATCCGACTCATATATTATTTCGTGTATGCCGGGAACTTCTCCTTCACGGATACAATGGATAGCCAGATCTGATTGTTTTTCTTCAACTTCAAGATTCCAGCGTTCCTTGCGGCTGATATTTTCAATTACACCTTCTGCAAGCGTTATAGCTGTTCCGCTTGGAGCATCCAATTTATGAATATGATGTATCTCCTCCATCTTCACATCATAGTCCGGATAATTATTCATTATCCGTGCCAGATACTTATTTAACACAAAGAAGATATTTACTCCCAGGCTATAATTCGATGCATAGAAGAAAGTCTGTACGCCTTCCGAGCACGCTTTTTTCACTTCATCCATATGTTCGAGCCAACCTGTTGTTCCTGCAACTACAGGAACGTGTGCAGCAAAACATTTTCTGTAATTATCTATCGCACTGTCAGGCGTAGAAAATTCGATTGCCACATCAGCACTTTTGAACGCGGACGAACCGAAATCATCCGTATTATTTACATCTATGACAGATACAATATTGTGACCTCTCGAAACAGCTATCTTTTCTATTTCATGTCCCATTTTACCATATCCGATGAGAGCTATATTCATATTTGAGTATTTGTTAATTTAATTGATTAAAGCTTACAAATATACATAAAAACTTATTTCCAGAGGATTTCCCTTTTAATTAATCCTTGATTATAAGCTTTTTTAAGGACACGAGCCAACTCTTTGTATCAGTAAGTAAAACAACAAGAATAAGTTATAATAGGAAATGCATTATTAAATCCCGGCTATTATCTAATTAAGCAATAAAAGCCACCTACAAAAGGTTAGTCGCCCCCATTCCCGGTTTATTACATCCGGTTAGATATTCTTAACACTTTAGCCATCCCCTGCCTTCAGGAAGAAATGCTTATAAGCATCTCAATTGATGAATTCAAGTCTTTATTAGTTCAAAAAATCTTTATACCCAAATCCCTGATTTTCTTTATATCTTTCACACTTTTTTTACGAAAAACGAGTGCGGCAATGCAAATACCGATCGCCAGACAAAACAATAGCGAAGAGGTAAGAATAAAGTTATATGCGGTATCCTGCAGCAATGACGAACCTTTATTATCCATCCCCTCTTCGTATATCCTGATACAACCGAGCATCGTGCGGTATGCATATAAGCCGGGAATCATCGTAATGCAGGCAGGAAGCGTAAAAACGACAGGAGGCGTATGTATACGGTGGGCGCAATAAATTCCGGCAAGCCCGATAAATACAGTCCCGCAAAGTGTAGATGCGACCAAACCATAATCCAATTGCAACAGCACAAACCGGATACAATGCCCTACCCCTCCTAACAATCCTGCAATCAGCAAAGCTTTTCGGGGGGTCTCGAAAAGAAGCGCGAAGCCTATTGCTACAAAAAAGCTTAGAAAAGCATCTCTTAATATATCTATCATCATCTCTAAAAATTATTAATACCTATCAATGACATACTCATAAACATGCCGATCGCTATACATAACAAAATAAAGCCGCCGAATGCCCCACGCGCAATTCCCGTGGGTATATACCCCTCCAGCAAATCTATAATACAATTAATCAACGGGACCCCCGGTATAAGGAACAGGACAGCGGTTGCTACCGATATATCGGGCGATAAGCCACAACCGAACAATACATTCATGCCGGAGATCGTTGTAGTCGCAAAAGCAGAACATACAACGGCAACCATCAGATTGAAACCCTTTTTTACCATTTCCTGACGCACTGTAAGCCCCATGAGTGACGCTATAAAGGCAAAAGCTCCGTCCATCCAGTCGCCTCCGGCAAGCAAACATAAACAACCACATGCTACCCCGATAAAAACGCGTATCAGCCAAACAGGATGTTTAGGTGCGGCTTTTATCTCATTCAGGCAATTTTCCAGCTCACCCAACGAAATTTTATTCTCAAACAGCTTCCATGTTAACAAACTGGTATTTGTCAATACGCCGAAATGCGCACCATGATGCCTCACCCGCTTGTTTCCGGTTACTGTATTTTCGGGATTTTCACGATCTGTAACCGTTACCGATACAGCAGTAAAGGAGAGAAGCATCTCCACCTTAAAACAAGTCGTATCGGCAATACGTTGCACATTCCGGTTTATACGTTCACAGTGAGCGCCTGACTCTAACAGAATCGTACTGACCTCCAAAATCAGATCGGCAAATTTTGTAGCGGACATACCTTTGTCCTCCGGCAAAACATTTTCCATTTTGTTTGCTTTATAAAATTAATCTCCGGGAGAATAAGTGATTCTGTCGGCGGCTCTTGCAGGGATCTTAGTTATCATATATAACCAACACAATGCAACTTTGACTGTTGCACAAAACCAGCTTTATCCGAACATGAATTTTTACTTCTCCAACTTGCCTCTAATCCTCGAAAGACAAAATCATACTATTACTGGCAGGTCTTCTGACTCACTCTTGCTCCGTGCAGCCTTCCCGATAGACAGTTATCTGTCGACCAGTGGCATTGGGTATCGCTCGGAACAACATCAATGAATGTTAACTGATGACTGTTAACTGTTCACTGAAAAGAGGTTACAGCAGCGGGTCTGTTCAGGACTTGCACCTGATTCCCTTTTTCATTACTTATCCGAAGATGCGGACTTGTAACACCAATAATCAGATACAAAGTTGGAATAAAAAATCGAAATAATAACATTTTGAGAAAATATTTTTTTCTGTAGTTATCGGCAAATCATCCGGAATAAAGATAAATTAATATCGTAAATTATCCAATTTAGGAAACTTTTCAACAATATAAAAGTTTTATTTATCTAATATTGTATAACTTAGAATTTATTTCGGGAAACTTTGGCATTATTTTTCAATAAATAAATCTCATTTTTGAAAACCATATAAAAAAATAATCTACCTTTGTTACCATATACGGTTCTGAAATAAAATCAGATGAAAAGGGAATCAGGTGCAAGTCCTGAACTATCCCCGTAGCTGTAAATTTCAAGAAAAGGTTAGGCCCTCACGCCACTGATCGACAGTTACCGGTCATCAGTTTCAGTTATCATTTTGTTAACTGCTTACTGCTCACTGTTAACTGAACATTGGGAAGGCTCCTAACCGGGAAATAAGTCAGAAGACCTGCCGTGTATACATTCGTAGCTTTCGGGAGAAAAGCGATAGAATAGAATATGCGGTGACTTTACATCTTTAATCTCTCTTCGCCTATTTTGGTCTCTATCCCCGTCAGTTACATTGAAGCAATGTATCATTAATCAACAATTGACGACGCGAAAGCGGGTCGAATACTTTCTTTTACTCATAACATAATACAACCATGATTCAGACAGTCATAAAAAGAGACGGACGCATAGTCGGCTTCAATGAAGAAAAGATAATGGCAGCTATCCGCAAAGCCATGTTACACACCGAACAAGGAGAAGACTCTTCCCTGATAAGACGCATCACGGATTTTATCTCTTGCCAGGGTAACGAGCAAATGACCGTAGAGCAAATCCAGGATATGGTAGAAGTGGAACTGATGAAAAGCCCACGGAAAGAAGCAGCTAAAAAATATATCGCTTACCGCGACCAGCGCAGCATTGCCCGAAAGGCCAAAACACGGGACATGTTCCTCGAAATCATAGAGACCAAATCGAACGATATCACACGCGAAAATGCCAACATGAACGCTGATACTCCGGCAGGAATGATGATGAAATTCGCGAGTGAAACTACGAAGCCTTTTGTTGACGACTATCTGCTGCTGCCGGAAGTAAAAGAAGCCGTCCGCCAAAACTATTTACATATTCACGACAAGGACTATTATCCGACCAAAAGCCTCACTTGTGTACAGCACCCATTAGATAAGATACTTCAGCATGGATTCAATGCCGGACATGGAGAATCGCGTCCTGCCAAACGTATAGAAACAGCGAGCATGATTGGCTGCATATCCATGGAAACAGCCCAGAATGAAATGCATGGTGGCCAGTCCATCCCTGCTTTTGATTTTTATCTGGCACCTTTTGTCAGGCGTAGTTTTATTGAAGAAATAAAAGTGCTGGAACAGATAAACGGACTGGACTACAAACACCTTTACGAAACACCAATAGAGGATTACTTATCAAAAGACCTGACCGGATTACATGGTGACGAAAGAATTATCCAACATGCCATAAACCGTACAGTGAGCCGTGTACACCAGTCGATGGAAGCCTTCATCCATAACATGAACACCATACACTCCCGGGGAGGCAATCAGGTGGTATTCAGTTCTATTAATTATGGAACGGATACTTCTGCCGAAGGAAGATGCATCATGCGGGAACTGTTAATCAGCACAGATGAAGGCGTGGGCAACGGAGTAACAGCCATTTTCCCGATACAGATATGGAAAAAGAAGCGGGGAGTAAGCTATTTACCAACAGACCGGAATTACGATTTATACCAACTGGCATGCAAGGTGAGCGCACATCGTTTCTTCCCTAACTTTCTGAATCTGGACGCGACATTCAACCAACATGAAGAATGGAATGAGAACGATCCCCGCCGTTTTGAATATGAAGTGGCGACAATGGGCTGCCGTACCCGCGTATTTGAAAACCGTTTTGGAAAGAAAACATCGGTAGGCAGAGGCAATCTTTCTTTCTCTACACTCAATCTGGTACGCATTGCTCTGGAATGCAGAAACATAGAAAACGAGAAGGAACGGATCGACTGCTTTTACAGGAAACTGGATCAGATGCTCGGGCTGGCCGCCCTCCAATTGCATCGCCGCTTCGAGTTCCAAAAGACAGCCGCTCCCAAACAATTCCCGTTATTAATGTCGGTGCTATGGGAAGGTTGCGAGCAGCTGGCAGGTGAGGATACAATAGAGAAAGTTATCAATCAGGGCACACTTGGCATAGGGTTCATCGGGCTGGCCGAAGCCTTGGTTGCCCTTACCGGCAAGCACCACGGAGAAGACGAAACCGCCCAGAAACTAGGTCTGGAAATAATAACATATATGAGAGACCGGGTAAATGAATTTTCTGATAAATATCAGCACAACTATAGCGTACTGGCCACTCCCGCCGAAGGACTTGCCGGGCGGTTTACACGACGCGACAAAAAAGATTTCGGACTTATTGAAGGAATTACAGACCGGGAGTATTATACAAACTCAAATCATGTACCTGTATATTATTCATGCAGCGCACATCGGAAAGCTAAAATAGAGGCTCCCTATCACGATCTTACGCGTGGAGGACATATATTTTATGTCGAGATGGATGGCGACGCGACTCATAATCCAGAAGCTATTATGACTGTTGTAGATATGATGGATAAATATAATATCGGCTACGCCTCGGTGAACCATAACCGGAACCGTTGCCTGAAATGCGGATACGAAAATGCCGCTACACAAATAAATGAGTGCCCCCGTTGCGGAAGCATGCAGATAGACCGCCTGCAACGTATAACAGGCTATCTGGTAGGCACTACCGATAGATGGAATAGCGCAAAACTTGCTGAACTTAATGACCGTATTGTCCATGAATAGCAATATATCGATACTGGATATCGTACACGACACCACTGTAGATGGCCCCGGATTCCGGACTGCCATCTATGCCGCCGGGTGTGCACACCTTTGCAAAGGGTGCCACAATCCCCATTCGTGGGATATCGGGAATGGTAAAGCATACTCCATTGATAGCTTATTGGAGAAACTCAAGGAATCCGAGTTTTCCAATGTAACTTTTACGGGAGGCGATCCCTTTATGCAGGTAGAAGGGTTTACAGAACTAGCCCGAAGGATCAAATCCGAAACAGATAAAAACATCTGGTGCTACACGGGCTATATTTATGAACAAATCATAAGGTCGGAAAGGCTATCCCGGATACTTCCCTACATAGATGTACTTGTAGACGGGCGATATGTTGAATCATTAAAAGATGAATCCCTTATCTTCAGAGGTAGCAGCAATCAGCGGTTAATCGATGTCGGAAAATCATTAAAAAGTGCGGCGGTCGTCATCTGGAATAATAACCATTGCATGGAACTATCACATCTACACATACAAAATAAATTTTCTACTGCCAGTCATATAGCAATTTAAGATAAAATATCTACCTTTGTCATGGTTTTGGTGTCATCCTTTATGTTCTTAAAGGATGGTGAAAAGGGAACCGGGTGAGAATCCCGGGCAGACCCGCTGCTGTAAGCTCTTTTCAGTGAACGGTTAATACTAATCACTGATATTTTTTGAACAAAACTTATAGCCACTGATTAACAGCCATCAATCATCAGTTATTCGTTATCATTTTTGTTAACTGTTAACTGCTCACTGTTGACTGAATATTGGGAAGGCAATTCAAAAATGGAGTAAGCCAGAAGACAGCCTAAGAATTTAGAGATACATTGACTTTTCTACGAATAACAATCTGAATAACAATTATTTAATCATATAGCCGTAACGCCGGACTAATAGCTTAAAACTGTTAAAATGTTAAATTTTACTGGTTTTTAATCCTTTTGGTTAGGCCTTACCTATTCGTTAGTACCTTTTTCATGTAGGCAATTTTGAGACTACATAAGGGCACTTAAAACGAATTAATATGTATTCAGTAAATTTTAAAGGCAAAGCAAATACAAAGAATCCGGAACTGGTAAGGATAGAAATGATTCTGTTTAAAACCGGTTACGCAAGGATTCCCAAAGTATTATCAATCACAGGCAAAAGAAAAAGCTGGAACCAAAATGCCCAGTCTTTCGCAGGTAATACCAGTGAAGAAACGGAAAAGAACCAGCTTCTGATGGCTATAAGGCTAAAGTATCTTAAAGTTGTGGAGCAGTGGGAACTGGAAGGGGTTGATTGGTCGCCAGTCCAGTGGTCTCATTATTTTGATATAAATACAACTAAAAAAGAGGTGACAAAAGTAAAGAGTGTTTCCGTATTTTTGGATGAATTGATCTTACGCTTTAAAAATACAGAAAGGATTAAGAATGGGGGGATAATCAAAGGTTCATCAAATTTCGAGTTGTATTTATCGTTAAAGAACAGCCTGGCTGAATTTACAAAGAAAACATACAACCGGAGTTTCCATACTTACTTCTTTCCCGATATAGATGAAAACTTTTTCAGGGATTATGCATTTTTCCTTCAAAAGAAGGGGCTGGAACAAGGCAATAAGGGAGGTATCGTCAACCGCCTGAAATCGTTAAGGGCAACCATTACCCATGCCGACAAGGCAAATATCCCCGGCGTGAACAAAGGCGCATCTGTCGTTGTCCAGGATAAAATGCGTATAGGAAAAACAACGCCTAAAACCATTGATTATAAATATATACAAAAGATAGAAAGCTTAGACCTAAGCGGTTATTCAGAAAAACAAAGGCTGAATATAGATGCCTTTCTTTTTTCTTTCTATGCAGGCGGCATGAGTCCTATCGATGTAATTTATCTTACCCATAAATGCTTCAATGAAGGTAAAATCGTTTATGAACGGATGAAGACGACAAAAGAAGCTCGGATGCCGGTATTAAAAAAAGCTGTTGATATTATCAATAAATATAAAGGGCAGTGCTATGGTGATTATGTTTTGCCAATCCTTCAGGTCAGGCATCAGACGGAAACCCAAAAGGTTCACAGGGTAAGCGGATTCTCAGACTGCGTAAACAAAACCCTCCGTAAGGTTGCAAAAAATATCGGATATAAAGGGAAGATAACATGGAACTCTGCACGGGGAACATATATATCAAAACTTATAGACGAAAAATACCCTGTCGAACTGGTTGCTGAACATGCGGGGAACAGCCCGGATGTTATATACAAACACTATTACATTGTAACCCAGAGGGAGGAACTTAATAATAAATTGGATTCTCTTCTGTGAATGTCCCTGCTGGCATGCTTACAGATAAGAAATACGGCAAAACTATCAGCAGATTTGCCGTATTTCACTGGTTTATCTCACATTATTTGATATCCCGGTTTTTCCATTTCGCCTTACGGCGTTCCTGCCCTAACATTCTCTTCCTGGCCAATTGGCGGGAGGAGTAATACAATCTCTCTTCGCCACACATTCTATCATATTCCTCCAACTTCAAATTGTCGAGGTCTTCCGGTTCAACCGCAATATCAGGATGAACATGTCTAAAATAATATCCACCCGTTGAAATATACTTCCCTAAGCAACAAAAAGATATTGCCTGTAAATTACAAAAACTTAACTCGGAAGCAGCGTGTAAAGAACGGACTATAGCTATTAATACTTTTGCATTGTTAAATATTAAGACCTGCTTAGGCTCTTTATAAGGACTCTTTCTCATAATTATTTATATCTGCTTTTTATTGGTTTTAAATGAATTTCAATCCTGTTATTTTTCAAAATATTTTCAGCGGCTTTGTATATAGGTAACTCCTCTATACCGGCAGCTTTAAGCGCAGTCATCATAATATGGTCTTCTACCAGCAGGAGGTAGTCCTTGTCCGGCATAGATATCCATTTATCCAGTTCTGATTTTAATTTTGCCATATGTTCTTGTTTATTTGTTTTTTTACTCAATAATTTCCCGTCAGGAGAAAGCGACCTGGCCAGTCACTGTTGCCCCACACGTAAATAATACCTTGCGGACACTGTACTATTTGATTTAATTAACCTTGAATTGTACAATTCACCGGCAATTTCATCCATGCTGTATCCGGCTTGTTGTAATAATAAGGCTTTGCGGGACGCCGGCTTTATCATGCCAAGAGCTTCTACTATATCATCTGAAAAGAATTGTTTGTAATCATCAGTCCTTAGGTCTCTGAAGTAAACCTCTTCATTCTCATCCGATGGTATTTGCAGGTTTTCAATATCAATGAAATTCATTCTTTGGAATTTTGTCCGTGAGCGTCCAATCATCCGTGTAATAATGGTATATAACCAGGGCCGGATATGCAGTAAGGGATTATAAGTATCAATAGCCTTGAAAATCCGGAATAATACTTCGCTATAGAATTCTTTACATTCATACTCCGACCTGGAGTATTTTAAACATACCCGGTAGATAAAATCCTTTTCCGGTAATACATATTTGTTGAATAATTCTGTTTTTGATTGTTCAATATTCATAGATGTTGATTTTAAATTTTTGTAATAAAACTGTTTTTTATAATTATCATGAAAAACAGACTAAGAGGAGGGCCTCTATTCCTGATAAGCATTTAAAATCTTATTTAGGTGTTAAAAATATACGGAAGAATGATGAATAAGCCTGTGAATATTAGTGGTGTGGCAATATTTGTAAATATGGACAATGAAAAAAACAAATTTATTTTACAAATAATTGCATCCTGTCTCCTAACCTTATATATTGAAATAAATCAAATTCAAATATGTACTCAATAAATTTTAAAGGAATTTTTCATCCCAAAAACAAGAAGATGGTCAAGGTAACTGCGATTTTTCATCAAAGCGGTTATTGCAGAGCAAAAAAAGTACTAAACATTACCGGGCTTTACAAAGAATGGGATCAAAGTAAGCAGACATTCAAGACCCGGAATGCTGAAAACCAAGTAAAAAACAACCTCCTCTCAGAAACGAAACTAAAATATCTGAAAGTAGCGGAAGAATGGGAACTGGAGGGTAGAAGCTGGACGCCGGCCCAATGGTCAAATTGTTTTGATACCCCGGAGGTAAAAACAAAAAAAGTTAAAGTCCTGTCCGTTATCAGAATGATCGATGAATTGATCGAAGAGTTCGGTAAAAAAGAAAGGTTCAAAAATGGGGAGATCATAGGAAGTTCCGCTAATGTAAAAGAATACAAACTGCTTAAAAATTCATTAAGTAATTTTACGAGGGACAAATATAAAAAAGGCTTTTCTTCTTATTATTTTACAAACCTGAATGAAACATTTTTGAACGATTATACAGTATACCTTCAAGTCAGAGGAGCCGAAAAAGGCAACAAAGGCGGTGTGATCCAAAAGCTGAAGAAATTAAAAGCGGTATGCAATTATGCTTCACAGAGGCAAATACCTGGTGCAACTACCGGAATATTCAAATGTGTCGATCAAAAAATGAAGACAAACAAATTTATACCTAAAACAATCCCTTATTATGTCATACAGGAAATAGAGCGGATGGATAAAAATGGCTTCACAAAGAAGCAGTTATTCCATATCGACCTGTTCCTTTTTAGTTTTTATGCAGGCGGGATAGGTAATACGGATGTCGCCCACCTGAAAAAAGGCTGTATCAAGGATAGCTTTATAGAATATGAAAGGAGCAAAGTAGCAAAAGACGCCAATGTTCCACTCGTAAATAAGGCCGAAGCTATAATAAGGAAATATATATCCGCTTCCTACCAGGATTATGTTTTTCCTATCTTTACCTATAAACATCAAACTAACCTGAAAAAAAAGAACAGGGTGGAAAGTATTTCCTTACGAGTGAATAAAACCCTCGAAAAGGTAAGGAAGAAACTGGATTATAAAGATAAAATAACATGGTACTCCGCCAGGGGGTCCTTTATAACCAAAATGCTGGATGACGGTTTCCATCCTGTCCAGGTCGCCGGATATGCAGGCAATAGTCCAGATGTCATATATAAGCATTATTATAAAGCGACGAACCAGGATGAGGCACGGACCCGGATGAACAAAAATTTACAATAGGAAAACGGGATTAGCTACCTTTCAGCTAATCCTTTAATTTCTTTATCGCTTGCTTTTAGTTTTAGCCTTAAATTTATACAGATACGGAGCCCTGTGGGATCTTCCGTCATACAACTTGCCTAATCGTTCCAACAGGTTCGAGCATAACATTTTCCTTTGGAAATTAGCGCTGACGATCTTTTTCTGGAAAACCGCTTCATGCAGCCCCTGCAACTCCTTTAAGGTAAATGTTTTATTCAGCAGGTTATACGCGATCGGTTTTCTATCCATGTCTTCCTGCAATTTCAATACGGCTTTACTGATAATATCCTTGTGGCTGCATGCAAGTTCGGAGATATCCCGGATATCGACCCATACTAATTTAGATGAGAATAAATCCTGCGCCGTAGGGAATACTTTGAACCTGTCGACTAAAGAATAATAACAGACCGATACTTTCCTGGTGTTTACCCAACTGTCCTCCGGAATCTCAATACCGGATAACCGTAACATTACCGAAAAGATATTTTCGTTTACCTGTCCGGTTTCGTCCGATATGTGAAACTGTTCATTGTATAATATATCCTTTAATTTGAAGCACTGTTGCAATATACGTAACGACGCGTCATCTATTGTTTCATCCTTAAACACATATCCCTCAGGTAAAAAATAACAGCACCCTTCCCCGGTTTGAAGTAAAAGTACCTTTAAATTGTTATTGTAAAAGCTGAATACCACAGTATTTATCAGTATCTCGGACAGGAATGTTCCGGATGCCGTTTCGAGAAATATATGTACATCTTTATAAACAGCATTATTATCAGTATATTCCATTGGTTTATTTCGTTCTAATAGTTTCTCTTGTGATTATGAAAGTAGGTATGGGTCATATTTTTTCGAAAAGCTATAATAAATGCAATATTAAAAGAGTTTTTCAGGATAGATCTCGGCATCAGTTAACTCCCGGATGCCTTGTACCACATCCGGTTTATCTTTTGCAGAAGTAACACCGAACCATTTGGGAGGAGTATTTAACACTAATACGGTAATTTTATTGACACCAACATTATATTTTCTTAAATCAGATATACACCATTTTGCGATATCATTTTTAGGTTGACGAGGTCTAAAGTCCGTTGGAATTTCATAGCTAGATAGCAAAACAGCTACGTTTGCTTCTCCACCTTCAAAGGTAACATTAAGGTTTGCGCTTTGTATAAGGCATTGATAGCCTGGTGTTGCTAAACGCAACATAATTCCTCCCAAGGTTACTACTTTTTTCATATAATGTATCTATATGTTGTCAGAAATTAAAAAAATGTTTTGCGGTGTAATATGATATATTTTCGACCATCTTACCTATCGTATCTATTCCCGCTTCAGGCAGGAATCCCTGCTCCATGTCATTGCCAATAAGATTACACTTAATCCGGCGAAAGTATTCGTGGCGAGGATACGAAACAAAGTTTCGCGAGTTGGTAAGCATGCCAACAAAACGGTTTCTTCTATAACGATGGCAAAAGTATGAATGGCGGTACCTATTGGCCATAGCGTAATAGCTCATGCATAGCCTTTCTTTGTTCCTACCCGGTCCTATTAAGAATCGACACTTATTTCAATAGAATTGAGGTAAATCACAGTCAAAATGAGTTCCGCGATGAAATTGATTGTATGATAGTTGTTGAAAATAGAGAAAAAATTCAATATACAGATAAGTTACTTCACTGAAATCTTATAATTTCCCGCAGGAAGCTGGTATGAAACTTTCGTTTTATATAAGTATTTCGAGCTTGTCTTATATTCATTCTCATAAGGTATTTTCCCATTTATAGTAATTTCCCTTTCTCTCCCAACAGGCAGATATATAATAGCTTCAGTACCATAGGGAACTACAACCTCTAATGTAAACTCTTTGGATGAAGACACAAATTTCGACTTTATCATCCCAGCTATGGAAGGAACGCTAATAGAAGCTGTTTTGAATGTAGCCGGTTCTGGTTCTATTTTAAACACCTTATAGCCTGCTTCAAGAGGATAGATACCGCATATATACTGGGCTATGACAGTCAAAGCTCCACCACTCCATGCATGATTTACCGTACCTCCGCCAAGCTCTCCTATGTCTCCGATATACCAGCCTTCGAACAAGGTTGTGTACTCTGTATTGTTCACCATTGCTGACAGACGTTTCTTGGATCTTTCCACCCCATATTCTCCCTGTCCCATCATAAATAATGCTTCCATTATATATTTTTCCATATAAGGGCTTGCATGAAATTCCGTTTCGAAAACTTTTAATATAGCATCATATTTCAATTGATCTGCAATACCGGATATAACGGCAAGCGCCTGTACCCTGTCATCTGTTTCCTCCTTATATTCAGGGTGCCTGTAGGCCTTATCATTCCAGCATTGATTATACCCGTCCTTCACCTTTTCCATAATGATCCTGTACTCCTTTGCATCATTGGTATAACCTAATAAATCGGCCATCGATGCTGCACCCTTTAATGCCAGGTAATGCCAGCCTGCATAGATAAGCCGCATATCGCGGTTATTACCCCAGTCGCCCCAAGTCCATGCTCCGGGGCGGAAAGCTGTTAAACCTGTATCATCGAGAGACCATAGAGACAGGTATTTTTTCACTCCGGGATAAACATCCTGTATTGTCTGTTTATCTCCAGTGTTCATGTAATAATTCCAGAAACCATAATGCCCTATACTTGCCAGCATTTGTCCGGGCAACTCCACTCCATAATTACCTTCCGGAATCGGTGAATGTAAAACACCGTCTTCCTTTTGCCATCCTATTAATTCATGAATGCCTTTTTTCATCAAATCATGGATAGGGGTTGAGTAAGTATAGAAACTTTCTCCCATCAGTACAACTTCATCGCCCCACCACTGGGCACGTTCCCTATCGGGACAATCAAAATATGTATCACGCATATTTACATACAGTGTACGCAATGCTTTTTTCCAGAAACGCATATAGAATTCGTCGTCGCAAGAAAAAGATCCAACCGGATCAGCATTATATCCGGTTTCCCTGTATTTTATACTGTTTACGGTAACATCCGAGGGTACTACCAACATTAGTTTATGCCCATTCATCCAGCCGATTGACTCATAAGTTTGCTTTCCTTTCTTTGTTACATATTCAGCCCGTATGCCGACATCACTGCCTCCATATAAATGATCCGTAAAAATAGAAATTAAACTACCACCTTTTTTATCTGTTACATCTAAAACCGGAGTCATCTGCATATTATAAGGAAAAGCTGCAATAATAGTATCCTTTCCAGTTCCTTTCTTACGCTCGATATCCTTATACTTAACTGTTTTTATTCCAAAATCTTTCCATTGCGGGATAGGCCGTTTTACTAATGTATTCCATGGAGCATCACCCCATTTTCCAATTTCATGTGCATTTACAAATCCGTATTTCCCGCGGCTATCTTCAGTTTGCCAATTTGCTATATCTTTGTTGGCATCAAAGTGAATATTCGATTCGGGTAAACGTAAATTCGGGTATGGCTCTCCCGTGTTACCATAGGCCGGATGAATTTTACATAGCCATGAGTTATCACTGATTAGCTCTATATTTCCTTCTTTCAGATTAAAGATCAATCCTGCTTTACCGCTGTTTTTATGAGAATAACCTTCTTTTCCAAAATGCCATAAAAGTATTGCTATCTTGTTTTGGCCTTTCTTTAAGTAGGGAGCCAAATCGACTTCGTCATAATATGTATCTCTGGGGTTCGGCCCTCTCTTTAACCCTCCTTCAAATATAACCATCTGCCCGTTTATCCAAAACCAGTATTTGCTATCTACGGCAATCTGAGTCAATGCCTTTGATGGCACTTTCTCTATGTTAAAATCTTTTCGAAAGGAAATCCATGTATTGGGCTTGTTTGCATCGCCGGAAGGGACCGTTATCCATCTGGCATTATTAATGGCATTGACGCCTATACAGGAAAATAAAATAGAGAGAAATACAAAGATTGTTTTTTTCATATTACTGTTATACAAACATAATTTATTTTATGAACTACTGCTTTTATAAAATGATAATTGCTTTTATTGTTCGATAGAAATGTTTATTCTATTTCAATATATACAGGCCCTATAATACCAGACTCAATAGTTCCCCGGTAACGGGTTGGAACAGATAAGTAATAGTTAGCTGCCGTATTACATACAAGCACTTCAATAAGATTATTTCCTGTCTGAAGATAATCGCTTACGTCAAACTTCCAAGGGGCGGAAAGTCTTAAACCAGCCTCTTTTTTATTAATCCTCACTCTTGCTGTCGATATAACTTGACCAAGGTTCAGTGTAGCTTTCCTTTGAGGCAAATCTTCTAATTCCATATTATAACGATACCATGCACCACCTGAATAAGCTTTTAAACCCTCAATTGTTGACCAATCGCCAATAGGTATAATTCCTTCCGTACAGATCTGTTTAATAGGTGAGTCTATTACGCTTCCACCGCCATACCCCAAAGGCTCATCTACGTTGATTATAATATTTACCGGACGAATAGCGGGTTCAGCAAGCTTTGCTGTATATTGAATCAATCCATCCTCACGTGTTCCGGTGACTATCATTTCAGCAGCAATATTATTGGCATTAACCCAGGCTTTGCCATAAGATGAGAAAAATAACTCTTTGAGTCCGGGTGCAGAAGTAAATGAAAATTCACCATGGTTACTCACTTCTTCGCGAATATCAAAAAGCAATAGAGATTTATCACCCCGGTATTTCATTCTTAAGGGAGATTCTTTAAGAGTCTCTTCAATAATATCTGGCTTCCCATCACGTAGAGCAAACCGGGTTACACCATAGCTATCGAAATGTAGCAAAATTTCATTAATCCCCTGCTTAAGTTCCAACTCAGGTGATGACTCGGCATGTTGTCCGTTAATATAAATATTTGCAGGAAACATTTTTCCATATTCGGCGAGATAAAATCCAGAGCGAGGTGCATTCACCCGTGTAAACAAATAATAATTCTTTTCTCCGTTTTCTTCCTGGATACGCACTATCTCATTTGCATTCCAAGTATACTCCTTCTTGCCTAAACGAATAAAATCATCATACATGCGTGCTTTTAGTCCATGCCATCCTTGATATCCATAATCACCTTCAACACCCCATCTCCATGAAAATTCGTAAGGTTGCCATGAATAGTTACGTCCATGAGAATCGATTGTTGACAAATTTTCCTTGATACTCGATTTCAGAATTTCAATATCTATTTCAGGAACAGCGCTTAAAATCATAAATTTTGTTCCAAAAGTAAAAGTGTTTAATGTTTCTTTATTTGAAAAAGAATAGCTGGCACGATATATTATTGCTCCCACTTTATCATTGTATGCGGGAAGACTGAAATCTCCATAATCATTATCCAATAGTGGGACAATCTCGAATTGCCAGTCTCCATTTAATGGTATATATTTTGTCGCATATTCATTAGGGGCATATTTTTCAATAGTGGGTTTTATACTGGGATCGAAAGTTATAATCTGTATATCGCTATTTTCCAGTGGCAACCGTAATACAATGCCTTCTCGTGTAATTTTTTCCACTGATAAAGGAGTTATCTTACCCGTCCAGGGATTCCAAAGATGTGCAGCTCCTTTTGCTCGAAAAAAGCATTCTGTTCCTTTTTTGATATTATATACGGCATATAAGTCTTTTCCATCAATAGTCCGATGCATAACATATGGAGTTTCATTCTCTCCTGTACCGGAAATCACACGGAAATCACGTTGAAATTTCTGATCAATTATAGAAAGAAGAGACTCTGTCTCATTTATACAATGAATGGTATTTTTACCACCTTCGAATATCTGTTCCAATAATTTTTTATCTTTAGGATGATTACGCCCCCTCTCTGTTACCTGAGGCTTGTCTCCGATATTTATTATAACGCCTCCGTTTCGCTTGAATTCGAGTATCTTTTCCAGAGAACTACTCCGGATAGCTTTCATAGAAGGTATAATCAACACTTTGAAACTTTCTCCTGCGATATTTAAGTTTTTACTATCAACTTTAGAGCGGGCAAGAGACTCATAATCCATAAAATCGAAATCCATACCATTTTTATATAAGAGTTCCCCGACTGCAAAAGATTTTTTCACACAGCCATCTCCGTAGCCTGCAATAACCGGTTCGACCGGATATAACACAGCAACGTCTGCACAATGGTAGCCTTGCGAAAGGATATAACTCAATCGTTCTGTACATTCTAAAAATGGCTTTATCTCCTCCCAGTATGGCTCATGGAAATGATTGCATGGAGGAGCCCATTCCCACCAGCCTCCCATTGTGCTATAGTAAAAACCATGAAGGCTCAACAGATTTTGTCCGGAAGCGTAATTAGCAAATACTGCTTTGGTTAGCTGTTCTGTATTGGTTGACCATCCACTACTATGAAAGCCCTCTAACCAGACACGTTCTCTTTCATACAAGTGTGCTATAGACGATGCGACCTTGTTCTTTATAATGTCAATACCCAAACCTGGCTGATCACAGCCTGGCGCCTGATTCCATCTTTGAGTTCGGAAATAGTCACCGAATTCTACGACATCAAGACCACGTCCTCCATGATCGCAACCGTATAATAAACCTCGATCTTCATGCCACTTATATACCAGAATAAAAAAGTTTTCTTCACTTAATGATACCATAACATCATTATAATCAAGTCTGACACCCGGCGTTTTATCGCCAATATCCATAAATAAACCATCTAAATAAAGATTGATATCATACCCTTTTCGTTTATGGAATTCTTCACTAAAAATGTTATTCCATAGCCATCCTGAAAGATGAAATTGTAATTCGTCTGAGAAAAAAAAGTTTAGTCCTGATTCTGATGATTTCGTAAGGCGATCTTCAAAGCATTGGAAAAAATGCTCCACATAACTTTTACCCGAATTGGGATTCATTGGATCTAATGAAGGAACGCGATGGTCTGCAAAGACTTCTGTAATAAGCGTATTGGGCCATTTGCTCTTCCATTCTATTTTTCCATTCGTTATTTGAGGTATTAAATCAACAGGGTGTCCGGTTATATTATAGTCTTTATCTAGCTCATAGGCATTAAGCAATAAGGGCATCTCAACAAATGTACGATAAAAGAATTCTGACACCAGAGTGTCACTACGAAAACAGAGTTCATAACCATTTAAAGAAGAGTCTTCTTTTAGCATCTCATCCACATATGATCCTTGCCCTACTCCAAGCGTATAATCGCTTAAACTCACGGTCATACCACGTTTGCCAGCCTCGTTTTCAAACCAGCCAAAAAGATTCCACCATTCTTCTGTAAAGAGGCTTGGTTGAGAAGGAAGGGTTTTCCCATAAGTGATTCCTCCTTTGTCATCATGGGCATAATTTACCTGAAGACTTGTAATATGCTTGTTATCCAGCTTATCCAAATGCCATGAGAGATGCTCTCGGGTAAGGGTGTCGCCCATCCACCAAAAGAAAGGAACTTCTCCGTATCCTTTCGGCGGATTTGCGAAATTACTCCTAATATCTATAATCCCGGAACGTTGAGGATAGCCGGAAGGGCGTTCCTGGGCGTTAATATAAATATTCGAAAATACCCCTAGGTAAGATATAAGAATTAAAAAAACAATCAATTTCTTCATTGCTATTTAATAATTAGGCACATATTCTAATGTGACAGGTCCCATCAATCCAGATTTCTGTAGCGGTGAATCAGGTTGGTAATCATTTATTCCCGCCCAAGTTTCCCTTTTTTCTTTTGGTAAGGCTTTATCACCTATCATCCTGTTAACCCATGTATTGACAACATCTATGCGAAGGATATTTTCCCCTTGTTTCAAAGCAGAAGATATATCCACCCTGTAAGGCATTGTCCATGTACCACCAACATATTGGCCGTTCACCCATACTTTAGCCATCTTATTGACTTCTCCAAGATCAAGGTATATCTCTTTCCCTTTTGCTGTATTCGTATCAAAATCGAACGAAGTAGTATAGATCATATTTCCAGAGAAGTATTTTATACTATCGTTTGCCGATTGTGCCAAATCTAGAAGTCCGTTTAAACGAATCGGTGCTGGATTCGATAGTTTACCATTGAAGGCGACTTCCCATGCTGCATCAAGATTAGCAACTTTTACCGGTTCGGGGAAATTTTTCGTCCCCACAACAGGTGTGCCCTTTCTCCGGAACACGATAAACGCACTCTCATATCCATACAAAGAGATCGGTACGGTAGTCGTTTCTTTATCGGAAGAGAATTCGGTAAGTTTACGTATTGTTCCGGTAACTGGATCAAACAGTTCGGGCTGCATATCTTTTTTTACTCGGAATTTGAGTTCTGTTTTCAGAGTCGTTTCGCTCTGGTTGGATATAAAATAGATATCTATATTGTCCAGCTTGCGATGCCCAAAAAGAATCGGAGCATTTGCTGGTATCTTGCAATCTTCTATATATCCTATTTTTGAAAACACTTCTTCAAGGTTGATGCCGTTAAATAACATACCTTTACCCACTCTTGCAGAAGTTATATTAATGCCGTCAACTCTTCCCCATAGTTCAGAGGCCATTTCTCTGATTGACCCGTCAGCCTGAGGTTGATCCTGTAAGCTCGGCGAATGTGTTGGAGGAGCACCCAACACTACTGCTCCATCAGCTATCAGCTGTTTGATTTTAGTCAGTACTTCAGGGCGCATTGTGCTTACTTTAGGTAAAACCAACACACGATAGGTTGTTCCATGTGGCAATGTTATAAATCCGTTTTTTACTTTCGCATCACGAACCAAAACTTCGGCATTGATATAATCGAACTGATAACCGGAGGGAAGTAAAGGATCTTGTATTCCTGTCATTTTAGGAGTATCTTCACCGATAAAGTATGCTACATCGGCGATGTTAAGCCCCTGACGTAACATATAATTGCAACGTTTGGTGTAATCTATAAACAAATCGATATGCGAAAACCATGTATTATTACGATTGAATTCGGTACCGAACCATGCATTTGTTCCCGGATACCTATCCAGATCGGGTTGATGAACCCATACATGGAATAATGTATTGTTTATACCTTCTGAGAAGTATTTATCCGTACGCTGTTTTGCATCTGCTGGTACGCGCGAGAACGCAGGTCCACCACTGGTATTCGATTCTGCAGTCACAAGATTTTTGCCGTATATATGAGCACAAGAGGATGCCGCCCGGTTTTCAATATTACCTAAATCGTTTTCCCAAGACGGGAATGCGCTAGGCAACCAATACTCACCACCAACCTCATCCGATTGACCTCCATATTGTAAGAATTCAGCAGGAAAACCCCAATGTCCATAGTTTTCAAGCCATGTGCGCAATCCATGTTTATGGCATAACTCCCTAAAACCGCCTACGTAATCGTATGCAATTTTATCAGCCACCAAACGCCGCATATCCCATAAAAATCGATCTGACTCCTTTTGGCTGCCGACCACCTTTCCGAAATATGTCGGCAGAAATGGTAAGGCATCATAACCATAGCACTCTTTGAAAGAATCTAAAAAATCGTCTGTGAAATTTTCTCCTCCAGACTCATAGCTGTCCTGAACAACTAACTTAAAGGTTTTGCGATCTTCAGCTGGAATACGATCTAGTATTTTTCCTATAAAAGCATCAAAATGAGTTGCAATATGTTTTTTGTTCATTTTGTCAATTTCAAGACCTGTACCATCAGGCCCTGCCGGATTATTTGTAACTCCTGTCGGAGTCATACCAATTCGCAATATTACCCACTCTCCTTCAGGGGCATCCCATGCGATCCTTCCATCCGGAGACATATATTCAGAAATATCCAGAATTTTTTTCGGATCAATATTCAATTCTGAATTTTTCGGTTCAGGTTGTTCTCTCCACATATAGTAATCAAATGGAGGAAGTGGTCCTTGAAACATTTTAGCAAAGGTTTTTGCTGCATAATTTTCAATACGTGGAGAGGCCGAAAGCTCTATTTCTCCAATGCCTCCTTCGTGATGTTTGTTGTTCATCACAATCCTGAATTCTTTAGCTGTAGTTTCATCGATTGACATGACAACAGGAGCAAAAGGTTGAAAACCTACGATGAGTCCTAAATTATGCCAGTCAATAACAAAATTTGAAATTGTTTTAAATTCATTACCCACTTTTGCCTGTACATCGAAAGAAACATTAATATTTGAATGCCCCGGATAAACAGTTATACTTCGTGCAGTAAATTCTTTATTGGCAATGATATCTACAGTAACATCTACATTTTGAGGCATACCCGCCCCAGTAAAATTATCACCATCGAACAATCTGTCTGAGTTTACAAGGTCTGGAGATATTTTTATTCTGGAATTGGACTTATTTAAAGTTAGAAGATCATTTTTTGGAGCGGGATATGCAATTACTTTTACATCTTGAAACTCAGCAATAGGTTTTTCCAACTGGGTTGAAATGGTTGCAGGGCCCTTTATTCTCATCTCGGACGATGTAAGATAACGCATTGCCTGGCTGGGTTTCACCCAGGGCCCCCCGGCCTGAGTCCAGCCAGGGGAATTGAAGATCCCAATCTCAATATCTAGTTCTGAGGCTGTCTTCAACGCAGTATGAGTAATATCCCACCATTCATCGCTCATTAACCTTACTGTACGCCCTCCTTTATAAGGATCAAAATAATTATTGCCGATGAAAGCACGATTAATGCCAACTTTTTTCATTGCTTTAAGATCCGCTATAACGCCCTCCTTGGATATATTTCCACACATCCAATACCAATAAACACCCGTTTGAATTTTAGGAGGAGTTTTAAATTCTTTTTCAAGTTGCGTACCTTGGGCCCAGCAATACGAACATAACAGAACAAATATTACTGTATTCAAAATCTTCTTCATTGATTATTTTATGTTAATAATTTACTTTTCAATACTCTGAATAACTATTAATAAGATATATCACTCTCTTTATTATTCAATTGTTGTTGCAGATGGTATTAGCAGACGAACTGGCCCGAAGAGACCCGATGACGTAAGTTTCGTATGTATAGGTAAACCGGAATGTGGTGTAACGGGACGTTTATCTGGTGGCAACGGATCGTCGCCAATCATTCTGTTCTGCCAGGTATTTACCACTTCCACCTCGAGCGTATTTTTTCCGGGTTTTACAAATTTTGCCACATCCAATGTGTAAGGCATTGTCCATACACCTCCTACATATGTACCATTGAGTTTCACTTTAGCCATCACACCTACTTTGCCTAAATCCAACGTAAGTTGAGGCAATGTTTCCGTTGTATTTAATTCAAACGAGGTTTGGTAAACAGCTGTTCCTGAGAAATAACGGATCGAATCATTCGCATTTTGTGTCCAATCTTCGAGTTTAGCAAATGTGACTGGCGCTTTCGGCCCTCGTTTGATTGCATCAGATTCGAAATGGACGGTCCATGGAGAATTGATGGTAAGAAACGTTTCCTGTTTCGGGAAATTGATGGACAGATCGCAAACAGCCGATGTTCCTGGACGTTTAAATACAATGAACATACTTTGAGCCGGCTCGAACTGTAACGGCACTTCTGTCGTTCCGTCTTTTTGTATAAAAGAGGGAAGATCACGTTTCTTTCCGGTAACAGCATCCCAAAGCTCCGGTTGTTTTCCCGCTATACGAAATTCCGGAGAAACTTGGATTGTTTGGTCTGTCTGGTTGCAAAGGAAATAAATATCCATATTATCGCTTGCCCGATGTGCAAAAAGCACTTGCCGGTAGTCTGGCAGAATGCAGTCTGGTACGACGTTAATGCGGGCAAAAACTTGTTCCAGATTGGCACCATGAAATACCAACCCTTTGCCATAAGACTGCGGTTCGCTGCTTTTTCCGTCCATGTTGCCCCATACTTTTTTAGCAAGTTTCTGCACTTGGAGATCGGCTTGAGGATAATTTTGCATACTTGGTGATCGTGACGGTGGTGGACCGACGACGACGGCACCTTCCATAACCAGTGATTCAATCTTCTTTAATAGTTCAGGACGCATCGTTTCCTGCTTAGGTAAGACCAGTACCCGGTATGAAGTGCCATGTGGCAAAGTCAGTTTTCCGTCTTTCACAGTCATTGATTTTTCTATCACTTCGGCATTGATGTAATCGTATGAATAGCCTCGTGGCAATTCAGGATCTCGGATACCAGTCATTTTGGGCGCATCTTCACCTATAAAATAGGCCACATCAGCAACATTCAACCCTTGCTGAAGCATAAGATTGCAACGTTTGATGTAATCAACAAACAGATCCACGTGGGAAAACCATGTGTTGAGGCGGTTAAATTCAGTTCCGAACCAGGCATGTATTCCCGCTCCTTCGTTTTTTGGCTGCTGAATATAGACGTGTAGCACTACGTCGTTGACGCCTTCAACAAACGACCAATCACCCCGCCTTTTAAGGTAAGCAGGATGCCTGTAAAAGTTGTTGTTGCCAAAACTATTACTGGTGAAGGACTCTGCAGAAGCTTTCTTTTTCCCATAAATATTGGCGCAAGAAGCGGCAGCTTTAATTTCGATGTCACCGTAATTTTCTTCGCACCAAAATTCACCACCAATTTCGTCACATTGACCACCATATTGAAGGAATTCACCAGCAAAACCCCAATGACCGTAATTCTCCTGCCAGGTAATCAATCCGTGGCGATTGGATATTTCGCGCAACCCTCTGGCATATTCATAAGAAATGCCATCGGCAACAAGACGGCGGACATCCCACAAAAAGCGATTAGAAAGCTCTGGATTCCCGATAGCATGACCTTGGTAAGCGGGTAGCCAGGGAAGAGCATCGTAGCCATACCGTTTTTTGAATCGAAGTAAAAAATCATCGGTAAAGTTTTGTCCGGCGCACTCATAGCTATCGACAACTACCACTCGGAACGTTTTACGATCAGATTTGGGTATGCGTCTCATAATTTCGCCGATAAAAGCATCAAAATGTGCGACCGTATGCTTTTTGCTGAGTTTATCTACTTCCCTGCCTTGCCCTTCAGGGGTAGCAGGAGCATTTACTGTTCCGGTATTGGCCATACCTGTGCGTTGGATTATCCATTCCCCTTTGGGCACATCCCAATTAAGGCGACCATCCTTAGAAAAATATTTGGATATATCCTGCACCTGATTGGGGGCGATGCAAAGAGCATCTTTGTTTTCTTCCGGTTGATTACGCCACATGTAAACATCCCATAAAGCTTGTTCAGACTGAAACATCTTACCCAACGTCTTTTCGGCATAACGCTCCACAACAGGAGAATCGGTCAGTAAAAGCTTTTCGATGGAACAATCCCGCCGGATATTGCGGAATATCAAACGGAATTCACGTGATTTCACCTTTTCAAAACTTTCTGCAATCGGGGCAAAAGGGGAAAATCCTACATTTGGTGCACCATTCGTCCGATCGACAATAAATGTGCTGATTGTACGATACTCATTGCTACTTTTGGTTTGAACACAACATTCATAAAACGATCCTCCGGGTGTATCTCTTTGCAACAGACCAGGAGTTGGATGAATAACTATGCTTTTTGCATTTGCCGGTTCCGAAAGAATCACATCAACGACAGTCTCTTTCCCGGACGAAAGTTGAATAGGAGCATTAGGTTTTAGTTCGGCAGTGCTACTTCCTGTTGAAATCAGCAGTTGAGAAGCCTCATCCAGCAAATTCCGTCTGTAGGTTTTAGCTACCGGCCAAGCCAATACACGCACGTCTTCGAAGTCCGAAGAGGGTTTATCAAGAGTTTGAGACAACTTTTGAGGGCCGGTAACACGTATTTCCGATGAAGCCAAATAACGCATCGACTGTTCGGCTTTAACCCAAGGACCACCGGATTGACTCCATCCAGGTGAATTAAAAATGCCGATTTCGATATCTGAATCCCCAGCCGTCTTTAGTGCGGTATGCATAATATCCCACCATTCGTCACTGAAAATTTTATGAGGCCCATATGGCACATCAGACAGACCTATATTGCCGATAAAGGCGCGGTTGATACCGGCTTTTTTCATCGCTTGAAGGTCTTTAATAACACCTTCTTTGGAAATATTGTCGGAAATCCAGTACCAATAGATGGCTGTTTGAACACTTTCGGGAGGGGTGATAAAGTCTTTTTCCAACTGTATTTTTTGTGCAGAACAATATATGCAGGCTAAAAAACAGATTAGTATATTCAGAACTCTTTTCATGTCCGTATTATTTTTTTAGAGAATTACAAATTTCCTGATTGATCTTTTTCAATCTGCCTTCCTCCACTTTAATGACCTTGCGGCCGTAAGTAATCAATCCATTGACTTCGCTTTCTACAAAAGAGAATGGGGTGTATCCACCGGTATGACTGCCAACTTTAATATCGTTAATGAAGACTTCTGTCTTCCAGTTTACCGCACCGAAATGCAACAGTATATTTTTATCCTTCCACTTTGAAGGTACTGCAAATGTACGCTTGTACCATAATTCATTGTTTTTTTCTAATGGTTTCATTACCCCCGACACACTTGATTCAACAGCAAAAGGGACAAGGATTTGTCCATCGAAAGATTTAGGTTCTTGTTGATTTGCCGGTACAATCGAATATTTCCACAAGCCATTCAGGTTTGTCCATGCTGAACGCTTCATAATTGGGCGGGGGGATTCGGGCAATAAGTTCTTAGTATCTAATGTCTCGGCCCATTGAGTTTTGATTTTGTCGCCTGCCGATTGCCATTGAGCAAATACTGATACGCTTAAAAGCATCATTGCGAATAATAAAATCTTTTTCATTTAATTATAGATGATTTTAGATTGGTTATTCCATTTTTTACAGAAAAAGAATGATTCGATTTCCTATTAATTAAATACTCCTTCACTTGACTTTAACGAAGCTAAACGTGCGAACATTTCTACTGTTGCCCCGACATGCAATATATCCCAAGCGGTTTGCGTAACTTCACCTTTAAAACTATCGTAGTTCAGGATATTGTATGTCTTGTTGCGGCAAGGAGACATCCATGCATGCGACAGCATCTCTTCATAAGCTGTTATATATTTTCTATCACCATCAACTTTATATAATTCAATAAGACCACGCAAAGCAATTGCATTGAACCATGTGTGATCACTGTTTATATAACCTATATCTTTATTGAATACTAAAGAGTGGAATGTTGTAAACCAGTTTTTGTACATAGCCTCGGCTATTTGTTGGGCTTCTGATAAATAATGTTCTTCTTTTGTAAGGTTATATAGTAAAACTCCAGCCATAATGGTTTGACCTGAATTGTAAGTAAATTTCCAGTCCTGAACTGTTCCGTCTGTCCTGTAGTGATCCTGTATAAGAAAATCATTTTTATCTTGGAGTTTATCTATACAAAACCGATACATCTTTTCAGCATAATCCAGATATTGTGTTTCATGGGTTGCCATATACATTTTAGATGCCAAGACTGAACTTGGAGCTGTAGAGCAAGCATGTTTCGTTGTGCTTTTCACAGGCAACTCTTGCCAGAATACCCCTCCGTCCGTATCGGTTCCGGTCATGATAAGATTCCAAACGACTTTGGCATTATCATAATAAGCCTGATTCTGTGTTAAAAAGTATAAATCTATCATATCCAGCCCAATCCATACATTATCATCAAAGAACCTGTCGTTCCAATCTGCCGGATATACAGAATATCCAGCCATTCCGTTCCGGGAATCTACAACTTTAAATTTATTGATAGAATTAAGCATTCTTGTATCCAGTATACTGTATTTCTCTTTATAGAGCTCATTATTAGATGACGCTTCTCTTATGGCGGCAAAAGCAGAAAATCCGGCACCCTGCCCCCATGCCAAGGCATCACCATCCCAATATGGTCCTGTAGGGTTAGGAAAACTCCGCCAGACATCTCTGGGACCACCAAGAAAATTATCCAGCATTGATGTCATTAATGTATCGGCTATCGATAAGAAATCGGCAACCTCTATTTCCGGAATTTCCTCTGGTTTTATTGGGGTGACTTCTATTGCAGTAGCTGTAGACCTTATCTCTCTCTGGTTAACAGCAACAATATTAATAATATATGTTGCATATTGAGGCAGATTTAATGTATAGAGTGTTATTGATCTTGGTATGGCTTTGATACAAATAGTATCGGAAATTTGATCGGTGCCTTTAATCTGGTATGAAATTTCTACGGTCGATAGAAACTTATCATCCGGATTATGCCATCTTAGATATATCTGATTGGGATTTTTTGATGTCTCCGCTTCTAATGAATGTATTGGTTCTATCTTGGAATTATCACTTAAATTTTCCGAGAGATCAATCGCGTCTTCATTATCCTTACAAAAAGTAAAAGTAGAGATAGCAAATAATAATAGTATGATTGATATATTTTTCATAGATTGTTAGCCTATATTATAAATTGATAAATGAAAGGAATATCATCTTGCCTTATCCAAAAGGCAAGATGATCTCCAAATTAAAACAGATCACATTTACCTTATGCCTAAAACCTGCTTATTCATTATCAGAATTTCCATATACGGAAAACTCAATTAAATGCCCCCATCTTTCTCTTCCTTGAGAAGCATATATTCTGAGATTTGAATATATATGTTCTCCTGACAAAAAATATCTTTGAGGCCCGTTAGCCTCTATAAAATCATATTCATAAATATCTGTCCAATTCTGTCCATCCATACTGCCCTGCAGTGTAAACTTAAAGAAAGAAGTATTATCCGGACGCCGTGTTAATTCAATAAATGCAATATTGACAGGCTGTTTCATATCAACCGCAAACCAATGCGGAAAATCGGGCTGTGCATCAACATGTTCTGTATGCCAGAATGTATCATAATCATCATCAATTGCAAATGAAGGAGATCCTCCAATAGGCATTTGCCCGTTAGGTTCGTAAGAATCGGCTATAGCTATCCAGTTATTTTTTTCAATTTTATAAGGCATTTTATATACTTCTGATATAGTCCTAAATGTGTCGACACACAGTGTATCAGGCCTGTATAATGTCTGATAACTAAAATTGGTTCCCTGTTTATAGTTTGAAAGGATAGTTTCTTTTTCATCGACATCAACTTGATATGTTTTTTGTTCCCCATCATTGGTCGTGTAAAATATATCTGTTGTAAAAGCACCTAGCGTTTTATCAATATCCCGCCATACTATTTTAGCATCACTATTCTCATCTACTGAAGCAGACGCAACTAATCTATTGGAAATAGATGCTTTATATGCATCACCATAAGATCGGCCGGTAATGTACACCGGAATCGATTTATTTCCTAAAGCGTCATAAGTGTAGATAATAAAATTATATAGGTTTTCCGGTAATGATATATATTCTTTAATCGTATCTACATTCTCCGTGCGAACCACAGGAATATTTAAAGAATCTTTATTTCCATTCCAGAATATTCTACAATTGGTGACTTTAGGATCTGATATGATCAAACCTTGAATACATACCCGGCCATCACCTGAAAAAACTGTAACAGAATCGATTTTTCCGGTATAGGAAATCTCGCCTCCTTTAGCAAATTCTTTATATTCATCCATTTCTGAGCAAGAGAACATAAAGATTATTGATAAGATAAAGGTGAGTACAAAACTTATATTTATATATTTTTTCATTTCAAATATCTTTTAAATATTAATGGGTAATCTGTTTTGTTAAGGCCTTGTATCGCCAAATACATCTACTTCCAATATTTCGAACCACGTTGTACCCGTCCAGTTTTCAAGGCTCTTTATCCTGAGATACCTGACTTTAGGTGCATCGGAACTAATCTCATATTCAAATCCGGCTACTCCTGCTTCAAAATCCGAGGCTGAATTCTGCCCATAAGGTAGTCCAGACGGTTTTTTACACTCAAATGTTCCTAGTTTAGTCCAACTATCCCAACTGCCGTCCGGATTAGGATTAGCAGAACCCCATATTTCGAAATGGCGAAGCTGTCCCCGGTAAAAGAATTGATAGCCACCGCCAACTTCTTCTCCATAATTTTGTATTTTGATACGGCTCAATTTGGCTAGTTGACCTGTATCAAAGGTTATCCATTGTATGTTAGTGTTAGCTGTTACTGTTAGCATACGATTCCAATTCTTGTAATCACTATTCCCATCCCACATTGAACGCATACCATCAGTAACTGTTTGAATGTCAGCATCACCTGGAAGTTTCATTTCTCTAAACAAATTTTTGGCTAAATGCTCTTCGTATAAAGGTGTTACAATAGTATATAAAGTATCCGTATAATTACGGAATCTATCCCTGATAGTCAGGCCAAACTCTTGAGGAACCGGATCTAAGCCACGGGTAATGTACCTTATTTGAGGGGATGACGAATATATATAAGGAAGAAAAGGATTCCAGTTACCTAATGAGTCTTTTTTTATTAACTCTATTGATACAGCCTCTTTATAAGGGTTATCGACAGTAATCTTTATTCCGGAAAAATCTCCTTCAACTTTCATACTTCGAAGCATTTCCCACATCGGATTTTCAAGAGGATTTACTTTAACAATAACAGGTTCGGACTCAACCTCACTCCTGTTGACCGCCGACACTTTTATTTCATGTTCCGAGGTTTGAATAAATCCATCAAGAATCATTGTATTTTGGTAATAAGAACTTTTTATCTCACGTACGACACCCGATTCTAATGTATAAACAGCTTTTACATATAACAGATCCTGATCTTTAGGTAAGGTATAAGTTAGTTTAACTTTCCCATGTTGGTTTTCTATTTGGATATTTGTAATATTTCCAGGAGGGACTTTACTATTTTCTAATGGTTCGTTCTGTTCCTCACTACATCCTGTAACCAGAACAGAGATGACAAATAAGATTAGTATATATAATTTCTTTTTTTTCATATTGTATAGAATTTTATTGTTACCATCCCGGGTTTTGTACTAAATTGGAATTAACAGTTAATTCATCTATTGCTAAAGGCCACAAATAATCCCTGGGAGCTATAAATTTTTGCTGGAATATCGTTTTTTCCTGATAATAAGCAGCAGCATCTTTTTGGTTTATATCCCATCCTGTTATGGGTTCGTTTAGTTTTATCACCGCTTTTTTCCATCTTTTCATATCCCAAAACCGTATGCCTTCAAACGACATTTCAATGTTACGTTCCCGGTGTATAATTTCTCTCATTCCTTCCTTTGTAGTCGGTTTAGCAGGATTGTTTGAATATTTGGTCCATGAGTCTTTTATAGATTCCAATCCAGCGCGTTTACGAATAAGATCTAAATATTTGTGAACATCTTCAACAGGACCTTCGGCTTCATTTAAAGCTTCGGCATACATAAGATACACATCGGCTAATCGGATCTCCGGCCATGCATATTCTTTTATAGAAGAATTGGCAGTGAATGTGGATTCCCAGTTTACAAGTTTTTTTGTGTAATAACCTGACACTGAGTAAAGTGCTATAGCAGCTCCTGCGCTTATCTGCCCGGCTTTAGCTTTTACAGTATATGCTTCATAATCAACTCTCTGTGGTAGATCGGCAGTCAGCCATTTACCTCCATCAAAACCTATACATGCATAAAAACGGTTTTCCCTGTCATAATTAATGCGGGCAGTTTCATACCTGACTTCAAAATTCACCCGTTCCTGTGGTGTTGCGATCCTGAGTGCTTTCATGTCTTTAAAATTAAGAAGCTTGTCCTCCTCAATTGGCACTCCATGAAAGGAATAAAATTCTTTAACAATCTTCAACGGAGGAGCAAGTGATGCATAAGCCGTATTAACTCCCATATTTTCATTCAACAGAGGCATACAAGCTTTTTGTAATACTTGAGTTCTTAATCCATTCGTTAGTCCCCATATAACTTCATCATTCCACCGCTCTGTTACAGCTCCACGTATGCTCATCTGAATCATAGTGGTATCAGTCATTTGAAATTTGGGTTCAGTATAGTAATACAATTTATGTTCTGCCAGTTCTGCTTCATCAATTGCTTCTTTTGCTGCATCTGCCGCCATCTTCCATTTATTCGGATCGTAGGTTGTATTAAATAATAGTTCACCATCTTTATTTTTGAAATCAGCATAATCTGTATTTCCATTAAATAAAGGACTTGCACTTAATAATAGAAGACGTGCTTTAATTGCCCGATTAACAGATTTAGTAATACGACCCAGTTCATCATTCGTGTTTAGTATTACTCTCGGCAGGTCTGCATATGATTCATCTAATAAACCGGCTATATAATTTACACATTCGTCAACAGGACGCCGTTTGACCTTCACCTGTTCTTTCGATGCAGTCATTGGTAGATTCTTATCAGCAATTGGAATAGGACCATACATACGAAGCAAATAAAAATGGTAATAAGCTTTTAAAAATTTCACTTCTGCGATCCATCTTCTGCGTTTATCCAAGGGTAAGTCATGTATTTTATCCATATTCTCCACATTTTCCAGGAATATATTACAATGTCGTATTCCTACAAATAAAGGTTTGGCTTGATTGAAACCACTCCAATAATTATTGGTTGGAGAGTTCTTGTTTTGGCGCCCCCGTGCAATAATTGACCAATTGTCAGCCGCAAAATCCCTGTAGATTTCGGGAATCCATATCTCATCTCCGGCAAGTAATCCGATGTTACCAGCTATATCTCCCGTATCCGGTATGTAGTTGTAACAGGTAAATAAGTATTTCTCAGTTTCTATTGTATTTGAAAATGCATGGTCCATCGTTGCTACATTATCAGGAATAATATCCAAAAAATCGTTGCAAGAAAAGGAGGAAAGAATTATCATTAATATAAGCAATTTCTCAGCCAGATTTTTCCTTATCCGTACTAGCTTTATTTTTTCCATAATACTATTTAATTTATTATATTCCAAAACTAATTCCTATGTTATAAACTCTTTGTACCGGATATCCAAGTCCGTTACCCCCCATTTCGGGATCCCAGGCTTTGAACTTGCTTAAGACAAATAGGTTAGTCGCATTTCCATAAATTCTACAATTTGAAAGGCCTATCTTACGTAACATCTTTTGAGGTACATTATAGCCAACTTCAACATTCTTCAGACGAAGGAATGCACCGTTTCTCATCCACCATGTAGACCTTTGATTATTATTATTGTTTTGGATGTCACTTAGACGAGGCCAAAATGCATACAAATTCCGGTTATCCTCCGACCAATGGTTTTCTACTATTACTTTCAACAAACCATTTTGATGGCCTCCATCTTGTACAAAAGGAGATATTGCCGTAGGGTCTATGAAAAATGAAGAGCGTGCCGACCCTTGGAAAAAGGCACTGATATCGAAATTCTTATAGCCAAAACTACCGCCGAAGCCATATGTAATTTCTGGTACAGTAGGGTATCCGATAGGAACCTTATCAGCTTCATTTATTACGCCATCACTGTTTACATCCCGGTATTTAATATCTCCGGCTCCATATTCCGATTCTCTACCACTCCCAAAAATCTGAGCAGGAGAATTCGCCACCTCCTGATCATCGGTAAATAACCGCTCGGCTATATATCCCCATTCAGTATTCCATGCATAGCCTACATGCGACCTGTAATACTCATTCGCTACGAAATCGGGCTCATCATAAACTTTTACTTCATTTGTGGCATAGGTAAAATTTGCGCGAAGTTCAGTCCACATTGAATTATTAAATGATTTATTGTAATTTAGAGCTATATCAACACCTGACGATTGCGCTTTTCCTATATTTGCGGTCATTGGTACACCCAATTGTAATCCGAGTGTCCCAGGTATGTATGTTCTACCCATCAGTATACCTTCCCTTTTTTGTATATAGCCGTCCACAGTCAGGGTCAAATCAAAGGCCGTAAGGTCTAATCCTAAATTCGTTTGTTTGGACTTTTCCCAACCTATTTTTTCGTTTTCATAACGGGATATCGAAATACCTGGCCTGTGATAAGTAAAATTCTGCCCAAAAGAACTTCCATAAGCATTATCACTTAGATTGACATTTGACATATAAAAGAAACGGTCGTTTGAATTACCTATCTGATCGTTACCAACCAAACCGTATGAAGCACGTATTTTCAAATTGGATATTTTTTTTCTTAAGGGTTCAAAAAAAGATTCATTGGAAAGAATCCATCCTCCACCTATCGAAGGGAAGAATCCCCAGCGATTGCTTTTGGCAAATCGTTCCGAACCGTTATATCCAAAATTGAACTCCAACAGATACCGGGCGTCATACATATACGAAAAGCGTCCTGCCAATCCTAAATTACGTCTTGGTAAGGAAGATTCTAAAGTTTCAGTATTGTAATTTATAATTGCATGTTGTAAGGTTCCTATTACCATACCTCCAACAGTATGTTTATTATCGAAGACCTGATTATAATTGACAGCAACTTCCCCATAATATTTATTCTCCTGATCTCTATCTCCTGTTGTATAATTCAGATACTCTGTCCCGACAGTTCCGACAGATGAAGCACCTCCATCATTTAATGTCACCAGATTTATTTCCCCGTTTACTTCCTTCGCCCTGTAAAAGAAAGGATTATAATTTCTATGGGAAGCGAACCGTGCATATCTCTGGATATATCCCATCCCTCTAAGGGATAATCCCTTCAATATGAAATCGAAATTTTGTTTCAATTCAACTTGTGCATTGAATGTAGAAGTACTGTATCTTTGAAAACCTGAAACCATACTGGCATATGGATTGGCATATAGTGTATTATTAGAACCTGCTACTAAATCGCTACCAAACATGATGTGTTTGGTATAAGGAGACATTGATGAAGGATAAACTACAGGAAAGGCGACCGGATTAGCTTTAAGAGCAGAATTGAATATACCTTGCCCGCCACCGATAGGGCCGCCATAGTCATCAAACTGACCATATACCCGAACTGTTGCTTCTGTACTTTTTGTCAGGTTAAGTATTGTATTTGAGCGGATAGAATAGTTTTTCAATTTGACATTGTTTTGAAAATTATTCATATTGTCATTCTTCAACACCCCATTATCTACATTAAATGTTCCTGATACATAATATCTTGCCGCGCGTCCTCCTCCGGATATGCTCATATTGTAACGTTGGTTCATTGTGTAAGGCTTTATTAATAAATCAATCCAGTCGTTACTTGGATATAGTAAAGGATTTATACCTGCTTTGGTGTAATCTATTTTTGCTTGAGAATATGTAATAGGTGACAATGGATTCCGTGTTAATGCAGCTTCATTGGCTAATTCCATATAGGTTATATTATCAACCATCTTAAAATTTTGAGTATTGGTCGAAATAGAGTTCTCTACGCGAAAAGAAAAATTAGTTTTTCCTTCCGCTCCTTGTTTAGTATTTACCAATATTACGCCATTGGCGCCTCTCGCTCCGTATACGGCTGCGGCTGTTGCATCTTTCAAAACCGAGAAATCCGATATATCGTCAGGTTGTAAACGAGCCAAATCTGTATTTGATGATTCTATACCATCAATGAGTATTAATGGGTCCCTTTTCCCTGCTCCAAATGTTCCTATCCCACGAATAAAAAATTCAGCATTATCTTGTCCCGGCTCACCACTTCGCTGATAAGAAATAATACCGGCAATACGACCAGCTAAAACTGTTGTTAAGTTACTTGTCGGTGCTTTAAGTTCTTTTACGTTAATTGTTGAAATAGCACTGACTAAGCTCTCTTTCTTCTGAGTTCCGTATCCGACTATAACTATATCTTCCAGGTTTTGGGTTACTCCTTTCATAATAACAGTAATGTTGCTACGATCACCGACTACTATTTCCTGTGTTTCGAATCCTATATATGTGAATTGTAATACAGCCTTATTATCTGGCACATTGATGGAATATCCCCCATTAGTATCTGTCAGGACTCCTACGGTTGTACCTTTTATTGCGACAGTAACACCAATAAGAGGCGTTGCGTCCTCATCGTAAACAGCCCCTGTTATTTTTTTTTCGGCTTTGATATAATTCTCTTTAAGAGGAGAAGGATTATCTGATTTATGGATATAAATCTGCCGGTTCGCTATTTCATAGGTATTATTTGTTGACTTGAATATTTCGTTTAATATTTTATCAACAGTCATTTTGTCTGCTTTAATAGACACTTTCCGGTTTAAGTCAATGGTACCATCCTGATAGAAAAAAACGAACTCGCTTTTCTTCTCTATTTCGGAGAATACGTCTTTTACTGTTTTGTTTTTTATATCCAGAGAAAGGTTTGTCGTTTGCGAATAACTATAAGCAGCAAAACAAGTATTAATACTAATGAAAAACAAGAAGAAACTTAGTTTCATGATTTTGAGTGTTTTTTTAGTATTGATTCCTATCCCAATATTTGCAAAAAGAATATTGGTTGCATGTTTTTTTATCATACATTTGTAAGATTTAATTTTTTAAATACGTTGGAATAATTTAAATTGTTAAGTCACAACTGGATAGTACGGCAAATACTATCCAGTCTCTTTTTCCGGTTAATTTTTCATAGGCTCTTCAAGGTTTTGGTTAGAAATAGTATTATTTGTAAGATTTTATAATGTATTTATCATTCTCCTTTATGTATGTAAGGGATAACATTTTCGTAATATTTTTTAAAATGACAGGCAGTTCATTTTCCAGATCTAATTTTCCTGAATAGGTCATATTCGCGATTGATTGGTCACACATAATTTCTATTCCATAATATTTTGTCAGATCATATAGGATGTTTTTTAGTTTCTCGCCGTTGTATTTATACATACCATGAATCCATAAAATATAATCATTGGCATTTACGTTTTTGATTAATAAATCTTCTGAACCATCGAATTCGCATATTTGATTGGGACTCAGTATAGATTCTTTACCCTGTTTTTTATTTATTTTAACAGCACCGGTTTTCAATACGACATATTTCCTTTTATTATTTTCATATGCATTTACATTAAAAGATGTGCCAAGCACTGCTACATCCATATCTTTTGTTTTCACTACAAAAGGCCGGGTTTTATCGGGTGTAACATCAATGTATATTTCGCCATCTACATAGATCTCACGTATATCTTGCTTAAATTCGACAGGATATACTAATCGTGTTCCTGCATTTACATAGGCTCTCGTTCCGTCAGAAAACGTGATAGATGATCTTTTTCCGTAAGGGATCACTAACTGATTGAAGGCTGAAGATCCTTCTTTCGATATTGAATCATCCTTGTTAATGGCAATGCTGTTAGATGCATATTCGATCGAAGAATCGTCTTTATTTAAAGATACTTTTTTATCGTCTGATAAGATCAATAAGGCTTCTTTCCCTTTCATATCAGGTTTTTGAGAATTGTCTACATACGATTGTATGTCTTCCGCTTCATTTCTGTTTTTTGGAATAAGGGTATATATGCAAAAGAAGAGTATCAGTATGGCAGCAACGCTACTTGTCACATACATAACTTTTTTGGAAATATTTCTTTTTCGAATCTTATTGGCATATATTTTATGGATGACTGTACCATACGCATTTTCATCATTATAGTCGCAATAGGGAAGTTTGCTTAAATTCCAGAGTTTATATTTTTGAAGAAACTGTTTCTTATTTCCTTCCGAATCTTTTATCCAGGCGCGAAGAGTTTTTTCTTCCAATGAGTCTATAGATCCATCGAGATAACGTACAATGATTTCTTCTATTTCCTTGTTTTTTAAATCCATATTGCAATTGATATTATAGTTTACACAAATCAGGAGGAAAATACCCTACCTCGTATTATGTTAAAATTGAGATAAAGTGAATGTTTTATTTATCAGGTTGATTCAATTTCTAAAAAAGAATGGAAAGAAGCGTAATGATGAGGGCTACAGAAAATCCGTTTTCTATCAGATGATCCTTTAGAAGAAATAAAGCTTTCGTTATTTGCTTTTCAACGGCTTTAATACTTATTCCAAGTACTTGTGCAATGTCTTTATTTTTAAGCCCGTCTTTACGGCTAAGAATGAAAATTGATTTACATTGAGGAGGCAGATTGTTGATGCCTTTTTCCAGTGATTCCATCAAGTCTTTCAGATGTAAAACTTCTACCTGATCGTCAATAACCAGGTTCCTTACATAATCACTCAATGATAATTCTTCAATTTTATCTTTTCTGTTATTCGCTGCCTTCGACAAATAGTTTATAGCCTTATTCCGGGTATATTTATATAACAAATTATCCACAGAATAAGAAAAGTCTATTTTGTCCATTTGAAGCCATAATTCACAAAGCACATCCTGCACAATGTCCTGAGCAGCAGCCTTTTCAAAAGTATACTGAAATGCATAGTTACAAAGCGGAGTATGATATTCAAAAAATATTTTTTTAAATATCTCCTCTTTACTTTTATTCGAATTCATTCAGGCACATTTTTAATTAATCTGTGTTTGTTCAGTTTCTAAATCGTCTTAAATAACGGATATATACCAGTCATCGTAAATCAATTAGCATTTATCCTACTATAACCCGTAAACATCTAATAAAAGCCGTCTTAACGTTTTTTCAATTAGAATAAAAAAGGAAGCATTAATTTTGTAATCGCTAAACAACAAATAAATAACGCTTCCTTTGTATAAAGTACTTCGCAAAGATATGATTGAAAATGAAATATTACATCATTTATCCATAGCAAAAAAGACTTAAGACAAAGAGTTGTCTTATAGGAGTTATAAATTGTATCCCCTACAAACTCAAAATAAGAATTCAATGGCATATGCTTCCTCTTGAAAGTCTGTTTTCAGGACGGTTTTTCTATATCCTTAGGTTGTCTATTTACTCAAACAGCATGCAGGTATTGATACATTTCCCATTTATAGCCCTCAAAACTGATTTAAGGCAAAAAAAAGAACTCTACAGTATCTTTACATTTGATATCTTTTGCTGATTTACCAAACATAAATTAAAATTCTCCAGGCTCAGTTACAAATTGCATTTGCAAGTTCCATAGACTAGGTCTTTGTATCTCTGGTTGGGAGCAAAGAAAAAACACATATACAAAAAGCCAGCAAAGTAGGGAGTATATCTTATGAGCTAAATAAAACAATGAGAAAGATTGCTTCAGAGTACGGATATACTGATAAAATTGTTTGGTATTCAGCCAGGGGAACATTCATAACCAAAATGATGCGGTTAGGGTATGAAGCGCCGGACATAGCGGTTATGTGTGGGAATAGCGCGGCTACAATATATAAGAACTATTTCAAGCCCAAAGATCCCAAAAGTATTAAAAATGATTTGAATAAGCTATTTCAGTTATCTGGTAATTTTAAAGTAAAATAGGTTTAGAATATTCAATGAAACACATTTAGAGTATAAGATGATGTTTATTTCGTATCACGAGAGGTACTAATATCCCCTCTTATTCTTACACCATCCCCGGATTCTTATACGGATCATAATCGCTTTGGAATGTAACTGCCTGCCAGTCTGTAACGGGCTTATTTTCTTTATCCAGTTTCCGGGGTATCTGAGTATAGGTTAAATTCCAATTTTGAAACATTACCAAAGCTTACACACAAGGGTGTGTTCCGGTTACCAAAACAAAAATTACCCTCATGGAATGGTACAAAAAAGACAGGATTATCAATATCCGGATCTTATGGTCATGTCCTAAGCCTCCAACTATATTATATATTGTAGATGACTTCTTTTGATCTGCAAAAAAACGAAAGAGCCCGGGCCCGGGCTCTTTCGCTTTAATAGTATACCTGTGTAATTTTCCGCCTTACACTAATACCAAACACGTACAATGCTCGGATTGCTTTGAAACATTTTCTCTAAAAGTTTAACGGCATCCTGCTATATCCTGTAAAAAAACACTCCTATATAGCTGTAATCCGCTGATTTTATCTAAATTAGCAGGATAAAACGGGGCCATATATGAAAAACGCCATTCCCGGGAACCATCCTGCCGGTTCGGCACATTCCCTGCTCCGTAAGCGCGGACAGGGGATTGCTTCAGTTTCTTTCGCCGAATTGCTATTCGACCTGATCTATGTCTTCGCCGTCACGCAGATTTCGCATTCCCTGCTGCATCACCTCGACTGGACGGGATTTATCCAAAGCGCGGTACTCTGGTTTGCCGTATGGCTGGGATGGCAGCATACCACTTGGATGACGAACTGGTTCAATCCCGATACACGGAACATACGCATATTACTGTTTGTATTGATGCTGGCCGGGCTGGTTATCGCGGCGGCTATTCCCGAAGCTTTTGCAGAACGGGGTTTGGTCTTCGCCCTGGGCTATGTGGCCACGCAACTGGGACGCACTGTTTCCATACTGTTTATGCTGGGACGAAAGCATGAACTGGCGCCTAACTATACCCGGATACTCGGTTGGTTCATTATTTCATCCGTATTCTGGATAGCCGGGGCTATCGAAGAAGGGCATATCCGGATCGCTTTATGGATCATAGCAGTCTTATGCGATTATACTTCCCCCATGTTCGGTTTCTACCTGCCCTTTCTGGGTAAATCCGACTCGTCCAGAGAATGGACGATCGACGGACACCACCTGACCGAAAGGTGCCAGTTGTTCGTTATTATCGCTTTCGGTGAAACTATTCTGATGACGGGAGCATCGCTCAGCGAAGCCGGGGAATGGACAGTCCCTGTCATACTTGCAGCTATAACATCTGTAATTGGCAGCCTGGCTATGTGGTGGGTGTATTTCGATGCCAGCAGTGAAGCCGGGGCGGAAAAAATACAAAAGGTAGATGACCCCGGGATGCTGGGACTCAAGTACCACGCCATCCATGTCATCCTGATAGGCGCGTTGATCATGAGCGCGGTCGGTGACGAACTGGTGATCAATCACGCATTGGGCCACATAACTTTCGGAGCGGTTGCCATGGTTATAATAGGGCCTGTCATATACCTGGCTGCAAACATGGCTTATAAATGGCTGAGTTGTAGAATAATTCCAAAATCGCATATTGCCGGGATAGCGGTTTTATTACTGGCTATACCTTTCTGCCATTACCTGAACCTGTTAGCGCTGAACGCATTGGCCGCCTCGGTTTTTGTATTTATCAGCATTTACGAAATTACAGCTGTCAGGAGAAAAAAGAAAGCACGAACGGCAGAATTAAACAATGCATAATACCGAATATTTTATTTAATAGCAGAAACTTAAAAAACTAAAAATGGAAAACTATCAGTTAATTGACAATGCAGAAGAAAGCAGGTATGAGTTCCACATTGGCAAACATATGCCCCTGGTCGAGTATCTCAGGACTGACAACGGCGAGATTTACCTGACGCATACGGAAGTACCGGTTGCCCTGGAAGGACAGGGAATAGGCAGCCAGCTAGCAGAAAAGGTACTCGCGGATATAGAAAGCAAGGGCCTGTCCCTGGTTCCGCTCTGCCCGTTTATCGCCGGATATATAAAGAAACATCCGGATTGGAGGCGAATCGTAATGAAAGGAATCAATTTCTAAAGGAAAGCTACAAGATCAATATATCACTAAAAAAACGATAAAACAATGGAAAAGGAAAAGATTGTTGAATACACTAACGGGGAATTGACGATAGTCTGGAAACCCGGAATATGCCGGCATGCGGGTATTTGCGTAAAGATGTTGCCCGAAGTATATAACCCGAAGGAAAGGCCATGGGTAAAACCTGCTAACGCGACAACGGAACAACTGATCGGGCAGATAAACAGTTGTCCGTCAGGTGCTCTTTCGTACAGGATGAATAATAAAGGAAAGTAAGGTGGATACGAATCCTTTCCGGCGTGTATATTACAAACATCCTCAAAGATGCAGAAGAAAATGCTCTCTTGGGGATGTTTGCGTTATATAGCCCTTTATCATCATCTGATTATATTATAAACTTCAGGGCAGGTTGATATTACGAGGGATCACCTTGAACAGAAAATTTCATCACCATTTTGTTGTTTCATCCTATTGGGCGGTCCTATCTGTTTTTTCTGGCATTTTCCAATAAAACGGCTATCTGTTCTTTGTTCTTATTTACATACGCTTCCAGCTTTTTCTTCCTTATAGATGTATAATAAGCGGTTCTTTCCGGGCTGAGCTTCTTCGGCCTTTTACAATATAAGCCCAGCCGTGCATATTCATCCAGGTAACGCGTGAATTTCTTTTTCCTGAAAGAAGGATCTTCTGAATTCCGGCAGACAGTTTTAACCAACAATAAGGGAGGCTCCCCAAGCATCGGCTTAGGTGTCATCTTCATTATGATATCAAATACGACCGGGGCTTCATACTTAAGCATAAAACCCAGCCGTGTCTCTTCAAACAGGTACCGTTTATGCGTTCCCTTTGGACGGCCTTCTTCTTTTCGGAACCGCCTCTTGTCCGACCTCCTGGTCTGTCTCTTTTTCCTGTATAATTTCGCTTTCGGCATCTTTTTCCTGTTTTTCCGGTTCTACATAAAACTTTGGCATAGCGTTATTTTCCGATATACCTCTTCTGCTTTCCAGATCCCTCTGTATGTTTATTTTCTTTCCCATGGCTATACCATATATGTAAAATTAATATTTGTGTCGATATTGTTCCATCCGCTCTCATAAAGCAAAATGTTCCTGCTGTTTCCATTCAGTATAAAAGAGCATCCCCTGTTGTATTTATGGTCGTCATTAAAATCACAGGCCGTAAACCGTACCCCATGCTGCGGTGGTGAAACCGTATTGGGAATAATGGCTACAGTGCCGCCCCAGTTACCGCCATCCCGTTTCCCGGTATTAATGACTCCCTGTATACAAACCACATTCCCTATCTGCCTGACAAACAAACGCCGGGTGTCTGTCCCGGAGCCGGAGTTGGACATCTGCAGCCATCCGGTATCTTTTACCTTTGTCTCGTATTCCTCGGCATAGGCGGCGCCTATTGCCCGGCAGGCAAGTTTTTTGGCATCTGCATTAGTCAACATCAGGTCGCTAAGTTTCCCGTCTTTCCGCAGATAATTGTTATTTACATCCGAATTACCCGGTGCATCCAGTTTATCCCGGAGTATCTTTTGCGCTTCCATCGTATTTTTACCTTGTTTGACGAGGAAGGTTATAAAATCCTGGAATAATTCCTCTACCGATGCATATTTTGCATCCGATTCGGATTTTATATATACTCCGATATTCGTAGCAATTGTTTTTTTCTGGGAATCGTTATAGCCATCCAGGAGCAGGTTCGCCTTCTTGCCCAGCTCCTTTACCACGCCGCTTGTCAGGACATAACCTTCCGCCTGGGATATGGCCTTGCCTTCATTGTCGATTCCTGCAAATATCCCGGTCTTAATCGCTTCGAGTTTGGTTTTATGTTCCGGTGTAAATACAGCCCCGGTATATCTTTCGGCAACAGGAAGATACCCTCCCAGTTTTGCGTCTGTCTCTTCAACCGAATAAACGCCTATATTTGCCCTTGCCCGGCTTTTATCCGGCAGGTCGGACAGGTTGGCTGACTTTGCCAGCTTTGAATCCCCGGCGCCTTTCTTTTCCGCGTCGATATTATTCCTGATAGCAGCCTGTTTATTTGCCTTCAGTTCTGCCGCCTGTTCGGGTGTCAGTCCATTAATTTCATCTGCCGTCAGATTAACCAGTTCAAGCAAACCATTTGCTTTCTGAAGGAAAATGGTTTTGCTTTCGGCCTTCGAGTATATATCCAGGTTTATCCTTGCCGCGTTTTTATCTGCCAGGTCCGAAAGGTTCTTTTCTATCGTAAGGTTCTTTTTTAAGGCCTCGTTTATATCATTTGCCGAAATAAAGCCATTTCCGTTCTCACCGATAATTCCCTTGCTTATCGAATCGAGTTTGCTTTTATATTCCGTAGTGAAATCTTCCGTGGAAAGCTGCTTACCGGTAATTGCATCGACCTTCTTATTCAGTCCGGCGGTAAGCAGGGCTTTTGTCGCATACGTACTGTCTATACTGATGCCGTTTACCCTTAACTCCCCTGTTATATCGACATATGCGGCAGGCTGTATTTTTATATTGCCGATGATATTCCGTAAAGACAGGTCGAAATTATTGGTTTCATAAAATCCGATAAATGCGATCATTTCAGATGCGCTATCCGTCCATTTAATTGAATTAGTCAGTTGACTGTTTGTCTTCAGGTATCCGGGATTGGTTATATCTACGCCTGACCCGTTGCTTTGGATTTGCAGGATTCCGTTTGCCCTAATACAACCGTCTTTTCCTATAACCTGAAACAAGGGTACGGATGCCGATTTCCCGTTATATACATTAAAGTTCCGGTATTTCGTGTTTCCCTGTTTATAACCGCTATAATTTATATTTACCGTCCCGTCATCGGTATTGTCTTCTGAATTTATGATGTCCGTACCTGTAACCAATATCGATCCGCTCCTGGATATCTGCGAATAGGAGGCAACATAACTGAATCCGTTCTCCGACAGTTGTCCCAGCAGCCTGTCCTGCTTATAAAAGCTGAATGAGCCGTCCGTATGTATAATAAGCTCGTTAACCGGTAACCCATTCAGGTATACGCCTACTGAACCGTCACCCGTACTTTTAACAATGCTTTTAATAGCGTATCCGTTATCACCGTTGGCGACAGACAAGGCTGATTTGGATTCTATCTCTTTTTCTCCTGTGAGCTTTCCGGCGATGGAAAGCTCTTTCTTTATTGTTTGTTTTGAAAAAGGAGTTTCCAGCAGGACAGCATACCGGCCGAAGAACTTATCGGTAAGCCGCGGCGCATAGTCTTTCTTTATTTCAATAAATTCGGGAACCCGTCCGGTCATCCCGTCCGTATTTCCGGGAACCGCGGCGCCTCCCGAACACAGGTAGTTTACCCTCCCTTTTTTATTTACTTCGTTGGCATAAGTTACCGTATCATAATGGTTGGCTTCATAAATGAAATAGGGAAAACCCACGGTTTTCGCTCCTGCGAAACGGCGGATTTTTTTATTTAGCCACACATAGCCCCCGGATATATCATTCCCGGAAACTTCACATCCGCTGATTATAAAATTGGAACAGCCTTCAAACAGGGAAGTCAGGCTTAATGTCAGTTCCTGCAGGTTTAAAAAGTCATCCGTATAGGTATACCGTCCGCCTGTTTCCGCGATGTATTCTTTCATGTTGTTATTTTTGTATTCGGTTCAATCTCTTTCGAGTCGATCTTTATCAGGTACGTTTTCCCGGCAAGCTTGTACCTGTTTACGATATAGGACAGCATATAAACGAACTCCCGCTCTTCTATATGTATACCGGGAACACATACGGTAAAGCTTACTTTGTTAACTGCTTTTTCTTCGGATAAATAATAAAATTCCCTGGGGTTTTCCCGTTCATCGGGAGTATTGACGGCCTCACCCTCTTTCCAGAGGGTATAAGGTTTCCCTCCGGCTCCTTCGTGATATATATCGACTCCGGCTGTACCGCTCTCTTTTATATAAATCCGGTCTTCCGGATCTGCCAGGTATTTTTTGAACTTATGGTTCAGGTACCATTCGAGATAGACGGTCTGGCTGGTCATCCTGGCTTCGATATGCTTTTCCCTTGCAAACAGGATAAACCTCTCATTCAGAGCCTGCAGGGGATAAAGCAGGCTTTGCAAAAACAAAATATACCTCCTTCCCGCCAGGAAGTGGGGCGTCAGCCGGTTAGCCATCCTGTCTGCCGGTAATTTATATCTCATCCCCTGTCGATTACCAGTTTTATACTCTGCCTGAAGTTTGGCAGGTTCGCTTCTTCTTCCTTACAAGTAGATTCTTTGATATATCCGGAGCTTGTATATATCACCCTGCCTATTTTCTCCGACTGCCCGATATGGCCGTCAGTGTCATAACACGCGACAAAAATACCCTGTTCCGGTACTGCCTTGCCATCGATATGTACATCGGTGACATGGGCTACTTTACGAATGGTTTCAAGCGCTTTCGAAACATAGATTCCCGCGTTGAACTCAATATCCATTATATATTCATTCAATGCCTTATCGATCGAATCATATATCTCTGATTCCAGAACGGCCCCGTCATAATAAACGGTAACGCGGGGAATAAGGACATCCCCCTTCAGGCTGGTCACTTCTACCCGTGTGCCCGCGAACTTGATCCGGCTGATATAGGCGTTGACCATCAGCAGGTCTTCCGGGGAGATGGCGGATAGCTTTCCTTTCTCCCCTGTAGCTACTTTCAGTATCAGTTTATTATCGAGGTTCGCATTATTAGTACTCTCGGAATATGAAACCTGGGTAATGATCCGTTTCGTCCCGTCAATTACTTCGTATCCGAATGCCAGCCCGTCCTCCCTGACCTTCACAATATCCCCTTTCTGGTATTGCAGCAACGCGTTCGCATAATAATCGGGTGTTCCGTTTATCCGGCTGTTGATCGCATTGGAAATATCGATGGCAAAGACATCCAGCAATACTTCGAAACTATATATCACCGCCGCGAACGCCCATGTAAGCCCGTTCATAACGGAAAGTTTCGAGTCGTTGGAAAATTCCGACAATTCCAGCCGCTTGTTGCGTTCCCGGACGGATTCATTGTATATTTCCTTAATTGTCCTGGCCATTATCAGTCGTGTATATATTGCCGTTTATAATAAATTTCCAGTATCCGGCCTCATTCCATGCCGGTTCGTTGCATAAGAGCCAGACGGCTTCCATACCTGAAGTAATCCTGTAATTGGAATTTTCATCCCTTTCCGGTTCCTTATATTCCCCTGTAGGTTCAACTGTCAGGATTATTGTACAATTTCTGCGCCCATAATGCTTTTTTACTAAGGCAATAAGGTATTCATCCACAACTCCTTTCTTTATTTTTGCCCCATGGAGGTCAATCTCCATCAGGTTTTTACAGTCAATAAGCGGCATCAGGGTTTCTGTACGGATACCCTGCAAATCCAGTTTCAGCAGGTCAGGGAACAACGATATAAACCGTATGTCTATGTTTAGTGAATTCAAGACCAGCTTTTCGCAGTAAACCGGACGGAATACATAGATATGTTTTGTTTTCAGTCCGCTCAGGTTTATCTCATAAATAGAAAAATCCCCGTACAAACGGATTTTTCGCTTATCCGGAATTGTATTGTCAAAAGCATGATATATGTCACGGGATTTATATTGCAGGGGATAGGTTTCCATACCGGAATTATCACCCCAGTCGATTTCCATATTCCCGTTGCCGGAAATACTAAAAGAAACGCTTGTCTCTGTATATTCTACAAATAGTTCAATCAAAAGCGGATAGGCGCTTGCCTTGTAATAGACATGGCGTTCCCCGTTGGCCGGAATAATATTATTCATCTTATTGTAAGCTACAACATTCGCGTCGATAATATAATCATCGGAAAATAACAGCTCATCCCCGGATTTTAATGTTCCGGCAAGGGACAGTTCCGGATTATTCATCATCAGGTCGATGATGCCTTCAATAGAACCGTATATATGGAGGGCCACATCAAACAGGTTCTGGCCGGTAGTGACTGTATATTTACCCATTTTTCTCCGTTATTTCCATATATAATTCTCCTGTGGAAGAATCCATATACGCATTATTGATAATCATATTGTCGTTTTCAAACTCCTGTTGCAGCTTCTGGGCGAGTCCTGAGTTTTCAAAGTTCCCGTGCAGGAACTCGATCAGGCCTACGCCTGTGGTCGGGTGTTGGTATAAGTTCCCCGCAAAAGCCTTGAGCAGGAATACTTCGTTTTGCTTCAGGGAAGCCTTTATCTCGAAGTCGGTTTCATTCGCGCTGTATATAGCCAGGTATCCGTTTGCGAACCGGAGATTGTAGTGACCCTTATCATTTAATTGCAACAGCCCGGCAATATATACCGGAGAAGGTTCCGTATCATTTTTCTCTATTTTTACGGGAAACCAGACCGTATTGTCGGATTTGTTTATAATGTATTCCGGTATTATATCCGGAATATCCAATTTGAATCTGACCCGTAACTGCTTATAGACAGGCGTGTACTCAATATGGGTATAGATGCTTTTATTGTCGCCGGCCACGTGTATATAATCTTTAGGGACGGTTATCTCCCCATAGCAGTAATTGTCATTGTCCTCCCCTTCAACATAGTCAATGAAAAAGAAAGGACAAATGAATTTAGTGGTTAAGTTATCTGTTACACTGCATTCACCGTATATAGCGTCTACATGAATATCTTGTCTGGACATAAAAGCTTGTGTTAAAAAATATCCCCGTACACAGAGCGCGGGGGACAATTCACTCTATTAAAGAGTAGAACATAGTACGATGAAAAGTTTTATCTGTTTATGGAAGCGTCGGGGATTTTATGAAAAGGCCTGCGTATACCTGTAATGGATTGGCTGATGATATGAACAGGAAGGCAAACGGTTCCCGGAAGCCTGTTCCCGGACTGGCGCTTTCTTGCCGCCAGCGCCAATACTTCAAAAAAAAAGAAGCAGCCCGTAACTAAATTACAGGTTGCTCCGTTCTTATCCGTCAAAATTTTTTATCTATTCCGTAACCGCCACAAACCGGGCCAACGTGGAGGTTTCCCCCTCCAATGCCAGGGTGTCTCCCCGGAGGGTGTAGGATTCCGTATTTGCAAATACACCCTTTAATTTTTCCTCAACGTCCATATTGAGACACATCTTCGAGGTAGAAGCCATTTGTGAAAAAGAAAGCCCGTTGTTTGCCGTCAGCCAGTAAGTTCCATGTGTATCGTTGCACCCCATATTGCCTGTTACCTGATTATCGTCCTGCTTAAAGACGATAAACGCTTCCTTCGGGCTGCCTGAGCCGGCCGGCTTGCCGGACAGTTCTGCCAGTTTCCAGTGTTTTTCCAGTAGGTCAGGGCCGGCTTTAACCAAAATGTAATTATCGGCCAGGTCGCCGGTAATGACGTTGCCTTCCATATCCAGCTGAATAAGTGCGTCTTCGCCGACCTTAAACCGGATAGCCGGGGACCGTTCGTCCTCCTTCAGGCTGACAGCACCGCCGTCTTCGCTCCAGTCGAACGATCCCGAATAATTATATACGGCGTCTTTACTGTCCATATACTCCCTGCTGACAGTATAGGTATTATCGCCGTTCAAAACGATCTTTGTCCGGATGCCCGGACAATCGGCGCATGGGGTAATGCCCGTGTAAACGCCGTCCCAGTTCAGGCTGTTCCTTGAATTATGAGCCGCGTCGACAGCGCCGGCGGCATCCTGTTTTTCCTGTTTGCCTTTACAGGCATTCAACCCGGTCATCAGGGAAAAAATCCCCATGACTAATAAAATCTTTTTCATAAAATTTAAATTTACAATAATTATATCAATTCGAAGGCAAGGACTGTATCCGGGATTTACGGATGTTTTTTAACGCTTCGTCCTTATCATTACCTATTGTAAGCGACAGGTTATCTGGTTGTTTTCAGAGATTTAATAATCATAAAAAATAGTTTTGTAAATATATTCGGCAGAAAACGCATTGTTCCGGAACTCCGTTTTCCAAATACATACTATTGTGTAATGCCTGACTATTTCGATTAATATGCCTGGTATATTTTCATGTTGTCACGCCATACAGGCCACCTGTAACTTTTACCCGGCACCGGATTTCCGGTAATATCACGGAAAATGGCAACCAGCATATCAGAATAAAAAATCACGCTGCCGTTCCGGCCATATGCCAAAATTACTAAAAATCAATAAAACACAATGTTTTATGTAAAAAAATGTGACGGATAAAAATAAAACCGGATTGTCCCGGTCTATACGGACAATCCGGTTTTGTGTATTCTTCCGGTCACTTGGTAATATAACAATTTAACTACGACGGGACATATAACACTTATCTTATTATTTTGTGCCGTATATAAAAAGGCTTTACATAACGTATTACTCTCCATTATATATCCGTTCTACAACGGTCCACATATCGTCCGGGAGCTGCTCATCTGAAATACGCTCGCAGGCCTGTTTCAGATATTCGAGTTCCTGCACGCTGAATTCAACGTTTAAAGGAATGTCCTTTTCTACATTCCACTCGATACGTTTGGTTTCCTTATTCTCGGTAAGGCCTGTGTCATGCCTTTCCTTGTCGGAGATCTCAATTTTACGCAGGATATCCTTCTTGATATTAAACTGGGAAAAGTTTCCTTCTTTCGGTAAAATAGCCGGAATATACAGCCGGTCCTTAATCGTTAATTCCATTTTTTATCTGTTTAATATTTCCTAAGAATAGGATACCGGGATATAAGAGGTTTACGGAACCGGTATTATTTACCGGGCCGGCCTTCGGATTCGGCCTCGATTTTATTCATTATTATTTCGAAATCCCCGAAATAATCCTTAAGGGAACAGTTCTCCGGAACAGGCAGGGAACAGCTTACCGCGCCGTTCTCAAAGGAAATAACGCCGAGGTATTTTTCTTCACCGTCCATGGGTTCATACACATTCGCTTGGATACGGGTCAGCTTCGAATCCAGTACAACATATTCTATGCGGTATCCGGCATTGCCTGTATGATACTCTCCGTGCCTGATGACAGTTGTGCTTGTAATATTCATCTTGGTGTATTTTATTAAATGGTTAATGATTCATCGGTTGCTGAGTTTATTTCGATTAACTCCAAGGTCTGTTCCCGCAGTTCATGCGAACAGTCGGCCAGGTATTGTATCCTGCCGTCCTTTATAAAGGAATGGCATATCCGGTTTCCCGAAGGTGTGGGATATGTCACCAGTATAGACGGCGAGATGGTCGGCCTGTCCGTATCCCCATTAAAATCCCAGCATGGCCGGCTGTCTTTGTTGGTCCATACATGATGCCGGCACCGGCAGCCCTGGCAATAGAACTCATAGACGCCTTCACCCATTTCTTTTACTTCCCTGAATTTCATGATTTACTGTATTTCTTATTTTTATAAAGAATAGTGCTTTTGTTTACCATTTGTTTCTTCCGATAACAGCGAATGTGAAATTTGTATCCACCTGACTTCCATTATCTGCATTTACGACTCTTAACACAAAATCATACGCATTAATATATTCTACTCTAACATATGAATTTGAGTGGCCATTAGAACTATGGTCCCAATATGGTGAAGTCACTACAATATATTGAGTATGTCCCAGATTATGCTTACAGACAAAGTACCCTGTCCCGGTCCTTTCAAAAGAAGTTACCGTTAGACCATTACCCCATTGTTGATATAAAGTAGAGGTTCGTTTTACTAAAGCAGAAAACAACACACCCGGAGCATTCCAATTTTCCCCTGAGCGCTGCCCGAACTGGTGGGGCCCGTAGGACTCGATGGCATATGTTGAGCCCGCATTGGCTATAATAGAAATCCCCCTGGCTCCTGAAGCATAGGTCTGGATATTGATAGCTGTCTTTGCTGAATCCGCCCTCAGGCTGACCAGGTAGCTCGAACTCTCATTGATCCTGACATAGGACGCGCCGTTCAGGTTATCGAAATAAATACAGGAATCCCCGGCCGAGTTGGTCAGCCTGTTACCGCTGATCACAAATCCCCCGATAGTCCCTGCCGTCGCGTTGATAGTTCCCGTAACAGATACGGCGCCCGCGGCTGTCCAGCTGACATTGCCATCCGCTACCTGTCCCGAGCCGTCGTTCATCAGCTTCCATTTTGTGCCGTTCGTGATCGAACCGTCCGAGCCGAGTATAACGCTGTTCCTCGATATCTGGTTGGATGAAATGGTCCATCCGGCAATCGTCCCGCCGACGGCATTGATCCCGTTCCTGTCCAATGTGACCTTGACGGCATTGGACGCGTCCCTGACGGATATACTCCCGTTATAGGTACTTCCTCCTACTACTAACGCGGAATCCACCAGTACCTGCCCCGCTTTAACCGTACCTGTGTAAATCCCGCCGGCATCAATGGTAGTCGTGTATTTCTCCGTGGATGTAATATCGAATACGGTCGCGTAGGCTACCCGCCATTCTACCGGGGCGTCCCCGGTTCCCACAGCCCCGGTGACAGCAAAATAATGTGTGCCCGAAAAACTGTCCGTCCCGCAGGATACCTTGCAGATATATTCGCACCAGTCCCCGGTTCCGGCTACCGGCGTCAGCCATTTTTGCACGCCTCCTGTACCGATGCTGTTCGAATGGTACGAAATATTCCTGCCTGCGGGTATTTTTGCGATAATCCGGGTGATGAATACCTTGCGGTAAGAAGTCGCCGTTCCCCAGTAGAATCCACCGCAATTGGGGCTCGATGTCCCTGTATTTTTTATCACCAGCGCCTGTTTGCTGTCGTTCGGGGCATTCGTGTCGCTTGTCCGGGTGATGGTAACCGTACCGTTATTCGAATTATTATATACATTCATACCGTTATTCCCGTTGTAAAAAGTCGGGTCGCGGTATAGCATCCTGCCGAAAGCCATAGCCTGCGCCAGTTCCCTGGCCGCGTCACTTTTGGTTGTTGCGTCCGTAGCAGCGGCAGATATTGCTTCCGTCTTTTTGGTATCGGCATAGGTTTTAGCGGATGCAAGGGCGGTATTGGCTGCATTCGTCCAGTTTAGCGATACGGAGGAACCGAAGGTAACGTTGCCGGAGGCATCCCAGGCGATATTACCTCCTGCGACAGCTCCCGAGCCGTTCGATTCCAGCCGCCATTTGTACCCGCGGATACCGTTCGAGCCGATGCTGATGGCTCCCGAAGCATCCGTATAAGCCCCGGAGGTATTGTTCCTGGTTCCCCTGTAAAGGGTATCGTTATCGAAAGCCCAGCCTGCGATCCGGTTATAGATTTCCTTTCCGCCGGACTTCATATAGTTCGCGGACAGGCAGAAGTATTCCAGGTGATCCCAGGACATCATCTGGATACCGATAAAATCTGTTTTGACCGCATTGCCTGCCGACATGACCTGCCCGAAGACAAAATGCCCCGCGTTACTGCTTTGATGCCATGTCATTGTCAGTCCGTAAGGTTTGTACTGACCGGAATATACATATCCGGAGCCTGTGGATAGAGACCTTAGTTGTATAGGTGTAGCACCTGCCGTTCCGATACTTCCTATGGTAATGGTATCCGCACCGATAGTCCAACCTCCGATCTTTCCCCGTACAAAGGTACAGGTAAGGCCATTGATGTAGTCGGTATTGATAATGGAGGATTTTATGCTTGCCGCATCCAGTTTGGCGGCATTGATGCTTCCGGCAGCTATCCGGTCAGCGGAGAGTGTTCCGGCCTTGATGCTCGAAGCGTCGATACTGACGGCATTGACCTGCGCGGCGGTCAGCGTGCCTGTATAGATACCATTGGCATCGATCTTTGTCATCCGTGCGGTAACATCTTCCGGCGCCGGGGTCCAGTCCGTTAATTTATTCCCTTTTTCCAGTTGCGGGGAGTTTATCCACATCCGCCCGTTCCGTGTAACGTATACCCAGATATATACCGAAACATACCCTGCCGGAACTGCAAAAGGAATACTGAACCGCTGCCAGTCGTTATTTTTAGTTGGCACGATCCTGGCGCTTGCATGGATTTTCCTTGTGCCGCCGGCATCGACCAGGTCGACTTCCATGGTTGCGTAATTGTCAAAGGCTGAAATATCGTCACTCATGGTATACACCGATGCGACATACTTTTCCCCTTCGGTAACCGGATACTTTTGATTGACACTGGACGGCCCGCGCCATGAATCGGCCGTCAGGCCGGACTGGATAGACTTTATGCAAAAATTGCCGTTATATTTAACCGTATTGTCATAGCTTACGTTTGTTGTCAGGCTCCAATTGGCGGTGCCAAGCTGGAATCCGGAATTGAGCAGCAGGTTACGGCCCCCTACCTGTACCGCATTTACCTTATTGGATGCGTCCGTGGCCGCCGTATTTATGGCTTCTGTTTTTTTCGTGTCGGCATAAGTTTTAGCCGATGCAAGGGCGGTATTGGCTGCGTTTGTCCAGTTCAGTGATACACTGGAGCCGAATGTAATGTTGCCTGTGGCATCCCATGAAATATTACCGCTGGCTACCTGCCCGCTGCCGTCGTTATTCAGTTTCCACTTCGTGCCGTTGGTAATGGAACCGTCCGAGCCCAGCGATACGTTGTTTTTCCATATCTTAGCGTTGTCGAAGGCCCAGCCTGCAATCCGGTTGTAGACTTCCTTCGAACCCGATAAGGCTGTGTTCGCGGACAGGCAGAAGTATTCGGTATTATCCCAGGCCATCATCTGGATGCCATAGAAACTGGTTTTGATACCGGTACCGCTTGCCGCCACCTGTCCGAAAACAAGATGGCCCGCATTCTGGTTCTGGTACCAGAGCATCGATAAACCGTACAGCTTTATCCCGCCGTTATATATACTGCCGCTGCCAGTCGTCGAATTCCTCAACTGGATGGGTACGGCGCCGACACTGCCGATGCTACCCGCTGTAACCGTATCGCTGCCTATTGTCCAGCCGCCGATCTTGCCTTTGGTAACATTCAGTGTCAGGGCATCGATATTTGCCGCTGTTATCAGGGTGGATTTCAGTGCATCCGTATTGATCCGGGCTGCATCGATCGTCCCGGCTGTGATCTGTGAGGCATTGACAGTACCGGTATATATTCCGGTAGCGGAAATCTGGGTCAGCCTGGGATATGATGTTCCGCCAAGAGCCGCCAGGTTTTTATCCGCAACTGATTTTACGGTATTAATAATACTGTCCGTATCTTCCGGCGCGGGTGTATAGGATGTGCATTTTGTCCCGTATTCTACCTTAAAGTTTGAAATATACAATGTTGCTATCGTACTGCCGGATGCATTGTACAGGTCGATAAATCCATAATATGGGGACGCCAGGTAACTTGTGACATACAGGTTCTCGAATTTTACAAGCGTCCAGGCGGTAGTAAGGTCTGCCGTTTTACTGTTCTGGTCGCAAATATCGAATCCCAGCTTACCCGCCACATCCGCCTTCGCCCAGAAACTGACCGAGTAATACCCCGCTTCAGGCTGGGTAAAGTTCTGTATCCTCCATTGCGCTGATGATATTTCCTTATACCTGCCGGTATTGTCCCCGAATTTTCCGGTATCGGCTGTTCCGCCGATTTTTGCAAGGGGTATCAGGTTCCGTCCGCCGATGCCGACTGCATTTACTTTACCGGCCGCATCCACGGCTGCCGCGCTTATGGCTTCCGTTTTCTTTGTATCGGCATAGCTTTTAGCCGAAGCCAGTGCACTGTCGGCTGCATTGGTCCAGCTTAGGGAAACGGATGACCCGAATATTACATTGCCTGAAGCGTCCCAGGTAATATTTCCCCCGGCTATAGCGCCTGCCCCGGTAGATTCCAGCCTCCACTTAAAACCTCTAATCCCATTAGAGCCTATGGTGACTGCGCCCGAAGCCCCGGTATATGCCCCGGAGGTATTGTTTTTTGTTCCCCTGAATATAGAATCCGTATCGATGCTCCAGCCACCGATCTTGCCTTTGGTTACATTGAGTGTCAGGGCGTCTATATTCGCAGCTGTGATAAGGGAGACTTTCAGGGCATCCACGTTTAACCGGGCAACATCGATTGTTCCGGCTGTTATCTGGGTCGCATTGATCTTTACGGCATTTACTGTATTGGCAGACAGTGTTCCTGTAAAAACGCCGTCCTTATCTATGTAGGTGGCTCCAATCCAGTTCAGGCTGACATCGGAACCGAATTCGATCTTTCCGGTCGCGGAATTATATTTGACTGATTGGTTTCCATTGCCTAAAAGGACTGTACCGGTCGTATCGATGGAAAATGTTTTCTTTCCGTCCCTGAATCCATGAAGGCCGTCTATCGTTTCCGTTGCTACCTGCCCGGATGCGTTTAGTGTCGATAGGGCAAAGCGGCCAAGGGCCAGGCCTGTTAATGTCCCGTTAGCATTTTTTACCCCGGCGAATATCTTGGGGGTAATAACGGAGTTCGCCCCGATAACGGTCTTGTTCGTATTCCAGTCAGCTACCCAGTCCAGCAGGTTGGCGTCCGTACCGTCCTTGCCTGCAGCTCCCGCTTTGGCTTTCGACCAGGCAAATGAAAGGCTGTAAGTAATGCCGGCTATGGTAAGGGGAATAGTAACGATACCGTTATCGGGAAGGTTGGCCGTATTGGCCGCAACCGTATAGGTGATGGTCTTGTCCGTATTGTTTATGGTAACCGCAGAGAATCCCGCCGGCTTGCTTATAGAGCCGATAGTAAATGCTGTGAAGTCCGTATCCCCCTTCATTACTTTTATTGCCGATACGATGGTTACAGCATTCAGTACCGTACCATTGCTTGCCGCTGCAAACACATAACTGCTTACCGACTGGTTGATCGTGTAGGCGTCATTCAGGGTTTGTATATTTACCTGCCCGCGGGCTATAAGTTGTCTGGCCATTTTTTACCGTTTTATACGGTAAAGAATAGGGAAGGAAAGGACAAGACGTTTAACGGGTGATCTTATCGGAAAGATTTTGGTCTTAAAATAAATAGTAAGCGGTTAGACCATTGTAAGCGACCGCTCAACTACGTTCGTGTAATACTCAAATTTAAAAGTATCAATCCGATATATACCGTAGGGTTCTATCACTCTGGTTTGTACCGGATTTTTATTGGACTGCTGGTAAGCGTCTCCGGGATGACGCCTTGATGCACTTACCGTAACACTGTACTTTCGCAAACAAAAAAGTATGGAAAATAATTCCTCAGAAAGATCTCTGTCAACAGTATACATGAAAGCTGTCAAAGATTATAAAGAATGCTTAAAGACCGATCCGTATTTATCATTCAAAACCTATTGCCGGGATAATAGCATTAACTATAAAAAAATCTTAGACTGGATGCAACGCCACGGAATTTATATGAGACAGCTTCAAGATGAGGCCAGAGGTGAAGATCTAGCCAACGGCAATTGTCAGCCAACCTTTATCCAGTTCAGGCCACAAAGCCACCCGGTTATGGCGAACAGTGCTCTCAAAGGAGTCAGCATTACCTTTCCCAACAATATCAGTCTGACCTTGCAGGAATGTACGTCGGAAAGTCTGATTTCGTTATTGTCATTGTATCATCCTGAAAAGTAGCATTCTATGTTTGGCCTTAACGATAATGTAAGGTATTTTATGTGCCAGCACCCTGTGCGTATGAATAAAGGGATTGACGCATTGTTCAATCTGATCAAGTCCGAATCCCCGCTTTGCCCAATGAACGGTGATATTTATATCTTTTATGTTGTACACCACATAACCTGTTCATCAACAGGGATAGACGGATCATTAAATTATTGCATGCCGAGGATGGTGGTCTGGTTTTGTACATGAAGCGCCTGCGCGCAGCGATCGCCCGTCTGAATACCAACCTGGCCTGGTTTATGCGTCAGATGTTCGGGCGCAAGTCAGAGAAGCTGTCCCGCCTGGATCCCAACCAGCTTGGCCTGGACTTCGAGGGCTTCAACCTCAAATTGCCGCTGCAGGCACAGGCAAGTGAATCCGCGGCAGCTGAAATCGCTGAAATATCCGCACTGCCCACAAAGAAAAAGCCGTTAAACCTCGAACAGATGTGATGGAAGGCCTTCCTGTGGTGGAAGTTATCATCGAGCCGGAAAACCTGGACAGGAACCGGTATGTGCGCATAGGCGAGGAACACACAAAGACACTGGAGTTCGAGCCGGGCAAGCTTTATGTCAAGGACCGCATACGTCCCAGGTATGCGCTTAAAGACAAGCTGGAACTGCCGCGGGAAGGTGAGAAAACAGTGGTTATAGCTCCGTTGCCGCTTTTACCGCTCTACAAATGCATGTTCGGCTCCACACTGGCAGCCGAGCTCCTGATCCAAAAATATACCTACCATATACCGTTCCACCGGCAGTTGCGCCAGTTGAAAGACCTGGGTGTTATCCTGAGCGAAAGCACGGTCAACGGATGCTTCAGCCGGCTGGGGGAAGCCCTGCGCCCGTTGTACGGCAGGGTGCGGGAAATTGTCCTCTCGTCGGGGTACATACAGGCGGACGAGACCGTCCTGCCGGTCATCAGTAAGGACAAGCATAAGGCGGAAAAGGAATACCTGTGGGTAGCCCGCAGTGTGCTGGACAGGATGCACTTCTTCCATTACGAACTGGGAGACCGTAAGTATTCGGTGAACCCTGTCAAATGTGTCAAAAATATTCATCTTTGTATGTAACATCGGTAAGTGTCTCCGCGAAGACGTCTTGACGCGCATGCCGTAGCCCTGTACATTTGCAAATAAAAGATCATGGAAACGAATTCCTCAGAAAGGAGTAAATCATCATTACAGATGCGAGCTATAGAAGGTTATAAAGAATGTTTGAAGAAAGATTCGTATTTATCATTCAAATCTTATTGCCGGGATAATAACATTAAATATGTAAAAATCTTAGATTGGGCTCAACGTCGTGGAATCTTTATGAGGCAGCTTCAGGCGGCGGCGAGAGGCGAGGATATCACCAATGATGATCAACAAACTTTTATCCAGTTCAGGCCACAAAGTCATCCTGTTATGACAGACCGTGTACTCATAGGTGTCAGCATAACCTTTCCAAATAATGTCAATCTGACTTTGCAGGAATGTACAGCGGAAAGCCTGATCTCATTACTTTCATTGTATCACCCTGAAAAGTAGCACGCTATGTTTGGCCTTAACGATAATGTAAGGTACTTTATGTGCCAACACCCTGTGCGTATGAATAAAGGGATTGATGCATTGTTCAATCTGATCAAGGCCGAATCCCCGCTCTCACCAATGAACGGTGATACCTATATATTCTTTGGTCAGAACCGGCAAAACGTAAAGATATTAAAATGGGATACCGACGGTTTCCTGTTGTACCACAAGCGCCTTGAACGGGGCAGTTTTGAACTACCTAAAATTGATCCGGCTACAGGCTATTATGAGCTTTCCTGGGAAACTTTCAGCTTCATCATGTCGGGGGTCTCCCTAGATAGCGTTCGCTTCCGCAAACGCTACAGGACACGCTTTTTATCCGTTTAACTATTTAATAATCAATTAAATAAAACGAATTAAGGCTTGCTTATATCCATATTTTTTCGTACCTTTAAGGCATGGTAAGAAACAGGATGGAAGCTATATTGACGGCACAATTGGAAGCAGCCAATGTATTCAACAAGCAGTTATTAACCCAGATAGAAACGCTGTCTGCGACGATCAAATCCATAGAAGGAACCATCGCTTCCTTACAGGAAGCCTTACTTCAGAAAGACGAATCCCTCACTAAATCAGCAAATAAAATAAGAGGCATATCCAAACGTAAGTATTCGGTGAACCCTGTCAAATGTGTCAAAAATATTCATCTTTGTATGTAACATCGTATCATGATCCCATATTCAGAGCAAAATATGTATCACATGGACTTATTCCGGTATAAACCAATGGGAGAGAACCCTACGGTATATACCGGATTGATGCTTTGCTATATTGCTCACTAAACTAACGTGGTTGAGCGGTCGCTTACGGTTTAACAGGATAAGCGTGCGCAGCATTTCCGGGGAAACAGGCCCGTTAAGCCGGACGGTGACCCCATTGGGATAGGCTATCTCGCAAGTACTCTGGTTGGGTACCGGATCGCAGGAGCAGTGCGGGGGATTATCACGTCCGGGTAACCGTAATTGTCCCCTGTCATTTATCCTGACCGGGATAAAATCACCGTTTTTTGTTAACAGCTTCTTCCGCCATTCGTAGAACCGGTCCGTCAGTATCCCTTCATTCGAACAAAAGGCTTTCGGCGTTAAGCCGCTTTCCTGATAACGCGCATAAATCGTTTCAAACTGCGACAGCGTCCATTTCTTACTTTGCATATAACTCTTTTTTTTGCAAAGGTAGAAACCTTTTATTACGCTACTTGACAGGGTTCACCGAATACTTACGATGTTACATACAAAGTAAGCGACCGCTCATATACATATTGTATGACAATTTGTTTGGCAGTATTTTTGCGTCAAAAAGAAGTTATGGCAAAATACATGACAAGGGAAGAATTCGCCGTTATTTTACTACGGCAGCGGCAAAGTAGCTTAACAGTAACGGATTTTTGCCGGAACGAGGGTTATAACCGTTCACAGTTCTACGACTGGAGGCTCCGTTTCCGGATAACAGATGAAGAACTCGAGGCAACGCCGGGCTGCCGCGGCATGGCCGGTTTTGCTCCGATATCCATTGATAACGGTATCTTATCCCCGATCCATCCCGGGCCGGCTCCACTTCCCGGCAAACCGGAGAAGCAATGTACCAAAGGAAGCGATGACTCGGAGATATCGCTGGAACTTCCCAACGGAATAAAGATGAAGTTCAAAGGGCCAAACGGATGCAAAGCTGCCTTGAGCCTGATCACCAAACTTTGCGGCTCATGTTCTGCCTGAACGATTCGATGCGCTACTTCCTGTGCCCGGGCAGTACCGACATGCGCAAAGGTATGTTCAGCCTGAGCGGCCTTATCCGGGAAAAGATGGGCGGTGACGTAAGGAACGGGGATGTATACATCTTCTGCAACAAACGCAAAACAAAGATAAAATTACTCCATGCCGAATGCGGCGGTCTCGTCCTGTACGAGAAGTTGCTCGAAGAAGGTACCTTCAAATTGCCTGCATACAACCCGGAAACCAAGTCTTATCCCATGACATGGAATGATTTGGTAGTCATGGTACAGGGCATCAACGAGGACCCGCGTCAAGGTAGGCAGAGGCGGCTCACCGACCTTAAAAAACATTGGCAAACAACTGAAAATAAGTCACCGAGCCCTTGCATATCCTACTGATTTTTATTATCTTTCAAACATGAAAAAGGTAGGAATGACACCGGATAATGCAGCACGGCCACCCATATTAACCGCCGATGAACAGCTTGCCGGGCTGATGGAAATTATCCGCCAGCAGTCACAAACTATCGAGGAACTCAGAAATACGATATCCGAACTAAACGCTTCATTGGCGTGGCTTAAGAAAAAGGTCTTCGGCAAGATGAGTGAGAAGTGTAAGCCCATAAACGGTGATCCCATGCTCCCTTTTGAAGACGGAGGCTTGATGCAGATCGAAGCGGAAATCGAGGAAGCCCGTAAAAAAGCGGAAGAGCAGATACTGGTTCCAAGACCCCAAGCCGCCGTAACAACACGCAGGAACCGGATCGTTATGGATGACCTTCCGGTAGTCACCGTAATCATCAATCCGGAAGGCATCGACCTGGACGACTACGTCAAGATAGGGGAAGAACATACGCGGACGTTGGAAATGAAGCCGGGATACCTTTATGTGAAGGATACCGTACGGCCCACTTACGCGCTCAAGGACAGCAGGGATGCGGAGGAAAGGGGAGAAAAAACGGTTGTGACCGCTCCTCTACCGTTAATGCCCATATACAAAGGGATGCCCGGAGCCTCCATGCTGGCGGAGGTACTCCTCCAGAAATATGAATACCATGTTCCCTTCTACCGTCAGGTCAGGCAACTTGAGCACTTAGGAGTAAAACTATCGAAGAATACGCTCGACGGCTGGTTTAAGCCGGTCTGCGAACTGCTCAGGCCGCTCTATCTGGAGATCAAAAAGAAAATACTCTCATCAGACGTAATAGTTCGGGGAATTGCGTCCATAGATCCAGGTGCCAGCAGCCTCGGGCTTATCCATACAAAATAGACAGAGCCGTCCGGTCACATGACCGTCCGGCTCTACTTTATTCGTGTGGCAGACGGCGAACATCGCCGCCCTTGAGGGATTTATATTAATGTTGGCCCGTCGGCAGCCAGGCTCCGGGCAGCAACAGATGCAGGTCTTCCGTTTTGGTATCAGGTAACCGGTTCAGGACATCCGTAAGCCAGGCTTCGGGATTCACGCCATGCAGCCTGCATGTACCCAGCAGGGAGTAAATGATAGCGGCATGGTAAGCAGCCTGATGGCTGCCGCAGAACATATAGTTTTTCCTGCCTACGGCCAGGCCTCTAAGGCCATTCTCGGCACCGATATTGGATATCTGATATCTTCCGTCGATGACATAGCGCACCAGGCGGGGATAAATATTGTAGGTATAAGCGATTGCCTTTCCAATGAGGGACTGCGGCAATACCTTCGGATACTCATCCAGCAGCCAGCGCTCGAAAGCCTTGAGGATGGGATAGGCTTTGGCCTTACGCTCCACAGCAATTTGATCGGGAACATGACAGGTTTCCCTGAACTGCCTCTCCAACCGGTAAAGCAACTGTATTTGATCCATGGCAAAGGATGACCGGGCGGGGTCATTTTTGAGGGCTTGCTCAAATCGTCTGCGGGCATGGTCCCAGCAGCCCAGCAACAAGACATCCTTCTTGTTCTCATATATCCCGTAGGCGGCGTATGCGTCGCTTTGGACGGCTCCCTTAAAGTTTTTCAGCAGTTCTATCACCACTTTCTGCCCTCTCGAGCCGTGGTCGTAATGGAAGAAAAGCTTCCGCTCTTCCGGCGCCTTGACG